>JAZKDO010000003.1:0-1215032 GCA_040387555.1 Bacteroidota bacterium | reverse complement strand
ATCAAATAACGGGGTGCAAATGTAATAAGTTTTTGTTTACCCACAAGAAATATTTTAATGTTTTTTTAAAGGATTTAATTATTCTCTGTAAAGCATTGATTTACTGCGTATTATTTTTTCAAAAATCAAGGTTATTAACCATTAAACACAAGCGACTTTACAGAAATCAAAATATCACAGGGTTTATTTCATATTAATAAATTGTAAGGGCACTTCATAGTCCCCTTTTCTGCATAAAGCCATTACGGCCTGTAAATCATTAATGCTCTTACTGGAAACGCGTATAATATCGTCCATAACTTGCGCGGTGACTTTGATTTTACTGTCTTTTATATCTTTCAATATTTTTTTTGAAGCTTCTTTTTCAATTCCCTGACGGATCTTGATCTCTTTTTTTATAACCATTCCAGACGGATAATGTGCTTTACTTTCATCCAAACATCTCGGATCCAAGCCTTGTTTCATCATTCGGCTATGAATCGCATCAATAATAGCCTGAAGCCGCATATCATGTTCAGTCGTAATACTAATAATCAAATCTTTTTTATTAAGATCCACTTCACTTTTTGAATCACGAAAGTCAAATCGGTTCAAAATTTCTTTTTTTGCTACATTAATAGCATTATCAAGGGTTTGTGGGTCAGCTTTGCTAGCGATGTCAAATGATGGCATAAAATATTTTTTTCTTGTTTGCATAAAAGTACAAAAAAATTAAAATTATAAACTCCTCTAAAACAAAATATTCATTCAAAAAATGATTGAATATTTTGTTTGTAAAATGTGTGACAATTATGGAATCCTATCGATATATTTGAATACTAACAACAGTTTTTCATGATTAAAAAAATAGCATTTACTTCTTTACTCATTTTTGCTGCATCACTTGTGAGTGCACAAAAATTAACACAGTTTAGCTCTGATTCGGTAAAATATATCAAAGAGCTGAATGAATATTTTTATGATTTTTCGGCTAACAAAAAAGATGCGGAACAATACGTTTTAAATTTTCAAAAAATATGGAAATCACCTGACTTTTCAAGTAAGTACAGAGCTGCCGTTTACAAAACAAGTAATGCGATGCTTCAGCGAAAGCTGAAACCTTACCCCTATTTTATAAGTTACCTGAATGCTGTAGTAAATTTTATTAATTCAAAACAAAACCCAGAAGTATTTGACAACTGGCAGTTATGTATTGAAAAAATATTCAATTCAAAAAACCTTAAAAATTATGGTGAATATTTAGAAATGAGTGAAAATATATTCGACAATAATGTATTTTATAAGTCGCCAACTTATAGCTACCGAAGTGTTGAAACCAACTACAAATTCGAATTTGATTCCATTCCAAAAGTTGTTTTTCCAAAATTTACTTTAGTGGGTGCGAGTCCAAGAGGAGACTCCATTTCCATTGAAAACATACAAGGTATTTATTATCCATCCTGGGGAAAATTTGTTGGGAACGGAGGAAGACTAAGCTGGAAACGAACGGGCGTTGGTGATGATGTGTATGCTGATCTGATAAGAGTGGCTTTAGATTGTAAAACAGGGGGCTATCATTCTGATTCTGCCACATTCGTAGGTAAACAATATTTTGATGTTCCACAAAAAGGAAGGGTAACAGATAAAATTGTAACAGAAAATGGCGATCCAACCTACCCCCGCTTTGATTCTTACAGTAAGCGATTGGTTGTTAAAAATATTTATCCGGATGTGGATTATGATGGTGGGTTTGGTATGCGTGGTAACAAATTTGTAGGTTCCGGTAATGCCACTAATCCAGCGAAAATAATTTTCAGAAGGAACAATGCTAAATTTCTGGAATTATCTGCTCGGTCCTTTTCAATGACTAAGGAAAAAATAAATGCAAAACCGGCTTCAGTAAAATTTTATTTAGAAAAAGATTCCATTATTCATCCAGGTTTAAGTTTTGTTTACCAAGTTGAAAAAAAGACAGTAACACTTTTAAGAACGGATGACGGACTTGAAAAATCACCATATTTTAATACTTATCACAAAGTGGATATGTATTTTGAACAGTTGGTTTGGAAAATAGATGAACCGAAAATTGAATTTAATTTCCTTCCAAACAATACTCAGGGTGAAGCTTTTTTTGAATCACAAGATTTCTTTTCAAGAGGTCGTTTGGATGCTATTAAAGGAAGCGAAAATGTGAGTCCTGTTACTAAGATGAACGAATACTATAATAACAATGGTAACGTGCTAAAGTTTACCACAGTGGATTTTGCTAAATACATTAAATACCTGGCAGTTGATTTAAGGCCCATAATATTTAAGATGGCAATTTTTGGTTTGATTTATTATGAGCCCGAAACCGATATGATAACAATTAGGCCTCGTTTATTTGATTATACAAAACATCAGAAGCATGAAAAAGATTATGACATTATTACAATTCATTCTGTCTTTCCAAATAATAATAACGCTACTATGAGTCTTTTAAACAACACTTACGATATTACTATCAGAGGTGTAGAAAATATTTTGTTAAGCGATACCCAAAAGGTATTTATTTTCCCTAAGCGCAACGAATTAGTTTTAAAGAAAAACAGAACAATTGAATTCGCTGGAACAGTAGCTTCTGGTAAGTTTGAATTTCATGGGAAAGATTTTGTGTTTGATTACGATATGTTTAAAGTAAGAATGAAAACAATTGATTCATGTCGGATATATGTAGTATCAAGAGAGGCCGATGTTAATGGCAATTTTACTTTCAGAAGAGTTCAAACTGTTATTGAAAATTTAAACGGAGAACTGAGAATTGATGCGCCAAAAAATCATAGCGGATATGGCAAAGCATCTACATTTCCTCAATTTCAAAGCTTTAAGGAGAGTTATACATTTTACGATAAGAAAACAATATTTAAAGGCGTTTATGACCGGGATAAATTTTACTATAAATTGGATCCTTTCACAATGGACAGTTTGGATAACTTCCGTAATGAAGGTTTGATATTTGAAGGTGAGTTTTCTTCTGCAGGAATATTTCCAACTTTCAGAGAACAACTATCCCTGCAACCCGATTACTCCCTTGGGTTTGTTAGAAAAACGCCTCCCGGGGGGTTTCAGGTATATGGAGGAAAAGCAAAATTCGAAAATGATATTAAATTAAGTAATAAAGGTTTAAGAGCAGATGGAGATTTAAATTATGTGACATCTACCACCAAGTCGAAAGATTTTATTTTCTTTCCGGATAGCATGAACACACTTGCTAATTCATACGACATCAAAGAACAAATTGATCCTATTGAATTCCCACAGGCTCATGGCGATACTGTATATGTTCACTGGATGCCTTATAAAGATTTAATGAATGCAACCGATAAAGCAAGTCCTTTTAAAACCTACAACAACACATGTACATTCAAAGGTAAATATTCCTTAAGTCCGCTGGAATTGCATGGGAATGGAACAGTTGATATGGTTAAAGCAGATATTGTGGCTGTTAATATTTTATTTAAGCAACATCAATTCTTTTCCGATACTGCAAATTTTCATTTAAAAGCTATTGGAGAAGAGGGTTTAACCTTTGCATCTGATAATGTTAATGCTAAAATGGATCTCCAAAAACGTGTAGGAGAATTTGTAGCTAATGGTAATGCAACGATTGTACGGTTCCCTAAAAACCAATATATCGCTTATATGGAGCGATTTAAATGGTTTATGGATTCAGAAGAAATTCAGTTAGGTGATGAAACAAAAAAACTTAACGGAAGTGTAGAAAATGCCTTAGACTTAGAAGGTCCTCAATTCATCTCTGTTCATCCAAAACAGGATTCCTTGCGCTTTCTTGCACCGGCAGCAAAATATAATCTAAAAAAATACATCATTACCTGTATCAATGTGCCTTTTATCAATGTGGCAGATGCCCGTTTATTCCCTGATTCTGGTAAAGTTGTGATTTTCAAAAATGCAGTAATCGACACTTTAAAAAATTCGGTTATTTTAGCTAATACCGTTACGAAATATCATACCATAAGAAATGTAACAGCTAATATTTTCGGACTAAAAAGCTACCTGGCAAATGGAGATTATCAATATTTAGATGAAAATAATAAACCTTATTTGATCAAATTTAATACCATTAAACCTGATACGATAGGTCAAACCGTATCGGAAGGAGATATTTCAGAAGATGCAAAATTTCAGTTCAATGATTATTTTAGTTTCGCCGGAAAAGTTTATCTTTTTGCATCCAACAAATTTTTGACTTACGAAGGAGGTACAAAAATTGTTCACGCCTGCGGAAAGATTGGAAAAGCCTATTTAAAATTCAATGGTGAAATAGATCCTAATGAGATTTTAATCCCTTTACCGGCCAATACAACCGATATGAATGGCAAAGCTGTTGGATCTGCTATTATCTACGGTCAGGATACAAACATGGTGTATTCATCTTTTGTATCGTTACGGGGTGGAAAAAAAGACGTAGACGTAATTGGCGCCGACGGTTTTTTAGGATTTGACAAAGAAGCTAAAGAATACCGTATTACCAATAAAGAAAAATTTGTTGAACAATCTTTACCCGGAAATTACATCAGTTTAAATACAGAAACCTGTAAAGTTTATGCAGAAGGTAAAATGGATCTTGGCGCAGATTTGGGGCAGGTACAATTCAATTCAATTGGTATTGCAACTCATAGTACAATCAATGATTCAGCAACCTTTGAATTAATGAGTACGATTGATTTTTTCTTTGATAAAAGCGCCTTAAAAAAGATGATTAAAGATGTGGAAGTTTATAACAACACATTACCCGCAATAGATTTTAGTAATAAAGTATTTAATAAAGGAATCACAGAAATATTGGGCAAGGAGAAAGGCGATAAGGTTATTGCTGATTTAAATTTGAATGGATCTATTAAAAAATTTCCTGACGAATTCGAAAAAACATTCCTGATTACTAATACAGAAATGAGATATGATAAAACAAGCCGTTCCTTTATTTCAAACGGACCTATAGGTTTGGGTGCTATTAATAAAACGGAGATTTACAGACAAGTGCCGGGTTATATACAAATTCAAAGAAAAAAAGGTGGTGATAACTTCACTCTTTATTTTGAACTTGATCCTCAAACCTGGTATTATTTCTATTATTTTAAAGGTGTAATGAGTGTTGTAAGCAGCAGTGCAGAATTTAATAACTCCATTAAGGAATTAAAATCCAAAGACAAAAAACAGGATGTTAAAAGTGGGCCGGGTTTTCAATTTACAATAGTAAGTCCGACAAAAAGGGATATGTTCCTGAGAAAGATGAAACAGGCAAATGCAACTGTAGAAGATTAAGCATAAGTGAGAATAAAAAAATATTTTCTCTTATTCTTAGATTTTAAAGATATTATCTAATATTAATGACGCTTTAATTAGTTTGATCAGAATATTTTTTATTAACTCTGATACCCGAAATTCTTTAAATTAGAGTCATTGTTACGCCAGTCTTTAGCAACTTTTACAAACAATTCCAGGAATATTTTCTTTCCAAAAAAAGTTTCTGCATCAATACGGGCGCGTGTTCCTACCTTTTTTAAAGGTTCACCTTTATGACCGATAATAATTCCTTTCTGGCTTTCGCGTTCAACAATAATATCTGCCTGAATTTTTAAAATAGTTGCTTCATCTTTAAAGGAGTTCACTACTACTTCCACGCTATAAGGAATTTCTTTTTTATACTGTAACAAAATTTTCTCACGAATAATTTCCGATACGAAAAATTTTTCCGGTTTATCTGTTAAGGTATCCTTATCATAAAATGCTTCGCCAACTGGTAGCAATTGAGTAATGCGGTACATTACATTTTCGAGATTGAATTTTTTCAAAGCTGAAATAGGAATGATTTCTGCCTTTGGTAATTTTTCTTTCCACTCGGCTAATTTCTCATTTAATACCTCTTCAGTAGCCATGTCGATTTTATTCAATAACAATAAAACAGGGGTACTCGTGTTTTTTAATTTTTCTAAATATTTTTCATCTAAAACGATGTCTTCATAAATATCAACAATCAATAAAAAAACATCAGCATCGCTAAAAGCAGAAACAACGTATTCCATCATTTTCTCCTGTAACTTATAGTTAGGTTTTAAAATCCCTGGAGTATCCGAAAAAACGATCTGATAATCATCGCCACTCACAATACCCATAATACGATGTCGGGTTGTTTGTGCCTTTGATGTAATGATACTCAACCGCTCACCTACCAAAACGTTCATTAGGGTGGATTTACCAACGTTGGGACAGCCGATTATGCTGACGAAGCCTGATTTATGCGGAGTAGATGACAAATTAATAATTTTTATTTTAACAAAAGTAATTAAAAAAAAGCAGCGTTTTTAATATTTAAGAAATGCTGTTATAAACTGAAAATAATAATACTATTATAAGATAGGTGGGAATTTTAATAGATTCGAATGAGCTCCAATTTTAAATATTTGGTCTTACAAAATAAAATATTTTAAAAACGAAAAAGCCTCAGTTTCCTGAGGCTTTTTCAATGTAGCGGGAGAGTGATTCGAACACCCGACCTTTGGGTTATGAGCCCGAACTACCTTATAAAAACCTCTGCTTTACCTAGCGTTTTCGTATGTTGTTTTAAAGAACTTTTGGCAAATATAAGCATTTTGAGGCATTTCCTTACTCCAATTCCTTACTCCAAAATCCATCCTACTTTGACTTGTTAAATTGGAATCTCTATAAAAATTGCTAAGTTTAACATATCCTTATGAACAAAGAAGAATTAAGTCGAATATTTCAAATAATTACTGGCATTTCAATAATAGCGCTCGTAGCTGGTACCATTATTATTAATGGTAGCCTTCAAGTCTATCAAATTGTGGATTATAGTCTATTAAAGCCTCATGCAATGATGGTTGGAGGCTGCTTCCTTGCGTATTTATTAGTAAATATTTTTGTATTCAGCATTTATAGCAATTTTGACAGTTTGGGAAAGAATACCTCAGGTATGATGATGATTACGACTACAATTAAAATTACATTTTTGACAATATTATTCTTCTTTTTACTGCATCCGAGAGTTGCTTTTGACCCTTTCTACAGTTTAAGATTTCTAAATTATCAAATTAAAGTTGTGCCATACTGCTTTGGAGTCTACCTATTTTCAATGGTTGCCATTCCCATATCGCATAATGATTATATGAATAAAAGAAAAAATGTTTTCTATTATATATATATAATTTTTATCTCTCTTTTTCTTGTCGCTTCTTTTCTATTAGTAATGGTCTTCCACAATAATCATTACTATAAAATAATAGCTGGTTTTGAATATTTGTTAGGTTTCTATTTTTTTTCTTTTTGGTTTGGAATGCGAATGAGGCACCTAAATATAAGTCAGGATGGAAGTTTTGAGGGCTCTATATTTTCAAAAAATAGGCTTTCAAGTAGTCAAGCACAAGGAATTCAATGGTTGACTTATAGTGTAATGTGTATTGGAGCTTTTTCACTCATTAATTCTTATAGCCAAAATATTTTTCCTTTTATTAAACAATCAAATGGTGGTGGAATGATGGAAAAAATAACATATTATATTGAAAATGATTCTTTAACTGGCAATAAACTATATGAAACTGAAAACGATATTTTTATCATGAATAAGGACTCAACAATAACAGTTTTAAAATGGGATAATATTATAAAAATCGGGAAAGCTTATTGAAGTTTGTCACGTTGTTCTCGGTGGTTTCAGAAAAATATTGTTTCTCATTCCAAACTATATAAGAAAACTATCTATTTAGGAATAAAAACGCACCTATTCTCATTATTTTCCAGGATATAGGATTGGCATTGATTCTATCCAATTGTTTAAATAATACTCTAAATGTTAATTTGTTTTTGGCTATGGTCGTTTCTTCTTATTTACCTTTATAGAAATGGATAATACATTGATATATAGGGAGTTCTACATGAAAGAACTGGCTACTAAAACTGAGTTAAACAACGCAGTTCAAATGCCAATTTTCCTATTGACAACAATAATAAGTTTTCATGTTTTTTTATTTTCTAAAGTTGCCGATAGAACACTTGAATTTATAGTAATTGAGACAGTTGTAAACTCTTATTTTATTATTCGAAGTTTGTTCTTTTTGAATAAATCTTACTTTAATTTAGGAGATGCGTTTAATTATGCGGAAGTAGCTGGTATGGATAAAATATTTGACCACCAACTTGATTTAGAAAATAGAAATATCGAAAATCATTTTAATCCCTATTTTGAAAGGCAACTTGCTAAATGTGCAGGAATAAATTTTAATTTAAATGTTCAAAGAACACGGGATTTAGCCAAAGCAAAAAAAGCGATTTATTCTGCCATTTTCACCTCTTTACTAGCAAGTGTAATTTTTATCGTTTCATTATTAATAAATAAATAATATGCCAAATCCACAAGACACAACAAACAACAATGACAAGCCGTCCGAGCAGCCAATTAGAGATATTGTTACAGGCCCAGATTTTATTTACATAGAAAACTCTGACCAAAGAGGCGTTGACTGGATTTCTAAAATACCCGATATCAATAAGTAAGAATAAGGTAAGGTATCGCCTTTTGGATAACTAAGCCAATCATTGCGCACATGTAATTTACTGTGCTTTAGAAAGCTTATGACCACACAGTACCTCTTTGTTATTTAAATCATCGTAATAAATACTCTTATGGAACTCGCATTTTTTACAATCATCTAGGTCAATTTTGTTTTTTTCTTTTGGCCTTATTGGACAGTAAACCGTTTTGAAATATTCTCTACTGTATGAGCCTTTATCATAAAAAGACGATTCGTAAACCTTCAATTTGACGTACCCTTCTGTTAACAAATCACTTTTCCACTTCTCAAGTCGGAGCCTCTTTTCGCTTTTTTCAATACTATCTGCTTGTTTCTTTTGATTTTCGATGGCTTCTTTTTGTACTATTTCTTTTTCAGCTGCTGCCGCTTTTTTTCTTAAAATTTCCATCCCTTTGATATTATGAATCCATTCTTTGTTATCAAAAGATTTGGTTATAAGCTCAGTTAAGTCAGCTCTGTTGATTTTGCCATTATTTATAATTTCAATGGAATTAAGGTCTATTTCAATCGCACTATACCCTATCTGAACTATTTTTTCTTTCTTATACCTATCTACTTGATGTGTTTTTAAGAATTCAATGATGAGAAATGTATCTTTTGCTTGCAAGAGAACATCAGCGACAATGATATTTTCACCTTTTTGAATCCGTTCCTCAGAAAGGGCGGTTTCGAAGGTATATATTTTTGGTTCGAATAGTTGGACTCCCCATTGAAAATACGAAGGAACAGCAAGCATTTTGGTTTCCTGTAGAATATCTTTAGCTAGTTTATGTAGAGCTGTTTCCGGAGCATATTTACAATCCTTGTTACTAATGTGAGAAAAATGTGCAGTTTTCTGGTACTTTTCAAGAACAGTGGTTTCACTCTTGTCCTTATTCTTCGCTTCAAGAGGTTCCCCACATTCAGGACAAATGCAGTTGCAATTCTTACCTGTTGGCACTTCATAAATACTAACCAGTTGCTTATTCTGATTGTATGCTATTTGGAGAAGTGTACTCATTTTATTGAGTAGCTAAAATACAAAAATCAAAAGAAATACCAGCGTTAATAATTGTTTAGAGTTTATTTAATTTGTCCGTATAAATAGTTGCTTTTAGAGGCACACCCAAATTAACAAACGGCAAAGATTCGCCTTTCGTATTAATCAGCTGAAATTGTCCTTTATCCGTTTCTGCTGTATTTTCTCTACCATCAATCGTATAAACATGTTCTAATATGATTTTGAATTTCCCATCATTTCTATCCAGTGTAACTTGATAAATCTTATCATAATTTCTATTGTTCATAACATACATGCCATCTACTAATTCATTAAATTTTAAATCCTTCGTTGTTATATCATTATTCTCATATCTAATCCTTTCAATATTCTCATGCGTTGGCAAAATTTGCGCAGCCTCCTCTTTTTCAATTTGTTTCATTGCCTCAGCTGCTGCAATCGAATCTAAGGCACCCTGAGACAAGCCTGAGCCCGACCCGGCACTTCCGTTACTTGCGCCTGTCTTATGCCCATAAACGCTTTCTATTGTGCCAAACATATATCCCTCTGGTATTGCGAATTTAAAATTAATTTTCTCCCAACTTCCGTCCGGATTAAGTGGTGAGCCATCTGTTTTAAATGTAACAATCACATTTTTATTTTCAACTTTTATTTTTTTCCAAACACATTGGAATTCAGGACTTAGCCCATAATCTTCCCTATAGCTAGTATTATTTTGATATTCATCCGGAAGACCCCACCACGAAACGCAATCTTCAAAATCAACATACCCTCCAAATTTGTCAACTGATTTCATATACCCTAGTTCTTTGGCAAATTCATCACCACTAGCAAATATCAATGGTCTTGATGATTTGCTCTCATTTGTTCCGCATGATGTCAGAAACACAGCTATTAATACGATTATAGATTTAATTCCGATATTTTTCATCTTTGATTGTTTTATGGATGTGATTTTATTTAATTGTTCAGATTTTTCTAAGCCATATATTAATTGTTGAGTTTGAATATAAATTTTTAAATTTTACATTATTTATTTCGCCAAGACTATTAAAAGAGTCTGGGACTTGACCAGCATAGCTTCCACCAAGTGTTGAACAATCATATAGGGTCAAACTAATATTGTAAGTCCCATTAACTCTGTACGTAGTAAAATTATTTCGCACAACTGCTGCATTAATTGAATACTTGGAATCATTTAAAAACATCAAAGTATCGTTTGGATAATATGGAGTTGTACCATTATCATATCTAATAATTATCCATTTAGTTCCAACTAATGAATCATTGTAGTCCTCGTAGATTGTAGATAATGGTGATAAAGTGCGTTCAGGTTTGCACTCACAAAGCAGTAAAGCAATACAAATTAAGGTAAGAATGTAAAGAAGCTTCATAAAACAAAATAATATTCACAAATATAAGTTATTATTTCAAAACGGCATATATGCCGATGATAATCAGGTCTATAGTTCGACCTTGTTCCTGTGTCAAGCCAACAAATTCAAATAAAATTAGGAAAGCTTATTGAGAAAAAAGCTAAGCAAAAATTTAAAACCAAACTGGAATTTGCTTCGGCTGCTGATGTCGATGAAAAAAGTATCCGTAGGATATTTAAAGGCGAACAAAACATTTCATTAAATCTTTTTAAAAGTATAGCTATTGTTTTAGATACTACGATGTCAGACCTTTTAGCTGAAATTGGTGAGTAAAACACTACCGTCCTTCTACCCAATCTAAAACATCCACTAACATGTCACAATAAACTCCGTGGACTGTTTTAATTTCATTTCCCTTTTTATCTAAAAAGCTTATGCAATAATCATCGACCCATCGTAAAGAGATTTCCACAATTCCTTTGTGCTTAAGACCATTACAGTTAAATCTAATGCCACCTTGAAACATTTTTGTCTCAGGAAGTGCTAGAAAATTTTTTGCACCGATGGCTGGAAGAAACCATATATCTGCATATTTTATTTGTTCAAGAATTGTTTTTGCGATTGAAAGAGATTGCGTTTCCATGATATTATTTTTTTAATTAAGTAATTTACAGATTGGAGATTCGATTAAACCTGTTTGAATAATTCTGACTGGACGGCTTATTATCTCTGCTCCTATTAAAGCGTCAAGTATCCCTTCGTTCTCGCTATAATTTTTTATGATTACTTCGTCTTCATTAATACATATTTCAGGTACGTTGATGGTTGCGACTAAAACTGGTTCGCCACTTCTTGCATTAATTAACTCTATTGCTTTACGCCCATTTGGATAAATACCCATTTCGATAAAGCAAATCCATTTTTGAAATTTAACTGTTGTAAAGCTGTTCATGATTCTATTATTAATCGTTAAGGGTGAATCCATTTCTCATTAACTGAGCAATGTCTTTTGGTTGGTAAAATGCCTCAAACGTTACGCACTTTATTTTTTTTGAGTTAAATAAATCAACTAATTGTTCGAAAGAATTAACGGGGATGTTACCTTCGTTAGTCCAAACTCTATCAATTCTAAAGTCGTTTCCTCTGTTTTCTTGGTCTAATACTGCCATTCCAAACGCTTGTAGACATGTGTATGGACGAACGCTGTATTCAGTGACAAATTGAATTGTCAACCCTCTCAGGTTTTCTTTGATATCCTTCAGTTTGTTTTTAAATTCAATTGCGGTCATGTGTATTTTAACTTTATAATTTCTTTTCAAAGATAAGTTAAAATACATAAATAAGCAAATTAAAATACACTTTTTTCTAAAATTGTGTATTTAAACATAATATTGTACTTTTCCCACCGAAAAAGTAATACAACATGGCAGTTTTGAGGATAAAAGAAATTATGGTGCAAAAGAGTGTTTCCAGACTGGATTTGGCGAATACGGTGGGAGTGACTGAAACAACAATCAGCAATATTTGCACAGAAAAATTCTATCCAAAAGTCGAACTTTTATTGAAACTATCTGAGGCCCTTGATGTTGATGTCCGTGAGTTGTTTGTTCCTACAAGGGGAAACATAATTACTCAAAGTGAAGTTTCGGAAGCACGGGAAATGATATCTAAAGGATTGAAAATATTAAATGGCAAATAGAAAGAGGACGATGGAGAAAAAAAAATCAGAAAGTAAAGACAATTTACTTCCAAGCATAAATGCTGATAACTTAGGATTATTGTATAGTAAACAAATGTCAAGTATTCAAAAGAAAAAAATTGGACAGTTCTTTACACCACATGCTATTGCTACTCTAATGGCTTCCCTAACAACAAACAAAAAAAAAACGATTAGAATACTTGACCCAGGATGTGGTACATTGATTCTTACTTGTGCTTTAGTAGAAAAATTGATAGACATTAATAAAGGGTTAAAAAAAATCGAATTATTGGTTTATGAAAATGATAAGGATTTACTTCCTAAAACAATTGAATCAATCAAGTATCTTAATAGGTGGCTTAACAAGAAAAATGTAGAGTTTACATATTCTTTGTCGAAAGAAGATTTTGTTTTAAAAAATGCGAAATTTTTGACGTCTGACATAGGGAAAAATGGATTTGACATTATAATTTCTAACCCTCCTTATTTTAAATTATCAAAAGACGACCCGAAATCAATTGCTGCCAAACATATAGTTAATGGGCAACCAAACATTTATGCAATATTTATGGCAATTTCCGCTAAAATGCTGTCACCTAGTGGAGAATTGATTTTTATTACCCCAAGAAGTTTTGCATCTGGCAGCTATTTTGAATCATTTCGACATTTGCTCTTTAAAACTGTTCAGTTGGAACATATTCATTTATTTGATTCACGAAAAGCAACATTTTCAAGGGACAAAGTTTTACAAGAGACAATAATTATTAAAGCTAGAAAGGAGACTATTGATGGACGTAAAAATGTAATAATATCGTCAAGTAGTGGTATAACCGATATTCAAAAATCAAAGCACAAATCCTTCAAACTAAATGAAATTGTAGAATTAGAATCGAAAGGTAAAATTCTTCATGTTCCCATTAATGAAATCGAAGAAGCCTTATTTAAACTTGTCAAAACTTGGCGTTCAAAGTTAGAGGATTTAAAAATAAATATATCTACTGGACCTGTCGTTTCATTCCGGGCACTTAATTTCTTAAGCGAAAAACCAAAGACCAAAAACAAAGTCTTAGTCCCATTATTTTGGATTCATAATGTTAATAAGATGCATATTGATTGGCCGGTAAAATATAAAGATAAGTTTCAATACATTAGTCAGGAAGATAAATCAAAATCCCTTTTAATTCCAAATAAAGATTATATACTTTTAAGACGTTTTAGTACAAAAGATGATAATAGCCGTTTAATTGCTGCGCCTCATTTTTCATCAAATACTAAGGCAGATTTTATTGGCGTTGAGAACAAATTAAACTACATTTATAGAAAGGATGGTAAACTATCTGAAACAGAACAAATAGGGTTATGTTCGTTATTAAATTCAGAATTATTTAATATATACTTCCAGATTTTCAATGGTAATGTAAATGTTAGTGCTACTGAATTAAGAGAGATGAGAATGCCAGCCCTATCTGATATTGAAAAAATAGGTAATTTAATCCGTGAGGAGGATAACTATTCAATGAAAAATATCAATAGAGTTATTTCAAATTATTTCAAATTATAAAAAAATATGGAAAATGCATTAGAGCAGAAAAATTTACGGCTTCAAAATGAAATAGAGCAAGTAAGAAAGGAAATAAAAACTGATAACTTTAGTATGGCAATCAGAGAACTTGTTCAGGTATATCGTGATGGTGATTTAGAATTATTCCCATCTTATCAACGATTGTTTCGTTGGGAGGATGAACAGAAGACAAGATTTATTGAATCTATTTTGATGGGAATTCCAACTCCTCCGATTTTTATTGCCCAAAAGAAGGGTTCTAAATGGACAATAGTCGATGGTCTTCAAAGAATCTGTACTATTTTGCAAATGATGGGATTTCTTGAAGTGAAGGACTCAGACGGCTTAGTAAAAGGTCCATTAAAATTTACTTCTACGGAAAGATTACCATCTATTCAAGGTTTAGATTGGTCTGCACTTAATGAGGATGCCCAAAGGATTATTAAAATGGCAAAATTGGACATGAAAATCATTTTAGTTGAGGACAATGTGCACGCACAATATGAATTATTTAAAAGATTGAATACTGGTGCAGTTTCGCTTGAACCACAAGAAATTAGAAACTGTCTGATTATTATGCTCGATGAAGCATTCTACCATAAGTTAGACGATTTAAAAACATATCAGAACTATAAAAACTGTATTAATTTAACTGAAGCCAAAAATGAGATAGAGTTCCCAATGGAATTAATTCTACGTTATTTTATTTCTAAACATGGAAAAGTAAACTTCGGTAATTATAATACTTCAAGTGATTTGTTAAGCGATTTTATTGACAGAGAAACATCTGCATTAATTGAAGGAAATGAATTTAATATAGATGATGAAATAGCGGTATTTAAACGCCTATTTGACCTATTAAATAAGATATTAGGTGGGAATTCATTTAGAAGATATAATAACTTAAAGGGTTCATTTGAAGGCTCTTTCTATCAATCAAGTTTTGAAGCGATTTGTACAGGCGTAGCAAATAATATAGGGTATTACGAGGAATTGAGTCCTGAGGACTTTACCAATAAAATTAAGGCAATGTATTTAGATGAACGCTTTAAAGAAATATCTAATAGAGGAAAGAAGGCTATTTCACGAATTCAAGGCATGGTGGAATTCTCAAATTCTTACTTTGGAAAACATGACGCATAAGGACCTAGAGGATTTAGTTTCTGAAGATTGGACATGGAGGAAAAGGGAAATTTCCACATTGATTTTACTTGCTGAGAAAATGGATGAAGAGGAGGTTGTTTTAAAATCAATTATTCTTTTACTATATGCACATTGGGAAGGCTATATAAAAAAGTGTAGTAAAATTTACTTAAAATTTATTGCCGACTCAGGAGCAAAGTTCAATGACTTAACTGAAAATTTTAAGGCTGTGGCCTTAAAAGGGGTTACTAAAGTTTGTTTAGAATCGAAAGATAGTTTGACTCTTCAAAATGAACTTACTTACATCAAAAAGTTTAGTAAAATTGAATCACATACTTTAAATTACTATGTTGAATTGGATATTGATAATGAAAAGGACGCTGGAATTATTGATACTCAGCAGAATCTTTCTCCAGCAGTTTTCAAAAATATCCTTGAAATTATCGGATTAAATTATAAAAGTCACTACGAATTAAAGGAAAAATATATTGACCTTTATTTATTGAGCAATAGAAACTCAATTGGCCATGGAAATAAATTCAAGGCAACGGAAGTTGGACCGTTTACCTTAGAAATCCAAACAATCAAAGAGCTGAGAGATGTGATATTTTCAATTATCGAAAATTTTAGGGATGAGTTAATAGAATATTCAAGGGAGAAGTATTTTCTTAAGATTAATCAGGAAAATTTATCTAAATTTCTTGCTTTTAAAGAAGAGCAACTTGGAAATATATTTAAAGAAATAGAAACAAAATATAGCATGCATGAATAAAATTCAAGAAGCACAAGATATTCTGAAAAGTTTTGGTTTGCCAGGGGCTCAATATAATGAGATGGCTGCTTTAACACTTTTGGCATTATGTGATATAACAGAAGATAAAAAATGGCGGGTAGCAAGTCGTAAAAGCATGGGTGTTACCAAAGGAATTATGACTTTCGTAAATGCGAACTATAACAAAACATATGCACCTAATACTAGGGAAACATTTCGAAGACAAGTTCTTCATCAATTTGTACAAGCAAGGATTGTTGATTATAATCCGGATATTCCGGATTTACCAGTTAATAGTCCAAAGGCACATTACGCAATTAGCAATGCAGCACTGGAAGTTATAAGGACCTATAATTCAAATAATTGGAAAGCTGCATTAAAACGTTTTTCTTCAAATTATGAAAAATTGACGGAAACTTATTTAAAGGAAAGGAATATTAATTTAATACCTGTTAATCTTGGCGATGGAGTTACGCTGGAATTATCTGCTGGTACTCATAATAAAGTCCAGGCGGCAATAGTGGAACAATTTGCTCCAAGATTTGCTAACGGAGGTAGAATTTTATATTTAGGTGATACTGCCAAAAAGGATTTGCATGTTGATACAGATAAGTTAAAGATGCTTGGCATTCCCATTGACCAACATAGTAAATTGCCAGATGTGGTCATTTATGATGAAAAGAGGAATTGGCTTTTTCTAATTGAAGCTGTAACTTCTCACGGACCTGTTTCACCTAAAAGATTTCATGAATTAGAACATTTCTTACGAAGTTGTAAAGTTGGAAAAATTTATGTTACCGCTTTCCCAGATATGGGGGAGTTTAAAAAACACTCTAATAACATAGCATGGGAAACTGAGGTATGGTTAATGGATATACCAGACCACATGATTCATTTTAATGGAGATAGGTTTATGGGGCCTCGTTGAGAAAACAGGTATATTTACCTTCAATCAAAGAATTTATCTTTTCATGTAATACATGAATATTAACATTATTGCCAAAGTAAAAGACCATTTTTTATTATTGACTTATTTTTGTTTATCAAAACAAATAGATTATGAACACTCTACTAGACATAAATTCAATCCTTGAAGAAATTAGGATAAAGCTGGAATTCTTTTCAGAAAACAATGAAGAACTGGATATAGTATCAGTTGACCTCGGCACAAATAAGATAATGATTAACCATGAACATCCTTATTTGCTCAATCAAGCAGAAGTTGAAATCCCTAGTTCACTTGAAAACCTTTTCCGCATTGAAAAAAAAGAGGGTCACTATAATGTTATGCTTAAGAATATTACATTAGATGAATTAATGGCTGCATTCCAAGACATCTATTTAAAGAACCGTTAAGGATTGTACTTATTTTTTAATTTCTTGAATTCCCATTCCCATTTGGCCGGATGATATCCAATCATTATAAGGATACATCCAAGGCTATACTTTATCTTGTTCATTTTCACACACAATATAACAAAAAAATGTTTTGGGAGCGTTACTCTAATTGGAATATGTTCATTGGCTAACATTGCAAAATGATAACTAATAGTCGCTTTTGCCTAAACAAATAAGTTATTCCATAATAACCAAGTGAAGCTATGTTGAAAAGTAGGATTCATTTGCTACATTTTGTAGCAAAGTACTATAAATTCTGAGCTTAACTTTGAGCCATGGAATCCAAACAAATCATTCACATCCCATCTGCCCAGAAAGTTTTGAATTATCTGGACAAATACATTCCAGAAAAAAGACAGGAAGTTGAGGCACAAATGAAGGTCATTTCAAGGAAGTTGGAAATGCTAACTATGCTGACATTCACACCGGGAACGGCACCAGATGAATGGGAAAATGTGTCTAAGCATATCCATGAAGACTTGAATGAAGTAATGAACTTTATTCAAAATTCATATTTGGTGACAAATGCTCTGCCAAAGAATGAACTGTATATAGTCCACAGATGTCTGGATGAAATGAGAGCATATAGCAACAATTTTAAACCGAGAAAAAATGAATGAACTTAAAGTGAACAACAATTCAGAAGACCACCAGAAAGCATATCAAATTGCAAGAAGCCTTGAGAAAGGGGAAAGATATACCATGTTTAACAGTTCAGGGGGTCTTATATTTGAATTTGTTGATTGGTGCATCATGTCCCACACCATGACATACAAAGTGAATGGTGTTGAAGAAATTTATTATAATATGCGACCTGAACAAATTTTAACTATTCAGAAAGTATCTTAATTTGTATCTTTGCTTTATGTGCTATTCTGCTAACAACAATAATGACAGGGCAAAATTGGCAGCCAAATTGAAGAAGTCTGTCAAGGATATTGCAACAAAGAATGCAGTTTTCCTTTCCGGATTCAACCATCCACCCATGCACATAATCAAGCAGGAAGAACCGGATGTGATTGATGTTGCTTATTGGGGGTTGATTCCTTCATTCATTACTGAAGCAGAAAAGGCAAAGGAATATTTTAAGAAAACCCTGAATGCAAAAGCTGAAACAATCTTTGAAAAGGTGTCATTTAAGAGCAATATCCTTCCAAGAAGATGCTTGATTCCCTTGTCTGGCTTTTATGAATGGAGAGACGTTAACAAGGTGAAGTTTCCTTATCACATTTCAGCAAACAAGGATGACTTGTTTTATGTAGCTGGAATATATGACTATTGGACAAGAAAGGACACAGGAAAAACATTTCGGTCATTCAGTATGGTGACCACAGAATCCAATCCATTAATGACCAGAATTCACAATTTGAAGAAAAGACAGCCATTGATGTTTGATTTGGAAGCAGGTGAAAATTGGATAAGGAATGACTTGAAGCAGGATGACATTATTGAATTGATGCAACCCACGCCACAATCTTTTCTGAAAGCACATACCATCAACAAAATCAATTCTGACACAGACATTATTTCTGATTCAATTCTTAAACCAGCTGAATACCCTGAAGTTAAAAGGCTTGATATAATTGAAGACTTTAAGGTGGGACAGGACTTTCAACTGACCAGAATCACTGGAAGGGTCATCAAATTCAAGCTGCTTCATTTCACCACACCAGACAAGAAAATTGATATGAAAGAACACAATTCAGGTGGGTTCCTTTCACTTGATAAATTAACAGATGAAGAACTTTTGTCCATCAAACCAATTGCACCTGAAGCAGCATAAAGCATGGTTAGGATATAACATAAGACGCTTTTAAAGAGCTATTACTACTCCCACATGGTGCGAGACAGCCACCTCATTATAGATAGGTTATTAGGATAAAAACCCATTTTTAGCACTTATTTAGCATATTCATATTGAGGTGCAAATAGAGCATAGCCCCCTCCCCCAGAATATTTTACCCCGGTGGGGGTGATAGTTTTTTTCAGTCAACTTTTTTTGTAACCCATGTTACATACCCTAATATGATGTTGTGAAAATAGGGGGGTGAATTGGCGTTTAAAAATTTTCTGAAAAAATGCAAGTTAATTTTCAGTTTCTTGCTGTGAGTCGATATCCTCGATTAAGGAATCGAAACTTGATATTATATCATCATCCTCACTTTCAACTATAAGGAAATCTAAGTGCATAGCAGGGGCTCTACCATAAAGCTCAATAAGCTTAGAATTAAATATTTCCTTAATTTGTATAGCCTCCGATTCTTTGCAAATAAAGCTATCATGAATTGTATAAGGTCGAATATTCTGAGCTTCAAGTAGTGGCATAATTATATCTAAAATGGTAAATGATTCTTTAGATTGCAATTGAATAGATAGGGTATTATGCTTGTCGAAGTTAGTTTGGTTTATGTACTCCATAATTGTAGGGAAAATAGTTCCGAAAAACGACTTATAGTTTGAATAGCTGGTAGTTTTGGAGTAAAATATTTTAAATAACATATCCTTCATTTGGTTTCTATACCTATCATAGCCAGTATGCTTCTTGTATTGCTCGATTAGATATTCATAGAACTTACCATTGATAACAAGCTCTGAATACAGTTTTAATTCGTCCTGATTAATATCAGGATTATTCCAAATCAACGTATATAAAAAGTATGGCTGGGAGTTCTTTATGTCTAGGTTCATTAATTTCTCATCGGAAATTAAAAAAGGTCTTAAAAATGAAGGTAAAGATGTAAGATTACTGTCCAATCGTCCATTGGTTTTGTTCCTCCTAAAGAATAAGAATCCATCATTAATAGCGTTAATACGGGTACTATAAACCATATAACGATGTATGATATTATCAATTTCTTTTTTTTCATCCTGAAGTAACAATGTCAAACGTTTCTTCTCATGTCCTTTTCTGCATTCTATTATATCAATTATATCACTTTGGGAAAAGTTAATATTCAAGTTGAAGCAGAGACGTTTAATTTCTGAAACGATTTTTTCTGTTATTAACTGGGTAGCACCATCAATGTCAACTTTAAATGTTTTGAAATAGGCTGTTTTAGCGAACTCTAGATTCTTTACTCGACTCCGCTTATTTTTAACAATTTGAGCACTTATTCGTTTATTTATATTTACATCTTCTATAATGACTGGTACTGTTTTTCCTAGATACTCTCTTGGTATCCGATATGATTTTGATTTCACCCCAATTGAATAATAGTTGTTTTTCATCAGTAGTTTATTATCTACTAAGAAATCTATCCCATTTTTTAAATGGACACATGAAGGAACCAGTTCTTTAAATTGTTGAAGAGGAATTTCTGTGAAACCATATTTGTTTTGGTAGTCAGATTTAAAGTAAATCTCTTTCCTATGGATTAAATCAATAATGACATATAAGTCATCTTTCCGGCCGTAAGTTAATTTATTTAGTTCACCCATTAGTAACGCTGGGATGTAGCGTTTAAACTGTTTTTTTTGTTTCATTCTTTTACATATTCTGCATTTTTTATTATTCTCTGCTTTTACTGGTGCAGAAGCTAAGGGTAATTACTCCCCTAGCAACCAGACTCCACCTTGGTAATGGAATAAATTAAGTATAACGAAAATTTAAAAAAAGTCAATAGGTGGGATAAGGATTCATATAAAATAATAAATGTTTTTTTTAATAAATCACTAAACACCAGTCATACCAAACGATTTACAAACTCTCATTATCTAAAAAGAACACTATAAGTGTGTGAAGTTGGGTCGCCAATCTCCCTTATAGTGTTCTTTAAAAAGGTAAAAATGTCTTGAATCAATGATGTACTGTGGAATATGGGAAATTTTTAAAAGTACATCTTTATGTACTTACAATAAGTTTTTTTCATTGGATGCTCTGGAGCACCAGGAAAACCGGGATTTTCCTTGGATATTAAATAAATCCCTGGGATATTTGTGTGGACGAAAAACAAGTGTTATTCAACCAGTATGTTTAAAAAAATACGTCCTTGATAATAGGACGTTTCAGAGGGGAAAAAAAGATAGGTTATTCGTCCACTTAAAAAACAACAATATGAAAGTAGCAATTTACGCAAGGGTATCAACTTCAACTAAAGGTCAAGATGTCGATAATCAATTATTAGTATTAAGAGAATATTGCACTAAGATGGGTTACGAAATCATTAATGAGTATATGGATGAAATTTCGGGTGGTACATCTGAACGACCAGCATTTAAAAAATTGTTTTCTGATGCCTCAAAACGCAAATTTGATTTAGTGTTGTTTTGGTCATTAGATAGATGGACACGGGAGGGAACACGAGCTACCATTAAATACATGGAGCAGCTAGAATCTTATGGCGTTGGCTTTAAGAGCTACAGTGAGCAGTATATTGATAGCTGTGGCATCTTCAAGGATGTAGTAATTTCGTTACTTTCGACACTTGCGAGACAAGAAAAAATAAGAATTTCTGAAAGAGTTAAGGCCGGTTTAGCTAGAACTAAGAAAAAAGGTGGGCGACCACAAATTGAGTTAGAAATAATTGAGAACATAAAAAAATTGAAGTCTGAGGGTTTATCGAATCGAAACATCGGCAAAACTCTTAAACTGAGTCACTCTACAGTAGGTTTATACATTAACACGTAAAAACATTTTTACAGAAAACTATGTTTAACAAAAACGGCACTTGGCACCTATGAAATTTTTTCGGTATATTTGTATTATAGAAAAGGCAGATGGGATTTCGATTCCGTTTACTTCTAAACTATTAAATACCAATAGGATAGAGGCACATTTTTCTATTATTTATCTCACATATTCCCCTCTTTTTTGGTCAAAAATGGCCAGTGGATGTTTTTTTTCTGTCTTAAAATCAGAAGGGGATAGCTATTGCCAATTTTTTGGATTTTAGTATGTGTGGCAATAAGGGAATTAATAATTTAAAAAAAATAATATGAAGACATAAACAAAATATACGGCAAAGATTCGTTTAACACGAACCAAGTAAATCTATTTTATAAATAGATGAACATCCATTGAGGACTGGAGACAGCTCAATCTAATCCCAATTTTTAGAAACAAAAAAAATAGTTGATATATCGACCTGGGATATCTATGTCAATTCTGAAAAATAAATATAAACGCCTATAAAGGCATTAAAAACAAAAAAAATGAAACAAGAAATGAGATTCGAATTACAAAAAAAACAAATGATTGGTTTTGAAAAATGTGAGAACAGCATTGGATTTAAACAGATTGAAATTTTAGAGTTTAACTATGATGGAGAGGGAAATGCATTAGTATTGGAAGATGGTGATTTGAGTTATTACGGAGCGGATACTTTAAGGTTCATTATGTTTAGTGGGTGGTATAAGCTACGCAACAAGAAACAACAAACTACCGTGGAAAATAATGCTAGTAGAAATCTTCAGAAATATGAGGTTACCGAAGAAAGCAATTACAACTTGGATGAAAATTTCGAGCTAGAAGACCTTTCAAATACTCCAATGCTGGAAAAGTTACTTTGTAGGTATATGGAGGCTGAATATAAAGAAGAGGTATGTTTATCTGATTTATCAATTTGGGGAGAGTATGAATATTTGTTGAAGCGTAATGAACTTAATAAGCTATTCATTCAGGAAAGTCTTGATAATACCTACAAAAGAAAGAAGAAAAAGTAAGATGGATACTATAAACTTAAGTGAATTGACTAAAGAACTAGGATATAAAGATATTAGAGCAGTTAGACAATGGTGCAGAAAAAATAATATTTTAGTAATCAAAACTGGAAGGATTGAATTTGTTTTAGAATCAGCTTTTAAGGAAGCTTTTGAGCGACCTTTTATCGAAAAACTCAGAAAAGATTTTGGAAATGATTGGGAGGCTGCATACAATGTTTATGCGGACGGTAACATTCCAGCTTTAAATACGCTTCAAAAGATACCGGAGGTGAAGTTTAAGACCTTTGTAGCTAAAGACCCTCTTAAAGAGAAGTACGTAAATCAATTTAAACAGTATGCAAATGAAAAAGCTTCCTAAGAAGTCCAGAATTTCTGGACTCTATCTATACTGCAATAAATGTAAACTCTGGTATAGCAATGAATCAAAAATCAAATGCAAATGTGAATTAAAAGTTTACCGAGCAAAAATTCATATTCCGGGAACAAAGAATAGCTATGTTATTAAAAATATGGAAGCAATTTCTTTTGAGGATGTTGTTACTGAATTTATTGAGTTTAAGAAATACTTGGTTTCAACAAACTTCAATAATCCCAATGACATAGTACCTCATACAGAACCAGTTTTATTAATTGACTGTATGGCAGAATACATGGCCTATCTAAATAATGTTGGTGTTCCAATTCATAAACAGAAGACAAGAACAATCGGTCATATTAAAGATTACGAGCGGAATTTCAAATACTATATTAAAGCATTAGTTGAAAGCGGAGTTGTTGTTAATACACTAAAATTTTTAGAAGTGAAAGACATCCACATCGGCTACCTTCATAAATTTATTCTTGAAAAATTGAAAGCGAAAAATAGGTACTATAATAATATCATTAGTGCCCTACGTATTTTTACATCTTACATTATTGAAAAATATAAATATCAAACCACTTATTCAAACCCTTTCGAGGATGTGCAAAGACGGTATGTAAAATACGAACCGAAGTCAGTCACCAGTTCAGACTTCCAAACGCTATTATCAGTCGTGAATGCAGATAACGGAATTAAAATTTTGGGTACTGGTGAACGAAAAAATTTATTTAGGGATTGGATAGTAGATGCCTTTTGGCTTGGACTATTTACCGGAGGTAGGAAGGATGAAGTCGTTTTTCTTAAATGGAGCGATATCATTTATGATGAAAATGGCGAGCTCTCCCATTTCAACATGAAAGATTTTAAATTCAACAGGTCGCATAGCAATATAATGAGCGAAAATGACTGTAAAATAAAACAGTTTATGATTTTTAGCGATTTTAAAGCTTTTTTAATGAGGCTTGGTCATGAACATTACAAAGGGACTGAAAAATATGTTTTAGCTCCGGAATCCGGCTTAAAACGAGAAACAATGGCAGATTTAATTAGTAAAGCTTTTACACACTTCCTATCAAAAACAAATATTAATAAAAAATTGGTTTTTAAAAACCTACGAAAGACTTTTTCTACGGCAGTCCGGATGCAATTTGGGGAGCAAGCCCATTACATTACTGCTCATAGTGGTACAGCTATAATGGATAAGCATTATGTGGACAAAATGGATGTACAAGTCAAAATGAAGAACGAGTTTAGAATCTTTGAAAAACCCTAGTTCCTCACTCTAATTCCTCACTCCAGCCGATTTAGGTCGAGGGTCAAAAAATCCTTTAAAAACGAAAAAGCCTCTGTTTCCAGAGGCTTTTTCAATGTAGCGGGAGAGTGATTCGAACACCCGACCTTTGGGTTATGAGCCCAACGAGCTACCCCTGCTCTATCCCGCAATATCTATATTTAAAGAACTTTTTAATCTATGAAAACAACATTATCATTTTCGAGGTGCAAAGATATGTTTTATTTTTGTTTACACAAATAAATTTTAAATAATTATAAAGATCATTGGTATAAGAGCAACAGGAGGCCATTAGCATTAATGACACAGATGTTGACAATTACTATTATTTAAAGAGATTTTCAAATACCATTAAATAGTCAAAATTATTTTTATTAGTGTTACACTAATAAAATATTAGCTAACGATTTTTCAAGCCAATGTCAATAATTTGTGATGCTTAAACAGTTATGTGATACACGTTTGGGGGAAGTATATAATGTACCCGGAAGAATGTTTCCGTAATTTTACACTACTAAAAACATATGACAATGAATTCCAGAAAAAATAAAGATAGCGGCGAGTGGGTGAGTTGCAATCCACAAGTATTCTGGGGCGAAATTGCCCCTTATGAACACATAGTTCAAATATATGAGAGCAAGGCCATTTTTTTGGATCTTTTAGAAGGTTATGTTTTGGATGGATTTCGTACTGGAGATTGTGTAATTATAATTGCCACAACTGAACATTTAAAAGCGTTAAATAAACGTCTTAGAAAAAACGGTTGTAACCTGGGCGCATTAATTTCTGATCACCAATATATTCCTCTGAATGCTTCCGAAACTCTTTCAACTTTCATGAAAAATGGGTGGCCTGACGAAACATTATTTATGGCCATGATAAAGAGCGTTATTAGTAAAGCCAAAGCGAGAAGCAGACAAGTTAGAGCTTTTGGGGAAATGGTTGCTTTGTTGTGGGAACAAGGTCAAAGTGGAGCTACGGTGCATTTAGAACATTTATGGAACCGCTTTTGCGAAACTGAATCTTTATGTCTTTTTTGCGCTTATCCAAAGAACGGTTTTACTCAAAATATTGATAATTCTTTTCACAACATCTGTTGTTCTCATTCAAAAATGGTTTCAGGCACGAGGAAATCCAGTTTGGAAGTTTTCTATAAAGTAATTGATCAGAATAAGAAACCTGATTAATTTTGGACTATAAAAACTACATAGGCCCTTCATAATATTTAGAAACGTAGTTTGCTTCTTTAATTATCGATAATTCCTTTAATTTATTTATCCAAATTAATTCTTTTCCCTTTGGAACAAATAAAAAACCTGCTCTAAAAACATTGTCACCTCCATTTGGCATTTCTTTTAGCTTTTCAGTTTTTACAATACTGTCCCATTTTGAATAGTTTATATAATCTAAATTTTTAAAATTAAACGCATTAAACTGTGTAAATGCATCATTTGGTTTTTTGAAGATATTGAATACTTTTATATATGAGCAGTTTTTAAAAACATGCCAGTAATAAGTCATACTGTCGGGCGAAATTACTTTTGTGTAATAGAAATTTCGTAACTCATATTCATTATCACCAATTATTGATTTAAGATCATTAAAAGACTGTTTCAGTGTTACATTGTCATTAATTGTAAATTGAATTTCCCCTTCAACTATTCTATTCTTGTCAATAGCAATATCCTTTTTACAGGCCGAGAATAAAATTATAAGTATCGAAGCTTTGAAACAGATTAATTTTTTCATTTTGTATCGTTTTAAATACTCACAATTGAATTTAGATTTCTAAAATAAAATTACCCAAATATACAAACCTGCTAATGTGTATGGCTATCTCCTACTCTAAACTATCCTCTATATCTATCAGCGGCTCTTCAACAATTTCTTTCTTCAAAGATTTTTTATTGATAGATAATAAGATAGCCGGTAACAAAATAATGTTTGTAAACATTGAAATGACAAGCGTTAAAGAAACTAATACACCTAACGCTACTGTACCTCCAAAGCTGGATGCCGAAAAAATGGAGAAACCTGAGAACAAAATAATGGAAGTATAAACCATACTCAATCCGGTATCCTTAATCGCAGCAGATATAGCTGCCGCAGCACCTGCATTGTGTTTTTTTAATTCCTGTCGGTATTTGGTTAAAAAATAAATCGTTCCATCGGATGATATACCAAAAGCAATACTAAAAATTAAAATCGTTGAAGGTTTAAAACGAATATCCAAAAAGCCCATGATGCCCGCAGTAATTATCAACGGTATCAAACAAGGTATTTTTGATAATACAATGATTCGTACCGATCTGAATAAAGCGATCCCAACAATAGCAATCAAAATAATTTCAATCAGTAAACTTTCTAATAAATTAGATAAAAGGTAATCGTTATTTTTTAAGAACACCAAGCTATGGCCGGTTAAGCTTACTTTATATTCAGCAGGGCTAAAAATAGAATCAATCTTAGGGCGAAGTACAACCATGAGATCTTTCATTTTCTTAGAACCAATATCTTTTACCTGATAACTAATGCGCGTAGTTTGTTTGGTACTATCAATGAATTTTGAAAGTTTATTATTTTGTCCTTTTAACGAACCAGAATACTCTGATAACGTTTTTAAATCAGTAACGCCGGGAAGCTTGTAATACTTAGGATTTCCATCATTGTATGCCTGATAAGAAAATTTAATTGCTTCAACAACTGATAAAGGCTTAGAAAAAATAGGATAGCCTTCGAACACCTTTTGCATAGCTTTAATTTTATACAGGGCTTTGGCATTGTTTTCAAACAATCCGTTTTCCTTTTTAGTATCTATTGCAATTTCAAATGGCAATACGCCTTTAAAATTATCTTCGAAGAAATGAAGATCGGTGTAAATTGGATCTTTTTTTGGAAGGTCATCTACTACATAACCATTCATATCAATGAAAGTCATTCCCCAAAAGCATATAGCAGTTATTACAGTAGTTGTAATGTAAATAGCTGTACGGCGTTCTTGAACTAAATGATCAACCATATCCAAAGCCTTATTGATCAGTTTTCCATCCTGATGTTTGGTATGTTTTGCTTTTGGAGTTGGCAGCACATTTAAAATCACAGGCACCAAGATCAATGTAATAAAATACGTTGCCATTACAGCAATAGAAGCCACCAAACCAAATTCTACAAGCATTAAACTTTTTGTAAAGTATAATACTCCAAAACCAATGGCTGTTGTAATATTGGCTAAAAATAAAGTTACTCCAATAGTTTCAATGCTTCGGGTGATAGCTTTAATTTTATTACCATGCAGAACAAACTCGCTTTGGTATTTATTGATCAGGAAAATACAATTGGGCAAACCAATTACCATTATCAATGGTGGAATCAACCCCGATAAGATGGTGATCTTATATCCAAACAAATGCATAATACCCATTGACCAAAGCACTCCTATTCCTGTAATAATCAATGAAAAGAAGACAACATTCCCTGAACGGAAGAAAACCCAAAGGATCAAAGCAGTGACACAAATCGCAAGAATCAAAAATAAAGTCATCTCATGAGATACCTTTGTCATTACTTGTGATCGAATGAATGGCATTCCTGAATAATGCATTTCAATATTATGCTTTTTAGAAAACGCATCGGCTAATATCTTTATCTCTGAAACAATTTCCAGACGACGCTTAGAATTCAGATCCTTTTTTGTAAAAGTAATAGCCATTACATTGGCACCTGTTTCTTTGTTGTAAATGATTCCTTCATAAAATGGAAGACCTAAGAAATCAGCTTTAATGCTATCTACATCCTGTTGATCCTTTATAGGTTCTTTTATCAAAGGCACAAACTCAAACTTCTCCAGACTATCATTCTTTACAAATTTATAAACTGTGGGAACCGACATCAGGTCTTTTATTCCCTGAATATTTTTTATGGTATTACTGAGTTCATACCAATCTTTAAATTTTTCGTATTGAAAAAGGTTTTTATCTGCAAAACCCATTACCATTACATTTCCATCTTCGCCAAATTGCTTTTTAAAGTTCTGGTATTCAATGTAAGTACTATCAGTATCTGGAAGGATCTGGGCAAAATCATAGGATAATTCAACTTTCGAAGTTTCATATCCCATAAATGCTGTGATCAAAAGTACTACAGTTGTAAATACTGCTTTATTCCTCAATAGGGTTCTAGAAAAATATTTCCACATAAATTTATTGCTTTAGTAATAGTGTGAGGTTATTTCTTTCTTTATCAATAATAACCACCAAAAGGTTAAAAATAGGGATAAAATGAAAATATATAAAAAAAATGTTTTACAATTTTGCCACTCAGGTATTTGTTAAAAAGTAAAAGATTTAAGATATTTTTCTCACTAAAATGATCTTAAAGAGTTGGAATTACACAAACTCGCAATTTCTACTCTTTCTTTGTTTCTTTTTTTACATATTTAAGATTCAACAAATTCATCGGGTTCGTTGAAAAATCCCTAACAGACTTATTTACCAACCTGATTACCTGATCGTAATATAATGGAACAATTGGCGCATCATCAATTAACATTTGATCCATTTGCTGATACAGCGCATTTTTTACTTCACGGTTTTGTTCCTGGATTACTTTTTCAAATAGGATATCAAATTCAGGATTCTTGTAATGCGTATAGTTTGAGCCTACTGGTGCAAAATTCTTACTATAAAACAAACTCATGAAGTTTTCCTCATCTGCATAATCCCCTACCCATGATTTTTTAAATAGGTTGTATTCACAGCTTGCAACAGCTTGTCTCAACACAACAGGCTTATCAACGCTGATATTTACTTTGATATTATTATCTGCTAACTGTGACTGAACAAATTCTGTTTGTTCCAGATAATTATCTGTAGTATGAAGTGTAATTTCAGGAAGACCTTTACCCTCCGGAAAGCCTGCCTCTATAAGCAACTGTCTCACTTTTTCAGGATTATAGGTATACCCTTTTACAATTTTTTCATTAAATGAAGGCAAGCCATTTGGGATAAATCCAGCCGTTGCAGGATAACCAATATTGTTACGAAAGAACTTCACTAACTTAACACGGTCGAAACCATAATTAATGGCTTTTCTTAAAGCTTTGATTCGCAATGGTGATTTTTTTACGATATCAATATTTTCATCAACCAATATTCCAAGATAATCAGTTTTTAGGAATGTTTGTTTTTGCATATTGAACTTTTCAGCATATACAGGTTGCAGATTTCCATTTTTATCCAACACCTCATTTATATTAAAGGCATCCGCGCCACTCAACATATCGTACTTACCATTTAATAATTCCATGAAAGCAGTCTCCCTATCTTTCACAAAAGAAATGGTTACAGCATCCAAGTAAGGCAAACGTTTTGTGCCTTCAAACTCAAAATAATTTTCGTTCTTCAACAACACCAGTTTAGTTCCTTCTTCCCATAATTTAAATTTAAACGGTCCGGTTCCAACGGGGTTTCTTCTAAAATCCTGTCCATAAAAATCTGCGGCTTCAAAAGGGATTACGGAAAAATATTTCATGGTGAGTACACTTAAAAATGCACTAAAGGGTTCTTTCAAATAAATTACGAAAGTAGAATCGTTTACAGAAGAAAAACCTTTATATCCTGTTTTTTCAGTACGATCAATATTTGACAATAATGAAACCGCACTGCTGACACGCGCATCATACAAGCGATTGAAGGATATCACAAAATCTCTTGCAGTCACTTTTCTACCTTTTCCATTTTCAAAACACTGGTTGTCGTGAAAGTAAACATCGTTTCTCAACGTAAACGTATACGTTAATCCATCATCACTTACAAACCAATTTTTAGCGATGCACGGCTGAACAGCTAATGAATCATTCATTTGAACCAATCCACTATACACCTGGTTCACACCCCAGATATCTTCAGTGTTATTTGCTGATGCAGGATCAAGACTACTAATTCCCGCCATTTCATTATAATTAAAAACGGTTCGTTTGTCAGTTTCCTGATTATAATCTGAACAGGTAGTGAATGCCAAAACAAAAAGGCAAAATACGAATGTTCTAAAAAAGGTGATTGAAGAAATCATGTTTCAATGTTTAGGTATGCTTAAATATCAATATTAAGCAAATAGTGTTCGTTTTATTTAAAGAATTTCAACAGTTTTTCACATTAGCGTGTCAATTCTATCAAATTGTATAAATTAGTGTTCTGATATTTTAAAAACTTTCAAAAATGACAAAACATTTTTTATTATTTGGCCTTATATGCATTTCTACTGTTTACTACGGACAAGATGAAGGTTTAACGAAAGTAACTCCTGAAGCTGCAGCTAATAAAATGAAAGTTGGCAATTATGAAGATGCTCTGATTGACTATTTACAATTACTCAACGAAGATCCAAGGAACGAATCTTACAATTATAATGTTGGTGTTTGTTACCTTAACAATAATACCAATAAAGGGAAAGCTGCACCATATCTGGAGATTGTAACCCGAAAAGAAAAACATGAACCTAACACGGAATATTTGCTTGGCAGAGCCTATCAATACTCGGGAAGATTTGATGAGGCTATCACAGCATTTAAAAAGTTTAAACTCGAAGCTAAAGGAACTGCCTTTAATTTAGTGGATGCTGATTTACAGATTCAGCATTGCATCAACGCTAAAGAATTAATGAAATTCCCCGTAGATGTTTCATTCCGAAATTTGGGTTCCAATATAAATTCTGAATACAGTGATTATTATCCATTTGTAACAGCAAATGAATCATTTCTGGTTTACAATACTAAGCGTCCTGAAAAAAATGCGGAAAAACAGGAAAACGGAAACTATAACAACTCTATTTATATTTCGAGAGTAGTTAATGGAGAATATATGAAAGCAAGTCCCATTGGCGCCCCTGTAAACTCTGGTAATGGAGGAATGGAAGTAATAGGTTTGAGTGAAAGCGGAGATAATATTTTGCTTTATTTGCCGGAAGGTTTAGGTAAAGGGAATATTTATATAAGTAAGCTTGATGCTCAGGGTATGTACTCCAAACCTGAGAAACTAGACGCCAAAATAAATACCGGTGGTGATGAAATTGCTGCTTCCATATCCTCAGATGGCAACACATTATTTTTTGCGAGTAGCAGAAAAGGCGGTTTAGGAGGAACTGACATTTATTTGTGTAAAAGAATTGGAAAAAAGTGGTCGGAGCCAAAAAATGCCGGCCCTGAAATTAATACTCCTTACGATGAGGATTTTCCAAATATTTCTCCTGATGGAAAAATTTTATATTTCTCATCAAAAGGGCACACCAGTATGGGAGGCTATGATATTTTTAAATCGGCTTATGATGAAATTAATTCAAGCTTCGCAAGTCCAAAAAATATCGGTTACCCAATTAACACTACCGATGATGATATGAATTTCCGCATTTCTAAAAATGGAAAATACGGTTACATTGCTTCTGCAAAAGTTGGTGGGCAGGGCGATTTTGACATTTACCGTGTAGCTTTTAATGAAGTAGAAAGCGATTATTCTGTGGTAATAGGAGCATTTACAACCAAAGATAATATGGCAATTAATTACAATGATGTATTTATTTCTGTAAATGATAATATTACCAACGAACTTGTTGGAAATTATTTACCGAATCCGTCATCCGGAAGATTTGTTGTGATACTTCCTCCGGGAAAATACCAGATGATTATCGATGCACCCGGTTTTAAAACAGTTACTAAAAATATTGAAGTGCTTGACAAAGTTTCATACCAGGCTGAAATCAACATGAACATCGAATTAGCAAAGTAATTTCAAAAATAACAGTACGCAGTGGAATTTACTTCTAAGTTAATAGAACAGGCCGTAGGTCATTTCTCAAGTTTACCAGGAGTTGGTAAGAAATCTGCATTACGTTACGTTTTGCATATCATTAAGCAGGACGAACAGGATGTGACTCATTTTTCTGAGATCATTAAGGCATTAAAACATGACTTAAAATTTTGCAGGAATTGTCATACCATATCGGATCACGACATTTGTGAAGTGTGTGCAAATCCGGCCAGAAACCAGCAAGTAGTTTGTGTCGTTCAGGATTACCGTGACGTAATGGCTATTGAAAACACGGGTTTATACAAAGGTGTATACCATGTATTGGGAGGTTTAATTTCGCCGATGGAAGGCATTGGCCCAAGTAACTTAACCATTGATTCCCTGGTAGAAAAAGTAGCAAGACAAGAAGTGAAAGAAATTATTTTAGCTTTAAATGCCACCATGGAAGGTGAAACCACCAGCTTTTTTATCTTCAAAAAATTAGCTGCGTTCGATCTGACCTTATCAGCAATCGCTCGCGGAATAGCCGTTGGGGATGAATTAGAATATACCGATGAAGTAACACTTGGCCGATCAATTATAAACCGTATTCCTTATAATAATAGTTTATCGAGATAATCAGTTTTGAAAAATTTGGGCGTGCCGGCGCAAAGAGGCTGCGCCGTCAGGCTATCACTTCAATCTTTTATTCCATTACATTCCATAAAAGGATTTTTGTTCTATCCTTCACGCAATTCACCTTCATCATAAGTTAAAATTCATTATAAGAATATAGCCGCGTGATCCCGATAGCTATCGGGAGAAGTAAAATCCTTTTGTGAGGGACGAACAAAAGATTGTAACTGAAAACCTGACCTGCCTGTATCTTTGCAGGGCTCGCCCAAAATAAAAAATAAAAACTTTTATTTATGGAATTCCTTCGTCTTTTCCATCCAAAGAGAAATCCTAAAAAATTTATTTATGAAAACACTTTTGATACTTGCATTAAGTTTAACCATTGGTAAAACTTTTGCCGCTGACACAGAAAAAAATATTAAATCAAAGCCCGAAAAAATAATAGTTTACATGCAAGGTGCACAGGTGCACCGCAACGCCAGTGTTAATTTAGCTGCAGGACAAAATACCCTAATCTTTTCAGGATTAGAAAATTGCATTAATGCTTCAGCAATACAAGCATCCGGAAATGGGAATTTTATCATAGCTGACATTCAGCATGTCGTACATTATCCTGAATTTGATAAAGCAAAACTTAATGGAGATGTACGTTATAAAAAATTACTGAAACATGTTAATGATAGCTTGCAGGAAATCAATTATTTACTGGAGGAGATCACAGCGAAATCTGACGCACTATCAACAGAAAAGAATGTATTGCTTAACTATAGCTTATATAAAGGTCAATCAAAAAGAGATAGTATTGCCTCTCTCAAAGATGGCTTATCTTATCTCCGTGAGAAATTATATAACATAAATGCTGAACAATTAAAACTAAAACGCGATCGTGAAAAACTAGAGTCAAAAAAAACAGTATTAAATGAACGCATCATAAATGTCAGCAACGAATTAGCTAACCAAAATAATAGCGGAGAAGTTGAGAAAGTAGACTATAGAATTTTAGTACATGTAATAGCTGATCAGGCCTCACAAGCAACGGTAAATATTAATTATTACATCACCAATGCCGGTTGGACTCCGTCTTATGATCTGAGAGCTATATCCAACGAACAAAATGTAAAGTTAACTTATAAAGCACAAATTCATCAGCAATCCGGTATAGATTGGGGAAATGTTAAACTCATTTTATCTACAGCTAATCCAAACCGTTCATATAACCTTCCTGACTTATCTCCTTGGTATCTAGGGTATACGAATCAAACTTACAAAACTAAAAAACAAATGAATCAAACAAGTCCTGCAAGTATGTCTATATCAGATAAATTAGTAGAAAGTAGAGCAGATTACGCAACTTTAGAGCAGGAAGAAGTGGCCATAGCAAAAAATGCTTATGATTATACTTCAGTGAGTGAAAATGTTATAGAAACAGAATACGAGATAAAATTAAACTACAATATTCCAAGCGATGGCAAACAACATTTTGCGGCTATCATGGTGAAAGACCTGAAAACTGCTTACCGATACAAAGCAATACCAAAATTAAACAACAATGTTTATTTAACCGCTGTGCTGGCAGATTGGGAAGATGCAATTACTATGTCGGGACAAGCGTCTATTTATTATGATGGGTCCTATGTTGGAGAAACAAGTTTAGCACCGGGAGGAACAGAAGATACTATTCAATTGTCTTTAGGAATTGATAAAAATATCGCCATTAAACGTCAGAAAATAAAAGACAAGTGCTCTCAAAAAATTCTGGATAACGATATCTTGCATCAATATACTTTTGAGATTACCATGAAAAACTCACGAACCTCTAAAATTGAAATTGAAGTGATTGATCAGTTACCATTGGCTCAGGATAAAACAGTGACCATCGACAGGAAAGAACTATCAGGGGCAAAATACGACGAAGTCACAGGTATCTTAAAATGGCGATCTACTATTCAGGCGAAGGATAGTAAAAAATTAACGCTGATGTACCAGATTAAAGCACCAAAATACATGGCAGTGGCATGTAATTAGTAAATTGTTTTTAAAGAGGCACAGTTGAGATATTCAACTGTGCTTTTTTATTATAGTTAAGACTCGTAATTGTACTCCCACGCAGATTTATAGAAATTGTTTTTTTCGCAGTACTCTATGAAAGCTTTATAAAAAGGATGGTTACCAATGGTAGCGGTATCCATGATCACTACTAATTTCTTTTTAGCACGGGTTAATGCCACATTCATCCGGCGGATGTCGGATAAAAATCCTATCTCAGATTCCGGGTTGCTTCGCACCAACGAAATATAAATGATATCCCGTTCTTCTCCCTGAAACCCATCAATCGTTTTCACCGCTAATTCATTTACAGCATAAACTGAATAATCAAACTCCAATAGTTTTTCTTTCAATAATTCAATTTGTTCTTTATAAGGGGCGATAATACCAATGCTTATTCTGCTAACTTCTCCTGAATTCTGGTACTGCTGTAATAATAATTCAAGATGCTTAAATAACAAATCAGCTTCACCTTTATTAGACATACTTAAAGTTTCCGGATTTTGTAATTCATCAAAACTACAACCGGCAGTATCAATTAATTCGATAGGAACATTCAAAATCTCGATGTCTTCATTTCTACATAATACCGAATCTTTTACTGTTGCATCTGCTTCCAGTTGATTATTATAAAAATACGAATTACTGAAAGCCATGATCTGGTGATGCATGCGATACTGATGCGTTAACAAAGTTGAAATTTCATCGTGAGTGATGCACCTGTCTAACATGGTTCTATCAAGGCCTTCCTGTTTCGCTTTAATGCTTTTTACAACCGGTGGTAATTGAAAATGATCGCCACTCAATATAACACGGTTGCATTTCAAAAGTGGAATCCATGAGATAGCTTCCAGTGCCTGAGACGCTTCATCAAAAAACAAGGTATTAAATTTTTTCTTTGATAAAGACCTATTGGTGGAAGTTACCGGCGTGCAACAGATAACCTGTGCCTGGTCAAATAAAGAGTCAACGATATAATCTTCTAATAGGCGTGATTCTTTAATGCAGTTTCTTGCTTCGGTATAATACATCGCTCTTTGTTTCGCATCTTCTTTCCCAAATACGCGTTTAAATTTAGAAGCCATTTTAAAATACTCCTCCGCATTCCGACGCAAATTTTTTATATCCTTATAATTGGCATGTGATTGAATTTGTCCGTCGATGGTTGTTTTCTGAAGTTCTTCTGAAACCCTTGCCGGATGGCCAACACGTAATACATTCACTCCTTGCTCAATCAATTTCTCAGTTAACAAATCAACCGCTGTATTAGTAGGCGCACAAACCAATACCTGTTTTTCGGTTTGTAAAACTAACCTGATAGCCTGAACAATTGTTGTTGTTTTCCCAGTTCCTGGTGGCCCATGAACCACCGCAATATCATTAGCAGCTAAAATATGCCGTACTGCCCTGTTTTGGGATAAATTTAATTGAGGAATAACAATACTTTCATCTGTTTTTTCGAATGAAGGCATTTCTGTTCCATCAATAATTTCACGCAGCTCTGCAACCCTGTTATTTCTGGCACCAATAACTTCATCCAGGGCTTTTTGCATTTCAATATAACTATTATCGTCAAATTGAATATTCACCCCTAACCTACCCTCGTAACACCAATCAGGCAATTCGTCTGTGTGAAGAATGAGTTTCATTTTATTTCTTCCTGATTGTTTAATAGTTCCTGAAATCTCCTGGACATCATCCGGATTTTTGTTGGAGAAAAGTGTTACATTTTTTCCTATACTGAACTGGTGTGGCATATCCAGACTATTCGTTCGCTCAATCTCTAAATGCACAAAATCAGCGTAACCCAATTCATCAGATAAAATCTGAATTGGGAACCAGGTTACTCCATTTTTTTTTCTTTGCTCAATACCTGCTCTTAAAAATTGTTCTTTATACTGTGCGTAATCTTCTTCACGCTCCAGCAGTAAAAGTTCTTTTAATTTTTTTATTCTTTCTATACTGTTACTCATTAATAATATATTTAGCTGTCACATGGAGCGAAGACGAGATGCATAAATGTTCTCGACTTCGCTCGAACTGACAATTTCATTTTTTATTTAACTCATAAGCGTAAACCTGCCTTCCTAACTCCGCTAAAAACGGCAAGGCAGTAGTGTTGTATTCATATTTTCCATCATTAATAATTTCATTTTCATTCGTATAAATAACTGCACTCAACATGAACTCAATATTCTCTTTTTTATTCTGAATGTAGGCGCAATCTACCATAAATCCATACGATTGCCCGACAACATTTGTGATTTTTATATCCTGGTTAGTGATCGGTTTGCGACTGTCTCCATAAATAAAATATTTTTTATAACTATCGTAATAACTCTTGTTGTAATTTGGAAAAGTACTTTCACGGGGCAAGGCTGTTAACTGTTCAATTAAAAACAAACGATCTTCTTCTATCATGTGATAGCTTTGTTCTATCGGAAGATCAGAATTGAATATTAACCGTTTCAACATGGAATGTGTATTTTCTAAAGACATATAATTCATATTGGTAAAATCTTTTGGTTGATTTATTCTTTTATTATTTGCATCAACATGTGCCTTTCCAACTTTCACTTCGCCTAAAGGATGTGTGTATAATTTAGATGCTTCCTGTTGAGGCTGGGAAGTAATTGGCGTTAGATCATTCTTAAGAAAGGATACTGGGTTAGTGGTAGTATGCTCGGTTCCTTTGCAGCCTCCATCAAAACGATGAACAATGCGCACATTTTTATATCCTAATTCCGCCAAACGGTTATGAATATCATCAACTCCCAAAAATTCGTAAACTCTTCCGTAAGCGAAGTTATCGCTTACCAACGCCATGCGTTTAATATATTGGGCAATACTGGGATATCCATTGACAGATGTCGCATCTTTTCTTACAGAATGTTGACAAGCATTTGCACTATCCGTGAACATGATTGTATTGCTGTACAACCGTAATCTTTTTGTTTTTTCAAGGGCTAAAATAGAACAAGGTAGCTTTACTAAACTGGCACAATAAAAATAATTAGATGAATCAACCAGATATTTAAAGTCTTTAAAGAATGGCTTACCATTTACATCACGCGTAATTTGGGTATAAATGATTTGTAACCTGTATTTTTTAGAGTTAGCCTTTACTTTTTGAAGTATGGGTTTTGTATATAAAAGAGAATCAAAATTAAAATTATTTTGACCTTTACACACTGTAAATAAGAACATTGTCAATGTGATTAAAATCATCTGACCGCATATATTATTTAAATTTCTCATTAAACACATTATTTAATTTTAACTATCCAAATATAAAGATTATCAGGCCAGTTTATGTTCACCGGGATTTAAAACTGTAATTCATGTAATTAAAACAAAATGATTGAAGCGACCAAAAATTGATACTTTTGTATGCCCGTATTTTTATAAAATTTTTATGGAAAGTATTAAAAGATCCATTCATGCAGGAGAATTAACCGAAAAAAGTTTTGAAAGCTTTTTGCCTCCATATTTAAGATCTGCTTCCCGTTTATATTTTACACCTATTGAAGTGGCTAAAAGAGCAGCGGAATGGTTAACTGAAACTCAGGCAAGTAGAATTCTGGATATTGGTGCAGGAGTCGGAAAATTCTGTACATCAGGGGCCTGTTTTTCTAACGCACATTTTTATGGTATCGAACACCGTGAAAGTTTATGCAAGATAGGAAATCAAATTGCCAAACATTTTGATCTTGAGAATGTAACCATACAACATGCCAATATTCTGGATATTCAATTTTTGGATTATGAGGCGTTTTATATTTATAATCCGTTTTACGAAAACCTTGAGTTTGTAAAGCGATTGAATGATGAAGTAGCTTTAGAAGCAGACCTTTACAGTGTTTATTTGAATCACACAGAAACACAACTAGACCTGGCAAAAAAAGGAACAAGGTTGGTAACCTATTACGGCAATAATTTTGAAGTTCCAAACTCTTACGAAAAAGTGAGGGAAGATTATAACGGTGAATTAAAACTGTGGATAAAACAATGTTAGTTGACCATGAACAGATTCGTTATTTATAATCCATTTAAAAGAGGCTGTAAACTTTACAGCATCTTAAAACTGAAATGCCCCAGATGTCACGAAGGTGATTTGTTCCTGAATAAAAATCCTTATAAGCTGAAAGACCTTGATAAAATGCCAAATAACTGTCCGGTTTGTGGTGAAGATTTTTACAGGGAAACCGGCTTCTATTATGGCGCCATGATGATCAGCCATGCTACTACAACTGTAATTGCAGTAATTGTTCATTTAACCGTGTTTTATTTTTATGGCTGGGCCATTGCTCCAAATTTAGTTTCGTTGCTTATTCTTTTGATAATTTCTTTTCCTCTGGTATTTAGAAGTTCAAGGGCAATTTGGATTAATTTTTTTGTAAAATATAATCCGAAAAAACATAATTAAGGTTGTTTCGTCGCAATCATAATGTTACTATTCTTATCTTTAAAGTTGTATCCAATTCCAAATCCAATGGGCTTTGATCCCTGATGTTTATATAAAGAGTCAAGATCCTTTTGATAAAATGCAGAGAACATCGGGATTGGTTTTAAATATTGCCCGTAAAATGCATAATCCCATTTTTGATCATCATTTAGAAAATAATGAAATGCAATTCCACTATCATCCTGCACCACATGTTGACTCTGATCTAGAATCACATTGCGGATCATGGAGAAATAATTTTTGTGCATTAAGTAAGAGGCTCCTTTTAAATAAGTATTAACTGTTCCCATATTTTTTAAATAAGCAACAAATCCCTTATTTGATTTTAATCCGCCATCAGCTGCATTTAATGAAAAATAATATAAGGTCTTTTGATTTTTATTGATGTCTACAAACTGAATCTCTACACCTCTTGTATTTGCTTTTATTTTTTTTAATTCTGAAAATGAATTCACGTAAATGATACCACCTAAACTATCAACGGTAACAGGCTTAACAGAAATCAACTCGTTTCCGGTACGTTTTAAAAACAATAACAATAAATGCATCGTTCCATCCACTTCTGCATTCTTCAAATCATTTTTCATGCTTTGTGTTCTGAAAAAACTGAATTTTAAAATCGCGTTTAAAGAAGTATTTACTTTAGAAAAATAAATATCCAACGAATCAATTTCTTCCTTTTTAAACTCAGGCAAACTCCCTACGGGCTCAAGACCAATCATTATATATTGATCTGCGTCCGGGAAAAATGCCTGCGCATGTAAAATATCAGGTCCGGAAAAAGGATAAAATAAGGTTGATTGTGGCTTCACTACTTGTGAAATTTCATTATCTCTGAATTTTCTTAAATTCATTAAACGAGCTGAATCGTATGTGTTCCAACGTTTGTCAAAATTTTTACTGAAGGACTTAAAATCTGGAGTACTTTGAACATATTGAAAAATTGAACTGGTATCAGTAATTCCCGACATAATGTTTGCCAGGGCATTTAAAGTGTCATTGGTTTTATTATCAATAAGCTTTGCAGCTTCAATTGAATCATTTCTTTCTTTTTCCAATACGATCTGAGGTACAACCGTATCTTGTTTCAACTCACCAGTTTTTACTGTAGCTGAAGGAGTACATCCCATCATAACGCAACCAACAAGTATCGATACATTGATTTTTTTAAACATATTTTTTTTCTTTTTTGTTTGCTATTAATTTTCCAATAAAATAAATGATCCCGCCAATAGCCACATTTAATAATCCTAATAAAGATTCAACCGGTTTCATTTCCAAAACCTTGTAAATTGTATAACCGTTCAACGCTAAAAATATTAAAGGTGTGATTGGGTAGCCCAAGGTTTTATAGCCCGGTGTTTCCATTTTACGATACCTTAAAATAAAAATGCTACTCACCGTTAAAAAAGTGAAGATGCTTAAACTGAATCCGACAAACGTTAGCACAGATTCAAACTGAGCAGTGATAATTAATAATACAGTAATTAAAGATTGTGTGATAACGGCCATGTAGGGCACATTTCTGTTATTTGTTTTTGCGAGAACATTCAACATTGGCAAATCTTCGCCCATCGATTTTATAATGCGCGGGCCAGCCATAATCATTGCACTAATGGATGACAATAATAAAAAAGCAATCACAAGGCTCATCATTTTTCCAAAAAAGTCGCCGAAAATATGGGCTGCGCTAACGTGGCCAATTTCTAAAACACCAGTTAGTTCAGACATTGGAGTGCTGTATAAAAACACAAAATTGAGCAACACGTAAATAACAGTAACTATCAGTGTACCTAATAATAATGCTTTTGGTAAATTCTTTTGAGGTTCATGCATATCGCCCGCAAGATATGACGCCGCATTCCAGCCACTGTATGCATAAGACACATACATTAGCGATATCCAAAAACCGGCACTCAAAAATTCCTTCATCGTGTTTGGCTGCGGTAGAATTGTAATTGAATGATCCGGCGTATGAATTAATCCCGCTAAAATAAACCCTATAATAACCACCACTTTTAGAACAGTTAGAACTCTTTGAAAACTACTACCCGCTTTTAAATCCATAGAATGAATTAATGTGATGCATGCCACTACAGTTAAAGCGCTAATAGTAATATTAATTTCAGGGAAAATTTTATGTACATACGTTCCTAAAGCCATCGCTGCCAATGCCACCGGTGCCGCAAAGCCAACTGTAGAAGAAACCCAACCAGATAAAAATCCAACTGAAGGATGCATTAATTTTGAAAGATAGGCATACTCACCTCCACTCCTTGGAATAGCGACTCCTAATTCGCCATAAACCAAAGCCCCGCAAAAAGAGATAATGCCTCCAAGTAACCATAAAACCAAAATGCTAAATACAGAATGAATATCGAACAGTTGAAAACCGAGACTCGTAAATACACCGGTACCGATCATATTAGCAATCACTAATGAAATAGCTGTGTAGAATCCAATCTTATAAGTTGAATTCATTAATCGAATGATTGTGTGGATTTAGAGGACATCTCTAACATAATCTGGTATTCTTCAGGAGACAGATCGTTATAATAGAAATTGATAGGGTTCACTTTTTCTCCATTTTTAATCACTTCATAATGCACATGCGGACCAGTGCTTAAACCTGTACTTCCAACATAACCAATCAAATCACCACGTTTTATTTTCGCACCAGGTTTGGTGGCCATTTTACTCATGTGTCCATATAGAGTATGATAACCGAACCCGTGATTAATTACAACATGATTTCCGTAACCCTGGGCAGAAGCATCGGCTGCTTCCACAACACCATCACCTGTTGCATAAATTGGCGTGCCTTGTTCTGCGGTAAAATCCATTCCGGGATGAAACTCCTGTGTTTTATAGATTGGGTGCGTTCTCCATCCGTAACCACTTGGGGCATGCTTTAAATTTTTATTATTTAAAGGCATAATAGCCGGAATAGAAGCAATCATTTTCTCCTTTCCCTTAGCCATTTTCACTACTTCATCAAAGGATTTGGATTGTATATAAATTTGTTTTGTAATCCGGTCAAGACGCTCTGTTACTTCTTTCATTAGAGCAGTATTTTCATATCCTTCCAAATCTTTGTACCGGTCGCTTCCTCCAAAACCCGCTTGCCTTATCGAATTTGCGATAGGTTCAGCTTCAAAAATTACACGGTATATATTATCATCCCTGTCTTGCAAATCATTTAATACTGTTTGCACCTGGTTCATTTTTTTATTCAAAAGTTCGTATTGCAATTTTACAACTTCCAATTCCCTTTTTTGTTTTTTCTGCATTGGCGAAGGTAAAAACCTATAACCCAATAAAATTGTAAAAGCAGCAAACACAATTCCAATTCCTAAGTAAGATAGCACCTGCAATAAACGCTGCTTAAAAGTAATTTTAACTTTCTCGTAGGTTAAGGATTTGGTATTAAACTTATATTTTACTTTAGACATTTTAGGCGATAAAGACCAGCAAATATAATAAATTGATTGGTTTTAGAATGCATTTATCGGCAGAAATAGGTAAGTAGGAAGGTTGAATTTATACAAAGAAAACTGGGCGTGCCCCGCAAAGAGACAGCGGGTCGGGCTTTTCAGTCCAATCTTTTTGCGAAGAGTCAGCAAAAAGGATTTCCCTGCAATCCCTCACGCAGGAACCTAAAAAGTGAATAATTTATGATTTGCTATGCGCCTGATTTTAGTATATTCGCTACTTCTTTTAAACTATATGGAATCAAATAAAGTACGTCAAACATTTTTAGATTTTTTCAAATCAAAGGGCCATGAAATTGTTCCTTCTGCTCCAATGGTAGTAAAAGGTGATCCAACCTTAATGTTTATCAATTCAGGGATGGCACCTTTTAAAGATATTTTTTTAGGTAATGCGTCTATTAAATTTCCCCGTGTGGCCGATACACAAAAATGTCTCCGGGTAAGCGGTAAGCACAACGATTTAGAAGAAGTTGGCGTTGACACTTATCATCATACCATGTTTGAAATGCTTGGTAACTGGAGCTTTGGCGATTACTTTAAAAAAGACGCTATCGCCTGGGCATGGGAATTACTAACTGAGGTTTATAAAATAGATAAAAGCCGTTTATACGTTACCGTGTTTGAAGGAAGCATTGAAGAAAATGTGCCATTTGACCAGGAAGCTTATGATACCTGGAAATTATATGTGGATGAAAGCAGAATTTTAAAAGGAAATAAAAAAGATAACTTCTGGGAAATGGGCGATACCGGTCCGTGCGGGCCATGCACCGAAATTCATTATGATGGAAGAAGCGATGCGGAAAGAGCAAAAGTAGAGGGAGCAACATTAGTCAATAATGATGATCCGCAGGTAATTGAAGTTTGGAATAATGTATTTATGGAATTCATGCGCAAGGCTGATAAAAGTCTTGAAAAATTACCGGCTCAACATGTAGATACGGGGATGGGATTTGAACGTTTGGTGCGTGTATTGCAAAACAAACAATCGAACTATGATACTGATGTATTTACTCCCTTACTAAATAAAATTGAAGAGTTAAGTGGACTACGTTATAAGCCAGAGGGTGAGAATGAACACAAAAAACAACAGATCATTAACATTGCCATGCGTGTGATCGCTGATCATATTCGCACTATTTCTTTTTCTATTGCTGATGGACAGTTACCAAGTAATACTGGTGCAGGGTACGTTATTAGAAGGATTTTACGCCGTGCTATTCGTTATGGTTATCAGTCTTTAAACATTAAAGAACCTTTCATGTACCGTATTGTTCCAACTTTGGCTCATCAGTTAGGACAGCAATTTCCTGAATTAAATTCTCAAAAAATTTTAATTGAAAAAGTCATTAAAGAAGAAGAACAATCATTTTATAAAACGTTAGAGATTGGATTAAAACGTATTGACCAGGTATGTATTGATCTAACGAATTCGAAATCAGGTAAAGTGATTGATGGAAAGTTAGTATTTGAATTATATGATACGTTTGGTTTTCCATTAGACTTAACATCCTTAATTGCCCGTGGTTATGATTTAAGTATTGATGAAGAAGAATTCAATCGTTTATTAACAGAACAAAAAAATCGCTCCCGCGCTGCAACCTCTGTAGATACAGACGATTGGATAACTATACAAAAAAATAAAAAAACATCGGATAGCTCAACGGCTGAAACAGAGTTTGTAGGATATTCGGAATTAGAATCTGAAGCAAACATCATTCGTTACCGTAAAGTAAAAGCTAAAAATAAAGAGCAGTTCCAGGTTGTATTGGACAAAACCCCTTTCTATGCGGAAAGTGGCGGACAGGTTGGTGATGCAGGAACATTATCCAACATCAACGAATCGATTAACATTACCGATACAAAAAAAGAAAACGGTGTAATTATACATTTTTGCGATAAGCTTCCTGAAAACATGGAAGCGACCTTCACTGCAAAGGTAAACCGTATCAAACGTTCTTATACAGAAAATAACCACAGTGCCACGCACTTATTACACGCAGCATTGCGACAGTTATTAGGAACACATGTGGAACAAAAAGGAAGTTTAGTAAATGATGACAATTTACGTTTCGACTTTTCACATTTTTCTAAAATCACCGATGAAGAATTACAGGAGATTGAAAGAATCGTCAATACAAAAATCCGCGAAAATATTTCAAGCAGGATTCAGCAAATGACCATTGATGATGCAAAAAAAACCGGTGCCATGGCATTGTTTGGTGAAAAATACGGAGATGTAGTGCGCGTGGTAGAGTTTGATAAAAATTACTCCATTGAATTGTGCGGTGGAACTCATGTGAAAGCCACCGGACAGATCGGTTATTTTAAAATTATTTCTGAGAGTGCAGTTGCTGCCGGAATCCGTCGTATTGAAGCGGTAACAGCCATTAAAGCTGAAGAGTTTTTTAATGAGCAGATCGCTACTTTAAATGAAGTAAAAGTTTTATTGAAGAATAATAAAGATGTCATTAAAAGCTTAAGCAATCTGCTAGAAGAGAATAATGATCTGCAAAAGCAATTGCAATCTCTCTTAAAAGAAAAAGCACAAAGCATCAAACAAACTCTATTATCAAAAGTAGAATCGAAAAATGGTATTAATATCATCATCGAAAAAATATCTTTTGATAGCGCTGAAGAAATAAAAAATATTTTGTTTGAAATCCGCAATCAGGTTGAAAACTGTGTATGTGTGATTGGTGCTGAAGTAAAAGGCAAACCAAGTATTTCAGTGATCATTGATGATAATCTGGTAAAAGATAAAAACTTAAATGCAGGAAATATTATCCGTGATTTGGCTAAAGAAATTAATGGTGGTGGCGGTGGTCAGCCTTTTTATGCACAGGCAGGTGGGAGTAAATTAGAAGGATTAACTTCAGCGATCGAAAAAGCAAGGAATTTATTTTGATCACGCGGTTTTATATCTGCTTGTTCTTAATATTGAGTGTTTATACAAATGCTCAGGAAATCACAACTAATTCCTTAAAAACTTCTTTAAAAATTGCTAAACACGATACTATTCGTATCAATATTTTAAAAGAATTAATTGAAGCTGAAAACGATGATAAAGTATGGGTTGTATATAATGACCAAATGCTTATGATTGCTGAAAAAGGTGTTTCTGTTTCGCCTGTCGGAAGCTCTTTGAAAAGATTCTATTTAAAAAGCATTGCATCTGCACTTAATAATATTGGCTTCCTTGCTAATAACCGGGGCGATGTACCTAAAGCTTTATCATACTACCAAAAGAGCCTGAAAATACAGGAAGAAATCAAAGACAAGGCGGGAATTGCCAACTCAGTGAATAACATTGGTTATATACACAACAGTCGGGGTGATATTCAGAAAGCATTAGACTTTTATCATAAAAGTTTAAAAATTTATGAAGAAATGTTAGCGGAAAATAAAGATAGAAATGAAGCTTTAAATATTAAAAAAGGAATCGCTTACTCTTTAAATAATATCGGGCAAATTTATTTAACACAAGGCGACATATCTAAAACTTTAGACGCGTATGACAGATCTTTAAAAATAAGGGAAGAAATTAAAGATATCAAAGGAATCAGCCAATCATTAAACAATATTGGTATTGTATATTTTAATAATGGAACTCCTTCGTGTAAATCCTCGAAAGAAATTTGTATCAGAGAAGGCAAATTAAAAGCCATGGAGTACTACTTCAAAAGTTTAAAATTAAGAGAAGAAGTTAACGATAAAAGAGGTACTGCTATTTCATTAAGTAATATTGGACATGCCTATTCTGATATGGGCGACCCATCGTGTAAAGGAACTAAAGAAGAATGCGTAAGAGTTGGCAAAAATAAAGCTTTAGAATATTTTCAGAAAAGTCTGGCAATTTTAGAAGAAATTAAAGACAAATGGGGAGTAGCAAACTCCTTAAATGATATTGGAACAATATTACTGGAGCAGCAGAAAGTAGTGGAGGCAATGGTATATGCTAACCGCAGTTTTAAAACATCCAAGGAATTAGGTTATCCACTAAACATAAAAAAAGCGTCTTCACTCCTAAAAAAAATATATGCGCACCAAAAAAAATATAAGGAAGCATTAGCGATGTACGAATTAGAAATGCAAATGCAGGATAGTATTATAAATGAAGAAACTAAGAAAGCATCAATAAAAAAACAGTTTCAATATGAATACGGAAAGAAAGCATCGGCTGATAGTATCAAAAATGTTGAAGCTCAAAAAGTGAAAAACGCACAACTCAAAGCGCAACAAGCTCAGCTTAAACAGGAAAAAACCCAGCGTTGGGCTTTGTACGGAGGATTAATTCTGGTATTAATTTTTGCCGGCTTTATGTTCAACCGTTACAAAATTACACAGCAACAAAGAAATACGATTTCGCTTCAAAAAACAAAAGTGGATGAGGCATATATTGAACTTAATCATCAAAACGAAGAAATTGCCAAACAACGCGATGAAATTGGAAAACAAAAACACACTTTAGAGGCACATCAAAAAGAGATTATAGATTCCATTACTTATGCTAAACGATTACAGGAAGCCATATTACCGCCTAAAGAATTTATTACTGAACATTTTCCTGAGAATTTAATTTTATATAAACCAAAAGATTTGGTTGCAGGTGACTTCTATTGGGCAGAATACTATCAGGATAAATTCTTAATTGCTGCGGCTGACAGCACAGGTCATGGAGTTCCAGGAGCAATTGTTTCAGTTGTGTGTAGCAATGCGTTAAATCGGTCTTTAAAAGAATTTGGGTTAACCGAACCTGGACTATTACTGGACAAGACAAGAGAATTGGTTTTAGAAACATTTGAAAAAAGTTCAAGCGATGTGAAAGATGGCATGGATATTTCTATGTTATGTATTGATAAATTAAACAAAAAAATAACCTGGGCTGGGGCTAATAATCCTTTATGGTACGTTTTACCGAATTCAGAAACACTGTCCGAATTAAAAGCAAATAAACAGCCTATTGGAAAAGCTGATAATCCGTTGCCTTTTACAACACATGAAATTGATTTAGTACCAGGAACTATTTTTTACCTTATAACCGATGGATATTGCGACCAGTTTGGTGGTGAGAAAGGGAAAAAATTCAAGTATAAGTCACTAAAGGATTTATTAATAAATAATGTGAATGAGAGCATGAAAAAGCAATCAGACATATTGGAGATAACATTTTCAAAATGGAAAGGTGATTTGGAGCAAGTGGATGATGTTTGTATTATTGGGATTCGTGTTTAATGTCTTTCAAATAGAAAAAATCAAGTTTTTTTTCTAAATGACGTGATTTTCTTCTGAAATTTCGCCGTCCAAAACATCCATTCACTCGATCAAAAGTTAATTTCATCCAAAATTAACGTTATTTCACTCAGTGCAGTCAAAAATACATAGACTGATACTCAAGCCTTTAACTTTTCGTCGATGCTTATTTCATGTTTAGCTGTAACTATTTGTATGGTTTTGTATTATAAACCTACAATGCTTTTAAACGCAGTACATATGGAATTTTCCCCCCGATATCACCATACCGCCGACATGTTGCTTGATGAGCAAATGATCATAGAGGCTGCGAAACAAAATCCGGAACATTTTGGGCCATTGTACGATAAATACTACAAACAAATTTTTGGATACGTATACCAAAGAATGGATTGTAAAGACACGGCTTTTGATTTAACAGCGCAGGTGTTTTTAAAAGCATTGACTAATATTGAAAAATATGAATACAAAGGTGTGCCCTTCGCCAGCTGGTTATACCGTATTGCTCACAGCGAGGTGATGCAGCTATTCAGAAACAGGAAAAACCTCAGAACTGTAAATGCAGACGTTAGTGATTTGAGATACATCTGCGAGGAAGTGGAAGAAGAATACATGGAACAATACAAAGGCATTTTAATGACTGTGATCAAAGATCTTCCGGAAGATGATTTGCAATTGGTTGAACTACGTTTTTTTGAAAAACGTCCGTTTAAAGAAATCGCTGAAATATTAAATTTAACAGAAACAAACGCAAAAGTAAAATTATATAGAATACTTGATCGTGTAAAAAAAACGCTTACAAAAACATCCAAAAATAATGGGAACTAAATTTAACATTAACAGACAACCAGTGCCAGATGAAGAAATCAATTCACATAAAGATTTTGGGGAACTCGTTAATAAATTTAAAAAGCAAAGCATCGAAAAAGCCCGAAGTGATGCCAGCTTTTTAAAAAATAAAAAAGCCACCTACTCGGCAATCATTGCAGGCGTTGCCGTTATTTGTACCGTTACTTATTTCTCAGTATTCAAAAAAGAACCACCAAAAGAAACTACACATGATAAAATAGCTACTAACCAACAAACTAAAAATACTTCAAATCCTAAGCCCAATAAGGCTTTTATCGCACCTCCAATCTCCAGATTAAACGTTCCTTACACTTCCTATAAAGTAAAATCAGAACAAGGAGCAACTCTAAAACACTCAAGCAATTCCAAAATTATTATTCCTAAAAAAGCCTTTGTTAATAAACAAGGGCTAGATATTATAGGTGACGTAGAAATTAAATACAGGGAATTTCATAATCAGGCTGATATTATTGCCAGCGGTATTCCAATGGCCTATGATAGCGCCGGCGTTCAATCAACGTTAGAAAGTGCGGGAATGATTGATATTAAGGGTTACCAGAATGGAGAACCTGTTTATATTAATCCTAAAAAACAAATCACTGTTGAATTCCAATCCGAACATACGGCTGATAGATATAATATGTATGTATTAGATACCATTGCGAAAAACTGGGTATATGTGAGTAGGGACAACTCTTTGAAGGGACAGAAACGTGAGACTTCGAGAGCCTCAGTCTCAGAAGCTAAAACATCAGATTCTCCCAAAGTAATATCACTACAAAAGCAATTGGATGCCATTCCTCCGAAAATTGAATCTGAAAAGATTGTGTATTCTAAAAAAGTTAATCAACTGCCAAAAGTTTCAACACCTGCTAAGCCTACTAAAGCTACAGCCGGCAGGCCACAATTTGAACTGGATGTTAACTATAAAGAGTTTCCGGAACTGGAAGCTTTTAAAAATGCAGTGTTTGAAGTAGGCACAGAAAATAAAAACTACAGTTCCAAATTAGCGGACATTACCTGGAGCAGTGCTGAAGTTTCTGAAGGCCCTGTAAAAGGAAAAAACTATTTATTGACTTTGAAGTTAAGGGAACGTATTGAAAAACTGATTGTTTACCCTGCTTTAACAGGAGCTGATTACGACAAAGCATTAAAATCTTATGAAACAAAATACAGTGACTACAAAAACTTAGTAGCGAAACGTGAGGCTGATGAAAAGAAATTACAGGAAGAGTTTGAAGCGAAACAAAAGGTATACGCCGAAGAACAAAAAAGGCTAACATCTGAAATGCTTAAGGAACGAATCCGTTATCAAAAGGAAATGAATGAAACACTAAGCAACCAAATGCGATCCATGAATAGCCAGATAAAAGTTACCCGAATTTTTAACCTTAGTAATTTTGGTATCTGTAATTCTGATTGCCCTACAAATATGCCTCAGGGCGAAAAAATTACCCCTGTTTTCACTGTTAATGGAGGTGCTTCCTTTATAAAAGCGGAACAGACCTACTTAATAAGTCATTCTAAAAACCTGGTTTATAACTTTTCTGGCCATTTTATTTCTTATGATCCTAAAGAAACCTATAGTTTATGTGTTCTGTCAAATGGAAAACTTTACCTGTGTAATAAAGAATTATTAAATCAGAGTTTTAGTTCCAGGCAGAATAAAATCCCTGTCACTGAATTGAGTTCCGATATTAATGATGCAACCGACTTAAGAAAAGCAATTGGAATTTAAAATTAAAACACTGATTTATGAGGCCACTACTCTACTTTTTATTTGGAATATTTTTTCTTACAGTTTCTTTTAAAATAAAATCCAAAAAGGAATTTATTCCACCGGGAACGGTTCAAATTAATGACACTTTGTTTGCAGATGAAGTGGAAATTTCCAATTTTTCATGGCAGGAATATGAAATGTGGACAAAATCAATTTATGGCGCAAATTCAAAAGAACATTTGGCAACATTACCGGATACTTTAGTATGGAGAGAAAAAAACTCATCCAATGAACCATATGTTCAATATTACTACAGGCATAAGGCATATTGGGAATTTCCTGTTGTTGGTATAAGCTATAACCAAGCTCTGGCTTATAGTAAATGGAGAACCGATAGAGTTAAAGCATTTATGACCTTAAAAAAAGATTTCAAACACGAGAATTTCGAATACCGTTTGCCAACAAAAATGGAATGGGAAAGACTGGCTGAATTTTCAACTCGTACACTTAAAAATAATGGCAAAAATAAAAAAGGGGAATATCAGATAAATTGTGTGCACCCTGATACAATTGGGACTTCTTACCCGGATGTTACAGTTCCGGTAAGGTCTTATTCTAAAAGTCTATACGGTTTATACAATATACTTGGCAATGTGGCAGAAATGGTTCAGGAAAAAGGGATTTGTAAAGGCGGCTGTTGGAGAAACAATATTGAAGAATGCCTGGTTGGAAAAGATTATCACTATACAAAGCAAAATGCTATGCTTGGATTTAGGTGTGTTTGTGTGGTAAAGAAAAAATCTAACTGCTAACTCATCAATTTAAACAATACATCAATTTCCTCCTGAGTATTAAAAGAATGCAAACAAATACGAACACGTTCTTTCCCCTCCTTTACCGTGGGACTTTTAATTGACTTTACAAAAAAATTATTGTCAGCACATTTCTCTTCCAATTTATGAACCTCTTGAATTCCTTGAATTAATTTGCAATGAATAGCACTTCTACTTTCTATGAAATTACCAGACGCAATTATCTTAGAATTGAAATAAGAAATGTTCTCTTTTAATTTCTGGATTTCTTTTGTTTTTGATAATAAACGATAAGCAGCTTTTATTGCTAAAACGCTATGCTCGGGCATAGCTGTAGTATAAATAAAAGATCTTGAAAAATTTATTAAAAAATCTTTTAATTCTTTACTTCCCACAATTGAAGCTCCATGACATCCCATTGCTTTCCCGTATGTATAAATCCGCGCAAAACAATCTTTCTCAATGTTTAATTCCTGGCATAAGCCTTTTCCATTTTCTCCAAACACACCTATAGCATGCGCTTCATCAACTATTAAATGAATTTTTTCATTCCTGGAAAGTTCCGCTAGTTCAACTAATGGGGCACAATCACCATCCATCGAATAAACGCTTTCTACCACCACATAAATTTCATTGAAGGTACCGTGATGTCGTTCTATCAGTTCCTTTAAGGAAATTATATCGTTATGTTTAAACTTGTAATGTGTTGCAAAACTTAAACGGATCCCATCAATTAAAGAAGCGTGGATTAATTCATCACTTAAAATTAAATCTCCTTTTTGAGGAACAGAAGACAGTAAACCTAAATTTGCATCATAACCAGAATTAAAAATCAGGGCAGCTTCTGCGCCGTGAAATTCAGCAACAGATTTTTCTACCTCTTGAAATAGCTTTGAATTACCGCTGATTAAACGGGAACCGGTGGATCCTACAAAATTGAATGATTGCAAAGTTTTCAATTCTTCAGCTAATGAACCTTGCGAGGAAAATCCTAAATAATCATTACTGGAAAAATCAATTGAAGGATAAGAAGAAATTAAGGAACGTAAACTACCTTTAATTTGGCGTTGCTTAAGTAATTCAATAATAGAAGAAGGATTTTTTAATCCCATTAATTGTTTGGTTTGATAAGAGTCATGGTTCCATCAGCATTTGTTGCTCTAATAACACCACCTTCTTCACAACTCAATTTGTTATATTTTAAATCAACAGTAATCTTCCCTTCCTTATTTATGACTCCTGATAAACCGTTTTTACGTACGATTGCATTTCCATCTTTAAAATGTCCTATGTAATCATACACATTATCAGCAATTACTTTTCCAGTATTTGATAATAAACCAACTAAATCTTTTTTACGGGTATAGGCAATTCCATCATTTCCAAAAGCAGAAATTTTATCATATTCAGGTTTAACAATTTCTTTACCTTCAGAATTAATGACACCAACCAGGTTGTTTTTACGAACGATGGCAACGCCTTTTTCAAACTTTCCGATTTTTTCGTATTTGCCTGAAATCTCGGAAGATTGAGCCAATACTAATTCAAATGAGAATAAAGCAAATATTAAAATGATGGTTTTCATGGGATATTTTTTTAACTATAAAGTTGCGGGTTGACCTACTTCATCTTTCTTCAACTTGTCAACGAAAGCCTGTTTGTTGGATAAGCCTAAAATTTTAAACATCTCCATATCCTGATTGTACAACGGATTAGCAGTAGTCAATAATTTCTCTCCTGCAAAAATAGAATTAGCACCTGCCATAAAACACAAAGCCTGCCCTTCTATACTCATGCTTAATCGTCCGGCTGATAAGCGTACAGCTGTTCTTGGCAAAACAATACGGGCAGTTGCGATCATACGAACCATATCCCAGATTGGCACAGGTGGCTGATCTTCCATCGGAGTACCTTCAACAGCAACTAATGCATTGATAGGAACTGATTCAGGTTGAGGACGTAATAAACTTAAAGTGTATAACATCCCTACCCTGTCTTCAATTTTTTCTCCCATTCCAATGATACCGCCTGAACACACAGTTAACCCAGCTTTACGCACATTGTTAATGGTATTTAAACGGTCATCAAATTTTCTTGTAGAAATAATATTTTCGTAATTCTCTTCGCTTGTATCAATATTATGGTTATAGGCATATAACCCCGCTTCTGCTAAACGTTTTGCCTGGTCTTCTGTAACCATTCCTAATGTTGCACAAACTTCCAGTCCTTTACTGTTAATGGTTTTAACCATATCCAAAACCGTATCAAAATCACGGTTATCGCGTACTTCGCGCCATGCTGCCCCTAAACACATACGGCTTGCACCTCCTGCTTTCGCACTATCAGCTGCGGCATCCACTTCAGGTACACTCATTAGTTTGTGAACCTTAACTTCTGTATGATAACGCGCTGCCTGTGGGCAATAAGAACAGTCTTCCGGACAACCACCGGTTTTAATTGATAACAGAGAACTCACCTGAACTTCTCCAACAGTATGATGCTGCTTGTGAACTTCTGCTGCATTGTATATTAATTCCATTAAAGGTGTATTATACACTTCTAATATCTCTTCTTTGGTCCAGTCTTTTATTGCCATTATAAATAGTTCTAATTTCCCAAATTTACTATAAAAGCCACAAACTGCAAAACCCAATTATTGATAACATATGTTAGTAAATTCTAAGGATATATAAGTATCTTTTTTAAGATATATCCGTTATTTGTTTCATGAAAAGGCTGACCATATTATGTTTATTTCTTAGTCTGATGGGATCAATTCCTTTAAAAGCTCAGTTTGATGAAAGTCCTGAACGAAAAGAAATGTGGCGCAGATCAAAAAGGAAGCACAAACCCCGGGAAGCTTTCAATCCATATCTCGATAAAAAAAAGACAAAGCCCAGCCGTTCATTAGCCACGCAAAATGCCCGGGAGCAAAGAAAACAATTAAAAGCAGCTAAAAAACAAAAGCGCCGCAGCATGAAAAAACTTGGTTATAAAGAAACCAAAGTTAAAAGGGCTAAATAAGAAAACGACAAATCTATTATTATTGTTGTGCGAAATAAACAATCACTCCAATCACAGCTAAAACCGTAATTACCAAAGCAGCAATTTTCGCAGCTGAATAAGGCCTTTCCCCTTGCACCTCTCCCGTTCTGGCATTCACTAAAAACCGATAAACTTTATCCTTGTATCGGTAAGAACTTAACCAAACAGGCAATAAAATGTGTTTGAATTTAATATCATTATAATCGGTACTCAAAGAAGTAATTTGTTGTTCATCTCCTCCTATATCAGAATTTACAGAATCCCTGATCGTTCCCTGCATTCGATCTTTTGCTTTATCAAATCCTTCTTTGAGATTAACCTGATAACTCTCGGTAACAAATCCACTTAAATACTTATCATTATAAGCCGCTAAATCGGGGAGATCCCATGGCTCCAATTCATTTGCCAGGTTTTCAGGTAATGATTTGGAAGCTACTATCAATACATCATCAAATACATTGCTCACATTGCCGGAGGTGGGTGTCCAGTTAGTTCTTCGTTCCTGGCGGCTGACTGTTTTTCCGTCACTATTAGTAGAAGAAACAGTTACATAATAATAAACGCCACGCATTCCGGTATAGCTACTTTGGGTATTGGCATCGTAAGTCCAGTAAGGCATATAAATACCACTTAGTTTTTCTGCGGAATGCTGCGCGTAATCCTTAATTTTATTAGGGGCAAACCATAACCGGCCCGCCCAGGAAATAAATAATTCAGTTGATTTTTTACGGTCTATTTTAAAAGGTAACACGTATGCCGGTTTAATAATTGTTGAAGTGGATGCATTTTGAATTACCAATGGTGTATCGCAATATGGGCAGTTACAAGAAGTAATATTTGGTTTTAGCGTTGTTGAAGCTGCACAGTTTGTGCATTTTACAGTGCTGATCTCCTGCTTATCTTCCAGGTGTGCTTTTTCATTTAAAAACTCTTCGAAATCGTTTTCAGTAATTTGAGTTTGTTGAGCCTCTATCTCGTTTTTGGCACCGCAATATTCGCAATTTAAATAGGGTGTTCCTACAAGGTATTTTAAATTACCACCGCAGTCCTTACATTTTATAAAATTTCCTGTTTCGGCTGTTTTTTCACTAAACTCGTTTGACATGTTGCAAGGTTTTATATATAACTAAATTAATATAATTTTCTTAATTACCTTTAAGCTTAAATAAGTACTAATTATATTTTTATGAAATTTTTCATCCTGGCATTTTTCGCCTTGTTTTCCTTCCACGTTTTTTCACAGAAAAACAATAGCATAAAAGGTCAATTACCTTCCTGTTGCTGGGATAATATCTGTTTAAACAAAACTTACATTCCAGTTAAAAATGACACATGCTTATTGGTTGTTACTACAAGAAATTATAATGAATCAAAACATGAATTTGTGGATTTTGAATATGATACGACCGGCACCCTGAAATATTTAGCAGTATACTTTAATGGCAATAATTGGATAGCTGTGCCTCATACCTCTTTATCAGAATTAATGGATTTGAAATCATCGTTTAATGATTTGGTGGTTTTTGTAGAAGGCCTTGGAAGAACCTTTACATCCGGTGTTGATAGAGGAGCCAAGTTAATTAGAAACTATCCGGTTGATGTCATTTTTTTTGATTGGCCCACCGGCCGGCCATACATGCCTATGGGAAAAAATATTAAAGTAACCAGCTCTTTGGCTCCTGACGTTGCTAAAAGATATGCAGAGTTTTTAAAAGATTTTCAAACCTATAAAACTAAGGAGGGTGATAAATTTAAAACCGTTACTTTATTTTTTCATAGTATGGGAAACTTGTTGTTGATGCATAATTTAAAAAACGATGCGTTCAACTCCATAAAGCCCTCATTGGTAAATTCAGTGATTATGAACGCGGCCTGTGTTAACCAGACAAATCATAAAGCATGGCTCGATAAACTTACGTTTGCTGATCACATATATATAACGATTAATAATAAAGACAAAACTTTGAGGGGTGCGAGTGTTCTTTTTGGAGATCATCAATTGGGGGAAAAAGCAAAACTGCCTTTTTGCGAAAAGGCCGACTATATTAATTTTTCGAATGTATTAAACAGGGAACATAACTATTATGTGATGCGTCCGGTATTAACAGCAAAACCTTTTATGAAGAAATTTTATGGTGATATTTTTGAAGGAAAGATTCCCGAAAAAAATTACCCTGCAAGTCTCATAAAAAAGAAAGCAAAATTTTAATTAAAGGATTCCATCGTCTTTTTAATGATTGAAACGCAATCTAAAATTTGTTCTTTAGTAATGACTAAAGGCGGCGCAAAACGAATTATATCACCATGAGTTGGTTTTGCCAATAAGCCGTTCTCTGCTAATTTCAAACATACTTCCCATGCAGAAATTCCATCCTGTTCTTTTATGATGATCGCATTCAACAATCCTTTTCCTCTTACATGCGTAATTCGGTCAGATTTTATAGCTTTTAATTCTTTTCGTAATAATTCACCTAAAACTTCTGAGTTCTCAGCTAATTTTTCATCAAACACTACCTGCATAGCCGTCATCGCAATTTTACAACCTAATGGATTTCCTCCGTAAGTAGAACCATGTTGGCCAGGCTTAACACACATCATCACTTCATCATTAGCAAAAACTGCCGATACGGGATACATCCCACCGGATAAGGCTTTACCTAAAATCAACACATCCGGTTTTACACCTTCATGGTCACAGGCTAATAATTTACCTGTTCGCGCTATTCCGGTTTGAACTTCATCAGCAATAAATAATACGTTAGCGGCTTTGCACATTTCGTAACAGGTTTTGATATACCCATCCTGAGGAACATAAACGCCCGCCTCACCTTGAATTGGTTCTACTAAAAAACCAACCACATTAGTATCCTGCAATGCTTGCGATAAAGCAGAAACATTATCGTAAGGAATAGTTACAAAACCGGGAGTAAAAGGCCCGTAATTTTTGCGTGCTTCCGGATCTGTACTTGCAGAAACAATAGATATAGTTCTTCCATGAAAATTTCCTTCACACACAATGATTTTTGCGTCATTCTCGGTCACTCCTTTTTTCTCATAACCCCATTTACGGGCTAGTTTCAAAGCAGTTTCAACTCCCTCTGCTCCTGTATTCATTGGCAAAAGCTTATCATAACCAAAGATGCCAGTCATGTATTTTTCATATTCACCTAATACATTATTGTAAAACGCTCTTGAAGTTAATGTCAGTTTTTGAGATTGCTCAATAAGAGTTTGAGTAATTTTTGGATGACAATGTCCCTGGTTAACAGCGCTATAAGCTGATAAAAAATCATAATACTGTTTACCATCCACATCCCAGACGTGAACACCAAGGCCTTTTTCAATTACAACAGGAACAGGATGATAATTATGCGCTCCGTGTTTGTCTTCTAAATCTACTAACTGTTGTGCTTTGGCTGATAAGTTCATTTCTGCGATCATGAGGTAAAAATTTATATCCGGTAAAGATAGAAAAACGGCCTCAAACCGCCTAATTCAAACAATAAAACCTGTCCAAATCTATGAACAGGTTTAATTATTTTAACTTTTTATGAATAATTTCTATTCCCTCACAAACTTTTTAACCACTACACTATTATTAACGAGTAATCTTAAAAAATAAATACCAGAATTTAGGTCATTGATATTGATTGAAAATTTACCTGAGTTATTATCGCCTGATAAAACTTGTTTACCTAATACATCAACTACTACATATTGGATTTTACTAATACCTTCAATGTTTGCCGCTACATACAGCAAAGATTTAGCAGGGTTTGGATAAAATGAAAAGTCATTTTGCTTTATCACCTCTCTCATGCCAACATCAATGGTTTGTAAACAGTTAGGTTTATTCATTTGATTATAAAATGTATTAATTTTTTGAATATCTGTTTTTAATTTAGCAACAGATAATAACCTTGAGTTTGTGCTTGAAGAACTGTCAAATGAAGTAACAAAAGCATATTCTACTTCCTGCATTTGCCCTGCATTTAAAGTAAATGGACCAGAACCAAGAATCATTCTTCTATCACCTGCAACTCCTGTTTCTTTCCAATATCCACAAGTATTTGACGGATCTGTGCTTACTCCGTTATTATTTGGATCTCCCGGGTACATCCAACCCGATGGCACTGTACCTCCGTATCCATTACCACCGCAGGTAAAAGGATTTCCATCTCTCCAAAATCCAGTCATATAATTATAGTATTCATTACTATTTCTTGGATCAATCTGCGGATGCATTGATCCCATTCCAGCAAATTCATTAAGAAAATATGTCAGCTTATTCAGTTTACAATCTTCTCCGGTTTCATCAACTATTCCATTGTTATTATTATCAATGCCGTCATTTACATTTGCAACAGGACCTTTGACAATATTAAAACCCTGGGCCGGAATATGACTACCGTATCCAACAGAGCCACCCGCTGTGTCATCAAAAGCATCTCCATTATATGCATAGCCGTAATTATCAGCAACGTTGCTTCCTATATAATCATCCCCATAATAACCTAAATCAACATCACTAAACATACTCACATATACATCATGATAGTTCATTGAAGAACGATTGATGATCTTGTAATCATAAAAAGTGGTATAGGCTAATTCATTGCGGCCGTTTACCGCGTCAGGACAACCATAAGCGTAGGCCATCCCCTGAACCTCAATGCCCATAGGCGTAAAAGAAGTACTGTGTGCGGCCAATTTATCATTGTAAATAAAGTATAAAGTTTGGTCTCCCTTAATTTTTGGATAATCGCCGTCATTCGGATTGTATAAGCCATCACCGTTAAAGTCGACAAAAGGCGCCAGGTTTCGAGAATTATTGCCCGCACCGTGAGCCGGCCATGTTAACATATCAGGGGTTGCAATTACACTGCCCGAATTGTAAGCATTAATAAATGTATTTATATCTGTATAACTTACCTTCCAGATCTTATCATAGCTTTTAGAAGTTGCTGTATCAATAGTTGCGTTTATTGTATCCAATGGACCAGGCCAAAAATCAACGCCATTTTGGCGGTAGGTTTGGGCTCCACCATGTAACTGATTTCCTGCATCCAGTCCGCCAATCCATAAGGCAGAAGCAATGCTGGAATTAGCACCACTTCCTTTGGGAACTTCATATGCAGGGTTTTGAGTTCCACCAATATCCCAGTGCATATCGCTTCGATTGCTCATACCTGCCTTCACCTGATTAATATCAAGCGTTTTAAAATTATGGACATTTACTGCTCCAAGTGGCGAAACGTTATTTTGTGAATTTAAGCTTTGATATATCTTCTGACCTTGCCCATCGAGTATCAAAATATTACTTCCCTCTTTCTCTAAAAATTTTCCAAGCGGATAATTCGAAACCGGATAAAAATATTGATAAACCATTCCATCCGGAGACAGCTCTGTTAATCCACTATAGGAACTTGAACCAGATCCATTTTGATGTACAAAAGTAACTCCATTATGCGGGCCACTCATTAAATCAAATACATTAATTGGTATTCTTGAACCAAAAATTTCATACAAATCACTAGCATTTTGAAAAACAGAACCATTATACTTTAGAATCCCTTTTTGTGTTGTTCCTAACCATTTTTCATTTTGAGAGTCGATGTAAATACAATTAACTTTGAATGCGGATAATGAATGGTTAACATAACTAGTGCTTGTAAAAGTTCCATTTATATTAAATTCTATAAGTCTTGAATTTCCTCCGAGCCATAACAAATTGGAAGATTCTGCCTTAATACTTAGTATGACATTATCGGGCAGAGTACCCGAACTTACATTATAATTAGTAAAGTTTATACCGTCAAACCTGGAAAGTCCACTATTTGTGCCAACGTAAACCTGATTACCAATAACCTCTACACAATTTACCAATTTTGCAGGCAAACCATGATTAGTGCTATAAGTAGTAAAAACTGAGCCGTCAAATTTAACTAATCCAGAATCACAACCAATCCAGATATTACCACTATTATCTTTTGCTAATGATGTCACATAATTTGATGGGAAAGCAGGTATAGACGTATTATTATATAAAGTCCAGTTCGTATTATCATACTTCACCAAACCAGCATTCGCAATATTTGTTCCACTTGTTATAGTTCTATACCCTATCCATTTATTTGAATTATTATCCAATAAGAATGCAGTTTGAGTTTTTGCATTGCCTGTAATACTTAGATTAGTTGTGTAAGTTGTAAATCCATTTTGGGCATTAGCAGCAAACAGTGAGAAGCAAGCTAATAATAGGAGTATTTTTTTCATAAAAATTGTTTTAGTAATTTAAATTTAACGACATAATCCCGCATTAATCTGAATCTTTAGCAAGTGATAGCTTTTTCCCGATAACTGTCGACCATAACCTGAAAACTGATTTTTTAGTAAACGACTTTAAAACAAAAAATCCTCTTTCAAATTAATTGAAAGAGGATTAATTAAAAAAACCACACTTGCTTATTCCTTCACAAACTTTTTAACCACTACACTATTATTTACCTGTAATCTTAAAAAATAAATACCAGAATTTAGGTCATTGATGTTGATGGAAAATTTACCTGAGTTATTTTCGTTTGCCAGAACTTTTTTTCCTAATACATCCACAATCTCGTAGTTGATTTTTACACTTCCTATAATAGTCGATGCAATGCTAATCATAGATTTAGCCGGGTTCGGATAAACCACAAAATCGGTTTGTTGAGGCACTTCAGTAATACCTGTTATTAAACTTTGCAGACAAGTTGGTTTATTCACCTGGTTATAAAATGTATTTATTTTTTGAATATCTGATTTTAATTTAGGTAAGGCTGCCATTCCTCCAACTGTTGAACTATCAAAAGAAGTCACAAAAGCGTATTCCACTTCCTGCATCTGTCCTGCATTTAAATTAAAAGGGCCTGAACTTAAAATCATTCTTCGGTCGCCGGGCACTGCTGATTCATACCAGGGTGTTGCGCCACATACGCCATTAGTATAAGTATCGGCAGTATAAACGTAACTGGTTGGTATAGTTCCTCCATAACCGTTGCCACCACAGGTAAACGCTGTTCCATCTTTCCAATAGCCCGTCATGTAATTGTAATATTCCTGTCCGTTAACAGGATCAAGGGTTTGAACAGGGAAACCAGGAAATGCATTATTGAAATAAGTTAATTTATTCAATTTACAATCTTCGCCTGGTTCATCAGTTATGCCGTTGTTGTTGTTATCAATGCCATCGTTAATATTTGCAATCGGTCCTTTGACAATATTAAAACCTTGTGCCGGTATATAGGCTCCGTATCCTGTTACACCTCCAGTCGTTTCATCATTTGCATCCGCATTATAAGCATACCCATAATTATCACCAATATCAGATCCTATGTAATCATCACCATAATATCCAACATCCACATCGCTCAGCATGCTTATATATACATCATGGTAATTCAAAGAGGAACGGTTGATGATTTTGTAATCATAAAAAGTGGTATATGATAATTCCGGTTTTCCGCTAACAACAGTAGGACAGCCATAAGAATAAGCCATACCATGAACTTCAATTCCCATGGGGGTAAATGAAGTGCTATGCGCAGCTAATTTATCATTGAAAATAAAGTATAAAGTTTGATCCCCTTTAATCTTAGGATAATCTCCATCATTAGGATTATACAACCCATCTCCATTATGATCCACAAATGGAGCTAAATTCCTTGAATTAGAACCAATACCATGTGCAGGCCAGGTTAACATATCCGGGGTTGCAACAACGCTCCCGGAATTATAAGCATTAATAAATGTATTGATATCTGTATAGCTCACCTTCCATATTTTATCATAATTTTTAGAGGTTGCAGTGTCAATAGTTGCGGCAATTGTATCTAATGGGCCTGGCCAAAAATCCACGCCTCCTTGCCGGTATGTTTGCGCAGCACCGTGCAATTGATTTCCATTATCTAAACCAGCAACCCATAGTGCCGAAGCAAAATTAGAATGTTTGCCACTTCCCTTTGGTACTTCGTATAATGGATTTCCGTCACCGCCCACATTCCAGTGCATATCTCCCCTATTTGCTATTCCCGCTCTAACATTGTTAATATCTAATGATTTAAAATTGTTCGCATTAACTTCTCCTAATGTGGAAATATAATTTGTTTTATCGAAAACGTAATACATTTTTGGGTAAGCTTGTGACGCCTGAGAAATAACTATATTATTACCGTCTTTTTCTATAAAATCTCCCATAGTAGTAACCGTTCCTGTAGTGTAATACTGAAATACATTTTCATTCGGAGCTAATTCAATTAATCCATTTGAACTTGAAGATGTTTTAGTATAAGCCATCTTAAACATAACCCCGTTATTTAAACCTTCAGTAATATCCATTACTTTATTTGGAATTACACCGCCATAAATCAAATACTGCGAATTAGCATTAACAAACGCAGAACCATTGAAGGTTAAAACTCCAACATTTGTTGTACCCAACCATTTTGCATTTTGAGAATCAACATGAATGCAGTTAATAGTACCTGTACTTGGCGAAATAATATGATCAGTATAAGAGGAGATATTGGTAGATGTATTAATATTAAATTGTACCAATCGATCATTTCCTCCTAGCCAAATTACAGAAGAACTTTCAGACTTAATAGCAGTTATATTATTGTATGGAAGTTTACTGTTTGCCATATTATAATTATAAAAACTAACTCCGTCAAATCGACTTAAACCGGCTGCAGTACCAATATAAACCTGATTTCCTATGACATCAATGCATTTCACTAATTTGGCAGGTAAACCATTGCTTGTATTGAAAGTTGTAAATGCAGTTCCATCAAATTTAACTAAACCCGAATCAGTACCAATCCATATATTACCACTATTATCTTTTGCTAAAGCTGTAATGCCATTAGAAGGTAATGCAGGAGAGGAAAACTTACTGTAATAAGTCCAGTTAAAATTATCAAATTTTGCTAACCCAACATTACCAGATATTCCGGCTGCTTTAAAACCTATCCATTTATTACCACTATTATCAACTAATAAGGAAGTTTCGACTTTAATTACACTGGTAATAGCAATACTGGAATTAACTGGGGTAAACCCATTCTGTGCATTAGCTGTAGATATTGATAAACAGCCAAAAAGTAGTAGTAGTTTTTTCATAAAATTAAGTTTTAGATAATTAAAGATAGGTTGTTAATTAACATAATTTTTAACAAATCAATAAGTGGTGCTTCTTTTCTCATAAGTGGTCATAAAATTGACATATCTGGAAATAATTTATAACTCCTTAAAAATACGTTAAATGCAAAATTTAGTTAACATATTTTAACAAGCCAAAAATAGCGCTAGCCCCTACCAATGCTAACTTTGTGACGCTTGTAATAAACAAAAACACTTATGGTAGTAGATATTAGAGAATTGAATGAGCGCATTCAGCGCGAGAGCGCGTTTGTAGATGTTTTAACAAATGAAATGGACAAGGTCATAATTGGTCAGCACCATATGGTTGAGCGTTTGTTAATTGGTTTGTTAAGTAATGGCCACATTTTGCTTGAAGGTGTCCCTGGACTTGCAAAAACATTAGCGATCAATACATTGGCTACTTGCATCGATGCTAAATTCAGTCGAATCCAGTTTACTCCCGATTTATTACCAGCCGATTTAATCGGAACAATGATCTACAACCAAAAGCAAGAACAATTCTCAATTCGTAAAGGACCTATTTTTGCCAATTTCGTATTGGCTGATGAGATCAATCGTGCACCGGCAAAAGTACAGTCAGCTTTGCTTGAAGCGATGCAGGAAAAGCAAGTAACCATTGGCGATGAAACTTTTAAATTACCTAACCCATTTTTAGTTTTAGCAACGCAAAACCCCGTTGAGCAGGAAGGAACCTATCCTTTACCGGAAGCCCAGATGGATCGTTTTATGCTAAAAGTGGTAATCACCTACCCTACCAAAGAAGATGAGCGTAAAGTAATAGCTGCTAATATTTCAAGAGCAGGAATGCCTAAAGCAAATATTGTTCTGAAGCCTGAAGACATTTTAAATGCCCGTAATGTGGTAAAGGATGTTTACATGGACGAAAAAATAGAACGTTACATTGTAGACATTGTATTCGCAACTCGTTTCCCTAAAGAATATAAATTGGATAAGTTTGCTCCGTTAATCTCTTATGGAGGATCTCCGCGTGCAAGTATCAATTTAGCATTGGCTGCCAAAGCGTATGCCTTTATCAAACGAAGAGGTTATGTAATTCCTGAAGATGTTCGTGCTGTTTGTTTAGACGTGATGCGTCACCGGATTGGTTTAACTTATGAGGCAGAAGCGGAAAATATTACCACTGAACATATCATTAATGAACTGTTGAACGCAGTTGAAGTGCCATAGTTATCTAAATAAATTACATGTTAACTTTTTACAGGTTTTTTATAAAAGAATGGTTTATGCTACTATTTACGGTAACGTTGATAGTTCTATTCTTTTATAATAAAAATATGTACGATAACCGCTATAATGGCTATCTATATACTGACGCTGTAAATTATAATGAACTTTACTTTTCGGAAGAAACATATAGAATAAAAGGTTTAAAGTTAGAAAGTTCAGATTCACTGACATTAAATATTTCACCTGTTCCACAAAAAACGAATTGGAAGATTTCTTATCAGCAAGGGCAATCGTATGTGTTACAATCTATTGAAGTTCCCACTATTAAACTTAACCCTGGAATTAACACCTACACTTTAACTTCTGAAATTCAACACAAAAGTCTTAAAACAAATGTTATTACAGTTGAATATAACCCCAATGATAATTACACTTTCATTGTTAATTCTACCCTTCCCTTAATTGACTATCAATTATTTTCAACAAACAGGTGGACTAAATTTTCAAATTCTGTAACAGAAAGCGAATTGCAGGAAACAAAAAAAATCATTGCCGAAAACATAAAATTAAACGACACTTTACCTACAACTGAAAAGATCAAACTAATTTCAAGTTATTTAGTAAAACAACTAAGCTCATCAGGTGGCGCACCTTTTGGTAACATGAAACAAGAAACACCATTAACCCAGTATAAGATAGCGTGCTCAAAACAAAACAAAGTAGATTGTGCTATATACACAGATGTGTTTCATTTATTCGCTAATTGTGCGGGAATTCCAACCAGAAAAATTGGTGTTGCCGGATGGATGGATTATATCGGTACCTCTGGCCATGTATTTAATGAATGTTATATAAAAGAACAGGGTAAATGGGCTTTTGTAGATTTAACTTCAAAAAAAACAATGGTTGTGAACGCTAATAATGAGGTTCTAAATTCAGTTGATCTTTTAAACGCTATCAATGCAAATAATTTTGAAGGCAAACAAGCATTGGTTATTGACTCTTCTTTTAATATTGATACAGTTAATTATACTCTAGTGAATCAATCTGAAATTGATTATTTAAAACCTGCCGTTTCATTATATGTCATTAAAGAAAATATTAATGAGAACATGGCCTTTAAAGAATCTTTTAAGGAATACTTAAGTGAGACGAGCCATTATGGAACATATTACATAAATACCATCAAGGTAAATAATCGAAATCACTATTATAAGCTATTTGTATATAAAGCCAGTTTAGGATTGTTGGGTTTATGGTGTTTATGCATTGCAGTTAAAGGAGTTTTACTTTTAAAAAAACGCTTGGTAAAAAGTTAAATGGAAACAGCCGAATTACTTAAAAAAGTAAGGAAAATAGAGATCAAAACGAAGGGTTTGAGTAACCAGATTTTTTCCGGTGAATACCACTCTGCGTTTAAAGGTCGCGGCATGGCTTTCAGCGAAGTACGAGAATATACACCTGGCGATGATGTAAGAACAATTGATTGGAATGTGACAGCGCGCTTAAGAACACCTTATGTGAAAGTGTTTGAAGAAGAACGTGAATTAAACGTGATGATATTAGTTGATGTAAGTGCCAGTGAAAAATTCGGTACTCAGAAACAATTCAAACAAGATTTGATTACTGAACTTTGTGCAGTGATTGCCTTCTCCGCTTCACAAAATAATGATAAAATTGGTGTGATATTTTTCAGTGATAAGATCGAAAAATTTATTCCACCAAAAAAAGGAAAATCGCATATTTTAAGGATCATCAGGGAACTCATCAATATTGAACCGATTAACAAAGGAACAAATATTGAGTTGGCTTTAAAGTATTTGACAAATATTATTAAAAAGAAAAGTATTACGTTTTTAATTTCTGATTTCAGGGACTCTCATCCTTATTCTGATGCCATGAAGATTGCTAATCGTAAGCATGACCTTGTAGCGCTAAGAATTAATGACGTTCATGAAAACACGTTGCCGGATGTTGGGCTCATCAAATTAAAAGATAATGAGACAGGAAAGATCATGTGGGTGGATACCAGCGATAAAACCTTCCGAAAAAAATTAGAAGTCAACCATTTAAAGTTTGAAGCGCAATTAAAAGATAGTTTCACTAAAAGTGGTGTGGACTTTACAACGATACATACGCATGAAGGATATATTAAACCATTAATGACTTTGTTTAAAAAGAGATAGAAGGGAAATAAAGAATTAAAGGGGCTAAAGGGAAAGAAGACAAAATAAATTTGTCATTTCGAGCGAAGTCGAGAAAAAAATATGACATTAAAAAAACACATACTATTTATCTTTTCAGTTTTAGCATTTACGTTTGCTAAAGCTCAAACAGAAGTTCATGCTGTGCTGGATTCTAACTCAATACGTATTGGCGCACAAACGAAACTGGACATTTACCTGACTTATGACGCATCCACCCAAAAGAACCTGGAAATCATTTGGCCAGAGTTTGAAGACACTATCAAAAAAGGAATTGAAATTTTAAACATTACTAAAATTGACACTACAATTCCAAATAAAAACAAACCCAATATAATTCAGCAACGCATTCAGCTAACTATTACTTCCTTTGATAGCGGTGCTTATTATATTGCCCCCTTTAAATTTATCTTAAATAAAGATACTACCAATCCTTTATTTACTGAGCCATTGCATTTATTGGTAAATACAGTAGCTACTGATACTTCTCTAACAAAAGTAAAAGACATTAAGCCACCTTATGATGAACCATTTGACTGGAAATGGTATTTACCTTATGCCTATATTGGCCTGGCCATTTTAGCGGCAATTATACTTCTGATCTTTATCATCAACAAACTGAACAAGAAAAAACCAGTTGAAGTTATTGTTGAGAAACCAAAAATTCCGGCACACATCTCCGCATTGGAAGCATTGGAAAAAATAAAATCCGAAGCGGTTTGGAAAGATAACAAAACCAAAGAATATTATTCTTCCATTGCGGATACTATTCGTTTATATATTGAAGAACGTTTTAATATCAATGCATTAGAATTAACTTCTGATGAGATCATTAAAATTTTTAAATCACAGGTAGTTGATTCGGATAGTAAAGCAAAATTAAACCAGATCTTAACCCTTTCTGATTTTGTGAAATTTGCCAAACAAATTCCAATTGAAGCGGAGCATACGTTAACCTTAAACAATGCGTTTGATTTTGTAAAAGGCACCTTAAGGGAAGAAATAGCAACAACAAACCAAACTCAAACAACTAAAAATTAATACCCGATATCTTGTACTCATATTTTAAAGACATACAGTTTGCCGAGAAACACTGGTTTTGGTTGTTCCTGATTATACCAATCATGATTGCGTGGTATATTTATAAATTAAAAACTTATGAAGGGGAAGTAAATTATTCATCATTCAATTTATTAACCGGCATTAAATCTTCATTAAAAGCAAAATTCAGACATATTTTATTTGTTCTTCGTTTAGTTTGCATTTCCTTATTGATATTAGCTATTGGCCGTCCTCAATCCCGTAGTAGTTGGAAAGACACTAAAACAGAAGGAATTGATATTGTTGTGAGTTTAGACGTTTCTCTATCTATGCTGGCAAAGGATTTTAAACCGAACCGTATTGAAGTGGCAAAAGAAGTCTTATCTGACTTTATTGATGCGCGTCCAAACGATAAAATCGGATTGGTAATTTTTGGTGGTGAAGCGTTCACGCAATGCCCATTAACAACCGATCATAAAATTATTAAAAACATGTTTGGCGATATTAAAGCAGGGATGTTAGATCAGGGAACAGCAATAGGTTTAGGTCTTGCCGGTGGTGTTGCCCGCGTAAAAGACAGCAAAGCGAAAAGCAAAGTTGTGATTTTAATCTCTGATGGTGTAAGTAATGTTGGAGAAATTACACCGTTAACCGCAGCTGATATTGCTAAAACATTCGGTGTACGTGTGTATTGTATAGGTGTTGGAAGTAAAGGAAAAGCCTTACAACCGGTTGCTTTATACCCTAACGGAGAAATGGAATACGATTACGTTGACGTAGATATTGATGATGCTACTATGACGCAGATCAGTAAAATTACAGGGGGAAAATATTTCAGAGCAACTGATCGGGAAAGTCTTGAAAAAACATACAAAGAAATTGACCTGCTTGAAAAAACGATTATTAGTGAAAAAAGCTTTACCAATAAGGCTGAACACTTTTTGCCATTAGCCCTTGCTGCTGCCATTTGTTTATTATTAGAATTTTTATTAAAACGCTTTGTATTTAAAGCCATACCATAATGTTTAAATTTGAAAATCCAATATATTTTTATGCCTTTGCAATCATTCCAGTTTGCATTGCCATCTATATCTGGTATGTATACAGTTTAAAAAAGAAATTAAAAAAATTAGGTGACCTTTCTCTCATTGGACAATTATTGCCGGAAGTATCAAGGGCAAAAAAAACTACAAAGTTTATTTTATTTATACTTGGCTTCTCTTTTTTGATTTTAGGAATCTGTAATTTACAAACCGGCTCAAAAATGCAGGATGTGAAACGCGAAGGTGCCGACATTATGGTTTGCCTTGATGTATCCAATAGTATGATGGCACAAGATCTTTCCCCCAACAGGTTGGAAAGAGCTAAGATTGCCATAGAGAACATGATCGATAAACTGCAAGGCGACCGATTAGGAATTATTGTATTTGCCGGAGAAGCGTACGTACAATTACCAATCACTACAGATTATAGTTCGGCTAAATTATTCCTCGAAGGAATCAGTAATAAAATTGTTCCGGTGCAGGGAACAAACATTGCGGATGCAATCAATTTATCGGTAGAAAGTTTTGGTAAGGACGAAGGGAAAAATAAAGCCATTGTGATTATAACTGATGGTGAAAATAATGAAGAAGCAAAGGAAAGTGCGGTGGATGCAGCAGAAGAAGCGGCCAAAAAAAATATTGTAATTCATACCATAGGAGTTGGTTCAGAATCCGGCGTTCCCATTCCTAATGTAATTGATGGAGTTGTTAGTGGCTACAAAAAAGATAATGCTGGTAATACAGTTGTTACTAAATTAGACCCGAAAATTTTACAAGACATTGCAGGCGAAACCAATGGCGTATATGTTCAGGCTAGTAATTCAGATATCGGTTTGGATGTTATTCTTAATAAAATTGGTGAGTTGGATAAAAAACAAATGGAGAGTAAAATGTACACTGATTACGAAGATCAGTTCCAGTGGTTTTTGGGGGCCGCATTACTGTTTTTAGTATTGGAAGCATTATTATCAGAACGCACCAGTAAACTTTGGAAAAAATTGAATCTTTTTAATAATGCAAATGTTTAAAATATTTAAACCACATAGGAATATAGAAAAAAAAATGGGAACTAATTTTCCGTATAGTTCTTCTAAATGCAAAAGTGAATCTTCTTTTTTCTTTCGTTTGGCGGACTTAAAAACTTATGTGCCTCTGTACTTTATATTTTTATTTTCACTAACGGGTTTCGCCCAAAAAGAAAAAATAGTATTACGTGACGGTAATGAGTCTTACTATGGAGGTAAACCGATGGAAGCCGCTAACTATTATAAAAAATCATTGAAAGAAAAACAAGACTATTATAAAGCAAATTTCAATCTAGGTGATGCTTATTACAAAACAGCTGAACTTATAAAAACAGGAAAAATAAAAACACCGAACCCGAAAATGACACCAGATTCTGCTGCAAACCTGGTATATGATCAGGCCTCCCAGCAGTTTGAAGTAGTAGCTAAATCAGTTTCAAATGCAGATACGATTCAGAAGGCCTGGCATAATTATGGGAATTCCAAGCTTATGCAAAAGAGCTACGAAGATGCGATTTTAGGTTATAAAAAATCCTTGAAATTAAATCCAAAAGATGAAGACACGCGTTATAATTTGGCTTATGCCCAAAAGAAATTAGCGGAACAGCAAAAAAATCAAAAGAAGGACGATAAAAAAGACCAGGATAAAAAGGATCAGAAAGAAGACCAGAAAGATAAAAAAGAACAGAAAGAACAAGAGAAGAAAGAAGCCGCTCAGCCACAAATGAGTAAAGAGCAAGCTGAAAAAATGTTGAACGCTTTAAAAAATGATGAAAAGAAAATGCAGGCCCTTCGAAAGAAAAAAGGAGACCCGGGACAAAAAGTGAAAGTTGAAAAAGACTGGTAGGAACAAGAAGTAAGATTAAAGACATAAGACAGTTGTCAGTTCAAGCGAAGTCGAGAACATACAGAAAATAAAATGATAAAACGATTATACATATTCTTCTTACTCGTTTCATCTTGGGCTGTAGCTCAGTCGCCTGCCTTTTACGCACAGGTAAGCAAAACAAGAGTTGCTGTTGGTGAAGTTTTTCAGGTTGCTTTTACCTTAAACGGTAGTGGAAATAATTTAGTTTATCCAAATCTAAGCGACTTTGATTTATACTCCGGTCCGAACCAGAGTCAAAGTATGAGCATGGTTAATGGAAACATTTCACAATCCACTACCATTTCATTTTTTATTGCAGCCAGAAAAGAAGGCAAGTTTACCATTGGTGTTGCCACCGTAATGTCAGGCAATCAAAAACTGGAATCTAAACCCATTGTCATAGAAGTTGTAAAAGGTGGCGGTCAGCAACAGCAACAGGGCACCCAAAATGCTCAGGCTCAACCTCAGCAAAATCCAAAAGCAGAGAAAAATCAGTACGCCAGTGAGATTACAAACGATGATTTATTTGTTAGAACATTTTTAAGCAAAACAAAATGTTTTTTAAGCGAGCAATTAACGCTTACACAGAAAGTATATTCGCGAGTTGACCTTAGAGGTTTCCAAAATGTGAAGTTTCCACCCTATAACGGTTTTTGGTCGCAACAAGAAACCAATAATCAACAGATTAGCTTAAAACAGGAAAATGTAAATGGGGTGATGTATTATGTGGCAGATTATAGCAAAGTTTTTCTTTTTCCACAACGTAGCGGACAAATTACTATTGAACCGGTGGAACTGGATTGTATTGTTCGAAGGCCAACTAAAAAACAGCCACGAAACATTTTCGAACAGTTCTTTGGCGCAGGTGGTTATGAAGATGTTGTCGTTAAAGTGAAAAGTAAAACAGTAAAAGTGGAGGTATTGGAGCTTCCATTTACTAATAAACCACAGGAATTCTCTGGTGCTGTTGGGGACTTTGGTTATAAAGCTGAATTAGATAAAGAAAAAGTAAAAGCCAATGAAGCTATTAATCTAAAAATTACAATTAATGGAAGAGGAAATGTTAAACTAATTGAGCCGTTAAAATTAAATCTGCCTGAAAGTTTTGAAACTTATGATCCTAAAGTCTCAGAAAACATAAAAACTTTGGGAGGAGTTTCTGGCAGTATTACGTTCAATTATCTGATCATACCAAGGGAAAAAGGAGAATTTATTTTAAATAACCTCAACTTTAATTATTTTGATGCTGATAAAAAACAATATGTCACTATTCCATCACCGGACATTAAATTGACCGTTTTGGAGGGAGACGCAGGTTCAGCCCAAATCATTGCTCCAACAAAAAAAGGAATCAAAAAAAGCGAAAACGATATACGATATATCAAAACAGGTGACTTAGAATTACATAAAAACGATGTCGATTTTTTCGCCTCTGTCACACATTATCTATTATTATTATTTCCTACACTGATGTTTTTTGCCGGGTTATCCTTAGTAAGAAAACACATGAAAGCAAACAGCAATATGCTTGCGGTAAAAGAACGCAAAGCAGCCAAACTTGCAAAAAAACAATTAACCGTTGCTGAAAAACATATGTTAGCAAATAACAAAGACTTGTTTTTTACAGAAGTATTAAATGCGATGAATAAATATATTGGTGACAAGTTTGCGCTATCAATTGTTGATCTTTCGAAAGAAAAAATTTCAGAGATGCTATTGTCGAAAAATGTTTCTATAGAAACAACCACAAGCGTCATCGATTTATTAAATACTTGCGAATACGCTAAATATGCCCCAAGCGCTGTAACAGGAGACTTGAAAAAAGTATATCAGGATACTATAGCGTTAATTTCGCAAATTGAAGCGCAAATAAAAAAATAGAAAATGAAACTAATTAAATACATATTATTTTCAATTTGCCTGGCTTTTAGTTTTGCTTCCTTAAATGCAACTAATGTTTTAGAACAAAAAGCGGAAAAAGCATACTCTGAAAAAAATTATAAAGAAGCTGTCAGTTTATATGAGTCGATAGCTAAAAGTGGTTTTACTTCCTACAAACTTCATTATAACCTGGGTAATGCTTATTACAAAAATAATGAATTGGGGAAAGCCATCTATCATTATGAACTGGCAAACAAACTAGAGCCTAATCACCAGGATATAAAAACCAATTTGAAAATCGCAAACGAAAAGACGATCGATAAAATTGAAAGTAAAGAGAACTTTTTTATTGGAGCATTAAAGTCCGGGGTTGTGAATTCGTTATCAGCAACAGGTTGGGCGTGGGCCAGTATTTTTAGCCTGACCGTCGCTTTCGCTTTTACATTCATTTTTTTTATCTCAAATCAATTTTTCTTAAAAAGAATTGGTTTTTTCCTTGGTTTAATTTCGTTCATAATTTTTACCGGTTCTATGGTATTTGGATTTATGGCCCTTAAAAGTAAACAGGAATTAAACTTTGCTGTTATTCTAAATCGAGAGTCCAAAATTCATGAAGAACCGTTCATTACTTCAAAAACCAAGTTCAGTTTACATGAAGGAGCAAAAGTAAATGTATTGGAATCCAATCCGGAGTGGACAAATATTAAATTAGAAAATGGGAACGAAGGGTGGATAAATACAAACGAAGTGGGGTTATTTTAAAACAATTATTTTACCACTAATTTCTGGCTATGCAATTTATTATCTGAAGAAGCAACAACGGTATAAACGCCGTTTTCAAGCTTTGAAGATGCATCAGATGAAATAACGTTATTTTGTGTATCAATAACCACTTTCGTATGAGTTTCTTCACCTTTGTCGTTTCTTAAAACAACCAATACTTCATTATTTTCCGACCCCATTAAACTGGCAGGTGTATCATAAACCGCACTGTTATTCATGGATAAGTTATTGGATGACACTTTATTATTAATAGATACTAAACGGGATGTTAATTTTTTTCCTTTTTCGTTGATCTGCGTTAAACGGTAATAGGATATGCCATCAAACGGTAAATAATCAACATCAAAATAACTAATGATATTACTGTTATTACCAAAAGCCTTAACAGATGTTACACTTTCAAAATTCATCGCATCTTTTGACTTTTCAATTACGAAAAAATTATTATTATTCTCAGAATTAGAAGCCCATGTTAACTCAACTTTCGTATTATCAAAAATTGCATCAAAGGTCAATAGAACAGTGGGAATTGGATCATTGGTAATAGTTTGTATTTTATTATCACCTACTATATTTTGAGAGAAAATATTTAAATAGGCAAAAAAACAAAAAAATGCGAAATATAGTTTTAGATTAATCATAGCGTTTAATTTTTATATACCAAAAGTATGACATTTTAGAAGGAAGGAGGTTCTGTTTTAGATGAGTTACTAACAAGATGGGCTCATTTCTTCTTTTTGATTAAAAAGGTGTATGCACATTATACACCTTTAAAAAACATCTGTAATAAAACTTTAAACCTTTAAAAAGCTCATAATTTTTTCTACGCTAGCCTTAGCATCACCATACAACATTTCTGAATTTGGTTTATAGAACAAAGGATTATCTTCTCCTGAGTAACCGGCAGACATTGAACGTTTCATGATAATGACTTTTTCGGCTTTCCATGCTTCAATTACAGGCATCCCGTAAATAGAACTAGCAGGATCGTCTTGTGCGCTTGGATTTACTACGTCGTTTGCACCAATAACCATAACCACATCGGTATTTGGCATATCATCATTTATTTCATCCATTTCCATAACAATATCGTATGGAACGTTTGCCTCTGCTAATAATACATTCATATGGCCTGGTAAACGGCCTGCCACAGGATGAATAGCAAAACGTACATTTTTACCTGCTTTACGCAATGTTTGAACCATATCATAAATGGGATATTGAGCTTTTGCAACAGCCATTCCGTAACCAGGAACAATAACCACAGATCTAGCTTCTTTTAATAGAACCGAAACCTCTTCATGATTTAAAGAGGTTACTTCACCTTCGATCGCCTTTTTTTCACCGCCGGATCCATTACCTGAACCACTTGCAAAAATAACCGAGAAGAAAGATCGGTTCATTGCATGACACATATGCATAGAAAGAATAGCACCAGAACTACCAACTAACGCGCCGGTTACAATCAATAAATCGTTACCTAACATAAAGCCCGCTGCTGATGCAGCCCAACCTGAATAAGAGTTTAACATCGATACAACTACCGGCATATCTCCGCCACCAATGGCCATAACCAACACAACACCAATAAATGAAGCAATGGCCGTCATGATGCCAAGGTATAACATGCCGCCTGTTCCTTCTGCTTTACAAAAGAAAACACCCAATATAATACATGCTGAAAGAAGTAACAGGTTCATAGTTTGGAGCCCTTTAAAACTCCATGGTTTCGAAGGAACTTTCCCGTCTAATTTCCCCCAGGCAATGATAGAACCGGTTAAGGTAATGGCACCTATAAAAATTCCGATGAACACTTCTACTAAGTGAATCATATGAGCGGCGCCATGTAAAGCTTGTGTCTCCGGATCTAAGTATGAACCAAAACCAACCAGTACTGCTGCTAGTCCTACAAAACTATGTAATATAGCTACTAACTGAGGCATAGACGTCATCTCTACTTTACGGGCTAATAATAAACCGATTACCGAAGCAACTGAAATAGCCGCAATAATATAAATATGACCGGAAACCTCTTGTCCTAAAACAGTGGCGATAATGGCTACAATCATACCAATAATACCGTAATACACACCACGTTTTGCCGATTCTTGTGAGGATAATCCTCCTAAACTTAAAATGAACAGGATACTGGCAAATAAATATGCTGCTGTTTGTATTTCTTTTGCGATAAACATAATTTTTCTATTTTTTAAACATTTTCAACATACGATGAGTAACTACGAAACCTCCAACAATATTAATGCTGGCAACCAAAATTGCAATGAACGCTAAAATGGTCATTGGATTTGAAAGGTCGTCGGTTGTTTGTAATAATCCACCAACAACAATGATTCCGCTAATAGCATTAGTTACAGCCATTAAAGGTGTGTGTAAAGAGTGCGCAACATTGGCAATCAATTGCCAACCTACAAACACCGCTAATACAAACACCGTGAAATGTTGAATAAATTCGGCCGGTGCAAATTTTCCTACAAAAAACAATAAAGCACCCACTACTGCCAAACGAATGAACATCGAGGTGGTTTCTTTTTTCGCTTTTTCAGCGTCAGATATTTTTACCTCTTCAGCTGTTGGAGGAACTGCTTTTACAGCACCACCCGCTGTAGGACTAACCGGAAGCGGCGCAGGCGGCCAGTTAATTTTCCCGTTATGGGTTACCATTGCTCTTGATACAACAGCATCTTCCATATCGATCTTCCATTTTTCTGCTTTACCCATATCATCTAATAAATGACATAAGTTGTTTCCGTATAACTGAGAAGCCTGACTGGGCAACTGATTTAATTTACCAACGATTGTAACACCGTTAGGCGTTGTATAAACCTCCCCATTTCTTGTTTCTACACAGTTACCTCCTGAGGACGCGGCTAAATCAACAATGACAGATCCGGGCTTCATAGCAGCCACGTGATAATCCAACCACAGTTTAGGTGCTGGTCTGCCAGGAATTTGCGCAGTGGTAATTACAATATCTACTTCTTTAGCTTGTTCAAAAAACAGTTTCATCTCCGCTTCAATAAACTCTTTACTCATTTCTTTTGAGTAACCGGATGATGTTGCACCGTCTTCTTCTATTTCTACCGTCAAAAACTCTCCACCCATAGATTGAATTTGCTCAGCAACTTCTTTCCTGGTGTCAAACGCTCTCACAATAGCGCCTAATGAATTAGCCGCACCTAATGCTGCTAATCCGGCTACACCGGCACCAATAACCAATACTTTCGCTGGCTCAACTTTTCCGGCAGCTGTAATTTGTCCATTCAAAAATCTTCCAAAATGATAAGATCCTTCAATAACCGCTCTGTATCCTGCAATGTTTGCCATCGAAGATAAAACATCCATTTTTTGCGCTCTTGAAATACGAGGGATCGCATCCATGGCAATGGCATTTACTTTTTTATCTGCTAGTTTCTGAAGTAATTCCTGGTTTTGCGCCGGCCACAAATAGCTCAACATCACCAGACCTTCCTTCATTAAATTTACCTCTTCCATCGAAGGTTCTTTTACCTTCAGTACTATATCTGATTGTCCGTAAATTTCAGCTGGTGTAGAAACTATTTTAGCTCCTGCTTCTTCAAAATCTTTATCCGAAAAATTTGCTTTAACTCCGGCATTGTGTTGAATGTAAACTTCAAATCCTTGCTTTTGCAATCGTTTGACTGTTTTTGGAGTTGCAGCAACTCTTAGTTCATTGGGAGATATTTCCGATGGAATTCCAACTTTCATAGGTGAATTTTTAAAATTTGTAAAAGGTCTCTTTTAATGTGTGCGTGAAAATCAGTTGAGCAAATAAAGCAAAAAAATATGAGTAATTTTTAATGGGTTTGTAAATTGTTAATTTCTCAATCGTTTTTATTTTATATTTGTTTTAAAACAACATCAATTATTTATGGCTAAAGTAATTATTTTAGGTGGCGGTGTAGCTGGAATGAGTGCTGCACATGAATTAATAGAAAGAGGTTTTGAAGTTGAAGTGTACGATAGAAATACAGAATACGTTGGCGGAAAAGCGCGCAGTGTTAATGTTCCGGGAACCAATTTAAAACAGGATAATTTTTTACCGGGCGAACATGGTTTTCGTTTTTTTCCAGGATTTTACAAGCACGTTACAGATACCATGAGCCGTATTCCCTTTTCACCGGGAAAAACATGTTTTGATAATTTAGTACCTACAGAAGATGTGGAGATCACACAGATAGGTCATTTACCAATGACTATCCCGGTTAATTTTCCAAGCTCTTTAAAAGATGTGATTGAAATATTTATGGGATTTATTGAGGCTGGTGCCGAATTAAAACCCGAAGAAATAGAATTCTTCTCTGAAAAAATATGGCAGTTAATGACTTCCTGCGGTGACCGCTACTTAAATGAATATGAACAAATAGGCTGGTGGGAATACTTGAGAGCAGATGATTTTAGTGAAGCATACCGATCGTTATTAGTGGAAGGTTTAACCCGATCATTAGTTGCAGCAAAAGCACAAAGTGCCAGTACCAGAACTGTTGGTACAATCTTTTTGCAATTGATTTATGGCATGATCAATACAAAATCCAAAGATACTGACCGCGTACTCAATGGGCCCACAAGTGATGTATGGCTTAACCCCTGGTTGACCTATCTTCAATCAAAAGGTGTTAAATATAATAAAGGACAGGAACTGGTTAATATCAATATGGATGGCGATAAAATTTCAGGTGTTGCTGTTCGTCCGGTCAATGGTTCTCAAACAGTGCAGATAGTTACCGGTGATTATTACTTGCTGGCAACTCCTGTTGAAGTGGCTGCCCAAATGATTAATAAAGACATGCTAAAAGCTGATGCCTCTCTTAAAAACATCATACTGTTAGCTCCAAATGTGGAATGGATGAATGGAATTCAATTTTATTTAACTGAACAGTTTGATATGCATAAAGGCCATACCATATATGCTAATACCAACTGGGCACTAACTTCTATATCTCAAATACAGTTTTGGGGAAATTATGATATTCAGAACCGTTATGATGGCACCGTAAAAGGTGTTTTATCTGTTGACATTTCTGACTGGACATCACCTGGAAATTTTAATGGAAAAACAGCTCAGGAATGTACGATTGAGGAAGTAAAGGAAGAGGTATGGCAACAACTTAAACAGGAAATTAATTTTGGAGGAAGTGAAATTCTTAAAGATGAAATGAAACGCTTTGTTTATTTGGATACCGATATTGAACTCGTAACAAAAGAAGCGTCTTCATTAATGAAAGGAACATTAGATAATGAAGCATTAGATAAACTAAAAGACTTATCCAATAAAGAACCCTTATTGGTAAACCAGATCAATACCTGGACATTAAGGCCAAATTCTTATACGGAAATTCCAAATCTGTTCCTGGCTTCTGACTACGTAAAAACCTATACAGATTTGGCCACGATGGAAGGAGCCAATGAAGCCGCTAGGAGAGCTGTTAACAATATCATTGAGGTCAGTGGTAATAAATCATCCTTATGTGAGCTTTGGAAATTTGATCAGCCATTTTTATTAGATGTCATAAGATTCAAAGATCAGGAAAGATTTAATAAAGGTTTAGCTTGGAAAAATCCATTATAAAACATCAAACATGATCCTAAAAAGCATCTTTAAAAAACAGGGAAGACGTATTAATAATTTAAAATTGCTGAGCAATTTTATCAGTATCACTGCGCTGTTTTCTGTTTTTTATATTTTGATAAGCTTGATGATTGGATATATGCACGGCATCTTAGCCATGACAGTAAACTTTATCATATTCCTAATCAATCTGAGATTATTCACAACACAAAAGATAACTTATAACCTATCGGCAAATTTATACATTGCTAACTGTGCGTTTGTGGCTATTTTACTATGTAGTTTTTTCTCGGGTGGTTTATTTTCTCCTGTATTACCTTGGTTTGTATTAATTCCTACAATCTCTTTGTTATTATTGGGTATTAGTCCTAATACATTGGTATGGCTGCTCATTACCATTTTTTTAATTATTGGTTTCAGTATTTTACATGCCTTTGGTTTTGAAGCTCCTATAAAATACGATTTGAACTGGGCGGCTTTTTTTAAAACTACCTGTGTATTTGGCCTTGCATTAATAGTATTCATTGTAACGTTTGTTTTTGAAAAAGCAAAAGAAAATGCATTGAATAAGCTTGCTGAAAAGAATAAAGAAATCACCGACAGTATTTATTACGCTCAAAAAATCCAGGAATCTCTTTTAATGCCACAGGAACTAATTGATAAACACTTACCGGAGAACATGATCATGTTTGAGCCAAAAGACATTGTTAGCGGAGATTTTTACTGGGGTAAAGAACATAACGGAGATTTTTACCTTGCAGTTTGTGATTGCACTGGGCATGGTGTTCCGGGTGCATTCATGAGTTTATTGATAACATCATTTTTGAATGAAGCGCTTAATGAAAAAAGTATTATTTCGCCTGATAAAATTCTTGAATTCATAAGGAACAGGATCATTGAAAACACTTCAAAAAAGGGATCACAGGATGGAATGGATGGAGTCGTTATTAAATTTCATAAAAACAACTGGAAGATCACTTATGCATCTGGAAACAGTTTTCAAACGCATATTCATAATAATGAGTTGCATAAACTGCCAAGTGATAAAATGCCTGTAGGAATCGGCCATAAAATGGAACCCTTTACTTTACATACCATAAACGCATCAAAAGGTGATATGCTCTATTTTTATACTGATGGTTATGCTGATCTGTTTGGAGGAAGCAAAGGAAAAAAATTCACCAAAAAGAAATTGAATAACACTCTTCAAAAAATAGCTCCATTGGATCTCCCAAGTCAGAAAGAAATTCTGAGAAACACTTTTCTGGAATGGAAAGGAGATCTGGAACAGGTGGATGATGTGTGTGTAATAGGTATAAGGGTATAAAATCTAACTATCTAAAATAAAAAAACCCATATACCTTATAAGATAGATGGGTTTTAAACTTTAAAAACAAAAATTATTTTGTTTCTGTTGTAGTAGTTGTTTTAGTTTCAGTTACAGTTTTTGATTTGCAACAAGATTTTTTCTCTGTTGAAGCTGTTTTATCGCCAGAACAAGATTTACCTTCAGCTCCTGCTTTTTCTTTGCAACAAGTTTTAGTTTCCTTTTTTGTTTTTCCTTTATCCTTATCGTCAGTAGTTGATGCAGATACGCTTCCTACTAATCCGGCGAAAGCTAACATTAAAAATATTTTTTTCATGGTGGTTGGGTTAAATTATTTAAAACAAATATAAACTATTTTGCTTCTTAAAAACATAACTTTAATCATAATAATCTCTGAAGTTTGTTAAAATGTCTTAATAACAACGACTTTAATTTTATATAAATTTCCTCTCTTATTAAATCTCCGAGTAGTAATCCCACCAGTAAAATTTTCAAATTTCCATAATAAATATCCATTAAAAGTACCTATTTATCCCTGCAAAATCTACTCAGAATCTTAAACAAACATTTCTCAAAATGTTACAAGTATTTTTTTTTAAAATGTTTTTTTCTACTATTTTTTTTAGTAGTTTTGGGCATAAACAATTTTTAAAATAATAAAATGAGCACAGGAACAGTAAAATTTTTTAACGAAACTAAAGGGTTTGGTTTTATTAAAGAGGACGAATCAGGAAAAGAGTACTTTGTACACGTAACAGGTTTATCAGACAAAATTAGAGAAAACGACAATGTTACTTTCGATATCCAAGAAGGTAAAAAAGGATTAAATGCAGTAAACGTAAAACTAGCTTAGTTATATAATACCATTTAATCTAATCCCTGGAAATATTCTTTCCAGGGATTTTTTTTGCTATTGCTTTTCAAAAATCTGTCGAAAATGTAATAGAAAGAAAAAAATTGGTATTTTAGACGACTATAAAAAAACACTAAAGAAATTTATAATATGGAACAGGTGATTGATCAAAAAAATGGGCATCCTAAGGGACTTTGGGTATTATTTGGTACAGAAATGTGGGAGCGCTTTAATTTTTACGGTATGCGTGCTATTCTTACCCTGTTTATGGTAAACTCTTTAATGATGAAAGAGGCCGATTCTTCATTGATATATGGAGGATTTTTAGGATTATGTTATTTAACTCCAATGTTGGGAGGTTTTGTATCGGATCGTTTTTTTGGAAACAGAAATTGCATTTTACTTGGCGGTATAATGATGGCTATAGGCCAAATGATATTATTTGCAAGTGCTTCCGTATTTGGTTCAAATTTAGAATTAGCAAAAACATTATTATGGGTTGCTTTAACGATTATTATTTTCGGTAACGGTTTCTTTAAACCAAACATCTCCAGTATGGTTGGTAGTTTATATCCTAAACAGGAAAAAAGTAAATTAGATACAGCATTTACCATCTTTTACATGGGCATTAACCTTGGTGCATTTTTAGGCCAGTTAATTTGTCCTTTATTAGGTGACGTAAAAGATTCAGGTGGTATCAGAGATATTCACGCATTTAAATGGGGATTCCTTGCAGCTTCAATAGCTATGTTAATTGGTTCGGCTGTTTTTTATGCATTAAAAAACAAATACGTGGTAACTCCTGAAGGTAAGCCATTGGGAGGATTGCCAAAACATAATGATGCATCTCATTATGAAGAAGGAGAAGCACAGGAAGCAGTTTTTTCTCCTTTGTCATTAATAATGGCGGTAGTTTCCTTTGTTGTTCTGTTTTTCGTTTTCAGGTTTATGTTGGCTGGAACAAACCCGGTTAAAACTATCATCTATCCTATAATTTATGCACTTGGTTTAACCTTAGCGGGTTTGATCATTTCTGATAAATCATTAACCAAAGTAGAATTGCAAAGAATATTGGTAATCTATATTGTAGGATTTTTTATTATATTTTTCTGGGCAGCTTTTGAACAGGCAGGATCATCCTTAACGTTCATTGCCGATAATCAAACTGACCGTCATATTTTTGGGTGGGAAATGCCTCCAAGTATGGTTCAGATTTTTAATGGAGTATTTGTATTTGCTTTTGCTTTCCCATTCAGTATGCTATGGGATAGATTAAGATCAAAAGGAAAAGAGCCTTTGTCAACCGTAAAACAGGCAATAGGATTAGGATTGATAGCTGTAAGTTATTTTATTATTGCTTATAACGTAAAAGATTTAGGCAACAGTGGCTTGCTAGGAATTCAATGGTTAATACTATTATACTTAATTCAAACGTTTGCTGAATTATGTTTATCACCAATTGGATTGTCATTAGTAGGTAAACTTTCTCCAAAGCGTTTTGCTTCTTTATTGTTTGGGGTTTTCTTTTTATCTAATGCGGCAGGTTATGCATTAGCTGGTTCTTTAGGAGCGTTAATTCCTGCTACTGGCGACAAGTTCAAAAAAGCACAGGAATTGGGGATCGACCTTCAGGCCGTTCTGGCAAAAACTGTTACACCTACTGCTGAGCAATTAGCGTTGTTGGATCAAAACCAGATTAGTGCTGTAAACCCTTCATTTGTTGGCTATGAAATTCACAACTTATTTGAATTCTTTATGGTATTCGTTGTATTAACTGGTATTGCTGCTGTAATTCTGTTTTTATTAACTCCATTATTGCGAAGAATGATGCATGGAGTAAAATAATTACAACTAAGTATTTTAAACCTCTCTGAAATTTTAGAGAGGTTTTTTTTATTAAAAATGATAATATGGAAAAAGAACTAACGATAGACGAAATACAAAACTTTGAAGGTAAATACCCTAAGCAATTATGGCATTTGTTTTTTAGCGAAATGTGGGAACGCTTTAGTTTTTATGGAATGCGTGGTATGCTCGTATTCTTTATGGTACACCAACTGTCAATGAATGAAGTGGTTGCCAATTTACAGTATGGCGCTACACAGGCTTTTGTATATGCTTTTACGTTTGTGGGTGGCTTATTTGCTGATAAAATTCTGGGGCTTCGTAAATCATTATTTTGGGGCGGATTATTAATGATCGTTGGAAGTGTGATATTGTCAGTTGATCCTAAAGAATTTTTCTTTTTAGGAATAGCTTTTAACATAATCGGTACGGGTTTTTTTAAGCCTACCATTTCTTCCATCGTGGGGAATTTATACCGTAAAGGAGATCACAGAACTGACGCAGGTTTTTCATTATTTTATGCAGGAGTTAATCTGGGCGCCTTGTTGGGTGGTTATTTATGTATTGCTATTGGTAAAGGTCAGCTATTTCAAAGTTTTATTCCAGCACACCTTGCATGGAATGTGGCTTTTGGACTAGCAGCCATCGTTATGGTTATTAGTCTACTTACTTTTGTGAGAACCAAAAAGAGTTTGGGAACAATTGGTATATCTCCTTTATTAGGTACTGAGCCAAAAAGAAGAAAAATTTTGGAAATTGCGACTTATGCAGGTTCCTTATTAATTATTCCTTTGATCATTTTATTGGTATCCAATTCAGAATATACAGATGTATTTATGTTTATTATAGGGCCATGTTCCCTACTCTATCTCTTTTTTGAAATGCGCAATTTTTCATTACAGGAAAATAAAAAATTAATAGCCGCCTTAATATTTATTGTTTTTTCCATTTTTTTCTGGGCCTTTTTCGAACAAAGTGGTGGGTCCTTAAGTTTATTTGCCGCTAATAATTTGAGTAGTACTGTTGCCGGAATTCCTTTAGATCCTAATGGAGTAAATAATTCTGCGAACTCATTATTCGTGATCATTTTTGCGGGTCTTTTAGGTTTGGTGTGGATTTGGTTAGCCAAACGTCGGTTAGAACCCAATACAATCGTGAAATTTGGATTAGGGTTTTTGTTTTTAGCGGCAGGATTTTACGTGTTTTATTATACGAAGTTTTTCTCTGATGAAAATGGGATTACATCACTTGACTTTTTTACATTTGGATGGTTCATCATCACCTTTGGCGAATTATGTTTATCACCCATAGGAATGTCAATTATGACTAAATTATCCCCTCAAAAAACACAGGCTGTTTTAATGGGTATGTGGTTCTTAGCGAGTGCATATGGACAATATTTTGCAGGTTTACTCGGAGCTAATATTGCTCAAGCCTCAGAAAATGCAACAAATTTTGAGAAGTTGGTAATTTATGCGGACGGTTATAAACAATTAGCTATTTATGCTTTAGTGGCAGGACTTTTATTGATTGCAATTTCGCCACTGGTTAAAAAATTAATGGGAGGTGTTAAATAAGCTTAACAATCAGTTATTATTGGAAGGGTTACAATTAACACATTTTGGCATTACCTTTGTATAAAAGCACATATGTTTAACTGGAAAGATATATCTATGGCTGGCATCATTATACTAGCTATTGTATTTTATACCTGCAAAAAAAGCACACTCCAGGCATCCATTAATTCTCCTGAAAACCGGGTGAGCAATTTTATTAAAACTGACAATACCAATTTTGAACTGGTTTCAGCCAATACATATACTCAGCTTGATGAAACTTCTCTGGTAAACTGGATATCTTTTGAAGAAGCTTATAAACTCTGCAAAAAAAATCCACGACCTGTAATGGTTGATGTTTATACTACCTGGTGCGGTCCCTGTAAGATGATGCGTACTCAAACCTTTGGTAACGCTCAAATAGCAGCATATATCAATGCCAATTTTTACTCCGTAAAATTTGATGCTGAAACCAAAGACAGTGTGAAATTTGATAAATATATTTTTGTAAGCACAGATGCTACTAATCCAAAAGCGCCCCACCAATTTGCAGCTTCTATTCTTGACAATCAATTAGCTTATCCTTCGATCGTATTTTTAAATAATCAGATTCAGCGTCTTGATATTTTAAAAGGATTTATGGCGCCAAAAAACTTTGAACCAATCTTAAATTATTACGGTTCAGGAGAATACCAAAAAACCAAGTGGGAAGACTTTCAAAAGTCATTTATATCTTCTATCAAATAAATCTTTACTTAGATTAATTTATCATCTATTCCTCTTTTACAATTCGATTAATTAGTATTTTAGTACCCCTAAATGTCGATTCTGAAACTATATATTGTTGATGACCATCAAATGTTAATTGACGGGCTTAAAGCATTATTAAGTGACGAAGCCCATATTTCTATTGTAGGTGAATCAAATTTACCCCAAACTGCTGTTAAAGAAATTTCGGAATACCGGCCGGATATTGTTTTAACAGATATTAATATGCCCCTCATGGACGGAATTGAACTCACCAAAGAAATAAAGAAATTGCAACCAGATATTAAAGTCATTGCTTTATCAATGTTTGGCGAACGTGAAACTATCAGTGAAATGCTAAAAGCCGGTGTAAGCGGTTATATCCTTAAAAATACAGGAAAAGTTGAACTTTTAATCGCAATCGAAAAAGTAGCAAACGGACAAACTTATTTTAGCGAAGAAGTAAATGCTGAAATGACAAAAACACATGTCCCATCAGGCACAAAAGAAATTAGCTTATCATTAAGGGAAATAGAGGTTATAGAACTTATAGCTAAAGAATATACCAATGCCAAAATTGCGGAAGCCTTATTCATTAGTGAACGCACAGTGGAAACGCACCGTAAAAACATTTTCCGTAAAACAGATACTAAAGGAGTAATTGGGCTTTTAAAATATTGCGTAGATAAAAAAATTATAAAGCCCTTAAAGTAACCGGTTTTTTACGCGAATAATAAGCCTTTAATATTGCTTCAGATAAATTACTACATAACCCACTGGTTTAATTATATATCTTTTTAAAGCATTGAAATTTCCCTTCGAACAATTTGAGAACATATAGAACTGATTAAAAAATAAAATAAACGAACGTAGACCAATTGGCATTTCAGCCACAAATTCATGCTTCTTAAACTAAATCTCCGTACAAATCAAAATCGCTTGCGTCATTAATTTTTACGTTTGCAAAATCTCCGATACGCACGTAATTGGTATCCGTTGCTTTCACCAATACTTCATTATCCACATCAGGGCTATCAAATTCGGTTCTTCCTACAAAATAGTCATTCTCTTTGCGGTCAAATAATACTTTATAAGTCTTCCCGATTTTTTCCTGGTTCAAATTATAAGAAATTTCTTGTTGAACTTTCATTACTGCATCGGCTCTTTCTTTCTTAACTTTTTCTTTCACATCATCTTTCAATAAATGAGCGTGTGTATTTTCTTCATGTGAGTAAGTAAAAATTCCTAATCGCTCAAATTTAGTATCAGCTACCCATTGCAACATTTCTTCATGATCTTGCTGCGTTTCACCCGGGTAACCAGCAATTAAAGTTGTTCTAATTGCAATACCCGGAACTTTATCTCTTATCTGGTTAACAGTATCAATTGTTTTTTGCTTAGTTATACCGCGGCGCATACTTTTGAGCATATTATCAGTAATGTGCTGCAAAGGCATATCGAGGTAATTACATACATTGCTTTTCTTATTCATAACATCTAATACTTCCATTGGGAATCCGCTTGGAAATGCATAATGTAAACGAATCCAATCGATGCCTTCCACGTCACTTAATTGATCAACTAAATTTGCCAGTTCCCTTTTTTTATAAATATCTAATCCGTAATAAGTCAAATCCTGGGCAATGAGCAACAATTCACGGGTTCCTTTTGAAGCCAGCAATTTTGCACGGCTTACTAAGGATTCAATAGGTTCAGAAATATGTCCGCCACGCATTAATGGAATAGCGCAAAAACTACAAGGGCGATCACAACCTTCACTGATTTTAAAATAAGCATAATGATTTGGTGTAGTTAATAAGCGCTCACCAACCAGTTCTTTTTTATAATCTGCTTTTAAAGTCTTTAATATTTTTGGTAATTCACGCGTCCCAAAATAGGCATCAACATCGGGAATTTCTTTTTCAAGATCAGCTTTGTATCGTTCGCTTAAGCAGCCGGTTACATATAATTTTTCAATACTTCCTTCTTTTTTAGCTTCTACGTAACGCAAAATGGTATCAATGCTTTCCTGTTTCGCATTTTCAACAAAACCACAAGTATTTATGATTACAATATTATGATTATCCTCAGGACTTTCATGTTCAACCTGGAAGTTATTTGCCTTTAGTTGGCCCATTAATACTTCACTATCCACAATATTTTTACTGCAACCAAGCGTTACAACATTTACCTTATTCTTCTTTAGAGTCTTTGTTTTCATTATCCGGCAAAGATACCACATTTTAACTCAACAACCGTTTTTCGAAAAAATGCGACATTTTTTTCGAAAAATCGATAAATTAGTATATTTTAGCGTCAAAATTAAAAACATAACCTATGAAAAACTTATTAAAAAAATTAACTAAGAAGGAAACCAAAGCAACAATCCAAAAAATTGATAAAAAACAATTAGAAAAAGTGATTGGTGGTGTAGAAACGGTTAAATCTACTTCAATACAAGATGAATCGAAAGGTTTTTCGTCTTTAATCAGATAGACCTTTATTACTAATAAAATCCTTAAAAACATAACCTATGAAAAACTTATTTAAAAAATTAATTAAAAAGGAAGCTAAAGCAACAATTCAAAAAATTGATAAAAAACAATTAGAAAAAGTTATTGGTGGTGTAGACACGTTAACAACTAATCCTACTGAAACTGGAAAAATAACATTCAAAGCAAAAGAGGGCGCTACAGTATCTTAATAACTGATTTGAAATACAATAGTTTGTGATGGTAACATACCACTTTAAAACAATCAATGCGGCTAAATAGCCGCATTGATTGTTTTAAAGAACACTCTCAATTAAAGATATCTTATAATCATGTTTTTGAAACATCACAATGAGAATCATTTTGTTTTTTGTATTTTTAAATTACTAAATATACAATTATGCCAACAAAACATATATTTTTCACATTTCTGTTTAGCCTTTTCATTTCTTCAGCCCTTATTAGTCAAAACAATTTAATTGACAGTTTAATTAAAGAATCAAAGAAAGTCTCTATACACGATTCCATTAAAATTAAATTATTTGGAGATATAAGTTGGGAATATATGAGCAGTGATCTTACTAAATCGCTTGAGTTTGCCAATAAGGAATTAAATCTTGCTACTATATCAAAACGAGAGGCAGATATTGCACAAGCTGAAAGTGATATTGGAAGTATTTATAATCGGAAAAGTGTTTTTGATACCGCATTAATTCATTACAATAATGCACTAAGTTTAAGAGAAAAATTAAAACAGGATGTTAAAATAGCGGGTGTATACACAAATATAGCCACTGTTTTAATGCGCCAAAGTAGATTTGAGGAGTCTTTAGCAATTAATTTCAAATCTTTAAAACTATTTGAAAAAACCGGAGATGAATTAAAACAAAGTATTGCATTAGGTAATATAGGTAATATGTATTATGAATTGGCACAACCGAAATTAGCTGAACAATACTACAGAAAATCATTAGAATTGGCTCGAAAAACAAAAAATGTAACTATTGAAGGAAATGCATTAGTAAACATTGGAGGTATTAAATTTGATATTGGCGTAAAAAAAGATAGTGTTGTAAATGCACTAGAGCTCGATTCTGCTCTTTACTACTTTATTTCTGCCGAAACAATACTTATTAAACAAAATGCGCTTTACAATTTAACTTCTGTATATAACAATATTGGGCGCATTAATTTTCATAAAAAAGATTTTAAAAAAGCATTATCGTTTTATGAAAAAAGCTTGGAAGCGAGAATTTTATTAGAAGATAAGTTTGGAATAGGTTTAACGTATATAAACTTAGCAGAAACTGAAAATAAGTTAGGTAATACTAAAAAAAACATTGAATATTTAAGCAAAGCGGCCGATATATTTTTAAGTTTAAAAAACTACATTAATTTAAAACAGGTTTATGGTAAGCTTGCAGAAGCTTATCAATTAAAAAAAGATTACTTAGCCTCTTTGAAATATTATCAATTATTTGAATCTTATAAGGATTCCGTTTTTAACGAAAATAGCAATAAACAAATGGCTGAAATGCAAACCAAGTATGATGTCGAGAAAAAAGACCTGGAATTAGCAAAAAACAAAGCAGATATAGAGATTGAAAAAAACAAAAAATACATTACTTATGGTGCACTGGCGTTTTTCATTCTGCTGTTTTCGTTAAGTATCTGGGCGTTTGTTCAAAAACGAAAAAATGCCAGAGTATTGGAAGTTAAAAATATCGAGCTGGAAGGAGCCAACGAAAAGATCTCTCATCAAAAAGAGGAGTTGGTTGAAAAACAAAAGGAGATCCTGGATTCTATCTATTATGCGAAGAAAATTCAGAATGCATTACTGGCAAATGAAGAAATGCTGATGAAAAATCTCGTAGATCATTTTATTTTATTTAAACCAAAAGATATTGTTAGTGGAGATTTTACCTGGGCTACAATGAAAGACAATTTATTTTACTTAGCGTGCTGTGATAGTACTGGACATGGCGTTCCTGGAGCTTTTATGAGTCTTTTAAATATAGGCTTCTTAAGCGAGGCTATTAAAGAAAGAAATATCACAGAACCTGGAAAAGTATTTAATTATGTGAGAGAACGCTTAATTGAAACGATAGGGAATGATCATCAAAAAGATGGTTTTGATGGGATATTACTGTGCATGAACATTGATACAAAAGAAATAACCTATGCTGCGGCAAACAACAGTCCTTTAATAGTGAGAAATAAGGAGCTTATCCATTTAAAGACAAACAAAATGCCTGTGGGCGAAGGTATTAAAACAGATTCCTTTGATACTTTTTCTCTCGATTATGAAAAAGGTGATTCTCTTTATTTGTACACAGATGGCTATCCGGATCAGTTTGGAGGATCGAAAGGAAAAAAACTGAAATACAAACCGATGGAAGAAATTTTAGCTGCCAATTCAGATCAACCAACACTGTTTCAAAAAGAAACTCTCGACCAAAATTTTGAATCATGGCGCGGCAAACTTGAACAGGTAGATGACGTTTGTGTAATTGGAGTAAAATTATAAAAAGCATTAAAAACATTTAAGATTAATATTTTATACTATCATGAAATTGTCCCTCTATTTAATTATATGTTTACCATTTTTTACATTATCACAAACACATAAAATTGACTCCTTATTAAAAATATACGCAACATCCACGGTAGATAGTAATAAGGTGAATGCATTAAATAATTTATTTACGGAATATCGTTATACTGATGAAAAATTAGCGACAAAATATGTTAACCAAGCAATTGATTTTTCGTTTAAAACAAAACTCACAAAGGGCTATGCTCTTGCGCTATATAATAAAGGCGTTTTTGATAGTGAACATGGAAATTTCGACAGTAGCGATATTTATATAAAAAAATCATTGATCCAGTATCAAAAAATAAATAGTCAGTCCGGAATAGCTGCCTGCAAAATGGCATTCGGATTTAACATGTACGACCAATCTAAATTCACTCAGGCATTGGATTATTTCATAGAAGCGGCAAAACTGAAAGAAGTGATTAATGACTTAAATGGGCAGGCTGCAGCTCATATCTGGATAGGAAATGTTTATAATAACGGTTTAAATAAGCCAAAACTAGCATTACCCTATTATGAAAAAGCCCTTGCAATACAAGAGAATATTAAAGATGAAAATGGCATGGCATTCACCTATAATAATATCGGGAATGTTCACTACTTTCTTCAACAATATCCCGATGCTTTAAAAAATTATCTCAAATCTGCTGAATTAAAAGAGAAGCTTAACAATAAAAAAGGGCTTTCAGCTTCCTATGATAACATTGGAAATGTGTATTTTGATTTACTGGAATACGCAAAAGCGGAAGGGTATTATTCGAAAGCTTTAAAAATCCGCGAAGAGTTTGGTGATAAAAAAGGAATGAACACCAGTTATGTAAATATCGGTAACCTATATTTTAAACAGAAAAAATATAAAGAAGCTATTGAAATTCACTCTAAAGCCCTGGCTTCGGCAAAAGAAATAAATAATAAAGAGACAATGAAAGAAGCTTCTAATAGTTTATCTGCCAGCTATGAAGCGTTAGGAGATTTTAAAAAGGCTTTCGAATATAGTAAATATAGCTCTCTCATAAAAGACAGCATTCTAAACAGCACATTTACTGAGCAAATTTCCGAAATGCAAACCAAGTATGATGTAGAGAAAAAAGATCTTGAAATAGCTAAAAATAAAGCAGACCTGAAAGTAAAAGAGGAAAAGGAATTCATTAAAAGCATAATTGCCATTGCCATTTTTGCTTTATTAATTGCGCTCTTCTTTGTTGGTTTTTTATTCTATCGAAAAAAACAAATTGAACATAAAGCCAGACTGGATAAAGAAATAGCATCGCAAAAAGAGATAAGAACAAAAGCAATTATTGATGCCGAAGAAAAAGAAAGAAGAAGGATTGCGCAGGACCTTCATGATGGCGTTGGACAATTATTAAGTGCTGCTAAATTAAATTTAAGTAATCTTGAATCTAAACTGAACGATCAAAATGAAGAGCAAAAACTGGCAATGCAAAACGCCTTAACCCTGGTGGATGATTCCGTAAAAGAAGTAAGGGCCGTTTCGCATAACATGATGCCAAATACCCTAATTAAACTGGGCCTTGGAAGTGCGGTAAGAGAGTTCATCACCAAATTAGGGAATGCACCTACTTTAAAAGTAGACCTCGAAATTGTTGGTTTGGATAACCGATTAGATAATCAAATTGAAACGGTACTTTATAGGGTAATTCAGGAAGTAATCAATAATATTATTAAGCACGCTAAAGCATCACACATTAGTATGCAGTTAATTAAGCATGACACTGAATTAAATGTGATGATTGAGGACAATGGTGTTGGCTTTGACACAAATAAACTCGACACTTTTGAAGGAATTGGATTAAGAGGCATTATTACGCGTATTGAATTTTTAAACGGCTCAGTGCATTTTGACTCTTCACTCGGGCGAGGTACAACTGTAATTATTGATGTCCCTTTAGTTTAAAATAATTAAAGAAATCAATGACCGATACCAGTTTTATATCTACATATTTCACTGAAGAAAAAATTTCAGCTTCAATTATGATCGTTATTGGTTCTGTGAGCTTAATATTATCCTTGTTTTTTTTATTAATCATCAAATATTCTTTTTTTAAGGGTATGGCTTTCCCACTGTTATTATTGGGAATGCTTCAGGTTTGTGTTGGAGCATATATTGTTGGAAGAAGTCCAAAAGATATCGTGCGAGTTAATCATCAGTTTAAAATGGAACCTCAAAAACTAAAGACTCATGAATTGCCCCGAATGAAAAAAGTGTTGTGGAATTTTGTTATTTATAAATGGATAGAAGTAATTCTAATCCTTATTGGAACTATTTTAATGATTGCCTTTTACAAATCTACTCAAACCTTCTGGAAAGGATTTGGGCTGGGACTTTTATTACAGTCGGGCATAATTTTCACATTAGATAGTGTTGCTGAAAAAAGAGCAGAGCATTATGTAAATATTCTTAGTCAGTTAACCTGAAAAAGATGCTTTGAATACAAAAAATCGTTCGAAAAAATATTGTATTATTTTAGGATATTTAGTTCAATTTTTCGTAATTTTAGGCAAAACAGGTTTGTTTCATCGCTCTTTATTTTAAGGGAGGAAAGTCCGGGCAACAAAGGGCAATTTGCCATCTGAAAAGATGGGTATATTTTCAGGAATGAAAGTATAACAGATAGTGTCACAGAAAACAAGGTAGCCATTTTACGTTTAGGCGTAATACGGTCATAGTGAAAATGTGAGGTAAGAGCTCACATGTGCAGTTGGTAACAATCGCATAGGACAAACCTCTAATGTTGTAAGGCCATGTAAACCCTGATTTTGTGGCGGCTCGTCACAATAACTTCGGTTATATCAGGGAGGGTAGGCTGCATAGATAAATGATGGAAGTCGTCTGCCATTTGGTAAACGAAACAGAACCCGGCTTATAGAACCTGTTTTTATTTTTTTATTGTACTCATGCTAAAACGCATAACCTACATATTCACTTTGGTTTTGTTATCAAAACTTTTGACTGCTCAATGTCCTCAGATATATGATTACTTAGGGAATTTAGTAAACAAGCCATACTTTATTGATTGTCAGGGCACCGGTTCCTACAACATGAATTTTGCGTCGAATGACGGTTGGGGATCTTATACCATTAATTGGGGCGACGGAACTGCTGTAACATCAGGAGCGTCTTACCCTGCAAATTCATTAATCAATCATGTTTACAATTCTGCTTCCCCAGATACGTTTGTAATTACGTTAACTATTCCTTCATTAAGTTGTGTTCTCACAGGTATCGCTGTTATGGAAAAACCTGTGAATGCTTCCATACAAATTCCTATTGGAGGGGTTACCACAGCATGTGCGCCTAAGGCATTGCAATTCACTAACTCAAGCACAGACGTTTCTGAAACAACAAAATTCACCTGGAATTTTGGTGATGGTACACCGGTTCAAACTTTTAACTATTCCAATTCAGGACTAACTATTTCACACACATACAATCCAGGAACAGTTAATTGCCAGACTGCGGTTACACTATCGGCCAAAAATTACTGTACCCCACTCCCAACCATTGCCAATTTTAATCCTATTCAAATTTATGATAAAGATGATGCCAATATAACTCCATCAGCTTTTATCAAATGCTGGCCTGATAATATATTTACATTTTCAAATACTACTAACAGAAATTGTGTTCCTCAAGGAAACACCTTTCAAAGGCAGGAAAAATGGAACCTTGGAGATTATTGGGGCTTAGGCCATGATTCAATCATAGGATGGAGACCCTGGCCACCAACTTCTCCTCTTACAGTTGCATTCCCTGCGGTGGGCACTTACACCGTTTTATTACGAGATAGTAATTTATGTGGAGTTGATATTCAGGTACAATCTGTAACCATAGTAAATCCTCCAGTAGCTGGAGTTATTGCACCTCCCGGACCTTTTTGTCAAGGCGCCACAGTAACTTTTACCAACGCCAGCGCTACCGGTTACTCTTACAAATGGAATTTTGGAACAGGAGGGGGATTTATTTCTAAACCGTTCGGCTTGCAGTCATTTACCTATAACACTCCGGGAACTTACACAGTTTCTGTTGTTGCACTCATAGGCGGTGGCGGAGCAGCTTGTACAGATACTGAAAAAGTGGTGATTAATATTTTACCAAGACCAACAGCGAATTTTACGGTTAGTCCAAATAAAGGTTGCAATTCAATTATTGGAGTAAGCTTTACTGATTTGTCAACAAGTGCTGTTGCCTGGAAATGGGATTTCGGAAACAGCAATACTTTTATCGGACAAATACCTCCTTTACAAAATTATAGTAATGTTGGGAATTTCGTTGCTACTCTAACAGTTATTGCAGCCAATACTTGTGTACATACTTTTACTGCTCCTATTAAAGTATACCAAACTCCTGTTGCCGCATTTACTGCCACTAATGCCTGCGTTGGTTCTCCGGTTTCTTTCATGGATAATTCCACAAATGCTGTTGGAGAACCTATTATAGGCTGGAACTGGGATTTCGGAGACGCCTCATCCACTTCAACTACATCCGTTCAAAGTCCTGCACACACATTTACAGCTCAAAATACATACACAACTCAACTTATTGTTAAAACAGCTAATTGTAGCGATACCATTTTAAAAACAATTACAATCAATGTGAAACCCACAGCTGATTTCACTTTAACACCTTTAAATGGTTGCCCAACTTTAACAGTTAATTTTTCAAACACTTCATTGAATGCTGTTTCTTACAATTGGGATTTCGGAAACGGGAACATATCCTCAGCAATAAACCCTTCTGAAACATTCACTAATAATTCAACGACTAGTAAAATTTATTCCGTTACCCTAACCGCGTTAACTGCAGAGGGCTGCTCAGACACTCATAATGCAAACGTAACTGTCTTCACAAAACCAAATGCTTCTTTCTCTTTAAACGCACCAATAGGATGCTCTCCCGTAGCCGCTACATTCACAAATACTTCGGTGGGCGCAAACTCATACGTGTGGTCATTTGGGGATTCTTCATCAAGCACCGCAACAACATCTGTTATTTCTCACACATTTATAAATAGTTCTCTGGTAATTCAAACATTTACTACTCAACTGACCGCAATAAGTAATAATGGCTGCAAGGATAGCACTACTTTAACCGTAACCTCATATCCCCGTCCTATTTTTAATTTTACCATGATTCCAAACAGTGGATGCTCACCTTTGAATGTAAATTTTCCACCCGTTCTTGGTGCTGTTTCCTATAAATGGAATTTTGGTGATGGAAGTCCAACAGATTTTTCTCCTAATCCAACTCATGTATTTACCAATACAACAACTGCAAACAAAACCTTTACAGTACAATTAATTGCTTCTAATGCATTTTCATGCATAGACACCACATATGGCTATCCGGTAGTATTTGCAAGTCCAAAAGCTGAATTTGCAGTAACACCAACATTAGGTTGTTCACCGTTAGTAACAACGTTTACAAATACGAGTACATCAGGCACAAACTATTTATGGAAATTTGGGGATAATTCAACCTCTTCCGCAACCAATACAAATCATACTTATATCAACACAAGTAATACCAGCGACCAAACTTTTACATGCAACTTAGTAGCTATTTCCGCCAACGGATGCCGGGATTCAATAAATAAAACAGTTCTTGTATATTATAAACCTTTAGCAGGCTTAGCTTTAGATACCCCAAAATGCCTCTCAAAGACTATTACATTTACCAATACGTCACAAGGATCTTCTGTTAATAGTTGGAATTTTGGAGATGCAAGCCCATTATCAGGAGTAACAAATCCTATTCATACATATACTAACAATACTATAAATAATTTAACCTATAGTGTTCAGCTAATCGTAACAAGTGTTTCAGGATGTAAAGACACAACTATTGCAAGTACAATCATATTTGCAAAACCAATTGCCGGCTCTCTCTTAACTCCTACTGCGGGCTGTTCGCCTTTATCTGTGAACATGAGTAATTCCTCCAGTTTTGCACATTCCTACTTATGGAAATATGGCGATGGAAATTTTTCGACTTCTTCTTCTACAAACAACACCTATACTAATCCCAATAACACGTCCAACAAAACATTTACTTGCACATTGGTTGCCTCTAATAATAACGGTTGTATAGATTCTGTTTCTGTTCCAATTTTAATTTATTTTAAACCGGAAGCAAGTTTTAGTATTGACACCCCTAAATGTCTTTCAAAGACTATTACATTTACCAATACTTCACAAGGATCCTCTATTAATAGTTGGGATTTTGGAGATGCAAGCGCATTATCAGGAGTAACGAGCCCTAGTCATACATACGCTAACAATACTATAAATAATTTAACTTATAGTGTTCAGTTAATCGTAACAAGTGTTTCTGGATGTAAAGACACAACTATTGCAAGTACAATCATATATGCAAAACCAATTGCGAGTGCTTTCATAACACCTACTGTCGGTTGTTCACCTTTATCTGTGAACATGAGTAATTCATCCAGCTTTGCACATTCCTACTTATGGAAATATGGTGATGGAAATTTTTCGACTTCTTCTTCTACAAACAACATCTATACTAATCCCAGTAACATGTCCCACAAAACATTTACTTGTACTTTAGTTGCATCAAACAATAACGGTTGCCTTGATTCTATCTCTATTCCAATTTTAACTTATTTTAAACCGGAGGCAAGTTTTAGCATTGATACTCCTAAATGTCTTTCTAAAACTATCAGCTTCAGTAATAACACTTTGGGTTCTATCGGAAATGTTTGGGATTTTGGAGACTTAAGTTCTTTTTCAACTGTCCCGAACCCTGTACATACATATACAAATACATCATCTTCAAATTTGACTTTTACAGTTCAGTTGATTGTTACTACTGCTTCAGGATGCAAAGATACAATGCTAAAATATCCTGAAATTTATGCTAAACCCCTTGCGGAATTTTCTTTGACTCCTACAGTATCCTGTTCTCCTTTAAACACTGAAATGACCAATTTAAGTTTATTTGCCACTTCTTATTTGTGGAAATTTGGCGATGGTAATACAGATGCATTTTTTAACACTGCCCACACTTATACAAATTCAAGTAACTCTGTCAATCAATCTTATAAATGTACGCTTCTTGCTCTTAATACAAATGGCTGTATGGATTCAATTACCAAATCATTACTAGTATTATATAATCCAAAAACGGGTTTCAATTTGGATACACCTGCATGCTCACCAAAATTAGTCACATTCACTAATACATCAGTAGGGGCATCAACTTACAATTGGGATTTTGGCTCAAGTACATCAGGCAATCCAAATGTTTCGTTTGCTTTCACTAATACAACATCATCTAACATCACTCAAACTGTTCAGTTAATTTCAACAACTATTAATAATTGTAAGGATACTCTTGTGGTTCCGGTTATTATTCACCCTAAACCCGAGTTCGCTATTATAGCCTTGCCCGACAGTGGATGTTCGCCTTTAACTGTTAATTTCCCACTCATCAATAATGTAGCTCTCTATCAATGGAAATTTGGAGATGGAAATATTTCAAATCTAGATAGTCCATCAAATATTTATTATAATAATTCACAGAATACAAAAACATTTAATGTTCAGCTTATTGGTACTGACGGGTATGGATGCAGGGATACTTCATCAAAGCTCATTAAAGTATTTGCAGCACCTATTTCTTTGTTTCAGGCAAATCCAACACTTGTATATGTTCCTACAACACCATTGCAGTTAACCAATCTTTCTTCCGGTGCTATAAGTTATTATTGGAACTTTGGAGATGGTAACAGTTCAACGGCAACAAGCCCTTCATATACTTACCAGGATGCAGGTGAATACCAAATTTTTTTAATTGCAAAAAACACTCATGGATGTTTAGATACATTTAATTTACCAACAAAAATTGTGGCCGTTTTAGAAAGTGGAATAGAAATTCCAAACGCGTTCTCTCCAAATCCCAATGCTGGAAATGGTGGAACCTTTAGTTCTTCCGACTCAAATAATGATGTTTTTCATCCGGTATTAAAAGGTATAGATAAATACGAATTAAATATTTTTTCCCGCTGGGGCGAATTATTATTTGTTTCAACTGATATTACTATTGGCTGGGACGGGTACTATAAAGGAAACTTATGTACGCAGGATGTGTATATATGGAAAATAATGGCCACTACTCTTGATGGCAAAAAAATAAATAAAACAGGGGATTTACTTTTACTAAGATAAGATGAAACTACTTTTACAAATTACATTATTTTTATTGGCTACCCATATTTTTGGGCAAGCAAAAATTAATCCAAAACTGTATGCCAAGGAATTAAAACTGGCCAACGCTTCGTTTGAATATGAAGATTACTTAAATGCTATTACTTTGTATAAAAAAGTTTTGATAATTGATCCAAACCATGAAACAGCCAATTTAAACTCAGTTATAAGTCGAATCAAATTAAATCAGCCAACAGATTCCTGTATTGTTCATTTAATGAAATTAAAAAACAGCACGAAACCTGAAGTGCAATTTTATTATGGAAAGATATATCATTTGACCTCCAGTTTTCAAGAAGCGATAAAATGCTTTGAAAAATATAAAAGTATTCCAATAAAAAACAGAACTATCCCTGATGAAGAAGTTAACTACCAAATTTCATGCAGTAAGAATGCGATAGATTTAATAAGTCAGCCACATCGTTCAGTAATAAAGAATCTAGGAAGTATTGTAAACTCTGCGTATGCAGAATACGTTCCATTAATTTCACCGGATGAATCTACTTTATATTTTACTTCCCGCCGCGAAGGTAGTACCGGAAATTTAAAAGATGCTTACGGAAACTATTATGAAGATGTTTATGTTTCTCAAAAAACCGAAGGAGATAAATGGAGTATTCCTAAAAATATTGGCTCCCCAATCAATACAAGTACTCATGATGCTTGTGTAGCCCTCAGTTTTGATGGCAACCAAATGATTATTTATCGAACAGCTTCAGATATGATTACAGGTGATCTATATTTAAGTAGGATGGATTTTAATGGATGGTCAGAGCCGGTTAAATTCGGGCCTGAAATTAACACTCCTTACGTGGAAACGAGTGCTTGCTTCAGTACAGACACAAGCGTAATTTTTTTTAGTTCCAATAAGCTTGGTGGCTTAGGAGGAAAAGACATTTACAGAATTAAAAAATTACCAAATGGAAGATGGTCGATGCCAATGAATCTTGGAAATACGATTAACACAGATAGGGACGATGATTCTCCATTTCTTCATCCAGATGGTACCACGCTTTATTTTAGTTCTAAAGGACATAATACTATGGGTGATTATGATGTATTTAAAACCATTTTAAATACTGAAAATAATACATTTTCTCCACCGGAAAATTTAGGATTTCCGATCAATACAGTTAACAATGATATATTTTTTGTACTAAATACTAATGGAACACGAGGCTATTATTCATCTATAAAAGAAGAAACTTATGGTAGCTCGGATTTATATTTGATAGATACACGTTTTGGAGACAATGACCTTAAGGTGAAACAAGGTAAAGTTGTATTTGGTAATGAAGTCAGGAAAGCGAAGATAACTCTTATAGATATCGAAAGTAAACAAGTGTCGGGCATATTTAACGCCAACTCAAAAACAGGAAAATTTATACTGGTTATGAATCCATTAAAAGCTTATAAAGCAATCGTGGAAGAAGATGGATTTCAAACCATGATTGTTGATATTGAGCCTATCGTAACTGAATTAATTGAAAAAGAACTAATATTAAGCTTAACAAAAAAGAACTAGTTATAAAACAATCTGCTATATATTTAAAATTTCTAATTGTATGTCTTTTATTTCCTTTGGCAATAATAGCACAGGATCCTCAATTTACTCAATTCTATGCAGCTCCTATGTATTTGAATCCTGCTTTTACAGGTCTAACCTACGAACATCGCTTTGTAGCAAATTATAGAAATCAATGGCCAGGAATTAGTAAAGCCTACCAGACTTACATGGCGAGTTATGATTATAATTTATCAGACATTAACAGTGGACTGGGAGTTAATGTAATGCAAGATAGGGCTGGAAGTGCCGGACTCACACATACACAATTTGGAGTTAATTATTCTTATCATTTTAAAGTAACTAAATTTTCAGAAATAAGAATGGGCGCTAACCTTTCTTATAATATGAAACGCATAGATTTCGATAAATTAAAATTTAATGATCAGATCTCTAGTGGCTCAAACAAATCAATTGAGGCTAACAAATATGAACAATTAAATTATATGGATTTTGCAGCAGGTGCTCTCTTAAATTCTACTGAATACTGGCTGGGTTTAAGTGCAAAACACTTGACTCAGCCTAACAGTAGCTTAACTGGTGATCGTGTTCCATTACCTGTTACAATTAGCTTGCATGGAGGTTACCGCTTTATTATTGAACAAAAAACTAAGGAGTTGAAACGTTATATTTCACCTGCATTTAATTTTCGGCACGAACAGAAGTATGATCAGCTGGATATTGGTGTATACTATTATCACCTTCCATTAAATGTGGGATTATGGTATAGAGGCTTACCATTTAAAAAATATGCTGCAACCTATGCCAGCAGGGAATCAGTCGCCATCTTGGTTGGCTTTGACCTTACAGAATATAATTTGCGAGTTGGATACAGTTATGACCTTACAGTTTCAAAATTAGGGATCGCTAACACTAAGGGCGCGCACGAAATTTCATTAATATATGAAATCGCCAAAAAGAAAAAAAGAAACAAACGGATTTTGGTAAGTTGTCCAAAATTTTAATATTCCTCGATTTCAAACATTAAAAAAGGCCATTGAAAAATTTCAATGGCCTTTCTTTATTTTATATCAGCTTATTTTAATTTAAAAGCTGCCTTCACTTTAGAAACGTAATCTAATTTTTCCCATGTAAACAATTCCACTTTCATGGTTTTTGTTTTACCATCAGGCATTTTGAATGTTTTAGTTACTATTTCATTCTTACGTCCCATGTGTCCGTATGCAGCTGTCTCGCTATAGATAGGAGTGCGTAATTTAAAACGTTGTTCAATAAAGTAAGGGCGCATATCAAAAACAGAAGATACGATCTTAGCAATTTCACCATCAGTCATTTTTACTTTGGCTGTACCATAAGTATCAATAAAAATACCCATTGGCTGAGCAACCCCAATCGCATAAGACACTTGTACCAACGCTTCAGAACAAACACCTGCTGCAACCAAATTTTTAGCAATGTGACGTGTAGCATATGCTGCAGAACGGTCAACTTTACTTGGATCTTTACCTGAGAAAGCACCACCACCATGAGCACCTTTTCCACCATAGGTATCAACAATGATCTTACGACCTGTTAAACCTGTATCACCATGTGGCCCGCCAATTACAAATTTACCGGTTGGGTTAATGTGATAATTGATTTTGTTATTGAATAAATGTGCGTATTTAGGATAATTCTTTTTTACACGAGGAATTAAAATTTCAATAATATCCTTTTTGATTTTCGCTAACATTTTTGGTTCAGCATCAAAATCATCATGTTGCGTAGAAACCACAATAGCATCAATACGAACAGGAACATTATCATCACTGTACTCTAAAGTAACCTGTGATTTTGCATCCGGGCGTAAATATTTAATGGCTTTGTTTTCTCTGCGTAATGCTGCTAATTCAATTAGTATACCATGTGCTAAATCTAAAGCCAATGGCATATAATTAGCAGTTTCGTTAGTTGCATAACCAAACATCATTCCCTGATCACCAGCACCCTGCTCTTCTTTTTTAACTCTATCAACACCCTGGTTAATATCAGAAGATTGTTCATGAATAGCAGATAAGATACCACATGAATTAGCTTCGAACATATATTCTGATTTTGTATACCCGATTTTACGGATCACTTCACGGGCAATTTCCTGAACATCTAAATATGCTTTTGATTTTACCTCTCCTGCTAATATAACTTGTCCTGTAGTTACTAATGTTTCACAGGCAACTTTACTCTGTGGATCGAACGCTAAAAAATTATCAATTAATGCGTCTGAAATTTGATCGGCAATCTTATCCGGATGGCCTTCTGATACTGATTCTGAGGTGAAAAGATATCCCATGTTTGTTTTATATGTTTGTTTGTGTTTGTTTAAAATTTATTTATTATGCTTCGCGAAGACGAATTAATAATTCAATGATCGGTTGCCTAATATTTTTTTGTTCATCAAAATATGACATACTATATTTGTTTGAAGAGCAACAAATTTAAAGTTTTGAACTGGGAATAAAAAAAATGTTTTGAACAATGAGTTCTTGAATGGTTCATAGCTTCTCATTAATAAAGCCTTATCAAAAATTTTGACAAGGCTTCATTTTTTATGCTTATGAAATTTATTTTACCTTAAACATCCAATTTAAAGTATCTGCAATTTTACCTTTACGAATGCCTCTTAAAGTCTCATCTACTTTATTGGAAAACTTACGTTCTTCCACAGCGGGTAAAGGATAATAATCTTCAACATGTCCAATTCCAATAATCTGTGCAATGGTAGCTGCTGTTCCTACGCCAAAAGCTTCTTTCAAAGTGCCCGCGGCATGAGCTTCCAGAATTTCATTTATTGAAATTTTCCGCTCTTCTACTTTCATACCCCATTCCCTTGCAAGTGCTAAAACACTGTCACGGGTAATACCAGCTAATATAGTATCTCCTAATGCAGGAGTAACAACTGAATCTCCAATCACAAACATTAAATTCATTGTGCCTGATTCTTCAAGATAAGAATGAGTGGCGCCATCGGTCCAGATCACTTGCTGATAACCTTTTTGTTGAGCTAACTTAGTTGGATACAAACTACGTCCATAATTTCCGGCAGCCTTCACAAAACCAACACCACCCTGCACTGCACGGATGTAATTTGTTTCGATCAAAACCTTAATTGGTTCAGAATAATATTTTCCTGCAGGACAAGTTATGATAACAAATTTATAGGTTTCGCTTGCCTTTACCCCTATTGCTTCATCTGTAGCAATTAAAAAAGGGCGGATATATAAGGAGCCTGTTTCAGAAGTAGGAACCCAGGCAGAATCAAGTTTCAATAATTCAATCAAACCACCCATAAATATTTCTTCGGGTACCTCTGGCATAGCCATTCGTATAGCGGATTTATTTAAACGCTTATAATTTTCTAAAGGTCTGAAAATACTAACTTCTCCATCTTCCGACTTGTAAGCTTTCATTCCTTCAAAAATTGCCTGACCATAATGAAGTGCTGACATTGCAAAACTCATTGGAATATCGCGGTATGGAGTAATGTAGGATTTCTCCCATTTACCATTAGCATATTCAGCAATAAACATATGATCTGAAAAACATTTTCCAAATGGAACGTCATTTACATCATATTCATTAACCCTACTGTGAGTAGTTTTTTCAATTTTAATATCAGCGTTTGCAATCATTCTTTCTAATTGTATTAAACAAATTAGCACATAATTTTTGGCAGTTCAAACAAATTGGTCGATTATTTAATGGATTTAGACAAAAGTCATATTTCTGTATTTTGTATGAAAAAAAACTTTTTTTGATATAATTTTATTATTTTCGTTGGACTTACAAACAATTTGAAGTTAACTATTTATACACTATGGATGCTTCTCCTTTCCCCCATAATTTTATTGGCGGACGGTGAGCCTAAAAAAGACACTACACGTCTTAAGTATTCTGCAGTGCCTTCAAATTCAACAGATAAGCTTGGCGTAACAAAACTTCAGCTTGTTAAGTTGGTTGATTCCTTACTTGACCTTGCAACTATAGAAGAAAGAGAAATTGAACTAATCAGCTATTACAATAGTATTTTAGTATCAAATGATGCCAATCTTACAATAGTGAAGTATGGACACATTCCCGCTACCAGCTTTTATGATGACTTTGATGAAAGCACGGTTTTTACGATTACGCCTGACTTTGCGTTTCCTGAATCACAGATCATAAAAATTGAAAGCGATTCTTTGGGCATTTATCACCACCCAAAAATTGGCCCGGTAAACTCTAAATTTGGATGGAGAGATGGGCGAATGCACAAGGGTATTGATATTAATTTAAATAAGGGTGACGCCATTGTTGCAGCCTTTGATGGAATGATAAGAATTGCCCAGGTTAAAGGAGCATACGGAAATGTAATTATTATCAGGCATTATAATGGTCTGGAAACAGTATATGCTCATCTCTCAAAAATAAAGGTGAAGCCTGGGCAAGTAGTATCTGCAGGTCAGTTGATTGGTTTAGGTGGAAGCACAGGAAGAAGTAGTGGCCCTCATTTGCATTTTGAGGTCCGCTTTAAAGGTCAGGCTTTAAATCCATCCTCCATTATTTCTTTTAATGAAAATAAAACGTTTAATGATTCTATTATTATCAAGCGCTCTCGTTATGGCATATGCGCTTACCCGAGCAATGCCACATTGCATACAATTGAGCGAGGAGACACCTGGTATGAAGTAGCCAAACGTTTTGGATTAACGATGAAGGAATTATGTGTATTAAATGGAACGGATAAACGTTATTATTTAAAAATTGGTCAAAAATTAAGAGTAAATTAATTCTAATAATTATTTTTCATGCAAATAAATCCAACATCACTCAAAGACCTTGCTGCTATTATAGAATCTTCTTATGTTGGTCCCGATCAACATATGATTACCGGTTTAAATGAAATTCATCGTGTATCCTCAGGTGACGCAGTTTTTGTAGATCATCCTAAATATTTCGATAAAGCTATACAATCAGCTGCAACAACTATCATTATCAATCAAAAAATAGAATGTCCTATTGGAAAAGGACTCATCATCCATGCTGAACCTTTAACGGCGTTTAACAAACTGACTCAACATTTTAAACCAAAACAATATTCAACTGTTTTCAATAGTCCATCCGCGCAGATTGGCGTGAATACAATGATTATGCCCGGGGCTTTTATTGGAAATCACGTATCCATTGGAAATAATTGTATTATTCATCCCAATGTAATTATTTATGATAATTGCCAGATTGGGGATAATGTGATCATTCATGCAGGAACTATTATCGGTTCTGATGCATTTTATTTTAAGAATCGTGATACTCACTTTGAACAACTGCAAACCTGTGGAAATGTGATCATAGAAGATAACGTTCATATTGGCGCAAACTGTACTATTGATAAAGGAGTTACTTCAAATACCATTATTGGCAAAGGAACTATTATTGACAATTTAGTTCATATTGCTCACGATGTTATACTTGGAGAAATGTGTTTACTTGCGGCCAGTGTTGCAATTGCAGGCTGTTGCAATATTGGTAACCGCGTTACTATGTGGGGACAGGTTGGTATTTCAAGTAATATTACTATTGGTGATTATGCTATAATACAGGCTCAAAGTGGAGTTGGCGAGAATGTGGCAGCAGGTAAAACTTTTTTTGGATCGCCAGCATCAGAAGCTAAATCAAAAATGAGAGAAATATTTGCGCTAAAACAATTACCTTCTTTAATTCATAAACTCTACGGTAAGTAAGATTTGAAGACTTCTAAAATAAATGTCCTTTCTGCTGCAAGCAACGTAAAAGATGTGAAGTTAAATTCATTATTAGTGATGACAAAGGCTATCAATAATAATTTAACAACACCTCAACTCTTAGATATTTATCAAGACATTCTAGAGAACCAATTACAAGTGGGTAAGTTAGTGCTTTTTAGTTTCGCTGCTGAATGGACTTGTATTTTAAAATACGGTGTAGACAAAGATTATAACCATCTTATATTTGAGCCAGAATTATTAGACATCAAAGAAATTGAAACCATTTCTTATTCCAAAGGAAATTTAAGCAAGCGATTTGAAATTGTAATTCCGGTTTATCATAAGCATACGCCCCTTGCCTTTGTTTTATTGGGCGATTTGGATGAGAAAAAAATTGAAATGAGTTCCGCTATCAAGCACTTGCCATTTATCCAGACCTTAACCAATGTGATGATCGTAGCTATTGAAAACAAAAAACTCTATAAAACATCCATACAAAAGGCCGCCATTCAAAAGGAGCTGGAACTGGCACAAGGCATGCAAAAATTATTATTCCCTTCATCGCTGCCTAGCATGAAAGAATTAGAAATGAATGCCTTGTACTTACCACATCAACAAATTGGCGGCGATTATTACGATGTTATTTGGATTAACGAAACTGAACTGGTTTTTTGTTTAGCGGATGTTTCTGGAAAAGGAGTTGCCGCAGCATTATTGATGAGCAACTTGCAAGCAGCTTTAAGGGTTTTATTAAAATACACACAAAGCCTTACAGAAATTGTGATTGATATTAATCAATTGATTTGTGATAATGCCAAAAGCGAAAAGTTTATTTCTTTATTTATTGCCAAATACAGTATTGAGACAAGAAAGTTATCCTACATCAATGCCGGCCATAACGCACCTATCTTATTAGATAACAACAAATCCATTTACTTAGATAAAGGATGTACCTTGTTAGGGATCACAAACCCATTAATTTCATTTGATTCAGAAACTCTGCTGGTTTCACCAGATTCTATTTTATTTGCTTATACAGATGGGTTAACCGATACCATTAATAATAATGAGGATACTGTTTCTGTAGATGAAATAAAGAAAATCCTAATCAGTAATAAGAAATCTAATTGCGCTTTTATTAATAAAGCCATGCTTTTTTATCTGGAAGAGTTTAAAGCTGAAATGCCATTTATAGATGACATTGCTATGCTGACATGCAAGTTTAATTAAGTATTTACTACAGGTTCTTCCGTCACCCTGAACTTGGTCAAGGTCTACTGAGATTTTGAAACAAATTTAAAATGACTTAACGATGCCAAATCTCCCACGCTTTATCAGCCTGTAGTTTTAGCATATTTAAACCATTAATGATAGTAGCGCCTTGGTCTTTTCCTCTTTGAAGGAATAGTGTTTCTTCAGGATTATAAATAAGGTCGTATAATAAATGGTCGGAGTTCAAAAATTTAAAAGGAATATCAGGACAAACATCTGTTTTTGGATACATTCCCAAAGGTGTACAATTAACGATCAGTTTAAACGCATTCAATACATATTCATTCAATTCAGAATAGTTAAAATAATTGGACCTTTTTTTTTCTCCTGATGTTACATAATAAAAATCTACACCAACATTTTTTAAAGCATATGCAATTGCTTTAGATGCACCGCCAGTACCTAATATCAATGCTTTTTGGTGAATTGGTTCCAAAAATGGTTTAATGCTTTGAGCAAATCCATAATGGTCCGTATTATAACCAATCAAATAAGGTACTTCTTTCTCCCAATTAATTTTCACACAATTAACTGCTCCTATTTCCTCCGCTGTTGCATCTAATGCGTTCAGGTAAGGAATAATAGTTTCTTTGAAAGGCTTGGTAACATTGAGTCCAGATAAATGATTACTCAAGATGATCTCTGGTAAAGAACTCAGGTTCTCCAGATCAAAATTAGAATACAGAAAACCATCTCTATCTTCTTTGATAAATTTTTCTTCCAAATAAGACTTAGAAAAGGAATGAGACAATGACTTGCCAATAAGACCGAAATGCATCCTGATTTAGAGTTCTCTTTCGTCGGTGATTTGATCAGCTTTAAAAGGCTTTAAGTCGAATACGAACACATTATCAGAAATTTCAACATTTGGCTTATAAGTCTTAATATCATAAGTTTGGGTTGTTCCATCCTTCATCATCATCATTAATCTTGCGACTTGTTTTTTCGTTTTATCAACAAATATTTTTACTGTATGAAACTTCTTTTTTTCGGGTTTTACTGATGGGTATAAAATAATCACATGACATAAAGCAGCACCTACTTTTTCTTCCTTTTCGTATTTGTATTTGAAACCAGTTTCATACATAGTAAAAATTTTCGATGGATTTAACTGGTCTTCGTTATTAGCATCAAAGTTTTTTACTGTAACTTCATTCGCATCCTTATTGTGCGCCCAGATCGTTTTTCCATCACATACAATAGTGTTCCCTGGAATTTCCAATTTAAATTTAAAACCTTTTACAAACACCTTACCTGTTTGCTTTTCTGTTTGTTTCTTGTCCTTATTCAGGATAGTAAAAATATATTCTGAAGTAATAGTTTTGTAAGCTTTAGTTACTTTACTCAGATCATCAAGAATAGCTTTTGCTTTTGGATCCTGGTCCTGTGCGTAAGAACTAAATACTGATAATGTAAGGGTTGATATTAATAAGATCAATTTTTTCATAGTGTTATTGTTTAATGTTTCAAATGAAACGGATTTATTTCAACATATACTTCAAAACAATGCATATGCCAAACTAGATCGTAAAAATATATAAAAAGTTTAATTCTGTTAATTTTAAATTTTACATATATGCCACAAAAGCAAAAACCCCTAGAATCAATGACTCTAGGGGCTTTTTGCGGTCCGGACGGGACTCGAACCCGCGACCTCCGCCGTGACAGGGCGGCATTCTAACCAGCTGAACTACCGGACCAACACCTTTTCTTTCGAATTGGGAGTGCAAATTTACAACTATTTTCTTAACAACAAAAAAAATATTAAAAAAAAATCATTTTAATTTACATTAATCATTATACCATTCTAATTCTAATCAAAAAAACATAAAAAGTAGTCAAATATAGTTTTGTTAAAGTCGTAAAATGCTACATTAGAGCCGTGGTTAGAATTATTCTCTTTTTGATAAGCCTGTGTTTTACTATTTATTCTCATAGTAAAACTCCTAACTTTTCGGGTGGATCATTTTCAAAAAAAACTTTTGAAAATAAGTTTTATAAGTCAAAAACCTTAGGTTGCTGGCAAACGACTAGTAAAATTTCCCTCATTAAAGGGAAACGTAAAACACGTGGTGTTAAAGTTTCAGTCCCTCACATTTCATCTTCCTTGCTTCTTCGCGCATACGTATATGCAATCAGTGATTCAGTCATACTAGAAGACAACTACTCCTCTTTCTTGTATTGCGTAGACCAGAAACGTGGACCTCCTATCGCTTAACTCTTGTGTTTTTTTGTTTACTCACTTGACTGCATTAGCGGGCAATAATTATTTTTTAAATTTTAATGAAAATCATCGATTCAATTGTCACTGGTAATTTGTTTATCACGGCTGACACTCAATATAATAATGTTACTGCAGATAATGTAGTAATAGAAGAGAATATCAAGGCTAGAATTTATGGTGAAATCAAAAAAGACATAACTCTTAACAAGGGATCAAAATTGTACTTACATGGAAACTACCATGGTGAAATCATTAATAATGGAGGGGAAATAGAAGTTTATTAGAATAAAAGTCTGTGATTATTAAGTACCTCCAAGGATCATTTCCTTAATTGTGTAGTACTGTTTCATTTTCAGACTTTTTTCTCGTCTCCATCCGCTCGAAATATTTACATTAAACAACGAAGCAACTTCTTTATAGTCCAAATTGTTTAAAAAAGCTTTTACATATTCATAATCAGTTTTCTTCCATGAATCAATATAATCCTCATAAATTAAAAACAAATTGTTCAGGTATAAACTTGCTTTCTCATTATTTGTTGCAATTAAAAAACGGCTATCAGTTTTTTTTATCAGGTCGAGGCGTTGCCGTGCATCGATTAATCCAAAACCCAAACGCTCATAAGCAGTATGTTTACTCTGTATGGTTTCCAGTGTATCATGGTACAGCACATGTTTTAATTTAAAATCCAGGTTGTTCTCAATAATACATTCTTCGATATCAAATATCATTTCCAGGCTACCTTGTAAACTATTTGTGATTCCCTGGAACTCGTATGGCATCACCATATCTAAGGAGGTAATGAAATGTTTTTTATGAATTTTATTAATCACGCCAATCACATCTTGTAATTCCTCCCGGGAGCTCTCTCTTTTACCCGAGCCCTGGTGCTTGATAGCCGACATTAATATAAAATGATCCATTTTTCGTATCTTGCCAGTTCAACTATAAAAGAAAAATCTTGAAGGCAACAGCATGATTCAAAAGTAAGCATTTTTGCATAAATAGCGCAAAAACTAAAAATAATTTAATTAAGGTGTTGAATTATTTTGCCACTAACAATATATGCCCTATATTTGCCGCCCAAATTAGATTAAACATTAAAAATTAACACGTGGACGCATTAAGTTATAAAACAAAATTTGTCAACAAAGCTAACTCAGAGAAAGAGTGGTTATTGGTTGACGCAGAAAATGAAGTTGTAGGTCGTTTGGCCTCTAAACTAGCGTATTTAATACGCGGCAAACATAAAACTAACTTTACACCTCATACTGATTGTGGTGCAAACATCGTTGTTATCAACGCTGAGAAAGTTCGTTTTACAGGAGCTAAAATGGAAGATAAAGAATACGTTCGTTACACGGGTCATCCTGGTGGGCAGCGTTTTGCAACTCCAAAAGAAATGTTAGCTAAAAAGCCTGAAGAAGTAATTAAACATGCTGTGCATGGAATGTTACCTAAAGGACGTTTAGGAAGAACTATCAATACAAATTTATTTGTATTTGCAGGCCCTGAGCATGATCATGCAGCACAACAACCAAAGAAAGTAGATTTAACAACAATTATTGCATAATATAAATGGAAGTAATTAACACATCAGGTCGCAGAAAATGTTCGGTAGCACGTGCTTATGTATCAACAGGTACAGGCGTGATCACTATCAACAAAAGAGATTACAAGGAATATTTCAAAACTCCTACTTTACAGTATTATGTTTTACAATCATTAAACAACGCTAAATCTGTTGGTTTATATGATGTAAAAGTAAACGTAAATGGTGGCGGAACAACAGGACAAGCTCAGGCCGTGCGTTTAGCAATTGCTAAAGCTTTAGTAGAGATCAACCCTGAATTGAAAAAAGAATTACGCGCAGAAGGTTTAGTAACACGTGATCCCCGTATGGTTGAACGTAAGAAATTCGGTCAGAAAAAAGCACGTGCTCGTTTCCAATTCAGCAAACGTTAATATTTATTTACAATACATTATACAAAACATGTCAAATACATTCAACGAATTATTAGAATCAGGTGCTCATTTTGGTCACTTAAAAAGAAAATGGAATCCTGCAATGGCTCCTTATATTTATGCTGAAAAAAACGGTATTCATATCATTGACTTAAACAAAACTGTAGCTAAAATTGATGAAGCAGCAGCAGCGTTAAAGCAAATTGCTCGTTCTGGTAAAAAAATATTATTTGTAGCTACTAAAAAACAAGCTAAAGATATCGTAGCGGAAAAAGTAAAAAACGTTGGTATGCCATATGTAACTGAGCGTTGGCCAGGTGGTATGTTAACTAACTTTGCAACAATCCGTAAAGCAGTTCGTAAAATGTCTCAAATTGACAAAATGGCTACTGATGGAACATTTGATAATATTTCTAAAAAAGAAAAATTACAAATTTCACGTGAGCGTGCTAAATTAGAGATTAACTTAGGTTCTGTAGCAGATCTTACTCGTTTGCCTTCAGCATTATTTATTGTTGATATCACTAAAGAGCATATCGCAGTAGCAGAAGCAAAACGTTTGAACATTCCTACTTTTGCAATTGTTGATACAAACTCTAATCCTAATTTTGTTGATTACGCTATTCCGGCTAACGACGATGCTTCAACTTCGGTTGCTTACATCGTAGAGTTAATGTGTAAAGCAATTAACGAAGGATTAGGAGAACGCAAAATGGATAAAGAAGCAGTTGCATCTGATGAAAAAGAAGGTGGAAGCTCTAAAGAAGAAGCAGAAGAATTAGCGGCAGGCTTAAAAGTAAAAGGTGCAAAATCTGAAGAAGAAGAAGGTGCACGTAAACCAGCGGCTCGTAAAAGAACTACAGCGAAAAAATAATTTTTCACTATTATAATTTTAACGGCCGTTCCTTTTCAGGGAAGGCCGTTTTTTTTAAACATAATTAATTAATACTTAAACAATAAAAAATGGCAATTACAGCACAAGAAGTAAACAAATTACGTCAACAAACCGGAGCAGGTATGATGGATTGTAAAAAAGCATTAGAAGAAAATAATGGCGATTTTGAACAGGCAATTGATTACCTGCGTAAAAAAGGTGCTAAAGTAGCTGCAAACCGTGGCGACAGAGATTCTAAAGAAGGTGTAGTTTTAGCAAAAACATCAAAAGATAATAAAAGAGGAATTTTAATCTGGGTTAACTGCGAAACTGATTTCGTAGCAATTAACGCTGATTTTATTGCTTTCGCAGATTCTATTGCGACTATCGCTTTAGAAAAAAATGCAAAAACTAAAGAAGAGATCTTAACATTACCTTATAATGGCGATATCACAGTTGGTGATAAATTCATGGAGCAGGTTGGTAAAATCGGCGAAAAAATTGAGATTGGATATTTTGAAGCAATTACTGCTGAAAAGGTTGCTGCATACATTCACCCGGGTAACCGTGTTTCTGTAATCGTTGGTTTCAACAAAGAAATTTCTGATGAAGCAGGAAGAAACGTAGCAATGCAGGCAGCTGCAATGGCTCCGGTAGCTTTAGATAAAGAAGGTGTTACTCAAGACATGTTAGACAGAGAATTAGAAATCGCCCGCGAACAAATCCGTGCTGAAGGTAAACCAGAAGATATGGTTGAAAAAATTGCACAAGGTAAAATTGCTAAATTCTATAAAGAATCTACATTGTTGAACCAGGAGTATATCAAAGACAACAAAATGACAGTTAGTCAATACTTAAAAAGCTTGGATAAAGACCTTACGGCAACTGACTTTAAACGTTACGCATTATCTTAATTTATTTAAATCCCGATTTTTTAATCGGGATTTTTTTTGTTCTTTTTTTATTAAACTAATAAACCATACCCATTGCACTGACATATATTGTTTAATGCTTTGCGGTTAAAAATAACTATGAAATACAAACGCATACTTTTAAAATTATCAGGTGAAGCCCTAATGGGTAATAAAGGATTTGGGATTGACCAACAGCGCTTAATGGAGTATGCTGTAGAAATTAAAGCTGCTTATGATGCGGGATGTCAGGTGGCTATTGTTATCGGTGGTGGAAATATCTTTCGCGGTATTCAAGCAGAGAAAGGCGGAATGGACAGAGTACACGGGGATTATATGGGAATGCTGGCAACGGTGATAAATTCTATGGCCATTCAGTCAGCATTAGAAGGTTTGGGAGTGCAGACGAGATTACAAAGCGCAATTAAGATGGAGCAGATCTGTGAGCCATTTATTCGACGTAAAGCTGTTCGTCATTTAGAAAAAGGGCGAGTAGTTATTTTCGGAGCTGGCACTGGAAACCCTTATTTTACTACTGACTCAGCAGCAGCTTTAAGAGCTATTGAAATTGAAGCAAATGTTATTTTAAAAGGAACCCGTGTTGACGGAATTTATACAGCTGATCCTGAAAAGGACCCTACTGCAACAAAATATGATAATATTTCTTTTGATGAAGTATATAGCAAAGGATTGGAAGTAATGGATTTAACAGCATTTACATTATGCAAGGAAAACAATTTACCAATCATTGTGTTTGATATGAATAAAAAAGGGAATCTTCAAGAACTGTTAATGGGTAAAAAAGTGGGAACACTTGTTGTAGCCTAAAATATTTTGATTTTTTGAAAGTCCTGTAAGCCATCTTGCAGGACTTTTTTTATATTCTCACGCCTATCAATAAAACATCATCTACCTGTTCCATATTCGATTTCCATGAAATAAATTCTACTTGCAGTTTTTTCTTTTGTTCTTCCATTGACAATGCACTGATACTAATCAGCAATTCTTTCAATTGCTTGTACATGAATTTTTTTCCTTTAGGTCCACCAAACTGATCCGGCATTCCATCAGTTAAAGTATAAACAACATCATTCTTTTTCAACTCAATGGTATTTTGTGAAAAGGAATCAGTATCCCTGTCATGCTTTCCAACAGGCATTTTATCCGGCTTTAATTCAATGATTGTTCTATCGCGTATCACCCAAATAGGATTATTAGCCGCACTATAATGCATCTTTAAATGTTCAAAATCAAAACTGATTAAACTGCAATCCATCCCGTCTTTACCACCGGCTTCACTTCCATCATTAGATAAATGTTTAATGATTTTACTACGTGTATAATTTAAAATATCCCTGGGTTGAATTAACTTTTGTCCTTCAATCGCTTCATTCAAACACGAAATGTTAAGCATACTCATAATCGCCCCCGGAACCCCATGACCCGTGCTATCTGCTGTTACCAAAACAAATTGCTTGTTACTTAATTCTGCACCCCAATAAAAATCACCACTAACTATATCTTTAGGCTGAAAAAACACAAAATAATTTCTCAAGTTTTTCTTCAATAAACTATCACTTGCTAATAACGACTTTTGAATTCGTTGTGCATAATTGATACTATCAACAATCTCTTTATTCTTATGTTCTAATTCAAACTTCTGGTCAACAATGGTTTTTGTACGAAGCGCAATGGTGTTTTCCAAACTAATGTTTTGCTCTTTTAAGCGTTTTGTATAAAGCGCCACAAATAAGATTATCGCTCCGATCAATAAAACTACATAACATATGTATGCTAAGGTAGTTCTATACCAGGGCGGCAGAATGGTAAATGAAAAACTGATCTCTTTAGATTCATGTCCAAGTAAATCCATTGCTTTTAAATGGAGTGTATAATTTCCATCATGAATATTAAGGATTTCAATGACTTTTCTTTCATCCCATTCACTGTAAGTCTCGTCAGCACCTTCCAGATAATAAGCAAATTTTATAAATTCCGGGCCAAAAAAGGTACTTGCTGCCGGGTAAACATACAATTGGTTGTTTTTGTAAGGTACTTTGAAATTCTCAGGAACAAATTGACCTGAATAGTTTTCAAGAAAAGCGTCTTTCTTTTTATTACTAAAAAATGCTCTTGAAATAATAGCTTTAAATTCTGTTGGTTTTAAAGGTTGATTAAGATCATAACAAAACAAGCCCTGATTTGTTCCTATAAATACTTTATTATGGTAATAAAAAAAATGCTTGGCATTTGCGCCCTGTAATCTGTTCAAGAAAGAATTCTTAATAGCAAATTTTCCTGTTTTATCCGGCGCTATGCTTACAACCTCTTCCCTGCTGAACTTCAGTTTATCTTCATGTGCCGATTGAAACCAAACTTCATCATTTATTTGTGCTACTGAAGTAATAAATACAGTTGTTGAATATGGGTTCATGGTAAGAGAACGTGTAACCCGTTTTTCGTTTTTAATATTCCATTCATAAATTCCCTTATCCGTAGATATATAGATATTACCTTCATATGAAAAAACGTGATTTTCATTCATTATCGGCAATCCTTCCGTGATTGTAAGATGGACTTTTTTTGATTTCTCAGTTAAAATAAAAATTCCATTATTGGATGTGGCAATGGCGATGTTGCCATATTTATCGGAAGCTATATATCTTACTGCCCCTATTTCAGTAAGACTATCAGTAATTTTATATTTTCCGGAATTTAATTTCCCTTTATAAAAATTATAATCTGTACCAATAAAAAGATCTTTTTTAGTACTGTCGTAAAATACCGAATACGCAAATTCTTCCAATATAACCCGAAAGTGTTTTCCATCGTAGGAAAAAAGTCCATCTGTGGATGCTATAAATAAATGATCCTTAGATGCCGCAAGAGAATAACAACCTGTGGTGATTTCCGTTTCTTCAAATTTACAGGTAGTTTCATTCAATTTTAATAGGCCTTTGTCAGTCGCCACAAAAGTATTCTCTTTAAAAATGATAACATTTTCAACTACCCCTTTTATTCCTTCATTTTTTTTCCAGAAAGTAATAGGCGTGTTATTTTCATAAAAGTCGATTCCAAAATTTAATGACAACCATAAATTGTCATTAGAATCACGGTATATGTTTTTAACCGCGTCATCCTGCAAACCATTACCCGAATTTAATTTTGTAATAATATTAAACGAACGATCTGTGATAATAATTCCGTCTTTTAAACTTCCAAAAGCATAACGGTTCTCTCCAATTTTTAAACCACAGTAAAGTTCTTTTTCCTTTAACCATTTATCAATAGATGATGACCGTTTAACAAATACAGATTTAGTTGGTTGCTTCTCGTTGTAATAAAGCATATAGATTCCGTCGTTCCGCGTTGCAACTATGTAATTATTACCTTCAACCTGTAAAATGGAGTACACTTTTTTATCAGCAAATTCCTCACTGCCTTTTATCAAGTTAAGCTTTCCATTCTCAAATACTTTAAATCCTTTTTCAAATTCTCTAACAAACAAATGTTTTCCAACTTTAAAAAAAGTATGAAAAGCCGCTCCTTCAGGAGAAAAAGATCTTACTTCCTTTTGATTATACCAAAATATTTTTTCATTGCTACAGAAAAACACATTATCTCCAACACAATGCGTAGCCCAGGTAGATGTGAAATCCTTATCTTCTTTTTTTAAATCTTTGGACAAGGATACATACTTTATAACACCGGAAGTCTCCTGTCGCAAATAACCAAATTCTTTATCAGCACCAACATAAATTTTATCCCGAATGTCCTTATCCAAAGAAAAAACACTTACAATATCTGGCATCAATATCGTTTTCCAAAATCTACCATCATAAACGAGAACACCATTTAGGTTTGCAAAAAACACTTTTCCCATTGTATCCTGAACAGCACACCAGTTCTGATCACTGCCCTTATATATTGCAGTCGGAAAATTATTAATAAACCCGTTTCCTCTTTGAGCAAATGTTAGGTTAAAGAGTAAAAAAAAGAAAAAAAAGAATATATATATATAACGGGATACCAAGGATTTGTTTATTTTTTTGTCAAGTAAATATAAAATTAATATTTGAAAACACTGATATCCTACACTTCGATGAATTGGTTAATTATATCGTTTTAATTTACATTTAACAAGATAGTTTGCCCTCTAATTCAAAATATGTTCTATTTTTGTTATGAAAAAAATATATCAGATGAAAAAACATTTATTTACTCTTTTAGTTTCTTTATGCTCAACTTTCTTATTCGGACAGTCCGTTCCAAACGGTGGGTTTGAAAACTGGAATACAGTTACTTATGAAAACCCTGACAGTTACCAAACTTCTAACATGCATGGCGACAAGGGATCATTAGGAACTGTAAATGCATTGAAAACAACGGACGCTTATCATGGGAATTATGCAATAAAATTAACAACAGATTTATCCGGATTGGATACGAATTTTGCCTATTTCTGTAATGGCGATCCTGGAAAAAATCCGCCTCAAGGTGGAATGCCATATAATCAAACTCCAACAGGAATTAGACTATATTATAAGAGTAATATTATGGTGGGGGATTCTGCGCTGATATTAGTAGTGTTTAAAAAGAACGGAGTATTATTACAGGATTATTACTTTTCAGTAAATTCAACAAAAACTTCCTATACTCTTTTTCAAAAGAACTTCGCTCCAGCTCTTTCTATGACTCCCGACACTGTAATGATTGGAGTTGCATCCAGTTTTCCTTTTGGCGGAAACCATGGTATTCCAGGAAACATGATCCAGGTAGACAGTATTTCCTTTACAGGGGTAGCTTTTCAACCCACGAGTTTTAATGGTGATATGGAATCATGGCAAACCCTTAGTAATTCACAAATACTTGGTTGGAAAATTAACGGAAATAACCAGGGCAATTTATATCAGACAACTGATGCTTACAGTGGAACCTATGCGCTTGAACTCCAAACTCAGATCCCATCTTTTGGGGGTGGTGGCACTCAAGCCTCATATGCAATTTCTGGACAGTGGACTAATAGTGGCCCTCCAAAAGGCGGCCAACCTTACAGCAATATGATCGATACACTTGTATTCTATTATAAATACCTGCCAGCAGACCCTACAGACTCAGCCGCAGTAACATTAACTTTCTCGAAAAATTCAAATTTTGTATATGGTACACAAAAACGTTTAAAAGTTTCAGGAGGATATACCATAATACAAATGCCAATTTCTATTCCTGGGGTTATAACACCTGATTCTATGTTAATCGGTCTTGCGTCATCATCTTACAGTACTTACCCAATTCCAAACTCATTTATTGGTTCTGATCTGAAGATAGATAATATGTATCTTAAATCACAAAAAATGCCAATAGCAAATTTCAATTTGCCTGCATCAGGTTGTATTGGGCAGCCTGTTCAGTTAACTGATAACTCAGCTAATATGGTGAGCGGTTGGAACTGGATTATGCCAGGTGGAAGTCCATCCAGTTCAATTCAACAAAATCCACAGGTTACTTATGCCACTGCGGGAACTAAAACTATCACATTATACGCTACCAATTTTATTGGTTCAACAAATACAAGTTCAGCCTATTCAAAAACCATCACTATCTATTCGATTCCTTCTGTCAACGCATCCACTTCTACTATTTGCGGAGGATCTACGGCAACTTTGGTAGCTAGTGGTGCAACAAGTTATTTATGGAGTTCTGGACAAACAACTTCAAGTATTGCTGTAACTCCAACCACTTCAGCAAATTATACGGTAATGGGAACAACCAATGGTTGCTCTAATACAGCCATTTCTTCTGTAATTATTCCTGCTACTATTATTCCGGAAATATGCATGGTGAGTTTAGACTCAGTGTTTGCAAACAATATAGTTTTCTGGGATAAAACCGTGAATTCTAAAATTGATAGTTTTATTATTTACAGAGAAGTAAGTACAAATAATTATAGACGAATCGGTGCTCAGCATTATTCCAAATTAAGTCGTTTTATTGATACTGTAAGAAGTGTAGGTCCTGCAAACGGAGACCCAAATATTACTTCGTATCGTTATAAATTACAGTTGCGCGATAGCTGTGGTAACTACAGCGCCAAGAGTCCTTATCATAATAATTTCTATTTTACAACTGTTTCTAATGGAAGCTTTATTTGGAATGCATATGAAGTACAAGGGCAACCGGCAACTCCTGTTAGTACCTGCGATTTATTAAGGGACAATTTTGGTACAAACACCTGGACGGTTGTTGGAAGCTGTGCAGGTACGCAAAACAATTTAAATGATCCTTCCTTTGCGTTATTTCCAAATGCCGTATGGAGGATAGATGGATTAGGGTTTAATTGTAATCCTACATATAAAACCACTCAAATCAATAAATCCAAATCAAATGTGAAAAACAATTTCAATGTAGGCGGCTTACCAACAGGTGTAAAAAACAATGAATTAAATTTTACGGTTATTTTGGCTCCTAACCCGGCAACTACCGAATTAATTATTTCATTCAGCCAAGAAGTTAAAGAAATAACTTCTGTTTTAGTGATGGATGTTTTAGGAAAAGTGATTTCCAGTTATGAAATAAATGAAGGTTTAGTATCTACTATTCCGGTGAATGAATTATCCAACGGTGTTTATTTTATTAAGATTCAGCAAGGAAAAAATACAACTGTTAAGAAGTTCGTAAAAGGATAATTATTACTTTAAATTTATTAAAAGGCTTCAATTTTAAATAGTTGAAGCCTTTTTTATACTTGTATTTTATCCAGTCAGAAATTTTACACTCTTATAATAATTGCTAATTTTGAATTATAAAAACTAACCTATTTCTCCTATGTCAAAAGTTCATAATTTTAGCGCCGGTCCCGGCATTTTGCCTTTAGAGGTTTTAAAACAATCTGCTGAAGCGTGTATCAATTTTGATAACATGAATTTATCATTGTTGGAAATTTCTCATCGAAGTAAAAATTACGTTGCTGTAATGGATGAAGCCAGAGCTCTGATTAAAGAATTGTTTGAAGTAGGTGACGATTATGAGGTTTTATATTTAGGAGGAGGTGCCAGTACCCAATTTGCGATGGTGCCTTATAACCTATTAACACAAACCGGTTACGCGGCTTATTTAAATACAGGAGTATGGGCCAGTAAAGCCATTAAAGAATCTAAGATATTAGGTAACACAAAAGTCATTGCTTCCTCAGAAGATAAAAACTTCAATTACATACCAAAAGGTTATGAAATTCCTAAAGACGCTGATTATTTTCACATCACTTCCAACAATACAATTTATGGAACGCAGATAAAGAGTTTTCCCAAATGTGATGTGCCATTGGTGTGTGACATGAGTTCTGACCTGTTCAGCAGAAAAGTAAACGCGAAGGACTTTGACTTGATCTATGCCGGTGCGCAAAAAAATATCGGGCCGGCAGGTAGTACGATGGTCATGGTAAAAAAAGATATTCTTGGAAAAACAGGACGCAAAATGTTATCCATGTTAGATTACCAGGTTCATATAAAAGGTGAATCCATGTATAATACACCTCCTGTATTCCCTGTATATGTTACTATGTTAACGTTAAGATGGTTGAAACAAAATGGTGGTATCAGTTGGATTGAAAAGAAAAATCAGGAAAAAGCCGATTTATTATACGGAGAAATTGACCGCAACTCATTGTTTTTTGGAACAACAGCTAAGGAAGACCGGAGTAATATGAATGTTTGTTTTTTAACTTCTAAACCTGAACTGGAACCTGAATTTGATAAATTATGGAAAGCGGCTAATATCGATGGTATTCGTGGACACAGGGATGTTGGTGGATACAGGGCTTCTATTTACAACGCTATGCCAATTGAAAGTGTGCAGGTATTAGTAGATGTAATGAAGGAATTTGAAAACAAATTCGCTTAAGCTATTTTTTAGTTACAATAATTAACCAAGCCACTCGTTATCTATATAGTGAAACACTTTTTAACTTATATATTGATCATGAGTGGCATGATTGTATTTTCGCAGGATAAGGCACCACAGCTTCCTAAGTTTTCTATTCGAGCTAACATTGGGATTCCAAAAATTGCTTCAAGCCAACAATACAGAAATTCTTTTTCAGGAGTAACTACAGTCGACGGAAGTTTAAATTATAAACTGTTTTCTAATTTCATCGTAGGTCTTGGTTACAATTACACCTATTTTAAATGTCAGAAATATTTCAGAGACCCTCAACGTGATAATATCAATACAACTTTACAAATTCAAAACGGTTATCTTAAATTAGGTTACGATCATTTTTTCAGCGATAACGGATTTGCTACATTTGCGGTGGATATGGGGGCTGGACAAGGAAAATATACGAGTGTGAGGTACAAACATGATTCATTAATTGGTAAAACACCTACACAATTTTCAAATGTATTTATAGAGCCCATTATTGGTTTATACTTTGTTGTGGATCCAAACTTTGCAATAGGAGGACATATATCTTACAATTATAGCTTTACAAAATTCGATCCGTTATATCCCCAGTTTCATCAATGGGGTCCGGATGGTTACACAAAGCTCTCTAATAAATGGAACATGAGCATGGTGACTTTAGGCTTCGGTTTTTATTACGGCTTTGCAAGAAAATAAGTAATAAAATCCTACTGCAATTTTTTTCTGTAACTTTTCACCAAGATCAAACGTCTTAAATAAAAACACCATGAAAAAAACTTTATTACTCAGTTTCATTTGCATTTGTGTATTCAAATCGTTTTCTCAAATTGATTCTACTAATAGAAAAAATAATAATGAAATCGATGTGAATTATAATTGGTCACATATTGGCAGAAGCCTGAATTTGAATTATAATCATTATTTTGGCAGGCATGCTATTGCCATTGGGATAAGACAACATTATAATAATGGGGCTATTACTGATAATCAAAATTATGTTTATAAGAACAGAGGGTATGCGACTAATTTTCGTGAATCGATAGGACTTAACATTGGCTATAAATTTGACTTACTAAAAAAACATAAGTATTTAATGCCTTACATATTTTTTCAGTCACAGATTTCAAACATCAGCTTTAAAAGAATCCATGAGAACCCTGAAATATGGGACAATACATTGATTATACAAAGATATACTGAAACTTCAAAGCCATTATTTGTAACCGAAAATTATGTCGGCTTTGGTTTGAAGGTTAGACTTTACAATAATCTTTTTTTAAACCAAAGTATTGGTGTAGGAATAGCAACTTTTGCGGGAGAAAATACTAAGGGCATGCTCTTTAATAAACCAATAAATTTTAATATAGAATTCTCTCATTCCATTAAAATAGGATTGATTTATCAGTTTAAGTAAAACAAACTCTTACTCAAATCTTAAACACTCAATGGGATCTAATTGAGATGCGCGTTTCGCTGGAAGGTAACCACTAATTAATCCAACAACAAGACAGACAGAGAAGCCAATGATGATCCACATCCATGGCATGAAAAAAGAAGAACTCAGTTGAAAGGAAATTAAATTGGCTGCAATAATTCCCATTAAAATTCCGAAAAATCCCCCACAAACGCAGATCACAATACTCTCTATTAAAAACTGATTTTTAATAGTTTCTGAAGTTGCTCCTAATGCCTTACGTATACCGATCTCTTTCGTACGTTCTGTAACAGAAACCAACATGATATTCATTAAGCCAATGGAAGCACCAATCAAGGTAATAATTCCAATGATTAATGCTCCTAATGAGGCCTTACTGGTTAAACCAATTAGCATACTCGCCAAACTGTCAGCACGTGTAATTTCAAAACTCTCTTCTCCACCAATCGGCACTTGCCTGATCTTGCGCATCAACCCATTTGCTTCTCCCAAGGCCAGTTCAAGCCAATGAGCATCTATTGCCAATACACTGATTGTAAAACTCATATCCGGTCCGCCAAAATACTGCCTGGCTGCCGTTAAAGGGATAATACTTATCTTATCTCCACCAAAGCCCATGCTGTTGCCTTTGCTGGCCAATACACCTATAATTTTATATCTACCGCCATTAATAGTTACCGTTTTATCCAATGCTTTTTGTTTTCCTTTAAACAAGGCAAACTCAACATCTTTACCTATAATAACTACATGAGAGCCACTGATGATTTCCTGCGGAGAAAAATTCCTTCCCTTTTCGAGCTCGTAACCACTGGTTAAAAGATAATTATCATCTCCTCCAAATACCTGGATGTTTGGATTCGTTTTTTCGGATTCAAATTTTAAACGGGAGTTGAATGAAGCCATCGTTGAAACCGCTGTAGTAACCGGAAAAGCAAATTCGTTTTTAAAACGCATGGTTTCCTTATAAGTAATGGATTCGTATTTTTTCGCTCGTCTTCCGTGTCTTCCAACACGCACATTCATATCCCGGTTACGGATAGTAAAAGAGTTTGCACCCATGCTTGTGAAATTACTGTTGATGGAACCTTTCATCGCATCAATCGCAGATGAGATGCCGACTAATGCCGTGATGCCAAAAAAAATAATCAGCATAGTTAAAAACGCCCTTAACTTATTTCCTTTAATGGAATCAGTTGCTACTTTAATGTTTTCTTTCAGCAGTAATGGCATGTTATAAAAGTAATCATTTCACTGTACAGTTTTTTACCGCTTATAATTATTCAGGCATACCTTTCACAGCCTGCTCATAATCCGGTTTGTCTAATAAAGTAGTGTCGATGACTGACGGGTCGATGGAACCAAATACCTTGAAATATTCTTTTGCGGTCATACCATCATAATCAATGATATTATATTTGTACTGCACCGTTTGAAAAATATTAAGGAATAAACAAAAGAATAAGGCTGCATAAATCGTTCCTTTTTTTAATTTATTAAAATCAGACATTTGGAAAAGTAACGCAGCTAACGTTAATGACAATAATGGATAAAGGTCAATCATAGCACGCTGACTAAAAGAGCCGCCATACCACCAGCACCACCAGCTTGATAAAAGATAGACATAAACCAGCAGTAGGAGAACTATAACAAATCTGAATTTACGGATTTGGTTCGTCATACACCAAATACCATAAATTGCAAAAGCCATGATGGGTGTATAAACAAGCCATCCTTTGCGGAAACCAAAAAGAAAATCAAACAGATGAAATTGATTAAAATAAAATTTCTCATCTCCATAAGAGAAAACAAAGTAATTTCCTGTAACGTGTTTATAATATAAAAACTGAGGTAAAATAATCAGGAAGACAATGAATAAAAATGTTAAAAGATATTTAATGTGATTACTGAAAAAAGAAATTCGTTGTTTTAAATCCTTCAATGAAGTGATACCAAACAAAATAAACACTAAAATAAATAACACATTCAATGGTCTCACTAAAATAATGAGCCCGAAACAAACTGCCATGATAATCGTATTATTCCAGCTAACCTTTTGATAAAACCCATAGCTAAAATATAAAAATATCGAAAAAAGAGAAAAGGTGTAAGCGTGCGACATCGCAGGTTCCACCGTTGCATAATACAATAAATTGGTTCCGAAAAACACAAACGTAAGAGTTAAGGCAACAACTTTTTCACTATAAAAGCAAAGCAATAATTTTCGCAAATACCATAATCCAAACAACAGATAGAACAAACCCGAAAATTCAATAAACATTTCATAGATGTCAGAAAAGCCATCTTGTGGATATCCAAGTAGTGGCGTTAATACGTGCGCTTTTAAAAAAAAAGGGGCATATAAGACCGACATGCCCATTGGGTATTTCAATAGATGATTCCCATTCAGATCATCGCTGTATGCATACCTTGTTCCTGAGTAAAAAGATTTATTTTCCGGGCTTATAAAACTCAATGTCACATCCTTGTCAATAAAAGTCGCTGGTAAATAACTATAATATCCGGTCACATCCCATTTAATCACATCGTCATTTCTATATTTCACCAAATTTAAATGGATTTGAATAATAGTTAGACAGGCTAACACAATAACAATAATGGAAGGATAAAGAGGTAAATATGCGCTAAGTTTTTTGATCACCACAAATATATTCTAATTCGTTATACCAAAAATTGTTCAAAGAAACCACCAATCTCTTTCTTGATATCTACAAAATGTATTTCCAGGATCCATTCCCTCTTAGTGCCCAATACACCTGGAGCAAACATATCTTTGTGGTTATCCGGGTGAATATAATTGTCCCTGCTCTCACTCTCAATTTTTTCATGTGGAAAATTTCCGATCAGATGACCTGCAATGCCGCCTCCAAAAGTCCACCCATACTTTGTAGCTAATAAAACATTATACTGATAGTATTCTGCGCCAGTGATATGAGTCCTAGTAAAAAACCAATCGCGCGATTCTTTCCAAGCCATTTCAATATCTTCTTTGAGTTTTATTTTTAACGGATCGTTACCAATAACATAGGTTCTTCCTACATCAGCTTCCCAGTCTTCGAACACCGGGCCAAAATCAAAAAACAAAATATCATCTGGTTGAAGTGTCAGATCAGGCGGATTTTCCCCGTAAGGGAACAATGTATTTTTACCTGAACGAACAATGCGTTTGTGCCAGTATTTTTTTATTCCAAACAATTCGAAAGCCAGATCAAATAATTCATGATTTAATTGCTTTTCTGTTTTTCCTGCAACAATTAGTTGGCGCGTTTCTGCCACTTGGAATAATACGAGTGCTTTTCGTTCTGCTTCCTGTAATTCTTGTATTTTATTCCTGTCCATTATTAAAATCTTGCGAATAACTTTTTAAATATGTTCTAAAATTAAACTATAATTTAAAGCTTTCATAAAAGCCCTGAATAAAATTGATCCTCTGTATTGCTGAAAAACCTAGTGTAGGAAAAGAAATTGCCCGTATCGTTGGGGCTACTAGTCGCTGCGATGGCTTTTATGAGGGAAATGGCTATCTCATCAGTTGGACATTCGGTCATTTATGCACCCTTAAAGCTCCTGATGATTACAGTAACGATTGGAAACGCTGGGATCTGAATTTTCTGCCCATGATCCCGCCGCGGTTTCAACTGAAAGTGATAGACAACAGTGGAGTTACGAAACAATTCAATACTCTAAAATCCTTAATGGAACAGTGCACTGAAGTGGTTAACTGCGGGGATGCCGGAATTGAAGGAGAACTGATTCAGCGTTGGGTATTATCCAAAGCTTCCAATACCAAACCCGTAAAACGATTATGGATTTCTTCCATGACAGATGAGGCGATTAAGGAAGGCTTGGAAAATTTAAAAGACAGTAAAGATTACGATCTGCTCTACGCTGCGGGTAATGCGCGCGCCATTGGCGATTGGCTCTTGGGCATGAATGCCAGCAGACTCTATACTGTAAAGTATGCGCAAGGTAAAGGCGTTCTCTCAATTGGACGGGTGCAAACCCCTACCCTGGCTTTGATTGTGAACCGTTATAACGAAATTCAGAATTTTAAACCGGAAATATACTGGGAACTTAAAACAACATACCGCGCCGTGGTATTTAATTCGGCCAAACGTAAGTTTACCAAGCAAGCGGATGCCACTGAAATTTTGGAGCGCATTAAGAATCATTTATTTGAAATTATTTCGAGTACTAAAAAAAATGCGAATGAAAGTCCCCTACCCTTATTTGATCTAACCTCCTTGCAGGTTGAGTGCAATAAAAAATTAAATTTCACTGCTGACGATACCTTAAAACATCTACAGAAATTATATGAGAATAAACTAGTGACCTATCCAAGGGTAGATACGACATACCTGCCGGAGAACATGCATGGAAAGATTAAAGGGATTTTGGAGAATATGAAGCCGTATGCACAGTTTACTAACGTTCTGCTGGATAAGCCGATTCGAAAAAGTAAAAAAATATTCGACGATAAAAAAATCACTGATCACCATGCCATTATTCCTACAGGTGTAATGCCACCATCAGGTATGTATTTGCCGGAAAAACAGGTTTATGATATTATTGCGAGGCGTTTCATTGCAGCCTTTTATCCTGATTGTGTGGTGAGTAATACTGTAGTATTGGGTGATGTGGATGGTAATGAATTCAGCGCAACCGGTAAAGTGATTTTAGAAGAAGGCTGGCGGGTATTATATCCAAAAGCTTCAACAAGCTCAGCTACCAAAGACAAATCAGATGAACCTGATAGCGAAAAAGACAATGAAGAACAACTGATGCCTTTGTTTGTGAAAGGAGAAAAGGGAGAACACATCCCCGATCTTCAGGAAAAACAAACGCAGCCGCCCAAGATGCACACGGAAGCCACTCTTTTAAGGGCGATGGAAACAGCGGGCAAACAAGTGGATGATCCGGAACTGAGGGAACTCATGAAAGACAATGGCATTGGCCGTCCTTCTACACGAGCTAATATTATTGAGACCTTATTCAAAAGAAATTATATTATACGTCAGAAAAAGAATCTGGTGCCAACCATTACAGGCATACAGCTTATTAAAACCATCAACAACGAGTTGCTTAAATCCGTTGAACTGACGGGCATGTGGGAAAAGAAATTACGCCAAATTGAAAAAGGCGAATACGATCCTCATTTGTTTTTAACAGAAATGAAGGAAATGGTAAGTGAGCTTACTAAAGAAGTGAAATTCGAACAAGGAAATTCGATTGCGATTGGCCCAGCTAATACCCCTTCGACACTTCGGGAGCCTCAGCGTACTCAGGGAAATCAGGGGACGCAGAATCCTGTGACTTTAGCAGATGGAACAACTGCCGGAATAAAAACAAAAGTAGAGAAGAAAGTAAAAAATACGGAGCCAAAAGCTGAAGTGAAACTTGCTTGTCCGAAATGCAAAGCCGGTTCAATCATTAAAGGAAAGTCTGCCTATGGTTGTTCTGCTTTTAAAGATGGCTGTAACTTTAAAGTGGATTTTGAGTTTGGCGGAAAAAAATTAAATGAAAAACAACTATTCACTCTAATTCAGAAAAAGAAATCTCCTTCAATTAAAGGATTTATTATTCATTCAAAAAAAGTAAACGGTCATCTTATCTTAAACTCCAATTTACAGGTGGAGTTTGTTGAAGAAACTGAAAAAATAAAAACTCCTCTTCCTATTGCGGAAAATCAAGTTTGTCCAAAATGCCAGCAGGGACAAATCATTAGAGGCAAATCTGCTTTTGGATGTAACCGTTATAAAGAAGGTTGCGATTTTAGAAGGGCGTTTTAATTCTTACTTTTTCTATTTATTGTAAAGTAAACAATTTTCAAATTAAAAGTCTGAAGGAGCTACAAACTCCATTTGCTCCAAAGTAACAGGATGTTGAAACACTAATTTTGCAGCATGCAAAGCAATGGCATTTGGTTTATAAGAAACCGTTGAACCATACAAGACATCGCCTAAGATTGGACAACCTAAACTTGACAGTTGTGCACGAATCTGATGAAACTTACCCGTATACAAACGAATATTCCATAAAAAATAGTTTCCCTGTGGTACAATGCTATAGTCTAATTTCACCTTCTCCGCAAATTCAGTTCCTTCCGTTACAAGGACAGCTTTCTTTTTTTCTTTACGATGCCAGTGTTCTAATAGCTGCGGGTGCTGAGGCTCTGGAAGCCACCCAGCAGGTGCACTATCCGTTAGGGCAACATAATATTTTTTCACCTGTCGCTGTGCGAATTGTTCGCTTAAATTTCTTAGATACTCTTTCTTTTTAGTGAAGAGCACGACCCCACTCACAGGCCTATCTAGCCGATGCAGATGTTGGACATAAGGATGATGCTCTCCTGTTTTTTCTTTAAGATACTGTTTAACCTTCTGCAATAAATTGGGGAAATTATTCCGATCAGGCTCCACCATTAATCCGGCAGGTTTATTACAGATTAAAATAGTTTCGTCTTCGTATAATATATTCAATTCAGGCATTTTGCTTCTAAGTTCAATGATAATTAATGAAACTAGAATTCCACCTGGTAAACATCAGCCCGGTTTCGAAGTATACCCAATACTTCAAATCCACCTTCCTGGGGAATCATCTCTTTAAGATCAAATGCGGTACAGCCTTTACTTAGCCCTTCAAAAATTAATGTAAATCCCCTACCATCATTTAAGGTCCATTGTGGGGCAAAAGAAATATTAAATGCTGTTATGATTTTTGCACGTTTACCGGTTCCATGTTCTATTAAAAATGTACTCGGCCAGATGCGATACGCATAATCATCACCGCAAGTGCAATGAACGATCGTTTGTCGTTCTTCGCTTTCAAGAGTTTTAAACTCTGTGTCGCTTTCAGTTACAGTTTTTTTTATTTCTTCGGTCTCTGTCATAAGTAATATATCTCTGCAAAGATAAGGAGTTTATCTTATCTATTTGAAAGACATCGTTATATACAACTCGTAATGACTGTTTGCAATACTTATGAAATCCAATTCACTATTTGATACTCCTTCCCTTTGCCACCGCCTTCGCAATCCATGGATCATCCGGCCACGCATGTTTGGGGTAACGTCGTTGTAATTCTTTTTTCACCTCATGGTATGCAGTGTTCCAGAAACTTTTGAGATCACTAGTCACTTGCACAGGCTTATAACCGGGTGATAATAAATGTAACACTGTCTTATTTTTTCCGTGGTTTACGAAGGGAGTATCTTCTAAACCAAAAACTTCCTGCAAACGAACCGCAATTACCGGTGTTGCTCCATTACCAAAATATTCGATGCGGATTTTTGATCCACTTGGCACCTCTAATTTAGTTGGCGCGAGTTTATCCACTAATTGTTGTTGGTCCCAGGTTAAAGAATGAAAGAGACATTCGTAAAGATCAAGTTTCTTCAAGTCCTCCGGTTTTTTCACGTCCTTTAAATATGGTCCAATCCATGCGTGAGCATTGTTGAATAAATATTCACTGTTCACAGATGGCCAGGCTTCATCAGGATTCCAATGGTTTAAACTGCCTATGCGATTTTGCAATTGAGTGAAAGCTTCGCTAAAATCCAACAGACTTTCTCCCTCGTTTTTTATAGCATAACAGATCGCTTCCTGAACCAGATGTTCATCAGGCTTACTCAATGGCTTTGATTGCAAGACGATGCTTCCAATTTTTAATTCATTCAAACAGATCAGTCCACCTTTCCGAGTATCCCAATTAATACTTTGTTTTTCTTTTACTAAATGAACAAGGTCTTTTGGATTGAGTGGTGCCGCCATGAATATTTTGCCAAGGCCATCACGTAAATCCATATTGGCAACAGCTAACCAGGCTTCATGTGCAAGGTCATCTTTATGGCCTATTGTTGCTATTTTTCCATTAGCTAGTTGAAATTGGGCATTGTTACCAGGTTTTGCAGATGCGATCCTTTCGGGATAAGCATAGGCGAGTAACAATCCGGTTTCAAATGCATCTACCGGTTCGTTATTAACATCAAGTTTTAATAAACGCCGATAGCTCTCAGAATTTTTCTCAATACGTTTAAATTTATTATTGAAAGCATTATGACTTCGTGCCCTTCTCAGGGCTTCAATGCGCAGGTTTAAATCTATACCACTGTCTTTTGGCAAAGGGTCACGCTCCTCAAGAATAGCGGCAATGTCGCATCCCAAGGCTTTCATATCTTCTGTTTCTGCAAGTAGTAACATGTGTGCAATCCTTGGGTGGCAAGCCATCTGATGCACTTTTTTACCATGCTCTGTTACCTTCCATCCCATTGTTGCGTTATTTAAAGAGCTGGTCGAATTTTCCAGAGCACCTATTTGTTGCAAAGTTTCATAGGACTGTTGTAGTAAGTTTTTGGGGGGCACAGTTAACCAACACATCTTAGTGATCTCTTCAGTTCCCCACTTACAAAGCTCCAGTACCAACGAAGAAAGGTCAGCTTCCATAATCTCCGGTATGCGATGTTCCGCCATACGCTCATGAGTGGCTTTAGTCCATAAACGATAACATACGCCTGCACTTAAACGTCCTGCGCGTCCCGCTCTCTGGTCGGCAGCATCTTTAGAAATGCGCAATGTCTCTAACCGTGATAAACCCGAAGCGGGATCAAAACGTGAACGACGACCGAAGCCACAATCAATTACAATTTTTATGCCTTCAATAGTCAACGATGTTTCCGCGATCGAAGTTGCCAACACGATTTTTCTTTTACCATTTTTATTAGGCACAATTGCCTGGTACTGTTCATTTTGAGGCAAGGTGCCATATAATGGATGAAACCTGAATTCAGGCAACTGTGTTTTCAAAATCTCCTCGCATTTGCGAATCTCTCCTTCTCCTGGCAAAAAAGCAAGCACATCACCCTCATGTGCTTTCACGGCGCGGGCAATGGTTTGCGCTACTAATTCAGGTATTAGAAACTCATCTGCATCTCCGGTGTGAATGACTTCCACTGGGTATTGTCGCCCTTTACTTTCGATAACCGGAGCATTCAATAAAGTTTGTAATTGCGGCATGTTTAACGTAGCCGACATGATCATAATTCTTAAATCCGGCCGTAGTACCTGTTGTGCTTCCCTACAAAGTGCCAAAGCAATATCAGCCTGCAAATTTCGTTCGTGGAACTCATCAAAAATAACAAGCCCAACATTTTCCAAAGCATTATCACTTTGCAGCATACGCGTGAGAATTCCTTCTGTCACAACTTCAATTTTAGTTTGTTGACTTACTCGGTTTTCAAAGCGAATACGATAACCAACAGTTTGTCCTACTTCCTCCCCTAAAAGATCCGCCATGCGTAAGGCAATAGTACGCGCCGCTAAACGACGGGGCTCCAACATAAGTATTTTCTTATCCTGCAGAAAGGATTCCTCAAAAAGAGCTAAAGGTAACAAGGTACTTTTACCAGCGCCAGGAGGTGCACCAACAATCAACGTCGATTGATTCTGTAATGTTCTACGAACATCAGGAATAATTTCCGCAACCGGCAATTGAATATTTAGGGCGTTAAAGGACATGCTGAAGAGTGCAAAGGTAAGAATTCTCATTTAAATTATTTTACAGCAAAAGTATTTCATCCCCTTGTAGACAGCCAGCACTTAATATGAATGTATTAGGCATCTTGTGTATTATAACAATGTTACTATAGATAGAATGCAGCTACTTATATCAAACTTATCCAAACTATCTGAGATAGGCTTCGGGGTAAAAAAGACCTTTCTTATCAAAGTAATTAATTATCCCTTGTTTTTCATTGTAATTTCATATAGACCAAACATACAATTCGCATGAAAAAACATATCCCTTACAGACTCATCCTTTCCGTTATAGCAGGAATCATTACTACATTATTACTTACTGCTACAACTCATATTGTATTAAATACTATAGGTAAACATCCTCCTTTGTTTAAACCGATGCTTGATGATAGACAAGTACAATTTGCATTATTTTATCATAGTATATTTGCAATTGCAGGGGCATTTGTGACAGCTATGATTGCAAAAAACCAATCTAGAAGGGCAGTATTTATACTGGGAACGAAAGAATTGTTTATGTGGCTAGTAGGCACGTTCATATTATACGATCATTCACCTACATGGTATAACATTACCAAAGCTCTTCTAGGGATTCCATTAGCCTTGTTAGGAGGTAAAATTTATGAGTTTTACAAAAAAAGGAAATCGTTGGATTCTGCAAAAAACCTTAGAGTAACAGAGGGATAAATTCATAACTAAATCTATTTGCTATAAATTATGGCAACGGGTTGGTAGGTTTTACTCTACCTTTACAACACAATGTTTGAAAAGGAATTTAATAAATTAAATATCATGCAACGAATGGAATATGTTGCATTGGAGGCTGATCTCATTGGGCAGATCAAGCAATACAGTATGCGTATTTGTTTATATACTGTATATGGTTTTTACATTGAAGCATTTTTTGATATCCATACAGAGGAGTTAATGGATGTAGCAATTTTAGATCCCGATGATACACGCATGGGTTTGTATGCGAATAAAGTAGATATTTCGGAACTCCTTAAATAATTAAGTTTCAAATAGATTATTTTGCCTGATGATAAATTAAAAGGATACGAAAAATAAGATAATAGACTAGAGTTCTTTTTTACATACACTGAAAATAAATTTTATTTAAGAGCGTTAATCCAATCTAATAATTCTTTAAAGTCTTTTCGTGCAACTTCCTCTTGTTTGGCATCCAATATCATATCGGTTGTTTCCTTAAACCTATCAATATTAGCTTTAATGACGCTGCATTTACTTTTGATTATTGCATTGTCCATTTTGTTAGCATCTATCAAATAATTTAGTTTATCAATATATGCTTTCTCAAGCTGTTGGTGTAATTTCTGCATAAAGATATTATCAATATATTCTATATTCCGAAAAAATAAAGATTGTTTTAATGGCTAAAATACAAAAAAGTTAAGTAATTCATAAAAAAGTAAGTTGCAAAAAAAATAGAACTTTTAAAGCTTTAAATGGGCCATTAAAAAAACAACCATAACTATTAATTACAAATCACAGTTAAGGATTTTTCTTTAAAATTCGGATTAATTTACAAGATAACTATTGGACAGATATCTTAAAACATTTTAAGAATGATCAGGATTTACAGCGAGATGCCTCACTATATAATTTTTAATTAAAAGGGAAAACTATATCATTCAGCCGTGATCAATCGATTGAGAGTTTATCCGCTATATAAAATTTGCTAAACTGATTTCCTAATCAAATATAACGGCTGAAGCATTCATCCACTCATGGCAAGAACCATTAAAATAAATGAGCTAAAGAGAATAGTTATATCTTCTTCGTTTAATGATGAATTATCAAATTCCACCTTCATCTTTGTTTTTCGCTTTTGCAATAAAAAAGATAATAACTGCCAGTCCTACAAATATTAAAAATGGTAATAACATATAGTGTGATTTTAGAAATCAATATTAAGAATTCTTTAAGTTCATTACATTACAGATTTTAGTGATAGGATTATACATTTGAGCAACTTTCTGATTCAACTTGATTGTGATAACCATTTGGTAAAAAATGGCTTAAGTTTTAATAATTTTCTGCTACAACCTTTTATTAGAATATACAATAAAATTCTAAACTTCTATAATACATTTTATAGAAATGGAGTACACTTTTACAAAGAGCTATTTCTTAATACTATAAAAAAATGACCAAGTATTTTATGAAAGCTTAAGACATAGTTGAAACACATAAAAATCAAGCAGTGCAAAAAAGTAACCCTAAAAAACCTATTGTAAAGAGGCAATCTCAGCCACATCCCGGTTTGGAATATAAAATGAATCCCCTACCCGAATTCGATGATGGTTCTTCAGGAAGTAATAAACTTCATGATAAAAAATGTGTTATTACTGGCGGCGATAGTGGAATTGGGCGTGCTGTTGCAATTGCCTTTGCTAAACAAGGCGGAGATGTGGCTATCATACATTTGAAAAGTGAAAAAAAGGATGCGGATTTCACAGCAGATTATATTCGAGATAAATTTAAGCGCAAATGCATTACTATTGTTTCTGACATATCAAAAGAAGACAATTGCAAAAAAGCCATTAAAAAAATTGTAAAGGAATTTAAGCAAATCGATGTATTGGTTAACAATGCTGCAGTTCACTACCCTGAAAAGGAGATAACCAAAATTAAAACTGTTAACCTAATTAAAACGTTTTCTGTGAATGTTTTTGGAATGTTCTGGGTCACCCAGGCTAGCCTTCCGTATATGAAAAAAGGAGGTTCAATCATAAATACCAGTTCAGTAACTGCGTACAGAGGTAGTCCAGAGCTTTTAGATTACAGTGCTACAAAAGGCGCAGTAGTATCTTTCACCAGAAGTTTATCTGCAAATTTAATGAAAAAAGAAATCCGCGTAAATGGTGTGGCACCTGGACCCGTATGGACTCCATTGATACCAGCTAGCTTTATGCCAAAAAAAGTTTCAGAATTTGGTAGTGATTCACCCATGAAACGACCTGCGCAAACCGATGAATTAGCTCCAGCTTTTGTATTCCTTGCAAGTGCGGATTCCAGCTATATGTCCGGGCAATTTATTCACGTGAATGGTGGTGAAATTGTGAACGGATAAACATATTAAATAGATAGCTTTTTTGTGGTTGCCATTAATAAAAGAAACATATTAGAAATACAAATCCTTATTACGGATAACAATGACAATCAAAACCCAAATAAGGAAAAACAAGATTTATTCTGTGTGTGATTTATAAACTCCGATCAATTCACCTTTTCCTAAAATATGCCTTTCCATTTTCTTCAATAAGTCCTCTTTATATGTATTAGAATCAAGGTTAAGTTCATCATTGAGCGCATAAACTTTGAAATGGTAATGATGACGAGCAGCCATTGGAGGACATGGGCCATAATATCGTGTTTCATGTTTACTATTTTTCCCAACAATGCCTTCAACCGAATTCTTTTCAATTACTTCACGAGGAGGAATATTCCACAGCAACCAATGAACATAAGTTCCACTAGGCGCATCCGGATCATCCATGATTACAGCTATACTCTTTGTTTCTTTTGGCAAATTTGCAACCCTTAATTCAGGGCTAAAGTTCTCCCCATCGTAAGTATATTCAAGTGGAATAATTCCATTATTCTCAAAGGCTGGACTGGTAACGCTTAATAAAGCATTTAAAACGATTTCCATAAAAAACAAATTAAATAATTAGTGATAAAAAATTTAAGAAACCCTCGATTTACTTCTTTGTTTTTTTTAATTGAATTAATAGGTGAAGTAAACAAGAGCATGTATCATCCAAAATACATACTGTAAAGATCAATCATTAGCACCAGTAAAGTCTTATATGCGAATAAAAATAGTTTGCATACTTTTTTTGTTGGTCGGACGGGATCCACATTTATCGAAACATTTTCAAAGAATATCGAAATAGTATTATCGAAACTCTTTGGTATTAAGCTGCATTAACTCTACTTATCTGCTCTACATTTTCGCGAATTCCTTTCACAGTTTTAAGGGTCTCCATAACATCATCTGCAGTAATAAAAATAAAACAATCTTTCTGCGCGTTATCAATCGCATCCTGAATGGCTTCAGCCTCATTACTTATAAGCTTCACAGGAATATCCTTTTTTGCCCTCTGTATACCAGCAAAAATCTGTTCTGTAATTTGTTCGTTCGTTCTTCCTCGTCCGTCTTTATCATGCTTAACGATTAGCTCATCAAACATTTGCGCTGCATAAAATCCTATGTTTTGAATATCGCTATCCCTTCTATCCCCTGTAGCAGAAATCACACCTACTTTTACTGATGCCTTCACACTCTGAACAAATTTTTTCAGCTCGATATATCCTCCTTCATTGTGCACATAATCAACCATCACGTTAAAACCATTAAAATCAAACATGTTCATACGACCCGGTGTCAATTCAGGTGAAGGAATAAACGAAGTTAAAGCTTCAACAATTTTCTCGACAGAAAACTTACTGATATAAGCAGCCAACATAGCCGGTAAAATATTTTTTATCATACACTCTGCTCTACCAGAAAAAGTTAACGGCACCTCTTCTACTTTCATAATCCTTGTTTTCCATTCGCCATTACAGATCACAAAATAACCATCATCAACAATAGCTGCCATACCATTATTTGCGCAATGCCTTCTAATCCTTCTGCTTTTTGCATCCACACTGAAAAGTGCAATATTACAGTCAAGCTCCAATCGCATGTCATATACCAGATCGTCGTCCGCATTCAAAATCGCATAACCATCATTAACGGTGGTTTGAGGAACTACTGCTTTCACATTAGCAAGATCCTTTAATGATCTTAACCCATCCAATCCAATATGATCCTCAGAAATATTAGTAACAATACTTATATTACATTTATCAAATCCGAGACCAGAACGCATTATACCACCACGGGCACATTCCAACACTGCAAAATCAACCAAAGGATCTCTCAGAACTGTTTCAGCACTTGCCGGTCCGCTACAATCGCCATAATAGACAACATTGTTATCAATAAAAATACCATCCGTTGTTGTGAAACCAACATGATGTCCGGCAGTTTTTGCAAAGTGCGACATTAAACGGGTGGTAGTGGTTTTTCCATTAGTACCTGTAACGGCCACTACAGGAATACGTGAAGGTGAATTGTTGGGATATAACATCTCAATTACAGGTTCTGCTACATTTCTTGCTAATCCTTTTGATGGGGATAAATGCATCCGGAAGCCAGGCCCTGCATTTACTTCAAGTACCGTTCCACCATTATCCCTAATAGGAGTTTCAATGCTTTCAGCCATCACATCAATCCCACAAATATCCAGGTTTAATAAACGCGCAACGCGCTCTGCCATGAACACATTATCACGATGCACGAGGTCAGTAACATCAGTAGCAGTTCCACCAGAACTAATGTTTGCTGTAGTTTTCAAAAATAAAATTTCACCAAGTGGAAGTATTGAATCAACATTTAATTTCTGTTCTGCCAATAGTTCAAGAGTAGCTTCATCAATTTTAATTTTAGTAAGTATATTTTCATGACCATCGCCTCGTCTTGGATCACTATTTACCTCATCTACCAATTGTTGAATGGTTGCTACCCCATCTCCGGTGATCATTGCAGGAGTTCGTTTTGCTACCGCTATCAATTTAAAATTAACAAGTAAAAACCGGAAATCGGATCCCTGAATGTATTGCTCAACGATAACATCTTCCGAAACAGTTTGTGCAAAACGTAAAGCTATTAATGCCTGCTCATAGGTGTTTATGTTAGTAGTAATTCCCCTACCATGATTACCATCTATTGGCTTTATAACTAATGGAAAACCAATTTCATCAACAGCTTCCCTCAAATGACTTTCTTTGTAAATCACTGTTCCTTTTGGTACAGGAATGTATTCCTTGCTTAATAATTGTTTTGTTTTTTCTTTATCTGAAGCCATGCTAACAGCCATATTACTGGTTGTTGAGGCCAACGATGTACAAACAAGTTTCTGTCGGTTACCCTGTCCTAGCATCAACATCGAATTATTATTCATCCGTCGATACGGAATATCGCGTTTTTCAGCTTCACGAATCAATGACATGGATGTAGGTCCAAATTGTTCCCGACTATTTATTCGTCGTAATTCTTTAAGATCCGATTCTATATTATAGGTATCACCAACTACTAATTTCTCTACAATCCGGCAGGCAGCCTGAGCGGCATAAATTCCAGCGTTTTCAATAATATAAGCAAACACTATATGATAAACACCTTTCTCTTCTGTAGATCGTGTACGTCCAAATCCACAATCCATTCCCGCAAGAGTTTGTAACTCCAATGCTATATGTTCAACCACGTGGCCCAACCAGGTACCTTCTTGAACTCTTTGAAAAAAACCACCATCTATTCCTTCAGAACATTGATGACCATACAGAGTTGGTATTAAATTTCGTAACGCTTGTTCAAATCCATAAATTTTATTGGTTGGGAAATTTTCATATTTGCCCAGATCCAATCTCATATAAATAAGTTTTTTTCTGTAAACGGACCATACATTCGGGCCACGCATAACTCTGATTTTAAGGATTTCCATAAGTGGGTTTTGAGAAGTTGAGTATGCTTTGTTTTTAATACATTTTTTGAGTCATTGTGAGACAATGCAAAGGCAGTTTTGAAAAACAAGCATAGGTAAAAAGAATCTTAAGCCCAACGTTAAATTTATTCACGTTTTCATCTTTGGATTTATAGAATGCTAATTCGCACATATTAACTTGTATATTCTAAATAACAATATTTTTTTTCTTTGCTTTGAAATCTATCACACACCGATTCCTATACGAAACGATGTATCGTTACTTGCAAAGTTGTAACAGGAAGGGTGATTTTTTATTACATCTATCACCTTTTTGCTTGCAATAATAACATTATAAAACACATAATTAAAACGATGCAATTTATTCTCATTTTATTGTAATGAATATTCTTAACCCCATACCATCTTTGTGTATTAGTTAAGAGAATTAAATAAAAAGAAATCTAACGAGGGAAGATTTTCTCTAAAAAAAACACAGATGATGAGAAGGATATTGATAAAAGATAATAATCAGGAGGAACCTAAATTTATTCGAAAAGACTACCAGCCTGGTGCGCTATCTTACCAGGAAGCCAAAACAGAGTGGGGAAATAAAAAAAGGAAAGTAAGCTGGAATCTGCACCACAAAAAAAATTAAAAACAGTAAAGATTCATAGAAAAGCAAAGTGAATAAAATTGTTCCAGACCAAAAAAAAGGAGGCCATACGGGCGCTAAAACATCCTTACAATTACGAAATCGTGAACAAGCCCTGGAGTTGTTTGAATTGGCCAAACAGCGATTGCACAATATAAATTCATGGCAATCGCTGTGCGGCAAAGGAAGTGCTGAATTTAAACTTACTGATAAGAACGGTAACCTTCTGAGATCTACAAAACCCAGGATTGGAAATTTGATCCGCATAAAGTTAAACGCTCCTGAAAATCAAGAAGGAGATGGTTATGATTGGGTAAGGATTGAAGCTTTCAAGCATACGAAGGATCATTTAAAAGATGAAGAGCAATATGGTTTTAGGGTAAGGCCTGTTCAAAATCCCTTTGACAATAAAGAACGAAGTGCCCATTTTTACACATCAGATGCGACCAGTACATTTTTAGTAAAAAGAAATGTGAATTTAGTAAGCGCTATGGAACTTGGCAGAAATGAAATTCCAAATAATAACCCTCAGCCATTTTTAAATAAAATCAGGAATGTCATAATTGCAATAGCAGCTATGATGGGAATGGCTCATCCACAATGGAAAAATCTTGTAACAGGTATCTTAAAAGGTAAAAAAGAAACGAATTTAAAGAAGAGTAATTAATCAGACGTTAGTTTAAGAATAAAACGGTATAGTTCTAAACAAGCCTTTTCACGAATTTGCAATGGCGATCCTTTAATAATTCTACTTATGTGATGTATTTTACCTTTGAAAAATACAGACAAAAAAATAGTTCCAACAGGTTTATTAATTGTTTCACTGCCTCCAGGAGAGGCCAGGCCTGTTATTGCTGCACAAAGATCAGCCTTAATTATACCTGAAAGGTTTTTAGCTAATTCATCAGTCACTTTCTTTGATTCGCATGTGAATTCTTTAATGCATTTATTGGTAATATTTAAAAGACCCTTTTTTACTTCAGGTGTATAGCATATTATAGATCCTTTCAACACATCCGATGTTCCTTTAAAATTGGACAATTTTTGTGTGGCTAATCCACAGGTTACGCTTTCGGCAAAGGCAATAGTAAGTTCTTTTTCCTTCAAATGTTTAATGAGTTTGTTTGCTAATATCATAAATTAATAAAACAGTAGGGTTTATCAATTAGCTAAATTGTGTCAACGTATCAAAAATTAACTTATATATTTTCATCAATTTATTATATGGTTTATAATTGAATAACAATTGATTGTAAGATTTTATCTGATTTATATAATAAAAAAAGGCTCTGGGATTATGACTTTTACATGAAACCATTCCTAAAGGAATATAAAACCAAAAAGTTATGAAGACCAGATTCCTATTAAATTCAATGCTACTTGTGTTCATTATGTGCTTACAAAGTTGTGAAGTAATTGGAGGCATATTTAAAGCAGGTGCCGCTACCGGTATTATAGTGGTAGTAATTGTAATTGCACTTATTATCTTTATTATCTCAAAATTCAGAGGCAACAATAACAACAGACCTTAAAGGTAGTTGGGTTATAATTTGTTCAGTTAGGCTTCATTCAGTAACGGATGAAGCATAATTGCATTATCAAAAATTACTTAAAAGTCAATTTAAAAAATAAAACCCTCGTTAAAAAAACGAGGGTTTTCAATTTCTAATTATGGATTAAGCCGGGACTTTTCGTTCGGTTTCCCTTTCCCACACCCTATGCTTAGCAATAGCTTTTACGAAGTCATTCTCTAATGAACTATTTTTAAGGGCGAAAGTAATAATGCCACTCTCATTGGTATTCACCTTGTTAATACCGATGTATGAGGCATGAAGCACTTGAACACCATCTTTATCTGCGGCAATAGCTTTACAATGTTTATATGCTTCGTTTATAAAATGAACAGCGTCTGCATTTGATATGAGAGTTTCTGCACTTTGTTTTCCATCGGGAATAAATAAAGCATCAAAACAGACCGATGCGGATGTGAGGAAGCTTTCATCTACCAACAATTCTTTTCCCGAAGAACTTTTAACTTTGCCAAGAAACGGTGCTATAATTTTCACCTGTGCACCTTCTGCTTCCAATGCCTTTTTCATTTTGCTCAAGGAAACGTCATTGAAACCTTCAGCCGTTAAAAAAGCAATTTGTCTCGTTTGAATCGTATTTTTAATAGTATGTTCCATGCTTAGTGATGGAGATTGATCAATAGAAGATTTCACTTTTTTAGATTGGTAATCTTTTGGATTAGCATCTGCCGGTACACTATGATTAATAGGTTGCTCAGGGATTCCAGGTGTTAAACCAAGGCATTTTGCAACACTCTGTGCAAGAGATTTGTCAATTTGAGTAAGAATATTGACCATTCTTTGCCGCACTGCTTCTGATTTAACTTTACCTAATTCAAATCGCAGAGCATTTGTTATATGCTTTTTTTCAGCAAGGCTTTGACTATTATAGAACAAGGTTGCTTGTCCGAAATGATCAAGAAAGCTCTTACTCCTGTTTCTTATTTTTTTTGAATCAATACGTTCAAAGAAAGAGGCAAATCCGGATTTTTTAAGCATTGCCTGGAATGGGCATCCTCCGCCTAATGAATTAGGTTCATAACTGGTATTCCCTTTGTTAATTGTTTGACGCATATGACCATCTCGCTGATTATTATGAACAGGAACCACAGGACGATTGATAGGAATCTCATGAAAATTTGGACTTCCTAATCTTGAGAGCTGAGTATCTGTATATGAAAATAACCGACCCTGCAATAACGGATCATTTGTGAAATCAATTCCAGGGACAAGATGTCCAGGGTGAAAAGCGACTTGTTCTGTTTCAGCAAAAAAATTATCCGGATTACGATTTAACGTCATTTTTCCAATTCTTTGAACAGGGACTAATTCCTCTGGAACTAATTTGGTGGGGTCCAGTAAATCAAATTCGAATTTATGTTCATCCTTTTCATCTATTATTTGTACGCCAAGTTCCCATTGAGGAAAATTCCCACTTTCAATTGATTCCCATAAATCCCTACGATGAAAATCAGGATCTTTCCCTGATAAGTTTTGTGCTTCGTCCCATACTAAAGAGTGCACTCCAAGTAAAGGCTTCCAATGAAATTTTACAAAATGGGATTTACCCTGTTCATTAATAAATCTAAATGTGTGTACACCGAACCCTTCCATCATCCTGTAGCTTCTTGGGATTGCACGGTCACTCATTAACCACATAATCATATGTGCCGATTCCGGCATTAATGAAATAAAATCCCAGAAGGTATCATGAGCGGAAGCTGCCTGCGGCATTTCATTATTCGGTTCTGGTTTCACTGCATGAACTAAGTCGGGAAATTTCATGGCGTCCTGAATAAAAAACACTGGCATATTATTTCCTACCAGGTCATAATTTCCTTCTTGCGTATAAAATTTTACGGAGAAACCCCGCACATCTCTTGCCAGATCTGTGGATCCACGAGAACCTGCTACAGTAGAGAACCTGACAAAAACCGGTGTGATGTTAGTTGTATCATTTAAAAAGCCTGCTTTTGTATATTTGCCCATAGGTTTGTACAATTCAAAAAAACCATGCGCCGCTGAACCTCTTGCATGTACAATTCTTTCAGGAATACGTTCATGATCAAAGTGAGTTATCTTTTCACGCATTATAAAATCTTCCAATAAAGAAGGGCCTCTGTCACCTGCTTTTAAAGAATTTTGATTATCATTTACAGGTAACCCTTGATTCGTAGTTAGAAGTTGATCAAAACCATTTTCAGTATGTTCTTGAAGATCTTTTATTTTCTGCGTACTTGATTCCTGAGTCCTTATTTTTTTTTGCTTTGCCATTTAGGTTTGCTTTGTTATTAATTAATAATACTTTGAAATAAACAAGAGGCATACATTTTGAATACCTAATTCTTATTTTATAAATATCGAATTTGGTCTGAAAAATAATTTACATAAGTTTATGAAATTCTTACAAAATTTTATTTATTCAGTTTATGTGCTCAAGGAAAGAAACTCGGTATAGGGGGGTATTAGTAAAAAATGTACTTTTCACTGGAAACATTCACACGATAATTCTACTGTAAAACAATTTTCTTAGATATTTTTTGTTTATCGCTAGTGAGTTCTAAAAGATACACGCCCTTTGCTAATCCGGATAGATTTATGTCTTGTTCGTCCTGCTTTTTTTTCTTATCGTAAACACAGTTCCCTAATAAATCATATACGCAAACTTTAGTAACATCAGACATCTCCAGGCTGACAGAAATGATTCCGGAAGAAGGATTTGGATACATACTGTAATCCTTTTTCAATTCGAAATCGGGAATGCCCACAATATCCATAACCTTTAACTTAGCAATGAACATGTCATAGAAATAATAAAAATAGGGAAAGTTTGCATTAATGAGTGTGACATTTCCAAAGTGAAGTGAATCATCATTAAAACTACCGGTAATATAAACGTTGCCAATAGCATCACATGATACAGCACCTGCAGTTGCATCCCAACGGCTCCCGGCACCTTTTGCCCATAATGAATTACCATTACTATCGTATTTCGCAATAAATAATCTCGAACGAGATGGGGGATTCATTGTTTTTTTTAGCGTATCTGCTCCAAAAATAGCACCAGCCCCACAATTCCCAACTACGTACAAATTATTTTTGCTATCGATTGCTAAAGCATTTGCTGATGTCGCCCCTTCTGCTGTTTGTGTCCACAGAATATTACCGATGGAATTATATTTAACTACAAATATGCGTCTACTCTGCGGGGCATATGGATTATTTAATGTCGTATTTCCAAGCGTAATAGAAGGACTGTGGAAATAACCTGTCATATAAATATTTCCAGACAAATCAACCTTTAGGTCAGTTGTGTAATCGTTACCTGTTCCGCCTATGCTTTTACTCCATGAAATATTTCCCAGTGGATCAAATTTTGCAATAAAAATATCACTTCCGTATGCCTTATGGTTTAACATAGCATCCGTTCCTACAATAAACAAACTGTCATTAAAGGATCCTGACAAATAAAGATTTCCAAAAGCATCTAAAGCTAAACTTTTAGAACTTTCGTTCTGGGAAGCACCTAAAATTTTTACCCATAGTGTATTCCCTTGGGCATTTATTTTCAAAACATAAATATCATTACCACCCTCAGACGAAAAAACACTGTCTAGGGAAATTGTATTAGAGAATACTCCGGACATGTAAATATTCCCACTTTGGTCTGTTACAACCGACTCCATAGTTTCATTACGCCCTCCACCAATACCTTTCGCCCAAACAACTCCTCCCAATGAATCTAATTTAACAAGGAATCCATCGCAACCATTTGGGACATTTTTAGTTAACACAACAGAATCAATTTTTAAAGAGTCGCCAGAGAAACTTCCTCCTACGTATACATTACCATAATTATCATGAGTAATAGTTTGAGGGAAAGGATATCCGTTCCCTACAAAACTCTTGCCCCAAAGTATTTTTCCATACGTATCATACTTAATAATGCCAATGCCACTTGGACTGCCATTTAACATAAGGGAATCGATGGTTAGGTTACCATGTAACAAAATTGCTTCGTAAGTATTGCCGGCTTTGTCGGTTGTAATAGGATGAGCCCCCAAATAACTAATATTAGATGAACTTTTAGCCCAATCCCATTGTTGGCCCTTGACAGCAATAAAAACAAAGAAGAGATATAAAAGTAAAATATGTTTCATCACTGCTATAAAAATACAAGTAGAAGGATCAAGTAGTTTTGCATTTTCGATCAGGCAGGAGTTTCTAGTGCAAAAAACAAAAAACCTTTGGATTTTTACAGTTTATCTTAAAGCATACTTTTCACTCTTTGATTGAAAACTAAATAATTGTTTATAGGAACCAAAATTTCTCATCAACCATAAATTTATATAATCTATTTAGAGAACAGTATAATACTTTTTGCTTTCTGATAAAGCAACTTTGCATTCAATCAATCTATATTAAAAAACTAAAAAAACATATTATGAAAAAGCAACTTCTGATTTTAGGTATCGCATTAAGTATGAATGGTCTAAATGCTCAAACAACCAGTCCTGAAAATAAAAAAGGAACTGACACAAAAGGAACAGAGCAAAATGGTACTAAAAAAAATACAAAACAAACTACAGATCAAAATGGTAGCCAACAAAATGGTAACACACAGGATGGCAACCAACAAAATGGCACTCAAAAAGGAACACAAAAGGGAAATCAAACCAATCAACAAAAAGGAATGCGTCAAAGCGGTGGAACTGATGAAACAGGTTCAATGAACACTGTTACCCCTCCATCAACTATCAGTGATAAATTCAATTCCGAAAATCCTGGAATGGATGTAAAATGGAGAATGGATGGCGAAAATTATTCAGGAGAATTTATGGATAACAGTACAAACATAAATAGAAACGTTGTATACGACAAAAACGGAAACATCATTCGCACGGATAATGAATTGAGTTCTGATGGAACAAATTATCCTTCCTCTATTGGTGATTATCATTCAAAAAACTTCCCAAATGAAGGTTACAAGGTGTGGTCTACTGATGATGGAAAAGGAACCAAATGGTTTTACACCAAAGGAAAAAATGGTACAATCTGGTTTGACAAAGACGGAAAATACTATCCTGGTAAAGCAGGAAAAGCAGAAGAGAAAAAGAATGTAAAATAATTAAATGCAAACTAAAAAGGAAACGCAAGTTTCCTTTTTAGTTTTAAAAAATTAAATATATGAAAGCAATCATTCTATTTATAGGGTTATCAGTTTCAACTCTTATAACACATGCTCAGGTTAATGACAGAGATAAAAAATTTGTAAAAGAAACTATAGAAGGTGGCTTGTACGAAGTAAAACTATCTGAAGTGGCTCTAATCAAAAGCTCATCACCTCAAATTAAACTTCTAGCCAAAACAATTGTTGAGGACCATACAAAATCCAATAAAGAACTGAGGGAACTTGCGTTAAAAAAAGGAATAAGTGCTCCTAATACGTTAACGGACAACGCAATGATGTATTTTGAAAAAATATCTAAAACAGACGGCGAAAAATTTGATAAAGCATACACTAAGTGTATGAAGACGGATCACAAAAAAGAGATTTGCAAATTCAAAAAAGAGGCAAAAAAAGGTGGAGATGCAGATCTTAAAACATGGGCTGCAAACAATGTCCCCATGCTTGAAAGTCATAAAAATATGGCAAAAGATGCTTGTAAAGTCATCAAAGAAAATAAATAAAAAGTTTAAAATAAATTAGTAAAGAAAAATATCTGCGGAGGATACTCTTTTTTGATTTAAGTAGCAATGAGAAAAGCCTGAAGGTGATTCTCAATGCTTTTAAGATTATCTGTTAAATAGTATTTTTTAAGAATATTACGACTGCTTAGCAAAATATATTTGATTCTATCGCGTGATATTCCTCTGCAATTAAAAGATGTATCGTTAAGGGCTTTATCAATTTTAAAATCCTTTCCTTTTATTTTTCCAAAAATATGCAAACGATATCTTCCTGCATTAAATTTACAAACATAAATATTCAATTTTCCTTCTTCCAAAATAGCATCTTTGTAAGCCACTTCAATGCCATTATTCTGAGTGGTAAGGTATTTATCAAAGGAATAGGTAATCTCTTCCCTTATTTCCGGGGGTGACATAAGAAAATCAACTTTAAAATCGATAATTTCTACGGGTTTGCCATCAGCTAACGGCAATGTAAATGCTGTCATGTTTTTGGTATTTAATTGTATTTCTACCATAAAATTATGCAACATTTGATTTATGTAAGCACATATTTGTTTAAAACTGCTATAAAGTCGTTAAGAATGTATATAAAATCGATTAATCTGAATTTTTGTTATTAAGATCTTAATAACATTCTCCTTAAAATCATAACCGGCTGTATATCAGGACGATTTAATATTCACCAAAAATGATAACTAAATTTGATTAACAAAAACCATAAACGTTAGAAAACGCTCTTAGGTTGGCTTTGTAAAAATTTCGACTTTGTTTCAACCCTAAAATTCGGTTAAGTAAACTACAAATTCTGAAAAGGTAAATTTTAAAAGTTAAAGCGATTGGATGAAATAAATGTTAACCTAAATCAAAATAATTAATTTCTTTTAAAGAGATCAGATAAGTCCACCATCATGGTAAAAAGATTCATACGATCTTCCTCGGGATCGAGAACTTCAACATATTGAACAATTGAAGAGTGCAGATTATAATATACTTCTATAAAAACCTGATCCACCACATAAAGATTAATATAAAAACCAAAATACTTAATTTTAGAAATAAACTCTCCATGTCGCCTAACAATATCCATTCTATCGTCAAGGCTAAACGAATTAAATATATTAACATTGAGAGCCATTAAAAATTTCAGACTTTGCTATATTATTTAGAACTTAAATAAATTACTCTTCCGCACGAGATGCAGACCTTGTCTTTTGTTTTCATATTTGTTTTTAAATACTCATGAAAACAATTTTCATCTTTGATCAACTTAATGCTTGCTTCTTGGTCTTTATTTTGGAATATTACTTTCATGATACTTAATTTTGAAACAATTTACAACCAAATATTTCAATCAGAATTAATTAATGGGCAAAGAATTATTTACTATCGTTAAAACCAGCATATTTTACAGTAGCTGCAAGGTAATATTTCCTTGATGGATTGTAGTTTTAATGTTTACCCTTATCAAGTTTTACTCATTTCCGTTAAAAGAGCAAACAATTCTATGTTGACAAAGGATTGAATAAACAAAGATTTATGTAAGTCAGTACCAAGGGGTGAAATGTAATATTGCACCCTATTATGAGCGAATTAAAATTGATACCACAACAAGTAACAGGGCTTATTCATATTACGGAAAACAGCCAGTTTAATAGCATCCAGTGCGATAAGGTAGTTCTCGAAGAAAACATTACCGTTCGGCTATTTGGCAAGGTAGGTGACATCGTACTAAAAAAAGGTTCTTTAGTGTTTGTTCATGGAATAGTAACGGGTGATGTAGAAAACCAGGGAGGTATCATTCACATATACAATAATTAGGAAATATTTATATTAAAATACCTTTTCCCTAAATTTCACGAATCGAATAGACGTTAATAGCTATCAAATTATCATCCTCAACTTAATTTCAAGCCGAGGAGCATTTGATACGTTATTTTTGCTATAAACAATAACAAGATGAAACGATTGCATAAATTAGGAGACCTCATACTCCTACAAATTAACAAAACTGAAAATTGCATTCATCCTGTCCTAACAATGTCTCAACACACAGGCGAAAAAGTTTGCGCAATGTGTGGAAGATCAATTTATATAACTGGCGATTCCAACGCTATTGATCTCGTTATTTCTCAACATAAAAAATCAGAATAATTATTTTACGTCAAAATTACTTAATTCCTCGCCTTGTTTATTTTGCTCTGCTAATGTCCAGTTATCGGTTACTGTAGTTTCTAACCATAACTTACCTGATTTCCTGAATACCTGAACCCCTAACCCATAAATATTTCCAAAATTCTGTTCCAGGTCAGAAACTTTCATTTCAGGTACAATGGTAATTTCGCCCATATGATGTTCTGTCCTGAACTCTCCAAGTGTAACGCTATTTTGTTTAACAAGATTTTTAGCCGATGATCCGCACGGCTTATGATGTTTTGAAAAGAATTCAAGTTTTAAATAAGGAAAAAGTGTATTGAATTCGTCTTGTATGGTAAATATCTTCCGATCATCATTGATTGTTATTTTCATGTTGTGTTATTAATCTTTAATATGCGCATTATCAATCAATATAACTAGGATTAAAAAATAAGGATAATGAGGTCAAGCAGCACTGCAACACCACTTAAATAAAGAATAACCCTCATAGGAGCAACCGCTAATACAAGCGCTAAACTAATGATGGTTGGAAAAGCGATTAAAGCCAATTTTATTGTGTCGTCCTGCGCACCATACGCCGCTGCTGCACCGCCCAAACATCCTATAAACACTACCAACATGGAGATAATACCAAAACGATTGAATTCCATTTTACTCCAAAATGCAGTAATAGAATTTTTAGCTTCATTGGTATTTGCAGTTGATTTTTCTGTTCTGATAGCACAACTTGTTTGATTTGATTTAATTGAAGTTTCCATGGTTGTTATTGTATTTATATTAATATTAAATGATGATACAAAATTACAGAGAGTATGGAGGTGTAGAAATGAGCGGAATCAGTTTTACGCATGACTTTTGTCAGTTTAGAAGAAATGGAATAATAACTTTCATCAAACAAAAAAACTCCGGAAAAAATCCAAGAGTTAAAAGAATGATTATAAATTAACAAAATTAAATTAGTTCTTCATTTTAGAGAGCTTATCGTAATTTAGGATAGCAATGGTTCCTCCTGAAATTTCAATTAACTTATCTTCTTTAAAATCACTCAAGGTACGAATCACGGTCTCTGTTGCCGTTCCAACCATATTCGCAAGATCTTCTCTTGAAACGCTCATGCGGAATTTTTCATCCCCTTCTTTTTTATATTTATCCGATAATTTTACCAAAGCCTCGGCTACACGTTTTCTTACAGAATTGTAAGCGAGCTTTACCAATTGCTTTTCTTTATCCCGCAGATTGTTCGATAAAATTTCTATGAACCGTTTAGATACTTCAGAGTTTTTATAAATCAGCGAAAAGAAATCGTCTTTCGGAATTATGAAAATTTCTGAATCCTCCATGGCTGTTGCCGAGCTGGTGTATTTTTCATCCTGCAATAAAGATAAGTACCCAAAAAAATCCCCCTCTTTATGAAGTTCCGTGATAAGTTCCTTTCCTAGTTCATTCGTTTGAAAAATCTTTACTTTACCTTTATTGACAAAGTAAATGCCTTTCGGGTACCCGCCCACTTTGTATATATCATCTTTCTTTTTGTAGGTTCTGACATCTCGTTCTTCCGATAATTTCTTAAGTGATTCAATTCCTTTGGCTTCATTAATAAAATCGTCAATCCCGGCAAAATTTTTAGTAAACTCTTTTTTCAAAATATCATTCTTCTTTAAACGGCTTTCAATAGCGTTGAGTAACTCTACATCATCAAAGGGTTTAGTCAAATAATCATCCGCTCCCATTTCCATACCCTTTCGAAAATCACCGCGTTCTGCTTTGGCCGTTAAAAAAATAAATGGAATACTTGCAGTCTCTTCATTCTTAGATAACAAATGTAAAGCGCCATGCCCATCCAACACAGGCATCATTATGTCGCAAATAATTAAATCAGGCTTTTCGGAAAGTGCTTTCTCCACCCCTTCTTTGCCATTCACAGCAGTAACTACTGCATATTGCGCAAGCGTTAAAATCTCAGCGGTGTTTTCACGAACATCCAGGTTATCTTCAATTAACAATATTTTTTTGCTCATAGTATGCGTGTTTCTTTATTGTGGTATAATCATCGTAAAAATTGTTCCTTTATTTTCTTCGCTTTCAAAATCAATGGATCCGTTCATCAATTCAGCATATTTTGCCACAATGCTCAGGCCAAGTCCAGTCCCTTGAATATGTGTTGCATTATGCCCCCGGAAAAACCGTTCAAACATATGCTGTTGATCAGCTTTCGAAATACCAATACCTTGATCTTTTACAATTAATTTTAATTTAGAAGGTGTTACATGACAGGAAATATCAATGATCCCGATTTCGGGCGAAAATTTGATGGCGTTAGAGATAAGATTAAACAATACGTTCTTAAGCAACTTCTTATCGATGTTCGCAATTTCACTTCCTGTATGGGTTTGAACTAATTGCTGACCATTAGTGGCCATTGATTTCATGTCAGAGATTACTTCCCCAATATAATTCTTCACCTGAATTTCTTCCGGCATGTTTTCTACTTTGCCTTCTTCTAATTTACTAACTGAAAGGAAATCATTTAAAATATCAGTTAGGTTGTTAATGGATGTTTTAATTTTAGTAACATGTTTACTTTGATTTACCTTGTCGTTTTGCTCGCCATATTTTGTCACGAGTGAAAGTGATGACATCATCGTTGTTAAAGGAGTTCGGAATTCATGCGATGCCATCGACACAAACCGACTCTTTAACTCATTAAGATCCTTCTCTTTATCCAAAGCGTGATGAAGGTCGCGTTTTGTTTTCTCAAGTTCTTCAATAGCCTCCTCGAGAATCATAGTTCTGTTTTTTACCTGCTTTTCCAATTCAGTCGAATAGTTTTTCATTCGCTCCTCGGCTTGTTTTCGTAAAGTTATATCAACAATAAAAGCCACTACAAACTTTCCGTCATTATTAGAATAAGGGCTCAAACTGATTTCAACCGGCACCTCTGTCCCATCTTTCTTTAACCCATATAAATTCATTCCTGCACCCATTGATCTTGCATGCGGATGTTCATTGTAGTTTTCGCGATGATCTTTATGTGCAGAGAAACGCTGAGGGATAAGAACTTCTATTTTTTTTCCCGAAAGCTCACCAGGTTCATATTTAAAAAGTTTTTCAGCACTCGGATTTATTTTAATTATTTCGCCTTTGTCATTAGTTATCAGAATTCCTTCAGTAGCATAAAGAAAAAGGGCGTCAATGCCTTCTTTTGTATCCATTTTTATAGTTGCAATATTATTCAAGCTAATATAGGAAATAATTCAAAAACGAATTTATAGGGATTACGGGGTATGAAATATGATCAAAGTCATATTTACAGTTGATGGTAATCAGATACTAAAACAGAGCTTTTGAGGAATTTTGCTTTAAAATTAGGCCCCCGCATGAGTACAACTACCGAAGAAATTAAAAGTAAAACAGCATGTTTTCATTGTGGAGAAAATTGTAACGACGAGACTATTAATGTAGACGACAAACATTTTTGTTGTCAGGGATGCAAAACTGTGTATCAAATTATTAATCGTAATGACCTTTGTTCCTACTACAATTTTGAAAAGGCGCCCGGGATCAATCAAAAACAAACTATTCGCCCAGGTAAGTTTGATTTCCTTGATGATAAGAAAATCATACAGCAACTTATTCACTTTAAGGATCAATCGCAGGAACATATAACTTTCTATTTACCTCAAATGCATTGTAGCTCCTGCATTTGGATACTCGAACATCTTAACAAGATAAACCCCGGAATTATTCGTTCGCAGGTAAATTTCATAAAAAAAGAAGTTACTATTATATACAATTTTAACCAGACTTCTTTAAAAAAAATTGCTGAAACATTAGCCTTAATTGGTTATGAACCACACATTAGTTTAAATGACTCCAATGGAAATAAGATAAAAAAAACAGATACATCACACATAGTGAAACTGGGAATTGCTGGATTTTGTTTTGGGAATATTATGATGCTAAGCTTTCCTGAATACTTTTCATTCGGAAAAATGGAAGATTCTTTAAAGCAATGGTTCAATTATCTTAACCTAGCTTTGTCACTCCCAGTGTTTTTTTATTCAGCGTCTGAATTTTTTATTTCAGGGTACAAGGGCCTTCGCCAGAAGTTTCTAAATATTGATGCACCAATTGCTTTAGCTATTCTGATTACATTTTCACGAAGTGTTTATGAAATTCTTTTCCAGGTGGGCTCAGGATACCTCGACTCCATGAGTGGCATTGTGTTTTTTATGTTGATTGGACGATATTTTCAAAACCGAACTTATCAAAACATTTCTTTTGACCGTGATTTCAAATCCTACTTTCCTTTAGGGGTTGTTGTGATTGAATCAGACTCTTCCGAAAAACAAGTTTCTGTAGTGGATTTAAAACCAGGCGACAGAATTAAAATTCACCATGAAGAAATTATACCGGCAGATGCGATCTTGTTTTTAGGAAAAGCTACTATCGATTACAGCTTCGTTACCGGGGAATCCTTGCCAGTTGAAAAATCCATTGGAGAAATAGTTTATGCTGGAGGTAAGCAAATAAGCGGTGCTATTGAACTGGAGGTGATAAAAGAAGTATCACAAAGCTATTTAACGCAATTATGGAACAACGACACTTTTAAAGAGAATGGTGATGATACGAAAAAATCATTTATTCATCAGATCAGTCAGTATTTCAGTTATACTCTATTTTTAATAGCATTTTTTTCGGCCACCTATTGGGCGTTTAATGACCAATCAAAAATGTGGAACGCAGTAACATCTGTTTTAATAGTGGCCTGTCCCTGTGCCCTGCTCCTGAGTTCAACTTTTACAAATGGAAATATGATCCGTATTCTCAACAAATACCAATTTTTTGTAAAAAATGCTTCCGTGATTGAGCGGATAGCTGAAATTGACACCATCGTCTTTGACAAAACCGGTACTATCACAGAACAAACACAATCTGAAATTTCTTTCAACGGCCCCACACTTTCTGACTCTCAAAATCAGCTAATACGTTCGCTGGCAAGCCAGTCCAGTCATCCGTTGAGTCGCAGTGTATTATCCTGCCTGCCATTCTATAAAATTTTTAATGTCAAACAGTATAATGAAATTAAAGGATATGGTACATCCGGGTTAATAGATAACCACGATGTTAAAATGGGATCTTATTTATATATAACGGGGAAACAAAATGCATCGTTAGTGTACGGAAGCGAAATATATGTGAGCATTGACAACGAGTTCCTTGGCTATTTTGCTATTAAAAACAATTATCGAAGCAACTTATCAAAAATTGTTGATTTACTGAAGAAGCGATTTTCACTTCAGATTCTGTCCGGTGATAACTCTACCGAAGAACTCTATTTAAAAACTGTATTTGGAATAGATACAAAGATGAACTTCAACCAAAAACCAGAAGATAAATTAAACGCTATCAAAGCGTTACAACAGAAGGGTAGTAAAGTATTAATGATTGGTGACGGTTTAAATGATGCTGGAGCACTAAAACAAAGTGATGTCGGAATTGCTATTAACGATAATACCAATACATTTTCACCTGCGTGTGATGTGGTTATGTCAGGGCAACGCTTTCACATGTTAAATGAACTTTTTCTATACTGCCGTAAACACAAACAAATTATCTACTCAAGTTTTATAATCTCCATCATCTATAATTTTGCGGGTTTATGCTTTGCAGTGCAGGGCGATTTAAAACCGGTAATTGCTGCAATTCTAATGCCGGTAAGCTCTATCAGTATTATTCTGTTGACCACAGGCATGAGCGCTTGGCATGAAATGAAACTGAAATACAAAACATGATACATGTCAGTTTTTTACCTGATTACCATCATAATTAACCATCTGTAACACTGGTAATTTTACAAGCGAAAAATGAGCGCATTATTTATTATGATAGGAGCAAGTTTGCTGATTGCCATAGGGTTCTTAATAGCCTTTATCTGGTCAGTGAAAAGTAATCAGTACGAAGATGATTATACCCCATCGGTTAGAATGTTATTTGACAATACCACTATACAAAAAAAAGAAAACGAAATAAAGACCTAACCAACAAAAAACAAATAATATGGAACTACAAAAATTTCAGTACGACAACAAAACCGTAAAACTATTTGCATATGCAACTATTGTTTGGGGTTTGGTTGGTATGCTGGCAGGCCTCATTGCTGCAATTCAACTTTATTTACCAGCTGCTAATTTAGCCTTACCCTATACAACATTTGGCCGAGTGAGACCGGTACATACAAACGCAGTGATATTTGCCTTTGTTGGAAATGGAATTTTTATGGGTGTATATTATTCCCTACAACGTTTATTAAAAGCCCGCATGTTTAGTGATTTGTTAAGCAAAATTCACTTTTGGGGCTGGCAACTTATTATCGTTTTGGCAGCTGTAACTTTGGTGCTTGGAAAAACAACCGGTAAAGAATATGCGGAGTTGGAATGGCCTATAGACATCCTGATCACTATTGTATGGGTTGTATTTGGCTGGAATTTATTCGGCACAATCATACGTCGTCGCGAGCGCCATTTATATGTTGCTATTTGGTTTTATATAGCCACGTTTGTTACAGTGGCGATGTTACATATTGTTAACTCAGTTGAAATACCTGTATCATTCTGGAAATCGTATTCATGGTATGCTGGCGTTCAGGATGCATTGATACAATGGTGGTATGGGCATAACGCTGTGGCCTTTTTCTTAACCACTCCTTATCTTGGAATGATGTATTATTTCCTTCCAAAAATGGCGCAACGCCCGATTTATTCTTATCGCTTATCCATCATCCATTTCTGGGCACTGATCTTCTTATACATCTGGGCAGGGCCTCACCATTTATTATATACTTCTGTACCTGATTGGGCACAGTCGTTAGGCGTTGTTTTTTCTATCATGTTACTTGCGCCATCTTGGGGAGGTATGATCAACGGATTACTAACCTTACGCGGCGCCTGGGACAAAGTGAGAGACAATGTAGGTTTGAAATTTTTAGTAGTAGCAGTAACAGCCTACGGTATGGCAACATTTGAAGGGCCAATGTTATCATTAAAAAGCGTGAGTGCTATCGCCCACTACACCGATTGGATTGTAGCACACGTTCATGTGGGCGCATTAGGCTGGAATGGATTTATGACTTTCGGTATTCTTTATTGGTTGATTCCAAAACTATTTCAAACAAATTTATACTCACAGAAAATGGCAAATGCACATTTCTGGATCGGCACATTAGGAATTCTGTTATATGCAGTACCAATGTATTGGGCAGGATTTATGCAAAGTTCCATGTGGAAAGATTTTACACCTGAAGGACAGTTGAAATGGCAATTCATGGATACCGTTACCAAGATGATCCCATTCTACATTGCAAGATCTATTGGTGGAACATTATATCTCATAGGTGCTGTTCTAATGACCTACAATTTAATTAAAACAATTAAAACAGGAACCTTTCTTGAAATAGAAGAAGATGAAGCTCCTGCCTTAAAAGGCGAATATGTTGCACACTCTAAAGATCACTGGCACCGATGGATCGAACGTAAACCAATTCAATTAATGGTGCTGAGTTTAGTTGTTGTAGCTATCGGTGGTATCATAGAATTTGTTCCAACCTTTTTAGTAAAATCCAATATACCAACTATTGCCAGTGTAAAACCGTATACACCACTTGAATTGCAGGGCCGTGACATTTATGTGCGTGAAGGATGTTACACCTGTCATTCCCAAATGATTCGCCCTTTCAGAAGTGAGACTGCCCGTTACGGCGAATATTCAAAAGCAGGAGAATTTGTTTACGATCATCCTTTCCAATGGGGTAGTAAACGAACAGGGCCCGACTTAGCAAGACAAGGTGGTAAATATCCTGATAGCTGGCATTACAATCACATGTTGGACCCAACCTCTATGTCGCCAGGATCAATTATGCCGCAGTATCCCTGGTTACTGGAAGACCAACTGGATGGCAATTCAACCATGGCAAAAATAAAAGCGATGAAACGACTAGGTGTACCTTATCCTGACGGGTACGAAAAAGTGGCTCTCAGTGACATGGAAAAGCAAGCAAAAGAAATCACGGCTAATTTAAAAAAGGATGGTATTGAAACGCTTCCTGATCGCGAAATCATAGCCCTTATCGCCTATCTGCAAAGATTAGGTAAAGATATTAAATCAGAAAAAATAACTGATAAAAAATAATTATAAAAACGCACACACATGAAATTCAGAAACTATTTAGAAGCAATCACCGGGATCGGAATTTATCCACTGGTATCATTAATGTTGTTTGTTGTATTCTTCGGTTTAGTGACTTTGTATGTCATTAAAGGAAATAAAAAACATTTTGAGACACTAAGCAATCTTCCTATTAACGAAAAAAAATAAAGACATGGATCTATTCAAAAAAATACAATTCTGTTTCATTCTGCTTTTAGTTCCATTTGCCGGAATTTGCCAGGACGGAAATCCTGTTAACACCAAATCCTATTTTTCGAGTGCCCTATTCTTAGCACTGCTTGTAACAATCATTCTATTAGCAATTCTAATCGTTGCGGTAAGCAGTGCGTTCAAAAATATTGCCGATAGTGATTATTTAATCAATAAGTTTAACAAAGAAAAGGAATCTGAATCCAGCGCTCCAAAAATAGTAACTACTGTCATTTTAATGCTATCTTCTTTCGCATTATTTTCACAGGAAAATGTTGCCAAAGTGATAAACGACGATGGCAGAATTGGCGGCCTCGATTATTTCACATTCTATTTTATGATCGCCATCATTGTGTTGGAACTGGCTGTTCTGGCATTAATGTTCTATCAATTCAACTTTCTTATTAGAACTACAAAAGCAGTTACCGAAACTAAAAAGAAAGAATCAAAATTAATACAGAGCCTCGTAGGTGCAGTTGCTGTTGAAAATGAGGATAGTATCTTACTGGACCATGATTATGACGGCATCAGGGAATTGGATAATGATTTGCCTCCATGGTGGAAATACGGTTTCTATTTAACGATTGCTGTATCAGTGATTTATATGTTGCACTTTCACGTATTAGGTACCGGTGATCTTCAACTTAAAGAATATGAAAACGACATAGCGGAAGCAAAACTTGCCGTAGATGAATACATGCGCAACTCAGCGAATAATGTGGATGAGAATACCGTTAAACTTATGACAGAGCAAGGAGATCTGCAAATCGGTAAAGAAGTTTTTATTGCCAATTGTGCAGCCTGCCATGGAAAAGCCGGGGAAGGATCTGTAGGCCCAAACCTAACAGACGATTATTGGTTGCATGGTGGCAGTATTCAGGATGTTTTTAAATCCGTAAAATATGGCTGGGTTGAAAAAGGAATGAAATCATGGAAAGAAGATTTATCGCCAATGCAAATTGCACAGATAACATCTTTTATTAAATCGTTGAAAGGAACCAACCCTGCTAATGCAAAAGCATATCAAGGCGACATCTTTATGGAAGACGCAGTTGCTTTAAACGATTCTACAACAATAAAAACAGATAGCCTTTTAATTGCAAAAGACAGCACCGGTACTATATTAAAATAATGAACTCACCCCAAACCAATAAAATCCAATCAGAAAAAGATTCTTTCAGAGATACTATCGCGACAGTTGATAAAGACGGTGACAGGGTATGGATATTTCCAACAAAGCCTAAAGGAAAATATTATGATCTGCGTACCTGGTTTACGTGGGCATATCTGATAGTTTTCTTTTCGTTACCTTTTATCAAATTTAACGGAGAACCTCTTTTCTTATTTAATGTGTCTGAAAAGAAGTTTATTTTATTTGGTGCGATATTCTGGGCACAGGATTTTTTTATTTTCGGATTAGGAATGTTAATTTTTATAGTGATCATCGCATTATTTACTGTGGTATTTGGGCGATTATTTTGTGGATGGGCGTGTCCCCAAACCATTTTCATGGAAATGATCTTTCGTAAAATAGAATATTGGATAGATGGAGACGCTAACTATCAAAAGGCATTAAAGAAAGCTCCGTGGAATGCCGATAAAATAAAAAAGCGTGTATTTAAATTTATTGTCTTTTATAGCATCTCTTTTATAATTTGTTGTGCACTTTTAAGTTATCTTATCAGCGTTGATCAGGTCATTGATATTTTAAGAGAGCCTGCAAAACATACCGGGTCATTTATAGGAACTATACTGTTCACCACTGTTTTCTTTTTTATATACTGGTGGTTCCGCGAGCAGGTTTGCCTGATTGTTTGTCCTTATGGCCGAATGCAAGGCGTTCTCACAGATAAAGATACGGTTGTGGTTGCATACGATTATGTAAGAGGTGAAGATCGACACAAATTCAAAAAAAATGAACTAAGGATTGGAGGAGATTGCATTGATTGCAATTTATGTGTCAAAGTTTGTCCGACAGGAATTGACATTCGCAACGGAACCCAACTTGAATGTGTTAGTTGCACCGCATGCATAGATGCTTGTGACAACATCATGGAAAATGTTGGACTGGAAAAAGGTTTGATCAGATATGACTCTGAAGCCGGTATTAAAAACAAAGAGAAATTAAAATTTACGGGCCGGATGAAAGCATACACTGCGGTTCTGTTAGTACTGATTAGTGTAGAAATAGCTTTGCTAACAACGCGTTCAGATTATGATGCAACGGTATTGCGGGCAAAAGGCATGTTGTTTCAGGAACAACCAAACAATCAGCTAAGCAATTTATTCACAATTAAACTGGTAAATAAAACCAGAAAAGAATTACCGGTTGAGCTAAAGATTGAAAATTTTAAAGATTACACGCTGCAAATGATCGGTAAGGATATCATTGTAAAAAAGGAAGGGATCAGCGAAGGAGAATTCTTTGTATATCTTAATAAATCAGACATCATTGATCGTAAAATGAAATTATTAATCGGTGTGTATTCAAACGGCAAAAAAATTAAAACCATAAAAAGCAGTTTCCTGGGTCCAATAAAATTTAAATAAACCATAAAAATAAAACATGAATTTTGGAAATAAAATAACTATTCTGTACCTGAGTTTTGTATCCCTCATCATAACCCTGGTAACACTATGCTATAAACAGGATGTAGAACTAGTGAGTGCTGATTACTACGCAGAGGAAATCCAATTTCAGGATAAAATAGATGCAACCAGTAATGCAAAAAAATCCGAAAGCAGTATACACCACCTGGTAACTGAAAATGAAATTATATTTACGGTGGATTCCGCTATGCAATCCAAAGATTTGAAAGGAACGATCACTTTATTTCGTCCATCTGATTCTAAAATGGATATGAGTTACCTAATGGAGTTCAGGAATAATCAACAAATTATTGAAAGTAAAACACTGACTCGAGGAATTTACAAGTTACAATTGTCGTGGGTAAGTAACAAAATACCATATTTTAAAGAAGAAGTTATTTTCATTAATTAGAAACTATGCCATTTTTTATCGCAGCCATATCGCTAGGATTTTTAGGAAGCTTTCACTGTATTGGAATGTGTGGTCCTATTGCCTTGGCACTGCCCGTAAACCAGTATTCACCTTTAAAAAAATACAGTGGCATATTATTGTACAATGTAGGCCGGATAATTACATATACCACATTAGGATTATTTTTTGGCTTGCTGGGCCAGTCCTTTTTTATTGGAGGATTACAACAAGGCGTTTCGAGTGGCATTGGTGTATTACTATTGGCCTCTGTGATCCTGCCAAACGTGTCCTTTATCAACGGGGAAAACTTCTCCTTTTTATACCGTTTGATTAATGTCCTAAAAAACAAACTGGGAAATTTATTTAATAAAAAAGGCATTCACTTTCTATTTTTTATTGGTTTACTAAATGGCTTATTACCATGTGGATTGGTATATCTGGGAATTGCAGGAGCAGTTGCCACAGGGCACTATTTAAAAGGAGCCGAGTTCATGTTCTATTTCGGAGTTGGTACATCACCAATGATGTTCGCTGCAAGTATGCTTGGGCAGTTTGTATCAGCTCGTCTGAGAAATACTATCCACAAAACAATTCCTGTAATGGTAACATTAATGGCACTGATGTTAATTGTCCGCGGAATGAATTTGGGAATCCCTTACCTAAGTCCTGCATTTGAAAAAACAGGTCACAAAATATCGTGTTGCGAAAAACCAGAAGTCACTAAAGAAAAGATTCATTGCGAACCAACAAAATGCCATTAAAATTCTAAACCATGTTTTGGGAAAAATATTCATACTCGCAAATTAAAAGTAAAGTGTTTGAAGCATTAAGCAGAAATACAAATTATCGTTCTGAAAAGATCCTTGGCATACCAGGTACTTTTTTAGATACCAACATCTTTTACGATGATGCTCCATTTTTAAAAGACGCACCTTTTCTCTCAACACTCATTGCTAATCCAAATCATATTGGCGTGCATACTTTCGGAGACGAACATGAAGACTTTTTTAAGGGTACACAGGAAATTGAAAAGGACCTTATTAAAATATGTGCGGAAGAAATTTTTTATGCGGAGCCAAATACTTACGATGGCTACGTAGCCAGCGGCGGAACAGAAGCAAACATTGAAGCACTTTGGATATACCGGAATTATTTTAAAGAAGAATTTAAGGCGAAACCAAATGAAATCGCTGTAATATATTCGTCAGACACCCACTACTCCATTCCAAAAGGCCTGGATCTGCTAAACCTGTACGGACTTGAAATACATGTAGATCAAATATCACGAAAGATACTGATTAAAGATCTGGAATTAAAGATTGAAAAAGCCCTGAAACTAGGGTACAAATATTTTATTGTTAATGTGAACATGGCCACAACCATGTTTGGCTCTGTCGATGATATTGATCAAATCACAGAACTTTTAAATTTATTTCACATAAACTATAAACTACACGTAGATGGCGCTTATGGTGGATTTATTTATCCCTTTATCAAAGAGGGCAGTCCTTTCACCTTTAAGAATAAAAACATTACCTCCTACTCCATTGATGGTCACAAAATGTTGCAGGCACCTTATGGAACCGGCATTTTTTTAGTTCGTAAAAACTTTTTAAAATATGTTTGCACCAACGAAGCCGGATACGTGAAAGGAAAAGATTTTACTTTATGCGGAAGCCGCTCCGGAGCCAATGCGGTTTGTGTTTGGATGATTCTTCGCATTCATGGTTCAGTGGGATGGCGGGTTTACATGCATCATTTAATAGACCGAACAACATTTATATGTGAAAAACTGGATGAATGGAATATATCATATTACCGAAATCCGGATTTGAATATCGTGACTATTAACTCAAAGTTCATCAGTGAAAGTCTGTCAAAAAAATATCATCTGGTACCTGACAGCCATCACAATCCATTGTGGTATAAGATTGTGGTAATGCCACACGTGCGCCAGGGAATCATAGATGATTTTTTAACTGAATTAAAAAACGAACAAAAAAGCAATATATAAATAAGCTTATGACATTATCAGAAATCGCCATCCATGTTCCGGGAGCCATTGAATTATTTGAAAAATACGACTTCAACTATTATCAATATGGAAAGAAAACATTCAAAGAAGCGTGTGCAGAAAAAGGATTAGATTATACTGAATTAGATAACGAACTAAATCAGCAACAGAAATTGTCTAAAAATGAAAGTAAGTTAACCTTGGAAGATATGAGTATTGATCGTTTGATTGATTTCATCAATGGTCAACACCACTCAAATGAAGACGAAGTTTTAGAATCCTTAGATAACAGCATTAAAAACTTAATTTCTAATTCCGATGTTGACAGGTCATTAATAATGACTCTTGAAAAAGTTGATGAAAAGTTTAATGATTTCAAAATTAAGCTTACGGAACATTGTCGGAAAGAAGACAAATTACTATTTCCGTATATGCGCAAACTATATGAATCCAGGCTTGATAAAGACGTTCCTGCCAAAAAAACATTCATCTCTAACCCAATTCATTTATTAGAAACTGAACATATTCAGGCGGCAACAATTTTATCCGAAATAAAAGACATTACCCAGGGGTTTTCCGGTCAAGTAAATGCGCCAAAGGAATATCTGAATTTAATGGAAAGGTTTAGAGAATTTGAAAAAGAGTTTCATGTGCATTTACATATTGAAAATAATATACTTTTTCCTAAGGTAATAGAATTAGAAAAACAATTGAAAGGCAACAATCAAAACAGTTATGAAGCCTCTGATAGAAAAATATAACATCCCTGCACCAAGATATACAAGTTATCCAACCGTACCTTATTGGGATAATAACCTTGATGAAACAGCCTGGAAAGAGCACGTTCAGAATTCGTTTATTCAGCATAATAAAGACGGTATTAGCTTATACATTCATTTACCATTTTGTGAAAGTCTGTGTACCTATTGCGCCTGTAATACCCGAATAACCGTAAACCATGCTGTTGAACTTCCTTACATAAAAACACTTCTTAAAGAATGGGAATTGTATCTAAACCTATTTCCAGAAAAACCATTGCTTAAAGAAATTCATTTAGGTGGCGGCACACCCACTTTCTTTTCTTACAAAAATTTGCACCTGTTGTTAAGTACGATCATTAATTCATGTGAAGTAAGTAAGAATGCTGATTTCAGTTTCGAAGGACATCCCAGCAACACAACTAAGGAGCATTTGCAAACCTTATATAACCTGGGATTTAGGCGCGTAAGTTTCGGTGTACAGGATTTTGATGAAAAGGTTCAGAAAACCATTAACCGTTACCAGAGTTTTGATGAAGTGAAGTCAGTAATGGAAACAGCCCGTGAAATTGGCTACTCTTCCATTAACATTGATCTGGTATATGGCTTACCCTATCAAACCAGTGAATCCGTAAGGAATACGATTGAACAGATCATTACATTAAAACCAGAGAGAATAGCCTTTTACAGTTATGCACATGTGCCCTGGCTAAAACCAGGCCAACGTAAATACACTGAAAAAGATTTACCACTGGCATCCGAAAAAAGAAATCTTTATGACATTGGAAAAAAACTATTTATAGAAGCCGATTACACCGATGTAGGAATGGATCATTTTGCTTTACCTGGTGATGAACTATTAACAGCCTTTCGCAATGGAACACTTCATCGCAATTTTATGGGCTATACAACTAACCAAACTAAATTACTAATTGGTTTAGGATGCTCTTCTATTAGTGATACCTGGGATGCCTTTGCACAAAATATTAAAACAGTGGAAGAATACAGCACAGCAGTAAACGAAGGAAGATTTCCAATTCAAAAAGGCCATTTATTAAGTCCGGAAGATTTACTTATCCGACAACACATTTTAAATCTGATGTGCCGGCATGAAAGTGATTTTAACGACACGCTATGCAATCAATTCATTTTAAAACAAGCGATTGACAAACTCAAAGACCTGCTTGAAGATCAACTTATCCATATCAAAAACAATAAAGTAATAATTTCAGAGCAAGGCGAATTATTTTTAAGAAACATTTGTCTTGCATTTGATAAGCGTTATTGGAGTAAACAAATAAGTACTAATATATTCAGTACCACAGCCTGATGAAAAAAGACATTGAAAACATCACAGATATTCAACTCATGGTTGACACGTTCTATCAAAGGATAAGAAGTAATGAGTTATTAAGTCCCATCTTCAAAGAGCGGATCGAAAACAAATGGCCGGAACACCTAGAAAAAATGTATCGTTTCTGGCAAACCATTTTATTGGAAGAGCATACCTATAACGGCGCGCCTTTTCCCCCACATACTACAATGCCTATAGAAGAAATTCATTTCACGACCTGGGTAAAACTATTTACCGCAACAGTAAATGACTTATTCGAAGGCCCAATTGCAGAAGAAGCAAAGAAAAGAGGAACATTAATGGCGGCGATTTTTAATTCTAAGATCAGTCACCTGAATCAACGCATTCATAAATAGAAAATAGTATGGCACAAGTCAAAGAACCCTTGATTGCTACCTGCACTTTTGTATGGATAGGTTTTGTATGCGCCATCAGCTTCATGGAAGCCTGGCTGAAGTTTTGCGCGCCTGGCATTAACCTGCAACTCGGGCTGGGTATCGGTCGACTGGTATTTAACGCACTCAATAAAGTTGAACTCGTTATGGCTGGTGCAATCCTCATTAATTTAATGTTCAGTAACAATCCTTATAAGGAATGGCCAAACCTTCTCTTTATGCTTGCCTTGGTCATTCTGGTAGTACAAACATTCTATCTCTTGCCGGCATTAGACCAACGCGCTGAAACAATAATCAATGCAGGAAAAGTCGTCTCATCCAATCTCCATTTTTATTATGTCGGTGTGGAATTCATCAAAGTTATTTCCTTAATCATTTTTGGGGTTAAACAATTTAAATAAAAACGTATGCTTCAACCAGTTAAATTTAAGAGCACCAATAAGCACGAGAAAGAGTTTGTGATTAACCTCCGAAAGCTGGTGAATGACTATTTTAAGGAACAGGATATTTCTCCTAAAGCAAATGGGGCAATGGTACTTAAAACTATCCTAATGATTAGCTCTTATATTATTCCGTTTGTAATAATTTTAATAGTACCAATGAATTCCTGGGTGGTTCTGGCCCTAACCATAATAATGGGTTTTGGTATTGCCGGAGTTGGAATGAGCGTAATGCACGATGCTTGCCATGGCGCTTACTCCAGGAAGCAATGGGTAAATCATTTGCCTGCGGGTACTCTTTATTTATTAGGGAGCAACGTACTTAATTGGAAAATACAGCATAACGTTCTGCACCATACCTACACTAACCTTTCAGGATTAGATGAGGATATCGATGACAAAGGACCTATCCGTTTGTCGGAGAATAAACCATTGAGATGGCACCACCGTTACCAGTTTATATATGCCTTCTTGTTTTATGGCTTGATGACTATTACCATGCTCTTAAATGACTTTGTGCGCCTGTACAAATATTCCCAAGCGGGTTTGGTTAAAAGTCAGAACAAAAAAATAGCCAAGGAATTTCCCAAAATGTTATTACGAAAAATTATTTACCTGAGTGTGATTATTGGTCTACCTTTATTCCTGACAAACTTTTCCTTTGCACAAATCATCCTTGGATTTTTTATGATGCACTGGACTGCCAGTGTAATTTTAAGCTTCGTATTTCAACTGGCCCACGTGGTAGAGGGCGCCGAACAACCTGCTACAGGAGAAAATATTCCAACAGAATGGAGTGTTCACCAATTACATACCACATCCGATTTTGCAAGGCATAACAGGTTTGTAACCTGGTATGTGGGTGGATTGAATTTTCAGATTGAACACCACTTATTTCCAAACATCTGTCATATTCATTACAAGAATCTTGCTCCAATTGTAGAACAAACTGCTAAAGAATATGGGATATTTTATAATCTTAAACCAAGCTTTAGCTCGGCAATGCTATCACACATTCACCGGTTGAAAGAATTAGGAAAAGTTCAGCTTACTTAGCAGAACGCGACACTTTAAAAAATTGCTATTTGAAAAATGCTATGACATGCCCGTCTGGATCAGAGCAATAAGAAACAACATCACCCCAGTTTCTTAACTCTGTTTTACTTATATGTTTAGCGCCCGCATTTATCGCTTTCGCGAGTGCTATTTCCGGATCTTCTACATTAAGGTACAATTCACATCGTGGTATTCCATTACCGAGAGAGGGCTCGGGCAATAAAGGACAGAGAATCTTAGCTATTCCGCTTTCAGGCATTAACCCCAACTTAAAATCAGCAGTTAAATAAAACTCAGTCATTCCCGGAACATGCAATACCGGATCCGAGCCAAGAACAGATTGATAAAACGTTTTGCTTTTTTCCTGGTCAGAAACATACAGGATGATCATTGATCTTTTTTTCATAAAACAAATTTTAATAAAGGTAGGATTTTTAAAGATGGCTAACTTTCAAAAAAGCTTGTGGTAAATGATCAATAATATCACTGGCCGTCATCCCGATTTCACCTTTGTCAGCTTTCGCGAAATCTCCTGCTAAACCATGAATATATACTCCAATCATAGCAGTTTCTAATGGTGTATAAGACTGTGCTAACAAACTTGTAAGAATGCCCGTTAATGAATCACCACTGCCACCTTTTGCCATTCCTGGATTGCCATTGGAATTAAAATAGCAATGACCATCGGGAGTAGAAATGCAGGTGTGAGCACCTTTTAAAATTACATACACTTGATTAATCTGAGAAAACTCAATCTGAAGACGATTACGTTCAAAATCATTTTCCGCTTTTTGAGTCAGCCTTTCAAATTCTTTAATATGTGGTGTGAGTATAGAATGTTTCGGAATTAAAGCTACCCAATCTTTATGAAGGGAAAGTATATTCAGTGCATCAGCATCTAAAACAACCGGCCTCACCGCAGACCTTAAAAGTTTTTCTAATACAAGACCGGTTTCATCTGCTGTACCTATTCCAGGTCCAATTCCGATCGCATTATAACAGTCTGAATAATGAGATTCGGTAATGCAACGTGTATTTAAATCGGAAATTACCATAGCTTCGGGAACTGTACTTTGAAGTATTAGGTATCCACAACCCGGAACCTGAACTGTAAGTAAACCTACCCCACTCCTTAATGAAGATTTAGCAGTCAAAACCGCAGCGCCCATTTTTCCTTCAGTTCCAGAGATGATCAGCGCATGTCCAAAGTTCCCTTTGTGTGCAAATTTTCTCCTGGGCTTAATCAAACTACGAATAAAAGTCTCAGTTAAGAAATAATTTTTAGCTGGTTCCTTTTTTATAAAATCAGGGTGCAACCCAATATCAAGAATAACAAACTCTCCAACATATGATTCATTCTCAGGAAAGAAAAACGCCGCTTTTGGAAACTGAAAACACAGAGTAAATGTTGGCTTCACAATGCAGGATTCTGGATCAGAATGTTGATCTGCAAATAGTCCCGATGCAATATCAATAGATATGATAGGAGCTTTACTCAGATTAATTTTTTCAATGACTTTTGCCAACATTCCATCTGTGGGCTTAGATAAACCAGTACCTATCAAGGCATCAATAATCACATCTTTTTGCTCTATAAGCGGTATATTTTCCTCTGTAAATATGTTTGCTATCTTATAAATTGCCAATTCTTTCAATGCAAGTTCATTGGAAAGAAAGTCATTAGAACATTTTTCAGAATAACGTACAATGTAAACATTAACAGTGTAGCCTTCCTCTAACAGCAATCGGGCAATGGCCAAACCATCACCACCATTATTACCCAAACCACAAAACACGTGAATCACAAATGGCTTAAATGGTTTGTTTCTGATCCAGCCAGAACAGGCAGTGGCAGCACGCTCCATTAAATCAACGGACTTTATGGGCTCATGATCGATCGTATAACGATCAGCCTCATGTATCTGATCAACAGAAAATATTTTATCAGCAGTCATAAACTAAAGGTATGGATTCAAACATTAAAAAATGTTATGCTATTTTATTGCAAAGAACCATTAAGTTGTTCATACTAAAAACATCATAATAATCAATAATTATCCTTCAAAATGAATTAACGTATAAATCCAAGAGGGATGTTTAAGGAACAATACATTAACTAAAGGGTGGCTGCCTGGTATATAAAATAAATATTCAACAACACGTATAGACACATTACGATAACAGCAGCTCGTCTGTCAAAAAGATTGGCCTTAATAAGATCATGTTTTTTTATAAGATTAAGAGCGTATACCGTGCAAACAATCACAACAAAAATAAAGAATAATGTAATGCCGTGAAGCGCATCAACTAAAGTAAAAGAAGCCGATTCAGGGAGCGAAGAATCTATCACATATTTATTACCGATTACCGCAAATAAAGATCCCACACTTAACCCAAAACGTGACTCAATACTATCTGCATGAATAAAGAAACATACATAAGCTATAAAAAAAGCGAGGTACATCCCTATAAACATTTTCCAGAATAATCCCATTGCATCCCTCTGCAAACCAATGTTTACACGATAGGATCCATACTCTGAATGAGGAGCGGAAAGTTCGGTATCACCAAATGCAGTTTCATATGATTTAATTTTTGTACTCACCTTAAACGTATCGATAGTCCATCCATTTAAAGTAAAACGCGCATCGAAATGCTTACCTAATGTATCTGCTGCAAAAACCAAAGCTTTTGCATCATATTGTGAATTCTCAATAGAAACACGCAATTTTTGTCTATCGAAAGGAAAATTATTGATCTTCCAGGAATCTTTCATTACACATTGCAGTTTCATTAATAAATACACAACATTATTAGAGGTATCAATTGTTGAAAAAGATTTCACTACCGTTTTTGCCTGCGGTACTTCCAGGTTCTGGATAAAATCAAATTCTTTATTCTTATACTTTAACCATAGCCAGAAATTAATAGTGTATTCTTTTTCCTTAAAATCAATGTCATGAATACTGGTAATGTAAATGCCCGTATAAACAGTGTCAGGCACAGTATCCTGAGCCAAGGCTTGCTGAACAGAAAAACCATTTATAATTACTAAACTTAATATACAGCGGAAAAACAACATTGGTATAGTCTTCATAGAATGTAAAGATATGCTTTAACTCTCCGCTTTCATAAATAAAATAGAATCGCACTTTTATAATTCTTCGTGAAAGACCTGTTTATAAAACAAAAAACTGCAAAGTAAACGCAAAAATGATTGTTACATTAAAAAAATATTCGCAATCAACATTTGGTAAATACAACAGAGACAATTTTAACCGACAGAAATATCTTAATAAACGAATAGCAACATAAAAGCCAAAACCAGCGAAGTATATTTAATTAAGTGGAACAATGAATTTTAAATAATTTAATCACATGTTAGACTTTACTTTAAACAAGCATCTATTAAAAATTATTATAGTACCTCTATTTTTATTAACATTTACCCAACCCATTTATTCTCAGCTAAAATCTATTGTTTATGATTTTGACGGGCTTGATATCGGGGAAAGCGATCTACCTGAAGGTGACTACGCTCTTGGAGACTTAAGCTATGAAGTATCTCCCAGCCCTTTGTCGCCCGAAGATATGATAGGTGATCGGGTTTTAAAACTCAATTTAAACTGGAGCAGCGGAATGGGTGGTTTTGGCAGAGGCATTTCACGCTACATAGAATTTGATCCAACCAATGACCGCCTGAACTTTTTTTTATATAATCCTTCCTCAAATAATCAGGATGCACTATTAGATGTGATACTAACGGATGATGACGATCAGGATCATGTTTTTAACTATTCACAAGATGATGAGTGGCATAAAGTTGTAACCATTTCCGTAGGATCAACGTGGCAGTTAGTTTCTATACCTCTTAACCAGTTCACGGATGCAAACACCGGAGGAAATAGTAATTTTGATATTGCTTTTTCACAAAATAAAGGGATGTTATTGACTGCTGAACTTAAATTTCAGAAACAGAATCCCACTGTTAGCAATGCTACATTTTATGTGGATATGATTTGTTTTTCTGACGGGACCCTTCTTTCAGGTAATAGTGAATTGGATCTTCCATCTAAAAACAATAGTGATTACTGTATGTTAGGTGCTTTTCAGCAAGAACTCAGTGGGCAGGAAGACCTGATTCCTTCACACTTTGAAAGTCTGTTTCCAAACGGCTCTGGTAAAAAAATAAAGTATGTGAATTATTTTCACGATTGGTCTATTGATGGCTCTACCACGGCAAATAATATACCAGGTATGGAGGTGCAGAATTTACTGACTAACGGTTATACTCCTGTAATAACATGGGAACCTATGTTTAAAGGCTACGGAAGACTTGATCCTGTTCAACCAAGGTTAAGCAATATCATTAACGGCGACTATGATAGTTACATCGATGCCGTTGCTAATAAACTCAAATCATTTAATGATACTATTATCATTCGACTTATGCACGAATTTGAAGGCGACTGGTATTCATGGTCACTCTTCCAAAACAATCATGATCCCGGACAATATATTACAGCTTATAGAAAAGTAGTAGATCGTTTCAGGCAATTGGGTGCAACAAAAGTTAAATGGATGTGGTGCGTTAATTCAGATTATGCACCTTATGAATCGTACAACTATGTGGTAAATGCATATCCTGGTAATAATTATATTGATATTGTAGCAACCGATATTTATAATAATCATTTTCCTGTTAATTCCCCTTATTGGAAATCATTCAGAATGCAGACTGCTGAAACTTACTATTACCTATCGAAACACTTTCCACAAAAGCCATTATTTATTTGCGAAGTGGGTTGCCGGGAGAGACTGAATAATGAAAGTACTAATTCTGAAAGTAAAGGTGCCTGGTATCAACGGATGGATAAAGAACTTCAATCCAATTATCATAACGTACGAGCACTAATTTTCTTCAACGCTAACCCCGATCAGAACTGGCTTATTAATTCTTCGGCCTTTGCCTTGCAATCCCTAACAAATAATGTGTGGAACGATCCTTACTATTTCCCTACTAACCTTATAGGTATTCCTGAACAACCAAACCTATCAGCAGGATTACAAGTATATCCAAATCCAGCAAAAGGAATGGTAACAGTCCGTTATCCGGCGGAATCAGAAAATTCAATTAGTTTAACAGTGCTTAATACACTAGGACAAACGATATATCAAGAAAAAATAAAGTCGATACAACAAGCTTATTCCACTCAAATTAATTTTAACACATTTGGCGAGGGTATATATATAGTTACTCTTACGGAAAATACTTCCCATGATTCCAAAACTATAAACAGGCGTGAAAGCCGGAAGGTGATTGTTTATTAATTACACTAAGCAACAGATACTACGTTGCGCAGAAGCAGAAGAATGTAATTTTTTGCACTATCATTGTTAACATTTACATAAATGCTTGATAAATATTGGGACATTAAAGATTGATTTATCTTTGTCGGACATTCAAAATAATATAACACCTACAATCATGAAAACAGTTTTTTTATTTACCGCATTAGCGGGATTATCAATGGCATCTTGTAAAAAAGACAAAGTTTGCACGTGCAGCGATGCGAATGGGACATCAACAACTACTTTGGTTAATGTTACAAAAGCACAGGCGAAAGCGAACTGTATCAGTACTTCTCAAACAAACAACGGAGTTACTTATACTTCCTCCTGTTCATTAAATTAATTCAAACAAGATGAAAAAAATTCTATTAATGGTAACTATTGTTAGTTTAACAATGGTATCATGTAAAAAAGACAGGATCTGTGAATGTAAAACATCTACTATCGTAGAGAATAGTAATACAACAAACACTTCTTCAGAAGTGAATCAAACTGTAATGATTAATACCACGAAGCGTACTGCAAAATTAGCCTGTATTCATAGTAAGTCTGTGAATGTAAATACTAACACAACAGTAATAAATGATAGTGACTGTCAATTAAAATAACACGCACTCATTAGTATTTAAAAGCTCTTACACTTGTAAGGGCTTTTTTTTATTCGTTCGGCTACCGTCTTGCAATATCTGCAAACTCTTTCAAGTAGATAGCCCAAGAATTAGAAATGTAAAGAAGCTCAGTCCACACAAAAAACTTTTTAAACATCAAAAAATACGCTTACCTTTAAACCCACATGCGTCCATCAAAATTAAATAAACGTACCCTTCCTAAACGCAAAGCTAAAGCGGCTGCTAAAACTTCGACAAACTCACCTACTACATCTGCAAAAAAAGCGAAAGTAAAAGTGAAACCTAAATTTAATTTAAAAGGAATCCCAGCAAAATACAAGCTCATTGGCAATTTGGCAAGTGAACATGCTGATACCCAAACCCAATGCGACGAATTATTATTGGTTGGGGTAAGTGCCTATGAAACTTTACTTGAAAACCAAATACCGGAAAACGCTGAAAAAATGAAGTTGGAAGTTGTTACCAAAGCTATCTTAATAAAGAGGGCTAGCTATCCATCAGTAGCTGACTAAATTTTTCTTCAATACTAAGCTTTCATACATACAAGTTTCAAGATAAATCGCTTTTAGAAAATTTTATAAAAAGTGGTTGTTAGGTAAACTCATCTGATTGTTGTTTCAAAAAACCTTATCTGAAATTTCTTCCCCCATGAAACACATCGTACTGAAAAGAAGCCCCGTTATTTGATTTAATCAATTCTTTGGCTCCTTTATCTGCGCCCGGGTATCTACTTCCTCTGTCAATTTCTGATTGATCTTCCGAGCCATTCGCTTCAGTATTACCTAGTGGCATTAATAATCCTGTGAGGTCATAACAGCTTCGTACAATCACATGGATCACTTCACCTTCTTTTTGCACCGTGCCTTCAACCATTAAAAAACGACTATGCACTATTTCTTTTCTGTATTGCGTAAATAGTTTTTCAAACACCACCAGGTTGGCAACACCCGTTTCATCTTCAATGGTAATAAAACAAATGCCATTAGCAGTTCCCGGTCGTTGCCTTACTATGATCAAACCGGCTACTTTTATATAAGAGCCATTCATGCCATTTACTAATTCCTTGTTTGTTGTCACATTCAACTGCGAAAGCTTAGGACGAATAAAACTCACCGGATGTGCTTTTAAGGAAAGTCCTATCGATTTATAATCTTCTAAAACGTGTTGCGATAAATTCATTTCGGGAAGTTGAATATCTATTTCCGCAGAGGTATCCATCGGTAATCCTGCAAATAACCCAATATGATGATCCTTCAAGGCCGAAATTTCCCAAAGCGCTTTACGTCGGTCTAAACCTATGGAGCGAAAGGCATCCGCATTGGCAAGCAATTCTAAGGCGGATAACGAAACACCGGCATCGTATAATACACCTAAGCGATGGCTCGCTGTTTTAGATTTAGAATCTTTTTTATTTTGTGATTTCAAAGTTGCACGCATCGCTACAAGCAATTGCATATCTTCTTCACGCAAGCCTTTCACTTCTCTAAAGCCCAATCTAAGGGCATAATATCTACCCGTTTTTTCTTCCAGTATCGTATTCCAATTACTGTAATTAACATCAATGGCCCTCACCTCAACACCATGCTTTTTTGCACAGGAAATAATTTGCGCAGGCTGGTAAAATCCCATCGGTTGGCTGTTCAATAATCCTGCAGCAAACACATCCGGATAATGACATTTTAACCAGGCAGATACATAGGCCAGTAATGCAAAGCTTGCCGAATGGCTTTCAGGAAAACCATAACCGCTAAAGCCTTTCAATTGCTGAAAAGTGCTCCTTGAATACTCTTCTGAATAACCTTTTGCCATCATGCCGTTTACCAATTTCTCTTCAAACAGGCCCACACGCCCATCAGCTTTAAAAGAAGCCATGCTTCGGCGTAACTGATCAGCTTCGGCATCTGTAAATCCTCCGGCAATAATAGCCACTTCCATGGCCTGTTCCTGGAACAAAACCACACCCATCGTTCTCCCTAAAATTTCTTCTAATTCTTTGGAGGGATAAACGATTGGCTCTTCTCCATTGCGTCGCCGTAACAATGGATTGACTGCGCCTCCTTGGATCGGCCCAGGTCTTACCATCGCAATTTGCATCACCAGGTCATAAAAGCATCTTGCTTTCATACGTGGCGACATGCTCATTTGTGCACGGCTTTCAATTTGAAACACACCAATCGTATCTGCTTTGCATATCATATCATAAACCAACGAATCATCCTGAGGTATATTGGCAAGCGTTAGGTCGATATGATAATGCAGCTTTACAAGGTCAAAACAAATGCGGATGCAGGTGAGCATGCCAAGGGCTAACACATCTACCTTCAAAATACCAAGGCTTTCAATATCATCCTTGTTCCATTCGATGTTGGTACGGTTTTCCATACGCGCATTAAGTGTAGGACACAAATCAGATATTTTATTTTGAGTGAGCACAAAGCCACCGGTGTGTTGTCCTAACTGTCTCGGGAAACCTCTGTATTGATTGGTAAGGTCAAGTACTTTAAGCAAGTGAGGATCTTTCGCATTAAATCCCGCAGAAGAGGTTTGTTTTCCTTCGAGCCACTCTTCTGTAAATTCCCATCCAGAAGAAGCCAGGCTATCAATCGCATCTAACGATAAACCCATAGCTTTTCCAACATCACGCACAGCTCCTTTAAAATGGACCTGCGTCACCGTAGCCACAATAGCAGCGTGTTCACGGCCATACTTTCCATAAATGTATTGGATAATTTCTTCTCTTCGATCATGCTCAAAATCCACATCAATATCAGGTGGTTCATCACGCGCATCACTCATAAACCTACTAAAAAGCAAACGGTGTTTCATAGGATTTACCGGTGTAATACCAAGACAATAACACACTACCGAATTAGCCGCTGAACCACGCCCCTGACATAAGATGTCAAGCCTGCGCGCTTCCCACACATAATCGTGTACCGTCAAAAAATAATACGCCAAGTCTTTGCGTTCTATAAATGCCAATTCAAAATCAATACTCTTTTTTACTTTATCAGGAATATCTTCACCAAACATTCTGTGAGCACCTATCAACACCTGATGCGCTAGTTCTTCCTGGTGCGTTCTGCCCTCTGTGGTTAATCCTTTTGGATAGGTGTATTTTAATTCGCTTAAACTAAATTGGCAAGCATCTGCTATTTTTTTGGTGTTGACAATTGCTTCGGGATATTGCGCAAACAAGCGTTTCATTTCTTCTGCTGTTTTTAAATACCGCTCTGCGTTTTGATACAGTTTAAATCCTGCATTGGTGATCGTACATTTTTCTCTTATGCAGGTAAGTACATCTTGCAATTCCCTTCTTTCGGGTACATGGTAATGTACATCATTCATGGCCACCAGCGGTAGGTTGTAAAGTTTGGCGAGTTCTGCCACTCTGAATAATTTTTTAGTATCATTGGCATGATAGGAACGAGTCATTCCTAAATAAAAATTAATGCCTAACATCCGTTTATATTCTGTCAATGCTTGTTTAAAGGGTTCTTCGATTTCAAATGCCGCATTCAACGACATAGGAGGTACCATAATAAACACCAAGTCCTCTGCATACTCATAAACATCTTTTTTATACAACAAACATTTTCCTTTTTCAGCACGCAAATTCCCCACGGATAATAAGCCGGATAAATTGGCATAGCCTTCTTTTGTTTTAGGATACGCTAGCAAAGAATGCCCGTCTATTAATTCTAAACGGGCGCCAGGAATGACACGCATGTTCTTTCCTTTAGTGGCTGAATAAGCTCTGACCACACCTGCCAGTGTATTAAAATCAGTAATAGCAATTTCAGTATAACCAAGAGCCAATGCCTGCTCCACTAATTCCTCAGGATGAGAACCACCTCTTAAAAAAGTAAAATTGCTTGTTATTTGTAGTTCCGTATAATCCATCAGGTAAAAAATCCATGTATAAACCATTTTACATTTCCACTATCATAGTCGCCAGAACGGAATACCCAGTAACGCGCTCCCTGTTCATCTTCTACACAATAATAATCTCTATACAATCCGTTTTGCAACCACCATTCCTGTTCTATGCGCTCAGGGCCATCTGCTTTTTTGACGTGATGCCTAACTTTTTTATAGATAAATAATAAAGGTGGATAATCGGGCATAGGAACAGAGACTTCAATTAATTCAGGCACCGGTAAAATATGTAATGGCCTAGGAAGATCAGTTCTCCATTCTATAGTTGGCTTTTCAGTCAATGAAGTAGCTTCTTTAAAAGAACGTTCCGGCCAGTAATGTTCTGAAGGTAAAAAACGGTGAATAGCCTGTACACCAGTTTTACCAGAAAGTCTGTCCAGTAATTCAGCAATAGCGGATTCGTCCTTGCCACTTACTGTCCATAATGCATCCTGAGAACTAATTAAATCTTCAACGACTGGCACATCCATCACAAATAATTCAATACCAAGGTCCGGTTCTATTTGCGCAATTTTATTTTCGAACAGTTTAAATATGTGTAACGTATTACGCGAAGCTTTGCTGGTACCCACTTCTGTTTTTACGACGCCGCCATCTATGCGATAACAGGTTAAGATGCATTTACGCAATCCTTTCATTTCTTTTTGTAAACGTTCACAGAGCATGTGTAATAACTCTTTAATGGCTATTTCAATACCATCAGCCGTGCGGATTGGTTCTAAACTTGGTAAGCGTTCCTGGAATTGTACAATAGGTTGCACAGGTTCAATGATCTCCATTTCTTCACCCAAGGCTTGCGCCAGTCGTTGCAGTATACTTTGTCCAAAACGCCTTCGTAAAGCAGTACTAGGCATGGTGATAAAACTGCCGATTGTTTTTAATCCCAGCTTATCCAGTTTCTCTAAAATACCAGGCTCTAATCTTAATGCAGCAGGCGGTAAAGCAGAAAGAATTTTCATTTCATTACTTGCCTCAATCCTACTTTTGTTTTCTCCAAAACGACAAACGGCCCAAGCCGTGCCCAGTGTATCTGCCATGGCGCTGCGGATGGTATAACCAAACTCACTAAATTTTTTATGAATATCATTTAAATAATTTTCTTCGCCGCCCCACAAATGGGTACAACCACTGGCATCCAGTATCAACACATCGGGTAACTCAATCGCAACAAAAGGGCTGTAACGAAGGCACCATTCTGCAAGCGCATTCAATAACTTCTTTGGTTCACTTGCATCATAATCCAACACGGTTAATTCAGGTACTAACGCTTTACAGTCTGCCAACACCATCGGTTCATGAATCCCTTTTTCTTTTGCTAAAATATTAACTGCCTTAACGATTCGCCGCCCCCTTTCCTGCATGACCAAAACAAAAGGCAGCTCTTTTAATTCAGGTTGTTTACGCAACAATCGGTCAGTTACCAAATGAGGGAACCATATCACCACCATCCTTCTGCTCATGTTTTAACCAATTTGTCGTTCTTCAATTTCTATTTGTTGTTCAGGTAAAATATATTCTAATCCTTTAGGCGACCATTGCACCTCCCACTTTCCCGTCTTACCATTTCTTACTTTTAATAATTCCACATGCCATCTCGAAAAACCAACGCCTGGCGTTTCTACTATCATACTAGCAACAGGTTTTATTTTCCAACGGCTCACACAGGCCACTGCATTTTCTGACTTTGGTTGAAAGCGATGAATAAATCCTGTGACATGGCTTTTTTCAACTGCTAATTGCAATCGCCGAGAATCATTAAAACTGAGCTCGGTAATTTCTCCAACCACAGCAACGAGTGCATCACATTTTAAGGCTTCTTCAACAGCCCATAACGTATCTTTTGTTTTACCGGCATCTACAAATAAAATCCGTTCCGGATCTATCCCAAAACCTTTTAAAGCAGTAGGAAAAATGCTTCTCCTTGGCACCGTACTTATCCAAAGGCAATACCCGCTGTTACACATCAGCTTACCAAGTATGACAGAAATAAAACCACTGGTACAGGTAGCTTCTTCGGCACAATTACTAATCAATTCATGAACCGCCCCTTTTGCAAATACATTTTCGGGGAAAGCAGATTCCATTTCACCAAGGCCTATGCTGATAGGCTGCTCAGCTTCGTGCGTTCGGTTACATTGCAGCTCCGCTATCTGTTTTTGAAGTCGTTCAATAATACTTGTGTCAGCCGCGCGTTTCATCCTGCAAAAATGGTTTCTAAAGAGTAATAAAGATAACTATGTTAAATAGTATTATTTTGCTACAAAACGTAGCAAGCCATTTTTTTTAACACCTGATTTTCAGTGGCATTTTATTTGAAGAAAAATGAAATTTTAAAGGAATTATTGAGATTACCTGTTGTAGGAAGGTTTTACTGTATGCTAGCAGACTATCTCAGATGGAGTAAATAGGAAGTTATTTGCCAATGCAAAACTTCGAAAAAATGTTTCCTAAAAGGTCATCATTAGTAACTTGCCCCGTAATCTCTCCAAGAGCTTCTAATGCATAACGAATGTCCAATGCCAGGAAATCGCTTTGAATATTGGAACTTAAGCCTTCGTTTACTTTGATGAGGGCTTGTTGAGCATTATTTAAAGAACTCACATGTCGGGAGTTGGTGACGATGGTATCAGTCGTGTTAACGGTTCGGGTATCAAATAAATTAACGAGCGTATTTTTTAGTTCCTGTATGCCACGCTGCTCTTTAGCGGAAATGAACAAAATATTTGGCACATCTTCAAACTCCTGTTTTAATTCTTCCAGGTTTTCAAAATCTATTTTATTTCCTACTACCAATAATTGCGAAGTTCCAATATGATCTTTGATCACATTCATTTCAAGTTGAAGGTCTCCCCTACTCAGCGCATGCGTATCAAACAAATAAATAATAATGGCTGATTTCTTAATGACTTCAAACGCTTTGTTTACGCCTATTTGTTCAATCACATCGGTGGTTGTTCTAATACCCGCTGTATCTATAAAACGAAATAATACGCCATCAATAATCAATTCGTCTTCAATGGTATCACGTGTGGTTCCAGGGATCTCACTCACAATGGCGCGATCATCATCTAATAATACATTTAGTAAAGTAGATTTTCCGGCATTGGGTTTTCCCACAATGGCTACCGGTATTCCGTTCTTGATCACGTTCCCTACTTCAAAGCTAGAAATTAATTTTTCGATGATGGATAAAATGGTATTGATGAGTTTCTTTAGATCGGTTCTATCGGCAAACTCCACATCCTCTTCACTAAAATCCAGTTCAAGTTCTATGAGCGACGCAAAGTTCAGAAGGTTTTCTCTCAACACAGCAATTTTATTACTAAAGCCTCCGCGCATGTGTTGCATAGCTACTTGGTGCGATGTGGCTGAATTACTGGCAATTAAATCTGCCACGGCTTCGGCCTGACTTAAATCTAACTTTCCGTTTAAAAACGCCCGTAAGGTATATTCGCCCGCTTGTGCCGGACGAGCTCCGTGTTTAAATAATACCTGTAAAATTTGTTGCTGTATAAACACAGACCCATGACAACTGATCTCAACAATTTCCTCTCCCGTATAAGTTTTTGGTGCTTTAAAAATAGTCACCAGTACCTCATCAATGATCACATCCTTTTCTACGATCAATCCAAAATGCGCCGTATGACTGGCTTTACTGGATAATGTTTTTTGCTTTAAATTTTTGGTAAAAAATACTTTCTCCGTAAGGGCAATGGCATCTTTTCCGCTTAAACGGATAACAGCAATAGCGCCAGGGCCGTGTGGTGTTGCCAATGCGGCGATGGTATCGTTATTTAGTACATAGTTTGCCATTACAAACAAATTTATTAATTATAATCCCGTTTGCAAGGACTGTTCATAAGATTGGTAATACTTGCGATTAGGCCATTGCTTCATTCGATCTGACACCACCCTTACGAAGCATTTTTATAGTCGACCCTTAGGTTGTTGAATAGTGAAGTTTTCGATGGCACTTACCAAAAACCCGGGCACGACCAAATATTACTATTTGAATAAACGGGGTGTAATCGGTGCGCAATTATTACGCTTAGCATGGATCAAAATAAATACGTAATGCCTAAATGATTGAAATAGTTCAAAAAGGATGCTGAAACACTTACTAAACTCAGAAATTACACTATTTTTGCAGGAAATCAATTAAAAAATTAATATGAATAAAATTTTTACTTTATTGTTTGCGGCAACTTTAAGCTTAACAGCAGTTTCGCAAAACGACACAACTTCCAAAAGGTTAATACTTGGTCAATCATATCCGGTATACCTAAACTTTATCCAAGATAATTTTGATCCACTTTATGCTCAGGCAGTAGATAGTACGACAACATATGTATCAGGTGGTAGCTCTACTGATAATACCATGTATAGTTTATTTACTTTAAATAACGGGCATAATTTATACACGATGATAGATACATTTTATAATGCCGGTACCCGTAACATTTATCAAATAAACCCGTTTACAGGTTCCCGTAAACTGGTTATGCCAAGCGGAGATATGTTTTCATCTATTGCTTCTACTACAGACGGTAGAGTATTTGGCGTTATTGCCGGAAATCCTATCTCAGCAGTTTCAGGTGATATATTTGAATTTGATTTAGCAGCTAAAACAAAAAACCTGGTTACAACCCTTCCAACATATGGCCAAAAGCCTGCGTTAACTTACAATCCAGATGATAACTCATTATACATATTCTATTCAAATGACGGTGCGTCAGATTCTTTAGCTATTTATAATTTAACTACAAATGTTATGTCTCCAAAAGCAGCAATTTCGGGTTTTGGAGTTCAACAAATTGGGGGAGCAATGTATTATAAACCGGACACTTTATTGTTAGTTAATTGGAATGGACATGTGGATTATTTTAAAATTTCAACCAAAACGGTTATTGGTGAAGCAACAAATAATTCTCCTTATAATTCTTCACTTCAGGATATTGCAAAAATCAACATGATTAATTCATTGGATAACCGTGTTTTTTGTGACGGGGACAGTCTATTACTAAAGGCAGCGTACTTCGGTGGGACTTACCAATGGTATAAAAACGGGGCTCCATTAACGGGCAAAACAGGGGATTCCATCTATGTTACTACTGTTGGAAATTACCAGATTTTAGCCATGTTGGATGCTACTAAAGCAATTTGGTCTGAAACTATATCTGTATCTCAAAATGCCAAGCCAACAGTATCGGTAAGTGCACCCCAGGGAACTGTAGTGTGTGGCAGTAATGCCATTCAGCTTTCCGGCACCTCTGGTGGCAACAGCCAATGGTACTTAAACGGTGCTGCTATTTCAGGGGCAAACGCCAGTACGTATTCTGCTACTACTTCAGGGATTTACAACATGGTTAAAACTAACTCCAATGGATGTAAAGATTCTGCTTCAATGGGTATCAATATTCAACAATACGCTTTACCTGCAGTTACTTTTTCTTTAGCTCAAAACATGTATTGCGTTAACTCTGCTTCATTTGCTTTAAGCGGAGGTTCTCCAACAGGAGGTTCATACTCAGGTGCAGGTGTTTCTAATAATAACTTTGATCCTGCAAACGGCACAGGAACTATAACCCTTACTTATTCATTCACTGATGCAAACACTTGTTCTAATACAGCTGTAAGCGATGTAATTGTTGATGCATGTACAGGAATTAAAAATGTTGTGTTGAATAGTGTTGGCGTTTATCCAAACCCATTTGACAATCAAATTACCATTGTTACTAACGCTGCCGATAACTTAGTTCAAATTACCAATGCTATTGGTCAGGTTGTATATTCTCAAAAAATATCTTTTAAAGAAACGATTGAATTAAATCAATTATCAGAAGGTTTATATACTATTGTCATTTCTAATTCAGATTCTTCAAAAGCGTTTAAGCTTAACAAGAAATAGATATTTCTTGTTATCATCATTAAAATCCCTGAATAATCTTCAGGGATTTTTTGTTTTTAATACAATCACAATTGGTAGGTTTAGTGTAATTCTATTAAATCTTTATTTCTTCATAAAAATCCTGAAAATAAACCTCTACCCATCTAACAAATTGTAGATATTTTTTGCTAATAATAAAGGAATATACTTAAATATCTAAATCAAATAATTAATCAAATGGGCGTTTTTAGTAAAAAAAAATACACTACTTTTGCGGGAAATCAATTAAAAAAATAATATGAATAAAATTTTTACTTTATTGTTTGTAGCAGCGTTAAGCTTAACAGTAGTTTCTCAAAATGACACCACTTCAAAACGATTTATTGCCGCTAAAGGATGGCCTGTTTACCTTCATTTTATGAAGAATAATTTTGATCCTCTTCTTAATAAGGCAGTTGACAGCACAACCACATTCACAAATGGTGATAACGCCATTTATGGTCTATTTACATTAAATAGCGGCCATAATTTATATGCGATGTTAGATACGCAATATAATGCTGGTACCCGTAAGATTTATGAAATAAATCCGTTTACTGGTTCTCGAAAATTGGTTATGCCTAGCGGAGATATGTTTTCGTCAATAGATGCAACAGATAACGGAAGAGTATTTGGCGTTATAGCGGGGAGTCCAATTTCAGCAGTTTCAGGTGATATATTTGAATTTGATTTAGCAGCTAAAACAAAAAACCTGGTTACAACCCTTCCAACATATGGCCAAAAGCCTGTGTTAACATATAATTCTGATGATAACTCATTATACATATTCTATTCAAATGACGGAGTGTCAGATTCAGTAGCTATTTATAATTTAACTACAAATGTTATGTCTCCGAAAGCGGAAATTTTTGGTTTTGGGAATGAATATATAGGAGGAGCAACGTATTACAATACAGATACCCTATTGTTGGTTAGTTGGAATGGGCATTTCGACTATTTTAAAGTCTCTACTAAAACGGTTGTTGGAGAGGCTACTACTAGTGAGCCTTATAATAATACGGTTGACATTGCAAAAATCAACATGATTAATTCATTGGATAACCGTGTTTTTTGTGACGGGGACAGTCTATTACTAAAGGCAGCGTACTTCGGTGGGACTTACCAATGGTATAAAAACGGGGCTCCATTAACGGGCAAAACAGGGGATTCCATCTATGTTACTACTGTTGGAAATTACCAGATTTTAGCCATGTTGGATGCTACTAAAGCAATTTGGTCTGAAACTATATCTGTATCTCAAAATGCCAAGCCAACAGTATCGGTAAGTGCACCCCAGGGAACTGTAGTGTGTGGCAGTAATGCCATTCAGCTTTCCGGCACCTCTGGTGGCAACAGCCAATGGTACTTAAACGGTGCTGCTATTTCAGGGGCAAACGCCAGTACGTATTCTGCTACTACTTCAGGGATTTACAACATGGTTAAAACTAACTCCAATGGATGTAAAGATTCTGCTTCAATGGGTATCAATATTCAACAATACGCTTTACCTGCAGTTACTTTTTCTTTAGCTCAAAACATGTATTGCGTTAACTCTGCTTCATTTGCTTTAAGCGGAGGTTCTCCAACAGGAGGTTCATACTCAGGTGCAGGTGTTTCTAATAATAACTTTGATCCTGCAAACGGCACAGGAACTATAACCCTTACTTATTCATTCACTGATGCAAACACTTGTTCTAATACAGCTGTAAGCGATGTAATTGTTGATGCATGTACAGGAATTAAAAATGTTGTGTTGAATAGTGTTGGCGTTTATCCAAACCCATTTGACAATCAAATTACCATTGTTACTAACGCTGCCGATAACTTAGTTCAAATTACCAATGCTATTGGTCAGGTTGTATATTCTCAAAAAATATCTTTTAAAGAAACGATTGAATTAAATCAATTATCAGAAGGTTTATATACTATTGTCATTTCTAATTCAGATTCTTCAAAAGCGTTTAAGCTTATCAAGAAATAGATTTCTTTTTATCATTCATTAAAATCCCTGAACAAACTTCAGGGATTTTTTGTTTTTAATACAACCACCAATTGGAAGTTATAGTGATATTCTATTAAATCCTTACTTCTTCATGAAAATCCTGAAAAATAAACCTTTAACCATTTAACAAATTGCGCATATTTTTTTGCTAATAATAAAGGAATATACTTAAATTAGCGCAACAAATTTATAACACGAACTGAGTATCTAAATCAAATAATTAAACAAATGGGCGTTTTAGTAGGAAAAAATTCAAAAGTAATAGTACAGGGTTTCACAGGCGGAGAGGGAACTTTTCATGCCACACAAATGATTGAATATGGCACCAATGTAGTTGGTGGCGTTACTCCCGGTAAAGGTGGTACAACTCATTTAGAAAGACCTGTTTTTAATACTGTAAAAGAAGCAGTTGATAAAGCAAGTGCTGATACGTCTATCATTTTTGTTCCGGCTGCTTTTGCTGCGGATGCAATTATGGAAGCGGCAGACGCTGGCATTAAAGTAATCATTTGTATCACAGAAGGCATTCCTGTGAAAGACATGATTGCTACTAAAGAATATTTAAAAGGAAAAGCGTGTCGTTTAATCGGGCCTAACTGTCCGGGTGTTATTACGGCAGGCGAAGCAAAAGTTGGCATCATGCCTGGTTTCGTTTTCAAAAAAGGACGTATCGGAATTGTTTCCAAATCCGGTACTTTAACTTACGAAGCTGCTGACCAGGTTGCGAAAGCTGGCTTAGGAGTTAGTACTGCTATTGGTATTGGTGGAGATCCAATCATTGGAACACCAACACGCGATGCTGTTGAATTATTAATGAATGATCCTGAAACGGATGCAATCGTTATGATAGGTGAAATTGGTGGAAGCTACGAAGCAGATGCTGCTCGTTGGATCAAGGCAAACGGAAATAAAAAACCGGTAGTTGGTTTCATCGCAGGTAAAACTGCTCCTGCTGGCCGTACAATGGGTCACGCAGGCGCTATTGTTGGCGGACATGATGATACAGCGCAAGCTAAAATGGATATTATGCGCGAGTGTGGCATCCACGTTGTGGATAGTCCTGCTGCTATTGGTAAAACAATGGCTGAAGTGTTAAAAGCAGTAAACGCTTAATTCAGCAAAACAAATTATTAAAAGAAAGGCCGGTTTTATAACCGGTCTTTTTTATTTTGCACAGTGGCGTTTTGTGCTAAAAACTTGTTTTATGGTAGGTTTAATCTAAACAAGATTATATAATTTTGCATCCATGAAAAAATTATTTACACTGCTCACTCTTACTTTATTATGCAAGATAATGACTCCACAAAGCAGTAACTGGGTGAAAAATTTAGGTGATACTACTGCTAATACGATAGGCGAGTATATAACAACAGATGCTTTAGGTAATGTATATACTACTGGTTACTTTATAGGAACAGTAGATTTTGATCCCAGTCCAAGTACATTCACATTAGCTTCTACTTCTCTTTATGCGGACGTTTTTATTTCAAAATTAGATGCCTTTGGAAATTTTTTATGGGCAAAGATTATAAAAGGAACAGATTTTTCATACAGCAACTCTATTGCAGCTGATTCAATAGGTAATATATATATAACCGGAGAGTTTCAAGGGATAGTAGATTTTGATCCTAATTCGGGGATACAACAATATTCATCCACCTCTACAGATATTTTTATTTTAAAGTTAGATGCAATGGGAAATTTCAATTGGGTCAAAACTATAGGTGATGCTTCTACTGATTCAGGTAGATCTATTACATTGGATAAATTTGCTAACGTATATATTGCAGGAAATTTTTCTGGGACAATCGACTTTGATTCTAGTTCCGGCGTATCAAATCTAACAAGCAACTCTGGGACGTTTATTTTAAAATTAGAATCAAATGGTAATTTTGTATGGGTCAAAGGAATGTTGGGAACTACAATTTATCCCCGTTGCATAAAACTTGATAAAACTGGAAATATTTACACAACCGGTACTTTTTATGGAGCCGTTGATTTTGATCCAAGCACTAGCAATCATGATTCGTTAAATTCTAATATTGGAGGCTCAATTTTTGTTTCCAAATTGGACAATTCAGGTAATTATATTTGGGCAAAAAACATGGGAGATCCCGGGCAAATATATGAGACAGGATATTCTATTGCTATAGATCACCTAGGCTGTGTATATTGTATCGGTAGATTTGCTGGCACGGGTGATTTCGACCCAAATATTGGCTCATACTTTCTTACTACAATTGGAATACAGGATATGTTTATCTCAAAATTAGATGTTAATGGAAATTTTATGTGGGCTAAATCTATAGGAAATATAGGATATAGCACATTTGGGTTTTCTATTGAACTTAATAATTTCGGGGATATTTACGCGACAGGTTCTTTCGAAAACACAACAGATTTTGATCCAGGAAATTCCATTTTTACATTAACATCTGCAGGATCATTAAATGCCTATCTCTTGAAATTAACATCTACAGGAAATTTTGTTAGCGTAACCCCTTTTAATAGTACGGGTATTTCTGAAGGTCGTTCGTTAACGATAAATCATTCAGATAATATATACATGACAGGTGTGTACAATGCGACTGCAAATTTTGATATAAATGGTGAAAACACTACCCTTACTTCTTCTTCTATATCAGTAAATACTTATATATTAAAACAGTCATTAAATATTATTGGGATAAATGAAATCTTAGAAGATAATAAAACATTAAATATTTTCCCCAATCCAAACAACGGCGAATTTAACATCGTTTCAAAAGAAAGAATGATTCTCACTGTCGTTAATAACCTCGGGCAAACTATACAAACAATTCAATTAAATGAAGCTAATGGTTATCAGCAAAATATTAATGTCAATACTTCTGGTTTATATTATATAAATGGTGTTACTGTACAATCATCTATCAAACAGAAAGTTATTGTAACTGAATAACATCCTTTTAAATGAGGTAAACACGGTATTTATATAGGTTTTATAAAATTTATGCTCTATTTTTGAAGTATCAATTTCCCGGTTGATTTATTTTCATGAAACATAAATTATACATTCTTCTTTGCCTTTGTTTCACCTTACAGTTACAAACATTGGCGCAATCGGTAAAAGATTCATGTGTTCGTATTTTAATGGTGGGTTTTCATGCCAGTGGTCAGATACCAAAATACGATCTTGAAAAACGCTTTGGTTCTAACCTGAGTGCAGGGCTTAATTTTACATGGAAAACAAAACATAATTTACTCTTCAGTGTGGAGGGTAGTTATTTTTTTGGAAGAAATGTGAAAGAAGATGTGGTTAGTAATATGCGTAATTCAGATGGAGACATTACCGATAATGAAGGTTACCCAGCTGATTTACGTTTAACAGAAAGAGGTTGGAATATTTATGGAAATTTCGGATATGTTATTTCCAGATTAGGCAACAACCCTAACTCGGGTTTATTTATTACTTTGGGAGGGGGTTGGACCCAACATAAAATAAAATTATATGACGCTAATCAAAAAATTGCTGCCGTTAATGGCAACTTAAAAAAAGGTTACGATCGTCTTAGCGGAGGTTTTGGCCTCTCTCAGTTTATTGGATATAAATACATTAGTAATAATCGTTTAGCCAATTGCTACTTCGGCTTTGAGTTTTACGAAGCTAGTACAAAAAGTTTAAGAGGGTTTAATTACGATACAGGTTTGAAAGATACACAACAACGCTTTGATGTATTAATGGGTTTCCGCTTTGGATGGATTCTTCCGCTTTATAAACGTACCAAGGATTTTTACTATAATTAATTTTACCATTTGGATTATTTGGACACGTTCAGCCGTATAGATGCAACAGGCTGTCACTCCAATCTTTTTGATGGTTTCGATACATCAGCAGACTTCGGCAGACTCAGTAACCGAACTCAGTAACAGAGATCAGCCATCAAAATGGATTTCCGTTTGCATAACTCACTGGAGAAACCTTTCAAAACAGGCTGTTGCTTCACGAACATAGATATAAATGTGATATGACAGTTAACTTGCTCTCTCGTGAGGGATAGAGGCATTTGTCTGAGCTCTTTATATTTGTCCCGCAGGGGAAATAAAAAAGCGAGTGCCGAAAGCCCGACCCGCAGGGGCACGACCAAAAAATTGTAACATGGTAAAAACAAAAAAACCACCAGGATTTCTGATGGTTTAAATTTTTAAATTTACTAATGAACTAGTACTGAGAGAATCCTTGTTTTTCAGTAACTTTATGCTCAATTAATAACCCAACGCAAGCAGCTTCCATTGGTTTATGCTTATCAGCTGAAGTTGCGCCATTAGGAACTGAAACTTCAATAATTAGCTGGCGGCTTGCAGTGCTTTGAAACTCAAATAAAGATTCATTCTGAGAAGCAGCGTTATCGTACAATAACTCATTTGTTCTTGCATCAAAGATCTTGTAATTCATTTTTTCACCTATGGATGCTTCAGAACAAACGTTGATTCTGTAATCCATTCCTTTATAGATGACGCAACGAATCTTTGAAGTAGCTCCCATGTTAAATAAACCACTTTTTGACTGTGCGTTATACAACCAATCGGATTTGCCATGCTTGGTTTCAACCACGCAATATTTACGGTGAAACTGTCCGCATACACTAGCTTGTGAAAATAACATCACAGAACTCAATATGAATAATGATAAAAATACTTTTTTCATGATCTTAATTATTTAGTTAATGTATAAGAGTTTCTGATCGCTTTAATTTTATCAACGATAGCTTTATATTGAGCTTCTGTAATAACTAATTCTTTTCCTCCTCCTAATACAGTTTTTGATTTATCAGCTGTTTGTGCAGCCTCTACTTCTTTTTCACCGATTTTATTGAATTCTGCCTGTAACTCAGTAAACTGGACTAATACGGAAGCAACATTTGCATCACTTTCATATTTTTTCAGGAACTCAATTAAGTTATCCAATGTGTATTTCTGATCAGCTAAACGTTCAACAACTGGACTTTTAGCATCATACTTTGCCAAGCTAGTAGCAATGAACAAACTCTCGATCCATCCACCGGAAACTACCAATGATAAAGTAGGTCCTTGTTTTCCCTGCTCTAAAGTTTCAAATGAAGTAAAATACACATCATCTGTGATTACTGATAACGAATCAGGATTTCCTAAATTACCTTCCAGACGTTTTAATACTTCTGGTTTAATTGCAGATGATACACCGATCTGGTCTCCTAATTGTTTTACAACTTTAAAATATTTTAATGCTTCAGAACCAATTTCAAAAATACTACAGTAGCTTAAATCACAACTGTAAATACCAAAATTTAAAGCTTTTGCTTTATTATCTGTGTAATTTTTTTGATTATCAGGACTGTTTAAGAAAGAAACATTTTTATTGTTTTTTCCACCTACCATTTTAATAAAAGTCAACATCTCACCCGGAGAAGGAACCTGGAAAAATGTTTCAGTAATTTGTTCAGTCTGAGTTTCTGTCTTTAATGTATCAACTCCTGACATGTCATCTCCACTTTCTGTTTTATCACCACCACAGGAAACAAGCATTAAACTTGCAGCTAAAGGAGCAATTAAAAAATGTTTACGTTGCATCATAATTTTATTGTTTGTGTTTTTATTTAGCGATTAATTTTGCTACAAGGTCAGCAGCTTCCTGTAATTGAATGGCAGAATAAACTTTTAAACCTGACTCATCAATTAATTTTTTAGCTTCAACAGCATTAGTTCCTTGTAAACGAACAATGATAGGCACATTAATAGTTCCCATGTTTTTGTACGCATCAATAACGCCCTGCGCCACACGGTCGCAACGGACAATACCACCAAAAATATTAACTAAAATAGCTTTTACATTTTTATCTCCTAATATAATATGAAACGCTTTTTCAACACGCTCAGCGTTTGCAGTACCACCAACATCTAAAAAGTTAGCCGGCTCTCCGCCAGATAATTTAATGATATCCATGGTAGCCATTGCTAAACCTGCACCATTAACCATGCAACCAACGTTACCGTCCAGTTTCACATAATTTAATTCTGCCTTACGTGCTTCAACGTCAACTGGATTTTCTTCCATTTCATCACGCATCGCTTCAATATCCTTATGACGGTAAAGTGCGTTGTCATCCAAAGATACTTTAGCATCTACAGCGATTATCTTATCGTCAGATGTTTTTAAAACAGGATTAATTTCAAACATTGATGAATCAGTTGAATCATATGCTTTATATAATGCAGCAATAAATTTTGTCATTTCCTTAAACGCATTTCCGCTTAAACCTAAGTTAAAAGCTACTTTGCGACATTGAAAATCACGTAAACCAACTTTAGGGTCAATTTCTTCTTTCCAAATTAAGTGTGGCGTTTTTTCAGCAACTTCTTCAATATCCATTCCTCCCTCAGTACTGTACATAATAATGTTACGGCCTGTAGAACGGTTTAATAAAATACTCACGTAAAACTCTTTAGTTGGAGTAGCTCCCGGATAATACACATCCTGAGCTACTAAAACTTTACTTACTAATTTACCTTCAGCACTTGTTTGAGGAGTTACTAAATGCATTCCAATAATATTGGTTGCAATTTCTTTAACTTTTTCTAAGCTAGGTGCAAACTTTACACCACCACCTTTGCCACGGCCACCTGCATGTACCTGTGCTTTAATAACAACACCGCCACACTTATATGTTTCCATAACCTCTTTAGCAGCAGCAACTGCTTGTTCCGGAGTTTCAGCAACAATACCTTCCTGGATTGTAACACCAAAACTTTTTAAAATACTTTTTCCCTGATATTCGTGAATGTTCATACGATCGTGTTTAGTTCTAAATTTGCACTCAAAAATAGGATTTTTATTGTAAAAGCAAACATTTTTCAGAAAATAATTGACTCGTTTGATGTAACAGTGTTTTTGTGTTTATTGGTTTTCTTTGCATAAAAAAAAATCATGGCCATAAAACTCAAATTTCTCTTAATTGCCGGCATAACAGCTATTAGTTTTTCTTCATGTTTGGTAAGCAAAAAGAAGTACACCGCTCTTCAAAAACAGTTAACAACCTCCCAGCAGGATTTTACCTTATGTGAAAATGGCGCTGCCAGATTAAAATCAGATAACAGAACATTATCTGAAACAATTGAAGATTTAAGAGGGCAGCTAGCCGATTGCAAAAAAATAAGAGATAAACAATTATCAGCAGTTGGGGATCTAACCGTTTTAACTCAGTCGGCAAACGATAATATTAAGGAAACACTTGCGCAACTCGAACGTAAGGATAAATACATTCATCTTTTACAAGCAGCAAAATCAAAGGCAGATTCATTAAACCTGGCTTTAGCGGTAAATTTAAAAGGAGTGTTGAAAGAGGGTTTGGATGATAAAGACGTTGAAATTAAAGTTGATAAAACAGTCGTGTTTGTGAACTTATCCGATAATGTCTTATTTAAAAAAGGAAGCTCTGACCTCTCGCCTAAAGCTAATGAAGTATTAGCTAAAATTGCCAAAATTATTGAATCCCGCCCTGAATTAGAAGTGATGGTGGAAGGTTATACCGATTCTGATCCAATAAAAAACTCATGCAACAAAGATAACTGGGATTTAAGTGTTCGCCGTTCCACTGCTGTTGTGAGATTATTACAATCAGAATTCAGCGTTAACCCTAACCGTTTAATTGCCGCTGGTAGAGCTGAGTATAATGAACTTGTTCCAAATTCATCACCTGTAAACAAAGCAATTAACAGAAGAACCAGAATTATTATCCTTCCAAAATTAAACGAATTTTATGATTTATTAGACCCGAAAAAATCACCACAGTAATTGTTTAAACTCATAAAAAAGCCAGCACTAAGTTGGCTTTTTTTTATGCAGTTTCAAATCGAACTCGATAACTCTGTGTGAAGCAAAAGATATTTACTGCGAACTCTCTTTATTAAAAAACACCTCGCAAATCGATAATACATTTTTCAATTCATTTTCAGTAATACAATACGGAGGAATAATGTATAAAACATTTCCAAGAGGTCTTACAATAATTCCTTGTTTCAAAAAATAAGTAGCAATGCTTTCCGAAGCATGATTAAGATAATGCGTATGTTCCTCGGTACTTATCTCTATGGCTAAAATGGTGCCCTTACTGCGAATATCAGTTAATGCCTTATGGTTTTTATTCCTGTTTACAAAGTCAGTATAATGTTCAGAAATCATTTTTATCTGATCCCGGGTTTCTTCTTTTTCCATCAGGTCTAAACTTGCTAAAGCAGCAGAGCAGGCTGTTGGATTTGCCGTGTAACTATGGCCATGAAAAAAAGTTTTTGTTTTATCATCGCTCACGCAGGCATCATAAATAAACTGTGCGCAGCTGGTAACTCCTAAAGGCATGTATCCACCGGTGAGCCCTTTTGATAAACAAATAATATCCGGCTGCCGGGTTAAATAATCAGAAGCAAAAAACTTACCTGTCCTGCCAAAGCCCGTCATTACTTCATCGGCAATACAAATCACTTTATTATTCTGACAAATTTCCATCAAGACATCTAAATGTTCAGCTTCATACATGAGCATTCCCGCAGCTCCTTGTACTAAGGGTTCAAAAATAAAACCGGCAATATCATTATGGTTGGTAAACCAGGTTTGTAAGGTTTCTTTTAAGGTTTCAATATTTTCCGCATCGGGCAAAGGAATATGAATCACATCAAACAATAAATTCTCGAAAGCATTATTAAATACATTTCGAGCGCCTACACTCATGCCTCCAAACGTATCGCCGTGATAAGCATTTTCAAAAGCAATAAATTTCTTCTTTTGAATGCCTTGGTTGTTCCAGTATTGCAACACCATTTTTAAACCCACCTCAACAGCGGTTGAACCATTATCAGAATAAAATATTTTGGACTGATTTTTTGGTAAATGTCCGATCAAACGTTCTGCTAAAATTACCGCCGGTTCATGCGTAAATGAACTGAAGATAGCATGTTCCAAAGTCTGCAATTGCTCACTTACTTTTTGTGAAATGTAAGGGTGACAATGTCCGTGTAAATTTACCCACCAGCTCGATATTGCATCCAGTAATTTATTTCCCTCGGCATCATAAAAATAAGCGCCTTCTCCCTTTACTAAATGCACAGGTGTTTCTGCGTATTTTAAATGAGTAAAAGGATGCCAAACGTACTGTTGATCTTTATGTATGATTGATGACAAAGCGTGAATGTTTTGAATTTAATACGTGCAAATCTAACAAAGAAAGTTTTATCACTGGCAATTCGATTTTTAATTAACTTTTTCAGGAGCTATTTCTTGCTTTCCGCTGTATCTTTTTTGGCAAAGAGACAGCAAAAAAGGATGCCACTACAATCGGGGCTAAAGTTAACATTCAAATCAGGGTTGCGTGAGGGATGGAACGTAAATCCTTTTTGCTGGTCGATGAGCGGAGCCGAAGCGCCAAGCAAAAAGATTGCAGTGAAAGCCCGACCGCTTTTCGCGGACACGCCCAAAATAATTATCATAATTTTCTCTTAAAAAAGCGCATAATTTTACAATACTTATATATTTGTTATCTAAAATTACATGATGGACTTAGAATTTAATAAGAACGACGATAAAATGCGTTTGCTGATTTCTCAAATGGAGCAGCGCTTAACTAAAATATATGAAGGTGGCGGAAAAAAACGCATCGAAAAGTTACACGAGCAGGGAAAAATGAGCGCACGCGAACGTATTGATTTTTTATTGGATAAAGATACGCCACGTTTTGAAATGGGTGCCTTTGCCGGTTATGAAATGTATGCAGAACATGGTGGTTGTCCGGGTGGCGGCGTTGTAATTATGATAGGTTACGTGAGTGGCAAACAATGTATTGTAGTAGCCAATGATGCAACCGTAAAAGCAGGAGCCTGGTTCCCCATTACAGGTAAAAAGAATTTACGGGCGCAGGAAATTGCCATGGAAAACCGCTTGCCAATTATTTATTTAGTGGATAGTGCCGGTGTGTATTTACCCTTACAGGATGAGATTTTTCCTGACAAAGAACACTTTGGCCGCATCTTTCGTAACAATGCCATCATGAGTGGTATGGGCATTTTACAAGTATCTGCTGTGATGGGAAGCTGTGTAGCAGGTGGTGCTTATTTACCAATCATGAGCGATGAAGCTATGATCGTTGATAAAACTGGTTCCATATTTTTAGCCGGAAGTTATTTGGTAAAAGCCGCTGTTGGAGAATCAATCGATAACGAAACTTTGGGTGGAGCAACAACTCACTGTGAAATCAGCGGAGTAACGGATTATAAATGCAAAGATGATGCCGATTGCTTAACACGCATTCGTAATATCATGAGTAAAGTGGGAGATTACGATAAGGCCGGTTTTAACCGCGAAACCCCTGCTCTTCCTAAAAAGGATCAAAAAGAAATGTATGGCATTCTTAACGATAAACAATACGAAATGCGCGAAATCATTGAACGTTTGGTTGATGGAGGAGAGCATGAAGAATATAAGGAACTTTACGGACAATCCATCGTATGTACTTACGCCCGCATTGATGGCTGGGCTGTTGGTATTGTTGCCAACCAGCGTAAAGTTGTAAAAAGCAAAAAAGGTGAAATGCAATTTGGCGGCGTGATCTATAGCGATAGCGCTGATAAAGCAGCCCGTTTTATTATGAATTGTAATCAGAAAAAAATTCCTTTGGTGTTTTTACAGGATGCTACAGGATTTATGGTAGGATCAAGAAGTGAACATGGCGGCATTATTAAAGATGGTGCTAAACTGGTTGGCGCTATGGCCAACTCGGTTGTTCCTAAATTTACTATAATTTTAGGTAACAGTTACGGTGCTGCCAACTATGCTATGTGTGGAAAAGCATATGACCCCCGATTAATTGTTGGCTGGCCAACTGCACAGGTAGCTGTTATGGGAGGTGCACAGGCGGCAAAGGTTTTGGTTCAAATTGAAGTAGCTTCTTTGAAAGCAAAAGGGGAAGAAATAACTCCGGAGAAAGAAGCGGAACTTTATAATAAAACCAAAGACCGTTATGACGCTCAAACCACACCTTATTATGCGGCGTCACGATTATGGCTTGACGCTATAATCAATCCAATAGATACCCGTAAGGTGATAAGTATGGGAATTGAAGCAGCGAACCATGCTCCTATAACCAAACAATATAACGTTGGTGTACTTCAAACCTAAAATAATGAGCAGCGAAGAGAAAATAATAACCGTAAAGGAGATTGATTTAAAAACAATCCATATCGCATTAAAATCAAATGGGATAGTGTATGTATTATTTAAAGACCAATGCACTATTAATATTGAACTTCAAAATAAGTTACTTGTCCTTTACTCTGATATAACGGATGGTAAATTAATGCCTTTTATCTTTTTAGCTGCGGAAAACGTTTCTGTTACTAAGGAAGCTAAACAAAATGCCATTTTCATTGAAGAACAGTCGATGGTTGGCGCTTCCGCGGTTATTGTAAATAATTTTGCATATAAACTCGTTGCCAATTTTTATTTAAAGATTAATAAACCAAAAAGGCCATACAAGGTTTTTAGTAATGAACAAGATGCTGTTGCCTGGTTAAAAACTATCAAATTCTAAAAATGAGATTAGTAGCCATAGTAATTTTATTGGCATGCTGCTCGTCTATTATTTTATCTCAAACAAAAACACCAGCAATATTTCGGTGGCAAGATAATGCTGCAAGAAAACATTTACTGAAATTTGTAAAGCATGATACACTCTTGTCCACAAAAGATGCAACACTGCACATCACATTCAATAATGATTCCTTAAAGCCTTATTTGTTAATGCTTCATGGTATGGGCGCAAATGCACGTACCAACTGGAGCAGCCAGATCAAACCACTGTCTAAAGAATTTAACCTGATACTTCCTGACCTGATTTATTTTGGAGAGAGTACCTCTGACTCTCAAAATTATTCCGTAGAGTTTCAGGCAGAACAAATACATTCCGCCATTTTGAAATTAGGGATCACAAAAAAAATAAACGTGATGGGATTTAGCTATGGCGGATTAGTTGCCGCCATGTATAACCAGCTATATCAACCGGAAATAAATAAACTCATTATATTGGACGCTCCGGTGAAATTTTTCTCGGCTCAAATGGCAGATAGTTTAGCTCAAATGGTAGGTGTAGCCAATATTAATAATGTAATTGTACCTACTACAATTACCGAATTTAATGGTATGACAAGAGCTGTGATGTCCAGGTCGTTTCCAATTACCAAAAGATTTAAACGTAAAATCCTTACTTATTTTTTTGCACCATCAAAGGCAGTTCGCGATAAACAAATGAATTACTTAATGGTGCATCAAAATACCTATCAAAACTATAATTACAATTTAGATAAAACACGCACACTTTTAATTTGGGGTGAAAAAGACGGAGCTGTACCTGTGAGCGTTGGAAAAGAACTACATAAAGCTTTTCCTAATACCACGCAGCTCATCCTGCTTCCAAAAGCCAAGCACGATGCTCATTTCAGGGATTACAAAAAAGTAAATAAAGCCATCATTAATTTTATTGAACATTAATTGAAATTTCATTTCAATTAAACTAGATTTGTATATGCAAAAAACGAAGATCTTAGATTCCATTCAAATTAACCAGAAGTTAAACCGTATGGCTTACCAGGTTTATGAAAACAATTTTAAAGAAAAAGAACTTCTAATTGTTGGAATTGAAGGTAATGGTTATAAAGTTGCTGAGCGTATTGCTGTTCTCCTTAATGAGATCTCCAGCATTAAAACTAAACTTGGTAAAATAAAATTAGACAAAGAAAATCCATGGTCATTTGAGCCCAAAATAGATTTCACAGAAAAAGATTTTGAAAACAAATCAGTGATTTTAGTTGATGATGTTTTGAATAGTGGTAAAACACTCATCTACGCTGTGAAATTATTTTTAAATAAACCGGTAAAGCAATTAAATACATTAGTGCTCGTTGACCGCAGTCACACACGCTTCCCTGTAAAAGCTGATTTCGTTGGACTTTCTTTATCCACTACTTTACAGGAACGCATAGACACTGATTTTTCTAAGAAAGGAAAAGAGGCAGTGTACTTGGTATAGCTCATTCCCACTCATTTTTCTGCATGCAGAATTGGAACAATGGAGGAGCTTTATTGTTTAATGATTTTTTTGCTCGTTACATTTTTATTTTCATCAGTCATTTTAATTAAATAAATGCCTATAGGTTCAGTTCTTAAATCAATTTCGGTTTGTTGTGTTTTTGTGGTTGTTTTATAAATAAGTTCACCTAAAATATTTGTAATTGCTATTTCCGCAAACGAATTATTATTTAAATTAATGAAGAGTATTCCTGAACTTGGGTTTGGAAAAAGTGTCAATTCATTTAATATGTCAACTTGATGTATACCGACTGTCGAAGAAGGACCAAGTTTTCCAACAAAAATTTCCATCTCGCCTAGATTACCAACATTGGCAAGCGTTGTGTTATCAAAAGCCAAAGTTGCATCATCAAAAAAACCTGTTAAGTAGCAGTTGCCGACATTATCAATGGCAATTCCACTTCCTCTTGCTCCAATTGTGGATAATAAATTTCTAGCCCATAGTGGAGTTCCTGAAGGATCATATTTTACAACAAATAAATCACCAACATTGGTCATTGCACTTGGTCCATTTAAAACAATACTGCCGAATGTTAATGGTGAGCCTAAGTAATTACCTGTAACATAACTATTGCCAATCACATCTGTTGCTATTGCTAAGCCTAAAGCATTGCTGTAGTTATCAACTTTTTTAGCCCATACCACATTGCCTGCATTATTGTATTTTACTGTTAAAACATCACCATCAGGAGCACCGCTGTTAGTAAAGGTTGTAGTTCCTACCGTAACATATATACTTTTAAAATAACCTGTAACATAACTGTTGTTGTAGCCATCCGTACTTATTCCATAGCTAATTTCTTCATTTAGTCCGCCAATAGATTTTACCCAAGCCACATTTCCTAATGCATCGTATTTTGCCGTAAAAATATCTTTACTGCCTATACTAGTTTTGGTAATCGTATCAAACGTTGCAGTACCCGAAAAAAAGCCAGTAACAAATAGACTACCATTATTACCTGATTTAATGCTATTTCCAGTTACATTACCAGAAACGGCGGCCTTTGCCCAAACCGGACTTCCAAGTGAATTGTATTTTGCCACAAAGTAATTAGATCCACCAGTAGCTGTATTGAAAAGTGTAGTACTTCCAAACTGAATAGATGCACTCCTGAAATATCCAGTTATAAAACTATTCCCAATTGAATCAACCGAAATAGAATTTGAATAATCAGCGCTAGCACCTCCTATATTTTTTGCCCATAAAATATTGCCATTGGAGTTATATTTAGCAATAAACATGTCGTAGCCCGCAGTGGTAGTCAATGTTATAGTGTCGAAGGTTATAGTTGAACTATTAAAATAACCAGTTACGTATACATTACCACTTGTATCAACAGCTATTGATGTACTTTTATCATAGCCTAAACCACCAGCACTTTTTGCCCAAACTAAATTAGACGAAGCATCGTATTTAGCAATAAATACATCTGTAAAACTTACGTTTGTTAAAGTTGTTGTACCAAACGAACACGAAGGCGCGGAAAAAACACCTGTTATATATGTATTGCCCAAAACATCAACTGTAATTGCGCTACCTTCATCAGATGACACTCCACCAGCTCTGTTAGCCCATAACCAAGTGGGTGTTTGTGCCTGTAAACTAATTGTATTTGCAAGCAGTAAAATAAGTGTGTAAATGGTTTTCATTTTGTTTCTCTGTTTATTAAGATCTACATTGTTCTGTTTGAATCATTCATCTTTTGTTAGGGCTTGCTTTAAAGCGAGGGAACACTTTTTGGAGTAAAAAGAAGTGCGGTTGAACCGTTTAGCCCCCAAAAGCTAAACAAAGATAGAATGTTAGCTGGCATTTGCAACTCAAAATAAATATCTATTAAGAAGGGACGTTTTTTGCAACGACTTTAAGAATTACAGTATTGTTCTGTAGTTACTATTATAGTAAATCAGTATATCCAAGAACATCTGTAAAAAATCTTCGCGATTTTCAATAAGATCAAATTCCTCCTTTATCTTAATAAAGTGACATGACCTATATAATCATGTTTCTTGCCAAGAACATCGGTAAGCTTTACTTTCCAGATATACACGTCTTGTTTTTCTTCACCACCTTTTCCTTGAACCTTACCGTCCCAGCCTTTTACAATATCATCTGTATAAAAAACTCTTTCGCCCCAACGGTCATAAATCCACATTTCAAATTTGTCAATACCAATTCCTTTACCAGTAAATACATCATTGATATTATCACTATTAGCCGGAGAAAAAGCGTTAGGTATATAAAATGTAAAGTCTGGTTGAATCTCTACACGAACATAAGCTGTATCAGAACATCCATATGCATTCATTACAATAAGATTAGAAAAATACGTTGCCGCAGATTCATCACTGTAAAAATGCGAAGGGTCTACGTTCACAGAATCAGTTTTAAAACCACCGTCACCAAATGTCCACCACCATTTGCTATAATCAACCGATTGATTGGTGAAATATTCCAAAGGCGTTAAAATGCTTCCCGGATTAGGGTTAACCGTGTAATCAGCAATTGGCGTAGGATAAACAGTAATATAGTTTGATTTATTATTTATCGGACTTACACAGCCACTATCTGTAGTTACTACTAACGACACACTGAAAAAAGATAACTGACTGCTGCTACTGTTCCCATAGCAATGGTTCACCATAGCGCTGGTTGGATTATTTAAAGTTGTTCCATCACCTAATGTCCATTGCCATTGTGAGATTTGTGCCGGCCCTGTTATTGTTGGTGATGCATCTGTAAAATTAACGCAATGTAAAGGAATAGGACATCCACTGAGTTTATCTCCACTAAAAATTGCAACAGGATTATAATTCACGTACACCGCTTTGATGATAGTATCTTTACAACCACCAGGGCTTGTTACCGCTATCAACGCAACGGTTTGAGAACCCGGACTCCCAAATGTAAAATTTGTTGTTTGACCTGCGCCTTCAAAAGTTGAAATAGAATTATTAAAATCCCAAAACCAATTAGTAACATTCCCGCTATTCGGCAAACTTATCGCAGTAAAGGTCATTGCAGATTGGTCACAGGTTCGGGAACTGGCAATTTTCATATAAGGCTTTTCATAAACAGCTACCTGTTTGCTCACAACGCCCTGGCAGCCTTTATTAGAAGTAACGATTAGCGTGGTGTTATAAACACCTGCGAGCGCGTAATTATGCGTTGCTATTGCTGAACTAGTTGGTGTTGCAATTGATCCATCACCAAAAGCCCAGGCATAAGCAGTGTTTGAGCCTACAGCAATTATACTCGATGAGCCATCAAAAGTATTAGGTTGCGCATTAATACAGTTATTAACGAACGTGAAGTCAGGCACAGGATTTGGATTTACCCAAACAGTGATTGAGCTGGTAAGATTAGAACAAACTAAACCAACAACTGGAGATGTAGAAACAGTGTAGGATAAAGTATTGCTTCCATAACTAGGAAACACAAAGTTTGGATTTGCTACACCCAGAACATCCACTGTGCCGTTGCTCGAAAAATCCCAAGCATAAGTATTAACTATATTACCATTTCCATTACTTGCGTCCATCATGTGTGATGCGGAACCTAAACAAACAGAGTCTGATGTAAACGAGGCGGTTGGCACTGCATACACATTAACTGCTTTAACTTTAGTATCCACACAATTATTTACTGATGTGGCAGTGAGTGTAACGTTATGTATAGCATTACTGTTTCCACCTTGCGAATAGGTATGGTTTGGATTTGGTAAACCGGATGTACTACCATCGGCAAAGTCCCATACATAAGTTGTTCCCACTCCAACATTCGGATTCGTTGTTTCATTGGTTAAATTAGTGAAAGTGTTGGCTGTTCCGAAACAAACCTTATCCGGCGAAAAATCAGGGATAGTATGTCCCCACACATCAACGGGTAATGCAACCGTATCTTTACAACCATTCATGTTTGTAACAATCAAAGAGGTTGTGAAAGTTCCGGAAGAAACAAACAGATTAGTTGGTGAGCTGGTACTATTATCTATAGAATTGTTATTTGTAAAATCCCATTGCCATCCTGTAATTGTTCCGGTCGGGGTGCTTGATAAATCTGTATATGTTGTTGCAGTGGATTGGCAAACTGATGTGGCGCTAAAGTTCGCAACCGGCTGTGGATAAACCTCAACCGTTTGGGTAATAGATGCGCTACAAGTTGTATTAGCAAAAATTGTTAAAGTAATGGTTTTAATACCACTGCTGTTATATTTTAAAATAGGGGGATTTTGAATACTGCTTGTTGGTGTTGGCGATGACCCTACCCCAAAGTTCCAGGCATAGGTTGTAACATTATCAGGCAATGCAATAGTTGATGCATTGTTTAATATTACATTTGAATTCACACATGCATTCATTGGCGTAAATGTGGCAGTTGGCAAAGCGTTAACCTTAACTGCCTTTACAACATTATCAACACAACCGTTAGTGGTTGTAGCCGTTAAAGTCACATTAAATGTAGCTCCCGTTGCACCAGTTGTATAAGTGTGCGTAGGATCTTGTGATGCATTAACCGGCGAACCATCTGCAAAATCCCAGCTCCAAACCGGGGTGCCACCCACATTTAAATTGGTGGTTGTATTTGTGGTGTTACTAAAAGTATTGGCATTTCCCACACAGGCAGAGGTTGGTGTAAAGTCAGGAATGGCGTGGCCCCAAACGTTAAGTGGTAATACTACGGTATCTTTGCAGGAATTATTATCCCTTATTATCAACGATGCAGAAAATGTACCGGATGCTGAATAAATAGGTGTTGGTGCATTCGTTGTATTGTCTGTGGATCCATTATTAGTAAAATCCCACGACCAAGCAATGATAGAACCGCTTGGGGTTGAAAGATCCGTAAAAGCAGTAGCTGTTGACTGACAAACCGAAGTTGTACTAAAGTTGGCTACGGGTTGTGCATAAATTTGTATGCTTTGAACTAAATTTGCCGTACATGTTGTGTTAGACGAAATATTTAACGTAATAGTTTTTGTTCCACTCAAATTATAACTTGGTAAAACCGGATTAAAACCAGTACCGGTTGAAGGATTGGCGCCAACTCCAAAATCCCAGTTATAAGCTGTAATAAAATCAGGAGGAGCTACAGTGGTGCTATTTACTATGTTAATTGCGGAATTTAAACACGCGTTGCTTGCTGTAAAATTTGCAGTTTGAATAGCATTTACCAAAACAGGGATAGTCGTGCTATCTCGGCATCCATTATTAGTGGTCGCTTTTAATTCTACTGTATGCGTGCCAACAGTTGTAAAAGTATTAGTTGGAGATTGCGCTCCGTTATCTGTTGAACCGTTATTATCAAAATCCCAGGCCCAGGTAGCAATGTTATCAGGCGCAGCTACAGTAGAGGAATTAGTAAATGCAGTCGTTAAATTTAAACAAACTGTATTTGAACCAATAGCCATAACCGGGTTGGGTGAAATTATGATCGTTTTAGTAACGGAATCCCTGCATTGTTGATCATTGATTACTAATAATGAAACGGAATAGGTATTTGCCGCGGTATAGGTATGCGATGAATTACCGATATTAGAAGAACTGCTTCCATCTCCAAAATTCCAGTTATTGGATAAAAAATTTGCCGGTGCGGGGGCTGTAGATGTATTTGTGAAATTACTAGCGACACCCATACATGAATTATTTAAATTAAAATCCGCATTGGGTTGGGGTTTTATTGAAAGAGGCAATGAAAAGGGTTGCGGACAACCATTATTTGCAACTAATGAAACTGAATAATTTCCGGCAGTTGTATAGGTATGAACAGGATTTGTTAGCGTGGCAGTTGTAAAAGTAGGAGAGCCATCACCATAATCCCAGATGTACTCAAAAATCCCCCCCCCGGAAGAATTATTTGTAAAGGTAACCGGGGCGCCCAAACAAATAGAAGCCATTGTGAAACTTGAGCTTGCCGGTGCAGGTGCTGAACCTATCGCAACAGATTGGGAATAATTGCAAGGTGTTTGAGGAGGAGAATAAAATGTTGTCATGTTAACTGTATAGCTTCCGCCAACATTAACCACAGCAGTTTGAGTACTGGCGCCAGAAACAATTCCAGGACCTACCCATGCATAAGTAGCAGCGCCGGGAGGAGCTGTTAACACAGTGGTTTGTCCGTTACATACAACAGGTAAAGAACTTGTAATAGGAATTGGTGCACATAAACATTGAATATAGGCATATCCATAATGTCCGCCTAGTGCACAATCAGAAGTTGTGAATTCTATGGTAACATTTTGACCTACATAAGATAACAAAGGCACTGTAACTGTTGACCAGTTTTTATAAAGTACATCTCCAGATGATTGAAATCCGCCAATACTTGGAGCACTAAGCGCATCAACATCATAAGTAGCGCAATCAATTAAATTATTACTTTGATCATACATCCGTATTTTAAAATAAGGCTGGTCTGACAGGGTATGACCTGATCCGGGGTCTTGTATTACTACTGCATATTGATACACAAAATTAGGATTCCCCGCACCCACAGTAAATGTTTGGCGAAGTCGCTGCGCTTTATATAAATTCACGTTAGAATTACCTAACCTTATTGAGTTTCCCCCGGTGGGTGGAACAACACTAATGGGACAATTTGGGTCGGTCCCACCCGTCATAATTGTATGCACACCTGCCCCACCTGAATTTGCTGAAGAATTTATGGGGCCTGAATTTGCTGTGCCCGTAACTGCCGGATTATTTACTATCGCAGTTACAGGAACCGTTGACATGGTTGATGCTGCATTTGTACATCCATTTGGTACACCCAGGAAAGAACCTGTACAGCATTGATTTGCACTAATAAATATATTATTGGCATAATAGGTTCCGGTACCTGGATTACAAAAATAAACTGGCTGATTGCTATAACCAACTACAGCGGAAATTTGATTTCCTGATCCTGTTCCCCAACTGCATTGCCAGCCATTTGTTGTTCCATCTGCAAAATCAACATTGGTGCATGCTGCTGTTACTTTATTTGAATAACCTGTATGATCGTAATACTGATCCATTAATTCAACATCCCGATCATCAAGCAATTTAACCGTGGCACTATTCGAAAGAACTGAAAGTGTATTTTCATACAATTCCCGAAACAACTCATTTAATGTGTTATCGCTCATCTCTGCACTTGATAAAGCAACTTCCTTAATTTTACGTAACTCTTCTCTAAATACTAGGGAGTAAGCTCTTTCAAAGCTAATGGCAGAATTGCCATATTTTGCTTTTTGCTCTATCAAAATATCCTTAAATGCCGGAATTAAAAATCTTAATTGGCTTTTATTCGAAAAAAAATCATCCAAAAAATGAGCTCTCTTATGCTTCTCATCTTCAGAAATTACAATATTATTTTTCGGATGAAAAACAGGCTGTTTTACCTGTGAAACTAAATTTAAAGTAGCAATCAAAAAAGTTAATATCAATAAAAAATATTTCATAGGATTTTTTTAGCAATACAATAATATACACTTTTTTATGAAAAATCAAACTTTAAACTAAAAAGAAGTTGCTATTAACTAATTGATAATCAGATTTCACCCAAGTGTATTACTGTAGAGACTCTGGAATTTTTATGTAGAATTTTTGGAGGATTTTTGCGTTAGAATTTGTTTAAAATCCTGTGAATACTGTTTTCCACACAGCCAATGAATATAAACGCAAAACAAAGGACGGCTTCTGTCTTATTAATGTATCAAAGTTGTTTTGTAAAAACTTAGTATCCACAAAATCCAACTGCTGAATATTTTCCATAATCAGTTCTCTTTTTGGTTCCAGCCATTTTTGAACAGGGGTTTCAAAACCAATTTTATCTCTCCGGCTATAAATTTGTTGAGGAATATATGATTTTGCAGCCTCCCTTAAGAGATACTTTGAAATGCCATTTTGAATTTTCTTTTTGCCTTCAATAGAAAACACATAATTAACCAACTCCACATCATCAGCAAAAGGCACCCTGCTCTCCACCCCAAAAGCCATGCTACACCGATCTTCGCATTTTAAATATGACTTTAACCTTCCATAGTAATCAGTTGCTAATTGTTGATTTAAGGTGGAGCCTAATTTTTCATTTGTACTTTTTCCAAACTGCTTGTTCTTTTCCAAAAAGTAATTCGAATAGTCCATGCTTAAACCAAAAGTTTCTTTAACTAATTGTTTTCCGAATAATTTAAAAGCATTTGGAACAGTTTGTCTGGCATCCTTTATATTATGAATCGTATTAAAACCTAAATCTTCTTTCCAAAGTGCTATATAATGATGGGAATATCCACCAAACAATTCATCAGCTCCTTGTCCGTCTAATACAACCTTAATATGATTTTCAGAGGCTAACTTCATAACTCTATGTTGAGAATAAGTGCTTGTGCTCCATACAGGAAGATCCTGAAAATAATTCAAAGATTCAATATCCCGAAAAAATTCATCTGCTGTGGGGCTCACTGTTTGCCAGTTAGCATTCACTTTGTTTGCAACCTGCTTAGCGTAATTTGTTTCATCAAAAACTTCGTTGGGAAAAACTGCAGTAAATAGTTTCATCTGTTTGGAAGGCTGCAGGTAATTAGCAATCCCTGCAATAATAGAACTATCCAGACCACCACTCAGGCACGACCCAATTTCAACGTCGCTTCTTAACCGAAGATCAATCGCTTTCAACAATTTTTTTTCAATTTTCTCTATAATTTCCTTATCATTTGCTTCATGAGCAATTGTTTCAGGAAGAGAATAATACTTAACCGTTTTATGCTTATGAGAACTCAGATCGTATAATACGTAGTGAGCTGGTTTTAATTCTTTTATGCCTTTAAATAAACTTTCAACATTCTGTTCAAGATTTCCATTAACCACGAAATCAAATTGCTCCATTTTATTAATTTCAAATGGTACTACACCAGATTTGATGAAAGCCTTATATTCACTGGCGAAAGCAAAGACTTCATTTCCTTCAAAATAATAAAACGGCTTTACTCCTACTCTATCTCTTGCACAAAATACCTGATTGTTATGTTTATCGTACAATGCAAAAGCAAACATACCGTTAAATTTCTTTAAACATTCCACGCCCCATTCTTTATAAGCTTCAATAATCACTTCTGTATCGCATTGGGTTACAAAAAGGTGACCTTTACTTTTTAATTCTTCCCGAATTTCAATGTAATTAAATATCTCGCCATTAAATGTGATCCAATAATTTTCAGTTGTGTCACACATAGGTTGGTGGCCGGCTTCTGACAAGTCAATTATTGATAACCGCCGGTGTCCAAAGGATATATTAAAATTTGTTTCAAGGCTCTGTATTGAAGTTGAAGGATTATATAGATAGGATTTGCTTTCAATATTTACTGCAGGCGTATTATCAGAATATACTGCTACAGATTTTATGTCAGAAAAAAAAGCAAAACCCTCACCATCCGGGCCTCGGTGCTTAATTGTTCGGGTCATTGCAAAAACAGAATTTTTGAGTGATTCAGATTTAGTTTTTGAAATGATTCCAGCTATTCCACACATGATAATTAGAGGTTATAAATTTTTCGCGTTTTGTAATGTTGTTTTATAAACTTTAATCCATTCTTTTTGTTCGGTCACAAAGCTATCGTTATGCCAGATAGAAACAAATTCACCTCCAAATTGTTTTGTTTGATCCATTAAATGATTAATAATTTCAATAGCACTTTCCAGTGTATATTTATTATAATCCCTTAAAGTTCCTTCCATTATCGCACTGGGATGTATCATTAATGTTGTTTGCTTATTTCTCTGAAGATCAAACCAATGATAAGGCAAACACAAACCTGTTCTGAAACCTGATTGGGACGCATAAATCATGCTGTAATCATCCGTAATCCCATTTTCAATAAATGTTCGGTACGTTTCAGGTAATTTTACTCTTAAAAAATGGCATCTCGCAGAAGTCACTTTCTTTTCTATAATATCTTCCAGTCGATTTTTTTCAATACCTATTTTTTCAAGACAAGAAAACGACTCGTAAGATGGGTGCAAACCCATAGAATGTTTCTCTCCAAGTTTTTTTAATAATTTTCTGAATCCACTATTTTTAAAATTCGGGTTTTTATCATAAACAGAATAATCGCCTATTAAAACAAAGTATTGTAATGCAGCTTGAGCTTCATTACTTAATGAATGAATATAATTAAATGTGTTATAAGGATCATTATCATCATTCAAATTACTAAAAATACGTTTACTAATATTGAGAAGCTTTAAAGAAAAAACGTCCTTTATTAATCCACCACAATTGCGAACCAGACCTTTGTGGGCGTAAGCAAATGCATTGTCAATGTCGATTGTTGAAAGGAAATTAAATGTTCTCTTTTTGAAATTCAATTCAGGGAATATTACTTTTAATTTTTCACCAAACTGGTGAATGGCTATATTTAAAAAAGGAATATGTAAACAACCGTATTGATAAGCCAAACTATTTTCAGCTTTAAAACGCAAATGTTCGTCTTTATCCGTGGGCAAATATTCTTCATAACGGCTAACAAAATAAAACACCATTGCAAACAAATCGTAGCCTAAAAAGTCAGCGTTAGCTGATTTAAAAAACTTTGGAAAATCCTGGTATGATCTATCCGCAGCTGGTAGAACAGTGTTAATTTCATTTTCAAATAACAGTTCTTTGGAATGAATAAAACACTCAAAACCTGAATATATTTTTGTGTATGCAAACTTGGGTTGTGTACTATTTTTAAACTCCTCTAAATCTGTAGTTAAATGAAATGAAAGTTGCAATGTTTTATTAAAAACAACATCCATTGCATAGTTGAGTCGTTCAGTAATATGATGAGTGTAAATTAACAACAGTATTTTATTTAATGGCTAGTTTAACAATTTCTTCATAAATATTTTTCCAGTCAACCCATTCTAAAGCTGTTCCCATGGTATCATTATGAAAAATCGTAACAAGCTCGCCGTTATATTTTTTCACTTCATCTACTATCGGTTTTGCTATTTCACTAATGTTATCCGGCGTGGCTAAATCTTTATATCTTAAAGATGTCTCACTTAAACAAAAAGGATGAATTTTTAAACCTGTTTCCAATTCGTCATCCAAATCATACCAATAAAAAGGCATACAGAAACTGGCTCTGAAACCATTGAAAGTAGAATAGCCCATTGAAAAATCATTGGTAATTCCAAGTTCCAATAAAGTTGCATATGTATCGGGAAATTTCAACATAGAAAAATGTTGTCGGGAATTAAAAATTTCACGATGTGTGATTTTAGCCAATCGGTTAATTTCAACCTTAACCTGATGCACATTACCGTTAGAACCAAAAGATGGATGGATTCCTGTATCTGCATAATCAGCCAGGTGCTTTATTAATTGTTGGAAGCCATAATTATTAGAAGGATGATTTTTATCGTTCACGCCATAATCTCCCAACAAAAAGAAATAAATAACCTTTAATTTATACTTCTTTTGAATAGAAAGCTGATAATCATAAGAATCAAACGGGTCCTTTTCTTTTTTTAATAATACCGAAGTTCGTTGTTTCAAGCTACCTTTATCAAATTCAACTAATGCTTTCAAATAACCTCCTAATGAACGCATCACACCTTTTTCCTGATACTTATAGGCATTGTCAATATCCAGTGTCGATATATAATTATATTCCTTATGTGAAATGATCAGCTTAGGAAATTTTTTAACCAATATTTTCTCAAACTCTACTATCCACAAATTAACAAGCGGAATTCTTAAAAAATCATATTGATAAGCCAAACTATTCTGTGCCTCGAACCGGTTAAAGGCATCCGGAACAAATGGTAAATATTCTTCGTAACGACTTACTAAATAAAATGAAGCTGCGAACAAATCAAAAGGCAATTCATTATGTTGAGTTTTAAAAAAATATTTTAAGAAATTTTCATGATTTTGCATCAGGATAGTTTGCTCTTTAATCCCTGATTCAAATAGCAAATTATGAGATAAAATATGAAAACCGGTTTCTAATTCTTGATTAGTGTATGCTAATTTATACCCTTCAAATGATTTGTAATCATCAATATTATTGGTTATGCTAAATTCCAAACCTAAACAATCCTTCAAAATTAAGTTGAAAGTATATTTTACCCTTGGAGTAATTTTATGGGTATAAATAAAAATATGCTTGTTTGGATTCAATTGCGCTTATATGATCAGTAACAAATATAACTCAATTTGTAAAACGATTCATATCAATGAAAATTGTTATGTAAGCGTAATTGTTAATTAAAATTTATATTGATTTATACCAATTAGTATGCCTTGCATTTAATTTATCTATTTTTAAACCTCATAAAATTTAATTCTAAATCTTAAAGTGATGCAACAGTTAATCGAATGTGTTCCGAATTTTTCTGAAGGACTTGACCTGTCAGTGATTAAACAAATTACAAACGAAGTTGAATCCATTGACGGAGTAAGGTTATTAAATGTTGACCCCGGAAAAGCTACCAACAGAACAGTTGTTACTTTTGTTGGAACCCCGCAAGCAGTAATTGATGCAGCTTTTTTAGCTATAAAAAGAGCGGGTGAATTAATAGATATGAGTAAACATAAAGGGGAACATCCTAGGATGGGAGCTACCGATGTTTGTCCTCTTATTCCAATTGCTAATATCAGCATGGACGAAACTTCCAAATGGGCTCAGCAATTAGGAGAACGCGTTGGAAAAGAATTACAAATACCAGTTTATCTTTATGAAGCCGCACAATCTAATAAAGAAAGAAACAATCTTTCTGTAATTAGAGCCGGAGAATATGAAGGTTTTTTTAAAAAAATTAAATTACCAGAGTGGAAACCTGATTTTGGTCCTTCCGAATTTGATGCAAAACGTGGCGCTACCGTAATTGGTGCACGCGATTTTTTAGTAGCATATAATGTCAATTTAAACACTACTTCCACACGACGAGCCAATTCAATTGCATTTGATGTGCGTGAAGCAGGCCGGGTAAAAAGAGAAGGAGATCCGATTAACGGAAAAATTTTAACCGATACGCATGGAAATGCAGTTTCCATTCCCGGAACTTTAAAATCAGTGAAAGCAATTGGATGGTTTATTGAGGAATATGGCGTTGCACAAATTTCCATGAATCTTACAAACATAAATGTCACTCCTTTGCATATAGCTTTTGATGAAGTTTGTAAAAAAGCAACTGAAAGAGGAATTCGGGTAACGGGTTCTGAATTAGTTGGATTGGTTCCATTAAAATCTTTGCTGGATGCCGGAAAATTCTTCCTTCAAAAGCAGCAGCGATCTATAGGGGTTTCTGAAAAAGAACTAATCAGGATCGCCATTAAAACTATGGGGCTTGACGAATTAGGTCCGTTTAAGCCTGAAGAGCGCATTATTGAATATTTATTGAAAGATGCTGCTTCAAGCAAATTAGTAAATATGACTTTGACTGATTTTGCTGATGAAACTGCAAGTGAAAGTCCCGCTCCTGGCGGCGGCTCTATTTCGGCCTATGTAGGTTCTCTGGGAATTTCTTTAGCCACTATGGTTGCCAATTTATCATCCCATAAAAAAGGGTGGGATTCACGTTGGGAAGAATTTAGTAATTGGGCAGAAAGAGGTCAAAAAATAAAAGACGAATTAAACAAGATGGTAGACCTTGACACCGTTGCATTTAATAAAATTATGGAAGCTTTTAATTTACCAAAAGCATCAGATGAGGAGAAAACCATCCGGAAACAAGCTATACAAAACGCTACAAAATTTGCTATTGAAGTTCCATTTAAAGTGATGCAATTATCCTACGAAAGTTTAACAGTAATAAATGCTATGGCAGAAATTGGAAACCCAAATTCTGTTTCAGATGCCGGCGTTGGTGCGTTATGTGCCCGTTCGGCAGTAATGGGTGCATTTATGAATGTGAGAATTAATGCAGCTGGCTTTGATGATAAAAATTTCGTTAATGATATTATCTCAAAAGGAAAAGACATCGAAAACAAAACCATCGCGTTAGAAGCTGATATTTTGAAAATTGTAAACGAGAAAATTGGGCTCTAAGCGCCTAATTTTCCTATCTTTATACCCTTAAAAATAAAAGAAAATGTTTGATAGTTTATCCGATAAGCTCGAAAGAGCACTAAAAACCTTAAAAGGTCAGGGAAAAATAACAGAAATTAATGTTGCTGAAACTTTGAAAGAAGTTCGTAAAGCCCTGTTAGATGCCGATGTTAACTATAAAGTTGCCAAAACCTTTACAGATACAGTCAAAGAAAAGGCATTTGGACAAAACGTATTAACAGCCGTTTCCCCGAGTCAGTTATTAGTTAAGATTACACACGATGAACTAACTCAGCTAATGGGAGGACAAATGGAAGAGATTTTCCTCGGAGGAAATCCAACCATTATTTTAATGAGTGGTTTACAAGGTTCAGGTAAAACAACTTTTACAGGAAAACTAGCCAACTTTTTAAAAACTAAAAAAGGAAAAAAACCATTATTAGTTGCTTGTGACGTTTACCGTCCCGCTGCTATTGACCAGTTACATGTTTTAGGTGAACAAATTGGTGTAGATGTTTACTCAAACCGAGAAGAAAAAAATCCTATAAAAATTGCTGAAGCTGCAATTATTCAGGCTAAAGAAAATGGAAACAGCATTGTATTGATAGATACTGCTGGCCGTTTAGCTGTAGACGAACAAATGATGACTGAAATTGCTGAGTTAAAAAAAGCAATTAAGCCTAACGAGATTTTGTTTGTAGTAGATGCAATGACAGGGCAAGATGCTGTAAATACTGCAAAAGCATTTAATGATCGCCTCGATTTTGATGGTGTAGTATTAACTAAATTAGATGGTGATACACGCGGTGGAGCCGCATTATCAATTAAATCGGTAGTTAACAAACCAATTAAATTTATTGGTACCGGTGAAAAAATGGAAGCTTTGGATATTTTTTATCCTGAGCGTATGGCTGATCGTATTTTAGGAATGGGTGACGTTGTAACTTTAGTAGAACGTGCCCAGGAACAATTTAACGAAGAAGAAGCCAGGAAATTATCTAAAAAAATAGCCAAGAACCAGTTTGATTTTAATGACTTCTTAAGCCAGTTACAACAAATTAAAAAAATGGGTAACATTAAGGATTTGGTTGGCATGATACCTGGGGTTGGAAAAGCTATGAAAGACGCGGAGATAAATGATGATGCCTTTAAAGGAATTGAAGCGATAATAGGTTCAATGACTCCTAAAGAACGTACTCAGCCAGAATTAATAAATGGTTCTCGTCGCCAGCGCATTTCAAAAGGAAGTGGTCAATCTATTCAGGAGGTCAATAAATTATTGAAACAATTTGAAGATACCCGAAAAATGATGCGAATGATGGGTGACAAAAATCAAATGGCGAAGCTCATGAAAAATATGCCCGGCGGAATGCCAAAAATGTAATTTATGATTTTAATTGACGGAAAAAAAACATCACTCGAGCTTCAGGCAGAAATTGCAATAGAAGTAAAAGAACTAATTGCAAAAGGGAAAAAACAACCCCACTTAGCAGCTATTCTTGTAGGTGATGATCCAGCTTCTCAAACTTATGTTAACAGCAAAGTAAAAGCTTGCCTGAATGTTGGATTTAAATCCACACTAATTCAATTCGAAGGGAATGTTTCTGAGAAAAAATTATTATCAAAAATTGAGGAGTTAAATAATGATGACGATATTGACGGGTACATCGTTCAACTTCCTTTACCGCGTCATATTTCTGAACAAAAAATTATTGAGGCGGTACGTCCAAGTAAAGATGTGGATGGATTTCATCCCATTAATGTTGGAAGACTTGTATTAAATTTACCTACATATGTGAGTGCAACACCCTATGGGATTGTACATTTGTTGGAGCGTTATAATATTCCCACTGAAGGAAAACATTGTGTGGTGATAGGAAGAAGCAATATTGTAGGTTCCCCGATGAGTATTTTAATGGCTAAAAACACTAATCTGGCCAACTGTACCGTAACTCTTTGCCATAGCAGAACAAAAGACCTGAAAGAACATACCTTGCAAGCTGATATTGTAATTGCCGCTATCGGAAGGCCAAATTTTGTAACAGCAGATATGATTAAGGAAGGCGCGGTTGTAATTGATGTGGGTATCAATCGTATTGATGATGATTCAAAAGCAAAAGGATTTAAATTGGTAGGAGATGTTAAGTTTGATGAAGTTTCTAAAAAAGCTGGGTATATTTCTCCTGTTCCCGGTGGTGTTGGCCCAATGACGATTGCTTCTTTGCTAAAGAATACATTGAGTGCCGCCAAAAAGGAAATTTATTAGAGGTATGTAAAAAGCGAAAGTCCCGGCCACTACCCCGAGACTTTCAAACCAATTAATCTAGAACAAAACTACACTAAAACTTACTACCAACTGTAACAGCAATTGTCGTGCCAGAGTTGTCTAAAGTTGATTTATCTACGAATTTAGGGTTATACATGTAGTAATTTTCCTTATTCATCGATTTAGTAAAAGAAATATCAATGTACATTTTTTGTTTTCTAAAACCAATTCCTCCTGTATAAAAAGACTTCACAAAATCTCCTGTAAACGTTTCTCCAAACGGACTGCCGTACATCGCATAACCTAATCTAACATACATTGGCTCTAAATTTGCTTCAGCCCCAATTCTCAAATTGGAGGTTTGACTATATTTATTTCTTATAACTGAATTCACTCCTGTAAACTCCTGTGGTGAGCTTTGAAGAGAAGCCTGCTTATAATTAATAATATCATAATCTATATTAATGACCCCTAATTTTTTATACAGTAAAGCCACACTTCCTGTAAATTTCATAGGAGTTATAATCTGGTAAGTGAATTTACCCCCATTATCCGGTGGATATTGCGCGCTATAAGAACCACCTTCATCATAATTCGCGCTCATTTTATAAACATACCCATCTGTTAAATTGTATACTGTGGGCGAATGGAAACTGGCTCCAAGCCTAATAAAATCAGCAGCCCTATAAATAACTCCAATTTTTAAATTATATCCTGTTCCTGTTGTTTTATAAGATTCCTGATAAGACATGCTTTTAAAACCACCCACTCCAGGATAATTATAAGTAGGTGTAGAGTTTGTACTTACCCGCATCGAATCATTTAAGTCGTTTTCAGAATAAATTGAATTATGACTAAAAGAAATCACGGGTATTCCAAGAGTAGCACCCAAGTATAGTTTATCCTGATATCCATAAGCATAGTTAAAGCACCATTCATTAATTCTACCTCTTGTTTCAATATTTTTAGATTGAATAAGATCATGTTTTGGATTAATCAAACTTGCGTATTGATTTGTAATAGTATCATATCGATCAATTAAATAGGTATCATAGGCCATCCCAGAATAACCATTATCAAGGTTTTTTAAAGCTTTTCCATTGGCGGCGGATAAAAAATCATTCGCAATACTTTTAAAATTTGCCTTACCCTCAATAGTTATATTGCTGTTAAAATTAGCAATCTGATTGCACGACAAACCTAAAGCGTGATGATTATCAGGCTGTTGTTTGCTATCCCATGCTCCAACTAATGTTAACCCGTCAAATGTTGCATTTGCTTTAAAATTCTTGTTGGATGTCCCGTTGTGCATGGCATCAACTGAGAAAAACTTAAGGCCCAAGGATAAATTAATGTCTCCTTTACGGTATAACCCAATACCCGCAGGGTTATTGGCCATACAGGAACCATCTGCGCCTAATGCTCCAAAAGATCCTGCCATGGCTTTACTACGGGATGTACCGCCAAAAAAAGTCTGCGAATATCTAATCGCATCAATATCATTTTGAGATACGAGTGTAAACGATAGCACACTTAATGTTACCACACTAAAAATTAGTTTCATAATTAAATCGTTTTTATTATAAAAGGGATGTGCCTAACTATCTTGGACGGTGTCCTCCATTATTTGCAGGGGGATTACTTCCTCCATTATTGTTTGGAGTCGATTGCATTGGCTGATTTTGTCTGATTGGTGCTTCAAATACCGGCATTTTTTCAACAGGGTGCCTCACAGGTTCAGAAGTTTTTACTGGATTTTGTCTAACAGGAGGATTAACTCTATCAGGCTGTCTGGTTGGTTGTTCTTTAATAGGAATATTAGGTTCTCTGGTTGGTTTTACACGAACAGGGTCTGTAACCCTAATTGGGTTATTTGTTCTTGTTGGTTCGTCAAAGCTTTCGTTAATCCTTGGTGTTTTTACACCAGTGCTTCGTGGCTGAATATTGGTACCTCTCGACGGTTCAACAGTTCTTGGTGTGGATACGTCAGAAAATTTTCCAGAATGATCTCTCTCGTCAGTTACAGTTTGAATATATTTTTGAACATATTCCCTTTTCTCAGTCAATCCTGGATTGGATGTTCTGCGGCTATTTCCACCGCCATTAGAAGTACGAAAACCATAATAAAACCCGCTATTTCCATCATAACTATTGTAGTATCCCCAATTATTTCCATTTCCGTAGCCATAACCATAGGGGTTTGCATATCCATAATTGCCATAGCCATATCCAAACGGACTTCCGTAACCATATGGATTGCCATAGTTACCACCGTAATAACCATTATTAAACCCGTTATTATATCCTTGCATGTATCCTGCCATATATGGATTGTACCCACTGTAACCATAAGCAGGCCCACAATTCCATCCCCAATTGCTATAGAAATTCACTGAAGGATTATAGCTGTAAGAGTTATAACTTGATCCCCACCAACTGTATCCATTATAAACACTTACACCATAGTTATATGGGTTTTGATTGTACCAATAAGAATTGGTGTAATAATTATCGTAATAACTTAATCCGTTAATGTTGTTGTTAAAACGCTTTACACGGGTTGCATATTCATAATCATAGTAATCATCATATTTAAACTCCCTGTCTTTGTAATAAGGATTTGCCTCATCTTTGTCTTTTTGTGCCTGACGAGCAAGTGCAAGAGAATCATTATAACGCTTATCTTCCTGTTCCTGCAATTGCTTCTTCTCTGCAGCCAGTTTTGCTTCTTCTATTCTAACTTCTTTTGGGTTAGCATAAATATCATCCACATAAGAAATACCTTTTTTTTGAGTAGCGCATGAGGATAATAACAACACTAGTACGTTTAATATGATAACTAACTTCTTCATTTTATTAGTTTTTTTAATATAGGACGCAAACGTCCAATAAAAGTTTAAATTTGCACGGGGAATGCATTAGCAAAGTTACCAAATTAAGTGCCAGATAATTTATAATAAATATATTTTAACATTTGTTAATAGGATGAGTAAAGAATTGATATCACGAGCAGAAGATTATAGTAAATGGTATAACGATTTAGTTGTAAAGGCTGATTTAGCAGATCATTCTGCTGTAAGAGGCTGCATGGTAATTAAACCCTATGGCTACAGTATCTGGGAGAACATGCAAAAAGCTTTAGATAAAATGTTTAAAGATACCGGGCACCAGAATGCTTATTTCCCATTATTTATTCCTAAAAGTTTATTTGAAGCAGAAGAAAAAAATGCAGAAGGTTTTGCAAAAGAATGTGCAATTGTTACGCACTACCGACTAAAGACCGATCCAAATAATAAAGGAAAATTAATTGTTGATCCGGAAGCCAAACTGGAGGAGGAATTAATTGTTCGACCAACCAGTGAAGCTATTATTTGGAATACCTACAAAGGCTGGATTCAGTCTTACCGAGACTTGCCTATTTTAGTTAATCAATGGGCGAATGTGGTTCGTTGGGAAATGCGTACCCGTTTGTTTTTAAGAACTGCTGAGTTCCTTTGGCAGGAAGGCCATACAGCTCATGCTACAAAAGAAGAAGCAATTGCCGAAACAAAACAAATGCTGGAAGTATATGCAGATTTTGTGGAAAACTGGATGGCCGTTCCGGTTGTAAAGGGTGTGAAAACTGCGAATGAGCGTTTTGCAGGAGCTGATGATACCTATTGTATTGAAGCATTGATGCAAGACGGAAAAGCATTACAGGCAGGAACATCACATTTTTTAGGACAAAATTTCGCCAAAGCATTTGACGTAAAATATGTGACAAAAGATAACAAACAGGAATATGTGTGGGCAACATCCTGGGGAGTTTCCACTCGTTTAATGGGAGCCTTGGTGATGAGTCACAGTGACGATAACGGATTGGTATTGCCTCCGAAATTAGCATCAATTCAGGTAGTGATTATTCCAATTTATAAAGGTGATGAAGGTTTAGCGAAAGTATCAGAAGTAGCGAATGAAATCAAAAAGAAATTACAGGCAAAAGGCATTTCTGTAAAATATGATGACCGTGATTCGCATCGTCCGGGTTGGAAATTTGCGGAATACGAATTAAAAGGAATTCCTGTTCGTATTGCTTTAGGCGAAAGAGATTTGACAAATGGAACAGTAGAAGTTGCGCGCAGAGATACCTTAACTAAAGAAACAGTTAGTATTGAAGGAATTGATTCATTAATAGAAAATCTGTTGACAGAAATTCAGGATAATCTATTTAAAAAAGCTAAAGCGAGAACTCAACAACTCACTACAAAAGTGGATTCATTGGATGAATTTAAAAAAGTACTGGATGAAAAAACAGGATTTATTTTAGCGCACTGGGACGGGACATCTGAAACTGAAGAAAAAATAAAAGAAGAAACCAAAGCGACTATCCGCTGTATTCCATTAAATAATGAGCAGGAAACAGGCCTATGTATTTATACAGGCAAACCAAGCACACAGCGTGTTTTATTTGCAAGAGCATATTAAATTTAATTATTAAGAAACAAATTAGAAACAATAGAATGGCAACTTTAATTATATTTCGTCACGGGCAAAGCGTTTGGAATTTAGAGAATAAATTTACCGGTTGGGTAGATGTTGAATTGACGGAAAAAGGCATACAAGAAGCAAGGAACGCCGGAGAAAAATTGAAACCTTTCAAATTCGACCTGGCATATGCCTCTGATTTAAAACGCGCTCAAAACACTTTAAAATTAGCGCTGGAAGTAGCCGGTCAATCTAACGTTCCTACAACTTTTGACAAAGCATTGAATGAGCGCATGTATGGTGACCTTCAAGGTTTGGACAAAACAGAAACTACTCAAAAATTTGGTGAGGAACAAGTGAAAATCTGGAGAAGAAGTTATGACATTGCTCCTCCAAACGGAGAAAGTCTGAAAGATACTGCAGCACGCGTAATCCCCTATTTTAAAACAGAGATTGAATCAAAATTAAAAGAAGGAAAAAATATTGTGATTGCAGCCCATGGGAACAGTTTAAGAGCTTTGATCATGTATTTGGAAAATATGACACCTGAACAAATTCTCGAATTTGAGATTGGTACTGCCGTACCACGTCACTATGAATTAGATGGTAATTTAAAAGTTTTAAAAGCAGAGAACCTAAAATAAGAATGGAACAACAATTTATGAATAACGGAAGTAAAACAATAGCCATCGATTTTGATGGAACTATTGTAGAACATGATTATCCCCGAATTGGGAAGGAAATGCTGTTTGCTTTTGCCACCATAAAAGAATTACAAAAAAAAGGGCATAAACTAATTTTATTCACCTACCGCACTGGTTCCTTATTGAATGAAGCTGTTGAATACTGTAAAAAGAATGGTGTAGAATTTTATGCCGTGAATAAAAATTATCCGGAAGAAATTATTACCGAAGATACTCCCCGAAAGTTAAACGTGGATATTTTTATTGATGACAGGAATGTAGGGGGATTTTTAGGTTGGAGTACTGTGTGGCAAATCCTTCATCCTGAAGGCGGGGAATTTAATCATATGGTAAAAAATCCTGAAGCCCATAATAATTATAAACAAGAGAAATCTTTTTTTCAAAAACTTTTCGGCAAATGATAATACTTAAGAACAGAGAAGAAATTGAATTAATGCGTGAATCCGCGTTAAGTGTATCACGCACACTGGGAGTAATTGCAAAGGAAATTAAACCAGGAGTTACAACGGCCTACCTGGATAAAATTGCTGAAGAATATATTAGAGATAATGGTGGTGTACCTGCCTTCAAAGGCATGTATGGTTTCCCAAACACTTTGTGTATGTCTTTAAATGCCTCTGTGGTTCATGGCATTCCAAACGAAACACCATTGCAAGAAGGTGATATTATTTCGGTGGATTGTGGCGTTGTTAAAAACGGATATTATGGAGATCATGCCTACACTTTTGCTGTTGGGCAAATCAAGCCAGAGGTTCAGAAATTATTAGACGTTACGAAGGAATGTTTATATATAGGAATTGATCAGTTTAAAAGCGGAAACCGAATTGGGGATATTGGTTTCGCCATTCAACAACATGCCGAGAAAAACGGTTATGGAGTGGTCAGAGAATTAGTTGGTCATGGTTTAGGTAAGAAACTCCATGAGGATCCTGAAGTGCCAAATTATGGGAAGCGTGGAGATGGGCCAAAAATAAAAGATGGGATGGTCATTGCCATTGAACCTATGATCAACATGGGAACCCGGAATATTAAACAATTAAAAGATGGATGGACCATTTTAACAGCAGATGGTAAACCATCCGCTCATTTTGAGCATGATGTAGCACAGATTGATGGTAAACCTGAGATTTTATCTACCTTCAAATACATCGAAGAAGCTCTGGGGATCTAACCTGATTGTCAATAAATGATTTAAATTTTTATTTGGCTATGTCGCTAAAAATTATTTAATTGCATAGGTTTTTTAGCAACAAACAATTAAATTATGACGATGAACATTAAAAATTTTAAGCTAAACACGAAAGTTATTGTATTAGGTCTAGCTTCTATGTTAATATATTCTTGTGGTGATCCAAAGCCGTCGGATGAAACGAGTGATGATTTACCGGATACGGATACTGTAAAAGCAGTGGCTTTAAATGTTGGTGGAAAGTTATTCAGTGTTCCTTCTCCTATGCAGACGGCCTTATTGATTCAAAAATCAGGTGTTGCTTATGATAAATCTATTTTAAATGCCGGCAATAAAAACGGTCAATACGCATCAGATTATTCCCGCTCTTTAAATCTAGGTATTTATGGCGCTGATCTTGGGTACGTGAGTATGTACAACCAAACACAGGATGCTATTGGTTACCTGGGAGCGGTTAAAAACTTGGCTGATAAAATCGGAGTTTCTTCTGCCTTTGATCAAACAACTATGAAGCGGATCAGCGATAATATCTCGAATAAAGATAGTATGTTGGTATTGGTTGGCTTAGCTTACAGAGCGAGTGATTCGTATTTGAAAACAAACAAACGTACAGAAATCAGCAGTTTGATTTTAACAGGAGGATGGATTGAAAGTATGAATTTTTCAATTCTTGCATATAATAAAAAACCAACAGACGAGATCAAATACCGTATTGCTGAACAAAAACAAGCATTGCTAAGTATCATTGAATTAGTGAAATCACATAATATGCCTGATGCCGCAGAACTTTCTAAGCAGCTAGATGACTTAGCGGTTATTTATAATGGAATCAGCAGTAAATACAATTTTGTTGAGCCAACTACCGATGAAGCTAAAAAAACGACTTACATCAACAGTACAACTGAAATTACAATAACAAAAGAACAAATTGAACAGATATCAGCCAAAATTACTGCTATCCGTGATGCCATTATCAATACCAAATCTTAATCGTACAATTTATCATGAAGAAGAATTTATATAAAGCACTTTTAATTTTATCTGTTGTAGGTTTGTTTAATACTGCCAGCGCACAATGTGATTCTATCGCCAGTCTGTGTTCAAAACATATTATTGCTCAGTTTATTTCCGATGGACAATCTTACCGTTCATTATTATTAAATTCTGAGGAAATGGCAGAGTTTCATACAACATTTTTTGGAGAAACAACTTATCGAATCGCTGCCTGCAGTGGAAAAACTGATGGCAACCTGATATTTAATATTTATGATCAGGATCGTCATTTATTGTTTACTAATAAAAATTACGCGAATGCTCCTCATTGGGATTTCAGAGTGAAATCAACTTTAGAATGTACCATTGAAGCTCAATTGGATGCAAATAAAAATGCAGGTTCTGGTTGCGCAGTGATTTTAATTGGGTTTAAACAAAAATAACCTTAAGAATTATTAAAAAAAGAAAAGGATAAGGTTTGAGGCTTTATCCTTTTTTATTTAACAAGGAAAATAAAATTATGAAATAGTCATACCCAAAGTTTAAAAACCACTAAAAGGTTGACTATACCATGTGACAATAATAAATATTAAATACAACACATGAAACGGATCACGTTTATCTGCTCGCTTATTTTATCTATTTGCTCCTTTGGGCAAACACTTTGTGATTTCCAGCTTAAACAAGACTCTGCTACTGTAATATCTCCAAAAATAAAGGAAGTCGTTGAAATCATTGAAGTGAAAATAAAAAACAATTATCAGGTTCAATTTATAAAACAAGACAAAAAAAACTACCTGAAAATAATCGTAAAAGACAATTTAGGATTCGGAAAAAGAGGATCACTGTTATTGGTTTCTGCAAAAAAACAAGTCTATGTCAAATCACTGACTCTTGAACCAATTGATAAAAACTCTGCCTATTTTCTAGTTGAACTAAACAACTCTTTTTACCTAGACAATTTTAAAGAGTTTGGGCTTTCCAAAATTATTTTCAATGAAACTACCGAGTTTGGCGTGCCAAAATCGGATTCCGATCAGATCAGGAAAGCGGCTGATTGCTTCTACAACATTGTTAAAGACAATATCTGGCCTCCGGTGAAAAAACTATAAGTATTCAATGTTTTTAACGTTTGAAGCTTCTATTTTTTATCTTTTTCTCAATAAAATTCAATACATTTACTCAACTTTAGGGGTGTCTGAAGAAGACTGAGATTATACCCGTTGAACCTGATACAGTTAGCACTGACGAAGGGAAAAGTGATAGGCCTCTCTCATTGGCGCCATTCCTAAAGGATAATTTTATTTGGAATGGAAATTACACTCAACGATAAACAGCACACAGTTTCTGAAAACACGACGCTTTACAACCTCGTGTTTACTCAATTGGGCGACAAACACAAAGGTATTGCCCTGGCGGTAAACGAAACTGTGATTCCCAAATCTCAATGGGAACATCATTTTATTAAATCAAACGATCATATTCTAATCATTAAAGCAACACAAGGAGGATAAAATCATGAGCAAATCAGAAAAAAAACCCGAACAACAAACCATTTCTAGCGGAGCTATCTCCGGATCTAAAAAAATCTATGTAGAGGGTAAACTGCATAATATCAAAGTAGCAATGCGCGAAATTATTTTATCGCCTACAAAGCTGGCTAATGGTACCACAGAGCATAATGCTCCAGTAACTGTTTATGATACCGGCGGCGCTTTTACCGATGATTCTATTGAAGTGGATATAAAGAAGGGATTACCTAGAATTCGCGAACAATGGATCCTGGATAGAAATGACGTAGAACAATTATCGGACGTTAGTTCTGTTTTTGGCAAAGAACGTCATGATGATAAATCACTAGACAGCTTACGTTTCGAACATATTAAGAAACCGTTAAAAGCAAAAGCAGGTCATAACGTATCGCAGCTTTACTATGCTAAAAAAGGAATTATCACGCCTGAAATGGAATACATTGCCATTCGCGAAAATCAAAAGAACGATCTTTTAAAAACTCAATTAAACGGGCAGTACGAAAATTTATCGCAGCAACATGCGGGAGAAAGCTTTGGCGCCAACTTGCCAAAAGGGTTCATCACACCTGAATTTGTGCGTGATGAGATTGCCTCTGGTCGTGCCATTATACCTAATAATATTAACCATCCTGAAAGTGAACCAATGATCATTGGCCGTAACTTTTTAGTGAAGATCAATGCCAACATTGGTAATTCTGCTGTTACTTCCAGTATTGAAGAAGAAGTTGAAAAAGCAGTATGGGCATGCCGTTGGGGTGCTGATACAATCATGGATCTTTCTACGGGGAAAAATATTCATGAAACACGCGAGTGGATCATTCGTAATTCACCGGTTCCAATTGGTACAGTTCCTATTTATCAGGCACTTGAAAAAGTAAACGGCAAAGCGGAAGACTTGACCTGGGAAATTTTCAGAGATACATTAATTGAGCAGGCAGAACAAGGAGTTTCTTATTTCACCATTCATGCAGGTGTTTTATTGCGTTACATTCCTTTAACGGCAAAACGTATGACAGGAATTGTTTCCCGTGGTGGTTCCATCATGGCTAAATGGTGTTTATCTCATCATAAAGAAAATTTCTTGTACACTCATTTCGAAGACATTTGCGAAATTATGAAAGCCTACGATGTCGCCTTCTCCTTAGGAGATGGATTACGTCCGGGTTCTATTGCTGATGCGAACGATGCCGCACAATTTGCAGAACTTGAAACTTTAGGTGAGTTAACCAAAATTGCCTGGAAACATGATATACAAACAATGATTGAAGGTCCTGGACATGTGCCAATGCATTTGATCAAAGAAAACATGGACAAGCAATTAAAAGAATGTCATGAAGCGCCATTCTATACACTAGGGCCATTAACTACAGATATTGCTCCTGGTTACGATCATATCACATCAGCAATTGGTGCTGCGATGATTGGTTGGTTTGGAACTGCGATGTTGTGTTATGTAACTCCGAAAGAACATTTAGGATTACCAAATAAAAAAGATGTGAAAGATGGCGTGATCACTTATAAATTAGCAGCTCATGCTGCTGACTTAGCAAAAGGTCACGTGGGTGCTCAATACCGTGATAACGCTTTGAGTAAAGCACGTTTTGAATTCCGTTGGGAAGATCAGTTCAATTTATCATTGGATCCTGATACAGCCAGAGAGTTTCACGATGAAACTTTGCCTGCTGATGGCGCAAAGGTGGCACACTTCTGTTCCATGTGCGGACCAAAATTCTGTTCAATGAAAATCACACAAGAGATCCGCGACTCAGCCGCTAACGGTATGTTTGATAAATCAGAGGAATTTAAACAAAAAGGCAGTCAGATCTATTCTTAATGCTCGTTGTAATTTCAAGCCCTACGGCAATCAGAAACGAACCGTCCCTCATCAATCAATTATTTGATGAGGGTTTATCGGTTTTCCATTTACGTAAACCGGAAAATTCTTCTCAGGAATTAGTGTTGTTGCTGCAAGAAATAGATTCTATTCATCATTCAAAAATTGCGTTGCACAGTCATCATTACCTGGCAAAAAGTTTTGGCATTAATCGCCTGCATTATACAGAAGCCAGTCGAAAGCAATTAACCGAAGCTGATTTTTCTGAAAATGAAAATGTATTATCAACATCTGTTCACTCGGTTAAAGATTTCACAAACTTATCTGAACATTTTAGCTATGCCTTCCTAAGTCCTGTGTTTAACAGCATTTCGAAACCGGATTACGAAGCACAGCAATTTGATTTGAATGGCCTTGATAAAAACCGTACAACGAAACTTATTGCATTAGGGGGTATTGATGACCATAATTGCAGCCAAGCGTTTGATATGGGATTTGATGGAATTGCCTTAATGGGTTCCGTTTGGACAAGTGCCGACCCAATTAAAACTTTCAAAAACATTTTTTCTCAATGTCCTACAACCGTCCAATAGTTTTAAGCATTGCAGGATTTGATCCCTGCGGCGGTGCCGGCGTATTAGCTGACATCAAAACTTTTGAGCAACACCAGTGTTTAGGAATGGCAGTTAATACTTCTATTACCAATCAGGTGGAAGACAATTTTATTTCCGTCGATTGGTTTTCTGCGAAAGAAATTATTGAACACATTAAACCACTTACCGATCTGTATAAAATTGATTACGTTAAAATTGGAATTATTGAAAATTTAGACACGCTTCAAGAAGTCATTAGTTTTTTGAAGAAACAAAATGAAACTATAAAAATTATCTGGGATACAGTGCTATCATCGTCTACCGGCTTTGATTTAATAGAAGGTATCGATCAAAATAAATTGAATGACCTTTTAAAAAATATTTATCTCATCACTCCTAATGTAAATGAAGCAAAAAAATTAAGTGGACTAACTGATGAAACCTCAGCAGCGGAATTTTTATCAGGCTTTTGCAATGTATTATTAAAAGGAGGGCATAGTGAAGAAAATCCGGGAGTTGATGTTCTATTTACTGATAAGGAAATGATCGAGATCAAAAAGCAAAGTTCAAAAACCATTTATCATAAACACGGCTCCGGATGCATTCTTTCCTCGGCAATCACAGCAAATTTAGCCTTGGGTAATGATTTAAAAAACTCCTGTAAAAATGCTAAGTATTACATCGAAACGATCTTAAACAGTAACACACATTTATTAGCTTATCATGTTGCATAAATTACAATACATATCACAGGGCTCAACGCCTGATATTCATATTCAAAATATCGAAGCTGCTTTAAACGCCGGAGTAAAATTAATTCAACTGCGCTTAAAAAATATCTCTGATGATAACTATGCTTCATATGGTATGAAGGCAAAAGAATTATGCAAAACTTTTGGTGCACAATTGATCATCAACGACAATACTTCTGTGGCAAAAATGTGTGATGCGGATATGCTACACCTGGGATTGGATGATATGAAAGTAGTAGAAGCAAAAAAACTGATTCCTAATAAAATCATTGGTGGAACAGCAAATACCTTTGAGCACATTCAACAACGTTGTTCGGAAAAAGTGGATTACATCGGCCTTGGCCCCTTTCAATTCACCACTACCAAAGAAAAATTAAGCCCTGTGTTAGGAGCAAAAGGTTATGAAGAAATCATTAAAAAAATGAGACAACTATCGGCCACTGAGCTTGTCGAAGTGCCGATTTATGCGATTGGTGGAATTGAATTAAAAGATATTCAATCCATTATTCATACCGGCGTTTATGGCATTGCTGTTTCAGGATTGATTACGAACTCAACTAATAAAGAACACTTAGTAAAAGAAATTAATAAAATTTTAGGCTTCGACTCCGCTCAGCCTTCTAAAAAAAACTTAATATAAAATGCTTAAAATAGTCGATCATCAATTTTCTTCACGTTTATTTTTAGGAAGTGGGAAATACGGTTCCAGCCATGAAATGTATGAATCCATCTTATCCTCTGGTACCGAAATGGTAACAGTTGCTTTAAAACGAATTGATACAGATGCGCCAAGCGATGATCTACTGGAAGCTCTTAAAAAAGCCAACGTGAAATTATGGCCGAATACTTCCGGCGTGCGTAATGCCAAAGAGGCAGTTTTTGCGGCACAACTGGCACGAGAAGCTTTGGAAACCAACTGGATCAAATTAGAAATACATCCTGATCCACGCTACCTGATGCCCGATCCGATTGAAACATTAAAAGCCACAGAAGAATTAGCAAAATTGGGTTTCATTGTATTGCCTTATATACATGCTGATCCTGTTTTATGTAAACGTTTGGAAGATGCAGGAACTGCGGCCGTTATGCCTTTAGGATCACCGATAGGAAGTAACAAAGGACTAAAAACAGAAGATTTTTTAGAAATCATTATTGAGCAAAGTAAAGTACCTGTGATAGTAGATGCAGGAATTGGCGCGCCTTCTCATGCAGCACGTGCCATGGAAATGGGAGCAGATGCAGTGCTGGTGAATACTGCTATTGCGTCTTCTAAAAATCCAACTCAAATGGGAATTGCATTTAAAAACGCAGTGTTGGCAGGAAGATTAGCCTACGAAGCGGGTCTGTCTATAATAGGAAACAGGGCTTCGGCAACAAGTCCATTAACTAGTTTTTTAAATGAGTAAATAGAAAAAATAAACACATAGTAACATAGAAAAAAACTATGTGCCTATGTGGTTAAATCAAACAATGAATTTCAAAAACATATTCAACACATACAACTGGGATGAGCAAAAAACATCCATCTATGCTAAAACCGCAAAGGATGTTGAACATGCCTTAAACTCAAAGAAACGCACCCTCGAAGATTTTAAAGCACTCATCTCACCTGCCGCTGTTCCTTATCTCGAAGACATGGCCAGGATCAGTAATGAGTTGACCAAAAAGCGTTTTGGAAAAACCATTCAGATGTATGCGCCCATGTATCTGAGTAACGAGTGCAACAACATTTGCACCTATTGCGGTTTCAGTTTGGACAATAAAGTAAAGCGGAAAACATTAACGAATGAAGAGATTTTAAAAGAAGTTGAGTTCATTAAAGGTCAAGGCTTCAATCATATATTACTAGTAACCGGCGAAGCTAATCATACGGTTCATGTGGATTATTTCAAGAATGCCATAGCATTGATCCGTTCACAATTTGCAAATATCTCTATTGAAGTACAACCTTTAGAAACGGATGAATATAAAACACTGAATGATGCAGGCGTGTATTCTGTTTTAGTATATCAGGAAACTTACCATAAAGAAGTCTATAAGCAATATCATCCTAAAGGAAAAAAATCAAATTTTGATTACCGTTTGGAAACACCAGATCGAGTTGGGGAATCAGGAACCCATAAAATCGGATTAGGTGTTTTATTAGGACTGGAAGACTGGCGCGTGGATTCTTTTTTCTGCGCCTTGCACTTGGATTATTTACAAAAAACCTATTGGCAAACAAAGTATTCTATTTCATTTCCACGGATGCGTCCTGCGGAAGGAATTATTGAACCAAATGTAATTGTAAGCGATAAAGAAATGGTGCAATTGTTATGCGCCTACCGTTTATTAAATGAAGATGTCGAATTATCCATCTCTACCCGTGAATCCGAAAACCTCAGAAACAATATTATTCCATTAGGCGTTACGAGCATGAGCGCAGGTTCTAAAACCAATCCCGGTGGATATGCGGTAGAACCCGAATCGTTAGAGCAGTTTGAGATCAGTGATGAAAGAAGTATTCAGGAAATTAGTGAATTGATTAAACGTTCAGGTTACGAACCGGTTTACAAAGATTGGGAAAGGACATTTTAATTATGTTATCTAAAGAAGAATTTAAGCGATACCAAAAACAAATCATGTTAGATGATATTGGTATCAATGGGCAAATAAAACTCAAGCAAAGTAAAGTTGCAGTGATCGGTGCAGGTGGATTAGGCTGCCCGGTACTTCAATATTTAACCGCCGTTGGAATTGGCACCATTGGCGTAATTGATTTTGATACGGTGGAAGAATCCAACTTGCATCGCCAGGTTTTATATACCACAACCGATGTAGGGTACTTAAAAGTAGATATAGCCGTTCAAAAATTGTCTGCACAAAATCCATTTATTCAATTGATCTCTCATCCGGTTTTATTGAATGAAGAAAATGCAGAATCTATTCTATCCCAATACGATATTGTTGTTGATGGATGTGATAATTTTACCACGCGTTACATAGTCAATGATGTTTGCGTGAAATTAAATAAGCCTCTGGTGTACGGAAGCATTTTAGGTTACGAAGGGCAACTCGCGGTATTCAATTATAAAGGCAGTAAAAACCTGCGCGATATTTTTCCCGATGAACCAAATCCTGAAGACGTTCCAAACTGTTCTGAAAATGGTGTACTAGGAACTGTTCCGGGTATTATTGGTAGCATGATGGCGCAAGAAACAATCCATGTTATTATAGAGAAACCTTCATTGGTAAATACATTATTTATTTACAGCACAGATACCAATAAACAAAAAAGAATTGCTTATTAATTCTTAGAGGGCAAGGTGATTTGACTTTACTTCTTTCCCGAAGAACAAAGTGGCATTTTTATCAAACTGTTCTGCAGAATCTGTTGTCAAAAAATTCAACTGATTATTTTTTGTAAGTAACACTTCCATTTCAGGATGCCGGAATAAATAATTTTTTAATCCATGAGTTACAATTGAACCCTGTTGAAGAATCACTACACCTTCCGGCAAATGTTTTTCAATCAACGGTTTTAATAAAGGATAATGCGTACATCCCAAAATAACCGAATCAATCTTTTTAGATTGAGCAAATAACTGTTCAATATGCTTCTTCACAAAATATTCGGCACCTTCGTTATCTATTTCATTCGCCTCAATTAAAGGCACCCACATGGGGCACGCTTCCTGGAAAACTTTTAATTCAGGAAAAGATTTTTCAATCTCAATAACATACGATTGCGAGGATACTGTTCCACTTGTCGCAAAAATACCGACATGTTTAGTTTGACTATAATTCCCTATTACTTCTGTTGTTGGGCGAATCACACCAAGCACTCTTTTTTTGGGGTCTATCAACGGAAGATCTTTCTGCTGAATATTTCTCAGCGCTTTTGCTGAAGCTGTATTACAAGCAAGGATCACCAATTCACATCCCTTATCAAACAAATGGTTCACACATTCCAAAGTATATTCATAAACCGTATCAAAGGATCGGGAGCCATATGGTGCCCTGGCATTATCTCCTAAATACAAATAATCGTATTCTGGCATGGCGTCAACCAGTTCTTTTAAAATGGTTAAACCACCATAACCGGAGTCAAAAACACCGATAGGGGAATATGTATTTTTACTGTTAATAATAAACAATATTAATAAAAATTACGATGATTTTCGGTCTTTTTTGCCTATTTTTGGGCTAATTATAAATACAATCAGTATTCATATAAAATTATTAAAGAATGATATTCAGACCTATTCGCTTTATTGATAAAGACAAAGATAAAGCACTTTTTTTTGCAACATTGCGTAAACGTGTCGACTCCCATTTCAAAGAAAACAACAAGTCAAAACATTATAATTCCACAATGGTTATCAAAACTGTTGTTTTATTAGGCGCTTACCTTTTGCCATTTGTTTACATTTTAGCATTTACCCCGTCATTTCCGGTAAGTATGGTTTTATGGGCCATCATGGGCTTTGCGCTTTCTGGTGTTGGGATGAGTGTTATGCACGATGCCAATCATGGAGCTTATTCTTCTAACCATAAAACCAATTACTGGCTTGGACATACTCTAAACCTTTTAGGAGGCTCGGTGTTTAACTGGAAATTGCAGCACAATGTTATGCACCACACTTATACCAATGTATTGGATTATGATGATGATATCGCAGATAAATTAATCTTAAAGTTCAACCCTCACACAGAAGTTAAATGGTACCATAAATTACAAGTGGTTTATGCGTTCATGTTTTACGGGATCTTAACATTATACTGGGCATTGTTAAAAGATTTTTTGCAGTTTCACAAATACACTAAACAAGGTGTTAATACCGGTACACCGGCTCAGAATCGTGTTATCTGGTTTAAAATCTTTTTAAGTAAAGTCGTGTATTGGGCAGTTATTTTTGCTTTACCCGTTTTTGTGATTGGGATTCCTTTCTCAGAGATGGTTTGGGGATATGTATTAATGCAGTTTATTTCCGGCGTTGTGTTAACAGTTGTATTTCAATTAGCTCATACTGTAGAAGGAACAACACATCCTTTACCAAATACTGATATGACTATCGAAAATAACTGGGCAGTTCATCAGATGAATACAACAGTTAACTTTTCAAGAAAAAGTAAATGGATTTCCTGGTATGTTGGAGGATTGAACTTTCAGGTTGAACACCATTTATTCCCAAACATTTGTCACGTGCATTATCCCGAAGTATCTGAGATTGTGAAAGCGACTGCTGAAGAATTCGGTGTACCATATTTGGAGAATGAAACCTTTGCCAAAGCATTGAGATCTCATGTAAATGCTATTGTGAAATTCGGCGAAATTCCTGAACTTAACGAAGCAATCGGTTAATAACTGAGACTACTAAAACTAAAAAACCCTGGTCAAATGATCAGGGTTTTTGTTTGTAATATAATCGTAGTACGAAGAGCTCTCCAGAAAATTTAATACTGTTCGCTCTCGTTAGGGAAATCCTTACTTTTTACGTCCTTGATGTATTGCTCAAAAGCAGTTGTCATGCTTTCATAAAGACTCAAATACCTTCTTAAAAACCTGGGACTGAATTCATGAGTCATTCCGAGCATGTCATGTGTCACTAAAACCTGCCCATCAACACCACCTCCAGCGCCAATACCAATTACCGGGATGTCAATGCTTTTGGCCACCTCTGTAGCTAGCTTAGCAGGTATTTTTTCTAAAACCAAAGCAAAACACCCACACTCCTCCAATATCTTAGCGTCTTCCAATAGACGCTTTGCCTCCTCTTCTTCTTTCGCCCTTACCGTATAAGTACCAAATTTATAGATAGATTGTGGTGTTAATCCCAAATGTCCCATCACTGGAATTCCGGCAGACAGGATACGTTCAATAGAATCCTTAATTTCTCTCCCACCTTCCAGTTTCACGGCATGTCCCCCACTCTCTTTCATCGTCTTAATCGCTGAAGTCAATGCTTCTTTAGAGTTTCCCTGGTAAGAACCGAAGGGTAAATCTACTACTACTAATGCCCTGTCAACAGCACGCACCACTGAGGAAGCGTGATAGATCATCTGATCCAGAGTAATAGGCAAAGTAGTCTCATGACCCGCCATTACGTTACTCGCACTATCTCCAACCAATATCACATCAATACCGGCATGGTCAATAATTTTTGCCATGGTATAATCATACGCTGTCAGCATAGAAATTTTTTCGCCGCGACGTTTCATTTCCTGCAATTGGTGGGTGGTCACCTTTTTTAATTCTTTATGTACTGACATGTATGTAAGATATTATTAAAAAACTCTGTTAAAGCCGTAAAACTAATTAAATATATTTTTAGTTCCCCCAAAAATTGTAAATTTGTATCTATTCAATTATTAAAATGAAAGCAAAATTCTCATATATTTCTTTATCCATTATCGCTCTTGCCAGTTTAATTTCTTGTAAAAATGATCTAGATGTCTTAGCACCGGGCGAAGAATCGGTTTCTGTATATGGTATATTGAATCCAAACGAAAAGGTTCAAAATATCCGCATCAACAAGGTGTATTTAACAAATGGAGACGCATTAGAAGTGGCCCAGGATCCTAATCAAATTAACTACGGTGCAGGAGAATTGCATGTAACGATGCAACGTTTTATGAATGGCAGTACAACACCAACATTAACGACGGTAGGAAATACAGCTAAAAAAGAAATTGTATTAACGGAAACTGTGGTTACTACCTCTGGTGGTAATTTTTCGCAGGAACAACGTATCTGGCAAACAAGCGATAAATTATATACCAGTGGAGAATATAAATTAACCATCAAAAACGTGAGTAGCGGAAAAGAATTCACAGCAAATAGCCAGATGATTGATAGTGTTAAGCCTTTCACCAGCATGCCATTTACTTTTTTCCCTGGCACCTATCCAATTCATTGTGGAAATGGTTCTTCGGGTTATGTGGCGGCAACTATTCCAGGCACAGGAACTCAGCCAAACGCTTACATAAATTATAATGTACTAACACAGTCAAAAAAAATCACATTCAAATCGGTAGTCAACGCGCAGTTATATAAAGTAGTTATGCGTTTCCATTACATAGATTCTTTAATGGACGGATCAGGAAGCCGCAATTATGTAGATTACAATTTCTCTACTGTAAATTCTTCTTCCCTTACCCAGCCAGAGGATCTGTTCGTTTCTTTTGAGGTGAAAGATCTCTATACACTACTCGCAACTGAAATCCCTAAAAAAACAACTGGGACCATCAGACACCGTACCGCCCATTTCATAGAATACATCGTTTATGCCTGCAGCGATGAAATGAACACGTTCTTAAAGGTTAATCAGCCTTCTACAACTATTGCGCAGAGCAAACCAAACTATACCAATATCATTGGTGGAACGGGGATTTTTGCCTCCACGTCAAAAACTGCCTTAGGAAAGGAATTAAAGGATGAATTCATCGATGAACTATCCAATAATCCTATAACCAGCTCATTACTATTCATAAAAAGGTACAAGTTCATCTGCCCTTAATATCTGCCATTTATACGCTTTTAAACCATCTAAAATGACAAATTTTAGGTGGTTTTTTGCTGTTTGTGCCAGCCTGTCATAAATAAATCCCCTTTTCGTGTTGGCACAAACATTGACTACTGTTTACCGTAATTAACAAAAAATCAATTTAAAATAAGGTATTATGGGAAAAATAATAGGAATAGATTTAGGAACAACCAATAGCTGCGTAGCGGTTATGGAAGGAAATGAAGCTGTTGTTATCGCAAACAATGAAGGTAAAAGAACGACTCCTTCTGTAGTAGCATTTGTTGAAGGTGGCGAAAGAAAAGTAGGTGATCCTGCAAAAAGACAAGCAATTACGAATCCAACAAAAACGATTTCTTCGATTAAGCGTTTTATGGGTATTAATTTTGACGAAGCTCAAAAAGAAATCCCACGTATGTCATATAAAGTAGTTAAAGGCGACAATGGTACGCCAAGAGTGTCTATCGACGATAGAAACTTCTCTGCTCAGGAAATTTCTGCAATCATTTTACAAAAAATGAAAAAAACAGCTGAAGATTTCTTAGGAACTACAGTTGACGAAGCAGTTATTACTGTTCCGGCATATTTTAACGATGCACAGCGCCAGGCTACTAAAGAAGCCGGTGAAATTGCAGGTTTAAAAGTAAAACGTATCATTAATGAACCAACTGCTGCTGCCCTTGCTTATGGCATGGACAAAAAAGGCAAAGACATGAAAATCGTTGTTTTTGATTGTGGTGGCGGTACTCATGACGTTTCTGTGTTAGAATTAGGTGATGGTGTATTTGAAGTAAAAGCAACCGATGGTGATACACACTTAGGTGGTGATGACTTTGACCACTTGATCATTGATTGGTTAGCAGATGAATTTAAAAAAGACGAAGGAATTGACTTACGTCAGGATCCAATGGCTTTACAGCGTTTGAAAGAAGCAGCTGAAAAAGCAAAAATTGAATTATCAAGCACTACAACTTCTGAGATCAACTTACCGTACATTATGCCGGTAAACGGAATCCCTAAGCATTTAGTAAAACAGTTAACGCGTTCAAAATTTGAGCAGTTAGCAGATGGTTTAATCAAAAGAACAATCGAGCCTTGTAAATCAGCATTAAAAAATGCAGGTTTATCAACTTCTGATATTGATGAAATTATTTTAGTAGGTGGTTCAACTCGTATTCCTGCTATCCAGGCAGCAGTTGAAAAATTCTTCGGAAAATCACCAAGCAAAGGAGTTAACCCTGATGAGGTAGTTGCTTTAGGTGCAGCCATTCAAGGTGGTGTATTAACAGGAGAAGTGAAAGACGTTTTATTATTAGACGTAACACCTTTATCTTTAGGTATCGAAACTTACGGTGGAGTATTCACTAAGTTAATCGAATCTAACACAACGATTCCTTCTAAAAAAACAGAAACATTCTCAACGGCGAGTGATAACCAACCAAGTGTACAATTACATGTATTACAAGGTGAGCGTCCGATGGCAAAAGATAACCGTACAATTGGCCAGTTCAATTTAGATGGTATCATGCCGGCTCCGCGTGGTGTTCCTCAGGTTGAAGTAACGTTTGATATCGATGCCAATGGTATATTATCTGTATCGGCTAAAGATAAAGCAACCGGTAAAGCGCAAAACATTCGTATCGAAGCTTCTTCAGGCTTAAGCAAAGAAGAAATCGAGAAAATGAAACGCGAAGCAGAAATGAATGCTGATGCTGATAAAAAAGCAAGAGAAGAGGTTGAAAAAATCAATGCAGCAGATGGTTTAATCTTCCAGTCAGAAAAACAACTGAAAGAATACGGAGAAAAAATTCCTGCTGAGAAAAAAACTACGATCGAAAATGCTTTGGCAGAATTAAAGAAAGCGCATGACTCTAGAGATCTTCCTGCTATCGATGCAGCAACTACTGCTATGAATGCAGCATGGGAAGCAGCCTCTACAGAAATGTATGCAGCCATGAATGATCAAAAAGGAGATGGTAACAACCAAAATCCTGGTGGCGATGCAAACAACAATACAGGTTCTGATAACAACAAAGGCGAAAACGTAACCGATGTTGATTATGAAGAAGTAAAATAGGTTCAATATAAAGTTTAAATTAAAAATCCCTTTAAGTGAAAGCTTAAGGGGATTTTTTTGCTCAACTAATTTCTCATTTGTGAAAAATGAATACATTTATTAAAACAATAGAATAAAAAATTTTGAGTGAAAATATGACAACGGAAACTACATTGACCATTATAAATTCATTTCATAGAGACCTGAAAATTGCGAAAAAATTGATTTATGACAAATGTGGTTTTGATTTCACTAATCCAAAACTAAATTCCGAAAGTGCAGAATATGGAGCTTGTTCATTTGAACTTGACGGAAAGATTATTCAACATCGTGTTTCAAAAATTACGCCAACAAAATGCGGACAGTTTCTTACAATTTGGAAACGAAGTAAAGACGGAATAACAGAGCCTTTTGATATTTTAGACGACGTAGATTTTATTATTATTACATCAAAATGTGGCGACAATTTTGGACAGTTTTTATTTCCAAAATCAGTTTTGGCAAACCAAAGAATAATAACAAAAAACGGTAAGGAAGGGAAACGTGGAATTAGAGTTTATCCACCCTGGGACATTGCTACAAATAAACAAGCGGAGAAAACTCAAAGTTGGCAGACAAAATATTTTTTGACTATTAAAAATGATAACTCATCCGACCTCGCAATGGTAAAGCGACTATTAAAGGGCAACAACTAGAATGAGCGAAACAAGATAAGGAACCGTATAACAGCACAAACCTGCAAAGCGGACTGACATCAAAGCATTTGAAAAAGCGGTAGATAAGTTTTTAATTTTCGCTGTACACAAATGGCCATTACATTAGTATTATTGTTGTTAGTTCTCTAAAGTTGCTCTTAGCATTGCGGGGGCTGCTATGATATGTAAATCTATATTCAAACTTTGGAACAAATAATAGTTGAGTAAACTAATTTCATAAGCCAATAACACATCTTAGGCTTGCTCACTTCCAACACTTAATTAGTCCATAACAATTTTCTTTACTATTCTTTCCTCTCCGGAAAGTATTTCCATAAAATAAATGCCTCTCGCCTGATGAGATAAATCAATCTTGGGTCTTCGGTCAGTTTTACAAATAGAACGCAGCACACAATTTCCTAATGCATCATAAACAAAAATTTCAGTGTCTATAATTTGCTTGTCTAAATTAACGGTGAAAATACCTGATGAAGGATTAGGAGAAATGACAATTTCAACAGAATGCTTAGTCAGACCAACAATGCCCATTGTGGAGCAATTCGTACTATAAATAGCGGTGGCATCTTTAGCACTTGCCCAGTTGGTGTTTGAATAAGTAGCATTATCTACTTGTATGCAAGAAAGGTTCGGGTTATTGGTAAAATTATAATCAATGAAATTTGTATTGTTTCCATTTTTCATATTCAAACTCGTTAATTGATTATTGCTACAAGATAAAGTAGTAAGCCCCGTATTAGAAGACACATCCAAACTGGTTAATTGGTTGGCGTGACAATACAAAGTAGTAAGAGCTGTATTGGAAGATGTATTCAAATTTGATAATTGGTTATCGTGACAGTATAAAATAGTAAGAGCAGTATTATTAGAAATAATTAAACTCGCTATTTGATTACCACCACATTCCAAATCTGTAAGAGCGGTATTTGCAGAAACATTTAAGACAGATAATTGATTGTTTTGACAGTACAGAATAGCAAGAGACGTATTGTTGGATACATTCAAACTGGTTATTTGATTGACGCCACATTGCAAATTAGTAAGTGCAGCATTGGCTGACACATTCAAAGCAGGTAATTGATTAACATAACAGAGCAAAGTAGCAAGAGAAGAATTATTGGACACATTCAAACTGGTTAAATGGTTACCGTTACAATCTAAATAAGTAAGGCCGGTACATGGAGATACGTCCAGGCTAGTCAATTGGTTGCTGCCACAAAGCAGTGCAGTTAAAGCTGTATTCGTGGATACATTCAGACTAGGAATATAGGTATTGCCACCGCAGTCAAGGTAAGTAAGAGCCGTATTTGAAGATACATTCAAACTGAATAGACTATTGTACCAACAATTCAGATAAGTAAGAGCCGTATTGTTAGAAACATTCAAATTGTTCAGCTTATTACTTTTACAGTTCAGATGGGTAAGAGCCGAATTGGCTGAAACATCCAAAGTATATAATTGATTGTAGGGACAGTTTAAAAAAGTTAGCGCCGTATTTGCGGTTAAATTTAAACTGGTTAATTGCTGCGTTGAATTAAAATCATAATTATAGGCGCAGTCCAAACCGGTAATACCAGTAAATGCTTCTATTCCTGTTAAATCATGAATCTTCTGATTGGTGTTTAAACTATTTACATTTATGGTTCCTGTAAAAGCTGCAGCCTCTGAAACTTGTATTTCTCCATCGCCATTGGTATTGATAGCGGTATTTGCAACCAGTTTGGCTTTAAAATTAGCATCAGGTATAGCCACATTTTGTGCATTTGCCAAACAGGTTAATCCAAAAAAGAAAATTGTTAAGCGAGTAGATTTATATTTCATATTTTAATGGCTTTAAAAGTTAGTGGGGCTGATTAAGAATTAAGGTAAAATTATGATGTTTTATATCCATCTTACTTATACTAAAACAACAAAAGCTTTTAAATAAACCTTTCACAATCCCTATCAAAAAAAACCGAACTCTTTCTCCCCCTTCTTATTCAATAATCATGTTGTTGTAAAATCCAGGAAACATTCTATCTTCGTAAAAAGGACCACCTTATAGGCGTCTTGAGCTGAACGAAATTAAAAATAGAATGAAAAAAACAATCGTGGTTGCAGGGGCAACCGGCAATGTAGGTAACAAAATAATAAATGCCTTATTAGATAGAGGTGCGGACGTAGTGGCCATTGTAAGATTAGAAACCGATCAACAAAAAGTAACGGCTTTGGAAAATAAAGGAGTTAAAGTATGCCGGGTAGATACATCCAACACATCTGAAATAGCAAAGTACTGTGTGGGCGCCCATTGTGTGGTCTCAGCTATTTCTGGTTTAAGAGAAACAATCATCGATGCACAAAAAATACTATTGGATGCAGCCGTAGAAGCAAAAGTCAGCAGGTTTATTCCAAGCGATTATTCCATTGATTTCACAAACTTAAAAGAAGGGGAGAATAGAAATTTAGATTGGAGAAGAGAGTTTCATAAATACCTCGCCACAAAACCCATTAAAGCCACAACGATATTCAACGGTGCCTTTATGGATTTATTAACCACAGAAATGCCTTTGATCTTATTTAAACAAAAGCGGATTCTGTGTTGGGGCAATCCAAATCAAATCCTGGAATTCACCACTACACAAAATATTGCTTCTTTTATTGCCCACGCTGTCATGGAGGATAACACGCCAAGATACTTAAGAATAGCCGCCGACAGATTAACCTGCAATGAGTTTGTAACACTACTCACAAATCTAACCGGCGAGAAATACAAATTATTTAAACCGGGAGGCATTAGCTTGTTAAACGTTTTAATAAAAGTAACCAGGTTCTTTGCGCCTGCTCCAAAAGAGCTTTACCCTGCCTGGCAAGGAATGCAATACATGAGGGACATGATGGAAGGTAGGATCGTTTTTCATGCCTATGATAATGATAGGTACCCGGACATGAAATGGACAACGGTTGAACAATTTCTATTAAATGAAAAGCCGGATTTAAGAGTCAACTAAATTATATACCCGCTAACACTTGCACAATACAAGCAACAAGCATTTGTATAATCACATAAAACTTACAACACCCATCTGTTCCCACATAAGAAGACTGTAAAGTTTTTTAGTTGATTCATTGTAAATTTATCAGAAAAAGATACATACCATCATGCCAAATTTCATTTATAGTGCAGTACTCCTTTGTCTTTTGTTGAGTTCGTGTTTCACCTCCATGCATCATACAAGAGAACCGGCCCTGGTTAAAAATGTAAACATCGATGAGTCATTGAAAATCACAAAGGATGAAATAAAAAAAACAAACACCAGTCAATCCCTCGGGCTTTGGGTACTCCGTGATCAGATAGTAACACCTGAAGAGGCCAAAACAATAGCAGATCTTTACCTCACCCACATCGATAGCATGAAAGTTGGTTTCAACATCTGGCATTCGTCCTGGGCAATAGCAAACTTATTTAGGTTTGGAGATGAGGCCGTAAAAGCAGAATTGCAAACAGCTTATCAAAAAGCAAAAACACAACCGGAAAGGATCGAGAAAAAGGACAAAAGAAAATAGCCAATGCCCATATCAACGGAGATAAAATGGTGACAGGATTTATACACGCTGGCGGAAGATCTTATGCAAAGCGTCACCTCGTGGTTCCCGGTAATAAGAAGTATGTACAGTCTTATGAAGAATACCTTAAAAAAGAAAAGAAGTAATTTTTTGGAAATATTACGCAACCAGTTATCTTTAAACAAACATTATAAAATAGTGTTTTATTAAGATAGAGCTTAATCAAAGAAATGGAAAATCATAAAATATATAAAATGACCTTTGCATTTGTATATCCTTATTACATTGCCAAAGCTGAGAAAAAGGACCGCACAAAAGAAGAAGTGGATGAAATCATCCATTGGCTCACCGGATACAATCAAAAGGCATTACAAAAGCAAATTGATTCCAATGCAACGCTTGAATCCTTCTTTGCAAACGCTCCACAAATCAATCCCAATGTATCAAAAATTACCGGTGTCATTTGCGGCTACCGCATAGAAGATATTGAAGATAAACTCATGCGACAGGTTCGCTATCTCGACAAGTTGGTAGACGAATTAGCAAAGGGAAAAGCGATGGAGAAAATTTTAAGAAAATAAAACTAAGAATGAATTCTCTCTTTGCGATATAAAACAACTCAGATAAGCCAAACATATGAAGAATAATAAAAATAAACTTTCACCGGAGCAACAGGAAGAACTCCTTCACACCTTAAAAACCCGTTTTGAAAAACACAAGAACCGACACAAGGGTATTGATTGGGCCAAAGTTCAAGCAAAATTAGAAGCTAATCCGGAAAAATTATGGTCCCTCGATGATATGGAAACTACTGGTGGAGAACCAGACGTAGTGGGCCATGATAAAAAATCGGGCGAATACATTTTCTTCGACTGTTCTGCTGAAACTCCAAAAGGTCGTCGAAGTCTTTGCTATGATAGGAAAGCATTGGATGCCCGGAAAGAAAATAAACCCAAAGACAGTGCCATGGATATGGCTGCTGCTATGGGAGTTGAAATTTTAAATGAAGAACAATACCGCTATCTACAGAAGTTGGGAAGTTTCGATACCAAATCATCAAGCTGGATCGCTACTCCTCCCGAAATAAGAAAACTGGGAGGCGCCCTCTTTTGTGACTTCCGTTATAACACCGTTTTTGTGTATCATAACGGTGCAGATTCTTACTATGCAGTTAGGGGTTTCCGTGGATCTCTGAGTGTTTGATTACGCTCTTATAACTTTGGTCATTTGTGAAAGAACGTTATTTTGTTTTATGAATAGTTGATAAATGCCTAGCTTTACAAAGGCAAATGATACACATTATGAAAAAAACTTTTCTGATCATACTTTTCTTTTCGGCATTCTTTTCCGCGTCACTTTTCGCAGGCGATTCATTATGTATCATTAACAAAAAAGTGAATTTTGGTTTTGCTCCAAATAGCAACCGGAATATCAATTCAATCATTGTTCATTCCACGTTTAATAATTCAGGTGGCGAGAAATATGATATTGATTTAGTGATCAAACAGTTTTCTACATATGGGGTTTCTGCACACTACGTTATTGGCAGAGACGGAGTAATATACCAGTTAGTAGACGAGAAAGATAATTCTTACCACGCAGGAAAAAGCAGTTTACCGGATGGCACAACTAACGTCAACTCCTGTTCTATAGGCATTGAACTTATGACGTCGTATACAGATAGTCCAACAGAAGAACAATCTAAAGCACTATTAACCTTGATCAAGAGCATCAAAAAAAGATATTCCATTAAATATGTACTACGACATAGCGACATTGCTCCCGTAAGAAAAACCGATCCATGGAATTTTAATTGGGATTTTTTTATAAACCAGTTAGAAAAATAAATACTAATTTGCAAACACCTGTAATAGTGTTATGGAACAAAAAAATATTAGAATTCAGGATTATTATTATGAATTAGCTTCTGAAAAAATAGCGAAATATCCATTAGAAAAACGGGATTTATCCAAGATATTAATTTATAAAAACAAGAAAATTTCTGAATCAGCCTATTCTTCTTTAGAAAATTACTTGCCAAATAAATCCTTGTTGTTTTTTAATGATACTAAAGTTATTCCGGCACGTTTATTTTTCAGAACCTCTTCTGATAAAGTAATTGAAATATTTTGTCTCGAACCGATAGCTTCATCAGACAGCGATCCGTACCAAGAACTCAACAAAAAAACATCTGTGAAATGGAAATGCATCATTGGCGGTGCATCAAAATGGAAGGACGACTATTTATCATTACAACATAATGAAATAACTATTAAAGCTAAAAAGATTGAGAAGCTTAATGATGTATTCATTGTAAAATTTACCTGGGAACCAGCTGAAAAAACATTTTCTGAAATTTTAGAGATTGCCGGCTCAATTCCAATTCCACCCTACCTGAAACGAAAAACAGAAACAATTGATTTATTAAGATACCAAACCGTTTATGCGCAAAAAGAAGGTTCTGTTGCTGCCCCTACTGCTGGATTACATTTTACAGATTTACTTATAGAAAAAATTAAAGCAAAAAAATGTACTGTTCTGCCACTTACCCTTCATGTTGGTGCGGGCACCTTTAAACCTGTGAAAGCAAGTACTATGGTAGATCATGAAATGCATCAAGAGTACTTTGATGTTGACATACAAGTAATAAAAAACCTACTTGCAGGATTTCATGAATGTATTATTGCAGTTGGGACTACGTCACTTAGAACTTTGGAAAGTTTGTATTGGATAGGTTTAAAGTTATATAAAAATAAAAACCTAAGCCAACATGAATTAAGTGTTGAACAATGGTATGCCTATCAGACTAATGAGCAACTTATTACAAAAGAAGAGGCACTCACTGCAATTATTAGCTATCTTGAAAAAACCAATTCAAATAGATTATACGCAAAAACTGAGATACTAATTGCACCGGGTTACAGATTTAAAATTGTGAATGCATTGGTAACTAATTTTCATCAACCCGAAAGCACTTTAATCCTTTTAGTAGCTGCCTTGGTAGGAGATAATTGGAGAATGATATATAATTACGCACTCGAAAATAATTTTAGATTCTTAAGCTACGGGGATGGATCCTTGTTGTTTAGGGAATAATAGTATTAAATTATATCAGTTCTCCCATAATAGTTGCGATTTATTCAATCCGTGAATTGTGTAATTAATATCAACTTTCCTACAAAAAACTCCCTTCCCAATCCACCATCTTTGACAAGTAGAAAATTATCTACAATTTAAAACAACTTCATGCGCTATTTAAAAATAATCTGCTTTGCTATTTCCCTCATTGCATCCAATTCAATAAAATCCCAGGTTTCTGTAAATGTAAATATTGGCGCGCCTCCTTTATGGGGTCCGGTATATACTGAAGAGCGTTACTATTATTTACCGGATGTAGAAGCTTATTATGATATAAATTCATCCATGTTCATTTATTTTGGTAACGGTGGTTGGTTACACCGGGCGTCACTTCCTTCACGTTACAGCAATTATGATTTGTATGGTGGATATAAAGTGGTTATGACAGGTTATCATGGCAATACCCCTTATAATGACTTTAAAACTCATAAAGTAAAGTACAAAAAAGGTTATAAAGGTGGTCCTCAAAAAACAATTGGTAACAAGCCAGGGAAAGGAAATAATAATTCAAACGGATCAGGAAACCATCAGAAATCTCAACAAAAAAATAACGGTGGAGAAAATAAACAACATAAATCCGGTGGCAACGGAAACCATCAAGGTGGCGGTGGAAAAGGCGGAGGCGGCAATGGCGGAGGTGGAAAAGGAAAAAAATAATTTAAAAAAACTCAAAATATAAATCTTAACTGCAAGCTTCAGGCATGCGGATATTTTTTTAAACTAAAGAGAGTAAAGGAATATTATTTGAACACCTAATTAGAAAAAAACAAATCAAATAAGTTCCATTTGGTAGAGATCAAGGCCCTTGGCCCAATGATCTTTTTCAAAGCATACAGTTTTAAAGCCGTACTTTTCAAAAAAACCAAAGGTATGTTGAGTGGTTCCTAGAGCTATTTTTATTCCGGAATATAATTTTTTTGCTTGTTCAATTCTGAACTTCAACAAAGCTTCTCCGAATCGTGATTTGTGATGTTTTTTGTCTACCATTCCCCAGGTCATAATTACATGAGGTTCTTTGATGTATATCCCTGGTTCATTTAAAGCAATACCTCCACAACCCACAATCTCATTATCGCTAAATAAAACCGAATAATTTTTCACAAAGACATCTTTTTCCAGGAAGGCAGCAAACAAGGGCAATTCTTCATCGGCAAAATACAATGGCATATTGCTTTTAAAAATATCAAGCAAAGCATTTTTGTTTTCCGGTAAGTATGGGTCAATGGTTATCAATTACTTTTGGCACTTTAAAGTAATCCGAATCTTTTTTGGGAGCATTTTTCAAAGCCTCTTTCTGAGTAACCGTTTCTTTTGGTTCATCCTCACGCATAACATTTACTTCATCAGTCATGTAAATCAATGGTTCTACTCCATCGGTATCCATCTCATTAAGCTTATCAACAAAAGCCAACATACGGTTCATGTCGTTCAGGATCTCAACTTTACCTTCTTCTGTAAACTCTAGGCGAGCCAAATGAGCTACTTCATTTACCGTTTTAATATCAATTTTTTGTGCCATTGTTGTATTCGTTTAAAGTATCGTTGATGAGTTTAAAAACATGTTCGCGCAAAGCTACTAAATTATCCTCAGTCATACCTTTGGTTTCAACTGGTTCCAGGACAACTGTTTTTGCTATTCCAAAGCAGCCATGGCTTTTAAAATAACCACCATTCTGGAGCAATTTCCAGTTATTCAGATTTACAATCGGAACAATAGGAACCTGTTTATCAATTGCTAATTTAAAAGCGCCATTCTTAAAAGGCTTTAAAACACCATAGCTGGAAATAGTTCCTTCCGGGAAGATCACCATACTGCGCCCTTTATCAATTTCTTCTGCAGCCCTGACAAGCGCTTTATGCGGGTCTACCCTGCTCTTACGATTTACCGGAATATCCATTCCTTTGAAAAAGGTTTTAAATAAAGGTGCTTTCATCAGTTCAGCTTTTCCCATGTAAATAGCCAGGTGATCAATATAAAAAGTACTTAACACAATATCCAGGTAAGAGGTATGATTTCCCACAAACACACAGGGTTGCGGCATTTTTTTTGATTTGGAACGATAAATAATTACCGGAATAATGCCTGATAAATATGCAATGCAGGCCGACCAGAAGCGTTTAACCTTAAATGCGGCATTTAAACGGCCTGTCTTAATAGTAAAAAAGAATAAAGGATAAAGGATAATAAGAGTAACAACAAATTCAAAGAAAAACCAGGTTTTCCAGATCGGGGCAAATATAAATTTAATTGTTTTCAAGGGCGCTAAGATACAAATTTTAGAAATAATAGCGGCAGTTATAGTGAAAACAGATTAGTTCATATATTTAACAGAGGTTGTTTTTGTAATTCAAATAAAACTAAAAATGTTACTTTTATACTGAAAATTAAAAATGGAGAACCTGGTTACCATACATATAAAAAATGCCGGAAAAAAATTTGGTAAAGAATGGATTTTCCGTAACGTTAATATGGAAATCAAACCAGGCGAAAAATTAGTAATACTTGGATTGAACGGTTCAGGAAAATCTACTCTACTTCAAGCTATGACGGGTTATTTAACTTTAAACGAAGGCACCATTTCCTATACAGCCGAAGAAAAAAAAATTGAAGATGACGCCCAATACAATCTGATCAGTTTAGCATCTCCTTACCTCGAATTGGTAGAAGATTTTACTTTAGAGGAGCAAATAAAACATGTAGCGATCTATAAACCTTTTTTAAATGGCTTAAGTCTTGAGAATGTAATTGAGTTATCAGGCTTAGGTGTTCACAAGGATAAATATATTAAACTGTTTTCAAGCGGCATGAAACAGCGTTTAAAACTAACCCTGGCTATTTTAGCAGATGCTCCTGTTTTATTCCTGGACGAACCTACCACTAATTTAGACGCAACTGTTATTGATTGGTACAAACAAATGATCAATACCCATGCTGTCCAGAAAAGCATCATCGTTTGCTCTAACTCAATCAAAGAGGAATATGCTTTTTGCGATCGCATAATTACCATGGAAGATTTTAAAACTTCATCATTACAGGGTCAAAAATCAAAGGTTGCCCTATAATCATTAATAGTATTTTTATATGAAAAAAATATTTTTTGTACGACATGCAAAATCAGAATGGAACAATTCGGCAATAAAGGATATTGAACGTCCCTTGAACGACAGAGGTTACTCGAATGCGAATCAGATGAGTCAACAGCTCAAAGAAAAACCTGATTTGATTGTTTCAAGTCCTGCTATAAGAGCCATTACTACTGCACTCATTTTTGCACGAAATTTACAATATGACGCAAATAAAATTCTGATCCGTAAAGAATTGTATGAGGCCTCAGAAAAAGATTATTTATCTGTGATCCATCAACTGGATGATCAATACAGTACCATCATGTTATTTGCTCATAATCCTACCATCAGTAATGTGGCTGAATCCTTCGCTAAATCTTTACCCATGGAAATGCCAACCTGTGCTATTGCGGGAATCAATTTTGAGTGCAACAAATGGTCAGACATAAAGACTAAAAACGGTGAACTGTTTTTATTTGAGTATCCAAAGAAAAATTAAGGTCAGTTAATATGTCCCGGTATAAAAACACATCAGGTAACGCGGGAATTCTCTCATATAGCCTGGGCAAGGATTATATAAAAATTATGTTCAAACGAGGAGAAACCTATCTTTATACATATAATAGCACTGGTAAGACGCGCATTGAAAAAATGAAGAAGTTGGCATTAGCTGGAAAAGGACTCACAACTTACATTAATATTTTTGTAAAGAATAAATACGAAAGTAAATTATAGAGATTTAACAGAAGGCCGTTCTATTTCAAAAAATTATGGTTAAATTTAATGTAGCGAAATGAAATACCCTAAGCCAAATATATCTATTCATAGTAGTTTTAACGAAGCTGCTGAATCTCATGAAAAATATATTGTTAATCAAAACCCTATTGACAGGATTAAAGAAACAGTTCAGCTTATTTTGAGAATTTATTCAATTTCACCAAAGAAACCGAACACAAATTTAATTTACATTGATAAAGAATGAATATTTTCATTGACAATCATCAACTTCTGTTAAAATCTCTCATCAAACATGAGGTAAAATTTTTATTAGTTGGTGGTTATGCGGTTATATATTATGGATATAAACGCACTACAGGAGATATGGATTTATGGATTGAACCAACAAATGAAAACAAATTGAAGTTAATTAATGTGTTGAAAGAATTCGAGTTCGATCATGCTGGAATATTACACATCAGTCAATTAGACTTCACGAAACATCTAGCTTTTCATTTTTGGGAACAACCGGAAAGAGTTGATTGCTTAACGAAAATCAGTGGTGTAAATTTTACAGAGGCATTTAGTCAAAAAGTAATAGCTGATATTGAAGGGATTAACATCCCGATAATACAATATAAACATCTTATTTTATCAAAACTAAGTTCAGAAAGATTGAAAGATAAAGCAGATGTAGAGGAATTACAGAAAATCAATCGTCATAACGAATCGAATAGTTAAATTTTCCGCTGCTTGGTATCCTTATAAAGTTTCAAGAACTACTGTCCTACATTTAGCTTACTTTTTCTGTAACCATACATCAGGTAAACGACTAACCCAATGATCAGCCAAACAGAAAACATCATCCAGTTGGTCCAACCCATACCGGTTAACAAATAGCAACACGATAATAATCCCAAAACCGGAATCAACGAATAGCTCTTAACAAAAGAAAGTATGGCAATCAGTATCCAAACCATATAAAAAATAATCATGGGGTAATGGTATTCATTGTTTGCATCGTTGGCATAAATAGAATTTGGATAATAAGTGGCAACCAGAATAAATCCAATAGCCGTAATTACAGGTACAATTAATTTTGAATTCACATAAGGCATTTTGAATTTGCCTTTTTCCCTGGCTTCCATGTTTCTTGGAAGGATTAAAACACCACCACAAACTAATACAAAGGCAAATAAAGTTCCTATGCTTGTAAAGTCAAGCACAAATTTTGGAGTGGTGAAAAATATCGGAATTCCCACTACCAAACCGGTGATTAACGTAGAGAACGCAGGTGTTTTATATTTAGGATGAATCTCAGCAAACTTTTTAGGTAACAAACCATCTCTACTCATTGCCATCCAGATCCTGGGTTGTCCCATCTGAAAAACCAGGATCACACTTGTCATTGCTACCACTGCAGCAATTGAAACTATGAATAACATCCATTTGATTCCTTTCAAAGCAAAGACTTCCGCCAACGGATCGGATACATTTAAAGCCGTATAAGAAACCATTCCTGTCAGTACTAAAGCAAGGATAATAAAAACAACGGTACAAATAATTAAAGAATAGATCATCCCACGCGGCAAATCGCGTTGTGGATTCTTGCTTTCTTCAGCCAACGTAGATACGGCATCAAATCCTATGTAAGCAAAAAACACACCCGATACTCCTGCCATTACACCACTAAACTGATTCGGCATAAATGGCGTCCAGTTATCTATATCCACATAAGAAGCCCCAACAATAATTACTAATAAAATAATGGCTAATTTGATAACTACCATTACATTACTGGCATTACGGGATTCTTTGGTCCCAACATAAACTAACCATGTTACTAAAATATTGATCATAACGGCAGGGAGGTCGATGATAAATTTTACACCCAATACAACGGGGGCTGAAATCCATGCATTAGATAATTTGCCTGCTGTACCATCTAAAAAAGCCTGATGCGAATCAGGATAGTTACTGGTTAACCATAACGGCATGTGCAACCCAACGCTTTCAATGAGGTTCACAAAGTAACCGCTCCAGGAAAAAGCCACATAAATGTTCCCAATGGAATATTCCATTAACAAAGCCCATCCAATGATCCATGCCGCTAATTCTCCAAAAGACACATAGGCATAGGTATATGCACTTCCTGAGGCAGGAACACGTGTTGCAAAATCAGCATAACAAAGGGCAGTGAAGCCACAGGCAATGGCACAAATCACAAATAAAAAAACAACGGCTGGTCCACCTGAAAAACAAGCTGAACCAATACTACTAAAACTTCCTGCTCCAATGATTGCTGCGATTCCAAAAAAAGTTAAATCTCTTACCGTCAACACACGGTGCAATCCTGTTCCGTGTCCCTCTGCATCTGAAATTGCTGCTACTGACTTTCTACGTAATAAATTATTAAAAATAAAACCCATATTAAAATATTAATGCTTTAAACAAATATAACTATTTAACTAAACGATTGATGAATGGAATTTTTTTAAAGATAGTGGAGTCAAGGTACAATAACGGGATCATTAATAAGAAAGGAATAAACGGAACTTTGTATCTTACAATTGCACCCGTTACAGTAGTTGTGATTCCTATCAAAATAAAAGAAACAATAACAATAGAGATACAACAGACCAATAAATTACGGCCTACCAAAAGTTTATCCCTGAAAATAAAACAGAGTAGAAAAAATAAAAGAAAACCAAGATTCTCCATTGAGGCCATTAATTCCAAAACAGAACAGCTGTCATAAAAAAACGGTTTACATAACACATTATAAAATGACCATGGAATTAATTTTGCGAAAGAAGGCAGCGTATACTGAAGCCTTTCGATATATATTGCAGAACCAGACGGTGCACAAATAGCTCTCATAGAGAAATACGAGGTATCCTTATTATTAGTTTCATAAATAGTATCTCTCAAATTATGAACGTTCCAATACATAAAAGCCGAATGACGGTCGAACTGGAATAATTGTTTCTCTTTATCTACTAAATGGTAATGGGCGCTGTCTTTATACTCCAAACGCACGTATTTATCATCTTTAATAAAAAAAATACCGCCCTTGCTTAAACTTACAAAATCGTTTTGGCGAACTACAATAGTATTCAACACATCTTTTTCAAAAACAAATTTCAAGGCTAATATTCCAATGCTGTATATAATAGTCAATGAAGTTAAATAAAAGAGCAGCACTTTTTTGATTGAATAGCGATTGACGATCGCAAATAAAATAAATGGAATTAATATCAGAACAATGATATATGGCTTAATGATCAGGAAAAGTGCAGTAGAGAGCAGCAATAAAAAAATATACTTAGTCTTTAACTGATAATGAACGAATAATTTAAAATAGGAATAGGTAAACAATCCCAACAAACACATGGCAATAGGTTCTTTTAAAACACCGGATGTCCAAAATAATACAGAAGGCGTTACAAAAATAATCGCAGCTAAGATGGTTTCTTTTTTAGGGAAATAAATACAGAAAGTTTTATAAAAAGCATACTGTCCTATAAATGATAGTATAAGCATCATTAAAGCATGCACTGCATATTTCCCAAAAGAGATTACCATGATCAGTGCATTTAACCGAATAGGTGTGCGGTTATCATTTAAAAAGAAATCAGACGTAACATCTGCCCTACCCCATTTTTCAATCTTTTCAAAATAAGGCTTATATAAAGGATCAGAGTCAAGATCAGAATGCCAGCCAAAGATCATTTTAAAAAAATCTCCAGGGTGATCCGGCAAAGCCCCGTACATTATTTTGGCATCATGGAGAGTAGAAACACTGTCGCCATTAAATCCTGGAGGATAATAACAAAAATAAACCCAGTAGTAAGCATAACAGGCCAGACATTTAAGGATCAGGATACCAAAAATTATCTTTAATGTCAGATACTGATCTTTAAAAAAAGAAAACCTGCTTATTAAAAAGCAAAATATTATAAAATATATGGCAGCTAAAATCAATATTCCTCAAAAAATTTAATACCCATCATACGCTGAGGATCGGGTAAGGCTTTAAATCCAAATTGCTCGTAAAGAGAATGTGCATCCAAAGTTGCTAACATAAATCTCCTGATCACTTTCACAAAATCACTTTCCATTACAAATTTCATTAATTCTTTTGATAGATTCTTTCCTCTATGGTCTTTATCTATAAATACGTCAGCTAAATAGGCGAAAGTTGCCTGATCGCTGATTACTCTGGCAAAACCAACTTGTCTATCAAGATTATAAACACCAAAACACAAACTTCCGTCGATGGATTTTTGAACTACTTCAATAGGAATATTTTTTGCCCAATAACTCTCCGAGCTTAAATAATTATGAATATATGTGAGATCCAATTTCGTTTTATCCGTTGAAAAAAAATATTCACCTATCAATTTTCCTTCCGTCATAAATTACTTACTACTAATAATTGTTTCATTTTAGCATCAAACACAAACCTGGTAATTTTTTTTATTCCTAAAGAAGAAAAATTCAAAAGCGTTTCCCATTGTTTACTCAGTTCATTATAATTTAATAGGTCAGAGTTCTCTGATTTAACCAGTCCCAGTTCCGGGTTCCAGATAAAATCTTCATTGGTGGAAGGAAAATTCGCATAGACTGTACTCTCTTTTAAAGTAGGATCATAAATTCGAAATTGAACTGAGGCTGAATCTTTTATAGCATAGATGAATTTTGAACTGTTTCGGCCCTTTTTAAATGACCTTACCGGATGATCACAGATCCAGATATCTTTATTGGTTTTAAGATTTAACACTCGCAACGAATGCGGTTCAGTTAGCTTGTAATACAATAGTGTATCGGCATTTAACCAGGTATGATAACCAACCGAATCAGTTCCTTCATGAACAATATTCTTGAATGTGCCGTCCAAATTAAATTGCCAGACACGTTGGGCCGAATCTTTCTCCACTACAACTGAACTGAAGCCCTGGCAGCCAGGAAGAATGGTCGGAGAATATTCACTGACTTGTGATTTAGTGAGATTTACATGTGTTTTCTTTGAAATAGTGTATTGATAAATGTCCGCTTGTTTACTGGAATCAATTCTAACATACAATACAGATTTTCCATCTGGCGCAAAAGCCGGCTGATTATCATAACCAGGCCTGTTGGTAATATTCGAAGATTTCGAGTAGCAATATTTTCCTTCTTTCTTCGCGATTTTAAAAAGCCAGATATCAGTTTCCGGCAGTTGCGCAAAGGACGACATTGCAAATAAAAGGCTTAAGACAATTAGATACTTCATTATACTTCAACGGTTTCGTGAAACCTTTTCTTAAATGTAAATTGAATTAACCTATAAATTATATAACCCCAAAATAACCCAACAACAAGGCCAACAAAGATGTCTGATGGATAATGAACACCCAGATACATCCTGGAATAAGCCGTTAAAGCCGCCCAGGCAAAAAACTGACTTCTGAACAAAAGTGTTTCTTTACTAAAGATCAGAAATAACAACATGGCAATTCCAAAACTGTTTGTAGAATGCCCTGAGAAAAACCCATATGTACCACCTTTATAGTCGTTCACAATATGAACTTTTGACTGAATCTCGATATTATGGGTTGGTCGATACCGTTTAATAGCATGCTTGGTTTGATTAGCAGTTTGATCGGTCAGAATGATCATCAACCCTAAAAACCCTAGCAAAATAAAAAGCTTCCTTGACCCATACCGCCTGTAAACCATAAAGAGCCAGTAAGCAAAAAGCGGTGCAAAAATCCATGTTCCCGAAATATGCCACATTAGTATATCAACTAAAGGGCAGTTACAGGCATTAATAAGCAAAAGCAATTGCCTGTCTAATAATTCCAGTTGGTCTAACATCATTTAAAAGTAAATAAAAAGACTCTAAGTGTTGTAATTTTCAATTAAAAGAGGATTGTTAAGAACTTGTTAGTGAACCAAATGATATAGATTTTTAAGCACTTTTCAACAAAGTAGGGATATGCAGTGCGAACAATTATCTTTGTGTTTTTACGACAATTTATGAGCAATTCAAAGAAAATAAACAGTGCGTTGATTTCTGTTTTTTATAAAGATAATTTAGAACCGGTTATTAAAAAATTAAATGAGTTAGGTGTAACAATTTATAGTACTGGTGGAACACAAACTTTTATTGAAAATCTTGGGGCTCCAGTAAAATCAGTGGAAGGCTTAACTTCATTTCCTGAAATTTTAGGAGGAAGAGTAAAAACTCTACATCCAAAAATTTTTGGAGGAATTCTTGGAAGACGTGAACTGGATACCGATGTAGCTCAAATGGAACAACACGAAATCCCTAATATTGATCTTGTGATTGTTGATCTGTATCCATTTGAAGAGACTCTTGCAAGTGGTGCTTCTGAAGAAGACATCATTGAAAAAATTGACATTGGGGGTATTTCTTTAATTCGTGCTGCTGCTAAAAACTTTAATGATGTAGTAATTGTTTCTTCAAGAAATGATTATTCTTCGTTATTAACTTTACTAAACGAAAAAAATGGTTCTTCTGATTTAGCAGATCGAAAAACCTATGCAGCTAAAGCGTTTGCAATGAGTAGCTCTTATGATTCAGCTATTTTTAATTATTTCAACTCAACGGAGCAGTTACCAATTTTAAGAAACAGTATCAATAGTGGTTCTGTATTGCGTTACGGAGAAAACCCTCATCAGAAAGGCGTTTTCTATGGTGACATGAATGCTATGTTCGACAAGTTAAATGGTAAAGAATTATCCTACAACAATTTGCTGGATGTGGATGCAGCAGTGAATTTGATGGCTGATTTTACTGAAGAACCAACATTCGCAATTCTAAAACATAATAACGCTTGCGGTATTGCTAGTCGTCCAAAATTAATTGATGCCTGGAAAGACGCTTTAGCCGGAGATCCTGTTTCTGCCTTTGGTGGAATTTTGATCACGAATACCGAAATCGATTTTGAAACGGCAGAAGAAGTGAATAAACTATTCTGTGAAGTAGTAATAGCGCCTTCTTATCATCCAAATGCGTTAGCTATTTTAAAATCAAAAAATAACCGCATCATTTTAGTTCAAAAGCCGGTTGAGCTTCCTCATAAACAAATTCGTACTTTATTGAACGGTATTGTGGAACAGGACAGGGACTCTATATCGGAAACTAAAACTAATTTGCAAACCGTTACTAACGTAGCTCCTACTGAAGCACAAATCAAAGACCTTTTGTTTGCCAACAAATTAGCCAAGCATACCAAATCAAATACCGTCGTATTGGCAAAAAATAATCAATTGCTGGCAAGCGGAACAGGACAAACTTCACGGGTAGATGCATTGAAGCAGGCAATTGTTAAGGCCAATACTTTTGGGTTTGACCTAAAAGGTGCGGTTATGGCAAGTGATGCATTTTTTCCGTTTGCCGATTGCGTTGAAATTGCTCATAAAATTGGAATTGATACCGTGATACAGCCGGGAGGCTCAATCAAAGACAAAGACAGCATTGAATATTGCAACGCTAAAGGCATGAGCATGGTATTTACAGGAACAAGGCATTTTAAACATTAGTTGAAATTACTTGTAAAATCACAATCTAAGAGCACAAAAAATTACTTAATTCGACAAATCATAAAAATCTATAATACAATTCTTTAAATTACACTTAAATTCAACTTTTCAAATATATGGCATTATTCGATTTTTTAACTCAGGACATCGCGATTGACTTAGGCACAGCAAATACTATTATTATTCATAATGAAAAAGTAGTGGTTGATCAGCCTAGTATCGTAGCGGTTGACAGAACAACGGGTAAAGTAATTGCTGTTGGAAAACAAGCGCAAATGATGCATGGTAAAACCCATGAGAACATCAAAACTATTCGTCCGTTAAGAGATGGGGTAATTGCCGATTTCCAGGCAGCTGAAGAAATGATCAAAGGAATGATCAAAATGATCAATCCGGGAAATCGTTTTTTTAAACCATCGTTACGAATGGTAATTTGTATTCCTAGTGGAATTACAGAGGTTGAAAAACGTGCTGTACGTGATAGTGCTGAGCACGCGGGAGCTAAAGAAGTATACATGATCCATGAACCAATGGCAGCTGCTATCGGTATGGGTATTGATGTTGAAGAACCAATGGGAAATATGATCATCGATATCGGTGGTGGTACATCCGAAATTGCAGTCATCGCTTTAGGTGGTATTGTATGTGACAAATCAACCCGTATTGCCGGTGATGATTTTAATGCGAACATTGAAGAATATATGCGCCGTCAACATAATATTTTAATTGGTGAGCGTAGCGCAGAGCAAGTGAAAATTGAAGTAGGAGCTGCTATGACTGAAATCGAAAATCCTCCTGCAGATTACGCTGTTCAGGGTCGTGATTTAATGAGTGGAATTCCTAAAGAAGTATTTGTTAGTTATGTTGAAATAGCACACTGCCTGGATAAATCCATTTCAAAAATAGAAGAAGCAATTTTAAATGCCTTAGAAATGACGCCTCCGGAATTAGCAGCGGATATTTACCGCACAGGAATTTATATGGCCGGTGGTGGTTCATTATTAAGAGGATTAGATAAACGAATTTCTTTAAAAACAAAATTACCGGTCCATGTTTGTGAGGATCCGTTAAGAGCTGTAGCAAGGGGAACAGGGATAGCTCTTAAAAATGTTCACAAATTCCCTTTCTTAATCAAATAAAAAAACAAAAAAACATGAAAAAGATAACTTTATTTTCGCTTGCATTAGTAAATGCTATTTTATTTAACACGAAAAGTATAGCGCAAGAAACCACTGCTTTTGATAAAGGTACAGTAGTTATAACTGCCGGTTTAGGATTTCCGGATTTTAACCGTTTGGATACACGAACTAGATATACAGGTAACGGTGCTTACAATTCTACAACGGTAAAAGGTTTTGGCCCGATGATTTTAAAGGGCGATTACGGTATTATCAAATTTAAATGGGGACACACTCTTGGTGCAGGAATAGTTCTAGGATATAATTCTACTACTGTAAATTTTGCTTATACAGATTACAGATATAATTATGGAAATAATACCTATTATTATGAAAACTATACTCAAACTGACAAATTCAGAACGATCACAGTTGGAGCCCGTGCTTCTTACCATTTCTTTACTAAAGAAAAAATTGATTGTTATGCCAATGTTGGTTTAGGTTACAATATCAGAACATATTCACGTAGTACAAATGATCCTAATGGTGGATATGCTTACACAAGTGGCCGTTCAAGTGCATATACCGCATTTACTGCTGGTATTAGATACTATTTCACTCAAAACTTTGGTGTTTATGCTGAGTTAGGGTGGGATATGTCAACGCCAATACAAGGTGGAATTGCACTTAAATTTTAGTAATTTAGCTACAGACTTTTTAATTTTAAATGAAAAACCTTTTAAATTTTTTATATAGAAACAATTTCTTTTTTGTGTTTCTGTTTTTAGAATTTATTTGTTTTTTAATTTTAATTAAAAATAACGGATATCAGGGGTCCAGCCTTTTAAATTCTTCCAATAAACTTAGTGCTAAAGTATATGAAGCGGAGGCAAAAGCAAAAGAGTATTTGCTCTTAAAGGATGAAAATGAAAGGCTGGCCAAAATGAATACGTTTTTATTAAACCGCATAAAATTAGGTTATGCAGCGATTCCTTTGAAGACTTATAAAATTCATGACACCCTTTACAAACAGGAATTTGAATTTATGAGCGGGAAGGCAATCAATAACAGTGTTAATAAAAGGAATAATTATTTAACACTGAATATTGGATCTGACCAAGGTGTTACCAATGATATGGCGGTAATAACAAGCAGTGGTATTGTTGGAATTGTAAAAGACGTATCACCAAATTTTTCATCGGTGATGTCAATTCTCCATAAGGATGTACGGGTAAACTGTCAGCTCAAAAAGGATGGTACATACGGGCCGTTAATCTGGGACGGATCCGATTACCGTTTCTCAAATCTTACTGATATACCAACTCACGCAAAAATAAAAAAAGGAGATACGATTGTTACAAGTTCTTTATCCGGAATTTTTCCTGAAGGAATATTAGTGGGTTTTGTTGAGAGTTATGAGCAAAGACCTAATGAATCTTATTTCACAGTAAAAGTCAGGTTGAGTGCAGACTTTAAAAAAGTAAATCATGTGTCGGTTATAAAATATAATTACAAAACAGAAAAAGACAGTTTAGAAACTAAATCTCAGATACAAAGTGATAAATAACATCATCAAAAATAGTATCCGGTTTATTCTATTAGTCCTGTTACAGGTGTTAATTGTACAAAACATTCGTTTAGGTTCTTATATAATTTTATTACCTTATATACTGTTTATTTTATTACTTCCTTTTGAAACGCCTAAACTGACCGTATTATTTGCATCCTTCTTTATCGGATTAATCATAGATATGTTTTATGACACTGCAGGTATGCATGCAGCTGCATGCACCGTAATCGGCTTTTCAAGATACTATATATTAAAATTATTGTCCCCCAGAGAAGGTTATGATCCCGGCTTAACACCAACTGTGGATTCCATGGGCTTTATATGGTTTCTTACCTATGGCGGTTTAATTATATTTATTCACCATTTATTTTTCTTCTATTTGGAGATTTTTCGTTTTGACGAATTTTTCAGAACATTTTTAAGAGTGATTTTAAGTTCAGTGGGTACATTTGTTTTTATTTATGTGGTTCAGTTTCTATTTTATAAAAAAACCAGCGAATGAACAACAACTCTCATCTTTCTGACAGAAAGTTTGTAATCAGTGGTTTTTTTATTTTAATTGCCATCATATATATATCAAGGCTCTTTTATATTCAATTGATTGATGATCAGTACACATTGCAGGCCCGTAATAATGCTCTAAAACCAAGAACGGAGTACGCTTTAAGGGGTTATATATTTGACCGTAATGGAAAATTACTTGTTCAAAACGTGCTCTCTTACGACTTACTCGTGACTCCGAAACTGGTTAAAGATTGCGATACAATAGCACTATGCAAAGTGCTTGAAATTACAAAAGAAGATTTTTTACGTCGTATGCGAAAGGCGATGCAAGCTCCTAATTCACCTCGGAAAGAAAGTATTTTTGAAAAACAACTTTCCAATAAGGTGTATGCTGCCTTGCAGGAAAAACTTTATCGTTTTAAAGGATTTGATGTGCAGTCCAGAACCGTTAGACGTTATCCCCGACCAGTTGCAGCTCATTTACTGGGTTATGTTGGAGAGGTTAGTAAAGAAAAGGCTGCTAAAGATATCTATTACAGAGAAGGAGATTATATTGGAATCAGCGGAATTGAACGATCCTATGAAGAAGCCTTAAGAGGAAAAAAAGGAACACAAATCGTTATGGTTGATGTGCACAATAAAACAAAAGGCAGCTATATGAACGGACTGTACGATACAGCAGCTGTTGCTGGCAAACCTTTATTCAGCAGCATTGACATTGATTTACAGGAATATGGTGAAAAATTAATGCGCGGAAAAAGAGGCGCAGTGGTTGCCATAGAGCCATCCACGGGAGAAATACTTTGTCTGATTTCTGCTCCTGGCTACGACCCTAATTTATTGGTTGGTGGTAAAGAACGTTCTCGAAATTTTACCAAATTATATTTAGATACTTTAAATCTTCCTCTCTTTAACCGTGCTTTAACGGCGATGTACCCTCCCGGTTCCACATTTAAATTAATTGATGCTCTTATTGCTCAAAATGATGGATTAATCGACAGGTCAACTGTTTTCCCTTGTCACGGGGGTTATCCTCCAATGGGCGGCCATCCAAAATGCCACCCTCATCCATCAACTGACCTACCGGGATCTATTGCCACTTCCTGTAACTCTTACTATAGCTATGTTTTCTCAAGAATTGTGGATCAAAAAAATTTTCCGAATTTTGTTGACGGTTATAATCACTGGCGCGATGCCGTTCGTTCATTTGGACCTGGAACAAAATTGGGTACTGATCTTCCTTATGATAAACCAGGAAACGTTCCTTCTGTTGAATATTACGATAAAGTATTTGGTAAAAATCATTGGAGAAGCAACACGGTGGTATCATTGGGCATTGGCCAGGCTGAATTATTATTAGTACCATTTCAAATGGCTAACGTTGTGGCTATCGTTGCAAATAAAGGATTTTTTTATACACCTCACTGTATCAAAGGTGTTGGTATGGAAAAATCTTTGGATCCAAAATTCAAAGAAAAACATTTAACTGTTGTACAAAAAAGTGAGTATTACGATATTGTTCACGATGGGATGCAAAAATGTTTCGATGCCGGAACTGCTACTGCTTCTAAGATTCCAGGAATTGTGGCCTGCGGCAAAACCGGCACTGCTGAAAATCCTCACGGAAAAGATCATGCTGTATTTTTAGCTTTTGCTCCTAGAGACAAACCCAAAATTGCCATGGTATGCTTTGTAGAGAATGCAGGCTTTGGTGGAACGTGGAGTGCTCCTATAGTTAGTTTAATGATTGAAAAATATTTAACCGGAAAAGTAACACGCCCCGAAATGGAAAAACGAATGATGGAAGCCGACCTGATCGGCGGAAAAAATTTATTAGGCAAAAAAACACCTGTAAAAAAACCTTGAGAAAAGACGAACATAATTTATTTTTTGGTGTAGATAGGCTCACCGTTATTATCTATTCTGTGCTCGTTTTAATGGGATGGCTCAATATTTATGCTGCGGTGTATAATGAAGAACATCAGAACATTTTTGACACATCTCAAAAATACGGAATGCAGTTAATCTGGATCGGTAGTGCTGCGTTTATTGCCGTTTTCATCCTTATCATTGATGCCGGATTTTACACAGTATTTGCGTATTTTTTTTATGCCTTTCTTCTTGCTGCCTGTATCGCGGTTCCCTATCTGGGAAGAGAAGTAAAAGGGAGCCGTTCCTGGTTCCGTTTCGGAAAGTTTGGGATTCAACCAGCAGAATTTATGAAATTTGCAACCAATCTTGCCCTGGCAAAATTTTTAAGTAATGTGAACATTGAAGTAGAAACATCAAGAAGAAACCGTATCATGGATCTTCTTAAAAATTATAAGAACACCATATTTGCAGTTGTGATTTTGGGATTACCTTTAATCATCATTAAATTACTTCAAGACGAAACAGGGCTCGCTATTGTTTTTATGGCCTTTATTATTACGTTATATCGGGAAGGTTTATCTGTAAACTTTTTAATTTTCGGTTTATTATCAGGTTTATTATTTGTTTTATCACTCGTAATGGAATCTCAAACGCTCATTATTGCACTTGCTGTTGTTTCATTGCTTTCATTTTTATTTATCAAACGTTCACGAAAAAACATCATCATCGTGTCTCTTGTTTTTGCAACGGCAGGCGGTGTAGTATTAGGCACCAATTATGTCTATAATCACCTCGAGGAGCATCAACGCACAAGAATAGATGTTTTGCTAGGGCGAGGGAATGTGGATTTGAAAAAAGAAGGTTATAATGTAAACCAGGCAAAAATAGCCATTGGTTCAGGAGGTTTTTTTGGAAAAGGATATCTGCAAGGAACTCAAACAAAATATGACTTTGTTCCTGAACAAGACACAGATTTTATTTTTTGTACAGTTGGGGAAGAATGGGGTTTTCTTGGCTCAAGTATTGTGATTATACTCGAACTGTTTCTTATAATACGGATTATTTTTATGGCAGAAAGACAAAGATCGCCCTTCAGTAGAATTTACGGTTATGGCGTTGCCTCAGTGCTGTTCTTTCATGTGGCTGTTAATGTTGGAATGACGATTGGCTTGATGCCTGTAATTGGAATCCCTTTACCATTTTTTAGTTATGGAGGATCTTCTTTATGGTCCTTTACAATTTTACTCTTTATTTTCATAAAGCTTGATGCCAACAGGTTGGTAATTTTAAGATAATTCCACTGTCTTATAAGTAATTTTTGTAAATTAGTCGGGAGAATACCTTTCATTACAAATGAGAATATGAATTCACTAAGAGGAAAAATTGAAGAGATTTTAATAAAAGAAAATTACACGTTCAGTCAGCTGGCAGATTATTTAAATCTTTCTGAAAAAGAATTAGAAGATGGTTTGGCAAATAAAACTCTTGAGCTAAGATATTTAGAAGATATTTCAAAAAATTTAAAAGTTCCTTTGTATAGTTTTTTTAGAGAGAACGACATTAAAATTAACTATAATGAAAAACCATATTTTATCAATAAATTATGGAATGAAGGTGACGAAACCAGCCCGCAAAAACTAATGGAAGAAATTGAAATGTTGAAGAATGCAATTTCTTATAAAGAAGCTGAACTAGCTAAAAAATTAAAATAAAGGTATGATGGGCGACTTATTTCTTACCTTTTTATTAGTACTATTAAATGGCTATTTTGTTGCAGCCGAATTTGCACTTGTAAAAGTCCGGGCCTCACAATTAGATATACTCATACAAAAAGGCAGTAAGCGCGCGATTGTTACTCGCACTCTTTTGGAAAAACTGGATGCTTATTTATCAGCTACACAACTAGGGATTACATTAGCGTCTTTAGCTTTAGGTGCTGTTGGAGAAGAAGCCATCTCACATATTGTAATTAGTTTATTTGAAAAAGCGAACTGGCAGGTTAATCCATTAACGATTCATAGCCTTTCATTACCTATTGCATTAACTCTTCTTACATTTTTTCATGTCACCATTGGTGAACAAATCCCCAAAATGATTGGTATCAAATATTCAATGGATACAGCTTTATTTATCGCCTGGCCGTTAAGAATATTTTACATTGTATTTAGTCCGTTTATATGGTTATTAAATAAGGCTTCGAATATTATACTTCGTACTGTTGGTATCACCAAAGTTGGAGAAGATGAAGTACATACTGAGGAAGAGTTGCGACTAATATTAACTGAAAGTGAAGAAGGTGGTGCAATTAAACCAAGTGAAAATGAACTGATACAAAATGTATTTGATTTCGATGACCGACTTGTAAAACAAATCATGGTACCTCAAAACCGGGTTTCTGCGATTGATGTAGAGCTTGGCCGTAATGAAATGATTAAGGTGGTTATTGATGAAGGCTACTCTCGTTTACCCATTTACCTTGGTGATATTGATAACGTGATTGGAGTTGTTCACTCAAAAGATTTATTAAAAGCAGTAATTGATAATAAATTTAAAACAATCAGAGATATCATGCGCCCTGCTCATTTTATCCCCGAAAGTATGCATGTGAATAATCTGTTACGTGACTTTCAGAAACTTCACATACAAATGGCTATCGTTACTAATGAATTTGGGGCAACGGCTGGCGTGGTAACAATGGAAGATATTATTGAAGAATTGGTTGGTGAAATTCAGGATGAACATGATGAAGAAAAACCAACTGTAGAAAAGAAAAGTGAAACAGAATACATAGTTAATGCCCACAGCAGCATAAGTGATGTTAATGGAGCCTTGCCAATGTCTTTTCCTGAAAGCCCTAAATATGAAACTGTATCTGGCCTGATTAATTTTTTATGGGGACGTATTGCCGGCGTAAATGAAAAAAAACAATATGGCGGTTACGAAATCACGATTCTTCAGCGAAAAAAACAAACGGTTGAATCTGTAAAGCTTAGAGTATTAGAACCTAATAAGGTAGAGTAAATTAGGATGGCTACATCATTTACCTCAAAAAAGCTACACCCCTATCCAACAGGTTGGTATGTACTTGCCAAATGTGACGAAGTAAAAAACGGAACGTTGGTGACTAAACAATTTACAGGAAAAGATATTATTGTTTTTAGAACCCACACCGGTGTATTATCTATTGTTGATGCCTATTGTCCGCACATGGGTGCCCACTTCGGACATGGTGGTAATATTGTTGGTGAAACCATTCGTTGTCCATTTCACTATTTTTGTTTTGATACAAAAGGCACATGTACTGAAACAGGCTACAATACCGATCCTCCACCAAAAGCAAAATTAAAAACTTATACTCACAAAGAAATAAATGGTTTTGTTTTGATCTGGCACGACATTAAAAATAAAGAACCAGACTGGCAGGTTCCTGAAACTGATAATGCAAATTGGAGCGAAATAATGACCGCTGATTTTCTATTGAACAGTCATCCTCAGGAAACGACAGAGAATAGTGTTGATGTAGGCCATTTTTCAGTGGTACACAAATATACAAATGTGCACGACTTAAAAGAATTAACAGCGGATGGCCCATACCTTAATGCATCATATGGATTTAGCAGGGCTGGCGGTATTTTTAACAATGCTGGTATAAAAGCACAGATCAATATCCATGTTCACGGGCTCGGTTATTCATTTGTTGAAGTTACCCTACCCGCAATGGGATTGCAAACAAGGCAATATGTTTTTCCAACACCAATAGACGATGGAAAAATAATTTTAAAAATCGGGATGTCTGTTAAGAACATAGAGAAACCTTCAAAATTAAATCCGTTCCTGTCAGTTATACCAAAATCAATAGTAAATAAGCTTGTATTAAAACAAGCATTCAAAGGATATGTACATGATGTGAGTCAGGATTTTGATGTATGGCAACACAAGATTTTTATTGAGCAACCCGCACTTGCAAAAGGAGATGGTCCAATTATAAAGTACAGAAAATGGGCTGATCAATTTTATGTTGGTTTAAATGAACAAGATTAGTTTCATACTTTTTTTCATTCTTGTAGTGGGTAATAACATATACTCACAAACTTCTAATACTTTACAGAAAGGAATCGATTTATTTTATAAAAGAGCAGAAGGCTCCGTGGGATTATCTGCGAATCCTGAAATTATTGGAGAAGCAATTGTTCTTCTGGAAAAAGAAATGCTTGAATCAGATCATCGGGAAAAAGCAGGATTATATTATTTGCTGTCGCTTAATTTTAAAGCCAGGTTTGCCAGTAAAAATGAAACAGAGAAAAAAATAATTCTGGAAAAAGCTATAAAAACAGGTCAGATTTTAAAAGATAAATATCCATTAAATGGTCCTATTTGTTTTGAATATGTTGTAAGTGTTGGACTATTGGGGGAAATTTCCGGAGTTATTAAGAGCATCAATGATGGTGTAGTGAATAAAATGAAAACCAATTCCGAAAAATTAATCGCAATTGATTCATTGCACAATAATGGTGCAGGCTGGAAAGTACTAGGAGTTTTAAATTATCGGGTACCCAATCTTGGTATAATTTTTTCATGGCCAAGTGTAAAAAACTCAAAGAGAATGTTGGAAAAAGCATTAAAATATTTCCCTAATGATATCGCCAATAATTTTTTTTATGCAGAAGCGCTCATTGAAAATAACGAAAAGGAAATTGCCAAAGTGTATTATAAAAATTTATTGAAAATTGAACAGAGGAAAGAATATCTTCTGGAGGACCTTGATTTTAAAACCAAGGCTGTATTGGCATTGCAAAAATTATAATACTTTGCTTAAAATACTTTGTAATTAATTTTCTTACAAACGTTTTAATTATCCAGATAAATCCTGCCTTGTCTCCACATATCAACCGCTTCATACCATGGAACTTTATAAGCCTCACTTCTTTCCAAAAAATAATCATTATCAGTAAAGGGGTTTATAATTTTTGTAAAAGCAAAAACCATAGAATTTGGATTTCCCAATTCACCATAAGTCCAAATTTCACCATTTTTACGCTTAGTCACTTTATTGGGCGCACCAAATACAACGAAGATCATCCCTCGGTCAGTTTTCCAACCCTCCTGGAAACTGGTAAATAATTTATTGGCTTCCTGAACTCTACCATAATATTTCCTAATCAATTCCTTTGCACGTTCGTTACTTCCTGCAATATCCATCCAGAATTTATCAATAGCCATTTTTTTATCATTGGCAAGCATGCAATTATCAAATTCTTTTTTTGCCATTATATACCTGGTAGCATGAATCATTTGTTCGGTATTTTTAATCTTAGGGAATGAAGACTCGTAAACAAAAAAAGTGACACCATCTTTTGTATTATTATTCGTTTTTAAATGATAGAATCCCCTAGGAGGAAGTGCCAATTCAATTTTATCCTCAACCATATAAACACTAAATGTTGAATCTGGTTTATAACTGAAATGCTGCATTTGATCCGTTGAAAAAGGAGGCAATGCAAGTTTAAAATTTGGTTTAAAAAAATCTACATCATATAGTTTTTCGAAATTTCGTCGTGATCTTACATTAACGACTTCTTCTGGCTTAAAATAAGAAGTGAACTGAAGTTCATTATGAGAATTAGTAATTAAAAAATTCTGTCGGGAATAAACACTTGATTTGTTTGAAAATTCACTTTGATGATAAACCACTTTTTTGTGGATATCCCTCACTTGAATATCTATATAATAATTTATTCCTTTTGTTAAAGAAAAGAACACATTACCTTTCAATTGTTTTACTATTGCATCAGATTGCCGGTCTTTTACAACTACGATTGTAGTATCGAGAACACGATTGAGCTCATCTTCCGAACTTACAGAGATGATCAATTTTACATGGCAATAAAAATAATCACTTGTATCGGTTCTTTTATACATTAATGTTTCATTGGAAATCTCATAAAATAACTGGCTCACACTATCATTAACATGATAAATAATGTATTTGGAGCTTAACTCGTTATTCTCTTTCTTATAAAGATTTTCTGTACTGGATTGGTTAACCTTTTGAGAAGTACAGGCAGCAAGGAAAATGAAAAAAGGTAAAATAAAATAATATAAAATCCCGAAAAAATTCATACCAATGAAGGTAAGAATAAATATTATATAGAGGTTGAGAAGATTATTTCAATTCAAATGGTTTGCGGTCATACTGGCAGCATGCAGGTAATTTAGCGTAAGCATAATCGTCACCATAAAACCCATCATTATCATATCCTGCTTTTGAAATTAACTGTTGAATTCCGTTCAAGGTAACTTTCATAGTATCAAACTTAACGGTCATCAATTTAGACTCAACATTCCAGTCTTTCTCAGTAACACCATCAACACTAACTGAATTTTCAATAGTGACTTTACATTTTTCACAATTTCCCCAAACTTTAAAAGTTTCTGTTTTTTGGGATGAAGTGGATGAAGTTTTACAGGAAAAAAGGCCAACACTTAAAAAAAAGATGATATAAAATAAAACTTTCATTTCAATAAATTATAGAGCTGCAAATTTATAATTTAATTTTAAAAAATGTTCAATATAATGAGGAAGGGCGAATTTTAAATTTTGAGTGGCTTTAATATTATCATGAAAAACGATGATGCTTCCATTTCTGGTATATCTCAAACAATTATCTAAACATTTTTTAGGAGAGGTTAGTCTATCATAATCATAGCTTAGTACATCCCAAAATACTATTTTATATTTTTTTTTGATTATTTTAAACTGGCTTTTTTTAATTCGTCCATAAGGCGGTCTGAAAAAATTAGTACCGGTTAAATCCTGGCACTTTTCAATATTTTCTTGATAAGCGGTTTTACTTACTTCCCATCCTTTAACATGATTATAAGTATGATTGCCAACCTGGTGACCTTCAAGTTTAATTCTTTCAAAAATTTCAGGATTTTTTGCAATGTTTTGTCCTACACAAAAAAAAGTGGCTTTAATCTGATATTGTTTCAACACATCCAAAATCCATGGCGTTAATTCAGGAATGGGTCCATCATCAAAAGTTAAATAAATTACCGGTTCGTTTTTACTCATTCGCCAAACTGAATCTTTATAAAAGCTTCTTAATAATTGTGGCGGCCTAACCAATAATCTCATAAAAATCGATTTTGATAACAGAGTTTAGTTTTATCTAATGGGCTAATTTAATCAATAATCCATATTTCTTAAGTCGGTCTTTAATAGTTTTTTTAGTCAATAAATCACATTTAAAAATGTCTGTAGCGGTTGCTCCCTAATTGAAACCTCTTTTTTAAATACTCAAACGGTACTCTGAATCAGATTTAACACCTATTCAAGCGTTTTTTTCCTATTTTAGAACACTTAATAAATAATGGTCAATGAAAAAAAATCTATTTTTTTTACTTTTTAGCGGCGTTCTTACATCTTTGATAGCACAAACGAATTATCATGAAGCCGTTACATTAAAACCTAATAAAGCCATAGAATCAGCAAATCCAAACAGTGTATTTCTTGATGCTTCCAAATTATTTAATTTACCGGTAAATGGAGCGTTCCTTTATAGCAGCTATAATGGCGAAATGGGTATGTCTTCTGGTTACACTAATAACGAAGACTATGTTGTAACTATTAAAAACCAGTATAACCGCAAGATATATTTGAAAAGTCAGTATTTTTCTACCGAAACAAATAATGACATACTGGAAATATTTGACGGTAAAGACACATTAGCAACTAAGCTAAAAACCGTTTCGGGATACGTAGACCAGAATTTTTTAGTTATTTCCTCGGGAACATACCTTACCCTTCATTTTAAATCAAATGGCAGTGTTACTTCAAAAGGTTTCCGTTTCAGAATGGACAATGGCCCCGATGTTTCTAATAAACCAACCGGTCCATTGCCTGATCCTATGGCATGTGCCTCTACACCTGCGGCAAATGAATGTGCCAATGCCCCGTTAATTTGTGATTTAAATGGTTACTGCGGAAATACAAGCGGTTCATACACCGCTGGCAATACTTCTGGTTTAGGAAATTTTTGTGGCTCTATTGAAAATAATTCCTGGTTAAGTTTTGTTGCAAGTGGATCCAGTGCATCATTAGCATTTACTTCTGCCGGTTGCCAATCTTCCGGTTCAGGTATACAGGCTGTGATCTACGCATCAAGTAATTGCACTAGCTTTACGGAAGTCTCCAATTGTGTATCGCAGGGAAGTGGTTCTGGGTCATTTACCATCACAACAAATGTAAACCTTGTGCCCGGAACAACATATTATGTAATGGTAGATGGGTTCGGAGGAAATGTATGTAGTTATACAGTAGGCGCGCAAGCAGGTGTAGCTTTAGGTCAACAAATAACCGGTCCTTCACAAATGTGTCCAGGAACAAGTGCAACTTTAGGTGCCAGTTCATCTGCCTCATCATATAACTGGTCATCTACGCCTCCGGGAGTTTACCCAAACACCCAAACAATTACTATTACACCAACAGTAACAACTACTTACACTTTAACAATGGGCGCTTCAGCTTGCACTCCTACAGGCATAACAATCGTTAAAACCGTTACCGTAACTAATACATTAAGCCCTGCGAATATCACCGCGCCATCCTTAGTTTGCTTTGGAAGTAATGTATCTCTTACCTCTGTTACAAATGGTGGTACATATTCGTGGACAGGACCATCCGGTTTTACATCAAATATACAATCCCCAACAATAAATAACTGGACGGCCGGAAATAACGGTGTCTATACTTTAATTATTAATTATGGTGGTGGATGCGCTACAGCTCCTGCAACCGTGAATATAACGGGAGTTGCCGCGCCTGTCATAAACTTAGCAGTTGCGCCATCACTTACAATTTGTGCCGGACAAACAGTTACCTTAACAGCAAGTGGTGGCTCCGGACAAAATCCGTATACATGGAATTGGAATTTTTTTAACACAGATGCTACTATACAAACATGTCTTTTTGGAAATTGTACTGACAATCCGATTCCATCCTCACTTCCAGGGATTGCTGATCCAATATTTGGTGGTTCTGGTCCAAAGGCAACTTTTACACTTTCAACGACAGATCAACTTTGTGCATCCTCTAAAAATGCGGCCGGCTGCATTGGCCAAAAATGTGTCACTATTACGGTTTTACCCGCTGCCGCCAGCCTTACCATTTCACCCTCTGTCACAATATGTCCCGCGCAATCCACAACTCTTACGGTGAGCGGAGGGTCCAGTTATACATGGACGCCGGCAACTGCACTAAGTTCAACTTCAAGCAGCGTTACTGTTGCGAATCCAACCACCACAACCATTTACACGGTCTCATCGCCGGGTTGCAGCGGCACCCAAACACGAACAGTGCAGGTGACTGTCGGTGGTACACCTCCTGCAATTGGTACAATTAGCGGTACAACTACAATTTGTCCGAATGCAACTGGCATTACTTACTCAGTTACTAACGTAGCCAGTACTAGCTATACCTGGTCAGTACCCGCAGGTGCAACCATTACATCCGGAACTAATACCAATGCTATTACAGTGAACTTTGGTTCATCAGCAGGAACTGTTTCTGTTTTTGCACTGGGCACTTGTGGATCTGCAACTGCCGCAATAACAGTAAGTTTAAACCCTTCTATTAATTTAACGGTAACTCCGAATAACCCAACCATTTGTTCCGGAGGCTCCGTAACCCTTACTGCAAGTGGAGCAACCAATTACACCTGGAGCCCTTCAGCTACACTAAGTTCTTCAAATGGAACTAATGTAACGGCAAGTCCTGCTGTTACAACTATTTATACAATTATTGGAGCTATAGGAACATGTACGGGGTCAACGACATCTACTGTTACAATTGGTGGGGGATTAACCCTAACTGTTACTCCAAATACTTCTACAGTATGTGCCGGGAGTTCTGTTGACCTTACAGCAAGTGGAGCAACTAATTACACATGGAGCCCTTCAGCTACATTAAGTTCTCCAAACGGAAATACGGTTACTGCTACTCCTATTGGAGCTACTACCTATACCATTATTGGGGCAACCGGAACCTGTACCGGATCTGCAACCGCAAACATCAGCATGGGCGGCGCTTTAACATTAACACTAACTTCAAATACACCAACAGTATGTCCCGGCGGTTCGGCGTTATTGGATGTAAATGGCGCAACCGATTATACCTGGAGTCCTGCTGGAACGTTAAGTTCTCCTAACGGATCGAATGTTACCGCTTCTCCTTTGGCAAATACAATTTATACGGTTCTTGGTTCAACAGGGGGATGCACAGGATCCTCAACAATTTCTATTGGCATCGGAGCTTGTGTTTCGAGCGCATGTAATCTAGGAGCCATCCGATCTGCCTTAACATCAGCTGGCAACATAGAATTGTTGGGAATGAATAACACATGTAGTTTATATTTCATCAATCCTCAATTCATGACTGGTCCACAGGCACAGGCATATGCACAGTCATTTGGTGCAAACCTTATTTCAGTGCAATCTGCTACTGAAAATGCTGACCTCGTCCAAGCCTTATCAAATCAGGGATATTCCGCTGAAGTTGTTTGGATAGGATACACTGATGAAATTACAGAAGGAAGTTTTACATGGTACGATGGTTCGCCTGTAGCATATTCAAATTGGGCAGCTGGAGAACCAAATGATGCCGGTGGAGTTGAAGATTGTACACAAATTTATCCTAACGGAAGCTGGAATGACCTAAGTTGTTCAGGATATAATTCTTTATCTGTTATTGAAGTCAATATTTGCCCTCAGGTAACTTTAATCAATGCCCCTATCCATTGTCCTGGCACTAATGTTCCAATTACAGCCAGCACACTTTTAGGTTCACCGGGCTACACATATACCTGGGTGCAATCCGGAACAGAAACATTTACTAATACAAGTACACCCGGTAATACAGATCAAATCACAGTGACCTCCATGGCACCTAATACATTTACAGTGTATTCTGAAGATCGATATTCTTGCCCACAATCCGGCGTTGTAACTTTGAGTGTAAATCCCTTGCCTATTATTACTGCAAACAGTGCTACAATCTGCGCCGGCGAAACAGCTACATTAACAGCTAACGGTGCGGTAACTTACAGTTGGATCCCAGGAACAGGTCTTAGTTCAACAACAGATGCGATCGTAACCGGAACACCGACTTCAACCCAAAATTATACTTTGATTGGGATGGATGCCAACGGATGTTTAAATGGAACCATTACCGCAATAACGGTTAACCAATTACCAGTTATCAATATATCACCTAACTCAACTATTTGTCCGCAAACGTCTACAGTATTAACAGCTAGTGGAGCAAACTCTTATACCTGGTCACCAGCAGGAAGTTTAAGTCCAACTAATGGCAATACAGTTACTGCAAGTCCTGCAACATCTACAGTATATACTGTAACCGGATCTAACGGAAATTGCTCGGCAACAAACACTGTTTCCGTAGAAGTAGAGAATGGAGGTTTCCCACCAAGTGTTTACATTATTCAGAAAAATAGTTTATGCGATACTTCAGTTTTAAATTGGGTGAATGTCACATCAGTTACAGCCAACTTAGCCCAGGGAACATTACCAAATGGCGTTAACGTGAATGCAACACATTCTGGAAGCGGACTATCCACAACGCCATCAATGTTCGGCGGTGGAAATTTTCCCGCTTCTTTTAACGTACCTCTTACCTCAACTACCATAAGAAACGATCTTGCCGGTACATTAAACTTCTGTTTTAGCCAACCTGTAATTAATCCACAGATTGCTTTCGCAAGTATTGGTCAACCATCTCTTCCAATTACCATTGTTACTTCAGTGCCATACCAGGTTTTATGGACAGGAATTGCGATGACTTATGTAAATCCAACCACTCTTATTGGCGCAGAAGGTTATACTATTATACGGTTCCCGGGAACGCATTCTTGCGTATCATTAAACTATCTGGGTGATGAAACCTACATAAACCTTGCTGTGGGAGTTATGGATGCCGCATGTCAGGGACAACCAATTTGTCCTGGTACCCCAGTAGAACTTATTGCAAATGGAGCAGCAACATATAGCTGGAATACAGGTGCTACAACCACCACTATTACACCTACTCCATCAGTAACCACAACCTATTCTGTTTTAGGCACAACAGCAGGTGGCTGTAATAATACTGCAGCAACAACCGTCCTGGTTTTACCAAATCCAACCATTACAGTCAACAGCTCTACTATTTGTCTGGGACAAAACACAGCAACATTAACAGCTAACGGTGCATCTACTTACACTTGGTCACCAGGACTGAGCGCAACAACCGGGTCTGTAGTTACAGGGACACCCATTTCATCACAAACATATACCATCACCGGAACCGACACTAATGGATGTATCAATGACACAACAACCTTCATTACTGTAAACCAACTACCTGTTATTACTGTTAATAGTTCTACAATTTGCATGGGACAACAAACAGCAACATTAACAGCCAACGGGGCACTAACGTATAGCTGGATACCAGGGACAGGATTAAGTACCACAACCCAATCAGTGGTAACCGGTACGCCAAGTTCAACTCAAAATTATACTGTAGCCGGAATGGATATGAATGGTTGTATCAATGGAACCGTTACTAATATATCAGTTAATCCACTACCAACAATAATTGCCAACACAGCAACCATTTGCTTAGGACAAAAAACGGCAACCTTAACAGCTAACGGAGCGAGTACTTATACATGGACCCCTGGAACAGGACTGAATATAAACACCGGGTCAGTTGTTACAGGAACACCTTCTGCAACTCAAATATATACGATTACCGGAACAGATATCAATGGTTGTTTCCATGATACAACAACCAGTATTCTTGTGAACCAGTTACCAGTAATTACCGTGAACACAGCCTCAATATGTTTAGGCCAGCAAACTGCAACCTTAACAGCCACGGGCGCCACATCATATAGTTGGGCTCCTGGAATAGGTCTTAACACGACGATTGGCGCGGTAGTTACTGGAACTCCCGGTGCTACTCAAACATATACTGTTGGTGGTATAGATGATAATGGTTGTATTAATGCAACGACAACCACTATAACTATTAACCCATTGCCAGTTGTGACTGCGCCAGCAAATATGACGGTATGCCCGCTATCCTCTAATACATTAACAACAAGCGGGGCAGCATCATATACCTGGTCTCCAAATATTTATTTAAACAATAATACAAGTTCAACAGTTATTTGTACACCCTCAGTAACCACAACTTACACCATAGATGGTTTAACTGGCGCTTGTACCGCGAGCAATACGGTAACAGTGGTGGTTAATAATACAGTAGTAGTCAATGTAACACCGGCCACAGCAACTATTTGCCCTCTAGGAAACACAACCCTGACAGCGAATGGTGCTACAACTTATACCTGGTCGCCGGCATTAACATTAAGTTCTGCCAATGGAAATACAGTTACATCGGCTCCTTCTATATCCACAACGTATACAGTTATTGGATCAACCAGTACATGTACAAATTCGGCACAAGTAGTTGTTACAGTCACCGTTAATCCAGTTATTTCAGTAGCCGGAACACCATCGGTAATTTGCAGTGGCGCTTCCTCTTCTTTAAACGCCAGTGGTGCTAATACTTATTCATGGTCCCCGTCAACTGGTTTAAATTTAACTAGTGGTTCGGTAGTTAATGCAAGTCCAAATACAACTTCGGTTTATAACGTTACCGGAACGACTCAACTTGGCTGTAGCAGTTTTACAACCTATACATTAACAGTGGTTCCGACACCTACTGTAACAGGTTTTGCCAGTCCTACTGCTATTTGCGCAGGAAGTTCTTCTACCTTAACTGCTTTTGGTGCTGCTAATTATACCTGGTCACCTTCTGCATCAGTAACCAATGTAAATGGCACACCGGCAGTAGCGTCACCTGCACAAACTACTACTTACACTATTATCGGCTCAAATGGAACAGCTCCTTTCTTATGTACATCAACAAATACAGTTACGATTATTGTAAAACCAAATCCAACCGTAACAACTGGTCCTGATCAAACTATTTGCGAAGGAAAGGTTGCTCCTATTTATGCTGATGGGGCCTTAACCTATAGCTGGAGCCCTACTACCGGAATGATGAGTCCTAATGAATCGGTAACTGATGTATACCCGATTGTTACTACAATTTATACAGTAACCGGTACAACTAATAATTGTTCAGGTACCGCTACAGTGGCAGTGATCGTGAATCCATTGCCCACAGTTTATGCAGGTGTTGATACAACAATTAATATTGACCATACAATTACCCTTGTTGGAACAGGAAACAATTACAATCAACTTGGGTTCCTGTCACCATCAGATGTTCAATTGGAATGTAACTATTGTCCTACAATTACAGTTAACCCACAGGATTATACATGCTATACCCTGGAAGCTATCAGTGTAGAAGGTTGTAAAAATACCGATGTGGTTTGCGTTACCGTGACTAAAGACTGGGAAGTATTTATTCCAAATGCTTTTACGCCGAATGACGATTTGATTAATGAAGTTTTCATCCCGATGGGCTACGGTATCAGCGAAATCAAACTCACGATCTTTGACCGTTGGGGAAGTGTGGTATTCAAGAGTACTGAAGATCAAATTGGATGGGACGGAAAAGAAAAAGGCAGAACTTGTGAACAAGGAGTTTATATTTACAAGGTTGAAATCATAGCAATGAGTGGCGCTAAAAAGCAAAAGACGGGACATGTAACTTTACTGCCAAGGATTAAATAATATTCTTGATTCTTAATATTAAAATCCCTTGTTTTAAAACAGGGGATTTTTAGTGAAGTAATCACTGATAATTAATTCTACATCCTATTTCGTCTGTATACCCAATATATTCCTTTGATATCTGTTTCCCATTGCGGAAGCATATAAACCAGGATAATTTCTTCTAAAAGATCCAATGCTGTTAAGCTTATAGCCAAATAAAATAATAGATACGGAGGTTCTTCTAAAAAAAATAACAAGATTAAAAAGACACCCTGAAACAAAGCCGCCACTTTTGCTGAATAAGTGTGAAAGCTTGATAACTTTTTATACTTGATTAAGGCAGATACATTTTGGATGACATAAAGAATAAACAACAAAATAAATATCATCAACTGATCTTTGATAAAGAAAAATTTAAATTCAAACATAGCTATCATCGCTGAAACAATAGTGAGATCATCAGCAATAGAATCAAGTCTGGATCCCCAAATGCTGCTTACTTTAAAATATCTGGCCAAAATACCGTCCACCAAATCAGAAAAAAAACTGATAGTCAGCATGATGGCAAATATCTGCAGGCGGCCATTGAAGATTAGATAAACTAAAACAGGCGTCATTAACAGGCGATAAATAGTGATCGCATTTACAATATAAAAACCCTTCTGCTGCATAGTCGTAAAATTAAAACATGCCAAAGGTTCCTGTATTATATAAAAAACAAAGAGCATAAAAAAGCCCATCGTTAAAAAACAGTGGGCTTTTAAAATGTTGTAAGTCTTAAAGTGAAATTTTGTGTACCCGGTTAATTGGAATTACAACACCTTGTTTTAAGATCACTCGTTTGTCAGTAACACCCCAAACCGTAGTTTCAACTAATTTACGTGATTGGTCGTCTTCAAAGTAAATCTTAATTTTAGTATGTTCTAAATTACCCAATGATAAGGCCCGGGTTAGCTCTGAATTTCGCTCTTTAATTAAATTCTCATCTGAAAGTACTTCGTCGCTAGGAAACTTTAAAGCTTCTATGTTCTCTTTTTCAATCGTTTCAAAGGTAGTAGTCATCATATTTTTTTAATAATTAAAGGGTTTATATATTACTTTAACTCTATTAGGTATAAATAGTTACATTAAATCAGAAAATAGTTAAAAACTATTATAAATACCCTGAAAAAGGCAGAATACACGGCTTTCTATAAATTGCGATCTTTACAAGTGAGGATTATTTTTTCACTAATAATACAACATTTTCTACATGAGCAGTTTGTGGAAACATATCAACAGGTTGAATTTCTTTGATCTCATATTCCTCCATCATCATCGCAAGATCCCGTGCCTGTGTAGCAGGATTACAACTCACATATACAATTCTTTTTGGAGCGGCTCTTAAAATAACGCGTATTACGTCTTCATGCATTCCTGCTCTTGGAGGGTCGGTAATAATAACATCAGGATTACCGTGTTTCATTACAAACTCATCATTCAAAACATCTTTCATGTCACCTGAATAAAACAACGTATTACTTATGTTATTGAAATCCGAATTATTTCTGGCATCAACCACAGAATCCGCTACATATTCAACGCCAATTACCTGTTTGGCTCTTTTGGCTACAAAATTTGCTATCGTGCCGGTTCCGGTATACAAATCATACACAGTTTCGCTTCCGGTTAAACCACAAAGATCGCGCGTTATCTTGTATAGTTCATAGGCCTGGGGTGAATTGGTCTGGTAAAATGATTTTGCACTGATCTTAAACTTAAGACCTTCCATTTCTTCAAAAATATGGTCGCGGCCAGAAAACGTTTTTATCTCCAGATCCTGCAAAGTATCATTTCCTTTTTGGTTAATTACATATTGTAAAGATGTAATTTTAGGGAAGGTGACTTTCAGGTGATTCAACAACAATTCAATGTTTTCTGGCTGGTTGGCAAAAAACTGAATTAATACCATCAGTTCCCCATTACTAGAGGATCGAATCATCAAGGTTCTTAATAAACCTGTTTTATCACGAACTCCGAAAAAACTGAGTTCATTTTTATTGGCAAAATCTCTTATTTCGTTACGAATTGAATTAGAGGGTTCTTCCTGAAGGTAACAGTTTTTGATGTCCAGAATTTTATCAAACATTTTTGGTATGTGAAAACCCAATGCGTTTCGGTTATTAATTTCCTCTCCACTTTTGATTTCTTCAGAGGTAAGCCATTTTTTGTCAGAAAATGAGAATTCCAGTTTATTACGGTAAAAATAATCAGCCTTATTGGGAAAAATAGGTTTCATTGTAGACACATCCAGTTTTCCGATTCGTGTCAAAGCATCTGATACAGTTTTCTCTTTGAAGTATAACTGTGTTTCATAATTCATGTGTTGCCATTTGCAGCCACCACAATGGCCAAAATGTTCGCATTTAGGTTCAACTCGCTTCGTTGATGGAGTTTTCAAGGTCACCACATGGCCTTCTGCATAATTATTTTTTTTGCGGGTGATCATCACATCCGCTACATCTCCAGGTACTCCGCCATCCACAAATATCACCATGCCATCTACTTTGGCAACTGATTTTCCTTCAGAGGAAATATCCACTATCTCGGCATTCTCAACAAATATGTTCTTCTTTATTTTACTCATAAGGGCGTAAAGATACAAGAACGAGGCAAATGATGAAAGGTTTAATATATATAAAACAATTAGATTTTTTAACCACTTATACAAAGGAAACGCCCAAATAATTCATTTTCAACAAAAAAGTTTTTCGGTGCTCCAAATTCGATAGAGACTCTTTGTTCCCTTAAAATCTTACCACTATGTGACTAATTCTTCCCAAAATATTGTAATCATATAGCGGCATTCACTTAATTAAGATTAAATTTATGCATTGAAAATGAAATTAAATCACATTCTTATATCAGGTATTCCTAATGCATGCAGGTGGTTAACATGCGTAATTTTATTGTTATCATTTATCAGTATTAGCCAGGTAAAACCTACTCAAACGATTGAGCCAAAAAGCGGGAAGCTTATTAATATTCGTCATGCAAAACGATTAGTATATGACAGTTCTATTGGTGTTGATGCCCGAAGATTAATTGGTGATGTTGAATGTGAACATGATGGAGCAGTAATGCGTTGTGATAGCGCTTACCTTTACAGTGATAAAAAACTTGAAGCTTTTGGACACATTAGTATCATTAAAGGAGATAGTATTTTTGTATACGGTGATTCGTTAAGGTACGACGCAGCAACGAAGCTTGCCAATTTGAAAGGTCATGTAAAATGCATTGAAAAAGATATGACACTTACAACCAATACTTTGATTTACGATATTGGAAACGCGGTAGCAAGTTATTATAACGGCGGAACCATTGTAAATAAAGAAAACACTTTAATAAGTAAAAACGGCCACTATTATTCTTCTACCAAAGAAATGGCTTTTCATTATGATGTAATATTAACAAACCCGGACCTTAAAATGAATGGCGACACACTCCGCTATAACACCGATAATAAAACAGCCTATTTTATCGGGCCATCAATCATAACAAGTAAGGAAAATTATATTTATTGTGAAAACGGCTGGTATGACACAGAAAATGACATTTCACGTTTCAGTAAAAATGCAAAGATCGTTAATGACAATCAGGTATTGTTAGGAGACAGTGTTTACTATAACCGAAAACGAGGTTATGCAAGGGCTACTAAAAATGTAAGAATCATTGATACAACAGCAGCCAATCAGGTTTTGATTACCGGCAATTATGCTGAGCATTACGAAAAAGGAAATAAAGCTATTGTAACAGGCAACGCTGTGTTTAGCAAAGTGGTAGAAAAAGACACGTTATTTATGGCAGCTGATACGCTATCTTATTCTCAACCTGATTCGCTTCACACATTTGTAAGAGCTTTTCGGCACGTTAAGATTTATAAAAAAGACCTTCAGGGCATGTGCGATTCTTTGACTTACTATATGCATGATTCTTTAATGACGATGTATAATTCACCTATCTTATGGACGAATAACGGGCAGGTAACTTCTAAACTAATTAAAGTAACGGTTGGACAAACCAGCATTAAATATTTTGAGCTAGTGAATAATGCCATCGTAATTCAGAAAGTGGATAGCCTTGACGATCATAAATTTAACCAGATTGAAGGCAGGAGAATAGAAGGATTTTTCGCAAAAGATTCTATTCGGAAATTAAATGTAATCGGCAATGCACAGATTATTTATTATGTGAAACAAAAAACCAATTATAAAGGTGTTAATCAAACCATTTGTTCAGACCTAACCGTATGGTTTAACAGTGATGGTGTTGATAGGGCTACTTTTCGTAACAAACCTGAATCCACTGTTTTTCCATTAGAGAACATAAAGGATGAGGAAATGCGTTTAAAACATTTTGTATGGTTCGAAAATAAACGACCAAAAAAGAAGAGTGATATTTTGCTCAGATAGCCTGTTTGAGAATCAAAAAAAAATTAGAACGGTTAAATACAAGACACATAGTTTTATGCTGAGCCTGCAAATCCTATGTTACTATGTAGTTAGAAACTTTAGAAGTTTCACGAAATATACTTTATTTGATTATTAGTATATTTAGGCATTAAAATTTTAAAATTAGCATATGAAGTTATTACAAAATAAAGTTGCGATTATCACAGGTGCTTCCCGCGGAATTGGAAAAGGAATTGCTATCAAATTTGCTGAACAAGGCTGTAATATTGCATTCACCTACTTAAGCTCTGTTGAAAAAGCGAAAGCATTCGAAACTGAATTAGCAGCATACGGTATTAAAGCCAAAGGTTATCAAAGTGATGCCGCAGATTTTAAAGCTGCTGAACAATTGGTAACAGATGTTGTTGCTGAATTTGGAACCGTTGATGTTTTAGTAAATAATGCAGGCATCACACGTGATACGTTATTAATGCGCATGAGTGAACAGCAATGGGATGAAGTTATTAACGCTAATTTGAAATCGGTATTTAACTTAACCAAAGCTGTACAAAAACCGATGTTAAAAGCTCGTTACGGTTCTATTATTAATATGAGTTCAGTTGTAGGCGTTAAAGGAAATGCAGGACAAACCAACTATTCAGCTTCCAAAGCAGGCATTATAGGTTTTACAAAATCAGTAGCTTTAGAATTAGGTTCCCGTAATATTCGTAGTAATGCAATTGCCCCCGGTTTTATTGAAACTGAAATGACAGCCGCATTAGATGAAAAAACGGTTCAGCAATGGAGAGATTCAATTCCTTTAAAGCGCGGTGGTTCCGCAGAAGATGTTGCTAATCTTACTTTATTTTTAGCAAGCGATATGAGTTCATATATTACAGGCCAATGTATTAATGTATGCGGCGGAATGTTAACCTAATAGTAGTGAATTCGAGAACTTCAGTCACCGATTTGTTTGCCTTTAAAAATAAAAAATGCAATTGATCTCTAATTATCCCTGGTATTACACCCTGTTATGTTTTGTAGCAGGGTTTGTTTTTTCTGCCATGTTATATGTGAGAGATAAACAGAATTTAGAACGTTCCAGGATTTTATTATACGGATTAGCGGCCTTACGCTTTATTTCTGTCAGTCTTATTGCCCTACTCCTACTCGATATTTTTGTTAAGCGACTGGTGAACGAAACCGAAAAACCCTTAATTATTATAGCTCAGGATAACTCATCTTCAATTATTGCCGGTAAAGATTCAACAGACATTAAAACAAACTATAGTAAAGCATTAAATGCATTAATTATTGCTGTAAAAGACAAATACGATGTTCGCACTTATCAGTTTGATTCTGATGGGCGGCCAACTTTTCCGCTAACAAGCGATGTTGATTTTAAAGGGAAAGAAACTGACATTTCGAAATTATTTTCGGATATTGAAAATAATTATGCCAATAAAAATATAGGGGCTATTATTCTTGCAACAGACGGCATATATAATAAAGGCACTAATCCCCTTTATAGTATTGACAAATTAAATGCCCCTATCTACACAATTGCTTTGGGCGATACTATACCTTTAAAGGATGTCTGGATTCAAACTATAAATCATAATCAGATTGCTTATTTAGGAAATTCTTTTCCAGTGGAAGTTATTGTGAATGCAATAGATTTAAAAGATAAACAAGTAAATATTTCAATAACTCGTGACAATAAAGTGTTGAAATCAGAAAATTTTACCATTACATCAAATTCCTTTAATAGAGCCTTTAACTTTTTGTTAGACGCTGAACAACCGGGTATCCAAAAATATACTGTTTCGCTATCCAATTTAGAAGAAGACAAGAATAAACAAAATAACAGTCAATCATTTATAATCGATGTAATTGACAATCGTGAAAAAATACTGATCCTAACCAATGCGCCTCATCCGGATATCGCAGCTTTAGAACAAAGCATTTCATCCGCCCAAACTTATGAAGTAGAAGTTGCCATGATAAATGAATTTACTAAACCATTGAAGCCATATTCATTAGTTATGATTCATCAGGCGAATTCAATACCTCAACGGATCAGCAATGAACTCAAAACAAACAATCAATCTGTTTTTTATATTGGCGGTAATTACATGAATACCGGAAATTCCAAATCCTTATTCACTAATAAAACTAATGATGCAGAAGGCGTTTATCAAAAAGAATTTTCATTGTTTACAATAAGTGATGAATTAAGAACTTATATAAAAGATTTACCAGCCGTATCCTGTCCTTTCAAAAATGGTGCAATCCAAAACGGAGCCAATATATTTATAGCACAAAAAATAGGAGTAGTAGAAACAGAAGATCCACTTATGATGTTTTACGAAAACAATGGAATTAAAACAGGCATATTTTTAGGTGATGGATTATGGCGCTGGCGCATGAGAGATTTTCAGGACCATGGGAATCACAATCTGTTCAATGAACTGATCAGCAAAACGGTTCAGTATTTATCAGTAAAAGCAGATAAAAGTTTTTTCAGGGTATTTTCGAAAAAAATTATCAATGAAAATGAAGCTATTGATTTTACAGCGGAAGTGTATAACCAAAGTTATGAATTAGTAACTGAACCTGATGTAACATTAATATTAAAGGATTTTAAAAACAAAACTTATAATTATACTTTCAGTAAAAAGCAAACCATGTATGTCCTATCTGCAGGTCGCTTTCCTGCGGGAGAATACAGTTACGAAGCAAAGGTAAAATACGGCGATAAACTGTATACCAAACAAGGCTTGGTTATTGTGAAGGAAATTGTTTCTGAGCGTGTAAATACTGTTGCAAATCATCAGCTTCTATACCAGATCTCGCAGAAAAGCGGAGGAAAAATGTTTTATAAAAATCAATTGAAAAATTTAGAGGATGATATCCTATCCAGTGAAAAAATTAAATCCATTACCTATTCCCATAAACAATTAACTGACCTTGTTAATCTCAAATGGTTATTTTTCATCATTTTGGCATTCCTATCAACTGAATGGTTTTTAAGGAAATACAATGGTAAAGTATAAAATAACCACATAGGTACATAGAAAATAAATGTAGTTTAAGGATATGATAGAAACTACCTTTTAAATTAGAATCTATGTACTCTGCTAAGCCTTAGCTTCAATCTTTACAAGGTACCTTACCCTCTGTTTCTATGTGGTTTAATCTTTTTATTCATATAAACCCCTCTTTAAGAATCCCATTTTCTGATGCTATTATGGCACTTTTATTGAATGAGGTCAGTACCAAAATTGTTATATTTGTTTAAAGAAAATCACCCATGAAAAAACTACTAATCCTTTCTTCAGCTGTTATTCTTTCTTTATCAGCCTTTAAAACATCGGATGGAGATAAAATACCTTCTGCTACAGTAAAAAAACTAGATGGTTCCTCTACTAATTCAAATACGTTTGTGAATAGTGGTAAACCCATGATTATTAGTTTTTGGGCCACCTGGTGCAAACCTTGCAAAAAAGAACTGGACGCCATTAATGAAGAATATGCAGAGCTTGTGAAAGAAACCGGAGTAAAACTAATTGCTATTTCGATTGATGATGCAAGAAGCTCTGGAAAAGTAGTTACCGATGTGAAAGTGAAAGGCTGGACTTATGAAGTTTACATTGATGAGAATCAGGATTTTAAACGAGCGATGAATGTGAATAATGTTCCGCATACTTTTTTAGTAGATGGGGAAGGAAATATTGTTTGGAGTCACAATTCGTACGCTGAAGGCGATGAAGAAAAATTATTTGAAAACGTTAGAAAACTGGCAAATGGAGAAAAGCTTTCTCACTAATATATTTTACGAAAACGTTCTACTACTCAATCTCATTAAGCATATATGTCAGTAAAACTTACTTCACGAATATTATTTATTTTTTCTTTTGGATGGTTTTGTAAAACGGCAAAAGCGCAGTTGGGTAACGAATTAGGTTCAGTACATGGAAACTTCCAGATTGATGCAGCCTATTATCAAAAAGATACGATCATTGATGCTGATCCTGGAAGTGAATTATTCAGGTATAATGCCTTTGGGAATATTAACTACCAAAAAGGCGGATTCAGCGCAGGTGTGCGTTACGAAAGCTACAATCCTCCCTTATTAGGCTATTTACCAGGCTACAAAGGTTCAGGTATACCTTACCGTTTTGCGAGGTATAAACATAAAGACATTGACATTACTGTCGGTAATTTTTATGAGCAGTTTGGCAGTGGCATTACTTTGAGAGCTTATGAAAACAGAGGTTTGTTGTATGATAATGCGTTGGATGGAATGCGCGTGATTTTTACTCCGAAAAAAGGCATTACCTTAAAAGGAGTAGTAGGCAAACAAAGAACCTATTTTTCACTTTCTCCTGGAACTGTTAGAGGACTGGATGGTGAAGTGAATATAATGGAATTGTTTGATTCCATCTTAGGGAAATCTAAAACAAAAATAATTATTGGCGGGAGCTTTGTAAGCAAGTTTCAGGAAGACCAGGACCCTACTTTGGTACTTCCGGAAAATGTGGGAACAAGTGCAGGTCGGTTTACAATTATAAGAGGGGGTTTTAATTTTAATGCCGAGTATGCCTATAAAATTAATGATCCTTCTTATCAAAATCATTTCTCCTATAAAGAAGGCCAGGCACTTATCGCTTCTACATCTTATGGAATGGATGGTTTTTCTATTATGTTTTCAGGTAAAATGTTAGACAATATGAGCTTCCGAAGTGATCGTAATGCGCAAAATACAATTGACATGATTAATTACCATCCTGATTTCAGTAAATTTCATACTTACTCTTTAATGGCTTATTATCCTTACGCCACTCAACCAAACGGAGAAGTTGGTGGAACCGGAGAAGTACAATATAAGTTTAAAAAAGGAACATTTTTAGGTGGAAAATACGGTATGGATATAACCGTAAACGGTTCCGCTTATTATGCTTTGGATACTATCGGACTGGATCCCTCCAAAGATTCTATTCGTCATTTTCAATACACTACCAATTATAGCGACGTAGGAGATAAATATTATCACGATTTTAATATTGAGATCACAAAAAAAATAAGTAAAAAACTAAAAATAACGGCTATGTATGCCAACCAATTTTTAAATCAATCTATTGTTCAATTTAATACGCCTGATAAGGAAGAGCACCCGGACATTACATCACACATTGGCGTTTTAGATATTACATGGCGCTATAAAACAGGTTCCGCTATCCGTTTTGAAACCCAAGGATTTTTTGGATCTTATGATTATAAAGAACACGCAAAAGATGCTTTCGGTAAAACAAACATTACTAATAATACAGGGTCGTGGGTGTCTGAGTTAATTGAATGGACACCAACAACTCATTGGAGTATTACGGTTGCCGATCAGTATAACTACAATAATCCAGAACCATCAAAACGTGTTCATTATTATTTTGGGATGTTAGGTTATACCAACGGCCCTACCCGAATATCAATTAGTTATGGACGCCAGCGCCAGGGTATTTTTTGTGCCGGTGGAGTCTGTCGCTTTGTTCCAGCATCCAGCGGTTTATCCCTCAGTATTTCATCCAGCTTTTAATAAATATAAATCCTATGAAAAAAATATTCTTTCCATTGATTGTTTTGATTTTCATCTCTGTAACGATGGGAAGCTGCGATTTTGTGCAAAATGCAAATCCTGAAATAGAACCCACATTTACCGGGAGTACATCAATCGTTTACAAAAAAGTGTTAGTTGAAGACTATACTGGTCATAAATGTGGAAACTGTCCAACCGCGGCAGATATGCTAAAGACGCTAGAAACACAGTATGCAGGTAAAATAGTACCCTTGGCCATTCATGCAGGTTTTTTCTCAACTATCAATTCAACTACTTATCCAACAGATTTTAGAACCCCTGCAGGGAATGCCTATGACACCCAATTTGGAATTTCATCTGTTGGAAATCCGAACGGCTTGATTAATCGTGTTGGCCATGGAAGTGGTGGATTTATTAAAGCCTATAGTTTATGGGGAAGCGAAGTGGCACAACAAATCACACAGGCAGCTAAATTTGAAATAAAGATCAAAAATGTTTATACAAGCGGAAGCGCTAACTTAAAAACGGATATTACCGTAAAATCACTGGTAAAAAATACAGGCATTTATAAATTAGTTGTTCTCTTAACTGAAGACAGCGTGATTGCTGAGCAACTGGACTATAGACTGCCATCGGGAAGTCAACTTGTTCCAAATTATGAATTCAACCATGTATTGCGTGGATCAATTAACAGTGAGTGGGGCGATGCTATTTTTATAACACCATCAAACGCGAATGATTCTATTGTCAAATCGTATCCAAATTTTACTATCAATCCTATTTTCAGACCAAAGAAATGTCATGTAATTGCATATGTATATGATGCTGATCCCTCAAGTGCAACATACTATGAGGTATTACAGGCCGAGGAAGCAAAAATAGAATAATAAAGGCCAGCTATATCAATTAAAACAAACCACTGGCAAGCATTCCAATAGACAAATCACTTCTTCTGGTCAGGTTTTGCTTTAAGTCTTTTAGCTTCTTTTAAACTATTATTAAGCATCCACTCGATCTGACCATTAACACTACGAAATTCATCAGCAGCCCATTTTTCAATAGCCTTCATTGTTTCTGAATCAATTCTTAATGCAAATGATTTTTTTTCTGACATCCCTTTTTATTGATTTAAAGTTCCGGTATTTATCACAGGTTTAGTTTCACTATCTCCGCAAAGAACAACCATTAAATTACTTACCATGGTTGCTTTTCTATCCTCGTCAAACTCAATAATTGCTTTCTCTGCCAACAGTTTTAAAGCACTTTCCACCATACCTACTGCACCTTCAACAATTTTATGACGAGCTGCAACAATAGCAGACGCCTGTTGTCTTCGTAACATCGAATGAGCAATTTCAGGAGCGTAAGCTAAATATCCAATTCTGGACTCTACTACTTCAATGCCAGCAATCTCTAATCGTTGAGTGACCTCGTGTTCCAGTGCTATATTTACATCATCAAAATTAGTACTCAAAGTTACTGTTGCCCTCTCATCTTCAAAATGGTCGTAAGGAAAAGAACCTGCAAGTTTTCTGACAGCCGAATCTGTTTGAATTCTGATAAAATCTTCATAGTTATCTACATCAAAAGCAGACTTAAAAGTGTCCTGAACTTTCCAAACTAATATAACGCTGATTAAAATAGGGTTACCCATTTTATCATTAACCTTAATCTTTTCACTTTCAAAATTTCTTGCACGTAATGATAAACTCGTTCTATTATAAAGTGGATTGATCCAAAAAAAACCACTTTGTTTAACGCTTCCTTTGTAATCTCCAAATAGCAAAAATACTTTTGAGCTGTTAGGTCCTACTACCATAAAACCCTTTGCTAAAAGGACAGATATAAGAAGTGAAACACCTGCTAATATCATGTTTTCTGAAACAAAGCCATAGAGTACTAAAGCTAGAGTAACTAATAGTATAATAGTAACCAAATAGCCATTGAAAGGTGTAATAATTTTTTCTGTTTTCATAATAAGTAATATTTAAATGATATCATATTGATATCACAAATCTAAACAATAATTTAATACAAAAATCAATCGTTTATTATAATTTTACGATTTCTTATTATAGCAACTGGAAAGTCCTTTTGCAAAGCTCTCGTTAAATTTATACTTTTACTGTTTAAGATTCATTTATGAAACCATCGATTCCAAGGGGTACACGTGATTTTGGCCCAGCAGAAATGCAGAAACGCCAATATATTTTCAATATTGTTAAAACCAATTTTCAATTGTTTGGTTATTCCCCTATTGAAACCCCTAGTATGGAAAATATTTCTACCCTTACCGGAAAATATGGAGAAGAAGGTGATCAATTGATTTTTAAAATATTGAACTCCAGGATTCATGAGAGTAAAGAAGAGAAAAAGGAAGAATTAAAAAAAGAATTTATTACCTCGCTTGAAAAATCATACAACACGGAATTGCTGACGGAAAAAGCTTTGCGTTATGATTTAACTGTGCCATTTGCCCGATACGTGGTAATGAACAATCACTTAATTACATATCCATTTAAGCGTTACCAAATTCAACCTGTTTGGCGTGCCGATAAACCTCAGAAAGGGCGTTATCGTGAATTTTATCAGTGTGATGCGGATGTGATTGGCTCCAACTCTTTAATAAACGAATTGGAATTAATGGCAATGATGGATAAATCATTTGCCGAATTAAATATTCCAGTACTCATAAAATTCAACAACAGAAAAATTTTAAGTGGTATTGCTGAAACATTAAATGCTAGTGAACAGATAATTGACATTACAGTTGCTATTGACAAACTGGATAAGATTGGCAAAGAAGGTGTAGTGAAAGAATTGAAAGAAAAAGGGATTTCTGAACAGGCTATTCAAAAACTGGAACCTTTAATAGATCTTTCGGGTTCCAACGAAGAAAAAGTAAATGTATTAAACACTTTTCTTTCAGGCAGTGAAATAGGTAAAAAGGGGATTGATGAAATCAACTTCTTATTAAGCAATCTAAAAACTATTGCTATAAAACATGTAACTGTTGAACTGGATATTACTTTGGCACGCGGCCTGAATTATTATACGGGAACTATTTTTGAAGCAAAGGCAAATGCCGGAACCTTTACACCAAGTATATTAGGTGGTGGCCGTTATGATGACCTTACAGGTATCTTTGGATTAAAAGGTTTATCAGGTGTAGGGATTTCTTTTGGGATTGATCGCATTTATGATGTAATGGAAGAATTGAATTTGTTCCCTGCCGCTATTAGCAACACCTCTACAACAAAAATATTACTAGCAAACTTTGGAGAAGCTGAGCTCATGCATTGCATTGGCTTAGTATCGAAATTAAGAGCTGTTGGAATTAATGCTGAAGTTTACCCTGATGTGGTAAAGAAAATTGCCAAACAATTTGAATATGCCGATAAAAAAAACATTCCTTTTGTGGGTGTTGTGGGAAGTAATGAAATGACAAAAAATACAGTGATGCTAAAAAACATGGCTGCCGGCACACAGGAAGAAGTTAGTTTAGAAAAATTAATCGACCTCTTAAAATAAAATTCTACATATAATAAGTACTTCGGATTAAATCTGGGTGACATTTATTTAATTGGTTACGATGAAAAAAACAGTGGAAGAGCTACCTGATAACATTGATGCGAAAGAATCTGATTATTTATATTTAAAAACCTCAGGCATAAAAAACTCTGGAAATGGTTTATTTACTTCTATTCCTATTTTTAAGAATGAAGTGATTTCTTTGTTTAAAGGGGAAATACTGAGTAATAAGGAAGCTTCTTTAAGAGCAAGCAACAGGAATGATGGTTATTTTATCAATATGCTGGATGGAACTATTATGGATTCGAAGAATGTAAATTGTTTTGCTAAATATGCGAACGATAGCGAGGGTTTTAAAATCACAAAATGGAAAAATAATTCAAAAATAGCATTAGATGAAAATAATAAGGTTTGCCTTGTTGCAACAAAAGATATAAAAAGCAGCGAGGAAATTTTTTGCGGTTATGGAAAGGCTTATTGGAAAAACTTCAAAAAATAAACGATCTGCTATGTTTTTTTTGACAATCTATTAAGTTGTTTTTCAATATAAGATTCGCTAGTAATCAATGCACGCTGTATTCTTTGAGCATATTTTATACTATCCATTACCTCTTTATTTTTTTCGTGTAATTCGGCATAAGCTTGATCTACTTTAATTTTTTGTTCTTCAATTATTTTATTTTGTTTTTGGGCAACTCGAAAACGATTGATAACAAAAATAAGGAAACTTCCAACAAGCAAAAGGCCACCATATAAAGCAAACCGCTGGGTTTTCTCCTGCTTCAAACTTGCTTTCTGAGCGGTGAGCTCAGCATCCTTTACTTTTTGTTGTGCCTCATGTTTTACACTATCAGCTGCAGAACGTTTTTCGTACTCATATTTGATTTGGGATTTAATTGAAGCTTTCTTGGTTTCCTGATTATTTATACTATCGCGCATTGACACAAATAATTCAAAATTTTCCAGTGCCTGTTTATAGTTTCCTTTTATTTTATAAATCCTGAACAACTGCTCAGCCGCACTTCTAACTTTATCAGGATACCCTAATTTTTTACTATACACTAATGCTCGTTCCGAATATTTCAGAGCTGATGAATAATCCTGCTTTTTCAGATATATTTCACTGATGTATGTTAACGTATTAGCAATACCATTCTTATTTTCAATTTCTTCATGAATAGCCAGACCTTTCATGTAAAAATCCAAAGCCTTATCCAACTCATCTTTGAGAGAATACACGAGTCCTAAATTACAGAGGGTATTGGCCATACCCGCCATGTTATCATATTCTTCATATATCTTCAAGCTTTTATTCTCATAAAGAATTGCGTTCTCATAATCACCAAGATGCTGATAAAGAACACCTATGTTATTCAATGAGTTTGCAATTCCCTCCTTATTATGCAAGGATTCGTTAATTTTTAAACTTCTCTGATAATAATCCAATGCCATTCTTGGTTCATCCTGATTATTGTAAACAATTCCTATATTATTTAAGGCATTTGAGATCCCAAATTTATCTCCTAAGGACTCATGTAGTTTTAGTGCTCTAAAAAAATACTCCAAAGCCTTATTTACAATCCCCTGATTCAAATAAACGTCTCCAATATTGTTATAGCAATAAGCCATACCACGCTTATCTGAAATTCCTTCAAGAATCTTCACTCCTTTTAAAAAATAGCTTAAAGCAGTATCCGATTTCCCCTGGCTCTGATAAATCCCACCAATATTGTTAAGTGAGGCGCCAATACCACTCCAATCATCTATGTTTTCCTGGATATTTAAACTTATCCTATAATATTTTAGAGCATCAGAAAGTTGGCCATGCTGATTTTTTAAATACCCAATATTGTTATATGCTGCAGCCTGTTGTTTGAGGAAAAACTTTCCTAATACACTTTTTGGATCCGTAGTTTTGAGATTACGTTCAGTAATTCTTTTTAACTCTTCATTATAGGCCGGCCAAATTGATTCATCACCCTCTGCTTCAATAAGCATGTTCAACACATTACATTTAGTTGTATCATGTTTTGCAGTTTTCACTTCGAGTTTTAATGAATCAATGTTTTGAGAAACCAATTCCATTGATAGAAAAAATGTTACTGAAAACAATATGGAAGCCTGACGTTTCAATCAAACCAAAGTTATACTAAATTTTGAAAAACAGCATTGAACAAAAAACATTTTCGATATTTAAAATAATAATTTTCTTTCACTAATAGAAAAACGTTTGCCGGGCCCAAGAACATGCATTTTTATTCCTTCCACAGTTATCGGGTCGCCATTTTCAATCTCTGTTAGATCAGTATATATGATGGAAGTTCCATCGGCAATAACAACAAGACCTTCTCCAACCACCTCGAGTTCCTCTCCTCCATAAATTACCACACCCGTATCAAGACTCAAACCTAAACCTAAAACACCAGGATTATAAGTTAAAGTTTGGATTAATCTTCCAAAGCGGCCACGCTGCGTGAAATGCGTATCAATAAAAACATTATCAATAAAATTAAGGCCGTTGGTCAATTCCAACTCTCCTTTAATTAATGCATCCTGGCTACTTCCGGAAATTATCATAGTATCAGACATTGCAGCGGCTCCTGCACTATTGCCACAAATAACAAATTTTGCATCTTCATAATATCTCTTTTTCATAATGGCAAGAAATTTAGTTCCTCCCAATAAGCTACTCAGTCTTAACTGATCTCCTCCACCCATAAAAATAGCATTACAGGTTTTAATTTTCTCTAAATTAGAAGTGAGGTCTGCCTCAACTCTCGTGTCAAAATGTATGATGGAAATATTAGTCATTCCCATATCTTTAAAAAACTTCTTATGCTTTTGTGCGGCCTCTTTCGGGGAAGTGGTTGCTACAGTCATATAACAAATCTTAGGTCTTTTTTTACCGGTTTCTTTTATAATCCTTTCAAAAATTGGAAGGCTGTCTTCTCCACCACCTAGTGGCATCAAGATGCCTTGTGGCTTAATTATTTTCTTTTTCTTTATCATAAAGTACGAAGTTCACTAATAAAAATAGAAGATGAATAGCCATATTCACTTATAAATTCGATACAAAAGACTTTTTATAGCCAGAAGGGGACTTTTACAAATCACTGAAAAAAAAATTGATACAAAAATGTAATATACACTGGTTCACAAAAATAATTATACAACAAAAAAGCCTGCATCAATGATACAAGCTTTTAAAATTCAATAATTAAATAAAAAATTACTCTGCTAAAACAATCACTTTGTTTTTGAAAATTTCGACTACTCCACCTTTTACAGCAAAGCTATGAGGAGTGTTATTCTCTTCAACTAATTCAATCGTCCCTTTTTTCAAAGTAGCAATCATAGCTGCATGATTATTCTGCACACCAAAAGAACCCTCTGAACCAGGAAATACAGCTGATTTCACTTGTCCTTCAAATAATTTTTTATCGGGTGTAATAATTTCTAGTTTCATTTTATATAATTCAAGATTAAAATTCAAGGCTCAAAATTTTCAAACTTTGAACCTTAAATTTTGAATTGTTATTATGCGTCTGCTAAGATTTTCTTACCTTTTTCAATTGCTTCTTCAATGGAACCAACTAAGTTGAAAGCCGCTTCAGGATATTGATCTACATGGCCATCCAAGATCATGTTAAATCCTTTAATAGTATCTTCGATCGGAACCAACACACCTTTTAAACCTGTAAACTGTTCGGCAACGTGGAAAGGCTGAGATAAGAAACGTTGTACACGACGTGCGCGGTGAACTGTTAATTTATCTTCCTCACTTAATTCATCCATACCTAAGATGGCAATAATATCCTGTAATTCTTTGTAACGTTGTAAAGTTAATTTTACACGTTGAGCACAATTGTAGTGAGCATCTCCAATAACTGTAGGCGTTAAAATACGTGAGGTTGAATCCAATGGATCTACCGCAGGGTAAATACCTAACTCAGCAATTTTACGACTTAATACAGTTGTTGCATCTAAGTGAGCAAATGTAGTTGCCGGAGCCGGATCAGTTAAATCATCAGCTGGTACGTAAACCGCCTGCACTGAAGTAATAGAACCTTTTTTAGTTGAAGTAATACGCTCTTGCATAGCTCCCATTTCGGAAGCCAAAGTTGGTTGGTAACCTACCGCTGAAGGCATACGGCCTAATAACGCTGATACCTCAGCGCCAGCTTGCGTAAAACGGAAGATATTATCAACGAAGAATAAGATATCACGACCAGGGCCTGTTCCATCTCCATCACGGAAATATTCAGCCATGGTTAATCCTGATAAAGCCACACGAGCACGAGCTCCAGGAGGCTCATTCATTTGTCCGAAAACCAAGGTTGCTTTTGATTCTTCTAAAGCTTTTAAATCAACTTTAGATAAATCCCAACCGCCTTTTTCCATATCATGTTTAAACTTATCACCGTATTTAATTACGTCTGATTCGATAAACTCTCTTAATAAGTCATTTCCTTCACGGGTACGCTCACCTACTCCTGCAAATACTGATAAACCAGCATAGGCTTTTGCGATGTTGTTTACCAATTCCATGATCAATACAGTTTTACCTACACCGGCACCACCGAACAACCCAATTTTACCACCTTTTGAATAAGGCTCAATTAAGTCGATTACTTTGATACCCGTAAATAATACTTCTGATGAAGTAGATAAATCCTCAAAACGAGGAGCAGGACGGTGAATAGATACACCATCGTCTTTTTTAACTGTGTTGATACCATCAATGGCATCACCAACTACATTAAATAAACGGCCTTTTACTTTATCACCGATTGGCATTTTAATAGCCGAACCTGTCATTTTCACTTCCATACCACGGGATAATCCGTCAGTACTATCCATGGCAATGGTACGAACCATGTCTTCACCTATATGCTTTTGTACTTCAAGAATCAATGGAGATCCGCCTGCGCGAACGATTTCCAATGCATCAAGAATACTTGGTAGTTTCCCACCGTTTAAATCAAAACTAACGTCCACTACGGGACCAATAACTTGAGCAATTTTACCAATTTGGTTAGACATGTTATGTGTATTTTTTAAATTCGGGTGCAAATGTAGGGCTTTATGTTAAAAATGCAAAGCTAAAAACATAATTTAGACGAATAAAACAAAGGATTTTTTCACAATTGTACCTATTATAGTTAAAAGCGCTGCATCATGCATCTGAGATCAAACGTGTTATTTTTTTCTGTGCAATAAATCAATCACTAATTCTGGTGGGCGGCCAATAATGGCTTTATATCCATCAATCACAATTGGTCTTTCAATTAATGTTGGATTTTCAAGCAATAATTGAATCCATTCTTCATTTGTAAATTGTTTATTTTTAAATTTTTTCAGAAAAAGATCTTCTTTTTTCCTAACAATATCAAAAGCTTTTAAACCTAATTTTGAGAGGATATTTTTGAGTTCTTTTTTGGTAAGGGTATCTTTTAAATATTCTACAATTTCAATCTCGCAATTTTCTCCTTCTAAAAAAGAAAGTGCTTCGCGGCATTTGCTACAGCGGGGATTGTAGAGTATTTGTATTTTATTTTTGCTCATGTTTATTTTTAATTTGAAAGCGGATGAAATGGATTGAACGGGTTTTACACAGATTTTAAAGAGAATCAATAAAGATTTGTACAATCCGCATTATCTGCGTCCCTATTGCACTATTTCCTCTTCCCCTGGCTCATTAAAAATGTTTTTAATAACTCGTCAATGTTACCGTCCAAAACACTTTCTGCGTCGGTTAATTTTAATTCAGTACGATGATCATTAACCATTTTATATGGATGCAATACGTAACTACGGATTTGAGAACCCCACTCTATCTTCATTTTACCTTCTTCTACAGCATCACGGGCTTCATTTTTCTTCCTCATCTCAATTTCATACAATTGAGATCGCAACATTTGCATGGCAATAGTACGATTACCTAATTGAGATCGGTCAATCTGGCAAACAACAACAATCCCGGTTGGTTTATGAGTAATCTGAACTTTGGATTCTACCTTATTTACATTTTGACCTCCAGCTCCACCACTTCGTGAAGTGTGTATTTCAATATCATTAGGGTGAATATCTATTTGTATAGTATCATCTACAACCGGATAAACATATACGGATGCAAAAGACGTATGACGCTTGGCATTGCTGTCAAAAGGACTTATGCGCACTAAACGGTGCACGCCATTTTCTCCTTTTAAATTACCGTACGCAAAATCACCATCAATTTGTATAGAAACGGATTTAATACCGGCCACATCTCCGTCTGTTCTGTCGAGTTCTGATAATTTAAATCCTTTTTTTTCTGCCCACATCATGTACATCCTTTCCAGCATACTGGCCCAATCACAACTTTCTGTTCCACCGGCACCAGCGTTGATCTGCAATACACAACTCAAAGCATCATCCGGAGAATTCAGCATATTCTTAAACTCTACGTCATCCAGAATTTTTAAAGCTACCTGATATAATTCCTCAGCATCTGAATCGGTAGCATCACCACTTTTATAGAATTCATACATGGTATCCAAATCTTCAATGGCAGACGTGAGTTTATCATAAGAACTCACCCACGATTTGCGTGACTTCACTTCTTTTAATACTACTTCTGCTTTTTTAGAATCTGTCCAGAAATTGGGATCAAGGGTTTTTTCTTCGAGTTCCCTTAACTCGTGGCTTTTCTTATCGTAGTCAAAGAAACCCCTTCAGAGCGATATGCCGTTCGTGAAGGTCCTTAAGTTGGTCTGTTGTAAACATGAAGCAAATGTAAAATTAATAATTGAAAATAAAATAATTGTATTAAAAAGATGAGGTGTTACATATATCCAATGATTTTATAAAAAAATGTTGATTTAATGGGTTACATAAATTGGCCTTTGGGATTAATGTATACATTTGCAAACAAAAAATTTAACAAAAAAATATGAAAACTATAAAATTATTTCTTATTGCCGCACTTATCTCTACATCGAGTCTATTTACTATCTCATGTGGTGAACCAGAGAAAGAAGCAAATCCATTAGCTGATAGTTTAGCTAGCTTAAATGGTGAATTAAATGGACAGTTATCTGAAAAAGAAGTGGCCCTGCAGGAGTTTGTAACTTCTTTCAATGAAATTCAAGAGAATTTAAACGCCATCAAAGAAAAGGAAAAAATTGTTACTGCTCAATCTCAATCAGGAGATGTAAAAAGCAAAGAAGAAAGCATTAAAGCTGATATCCAAGCTATTTATGATTTATTAGCAAGCAATAAAAACCGTATCAACACTTTAAGTAAAAAATTAAAAGATTCGAAATCTAAAATCTCAGGTTTAGAGCAAATGATTGCTACTCTCCAAGCTCAAATAGATTCTAAAGACGGCGAAATTTCTGAATTAAAATCACAGTTAGAATCTAAAAATATTGAATTAAGTAACATCGTTATGAATTTAGAAAATGTAGAAGCTGCAAGTTCTGCTAAAACTGAAAAAATGAATACGGTTTATTATGCATTCGGAACTTCTAAAGAATTAAAAGAAAAAAATGTGATTACAAAAGAAGGTGGTTTTATTGGAATGGGTAAATCAACTAAATTAAAAGATGATTTCAATAAAGAATATTTCACAAAAGTGGATGCTTCTCAAACAACTTCTATTAATATCGGTGCTAAAAAAGCTAAAATCATTACAAGTCATCCTTCAAGCTCTTATAAATTAATTGGTGAAAAAACAGTTGAAAAAATTGAAATAATAAACACTGATGACTTTTGGTCAAATTCAAAATATTTAGTGATTATTACTGAATAATTTATTTCAGAAATACTACAGAATGCTTATAAAGCCTGGTCAAATGGACCAGGCTTTTTTTTGTAACTCGCATTATTGCTCATCTTGTTTTTTTAAATTTAGGGATTTTATTTACTCGATTTATGAATGTTACTTAGCATCCAATAAAACTTCAATCTATGAAAAAAATATTTTTATTTATCACTACTATCATTTCTTTTAACCTATCTGCACAAACTTTTCCAGTGGGTCATATGAGTATTAATTTTAAAGATGTAAGTCGAACCTCTGCTGGTTATAGTATTTCAGGCGGAATTGTAACAAATACAGCAACAGGAAGAGCTGTTGGAACAGAAGTGTACTATCCGGCAATTACTTCAGGAACCAATACATCTGTGGCGGCAGGGCAATTTCCCGTTGTAGTGTTTGGACATGGTTTTGTAATGACCTATGATGCGTACGATAATATTTATAACCGATTGGCCTCTTTAGGTTACATCGTTTTATTACCAAGAACCGAAGGTGGTTTTTCTCCATCACATACAGAATTTGGTGCGGACCTAAAATTTCTCGCTAATGCCGGTTTGGGTTTAAATTCAATATCAACACCAAGTGCTTTAGCATCCTTTAATGGTAAAGTTTTACAAAAAGTAGCAATTGGAGGGCATTCGATGGGAGCTGGCAGTTCCTTTTTAGCAGCCGCATCAAATAATTCTATCACTTGCTTATTCAACTTTTGTGCAGCTACAACAAATCCCTCTTCAATTTCTTCTGCTAGTCTTGTTACTGTTCCGTCATTGATCATTTCAGGTGAGATGGATAGTGTTGCGGATACAACAGTGCAAAATAGTCATTACAACGCAACTGTTTCGGCCAAAAAATTTCATGTTATTATTACCGGGGCAAAACATTGCGATTTTGGTAATGGTACAAGCGGCACTTGTACTATTGGTCAGCCTGCCTGTTCAGGAACTGGATGTAATGCCATTTTATTTGCACGCTACATGAGCTATCTTGAACCATTTTTAGCAAATCAATTAAAAAGTGATTGTACTGCCGGAAATACATTTATGAGTTTGATACAAAGCGCATCAACAGACAGAGCCGGAAGAAAAATAACAGGTTCTATAGCTTGTATTACTACAGGAATAAAGTCCACTGATATTCAGGAAGGCTTCACTGTTTTTCCTAATCCTTCTGAAGATAAACTAATGATTTCCTACTCTTCAAAAATAAATATAGCTCTTACTTTTGAACTCTATGATCTTACAGGAAGATCCGTTCTACATACTACTGAGGATGGCAATGGAGCATCAACCATGATTAAAGAATTAAATATTTCGTACCTTGAGAAAGGCTCGTATATCTTATACATTCGAGAGAAGGAATCAACTCAAATTTATAAAATCATAAAACAATAAAAATTCTATTGATCAATTGATTTAACCATTAAGGTATTCCACACTCCAAATAAAATAATTCAGGCTAATTATTTCCTAAAATAATTACCTTTACTTTATGGATCCCATTATTGAGTTAAGTGACATCAAGAAAGAGTACAAAATCGGTACTGAAGAAATTCATGCACTAAGTGGTGTATCTCTCAATATTTTCAAAAATGAATATGTGGCATTAATGGGCCCGAGCGGAAGCGGCAAATCAACATTAATGAATATGCTGGGCTGTTTAGATTCTCCAACTTCCGGCGAATATATTCTCAATAAACTGGCAGTTGCCAAGATGAGTGATAATGAATTAGCAGAGGTAAGAAATAAACAAATTGGTTTTGTGTTTCAAACCTTCAATTTATTACCGCGTTCCACCACTTTGGAAAACGTGATGCTCCCATTAGTGTATGCAGGTATTGAAAAGAGTAAGCGTGAAGAAATGGCAAAAAAAGTATTGGAGCAAGTGGGTCTCGGAAATAGAATGTCGCATCGTCCCAATGAATTATCTGGAGGTCAGCGTCAGCGTGTTGCTATTGCCCGTGCTTTAGTGAATAACCCTGCCATTATATTGGCTGATGAACCAACCGGAAATTTAGATAGTAAAACATCTGTAGAAATTATGGGTTTGCTGGAAGACATCCATAAAAATGGAAACACCATTATCTTAGTAACTCATGAAGAAGATATTGCTTTGCATGCTCATCGCATTGTTCGTTTAAAAGATGGATTAGTTGAATCTGATAATGAGAATAGAACAATTACGTCCTTTAAAACACGAATGGAAAGTTTTCATTAATAATTAAGATTCAGACTTTTAAATTTTCCGTCCTTCTAATATTAATTATATTTGATTTTAATTAATATTCAAAACCAATGAAGCTCTTCATTAAACTAACTCTTCTTACGGCTCTTATCATTGTTTTATGCAGTTTGTTTTTTGAATATATTATTAATAGACCCGTTAGTGTTTATATACAATACGCGTTGACGGTCTTTCTCTTTATAATTGTCGTTTCTTACGCTGTATATTTTGTAAAACAAATCAGTAATTTCTTAAACTCAAAATAATATGATTTCATTATTTATTTTCTTATCCTTTTTAACTGTGGGACTCGGCATGCTTTTTATTACACGGGGCAGATATAATCTGAGAGTGGAAAAATCTACATGGCTTACAAAACCAGTACTGATAATTATTTTAGGAATCATTATCAGTGTTTTAAATCCTTTTTCGCTTGAAAGAGTGGATGCCGGACATTTAGGCTTAAAAGTAAATTTAACGGGTGACGCCCGTGGCGTTTCTGATTATACCTATAAAACAGGTTGGGTGGTTTTTAATAGCTGGACAGAAAAGCTTTATGAATTTCCTACTTACCAGCAACACATAGATTATAATCCACAAGTTGTAATTACCAAAGGTGGATTTAGTGCGGAAATCAAGCCTTCATTTAATTATGCTTTAGTTTCAACTACGTTAGGAGATATGTTTCAGAATTTACGCTTACCAATAAAAGAAGTAGAACAAGGTTGGTTAAAAACAGCCATTGTTGGTTCAGTAAATGATGTTGCTAATAAATGGGCGGTTGATAGTATTTTTAATCACCGTGAGCAGTTTGAATCAGCTATTGTGGTTGAATGCAATAAACGTATATCAAAATGGTTTACAGTGAGCCAGCTAAGAACAAACATTACACCACCGCCGGCGTTACAATCAGCCATTGAAGCTAAAACAAAAGCGTTACAGGATGTGCAGGTTGCCGAAAATCAAAAACAGGTTGCCATTGCAGATGCCTTAAGAAAAATAGCCATCGCGCGAGGTGATTCTGCTAAAATGGTTATTGAAGCATCAGGCGAAGCTGAATCAATTAAACGGAAACAAATGACTTTAAGTCCTTTATACATTGAATATGTGAAAATTCAACAGTGGGACGGCAAAACTCCAACTACAGTACTAGGAAATAATGCTAGTACGATTGTTTCAGTGAAGTAAATTTTTTCAGAAAAATTACTTCGTTCAATCCAGAATAGTGAATTATTAGTAAACAAAAATTCACTATTTTTACACGCAATTACAATTCTATTATGTTAATTATCGGTATATGTGGCGGGACTGGTTCAGGGAAAACCACCGTAGTAAATAAAATATTGGATATACTTCCAGCTGATCACGTTACTATAATCTCCCAGGATTCTTATTACAAAGACAATTCAAATATCTCACCGGAGCAACGAAAATTCATAAATTTCGATCATCCGGATTCAATTGAATTTGATTTACTTCTCGATCATATCAATGAACTGAAAAAGGGTAATAGTATTCAAAAACCTATTTATTCATACATAACCTGTACAAGAGATTCCAAAACTATACCTGTTAAAAGTAAAGAAGTAATTTTGGTAGAAGGCATTCTGCTATTTTCAGATGAGCGTATTAGAAATATCTGCAACGTGAAGGTTTTTGTAGATGCTCCATCCGATGAGCGTTTATTACGCGTTATAAGACGTGACATTATAGAGCGCGGAAGAAGTGTAGAACAAACATTAGAGCGATATACAGAGAGTGTGAAGCCTATGCACGAACAGTTTATTGAACCAACTAAACGATTCGCTGATATTATTGTTCCTTTAGGTGGCGAAAATATGGTAGCTATAAATATTTTAGCTTCTACTATTCGTCAAAAGTTAGGATTAAATAAAGACCAGGATATAAATTCCATTTTTCACTAGTCAACATCTATAAATTCTTTACGGATTTGTCACATCGAGCGTAGTCGAGATGAATAGCCATATGTTCTCGACTACGCTCGATGTGACATCGCACTGTAATTACATGCAGAATCATAATGGCACTTCGACAGAAGTTGAGATTAACAAAATATTAGTTCTCCACTACGCTCGAACTGACAAACGCTGTAATTATATGAAAAATCATAATTTTCACCTGGACAGAAAGAGAGATGAATAGCCGTTTAGTTCTCTACTTCACTCGAACTGACATTGGTTTATCATTCCCAGCGAACGCAAAGCAAAGCAATCTATAACAATTAAACCAATCTTGAATTAAGATCTTCCCACTTTTGCATTTCAACTTCCAGATCTTTTTTTAACTTGTTATAGGCATTAAAAAAGTTAGGATTTTTGGTTAACTCTTCATATGAAGATGGAACCGCGAGTTTATTATCAAGTTCCTTTATTTCCGACTCCAAAAGCTCAATTTGTTCTTCAGCTTTTTTAATTTGTAATAGAACCTGGGCCTGTTGTTTTTTCTTTTCCTGTGCTTCAAAATCGGAGGCAGGAGCCTGTTTCTTTTCAACTATAGGAACAGCTTTCACTCCTGATTTATCTAAATCCAATTCATTTAATCTCTGAACCTTACGGATCTCCATAAATTCCTTAATGTCACATAAATATTCTTTCACATGCCCATCTCTGAATTCAAATAAACGGTCACACATGCCCGTCATAAAATCTCTATCGTGGCTTACCATCACTAAAGTTCCTTCGTAATCTATTAAAGATTGCTTCAATACTTCTTTTGATTTAATATCCAAGTGATTCGTTGGCTCATCCAGTAACAACAAGTTATAAGGTTCCAATAATAATTTACAAAGCGCTAAACGCCCGCGTTCTCCTCCACTTAATACTTTAACTTTCTTATCAATATCATCACCCTGGAACAAAAATGATCCTAATAAACTCCTAACCTGTCTTCTCACATCTCCAACTGCTAATTCATCAATGGTTTCAAAAACTGTTTTATCAAGATCTACTTTTTCTTCCTGATCCTGCTCAAAATAACCCATTAAAATATTGTGGCCCAGCTGAATTGTCCCATCATACTTAATCTTGTTGGCGATCATTTTCATCATGGTCGATTTGCCTTCACCGTTACGGCCAACTAAACCAATTTTTTCTCCTTTGGTAATGATAAAATTAGCTTCCTGAAAAATTAATTTATCGCCATAAGATTTCCCTGCATGTTCAGCTGTAATCACAATCTTACCGCTATGCGCAGGGGGCGGAAAACGAAAACGAACGGAAGCTGTATCCATGTCGTCTACTTCCACTCTATCCAACCTATCCAATTTTTTGATCAGGGACTGCGCCATGGCAGATTTACTTGCTTTTGCTCTAAATTTATCAATCAACACTTCTGTTTGATCTATCATCTTTTGCTGATTTTTAGCAGCATTTTCCTGTTGCTGTTTACGCTCCTGACGTAAAACCAAATAGTGAGAATAATTTGTTTTATAATCGTAAATTTTTTGATTTACGATTTCAATCGTACGTTTAGTAACCGTATCTAAAAATGTTTTATCGTGGCTAATTAAAATTACCGCACCTGAGAATATTTCCATGAAATCTTCCAACCATTGAATAGCTTCAATGTCTAAGTGATTGGTAGGCTCATCGAGCATTAACACATCCGGTTTTTGCAACAACAATTTAGCTAACTCAATCCGCATACGCCATCCTCCACTAAATTCGGAAGTTTGCATATGAAATTGTTTTCTTTGAAAACCTAAACCCAATAATACTTTTTCAATTTCTTCTTCAGTATTGTCAGCACCAATAATATTTAAGCGCTCATTAATGTCTGTTAAATTATGTATTAGATCCATATATGAATCGCTTTCATAATCCGTACGGGTTTCTAACTGATGATTCACATCATCCAATTTGGCTTGTAATAATTTTATTTCCTCAAAAGCAGATTCGGTTTCTTCATAAACTGTACGTCCATGTTGATGGGTCATATCCTGTGGCAAATAACCGATCTTGCAATCTTTAGGGCGTGACACCTCACCTTTTGTAGGTGATTGGTAACCTGCCAAAATTTTCAGCATGGTACTTTTACCGGCACCATTTTTACCAGCCAGACCAATACGATCCTTTGGATTAATCAAAAAAGAGACATTGTCGAATAAATTATACCCGCCAAACGAAACTGTAACGCCATTAATAGAAACCATTGCAATGAAAATTTAAGGCGGCAAAGATAGTGAAAAATAAGGGAATTTTCAGGAATTTTAAAGGCATAAAAAAGCCCCTTTTCGGGGCTTTTCTTTATTTTTTTCTAACGTCCTTTGTAATAGTTCTGCCATTCGGCAAACTAATCAACATATAACTTACTGAATCTCCAACTACATATTCTACTTTTGCACCCGGCTGATAAAAATCTCTGGACGTGCCTGAGCCGTCTTCTTTGATAGAACCTGCATCCATGTCGTAATATAATTCGACAACTCCTGTTTTTTCTTCTTGAATAACTGACATATTTTTGTATTTTTAAGGTTTAGTGTGATAAATGTAATAATATATCCTTTATGAGCAAATTGATACTCGTTATTTTTTTATTAATTTCTTCATCACACTTTGCTCAAAACCACTACTATATAGATTCTCTAACGATTTTAGTTAAAGATTTAAAAAGCGACACAGCTAAAATAAAATCTTTACACGAACTATTTCGTGAAAAAGAAGGGAACAATTCCAATTATGCGTTAGAAATTGCAAAGGAAGCTGTAAAATTAAGCGAGTCAACAAACTTCCTACTGTATAAGAGTTACGAGTATTTAGCTTGGATATACAAAAACAACGCAGAATATAAAAAAAGCCTTGAAATCTATTTTAAGGCAGAAAAAAATTCTCAGAACTATAAATCTCCTAAAAAGGAACAGGTATTAGCCACTATTTATGATGGAATGGCGTCAGTATACTCCAGGTTACAAAATCACACGGCAGCGATAACCTCTTTAAAAAAAGCAATCAAAATAGTAGAAGGACTCAAAGATGAGAACGAGATTGCAAGGTTAAATATTAATATTGGAAATCACTACTTCAATTCAAACCAACTCCGCGAGGCCATTTCACATTATTCAATTTCAGAAAAAGCGTATTTAAACTTAAGAGATTCAACTAACTTAATCTATGTCTACAATGGCTTTGGCAATGCGTATTATGAAATGAAGAACTATCAAAGGGCCTTAAACTATTTCCAAAAATCTTATGAATTCATCTTAAAATTTACACCAGAGGATAAGTCTAACATTGCCATCGCTTTTGAAAACATTGGAGAAACATCTTCGAAAATGGGGAATTATGAATTAGGTTTGGTCAATTGCTTAAAAGCTGCAGAATTATTTCATGAGTTGAACGACAAAACCAGTCTTTATATCACCTATGAAAACGTCGCAAAAATGTATGCCTTGCAAAATAATTACCAAAAGTCTAATGAGTATTTTCAAAAATACGTTAATCTAAAGGATTCCGTTTTTGATGAAGACACTAAGAGTACGATACACGAAATGTCGATCAAATATGAATCTGAAAAAAAGGAAAAAGAAAACCAGGTTTTAACATTAGGAAACAAGAACAAACAGTTGTTAATCTATTTCGCACTTGGAGGATGTATATTATTAAGTGTTTTAGCTTTTTTCATTTTCAGAAGTTATAACACAAAAAGAAAGGCCAACAAAGAATTGGAAAACAAAAGCGCTATAATTCAATACCAAAAAACTATTGTCGAAGAACAGCACAAAGATATTAAAGACAGTATAAAATACGCTCAACGTATTCAAGGTGCGATCTTGCCACCTGCGAACAAATGGCAAAAAATATTACCAAATTCTTTTCTACTTTACTTACCTAAAGACATTTTGAGCGGCGATTTTTACTGGGTTGAAGAAACCAAAGATTACATCTATGTAGCTGCCGCTGATTGCACAGGCCATGGCGTGCCTGGGGCATTAATCTCTATTGTGAATTTCAATCTATTAAATAAAGCAGTTTTAGAAAATGGTCTCTCTTTACCATCAGACATACTGGATGCTGTAAATACATGGCTTACGGAAAGCCTCCATCAAACTTATGGTGAGAGTGCAGTAAGAGATGGTATGGACGTAGCCTTAATTGCTCTCCATAAACAATCAAATGAAATCTTGTTCGCAGGGGCAAATAATCCCATTTACCACCTTTCAAATGGCGAGTTAATACAAATTAAAGCAGACAAATTTCCAGTTGGAGCATTTATAGAAGACAAAATTCAAAAATTTACCACCAAACGTTTTAAGGCTCAAAAAGACGACGTTATCTATCTTTTCTCTGATGGATATGCTGACCAATTCGGAGGTGATAAAGGAAAGAAGTATAAATATTCTCCTTTCCAAGAAAAATTAAAAATAATTCACAATTTACCACTTATCAATCAACAGGAATTGATGAAAGACGAATTTTTAAAATGGAAAGGTTCCCATGAACAGGTTGATGATGTGTTGTTAATCGGCATTAAAATTGGATAATTTAAAATGAGCTTTATGAATAGATTACTTGTCAGCCTCTTCTTCCTAAACTTTTCTTTATTGTCTTTTTCGCAAAAAGCTATAAATACTGACTCATTGATTAAAATCCTGAATCAAACAAAAATTGATACTGACAAAATAAATCTTCTTCACCAATTATATTTTTCTTTTCGCGGAAATGATCCTCTTAAAGCTTCCGGATTTATTAATGAAGAAATAAAATTAAGTGAAGCGACAGGATTCAAAATTGAAAGAAGTCATTACGATCAGGCAGAATATTATAACAGCACTGGAAATTACAAAAAAAGTCTTGAACAATATTATCTAGTTGAAACTTACGCTCAAAAATTAAAATCGCCAAAAAAGGAACTATTACTTGCTGATGTAAATAGAGGACTAGCAAGCGTATACTCGAATCTTGGCAATCATGATCTTGCTATTTCAAAAGCCTCTACGTCTTTGGGATATTTTTTAACGCTCAAAGACACAATCCAAATTGCCATTACGAATTTAAATATGGGAAATTATTTTTATAAGAAAGGAAATCTGGATGAAGCTTTAAATAAATACCGATTGTCAGAAACACTATTTACTGCTCATCACGATGATGCTTATTTAGGTGATTGCTATAATAATTTGGGGAGTATATTACTTTATATGGGAAGGCTTAACGAAGCTTTGGTATACTTTAACAAATCATATGAGCAAATTTTAAGAACTGATTCGGCCAATAAATACAGTACGGCAGTTGCATTATTGAATATAGGTCAATGCTATCAAACATTAGGAGATATTAAGAAAGGCTTGGATTACACTTTGAAGTCAACGGAGTTGTTTGAGAAAATAAATAGTTATGTAGATTTAAGCACAGCTTACTTTAATGTCGCTGTTATGTATCAACGACTTGGCGATTACAAAAATTCAAATTTATATTACCTCAACTATGCCGTGTTAAAAGACAGTATTTCAAATAATGAAACCAAGGAGATGCTTCATGATATGTCTATCAAATATGAAACAGATAAAAAAGAAAAAGAGAACAAGGTTCTGACACTAGAAAATAAAAATAAAAAACAGGTCATTTATTTTGCATTGGGAGGTTGCGCTTTATTGTTTTGCCTGGTATTTTTTATCCTAAATGGTTACCGCACTAAACAAAAAGCCAACAGAGAACTGGAAACTAAAAACAGCATCATTAACCAGCAAAAAGCCACTGTTGAAAAACAAAAAGCCATTGTTGAAGAACAACACCAGGACATTACCGATAGTATTAAATATGCCCAGCGTATCCAGGGTGCAATCCTGCCGCCGAAAAATAGGTGGGAGAAGATTTTACCAAATTCCTTCCTTTTATATATGCCAAAAGATATTTTAAGCGGTGACTTTTACTGGATTGAAGAAACCAAAGATTATATTTATGTGGCCGCTGCCGATTGTACAGGCCACGGTGTGCCAGGTGCACTGATTTCTATAGTGAATTATAATTTACTGAATAAAGCTGTGTTAGAAAAAAATCTGGTTACTCCATCTGAAATATTGGATGCTGTAAACCTTTGGCTAACTGACAGCCTTCATCAAACATACAGAGAAAGCGCAGTGAAAGACGGAATGGATGTTGCGCTAATTGCTATTCATAAACACTCCAATGAAGTGTTATTTTCCGGGGCAAATAATCCTATCTATTATATTTCAAATGGCGAATTAAAACAAATCAAAGGCGATAAGTTTCCTGTGGGTGCTTTCGTTGAAGATAATATTCAAAAGTTTACAACCAAAAGATTCATGGTAGAGAAAGGAGATTTAATTTACCTTTTCTCTGATGGCTATGCAGATCAGTTTGGAGGGGATAGTGGCAAGAAGTATAAATACTCCCAATTTCAACAAAAATTGATGGCTGTTTCTGATTTTACTTTACCTGAACAACGCAAGCAATTGAAAGAAGAATTCAAAAAATGGAAAGGAATTCACGAACAAGTGGATGATGTGTTACTGATCGGAATTAAAATTATTTAAACATTTCTTTTTGGCGGTTCCCAAGCACTTTCGTTTGACGCAGAAATGAATTTGAAGTAACCCAGTAATAACCCGCAATTCATTAAAATAAAATGGCCCAAAGAATTTACTAGAGGTATTTTAAAGTTGATCTTTTCCATAACAATAGTTACTAAAGGAAAAATGATTAATAGACTATAGCATATTGTTATTAATACAAAAAGAGGTATATAAAAAGCTAGAGCGAATGAAATAAAAAAAGAAAAAACAATAGAAAAGGGTGTGATCCATCGTAATACTTTGTGTGAGAAAAATGCAAAGCCAAAACCTTTATGAAGTGGGAATAGTAAACGTTTGTAGAATTTCAAATTTCTGAAATTTCCCAGGGATATTCTTATTTTTCGTTTAAACTCAATCATCGGTGAATCATTCACGTCTTCATAACACAATGCTTCGGGCTCAAATAAAACCTTTCCTTTTTTAGAAATCACATCAAGTGTAATAAAAAAATCATCCATTAAAAATCCATCAGGCACTTTTACAAAACTACCTTTCATAATTGCATAACAGCCTCCTTCTACTCCTACACAAAAACCATATTTCAGACTTTCATGATGTTTCAATTGATTTTCAAAATTCATGTAGAATATTTCCTGATCGGAGATCCCTTCATTTTTAGGGGAAAATTTGTGAATATTACCACAAACGAGTTTAGCATTTTTCACTACTAAATTGTACACCAGCGCTTTAATTGTCTGTGGTTCAAAAAAAACATTGGCATCCGTAAATATTAAATGCTCTGTTTGAGTTAAGTCTATTAGTTCGTTAATGATTTTTAGTTTTCCGTTGCGGGTATTTTTCTTTATTAAAATAATATTAGAATTTTGAGAAGCAAAGGATTCAATAATTTGATTAGTTAGATCCGTGGAATTGTCTGAACCAATTATTACTTGAATTTTTTCTTTAGGATAATCCGAATTTAAAATGGATTCTAATTTTCTTTTGATCACCTTTTCTTCATTAAACACTGAAAACACAACTGTAACTAAGGGCCATTCAGTAACTGCCGCATAATTATTTTTAGTTCTCTGAATAGAACCAGCGGATATTTTCATATACATAGGAAATATCACATAGCTGAATAGGGGAATTAGCAAGCATAATAAAAAAAGTATGATTAACAAATATGGCATTGTTTGTTGTTTTTTTCTGTTCTCGACTCAGCTCGAACTAACAAATTAGGAGATAAAATGAACACGAAAATTAATTTACAGAATAATCTTTAACAATGTTGTACAAGGTATCTCTTTCAACCGGCGTGCGTTTTACCTGTTTAATTATATCAACCAATTCCTCTGTAGTTAATTTTGGATTTTGTTCCTCGGCACCAGCCATGCTATATATTTTTGTTGTATCATCAATTGTTCCATCCATATCATCTACACCAAAATTTAAAGCTAATTGAGCGGTACTTCTTCCAATCATAGCCCAATATGCTTTTATATGATCAAAATTATCCAAATAAATTCTACTGATGGCATAGTTACGCAAATCTTCAATCACACTTACTTCAGGCACATCTGACATGTCGTTATTTCCATTTCTGAATTTCAAAGGAATAAAAGCATTAAAGCCCTTAGTTTTATCCTGCAACTGGCGTAATCTTTCCAGATGATCTATTCGATGTGTAAATGTTTCGATATGTCCGTATAACATGGTTGCATTTGAATGCATGCTCATTGAATGCCAGATTTCATGAATGCTCAACCACTCTTCTGCACTGCATTTTCCTCCTGCAATTTTATCCCTAATCTCCTTATCAAAAATTTCCGCTCCACCTCCTGGCATTGAATCCAATCCGGCTTCTTTTAATTGTTTCATACCTTCTTCATAAGTCACTTTCGCTTTTTTGAAAATGTAATGACACTCAACTGGCGTTAGTGCTTTTACATGCAAATCAGGTCTGTGTAATTTAATGGTTTTGAATAACGTGGTATAAAAGTTAAGATCTTGTTTTGGAATAACACCTCCTGTAATATGTACTTCGGTTACCTCTTGACCATCGTATTTTTTTATAATATCCATCATTTGCTCAATGGATAATTCCCAACCTTCTTCACGTTGTTTAATTAAACGCGAATAAGCGCAAAATGAGCAGGTATAAACGCAAATATTAGTTGGTTCTACATGAAAGTTGCGATTAAAGAAAACGTAATTTTTATTTTTTTTCTCGCGAACAAAATTAGCTAATGTTCCTAAGTAAGATAAGTTAGCATGTTCAAATAAATAAACTCCTTCCTTAAAAGAAATGCGCTCTCCGTTAAATACTTTTTTGGCGATATTTTTCAGTTCATTGCTTAAAAGAGTTGACTGCAAAATTAGCTCCTGAGAATTTTCTATAATCATAAGGCAAAGGTAAGGTTATATACAAAAAAACCTGCTTTTAAGGGGGTCTTTTATGAAGATATGTTAACTAAAATTATTTTAGGGCAAAATTACTATCGTGGCCCGCAATTCCACTAAAAGGACAAGCGTCGATATCAAAAAAAACCAGCTCAAAATTATAATACCTTTAGCTGATTCCATGAATAACATTTTCCGACTATGAGCTATTAACATATCGATTGAATAAAATATAAATTCTATCTCCAATATTTATGCAAATTGTTGTTAACTAGCATCTATATACTAAATTATTTAGGTATTTTTAATTAAATTTGATACTGAATCTGAATCCTATTAGACATAATCAATGTGTAAATAGATTGCGCTACTGCTATTTATTCCTCTTTTTAGCAATTTTTTATTGCTCAGATTCTTATTCTCAAATTAAAAATGAGGATGATTTAAAAAAACAAGCTGAAAAACATTTTGAAGATGAAGACTATAATTTAGCCTATAAAATGTATGCTCAGTTAGTTTCTTTGTATCCTAAAGATGCTGATTATAATTACAAATTAGGTGTTTGTATGTTGTATACAGAACCAGATAAAAAGAAGCCCTACTCTTATCTTCAAATTGCAACTAAAAATCCGGCAGATGCTCCAAAAGATGCCTTATTTTATTTGGCAAAAACATATCATGTTAATTACCGATTTGATGATGCCATAAAATTATATACCGATTATAAAAAGATCGGAAGCGCCTCTTCTATTAAAAAATTGCAGGTTGATCGTGAAATACAGGCCTGCAAAAACGGAAAAAGGTTATTATCCAACTTAACTGACCTTGTGGTTATTACTAAAAAACAATTGAATGAAGCGGATTACTTTAAAGGCTACGACGTAAAGGATATTGGAGGAAAACTTTTAGTAAAGCCTGATGAATATAAGTCGGGCGTTGACAAAAAGAAAAAAGATAAATCAGTGGTTTATCTTCCAAGGAAAGCTGAAAGATTGTATTATTCCAGCTACGGAGAAACGGGTAATTCAGGAAGAGATATTTATTATGTGAATAAATTGCCTAACGGGAGTTGGAGTAAACCAACTATTTTACCTTCTTCGATTAATACTGAATTTGATGAAGACTACCCCTTCCTGCATCCTAACGGAAAAACGCTTTATTTTAGCTCAAAAGGATTTAATAGTATGGGGGGATATGATGTATTCAAAACCACTTATGACGATGCTACGCAAACATGGAGTAATCCCACAAACATGGAATTCCCAATTAACTCGCCAGATGACGATATTTTATTTGTAACAGATTCTTTAGAAAAAACGGCTTTTTTTAGTACCGGAAGATATAGCCCGTTTGGAAAATTAGATGTATTAAAAATCAATACTGAACGAAGACCAATGAACTTTGCAGTGGTTAAAGGTTCAGTGGTAAAAGAAGACGCCTCGCAAAGTGTTAAATCAAAGATCTCTGTCAAAAACATGGAGAATGGTGAGATCGTTGGTACATTTCAGGCTCAGGAAAACGGAGATTATAATCTTGAACTACCTAATGGCGGAAAATTTATTTTCACAGTGGAAACACCTGGAATCGCAACACAATCAGATGCGGTTCAGATACCTGTGGCTTATACTTTAAAGCCTTATAAGCAACTAATATCTTACGACAACAAAATTTTGAAGATTATCAATTATTTTGATGGAGATGTTACTGATGAAAATTACTCTTTGATGATCGATCTAATCGAGAAAAAAGCAAAACTGGAAGTTAACGAGACGGAGCCTTACAATACTAATTTAACAAAAGATGCAGGCAAAAATCAAACTACAGGTAATGAAAATAAAAACCTGAATTCTGTTAGCACTACAAATCCAAGCGTGCAGTCCAGCGATGCTAATACGAATACGAATAAAAATGTTACGAACGAGCAACTGCTAGAAATTGCTAAAACTGATGCCAAAGAAGCGAGCGATGAGTCAAAAAAATTAAAACAGGAAGCACAGGATGCTTTTGGTTTGGCCACGCAAAAAACAGCTGAATCTGTGGCAAAACAAAAAGAAGCCGATGATGCCTTTGCCAGTGCAAATGCGATAACTGATGTATCTAAAAAGAACGAAGAACTAACAAAAGCAAATCAACTAAAGGAAGATGCTAAAATAGCAACAGGTGTAGCAAATACAGCAACTAACCTGGCAAAGAAATTAGAAGTGGATGCGAGCGTACAGCAAAAAGAAGCAGACCTTACAAATCAGTACATTAGTCAGTTAGATGCAGTTATAAAGAACAAAAATAATAAAGAAGCCTTAACTAAATTAGGAGAAATACAAAAAGAACTGGATGACCTCTCTAAACAAAAAAATCAATCCAGCGAAGTGTTAACTTCATTGATAGCAGAATCAGAATTAAAGCAAAAGGAATTGTTGAGTTCTGAAAAAAAGAGCAACAGTATTGTTAATGAAATTAATGCTATAAAAAATGAAACTGAACAGCTTCAAAAAGACCTATCCAATGAAAGTGATAAATCAATCAAAGAAAATATTTCCGCTCAAATTCGAGAGTTAAATACTGAAATAGAATTAAAAAATAAAGATCTGGTGACCAATAACCAAAAAATTGAAACATTAAAGAATGAAGTCGATGGAGTGAATCAGGAATTACAAATTGCTGCTAAAATACTTAATGAGAACACAGAAACTATAGCAGACAATTCAACGAATAAAAATACAACGTCTTCCCAAAACAATAATAACAATAATTCAACTATAGAACCTGTCAATAATGCCATTACTGAAAACAAAACCAATGCCTCATCCTTCAGCAGTCTAAAAAACAAGTATGACACTAAAATAAACGCTACAAGCACAGATAAAACAAATAAAGAAAGTGTTTCTCAACAAAATGAGATTATAAAAACCTACAATAATGAGATTAATGATCTTATAGCGCTTAATAAAAATGAACTGACTAAATCGAAAGATCCAAAGGAGAAGAAAACTTTAAATGATGAGATTAAACAATTGGAAAAACAAAAGTCAGATAATGATATTGCACTTGCATCCAATAATTCTTTCATCAAACAATTAGAAGCGAATTCGACCATAGCGTCCAATGAAACAAATAACGCGACAAACAATACTACGAACTCTAATAATAATAATAATAATAATAATAATAATAATACAAACAATCCTACTTCTAACTCTGTATCATTTAATGACATTAAAAACAAATACAGTGCACAAATTAATTCATCTGAAATAGATAAAACCAACAAAGAAAGCATTGCCAAACAGAATGAAGTATTGAATAATTACAATAAAGAACTATCAAGCCAGATTGAATCGAATAAAAATGAGGTATCAAAAAGCAACAACACTGCTCAAAATGAAAAGCTAAAAGCGGAAATTACATTATTAGAAAACCAACTAAATGAGAATAATGCCGTGGTTGCGTCTAATATTTCTACGATTACTCAACTGGAAACAAGCAATTCGACAACTAACAATAATTTAAATAACGCAACGAATAACAATACAAATTCAGCCAATACTGCATCTAATAATAATAATAATAGTACAAACGTAGACAACACAAATTCACAATCAGCGAACTCAAACAACACTATTGCAAGTGATAATGAACCCATTAAGCCGCTCACACTTTCGAATGGAAGCAACAAAAATGAAGTTTTAACCGAATTAAATTCCGTTAAAGAAGGATTGAATGCTAATACCAATGCCGCTAAAGATATTTTAACTTATAATGATTATAAAGAGAATACTTCATCCAAGATGAAAGAATCGATTAATCAAAAATTTGATATCGCTAAACAAAATGAAATCACTTTGAATAATTTGATTACCAACACAGAAACTACCTTAAAAAGCAATACTAATAGTAGCCCTGAAGTTTTGATCAGCGAAGCGGAAAATTTAAGCAACAAAGCATTTGAACAAAGAAAGGAATCAACCTCAAAAACCGGAACAGAAAAAGAAAATTTAATCGCTCAAGCTACTGAAAATGAAAAGTTATCAGTTGAAAAAAAATTAGAGGCGTCAACGATTGCTCAGAATTTGAATAAATCAAAATTTGAAAATAACGTCTTTAATTTGACAGAATTAAAAAATCTAACCGGAGAAAAATCAAATAATGAAATTTCACAAGCAAACTTGTTGATTGACGAAGCCGCACTTAATTATAAACAAGCACAAAAACTGCGGACAGAAGCAGAGTTATATCCTGCAGGAGCTGCCAAATTGGGGGGATTAGGAAATGCAGAAGAAAAAGAAAACGAGGCTTTAGCGAAACAACAAAAAGCTCTTGATATTTTAAGCAAAACAAATCCTGGTTATAAGATAAAACAACCTTCTTCTGACTCTAACACTTCAGAGTTAATTATTGCATTGAACAACCAAATTACGAAAACATCCCAATCACAAATAGATGCTTACTTAGAATTCAGTAAAGTCAACCAGAATGAATTAAATGCACAAAACAATAAATTATCTCAAAACCCTGTGTTTAAATCAAGTCAGAATAAACAAGCGCAGGATTTGAAATTAAGTGCCGACAATTTAAATAAAGAAGCAAAAGCACTTATAGGGCAATCCTTATTAGCAAAGACACCTTCGGAAAAAGCAAATCTTTTACTAAAAGCCAACGAAAAAGAAATTATAGCCTTAAAAACATTATCACAGGCTTCTGACTTCATAAACAATAATTCAATAAGTGCATCGAATACCAATACTATAAGTGCTACTGACCCGATTTCTAATAACAGCGAAAACACAACCAATAATAACAATAGCACAACATCAAACGAAAATACGACTGCAACCAATGTGGCAAATAATAATAATAATAATAATAATAATAATGCAGAGGTAAATTCAAACTCATCTAATACGGTTACAGCCACAAACAATAATGAGTCAATTACAAATGCAGCAACAAATAGAACTGAAACAAACTCAAATACTACTAATACAGTTGCACCGACAAATATTGAGTCCGCTACAAATCCGGAAAACATTAACAACACATCTGTTTCAAACGAAAACATTTCAAATACTACAAACCCTTCCACTAATAATTCAGCGACCATTAATGGAAATAGTATAAGCGATGAAACTTCTAAATTAAAAGCCGGTTTAAATAACACCAGTGAAACTAACCTGACTACTTTTAATGCTTATTCTAATAGTGAAGCGCTGGCATTAAAGGAGCAGGCTTTACAAAAAATAAATTCTGCCTTAACAGAAGATAGACAGATTACATCTGCACTAGACAATGTAAATCAATTAGCTTCTTCAAATACATCTTCAGGAACACTTAACCAGGAAAATATTAGCAATTTGGTTTCTGAGGCTGACAAATTAAATGATGATGGATTTGCCTTAAGAAAGTCTGCAGCAACGAAAACAGGTACTGATAGAGACGCGGATATTACAGAGGCTAAAAACATGGAGGCAACCGCAATAGCAAAGAAAATTGAAGCGGCAGACAAACAAAGGCAATTAAACAATGCAACCTTCGAGGCTAATCAACAAAGCCTGGAAGAATTAGCTGAAATGGCAAAAGGAAAAAATATTGCGGAATTGGGAACAGCAGACATGCAGATGAACGAAGCGAACCTTTTACTTAAACAAGCCGCTAATTTAAGAACTGAAGCAAACACATACCCAAGTGATGCTGCCAAATTAGGAGGATATAATAATGCCGAAGAAAAAGAAAATCAGGCATTAGCTAAACAACAGGCTCTGTTGAATATCTACAAAAAACATTTCCCAACTTATACACCAAAGAAAGCAACAGTTACAATTGACAATCCTGAAGCTATTTCTAAGTTGAACGAAACCAAGAACAATTTAAATACTAATACCCAGCAACATATTGATGGCTTAACAATTTTAACTCAGGCTAACGAAAATGAGTTTAAAACCCGTCTACTTACTCTGCCGACAGATTTAAATTCGAATCAAATAAATTTAAAAACGAAGGCTCAGACATCTTATAAAAAACAACAAGCGCTTATTGTTCAGGCAAATCAGACTGCTGATAATTTAAAAAAGAAAGATCTATTAATAGATGCAAATAAATCAGGCCAGGAAGCTATTAATTTATTAAGCCAGATTTCTAGTCCTAATTCTCTTGTTAATAATACCAGTAACGACACAAATTCTGCTAATAATAATTCAGGTAACAATTCTGATGCAGGAAATAACAATGCTGGGAATAGAACAAATAATACAGCAGATAATAACAGCTTAGTTAGTAATAATAATGCATCTGCCAACTCAAATAACAATAATTCAGGTAACAATTCCGATGCAGGAAATAACAATGCTGGGAATAGAACAAATAATACAGCAGAAAATAACACCGTAGCCAATAACAATAATGTTTCTGCCAACTCTAATAATAATTCAGGTAACAATACTGATGCAGGAAATAACAATGCTGGGAATAGAACAAATAGTACCGCAGAAAATAACAGCGTAACAAATAAAAATAACGCTTCGGCCAACTCAAATAATAACAATAATAATAATAATAATAATAATAATAATAATAATAATAATAACAATACCGTTAAAATAAAAGTTGAAGGACTGGAAGTTAAAAACGTAAATGCCTACACAGCTGACAAGCCAATTCCTATTGATGAAAAAATTCCGGATGGTTTAGTATTTAAGGTTCAGATCGGGGCTTTTAAATCGCCATTACCCAATAATACTTTTAAAGGTTTAAGTCCTGTCATTGCTCAAACAACTCCTAGTGGTTACATTCGTTATATGGCAGGAAACTTTGAGCAGTATTCAAGTGCTAATGCAGTAAAAAATGATTTGAGAAATTTAGGTTACAGTGACGCCTTTGTGGTTGGATATTATAATGGGAAACGAATTAATTTAAGCGAAGCAGCAGATAAAGCAAAAGCTGCCGGCCAGTTAATTGAGCCGACATTAAATACCAGCGCAGGCTTAACCACTAATGCGAATGTTCCAAAGAATACATTTACAATACCTGCAACCAATGCAAGCGGTGTTGTGAACGATTCACAACCTGTTGAAATTACCAATGAACTAGAGAAAATGAATGGATTGTTATATACAGTTCAGATTGGAGTCTACTCAAAACAGATTACCCGTTCTCAGTTAAATAACTTGAGGCCAATTTATACTGAGAAGTTGCCAAACGGACTATACCGTTACACCGCTGGAATCTATAATCAATCCTCAAAGTTATTAGAAGATAAGAGAAAAGTAGTTGACCTAGGTGTGAAAGACGCTTTTGTTTCTGCGTACTATAATGCTAAACGTATTTCATTCGCCGATGGTCAAAAATTACAAACAGAAAACACGAATCTGAAAATGGAGGCAGAAAATCCTATTATATTTTCAGGACTATCATCTAACACAAACACCCAACCTGTAAATAATACAACACCACCTGTAAATAATACAATACCTTCTACTGCATTTACCAACGGCGTAATAACAGGCCCGGTGCCTACTTCTGAAAACGGTGTAAAAACAGATGACACAGGAATTTCTTATAAAGTACAAATTGGGGCTTATAAAAATCAGGTACCCAATGATGTGGCTTCAAAATTTTTAAATATTAAAACCTGGCCTGTCCAAAATATCGTCATAAACGGTTTATATATTTATACTATTGGAAATTTTAGTGGGCTTGAATTTGCAAAAAAATTGAAAAACGAAGCTGTGGGCGTTGGGATACAGGATGCATATATAACCGTTTATAAAGATGGAAAAAAACTGTATGGTGCAGAATCTTTGCAATACTTAAACCAATAAAAATAATTAGTTTTATACCATGATAACAAATCATTACTCAGACACAGAAGAGTTATTAGAACTTGCCACCCTCGTTAAGGAAGAAGAATTAAACGCGATCATTTTATTTAATGATGACGTAAATACTTTTGAATGGGTAATAGAATGCCTGATTAAATATTGCGATCATGATTCTTTGCAAGCGGAACAGTGTGCACACATTGTGCATTTTAATGGAAAATGCTCTGTAAAAACCGGTGCATTTGAAAAACTAAAACCAATCTGTGAAATTCTTTTAGAAAAAGGATTAAGTGTTGAACTAAACTAAAAAAATTATATGAAAAAAATTGCACTTACTATTATTATCGCAACAACTGTTTTTATCGCCTGCCACAAGAACGCGATCACAGGACGACGCTCCGCTAATTTAATGCCTGAAAAAGACCTTATAGGTTTGAGTTTAACGGAGTACGACAAATTTTTATCAGAACATAAACCCTTACCCGCTACAGATCCAAAAACCATGATGGTAAGGAATGTTGGAACAAAAATTCAAAAGTCTGTTGAAAAATATTATTCCGACAAAGGATTAAGTGAACAACTAGAAGGATTTCAGTGGTCGTTTAACGTTGTGGATGAAGCGCCTGTTAACGCATGGTGCATGCCAGGTGGCAAAGTTGTAGTATATAGCGGGTTACTGCCAGTAACCCAGGATGAAGCCAGCTTAGCTGTTGTAATGGGACATGAGATTGCTCACGCTGTTGCCCGACATGGTAACGAAAGAATGACGCAGGGAATGATTGTGCAATTCGGAGCAGCTGCCCTTTCAATTGCTCTTCAGCAAAATTCTGCATTAACACAAACTTTATTTCAACAAGCTTATGGCTTATCTACATCTTTAGGGGCACTTAAATACAGCAGGACACATGAAACAGAAGCTGATAAAATGGGGTTGGTATTTGCTGCAATGGGAGGTTATAATCCTGAAGCTGCTATATCATTCTGGCAACGTATGTCGCAAGCAGGTAGTGGACAAAACCCTCCTGAATTTCTTAGTACACATCCAAGTGATGAAACCCGGATTAATAATTTGAAGGGCTTTATGCCTGAGGCAAAAAAATATTATACGCCCGCGAAATAATGTAAATAAATTTTCAGGAATAAAATATGTTTAATCCGCGTTTGGATTGATACATGTCTACCTCAACATTGCCCCACGCTTAACAAGATAGGTTTGAAGAACATGATCGAAGCCCTGATTAATATCAGCTTCAACGAAATCAATTTTGTATTGACCGCATTTTAATTTTATCGCTTCAGTATATTCTGAGATCTTTTTTAGATACATTTCTTTCACCTGATTAGGGTTCAGTTTAATCTCCTGTTTGGTTTCGATATCAATGAAATGGTGAGGACGATTTTCAAATTCAAAATCCAATTCCTGTTTTTTATCGGAAACATGAAATAATACTACATCATGCTTTTTATATTTTAAATGCTGCAAAGAAGCAAAAATGGCATCCAGGTTTGAATGATCTTCAAACATGTCACTGAAAATAACGATCAGTGAACGACGGTGAACAATTTCAGCTACCTGATCTAAAGCCTTAGCAGATTGAGTAGTGGTTGTTTCCTCATAAACCGTTTTATTCAACAACTCCTCCAGCTCATGGTACATAACTTTTTGTTGAGCAGGATTACTTTTAGCGGTATAATGTTTATGGATTTCTTTATCAAAAAAAGTAATACCAATCGCATCACGTTGGTTCTTTAATAATTGAATTAACGCTGCGGCAGCATAAACAGAAAAAGATAATTTATTTAGCTGGTTATCTTTTTTTTTCTCTAAAGGAAACAACATTGAATTAGATGTATCAATAACTATCTGACAACGCAGGTTCGTTTCTTCTTCATAACGCTTTATGAATAACTTATCTGTCTTACCAAATAACTTCCAATCGATATGCTTTGTACTTTCTCCTTTATTATAAATACGATGTTCTGCAAACTCAACAGAAAAGCCATGAAATGGGCTTTTATGCAACCCGGTTATGAAACCTTCCACAACTTGTTTGGCAAGCAGCTCCAGTTTCGAAAATGGTTCTATCAATTCGCGGTTGATCATACTATAAAAATACGGTTTAATATTAAAAAATAGACAATAAAAAAACCCCTGAGCAAAGCCCAGGGGTACTTTAATCTAATTAGTTTCCTAATTATTTTCCTTTGTTAACGTTAGTCGCTAATTCAGTTCCAGCTTTAAATTTAACTACTTTTTTAGCAGCAATTTTAATTTCTTTTCCTGTTTGAGGGTTACGACCTAAACGTGCAGCACGCTTAGCTACTGAGAAAGAACCGAATCCTACTAAAGAAATTCTGTCTCCTTTTTTCAATGCTTTTCCTACTGCTTCGATAGTAGAATCTAATGCACGACCTGCGTCAGCTTTAGTTAATTTTGATCCATTTGCAATTGCTTCGATTAATTCTGCTTTGTTCATGTTGTTTTGTTTTTAAGGGTTAAACTTTTTAAATTAATTACATTACAAATGTATACGCTAATCCTTATTTGTCAAGTGTTTTATAAAAAAAAGTGTTGATTTTGTTAATAAAAGAGCTCATTGTTAATAAATATGCCCTGAATCGCTTATATAATGGGGCTTTTGACTCTACTCTTCCTGTAAAATGTCAATTACAAGCCCTTTTAGACTTAAGAGAAGTGCCAATTACTGCCAATAAAGCATTTGAGATTCTACAAAAATTTAAAATCCGACTCTATTTTAAATCCTCTTAAAAATTCAACAATCTGCATTCTCTTTTTCCCAGCCATCTGTAGTTCTTTAATATGTATGAAACCATTGGTGCAAGCTACTTTCAAAAATGTTTTTCCATCACTTAAAGTATGTCCAATATGGTGAGTATGATTCGTCTCTTCAATTTCCGATGAATAAATTTTTATTCCAACTGGTTGCTGATGCTTATCTATAAATTCAGTGAAAGCTGCGGGATAAGGTGACAGACCTCTGATCAGATTATAAATTTGCTCCGCAGATCTGCTCCAGTTAATTTTACATGTTTCTTTAAATAATTTTGGCGCATGAATGCTTTGCGAATCATCTTGCGGCTTTAATTCGTATTGACCGCTTTCAATCGCTTTCACAGTTTTTAAAACTAAACCTGCTCCAATATGCATTAATGTATCATGTAACTCACCTGCTGTTGTTGTTTTAGTGATAGCCGCCTTTTCCTGAAACAACAAACTACCGGTATCAATCTCATGTTTTAATTTAAAGGTAGTAACACCGCTTTCTGTTTCACCATTAATCACAGCCCAATTAATTGGGGCTGCACCTCTATACTTAGGCAACAAAGATCCGTGTAAATTATAAGTACCCAAAGGTGGCATATTCCACACTATTTCAGGAAGCATTCGGAAAGCCACAACAATTTGAAGATCAGCTTTCAGTTCTTTTAATTGATTAATAAATTGCTCATCTTTTAATTTTTCTGGTTGCAGGATTTTCAATCCATTTTCCAACGCATATTTTTTTACTGCTGATTGCTGTAGTTGTTGTCCACGACCCGCTGGTTTATCCGGCACAGTAACAACAGCCACTATATTATAATTATTTTGAATTAAGATATCTAAACTTGCAACAGCAAATTCAGGAGTTCCCATAAATATAATTCGCATCAGAGTATTAATTTTTTGGTAAAGTTAAAATCTTAAATTAAAAAGACTAAAACTAAAATGACGCTATTGAAAAGAAATATTAGTAACTGCCCCATCGTTTCTTTCAATACTTAATGTTCCATCTAATTGTTCAACCAGACTTTGTACAATTACCATTCCTAACCCACCTTGACTATCCATATCAAAGTTTTCGGGATATCCTTTTCCATTATCACTAATAGATAAATGATAAGTATTATCAGAATCATTTTTTGAGAAAGAAATTTTACACAAGTTGTTTAACGAATTTTCCTTAAAAGCATATTTATATACATTTGAAACCAATTCATTGATAATAAGACCACAAGGCATAAGCTTATTAATATGCAAAGCTAACGGGGATATATTAAGTTCGAATCTAATATTTGGAGAAACGTTATCATAATTTTTTGATACATAGCTTATTAATTCTGAAATGTATTCCTGTAAATTAATTTCACTATAATCACTTGACTGACATAATTTATCATGCAAAATGGCCATACATTTAATCCTGTCAATACAATCATTCAGAATTACATCAACATCCTTCTCTGCTTTGTAATGAGTCTGCAATCTTAATAAACTCGAAATTACCTGTAGATTGTTTTTGACACGGTGATGTATTTCCTGAAGCATTAATTCTTTTTGTTTGTTTTTCAAGTTGAGTTCCAAAGTTCTTTCGGAAACTATTTTTTCAAGATTCTCTTTTTCTCTTTCTTTTCTTCTGCTTCTGCCAAAAAAAGTAAATCCTACCAATGAAACTATAATCAAGCCCATGAGTAAATAATTGGTTACTACCTTCTGTTCCTGATGCAAGAAACTTTGTCTAATATTTTCTTCTTTTAAAAGAGCATTTTCTTTTTCCTTTTTCGCAGATTCGTATTTTATTACCAGTTCTTCTATACGCTTATTAGTTTCAGAATTCTGTAAGCTGTTTGTGACATCAAAGTATAATTTATGGTATTCATAGGCTGCCTCAAAATTTTTCATTTCGGCTGAAACTTGCGAAAGACCATTATAATTAGCTTGCAGGAGATCTTTTGCACTTATTTCGGTAGAAAGAGCCAAACTTTTTCCATAATATTCTAACGCGTTTTCATGTTTTTTTTGTACAGCATACACTTCAGCAATATTATTGAAATCCATTGCAATTCCATACTTATCTCCCTCTATTTCAAACATTTTTACAGCCCTGCTAAAATATTCAACTGCCAGCTGATAGCTTTTCCCGGTAAAGTAGATCGCACCAATATTGTTTAAGATAGACGCAGTATTTTCCTGATCAGAAATTTCAACAAAGTATTTAAGCGCTTTATTGTAATACGTCATCGCTTCCTTATGATTTTCTGCATCATAATAAGTGTTTCCTATATTGACATTATCTTTTGCGATAGCCTCTTTGTCTTTTAAAACTTCATCAATTTTCAGGCCTTTAAATTGGTATTCGAGCGCGGCATCAAATTTTTTCAGGATTCGATAAACGATTCCAATGTTGCTCAGATTATCAGAAATTCCCTTTTTATTTCCAATTGACTCATTTATTTTAAGAGCTTTAAAATAATTTACAAGAGCAATTTCATACTCTCCCTGATTACAATAAAGCGTTCCAATATTATCTAAACAGAGAGCCTCTCCCCTTTTAAACCCAAGTTTATAAGCCAAAGATTCGCCTGAATTGGCATATTCCAAAGCTTTCCTTTGGTCTGAATTTTCATATTCCTTAGAAAGACTTTTTAATAAGATAACTTTATTTGTGTCATCTTTAGCGGTACTGATAAGCTTGTTGAGTGAATCGATAGAGGTTTTATTTTGTCCATTGACAAATAAAAAATGCATAACGATAAAAAAACATATCAATCCTCTCGGGTTACTTATGTAGCTTATAACCAATTCCTTTTAATTTTTAGTCCAACTTACTCGCCCATTTTTGAATCATATTAAGACGAACACAGTTTTAAGTAAGATAAAAATAATATAAATAATGCTTAACCTAAAATAAATGTCATTAAATCCTTCGTTCAATTCATATTTTATCTATATTTACTTGTTAAAAATGCCCTTGATATTTTAAATCCGTGAAAGAAAATAAAAAATTCAAAATGAAAAAAACGACTAAAATTGTATCAACAACAGCATTATTTTTATGTACTTCATTTTTAACTATTAATGAAGTAAAAGCTCAAAATAATTCAACACAACAATCGTGCAGTCAAACTTTTGGAACAGGAACAATAGTGGGTTTAAATACTAGTACGAGTTATGCTGTAAATTCCGTTACAACTTCTGGTGGAAATTCCGGTTCAAACTCAGGTTTACAAACCGGGTTAATTCAGGATGATATTACAGGTGAGGTTTATGAATTTCATTATGCAGGTCTTGAAGTACTTGAGATAAATGGCAAATACACGTATATTCTTCAAATTACTGCCTCTGGTAAAGTAATTATTAGAGATATTCGTCATAAATAATATTTTTTCTTATTGCTTATTTAATACTATTAAATCTCCGATAATTCCCGTTTAATTATCCAGATTTAAATGCTTCATTTCTCTTTGTAAATTTTAGAACCGGTTTAAAATTTATCTACTAATTTGTTTATGCTTATTTTTGAGTGAAGCAATTTTAATTTATAAATATTAACCCGGTTTTTAATGTCTCAAAATAAGTCAAAATACCTTTTCATTCTTTTAGGCCCGCTTGCTGCGACACTTATCTGGTTATTTACGGATTTAGACCCTGCGAACCCCAAGGTTTCTCTTATGGCAGGCATTGCTGTATGGATGAGTATCTGGTGGTTTTCAGAGGCGGTGGGTTTAGCGGTAACTGCACTGGTTCCATTTTTAATGATGCCATTACTTGGTTTGGCAGATACAAAATCAGTAGCACAACAATATACAGACAGCATTATCTTTTTATTCATTGGTGGATTTATGCTTGCCTTTGCTATTGAAAAATGGCATTTACACCGAAGGATCGCTATTAAAATATTATCCGTCGTAGGAACCAAAGCTCATCATATCTTATTAGGTGTGATGCTTTCCGCTTACCTAATCAGTAATTGGATCTCGAACACAGCCACGACTATGATGTTATTTGGAGCTGTATTGGCGCTCATTAGCGAAACGGATGAATTCATTCACAGTGAAAAAAGCAAAAATAATTTTGCGGCGGCCGTGCTGTTAGGGCTTGCATTCTCAGCAACTATCGGTGGAATGGCCACTCCTGTTGGAACACCGCCCAATATGTATTTTTTCAAAGCCTATAAAGAAGCCTTTCCTGATTTAAATGACCTTACCTTTTTAAAATGGGCTACCATTGGTTTTCCGTTATCCGCTTTATTTTTAGTTTGTACTTTTTTCATGCTTCGATTTTATTTTCTTCGAAATAAAGTAACTATTACCAACCTCGATAAAAATCATTTTAAAAACCACTATACAACGCTCGGCAAACTTTCTTATGAAGAAAAATGGATTGCCGGTATTTTTATTACCTGTATGATTCTATGGTTTACCAGGGCTGATATTCCATTTGAAACATTCACTTTTAAAGGATGGAATCATCTCTTCTCCAATCCTAAATTGGTAGATGATGCTACTGTTGCTATCGCTGCAGCTTTGCTCCTATTCTTAATTCCTAGCAAACAAAAAAAAGGCGAAGCGTTATTGGAATGGGAAGATGCCAAAAAGATACGTTACGATATAATTTTAATGTTCGGTAGCGGGTTTGCTTTGGCTTATGGGTTTGATGTTTCAGGCTTAAGCGATTGGCTGGCGCATTGCTTAACGGCCTTAAAAGGGGTGCATATCTTTTTTATTATACTGGGAATTTGTGTGATCGTTACCATTATTAGTGAATTTGCTTCTAACATTGCCAGTATTCAATTAGCCATTCCGGTAATGATCGCTTTACAAAAAGATCTGGACCTTCCTCCTCTCCTTTTAATGATACCCGCCACTTTTGCTGCGTCTTTAGGCTTCATGTTGCCAGTCGCTACAGCAGCCAACACCATTGTATTTGGAACCAAACGTATTGACATTAAAGATATGTTCAAAGTCGGATTGGTACTTGATGCTATTGGAATTCTCCTAATTACTATCTTTTGCTATTTGTTTCTGGGATAAATATTTTTTTGGGTTGGCTGCTAAAAGGAAACTAGGTTGAACTTTTTTTTAATCAGAAATTGATGTACTAACTTTTTAAATAAAGTCTAAGGTCATCAACAATTTTGTTGGTGGCACCTGAGTTTTTTAATACATAATTTTTTGCCAGGCGCGAAGATTCTGCCAACATCTTTTCATCGGTAATCAATTTTGATAAATGAGTTGTTAATTCCGTAGAATCATTTACCACGAAACCAACATTCAGATCAATGGTTTCAAATGCCTCATTGAATTTTTTATAATTAGGTCCGAATAATACAGGCAAACCATACACGGTTGGTTCCAGAATATTATGAATACCATTATTAAAACCTCCGCCTATAAAAGCAACTGTGCCATATTGATAAATGGAAGACAAAAACCCAATAGCGTTTACTACTAATATCGGATGAACATAAGTTTCTGCATTATCCGAAAATAAATGATAAGGCAATTCATTTTTTGCCAACAAATTTTTTAAACGGTCAATACTTTTTCTATCAATTTCATGAGGGGCAATAATTAATTTCAGATGTGGATACTTTTCTTTTAACTGAATGTATGATTCAATTAAATGATCTTCATCCTTTTGCCAGGAACTACCTGCAATTATAACAAAAGCATCATTCGAAAAATCTTCAATCTCCTTTATTTTTTTTGGGGATGAACATACTTGTAACACTCTGTCAAAACGGGTATCCCCGGTCAATACGCCAGTGCTGATTCGCAGCACTCTTAATAATTTAATGGAGTGTACATCCTGAGTGTAAATTGTTTTATATGTCGCTAAAGCCTTCCTGAAATTTCCTCCATACCATTTAAAAAATGACTGGTGTTTTTTAATGACTGTAGATATTAAAAAGGTCGGAATTTGATTTCTATTTAATTCAAATAAATAGTTTAACCAGAACTCATACTTCACAAAAATGGCAAGTTTTGGTTTTAATATTGAGAGAAATATTCTAGCATTGGAAGAAGTATCCGCCGGTAAATAAGTAACCAGGTCTGCAAAGGGATAGTTTTTTTGAATCTCGTAACCAGAAGGGGAAAAGAAACTCAACACAATCTTTTGTTGTGGATATTCTTTCTTCAGCTTTTCAATTACCGGTCTTCCTTGTTCAAACTCTCCTAAAGAGGCGCAATGGAACCATACCGCATTTTCTAATCCAGATTTATTTACTTTAGACCTGAGTTGCTCTTCCCAGTTCCTTCGTCCTTCAACCCACAGTTTTGCTTTCGGATTAAACAGCGAAGCCAGTTTTAAACCTAATTGAAAAGCAAATATACCGAGGTTGTATAAGAACATGTTTTTCTTTAACTGTCATGCTGAACTTGTTTCAGCATCACTTTAGTTTAAATGTAAACTAAAAATCAAAATTGATCTGGCCGTCTTTATCCTTAAAGTTTTTAGAGTTCAATTTTTCCATCGCCCTGCGGTGAAGCTCCATAGGAGACATACCGTTCGCTCCTATTTGCTCATCGCCTTCATCATAATTATCTAAAATAATTTCTTCAGAGAGTCGCAGGTTAATTTCCTTCACCTTATAAGAAGTCAGCTTTTTTCCTTTTGCTTTCATGTTTACCAATGGAGCAAAGTCTACTAAATTTACAGCTTCATCAGGAATCACTTTGTCTTTTTCCTTATTGAATTTAATATCAACAATAGGCAAAATCTGAGAAGTGATTAATTCAATTCGTGAATTCTCATTCTCGGTAATGATTGATGTCTTAGTAGTTGTGTTTTCAGGAACAAAACGTTTAGTAATGTATGATTTGCTGTCACCATCATAATAAATACAGGACAATACTAGTTCTGGATAATACTTTTCAATTAAAATAGTATCCTCGTCAAAATGGTTTAAGACGTCGTAGGTATACAACTTGTAAAAACCCTTACTGGTAACCGTCAGGATTTTATCATCACCGGCAAATTTTCCTAAATAAGTTCCTTTGTTTTCTTTATTTAAACGATGCACCGTATCGTTGAACCAGTAATCTTCAGCTGCTAAGGTTGAAGTTCCCTTTGTCTTTAAGATTACTTTCTTAACAGCATATTTAGTAACAATATTTCCGGTGGATGCTCTTCCCTTTACAGGAATTTCAGCAAAATCAACATCCAATTCCATCTTGCGTAAACCGGCCACAGGTTTCAGGATTACTTGAACTGTCTCCGCTTCTCCGTTTGGATTAATCGTAAACCAATGAACTGCCGAATTTGCTGTTCCTTTCGTTAGGTCATATTCCTTTTCACGCGTAACACCTGTTACATTAAAACGTTTAATAAATGTAACCCCCTTCGGCCCATCCGAATAGATCATATTATAAGTAGTCCGTTCATCATTTTTCTTGAAAATGGCGATGTAGATAATATCTTTTCCGATAAATACTTTATCGGAAACTTTAAATACTTTCATTTTACCGTCTTTGGTAAATGCAATGAAATCATCCAGATCTGAACAATCACAAACAAACTCGTCTTTCTTCAAACTCTTACCGGCAAAACCCTCTGCTCTGTTCACATAAAGTTTTTCATTAGCCATGATCACTTCCGTAGCCACGATAGTCTCCAGTTCTTTCGTTTCTGTTTTACGCTCTCTTCCCGCTCCGTATTTCTTCTTCAGGTTTTTGAAATACTCAACGGCATAATCAACTAAGTTTGCTAAATGTCCTTTTACAGTTTCAATTTTAGCATCCAACTCTTTCATATGCTCCTCTGCTTTAATACTATCAAAGCGAGTGATACGAATCATTGGAATTTGCGTTAAACGTTGCAAATCCTCATCCGTAATTTCACGAATTAGTTTTTTACGATGTGGCTTAAATCGCTCATATAAGTATTCATATAATGTTTCCCTGTTAGAATACTTCTTAAAGTCGATATACATTTCTTCTTTAATAAATAGTTTCTCTAGAGAAGAGAAATGCCATTTTTCCTGCAATTCACTTAACTCAATTTCTAACTCACGTTTTAATAATGCTAGCGTTTGATGAGTGGATATTTTTAAAATTTCGCTTACACCAACAAAACGCGGCTTCTGATCTTCAATGATACAAGCATTTGGCGAGATACTAACTTCACAATTAGTAAAAGCATATAAGGCATCAATGGTTTTATCAGGAGAAATTCCAGGCTGTAAATGAATTAAAATTTCAACATTTTCAGAGGTATTATCCTCTACTTTTTTAACCTTAATCTTTCCTTTATCGTTTGCTGCTAAAATTGAATCGATTAAAGATCCAGTTGTTGTACCAAAAGGAATTTCAGAAATAATTAATGTCTTAGGATTTAATTCCTTAACACGCGCTCTGATCTTAATTTTACCACCACGTAAACCGTCCTTATAATCACTGAAATCTGCTATACCACCGGTAATAAAATCAGGATAAATAACAGCTTTACGACCACGTAATATTTGAATGGACGCGTCAATTAATTCATTAAAGTTATGTGGTAGTATTTTTGTTGCTAGACCCACGGCAATACCTTCCACGCCATGAGCTAATACTAAAGGAAATTTAACGGGTAACGTAATTGGTTCTTTATTACGACCATCGTAACTCATTCCCCAATTAGTAGTTTTAGGATTAAAGATAATTTCCTGTCCTAGTTTTGATAAACGTGCTTCAATGTAACGTGGAGCAGCGGCGCTATCTCCTGTTAAGATGTTACCCCAGTTTCCCTGCATATCAATCAGCAGGTCTTTTTGGCCAATAGCTACCAAAGCATCTCCAATACTGGCATCGCCATGCGGATGGTATTTCATGGTATTACCAATTAAATTGGCAACCTTGTTATACCTTCCATCCTCCAGTTCCCACATACTATGTAAAATACGACGCTGTACAGGCTTTAAACCATCTTCCATGGCAGGTACTGCGCGCTCTAAAATTACATAAGAGGCATAATCAATGAACCAGTTTTTAAACATGCCAGAGACATGCTTTACTGTACTTAATTCGTTGTGTCCGTTATTTGTATTTTCTTCCACTTTGTAAATCTTTTTTCTTTAAACTTAATTCGACTACGCTTTTGTCAACTCTTCTTCTGCGTCAACCTCAACACGCAAATTATCAATGATAAATTCTTGTCTGTCCTGCGTGTTTTTACCCATATAGTAGCTTAATAATTGTTGTATAGAGGCTTGTTGATCTAACAGAACAGGCTCCAAACGAATATCCTTACCAATAAAGTGTTTGAACTCATCCGGTGAAATTTCACCTAATCCTTTAAATCGTGTGATCTCTGGCTTAGGCCCTAATTTAGCAATGGCCGCTTTACGTTCTTCATCGCTATAGCAATAAGCTGTTTCTTTTTTATTACGAACACGAAACAATGGTGTTTGTAATATATACACGTGCCCATTTTTAATCAAATCAGGAAAAAACTGTAAAAAGAACGTCAATAACAATAAACGGATATGCATCCCATCCACATCGGCATCGGTTGCAACAACAACGTTATTATATCTTAAGTCTTCTAAACTGTCTTCAATATTTAAAGCGGCTTGTAATAAATTAAATTCTTCGTTTTCGTAAACTATTTTTTTACCTAGACCAAAAGAATTTAATGGTTTTCCTTTTAAGCTGAAAACCGCTTGTGTGTTTACATCTCGTGTTTTAGTAATGGAACCGCTGGCCGAATCTCCCTCACAAATAAATAAAGTGGTTTCATGTGCACGAGGATTTTTAGAATCATCTAAATGAACACGGCAATCCCTTAATTTTTTATTATGCAGGTTTGATTTCTTTGCGCGCTCTCTTGCCAGTTTTTGAATACCTGATAATTCTTTACGCTCGCGCTCATTAGCAACGATCTTTGCTTCAATAGCTCGCGCCGTTTCAGGATTCTTATGTAAATAGTTATCTAATTGTTGTTTGATGAAATCTCCAACAAACGAACGCATGGTTTGTCCACCGGGTGCAACTTCCTGCGAACCTAATTTTGTTTTGGTTTGCGATTCAAAAACCGGTTCTTGTACGCGAACAGAAACCGCCGCCACAATCGATTTACGTACATCGGCCGGATCAAAATCTTTTTTATAAAACTCGCGAATTGTTTTTACTACTGCTTCTCTGAATGCTGCCTGATGTGTTCCGCCTTGTGTCGTATACTGACCATTAACATAAGAATAATATTCTTCCGAATAATGCTCATTACTATGCGTCATAGCTAATTCAATATCGTCACCTTTTAAATGAATGATAGGATAAATAATTTCGCCTGTAATGTTTTTTTCTAATAGATCTTTTAAACCATTATCCGATTTATAAACTTGTCCGTTGAAATATAAAGTTAAGCCTGTATTTAAGAACGCGTAGTTCCACAACATTTTATCAATGTACTCATGAATGTAATGGTATTTTTTAAAGATGGTATCATCCGGTCTGAACTCTACATAAGTACCATTAGCTTCAGATGTTTTTTCAAGCTTGGATTCTTTTACTAAATTTCCACAGGAAAAATCTGCTGTTTTAGATTGTCCGTCGCGATATGCTGTTACTTTAAAATTAATAGATAAAGCATTTACTGCTTTTGTACCAACACCATTTAATCCGATAGATTTTTTAAAGGCATCACTATCGTATTTACCACCAGTATTGATTTTAGAAACAACCTCAACCACTTTACCTAAAGGAATACCGCGTCCGTAATCCCGTATTGAAACTACTCCTTCTTTTACAGCTACTTCAATTTTTTTTCCGGCACCCATCATGAACTCATCAATGGAGTTATCCATCACCTCTTTGATCAATACATAGATCCCATCATCAAAAGCAGAACCATCTCCCAGCTTTCCAATATACATACCCGGACGCATCCGAATATGTTCTTTCCAATCAAGGGATTTTATACTGTCTTCGTTATAACTTGCTATCTCTTTTGCCATCTTAATCAGTTTTTAATTTTTAGTTTTTAGTGATTAGTATCAAAAACTATAACCATACTTTAATTTCAATTTTAAGATTCAGTTACTTATTAAAAATAAGAACCAAACGCTTAAAAATATTACAATTAATCTCCGTCCAATAAATTACCTAACCCTCCTAAAATACTTCCTTCTTCTTTTCTCGCACCTGAACCATAAGATAAAATTCTACTTGCTAAACGACTGATAGGTAATGTCTGTATCCAAACTTTACCTGGCCCGCGAAGTACTGCATAAAACACACCTTCTCCACCAAACAACGTATTTTTAATTCCTCCTACAAATTGAATATCATAGTTTACATCACTTGTAAATGCAACGATACAACCTGTATCTATTTTTAATATCTCACCCGGCTGCAATGTTTTTTCAATAACGTGCCCGCCACTATGAACAAATGCCATTCCATCACCTTCCAGTTTCTGCATGATGAATCCTTCACCACCGAATAAACCAGTGCCCAGTTTTTTTTGAAATTCAATCCCAACCTGTACGCCTTTAGCTGCACATAAAAAACTATCTTTCTGGCAAATGATTTTATGTCCCAAATGTGATAAATCCATTGGAATAATTTTTCCGGCATAAGGTGCGGCAAATGTTACCTGGCGTTTTTGTTGGGAGATATTAGTGTAAACCGTCATAAACAAATTTTCACCTGTCAATAATCGTTTACCGGCTGTAAATAATTTACTCATGAAACCGGTTTGGTTTCCATCTCCAAACAATGTTTGCATTTGAATGCCATCGGTCATCATCATAAAACTGCCTGGTTCGGCAACCACCGCTTCCTGTGGATCCAGTTCGATTTCCACACATTGCATTTCTTCTCCAAATAATTTGTAATCTATTTCGTGATTGTTCATATTATTTATTGTTTCTTGTTTTATTAATAGTTTCTCGACTCCGCTCGAACTGACAAAATTCAAATTAAACGTTAAAGCGAAAATGCATCACATCTCCATCTGCTACAACATATTCTTTTCCTTCCACTTTTAATTTACCAACTTCTTTGCAAGCATTTTCAGAACCGTAAGTGATATAGTCATTATAACTGATTACCTCCGCACGGATAAATCCTTTTTCAAAGTCCGTATGAATAACGCCTGCAGCCTGAGGAGCAGTCATCCCTTTTTCTATCGTCCATGCACGTACTTCTTTTACACCTGCTGTAAAGTAAGTTTGTAATTGCAACAAACTATACGCTTGCTTAATCAGTTTGTTCACTCCCGGTTCATCTAATCCCATTTCACCAAGGAACATTTGTTTTTCTTCGTATGTTTCTAAAGAAGCAATTTCACTTTCCATAGCAGCAGTGATTACTAAAATTTCAGCACCTTCACCTTTTACGGCTTCTTTTACAGCCTCTACATATTTGTTACCTGTTTTAGCAGAAGCTTCATCTACGTTACACACGTACATCACCGGTTTAACGGTTAACAGATGCAAATCTGAAATGTATGGCAATTCGCTGTCTTCTAATTTACAGGCACGTGCCGATTGTCCGCTCTCTAATGTTTCCTTAATTCTTAATAGAGTATTGTATGTTTTTACAGCTTCTTTATCATTACCTAGTTTACCGGCTTTTTCAAACTTTTTTAACTTTGCCTCAACAGCTTCCAGATCTTTCAGCTGCAATTCCGTATCAATAATTTCTTTATCTCTTACAGGATTTACACTTCCATCCACATGAATGATATTGTCATCATCAAAGCAACGTAATACGTGCAAAATAGCATTACACTCTCTGATGTTTGCTAAAAATTTATTCCCTAATCCTTCACCTTTACTGGCTCCTTTTACAAGTCCGGCAATATCAACTATCTCAACCGTTGTTGGTAAGATAGCTTGAGGTTTTACCAATTCCGACAACTTCGTTAAACGTTCATCCGGAACAGTAATTACTCCCACATTTGGTTCAATCGTACAAAACGGAAAATTTGCCGCCTGTGCTTTTGCATTACTTAAACAATTAAACAAGGTTGATTTTCCTACATTTGGTAACCCAACAATTCCACATTTTAAAGCCATTTTTTTATTTTTTGAAAGTTAAAAAGTTCAGATAATAATACAGTATTCCTTTCAACCGGTTTTTTATAATTATTTGAATCTGCAAATATATTAAAATCGCTTACTTAGATTTGCTATAAATACTAGCATTCTTGCGCAGTTTTTAACAATTACAAGGTTCACTGTTTATAAAACTTATAACATTTTTATTTTTTAACATCCTGTTATTATTATTAACATTAACGTTATAACCCTTAAGCAAATGTTATTTTTGCAGCAAAATCAATACTTATGGCAGATATATCACAACTTCAGACACTTTGCATCCACGTACGCCGCGATATCGTTCGTATGGTTCACGCCGTTAGTTCCGGTCATCCGGGGGGTTCTTTAGGTTGTACCGAATTTTTAGTGGCATTGTACAATGGTGTAATGAATCATAACCCTAAGAAATTTACAATGGATGGAATCGGGGAAGATTTATTTTTCCTGAGTAATGGTCATATTTCGCCGGTATTTTATAGTGTATTAGCACGTTGCGGTTATTTCCCAATAGAAGAATTAAAAACATTCCGTAAAATAAATTCACGTTTGCAGGGACATCCAACTACTCATGATAATTTACCGGGAGTGCGGATTGCCAGCGGTTCTTTGGGTCAAGGAATGAGCGTTGCAATTGGCGCAGCACTTACAAAAAAATTAAACAAGGATAATTCTATCATTTACAGCTTACATGGCGATGGAGAATTACAGGAAGGCCAGATCTGGGAAGCTGCTATTTATGCGGCCGCCAACAAAGTAGATAATTACATTGCAACGATTGATTATAATGGACGACAGATTGATGGTGATGTTGAAGATGTACTTTCTCTTGGCAACCTGAGAGCAAAATTTGAAGCGTTTGGTTGGGAAGTAATTGAAACTGAAAAAGGAAATGATATGGCTTCTGTTTTAGAAGGGTTTGCAAAAGCAAAAACATTTATTGGAAAAGGGAAACCTATCATCAATATTATGAAAACAGAAATGGGTGCCGGCATTGATTTTATGATGGGAACTCACAAATGGCATGGTTCTGCGCCAAATGATGAACAATTGCAAAAAGCATTGGATCAATTGGTTGGGAACGAAGCGGATTATTAAGACTAGTAAATTTTTAGTGATTAGTTTTTAATAAAACACAGGATAAATTTTGAAGCAAAAGCAAATATTAAAAACAAGAAAATTACAACTAAAAACAGTTGTCAGTTTTATTATTTTTAATTGCATCTTTCTCTTTTCAACAGCTCAACCAACGAATCGCATTCTTTTTATTTTTGATGATTCCTACAGCATGTATGCTCCCTGGAATAGTAACATCAAAATTGAAGTTGCAAAAAAAATAATGGGCGAGTTTTTAGACAGTCTGAAAACTATACCCAACTTAGAATTAGCATTGCGGTGTTACGGTCATCAAACATTCATTAAACCGAACAGGGATTGTAAAGACACTAAATTAGAAGTTCCTTTTGCCACTGCTTCAAAGTCTGCAGTGCTAATTAAACAGCGCATTCAGAAATTGGAGCCACTTGGTACTACGCCAATTGCCTATTCATTAGGCGAAAGCGCTTCCGATTTCACGCCTTGTAGCAATTGCAGGAATATGATCATTTTAATCACGGATGGAATTGAAGAATGTGGTGGTGTTCCTTGCCAGGTTTCTGCGGAACTCCAAAAAAAAGGAATTTTCCTGCGACCTTTTGTGATCGGTGTTGGACTGGATGTGAAGTTTGCTGATGTATTTGGTTGCATGGGTAAATTTTATGACGTCAGTAATGAAGCCAACTTTAAAGATGTATTGAATTTGGTGCTAACCGAAGCCATTTCTCAAACCACTGTACAAGTTGATCTATTGGACATTCTCAAAAAGCCTACGGAGACCGATGTGAACATGACTTTTTATGATGCGAACACCAAACAGGTCAAATACAACTACCTGCATACTTTAAATCATCGCGGAAATCCTGATACACTCGTATTAATTCCAAATATTACTTATGATCTGATGGTGCATACCATCCCACCCATAGAGAAAAAAAATATATCGATACAGCAAGGAAAACACAATGTCATTCCGGTGGATGCTCCTCAAGGTTATTTAAAACTCGAATTGGAAGGAACTTTAAGCAAATATTATCCTACCTGCGTTATCCGAAAAAAAGGCGATATGAACACCTTAAATATCCAGGATTTTGGAAAGTTAGATAAGTATATTGTTGGAAAATATGATATTGAAGTTTTAACACTTCCCCGTATTAAATTATACGATGTTGAAATTCAACAAAGTACCACCAATACCATTAAAATTCCAACTTCAGGCAACGCTTACATTGCCAAGGGAGCGGCGGGTTATGGTAGTATTTTTGTTGATGACGGAAAAAAAATGACCTGGGTTTGTAACCTAAATATGAGTTTACAAAATGAAATTATTTATCTTCAACCCGGAAACTATAAAATGGAATTTCGTTACGAGAGCTCAAAGCAAACATTAAATACAATTGAAAAAAAATTCGTTATAACATCTGCAGTAACAACCAATATTAAATTGAACTAGTCTTGGACTCCACTCTCCACTCAGACTGACAAAAATATACAACTATGAAAAAATACACCTACACAGAAAAGAAAGATACGCGTTCCGGGTTCGGAGCTGGTTTGCAACAATTAGGTCAAACCAATCCTAACGTCGTAGCACTTTGCGCCGACTTAATTGGTTCCTTAAAAATGGATGCTTTTAAAGCAGAAAATCCTGAACGTTTTTTCCAGGTGGGAATTGCAGAAGCAAACATGATTGGTATTGCGGCCGGTTTAACTATTGGTGGAAAAATTCCTTTCACAGGAACTTTTGCTAATTTCAGTACAGGCCGTGTGTATGATCAGATTCGTCAGAGTGTTGCCTACTCGGGTAAAAATGTAAAAATTTGTGCTTCGCATGCCGGTTTAACTCTAGGAGAAGATGGTGCAACTCATCAGATATTGGAAGATATTGGCTTGATGAAAATGCTACCTCACATGTGCGTTATAAATCCTTGTGATTATAATCAAACAAAAGCAGCTACTATTGCTATTGCAGATTATCATGGGCCTGTATATTTACGCTTTGGACGACCAACGGTTCCAAACTTTACACCTGCTGATCAGAAATTTGAAATAGGAAAAGCCCTGATGATAAATGAAGGAACAGATGTCACTATTATTGCCACAGGTCATATGGTTTGGAAAGCCATTGAAGCAGGCGAAAAATTAGCGGAGCAAGGTATTTCTGCCGAAATAATTAACATTCACACGATTAAGCCATTGGATACTGAAGCGATTTTAAAATCTGTTTCAAAAACGAAATGTGTGGTTACTGCAGAAGAACATCAAATGAATGGCGGCTTAGGAGACAGCGTGGCGCAATTGTTATCACGAAACACACCTACTCCACAGGAATTTGTAGCGGTAGATGATAGTTTTGGGGAAAGCGGAACGCCTGACCAATTAATGACAAAATACGGTTTGGATACAGTGAATATAATTGATGCTGTTAATAAAGTAATAGCAAGAAAATAAAACCGTTTCTCTCAGATTTTCGCAGAAGAAATCGCAATTTTTTGCTGACAAAACGCTGCATAACTACAATCAGATGAATAAAAATGAGGACAGTTTCTCGCTGATTTTCGCGGATATAATCGCAGATTTTCACAGATAAACCGTTGCGAATAAAACCTGTTGAAAAAGAAGTAAAATAGTTTTTATCAGATTTCACGGGTGTCATCTCGAAGTTTCTCTCATAAGACTCTGCGTACCTCTGCGAATTAATCTGTGTTACTCTGCGAGAAAACTGCTATTCATGGTGATACTTCTCATTTTTCAGAATGGAAAATCCTCTATACAATTGTTCGCAAAAAAACAAGCGAATCATTTGATGGGAAAATGTCATATTGGATAAAGACAACACGTAAGAACTTTTATCCAAAATAGATTTATCTATACCAAAAGGTCCCCCAATTACAAACACTACACGCTTGCAGCCAGACACCATTCTTTTATTTAAGAAATCTGCAAATTGTAAGGATGTAAACTGCTTACCGTGTTCATCCATGCATACCAGAAAATCAGACGCCTCTAATAATTTTTGTATTTCAGTGGCTTCTGCCCTCTTTTGCTCATCAAATGGCTTTTGGCGAACATTTTTTGGCATGGTAATAGTCTCCGTGCTAAAAGAAACATAATTTTTCAGACGCTCTGTATATATTTTAACACCTTCAACCAGGTAGGAATCAGTTGTCTTTTCGATTTGTATAAGCAGTATTTTCATTTATCGGAGAGATATCATTAGTTTTAGGCACAATAATTGCTTCTTATGGACTCAAATTACAATATTAATGAAACTATTTGTTATTACTTTAATTAGCCTTTTCAGTTTATCCTTTAATTTGAAGGATATTACCGACGATATTGCTAATGCCCTCAAACAAGGTAGTGCATCTGAACTTGTTAAACATTTTTCCGATAAGGTTTCTATCAAAGTGTTAAATCAGGAAGATTTGTTAAGTAAATCACAGTCCCAGGCCCTGATTGAAGACTTTTTTCTGAAACATAAGGTAAAAAACTATCAAACTTCCCATACAAGTATAGTTAACGGAAATCAACAGTTTATTACCGGTGCTTTAGATACCGCAACCGGAAAATATAGAATTTCCATATTAGTGAGAGGAAATGTAATTTCGCAGTTCAGAATAGAACACGATAATGAATAATTACATTTTAGAACACAAAAAACATTTCAATTTTAAAACCTTTGTACAAAACACCTTACATGAAGATGTAGGTGATGGAGATCATTCTGCCTTAGCAACCATTCCTGCTTCTAAAAAAGGCAAATGTCATTTACTGGTAAAAGAAAATGGGATCATTGCAGGAATAGAAGCGGCTAAACAAATTTTTAAGATTGTTGATCCTAAATTTAAATTCACACAGTTTATTAATGACGGTGATCAGGTTAAAGTTGGTGATATTGCCTTTATAGTGGAAGGGAATACCCGTACGCTTTTGACATTAGAAAGGCTTGTTTTAAACATCATGCAGCGCATGAGCGCTATAGCTACCAAAACGAATCATTTACAAAATTTATGTAAAGGCACTAAAACAAAAGTGATTGATACCCGCAAAACGACACCCGGTTTTCGTTTTTTTGAAAAGTGGGCAGTTGTGATAGGTGGTGGAGCTAATCATCGCTTTGGACTGTATGACATGATTATGATCAAGGACAATCATATTGATTTTGCAGGTGGAATTATTGAAGCAATTGATGCTACTCATGCATATCTAAAAAACACAAGAAGGAAACTTTCTATTGAGGTGGAAACACGCAATTTGAATGACGTGAAACTGATTTTAAATAAAGGTGGTTTTCAACGTATTATGCTTGATAATTATAACATTGCTGATACTAAAAAAGCTGTTGCTTTAATTGGTAATAAATATGAAATAGAAAGCTCCGGCGGAATTACGGAAAAAACAATTGCTTCGTATGCAAAATGCGGTGTTGATTTTATTTCGGTGGGCGCTTTAACACATCACGTGAAAAGCATGGATCTGAGTTTAAAAGCGATCAAATAAAGTTATTTAACATCCACAATCTTTATCACCACATTTTTTTTTGTGATATGATCGATAGGCACGATATCCCAAATAGGAAATGGCTGTAATTAATAAGATGGTTACAATAACATCCTGCATTATTTTTGTTCCCCCATTTTAGCAGCATTTAAAACCGGCACATTTTGAGATAATTCCTGACCAAGTACTTTTATAATTATTTGATAAGGTCCGGTTGGCAAGGCACTCAGATCCATTATATAATATTCCGCATTTTCAATAGCGAAACCAGCCACCTTTGCATTAAATCTATCCAATACATCTATTTGTATTTTTCCAAAATTCTTACCGGTTAGCGACAAGCTGTATTTATTATAAAAAACCGGTAATAAGGTGATGCATCCTTGTTCGGGATTCAATTCATTTTTATCATATACAAAATTAACCTTTCGCTTTGGCTGTGCATTATACAAATTATTATCTGTAATGGTAGCAGGAGAGTATTCAAATAATTTATAACGATCTTTCAAATTATAAATAGTGTCCTCTAAACTCCAGATACGAACATAATCTACTAATAATGAATTGGGAAATTTTGTTGTTCCATCTGGTCCCGGATTAAAAGGTTCGTGATCTTTTGACACACCGTTATTGATAATTAAGTTCTGAGCCGTTTTGAACTCACCTTCAAAATAACCGATAGGTTGCCCGTTTAAAAAAAACTTCACATAATCTGGTTGCCATTCTCCCGAAATAATATTCCAGTCATTTGATAAACCATCCGTTGTTTTAATCCAGGCACCCCAGTTTTTCTTTAAATTTAAAAAACCTCCTTTATAATCCTCGCATCCTTTGGGACAATGTACGTCCACATGAATCTGCTTATCGCGCTCTCCTTTTCCTTCATAAAAATCAATTTCTTCATTTGGGCTGCCACCATATAACCAAAAGGCTGGCCAAATGCCCTTTTCATTAGTAGATTTAAAACGCATTTCAAAATATCCGTACTTAAACTTTTTTAAAGACGTAATGCATCCGCCGGAATAATTGTAGGTATATTCTCCTTTTTCATTAGGAAATCGGTTCTTGCTTTTTAAAAACTCAACATCAAGATTTTCGCCCAGAATAGGAGCTGGGCTAATGGGTTTATTTGTATTTAATGAAAGTGATCCGTTCTTAAACTCTAAATTATCGGAAGTAAATAAAAGGTCATAAACATAAAAGTAATTTCCCCACGGCAAGCCAGACTTCCACTTTTGCATATCCAATCCTTCATCTGTAAACTCATCATGTTCCTGCAAATACCATTTCGTATAACTATTATTTTTAACCTGCCACATGACCTGAGAAAAAGACTTTCCGACCATGGAAAAAAGACAAACTATAATTAACGAAAACCGCATAATTCTATTTTTAAGTAAAGTTATCCATTTATTTGTATTTTTAATTTCGTGAAAAAAAATATCTTATTTGTTCTCTTATTATTTTCCCTAAAACAACAGGCTCAAATTCTCTGGCAGATAAATAAAGACACTGTGATCACATGGTATTATTTTGACGGTGATGATTTTACTGACCCAACTATCAATATTAAAAAATGGGATTACTGGTATGGCTGGACAAGGAACATTTTCTCACATAAGGAGCAACAGTATTATACAGATGGTACAAATCATGAAATAAAAAACGGCTCATTAAATTTATTCGCGAAAAGAGAACGTATTGAAAAAAAAACAGTTGATTGGTTAACCAATAGCGATTCGATATTTAATGGTAAAAATTATGTTGGACCTAACAAACGGATATTTAAATATACTTCGGGGATGATCCAATCTAAAACAAAATACAAATACGGATTTTTCGAGATTAAATTTAAAATGCCTGAAGATAATGGCTATTGGCCTGCATTTTGGCTTCAGGGTGGATTTCCCAATGAAGAAATAGATTGGATGGAACTAAAGACTGATAAAAAAAATGCGGTTCATGTAGGAAGACACAGTCAAAAAAAAGAAGAAAACTATGTTAGGAAAATTTTCAGGAAACGTCCCTGGGGAGGCTGGGTTTACTTTAAAGGTAATTTGAGTAAAAACTGGAATATTATTTCTGGTGAATGGACTCCTCAATACCTGAAATATTATTTAAATGGAGAATGTATTGCCTATACAGATGTTCCATTAAACATTGAAAAAACAATTTGTATTAACCTAGCGGTGCCAGGTAATGATGGTCCATTTCATCCAGGCCCGGATACTAATGTAATAAGATCCGGTAATTTCGAAATTGATTACATTCGAGTTTGGAAAAAAGACAAAAATACAGCTCTTTCAATAATAAATCCCGGCAATAATAATTCTATGCTTGGAGATACTAAACTAAGGACAAAAGGAAGGTTTTTATACAGCAAAAGAAAGAACCATAAAAATGAAGGGATATTTGTCGCATTAATTCCAATTGAAGAAGATAAATATCAATTGCAAGTATCGGGTAAAAAAATACCCAAGGATGCGTTTTATACAATCACAAATAGCGAAACTAAAAAACTCATTTGCAAAGAATTGAAATATGGTTTTACCATAATCGATCTTGAGAACCTTAAAGACAACAATCTTCAATTAGAAATTCATTATCTCAATCAAAAAATAAAATATCCGTTAAGGACTAATTAATTTTCGCAGTTCATAATCTGTTGTTACCAGACCAGTCTTTTTCGCACCTTCGGGGAAGTTTGAATTACCATAAGTCGCTTTTACATAAAACTTATTTTCTTTAGTCCTGGGATCAAGTGAAATATTATAGTATCTCAACAGATAAAATTGAAACCCCCAGTTTAAATAAGTATCTACATTCGTACTGATTATTTTATTTTTTCCAACATAACTTCCAATTTTCTTTACATCCGTTATTAACGACTTGTCTCTGCTTATGCCGCCAATTTGTAGAGCAGAAAAGATCAAAACGCCACTTAATAATATTAGCGCTCCTACATTTAATGCCATTACTCTTTGTGGAATTGACGTAAATAAAATCATTTTTTCAGTTAGGAATTTTGTATTTATGAATGATAATGCTAATGCAAAAAAAGGTATGCTTGGCACCAAATAAAAATTCTTTTGAACCATAGTTACCATAATGGGCGCGGAGGCAGAAAAACCTACGAATAACATAAAAAAAAACATTTGCTTATTCCCCTTATCTATATGGCAACTGTTGTTTTTTCTTTTTGAGAAATAAAAGAGAGTAAGGCATATTAATGTAGAGGGAAGAAACTCCATAACGAGATCTCTCATAATAAAAAGTCTATAATTAATAGTTGAAGTCATTTCTATTCGATTTATTACCCGGTTGGATACATAAAACTTTAAACTTTCAGTAGAAGATGGGTATAGCCAGCTAATAAATAATTGGATGGTCACAAATGTTAGTACTATTATTCCGGTATAAAAAATAGCTTCCTTCAGATTTATTCTTTTTGTTGTCAGATAAAACAACGGCACAGTTACTAAAGGAAATAATCCGGGAAAACCTTTTGTTAAAAAAGAACAGTATATGAAAGCGCCCGATAAGATAAAAAAAACAACTTTATTTTTTTGGGAAAACAAACCTTTCAATGCAAAGAAAACAGAAGCCATAGTTAACACTGATAAAAGTGTTTCAATCATATGGTTTTGATAACTCCAAAAACAAACCGGTGTAATAATCCAGATTAAAACGGGAAACCAACTCACTGATTTATTCGCTCCTATGAAATCGGCCATTAATCGCCAAATCAAATGAATAAACAAAGCCGTAAAAAGAAGCATCGTAAAGGAAAAGATACGTTCTGTATAAAAACTACTTCCAAATAATTTAAAAAAAAGAGATTCTACACCATAAAATAATGGAGGATGCTCCATAAAATAATGTGATCCCTGCATTAGCCAGGTTTGGCTCAATAAAGGAAACCAAAATGATGAATTACCTTCGGCAAGGTTTCTGGAAACGCAAGCGTATTGCTGACCGTCCATGAACATGCCTTCTTGTATTAAAAAAGGCAACACTAAAAAGACCAGTATAGCAATTGTAACTATATAAAAGAAATAGTATCTGTTGGGTATTATCATCCGTTCAATAAGGTTGTAAACTTATAAAAATAAAAGTTAATGATTATCACGAAAAGTAAAGCTAAAATTGGTATTTTCGCTACAAATTATTGTAAATGATCACAGCAGAATCTCCCGTTAAGTTTGACCGTCGTAAACAAAAAGACGATACGTTATTACAGCTTTATAAAAATATTTTAACCCCCAGAATGATCGAAGAAAAAATGTTACTTCTTCTTCGTCAGGGACGTATTGCTAAATGGTTCAGTGGAATCGGACAGGAAGCAATTTCTGTAGGTGTGGCTACTGCTTTAAATCAGGATGAATTTATTTTACCGATGCACCGAAATTTAGGGGTATTCACAACACGTGGCATTCCTATGAAACGTTTGTTCTGTCAGTTCCAAGGGAAACCAAGCGGATTCACGCAGGGTCGCGACCGGAGCTTTCACTTTGGTACACAGGAATATAATATTGTGGGAATGATCTCTCATTTAGGTCCGCAAATGGGCGTAGCGGATGGCATTGCTTTAGGAAACAAACTAAGAAACGAGAAAAAAGTGACCGTAGTATTTAGCGGAGATGGTGGTGCAAGCGAAGGAGATTTTCATGAAAGTATTAACACAGCAGCCGTTTGGGATTTACCTGTAATCTTTGTGGTTGAGAATAATGGATACGGATTATCTACGCCAAGCAACGAACAGTTTCGTTGTAAATCATTCGCTGATAAGGCAATTGGTTATGGTATTGAAGGTGTAACTGTTGACGGAAATAATGTATTGAAAGTTTACGAGACAGTTAAAAATTTAGCGGAGTCTATCCGTGAAAATCCACGTCCGATTTTATTGGAGTGTGTGACTTTTAGAATGCGTGGACACGAAGAAGCTTCCGGAACCAAGTATGTACCAAAAGAATTATTTGATGTATGGGGACGAAAAGATCCGGTGAATACATTCGAAAAATTTTTAATTGATGAAGGCGTATTAACCGATGAGATTATTGAAAAATTAAGAGCAGAAATTAAAAAAAATATTGAAGAGTCTTTAGAAGAAACATTTGCGGAAGTATTACCACCACCAGATACTGAAAAAGAAATAAGTGAATTGTTCATGCCTTATGAAGTAGCTGACACTTCCGATCAATCAGGGCCTAAAACCAATAAACGGTTAATTGATGCTATTTCTGATGGTATGCGATTAGCCATGCGTAAACATGAGAATTTGGTTTTAATGGGCCAGGACATTGCCGATTACGGAGGTGTGTTTAAAATTACCGATGGCTTTGTTGAAGAGTTTGGTAAAGAGCGCGTACGTAACACACCGTTATGCGAGTCTGCCATTTTAGGAACGGGTTTTGGGTTGTCCATCAATAAACACAAAGCCATGGTTGAAATGCAGTTCGCTGACTTCGTAACGGAAGGCATGACACAGATCATTAATAACCTGGCGAAATCACACTACCGTTGGGGACAAAATGCCGATGTAGTTGTTCGTATGCCAACAGGTGCTGGCGTTGCTGCTGGCCCTTTTCATAGCCAAAGCAATGAAGCCTGGTTCTTTAAGACACCGGGATTAAAAATTGCATATCCTGCATTTCCAAGTGACGCCAAAGGCTTGTTATTAGCTTCGTTTGAGGATCCAAACCCGGTAATGTTTTTTGAACACAAAGGATTATACAGAAGTATAGATGAAGATATTTTAGACGGTTACTATACTATTCCATTCGGAAAAGCGCGTTTAGTAAAAGAAGGGGCGCAGGTAACTATTGTGACATATGGTTTAGGTGTTCACTGGGCTTTGGAATTATTAAAAAATAATCCGGAGATATCTGCAGACCTTATCGATTTAAGGACATTGGCTCCGCTTGACACTCAAGCTATTTATGACTCCGTGAAGAAAACAGGACGTGCTTTTGTATTACATGAAGATACACTGACAGGTGGAATTGGCGGGGAATTAAGCGCATTGATTACAGAACATTGTTTTGAATACCTGGATGCACCCGTGATGCGTGAGGGTAGTTTAGATACGCCTGTTCCGATGAATGCAGATTTAGAAATTAATTTCTTACCAAAAGAACGTTTTAAAGAAAAATTATTGAAGTTGATTAATTATTAATAGGGCGTGCCCCCTCCTACGTCAGGTCGCAAAAACAGAAGAGTTGAACTAATCAATTATTAATGTCAAATCGAGCGAAGTCGAGATGCATAAACTTGTTCTCGACTCCGCTCGAACTGACAGCAATAAAACAAAAGTTAAAAATGATGACCGTATCTGAAGATTTTTTAAGAAGCGCTAACCGCCAGTTTTTATACTACAAAACGCTTGGTGAAAAAGCCATTGAGCAATTGGAACCAGAACAGCTTTTTATTTCTTTGAATGAAGACACCAATAGCATTGCGGTTATTGTAAAACACCTGCATGGCAATATGCTTTCCCGCTGGACGGATTTTTTAACGACAGATGGGGAAAAGGAAACGCGTGACAGAGATGGAGAGTTTCAGGAAAACACTTCGACTCCGCTCAGTGTTACAAAAGACAAAGAAGAACTCCTCAAAATATGGAATGAAGGCTGGGACTGTTTATTCAACACTTTAAATAGCCTAAAACCGGAAAATTTATCCAACATCATTTATATCAGGAATGAAGGTCATACGGTTTTGGAAGCTATTAATCGCCAACTGGCTCACTATCCATATCATATTGGCCAAATCGTTTTTTATGCCAAATTGTTGAAAAAATCAGAATGGGACAGCCTCTCTATTCCGAAAAATAAATCAAAAGATTACAATACTGAAAAGTTCACCAAAGAGAAATCAAAGAAGCATTTTACGGATGATGAACTGGATAAATTAAAATAATGTACCTGTTTTGCATTTTATGAATTGAACAATTAGACCAAGGTTCTTTAAAGAACCACTAATTACCAAATTTTAATAAAATGCTCAAAAGTCTGTGGGTTCAAATCAAAAAAAATAGCCTACCTTTACGTACAGTTTACAAAAAACTGTATGTCAACAAACACTAAATATATCTTTGTTACCGGTGGGGTAACATCTTCTCTCGGAAAAGGAATTATTGCAGCTTCACTGGCTAAATTGCTTCAGGCAAGAGGTTTTACCGTTACCATTCAAAAATTAGACCCCTATATCAACATCGATCCGGGTACCTTAAATCCTTACGAACATGGCGAATGTTATGTAACGGAAGACGGCGCTGAAACAGATCTTGATTTGGGCCACTATGAGCGTTTTCTAAATGTTCCAACATCTCAGGCAAATAACGTCACAACCGGCCGTATTTATCAGTCTGTCATTGAGAAAGAAAGAAAAGGTGAATTTTTAGGAAAGACAGTTCAGGTTATCCCTCACATTACGGATGAAATTAAAAACCGTATTAAAATCTTAGGTAAAACGGGTCAATTCGAATTTGTTATTACCGAAATTGGCGGTACCGTTGGTGATATTGAATCCCTGCCATATATTGAAGCTGTACGTCAGTTGAAATGGGAACTGGGAGAAAACTGTACAGTTATTCATTTAACCCTATTGCCTTACCTTGCCACTTCAGGTGAATTAAAGACAAAACCAACACAACACTCGGTAAAGTTATTACTTGAGTATGGAGTGCAACCTGATATTTTAGTTTGCCGTTCTGAATACGAAATCAGTTCTGAGATCAGAAGAAAGATTGCCTTGTTCTGTAACGTATCACCTGATTCAGTAATCGAAGCGTTAGATGCTTCTACCATTTATGAAGTTCCATTATTAATGGAAAAAGAGAAACTGGACGAAATTGTTTTAAAGAAATTAAACGTTACTACTCCTACTGAAGTTCATCTTGAAAAATGGAAAAAATTCCTTCACCAGTTTCATAATCCATCCAAAGAAGTTACCATTGGTTTAATTGGAAAATATGTTGAGCTGAAAGAGTCGTATAAATCCATTGCGGAAGCATTTATTCATGCTGGTGCCGTAAATGATTGTAAAGTTAAAGTGGAATGGATTCATAGCGATGGTTTAACTGATGAGAATGTAAAGGAAAAATTTAAAAACTTAAAAGGTATTTTAGTAGCACCAGGTTTTGGAAACAGAGGTATTGAAGGAAAAATTTCAGCTATTAAATATGCGCGTGAAAACAAAGTGCCTTTCTTAGGAATTTGTTTGGGCATGCAATGCGCCGTAATTGAATTTGCCCGAAATGTTTTAGGATTAAAAGATGCACATAGTCGTGAAATGAATCCTGCAACCAGCGCTCCCGTAATCGATTTATTAGAAAATCAAAAAAACATTTCTCACATGGGCGGAACCATGCGTTTAGGTTCTTACCCTTGCCGTATTGAAGAAGGAACTTTAGCTTACAGCATTTACGGGAAAACAGAAATCAATGAGCGTCATCGTCATAGGTACGAGTTTAATAATGAATACACCAAATTGTTTAAAGATGCGGGAATGGTTTTATCGGGTGTAAATCCAAGTGCGGATCTAGCTGAGATCGTTGAAATTCCAACTAATCCTTTTTTTATCGGAGTACAATTTCATCCGGAATACAAAAGTACGGTTGAAAATCCACACCCGTTATTTGTACATTTTGTTAAGGCTACATTAGCCGGATAAAAGAAAAAAAATTACATGAAAATGCCTTTATCTATTATGATAAAGGCATTTTTGTTTTAATCGTCAATCGAATATTTTAACGTATTTAAACATTTTAAACCATGGGTCAAATCGTATATTTAAAGCTTTCATGCAATTAAGGTTATTACTGCTCATCATAAGTCTTTGCTCCGCTTTTATTATAGAGGCGCAAACATTTTCTGTATCCGGAAAATTAATTGATGAAACCAAACAACCTGCTATTGGCTCCTCAATCATACTTTTAAACCCAGACTCATCCTTTGTAAAGGGAACAACGACTGATCTTGATGGAGTCTTTAAAATAGAGACGATAAATCAAGGCGCCTATATTCTTAAAATTTTAAGTTTAGGATACAAGCCTGTTTTTAAATCTATACAATTGGAAACTCAATCCATTGAACTAGGAACAATTGCTCTGAAACCACAAACTACCAACTTAAAAGAAGTTACTGTGGAAGCACAGATAGCATTAGCGACACAAAATGGTGATACAACCAGCTTTAATTCAAAAGCATACAAAGTAAATAAAGATGCTACAGCGGAAGACCTTGTGTCAAAAATGCCAGGTGTAACTATTGTAGATGGTAAAGTACAGGCGCAGGGAGAAGAAGTTAAAACGGTGTTAGTAGATGGAAAACCATTTTTTGGGGATGATGCGAATGCTGTATTGAAAAACTTACCAGCGGAAGTAATTGATAAAGTACAGGTTTTTGACAGGAAAAGTGACCAATCACAATTTACTGGCTTTGATGATGGTAATACAAGCAAAACAATAAACATCGTAACAAAAGCGCAATTTAAGAATGGTGCTTTTGGCAGAACGTATGCCGGATATGGATATGAAGACAAATATAAAGCCGGTGCCAACGTTAATATTTTTAAAGGTGACAGACGTATTACAATTTTAGCTCAATCGAACAACGTGAATGAACAGAATTTCTCTTCGGAAGACCTGGTTGGAGTGAGTAGCTCGGGTGGTGGCGGAAAAAGGGGCGGCAGAGGACAAGGTGGGGCGCCCTCAAATGGAAGCGACAACTTTCAGGTCAGTAATCAAAATGGAATCAATACTACTTCATTATTCGGGTTAAATTACGCCGATAAATTCGGTAAAAAAACAGAAATAACAGGAAGTTATTTTTTCAACTGGACTCAAAATGATTCCAGGTCTTCCCTACTCCAACAATATATTTTAGGGTCAAATATTGGTTTAATTTATAACGAAACAAATAATTCAACAAGCAACAATTTCAATAACCGCATTAATTTTAAAATAGAAACAAAACTGGATTCTATGAATTCAATTGTGGTTCAACCTAAAATATCTTTTCAAACAAACCAATCGGCAAAAAAATTAAATGGATCTACTACTAAAGAGTTAATGAATTTAAACAATACTGAAAACAATAGCTCATCTGATATAGACGGTTATTCAATCTCTGTGCCTATACTTTACCGTTATTCATTTGCAAAACGTGGAAGAACCATTTCCTTCAGCGCTACACCGGCTGCCACAAAAAATTCGGGAGAAAATTTACTTTATACTTTAAACTCATACAATCGCGACACTTTGATGTATACAGATACCATTGATCAGAAATCAAAAATTTTAAAGAACGGAAAAAGCATCAACGGAAATATTTCATATACAGAACCCCTCAATAAATTTAATTTTTTACTGTTTAACTATAATGCTGTTTATAGTGATAATTATTCTTCCAAAAGAACATTTGATAAAAACAATAATGATTACACATATGCGGATTTAGATAGCAATTTAACCAACGTTTTCCGAAATCAGTATCAATCACAATCCGGAAGTTTAGGATACCGTTTTCAAAAAGAAAAATTTAATTTTTCAGTTAATACAGCATATCAATGGGCCCTGCTTTCCAAACAGCAGGAAATTCCAACCAGTTATCAGCTTAGTAAAACTTTTGAATCGGTTTTACCTTCGGCACAATTACAATATAAGTTTACTCCTAAAAAGAATTTTCGATTAAATTATCGCACCAGCAATAATGCGCCTGGCATTGACCAACTTCAGGATGTAGTAAATAATAACAATTCCTTGCAGCTTAGTACAGGTAACCCGGATTTAAAACAGGATTTTCAAAACAATTTAAATATGCGGTATTCTGCCGTGAATACAGAAAAAGCTACTTCCTTTTTTGCATTGCTTGGCGGAAATTATTCAGATAATTATATTGGTAATAGTACTTTAATTGCAACAAGCGATACGGTGGTTTATAATTCTTTTTATCTGCAAAGAGGATCTCAGATTGTTCGCCCTGTTAATTTAAATGGATACTATTCAATTCGTTCTTTTATTAATTATACATTTCCAATTAAAAAAATTAAAACAAATTTAAGCGTTAATGTTTCCGGTAACTACAGTAACGTTCCAGGCTTGATTAACACAAAAACAAACTACGCGAAAACTTCCACAGGCGGACTCGGATTGATATTTAGCAGTAATATAAGTGAAAAATTTGACTTCACTTTATCATCGAACTCTTCATATAGCCAAATTGAAAACACGTTGCAATCGAATTCCAACACTACTTATCTATCCCAACAATCAAAATTAAAGATTACTGCAAACCCCTGGAAAGGATTGGTATTACAAAGTGAATTTACAAACACTTATTTCTCTGGTTTAACAAGTGCATTTAATCAGTCCATCTCTTTATGGAATGCCGGAATTGGCTATAAGTTTTTAAAGAACAGACAAGCTGAATTAAGATTATCTATTTATGATCTTTTAAATGAAAACAATAGTGTTACCAGAACCAATACAGATAGTTATATTCAGGATTCACAAACCAATGTACTGAACCGTTATTATATGCTGACCTTCACTTATAACTTTAAAAAATATTTTGCTAAGAAGGAAACAGAAGCTCCTGAACCAACCAAAGGCAAAAAAATAAAAAAAGCAGAGTAAATTAAAAGCTTCGTCAGCCTGAACTTGATTCAGGGTTCCAAGAGATGCTGAAACAAGTTCAGGATGTGCAATCAACTCCATCAAAATACCACCTCACTAAATAGATCCGAATTGTAAATGAATTTGTGCTATATTAGTTGCACAAAACTATTTTATGAAAAAACTACTTCCATCACTTATTTTATTATTTATATGCTCAATTGCATTTTCACAAATCACTTTAACTTCTACCGTTTCCAATGTAAGTTGCTTTGGAGGAAGCAATGGCAGCGCTACAGTGTCGGCCTCAGGGGGAACAGGACCTTATACATATACCTGGACTCCTACAAATACAAATTCCCAATTTATTTCTGGTTTAACTGCAGAAGCTTATACCGTTAATGTAAAGGATGCGGCGGCAAATACAAGTTCATTGGTTGTAACAATTAGCGAGCCTGCGCCAGTATCAACAACACTAACAACTACAAATCCAACATGTGAGGGTATGTGTAACGGAACTGCTAACGTTGCTTTTTCCGGAGGGGCAGGCACAACAACTTTCTTATGGCAACCGGGATTACAATCGGGTAGCATGGTGAACAACTTATGTGCAGGAAATCAAACTGTTACTATTACATCAAACGGCGTATGTACTACCTCACTTACTTTTACATTAAATGAACCGGCTCAATTGACAGCTGTTAGTTCTGCCACCAATTCAAATTGTGGTCAGGCAAATGGCAAAACCTGCGCTACAGTTGCAGGCGGAAGCTCACCACTAAATTATTTATGGAGTAATGGGGTGTCCACACTTTGCAACAATAATATCGTAGCAGGATTATATACTTTCACTGTAACTGATGCTAATGGATGCCTTGCAAATGCTGCTGGTTTGGTGAACGATGCAGGCGGACCTATCGTTTCAATCAGTAGCCAAACCAATGTCAGTTGTTTTGGAGGCTGCAATGGCATTGCTACAACATCCACTTCGGGAGGAACACCACCATATACCTATAATTGGAGTAGCGGACAAGTAACAGCATCCGCAACAAATTTATGCGCAGGATCTTATAGCGTAGCAGTTACTGATAACCTCGGATGTTTAGGGACAGCCTATTTTAATATTACTCAACCCACACAATTGAATGCTATTACAAATGTCAGCCACGTTAAGTGTTATGGAACCAGTACCGGAACTATTGCACTTGCAGCTTCCGGAGGAACAAGTCCCTATTCCTATTCGTGGCCTTCACTTTCAAGCACACTATCAATAGTTCCAAATGTGTCGGTTGGAAATTATTCCGCAATTGTTACAGATTTTAAAGGTTGTATTACCTCTCAGTCCGTATCTGTATTACAGCCGCAGCAAATGACTACTGTAGCGAGTGTAACTAACGCAAGCTGCGGAGGTATCTGTGACGGAGCAATAACTATGCTTGTAATGGGGGGAAGTCCGGCATATTCGTACACCTGGGCTCCAAATATTGGCTTAGGATCAATGGTTTATAATTTATGTGCAGGAATATATACGTTTCAAGCCAGGGATGGTAATAACTGCTCTGTATCAAATGTTATAAACGTTTTAAGTGGCTTAAACAACTCAATACCTAATGCTACATTAGCATCTGATGCATATAACGAAACTTGCTATTTAACAGGTGACGGAGCAATCGATATAACTATCACAGGAACAAACCCGGGCCCTTTTACCTACTTATGGAATAATGGAGCAACGAATCAAGACATTTCAAATCTATCATCTAATGTTTATTGGGTAACAATTACAGATGGTGCCGCAAATTGTACCACGATCATAGACACCGTACAATCTATTGGTATTAACTGCGGAAGTATTTCTGGATATATATTTATAGATAATAACAGTGATTGCATTAAAAACAGTGGAGATAATTATTTAGGTAATAATCAGATAATTGTAAATCCGGGAAATAGAATGGGTTATAGTAATTCGAATGGTGATTATGTAATTAACAATTTGCCATATGGAACGTATACAATTACTTCTTCGAGCAACTCAAATATTATAGCCACATGTACAACAACAGAAACTGCAACCTTAAATTCAGGAATGCCTAATTCACTCAACAAAAATTTTTCAAAAGAGTATCTACCCAATACTCAACCAGATTTAAACGTTTGGGCAGAGTGCAGTGGTATCGTTCCAGGTTTTGTTTGCACAGTTAATTATTACATAAGTAATTACAATTCCTCTAATGCAACCGGGATTTACAAAGCAACCCTCCCTTCTGCTTTTATTCCCAATATTACGTTGGTATCGCCTGCAACTTATACCTTATCAGGTGATACTCTTATGTGGAATTTTAACAACGTTGCCAGTTCCTTGGCAACATATCTTTTTGTGAAATTTGTGGTCCCTATAAACACTCAGTTAGGAAGCACCTTTACAAGCTGTATGAGGGCGCAACCAAACATAACCGATTTAAATTATGCCAATAATACTTATTGCTACTCTCGCATGGTAACCGGTTCCTTTGACCCAAACGATAAAACTGTAAGTCCGGTTGGCATTGGAGCTAACGGTGACATTGCTACTTCCGAAACAGATTTAACGTATTTAATTCGTTTTCAAAATACAGGTAATGGACCTGCAGTGAATATTGTAGTAAAGGATACATTATCTGCAAACGTAAATGTTAACACTTTTGAAATGCTGGGTGCAAGTCATAATTATAATGTTGAAATACTTCCGGGAAATGTATTGCGATGGAAATTTAATAACATTATGTTACCAGACAGTAACAGTAATGAACCAGGAAGCCATGGTTATATCCAATACCGCATTAAACGAACGACTAATAATACGCCAGGAACACAAATTAAGAACACGGCCTATATTTACTTTGATTTCAATGATCCTATTATGACAAATACAGCAATTAATACCATTGAAACGATCACTGGTATTAAATATCAAACTGCCGGCGACAATGGATGGAATGTTTATCCAAATCCAAGTGCAGGTATTTTATATTTGGTTAATTTTACTTCTTTAAAAGAAACAAGCGGGATTCAGGTTTTAAATTCAATTGGGAAAATTGTATTTGAAGAAACCATTATCAGTAATTACAAAACTATTGATCTTAGTAAACTGAATACCGGAGTTTATTTCGTGAAGATCACTTCTGATAAAAACACTTCTGTGAAACGAATTGTACTGAGTAAGTAATTTAGGTAATAGTTTTAATTATGTAAGAGACACCGTTAAAACTAACGGTGTCTCTTACTTTATGACTAAATAATGCAGATGACAAAGGAGACTGCACGGAAATAACGAAAACTGTTTGCGTCCCGAGCAGCACTCTACCAACAGATCCTGCAATAAAAAAATATCCTTTATTGGTTTCAACTAAACTTCCCTGCTCCACCTTGTGAAAGGTTTTTTGAAAATCAATCCTTTCAAACTCAGCTAATTGCTTTTCTGCTTCTTTGAGTTGTAGTCCTAATTTTTCTCTTTCCAGTTGCGCCATTGCTTTCGCCGTTTCGTGCTTGTCGCCAGCCGAACTTTTACTTTCTGAATTCGATGATTCTGTAAGTTCCTGGATGATTGCCATTAACGACGTTATTTTATTTCTAAAATAATCGTTACAGGCTTCTATTAATTTTTGCTTTTGCATTGGGATAAAGATGCTGTTTTATTTTTGATTGTGTTTTACATTTAATTTTGATGAGAAATCGTTGGCGTGTCGGACGGTAGCCAGAGCGGGCTGTCACTACAATCTTTTTTTCGGAACTTCGAAAGCCTCAGTTTCCGAAAAAATAGGATTTCCGTTTGCATCCCTCACGAAGTTAAGTGGTAACGTTGAAAATGAAATTCCAGATATCAAGATTTAAAGCCCGACCCGGCTGTCTCTTTGCGGGGGCACGCCCAAATCTTCTTTAAGTAAAACAAAAATAATATTAACAATCCGGCAGATTCTGTTAAAAATTAAATCCTGCCGGCCCCTATGGATATTGTATCTTTAATCCTCTAAGACTATGGCAAAAACAACCGACACCAAACAAACTCCCTTAATGATCCAATACAATGACATCAAAGGAAAATATCCTGATGCTATTTTATTATTTCGTGTAGGCGACTTTTACGAAACGTTTGGAGAAGATGCCATTAAAGCCTCTCAAATACTGGGCATTACATTAACCAAGCGGGCGAACGGTGCAGCTACACATATCGAATTGGCAGGCTTCCCGCATCATTCCGTGGATACTTATTTACCAAAATTAGTACGTGCCGGTTATCGCGTTGCTATATGCGACCAGCTGGAAGATCCTAAATTGACAAAAAGTATTGTTAAGCGTGGCGTTACAGAATTAGTAACTCCGGGCGTTAGCTTTAATGATAAAGTACTTGAACACCGCAGCAATAATTTCCTGGCCAGTATACACATGGATGGAGAAAGAGCCGGAGTTTCTTTTTTAGATGTTTCTACCGGAGAATTTTTAGTAGCTGAAGGGTCTCTTACCTATATTGAAAAACTGATTCAGAGTTTTAAGCCTAATGAAATATTATTTGAAAAAAATAAACGCCAGTCTCTTATAAATTTAATTGGCGACCGCTTTTATATATTTGGTCTGGATGACTGGGCATTTACGCGTGACTTTGGTTACGAAGCGCTCACTAAACAATTTGGTACCAGTTCTTTAAAAGGCTTTGGTGTAGAACATTTAACCCTGGCTATTAATTCCTGTGGTGCGATTCTTCATTATCTTGGAGAAACCAAACATGATAAGCTACAGCACATTACTGCCGTTTCACGTGTTGAAGAAGATCAGTATGTGTGGCTCGATCGTTTTACAGTTCGTAATTTAGAATTATTTGGCAGCAGCCACGATAACGGTAAATGCCTTATTGATATCATTGACGCCACTGTTACACCAATGGGATCAAGACTTTTAAAACGATGGTTGGCATTACCTTTAAAGCAATTGGAACTTATTAATGAACGCCTGGATGTGGTAGAGTACTTTAGTAAACACATTACCTTACAGTCTGATTTGATTGCGCAGTTTAAAGAGATTGGCGACCTTGAACGTTTGATTTCCAAAGTTGCAGCCGGAAAAATTAATCCCAGGGAGCTTGTACAATTAAAGCGTGCTTTGAATATAATTGAAGCCGTTAAAAATGTAACGTGTGATTGCGAAAATCATTCTCTTCAAAAAATAGCAGAGCAGTTAAATCCCTGTTTATTAATGCGTGATCGTTTACACAATGAACTAAACGAGGAAGCACCTGTTTTACTTCATAAAGGAAATGTAATCAGCAAAGGCGTAAATGCTGAACTGGATGAATTAAGAGCCATTGCGTTTAGCGGGAAAGATTATCTATTGCAGATTCAGCAACGCGAAGTGGCACGAACCGGCATTTCATCTTTGAAAGTATCATACAACAATGTGTTCGGTTATTATTTAGAAGTAACCAATGTACATAAAGATAAAGTGCCTGTTGACTGGATTCGAAAACAAACCCTGACAACCGCAGAACGTTATATCACTCCTGAATTAAAAATTTACGAAGAAAAAATATTAGGTGCTGAAGACAAAATTGCAGTGCTTGAACAAAGCTTGTATGAAGCTTTGGTTCGGGACTTAATCGATTACATCATCCCGATTCAGTTAAATGCCTCTTTGATTTCAAAGTTAGATTGTCTGCTTTCCTTTGCCAAGCTTGCGAAAGATAACCAGTATATACGCCCTGTACTCAATAATGAATTTGCCATTAATATTGTAGAGGGCCGTCACCCTGTTATCGAAAAACAATTACCACTGGGCACAGATTATGTGAGTAATTCGGTTTACCTGGACAATGAAACTCAGCAGGTAATGATGATTACAGGCCCCAATATGAGTGGTAAATCTGCTTTATTACGCCAGGTAGCGTTGATTACGTTGATGGCACAAATTGGTTGTTATGTTCCGGCGAAAAGTGCGGAGATTGGTCTAGTGGATAAAATCTTTACACGTGTTGGTGCAAGCGATAATATTTCTTCAGGCGAGTCAACCTTTATGGTAGAGATGAATGAAACTGCCAGCATCTTAAATAATTTGAGTGAACGCAGTTTGATTTTACTGGATGAGATCGGACGGGGAACTTCTACTTATGATGGTATTTCTATTGCCTGGGCCATTGCAGAATATCTGCATTCGCAACCGAAGAACAGAGCCAAGACATTATTTGCCACACATTATCACGAGCTTAATGAAATGACGACCTATTTCCCACGTATTAAAAACTTTAATGTGTCGGTAAAGGAACTTAATAATAAAATTATTTTTCTTCGCAAGCTTCAGGAAGGTGGAAGCGAACATAGTTTTGGTATTCATGTAGCGCGTATGGCAGGTATGCCTAAACAGGTAGTTGATCGTGCCAATGATATTTTAAAGAAACTGGAGAAAGACCATGAACTTGAATTATCGGAAGTAGAAGTTACCAGCAATGGAGATATGCTTCAAACTATGAGTTCTAAAACTAAAAGCAAAAGTGATTACCAGTTAAGTTTTTTTCAACTAAACGACCCCGTTTTGGAACAGGTGAAAGATGAGTTAATTAAAACCGATATTAATACATTAACGCCTGTAGAAGCACTCATGAAACTCAATGATATCAAGCGTTTGATTGGAGGATAAATTCAATTATTTTTATTTTTCGAATTAGAAATGATAGAGAGAACCAGAGAAATTACTAATGAAAAAATGTCATTTTTTCTGTTTTTACTGAAAATTTTTCATTTAATTCTATTTTTTTTTAACCAAATATTCCTCCAATATTATATTATAAGCATTGGCATCCGAATTGATAAGCTGAATTGATAAATTAAACCTCCTATCTGAAATTAAATTTAAATAACTAATAATACAATTATGCTATTAAATAAGCGCATCCCTGTTTCATATATATTTAATAAGATTAAATTTGATCTTATTTACGTGTCAATTATAGCATCAATCGTGCTATTTATTACTAATAAATGTCTGGAAAATCTTCCTGAAATGCCTCTTACAATTCCTACATTTATTGGTACAGCCATCTCCATTTTACTTTCATTCAAATTAAATCAATCTTATGACAGATGGTGGGAAGCACGCAAAATTTGGGGCAGCATTGTCAACGACTCTCGTAGCTTTGTTATTCAGCTCCAAACATTAGTAAAGAAAGGAAACGATGAGATGGTAAAAAAAATAGCTTATCGGCAAATTGCATGGTGTTATTGTTTGGGACAATCTTTAAGAAATCTAAATCCAATAGAAAATCTTGAACATTTTTTATCAACTCCCGACATTGAAGAAATAAAAGTGCATAATAACAAGCCTTTAGCAATACTGCAGCTAAATGCATCGTGTATTAAAGAATTACAAGAACAAGGACAAATAGAACTATTCAGCCAGATCCAATTTGATGATACTTTCCTTAGATTATGCGAATCTCAGGGAAAAGCTGAGCGTATAAAAAACACCATCTTTCCGGTTACCTACAGACTATTTCTGCATTTTATTATCTATCTTTTTATTGTTACCCTTTCCATATCTTTAAAAGATGTATCCTGGTATCTTGAAACACCACTTTTACTTTTGATATCTATGGCTTTCTTTTTACTTGAAAAATCAGCAACACTCATGCAGGATCCTTTTGAAAACAAACCTACAGATACATCTATGACGTCGATTACAAGAACAATAGAAATAAACATTAAGCAATTATTAAAAGAAACCAATGTTCCTGAGCCAATTAAATCCGATAAATTCTATATACTATAATAAAATAAGAATGCATCTCTCTAAGTCAATTCTTATACCGGCAAATTACCATTCTACTTTTCAATTAGCATAAGGTGTTGAAATATTATAATGCGCAAAACCGGTTACTTGCCCAAAAGCCTATGCATTTAAGACCTGATAAACCGTGTAAAGCAATAAAGACGAACATAAAAAAAATTAAAAAAAATTTTGTCAAACTAAAAAATCGCCTATCTTTGCACTCCCGATTAATAAAATTGGTTGTTCTTTTAAATAATTACAAGCGAAAGTAGCTCAGTTGGTAGAGCGTAACCTTGCCAAGGTTAAGGTCGCGGGTTCGAGACCCGTCTTTCGCTCAATAATTCTCTAATATGCCCCGGTGGTGGAATTGGTAGACACGCAGGACTTAAAATCCTGTGTCTTCGCGGACGTACGGGTTCAAGTCCCGTCTGGGGTACAATTACCTTAAATATTACGGAGAATTATTACAAAAAGCCTTTCATGAAAATGAGAGGCTTTTTGTTTTAAGCTTAAAACGTATCGTACCATAAATTGATTTCATCGCCAATTTGATCGACAAAATCCTGTTCCATCTCACCCTGCATTACCCAACCATGCATAGTTGAATTCATAGTTCCAAAGATTTCGCCGTTTAATGAGATATCAAACTCCGAACAAACACCGTCCCTGCAACTGGCGTGAATGGGTTTAGCTTCTCCTTTATACTTTACGCCATGATATTCGATGTCAATAGGCACCTGTTCTTTATATAAGATTTCTTCTTGTAAGTCCATGAGTTCCAAATTTAAATTGCTTAGACCACCCTCATATTTAGGTTATCAAGCAAATAGTTCTGATACAAAATTAAGCAGACATTAAACCCTGAGTGTATATATTAGTTTAACAAGGCAATTCCTATTCTTAATGCAGGTTAATCCGTCTACAGAAAATAAAAAAGCTTCTCGGAAACGAGAAGCTTTTTACAATATCTTTTTAAAATTTAAGAAGTTTCCTTCAAGACAGTGTAAATATAATCGGTGGCAGGAGGTTTTATACCTTGTTTACTTATCATCCTATTGATCTGCGCCCGATGATGAATAGCATGGTAATTTAATTGCAACATGACATCTTTTATCGTCACGCTCATATTCTTTCCATCCGACTGTCGAATAAATGTCACATCCTTATTTAATTCTGAGTCTGGATGGCTTTCAAGGAAACGAATCCATTGGGAAACACTTTGGTGCCATTGATCCGCTAATTCCTCTTCTTGAAAAACTGAGCCGGACCAGGAAAGAGTATGATCGTCCTTTTCTTTTCCGATCCTGTTGAACCATTTATCCTGGGCAACTATTAAATGACTGAATACTATAATACTTTCTTCTTTTTCAGGTAAAGTAAAAATTGTTTCAAGTAATTGTCTATTGGCCCAATCGTTATATATGAACGTATCGAGTAAATATTCTTTCATGAAAGTCTATTGACCGAAACTTATCATCCAGTTAATATCGAAGCGATCAGTTAACATACCCCAATAAGAGCCCCAAAATGTTTTACTCATGGGCATGGTTTGTTTTCCGCCTTCTGACAAAGCATTGTACAAACGATCAGCTTCTTTTTCACTGGTAGCATTAATTGAAATGCCAAAATTATTTCCTACTGTGGTAACTTTTCCAAATTCTTCTGAACTATCGCTGCCCATTAAAATTGTTTCGGTACTAATTGGCAAAGAAATATGCATAATCAGATTTCCAACTTCTGCTGAAACCGACGGCTGTCCTTCCATTGGAGGCATTTCATTAAACCTTCCTACATAAGTAAAATTTCCACCAAACACCGCTCTATAGAAATTAAATGCTTCTTCACAATTACCATTGAATGTTAAATATGGATTGATCACGTTTGTTTTTGGTGCGGCCGGAGCCGATTTCTTGCTTGCTTTTTTAGGCGAAGACTTTTTTGCGGCGATCTTTTTCGGGGCAGTTTTTTTTGCAGCAACTTTTTTAACTGCTTTTTTTACAGAAGATTTTTTAGCTACTTTCTTTACTGCTTTTTTGGCAGGAGATTTCTTGGCTACTTTTTTCGCAGCCTTTTTTGCCGGTGCTTTTTTAGCAACGGTTTTTTTAGCCGCCGTTTTTTTTGTTGCTTTCTTTGCCATATAAGTTTTTTTTAATTTAATACTAATATATAATTATTTTGTTTTCAAAAAAAAAATCCTATCGGAAATAATGTTGTAAAAAAAATGATTGACATTAATACATATTTTTAACGATTCTCTTCCCGGAATGCTACAATTTATAGCAGACATATGACTTAAAGCTAAGTAACTTTAAAACATGGAACGTAGCATTGTTCATATGGACCTCGATAGCTTTTTCGTGTCGGTAGAAAGGAAACTGGATTCTTCTTTAAACGGTAAACCCGTTATTATTGGTGGCACGTCCGACAGAGGCGTTGTAGCGTCGTGTAGTTACGAGGCTCGAAAATTCGGCGTACATTCTGCGATGCCCTCCCGGATGGCAAGACAGCTTTGTCCGCATGCTATTTTTATTCGTGGTGATATGGATCAGTATTCTATACACTCCAAAAACGTTACCGAAATTATTGAACTGGAGGCCCCCCTATTTGAAAAGGCGAGTATTGATGAACATTACCTGGAAATTACAGGAATGGACAAATACATTAAAAACAGTATGCTCTGGACGCAGGAACTCAGGCAAAAGATTATCAAAGAAACAGGCCTTCCTATTTCATTCGGCTTATCTGAAAATAAAACGGTTTCAAAAATTGCTACCAGTGAATCAAAACCCAACGGTGAAAAGCAAATTGCTTTTGGTTTCGAAAAATCCTTTTTAGCACCTTTATCCATTCGCAAAATTCCTGGCATTGGAGATAAAACAAATTCCACTTTGCAAAAAATGGGAATCTCAAAAATTGAGACTATTCAGCAAATGCCCATTTTAGCTATGCAAAAAGTACTGGGGGAAAATGGCGGTTCAATATGGAGGAAAGCCAATGGCATTGACAATAACCCCATCGAACCATATTCAGAACAGAAAAGCATGAGCAAAGAAACGACATTTGAAAAAGACACTACTGATTTTGAAATGCTGAAAAATGTGCTGGTAACTATGATCGATACTTTAGGTTTTGATCTGCGTCAACAAAAAAAAGTAACAGGATGTATCACGGTTAAATTAAAGTATTCCGATTTTCAAACTCATACCTTTCAGGCATCCATTCCTTACACAGCTTCTGATGATGTGCTTCTGCGAAAAGTTAATGAGCTGTTTTTAAAGAATTATAACAGGCGCGTGCTTATTCGTTTGATCGGTGTAAAATTCAGCAACCTGGTTTCCGGTTTTAACCAGATCAATCTGTTTGAGGATACAGAAGAGAAAATAAATCTATACAGTGCTCTCGATAAAATCCGAATGCGATTTGGCGAACAGGCTATTGGTAGAGCTGTGGGGTTAAAAGATCCTTCGACAGGATCAGGAACAGCAAAAGACGAAAGAACAAAATGATACTGAATGCACATTCCTATTACAGCCTTCGTTATGGTACTTTATCTGTTGAAGAAATAATTGACAAGGCTATTGAAAAAAATTACGGTAGTATTGCCCTTACCGATATTAATAATACAGCAGGCATTTTAAAATTTATAAAAATCTGCAAGGAAAAAAATATAAAACCAATTGTTGGTGCTGAATTTAAAAATGGAAACGAACTACTCTATGTTGCCATCGCCCAAAATAATGAAGGATTTCGTGAGATCAATGAATTACTGACTCTCTCAAATCATTCAGGAATTCCTTTTCCAAAAACGCCAACTTTTGAGAATTGCTTTGTTATTTATCCATATCATAAAAACAATATTCCTTTAAAGGAACACGAATACATTGGTGTTCGCTTGTCGGATCTGAATAAAATTATTGTCGAAAAAAAAGCATTGCAAAAAAAATATGTCATTCTTCAAAGTTCTACTTATAAGGATCAGGCCGGTTACTTAATCCACAAAAAATTCAGGGCCATTGATCTTAATTTATTACTTGATCAATTACAACCTGATCAATACGCAGGCATTGATGAATACATTCTTTCAAAAGAAAAAATGCTAAATTATTTTGAACGTTTTCCCCATATCATAGACAATACCAAACGCCTTTGCAATGACTCTTCCTTTGAATATGATTTTAAAGAACGAAAGAATAAAAAAACATTCACAGGAGACGAGGCAGCTGACATAGAGCTTTTAAGGTCAGAAACATTGAACGGGTATACGACGCGCTATCCAAAAGGCAGCCGGGTTGCCCTAGATAGAATAGACACAGAATTAGAAATCATTACTAACATGAATTTCTGTTCTTACTTCTTAATTACCTGGGACATTACAAGATTTTCATGGCACAAACAATATTATCATTATGGGAGAGGAAGCGGCGCCAATAGCATTGTAGCCTATTGTCTCAGAATCACAGATGTAGATCCTATAGAACATGAACTATATTTTGAGCGTTTCCTAAATCCAAAGCGAAACTCGCCACCTGATTTTGATATTGATTACAGCTGGAAAGACCGTAATGCTATTTACGATTATATCTTTGGCAAGTATGGAAAAGATCATACGGCGTTATTGGGTGCGATGGTTACTTTTCAGGATCGTTCTATCATCCGAGAAATGGGTAAAATTCACGGTTTGCCAAAAGACGATATTGAACGAATGATCCGTTATCCCAATTCTCCATTAAACGATAATGACATTTGCAGAGAAATTTTACAACAGTCAAAAACGATCAGTAATTTTCCAAGTATCCGGAGTATACATGCCGGAGGTGTGATCATTACAGAACAACCTCTTACCTATTATACAGCGTTGGATATGCCCCCAAAAGAATACGCTACTACACAATTTGATATGCATACAGCTGAAGTCAGCGGTTTTGAAAAATTGGATATTTTAAGTCAACGTGGATTAGGGCATATCAAAGAAGCTCGTGACCTGATTCTAAAAAACAAAGGCATTGTAGTTGACATTCATCAGGTAGAGAAATTTAAGAACGATGAAGCCAGCAACAAATTGATGGTAAGTGGTAATACAACAGGATGTTTTTATATTGAAAGTCCGGCCATGCGTATGTTGATAAGAAAGTTACAATGCAATAATTATCTGACACTGGTAGCTGCGAGTTCTGTGATTCGCCCTGGTGTTGCAAAAAGTGGCATGATGACAGCTTACATTGAACGGCATCGTAAATTAAAACCGTTTGAGTATCTACATCCCATCATGAAAGAACAGCTTCAGGAAACCCATGGTGTAATGGTATACCAGGAAGACGTATTAAAAATTGCACATTATTTTGGCGGATTGGATTTTGCCGATGCCGATGTATTGCGTCGCATGATGAGCGGAAAACCGCGAGACGAAAAAAAATTCACGGAAATAGAACAAAAATTTTTCACGCATTGTAACACCCATAATTATGATCCTGGAATTTCGTTAAAAATATGGAAACAAATAGAATCCTTTGCCGGTTATAGTTTCGCTAAAGGCCATTCTGCAAGCTATGCAGGCGAAAGCTATCAGAGCTTATATTTAAAAGCACATTACCCACTTGAATTTATTGTGGCAGTGATCAATAACTTTGGTGGATTTTATGCGACACGCGTATATGTAAATGAAGCAAAAAAATTAGGAGGCACAATCCATTTACCATGTGTGAATAAAAGTGAGTATACTACTACTTTGTACGGAAAAGATATTTACCTGGGATTCATTCATGTTAAATCATTGAATGAAGAAATTTCAAAAAAAATAGTCAGTGAACGCGAAACAAATGGTAACTATAGTTCCCTCGATCAGTTTAAATTACGTACCGGTATTTCACTGGAACAGATTATCATCCTGATACGCATTGATGCCTTGCGATTTACCGGGCAAGATAAACGGGAATTATTATGGGAAGCTCACATGATCTATAACCCAAATGAAAAAAAACGAAAAGACGTTTCACTCAGCATGTTCCAGGAGCCGGTTGTGAAATGGAAATTACCAAAACTGCAAAAAAATAAAATAGAAGATGCTTATGACGAAATGGAACTTTTAGAATTTCCGGTGAGCTTGAACGAATTTGATCTATTAAAAACAAAATCAAGAGGCGATTGTAAAGCCTCCGAAATAATAAGCTATTCAGGAAAGACAGTTCGTATCATGGGTAATTTTGTAACTCAGAAATCCGTCAGAACTTCCAATAAAAGTCTGATGGCTTTCGGTACTTTCTTTGATTGCGAAGGCGACTTTTTTGACACAACTCACTTTTCAGAATCACTGAAAGAATATCCTTTTAAAGGTTGGGGGGTATATTTAATTCTTGGAAAAGTAGTTGAAGAGTTTGGCGTAGCGACAATCGAAGTTGAAAAGATGGCTAAGCTTACCATTGAAACAGACAAACGCTTTTCTTAAAACTATCGCTCTAATAGGGATAAAGTATTTTAAAATTTGTAAAACATTTAAAATAATATAATTTTTAATAAAAACGGTGTAAGGAATTCTGTGAATTGCGATTGGATATTTGTCATATAAAAATCTAAGAAATATGACTACAAAAACACAAAACAGAACATCCCGAACTCAGGGACGAGACAATAATGGTCGCAGCACAAGTGGACGTGAATACCAATCACGCTATAACACTAACTCAAACACTCACAATCGTTATGACACGGATAACGAATTGGACTTTGATAATGAAGAGGATCAATTTGAAGATGAAGGTTTCCGCAACAACCGTTCGGATAACAATAATAATAGTTATGAAAACCGTTCTCCATACTATAACGATGGACGTAACCGTGATTACAACCAAGGCAACCGAAATGAATACTCGTCTTATTCTAATAATTTTGATGAAGATGAAGAAGATGATTTCCGTAATGAATTTGACAACGATCGCGAAGATGATTATTTTGAAGAAGAGCGTTATTCACGTGGTATGAATGAATTTGGAATGGATTCCGGCCGAAGAGGCATGGGAGGATATTCTACCGAAAGAAACAGCGGAGAACAAAGACGTTCTTCAGGATCACAAAACGGCCGTTCTGATTATGAGAATCCACTAGGGCGTAACGATAGCTATCGCAGCGAAGGAAGTTATTCTCGTGACGGATGGCATAATAACAGTTCTCAAAACGGAAACGGAACAACTTCTCAAAGAGGGGGTTTCAGTCGCGGAACAGGCTCATCAAATGGCAGTTCATATAGAAACGGATCTTCATCACAAAGAGACAACTCGAATCGTGGATCGAACTATTCGGGTTCAAATGGAGAATCACGCAGAAGTGATTATTCTTCTTCAAACGGAAGAAATTCCCAAAACGGTAATGGGTACTCAGAAAACAGAAATGAAGAGAACTCACGAAGAAATTCTTCCTCAAACGGAAGAAATTCACAAAATGGAAACGGCTATTCCGAAAACAGAAACGAAGACAACTCACGTAGAACTTCTTCTTCAAATGGATATTCTGACAGAAACGGAAGTTCAGGTTCTTCCCGCAGAAGTGGAAATGGCTCAAGCTCTTCCCGAACTGGAAGATCTACAAGCTCCAGGACAAGAAGGTAAATCAAATATTAAATCAGCGGATAATGCCTTATCCGCTGATTATTTTTTAATCCATTCAATAAGAAAAAAACTATATGGCAACATCAACTGCTTCACGCTTAAGTGCGACAAAAAAAACAAAAACAAATTCAATTACTAATACCCGCTCAAAAAATGAAGGCGCCGAAAAAAAACAAAGTCTTGAATCGATCTTCAAGGATGGTTTAAAAGACATTTACAGCGCCGAAACCCAGTTAGTGGATGCATTACCAAAAATGGTAAAGGCTGCATACAGTGAAGAATTACAAGACGCGTTCACTAAACACCTTGAAGAAACAAAGCGTCATGTTGAGCGATTAGAAAAAGTTTTCAATCGACTGGAAATGGAGAAATCCGAGGTAGAAACTTGCAAAGCGATGGAAGGCTTAATTAAAGAAGCTGATAAATTAATTGAAGAGTATGAAGAAGGTCCGGTAAAAGATTCTGCCCTTATCATTGCAGCCCAAAAAGTAGAACATTATGAAATCGCCTCATACGGTTCTTTATGCGAACTAGCAGATGTGCTCCGATACCCACAGATTAAAAACATACTCGGAAGGACATTAGATGAAGAAGAAATCACAGACCAGGATCTGACAGATCTTGCTCAATCGGTCAATGATGAAGCTTATGAAATTTCACAGTTTGAAAATGCTGAGTACTAATTTAATTATTTATAAAAGCTTACAAAAAAAATGAAGGGCATTAACTCTTCATTTTTTTTGTTGTATAATTAAATTAAGTCAGTAGCTCATTATTTAAAAATTTACCGAATAAGTAACACCCATTTTATTTTTCAACTCTAAACTACCATCTAATTGCTCAGTCAGCATGTGGATGAGCTGAATACCTAAATGAGAATCCCGTTCTACATTAAAATCTTCTTTTAATCCTATACCATTATCCCCAATCACTAAAACATATTCTTTTTCCCTATTTTTTAATGAAATATTGATAAATCCCCTCTTTTCAGGAAAGGCATATTTAAGAGAATTACTAATTGATTCATTTAAAATAAGGCCAATAGGAATCATTCGGTCTATATTAAAATAAATATCATCAGGAATATCGTAACAAAACTCAATAACAGAATCAGGTAAAGCATAGGATCTGCGTATGGAGATGCTTAGGCTTTCAATATATTCACGCAAAGCTATCTGACTGAGATCTTTTGACTTATAAAGCATCTCATGGACCAATGCCATAGAATTGATTCTGTTTCTGCTTTCACGCAATACACTTAAAACTTTTTCATCTTCAACACTATCAGACTGTAAGCTTAAAAGACTCGATATAATCTGCATATTATTCTTAACTCGATGATGGATTTCTTTCAGCAACTGTTCTTTCTCTTTCAAAGAAATTGTAGAATGCTGTAGCTCCTCTCCTAGCATATTTACACCTGAACCAATTCCATCTAATAAATGGTCGTCTCCAATAATCTCAACCTTCTTATCAAAATCCTGCCTCGCAAATGAAAGGATTACTTCCAGAATTTCATTTGCCCTGGTATTATCAGATAGAGATATTTTACTAAAATCAATTCCCACCGCTAATGTTTACAAATTGTGTTAACCATTGAATGGCATCAGTTTCATTGTCAAAAAGCTTTGTTGGAACAGAAGGCTTGCTTATCCCTAAATAAAAATTTCCAAGCACCCTGCTTACACTTGATCTTATAATGATGCCAAATGCACACGTTTTAGTTTCACGGTTACGTACTGAGAAATGAGTCCGGGCTTCATAGCTCATGGATTTTACTGCTGTTGAATCAATGAGTAGGGGAAACTTTCTATCCACAAATAAAGAGGTGACAGCAAGCGTATTGCTCACAGCGTCTTCAATGCTGATATCAGTATTTGGTTTAACACATGTCCTGCATATACCATCGTCACCCATCCAAGTGAAGTATCCTCTAAGTTCTATGGCGGTTTTAGGAATCTGCATAAAACATAAATATAATAATAAAGTTCATTCGTTCCAATACCAAATGATACATATTTCTTGAAGCCTCAGAGCCTGGAATATCTATAACAGTATAAAATTCAAACTCCAAAAAAATTCATCATCAGTATTATTATAGTTTTAAAATAAAAAGCTGCATTATTTTAACTCGCACCCATAAAAGCCTGGAATAATATTGGATTTTTACATGATTTTAATCATTTCTTAAACAGAATTAGTGCTTACCTTTAAGTAGAATAACCTCGTCTCCGTCTTTAATTTTATCAATATAAATCAAAAACAAATAAAGCCATGAAAACAATTTTAGTGGGAGTAGACTTTACCAAATCTTCAGAAAACACAATAAACTATGCTATCAAAGTAGCTAAGCAATCAGGATCCAAAATTCTTTTATTTCACGCTTTAACAGCGCCTATCATTCATACTACTTCAGGCTTAGTATTTATGGGAAACGACACGACAAAAAAGGATACGGAAAAGGAAATGAACACTCTGTTAACCAGTTTATCAAAAAAACACACTTCTGTAAAATTTGATATGGAAATTACCTATGAAGGAATTACAGAGAGGGTGAAAAAATTAGCAAAAAATAAAAAAATAAATTTGGTAGTATTAGGCTTAGAAACTAAAACAAAAATTGAATCGTTTATAAATAAGACAACAAGTTTAGACCTTACAGGAAAAATAGATTGTCCTGTTATTACAGTTTCTGAAAAGTATAAAAAACATAATCTAAAAAAAATGATTGTTGCAATCGATAATAAGGAAACGCTTAAATCAGGACTCTCGAAGCGCATTCATGCACTTATTAATCTACTTAATATTGAAACTGAATTTGTTCATATAATAACCGAAGACGAACTAAATATTAAACAAACTACTAATCGTCAGCTAAATGTAACGAATGTCAAATCTGCTGATTTTAAAACAGGATTGAGTTCATACGCTAAGAAAGCGAAAGCCGATTTGATTATGTTAATTAGCAATAATTATGGAGTGTTCTATAGCCTATTTATAGATAGCCATTCTAAAAAGATGATTCTATCATCAAATATTCCAGTAATTACAGTACACAAATAAGAGTGTATAGAAAGGAAACTATTGGAACTGATTAAAAAGCCTGATTAACTCATTTGCAGGAACAACACCAGATTGTTTCCATACAGCTTTTCCATTTTTAAATATCATTAAAGTTGGAACACTGCGAACTTGATAAGCACCAGCAGCTTGAGGATTTTTATCAATGTCCACTTTTATAATTGTCGACTTCTCTCCAAGATGGGTTTTTACTTCTTTGAGAATTGGTGACATAGTTTTACAGGGACCACACCATTCTGCAAAAAAGTCAACTAATACAGGTTTATTTGAATTTATAATTGCATTGAAATTGCTCATCTTCGACAGGTTAAGTATTTGTATAGAAATGTTCCAATATAAATATACATTAGAAATACTGGAACACTAATGGGTATTTATTATAAATATTACAGATCTCATGCCGTTAAAGTACTCGAAACATTAAAAAAACTAATGACCGTAAAAAACAGGATCTCCGTGAATTTTATCAATATCTTTTTTGAAACGATTAATGATGTTGGTTTCTTCGGTAGTAACCGGAGGGTACGCCTTAGATATTTTATCCATCACGGAAATAAATTTATTTTTCAATTCCGGGCTTAAATAGTGGCTATTCATTTTGATTTCCTTCATAGCCCATTCATAAACCGTTTCTGTATCAATTTTATCCTTTTCCAATATCTGGAAGACAATATCAGAAACATCAAAACTAGGATCATTGTTATTTAACTCCTGAACAACAATATCATGAAAACACTCATGCTCCTCTTTCTGCAGACTACCATCTGCAAAAGCAACAGCGAAAGCCAATTGGCCAATCGCATAATGTAAATTTTCAACTGAATTCATTTTCTTAAATTTTTAAAAGTTACCAAATTAACTGTGTATAGTAAGAACAGGAACCGGACTATTGAAGGCAACATCCTTTGTGGTACTATTATAGAGCAAATTATGTAAAAAGGAATGCTTTTTTTGTTCAAGTACGATCACATCAACGTCATGCATTTTAATAAAATCCAATAATGCTGTCGCCGCATTAGTCTCAGATAGTATAAATGTTTTGTGATCTATATTTTCAAGCTTATGTTCAACAAACAAATCAGTTTCGGATTCTACTTCATTAAGCAGATGATTGTCAGAAATTACATGCAGTACGCTTAAACTTGCACCAAATAAAGATGCAATATATTTAATCTGAATCAATCCCGTTTGTTCAGTAATATGAACATCGTATTCGCTGGCGTATGCTATATTACTTACCTTTTTATATGTACAGTTAGAAGGAATAATAAATACCGGAACGCTACTTTCTTTTGAAACTGAAACAGCGTTGCTTCCAAGAAAAACCTGTCCAATTTTTGACTGGGCGGTTATTCCCATGACTATTAGATCGATATTTTTATCGATGGTGTAATCAATTATAATAGATTCTAGATCCCCGATTTCCACAAAATAGTCGACGCTACCAAGAAATTGTTTTGTGACTTTTAAGCTTTCCGCTTTCTCTTTTAAAAGGTTTTGGTTATTCACTTTACTATCATGCATGGTATATATCAGTACATCGTTCTCATTATTATATACTGGTATTGAATTAACATGAAGTAAAACAAGATTTGCAGATAAATAATTTGCAAGATGAACAGCATAAGTCAAAGCGTTGTCTGAGATTTCAGAAAAATCAACCGGTACCAGAATTGTATTCATAATGCTTGTTTTAAACAAAGCTAACTAAAAAGAAAGTCATAAGTGTTTCATATTTACCACGTATTATTGTGATAAATATCAGAAAAAACAGGTTGTAGATAATAATCTTGTTCTTTTTGCAAGAAGAAGATAGGATATTACTTCTGTTCTAAGCAACACTTCATTGATAAGTAATCGAAAACTTAAAGCTAAAGCAGTATAACCCTTACTGCATATTCAAAAGCTCCAACAACTGATCCTTTTTCCTATTTGATACCGGCACAATGGATTCATCTTTCATTACCAAATGTCCTTCTGCTTTTTCAAAGCAAAACAAATGGTTCATATTTACCAAATGGGAATGATGCACTCTTAAAAAACCAACATCCAGCAATAAATCATCAAACTCCTTCATTGTCCTTGAAACCATGATTCGTTTTCCATCCACCAAATAAACTTTGGTATATCCACCATCAGATTCAAAGCGAATAATATCATCAAGATCAACCGAATAAATGCGTTCCATGGTTTTAAGAACAATTTTTTTTCTATTCTTAACAGGTTCAGCGATGTTACTTAACAAGATCTTTAATTTTAGATTTAAATCTTCACTATTCATTGAATCTTCAACCTTTTTAACTGCGTCAATCAAATTAGTTGGGGATAATGGTTTCAATAAATAATCAAGTGCGCTATATTTAAAAGCTTCAATAGCAAACTCCTGATGAGCAGTTACAAAAATGATTTTAAAATTTATCTTTTCAAATTTCTTTAAAAGGTCAAAACCCGTTCCGTCAGGCATTTGAATATCCAAAAATATCAAATCAGGATGGTGTTCGTTGATGGCATTATATGCGGTTTCCACAGAATTAGCTAATGCAACTACTTGAATATTTTCAGTGTAAGACTTCAATAAATTTGAAATCAATTCCTGATTGTTACTTTCGTCATCAATTATTATTGCTTTAATCATAGCCTTACATTTCTTTAAATGGAACAATAAATTTAACTTTTACTCCTGAGTCTCCTGTGATATTTTTTTTATCAATTATTTCTATCTCTACATTACTTTTAAATTGTTCATTTAATGTGGTCATGCGCTCTTTGGTAATAATAGTAGCTAATGATTCATACGAAGACTTTAATTTATTCTTCAACTTCAAGGCTTCTTCCATACCTACTCCATCATCTTCAATTTCATAAACCAATAAATTTTTATCATAATAAAGCCTTACGTCTACTCGTCCTTTTACTTTTTTATAAAATATCCCATGTTCAATGGAATTTTCAATAAAAGGCTGTGCCAGCATTGGAGGAATATGTATGCTTTCGCGATCTATTTTTTCGTCGATACTAATAGCGTAATCAAATTTACTTTCAAATCTCAGTTTTTGTAATTCCAAATAGGTATTTAAAAGCTTTACTTCTGATTCAACTGAAATATAATCTTTTCTTGAATAGTCAAGAATCATACGTATCAGCTCTGAAAATTGAGTCAGGTAATTACCTGCTTTTAAACTATCCTGCTTAAAAATATAATTTTGAATGGCGTTAAGAGAATTGAAAATGAAATGCGGATTCATCTGAGATACAAGTAATTTCTGTTTTAATAAATTATTTTTCTGATGCGTAATAACATTTTTTTGCTTGAAATTTTTATAAAGAAAAAACGCACTGACACATAGTAAAATCAAAATAGCTCCAAATACAATCAGCCAGATATTCTTTATCAAATTTGTTCGTTCATTTTTAGATGAAAGCTCTACCATTTTTTTTTCACTTTCTGAACGATTAATCAACTCTTTTTTCTCATACTCATATTTAAGTTTTTGTTCCAGCAAAGCATTTTTTGATTCCTGGTTATCGAGAACTGCTTTTGATTCGATATACAACTTGTAAAATTGGTTGGCTTTAGTAGTTTCCTTTGTGGCTGAATAGAGCTCATAAAGCTGCTTTGCCGCCATGCTAATTTCCTCAGGATGTTCTGATTCCTGACCTATTTGTAATGCGTCTTTTGCATGCGAAACAGCTAAGTCGTACTTATTTTGCAGCTTAAATATCTTACTTAAAACAATATGGCTGTGATTCACTTCCAATTTATTTTGCATGCTCTGAGATATCTTCAATCCCTTCAATGCATATTCAAGAGCTTTATCATAATTCTTCTGATATACATAAATCTGCGCAATATTCAGGTAGGCAACCGAATTAACACCATGATCTGAACTTTCAATCAGGTCTATACTTTTTTGCAAATATTCCAATGCTTTCGTATAATCCGTCAAGGCATTATAATCAACTCCAATTTTAAAATTAATGGTACTTAAAGCGACATCGTATTTATTTTTGACATATAAGTCATTACTTTTTTTATGATGTTCAAGAGCTCTTTTATAATCATTTTGTAAAAAACAGATATCACCAATGCTAAGATGCACGTCTGCAATACCGATTTCATCACTAACCGCTTCAAATATTTTAAGACATTCATATAATTGATTTAAAGCTTTCGTGTTATTGCCTTTCCTTATATCAATCTGCGCAATCGCCTGCAAAGAAATAGCGATTTGATTTTTATTTCCAGCCTTCTTACTTATTTCAATACTCTTATTAAAATACTCCACCGCTTTTTCGTCATTTGACTGCTCTGAGAAAATAATTCCCTGATTATGTAAAGCGGTAGCATAATATTTACTAAAAATCTTTAATAACCTACCCTGTGGTTTGAGTGCGATATTCTTTAATGAGATCTGCATCATCTGCTCATTATATTTTTGCCACTCGCCTTCGTCGGCAACCTCAATTAACTGGTCAAGAATAGTGCATTTTAAAGAATCATGTGAAGCTTCCCTTAATTGAGTTTTCAATGACTCAACCATTTTATTTTGAGTTCTTCCTGTAAAAAAAAAGAAAATTATAAAAGCAAAACAAATTAAAAGACGATTGACCATACTCCAGCTATTAAAAAAATTTAGGAATGCTAAAATTCAACATACAATATACTATTTTATCAAAACCACTTGAAGGCATTCGAAATTTTTTCAGAACAAAAAAAAGGGCTCTTCATTTCTGAAAAACCCTTTACAAATGAATTTAAAACCGCTTTACTCTACTATGACAATACGGCGTTCCACCACTCTTTTCATAATATTGTTGATGGTAATCTTCAGCCGGCCAGAATTTTGTTGCTTTCTTTAACTGAGTAGCTACTTTGTAACCTTTTATCTGCAACAAACCGATGAGCTTTTCAGCCGCCGCTTTTTGAGTATCATCCAAATAAAATATCACAGAAAGGTATTGAGGACCAACATCGTTTCCCTGTCCGTTTGCCTGAGTGGGATCATGGATTTCAAAAAACAATTTCGCCAACTCCTCATAAGTTGTTTGAGACGGATCATAAGTTATTTCTAATGCCTCAATATGACCTGTTTTATGGGCACAAACTTCTTTATACGTTGGATTTTCAGTATAACCACCGGTATACCCAACCTGGGTGCTTAATACCCCTTTTAAATTTTGAAAATAATATTCTACTCCCCAAAAACATCCGCCAGCGAAAATAGCTTTTGCCGTTTTGCTTGTTGACTCTTTCTTTTGGTCTTTCTCAGCAACAAATACCATAGATGTTGAATTCACACAATGCCGAGTGTCTTTATCGGTAAATCCTTCTCCATAAAATACATGTCCCAAATGTCCGCCACAATTTACACAGGTGATTTCTGTTCTTTGTTCGTCAGCATCCAATGTCTTTTTCACCGCTCCTTTTATCTCATCATCAAAACTCGGCCAACCACATCCCGAATGAAATTTCGAATCTGATGAATAAAGAGGAGAATTACATTGCTTGCAAATATATGTTCCTTTAGAAAAATTATCGGTATACTCTCCTGTAAAAGGTCTCTCGGTTCCTTTATTAAGAATAACGTATTGCTCTTCCTTAGTTAATGGATTTAATTTCATGTTTGTTTCTTTTTTGATGATTGAAGTTTTAGTAGCATTGTCAGTCCGGTTTGAATTTTGGCACTTAGTGCTGTAACATCCGATTAGAAATAATAAGGATACCCAAAATACACGTGGTTGTTTCATCATTTTTAAATAATTTAAGGTACGAAGTATTATATTTCTGAATGCAAAATTACAATTAAACGGCCAGATAATTTACGGCAGCTTTAGTTCTCATACTAAGATATACGCAATTTATGATTTTTTGGATTTTGGGATTTTAGAGGAATAATTTTTTATAGAAAATTAGAAGTATCTTTAATACATCAAATCTCTGGCTTTTATACTCTTTTTTTTAATTTTTAGTTTTCACTATCAAAGCAATACACTAAAAGGTAAACAACCTAAAGATAGTATCCGAAAAGATAGTTTAATTAAATTTTGTGAAAAATATTTAGGAACTGATTACCAATATGGAAGTTGCAGTCCATCTGATGGATTCGACTGTTCTGGTTTTGTATATTTTGTTTTTAATCACTTCAATATTAAGGTTCCCCGTTCATCTGCAGATTTCATAAACGTTGGAAAAACTATACATCCTGATTCTTTTAAAATTGGCGATATTATAATATTTACCGGAACTAATTTAAAAATCAGATCAGCAGGACATGTTGGGATCATCTTATCGAATTCAGGCGAAAACCTTCGGTTTATTCATAGCTCTTCAGATAAAAAACATCCGGGCATTAAAATTTCATCATATTCAGGGTCTCCAAATTATAAAAAAAGATTTCTTAAAATAACAAGAGTAGCTAAAGTTTATTGAAACGAAAGTTTGTAGCTAACAAAATAATGTTCTTAGCTAGTTTTCAAATTTTAGCTAATATCTAAAAAATCACTACTTTCATATTAATGCAAGGCAAAATTATCATACTCTTTCTTTTATTGTCTAATTTAATTCACTGTCAGATAAGTATTGAATTAAAAGAAGAATATACTTCTAGCTGGCCACTTAAGGAAAGACAAAAATTAAATTATGCTGATAAGTATTTCACGAACCAGGAATACCTTTTTGCCAGACCTATTTATGACAGTTTATATAAAAAACATAAATCAAATATTTATATAGGATACTTGTTAGGCTCATGCAGCGTTTATGATTCTAAATATCGGATTCTTTCTGAACCACTTATTAAAACAGCTGAGTCTATAAAAGCGAAACTTCCTGATTATGATTATTTTTTAGGAAAAGCTTATTTGGTTAACGATAAATATAATGAATCAATACTCCAATTTGAAAAATATAAACTCAATCCTCTGGATAAGGACACTAAAATTGATGTAGACCATCAGATCGCTATTTGTAAAAGTGCAATTGCTTTAGAAAATAAATCTGCAGTAGCTAAAATTACAAATATTGGTGCTCCCATTAATACTTTTGGTTCAGAGTACACTCCTGTTTTTCCATCTAATGAGAACTTCATGGTTTTTACTTATCGTGGAGAAAAATCAACTGGTGGTAAACAGATCTTACCAAATCGTATTGATATGAAAAATGGGATTTATTTCGAAGATGTAATGATTTCCTATAAAGATTATAAAGGCAATTGGCTGGAACCTCAACCAATAAATGCTATAAATACTAACGGCCATGATGCTGTGGTTTATATATCGCATGATGGGCAGAGACTTTTTACGTATAGAAATGTGGGTATTGGAAGCGGTGATATATATGTAAGTAAATTGGATGGTTTTAACTGGGGGATTCCGGAAAAAGTAAAAGGCATCAATTCAAATTTTTGGGAAGGAAGTGTGTGTTTATCACCAGACGAAAAAACAATTTATTTTTCGAGTGACAGACAAGGCGGAATGGGTGGTCGCGATATCTATTTTGCACAATTATTAGCGGATGGAAGCTGGGGTAATGTTAAAAACTTAGGCCCTGAAGTAAATACAAATTTTAATGAAGATGCGCCCTTCATTCATTCGGATGGAAAAACATTGTTTTTTGCTTCAACTGGTCACAGTACAATAGGTGGATATGATATTTTTAAAAGCGAATTAAAACTTGGAAAATGGTCTAAACCATACAACGTAGGTAAACCTATAAACACTGTGCAGGACGACAAATTTTATATCGTTTCGTCAGATGGTGAGCGGGGATACTATTCTAGCGAAAAAAAAGATGGTAAAGGATTACAGGATATTTATATGGTAGAACCTGGCTTATTTGGAAAACCAACCTCGCTTGTATTAATAACAGGAAATGTACGTTATGATAATTCTCCAGTTAAAGCTGATATTTTTGTTCGTTCAAAATTGAACCGCAAAGACTTTTCAGGCACGTTTAACTCGAATTCCATTACCGGTGGCTACTTAGTAAATCTACCTTCAGGAAATGAATATGAAATTGTATATAAGTATATGGATGCCACAATTACAAAGGATATTTCTACTGCAAAAATAGATTCTTTTGCGAAAATGGAACTTGATGCTGAACTCTTTTCAGACGAATACCAGCGACTTAATTTCTCAAGGGTTGATTCATCTGCATTTACACCTGATGACCTGAGACCGATAGGTTTAACTTATGAAGATCTCTTACTGAAATACGGAAATACAGTTATTGACAGCCTAAATTACACTGTACAGATCGGCGCCTACCGCCTACTGGAAAATTTTAATTATTCCAAACTTATTGGTCTTCCTAAAGCCCTGAGAAGAACATTTCCTGATAACATCACACGATTTACTATAGGATCTTACCCGACACTTAATGAAACCAATTTGATTCTTTCAAAAGCTAAAAAAAATGGTATAAAAGATGCTTTTATTATTGCCGTATATAAAGGTGAAAAATATTATTTTGAAGAGCTCCTAAATCAGGGTATTCTAAAATAAAACTATTTCGTTCAGATTACAAATTAATTGCAATTCGCTTCTCTATAATCTTTTTTAGCATTTGGATTATCCAATACCTGAAATGACATATAAGGCTCACCAAATAACCGGCAATAACGTTCCGGATTTTTTTCTCTTGCTTTATGTAATGCGTCGCTAAATGTCCGGCTATAAAACTTCTCTGGTAAATGAGATGCAATAGAAATATAACTGAACAATAAGTCCTCGTTTACATTCTCAACTTTTAAGAAAGGTTCCAAAACTGAAGAAGAAAATTTATAATCTTTTCCACGTGTAAATACATACGCCAACTTTAATGCATTTTGCCAACTTGCTTCCTTGAAATTATAGAATCCTTTAATTTTATTGATGCATGCTTCTATTAATGGTTCTGCGTCATCAATCGTATCTAACGATTCAATAATTTTAAATTGCCATTCAATATTCAATCCATCAACTAATTTTTTATTAATTTTGCTTTTATAAAGTCCGTCAATTTCCTGCTGCATTTTTCCCTGTTGTTCTTTTGAGCCAAGCGTAGAATCTATTTTTATAGAACAGAAAACCCTATTGAATCTAACGATATCGTTCACGGGGTCTAGTTTTTCTAATCGTTTAAACTCCGCGTAATCATCTTCGTCTACGATACTACTTTTTCCAAGATAATTGTAATAAGCCTTGTTATTCATCATGTTTACAAACTTTGAATCATTAGGAATCTTCATGCTGTCCAACACATCTTCTGTGTACTTCTTATCCATTTTTTTTGAGTAAGCATATTCCATAATTTTATAGGCCTGTGGCATTTTATTGGCCTTAATAGCTCTGTTAAATGAAACTATACTAAACTTTTGTTCTTTATCACCAGTTATATCATAAGTAACATCCATTACCATTTGAGCAAATCGTTGTTTAGCTAAAACAGGTTCAAGTTCTTTTAATAAAGCACCATCACTATTTATTTTTTTTATAGCTTTCTCTTTCCCCATTTTCACAAGATCTGCATACTTACCATCTTCCATTTCCAATTCAAATAAATTCCATGAATCTTTTGTTTCTATGATTGGAGATATCTTATTTTGCTGCATACTTTGTAATACTTTAGTTACACTCTCCGCTCTCTTCCTTTGCAATTTGGCATTGGCACCTGCGTCTCCTTCAATTGAGGAATAAGCATAAATATATAATCCATCAATTACAAAATCAGGTTCATTTAATGCTTTAATAAACGGAGCAACATCTTCAGGTTTAAATTCAGATTTATTTTTTTCAAAAGGAATTGTGAAATTTAAAATTGAACTCTCGGATTTGGGCTCAAATGGTGGTTTTAAACCAACACTCTCTTCGGCAGGAAGCAGACCCACCGGGGTGCTACTTTCCTGATCTCCTCTTTCAAGATAGCTTCTTGTAATGGTTTTACAAACATGTCCATCCTGAATAACGATTAAATTCAATTCATACGGCCCTTTAATTTTAGGGTCAAACTTACCCATCTCTAATTTTAGTTTATTAATTTTTACTTTTTTCTTTGCTTTAGGATCGGGCTTGATCAAATTCTTGGAAAACACCTGATCCTTGGTAATAACCTTTTGCATAATCCCTTTATTCTGCAAATTATTATCAACAATATTATAATCGGCTTTTTCGTACTGAGCGCGTTGCACAACATCAACAGCCAAACCATCTTTAGTTTTTTTCATAATACGCTTTAAGTCTTTCAAGTTAGCGTACTCTAAATAAATTTTTCCATTTTCAACTTTCAAACCTTTTTGTAGAAGATCATAATTTTTCCACTTATCGCAAGTTTTACAGGACTTTGCATCAGGGGTCAATAGTTTTTTAGACTTTGTATTAAATGGAGCCGCTAATTCCTTTTTCATTTTAGCACCTGTGTTAAAGCTATCGTAACCTCCAAAAACTGCAGTTACCACAATCTTTTTACCATCTTTTAAAAACTCACACTTAATGCCTATGAGCATATATTGTGCTTTCAAAAGTATTTCCTTATCCTTTTTATTATTTTCCCAGCGTGTCCAAATTACTTTTGCTACATCAGCTGTTTTTTGATTGTCCCTTCCTTTACTTACCGGCGTAAGCATAGCAACTTCTTCACCTTTTTTAGTGCCACCTGCTTTCACTAAATTCTTCTTTACTTTTTCCTGATCAACTTTAGCAACTCCTGATTTTGCAAATCCTTTGGCATCAATTGCGGCGGCATCTATCAACACCTGATTAACCTCAAAAGTGTCAAGTCCATTTTTTGCCCTGAAGCTATTTAATTCTTTTATAAGAATTTTTGGTAATTCATCTATATCAAAATTATCCTGAGCCTTTATTACAATAGCAAAAAATAAAAGTGCAAGCGATAATAAAAGTTTCTTCATAAATTGGGGTGTTAAGTTCTTGTAACAAATATTAAAAAAAAGCATTTATAACTGGCTTTAAGAGTATTCACAAACTATTAACAAATAAGTTTTTCTTTAGAAAATCTACCAAATTACACGAGTCAATGATTATATTCGTGATTCATAATTAGTTCGTTATCATATGAAAAAAATACTAGTAGCTAACAGAGGTGAGATTGCATTAAGAGTAATGCGTAGCGCAAAAGAAATGGGAATAAAAACCGTTGCCATATACAGTGAAGCAGATAGAAATGCACCGTTTGTGCGTTATGCTGATGAAGCAGTTTGTGTTGGGCCACCGCCAAGTGCTCAATCTTATTTGCAGGGTGATAAAATTATTGCCATTTGTAAAGAGTTAGGCGTTGATGGCATTCATCCTGGTTATGGTTTTTTATCTGAAAATGCGGACTTCGTTAGAAAAGTACAGAAGGCCGGAATTACATTCATTGGCCCAAGTGCCGATGCAATGGATTTGATGGGCGATAAATTAAGTGCAAAAGCAACAGCTAAAAAATATAAGGTGCCTATGATCCCAGGATCTGAGGGAGCAATCAGTGATTTAGCTGAAGCCACTAAACTGGCCAAAGAAATTGGTTTTCCTTTATTAATTAAGGCCTCTGCAGGAGGTGGTGGTAAAGGTATGCGTTTAGTGGAAAAAGAAAGTGAAGTAGAAGAGCAAATGAAAATGGCTATTAGCGAAGCAGTTTCTGCTTTTGGTAACGGCGCAGTTTTCATTGAGAAATATGCTACAGGCCCAAGACATATTGAGATTCAGTTATTAGCCGATAACCATGGTAATTGCGTTTATTTATTCGAGCGCGAATGTAGTATTCAGCGTCGTCACCAAAAATTGATCGAAGAAGCGCCCTCCAGTGTATTAACTCCGGAACTGCGAAAAGAAATGGGTGAATGCGCAGTGAATGTGGCCAAAGCTTGTAATTATAGTGGAGCAGGAACAGTAGAGTTTTTAGTAGATGATAAACTCAACTTTTATTTCCTGGAAATGAATACACGTTTGCAGGTAGAGCATCCTGTATCAGAAATGATTACTGGGCTCGATTTAGTAAAAGAACAAATCAAAGTGGCACGGGGCGAAAAATTATCATTCACACAAGATGATCTTAAAATTAATGGTCACTCCATTGAAGTGCGTGTTTGTGCAGAAGATCCTTCAAATAATTTCCTACCTGATATTGGAAATTTAAAAACATATCGCATTCCTTCAGGACCTGGAATAAGAGTTGATGATTCTTTTGAAGAAGGAATGGATATTCCAATTTATTATGATCCAATGATTGCAAAACTAATAGTTCATGGAAAAAACCGCACAGATGCAATTGAAAAAATGCTGCGCGCTATTCAGGATTATCAAATTACAGGTGTAGAAACCACTTTACCTTTTTGTTCGTTTGTATTAAAACATGAAGCTTTTGTAAGTGGAAAATTTGACACCGGATTTATTCCTAAATATTTTAAACCGGAAATGTTAAATAAATCTAATGCGGAGGAAGAAGAAGTAGCTGCGATTTTTGGTGCATTTATGTCTGATTCTCAAGCTAATAAAGCTAATGACCAGGTAAAAAGTTCGGTAGTGAAATCAAATTGGAGGTTAAACAGGGCTTAATTTGTGGTAACCTATAGGTTACCTTTTCCGTTTAAATAGATAAACTAACAAATGGAACCTAACTATAATTTTCATCATAAAAATATAAAATCTCTGGTAACCAGAGGTTTTATGCCTTTTTATGTTGTTAGTCTGGTTGTTTGCATGTTCTTTCCCTTATCTCATTTTTCGCAAACTGATATTTCAACTTCTGTTCCCTCTCAAAGTTCAAAATCTACGTATAAAGTATGGGCAGAAGTTTTTAACGGAGATACGGTTCCTAGCATCAGGTTGCAGGATATTTGGGTATATGCAGAATATAATTACAAAAACAAAAAACAATACGAGGCTTGGTCTCGGACAAAATACAACGTTAAAAAAGTATATCCTTATGCGATTCTTGCTGCTGCGAAACTAAAAGAATACAACCGTGCTCTAGAAAAAATGCCCAACGAAAATGTGAGGAAGGCTTATATAAAATCGGTTGAAAAAGATCTCAAAGCAGAATTTGAGGAACCCCTAAAAGATCTTACCATAACACAGGGAAGGATTCTTTTGAAACTTATCGATCGGGAAACCGGAAATTCGAGTTATGAGTTAGTAAAAGATCTCAGAGGAGGGTTTCAGGCCTTTATGTGGCAAAGTATTGCCCGAATATTTGGAAGTAATATGAAATCCGAATATGATCCCAAAGGTGAAGATATTATGACCGAAAGGGCGATCAAATTAATTGAAGCCGGGCAGTTTTAATTTATAAAATTGTACATTTAAGCTCATATTTATTTCAATAATTATGAGTAAACATTCCCAATTCTTTTCCAGTATTTTTTCTATTTTCTCAGTACAATTTTTGTTTCAAAACATTCAAGTAATGTGTTCACACAATTTCTCTTGCAATGTTTATCCATTAATATGCCTTACAGCTAAAAAAGGATTTTAATGAAAGTATCTCAAAAAATAATTAATTCTTCTATTCTTATTTTTGTTGTTGCCTTTACTATTCTATGCGCTTTCAAAATAAAGGACCTGAAGTTTAATTATGATTTTGAAGCCTTTTTTCCTAATGAAGATAATGAGCTTGGAGTATATGAAACTCACCGTAACCGATTTGAGTGGGATAATGAATTTGTTTTACTTGGTATTGAGAATAAGAGCGGTATTTTTAGAAAAGATTTTTTAGAAAAGATCGAATCACTTTCTAATGAATTAAAAGTTATTCCACATACCGATCGGGTAATATCGCCAACTAATATTAAAAACATCTCGTTAAGTGGTTTAGCTCCTGTTCAAAAAAGATTACTTCATATTGATGATGAATCATTATACAAAGAAGACAGCATCAACATATATAATACGCCAGAACTTATCGGCTCTTTTTTTCCTAAAGATGCACGATCCATTTCAATTTTTATTAAAACCAAAGAAGGATTAAGCAAAGCAAAGAGTGACAGCCTTGCACGAAGCATAGAAAAAGCATTTTCAAAATATAATTTTGACCAAGTACATTTTGTTGGGAGAATTGTTGCACAAGATGTGTATTTAAAGAACCTTGAAAAAGAATTTGTATACTTTCTTGGAATTTCTTTTGTGTTGGTTATACTTTTTTTATGGATATCATTTAAATCAGCTTATGGTGTTATTGTTCCGATGACCATTGTCATGGTTTCTATTTTCTGGACTTTAGGTATTATGGCGATGTTGAATCAATCATTGGATATCATGACCTGTATGCTGCCAACCATGATATTTATTGCCGGCATGAGTGATGTGGTTCATTTCTTCTCCAAGTATTTTGAGGAAGTGGCAAAAGGCACAGAGAAACAAAAAATATATCCACTTATAATTAAGGAAGTGGGGTTTCCTACTTTTCTTACTTTAATAACAACCGCTGTCGGTTTTCTTTCATTGCTCTTTTCAAGTATTAAACCAATTAAAGACTTTGGTATATACACGTCCGTCGGCATTGTTATTGCTTTTGTGTTAACATATACTCTGCTTCCTGCCCTACTCTATTTCTTTACACCAAAAAAACTAGTAGCAGTTCATGATCAGAATAACCGAACTTACAATGTTATGCGTAAAATGTTATTTTGGATTTTTCGACACCAAAAAACCATTATTGTTACAACCTGTTTACTATTGACGCTTTCCATTATTGGCATTTATAAAATCAGGGTAAACAATATTTTATTGGAAGATCTATCGGACAGCGTGAAAATAAAGCAGGACTTTATGTTTTTTGATAAACATTATAGCGGCGTTCGTCCATTAGAGCTTGCGGTTGAAATAAAAAACAATAAAACGGTTTGGGATTATGATATTATGCGGCAGTTAAATACTGTTGATGAATTTTTAAAAAAAGAGTATCATGCTGGTTTTATGTATTCGCCGGCTATGCTTACCAAAAACATTAATAAAGCACTGAATGATGAAACATCGGGCGAGGGCAAATTTCCAAATAAGGAAGATTATGAAGAAGTAAAAAAACAACTGATCGGTAATAAGAAGAATAAAGACATTAAACGCATCATAACATCCGATGGAAAATTTGCACGCATAAATGGAAAGATTAGTGACATTGGAAGCTTAAAAGTAAATGAGCTGAATCTACAACTCCAGAAATTTATTATGTCAAACATTAATGCAAAAGATATAGAAATAAAAATAACCGGTGCAGCGCATTTGATTGACCGTAATAATGAATATATGGTCACCAATATGACTCAAGGATTCCTGTTTTCAATTATAGTGATTGCTTTGCTTACCTATTTTTTGCATCGGAGTTGGCGCATGGTACTGGTTTTTATTTTACCAAACGTTATTCCGCTATTAATCATTGCCGGAATCATGGGATTTTCAGGAATTGAACTGAAAGCTGCAACTTCTCTTGTTTTCAGTATCGCTTTTGGAGTGGCAACAGATGATACCATCCATTTTATTTCAAGACTGAAAATTGAATTGGGTTATGGAAAATCGTTGATTTATGCATTTAAGCGCACCTATTTTGAAACCGGTAAACCAATTTTATTAACTACCTTTATTTTAATGGGAGGCTTTGTCAGCTTAATGGTGAGCGATTTTCAAAGTACATTTTATTTTGGATTTTTAATTTGTATTACCATCATTATTGCAGTTGTTGCGGATATTTTTTTACTCCCGGTTTTGTTATTTTGGATCTTAGGAAATAAAAAGAAATAGTAGTATGAAAGTTACATTACGTGCCTGGCAACTGGATGACCTGAATACTTTAGTTGAACTGGCAAACAATAAAAATGTTGCGCAATTCATGGCTGATGTCTTTCCACATCCCTACACCCATGAAAATGGTAAAACATTTATAGCTTCTACAACTTTCAATGTTAACTCAAAGATATTTGCCATTACAATAAACGATAAACCTGTGGGAAGCATAGGTCTGCATTTACAAAGTGATATTTTAAGAAAGAACGCGGAGATCGGTTACTGGTTAGGTGAGCCCTATTGGGGAAAAGGCATCATTAAACAAGCTATCCCGCAAATAGTAGACTATGGATTTAAGCATCTCGATATCGTTAGGATCTTTGCCAGGATTTATGGAACGAACATTCCTTCACAAAAAGTAATTGAGAAATCTGGTTTTAAACTGGAAGGAAAATATGAAAAAACCATTTTTAAGAATAATGAGTTTTTAGATGAATTAATTTACGCCATTAGAAAAAAATAAGCATATGAAAAAAATAGCATTAATAACATCAGGCGGCGATGCACCAGGAATGAACGCCTGCATTAGAGCCGTAGTTAGAACTGCGCGCGCCGAAAATATCGACGTAATTGGATTTTACAGAGGTTACGAAGGATTGATTGATGATGATCATATTCTTTTGACAAAAAGTAAAGTATCAAACATCATTCACCGTGGCGGAACTGTTTTAAAAACTGCCCGTAGTAAACGTTTTACTACGCCAGAAGGCATGCAGGCTGCATTAAGTACGTTGCAAAAGCACCAAGTTGATGGTTTCATTGTTATTGGAGGAGACGGTAGTTTTAAAGGAGCGTTGGAGTTCAGTAAATTACATAGCATAAAAACGGTTGGTTGTCCGGGAACCATTGATAATGACCTCATCGGTACCGATTTTACTATAGGCTACGATACCGCTACTAATACCGTAGTGGAAGCAGTGGATAAAATCAGAGACACTGCGGAAAGTCATGACAGAATATTTGTTGTGGAAGTAATGGGAAGAGATGCAGGATTAATTGCCCTAAGAAGTGCGATTGCCTGTGGAGCGGAAGCTATTTTAATTCCGGAGCGGAAGAATGATTTGCAGATACTTCTGGAAAATAAAAAGTCATGGAGACTTACTAAAAAAAGCCGAATCATAATTGTAGCAGAGGGAGATGAAAACGGAGGTGCCGTAGGTATTGGCAACCTACTAAAAAAAGAATGGCCTGAATTTGATATCCGTGTTTCTATTTTAGGACATATTCAACGAGGAGGAAACCCAACGTGCATGGAACGAGTAAACGCTAGTATAATGGGTTACTATGCTGTAAAAGCTTTGCAGAATGGACATACGAATGAAATGATTGGTATTGTAAATAAACAGGTATCCTATACTCATTTCAGAGACGCTGTGAAACACATTGACGATCTGAATCCGGAAATGATGAAAATCCTGGACGTACTCTCTTCTTAATATTAAACTAACTATTTTCAAATGAAACATCTATTTTATATTATCTCATTATTACTAGTCTTAAATCATTCCGGTTTCTCTCAACGTGATAAAGATGAAGTGGATCCTATGTTTACCAGTGCATTTAAAAAGCATGAGAATAAAGACTTTGCCGGTTCCTACTTAGACTATTCTAACTACCTGATGAAAAAACCTAAAGATGCAAATGCCATATACAACCGGGGTTTGTGCGCCTTTGAAATGAAAGACTATAAAGATGGTATTACTAATTTTGATAAAAGTATTTCCTTAGGAAGAAGAAAAGCAGACGCTTTTTACAGCCGAGGCATATGCTATTATAACTTATCAAATTATACATTGGCAATAGCCAATTTCGATACAGCTATTTCCTTGCGGAATAATTATGCAAAAGCATTAACTTACAAAGGAGCAGCTTTGAATGATTTAAAAAAGTATCATGAAGCCCTTGTAGTTTTAAACCAGGCTGTAGAAGCAGACCTCAGCTATGATAATTCTTTTTATTACCGTGCCATTACAAAATACTACCTGAAAGATTTTGAAGGCGGTTTATCGGACTGTAATAAATCACTGGCTTTGACAAATTATCATGAAACTTATTTCTGGAGAGGCTTGCATTATCATAATCTAAAGCGTTACAAAGAATCAATTACAGATTATGATACTGTGATTCAACATGATCCCAAATATGCGAAAGCTTATTACAACAGGGCTATCGTATATTACGACCAACAAAATTATGAAAAGTCATTGGCAGATAATAATAAATCATTAGAGATAGATCCTGCAAAGCCTGAAGCTTATTACAACCGAGCACTTGCGAAATATCAATTAGAAAAGTATAAAGAAGCTGAGCCAGATTTCAATGCGGCCATTGATTTAAAATTAAACACAGCCAAGCATTTTTTATGGCGTGGAATCAATTATTACTATCTTAAAAAGTATTCTCTGGCGTTAGCGGACTTTAACACATCGCTTCAAAAAGAGCCATCTGAATACGGTTATTACTACCGCGCATTAGTAAAATACGACCAACAGGAGGATAAAGAAGTAATTGAGGATTGCACCAATGCCTTGGCAATTAATAAATCTCATGACACTTATTACCAAAGAGGGATTAGTAAATATAACATAAAAGATTACCAGGGTGCTATTGATGATTTTAATGAATCTTTAAAACTAAAAGCAAATTATAGACTCGCATACCTTGAACGGGGTATTGCTTATTACCAGACAGAAAAAGATGCATTAGCCTTAGCTGATCTGAATAAGGCGATTGAATTAGAACCCAAATCAGCAAGGGCGTTTTATTACAGAGGTAAATTGAAAAAGTATATGAATGATGTATCCGGATCCTGTGCGGATTTAAAACAATCTCAAGGCTTAGGTTATGATGCAGCAACTGATGAAATCATTAAAAATGGTTGTAAATAAGTTTTAATTATTATAGAAGTAAAATCAGCTTTAAAAAAATTTAATTAACTCAAAAAATAACTCAAGGATAAAAAACAAATACATTAAAGCAAGATCATTCTCATTGCCCTGTTACAATCAATAAGATAAATCTGGTTACACAATAAATTTATTTTATCTACAAGTCTTTAAGTTTATCCGGCTTTTATATCATGCATCAAATATTAAATCATAAAAAAATCCCCGTTTGAAAAACAAACGGGGATTTTTTCAATAAATAAAATTTATTTAACCTCTTGCATCACCTCAAGGTTAATGCTGATCGTTACATTTTCTCCTAATCCACCTGCTTTACCGATTTCATATTCAGTACGGTTGATCACCGCTTTTCCTTCAAAACCACCAACGTTGTATTTACCATGCTCACCCATATCTTTCATTTCAACTCCAACAAAGTTGAAAGGGATATTACACTCTTTCGTAATACCTTTAATGGTTAATTTTCCTTTAGCTAGGTAACTGTATTCCATGCTTGTAGAATCTTTTACTATTTCAGAAGCTTCGAAAATCAAGTGAGGGAATTTAGCAGCGTCAAAGAAGTCAGCGCTTAATAAATGCTCATCACGTCCCGCGCTCTGAGTATTCATTGATTTTGCATTCATCTGAATGTAGATCTTGGTTCCAGCATTATCTAAGTTGATGTAACCACTATCAATGTTCATTGTTCCTTTAGTATTAGTCACAATATGCTTGATACTGAAATCCACTGAAGAATGAGAACCATCCACTTCGTACATTCCTTTTAATTCAGCGATATCTTTTTTGTTAGCATTCATAATGCTGTCACATTCAGCTTTGCTGCTGCAAGTGTATTCCTGTCCGTTGATATTACATTTGATCACTTCATTAGTTACCATTCCATTTGCGCAACAAGCGTCTTCACCACCAACTACTGCGATGTAAGGAGCGATAACTAACGATACAATCGACATTAATTTAATCAAGATGTTCATTGAAGGTCCTGAAGTATCTTTGAACGGATCTCCAACTGTATCACCAGTAACTGATGCTTTGTGTGGTTCAGATTTTTTGTAGAACATCTCTCCATTGATCAATACCCCTTTTTCAAAAGATTTCTTAGCGTTATCCCATGCACCACCTGCGTTAGACTGGAAAATACCCATTAACACACCTGATACGGTAACACCAGCTAATAAACCACCTAATACTTCCGGTCCGAATACAAACCCAACAATTAAAGGCGTGATTAAAGCAATTGCACCTGGCATCATCATTTCGCGGATAGATGCTTTTGTAGAAATAGCTACACATTTTTCATACTCAGGTTTAGCTTTGTATTCCATGATCCCTGGAATTTCGCGGAACTGACGACGTACTTCCTGCACCATATCCATTGCTGCTTTACCAACCGCCTGGATACATAATGCTGAGAAAATAAATGGAATCATACCACCTACAAATAAACCTGCTAATACCGGAGCTTTATAGATATCAATCGCGTCGATACCTGCAATACCTACGAAGGCAGCGAATAAAGCTAATGATGTTAAGGCTGCAGAAGCAATAGCAAACCCTTTTCCTGTAGCTGCTGTTGTGTTACCAACTGCATCTAAATTATCTGTACGTTCACGAACTTCAGGAGGTAACTGACTCATTTCCGCAATACCACCAGCGTTATCAGCAATTGGCCCGAAAGCATCGATTGCCAATTGCATAGCCGTAGTTGCCATCATACCTGCTGCAGCAATAGCCACACCATATAAACCGGCGAAATAATAAGAAGCCATAATACCTGCCGCTAAAGTTAAAATCGGAATAACAGTTGATTTCATACCAACTGCTAAACCACCAATGATATTAGTAGCGTGACCAGTAGATGATTGTTGAATGATAGACATTACAGGTCCCTTACCCATTGCTGTGTAATACTCTGTTACAATACTCATAACTGCACCAACCACAGTACCAACAACAATTGCATAGAAAACATTTAAGTTTGAGAATTCATAGCCACGTAGATTTAACGTTTCAGGCAACATCCACATTACTATAAAGTAAGAAGCTATTACGGTAATTAACATAGATGCCCAATTACCTAAATTTAATGCTGTTTGAACATTTGATTTATCATCTTTAATAGTAACGAACCATGTACCAACGATAGAGAATAAAATACCTAAACCACAAATTACCATTGGCAATAAGATAGGAGACATACCACCGAAATGATCCGCAGATGCGTCAATTTCCTGACCTAAAACCATTGTAGCTAAAATAGTTGCTACATAAGATCCAAATAAATCGGCCCCCATACCTGCAACGTCACCTACGTTATCACCTACGTTATCAGCAATAGTAGCAGGGTTACGAACGTCATCTTCAGGAATACCTGCTTCAACTTTACCTACTAAATCAGCACCAACGTCAGCAGCCTTAGTATAAATACCACCACCAACACGTGCAAATAAAGCGATTGATTCAGCTCCTAAAGAAAAACCTGTTAATACTTCGATTGCTGTTTTAACTGTATCTTCTCCTAAATCACTGAATATTCCTAAGAAAGCGATGAATAGACCACCTAAACCTAAGATTGCTAAACCAGCAACACCTAAGCCCATTACAGTACCACCTGTAAATGAAACTTTTAAAGCTTGTTTTAAACTTGTACGAGCTGCTTGAGTTGTACGAACATTAGCCTTGGTAGCTACTTTCATACCAATATATCCAGCTGTTGCAGAGAATACTGCTCCTATTATAAAAGCAATAGCGATTATCCAACTAGAGTGGATCTCTTTACCATTAACTTCATGTATTGTTCCAGAATAAGCTAATAGAGCAGCTGCAAAAACCACAAAAATGCTTAATACTTTCCATTCTGCTTTTAAGAAAGCCATTGCACCATCAGCTATATAACCAGCTAACTCCTGCATGTTCTTATCACCGGCATCCTGCTTAGTTACCCAAGCAGATTTGATTGCCATTACCACTAAACCTAAGATTCCCAGTACCGGGATCATGTAAATCACTAAATCGTTCATATGTTATATAAATTAAAGGGTGCAAAAATAAGGATTTATCTGAAATAAGGAAATTATTAATTTACTGATAAACAGATAGTTGAAAAATATTTTGGTTTGCCTCTCAACACCTGACATATACCTCAGACTGATTTAAAATTAGCGCCTATATTTTAACAAATAATCCCTAGCAAAAAATTAGTAAGCATACAAAGCATATATTTGAGTAACAAGTCAAACCATTAATGAAAAATCTAACATTTACATTAACCATCTTACTAATATTATTTTATAATGAACAATTAAAATCACAAGGAGGTGGAGGCGTCACCTCGCTTATCGTCGCCCTATCTCAAAGGTCAACCGTTTTATATTCGGATACTATTTTCGAACAGGATGGTTTAAAATTTAAGATCACTGAAACTTACGCTTTTAGAAATAAAATAAAAATGACTTTCATTATTACTAATATTTCTGAACAATTTAAAATACTTCATTCAGACGATATTTCTATTACTGACTCAGAAAATAAGCCGATCACAATTTTTAAAAAAAAGCCGATGGTGATTGGGCCAGGTGGCGAAAAAATATTTGGTATTCTGGCCGAATCAAAAAGCTTTAAGTTATATGACATTAAAGTGAATATAAAACAAATTTACACTGCGGGAAAGATTGAAGCCATTCATAATCCAGGATTATTCAAACTATACTCGGATGGGGGATCCTATTATCAAGCAGGCAACTTAAGTATTAGCTCCACAAAATGCATTGCTATTGGCGACCTTACAAAAGCTTACATAAAAGTTATTTATACCGGCACAAATTTTTTAGGAATACATGGCTCGAAAGCAAAACTGCAGACCTCAGAAGGAAAGATTTATTATAATGAGTTTAAAAAATCAAAAGCTGTTTCCTATCCTGAAGGAAAAATCGGTTATGCGATGCTGTTTGAATTTAAAAATCCTTCTCCATCATTTAATACAGAGCCAATGGACAGGATCAATTTTGAGAATGTATTTGTTGAATACAGTGTGTCTGGAAATAATACTCCTTTTGAATTTCATGTTCACAAGAAAGGAATGAGTGACGGTGATGAACCAAAAGAAAAAAAAGAAAAGAAGAAAGAACCTGCAGAAGATTAAAAAACTTCTTTCATAACAATCTTAAACCAGGAAGTATACCTATCAGGATATAATGCAATATCCTCTTTTAAATCGGTCACAGAAATCCATCTAAAATTTTCCACCTCTTCTTTATTGATGAGAGGATCTTTATTGGTGTTACCTGTTAAAACGTAATCCAATTCGTGTTCTGTTAGCCCATTTTCGAAAGGGGTTTTATAAATGAAATTAGTTTTGATTTTTAGTTCGCAACTCATTCCCATTTCTTCAAACAACCTTCGATGTGCGGCGTCCTTTATTGTTTCATTGGGGCGAGGATGAGAACAACAGGTATTGGTCCACAAGCCGCCGCTATGGTATTTTGATAAAGCCCGTTGCTGTAACAATAATTCGTTTTTATCATTAAAGATAAAAACAGAAAAAGCACGGTGCAATACACCTTCCCGGTGCGCCTGCATTTTTTCCATCACGCCAATTTCATTGTCGTTCTCATCAACTAAAATCACATATTCTTCGGACATATTTTTTTACTATTTCAATTCCTATAATTTAATTCCAACAATACAAACGTCATCTACTTGTTCCAGGTTGCCTTTCCATTGATCAAACAAATGATCAAGTTTTAAATGTTGGTCTTGCATAGACATTTTAGAAACCGTTAATAAATAATTGTTCAGTGATTTATACTTAAATTTCTTCCCTTTTTGTCCGCCAAACTGATCAGCAAATCCATCTGTATAGAGATACAAGAGATCACCTGGATTATACTCAATGGTATGCAAAACAAAATCTTCTTTCCGCTCTCCCTGGCCTACTGGCATTTTATCTTTCGATAGCCCAATTATTTGTCCGTCTTTAATTAAGATAGGTTGATTATTAGCTGCAACATAACGAATTGTTCTTAAAGCTCCCGGACCGTTTGTTTGTAGATCAATACATATTAGAATGGCATCCATTCCATCTTTTTGCCCATCGCCACCAATGCTATCTATCAAACGCTGTCTCACATAATCAAAAATCTTATTCGGTTCAAGAATATTTTTTTCTTTGATCGCCTCACTGAGGAAACCAATATTCAACAAGCTCATAAAAGCCCCAGGCACACCATGCCCCGTACTATCACAAATAGCGAGGTAAAACTTATTGTTATACTCGGTAGCCCAGTAAAAATCGCCGCTCACAATATCTTTAGGCTTAAATAAGATAAAATTCTCGGGGATGAATCTATTAATGAACTCCTTATGTACCAGCAATGTGTTTTGAATTCGCTTAGCATAGTGAATACTATCTGTTATTTCTTTTTGTTTTTCTTCGATGATATGTTTTTGGAGCAAAATTTCATTATTTCGAACTTCCAGTTCATTAGCGGTTCGTTTTTTTAACCGAAAACGGTTAAATAAAACAAACGACAAGAGCCCTAATAATAGACTTAAGGCAACGATGGAATAAATCACCACTTGTCGTTTTTTATCTCTTTCATTCAATAAGGAAATTTCTTTTTCCTTTTTATCGGTTTCATATTGTGTCTGCAATTCATTAAAAGATTTTTGCATCTCCACACTGTTCACACTATCATTAATAGCAATGAATTTTAAAAGGGATTGCGACCCACCAATATGATCTCCTGATTTAATTTGAGCATCAGCCATAACCCTTAAAATAGCCGACTCTGTTTTGGAATTTTTAAGCTTCTTTGCAATGTCTAATGCCATCTGGTAAAATTTAACAGCTTCTTTATGTTGATTGAAGTGGTAATACACATCGGCTAGAGCCTGATAGGAAGATGTGAGAAATTCCTGGTTATTGATTTTATTAGATGTTTCGATGGACTTATGCGCAAAATATAAAGCTGAGTCTTTTTTATTTTCTTTTAACATCAGTCCCGACATATTGGTGTAAGAATACACGAGTCCATAATCGTCTTTCAAATTTTCTTTTATAGTCAATGATCTTCGTTGGTAATCCAGCTCCTTATCGAACAGCTTCATTTCTGCATATACTTCCGAAATATTTGTGAGTATATAAGAAATGTAAGAAGAATCTTTCCTATCAACATAAAAAGCCAATACCTGATCATAATATTTTAAAGCAAGGTTATAGGATTTCATATTGGAATAGACATTCGCTATTCCCATAATCGCTGAAGCTTCGTCCATTGGACTTTTGATGGCTTTAAAAAGTTCAGAAGCCTTCGTATAATACATTAAGGCTTCTTTGTTTTTATTTAATAAAAACAGACTATTTGCTTTCGAGGTAAAAGTTCGGGCCAGGAAAATTTTATTTTTTTGATTCTTTAATATCTCGATCGATTTATCAAAATAAACAAGTGCAGAATCAAGCTGTCCCAGGTAATCGAAAGAAATACCCAGCATTTCGTAAGCCATTCCTGTATTGAGTTCTGAACCTTCTTGGATCGCTTTCGCCAGAGCCTGAGTGGAGTACTCAAAACCTTTAACGGGATCGTTCTGATAAGCCTTCTTGGCTTTTAATATCAAACTATCTGAGGGCAAAACTGCCTGAGCTTTTAAAAAGCCTGACAATAAAACAAGAAATATTACAAGCCCACGTTTCATAAATGGAGTTTGAAATTAATATATATTTTGCAAAAATACTACCAAAAGATTACTTATGTATAAGGATGTACCACTCTACATAAGAATGAGGCGTCACGCATAATCCGGAGTTTGGAAACAAAACTCATCGCATTATTGAAATGGTGATGAGAAAATTGTTAATTAAGCTTTCATCAAACTAAGTTCCAAAAAAACCTCCAAAATGTTTACTTACTCTTTTTACCTAATGAATAGAAGCCATAAGCCGAACATAATAAAATAAAACCCAAGGCAACAAATTCTACTGTAAAATTTGAGGCGTCTACTAACGCAGAACAAAGAAAGGGCCCAAGTGTATTTCCTAATCCCCATGAAATAGTATATAGCGCTGCATATTGTCCGCGATTTTGGTCATTGGTTCTCTGGATCCAAAAGGTGGTCATAAAAGGCATAGCCATAATTTCTCCGAAAGAAATAAATAAAATCATCAGTAAGGCAATGTATTTAGGATTACCAGGAAGAAGTAAGGATAAAAAAGACAACGCACACATCATCACACCAATCACGATGTAAGTTATGCCACGGTTTTTTTTCTCTAGAGTATAAACCATTACCATTTCAATGGCAACTATAATAATCCCGTTAACCGCCATCATGAGCCCAATGTATTTTTCATTGAGCAAGAGATTATCCCGGAAATATTTTGGGATGGTTGTAAATAACTGAACAAAACAGAGTGAAAACAGAGTCATGTATAACAGGAATGCAAAATAGGTTTTATCCTTGTAGGCCGAAATTGTCTCAGGCATCTCTTCAGTTAGAACTTTTTCTTTTTTCTTTAGAACAGCTGGCTTTAAAAAAGTGAACAACAAAAAAGCAGCCAATAAATTTGTTATCCCATCAACCCAAAAAAGCATCTCATAATCATACGCTGCAATTAATCCACCGATAGAAGCACCAACTGCCCAGCCTAAATTAATAGAAAGACGGTTTAAAGAATATGACCTTGTCCGGTTTTCTGCGGTACTGTAAAAAGCGATGGCAGAGGAATTAGCAGGACGGAACGCTTCATTTACCATACTCAGGAGAAAAGTTGCCATGCAAATAAGTGGGTATGATTTTAGCTGGCCGAGAATTACAAACATACAACCTCCGCTCAAAAGGGCGAACAATTGCACTTTATAAAACCCTACTTTATCAGAAAATTTGCCGCCAAAATAAGCGCCGACAATCGATCCAAAGCCAAACATAGCCATCACGAAACCTGCTTCACTTAAACTTCTATGTAATTCTTTGCCGGTAAGATATAAAGTCATAAACGGCAAAACCATAGTTCCACTCCTATTGATAAGCATGATAAAAGACAATAACCACGACTCTCGGGAAAGGCCGGTGAAAGAAATTTTATACAAGGAAATAGTACGCCCTATCATAATTCACAAAGCGCAAAATTACTTAAAATAAAGACGTTTGAATTACAGTTTTTGAGTAAACTGGCACTTCAGCCAAAGGAGTATTAGAAATTTGAAACACTTCCGTTTCCTGTAAACGGGATGCTACAACGATCTGGGTTTGATTTGCATGTTTCGAAAACAAATCTTTGGCTAGGATTGGACAATTGTTGTCTTTTGATAAATGTGATAAAATAACCAGGCTCATGAACTCAGGTTTATGGTTAACAAATAATTCCAGCGCCTGTTTATTTGATAAATGGCCTTTATCACTGCGGATCCGTTGTTTTAAATAATAAGGATAATAACCGACTTCTAACAATGCTTCATCATAATTCGCTTCCAAAAAAGCAGCGTGACATTGCTTGAAATTTTCAATAACATGGTGACACGATGAGCCTATATCCGTTAAAACGCCAATTTTCACTCCGTTCCCCTCTACAATAAAACTATAAGGATCAGAAGCATCATGAAGCTTTGGAAATGGGATAACGGATAACTCTCCAACTTTTACACCTTCATACTCTTTAAATGTGTTCACTAAATTCGCCTCCAGAAGAAGCTGCGAATTTTTTAAAGTGAGTGGGGTAATGTAAACCGGAAGCTTATATTTTTTTGATAATACCTGTACACCTTTTATATGATCACTGTGCTCATGTGAAATAAAGATTGCTTTAACTTTATCCATTGATAGCCCTGAGCGCAACATTCTTTTCTCCACTTCTTTGCACGAAATCCCTACATCTACCAAAACAGCTTCCCTGCTGTTACCAACATAATAACAGTTACCATTGCTGCCGGAATTAAGAGAGGAGATAAATAAGGACATATTACAAAGAAACAGAATAAAGGGGAAATTACATCTACTCTTTAGCTAAAAGATACCCGCAAAATCTGTTTATAACATCCGGTTTTAAAATTGTTAAAACAGACAAAGCACTTTGAAAAAATGTAGAATTAATTTATATTAAAAATGAATTAAAAAAAGGAGGTTTAACTAACAAGCCCTAAATGCGAATACCAATTACACAAACATCATCCACTTGTTCGAGGTTACCCATCCACTGATTGAAACTTTTTTCTAACAGAATTTTCTGGTCCTGGAGGCTGTTAGTACAAATAGTTGTAATGTGTTTTTCAAGATGTGCTGCTTTAAATTTTTTCTCTTTGATGCCACCAAATTGATCGGCATAACCATCTGTAAACAAATACAGGATATCACCTTTATTTAATTTAATATCATGGGTTGTATAGGGTTGCTGGTTCTCATTATGGCCAATGGCTTGTTTATTGGCTTTAATTTTCTTAAGTGCTGGCCCTTCCTGAATAAAATTAATATACCATAAAGTGTTGTTGGCTCCAGCCCATTTAACTGAAATAGTTGAATTACTTTTAAGATCTTCAATTTCAAACACGCATAAACTGATATCCATTCCATCTTTTACGTTATCGCCACTGCGCTGAAACGTTTTTAGCACAAGTTCTCTTGTTTTATCCAGTATTTTGCCTGGGTCAACCAGATTAAATTCATGTACACAACGTGTTAAAGCATTTGAACAAATAACACTTACCAATGCGCCCGGAACACCATGCCCCGTGCAATCAGCAGCCGCATAAAAAACATGGGTAGAAGTCGTTTCAAAAAAATAGAAATCACCTGCAACAATATTTTTAGGCTTGTATAATAAAAAACTTTCCGGAAAATAAATTAACACATCTTCTTCCTTTGGCATAATGGCTGACTGGATTCGTTTGGCGTAATTAATACTATCGATAATTTCTTTTTGTGTTTCCTCAATTTTTTCTTTTTGAGATATCAATTGATTCTTATATTCATTTAACTCAACAAAAGATTTTTGCTTTGCCCTATATTTATTAACTGATAAAATCAACACGATAATAAAAAACATAGAAGAAAGAACTAATACCCAGGTAAGAGATTGTTTGGATCTTAAGTTTTTTTCTGCCTCTAATTTCTGAATCGTCAGCATAATTTCCGAATTCTCCCTATCAAACTCACTTTTCTGATCCGACAATTCAGTCTTTAACTGGTTGTTAATCATCGTATCTTTTCCTTCATAGTAGCGCCGCATAAATAAGTTTGCTGTCTTATAGTCACCTGTAGCCTCGTAATACTTTGCATAGGTATTAGACACATCATACATATCTACTTTTGAACCTAGCTCAATAGCTAGTGTCATCGCCAAATCCAGGTATTGTTTGCAAGATGTATAATCTTTAATTTTCAAATAAGTTTCCGCAATATTCTGGTAAGGAATAATAAGGTTGGCAGTTTCGTTTGCCTTTTTAAAATTCTCAATTTCCATTTTGTAGAATTTAATAGCTTCTGTGTAATTGGCAAGCCTGTCTGCCTCTGAACCATAGGAATCATAGCATAAAGCGATGCCTGAATAATCGTTTACTTTCTGATAATTGAGAAGGGCTATGCTCGTATAATATTTGGCCGAATCATAAAGCTCTAGTTTTGAATATGGAATGGCCATATTATGGTTAGTATTGCCTATCTGTTTAATATCTTTTAGAGTTTCAAGAATAGCCAGCGCTTTTTTATACATCTGTATAGATACACGGTAATTTCCGGTGAGATCATAAATCCCTGCCATGTTATTTAAACTGTAGGCGATCAGTGTGGTATCCTTGTGTTCAGTCGCCAGTTTAAGAGATTGCTTATTGATGCTGAACGCAGAATCCAACATGTTTAACTTTTGATAGTAAGTATCAAAGATGGTATTCAGGCTGATGACATCTTCATAGGAAAAATTGACATCCTTATTTTGCATTGCCATTTTAGCATACGAATAGGATAAATTCCAATCAATATTTTCGTATTTGTTGGCGGAATCTACTAGTGATTCGAAACGGGAATTCTTCTGTCCACGCGAAACAAAGAAAACAAAACACAAAATGGTTAAAAATAAGAGCCTGGACATAATTTGTATTTATCAAATATAATTATTTAAGAAGATACCGCATAAAAAAAGTCCTCCACGTGATGTGAAGGACTTTCATCTTTAAGAAAAACTAATATTAAACGTTCACTGCGTCTTCCATATACGCTTCAATTGGCGCACAAGAACATACTAAGTTTCTATCACCGTATGCATTATCCACACGGGCTACGCTTGGCCAGAATTTATTATCACGCACCCAGGTTAATGGGTAAGCCGCTTTCTGACGATTATAAGGTTTGTCCCAGTCATCACTCACTACCAATTTGCAGGTATGTGGTGCATTCTTGATCACGTTGTTTGTTTTGTCAAACTTCCCTTCTTCAATTTCTTTGATCTCCTTACGGATAGAAATCATGGCTTCACAAAAACGATCCAACTCCGCTTTTGATTCTGATTCTGTTGGTTCTACCATTAAGGTATTCACCACCGGGAAAGCAACCGTTGGCGCATGGAAACCGTAGTCCATTAAACGCTTAGCGATATCCGCTACCTCAACACCGGAGGCCATTTTAAAATCGTTGCAATCCAGGATCATCTCATGAGCACAACGTCCGTTTTTTCCTGTATATAAAATCTTGTAGCTACCAGATAAAATTTCTTTCATATAGTTAGCATTTAAAATAGCCATCTCCGTAGCCTGTTTTAAACCATCATTACCTAACATCTTAATATACCCGTAAGAGATCAACAAGATCAACGCGCTTCCATAAGGAGCTGCTGAAACAGCTGTGATTCCTTTATCACCACTGGTATTCACAATGGTATGAGAAGGCAGGAACGGTACTAATTTTTCTACCACGCCAATTGGCCCCATACCAGGACCTCCACCACCGTGAGGAATAGCAAATGTTTTATGCAGGTTTAAGTGACATACATCTGCCCCGATATTTCCGGGAGAAGTTAAACCAACCTGCGCGTTCATATTGGCTCCATCCATGTACACTAAACCACCATTATCGTGAATCATTTTCGTGATCTCGGTAATGGATTCTTCATACACACCATGCGTTGAAGGATAAGTTACCATTAAGCAGGATAAATTATCCTTATGCATTTCTGCCTTCGCTCTTAAATCAATTAAATCGATGTTTCCTTTTTCATCACACTTGGTTACCACAATGTGCATACCAGCCATTGCTGCAGATGCAGGATTGGTACCGTGAGCCGACGAAGGAATCAACGCTACATTTCTGTGAGCTTGTCCGTTGGCAATATGATATGCCCTGATCACCATTAAGCCTGCGTACTCACCTTGTGCCCCTGAATTTGGCTGAAAGCTCATGCGTGCAAAACCGGTGATTTCAGAAAGGTCTTTATTTAATTGTTCAATTAATTCTGTATATCCCTGTGCCTGGTTCAAAGGCACAAAGGGGTGAATGTTAGCGAATTCCGGCCAGGTGATCGGCAGTAATTCAGAAGCCGCATTTAATTTCATGGTACAGGATCCTAAAGAGATCATGGAGTGAACCAACGACAGATCTTTATTCTCTAAACGTTTGATGTAACGCATCATGTCGCTTTCACTGTGATATGTATTGAATGTTGGATGCGTTAAGAAAGCAGACGTACGATTCAGATCAGAAGAATGAATTAATTTACAATCTTTACAATCAGCTGCATTGAAGGTCTTGCCCATTGCTTCCGCAAAAATAGCAATCACATCATTCACATCATTCTCTTCTACCGTTTGATCTAAAGAGATCCCAACGTGTTTTCCATCAATGTAACGGAAATTTATTTCTTTGCCTTCAGCAATAGACTTGATTTTATTTGAATCAGCAACCGCTACCACAATGGTATCAAAATATAATTTCGTTTTGATCTCGTAACCTAATTTTTGTAATTCAGTAGCCACAAAACCTGTTGCGTTATGCACACCTGAGGCGATCGCTTTAATGCCTTCTTGTCCGTGATACACCGCATACATACTAGCCATGATAGCTAATAGCGCTTGGGCAGTACAAATATTGGAAGTTGCTTTATCACGTTTGATATGTTGCTCACGCGTTTGTAAAGCCATACGCAAAGCAGGATTACCTTCGGTATCAACCGACACTCCAATGATACGTCCCGGAATTAATCGTTTATAATCTTCTTTACAGGTAAAGAAAGCTGCATGAGGACCACCGTAACCTAATGGCACACCAAAGCGCTGAGAGTTACCCACTACGCAGTCGGCACCCCACTCGCCCGGAGGAGTTAATAAAGCCAAGGCTAATAAATCAGTTGCTACTGCCACCTGAATTTCTTTAGAGTGTGCATCGTCTACAAACACTTTGCAGTTATGCGCTTCCCCGTTCATATCCGGGTATTGGATCAAAGCACCGAAATAAGAATCATCTAATTTGGCAGTCATGGCATCACCAATCACCAATTCAATATGGTAAGGCACCGCACGGGTTCTTACCACATCAATGGTTTGAGGAAACACGGTGTTACTCACAAAAAACTTGTTACCACCATTCTTTATTTTCTCTTTACTACGGTGACTGAAGAACATGAACAACGCTTCTGCTGCCGCCGTGGCTTCATCCAATAAAGAGGCATTGGCAATTGGCATGGCAGTTAAGTCCATCACCATCGTTTGGAAATTCAAAATAGCTTCCAAACGGCCTTGTGCGATCTCTGCCTGGTAAGGCGTATAGGCAGTGTACCAACCCGGATTTTCTAATACGTTACGTTGAATAACAGCCGGTAGAATATTATTATAATACCCTAAGCCGATATAAGAACGGAATACTTTATTCTTTTTGCCTAAGGCTTTTAAGTGCTTGCTATATTGATATTCGCTCATAGCAGGTGCTACAAGCAAAGGTTGCTTTAAACGGATACCGGAAGGAACCGTTTGGTTAATGAGTTCATCAATGGATGAAACGCCGATTTTAGCCAGCATTTGTTTTATTTCATTTTCGCGAGGCCCGTTGTGGCGGGACACAAATTTATCAGTGGTCATGTGCTTGTTTTTTGAGACCCTAAATCTACGAAAAAACAGCTGTTTTACCGCCTGATTTTTAAACAACGTGTTCATAAGATTTTATGCTGATTTTAATCAGGTTTTGAGGAAACAGATTTTCGCGTTAAGCACTCACGGAACAAGGATTCAGAAAAATATAACTGATTCACAATCAATAGTTAGAATGTTCGATTCCAAGTGGGAGCACATAAAAGCGATTTAAAAAGCAGTGATTTCAAAACAAATATATACTTTTGAATATTATTAAAATTTTGACCGTATCATGGGATACAGAGATTTAAATAGATTAGAACTTCTACTTCAAATTGATAGATTGAATGATCGAATCGTCGCTCTTAACGAGGTGCTTTCTTTTATAGAAGACCTAAAAGTTAAAGCACCATTAGAAGAGCAAAAGGCTTTATATATTACAGACTTAGAATTTTTAAAAAAGGAATTACAGACTAGGTTACCATAAACTGAAACCAGCCAGTAATTTGATCGCTGACTTAATTTTTCAATTTCTATATACCTTCCTTGTCCTTATAACTACTTTTAGGATTGAACCCATTTTTAGTCAGGGTCACACACATTAATATTTTGTTGTCTTCAGTCCGTTGAATAATGCAAATCCCATTAGCCAAGTTTTCGCGGGAAAACGAAATAATATGTTCGGAAAAATTTCAGCTTAGCCAACATATATACTACATTGGTTTTAACATAAAAATTTAACACAAAAAAAGCGGACCATTAGATCCGCTTTGTGATGCCTTATTCTTAGAAACTATCTTACCATGAAAGTCTTGGTTAATGAAGTTTCTTTATCAGTAACCTTAATAAAATATACTCCTTTTTCATAATGAGAAAGATCCAACTCCTGCAAATTCTGTTGTTTTAAAACTTCATTACCTAATATATCATACACTTCAAAAATCGCTTCTGATGATAAATCTGATTTTATTTTCAAAGATTCTGAAGCTGGATTAGGATAAACCGTTAAGCGACTGGAATATACCATTTCAGGGATACCAGTAACACTGTTAGGATCAAATGACCAAAGCTCAGTACCGTTTGTGGCATCGTATTCGGAAAACCAAATTTTACCATTATAAACATGTTCAAACCCTGTTGCAGTTCCGTAATGAATTTTTACTGTTCCTGCAGAGGTGCCGTCACTTTGCCATAAACCCACCAAGGTCGTACTTCCTGAATCATAATGCGTTTTATACATTATATTATTAATGACGTTAAAGGATGCACTTGCTCCAAAGTCTCCGGCAGCAATACTTGTTCCGGCAGCTGTACCGTCAGTGCGATAAATGGTGGTGCTTAATTTTGTAAAAAAATAATCGTTATTGGCACCGGCATAACCAGAATTTGAAATATTGGCAGTGATGAATGTGGTTCCACTTACGGTTCCATCACTTTTCCAAAGGTCAAAACCACTAATAAAAAATAATTGATTATTAAAAACAATAGGATAACTCATGTTTACTGTAGAAGTTATTTGGCTTGTTGTTGTGCCATCCGTTTTAAATAAGTGATGACTATTTCCTGTCGAAGAGTTTCCTCCAAAATAAAGATCACCATTCCACACTTTAAAATGATCAGGATCACAGCCTGGTACTCCAGGATATTGATAAACTAACGTAGTACCTACTGCGGTACCATCACTTGAATACAATTCTTCATCACTGCCGGTAGTACTTCCTGCAAAATAAACTTTTCCGTTGTAGGCTACCATTGGGGCATTTAATGCGCCTGAGTAAGGGGCACCCGGCGCAATATTACCAGGGGCAAGGTCAATTACCATGTTAGTTCCAGAAGCTGTTCCATCTGATACCCATAATTCCCTGCCCGCTGCATCTGCAACTGTAAAAAATAGCTTATTCCCTACAAAAGTATAATTTTTAGGATCACCGGCAGTGCCTAGAGGATTACTGCCAAATTGTTTAATCATAACGGTGCCAGATGTCGTGCCATCTGATTTCCAAAGTTGAAAAGGAGAAGTCGAATTAGTGGTAGACCGTTTAAAAAACATTAATTCACCATTTAAATCACCAACTAAAATAACCAAACCTGATGCATTAGATACGTGAATACTATCTAAAACTCTTACCGTGCCTCCTATTGTACCATCCGTCTTCCATAATTGGTCGTTTTTTTTGGTGCCTGAAGGGACCCTTGACAGAAAAAACATATCGCTTCCTACATTTTTATATTGTTCAGTGTTAGATGAAGCTGGGTGAGCTCCTGGAATTAAATCTTTAAAAAGACTTTGTGCAGGTAACATTGACGAGCTAAATAATACAGCTCCGTAAAAAAAATTAGTTAGTTTTTTAATCATAATAAAGTTTTATTGGGTTAGTGCTACCAAAATTAAAACTAATATCTACTACTTTACTATGTTCAAGTGAAAATACCCGCTATTGGGTATATAATTTCACTAGTTCTATTATTCTTGAATAAAACGAACTTCTATTATCAAATTTGACTATAACTTAGTAAAACTTAATAGAAAGATTTTCTATTTCCCGGGTAAAACTTTCACCATCAAAGTTCCTGTTCCTTCATAATATTTCTCACCTTTCAAAATCACATGATTGTTTTTATAAAAACTCAAATTGTAGGGGGGTAATAAAACCAGGTAGTCAAAAGATCTTAATGCTTGAGAATCATCCATCCCATTTGGCAGCATTGTATTAACGCTTTCACCTTCAAACTCAAATCCATAACATTCTGTTAATTGGTAATAGTTTCGGTACACCCCAAACAACTCAGGTGCAATTCCTACTTTCTTAGCACCTAAACTATCTAATAAGATAAAGCAGGTTTTGGTATCAGATTGCTGCCAGTAATCAAAGCTTTTTCTCAGACTTAAATTCATTAAAAAATGAACGGTAATAAAGAGGGTAATTGGCAGAAGGATCCATTGTCGGTTTTTCTTCCCAATAAGAATTGCGTTAAAAAAACCAACAAGTACCATGGCGATGAGCGGGTAAAACATTAAAGCTGTACGGTAAGTTGGATATAATACGCCAAAGCACCATTTATTAAATACACACAAAGCCATCATAATTAAAAATATAGCACTCGCTGACCTATACCAATGAATAGGCTGTTTAATGGAGGTTCTTAGACCAAATAAAGCAGCCATAAAAACAAACAAACAAAACACAAAAGCGATAATATAAAGAGTACCCTCTGATACATTAAAATCGGTATAAATAAATGTCTCAATAACGCCCACAAAGATCCCGCCAACAAGATCCTCAGCACCATAAGCACCAATATCGTTGGAACACACCGTAATAAACTGAAGGGCCTTAACCACTAGGCTAATAATACCCAAAACAAAAATACATTCCAGGTAAAAGTTCCTATTCCTTAAAAAGTTAAAGCCTTGCTTGAAATAAAAGTGATAAAAATAAATAACACAAAAGGCAGTGAAAAAATAAAAAAAATTAAAATTGGCAATCGCTGCCATACCTGAAAAAAATAAAGCCAACATAGCTGTATTTTTCATTCTATTTTTTATTGCAAGATAATAACAAATAATAGCTAACACTTCAAACATTAGAGCCGTAGAATAACCGCGGGCCAATGACAAATAATCGATTACAAAAGGATTTAAAACTGTAATTGAAAAAGCGAAAAATTTTAATGATACATCTCGTATACTCTTAATCCAGAAATAAACAACCGTTAGAAATATTCCTGACGAAAGTAATGTAAACCAGCGTAACTGGCTACCCTTTTCAAACCCGAAAATCACACATGCCTTAATTGCTAAAAAATTAAACCAGTGAGTGTTACCGGTACACAATGCCTCCACCCACCAAAAATGTTTAACATTGTAAAATGAATAAGCTTCATCATGAGTGATTGGCATTTTGATCGCTCGCGCTGAAACATAAAACATTACTGCATACACTAAAAAAAAGAAAATTGTATTGACAAGAATACGTGTTTTAATATTTTGCATTTAATAAATATACAAAAAGTATTGAGTGACAATTTAATGGAAAATTTAACCACATCAAACTTGTTTCAGAAACTCAATTATATTTGATTCTCGACGCCGCTCGACCTGACAACTTAAGATGAAACACCATTTTTTAAAACATTCTATTTCTTTTGTACTTTAACAATGAGGGCTCCCGTATTTGGAAAATATTTTACTGCGTGAAGTTGACAAGGACTTTTTTTATAATAACTTAAATTATAAGGAGGTAGTAATAACAGGTAATCAAAATCACTTAATTGGTTATTAAACAGATAACGGGGATTAATTCGATATTCATTAATTGATTCAGCATAAAAATCACAAGTTGTATGTTGATAATATTTGAGGTAAATAAAATAAACCTCCACTGCCAGCCCAACCTTTTTAGCTTGTGTACTTACTCCTAAATAATCAAAATATTGTTTAGTGTTCATACAATAAGAATGATCATACCCGGAAACTAACTTGGCAGTTTTAAAAAAGTTAACAATAAGAACAGTGCTTATCAATACCAAAACAGTTTTTAAAAGAACTTTATTAATTGAGATATGATTTGCTAATTGAACTATGACGATTACGGCTAAGGAATAAAACATCAGTGCGGTGCGTTCAGTAGGATACAACACATGAAAACACCAATGATTAAATGTCACCAAAAACAACATGCCTAAAAGCATAACACTGGCTATTAAAAACAATAAATCACGGTGGGTTTTATACTTTACACTTCCATAAATTGATGCAAAGATTACCAGAATAAACAAAATAGTCCCTAATGCAAATCTGACATTTGGAGAAAAGAAAAACTGCCCGTAGAATAAAGTATCTATATAACTACAGAAAACAGAATCCACAAGGCTTACTCCGCCAAAGCTGCCAATATCGTTGGAACATTGCTTTATAAACAAAAGAGCTCTTAATACGAGGAACAAAATACCGATGGTATACAACACACCCATATAAAACGATTTGTTTTTAAAAATATTTTTCCCATTTTTTAAGTAACATTGGCAAAAATAAAAAGCAACAAAAGGAACAAAGAAATAAAGAAAATTAAAATTAGCAATAGCACTCATACCTGCGAATAACAAGCCTAGAGGCAACACACAAAGTTTATCCTCTTTAATATAAAAATATAGACTCAGGGCCATAAAACATAAAGCAGAAGAGTATCCACGAGCAAGTGTCAGATACTCTATTAGATAAGGGTTAAAAAAAATAAGAGAAAAAGCCAACACTTTTATCATTAAATTATTAAAGCTTTTTATCCAACAATAACCAATATATAAAAAGATAATTCCTGACAATAAACTGAACCATCGCAATTGCCACGCTTTTTCAAAGCCACAAATTAATACAGCTTTTATTGCTAAAAAATTAAACCAGTGGGTATTACCCGAACATAGCACTTCTACCCACCAAAAGTGTTTAACGTTATAATATGACCAAGCTTCGTCATCAGTTATATCAACAAAATATGTTCTTAACACTAGAAATACACTCATACCTATCCATAGAATCAAAAATATAGCATTGTATTTATTTTTAAGAGTAAGAGAATGCATGAATTAAATATACAAAAACATACTAAATAATCTTGGGCTACTTCCATTAAGTAAGATGTTCGAAAAAATGGAATAGATAATTCTTATTGAAACGACTTTTTTTAACAAGCTATAAGTAAAAATATTTCGGCCTGAAAACTATTACAAAAAAAAGGCTTCGTATTTCTACGAAGCCTTTTCAAAATCTATAAATTAAATCTTAATTTACTTTTATTAATTCTACATCAAACACTAACCATGAGTTTGGAGGGATAACCGGTGGATAACCGTTTGCTCCATATCCTAACTCGGCAGGAATTATTAACTTAGCTTTTCCACCTGGCTTTAATAATTGCAAGCCTTCTGTCCACCCTTTAATAACCTGGTTTAAACCAAAAGTTGCTGGCTGACCTCTGTCAACTGAACTATCAAATTTGGTTCCGTTTAATAAATATCCAGAATAATGAACAGTTACTTGTGAAGTAGCAGTCGGAGGTGTGCCTTCTCCTTCTTTTTCAATAATATAACGTAACCCACTTGCTGTTGTTTTTGCAGCTCCATAAGTTTCGTTTAATACTTTATCCATTTTTTCTTTATCCGCTTTAGCCTTTGCTTCAGCTTTAGCACCTACATTAGCTTTCTCAAACTCAAATACTTTAGGTGCATCAAAAGCTTCTGCTTCTTTACCTTTGCGTAAGATTACTAAATGTTTTAACACGTCGTTCCCTTTGATAGAATCAACTACTGATTGGCCTTCAATCACATGTCCAAAAACAGTATGCTTACCATCTAACCAATCTGTTTTTACATGTGTAATAAAAAACTGACTTCCATTTGTTCCCGGACCTGCATTTGCCATAGATAAAATACCTGGGCCAGTGTGTTTTAAAGTTTCATCAAATTCATCACCAAACTTATATCCCGGATCACCAGTTCCTGTACCTAGAGGACAACCGCCCTGAATCATGAAATTAGGAATTACACGGTGAAATTTTAAACTGTCATAATAAGGAACACCATCTGCTTTAGCAGTATTCTTAATTACACCTTCTGCAAGACCAACAAAATTAGCCACAGTCATCGGTGTTTTTTTAAATTCTAAAGCGCAGTAAATATCGCCTTTTGAAGTTTCAAATTTGGCATACATACCATCTGCTTGTTTGCTTAAAAATTCTTTATCCATTTTTGTTAATTTTACTTTTTTAGGTTTTTTAGGTTTGTCTTGTGCTGCTAATCCAAAGGATACTAAGGCAAACAGAGATGCTAAAATTACTTTTTTCATTTTTTATTTATTTAGTATAATGGTTAATCAAACGAGTTAACTTTTATTATTTTCCAGCAGATTTAAAATCTACTAATTCTACATCAAATACTAAGGTAGCGAAAGGAGGAATTGGTCCGCCACCTCTAGGGCCATACGCTAAACTGGAAGGAATAATAAGTGTTGCTTTGCCGCCTTTCGATAACATTTTTAACGCTTCATCCCATCCTTTAATCACCTGACCCTGATCTACAGTAAATTTCAATGGCTCATAAGGCCTTTGAGGGTTATATACATTTGCTGCTTTGGCATCTGCCTCAACAGAAGTATCAAACACAGTTCCATCCAATAAACGACCAGTATAGTTTACTGATACCTCATCACCTGATTGTGGTTTTGCACCACTTCCTTTCTTAGTTTCAATCACGTACATTCCACTCTCTGTTGGAGTTGCAGTAATTTTTTTCTCAGACAGATAAGCATCCAATTGAGGTTTTTCCTGGGCAGACATTTGAGCTACCTCAGCTTCTTGTTTTTTCTGATTTTCCTCAAGTTCCTTTTTAGATTTTATCTCAACCATTTTTATGGTGATTAATAATTTATCACCTGGTTTTGCAAACTCCGGCAATGCCTGCATGTGGTTTGTTTTCAGGAAAAACGAGTCTGCACTGATAATAAATGCAGCACTATCATTTTTAGCCATCATAGCAATGGCGTCCTCTAAACTCCCTTTGAATGATGACTTTGGAAGTATATAACGCACTGTACCCGACCCATCATCAGAATTCAATTTTGAATCAAATAAAACAGAATCAGTTGGATTCTTTTTTAAAGCATAAATAATTTTAATACTTACCCCGTCACCTTCAACAGCTTTGACGCCATTTTCATCCTGAGTAAAAAATTTGTAGTGCAATCCGTTTTCAGCTTTTTCAAAGCCATCAAATTCCGATTTGTTACAAGCAAAGAGTCCTGCTAACAATGCAGAACCTAGAAACATAGTGATTTTGTTCATTTTTTTTATTTTATATCTATTATTTTAATACTGTAGACAAGAGGTGTATAAGGTGGGACTGATCCATTACTACTACCCAATTCGCCAAAAGCCAGTCGCGAAGGTAATATTATTTTTGTAGTTTCGCCTTTTTTTAATGAACCAATAACAATATTTAACCCTTTAAGTTCCTGATCGGGAGTACCATAAATGTATTCCATTGTTTGCTCTGTTTTATCAATTAAACGGCCATCCAAAAAAGATCCCTGATAAGCAATCTTGATTTTTTTTCCCACACTTACCTCTTGCTGACCCGTATGAGTTCTTTCCAATACATATATACCTTGAGAATTAACCTGAGTGCTTTTATGATTTTGATTTAAAAAACAATCAATAGCTTGTAACTCTTCTAATTCAGTATCTTCTTCAACGTCCTCTCCACTGGAATTTTTTATCATAGCGGCATATTCTGCTTTTGACATGATTTGATTTAATTTTACATCAAACCTTACCAATGAATCTTTGATGCAAAATTCAGGGACAATAGTATCAAAATAATTTCTGAAAAGAATAACAGGGTTTATCAAAAATGAAACGCTATCGCCTTCCACCATCTTTAAAAAATATGAGTTACAAGAACCCCTAATCAATGCGTGATATAATTCAACATATAGCCCATTAGTTGCATCGTGCTTTGTATCCCAGAAAACGGAATCAGATAGAGTTTTCATTACAGCATCAACAACTATTACATTAACTTTTTCGGGACTTTCGTTTCCATCACCAATAGTCAATAACTTATAATAAAATCCATTTGAATCACGCGTATACTCTTTTAGCTGTGTACTCTTATTACACCCAAAAGAAAATAAAATTACAAGAAAAAATAAGGTGATTCGCGTTAACATACAATTTTAATTTTGTTGCTGTTTATTAACGGAAAGAATCTCTAAATCATATAAAATTGGAGACTGTGGGGGAATTTTCTTTGAATCTCCCAGTAACCCATGAGCTAAATGAGAGGGAATTAAAATCCTTGCTTTATCGCCGGACTTTAAAAACAAAACAGCTTTATGTAAACCATTCTCAACGTTTTCCATTCCTACTCTTATTTCTTTCACACCGTCTGATTTAGAAGAATAACATTCGGTTCCATCTAACAAAAAAACAGTGTAGTTGATTTTAATAATGTCATTTGTTTCGATAGAATCTCCTTTAAGAGAGGGCGCATATACAAAATAACGAATACCGGCGGTTGTTTTAATAAAAGGCATTTGATGCGATTTCTGGTAATAGTCCATTTCATCATTTTCTTTTAAAACAACCTGATGATTTGCTTTCACAAATTGCTGTTTGACTTTTTCTCTATCAAAAGAATCATTATTTTCCACTTTGTCACCTGTTGACAGGCAAGAGGAAAATGCTAACGTAACTATCACTGATAAATAAAAAGAAAAATTATTTATCCTATTTGCGAATGTCATCAACTTTTGAAATTATTTATTATCGGAAAGGGTATCAACTTCTTTCTTCACCTCCTGAATATGTTCCTGGATTGTATTTGTGATACCTCCTGTGCCGTGCATAACATCTTTTTGGATGCCGTCAGCGGCGTCTTTAAATTCTCTGATTCCCTTTCCAAGAGCTTTAGCAATATTTGGAATGCCTTTACCTCCAAACATTAATAATATAACAAGAAGGATCATCACCACCTCACCACCGCCTAAATTTAGGAATAAAACAAAAAGAGAATTCATGTAGCAAAAATACAAATAAGAACGAAAGAACATGCGATTTTTAGAGCCAAAAACACCATTTTTTGTTAACTGAAATATTTATTTTCAATAAATTAAAAAAGTAACTGTAAACTTCAACATCATCTAAATGTTTTTCGGAATTCGATTTTACTTTTTTTTGAATAAAATAAAGGAAGGGTGATCAAATCAAAAATTTACATGGCAATTCCTGCAATAATTTAATTACCTATCCCAGAATCGAAATAGTCTTATGCATCAAAAATCAATAAAACTTATTACATTTAAATCTGCCTTTTTTTGCGGCAGCATAAAATTAATTACTAAAATTTATAATACGAATGAATATTTTAAAATTTGGAGGCACAAGTGTAGGAACAGCTGAGCGAATGAAAGCATTAGTAAAGCTGGTGGGGGACAACGACAGAAAGATAGTAGTATTATCTGCCATGAGTGGCACAACTAATACATTAGTAGAAATTTGTACTGCACTATATAATAAACAAAGTTCCAAAGCAAGTGCAATTATAGATCATTTGGAAATAAAGTATCTTGACGAGGCAGAAAAACTATATGCATCGCAGGGCACGAAAACAAAAGGAAAGGATCTGATTAAAAATCATTTCACTTATCTGCGGTCTTTTACTCTTGATATGTTTACCCTGAACGAAGAAAAAGCCATTTTAGCTCAGGGGGAATTGTTAAGTACTGCTATGTTCCACTTTCATCTACAGGAGATTGGAATTAATTCCGCTTTACTACCTGCACTTAATTTCATGCGCATAGACGAAAATGATGAACCTCAATTGGAATATATTGAAAAAAATTTACAGACGGAATTAAGTAAATATCCATCAACCGATTTATTTATCACGCAAGGTTACATTTGCAGAAATGCCTTTGGAGAAATCGATAATTTAAAAAGAGGTGGGAGCGATTATACCGCCTCTATTATCGGCGCAGCAATCAGGGCAAAGGAAGTCCAGATTTGGACCGATATTGATGGCATGCACAATAATGATCCTCGAGTAGTTTCAAAAACACATCCTATTCATGAATTGAGTTTTGATGAAGCTGCGGAGTTAGCCTATTTTGGGGCAAAAATTCTTCATCCGACTTGCATTTTACCGGCACAAAAACGTAACATACCAGTGCTACTTAAAAATACGATGCAGCCTGAAGCCACTGGAACGCGCATTTCCAATATTGATGCAACAGAAGGCTTAAAAGCTGTTGCAGCTAAAGACGGCATTTGCGCTATCAATATACGTAGCGACCGTATGTTATTAGCGCATGGTTTTTTACGCGCGGTATTTGAAATTTTTGAACGTTATAAAACTTCTATTGATATGATCACTACGTCGGAGATAGCTGTATCATTAACGATTGATAATACAGTACGTTTAAAAGAGATTACCAAAGAATTGGAAGAATTTGCGAATGTAACAGTTGAACAGGAACAAACTATTATTTGCATTGTGGGTAATTTACCCAAAGACAAAGCAGGCTATGGTTTTAAAGTGATGGAAGCTTTAAAAGATATTCCTTTAAGGATGGTTTCTTATGGCGGAAGCGCCAATAACATTAGCGTATTGGTAAACTCCGTTCATAAAAAAGATGCCCTCGTGGCTTTAAATAAAGGAATATTCGGATATTAAGATGAATCATATGTTTACAGAAAAAATTATTAAAAACCTTTCCGGATACAAGACACCGTTTTATTATTACGATTTGGCTTTACTGAAACGAACAATTGATACTGTCAAAACCGAAAGCGAAAAATATAATTACCATGTGCATTATGCTTTTAAAGCAAATACAAACGCAAAAATCATTCAACTCATTCAAAAGGCAGGTTTAGGTGCTGATTGCGTAAGTGGTAATGAAGTGAAATGTGCTGTTGAAAATGGATATGATGTTTCTAAAATTGTATTTGCCGGAGTTGGAAAAAGTGATGAGGAAATTAATTACGCTCTTGATAAAAACATTTTTTGTTTTAACTGCGAAAGTTTGCAGGAACTCGATGTGATGAATGAACTGGCAGTTAAAAAAAATAAGATTGCCAGTATTGCACTTCGTATAAATCCTAATGTTGACGCACATACTCACAAATACATTACTACGGGTTTGGAAGAAAATAAATTCGGAATCAACCCCTATGAATTTGAAACTGTAATTGAAAAACTAAAAGGATTAGTAAACTTAAAACTCATTGGCTTACATTTTCATATCGGTTCTCAGATCACAGATCTTAGCCCGTATAAAAAATTATGCTTGCGCGTCAATGAAATCAATCGTTTCTTTTTGAATAAAGGTTATGATTTACCGGTGATAAATGTTGGTGGTGGCATTGGTATTAATTACCATGAGCCGGATAAAGAAAATATTTTAGATTTCGCTATTTACTTTAAAGTGTTTCATGATTTTATTGAATTAAGGAAAAATCAGGAATTACACTTTGAATTAGGGAGAGCTATTGTTGGCCAATGCGGGAACCTGATCAGTCAAGTGTTGTATATTAAAAACGGAATCAATACTAATTTTGCGATTCTTGATGCCGGTATGACGGAATTGATTCGTCCGGCTTTATATCAGGCGTATCATAAAATTGAGAATATTACTTCTTCGTCTAAATCGATTGTTAAGTATGATGTGGTAGGTCCAATTTGTGAAAGCAGTGATTGCTTTGGAAAAGCCGTAGAATTGCCTGAAACTCTGCGGGGTGATATGATTGCTATTCGCAGTGCAGGCGCTTATGGTGAGGTTATGAGCAGCCGTTATAATTTACGTGATGAGGTGCGAAGTTATTTTAGTGAGTAGTTAGCGTTTGATTTTTGGGCGTGCCGGCGCAAAGTACAGGCGCCGTCTGGCTTTTCGTTGCAAGTCCCCGCTACTCGTGCCTCATAGCTGCGGGCTTTCCACTTCATCCATCACGCAGTTTACAAAAACATCGAAGTTTAATTTAATTTTTAAAGTAAACCCTGCGTGAAGGATAGAGGCTTTGTTTGAGCTCTTTTAATTTGTTCCGCAGGACAAATTAAAAAGCGAGTGCCGAAGCCTGACCCGCTATCTCTTTGCGGGACACGCCCAAATAAAGAAAACCAAACTAAGTTTTTTGTTTTTTCTTCTTTGCTGCAGGAAATAAAATATTATTCAGGATCAGCCTATATCCCGGAGAGTTAGGATGTAAACTCAAATCTGTTGGAGGATCCTCTACTCTATGCTCATAATCCTCTGGGTCATGACCACCGTAAAATGTCCAGGTTCCCTTTCCATGATCTCCGTGAATGTAACGCGCTTCATTGTATGCTTTAGCTTCTCCAAGGATTAAAATGTTTTTCTTGATATATGTTTTCGTGAAAGCGGTTGTTTGCCCATAGAAACCTTTGATGGTTTGCTCATGATTTTGACATAACATCGTTGGAACCGGATCCCACTTCGCGGAAAATTCAAACAAAGTAAAGACATCATTATCTTTTGTCATTCCGTATTGACGACGTGGTGTAGTGGCATCAATTGTAGAGAATTCATACTCATAAGGATTTGTGCTTAATTGATACTTTTCAAAAGCATATCCTTTCTCATAATTAATTTTTTTGTTCATAGCCGGATCTGAAGGGTCATGATCAAACATAGTTTCACATATATCAATTCCCTCCGAAGCCAATGCAATATCGTAACTATCAGTTGCACTGCACATGGCAAATAAAAAACCTCCGGTAAAAACATAATCATTTATTTTTTTTGCAACTGCTAATTTCAACTGTGAAACTTTTGTGAAGCCCAATTTTTTTGCGGTTTCTTCATTATCTTTTACTTCGTTTTGATACCAAGCTGTTTGATGAAAGCCTGCATAAAAACGACCATACTGCCCAGTGAAATCTTCGTGGTGCAAATGCAACCAATCATAATCTGCCAATTTATTAGTCAGAATTTCTTCATCATAAACAACATCATAAGGAATTTCCGCATACTTCAATACTAATGTTACGGCATCGTCCCAAGGCTGTTTAATTTTCGGAGAATACACGGCAATTCGCGGAGCTTTTTCTAATTTGATGGCATCCTGGTTCACTTCTGGGTTTGCAATCTCAGCGAGGATACCGTTTGATTGCGCATCAGAAATAATTTCATAACTGATACCTCTGATAGTACATTCTGACGTAACAGGTTTAGAATTAGGAATCAAAAAACTTCCTCCCCGGTAATTGGTGAGCCATTGAATTTCAAGCTCGCCTTTGAGCGCCCAATAGGCAATTCCATAAGCTTTTAAATGATTCTTTTGTGTCTCATCCATTGGGATCAGAATATAGGCGCTGAAACATTTAAAAGTAAGCAGAAAAAATAAAGGGAGTAAAATTAGTTTCGTCATTGTAAAGTCTAAGATATAGAATTCTTTATTTTGTTGTCGTTAATAGCTGTTAATTTATTAATAATAGGGGTTTCTTTGCACCACATAGTTACATAGTTTTTTAAGCTACGCTTGACATAGAAACCTATGTGTAAAAATAAGATTTCTATCTTTTCGCTATTATTTAACAATTTCCCTATGTTTCTATGTGGTTAATTTTTAAAATTACTAACCATGGTACACCCTTGAGAACCCAATTAAGCCATTTTCAATTTGCAACACTTCGCCTACTCTCAACTCTTCTTCACCATCAACGTGCCGAATATATTCCATGAAGACTTGGTCGTCATCAGCAGTTAATTTAATTACTTCGTATTTCAAACTTGGCAAACGTTCAAAAGCATCCTGCCACCATAACCTAAGCTCAGCCTTCCCTTTGATAAGGCCTTTGGTCTCAGGCTTTCTGATTTTTAATTTAGGACTAAAATGTTGTGCTTGATCATCATATAAAGACAATAAATTTTCCAAATTATGTTCGTTAAATGCTTCAAACCATGTGGTGGCAATCTGTTTATTTTGTGCTGACATAGTGAAAACAAATTTAATTATAAAGCCCGCAAATACTTATATAAATCCAAATATTTATTATTTTTAATATAACAATACTCTAAATCATGAATTTCATCTTAAAATTATTTCTCTTCATTTTTCTTATTTCGTCTAGCCAAGCATTTTCAAGAGCTGGAGGTGGTGGAGGCAAAAGCAGTTCAAGTTCAAGCTCATCCTCTTCCTCTCATTCATCGTCTTCGTCTTCTCATCATTCTTCTGGAAGTGTTAAGCAGGCACCAAAATGGGTTGTTGTAATTGTAATTGGCATCATAATTTCCTTTGTACTCTTTCTTATTATTGGCATCGCAAAATCAGTTATCTTTTCGAAAAAACATCCTGGAATTTCTGAACACACCTCCGTTAAAAAGAACCAAAGCCCTGTTATTACAAATGAATTCACAAAGGCTAACACGGGTTTCAGTAAAGAAGATTTTAAACTAAAAGCTAAAACAGCTTTTATGGCAATTCAAAAAGCCTGGGAGGAAAAAGATCTTTCAAATGTTCGAAACTGGATCAGTGACGGTGTGTACCAAAGATTTTGCTTACAGTTTGATATGATGAACCAGTTAGGGCAGAAAAATTTATTATCCAAAATCTCTATTAATAAGATCGAATTTATTAAAGCATCTATTGAAGGCTCTTACAGCATTATTACTGTGTCTATAGATTTCAGAATGAATGACAGGTTTATTTCAGAAAAATTACCTGATTTAAATGAAGAATATATTGCAGAAGACGCAATCGAGTATTGGACCTTCATTAAAAAATCAGGTGCAATCGATAAAAATCTTTACACGACTAACTCCTGTCCGAATTGTGGCGATGAACTTAACAAAGATGGTGGTGAGGTGAGTAAATGCCCTTCCTGTAGCACTATCACTTATCTTGGTGATTATGACTGGGTGTTATCGGAGATCACGCAAGAAGAAGATTATGAAGATGATCTGGACTATGATGCGAATGATAAAGGCCTTACACCTTTGAGGAACGATGAAGACTTTTGCATACAAACTATGGAAGATAAAGCTGCCAATGCATTCATACATTATTTGTTTGCTTCTGCTTGGAATAAAGCAGATTGTTTTAATCGTTTTGGAACGGATGAAGTGATGAAGGAACTAAAAAAAGAAATTGATGAGCCTTACATATATAATCGAATTTATATAAACCGAGTTACTTTTTCTGAATGTACTCTGGCAGATCAAATATATCACATGAATTTTACCGTTGTGTATACAGCCCAGCGCGTAAGATTAGTAAATAATAAAGTAAAGAAACTAGACGATGATATGGAGATGCAATTTGGTGACATTACTTTAAGTCGAAAAGCTCAAAAAGCAAACACTAAAAGTAAATTATGGAGTTATGAATGTTCCAATTGTGGCGCGCCCTATGATGATTCAATAAGCACAACTTGCAACTATTGTCATAATAAAATTAATACGGCAGAGCATGACTGGATCGTAACATCCATATGTAAAGCTTAATTTATTCTTACCTTTAGTGTCTTAATAAAAAAGTATTTTAGAAGTATGGGGTACAATAGTTTAAAGGCTTGTTTGGATGACCTGGAGAAAAACAACCAACTCATCAGGATAAAAGAAGAAGTTGATCCTAGTCTGGAAATGGCCGCAATTCACTTACGCGTTCATGAAATGCAGGGCCCCGCTTTATTATATGAAAATGTAAAAGGAACTGAATTTCAATGCGCCTCCAATATTTTTGGAACCTTAGACCGGAGTAAATTTATTTTCCGGGATACACTTTCCAAGATTCAGAGTCTGATTGAAATCAAAAACAATCCAATCAAAGCCCTTAAAAATCCTTTTAAGTATGCGAATGTTTCTATGGCTGCGCTGTCTGCTTTGCCTTTAAAAAACCCTTTATCCAAACCGGTTCTGTTTAAAGAAACTACGATTGATAAATTACCATTAATTAAACACTGGCCCATGGATGGCGGCGCTTTCGTAACCTTGCCGCAAGTATACAGCGAAGATATTGATAAGCCGGGAATTATGAATTCCAATTTAGGAATGTACCGCATTCAGTTAAATGGCAATAATTATATCTTAAATAAAGAAATAGGTTTGCATTATCAATTGCATCGGGGCATTGGTGTTCATCAGAGTAAAGCGAACAAAGCCGGAAAGCCTTTAAAGGTTTCTGTATTCATCGGCGGACCTCCCAGTCATTCGGTTGCAGCAGTTATGCCATTGCCGGAAGAATTAAGTGAAATGACTTTTGCAGGAGCTTTAGGGAACAGAAGATTCAGATACACTTATCAGGATGGGTTTTGCGTGAGCACAGATGCTGATTTTGTGATTACCGGGGAAGTTTATCCAAACGAAAATAAGTCTGAAGGCCCTTTTGGTGATCATTTAGGGTATTATAGTTTAAAACATGATTTTCCGTTAATGCGGGTTCATAAAGTGTATCACCGGGAAGATGCGATCTGGCCTTTTACAGTAGTAGGAAGGCCTCCACAAGAAGATACCAGCTTTGGGCAAATCATACATGAATTAACCGGCGATGCTATTAAACATGAATTACCTGGCGTTAAAGAGGTTCATGCAGTTGATGCAGCAGGAGTTCATCCATTATTGCTTGCTATAGGTAGTGAACGTTATACTCCTTTCAATCAAACCAAACAGCCAGCAGAATTATTAACCATCGCTAATCACATTTTAGGAAAAGGACAACTAAGCCTTGCCAAATATCTATTCATCACTGCCGACGATACAAACAAACTTTCCACGCATGATGAATCCGCATTCTATCAATATCTTCTGGAACGCATTAATTTAAAACGAGACCTGCATTTCTATACGAATACCAGTATTGATACACTTGATTATAGTGGTACAGGCTTGAATACAGGAAGCAAATTAGTGGTTGCTGCTTATGGCGATAAAATCAGAACCTTAGAAACCAAAGTTTCTTCAGACATAAACGGATTCACATGCTTTGTGAATCCAAAAATAGCTTTGCCAGGTGTACTTGTCTTACAAGGAAATAAATTTGAAAGCTATGAAAAGTCGAAACAGGAATTTATAAATTTCAATGAAGAAATAAAACAAAAAAACGTTGACCTGAAAGGCATTCCCTTGATCGTTATAGTAGATGACTCGTCCTTTACAGCGGCTACATTAAAGAACTGGCTTTGGGTTACTTTCACACGATCAAACCCTAGTCATGATGTGTATGGAATTAATTCATTTACAGAGTTCAAACATTTTGGTTGTGATAATATGATCATTGATGCCCGTATTAAACCACATCATGCGCCTGTATTAGAGAAAATACCGGAAATTGAAAAGAAGGTAGATAAATTGTTTGAAAAAGGAGGAAGTTTAAACAGGTTAAAGTAATCAGATTTTTCATAAACAAAAAACCTCCTGATTTCTCAGGAGGTTTTTGTTTTTAAGATTATAAAATTTAGAAATGCCATAAATCATGTTCCCAACGGAAGATATCATTTTTAATCCTGTCAGATTCCAATAAAGCATCTATACCTTTTGAATACCTATCAATGGCCCTGTCGTAAACATTTGTTTCTTTTGTTGCTACTGAAGAGAATTGCCGTTTCCAGAAAATATCTTCAAATGTCCTTCTTTCTGAGTCATTCTTAGCATTATAAACTTCATGTTTTGCAAAAAATGGACGACAAGCCGGGAAATAAGTCCAAAACATATTAACCGCACCTACATCTTCTTTTCCTTTTAGTAAAACATTAAAGCCCATTGCTAAAATACGAACTTCTAAAACAGATTTTTGTTTATCAAAGAACCAATCTTCTTTCAATTCCAACTCAATAAAATTTTCAAAAATCCAAGTTGAATCAACCATACCAGGTTTTCTAACGTTATAAGGAGTGCCATCAGCAGTATACTCTTCAACATCTACTGTATCACCAATAAGAACTAATTTACTTCGTATTTCAGACAATTCTTTAGGTACTAAAAACTCATCATCACTAAAAGCAATAATTTGTCCAGATAATACATATTTCAACATAACCTGCATTAAAGAAATTCTACTTGCGACAGGTAAAATTGGATAATACAATTGCTGATTCTGTTTTTCACGCATGTCAAGTTTTCTCCAAACACGCTTTTCCCAATTAACATCACCTTCACGAAGATGAGTATATGGAATAAAACGTCTATTATTAGAGTTTTCTTTATCATAAATCCCATCTCTATAATCGCCCGGCTGGAAAACCCCTTGCTGTGCATTTACTTTGATAGCTAATAAATAAAATACAGCTAAAAATAAAATGTTTCTGAAATTTATCATAATCTTAGTTTTTATTTAATTTTTATTTAAGGACCTTAATACCTACAGTAGTACCATTAACTTTCCCGTCTGGCCCTTTTATTTTTGCGTCAATATATATCTTCGAACCTACGTCAGCACCCTTCATAATACTAATAGCTTCTGCTGATAAATTAGGAGAAGATCCAGAAACAGGAACTAGTTTTCCTTTTACTTTACCAATGATTTCCCATGATAAAACAACAAAATTAGCCTGGAAATCAAAACCATTTGCACCCGCACCTAAACCACCAACATTATATAAAAGAGATTTACTCAATTCAGGCGGAGCAAACTTTCCACCGATTTTAACTTCTGGTTTTGGTAATGGCTTTACACGGAACTTTAAAGGTGGTCCCTGAGATTTAACTCCATCCTTAGTTTTTGCAGAAACGGAAACCATACAATCACCGGTTCCTGTAAATGAAAATTCATATTTACCATTTCCTTTTGGTGCTACTCTAACACCTGCACCAGTAGCATTAACACTAATATCAGCAGGAGAAATACCCGCTGCAGCTGCAGTCACAGGATTAGGAACACCAGCATAGAATACATTCATCTGGTCAGCAGAAACTGTTGCGCCTGATTTTGCTACTTTATAAGATTGCTCGAATGGATAAAACTTGAATGTTCCATCAGGGTTTTTGTATTTAATAACTCCTTTATAGGTTTGATCTCCTTCGCCTCCTGTACCAACAGAATACTTACCTTCTCCACCAACAATAGGAACTAAAGTACCTTTAGCTCCACCGGCTGCAGCTGCAGAATCAACACCAATAATAATTTCCATATCTCCAGCTGCTAACTTAGAAGAAGAAGCCGCTAAGAAAATATCTGCCTGGTATGGCTGTCCTGCCTGGATATAAGATGAGGGAGCAACAACACGCGCTTTGATTGCATCAAATTTTATAGCTAATTTTCCACTTGCTCCTGAAAATGTTTGAATAATTTCAGCTTCTAAATTTCTTAAGTCTGCTTGTGTTTTATTTAAAGTTGTAATAATGGCAGCTTCAGGTAAATGATAAAAATTTGCTGTTTCCCAAGACATTTGTATTCCTTCTTCTTTTCCCTTTGGATCTGCAGGCTTAAAGGACAAAAACTTTTTCTTAATAGTTTCGTAATCATCTTTTAATAAATGTAATCCATCCGTTTTTTGCATATTATCTAACTGAGCAATTAATTTGTCGCTCAGCTTATTTAATTTATCTCTTAGTTCACTAGCAGACCATTTTTCGCTCTTATCTCTTGGTTTTGCTGCATCACTACCTACTAATAAATTAGTTGCCAAATCGTAATCTGACATTTTTTCCATATTTTTCAAATTCAAGGTGTCTCCTCTTACATCCGTATAACCCTCTGTTACTTTTGCAACTTCTGCTTTTAAGTTATCTACATATTCAAAAGTTTCTTGAATACTCTTTCGAGTAATTAACACTTGCTCATAGTATGGTTTAGCTGCCGCATTTCCATCAGTAGAAGATTTAAAAGCTTCAAGAATACGGTTATTGTTTTCTTTTAAATTTTCCTTAGATGCCTCCATACTCTCATTTACAGCAATATATCCTTTAAGTACTTGCTTTGATATATTCATTGCCAAAAGCGCCGTCAATACGAGGTACATCATACCGATCATTTTCTGCCTTGGTGTTTCTTTACCGCCTCCCATAATTCAATAATATTTTTTTAGATTAAATGTTTAAATAAGTTTATAGGAAATGAATGAAAAAGAAACTCTTTCATCCATTTCCTTAGTGGGTTTGAATACTATTTATTAAAATTCATAGCACCTAACATATTACCATAGATGGTATTAAGCGCAGATAAGTTAGTAGATAATGTTGCCATTTCCTGACGGTATTTTTTAGTATCGTCAACTGAATCATGTAAGTTTTTCATTAAATCAGCTAAACCACCATAGAATTTCTCAGTAGCATCTAAATGAGTACGAGAACCTTGTAATTGTAATTCGTAAGTAGCATTTAAAGCAGATAAATTTTTAGACACACTGTTTAAAGATGCGCCAATCGAAGAACCAGCATCATTAGATTCAGCTAAACTAGATATAGACTCAGCAGCTTTGCTGTATGTATCAGCTAAATGAGATACATTTTTAGAAGCAGTTTTAACACTGTCAACATATTCGTTAGTTGCAACTGTTGCATTACTAATATCACCAATTTTATTAGCGCTATCACTTAATGAACGCATACCGGAACCTAAACTTTCAATTAATTCAGGACCAATTTTAGCTTCAGCTAACATATTATCTAATTGCGAAGAAACAGGTAATCCATTATCATGATTATGCTCTTCTTCATCATGACCACCCATACCACCTAACTCAGGGTATGCTAATGTCCAATCGTATTCTTCATGCGGAATATCAACACCAAATAAGATAAATAAAACGGCTTCAGTACCAAGTCCTGCAATAATCGCAATATCCGAACCTGGCCAGTGCTGAATTTTAAATAATGCTCCAACGATTACAATAGATGCACCAAAGCATGATGCTAAGTGTAAATACTTTTTAAAACCGGTTACTTTAGGAAGTTTGCTCATAGCTGTTTGTTTTGTTTAGTTAGTGATTGTTTTGTTTGCTGTTGTGTGTGTTTATTTTTGTGTTTGTGTTTTCTTTCTAATACTAGATTTCATCTCCCTTTGAACGACCTAAGTAAGTCATCACATTACGGAATCCAATATAACATTTAGCAGTATCCTGGTATTCGTAAGTTCTTGCACTTACCTGTAAGTAGTAACCTACATCTTTCCATGATCCACCGCGAATAACTTTACGCTTTAAAACGTTTGCATCTTTATCCTGGGCTTCATATACATAATCAGGATTTAAATCGTGAGCAAAATCATAGGCTGATTCATCAAAGGCGTTACTTGTCCATTCGGAAACGTTACCTGCCATACAGTATAAACCATAATCATTAGGATTATATGAATAAATGTATACAGAGTGGAATCCGCCATCATCAATATAAGAACCTCTCATTGGTTTAAAGTTACCTAAGAAACATCCTCTTGCGTTACGAATATAAGGGCCTCCCCAAGGGTATGGAGATAAATCATTACCACCACGTGCAGCATACTCCCACTCAGATTCAGTTGGTAAACGGAAATCATTAACAATCGTCATACCGTTTCCTATTAAGAAGTTGTTTAACAAGTTTGAACGCCAGATACTAAAAGCACGTGCCTGTTTCCAGGTAATACCAACAACCGGATAGTCATCATAAGCCGGGTGCCAGAAATACATGTTTGTCATTGGTTCGTTAAATGAATAGGTGAAATCGTGAACCCATGCTAATGTATCAGGGTAAACATTGATTACATCTTTTAAAATAAACACAGAACGGTCAACTCCTTTACGCTCACGAGGAACATAATTACCCTGGCCAACAGAAACCTGATCTTCCACATTATAAGTACCTAATGTTTTTGGATCTTTGCCTGGATCAGCCACTGGTGTAGACGGTTGTCCCGGAACTCCTAATTGACCATCATTCAAATGAACACCATTAATATATTCGGCTTTTTTATATTCATGAGTTCCATCCTGAATATCCAAAGATTTTTGAGGAACAAAACGATTAGATTTAGAAGCCGCTAAACGGATGTCTATTCTATAGTATTCATAATTTAATTTACGTGCATCTATTTCTTTACGATTATAAAAACGCTCACCTTCTGGTAAATATAAAGGCTGTAACGCTAAGCGGTAATCTTCTTCGCCATCATCCCATTTAATTTTTTCCTCCCAGTTCATATATGGCTCCTGCAAATTTGCATCACCTGTATAAACAGGCCACATCGCCAGGAATTCTTCTTGTGGAATACCATAGTCCTCTTCGAATCCATTATTCAACAATAATTTCCGAGCGATAGAATCACGCACCCAGTAAACAAATTGACGGTACTCGTTATTGGAAATTTCAGCATCATCAATATAAAATGCCTGAACAGAAACCATTTTTGATTTTGCTGTATGAGCCATAGTTATCTCTTCGTCGCTTGGCCCCATATGGTAACTACCCATAGGAATATACAAGGTTCCAAATGGATCTGGTTGAAACCATTCTTCTCTACCCTGCGCGCCGACTAACTCTCCTGCCTTTTTGTTACAACCAGTAACAATGGCAATAAACGAAGCTAATACAATCAGTTTTTTCATAGTGCTTTAGTTTAGTTTTTTGCTAGTAAAACTTAAACAGTTTTATTTCGCATTCTTTTGTTTATAATCCCAATTTGTGGCTTTAGTGACACAATGCTTTATTAACAAGTTATTAACAGTTTATTGAAGATTGTAAGGGACTTAAACGGTCATTTTTTTAAAAGGTTACAAATTAATCTAAAAATCTTGCATTTTGATAAGAAGTTACTTTTTTAGGTTTCTTCACATTAAAGCAATATCCTAACATAATTTCATGAGTTCCAGAACTAAATCCTTTAATTTTTGATAACGTTAAATCATAAGAGTAACCTACTTTTAAGCTTTTATCTTTAAGGAACCTTGCTCCAAGCATTGGTGCAATTGCATCCTGCATACGATAAGAAACACCAACCCAAAACATTCTATTATAGATATAAGTAAGATTAACATCTAATTGAGTAGAAGCTGCATCAGATTTAATTTTTACGTTTGGATTAATTCCATGTTTTCCACCTTCACCTAAATCAAATGTATAACCTCCAACAATATAATAGTGACGGGCTAATGCATACTTTACATCGCTACTAGCTTTGATATCCTGTGCTGCTAAATGAGTTGAAGAAATACCAACATACATTTTGTTGGCTATGGAATAAAAAGCTCCAAAACCAAAATCATAACTTAATTTATTTAACCCAGCATTTGTAGCTGTATTTGTTCCCGTTCCTGAAGTATAAGCAGGAATCGTTGGATCATACTTATCAGTTCCATCAGGTGTAATCCATGTACCATTGAATTGCTTTTGTAAAACTCCTCCATCAATACCAACACCTAATACACCAGCACCAATATGTCTGTTATAAGATAGCGCCAAACGAGCAAATAAAGTTTTATCAAAACCAATTTGGTCTGTCATAACATTTAATCCAATAGCAATAGGTAACTGGCCAATTGGCATATCAAAACTTAACAAACCTGTTTTTGGTGCGCCAGGGAAATTAACCCATTGCTGACGGTATAAAACATTCGCACAAATAGCTTCACTTGTACCTGCATAACCAGGATTATAAATCAATTTACTATGCATAAACTGAGTGAATTGCGGATCTTGCTGAGCGAACGAAACGCTAGTAAATGCTGCTAATGCAACAGTTAAGGTGGTAAAGATTTTCTTCATATTATACCAATTTAAATTTAGTTTTTGTTAAGGATCGTTAAAATACCTAGGGGACTAAGTTAAATGATATTTATTGAAAATCAAACTTTTTGAACTTTTTTTTGTTAAAAGTAATGTTTCTCCAAAAAACATCCAGATTTGAACTTTTCCGAAATTTAAAAATGCAAAAAAAATCATTCATTGCAAAAATCACACCTGTAAAAATTTAAAAATGAGACTAAAATAGAAAAGTTCGTACTTTTAACTTTTCAAACTTTTTGAATGATAGCATCCATTTTTCATAAAGGAAAAGGTTATAAAATTGATCTTTTCCAACCAATTGACATATCCATCCCTTTAAAGGCTGACAAAAATTGCACCAGCGCCTGGTATGTTGAGCCTATGAAATTAGAACCGGTTGTAAATGGAAACTGGATTGGTGATGTGAGTAAAGGAGGTTCAGTAAACTTTAGAAATATCACCTTCAACCCACATGGTAATGGTACGCATACAGAATGTGTAGGCCATATCAGTAAAGAGTTTGTGACCATTAATCAGTGCTTAAAACAATTCATGTTTCTGGCTGAAGTAGTAACCTTGTTACCTATAGAAATTGAAAATGGGGATTTTGTAATCACTAAAAAACAATTGGAACTAGCCTTAGAGAATACTAAACCCGAAGCTATAGTGATCAGAACGTTATCTAATGGCTTAAATAAATTAACCATGCAGTATTCGAACACCAATCCTCCTTATATTTTAGAAGAGGGTATTCATTTTTTAAATGACATTGGAGTTCAGCATTTGTTGATCGATATGCCCTCTATTGATCGCGAAAATGACGAAGGAAAATTATTGGCGCATCATGCTTTTTGGCAATATCCTGATAATACACAATTTCAAAAAACAATTACCGAGTTGATATATGTTCCTAATGAAATGAATGATGGAACTTATATTTTGAATTTACAAATCGCGAGTTTTGAGAATGATGCCAGTCCAAGTAAACCAGTTTTATATAAAATATTTTAATGCTTACCTGAAGAGAAAGAAAAACGCGGAGAGCGCAAAAAACAACCGAAATTAATTAAAAACCTCTGTGACCGTTACGAATAACCTTCGCAAGCGTCTGTGAGAAAATATAAAAAATGAAATTTTACTTACCATACAGTACCAGTTTAACAGAATACAAAAGATTTCTAACAAGAGAAGTAAAATGCGGTGATATAGGAATTGGGGGAAACAATCCTATTCGATTACAGAGCATGACCACCACTGATACCATGGATACAAAAGCAACTGTTGCGCAAAGTATCCGTATGATCGAAGCCGGGTGTGAATTGGTGAGAATTACCGCTCCAAGTTTAAATGAGGCTAAAAATTTAGAAGTCATTAAGAAAGAATTAGTTGCGGCAGGATATAAAACGCCGCTTGTTGCCGACATTCATTTTACGCCTAATGCAGCGGAACATGCTGCACGAATCATTGAAAAAGTTCGTGTAAACCCGGGAAATTATGCCGATAAGAAAAAATTTGAAGAAATAGATTATACAGATTCCGCTTACGAACAGGAACTTGAGCGCATCAGACAACGATTTACCCCACTAGTAAATATTTGTAAAGAATATGGCACAGCTATGCGTATCGGCACCAATCATGGCTCCCTGAGCGATCGTATTTTAAGTCGCTATGGTGATACGCCTCTGGGAATGGTTGAATCTGCGTTTGAATTTTTAAGGATTTGTGAAGACTTAAATTATCACAACATCGTTATCTCCATGAAAGCGAGTAACACTCAGGTAATGGTACAAGCCTATCGTTTACTGGTACAAAAAATGATGGAAACCAATCGTAATTATCCGCTGCATTTAGGGGTAACGGAAGCCGGCGATGGCGAGGATGGTAGGATAAAATCGGCAGTTGGAATTGGAGCATTGTTGGAAGATGGATTAGGAGATACCGTAAGAGTATCTTTAACGGAAGATCCTGAATTTGAAATACCTGTTGCTAAAGCATTAGTAGATCGTTACAATGCAGAGAAAATTAAATTTCATCAGCCCATTGAACACATTGAAACAGAGAACGGAAAAGTAAAATTATCATATGATCCGTATGAATATAAAAAACGTGAATCAATATCTGTTCTAAATATTGGAGGACATAACGTTCCCCGTGTTATAGCAGATTTTAGCGAGAGAGAAACGATAAGCCCTTCTACTTTTTTTCCAGTGGGGTATAACTACTCGATACCACTCGATAAATGGAACATCAACGATTTGGCCTGTGACTATGTTTATGTCGGAAACAATTTTGTTGATTTCGAAATTCCGGGAACTCTTGCTATTATTTATAATTCTGATGCATGGAAAGCTATTGAAAATCCTGTAAGACAATATCCTCTTTTTTGTGGTGAAGAATTTTTTAAAAGTGATAAAACCCATCCTGAGTTAAATTTCGTAGCCATCACCAAAGATGTCATAACTAAAGAGTTCATTTCTAAATTAAAAAACATAAGCAATATTGTTTTAATTGCAGATAGCTTTAACCCTTATGCAATGCCTGAATTACGAAGATTATTTGTTTCCCTTACAGAACAAAACATTCTTTTACCGGTCATCATTAAACGCAATTATAAAAACATTTCTGAACAGGATTTTCAATTGGGTTCTTCGGCAGAAATCGGTGCATTATTATTAGACGGCTTAGGAGACGGTACCTGGATAAAACAGCAAAACTGTACATCGCCTCAGGTTACGAACTCGACTGCTTTTGGGATCCTTCAGGCAACCAGAACCCGCATTAGTAAAACAGAATATATTTCTTGTCCCAGCTGCGGCAGAACATTATTTGACCTTCAGGAAACGACTTCTAAAATACGGGAACGCACTGACCACCTGAAAGGAATTAAAATTGGAATCATGGGTTGTATTGTAAATGGACCCGGCGAAATGGCAGATGCCGATTATGGTTATGTAGGTGTGGGTGTAGGCAAAATTTCTTTATATAAAGGAAAAGAAGTAGTAAAGAAAAATGTACCAAGTGAACATGCCGTAGACGAATTAATTGGCCTCATCAAAGAACATGGTGATTGGGTAGAGAAAAATTAAAAATTTTGAATTTATATTTTAAATATTTAGTGCTCATTTCCCTTTGCTCTTCTTACCTGAAGAGTACCAGTCAAAATAATACCCAAAAAGTAAAAGAAACATTTCAAACAAAAAATTATCAGTTAACCATTGATGAAATTAATTCTATCAATTCCTCAGAAATTCATTTTGACAGCATATTATATTTAAAAGCTTATTCACAAATAAAATTAAACCAACTAAAAGACGCTAATGTTACTATATCTCAACTTCAACAACTCAATCCAAACTATTATGAACTTTATTTTTTAAAAGGACTAGTGTTTGCGAAAAAAGAAAAGTATCCGGACGCTATCTCTAATTTTAATAAGGTTATTGATGCTAATGCGAACCATGACAAAGCCCTTTACAATATGGCTTTAGCGAAAGGATTATTGGAAGATTATCCAAATGCTATTAAAGATCTTGACAGATGTATTTTAATTAATCCTACTTATTCACTCGCCTTCTATAACCGTGGCTATTGGCAGGAAATTTCAGAAAACTATACAGCAGCCATTTCAGATTATAAAAAAGCCATTGAATTGGATCATCATTTTACGGAAGCTTATTTAGCATTAGCGTATGCTTATTCTCAAAGCGGAGATAAAGTGAATGCCTGTGAAACTTTACAGAATGCCAAGATTGAAGGTATTGAAGCTGCTAACGATTTAATACAAACTTTTTGTAAGTGATAAAGTTCTACTATATAATAGTAATTCTTGCGGCAACGTTGTCGAAGTTAAACTCGCAGTCTTTGTCGGTTAATTTCACTAAAGCTGAAAGAGTTTGCGAACTCGCAAAAGCATCTGTAAACATCATTTCCGGTGCAACTCCAATTCATTATGAATGGAGCAGCGGATCAATATCAAACAGTGTTGAAGACCTGCAACCTGGTGAATATTCTGTAAAAATCCGAGCGGATAATAATAAAGATACCACGATCTATTTCATTATTGAAACTTTAGTTTGCGAACCTAATCCTGAAAATCATTTTACACCTAACAACGATGATTTCAATGATACCTGGAACATAGCAAGGCTCGAAAATTTTCCAGAATTTGAATTATTTGTCTATAATCGTTGGGGACAATTAGTGCATTATCAGGTGCATTCTTACACTCCATGGGATGGTAGAAGTCTTGGGCTGTCCCTACCCGATGCAACATATTATTATATTTTATATTCTGACAAATCCAACAAGAAAAATTTTATTAAAGGAGGCATCAGTATCATCAGGTAATGAATTATCTTAAATACATATTATTATTCTTTTGCCTAAAAATCTTTAGTCAACAAACAGGTCAATACACTCAATTTACCTTTAATAAATACGGTTATAATCCAGCTGCAGCAGGCACAAATATTAATGCAGGGTTGGAGGCCATTGTCGGGATCAGAAAACAATGGGTAGGATTTGAAAATTCACCAGCTTCCAACTTTATAAGTGCTAATTATACAATAAAGCCTGAAAGAAGCTATAAGCGCTGGCATAATGTCGGAATTTATATGTTACAGGAAAAAGCAGGAATATTTCAAAGCGAAGGTTTTTATGGTTCTTATACCATACACCTGCCAATTACTAATAAATACAATATGTCGTTTGGGGTTTTTGCCGGTGTCAGAAAATTTGGCATACGTAAGGGTGTTATTTCATCCAATGATCCTATATACGCGGTAACTTACGGCAGTTACTTTTACGCATATCCTGATTTTATTCCGGGAATAAGGTTTTATAGTAAAAAAGCATTTTTGGATGTTTCTATTCAACAGTTTTTTAAAACAAGACAGGTACAAGGAGATAAACAAATCGGAAATAAATCTTTATTAACACCTCAGTTATATGTTTCGTTTGGAAAGAAAATTGTTTTAGAAAATGGTTTAATAGTGGTACCTGCCGTGAATGTTCACTCATCTTTTACTAATATGCCAAGCATGGAAGTAAATCTGATGGCCTACTATAGAAAAAGGATTGGTGTTGGTGCAACTCTACGAAACAAAGACTTTATATCAGGCATTTTTCAGATCCGTTTTTGGAAAAATGTTACTGCGGGTTTTGCCTATGATTATTCCATTAACCGAATGAATTCATCTGCCCCAAATTCCTACGAATTTATGATTGGTGTTACGCCGATGATAGTGAATATGGGTGCAGACAAAGGCAAACATAATGTAGCCAAATGCCCTAACTTCGATTTTTAATTAATTCTTGCTTTAAAAATTTATGAATAACTCGTCCTTCACATCCATTTTTTTGAGTTATTTGAGTTTTAGTCCTACAAACGATCAGAGTAATTTAATTAGTTTATTGTCAGAATTTATTGCCAGTCATAATGAAAGAGAAATCATGGTGATAAAGGGCTACGCAGGAACTGGAAAAACAAATATGGTAGCGGCATTATCCAAAACGCTCCCGTCTTTTAAATGGAAAAGCATTTTACTTGCACCAACCGGAAGAGCTGCTAAAGTTCTCTCGACCTATTCACAAAAACCTTCTCAAACCATTCATAAAAAAATATTCAGAAAAACACCTACGCACGACGGAGGTGTTATGTTTACGTTAGGTGAGAATCTTCATCGAAATACGGTCTTCATTGTAGATGAAGCCTCTATGATAGGAATGGATAATCCTAATTCTGAATCTGTTTATGCGAGCCTTTTAGAAAGTTTATTTGAATACGTTTATGCTGGAGATAATTGTAAATTGATTCTTGTTGGTGACACCGCGCAATTGCCGCCAGTTGGCAGCAACGAGAGCCCTGCTTTAAATATTGAATTTTTAAAAGCTGCTTACCATTTAAACATCAAACACATTGAATTAAAACAAGTAGCCCGCCAGCAAGATGCTAGTGGGATTTTATTAAATGCTACTCATTTAAGAGAATGTATTTTGAATTTTGAAAATGAATTTCCAAAACTGAAAACTTTTCCTGATGTCATAAGATTGAGTGGAGATGAACTGGAAGATGCTTTAAATAGTGCTTATAGCAAATATGGATTTAATGATGTTTTAATTGTTACACGAAGTAATAAACGTGCAAACCAATTCAATCAGGCAGTGAGGCAGCGTATACGTTATATGGAAGAAGACTTGTGCGGCGGTGATTTAATGATGGTTGTAAAAAATAATTATTTCTGGTTAGATGAAAAATCGGATGCCGGTTTTATAGCAAATGGAGACAGTCTTAAAATAAAAAAAATAACAAAGAGAAAAGAATTATACGGTTTTAATTTCGCTGAATGCATAGTTGAATTATGTGATTATCCTAATGCACCTGAAATCACCTTAAATTTATTATTAGATTCAATTAATTCGGAAGCTCCTGCCTTAAATAAAGAACAGCAACAACATTTATTTGAAGCCGTTATGGAAGATGTATCTGACCAGCCAATTAAAGGCTTACGAATGGCTTACCTTAAAAAAAATCCCTACTTTAATGCTTTACAGGTGAAATTTAATTACGCTGTTACCTGCCATAAAGCTCAGGGCGGACAATGGCCATGTGTGTTCATTGACCAGGGTTATTTAACTAAAGAAATGTTGAATGTTGAATATATCCGCTGGTTATATACTGCCTTTACAAGAGCGAGTGAAAAAGTTTACCTGATGAATTTCTCAGATGATTTTTTTGAATAAATAATCATCTGAAAATAATAAAAGTTAAAGTTTACTTTTCGGAAATATTCGACGCGAACTAGCTTTCCACTTTTTCCTAATCCCTGCTTCTGAATCAGGATTAAAATCTTTAGTTGTATGCCATGAATTTTCCGGTAAAAATCCAACTTCCATATGTTTTAGTAAAATTTTTGCAAAATCATCAGACCTCACAATCATAACGCACTCTGTATTTAAATCGGCACTACGAGGGTCAAAATTATAGGTTCCAATAATAGAAATTTCATTATCAATAACCATGGTTTTTGGATGAAAACCATAAACCGATTTTCTATCCAAAGCCGCAATTCCTTCAGGAGACATAAGCTTTTCTCTTACCTTGGCATTGGGTTTAAATTCATAAATCTCAATTCCCGTTTCAAGCGTTTCTTTTCTATCTCTTCTATAACCGCTAAATGCATTTTCGTTATCAGTAGAACATAAACTATTAGTTAATATTCTCACCTTAACTCCTCTTTTAACAGCGTCGCGCAGCATTTCTTTTTCTTCATCAAGTGTAATTAAATAAGGACTATCAATATCGATAGAAATTTTTGCTTGTTTCAGCAGAGCCATTAATGTATCTGAACAAATGCTTCCTTTACGCTCTTCTCTTTTTATATTTTTATCCGGAGCATCTGCCACAAAAGAAACATTATCAACCCATAAAAATTCTTTGGAATTTATAATAGATTTGAAAAGGTTAGGAAACTCTTCCACTTTGTTTCTCATGTCAACTGAAAAATTCTTTGTATTACAGGCATAGCGATGAAGCTGATTAAATCGCTTTTGATTGGATTTTTTCTTTACTTTTCTTGTAACAAATTCATAATTAACACATAAAGTATCTTTCCAGTATTGATTAAAAGATTTTTTTACGTCGCTAACTTCCTGACCGAAAATCATTATATCCCTATCTCTAAAATTATAATGTTTATCGTAATCAAAATATATGTCCGCAATATTTCGTCCACCGGTAATAGCGGCTACATTATCTATTTCAAGAACTTTATTGTGCATCCGCTGATCAATTCTGTTAAGATGTCGAACTGATTTTATGAACCGAACATAGCTCCGTTTGCCTTTCTGTACAATGGGATTATAAACCTTTACTTCAATGTTTTCATGAGAATCGAGCGCCTGAATTTCTCTTATAGCCATTTGTCTGGCTAACGCATCCAAAAGTATACGTACTTTTACGCCCCTATCGGCAGCACGAATCAGGTAATCGCACATTATAAAACCGGCATTATCTTTTGCTATTGAATAGTACATAACATTAATTGTTTTTTTTGCATTTTCGCATAGCCATAAACGTGAAATAAAACTATTTCTTCCCTCTTCAATTGTAACTACACCCGTTTTTGACTTCAATTGGGCATCTGATAAATTAAGCTGAGTTTTAATATCCGGGGCTTTATTACGGTCAACTGAAGCGCAAGTGGCAACATCTACTTTTAAACTCTTTGAATATTTTGAACATGATATGGTGAAAATCAACACCGGAATTAAAAACTTGTAAACCATATAGCAATTTTAAACACCTATTAATAAACAATGTTACATAATTCTTCGTTATTTTATAATACATTTTGGATTTTAGCCCCTTCACATACTTACAATGGCTCTGCTCAAAAACTTGTAATTCTAATTTTTTTTCCTTTGTAGATTTATTGTTTTCTTTCCAATTGTATTTGTGCCTGAACAACTTGATTATTTACTATATTCACAAGCATAATATATTCAAAATCATTATATTCGTGCGATACAATTTTCAATTAGTATGACTACACTTACCGGAAAAATTCAAATGGTTGACCTTAAAGGTCAGTATGAAAAAATAAAATCAGAAGTTGATGCTGGTATTCAGGAAGTTTTAAATTCTACTGCTTTTATTAATGGACCTGCAGTGAAAGAATTTCAAGCTGATCTGGAAAAATACTTAAACGTAAAACATGTTATTCCATGTGCTAATGGAACTGATGCGCTACAGATAGCAATGATGGCATTGGATCTGATACCAGGGGATGAAGTAATTACAGCGAGTTTCACATATGTGGCAACTGCTGAAGTAATTGGTTTATTAGGTTTAACGCCAGTGTTAGTAGATGTGTATCCAGAGACGTTTGATATAGATGTTGAGGCTATTGAAAAAGCGATTACTCCTAAAACAAAAGCAATTGTGCCAGTGCATTTATTTGGACAATGTGCTGATATGGAACGAATAATGGCAATAGCAAAAAAGCATAATTTATTTGTTATTGAAGATGTAGCACAGGCTATTGGCGCTGATTATACCTTTAGCGATGGTACAAAAACTAAAGCAGGCACTATTGGAACAATTGGATGTACTTCTTTTTTTCCAAGTAAGAATTTAGGTTGTTATGGCGATGGTGGAGCAATTTACACTAATGATGATTCACTGGCAAAAAAATTAAGAATGGTGGCGCATCACGGGCAAAGTGTTCAATATGTGCATGATGTTTTAGGAGTGAATTCACGTTTGGATACTATACAAGCTGTAGTTTTAAAAGCAAAATTAAAACACCTGGATGAATATGCCTATGCAAGAAATAAAGTAGCTGATTATTATGATAAAGCATTTGCAAATCATCCCAAGCTTAAAATACCTGTAAGAGCAAAAAAATCAACACATGTTTTTCATCAATATACCTTAATATTAAACGGTATTGATCGTGCCAAATTAAGAGAGCAATTATCCCAACGGGGAATTCCGGCAATGATCTACTACCCTATTCCTTTGCACGAACAAAATGCCTATAAAAGTGATAGATTTAAAAAAGGTGATTTCCCGGTGACTGAAAAACTATGTGCAACGGTTCTATCATTGCCTATGCATACTGAAATGGACGAAGAAACATTAAAATACATTACAGATAATCTATTAGAATTAGTAAAATAAAAAATATATGAAAATAGCGATTGTAGGAACAGGATACGTTGGTTTAGTAACAGGAACATGCTTTGCAGAAGTAGGACTGGATGTTACATGCATTGATATTGATCAGAAAAAGATTAATAACCTGCACAATGGTATTTTGCCAATTTATGAACCTGGATTGGATGAAATGGTAACCCGCAATGTTCAGAAAAATCGTTTGCATTTTTCTACCTCATTAAAAGAAAGCATTCAGGGTGCTGAAGTTGTTTTTATCGCTGTTGGCACTCCTCCTGATGAAGATGGTTCTGCTGACCTTAAATATGTATTAGCGGTTGCTTCAAGTATTGGCGAACACATGGAACAGCCTCTGGTTGTTGTTACCAAAAGTACCGTACCTGTAAGTACTGCCGAAAAAGTAAGAAATGCCGTTGCTGCTCAACTTGAAAAAAGAGGATCTAAATTAGATTTTTATGTTGCATCAAATCCTGAATTCTTAAAAGAAGGTGCTGCTATTGATGATTTTATGAAGCCAGACAGAATTGTGGTTGGAATAGACAGGCCGGAAGCAGAAGAATTGATGAGTAAACTATATAAACCATTTTTAATGAATGGACATCCAATTTATTTTATGGATATCCCATCGGCCGAAATGACCAAATACGCAGCTAATGCAATGTTGGCTACAAAAATCAGTTTCATGAATGATATAGCGAACCTGTGCGAAATTATGGGTGCTGATGTGAATATGGTTCGAAAAGGAATAGGTAGCGATGCACGTATAGGAACAAAATTTATTTATCCAGGTGTTGGTTATGGTGGAAGTTGCTTTCCAAAAGATGTTAAAGCATTAATAAAAACCGCCAAAGAAAACAAATACGATATGCGTATTTTAAATGCCGTAGAAGAAGTAAATGAAAACCAAAAAGAAGTTTTATTTGACAAAGTAAAAAAACATTTCAAGGGCGATCTTAAAGGTAGGAAATTTGCCTTATGGGGTTTGTCTTTTAAACCAAAAACGGATGACATGCGCGAAGCACCGTCATTAGTAATCATTGAAAAATTATTAAAAGAAGGTGCCAGCGTTGTTGCTTATGATCCTGTGGCAATGAATGAAGCCAAACACACGCTCAAAGATACAATCGAGTATTCCATGGAAATGTATGATGCTCTTGATGGTGCTGATGCCTTATTAATTGTAACGGAATGGCCTGAATTTAGAGTGCCTTCCTTTACTGAAATCGGTAAACGCTTAAAAGAAAAAACTTTATTTGATGGAAGAAATATTTTTGATCCACAGGACATGAAGCAGCTTGGATACAACTATTATTGTATAGGCGTTAGAACAAATTAAAAACAATTCACTATTATTGATTGAGGAAGCTATAAAAAATATACATATGCAAAAACGAATTTTAATTACAGGAGCAGCAGGTTTTTTAGGTTCACATCTATGTGATCGTTTTATTAAAGAAGGCATGCAAGTAATTGCCATGGACAATTTAGTTACCGGCGATTTAAAAAACATTGAGCATTTATTTAAACTTCCTCAGTTTGAATTTTATCACCATGATGTGAGTAAATTTATTCATGTACCAGGTAATATTGATTACATTCTGCACTTTGCATCTCCGGCTAGCCCGATTGATTATTTAAAAATTCCTATCCAAACTTTAAAAGTATCCTCCTTAGGAACTCATAATGTACTTGGTTTAGCTAGAGTTAAAAAAGCAAGAGTTTTGGTTGCATCTACCAGTGAAGTTTATGGAGATCCATTTGTACACCCACAAACAGAAGAGTATTGGGGGAATGTTAACCCTGTGGGACCAAGAGGTTGTTACGATGAGGCCAAACGTTTTATGGAAGCATTAACCATGGCTTATCATGAAACTCATGGAATAGAAACGCGAATTATTCGAATATTCAATACCTATGGCCCTAAGATGAGATTAAACGACGGACGCGTATTACCTGCATTTATTGGTCAGGCTTTGCGCGGTGAAGATCTTACTATGTTTGGTGATGGCAGCCAGACGCGTAGCTTCTGTTATGTTGATGACTTAGTGGAAGGCATTTATAGACTGTTGATGAGCGATTATCACTTACCGGTAAACATCGGTAACCCGGATGAAATTAGCATCAAAGATTTTGCGGACGAGATATTAAAATTAACAGGCTCCAACCAAAAATTAATTTCATTGGCGTTACCAAAGGACGATCCTAAACAACGCAAACCAGATATCACAAAAGCAAAATCATTATTAGGATGGGAACCAAAAGTAAATAGGGCTGATGGTTTAAAAATTACTTATGAATATTTTAAGTCTCTATCAAAAGAAGATTTAAATAAAACTGAGCACCGTAATTTAGAAACATTGAATAAATAACATGTTTCGTCCTTTTTCTTTTTTACTATTACTCATTTCTATTTCATTACGCTCTCAGGATTTAAATTTTTTATCTGAATATTATAAATGGCCGGATAACAATAAAACCTTTGAAGAAATCCCGGATTCATTAATCGATGATGCCGTTATTTTAAATGATGATTTGATATTAAATTTTCCGGAACATTTTATTAAGCGCAGACAATCTGTTAAGATCTTAAATGAAGAGGGACTCAACTATTTTAAATCAATAAGCTTACCGCAAAATTTTGATATCACTCAAATTAATAATTCTATTTATAAACAGGGACGATTCAGTTCAAGAAACATACCCTTTGTTTACGAATACAAAATAGTCTACTTTGGAGTCAGGATCATTAGAAATAAAACAATCATCGAATTTGTTCCTAAACTCACAACCAATAAATTTTATTGGATCAAACATGACGGTGAAAGAATTTATGACTATGAGTATAAATTTGGTTTTGAAAACTTACAGGTAAATGACATAATTGAATATTCTTACAAAGCAGAAATAAGTGGCTCTTACGATTCTGATCAGTTTTACGCCAACGATCATTTTCCTAAATTAAAAACCAAGATAGCTATCAAAGTTGCTGCTCCCGGACAGTTAAAAAATACATTTGTCATTGTAAATAACAATATTGATTCTTCCGTTTACAAAAGGAATGATGTACCAGACAATAGTTTTACATATCAAAATCACTATTATGAATTCAAAGCTTTAAAAGCAATGAAGTATTCTCAAAACAGTTTAGCAGGAAGAACTTTACCCCATATCACTGCTAACATATACTCATTAAACAGGCATTTTTTTAATCAAACATTAACAAGCGCAAAATATATTCATTCTACGAAAAATACATGGTTCATTATACCCGATTCACTTTTTACAAAAGAAAAAGTATATGACAAATACGGCGCAAACCTAAGAAGGTTTGTTTCTAAATTTCCGCAGAATCCTGTTGACACTTTTAATATTCTCTTTTATAATCAATTTATTGATACGTTAAATACTTGCAGTTTTCTATCAGCCGAACAACAACATTACAGCAAAGATGCCCAGTATTCTTTAAATTCTTCTGAAAGATTATTAAAAAAACAATTAGCCGAAGAATTTATTGGAGAAACATATTCCGATGTTCTGTTTGAAAAAAATATTTTTTACTATAGAGCAAATATTCAGGATCGAAGGCTTGGTATGCACTCAACTGCTCATCGCGCGCATGAAAATTATGAATTAGAATTTATTGCTTTACCTGTTAAGAACTCATTTAAATATTACGTTCCAAGATTCAGAGGATTAAAATATTTTCCGGACGAGTTACCTTTTTACTATGAAGGCGCCTTATGCGCACTCTTTCCTAAAAACACAAAAGCTGCTCAAAATAAAAGTGAATCTCAAAATTTAAAATTCATTAAAACACCAATTAGTACATACAATGAAACCCTGAGAACGGAAAATGCACGATTTAAAATCAATGTAGATTCGCTATTAATCCATGCATCCATTAAAGAAAATATCAGTGGCCAATTTTCAACAATACTGAGATCTTTTTATAACAATGAATATATAGATTCAACAATTACCAGTCACTATTATAAAAAATGCACAGAAAAGCCCAGCGCATCAAACATACAAATTAAACAAACCTCCCAATCGAAAATATTCCCTTTCAAATCAAGCTATGCATGTTCAGCAGATATAAACATCAGCAAAGACGAAATCGATCTATATGATTGGTTCTCCTTTATTTTGTTAGATTTTCCGTCAAAAATAACACAGGACTATTACCTGGACTTTACTTTTACAGACACTTACAATTTCTTATTTGAATTCAACAAACCCACATCAGTTACTAATATAAATGAGTTTACGACTTCTATGAATAATGAATTCTTCGATATTAACACGAGTATTACGAAACAAGATGATTATAAGTATTTGCTTACAGTAAGCACAAAAGCCAAACAATATCTGTTACCTGAAACTAACGCGAAATATTTAATGGATTATGCGGAACAGTTAAATAAATTAAATACTTTTAAACTAAAATTCACCAATTGATCCGTCACTATAATATAACCGTTAAGGGAAAAGTTCAACGTGTATCCTATCGCTTTTGCACGCATGCACAGGCATTAAAATGTAACCTCACTGGTTATGTAAAAAATTTACATGATGGTGATGTTTACATTGAAGCAGAAGGCCTGGAAGATGATATCAATAAACTCATTGAATGGTGTTATGTAGGTTCGCCGCTCTCAAATGTAAAAGAAGTAATCGCAGAAGAAAGTGATGTGAAGAACTTTGAGACTTTTGAAGTGAAGAAGTAACTATATTAGTTTTACTTTAATCTCTTCCGGAATCAAACACTTTTCCTTTTTGGTAAAATCAAACACTACCAGTACATCTTTGGCAATTGCAATAATCTCTTTATCATCATTACTAATCGTATGCTCTAAAGAAAAGCTGGTGTTTTTTGCATAAATGGCTTTGGTTTGAATACTCACATTACCTGGAAATAATAACTCCTTTTTGAACTGGCAATTAGTTTCCGCTACCATAAAGCCAATGTTTTCTATTTTATACAAATCCATCAAACCAATAACATTCACATATTCTAATCGGGCGGCTTGTACGTATTTCATGATCATCACATTATTCACATGTCCGAATACATCCAGCTCGCTCCAATCTATCCGCAGTTCTATTTTATTCTCCAAACACATATTACTTTTTAAATAATTGAATGATCTTTCGGAGAGGTTTTAGATACATAGTATAAAAATGAGGTTTCAAACCATTAATCCTCCAGGCTTTTTTGTCCTCGTTATTGGCCCTGAGCCTGTTCTTAACCGAAACATTACTCTTCCCCCCTACTCTCATTTTAATAATGAATTCAGGCAAATAACTCAATTTTATTTTATATTTATGAATAAAGCGCAGCATCAGTTCATAATCGGCCGCCGAAACTAAATCCAAATTAAATGCTCCGTATTTCTCATACACCGAACGCTTAACAAAGAAAGTGGGATGCGGAGGCATCCATCCATTCATAAACATGCCATGTTTGTAATGACCAGATTTCCATTTCCGGAATATCTTATTGGTGTCATTTTTATCCACGTAGTACAAGTCTGCATAAACAGCATCAGAATGGTTTAATTTAAACGTACTAACAACTTGCTCTATGATATGATGATCAGTGTAAAAATCATCACTATGAAGAATTCCAATTACATCACCTGTTGCCATCGCAATTCCTTTATTCAATGCATCATACAAGCCATTATCTTTTTCTGAAATAAATTTTGCGATTTTATCTTTATAAGAATGAACTATGGATAATGTGCTATCTGTTGATTGCCCATCCACTATAATGTACTCAATGTCCTTATACGTTTGACTCAATACAGAATCAATCGTATCAATTAATGTTGATTCGCTATTGTAAGTAATAGTTATGATGGAAACTTTCAAATGACCTTTGCTTTAGTAAGTGAATGTGCGAAAAATATCAAAGATTTAAAATTAAAATCGATTCTATCGTCTGTTTTCGCTTTTTCGCTAATATAAACGGTTTTCATTCCCGCATTTCTACCAAATTCCATATCGCTTAAACTATCACCTACAATAATTGATTTAGCAAAATCTATTTCCGGAAAATCTTTCTTGGCTTCCAGCGCCATGCCAATTTCCGGTTTACGTGTAAAATGATTCTCAGCTGCTAAATAAGGTGAATAATAAATTTTATCAATCCTTCCTTTCAGATAAGTTATCTCATACAACATGTTCTTATGAATCAATTCAAGGTCTTCAGGGAAAATAATTTTTTTTCCAATACATTGCTGATTTGTCACAACGACTATAGTTCCAAAGAGTGGATTTAAAATCCGCAATGCGTTTAATGAGCCGTCAATGAATTCGAACTCCGTGGTATGTTTCACGTAATCGTCTTCCAGCTTTTTATTTATAACACCGTCTCTGTCCAAAAACAGTGTCCAGGTATTATCTATATTTAAATCCTTTAAAGTCATTATTATAATACGGTTCTCGACTCCGCTCGAACTGACAAACTCAGTTCTACTGAATTAAAATTATTTTGTTTTATACTTAAAATCTTTAAAATCTGTTTGGGCTTTTTTATAATCTTCTGGTATCCCAATATCTATAAAGTAACCTTCATATTCGTATCCAAAAATACCAAGCTCTTTTATTCTTTTTTCGTAAAAATCTTTTTCAATAGAGAAATTAATAGAAGCATTCGTTTTATCTAAATACAATTCTCTATTAATAATATAAACCCCTCCGTTAATCGATCCTATTTGTTCAATATTATCTTTCTCTTTAAAAGCATCTATTTTATTTAAGCTGTCAAGAACTACTGTTCCATATCTTGCAGCGTTATTAACTTTCCTCAAAGCTAATGTGCAATCCGCTCTTTTTGAAATATGATTTTGATAATGTGTATTAATATCAACATCAAAAAAAGAGTCGCCGTTCAACACTAATACATCTTTAGTAGTACACTTTTCCAAAGCCAAGCGAATTCCACCACCGGTGCCCAATGGTACTTCTTCTTTTGCATAAGATATCCTGATACCATTGTATTCCTCATTATAATACTGAGAAATTTTTTCAGACAAATAACCGGTGGATAAAACCACATGATCTATTTTAAAAAATTTCAAATAAGCAAACACATAATTTAAAAAAGGTTCGTTATTAACCGGAGCCATTGGTTTGGGAACATCATTTACAACAGACTGTAAACGGGTACCAAATCCACCTGCCAGTATTACCGCCTCTTTTAGCAAAATAAATTAAGGTTTTGGAAATAAAGCAATCTCAACTAATTCACAAATAGTGTGACCCAAGATCATATGACACTCCTGAATACGCGGAGTATCTTTAGAAGGAATATTAATTAAGTATTTAGAACAATCTTTCATTTTGCCTCCAGTCTCTCCTGTAAAACCAACAGTTATCATCCCAATTTCATTAGCCACTTCCAACGCTTTAAATACGTTAACTGAATTTCCGCTGGTAGATAGTCCGATTAATACATCTCCTTTTCGCCCCATCGCCTGGGTTAAGCGACTATAGATCACATCATAGCTATAATCATTAGCAACTGCGGTTGTATAACTGGTATTTACATGCAAAGCTTCGCTGAATAATGGTGGGCGATCATAATAAAAACGGCCACTCAATTCAGCTGCCAGGTGCTGTGAATCAGCTGCTGAACCGCCGTTCCCAGCCCAAAGCACTTTTCCATCGTTCTTATAGCATGATACAATTTCATTAACAACAGACTCAACCGTATTTAAGAGAGTTTCATTCGATAATAAAGAAGTCTTTAAATCAATAGATGCCTGGATGCGAGACTTTAGTATTTGTATCATTTTTTAGGTTCTTTTTAAAGTTTAAATTTAATAAAAAACAAGTAAACCATTCAAAAAAGAATTTTCGAATTTGGATGTCTTCTACTGATAAACCGTTATTTCAAAATTATCGTAATACAAAGTGTTCTTGCCTCTGTTCCATATGAACGCAGAAAGTACAAATTCTTTCTCTTCAATTTGCGGCAACTTGAACAATATATCCTGATTGCGCCATGTTTTTGCTTTAATAAAGTTCTTTAAATCGCATGTCATGAATAATATGGACTCTCCTTTACTTTCAACATTAACGCAAAACGCACATTCGTTCAAAGCTAAGTCACTTCCAAATAAAGAGTGAATCCTTAAAATGCTTGACCCTTCATTCATATAATTCATATCATTTGACTTAAATCCTAAACCATATTCAGCGTTCTGTTTTACGATTCCGGATTTTTTTCCTGAGAACGTATTGTAGCCAAATTCATAATTAGAAAATTCCTGAGATATAGAATCCGGGTTTAATCGTGTACTTAGTTTAACATCCATATTTGTCAAGCCAAAAAAATCATCTAGGTTCGCTATATCCTTTTTAGATTTTCGAACAAAGACAGTAATTTTACCGTTGGTAGCCATTCTATACAACTCCTTATATATATTAGGATATACAGCATATATGTCATTTATTAGCCTTGAGTTTTCAATTACTACATAGTCAAATGGCCAAGTTAAAGCCAATGCAATACGTCTATGATTAGGCAAAATAACAGCGTATCCTTTTCGTTTCATAAATACAAAAGGATTATTAGGACCATCAGCGCCAATTGCTAAGATCATAGCAGATACAGGTATTCTTAAGGAATCTAAAAAAGCGTCGGCGTTTACGAAACTATCAGCCGTTGTTTTCTCCTTCAAAAAAGCGTCTCGATCAGTTTTTAGGCTTCCAAATGAATAAACAAATACCGGAATAAAAACGAGTATAATTACATATTTGACTGCCACGTTCAAACTTCTATTTTTAAGAGGCGGTAACTGAATGATGAAAAACAAAAACAAACAAATAATCGGCAAGAAAAAAGTATCTAGGAAATAATAATCATGTGACAAATACTGGAAAGTCATTAGCAAATAGTAAAGTAGACAGCCGAAAAGCAACACCGACGCTAACAACAACAATTTCTTTGTCATGTCAGTCAACTTTATTTTTTTAAAAATATAAATAATTAAAACATAAATGCCTGTCACTAAAAACAAGATGTAATGAATTGGAGAAAAATAAACAAAACCCCATCGTTCAGATGAAGTCAAAAAATAATCAAGAAGGTCATGGAATGTTTTGGCAGGCAAAATATGACTAAGAAAAATTGATCCGTACTCAGTTCTTAAATGGTTATTATACAAATAGTACCCACCAATTAAACTAACAGACCCAATTATTAATAACCACTTATAGAAGTCTATTTTCCTTGCTTTAATAGCAAATAAAACCTCCATGGATGCTAAGGCCACTAAAATAATGGCGAATGGAAGCCTCGCTAATACCGCTAACGTCAGAAATAAAACTGCTACTAAATAATCGCGCTTGATATTAAATTTATAATACCTGAAAAGGAAAAACAAAGCAATCATAGAATTAGCTAATGAAGGTATCGTTGGAAGAAATCCTGCCTGGTAATACAAAAAGGCAGGCGAACTTATTGCAAATAATACGACTGTAATAGATTTGAAAATTGAGTCGGTAAATAAAGTAGTAAGCCGGTATAAAAAAAATAGTCCGGTAATACTATACAAAAGAATGTATATGCGAAAACACCAAGGTTCGGTTGTATTAAAAATTCGCATCAGCATCGACACAAAATAATCATGGATAGGAAAATCCACAGATGTAATGGTATTGTCTTTTATCTTTCTAAAATCATCTGGAAATTGATTATTGTAAATAAAAGTTTCGGGATGAAAAAAATCACCGCCATTATTTAAAAATCCTAAAGCCAAGGCATATCTGTCGCTTTGCGCCCAGGAATGCTTGTACTGTGGAAACTGATTAAGTGATTTAAACTGAAAGAAAAAGCTACAAACAACTATGATAAACAGAACAATATATTTGTGATGTTGCTGCTTCATATGATTTTAAAACTGGTTTTTATTAATCCTATAACTAAACACCTGGATATAGGCTTTAACCTGGCGCGTCAATTCTTCAGTGATCTTTCCATTATTCAAATTAATATCAACCTGGGAAGCAGTTCGATCATCGTTAAATTTAATAAGATTATTTGCTTTGCTTTTGTTATTATCATATTCCAATTGATAGGGATGATCATAAATAAGATATACACCATTACCTGCATATTGAACTGTAGGATGAGGTTTAGACAATCCCGATTTTCCTAAACTAACAAATGGTTTATTATACCCAATGTAATCCAGAACCGTGGGATACATATCTATTTGTGATATCGACTGATCCTGAACTTTATTAAAAGTAGAATCTCCAACAGCTAAAAAGGAAATTGGAACTGAGAAAGCATTTATTGTATTACATTCTAAAAGGTTCAGTCCGTCAGATGTATGATCTGCAGAAATAGCAATAATAGAATTTTTAAACCATTCCTCATCCTTGATTTTACTAAAAAATAGTTGAAGTGAAATATCAGTATATTTTATACTTTTTCTGACAGGATCTTTAATTGAATCCAATAAGGTTTTATAGGGTTCAGGAATTGGAAAAGGATGGTGCAAAGACAATGTTAATAATGAAGCACAAAATGGTTGTTGTAATGTTTTCAGTTTGCCGGCAACAAAAGGAAGAAATAAATGATCATCTACGCCCCACCCTGTGTTTTCATAATTACTGTCATAATCCTCCTGGTCGAAATAATTTTTGGTAAAATTAATATTCATGAAATTTTCAAAACCAAATGTTGATTTCAATCCACCGTAAAAAAAGGCATTACTGTAGCCTTCCTTCTCCAGAAGAGAAGAAATTGCATGTACATTGTTATTACTATAACCCGTATAACAATAATTTTTTTCCATAAATAAAGGTATCCCAGACAACACGGAGGGTAATGCATCAATTGTCATCCTTCCATTTGCCATTCCATATTTATAGGTCCGGGCATTCAATAACAAGGAATCAAGGAAGGGCGCATATCCTTTGATTTTTGGATTTAAAATTCCTACGCGTTCAGAACAAAAACTCTCAAGAATGATAAATAAAATATTTTTCTTTTTAAATTCTTTTCCTCCATAATGCTTCTCAAAACCTATTATGTTCTCTGCCTCCTTTTCATCAAAATAGGTCTCTATTTTTACTGTCTCATTTTCTAAAGTATGCAATAACTGAAATGGGGTATTACTAGCCAGCCATTGGAGTTCAGGATCAACTAAAGATGGAATATCAAATGGCATAAATGGTCGGGTGCCATAACCACCCCGCATAATGGAGAAGAAGACACAGACAACAATAAAACCATTCAATAATTTGATACTGGTTGCTTGATCAACATTCTTATAATTAGTCAGTTGTTTTTTGAAGATCAAAAAAGCAATAAATAAAAAACCGATTAACAGAATAAACAAGTACCAATAATCTTTTAAATAGGAAGATAGTAAAGCTGGTATTTCCGGTAACATATTTAGCAGCTCGCCTCCCATGCGTTTTTTGGTGATGGGAAAATATCCAAGGTCTGAAAGATTTAGAATATTAATCGCGGCAAACCCAATAACAAACCAAGATAAAGCAACAATTCGTGTCACCTTATGTTCAATATTAAAAAACAAAAGAACAAGCCACATGGGTAATAAAAAATAAATGATAGCAATCCCATCTGTTAAAGAGCCAACGACAAACGCTTTCACAAATTCAAGGAGTGAGACGCAGGCAAACTGATCATAAAATATTCCTAAAAACAGCAAACGATGAATTAACAGGAAAAACAAACAAATCCCCAATAATTTAAATAGAAAAAAGGATTTATGAAATCTGTTCATCTTTAAAATAATAAAATTTCAAAAGAACAGTTAAAGGTTTGTTCAGGTGTCAATTTAATGATACCCGTTTTCTTTTCAAACGCTTCCATCGTATTCTCATGGTCGGCAATGCCATACCATGGTTCTAAACAAACAAACTGTTCTGTTCCCTTCTTCGACCATATACCGTAATATGGCCAGCCTTTAGAAACAACAGAAACACCGTGACCACTTTTACTGGAAAGGAGTTTAACTTCTTCAATTTGCTGGTTCATGCATACCAATGCGTCGTTATCAAATAACTCTTTTGAAACTATTAAAGTATGGTTATCCAGGGCAATCTCTTTCGTATGATGTGTAATTAAACCATCATTCAGGGTATTGATTGTTAAAGAATCAGTGTTTGGGAAAACCAGTTCATAATCATTAAACGATTCATTTTTTTGCAAAGGACAATTAAAAGCCGGATGAGCCCCCACTGAAAAATACAAATCTTGGTTATCAGAATTAAAAACTGTATAATTCACGTCAATTCTGTTTCCGCTAAGGTGATATCCAATTTGAAACCTAAATTGAAAAGGAAAATTTTGAAGGAAAGATTCGTTGGCTGTGAGCTCAAAAAGCAAATAGTCTTCTTTCTGCTCTACACAAATAAAATCGTTATCTCTCGCAAAGCCATGTTGAGGCAAACTATAAAATTTACCTTCATAGGTAAACTGGCCGCCTTTCAGTTTTCCCACAATAGGAAACAAATTTGGTGCGTGTCTTGCCCAAACAGATGGGTCTGCTTGCCAAATGTATTCAATCTTGGTATCATTTGAAATTGCAGAACACAATTCAGCTCCAAATGAATTTACCGTTACGGTTAGTTGTTTATTTTGTAATTGAAATATTGACATTATAATGAAATTACTCCTTCTATAGCAGCTGCTTTTTCGTAAATGGATATGATCTCATCCACGCTTAATACAACTTGTTTAACAGTTATACTTATATAGTTTCCTTTTGTGGATTGCTTTTGGATAATATCAGCATCATTATCAAAAATGACTTCTACCAGCGCCATTGTTTTATTATCTGATTTGATAATAAATTTAAACATATATATGTAAGGAAAAGAGGCGATGCTTTCTTCCAATTTCTTTCTTAATTCGTCGAACGTATTTGCGCTCATCAGGAATGAAAATAATGGTTGTAAATTAACAAAATACCAAATATGATTAAAGCCGTTCCTGTTATATAATTAACTACAGTCATAATCTTATCTGTTAGATAATGTTTGATTTTACCTGCAAGCTTTACTTTAAATAACTCAATAAATAAAACTGCCGCTAAAACAACACTAAAGAAAAAAAGCATCTTCAGTATGGAGTATTCGAAAGTTTTACTAATAGCGGTAACATTAGCCAGCCACAATAACCAAACAGTTGGATTGAAAAGATTAAGCAAAAATCCTTTTAGAATCATCAAACGAGGACTCGGTAATTGGTTTTCAATATCAATGGTCTCGTCCATTTTTACTGTATGCTTTTTAAAAAAGAAAGCACCGAAAACAATTAAAATAATTCCTCCAATGATGGCAAAAAAGGTTTGTGTTTTTTCAGAGTGCAATAAATTGGACATTCCAAAATGAACTAATAAGCAAACCAACACACACAGGAATAGATCGCTCAACACAACACCTAAAGCTAAGAAGGCACCTGTTTTATATCCAAATTTAATGCCCGTATTAATTAATGCAAAAAATGCTGGTCCAAACGAAAATGTAAGCAACAGAATAATTACAATGGCCTGATATATTAAACTTAAAATCAAAATGTATTTTTATAATTAGTGATGAATGATTGCCACTCTTCCAACAATTTGCCTTTTAAAACTCTTGGAAACTTATGTGCCGAGCCTAACTTTCCTTTTGTGGCCATAAAATCAATAAATGCATCATCAGGTAATACTTTCACGTAAACATCTTTTAGAGCTGCAATTCTTTCTGTTCTATAATCATCATTTATTTCTTTCAGATGGAAATCCAAACGTTGCTTGATCTCTTCTTCAGAAATATTTTTATTGGAACCAACATACCATTGATGGGCAAACAAAGTACCATGAGGCACGCCTGCTACGGCAAACTCATTCAATTCTATTTTCAAATCATCTGCAGTAAGTTTAATGGCCCTGCTCATATTCTCAACAGATAAATGCTCGCCGCACAAACTTAAATAATGTTTTGTTCTCCCTGTTATAACTATTTCAGCGTGTTCCAAATCTGTAAAGCGAATAGTGTCTCCAATTAAATACCTCCACGCACCTGAACAGGAAGACAATAGCAAAGCATAATCTTTTCCAATCTCCACATCTTTAATTGTAAGGGCAACAGCGCCAGGTTTCATGTTTCCGTCAGAATCAAAGTTTTCCTCGTTAAATGGAACAAACTCATAAAAAATTCCGTTATCCAATAACATACGCATGCCTTGCTGAGGATTTGGACGTTGCTGGTAAGCTATCAACCCTTCGGAAGCCAGGTATGTATCTGAAAAAATTAAAGGAAAAGCAGTTAATTTAGCGATACTTTTTCTGTAGGGTTCAATGGAAACGCCTGCATGAACATAAGCCCTTAAATTTGGCCAGATATCGTGAATAGTTTTTACCTGGTAATGTTCGATCACCCGTTCCATAATAATCTGAACCCAGGCAGGAACTCCAACAATAACACCAATATCCCAGTCTTTTGCCTTTTTGACAATCTCTGTCAGTTTCGTTTCCCAATCTTTATATCTTGATATTTCTTTCCCCGGTTTATAAAAACGCTGGAACCATACTGGAATATTAGCAGCTGTGATGCCACTTAAATCTCCCGAATAGTGGCTGCCGTTAAAATCCAATAAAGTACTTCCACCTATCATCAACATACCTTTTGAGAAATGTTCTTTTGGAAAATCGTAATTGGCCATTGCTACTAACTGCCTGATGCTTCCTCTTTTAAAAGCTTTCAGCATTTCTTTCGTAACAGGTATATATTTACTCGCTGCTTCAGAAGTACCCGAGCTTAAAGCGAAATATTTAATATGATTGGGCCAGCAAACATAGGGCTCACCTTTTATTGCCCTGTACCACCACTCTTTGTAAATGCTGCTATAATCATACATTTTAACTGTAGTCTGAAATCCTTCAATCGGATTTTTTTGGTGCAGTAGTTTTGTGAAATGAAAATGCTCACCGAAAGCTGTATGCTCTGCTTTAGTCAATAATTTTTTTAATACTTTTATTTGCTGGGCATAGTAGTTGGTTCGCTTAGGAATTTTGTTCCCTAACTTTACTGCACCTTTTAATATAGAATCTATTATTGCCATTTATTCAGTTCAAGAGTTATTTGAATTATTGAGTTAGAGAATTCATTTAACTCTTTAATTCTTCATCAATTATTTAAGGTATCTGAAATCCTGGTTATTTTTAATTTGTTTTAAGCACGCAATTATCAGTTTGATCACATTTTCCACGTCCTCTTTATGAACACTTTCTACTGTCGTATGCATATAACGCAAAGGCAAGGATATTAAAGCGGAAGCTACTCCATCATTACTGTAAGCAAATGCGTCCGTATCCGTACCTGTACTCCTGCTTGCTGCCTGGCGCTGAAACTCAATATCGTTTTTCTTAGCAGCCTCAATAATTACTTTCAATAAATTATTTTGTACGGCAGGGCCATAAGATAAAACAGGGCCTTTTCCACATGCTAAATCTCCGCTCGCAATTTTACTCATCATCGGCGTTTGCGTGTCGTGACAAACATCCGTGATAATCGCTGCATTTGGTTTAATTTTGTGAGCAATCATGGTTGCACCATTCAAACCAACTTCTTCCTGAACAGCATTTACTATATATAATCCAAATGGTAATTTGGTTTTACTTTCTTTTAATAATCTGGCCACTTCCGCAATCATAAATCCTCCTACTCTATTATCCAAAGCACGACCAACAAAATAACGATTGTTTAATTCCATAAATTCGTCATCGTAAGTAACAACACAACCAACATGAACGCCTAAGTCTTCAACTTCTTTATCACTTTTACAACCAAGATCAAGAAAAATATTTTTTAATGTCGGCGTTTCTTCTTTAGCCGCATCACGCACGTGAATAGCAGGCCAGCCAAAAATACCTTTAACGATGCCTTTATCCGTATGAATATTAACTCGCTTAGATGGTGCAATCTGGTGATCACTTCCGCCATTGCGTCTCAAATAGATGAATCCGTCTTTTGTGATGTAATGTACAAACCAGGAAATTTCATCCGCATGCGCTTCAATAACAACTTTATAAGGAGCTCCAGGGTTGATAATTCCAACTACTGTTCCATATGTATCAACATAGTGTTCATCAATATAAGGTTGTATGTAATTCAACCACATTTTTTGACCTCCACTTTCAAATCCGGTTGGTGAAGGATTATTTAAATAATCTCTTAAAAAATTTAAAGAATTCTGAGTGAAAATACTTTTGTCCTTTTTACTTGCTTTCTTTGCCATACGATGAGTATATATAGATTTTAAATATATAAAAAATTGCGCATTCGAAAATCAATTTTTTGAACTATTTTATATTCTTCACCGCATATAAATAAGCTATTTAGGGTCAAAAAAAGTATATTTACAGAATTGATGCAGAGCAGTATTATAGAAATTTATACAGATGGTGCCTGTAGCGGAAATCCTGGACCCGGAGGCTACGGTATTGTTATGAAATACAAAGACCAACGCAAAGAAATGGCGCAGGGATTCAGGCTCACGACGAATAACCGCATGGAATTATTAAGTATCATCATTGCCCTGGAAACATTAAAAAAAGATAATTCAGATGTTGTTGTTTATTCTGATTCAAAATACGTGATCGATTCGATAAATTTAGGTTGGGTTCATGGCTGGGTAAAAAAGAATTTTAAAGATAAAGCCAATCCTGATTTATGGAAACGTTTTTTGCAAATTCATCCAAAGCACAATATCAAATTTATGTGGGTTAAAGGCCACGCATCCAATAGGGAAAATAATCGTTGCGATGAACTGGCAGTTGCAGCAAGTAAAAGTAAGAATCTATTGATTGATGAAGGTTATGAATTATTGAAGAAAGGAAGTATTAAATAAATGATGCCAAAAAATCTTTAAAGATTTAAAACTTTAAAAAGCCAGCTACTTGCAGCTCAATCACGAGTTTTGTATCGGCATCCATAAAATTTCCCGAAGCATCCATTAAGGTATCCACACGACTTATAGGTAACTTATTATGATACACGTTCACTTTTAAATAATTCAAAATATTGGTCAAATGTTCCATTCCACGTAGGTTTCCAGCCCTGCCAGTTGAAACTCCAACCAGACAAGCTTTATTATCTGTCCAAAGTCGTGGTGGAATAGCATCCAGAAAAACTTTTAAAATTCCTGCAAAACTTCCATTGTATTCGGGCGTTATGAAAATGAATTTTTCCTGGAGTTCAACGTATTTTTCAATGATTTCCTTAAATTCAGGTGAGCGTTTGCCGTATAAATCGCTGTGCAGGACTGATTCCGGTAAATTCTTTAAACTCAATATGTTAGAAACTATTCCCATCTGTCCTAAAACCATTTGGTAATAATTTGCCACTTTTTCAGTATTGCTGTCGGGTCGGTTTGTAGCGGATATTATTGTAATTGAATGCATTATATTATTAACATTTTAGCAAAGTTATGTTTTTTAGTGTTAAAAACTAAAAACAAATAAAGTCGCTGAATAGCTTATTTTTACGAGATACAAATTGTAGATTTTGAACTTTAAGTAATGGATATAACTTATTACGGGCATTCCTGTTTCGGCGTAAAAATTAACGGAAAAAATATTTTATTTGACCCTTTTATCAGCCCAAATGAATTAGCCAAAAACATTGATGTTGATACAGTAGAGGCAGATTATATCCTTATCTCGCATGGTCACGAGGATCATATCGCTGATGCGGTTTCCATTGCTAAGCGTACCAATGCCTTAATTGTTGCCAATTGGGAAATTTCAGTGTGGCTTCAGAAACAGGGAGTTGCCAATCTTCACCCCATGAACATCGGCGGAAAAAAATTATTTGATTTTGGTTCGATAAAATGCGTAAATGCTATTCACAGCAGCAGTTTACCGGATGGAAGCTATGGTGGACATGCTATGGGATTTGTGATCGAAAGTAACGACAAAAACTTTTACTATGCCGGAGATACAGCTCTGACATACGACATGAAACTAATTGGCGATTACCGCAAAGTTGATTTTGCATTTTTACCTATCGGCGATAACTTTACAATGGGAATAGATAATGCCGTTCTGGCTTCGCAATTCATTAATTGTAAAGATATCATTGGAATGCATTACGACACTTTTGAATTTACCAAAATCGATAAATCAGAAGCTATCAATAAATTTAACAGGCAGGGAAAGAAATTAAGTCTTTTTGAAATAGGGGAAACAATTACAAAATAAAATATTTAACAGACGAAGACATGGGAAAAATAATAGCAATAGCGAACCAAAAAGGAGGAGTTGGCAAAACAACATCAGCAATCAACCTGGCAGCATCTCTGGCAGTGCTGGAATACAAAACATTGTTAGTTGATGGCGACCCTCAGGCTAATGCGACGTCTGGCGTAGGCATTGAACCGAAAAATGTGAAAGCTGGTTTATACGAATGCATCATTGATAACAAACATCCAAAAGAAGTTATTCTTGAAACCGATACCCCTAATTTATATTTACTGCCTACAAATACTGACCTGGTAGCAATTGAGCTTGAAATCGTAAACATGCCTAACAGGGATTACATGATGAAAGCAGCTTTGGAAAAAATCAAAGGTGATTATGATTTTATCATTATTGATTGCTGTCCTTCATTAGGTTTAACTGTTATTAATTCACTTGCCGCAGCTGATAGCGTTATCATTCCTGTGCAGTGTGAATATTTCGCTTTGGAAGGAATGGGGAAATTGTTGCAAACCATCAAGTTGATACAAGCTCATATTAATACTGAATTAGATATCGAAGGTGTATTATTAACGATGTATGATCCACGTTTAAAGCTGGCCAACCAGGTTGTGGAAGAAGTGAAAATGCATTTTCAAAACATGGTATTCAATACCATTGTTCAACGTAATACAAAACTGGCTGAAGCACCTAGCCATGGTAAAACAATTATTATGCATGATGCCATTGGTAAAGGATCTGTTAATTACTTAAACTTAGCGCGTGAAATTTTACAGCGTAACGGACTTACCAAAATAAGTGATGAAGACAGAACAATGACTTATACAGCAGAAGAATCAGAATTTAACGAAGGATAATAACATAGTGTTGAGTTTTTAGTGTTAAGTGATTAAATACTATTACCATTAAAAACTAACAACTAAAAACTAACGAAGATGAGTACCAATAAAAAACCGGCATTAGGAAGAGGATTAAGTGCATTGTTAGAAAATGCTAAGACAGATATTACAACCAAACAAAGTGGCGAAGGATCGCCGGTGGTTGGTTCCATCGCTGTTATCAAAATCAAAAACATTGAAACCAATCCTTTTCAACCTCGAACCAATTTCGAAGAAATAGCTTTACAGGAACTGTCAGATTCCATTAAACAACATGGCATCATTCAACCGATAACTGTTCGTAAATTAGGTTATGACAAATACCAGTTGATTTCAGGTGAGCGTCGTTTCAGAGCATCGCAACTAGCAGAATTAACTGAGATTCCGGCTTATATCCGTGTTGCTAATGATCAGGCAATGCTTGAAATGGGTTTGATTGAAAACATTCAACGTGAGGACCTGGATCCTATCGAAGTTTCTTTAAGCTATAAACGCTTAATTGAAGAATGTAACATTACACAGGAACAACTAAGTGAAAAAGTAAATAAACAAAGAAGCACTGTTACCAATTTTTTAAGATTATTAAAATTACCTGCAGTCATTCAAAAAGCTGTTCGTGATAAGGATATTTCCATGGGTCATGCGCGTGCGTTGTTGAGCATTGAAAATGAAGATAAGCAATTAGCGATCTATGCTATGGCAGTTGAAAATGAATTATCTGTTCGCCAAGTGGAAGAATTAGCCAGAGGAGAAAAATTACAATTCAAGCCAAAAACCACTCGTGTAGAAAAACCATTGACTATTGAAGACAAACAAATAGCGAAAAAACTAGAGAAATTATTTAGCAAATCCTTTGATTTTAAAAGGAACGCAAAAGGCGCGGGTGCTATTTCTCTGAATTTTAGCAACGATACTGAACTGGAGCACATTTTATCTTTTTTTGACATAAATTAACTAACCATTAATCACAGTATACGGCTTTAACTGTATTCTGTGATTATTTTTGATTTGGTGAAAAAAACAGCGTTTTCATATTTATTCATAGCATTTATTTGTTTCTGTTCAGTTGTTCAGGCACAGCAAAACGACTCCCTCAGACAGCAATATAAACAAGACTCGATTCAGAATAAACGCGCGGTGCGAAAAGCCATTTATGGCAATGCGCGAAAGGCAACCATTATGAGCGCCTGCCTGCCCGGACTCGGACAAATTTATAATCGCAAATACTGGAAGGCTCCTGTCATCTATGCTGCTCTTGGTGGTTTAGGTTATTGGGGCGTTAAAAATCATATTGAATATAAATATTATAGCAATAATTTGAAATATGAATATGATGAGGATCCTTCTACTCTTAATACGAGCGGCTATAATTCAGGTAATTTAATTACACTAAAAAAGCAATATCAAAAATACAGGGACATTGCCATTATGGGAGGTTTATTAGTTTATCTTCTAAATATTATCGACGCAAATGTAGATGCACATTTGAAAACATTTGATGTGAGTGACGATTTGAGTTTGCAATTAAATCCGTTTTCTAATATGGATAACACTAATAAATTACAGGCAGGCTTATCAATCAAATTAAAATTTAAATAACAAGTATAAATTTATGAAAATTGCTTTACTTGGATACGGCAAAATGGGTAAAGAGATTGAGTCTGTCTCTTTACAAAGAGGGCACACCATTACTTTAAAAGTGGACGAAACAAACGCCTCTTCTTTTACGACAGAAGAATTAAAGTCTGCAGACGTGGCGATTGAATTTAGCACTCCGGATACTGTAGTAAAAAACATTAAAACGTGTTTTGAAAACCAGGTTCCCATTGTTGTAGGTACAACTGGCTGGTATCAGAATTTTAAAGATATTGAATCAGAATGTGCCCATAAAGATGGTACACTATTCCATGCTACTAATTTTAGCTTAGGAGTGAATTTATTTTTTAAGGTTAATACATACCTGGCTGAAATAATGAATAAATATGATTCTTATGATGTTGAGATGGAAGAGATTCACCACACTCATAAATTGGATAAGCCAAGCGGAACAGCCATTTCAATAGCTCTTCAGATTTTAGATAAAGTAAAACGAAAAAAGAACTGGAGCATCACCGATCATCATCCTGAAACTTTGTTTATTAAAGATGTGCGCGAGGGAGAAGTTCCTGGCACCCACATTATTAAATATAAATCGCCGGTAGATGATATCGAGATCATACATAAGGCTCATAACCGAAAGGGATTTGCTTTAGGCGCTGTAATAGCAGCTGAACACATCAACGGTAAAAAAGGTATATTTACCATGAACGATTTAATTTAAGCTTTCATTCATCAAACAAATACTCAGCGTGATATATGTTAATTTAGTCCGTCTGAGCGACGCTGAAGACCAAGCAGATAAAACAAATAGCATTCAAACTAATAACTACGCACTAAAAACTATTCTATGGGTAACATCATTTTCTTAATACTTGTTCTGATTTCTTTTGCAGGCTTATACAAAATATTTGAAAAAGCTGGCTTACCTGCCTGGAAAGCTTTAATTCCAGTTTACAATTTCTGGTTAGTAGGTGGCATCATCAATCGACCAAAATGGTGGGGATTAATCATGATCGTTCCCGGAGTTAATTTAATTATGTATGGCGTTTATGGTTTTCATTTGGCACGTGCATTTAAAAAACGCACAACCAACGATCTATTAATGGCCTCGTTAATGCCCTATTTATATTTCGCATACTTAGGCTTTAATAAAGACATTAAATTTTTTGGTGTTAATGATATAAAATCAGAATCTGCATTTGTTAAGCATTGGGCCGATCCAATTATTTTTGCTGTAGTAGCCGCTTCAATTATTCGCGGTTTCTTTTTTGAGGCATTCACCATTCCAACTTCCTCTCTCGAAAAATCATTAATGGTTGGTGATTTTTTATTCGTGAATAAAGTATGCTACGGCGCTAAAGTTCCACAAACGCCTATCGCATTTCCCTTTGCACATCATACACTTCCATTTACAGAAAGTACCAAATCTTATTTGGAGTGGATCAAGATACCCTATTTACGTTTACCGGGTTACTCAAAACCAAAGAACGGCGAGATTGTTGTCTTCAATTATCCGGATGGTGATTCTGTGGCATTAGGAATGCAGAACATGAGTTATTACCAGTTGGTGAGAGAAATAGCTGCCAATATAAAAATGGAAGATGGTGGACAAAAACCCGATAACATATATCAGGAGCAAGCATGGAACTATGTCAACAGTCCCCAAAAACCATTTGGAGCTGTAACGGGCAGACCTGTTGATAAGCGTGAGCATTATGTAAAACGATGTGTTGGTATTGCCGGAGATAAGCTTGAAATAAAGGCAGGTGAGGTTTACATTAATGATAAAAAACAAGAAATGCCTGAGCATGCTCAACATCATTATATAGTAGCGACTAAAGGCAACCTGTTTGGTGAAAACAGCCAGAATAAGAACCGCGAACCCGTATTATCCAATTACGAGTTATTAGAAGATTATGATATCTACGTAACAGAAGCATCTAAAATAGAAAGCCCACATGATACTGCTATGGCAAGGATACCAAATGATACTTCCTTTTATAATTTAAATATGCCGGCCGACGTTGCAAATAAAATCAAGCAACTACCAAGTGTATTTTATGTTTACAAAGAAATTGAAGGAAAAGGACATCGTGATCCACGCATCTTTCCTCATAATAAAAGTTATGCCTGGAACAATGATAATTTCGGACCATTGGTTTTACCCGCAGAAGGAATGACCATAAAAATTGATACCGGCAATATTGCATTATACGAAAAAATGTTAAGCACTTATGATAATGGAATTCATCAAATTGCAACATCAGGCTCACAGGTTTTGTATGATGGAAAACCAATTAATTCTTACACTTTTAAACAGGGCTATTATTGGATGATGGGAGATAACAGACATAACTCAGCGGATAGTCGCAGTTGGGGAGTTGTTCCTTTTGATCATGTTGTAGGAAGGCCGGTATTTGTATGGTTCAGTATGAAGGATCCGAAAAATAATCCTGTCACGGGAAAATCTGTCTTTGGTTCTTTAACTAAAAATGCTCATGATGGTAAATTCCGTTGGGATCGTTTCATGTGTTATGTAGGAGAAAACGGTTTAGTGTCGTGGAAAATTCCTGTAGCAATTTTAGTTCTCTTAGGATTTGGATATAATTACTGGAGCAAAAAACGTAAGAAAACTAAGCCAGTTGCTAAAAAGTAAATGCATAACTCAGAAATACTTCTTGAATTAGTAATATTTAGGATGCCATTTGGCAGATACAAAGGCATCATTTTAGCGAACCTTCCTGTTTCCTATCTGGAATGGTTTCAACGGAAAGGATTTCCTGAGGGCAAATTGGGAATGATGCTGGCTACGATGTATGAAATCAAATCCAACGGACTGGAATATTTACTTGAGCCTTTAAAAAAAAATTCTATCTCACGTTGATAGGTTTCTCAAATGCTATAACCTATTCTACCAATATGCTGGTCCGAATTTTTTAGTGAGTTTTGATTTAGGCAGAGCCATATAAAAGATCTGATCAAACCAGATTAATAATTTAGGAGCTAAAACGAATGAATTTAATTTTTCACCCACATAGTTTGTATTTCTTAAAGCCAGTCTTGCACAAACATCCAGTCCTAAGCCACACCATCGTGTGATTTTAAACTGGACCGTAATCCCAGGCTCATAAAATAATAATAACCGCTTTTTTGATTTTATGGTTTGTAGCCCATTATTGTATTGAGACCAGTACATACCGGTTCCAACCTGAATAGGAACACTTAATTGCCAACGCTTTGTTTTATGAAAAACAAAATCAGCATAATAACATAGGTAACCAAACTTCAAATAACTATCTGTGTAGCGAATCCTACCATATGCGTCGGTAATCAATATTTTATCGCTTACATCTGTATCCAGCCAGCTATAACCTAAACCTACTCTTAATTTTCTTCTGAAGCTTAGTCCTAATCTAACACCAGTGACTTTAGTGGCATTATGATTTAAAAAAGAATAGCGTGATTCCAAACGTGCATCAATACTTGGTCGTGAGTGTAATAGTACTTTGAATGTATCAAGGAACTGTCCTTCTGAAAAGTAGCTTGCAAATAATAGCATTATAATTAGAGGAATTCTCACTTTGTAAAAATAGCGGAGAATGATTGTTTATAAATCAATGGTTCAAAATTGTATTAACAGCCAGTGTGTAGTAATTTTGTGGTTCATTATGAATTCTGGTTTTTTAGATACTCCTATTGGATACCTCAAAGGTATTGGTCCGCAACGGGCAGAAGTATTACAGAAGGAACTATTTATATTTACCTATAAAGACCTGATTACGCATTATCCTTTCCGTTATGTTGATAGGACCCATTTTCAAAGTGTAAGAGAAGTAACAGAAGATTCAGTTTATTATCAGTTGAGAGGCCATATTGTTGAGATTGATTTTGTTGGAGATAAACGAACTAAACGATTGGTGGCGAAGCTGCGCGATGGTTCGGGGATCATTGAATTGGTTTGGTTCCAGGGAGCGAAATGGATGGCGGAAAAGTTAAAGGCTAATACAGAATACATAGTTTATGGGAAAGCTTCATCATTTATGGGACGTTTTAGCATGGCGCATCCTGAAATTGATTTAGTAACTCCTGAATTGCTGGCAAATCAATCTTCTTTTCAGTCGGTTTATAACAGTACTGAAAAATTAAAATTTCGAAACCTTGATAGCGATGGCATTCGAAAGTGCCTGCGATTATTGACGTTGCAGTTGAATGAACAAAACATTCCTGAGACCTTAACGAAAGCTATCATACAGGACTCAAATTTATTGCCGAAGTTGGAAGCATTAAAACAGATTCATTTTCCGGATTCAAAAACACTTTTAGAAAGAGCACGCTTTCGATTGAAGTTTGAAGAACTGTTTTATGTTCAATTAAAATTACTAAGGAGCAATTTAGTGAGACATCAAGCCATCCAGGGTTTCGTTTTTAATAAAGTTGGAGAAGTTTTTAATACATTTTACAATCATCATTTACCATTCCAACTCACTAATGCTCAAAAGCGCGTTGTGAAAGAGATTCGCATTGATATGGGCTCGGGTAGACAAATGAGCCGTTTAGTGCAAGGCGATGTTGGCAGTGGCAAAACATTAGTTGCTTTATTGAGCATGTTATTAGCAATTGATAATGGTTTCCAGGCATGTTTAATGGCTCCGACAGAGATATTAGCGAAGCAGCATTTTGTTACGATCGCTGAATTGCTGGAACCGATGGGTTTGAAAGTAGCGCTTTTAACAGGTTCATCGAAAACCAAAGCACGTCGCGAATTACATGAAGAATTGCAATCGGGAGCAATTCATATTTTAATAGGTACTCATGCCTTAATTGAAGATGTAGTTTTATTTAAAAACCTGGGATTAGTAGTGATTGATGAGCAGCATCGATTTGGAGTAGCACAAAGAGGTAAGATGCATAAAAAAAATACGCAACCACCGCATGTATTAATCATGACGGCTACGCCTATACCAAGAACTCTTGCTATGACTTTGTATGGAGACCTGGATACATCAGTCATTGATGAATTGCCTCCTGGCAGAAAACCAATTACCACCATGCATTTCATGGAAAGCCAGCGTTTGCGCTTGATCGGTTTTATGAAACAGGAGATTGCTCTAGGTAGACAGGTTTACATTGTTTTTCCATTGATTCAGGAAAGTGAAAAGATGGATTACCAGAACCTGCAACATGGTTATGATGCTTTATTGAATGATTTTAAACCACCACATTACCAGATCAGTATTGTGCATGGAAAATTAAAACCTGCGGAAAAGGAATTTGAAATGCAGCGGTTCATTAAAAAAGAAACCCAGATCATGGTGGCAACTACTGTGATTGAAGTGGGTGTAAACATTCCGAATGCTTCCGTGATGGTTATTGAAAGCGCCGAGCGTTTTGGCTTGTCTCAATTACATCAATTAAGAGGTAGGGTTGGCCGTGGCGCTGATAAATCCTATTGCATTTTAATGACATCCTATAAATTGGGAGCCGACAGCAAATTACGCATGGAAACGATGATACGCACTAATGATGGTTTTGAGATTAGTGAAGTGGATTTGAAATTACGAGGTCCTGGTGATTTGGATGGAACCCAGCAAAGCGGCGTGATGGACTTGAAAATTGCTGATCTGGCTCAGGACGGACAGATTTTGCAGCTTGCTCGCTCATCAGCACAGACTATTTTGAATGAAGACCCTGATTTGTTGGATAAAGAGAACCAATTACTGGTGAATCAGTTGCATTATCAGGCAAAAACAAGAACGTCCTGGAGTAAGATAGGTTAAGTCTCCAGCTTATAACATCCTTATAAGAGTATTTGTTTATTCTGAAAATAATCTTATTTTTGATACAGCTAAAAATTATAAAGAATGAAATCAATCGTTTTTATTTACATTTTTTTATTTGCATGTTTATTTAAAATGCATGCAACACAGCCCCATCCTAAGACGCAGCAACAACCAAAGGACTGCGTAAAACATCCTCAAATAGTAAAAGCACAACCTGAAAAAGCGAAAACAGTGGCTGACAAAGTTGTAAAATCTACTACTTCTTACCGCGGAGGTTCCTCAATACCTCATTTTAGCGTGTTAAATTTTATTAATTTCTTTTACACGAAGGATACTTTGGATAATCTACATGTAATGTAATTGTTTCAAAAGTAATTCACCTTTTATTTTTCAATTCAAAGCGACGTCCCTAACAGTTAAAAATCCTTTTTTGAGTTTGATCGCTTTATTTCAGATCAAACAAATTTTCTACTCCAATATAGCGGTCTACGGTAAAACCCTCTGCATAGTTGCAGTTGATTGCTCTACCAAATAAAGAAGCTTTTGCTTTTACATTTTCCATAAAACTTTTTGATGAGATCGGAGTTTCAGGCTCCTTGGAAGTCGGATCAAAAAATTGCGAAGAAAAAGCCATGATGGATTCCATTTTTTTATCCATGTAAGCAGTAATGTCTACCACAAAATCCGGTTCAATAAACTGATCTTGAATGTAATGATATACAGCTTTTGGACGCCATGCAGATTGAATTCTGTCTTCATCTTTTGTTTCAATTTTAGTTAAGCCGCTGTAAAAACAAGCATCGCTAATTAATTTTGCAGAGCGTCCATGATCAGGGTGACGATCAGAAACTGCGTTACATAAAATGATCTCAGGTTGATATTTACGTACGACCTGAATAATTTGTTTTTGATGGGCTTCATTGTTTTCAAAAAAGCCATCGGCCATGCTCAATTGTTCCCGAAAAGAAACTCCTAATATTTTTGCAGATCTGTTTGCTTCTTCAGTTCGAATTGCGGCACTACCGCGAGTCCCCAATTCTCCACGGGTCAGATCCAGAAGTCCGACCGTTTTACCCAAAGCAATATGTTTTAAAAGAGTTCCAGCGGCAGATAATTCTACATCATCCGGATGAACACCTATGGCTAATATATCTAGTTTCATTTTATTCTTTTTGCTTCGTTTATTGAACCCCATCAACACAATAAAAATACGATTTGTCTTCGACTCCACTCAGACTCACATCGTATTTTTATTGTATCTCGCCTTGTTTTTTTACTATAACCCATTTTCCAGAAACATGTGCTGAAACACTATTATCATACATTGCTTCACAATTTACTCCAGGTAAATAATACATGCCATTGTAAGATGCATTCAGTAATACTTTAAATGTTTTAACGGATCCGGCACCCAAGTCAAAATAACTATAAACCCGATCATCTCTGATATCCTGGTAGGTTGGTATATCGCCTTTGATATAGGTGATGTTATCCAAACGTTGATTACGAATCTCCCAGCCACTGGCAAAGATCTGCGATAATGCTAAATTTCTGTACATTCCTCTAATTCCGGGATTCTTGATTGTCACTTCGGCCATAAAATCTGTTCCTTGTTCCAAGTTCGTTACATCGATCGGGTTGCCATTTAAGGTTTTATAATTCACTAGCACTTCAAGGTTACTGAATTTATCCGTTTCCGTACCGGCTTTTGGTATTCCTTGTTTTACAATTCGTGCAAATAAACTGCCACTGCCTTTCACGGTTACCTTTATAGGTGTCATTGTATTAGCATTCTTTAATTCAATCAGTTTGAATTTCGTTCGTGTGAAATCAGAAATGTTCATTGTTTCAGAACCTATTTTGACTTCGGCACTTAGATTGGAATTAGCGTTATTGACTTTTGCGTACTTGCTTATAGCCATTAAACAATAAGCTGTAGACTGAGTACTGAACCAATATTCATGATCACCTAATTTGGCAGCTAATGCTTTTACTTTCAAAAAGGCATTTGCATTATCTTTCAACAAGGTCATAGTTTCTAAGATCATTGCGTCATCACGTTCGATACTGCCATAAGTGTAATAATAATCCTGGTATGATTTCGCGGTGGAAGACACATTGTAGATCATTTTCTTAGCAACTTCTATCTGACCGATTAAAGCATAGGCAGCAGATAATCGCCATTTAGCTTCGTTACTTAAACTTGCTTTTTCCTTTAATCGGTTCATAGCTCCCAATTCCGGTGCGCCCGCTAAAGCCAAAGTATAAAGCCTGTAAGCTTGTGTCAGGTCTTCTCCGTAATATGCTGTATTTCTATTACCCATATAGTTTTGTGCTTTTTGTTTCTGGAATTTTTTCCAATTGTCCAGTAAACCATAGGGCAATGAATAACCTTTGGATTTGGCTTCAATCAAAAAATGTCCGGCATAATTTGTTCCCCATTCATCGGCAGTATTTAATCCAGGCCAATATGATAAACCACCACCTGATGTTTGAAATCCCTTCAAGCGATTAATGGCGGCTTTCGTTGCATTATCAATAAAGGATTTTTGATTATTACTGAGATCAGAAACATCATTTAAGTACAATCCTGCAAACACAGATGAGGTGGTTTGTTCAACGCAACCATGTGGATACTTAACGAGGTATTCCAATCGTTGCGATAAATTAATAGCGGGAAGAGTGGATAATTCGAGATAAGCTTTATTTGTTCCGCTCATCCCAATGGGTGAATAATTCACAGAAAGGTTTTTTGAAGCAGTCAGTACAAATTCATCCACGTCAGTCACACTTGGATTGTTTGCTCTCACTGCTATTTCAATGGTTTCAGAAGCTGTTTCACCGGCACCTTTAGCAACGATTTTTATTTTAGAAACTCCAAGGGCATCTTTAATTTTTAATTTAAAGTTCACCACTTTGTCGCCTATTGAATTAAAGCTAACGGTTTGCGAATTACCGTTTATAACTTCTGTAAATTTATCTGTCATGATGGTAACAGTTGCATTCTTCACTTTTTTCTCCATCGCAAAAACAGTGACAGGAAGATCCACTTCTTCACCCGGCCCTAACACTCTTGGTAGAGATGATAAAATCATGAGTGGTTTTCTAACAGGAACTGCTTTTTCTGAATTTCCATAAGCGCCCTGATAACCTGCAACTACCATAACTCTTACAGAACCCACATATTGCGGGATATCAATTTTATGAGTAGCCTTTTCACCTTTCTTTAAATGGAAAGGACCAACAAAACGAACCATGGGTTTAAAACGCAGCGCAGAGTTCTCGGGTTTATTGCTAACAGCATCATCTCCACCTACCGACAACATTCGACTCATCGTATTTCCAAAAGCACCGATCACATTGTCATATACATCCCATGTTTTTACGCCTAAAGCCTCTTTCGCATAAAATGCTTTCCATGGATCCGGTGTTTTAAACCTGGTAATGTCCAATAATCCTTCGTCCACTATAGCTAAGGTATAAGCCATTTCCTTTCCACTTGCTTCACTCACTTTCACATGTTCAATACTTTCCGGTTTCCACACCGCATCTGTTTTTATGATTGGTTTCAGGATCGTGTTTTCGTCTTTGATCATTAAAGATGCTACCCCGTATAAACGAATCGGTAGATCATTAATTGTTTGAGAGTGGGGTTGAATTAAATGGACAAATACATAAATGTTTGGTGTCATTTCTTTAGTTATCGGGAATTCAAATTCGGTGACCCCTTGCTTTGTATCGATCCATTTACTTATCAATGTGCGAGAACCATTTTCAATGTTCACTAACACTTTGCCACCTGCCGGACTCGGAATTAATATCTTCGCTTTCTCTCCAACCTTATATTCTTCTTTATCTGTATTGACGGTTAAGACATTATTTCCCTCATTTCCTTTGGGTGATTTTCCTGCCCAGCTTGGCCAGTCGATGAACACCACCTTGCCACAAGCATGACCACTTTCTAAATCTTTTACATAGACTAAATAACGTCCCCACGACGGACGGTTAACTTTTAATTTAAAATTTGCTTTTCCGTTGGATGAAGAAATTTGTTCGGTGTAAATTGGTTCATGGTAATTGCTTCCGATATAGGATGAGAGATCCTGGTTATAATTATCCCACCACCAGCGCCAGTCTAATTTATATACCTTCACTTCAATATTGGAACGGGAAGTAGCTTTGCCAAATTCATCAACGGTAGCAATCAGTACGTTATGATCGATATCAGTCTCTAGATACTGTTCGTTTTCTTTAGTCGCAGGAACTTTAATCCCAACATAACTGCTGAAAGGAGAAACAGGAATGGTAAAACGATCGGTACTGAATGATCCACCTTCTTCAAAAGCCCTAATCGTGAAATTGGCGGCTAGAAAGCCGGGTGCATCTTTAGTATCACTTAATTGAGCATTGACAGTTGTTTTCCCTTTCTCATCAGTTCGTCCGCTGAAAATAGTTTGAGTTTCTGAATAAAAATTTTGTGCGGGATTATCGAAGGTGTAACCTTTGTAACCTTTGAACTCCGTGTTGATCTGAGATAAGGACACATCAATTTTTGCTTCCAGATTTCTTCCGGGCGCGCCATGCAGCCAGCTAATGGACAAATCGCTGTTTAAGGTTAAATCGCTTCTGTAAATTTTATCTTTTTTATAATCTAAATTTATTTTCAAACGATTTGGCATGATCGTTTCAATTCGTATATTTTTGGTGAATACCGCACCACCTACTTTTACTTTAGCAACATAAATACCTGTTGGTGCTGAACTTTCAGTTTTGGTTGTGAAATTATAGAAACCATCGACATGTTTGGTGCGGGTTAATTTTTGAACAACTTGTCCCTGCGGATTAACCAATTCCATGGAAGCCGGATAATTTTCAGGAAATTCTTTGGTTTTATTTTCGAGAATAAATGACAGGAATAAACTGTCTCCCGGACGCCATACACCTCGCTCTCCGTAAATAAATCCTTTAATTCCTTTTTGCACAATGTCCCCATCAACTTCAAAGGAACTCAGTGATAATGAGTTTCCGTCATCGAGTTTTAAATAGGTCCGTTCTTGCCCACGTTTGGCAATTAAAACAAACGGTTTTTGTTTGGTTTCTAATACCGCCATTCCTTCGCCATTCGTTGTGATCTGTTTTAATTTTTGTTGCTGGTAATCAAAAGCTTCAATTACTACATTGCCTAGTGGTTTTATGGAGATCAGGTCAGAGGCAAAAACATGGATCTGGCCATTGTTCCCGCGTTTAGCGATCAATCCAATATTAGTGGCTAAAATGTTTCGGTTAACAGATTTGTTATTATAAAAAGCGCGGGAGCATGGATTATTTCTTTCTGAATAATTATAATAGTAATAATCATCATAGTAATCATCGTAGGAATTGTAATAGTCCCAGTCTTTTTCTTCGTCGTTATTTTCGTCGTCAAGGGCTGTTTCTCTCTCCCCATCAGTTGAAGTATCTCCCTGGCAATTATAGGTCGAATAATTACGGTTGAAAGCGATTCGGATGTTATATAGCGCTCCGGGTTCTGCTTTAATCAAAGAAGAAAGATCAATCGAATATTTGTTCCATTTATTGCGGGTTGGATTCCCTGTGTTTTGTAAAACTATTTTCTTTTTAATGATGAGTTTTCCAACTCGACGTAATTCCTGGTTGCCATCTATACTATTTACCTGGAGAAATTGCAACATGTTGTTTTCATAAACGCGGGTAATTCTTACATCCACGGCATTCAAATTAACAGCCTCAAAAGGAAAAATTAAACCACTGGAGTTAGGTAAAATCACACCTTTACCAACTAACCGCACGGCAGGTTTCAGATCTTCAAAAAAGATGGAACGAGTTTCGGTTTCTTTTAAATGTTTGCCTTCACTGTTTTTAATAGCGTTGTTAACTAGTAATTCCCTTGTCTCTGTGTAACGTTCTCCGGTATATACTTTAATGGAATTATTTTCTATTAAATAAGTTAGTTTGGATTCGGTGATCGGAAGCTTTTCATTATTTTCTTCTCCATACTCATTATCAGTAGTCGTCGTCCCATTAGGATTTGTAATAGAGATTAGTCCTTCCAGATCCTGGTGAGGATCTATTTTGTCAGAAAATTGCAGAGTAATAAATTGATCGGGATCATTTTCAATTAAAATATTTAGTAAAACAAATTCATCGGTATTAGGTATTGTAATTTCCTTTGTAGCTTTTTCTGCTGCTCCAATTGGTTCGCCATTATAAGAAATTAGTAAATTACCTTTTCCTTTCTCTACATTATCAATAGTGAAACGGTGTGTAGTAGAATTTTCATGCAGCCATTTGATCACTAAAGAAGTCCCATTCTGACTAGCTTGCGTGGTTTTTTCTACCAGTAAGTGATCCGCATAATCAGCGGTGGTTAATGTTCCTTCGATCTGCAAATTATTTTTGTCATCCGTTTTATATTCATCCACGGTAATTTCCATGGCTTGTTTTAAAGTCGCAAACTCAAATTCAAATTCTTTAAGATCGTCGGTAACAAATAACACTTTCCCTAACTGAAAAGATGCTTTATAAATCTGATCGCTGTTTAATTTTTGGGAGGGTTTAAATTCAATGGTTTTTTTATCGATCCATATTAATTTCCCCTCAATATTTGGTGAAAAGGCAATCAAATTGTTCTCAGCTTCTTTGCCCAATTCAATTTCTGCCGTTGTTTCGTCCTGCAAAACAATTATAATTTTACTTTCCACAGAAATATACCCGGAAGTGTAGGCCGAGATATATTCCTTGTAAGCAGGATTGATATAGCCTGTGTCGTTTTTTGCTGAAGTATGTGAATAATAAGTTAATCCACAAATGATTAGCGCCGTGAAGAAAAACACAGCTAAAATTGATTTAATTGACATAGCTTTTTAAGGGAAAGGTTAAACGAAATTAGGTAAAAAACGAAATCAAAAGCAATTCACCATAAGTTTATTTTATGAGTCGGATTTTCTGATATATCTTTTTTCTTCATTTTTAATTAAAGCACAATAAATTAAATATACTTCCGTTATTGAGTATATAAACCCCTAAAACTGCCTATGCAACAAACTTCTACTCTTGTTTCTACATTATTAAAAATTACTAAAGACAAGCAACTGGAATCTATTCCTGTTGAAGCCCCCGAACCTTCTGATTCACTCATTCAGAGCATCCTAAATTATTCCAAATCCCTAACAATTAAAAAATCAGATTCCATCGGATTTATAGAGGTAATTGCTAGTTAAGCCGAGTTAAATCACCATTTCGAATTTAAAATATAAACGAGGACAGAATTCTTGTCTAATAAAATTTGTGTAATAGCGATATTAGGTTATTTTTGCGTTCTACATTATTTTAAAACAATGGCTCAATTTGAATTAACAATGCCCAAAATGGGTGAGAGTGTTGCTGAAGCAACCATTATTAAATGGACGAAAAATGAAGGTGATTCAATTAAAATTGATGAAACAGTCCTTGAAATTGCGACCGATAAGGTTGACTCAGAAATTCCTTCTCCGTTTGAGGGCAAATTGATCAAAAAATTATTTAATGAAAACGATGTTGTTCAGGTAGGAGCTGTTATTGCTATCATTTCTTCTGATGCAACTGTCTCGGTAGCTGAAACTCCAAAAACCGTAGCTCCTGAGCAAACTTCTAAACCCACTAAAGAAACTCCTGTTGCAGCAAAAACTGAAAATGTTGACTTTTCAGGTTCTGATAAATTTTATTCTCCTCTAGTTAAAAGTATTGCGAAGGAAGAAGGTATCTCCTTAGCTGAGTTAGATGGAATTAAAGGTACGGGTCAGGAAGGAAGAGTTACAAAAGCAGATATAATAGCTTATTTACCAAATAGAAATAAACAAACATCTACAGCTCCGGCTGCAGAAAAAACAGCGCCAGTTGCTAATACCACTAAATCAAATGCGGGCGTTCCTGATAATACAGTATTAGTTCAGCGTCCGGCAGTTTCTGTTGGAGCTGGTGATGAAATAATTGAAATGGATCGTATGCGTAAAATCATTGCCGATAATATGGTAATGAGCAAGCATGTTTCTCCTCACGTAACCTCTTTTGTAGAGGCTGATGTAACTAATTTGGTTCAGTGGAGAGATAAGATTAAGAAAGATTTTGAAAAACGTGAGGGAGAGAAAATTACGTTTACTCCATTATTTATTGAGTGTGTGGCCAAGGCCATTAAGGATTTCCCAATGATTAATGTATCTGTTGACCAGACCGGGACCAAAATCATTAAACGTAAAAACATTAACGTTGGAATGGCTGCAGCTTTGCCAACTGGCAATTTAATTGTCCCAGTTATTAAGAATGCTGATCAGAAAAACTTAGTAGGTATCACCAAGGATGTGAACGATTTGGCAACACGGGCTAGAGCAAATAAACTGACACCGGATGAAATACAAGGTGGCACTTTTACTTTAACTAATGTAGGTGGCTTTGGAAATGTGATGGGCACACCCATTATTTTGCAGCCGCAGGTAGCTATTCTTGCAGTAGGAACTATAAAAAAGAAACCCGCAGTAATTGAAACTCCACAGGGTGATGTAATTGCTATCAGACATTTTATGTTCTTATCACTCTCCTATGATCATAGAGTTGTAGACGGTTCATTAGGCGGAAGTTTCCTTAGAAAAGTCGCTGATTATATGGAAAACTGGGATATTACCAGAACTTCATAACAAATTAAAATCCCATCCTAGTATGGGATTTTTTTATCGCTCATATTGTGGTTTTTGTCTAAAAATATGCTATTTTTGCTCCTCTTGTAAAAAAAATCAAATGAAGAAATATTATCTATTTATTGTTGCTGTTTTTATTGGCACAAACATTTTAAAAGCTCAGTTAACCGGTGGAAAATATTCAGATTTTTTCAGAGAAGGAAATTTCCTAATCGGTGAAGAGAACTATGATATGGCTTTAAAAAATTATATTGAAGCCTATAAAATTGATTCGTCTTCAGCGAATATAAATTTCAATATAGGTTTTTGTTATCTTAGTTCATCTCAGAACAAGGGCCAGGCTGAAAATTATTTAGCGAAAGCGATTACAAAAGTAACAAAAAATTACAGGCACGATGATCCTTCTGAGAAAGCTGCCCCACCGTTAGCCATCTTTTATTATGGAAAAGCACTTCACTTCAACTACAAGTTTGACGAAGCTATAGCACAATACGATTTTTTTGATAAAGAATATGCTAAAGACAAGGAAACTAAAGCTGATGTTGCTTTCTTTAAACAACAATCTCTATATGCAAAAGAATTAATAGCCACTCCGATTAATGTGAAAATTGAAAATTTAGGAGACAGTATAAACAGTCCTTATCCGGATTATAGTCCTGTTTTAAGTGCTGACGAGGCTACCTTGATTTACACAACAAGAAGGAACACAAGCACTGGTGGAGACAAAACACCAGACGGACAATTTTTTGAAGATATCGTTATTTCCTATAAAGATGCAAATGGTATCTGGTCATCTCCAAAAGGACTTGGCCAATTTGTAAATACCAATGGCCATGAAGGTTCTATCAATTTAACACCTGACGGACAAACTTTAATTGTTTATAAAGATGATGGCGGTAACGGAAATGTATATTACAGCACCTGGGATGGAAAAGACTGGAGTTCATTACAAGCTTTTGGTTCAGATATTAATTCAAAATATTGGGAGTCTCATGCTTGTTTGAGTGCAGATAACAATACGCTTTATTTTGTTTCTGATCGTCCGGGAGGATATGGTGGGCGTGATATTTATCGTTGCGTTAGATTACCTAATGGAGCCTGGAGTAAAGCTTTAAATGTAGGGCCGGTTATTAATACAAAATACGATGAAGATGGGCCTTTTATTCATCCTGATGCCGTAACATTAATATTTGCATCTGTTGGCCATAAATCAATGGGAGGTTTTGATATTTTTGCATCAATTATTGATGAAGAGAAAAAGTTTTCAGAACCTCAAAATTTAGGATACCCAATTAATACACCAGATGACGATGTGTTTTTTGTAACGTCTCCCGACGGTAAACGTGGTTATTTTTCTTCAGCGAAAGACGGTGGTCATGGAGAAAAAGATATATATACCATGTTCATACCAGATGCTAAAGAAAAGCCATTGGCGTTATTTAAAGGATATATTTTACCAGCTGACGGAGAAAAACTACCTGATGATTTAGAAATTGTTGTTACAAATAAAGAAACTGGTGAAGTAGTTGGAAGATACAGGCCAAAAGAGAATGGAACATTTGCAACAATTTTAGCGCCAAACAAAAACTATAATTTCTCATATCAGGCTAAAGGAGAAGAATTTTATAATGAGGATATTTTTGTTTCAAACGACATAGCCTACCAGGAGATCAAAAAAGAAATTAATCTGGAGCCGGTATCATTATTAGGTAGTGTTAAAACAAAAGGAAAAAATATTTTATTGAATACGCTTGTATTAAATAATTCAAAGGATAAACAACCTGTTTCAAATGCGAAAATTCTTCTAAAACAAAAAGATGGGGCTGATACTAATTTTGAAGTTGATAATTTAGGAAAAAAGGATAGCACCGCATTAGCAGTTGATAAATCTTATACGATTTTAGCTGAGTTAAATGGTAAAAAATCTTCAGTGGTTTCGTTTAACACTATTGGAATAAAAGGAAGTAAAATCATCAACCAGGTCTTATATCTTGATGAATCATCAGATGTAGCTGTGAAAAATAATCCGCCTAAAGAAAATTCTAATAACAAACCAAATGTAAAATGTGGTTCGCCTGTAAGTTATAAGCAAAATTTTTCTTACAATGCTAATGACATTGAAGATGCGAGCGATTGGGAAGTTTTAATTGATGGGATTGTAAGTAAAACAAAAGAGTGCAACCCAACCGTAAAGGTTATGTCCAGTGCTTCACAAGTTCCAACGAATGCTTTTGCAAATAATAAAGAATTAGCAACATCCAGGGCCGATAAAATGGAAGAGAAAATTAAGTCGGCAGTGGCTGCTAAAGGCGGTGATGCTTCGAAGATTAACTTCAAAAAGATTTCTTCAGTAAGAGGTCCAGTATATGAATCGGATTATAAAAACACCAAGAAGTACGGTCCGTTCCAATATGTTCGTGTAATCGCGAGATAATAAATACAATTTTCATATAAAAACCACCGGACACTATAGTTCGGTGGTTTTGTTTTAATACCTTTGTGAACGATGCAAAAAGAGTGGTTTTCTTCCTGGTTTAATACTCCGTATTATCACATCCTCTACAAAAACAGGGATTATTCCGAGGCGTCTTCATTTATTGATAATATCACTCAGTTTTTAAATTTGAATCAAGGAGCAATTTTTTGGGATTTGTGTTGTGGTAAAGGACGGCATAGTATTTATTTAAACCAAAAAGGCTTTCGCGTCATTGGAACCGACTTATCTGACAAAAGTATTATAGAAGCAAATAAATCATCAAATACAAACCTTGAGTTTTATCAGCACGATATGCGGCATTTATTTCGCACTAATTATTTTGATGCGGTATTTAATCTCTTTACGAGTTTTGGTTATTTTGAAAAGAGAAATGATGATTTAAATGTTTTTGATTCAGTTCAGAAATCTTTAAAGCAAAATGGTTTATTTATTTTTGATTATTTGAATTCAGAATATGTAAAAAATAATATCCAGGCGATTGATTCAAAAACAATTGATGACATTCAATTCAATATCACAAAAACGATAGAGAATAATACAGTGATAAAAAATATTGACTTCACTGATAAGGGGAAAGATTTTCATTTTGAAGAACGCGTGAAATTATTTGACAAGGACTATTTTGAAGGGTTGGCGAATGAATGTAATTTATCAATCCTTCATACATTCGGAAATTACAATTTACAGGAGTTCCAAGATAAAACATCTCCTCGCTTAATTTTAGTATTACAGAAAAAATGAATTTAGGACTCCTGACCATATACCTTGCACTTCCTGTCTTGTTAACAGGCACTATTTTTTTATCTTTCAAAATAAAAGGGAAAAATTTACGGTTCTTACTTGCATTTAGTGCAGCCTATTTGTTTGCTATTTCAGTGACGCATTTGTTGCCGGAATGTTACGAAGCCAGCAATTACAAATTAGTTGGGATGTTTATTCTCGTTGGTTTTTTTATACAGGTTTTACTGGAATATTTTAGTGCGGGAATTGAACACGGACATGTACATGCACACTCTGATTCATGCAGAAAGCACCTACCATTAGGAATGATTGCCGGCTTGTATCTACATTCATTGTTAGAAGGCTTACCGATTTATCAAAGCGGCATAATTGAGTCACATGCCGAAACGGTTTTATCAACACAACAATCATTGGTTTTTGGTATTACTATACACAATATTCCAATTGCTATTGCTTTTGTGACGTTATTACTGGAACATCAAACCTCTAAATTAAAAACCTTGTTATTACTTACAGGCTTTGCATTAATGGCACCATTAGGTTGTTTGATCAGTTATCTGCTCAATTCAATTGGTGTGCAAAATTATGATGGATTCTTAAAATTATCTTTCGCAGTGGTAATAGGTATTTTTCTTCACATTTCCACAGCTATTATGTTTGAGACCGGTGAAAATCACCGTTATAATTTAGCAAAGATCATGTCGATGATAGCAGGTGTTTTCCTGGCTGCTTTAATCAGTTAAGGATGGACAATAACGATACATTATTCATAGATGTTATTGTCCCGCTTTCAGTAGCTAACAAATTCACTTACCGAATCCCGAAAGAATTAAACGAATCAATAGCCGTTGGAAAAAGGGTCATTGTTCAATTTGGTAAATCAAAATTCTATACTGGTGTGGTATATAACGTACATTCAAATCCCCCCAAAGAATACGCGGCTAAATATATTGAAACAATACTAGACGATGAACCCATCGTTACTGAGGCACAATTGAAATTATGGGATTGGATTTCACATTATTATGTATGTAATCCTGGTGATGTGATGAATGCTGCTTTGCCGAGTGGCTTGAAGTTAAGCAGTACTTCCCATATCACACTGAATCCGGATTTTAGTCTGGACGAAATGCCTTATAATTTTTTTACGGAAAAAGAACATTTGATTCTTGAAGCATTGCAAACGAATGCTTCTTTAAGTTTTGATGATGTGAGTGTTATGCTTTCCCTTAAGACCGTTCAGGTATTTATCAGCAAACTGATTAAAAAAGGTGCGATTGTTATTTATGAAGAAATTAAGGATAAGTACAAACCAAAGTTAGTTGATTACATTGGAGTTAACCCTTCGTTATTAAAAGATGAGCGCCAGCTTAAAGAAATTTTAGACACACTGGAAAAAAAGGCTTTTAAACAGGCTGAATTATTGTTGTTGATGCTGCATTTATTGAAGTCAGACGAAACGGCAAGGCAGTTAGGACTTGTGAAAAAATCCGTTCTTTTGAAGAAGATTGATACAGCTGTTATTAAAGGATTGGTTAAAAAAGAAATTTTAATTGAAACCGAACTGGAAACAAGCCGCTTACTATTTGATAATAAGGAGAAGACTAATAAAACCCTAAATGAATTTCAGTTAAACGCAGTAAAAGACATTGAGGCACAATTTGAAACGAAGCAAACTGTTTTATTACATGGTGTTACCGGAAGTGGTAAGACAGAAATTTATTCTGATCTAATTGACAAAGTGATTTCCCAAGGTAACCAGGTTTTATATTTAGTTCCGGAAATTGCTTTAACCACACAACTTATAAATCGTATTCGTGCTGTGTTCGGGAACACTGTGGGAATTTATCATTCAAAATTCAGTGAGAATGAAAGAGTGGAAATTTGGAATTCCATTTTGCATGAAGGCGACGATAAATTAGATGCTAAACACTTCAACATTGTTTTAGGAACGCGCTCTGCCTTATTTTTGCCTTTCAATAATTTAGGATTGATTATTATTGATGAGGAACATGACAATTCCTATAAACAACATGATCCTGCGCCACGCTATCATGCACGTGATGCAGCAATGTATTTAGCGAATTTACATAAAGCCAAAGTGTTGCTGGGAACAGCTACACCTTCGTTTGAAAGTTACTATAATGCATTACATCAAAAATTTGGTTTAGTAAGAATTGCTGAACGTTTTGGAAATGCAAGTTTACCGGATACCGTTGTATGTGATTTGAAAAAAGAAAATCAGCAGCACCAGAATAAAGGAATATTTTCGCATCAATTAGTTACTGCTATTACACAAGCTTTAGCAAAAAAGGAGCAGGTTATTTTATTTCAAAATCGCCGGGGTTTTGCACCATATACCGAATGTACAAGTTGTAACTGGATTCCGCATTGCACACATTGTGATGTCGCATTAATCTATCATAAACAAACTAATAAATTAAGTTGTCACTACTGCGGGTATTCTATGCAGCCACCAAGTAGTTGCGGAGCCTGTGGAAATAACAATTTAAAATATAAAGGTTTTGGAACAGAAAAGATTGAAGAAGAAATAGAAATTTTATTTCCTTCTGCAAAAGTGGCGCGCATGGATTTAGATACGACGCGCAGTAAATATGCCTACAAACAACTCATAGATGAGTTTGAGCTTGGCAATATTGATATTTTAGTTGGAACACAAATGGTAACAAAGGGTTTGGATTTTGATCATGTAAGTGTCGTTGGGGTTTTAAATGTCGATAGTGTTTTAAATTTTCCTGATTTTCGTTCCTTTGAAAAAGCATACCAGTTAATTGTACAGGTAAGTGGCAGGGCAGGAAGAAAAGATAAAAAAGGTACGGTATATATTCAAACTAATCATCCTGAACATTCAGTGATCAATCATGTGCTGGCGGATAATTATTTGCAATTTTATCAATCCCAAATTAATGAGCGGGAACAATTTCATTATCCACCGTTCACGCGTGTTATTGAATTGTCTGTGGTTTCGAAAGACGAGAATGTGGTAAATGATATTTCACAACAGTTAGCAAATCAACTAAAACCTTTATTTGGAGGCATGATGCTTGGTCCTGAATTCCCTTTGGTGGCTAAAATAAAAGACCAATATCATAAACGCATTTTACTGAAAATAAACCGTGAGTATTCTCCGACGCAAGTACGTAATTTATTAAAACAGGAAATAGATACTCTACAATACAATAATAAAAAAAGTATTTACCGGTTGCAGGTGGATGCCGATCCGGTATAAAAAACTCAACAAAAAATCCCGAAGTATTTACTTCGGGATTTTAATTTTATTTTCTTTAATATTAAAGAGTTCCTCTCTTCTCTTGCTCTCTTTCTATTGATTCAAATAAAGCTTTAAAATTGCCGGCTCCAAATCCTTTGGCACCCATACGCTGAATAATTTCATAAAACAAAGTCGGACGGTCTTCAACTGGTTTAGTGAAGATTTGTAATAAATAACCATCTTCATCCGCATCTACTAAAATAGATAACTCCTGTAATTTAGAAATGTCTTCATGCATCATACTCATATGAGAACCTAATCGGCTAGGAATATCATCGTAATAGGCCTGTGGAGGAGGCGGTAAAAATTCAATGCCACGAGCTTTTAATTCAGTTACTGTCTTGATGATATCATCAGTAGCCAATGCTAAATGTTGTACGCCCGCTCCTTCATAAAAATCTATGTACTCTTCTATCTGAGATTTCTTTTTCCCTTCAGCCGGTTCATTGATTGGGAATTTAATACGCCCATTACCATTACTCATTACCTTACTCATCAAAGCTGAATATTCAGTAGTAATTTGCTTATCATCAAAAGATAAGAAATTGACAAAACCCATTACTTCTTCATACCATTTTACAGTAGCGTTCATTTGGTTCCAACCAACGTTACCTACCATGTGATCAATGAATTTTAAACCAACCGGAGCAGGATTGTAATCACTTTTCCATGCTTTAAAGCCGGGTAAAAATTCTCCTTTGTAGTTTTTACGCTCCACGAACATATGAACTGTTTCTCCATAAGTATATATACCGGCACGCACCACTTCTCCATGTTCATCTTTTTCAACAGTTGGTTCCATAAAAGATTTAGCACCACGCTTCATCGTTTCTTCGTATGATTTACGCGCATCTTCTACCCAAAGTGCAATTACTTTTACACCATCACCATGTTTTTTTACATGTTCACCAATAGGTGAATCGCTTTTTAAAGCTGTTGTTAATACGATACGGATTTTATCCTGCTTCAATACATAAGAGCAACGATCTGCTAAGCCTGTTTCTAATCCCGCATATGCATAGGATTGATATCCAAATGCTGTTTTATAATAATGAGCGGACTGTTTGGCATTCCCTACATAGAACTCTACATAATCGGTACCTAATAATGGTAAAAAGTCTTGTGCGCCTTCAAATATTTTTTCTAATCCGTATTCTACGTTTTTAATTTCTTTAGTTGCCATAATATTTTTGATATATGTTTAATAATTTATTTATTGAACTTGTTTTGGCCAATTTTTTTATTAGCCATCCAGTAACGCATCACGACCACATTGCCATATACAATGCGCGCAGTTCCAATTTATTTTTTAAAAGTTTAGACTCCACGTTTGTTTAATTATATTTTATTTAAAATACTAAATTAATTATTCTACTTACTTTTATTAATCAACCCAACTTTTATAATATTTTCCATCATCAATTTTCATTGCATCTTCAGTTACTTTTAATGGCCTGAATGTATCAACCATCACCGCCAATTCTTGTGTAACGGTTTGGCCAATACTTCTTTCCATTGCTCCGGGAGCTGGCCCATGAGGAATTCCTTTTGGATGTAAGGTAATGTGTCCTTGCTCTATGTTATTCCGGCTCATAAAATCGCCATCCACATAATACAAAACTTCATCACTATCAATATTACTATGGTTATACGGAGCAGGAACAGCTAAAGGATGATAATCATATAAACGTGGGACAAATGAACATACGACGAATGCCGGAGTTTCAAATGTTTGGTGTACTGGTGGTGGTTGATGAACTCTTCCTGTAATTGGTTCAAAATTATGAATGGAAAAGGCCCAAGGAAAATTATAACCATCCCAGCCAACAACGTCAAAAGGATGTGTAGCGTAAACTACTTCGTGCATCATGCCTTCTTTTTTTATTTTTATGAGGAAGTCGCCTTTCTCATCATACGTTTCCAGGTGTGTCGGTAATTTAAAATCACGTTCACAGAATGGTGAATGTTCCAGATGTTGGCCACTCGCATTTTTATAACGCTTTGGCGTATATAACGGATGCGGAGTTTCCACATAAAAAATACGGTTCTCAGTAGTGTCAAATTCCATCTGGTAAATCATACCACGCGGAATAATTAAGTAATCACCATATTCAAAAGGGATGTTGCCCATGAAAGTTCTTAATGTTCCCTTTCCTTTATGGATAAAGAGTAATTCATCACAATCAGCATTCTTATAAAAATAAGAAGTCATGCTTTGTTTTGGTGCCGCAAGCCCAATATGGCAATCGCTGTTAAATAAAACCGTTTTTCTGCTTTCTAAAAAATCTTCAGTTGGTTTTATCTCAAATCCTTTTAATAGCAATGATTTGATATTTTTATCAATCGCTACTTTTGGAGAAACATCATAACTCTTAATTATTTCTTTTACTTGAGTAGGACGGTGCGTGTGGTAAAGAAGTGATGAAAACCCATGAAATCCTTCAGTACCAAATAACTGTTCGTAATAAAAATTTCCCTCCGGAGATTTAAATACAGTATGACGTTTTTGAGGAATAGTTCCTAAGCGGTGATAAACAGGCATAAAAAATTATTTAAGAAGTTTAGCAGATACATGAACCGTTTCATCCATCTTAAGGGTTTGATTTGATGAAGATGATGCGTCAAAAATCGCCAGAACCCTGAATTGAATGTTGTCTTTAAAAATGTAATCCTTAATATTCACATCTTCTAAGTCCATTGAAATGGAGGATGTTCCTACAGGAATATCTGATTTTGATGCAATGGCCGTTTCTCCTAAGCCCGAAGCTTTGATGTAGATAGTCAATGATTTAAGATAATCCAGGTGGGCAGTGCTTGTACCCGTTCCAACAGCAGAAATATTAAACCGTGTCATTTTTATTTCGTCTATTAAATTTTGAGCCGTTCCGGCCTCTTTAAACTTAGTAGCTTGCTGGGTAGGAACATTTGGAGTAGTAAACTCCACAGAAGTTGTTGGAGTCGGCGGCACAGTTATACTTGCGGAAGGAATTGTTAAATTGGTTGTATAGTCAATGTTAAATTCAGTCAATTTATCTACTTCCTTTTTTTTACAAGACAAACTGAATCCTAGTAAAGCTACGACAAGAGAAAGGCTATAAATTTTTTTCATACGATTGGTTTAATTGATTTGATTGTTATTTAAAAATATTTCTTACTCGTGCTTTTACCTGAAATGTTTCATCGCTTTGTATTGTCATATCATAAGCAATTGTTCGGTCGGTAGTTATTTTAAACCTCAGGCTAAAGGACTCATCCTGAAAATACCCTTTAAGATCTGTTGAATAAGTGTCCAGGTCTAATGAAGTCAATCCACTTTCTGGAATATTACTTTTAGATGCTATTAAAACTTCAGTATGGTTAGGGCTGGCCAGATATATTTCTATGGAATTTAAAAAATCAAAATTACCTGAAGATGGCGATTTTACAGTAAGTAAGAGTTTTTTAAGAGTTACTTTCTCAATCAGTTTAGAGGACGTGCCCTCGCTCTTGTAATCTGCTTTAGTGTTTGTGGTGATTTCGGGTGTTTGAATATCAAAGGGGACTGATATTATTGAACTAGCGCCCGGAATCGTAACTTCGTTTGAGTAATTCAAATCAAATTCTTTCAACTTGCCAATTTTTTTGCATGATATTGAAAAGCCAACAAGTGCTACTAATATATATATGGCAAACTGTTTGAACAAACCTTTTAAAATTTATTTAAAGATAAATCATTTTTTAATATTTCAGCCAAATTTGGCCTTAATCTACTTTTATAAACCGACAGGCATTCGGGGCCATTTTTTATTTTACCTTTCCTCAATTCACGCTGTAATTCAATAGGAAGAGCAGCAATCTCCATACATTTTGGCGTGCAACAACCTTCCATTTTTGTTGCACATTTTTCACATTGTATAAATAACAGGTGGCAATCATCATTTTTGCAATTCACATGGGTATCACAAGGTTCCCCACATTGATGACAATTACTTAAAACATCTTCTGTTATTCGCTCGCCGATTCGCTCATCAAACACAAAATTAATTCCCCTGAATTTACTTTCTAATTTTTGCTCTTTTACTTCTTTTGCGTACTGAATAATACCGCCCTGTAAATGGTTCACATCTTTAAAACCCTTATGTTTTAAGTACGCGCTCGCTTTTTCACAGCGAATCCCGCCAGTGCAATACATGATTACTTTTTTATCTTCCTGTCCTTTTAAATGATCAACTACTAAAGGTAATTCCTCTCTAAAAGTATCCGCATCAGGACAAAAAGCATTATCAAACCGCCCCACTTCGCTTTCGTAATGATTGCGCATATCTACCACAATCGTATTGGGATCTTCAATAGCTTTATTAAAAGCTTCTGCGTTTAAATAGGTTCCTGTATTGGAAGCGTCAAAATCTGGATCTGTGATGCCATCAGCTACCACTTTATCTTTTACTTTAATTGCAAGTTTATAAAATGATTTTCCATCGTCATCCACCGCAATTTTAAATGGCACATCTTTAAAACGCGTGTCAGCGTAAAACTGTTTTACAAAAATATCCCAGTTTTCCTTTGGAATATTCATTTGAGCATTAATACCTTCGTTGGCAATATATATTCTTCCAAAACAGTTTAATTCTGTCCATTGGATAAATAGTTGATCTCTAAATTCTTTTGGATCTTCAATTTTTACGTATTTGTAAAAAGAAAATGTGATTCGCTCAATTTTTTCATGAGCTAAACGGGTTTTCAACTCGTCTTTGTTGATTCGGTTTCTTAATTCTGGCATTTTCATCATAGATATAATTGCAGGTTATACTACTTTATAAGTGTTGCATAAAAACGATTGATTTTCAAATCAGCACATTTTTAGTTACGTTTGCAAAGGTAGTGAAAAACTAAAAAACATAACTGACTTTTATCATGTACAATAAAGAGGATAAAATTTTAATTATTGGTGCCGGAGGGCAAATTGGGATAGAATTAACTCAGGAATTGAGTATATTATATGGATCAAGTAATGTTATTGCTGCTGACTTGAAACAAATACCTGCATTGGAACTGAATCCATTCGAAAAGTTAGACGTGTTGGATAAAGATGCCCTTTTAAATATTGTTAAAAAGCACAGTATTTCCCATGTATATCTTTTAGCTGCTTTATTATCTGCAACAGGAGAACAAAATCCAATGTTTGCCTGGAAATTAAATATGGAAGGTTTGTTTAATGTTCTGGATTTAGCGAAGGAAAAACACATATCTAAAGTGTATTGGCCTAGTTCTATAGCAGTTTTTGGACCAACTACTCCAAAAATCAATACACCCCAATACACGGTGATGGAACCTTCTACAGTTTATGGGATCAGTAAACAGGCCGGTGAACGCTGGTGTGAATGGTATTTTCATAAATTCGGAGTGGATGTAAGAAGCTTGCGATATCCCGGTCTTATTGGTTGGAAATCAGCTCCAGGTGGAGGCACAACAGATTACGCAGTTCATATTTTTCACGAAGCTCTAAAAAATAAGTATTATGAATGTTTTTTGAGTAAAAATACCGCTTTACCTATGATGCATATGGAAGATGCTATTCGTGCAACTATCGAAATCATGCACGCGCCATCCGAAAATATAAAAATACGAGGAAGTTATAATATTGCAGGAATCAGCTTTACACCTGCCCAAATTACCTCTGAAATCCAAAAACATATCCCTGAATTTACAATTTCCTATAATCCAGATTTCAGACAGGCAATAGCGGATAGCTGGCCGCAAAGTATTTTGGAGAATGAAGCGAATAAAGACTGGAATTGGTCGGCAAAATATAATCTTTCGTCATTAGTTGACAATATGTTAAGAAACTTGGCATAAAAAATGCACTAATTATTGTAACTATTTTTTTACGGCACTCGTACAAATATAGTACGGTTTAAACGAATTTTTTCAATCATCGTTAGTTTTAGGTGATTTGTCTAAATTAATTTAAAAACTACAAGAAAATTACATAATTTAGTAAAAGATATTTGCCTATGAAGAAAATATATTTAATACTGGTTTTTTTGGTTTATCAGGTAAGCCGCGGCCAGTCACAGTCGTTTGAATGGGGAGGTCCTAATAATAAGGACACAATTAATTTAATTGATGTTTTAGGAAAAAAACAGGGTAAATGGGTTATCAAAGGTAAACATAAGCCAGGCTCGTGCTTTGCCCCTGATCAGAAAGTAGAAGAAGGAAAATATACAGATAATCGTAAAATTGGAAAATGGCTTGAGTATTACTGTAATGGTAATATGAAAAACCAATTAACTTTCCAAAATGGCCGCCCTGATGGATACGCTATTATGTACCATGAAAATGGAAAAATATCAGAAGAAGGAAATTGGAAAAACAATCGCTGGACAGGTCCTTATAAATTATATTACGAAAACGGACAACCTCAACATGAATTTAATTTTAACGCCACTGGAAAGAGAGAAGGTGCTGTTAAATATTTCCATGAAAATGGTCAGTTAGCTATTGAGGGTAATTTTGTTAATGGAAAAGAAGCTGGTATTATTAAAGAATACCATGAAAATGGAGATATTAAAGCAGAAAAAACTTATAACGACGGAGCAGTAGAGGTTGCTTCTATTAAAGAGTTTGAGCCGAAGAAACCTATCGTTAAATCAAAAGAGGATCCTTTAGAAAATGCTCCTAAAATTGTTTTAAGACCTGATGAAAAACCTAATGGTGCTCCAGCAAAGGGTCCAATGGTATTGAATGGACAGCACATTACTTATAATAAGAATAAACAAATTACCAAAGACGGAGTTTTTAAAGAAAACCGTTTGATGGATGGTAAAGCATATATTTACGATGAAAACGGAATTTTACAAAGAGTTTCGGTTTACAGAAATGGATTATATGTAGGAGATACGCCTGTTGAAAATTAATCTTATTTAGTATATAACTCAAAAAAGACGGTGCAATACCGTCTTTTTTTTTGCTAAATTTAAAATCTGAAATTTTATGGAAAAGTTATTTATATACAATACCCTCAGCAGAACAAAGGAAGAATTTAAGGCTATTAATGCTCCATTTTTAGGAATGTATGTGTGTGGACCAACAGTTTATAGTGATGTCCATCTGGGCAATTGCCGGACCTTTATGTCCTTTGATTTGATATACCGTTATCTTGTTCATTTGGGTTATAAAGTACGTTACGTAAGAAATGTAACTGATGCCGGCCATCTGGAAGGTGACAGAGATGAAGGTGATGATAAATTTGCAAAGAAGGCTAAGTTGATGCAGCTTGAGCCAATGGAAATAGTACAGAAATATACGGTTGGATTCAGGGATATTATGGCTTTATTGAACAATCTGCCACCAAGTATTGAACCAACTGCCACAGGGCATATCATTGAACAACAGGAAATGACTAAACAAATCATTAAAAATGGTTTGGCTTATGAACAAAACGGCACAATTTATTTTGATGTTGAAAAATTTGCGAAGACAAATAATTACACAGCACTCACCAATCGTAAACTCGAAGAATTACTGGAAAATACCCGCGAACTGGGAGGGCAAGATGATAAAAAAGGACGATTGGATTTCGCACTTTGGATAAAAGCAAAACCGGAGCATTTGATGAAATGGCCAAGCCCATGGGGAGTTGGTTTTCCAGGATGGCACATTGAATGTTCTGCCATGAGTACAAAATATTTAGGCGAACAATTTGACATTCATGGAGGAGGAATGGACCTCCAGGCAACTCATCACACAAATGAAATAGCGCAAAATATTGCGTACTGCGGAAAAAGCCCGGCCAATTACTGGTTACACACGAACATGCTAACCGTAAATGGGCAAAAAATGAGTAAGTCATTAGGTAATAGTTTTTTACCGATGGAATTATTCACCGGTTCCCATCCCTTATTAGTAAAAGGATTCAGTCCCATGGCTGTAAGGTTTTTTATGATGCAAACTCATTATAGAAGTACGTTGGATTTTAGTAACGATGCGCTTACTGCCTCTGAAAAAGCATATAACCGTTTGATGGATAGCTATAAAGTTTTGCAATCTATTAAACCATCAGCAACATCAAACGAAAATGTGGCTGCATTAGAAAGATTATGTTATGATGCAATGAATGATGATTTTAATACGCCAGTATTGATTGCCCACTTGTTTGATGCTATTCGAATGATCAATTCGGCTAATGATAAAAAAACCTCTTTGAGTCAATCTGACATTGATCTGTTAAATAAAATATATCAGCATTTTGTATTTGATGTGATGGGTTTGAAAAAAGAAGTGGAACAAACAGGAAAGACCAGTACTGCATTAGAAAATGTTATGCAATTGATTCTGGAGTTAAGAGATAAAGCCAAAGCGAATAAAGATTTTTCAACTTCGGATGAAATAAGAAACAAATTAACTGCCGCAAGTATCCAGGTAAAGGATAGTAAAGAAGGCGTAACATGGAGTATATAAATTAATTGCCTGTATGAATTTCAATATGAAAAATCTTTGTTTATTTATTCCTGTAACAATTATCTGTTTTGCATGTGGTCCTGATAAGCCAAAAGAAAATATTACTTTGCCGCCGGTTGAGAACACAACGCCTAAAATTCCTGAATTAAAATTTTCCATCGAAAATCAATACCCGCATGACGTTAATTCTTTTACGGAGGGTTTATTATTTCATGAAGGCAAGTTATTTGAAAGTACAGGCTCTCCTGATAATCTACCGCAAACTAAATCTGTTTTTGGAAGCGTGGATTTGAAAAACGGAAAGATTGATGTGAAGGCGGAGATTGATCGTGAGCTTTTCGGGGAAGGGATTGTTTTTTTAAATGGAAAAGTTTTCCAGCTAACATATAAAAGTCAAACAGGATTTATTTATGACGGAAAAACATTTAAAAACATTGGAAAGTTTAATTATACTAATAGAGAAGGCTGGGGCTTAACCACAGACGGGAAACATTTAATTATGAGCGATGGAACCAGTTATCTTACTTTTATGGACCCATCGAATTTCAGCGTGATAAAAAGATTGGATGTTGCCGAAAACGGATACGTCGTAGAACATTTAAATGAATTAGAATTCATCAACGGATTTATTTATGCGAATATCTGGACTACCAATCTCATTGTAAAGATAGATCCCAACAGTGGAGATATAGTTGGTAAAATGGATTTGAGTGCTTTAATGTATGAGAGTAAGGTGAAAAATCCAAATGCATTGGAAACAAATGGGATTGCTTATGATTCTGTTTCAAACAAAATTTTGGTGACCGGCAAATTATGGCCCACCATTTACGAAATCAAATTTCCGATTTAATTAAACTGTAAGCGCCATAACAAAACAAAACCAATGGTAAAATACTTCCAATTATTGATTGTCTGCAGTTCCATCAATATTTTTTCTCAAACAAAAAAGGCGCCCGATGTGTTTGAAGAAGCTTACATCATAACTCTTAAAGGGGATACTATTAAAGGGCAAATTAAACTTCCAAAGAGCAAAAAGTCAGAGTTGTTTCAGAAAATAAGTTTCAAGGATAAAACCAATAAGGTAAGACTTTACACACCGGATAAAATAAACGGTTACGGACATAATACCTATTATTTCATAAGTGCTTATCACGATAATAAATCATGTTTTTTTAAAGTATTGAGTAAAGGAAAAGCCTCTCTTTTTCAGACGGCTTTTGAGATCATTGATGAAGGTATTGCTAGTGAGTTTGAAGAGTTTTGTGTGATGGAAGAAAAAGGTGATGGACAATTTAACGTGATCAATGAGAAAGGAATAAAGAAACAATTGAAAGATATATTCAAATCTAATAAACCATTGGTTCAAAAAATAAATGATCAAAAAGAAATTGCATTAAGGGCCGATGTCCTTGAAAGTTTTTTTAATGAATTTAATAAATCTGCTTCCAGTAATTAAAATACTATAATGATAACAAAAGATACCCCTAAAAAATTATTCCTACTGGATGCTTATGCTTTAATTTACAGAGCGTATTTCGCTTTTAGTACGAATCCAAGAGTTACTTCAAAAGGACTTAATACCTCCGCTATATTTGGCTTCACTAATACATTACTGGAAATATTAAACAAAGAAAAACCCACTCATATTGCTGTTGTATTTGATACACCTGAAGCAACCGTGCGACATACCGAATATGTAGAATACAAAGCTCAACGGGAAGAGATGCCCGAGGATCTGAGAACCTGTATTCCTTATATCATGCAGTTGATTGAAGGGTTTAATATTCCCATTATTAAAACTCCAGGATATGAAGCCGATGATGCAATTGGTACATTAGCAAAGGTTGCAGAACAAAAAGGTTTTACAACTTACATGATGACACCTGATAAGGATTACGGACAGTTGGTAGATGAGAATACATTTATCTACAAGCCGGCTCGTTTTGGAAGCGGTGCAGAAGTTTTGGGCGTGCCTGAGATCTGTAAAAAGTGGGACATCACACATGTAGGGCAGTTGATTGACATTTTAGGTTTAATGGGTGATAAGGTAGATAATATTCCTGGCATACCTGGCGTAGGTGAAAAAACCGCTATTCAATTAGTTAAAGATTTTGGCACGATTGAAAATCTGATTGTTAATACTGATAAATTAAAAGGTAAGCTGAAAGAAAAAGTCGAAGAGCATAAAGCAAAAGCTATTCAATCAAAGTGGCTGGCAACAATTATTTTAGATGTACCTGTTGAGTTTAATGAGAATGAGTTGGTGATCAAACAGATCAACAAAGAAGCTCTTAAAGAGTTATTTACTGAATTAGAATTCAGAACTATTGCTCAGAAACTATTAGGCGAAGATATTGGTGGCGGTAAAGATTCTTTTAATAGTCCGCCAAAATCAATTAAAAAAGAAGAGCCTAAACCTAAAGCAGATTTATTTAATGGTGGTGATTTGTTTAGCGAGGAACATTTAGATCTGGTAATGGCAGAAGACGCTAAAACTTTTCAAACCATTAAGGATATTAATCCGAACTATATATTATGTGATACTGACGAAAAGATCACGAACCTGATCACACTTTTAAATGCTGGTACTGAATTTTGCTTTGATTCCGAAACAACCTCATTAGATACAATTGAAGCCGAAGTTGTTGGAATGTCGTTTGCCGTGAAAACTAATGAAGCATATTATGTGCCCGCTCCACAGGATCACGTGCAGACACAGGTTTTGATCGATCGCTTTAAGCCTTTGTTTAGTGACGCTTCTAAAACATTGATCGGGCAAAACATTAAATATGATTTACAAGTTTTAAAAAATTACGGGGTTGAAATAAAGAATAAATTATGGGATACCATGGTAGCGCATTTTTTATTTATGCCTGACATGCGTCACAATATGAATATTCTGGCAGAAACGTATTTGAATTATTCGCCGATCAGCATTGAAGAATTAATTGGAAAAAAAGGAAAAGATCAGTTGGGTATGCGTGATGTGCCTATTGAGGTAATTGCAAACTATGCAGCAGAGGATGCAGACGTTACTTTCAAATTAAAAGAAGCGTTTGTTCCTCTTTTAAAGAATGCAGGAACGGAAAAGTTATTTCATGAGGTGGAGTTGCCTTTAATTGAAGCGCTGGCAGGTATGGAGCGCGAAGGAATTAATATTGATGTGGCTGCTTTGAATGACTTTTCTGCACAATTGCAGGAAGATATAACGAAAGTGGATGCTGAGATCCAGGCATTGGCCGGAACTAAATTTAATATTTCTTCGCCGAAGCAAGTTGGAGAAATTTTATTTGAATATTTAAAAATTACAGATAAGGCTAAGAAAACAAAGACCGGGCAATACGCTACTGGTGAGGATGTTTTATCCAAGCTTGAAGGTAAGCATCCAATTATTGCCAAGATATTAGATTACAGGGAATTGGTTAAATTAAAGTCAACTTATGTTGATACTTTGCCTTTATTAGTAAACCCAAAGACAAATCGTATTCATACAACCTTTAACCAGGTTGTTGCAGTTACAGGAAGATTAAGTAGTGATAATCCGAATCTTCAGAATATTCCAATACGTACAGAGAGAGGAAGGCAGATTCGTAAAGCATTTATACCTCGTAATGATGAATACACTTTATTGAGTGCGGATTATTCACAAATTGAATTAAGAATTGTGGCTTCTATCAGTGGCGACCCGAATATGTGTGAAGCTTTTAATTCCGGGAAAGATATTCATACGGCTACGGCTGCTAAAGTTTATGGGATTGAGGAAAGTGAAGTGACCAAGGAAATGCGTTATAAAGCCAAGAGTGTAAACTTTGGTATTATATACGGACAAGGTGCTTTTGGTTTGGCTGATAATTTGAATATACCACGTGCCGAAGCGAAACAACTGATAGATAATTATTTTGCGCAGTATGATTCCATTAAGAGCTATATGGAAAATGAAATTGCGTTTGCTAAAGCAAATGGATACGTGCAAACTTTATTAGGGCGCAGGCGTTGGTTGAAGGATATTAATTCTGCTAATGCAACTGTGCGATCTTATGCTGAACGAAATGCCATTAATGCTCCTATACAAGGTTCTGCAGCCGATATGATCAAGGTGGCAATGATTAATATTCACAATGAATTGAAAGGAATGGATATTAAATCACGCATGATTTTGCAGGTTCATGATGAATTGGTGTTTGATGTGTATAAACCTGAACTGGATCTCATCAAACCGATCATTGAAAAGCATATGAAGGAGGCGCTGCCATTAAACGTTCCTGTAGAAGTTGGAATGGGAGTTGGCGTTAACTGGCTGGAGGCCCATTAAGAGGTTTTCTACTTACTATTTTTATGCGCGTTAATGATCTTCACGATCTCACTTAACTGATCCAATGGAATGGTTTTGATGGTATCCTGCCAATTGAGGTCCGTATTTTGTTTTTTTAATTTTGTTATTGGATGATCCTCCGTTAATTTCTCGTTGTGGTTGGGTGCACACTAATAACTCATTTGGTGTACAATTGAGGATGGCACATAACTTATCGATATAGCTTAACCTGAAACTCACTGTCTTTGCGTTGAGTAAATTGTGGGCGGTATAAGAAGGAAAGCCTGCACTTACAAGGAAAGAGTAGGGTTTATCAATACCGCGCGCTTTAAAAACTGGTTGTAAATTGAGTGTTAACATAATACTTGTGTTAAACACAAAAAGAATACCATCAGTTACTAAAAGCAGGATGCTAGTTTATAAAAGAATGTTAAGAGTTTTTAAAAACAAGATTGTAGTTCTTAAAAACAGGATGGAAGTTCTTAAAAATGTTGTTGAAATTATTAAAAATATGGTGAAAGAAGTTAAAACCGATGTTTGAGTTCTTAAAATAAGGATTGAAGAACTTAAAAGAAGGGATTAAAAAACTAAAAGTGCGTTGGAAGAAACTAAAAGTGAGGTTGGGGTAATTAAAATAGTGTTTCTCGACTTCGCTCGAAGTGACAAGGAAAGAAAGAACAATATTAATTATTAAAGCATGGTTTTGGGTTAGCAAGTGATCGTAAAAGGCTTCTTTTTTTTTGTAACATTGATATATGACCAGTTTCATAAACTTTGTATGATGAAGAAATGTTTAATGTTATTATTACTGATTATAACAAATACAAATTTTGTTTATTCTCAGATTATTGCAGGTAGTACCGTTTCCGGTTTGATTATTTCTAATCCTGTAGTTAATTTTTCGGTAAGTACCGTATTTGGAAATGGCACGGGCTCTTTTGATCTGGATTGTGACAGCATAGCTGATATAAGAATTGACTTGCACAAAGGGCCAACAGCTATAGATGCTTCGAATAATGCCTTTTTATATATTTTAAACTCATCTTTCCAGGTTTGTGCAGATACAGCAAATACTTCATTTCGGTTTGTAAATTATTTCAGTTTGTCAGATACTATTTTGCCTCCCGCCGGTACCAATTGGTATAATGATTCAATTATGCAATTGGGTGATTATGGATGCTTTGATTGTCAAGGACCATTTTCTGTTACAAATCTGTACTTTGGTTATAAAAATTCAGTCACGTCACAAGTAGGGTGGGTTAAATTTTCTTTTAATTTAATTGATGGAGGAAGCAGTACAGTACCCATTACGCTTTCAATTCCAGAGGTTTTATCTCCGTGTGTTACTACTTCTGTTTCTCCGGCAGCGACTTCAACTTCAACACCGACTTATACAAATTCGGGCGTGGGTACTTGTGGGGCATTTACTTTTAATTATAATATATACAGGCCTTCATGCCCCGGTATGTGTGATGCGAATATTTCTATTAGTAATGTCACTGGAGGATCTCCGGCTTATACTTATTCATGGAATACTGCACCTGTACAGACCACTTCCACAAATATGAATGTGTGTTCAGGCACCTCTATGGTTGATATTTCGGATGCAAGCGGTAATACCTGTACTGCTAATTTTTTAGTTCAGAATCCTCCTCAAATTACATTTTCTTTGAGTTCCAGTAATGTTTCCTGCTATGGTGTATGTGATGGGACAGTATGTTGCAACAATGTTACCGGTGGTAATGCACCTTATACTTTTGAATGTTTCCCGACTGGTGGAACAACACAATGCGCTAATAGCCTATGTGCCGGAACATATGGTTTTATTGTTACAGATGCTAATGGATGCATAGCATATAGCAGTGTTTTAGTTAACGAACCAACAGCTATACAGGTAACCGAGTCTGTTACACATGCAAGTTGTGTTGCCTGTTGTGATGGCAATTTACAATTACAAATCAGCGGAGGCACTCCTGCTTATTCTATTAATTATTTTCCAGCAGCACCTTCTTGTCCGGGTACCTATACCTATAATGTAACAGATTCAAAGGGTTGCACTCATATGGATTCGGTTTTGATATCTTTTGCTACGTCACTCATTGAACATGAGTTTGAAACTATGTTCGATGTATTTCCTAATCCGGGTAATGGACAGCTTGAAATCATGAATTTAAATACTCATATTTTTAGTGCAAAAGTGGAAGTGGTGGATATATACGGGAAATGTGTTTTTAGTAAAAAGATTGAATTATCAGAACGGATATTACCGTTGAACTTAAATGTTGCTGAAGGAATTTATTTTTTACACATTTCGGAAACATCAAGCAGTAAGGAGTTCGTTAAAAAAATTGTTATACTAGATAAGAATTAACGCTTCTCGACTCCGCTCGAAGTGACAAGTTAAATATTAAAGATCGAAGTGACTGGATCAACTTGACATTAGGAGTGATTGAGATTTAATTTCTGCGTTAAGGATTGCAGTTAAAATCCTTTTTGCCTGCACTTCGAGAGCCTCAGTGGACAGGCAAAAAGATTGAAACGGAAAGCCTGACCCGCTAGGGTAACGCCCAAAGAATTTCCTTTCAAGGTGTGAAAAGGATCCCTTCTCGACTTCGCTCGAAGTGACAACTCGAACTCACAGCAGAATTTAAAAAGGTTTGTTCCTTACGTTTTTCTCTGCGATCCTTCTTAAGTTTTCCTGGCGGCGTTTACCACCTAAGTTCACTTTTTTATTCTTGTCTTTTTTCTCATGGAAAGCGCCCGTTGGTGTGGCTGTTTTTGGAATTTTCTTTAACGACTTATCACGCGTTACCGGTTTTTCATCCTGCGTTAAGTTCTCCGATATTTCAACCGCTTCAGGAATGTCAAGCATCTGGATTTTTTTCTTCATCAATGCTTCAATTTCTTTTTGCATCGGAAGATTTAACTTTGTAATAAAACTTAATGCAATACCGGTTTTGTCTGCGCGACCTGTACGCCCTATACGGTGTATGTAGGCGCTTGCCTCTTTAGATGGCATATCAAAATTGACAACGTGGGTTACATCCTTTAAATCCAATCCGCGGGCAATGACATCCGTTGCAATTAATAAACGGTGCGTGCCTTCATCAAATTTTTTAACTGCGCTAAAACGTTGCGGTTGCGATTTGTTGGAATGGATTACGCCAATTTCTTCTGAAAATTCAGATTCCAATGCTTTATAAATATCATCTGCAATTTTTTTGTTCTTTACAAAGGCTAATACTTTAGTGAAACTTTTCTCGGTCTGTAATAAATATTCCAACAAGTTTACTTTGGTGTAAAAATTAGGAACATGATATGCCTGTTGAATGATTTTTTCTAATGGGGTTCCACGGCTTATCAACTCAATATATTCCGGTTTTTTGAAGTAGTTTTCGATCATCATTTCCACGTCCTCGTTCAGAGTTGCAGAGAACATTAAATTCTGGCGTTTCTCAGGAAGGATGTCGAGGATTTTAATTAACTGGGAACGGAAACCTAAATTCAACATTTCATCCACTTCATCAATCACTAGCTTTTGAATGCTACTGAATTGTAAAGTCCTGCTTAAGGTTAAATCTATTAATCGTCCGGGGGTAGCTACTAAAATATCAACACCGTCATACACTTTTTGTTTTTGAATATTGATATTTCCTCCGCCATATACACCGGTGCAACGTGCCTGCATGTAAGTAGATAGTTTCGCCACTTCATCTACCACCTGCACAACTAATTCACGCGTTGGCACCAGAATAAGTACCCGGGGCTGGCGTTGTTCAGAGTAAGTTAATTGTCTTAATATGGGCAATAGGTAAGCAAATGTTTTACCGGTACCTGTTTGTGCAATACCAACTGCATCTTTACCAGACATAATAACCGGAAATGCTTTTTCCTGGATAGGAGTGGGACTTTCAAAGCCTATATCGCTTAACGCATTAATTAAAGGTTTGGTAAGGTTGAGGTCTTTAAAGGTAGTCATGTTGGTAATTTTGGCAAAGATACGGTAAAATACTGAATTTTACTGGTTGATACAGAGTTTTAGGGTAGAGTTGCCGGAGTTGTTGCTGAGTAGCGTTTTGTTGCAGAGTTGCATTGATAGCGACGGTGGTGTGTGCTGAGTAAAATAATTTGAGATTAAGTGGCACGAGGCAGAGGAACAAAATGATTCCTGGAGCCTTCGCAAAATAGCGCTTAGGGTTAATTGAAATGCTAGGCAGAGTTAATCTTTTAAAATTATCCTCTAAAATCCCTACACAAAACAAACTTAAAACAGTCGGAAATAATTTTACTCTTTCTGATTTTATTAAGGAAATAGAATCAACCGCATGCGAAGATAATTGCATTTTAATGCTACAATTTATAGCAGTGAGCTATCCGTAAATAATGTATTTTTACATGCATACAGTAAAAAACCATGAACGAAAATTTAGACGCTAATAATGGAAAGTTAAATGGAACTGATAAGGAATATGAAAAAGCCTTACGCCCCATTGAATTCGATGATTTTAGCGGACAGGAATCAGTCGTTGATAATTTGCTTGTATTTGTTCAGGCAGCAAAAAAAAGGGAAGAGGCTTTGGATCACGTATTATTACACGGCCCTCCGGGTTTAGGAAAAACTACCTTAGCTCATATTATTTCTAACGACTTAGGAGTAAACTTAAGAGTTACCAGTGGGCCTGTATTAGATAAACCAGGCGACCTTGCGGGTCTTTTAACGAATCTGGAACCATTTGATGTTTTGTTTGTTGATGAAATTCATCGCCTGAGCCCCATTGTAGAAGAATATTTATATTCTGCGATGGAAGATTACAAAATTGATATTATGATTGACAGCGGGCCAAACGCAAGAACGGTTCAGATAAAATTAAATCCGTTTACCTTAGTTGGAGCTACTACACGAAGCGGTTTACTAACGGCACCTTTACGTGCGCGTTTTGGAATTACTTCGCGTTTAAACTATTACGACAGTAAAGTTTTAACAGGCATCGTTCAGCGAAGCTCTGCTATTTTAGGCGTAGAAATTGCAGATGAAGCTGCTTTTGAAATTGCCAGAAGAAGCCGCGGAACGCCCCGTATAGCCAATGCTTTATTAAGGCGGGTGAGAGATTTTGCACAAATAAAAGGTGATGGGACAATTTCCCTTGAAATTGCCAGTTATGGATTGAAAGCTTTAAACGTTGATAAAAACGGGTTGGATGAAATGGACATCCGCATTTTATCTGCCATTATTGATAAATTTAAAGGTGGCCCTGTTGGGATCACAACTATTAGCACCGCAGTGGGAGAAGAATCCGGAACAATTGAGGAGGTGTACGAGCCATTTTTAATTCAGGAAGGTTATTTAGCGCGCACACCAAGAGGACGTGAAGCAACCGAAAAAGCTTACAAACATCTCGGAAGATCTTTCAAAGGGCGGTTAGGTGGTTTATTTGAAGATTAAGATTCAGGCCTATCCTCTTTTTTTGAGGGAAACTTTTTAGTATAAATAAAAGGCAATCCCAGTTCCAATACATTTTCTTTCACTTTGGTTCTATAGGTGATGTTCTGATAATCGGCATAATAGATCTTCAGCAAAATCACGAAATAAGAAATTAATAAAGGTCCGAAAATAAGTCCTGTTATGCCTAAATATTCCAATCCCAAAATAATGCCAAGTACTGTTATCACCGGATGAACATCCGCCATTTTCTTAGCCAATAGAAACCGGATAATATTATCCATACTTCCCATCACAATAACGCTCCATCCTAAAACAATTAAACCTGGCCCGGTGTGGCCCGTTACAAATAAATAAATACTCACCGGCAGCCAGATAATACCTGTTCCCACTATTGGAATAATGGATGCAAAACCAGTTAAAATGGCCCAAAAACCAGCTTCAGGCACACTCGTTACAAAATAAATGAAGTAAGCAAAAAATCCCTGGACGACGGCGATTAATGGGATACCGATTGCATTACTAAATGTTTGAGCTTTGAGTTCTGCGCCAAACATTTTTATTTTACTTTTCTTAAACGGAAGAGATAAAATAATGGAGGCTTCCATTCGGTTGAAGTTAATCAGCATAAAATACAAAAAGAAATAAAGCATCACGATTGAAGAGAAAAATGCCAACCCCTGGTTTAAAGCTCCGGAAAACATTTTGGTACTTTCTGTTTTTACCATGTCAATGTTTTTGACAGTCAAAATTTTAATACCATATTGATGTTGTAATGTTGAATCCATTTGATGAACATAAGGCATTAATACCTCTGGGTTGGAAGCCACTGGCATCACCTTATTATAAATCATAGAGACAAAAAAAGTGATTGGTAATAAAATAATAAAAAAAGAAACGACGTTGATTAAAATTGCGGCAACGCTTTTTTTCCATTTTCTTTTATTCACTAATTTATCCATCCAGTTTTTAAATAAAACGTAAAAGATGACGCTTCCTAAAAAAGCAGTGAAATATTCTTTTAAAGAAAACACTAACAGTAAACCAAATAAAATAATGATCACTAAAAAAATATTTTTTTTCTGATTAAATGCTGGGGTGGTTTCTTCCATGATAGAGATGAGTATGATGTATTAGTGGGGATTTTTCAGTAAATTAGACTAAATATTCAACAATGCAAAATCATGGGTGATAAAGGAAAGGTTATAGGTGCGCTTTTTATAGGCGCAATCGCTGGTGCAGCTATTGTGAAATTATTGGAAACAGAGAAAGGAAAGAAACTTGTTGCCAGTGCGAAAGAAAAAGCAGCTTCAGCTACAGAAGACATAAAAGCGAAAATCAATCAATTGGAAACTGAACTAGCGGATCTGCTAAAAGTAGAAAATGAGCATAATATTAATAAAGAAGCCTAATGGAAAACAATTCCAATACGTATTTTGATGACACCTACGAATTAATAAAAAAGTATACTGATGACCGTTTGCTCTTATTAAAAATTCAGTCAGCAAAAAAAACAGCTAAATTTACCAGCATATTTTTTTACATTTTTACAGCATCAATTCTCACATTTTTTGCATTGCTGTTTGTTGGTTTTATGCTGGCCCATTATTTTTCTGAAAAAATGAATAGTATGTTCTATGGCTTTGCCACAGTAGCAGGGATGTTTTTAGTATTATTAATGTTATTTATAATATTCTATAAGATTTATTTTTCAGGGAAGGTCAAGAATAAAGTAACAGCTATATTTTTTGAAAGGGATCCAAATGATTTAATTGATGATGATGAAGACTAAAGTGATGATAAATAATTTCTCAGACCTTGAACGTGAAGAACTCAGGATAAAAAGACGCGTAAAAAAACAAGAAGAGTCCATTAAGATTCAACTCAAAACTTTGCCGGAAGAAATTGTAACAGCGGGAGCCAGTAAGCTGATCACCGGTGTTTTAAGCGGAAATTTCCTAAAAACTGCCGTAACAATCATGAAGTCGGTAGGGTCATCTCTAACAGGAAATAATGATGGTGAGACAAGCTCTAAAAGTGGATTCATTGGTTTAATTAAAAGCATTTTAAAAGCAAAATTTTCAAGCTAGACTTCTGATTACTTGTTGCTATCATCAACACATACGTACATCATTAAGACAGAGGCCAAACGTTTGGGCTTTGATTTTTGCGGCATCTCTAAAGCCGAGTTTTTACAAGAAGAAGCGCCAAGATTGGAATCATGGCTTAAGGCCGGGAAGCATGGGAAAATGGAATACATGGAAAACCATTTCGATAAGCGTCTCGACCCTACTCTACTTGTAGCCGGCGCAAAATCTGTGATTTCATTACTTTATAATTATTATCCTGAACAATCTCAAAATCCTGATGCACCAAAAATTTCAAAATATGCTTATGGACTTGATTATCATGATGTCATTAAAGAAAAATTAAAAGAGTTTTTAAATACACTCTCAGAAAAAATCGGCGAAATTAATGGCCGAGCTTTTGTGGATAGTGCTCCAGTGATGGATAAGGCCTGGGCAAAAAAAAGCGGTTTAGGCTGGATAGGTAAAAATTCGAACCTGATTAATAAACAAAAAGGCTCTTTCTTTTTCATTGCAGAACTAATTATTGATCTGGATCTGGATTATGACGGGCCAATTAAAGATTATTGTGGCACTTGTACTAAATGCATTGATGCTTGCCCTACAGAAGCTATTATTGCCCCCTACATGGTTGATGGAAGTAAATGCATTAGTTATCTTACCATTGAATTAAAAGATGCTATACCTAATGACTTTAAAGACAAAATGGATAACTGGGCATTTGGCTGCGATGTTTGCCAGGATGTTTGTCCATGGAATAGTTTTAGTGAACTACATGATGAACCACTATTTAAAAACACAACAGGACTATTAGATTATTCGCGCGATGATTGGTATGATTTAAGCGAAGAATTATTTAGTAAAGTGTTTAAAGGCAGCGCTGTAAAGCGTACAAAATTTAAGGGGTTAAAAAGAAACCTGGAATTTATAAAAATAAAAGGCTAATGGATTTTGCAATGCCAAGCCGCAAGATTAGCGGCGTAAGTGAAACAGGAAGTATTCGTCTTCGCAAGGCAAGAAGCGATCTCAAACACAATTTAAGTTAGCTAGGTCTGAGTTTGCTTCATAAAGGAACATTCGCAAGGACGTAAGTTTCCTTAACTCAAGGTATGACCCTGAGTAAAGCTGAAAAGCACGAAGCGATCTCAAACACAGTTTAATTTAAGCTAACTATGAGATTGCTTAATAATGGAACATTCGCAATGACGTAAACGAAGCAATTTGCAAACACAATTTAAGTTAGCTAGGCATGAGTTTGCTTCATAAAGGAACATTCGCAATGACGTGAATGAAGGGATGGCAAACACACTTTAATTTAAGCTAAGTATGAGATTGCTTCATAAAAATGGGCATTCGCAATGACGTAAACGAAAAGTTCCTATTGTGATCCAAATCTGAACCCAAGAGTTGATCTTGAATCCGATTCACCAATTATCAAATGCTTCACATCATCAAAAGTCAGGTGAATTAAATCCTCTACATTACGATCAGAACTAGCAATAGAAGCCATCCTTAAGTTTTGTTTCATCACACATTCCCCAACAGTTTGTCTGACTGTTCGTGCATTGCCAAAAAATTTATCTTTTCTATCAATCAATGAAGTGAAATAAGAGCTTAGATGGTCTAACGCTTCCTGTGTGGGAGTTAAACTTTCTTTTTTGAATAGCTGGCTTGCAATGGTAAGTAACTGATCAACATTATAATCTGAAAACGAATAAGTCTTATCAAATCGTGATTTTAAACCAGGGTTCATCTCCACGAAACGGTGCATGTTCTCCGGGTAACCAGCTACAATCACTCCAAACTGCCCGCGTTTATCTTCCATTTGTTTTAAGATCACTTCAATTGCCTCTTTACCAAAACCATTTTGTCCATCTTCCGACAAAGCATAAGCTTCATCAATAAATAAAACACCACCCATTGCTGCATCAATTTTCTCTTTGGTTTTAATAGCAGTTTGTCCAATATATCCTGCAATTAACCCTTCCCTATCAACTTCCACAACATGGCCGCGTTCTAATAAACCCAATGACTTGTAGATCTTAGCAATAATACGAGCAAGCGTTGTTTTACCTGTTCCCGGATTACCAGTGAATACAGAGTGCAGGGAAAATTTATTGACTACATCTTTGCCTGTTTCATTATAAAACCGAATCAGCTTTACTAACTCATTTACGTCCTGTTTGATATTTTCCATACCAACCAATTCATTTAATTCAGCTAGCGCTAAATTTAATTCTTTCTCATTAACCGATAATTTCAGTTTCTTTTTTTCTCCCGACATGAATACATTTTTCATATCAACAAGTGTAATGGTTGAAAGATCCTCTTTGGTTAAAGCGTCCATGTTTTCTGACTTCATTAAACGCAGGCCCATATCCTGTTTAGCTTCTTCAATTACAGCATTTACAAAACGGGCATTACCAAAACTGGCATCTCGTTTTCGATAAGCTTCGGTAAGTTGCTCCTGCAAATAAAACTCTGCGTCCGGTGTAATCGTCAGTTGTTTTTGTCCAGCACAATAAGTAGCAATTTGAAATAACTCATCCGGCATATAATCGTCGAAATGAAAATATTCTGAAAAACGTGATTTTAAACCGGGATTACTGTCGATAAATGTATTCATTTCCTTTGGGTAACCGGCCACAATAATAGCAATATCACCTTTCCCATCACTCATTTCTTTTATCAAAATTTCAATTACTTCCTTACCAAAATCTTTACTATCATCACCTGAGCGGGCTAAAGCATAAGCTTCATCAATAAATAAAATTCCACCACGGGCTTCATCAATGGCCTTTTTTACTTTAGGAGCTGTTTGGCCAATGTACTCACCTACTAACACAGAACGGTCGACTTCATATACATGTCCTTTACTTAACAGCCCCATTTTCTGATAAATCTTTCCAAGCTTCTTAACGACCGTAGTTTTTCCTGTACCAGGATTTCCGGTAAAAACAGAATGTAATGAAAGAGCGGATCCATCATCAAAACCTTTTTCTTTACGAAGCTTAGTGAAATTTAAATAGGTAATATTTTCATGGATACTCTTTTTTACATTTTCAAGGCCAATGAGAGAATCCACTTCACTTAACAACTCATCCAGTGTTTTTTCGGAAGCCTCAATAGTATTTCCGGCAATATTAGAAGACGTTCCTGAGCTAATCGCAATGGTCTGATCAATACTGCTGATTAGTTGCAACTCTCCCTCTTCTTCCAAATTATTGCACTCAAAAGTTACTGCGCCAATTAATACATCCATAAAAACAATCTCCAGCGCATATTTATCATCTTTCCAAGAACCTGGAATAGCATTTCCCCAGCCTAGATCAAGTGTATAGGTATACTCTTTTTTATTGGCTTCGATAAAACCTGTTTTCACCTGATGCGCTTTATGCTGGCCAGCATCATCTACGTAATTTAAAAACAGTTCATAATTAAAAGCCAGATTAGTTTGCGACTTTATTTTTATTTCTGCCCAAACATACTGGGTTTGATCTTTATTAAAGCTTTTTAAATATTTACGTTCGCGTTGGTTCCAACCTTCCACATCACCATGATATAACTTAACATGTTCAATGGAGAAATAAGGATTGGAGTTCTTTGTAACTAAACCAACATCTTCCACAAAAAAACGCTGAGATCCAACAACAACCCCGTCTATAATTGCCAACCATTGATAAGTGCCTTTTTTCCAGAAAGCCCCAATATTAGGGGTTCCCCATCCATCACGCACATAAAAAATATTCTCTTCTTTGCTTACTTTTAATTCTGAATCCAGTGTACAAATAGTAATATTCCCTGCCGGAAGTATTTCTTCACATCTCACTGAAACCTTGGCAGTCCAGTCTTCCTCATCAAATAATTTATTATATAGAGCCAGCTCAAAACGTAAATAAGTAGTTTCGGCTCTATCAAAAATAGTGCGATAACGCTTCGTAGAATTTGCCATCCATTCATCTGATGAATAAGCAGAAAGACTTTTAAATTTATAACGTTTATCCATAATCAGACCTTGCTTTATTGTTCTTCCTTTAAATGCATTTGCCATTTCCAGGCACTTAACATCATATCATCTAAATTATATTTTGGTGTCCACTCTAATTCTTTCTTTACAAAATCATTATTTGCATAAATACTAATCACATCACCGGCTCTCCTTGGCCCGATTTGGTAATTCAATTTTTGCTGTGTCACTTTTTCAAAAGAACCGATTGCCTCCAAAACACTTACCCCTACTCCCGTGCCCAAGTTAAAGACAGACGTGGCCTTTTTCTGTTTATTTTCGATTAAATAGTTTAATGCCCTGACATGAGCGTCTGCTATATCGTTCACATGAATATAATCGCGGATGCAAGAACCATCCCTTGTATCATAATCATTTCCAAATACTGTCAGTTTTTGCAATATGCCGGCAGCTGTTTGTGTAATATAAGGTACTAAATTATCCGGTCTGTTTCGAGGATATTCGCCATTAAAACCAGTGGGATGAGCACCGACCGGATTAAAATATCGCAACAAAACAGATTTAAAGTTGGGTTCACTTTTAGTAAATTTAGTAACGATATCCTCGCCCATTTGTTTGGTATGCGCATAAGGGGATTCAGCCACTGAAAACGGAGTTAGTTCCGTTACAGGCAATTCCTCAACGTTACCATATACCGAACAGGAAGATGAAAAAATAAAATTAGAAATATTAAGGCTTTTTGAAATCTTAAGAATATTAACCAATGAGGCGATATTATTATGATAATATAATAAGGGATCTGCCACAGATTGCGGAACTGATTTAAAAGCAGCAAAATGAATAATCCCTATTGGATCTTTTACTTTACTGATAGCTAATTCCAGAGCTTCCAAATTACAAATGTCAACATTCAGATTCTTTACTTGTTTGCCGGTGATTTTTTCGATCCTATCAAAAGTATCGGAATTTGAATTTGAAAAATTATCTATTGAAACAATAGTATAATTTGTTTGTTGTAATAATTCAATGATCGTGTGTGAGCCAATATAACCTGCACCACCCGTAACAATGATAGTTGAATTTTGATTTGACATACTTTAAGTCTAATTAAATGTATTATATATTTTAGAATAGCGGTCAATCCCCTCACTTAAAGAAAAAAACTGATTCGCAGCGCTTACTGTATTTTCTTTATACAAGTTACTCTTTTCTATCAATTCGTCCGCAATTTTTCGATAGTCCTTTTCATTAAAGCTATGAATTAGCAGTCCGCATTGGGTTTCTGTAACAATTTGATCCACGTCACCAATTCCAGTGTTTGTAAGCACAGGAATTCCCATTGATAACAACTCACCCATTTTGGTAGGAGAAGAAGCAGACTTTGAAAAAGTTGGTTTTATAAAAAACACAGATGCAGTTGACAAAGAAATGTAATACGGCATATCTGCTCTGGAAGAAGATACAACAATTAGTTTATCCAGAGGGACGTTATGTTTTTTTGCTGCCGAGTGCACGAGTTCAATATCATCTTTGGTAATGATCAGAAAAATAGCCTCTTTTTTTTGTGATAAAATTTTAAAGAATTCAAGCATTTCATCTGCCATATACCAAGTACCAAGAGAGCCAACATAGCTCAGTACAAATTTACTTTCCAGTTGAGGATACTTTGCTTTAAGATCAGCTAATTTTTCAGCATCTACATTTTGTCTTGAAAAATGAACCAAATCCACGCAACAAGGGATGACATTTATTTTCTCCTCACTTATATCAAGTTTCCAGTTAATTATAATTGATTTTGCCTTATTGGTAAGTGAAACTATCGCATCACTTTCCTTTAAAAGTTCTTTCTCGCGCCTCTTAAAATAAGAATACAGATAAGCACTGATTGGATTGGATTTTTTCCAGATGCCTCCTTCAACACGCTCATCTGCCCAAAAACCGCGCATATCAAAAATAAATCCTGTTTCAAATTTTCGTTTAGAATAAAGTCCGATTAAGCCCGGTAAATAACTTCTGCAATGCAGGATAGTATGTGATGGTACTGAAACCGAGGCTCTTGATGTAGCAGCAACCAGCATTTTGAGAGCGACTTTTTTTAGCCCTAAGAAATTTTGAATCTGAGAAATAAAAGGTTTGCCTGTTTTATAAAAGCAATATTCCCATGTTATGCCTGCTTCATTTGTAATGGATTCAATGATGGTATGGTATAAATCCCAGTTCTCTCTTTTCTCACAACTCGCAATTCCAATTTGGAACCCTTTTTTAGATAAGCCAACCAGGTATGGCAAAACCTGCGACTGTCCCAGGGGATCCGTCATACCATCAATAGAAACAAAGAGAAAGGTTTTCTTATCAATCATAAAGTGAAGTAAAAATAGTATTTTTATAGTTGCATGAACCCTCTTTTAAGCATTTTTGATATATTATTGGCGCCCTTGTATATTTTAGGTGCCTATGCTTACGGATATTGGATCACCAAAAGGAATATACGCACGAATCCAGAATACTCGTATTTTACAAAAGGTTTAATGGTGCGTGTAATAGGAGCAATTGCTTTAGGTTTGGTTTATTTTTTTTACTACAATGGAGGAGATACAACAAATTATTTTCAAACATCATCGGCATATGCAAAATTAATGTTTACGGACCAAGAAAGCTTTTGGATTGGATGGTTGGGAAACGCTAAAAATCACTATTTTACATTCAATGAATCTACGGGATATCCCGTTTACTGGGCGAGAGATAGTCATTCTTTTTTCGTTGTTCGTTTATTAATTCCAATAGTTTCGCTTGGCTTTCATTCTTATTTTGCAACTGCAGTATTGGTGGCATGCCTTACCTATGGAGGTATGTGGAAATTATACCAGACTTTTTTACAGGAATTTCCAGAACTAAAAAAAGAATTGGCGATTGCTTGTTTGTTTATTCCTTCTTGTGTATTCTGGGGTTCAGGATTAATGAAGGATTCTTTTACAATATCTGCTGTAGGATGGTTTACCTATGCCTTTTATCATTTTTTTATCAAAAAGCAACGCAAGTTTTCCTTTGGATTTTATCTCTTTGTATCAGCATTTATTATACTCGCCATTAAACCTTATATCTTTTTTGCTCTATTACCAGGGTGTATTTTGTGGTTGAGTAATAACATCGTAAAAAAAATCAACCATGGATTTGTACGACTTATAGCGACTCCTATCATACTAAGTCTCGGAGCGATAACAGGCTATTTTGCTCTTGACAATATGGGAGATAATTTAGGACAATATAAATTGGATAACGTTTTGGATAAGGCTGTGGTGACCCAAAAGGATATGAAGGCCGACTATTATGGCGGAAAAACCTATGATATAGGAGAATTTGATGCCAGTCTTGGAGGAGTTCTATCAAAAGCCCCGATAGCCATTTTTTCCGGTATTTTCAGGCCTGGAGTCTGGGACGTTAAAAATGCTGTGATGTTAGTTTCCTCCCTAGAAAATTCATATCTTTTAATACTCACTATATTTTTATTAATCAAGCTAAAGTTTTTAGGATTCTTTAGTTTAATAAGAAAAAATCCAATGCTACTCTTTTGTATGTTATTTTCTATCTTTTTTGCTTTTTCAGTTGGTTTAACTGTAGCGAACTTTGGATCTTTAGTAAGATTACGTTTACCTGAATTGCCATTTTTTGTGGCAGGAATTTTTATGCTCAGACATTTGTACGAAAAACAAAGTGGAAAAAAAGTAAGGTTCTAATTTAATAGCACACTAATTTCTTAACTTTTTATTAAATCATTCTTTTTGCCGGTTATCATATGAACTATAAACACAAATTTATATGCTAATTTTCAATAGCATCAGATTTTGCTTTCCTAAACTTAAAAGGTGTCTTCTTAAAAATCTTTGAAGGAATTTCTTTTTTATTAAGTGTTACTATTATCATTATTAAAAAAAATAAAGGCAATAAAAATGTTAATATTTTTGTCGTTCGATGAACTAGTAGCATTTTTTTTGCCGGAAATTCATTGACATAACCATATTTTACCTCTTCCATTATTTTGTAAAAAGTGGTTTTATCCAAAATCCCTTCATATGTCCTATATAGAGAATCTGGGTTCACTCTATAATAGTCAATACTCTTATGGTGATTTACAATTTTTTCCCACTTTGGCTCCAAATTAACATCGTATATATGCCAACTTCCATTATAAAAAACTTCTGCCAAAAAATGACCTGGACCCTCTTTATAACCTAATCCAACCCAACGGGTTTGAATTCCTTTTCGTTTTAAAATTTCTAAAAAAACAATCGTTTGTTGACTACAAAGACCTTCTGAGTGATCCAAAATATCGTCAGGATCCACTATTGCACTTAAGTGACTCCATAATAGTTTACTTGTTGTATAAGCTATCCAATTATCTTTAAATGAATAAGCTGATAATCCATGAAAAAATCGTTTCTTAATAACATCGCTTGTTACGCTAACATAAGAAACTGTATCTATTTCTTTTTCAGGACACTTAGCAGAATAGATCCCGTCTATGTATGCAATAATATCATTAACTGATTTAAATCTGCTTAACTGAATATTAAATAGTTCTTTTTTATTACGCGTACTACTAATGTTTGAAACTGTAGAGAAAATAATAGGATAAATACTAAATATAAATAAAATAATATATAAGTAAAGGGAAACTTTATTAAATTGACGTTTAAGCACTACAGATTCGCTATATATAACAATTATAAAAGTAGGTTTTTATCTTTAGCAAATCTCTTTAGATGCGACGTTTTATGAACAAATATTTAAAGAAAGCAAGCGTTCTACGGGAAAATATTTCATTTACATTCATGATAATTCCTTTAACAAAATATTTAATCGATGTTTGTTTTTGCCCTGAAATTACCATATGTAATGCGATATAAGTCATCATGTGTGCATGAATCTTATCTATTGCCCGTTGCCCGTATTTTAATAAAAACTCAGCATCTTTATTTAAATACTTAATTAACAAATTGCTACGGTTAAGCATCTGTAAGTTATTAAATCCTAAAACACTTCTTTCGGAATGTAAAATCATACTGCCTGTTATTTTAGATTGTAGATGTATTTTATATCTTGCCGATAATTGCAACCATAATAACCAATCTTCTGTACCACTTAACGCTCGTTCTTCACAAAAATTATAATTTCTCAACACTTCTTTTCTCACAAACATTCCAAAACAACTTAATATATTGCCCTTTAATATTTCTGCATTAAGGTCCTTATTTTTAGGATAGATAACTGATTTTTTAATCTCACCTAAATCATTGTTAAAAACATAAGCCGAATGAAATACATCAATGCTAGAATAAACACTAATAAATTCATAAGCTGTTTCAAAATGCGATGGATATAAACGGTCGTCTGAGTCTAAAAATGTAATCCATTCCCCATTTGCTTTTGCAATTCCATAATTTCTTGCAGCGCCGCGTTCTCTATTTTTCTGATAATAATAGTGCCAATTTAATAGGTTATTATGCTGAATAAAATGTTCTATAACGAATTGAGTATCATCTGTACTACCATCGTCAATAATAATAACTTCATAATCTTTAAATTTCTGATTCAAAATACTCAAAAGAGTCTTATGAATTAAATGTGCGCGGTTAAACGTGGGTATAATTAGTGTAAAAAACATTAATTGTAATATAGTTTTTCTAGTTTATCCATCATATCCTTTATCTTAAATTTTGCTTCAACATCTATTAATCCATTTCTAGTAATTTCCTTTCTTAAAGACTCCTTTTCTAATAATAATATCATTGCTGAATATATTGCGTCTGAATTTTTATGTGGTACAACCAACGCATTACGTCTATCACAAATAAATTCATTGGCAATTCCAGACAAGGTGAATACCGAGGGAACATTTGCTGCCAGTGCCTCCACGTATGTTTGGCCAAAAGCTTCGATTTCGTGATCAATTGGAACATGAATAAAAATATCAAATAACTTGTATAAAGAAAAAATATCGGCTTCAAACGGTATTTCTTTATAATTATATTTTGGAATGTTTTGAAGTAATCTATTTATTTCACCTTTATAATCTCCACTGGCATTTGCTAAGAGAAGTGTTGCATCAGGATATGTAATTAATAATTTTTTAAATGCAGGAATAATATATTGAATTCCTTTTAATTCAAGGTAACGTGAAATTACGCCAATAACTGGGCGAGCATTAGCTGTAATATATCTTTCTCTCAGTTTATTTATCGATGATTGAGAGACATTTGTAAATTCACTCAATTCAAATCCATGATGGATAAGGTGTATTTTTAATGGGTTTGCTTTCTCTTTATCTATTAAAATATCTTTAACAACTTTTGAAATGGCCACAATATGGGTCGAGAGGCGATTCGCCCATTTATCATATTTTACAGCGTTAGGGTGATAGGTATGATGATAATTAGCATGATGCCTTGTGTGAATTCTCTTCGGAACACAAGCAAGCCACGCAGCTGTTAAACCAACAATGTTTGCATCAAATAAATGTGTGTGCACAACAGTAGTTTGATGTTTCTTTAAAATTTTAAATGTGGCAAAAATGGCTCTTAAAACATCTTTTTTGCCGGTATAGTTAATTCGATCAACCTTGAAATTATTATTTAATAAATGATTTTCCAGTTCGGATTCTCCGGGGTTTAATAAAATAAAATTCAAATTGAATTTCTCTTTGTTAATGTAAATTGCAATCCACTCAAAGGCTAACGCTTTGCTGATGCCGGAAATGATGTATGTGATGTTTATTTTCAGGTGTTAATTTTTTTTATTCATGTGTTTTAATTGTGGCGAACTTGTATTTTAACTTAAGGAATCTCGATTCATAAAATGTATAGCTTAATTTACTTATAAACAATGTTAGGATATACCCAACAGCGGCGATAATAAACGCATTGATAGTATTGACTTTTTGAAAATTTATCGCTTCTGCGATCAGCCCAATTATAGTTAAAGCGATTGGATGAATTAAATATATGCCGTAAGTATATTTGCCCCATTTATTTGCAAAAGAAAAGTTTTTAAGATTCAATATAGAATTTGATTTTGTAATCGCTTGGGCACAAATAATACAAGCAAAGGATGTTGAAATAAATATTCGACCAATTGCATGACCATATTTAAAATCGAATATCTTAACATTCCAATAAAGGAGACAAACGGAAATCAGAAAAAAGACAAAATGAGATTTAGTTGCAGTATTTTCAAAAAAAGATTTGAACTTATTTTGAGTTTTTATTAAATATGCGAATAAACCTCCAATTCCCAGATCAAGAAGCACAGAAAGAGAGTGAAAATATAAAATTGTTGCATCATTAAAATTAAATACACGAAATACAATTGAGCAAATAATTGTAAATAATATGGCGGGTAACCAAAATTTATGTGGTAAAAACAAAAATAGTAAAGGCCAAAATAAATAAAACTGCTCTTCGATTGAGACGGACCAAGTCACGGCTTCGGGCATCAGTATACCAGAATAAAAACATTTTACAAAATTGCTTAAAAAGGATAGGCTATAGAATATTCTATCGCCTATTCCTATAAGAGCTTCCGGCGAATTATAGATAATAAATGAAATAATACCGATTGCAAAATATAAAGGCCATATTCTAAGAACTCTTCTTATATAGAAGTTTTTTATATTAATTTTGGAATTCAATTCGAGTTCTAAAATTAATAAGTATGTTATTAGAAAGCCACTCAAAACAAAAAAAATTGAAACTCCGGTGGCACCACTACTAATAAGATCAAGAAAATTCTTCAGGCTGTTGTTAGGCAAATATTTATAGGAGTCGCTTAACCCGTGACCAAGAAAGACCATTGTTGCAGCAATAAATCTTATTGAATCCAAATTCTCAAAGTAAATTTTATCGTTTTTCATTTCTTTAAGCAAATATCCTTTAAATAAGCCTTAACCTTTCTGCTGCTTCTTTTGTACATAACAAATAGTTGAAATGATCACTTTTTGTTATTTCATCTACTTGCCGTATTCCAAGTCTTTCATCAATATTAAAGTACAAATATTCCAATCCCATTATATTCTTCTCAACATTTTTTCCAACTTCATTACTTAGTATTTCAATTAAAATAGTTGGTCTAAAAAGCTTAATGTACTTAGTAAATCCCTCAAGCACTTCCGCTTCATGTGTTTCAACATCAATTTTTATCAAATCAATTTTAGTTATCTTCTCTTGTTCAATAATCCTGTCCAAAGTAGTAGTGTCAATTTCCGTTACTACTATCCCTTGCGTTTCCGGGTTTAAATTTTTATTAACAGTAACTGAATAGGTATGATCAGAATCAGTATCGTATATTTTAGCCTTTCCTTTATAATTTGATGCCGCAACAGGTAAACATTTTATATCAAAATTATTTAATTGGTTATTTTCGATAAGTTTTTCATAGACTCTTTTTACTGGTTCTAAAGCATAAACGTCTGCCTCATTATTCAGCGCTTTTGCTATTAATGAATATACACCGGTATTGGCACCGATATCAAAAACCACATCGGCATTTTTACAAAGTTTTATCCATAAACCTAATGAGACTTTTTCCCATTCTCCTGTTAAGCCTGACCAAAAAATATCATTTTCAACCTGAAAACCATAATGGTTCATTTTAAAAGAGATTACATTGTCGATAGGAACTTTAATAACACCTTTAAAATGCAAATGTTTATACACAGAGGATTTGGGTTTCCAACAACGTTTTAATATTAAAAAAATTTCCTTCTTAAAAGGTATTAAGTTATAAATGCGCTTTAAATATTTTTTCATATTAGTCAATTCAAGTCAATTTTTTTTTTATAGTTTCACATAATAAGTGAACCTGATTTTCTCTTGTAAAGAAATTAATTTTATCGCCGATACCATGATACAATAAATTACCAGTTCTTTTCCATTCAGTATACCAATCTTCTAACGTATCAGCAAATTCTTTTTCTGAATTTGTGATTTTTCCAGCAAGCGTTGAATGAATTAAATCATCCACAATATCATTATTCCCAGGTATCATAAGAATGTTTCTTCTTGCTCCAAGATATTCGAATATTTTAGCGGTATAATAACCTTTATAACCTTTATAACTGGGAAATAGAAGCACATGTGCGGCAAGGGTTAACTCTACTGATTCTTCCATGCTTACACGATCTGAGGTATAAATAAATTTCTCAGGAAGAGCCATTCTTATTTTTTTGGAAATCCCGGGAAAAGAATTAAGCCCAATGAAATTTAACTTTACAAGCTCAGGATTTTTATCAACTAAAAATAAATTTAATCCCCCCAACATCATGGAAATATCCTGGATTGGATGCACGGTGCCCATTAAAGAAATATTGAAAAAAGTACTGGATGATTTTATATTCTTAAGATAGACATCTTTTTCAAAACCATTCGTGATTATTTCAACAGATTTCAAAGTGAGGCGTTTAATAAACTTGGTGAAAGCAGGTGTTACTGCCGTAATAAATAACGATTTTTTTAACCATTTTTTAAGGTATAATTCTTTAAAATAATTGTAAAAGCGCTCTTTAGCATTTGGTTTATAGTTATCAGCAAGCATCAAATTATTCCATGAATCCTGAAAATCAACAACGAATGGGATATTAAATTTTTTGTTCGCTTTAAATGCAAGTTTTATTAAATTTAATGGTGGAGAAGTTACTATAATGAGCTTGTACTTTTCTTTATTAAGTTCATCATAAAGGCATTTCTTAAAGCAATTATAACCATCAAGATCCATGTGAAAATTACCACTCATGGTTAAGAATAAATAAATGAGCTTACTTAATCCCACTTTACGCACCCATTTATATTCTGCAAGTTTTAAGTATTTATTTTTTTTATACGAAAGGTAAATTGTTTTTGAATTTTGATTAGTTATGATTTTGCTTTCACTATAATTATCTTCTAAGTATTCATCCCATTTTTTTTCATTCCCATTCCAGTGCCGCGTAATAATTGTGGTATTAAAACCGTGTTTATGAAAGTCTTTCGACCAGGAAAAAGGTCTGTATGCAGGGACACCTGTACATGGTGGATAATAATATGTTAGTATTAGAATATTTTCCATTGAAAGCCCATCGATTAATTTTAAATAAGTAATTGACTAACTCATTGCGTATTGATTGAAGTTAAAATTTCCTTAAGAAGTTTTACATCAACAGTAATATCATTGTAGGCCGGATTAGCTTTTAATGTTCCACTACTACAATTAACATGGCTATAATTAACACTAGCCATGCTGGCAATATTTAAATAACAAAATTCATAATGCTTGTCACTTATTAAATTAATTACGTGAGTGCCTGGCCTCATAAACAGTATGTTGCTAAGTCCCGCTCCATGTATTCCAACAACAATACTTGCGTTGTGTAATAATTCAATTTGTTCATCAAATGAAATATCTTCTAAAAAAATCTTTTTAAAACCTGTTTCATTAAAAAAAACATCCAATTCTGGTTCATTTAAAATTTTTCTGTGACCGGCCTTCTTTCTACTTATATAAATTTTTTCATTCCTAAAATAGATTTCATTTTTTAACAATGGATTATTATTTTGAATCCATTGCTTCATTTCGCGCATTATACAAAAATTGATGTTTAGCTCAATTAAGTTTATACTTTGAGATCCAATGGTTAAAGTTTGATTTGTATAAAAATTGGGAAACGAAGTGAAGCTGATTTTTTGGCATTTTATCAATTCATTATCTTCTATAAAAACAATATCCTTGAAATTAAATTTACTTAATGTCTCAAGATGAAATTTTGAAATATTCTTATGAATTACTAGTCTTTTATCCGACAATTGATCCTTCATAAGAAACAATCGTGGCATTATTTCAATCATCCAATGGTAATAATTTTGGTACCACGAATGATGTATCAAAATGCAATCACCGTCAATTTTAATTACTTTATTTGTTATTTTTTTTTTTATAAAAGATAGCAAATTATCCCATTTTTTTTTAGCTGAATATTTATATACAGCTTCTTTAACCACTTTCCCGTTTTTAAATACCACACCATAAGGAGAAACGTAAGCATTTGATAAAGAAAACAGAAAAGCCGGGGCTTGCTTCTTTTCCTTCCATGAAATTAATCTTGAGATTGGGGTTGGAATATTGCTAAAAAAAGGGCTCGCGTCTGCAGGGTTAACTGTTGATGGATATATTTCTATTTTCTTATACAATTTTATAGAATTTTTAATTTTTTATGGTTGAAAAAAAACTGTTGATACTTAAACATATAAAAGCTATTGCTTCTTCTGTTAATCCTGGATACAAAGGAAGACTTAAACATGTTGCTGCTATTTCTTCCGCAATTGGAAAGTCTCCTTCTTTATAATTCAAACTCGAAAAAGCCGCTTGTAAATGAGGCGGAACGGGATAGTGAATTACTGTTCCAATTCCTTTTTCAGTTAAATAATTTTGAAGTTCATTTCTCTTTTTTGTTCTAATAACATAAAGGTGGAAAACAGAGGTTGCTCCATTAGCTACTTTTGGTAAAATTAACTGACTGTTTACATTTAATAAATTATTGTATTGATTAGCTATCGTATTCCGTTCCACATTCCAATCGATTAGGCGTTGCAATTTAACAGACAAAAAGGCCGCTTGTAATTCATCTAAACGTGAATTATAACCTTTTACTTCATTATAGTATTTTTTATTTGATCCATAATTTCTTAAACTTTTCCCTATCTCGAACAACACTTTATCATTGGTTGTTATCGCTCCTCCATCGCCCAAAGCTCCAAGGTTCTTTCCAGGATAAAAGCTGGTTCCATTTATATTACCGAAGCTTCCTGTAAGTTTTCCATTGTAAGTTGCGCCCTGCGCTTGTGCATTATCTTCAATAACATACAATTTATGTTTGCTGGCAATAGCCATAATCTTATCCATTTCACATGCTTGCCCATAAAGATGTACAGGCATGATCGCTTTTGTCGCTGATGTTATGGCCGATTCCAGAAGGGCGGGATTAATATTGTATGTATCAATAGTCGGTTCAACTAAAACTGGTTTTGCTCCAACGGCAGAAATTGCCAGTAATGAAGCTATAAATGTATTGGAAGGCACAATTACCTCATCGCCATTCCCTATGTTTAAAGCCCGTAAAGAAATAATTAATGCATCAAGCCCATTACCAACTCCTAGACAATATTTGGTTTTGTTAAAATCAGCATACAAATTTTCGAAAATGCTAACTTTATCTCCAAGTATAAAGGAATTGCTTTCATAAACACCTTCAAATGCTTTAAAAATTTCAACTTTGCATTCTTCGTGCATTTTATAAAAAGAGAGAAAAGGAATTTGTTTGATCATATTTTTATAAGTCCATTTGCAGTTTCTTTATACTTTTCACCTTTGATAGAAATCCATTCTTCTTCCTTCTTTATTAGCCTGTTCCCTTCCTCATCAATCCATCCGTGTTGTTTTGCCGGATTTCCATAAACAAGTGCATAACTCTTAATATTACGTGTAATAACAGAACCAATTCCAGCCATTGCATATTCACCTATTTCAACGCCTGCCAAAATTGTAGAATTTGCTCCAACACTGGCACCTTTTCGTATTACTATTTTTCCAAGATCAAACTCTTGTTTACTTCTAGGGTGTCTGTCATTTGTGAATACAACACTTGGCCCAATAAAAGCACTCTCTTCAATTGTTGCACCAGTCCATATATGAACGCCGGATTTTATCGTTACATTATCTCCTATTACAACTCCGTTTTCTATCAGGCAATGATCACAAATATTGCAATTCTTCCCAATTTTTACATCTTTCAATATGTGAACAAAGGCCCATACCCTGGTGTCTTCACCTATATCGGCAGTTTCTATTATTGAATTCTCATGAAAAAAAGGCTTCATGTATTAAATATTTTTTTTAAATTGAGCATAATCTCTTATATAATCGTCTTCATCATATTTTAAAGATGCTAAGCATAAGAGTACAGAATCAGGAGCGAATCGGATAGTGCGCCAATATCCTTTAGGTATGTAAAGCGCTTTGGCAGGATGATCAAGTATAAAATTCAATATTTCCCCTTCTTTAGACTCAAGAATAAACTCTATCCTTCCAACAACTGCAACAATAAACTGTTCCAATTCTTTATGAGCGTGGCTACCTCTTTCCACATTATCTGGCGTTGAATATGTCCAATATACCCTATTTATCTCAAACGGAACATGAGTAGGAAACTCCGCAACATTCAAAAAACCAATCTCTACAGACCCGATAGATTTCAAATCTATAATATATGGAGTTTTTATGTTCATCAAAATATTACCCATAGAATACTAATTATAAACGGGTGAGTCCACACAAATATAGATAAAATGAATCAAATTATGCTGTAATTAATAAAGCTATTTATTTTTATAAATTTCAAAATACTGCGTGCTATCAATTTTAATCCAGTTGGATTTAATGTGGTATGTTACAGATGAGTTAAATCTGTCTTTCGTATTTAAAACAGTTATTAATTGAGGCTTTTTCTCCACGAAAACAACAACATTTTGTTGGACAAGGGTTTTTAATACATCTTCGTTGTGATTATTTGTTTCGCCATTCGATACCCAATCTAAAGAAATAGGAGACTTGGTATTAGTCAGATAATTTGACAAAGGCATTCCAGGTAATGTTTTAAAATTACTTCCATACTTGTTAGTGAGAGATTTAAATTCATGATATTTATTATAAATATCTTTACCAACTTTAATATGGTTAAGTTTAGGAAAAATATCGGATATTTCATAAACAAGATCTCTCCTAATCGGATTGCAGGAAGGTTTTTGATACGCTACATAGTAAGTGAAAGTACCAATTGATAAAGTATATTTAACCAGTTGAGTAATATTTTTAATATTAAAATATTTATTGGAAATTAAAAAAAACGAAAACAGTAAGGGTGTTGAGAATAATACAGGACTTTGAATGCCCCAGCTTATACTTGAACACCATGAAAGCAAGGTTAGAAAAAACAAGCTAATCCAACTTTTTTCAATTTTAAATTTTAAAATAAATAAGAAAACAGATAAGATAAATAAAAACGAAGCCAGAATCCCCTCGTAACCAAAAGAATGAACAGGATCATAAACAATGCCTTTATACAATACAGAATACCCAAAATGGGCTAAAGGATAGAATAATAAAAATGAAATAAAAAAATACGGAACTAATTCTGTAATCCGGGAAAATTTTTTCATATCTGACAATCTTTGAGCAATGATCCAAAAGCCAATAGTAATAATTATATATAAAGAATATACCCGTAAATAACTGAAAACGCCTGCAGCCAATAAATCATTGAGTTTTGTACTTCCTGTAGTTAAAGACAAAAACCCTTTAAGTGCTTTTAGATAGTATAGAATATATAAAAAAATACACATTAATATTATCAAGCAAAAAATAGCTACTATCGTTTTTTTCCAATCTCTATATACTAATATTATAAATGCTATTCCAGCAAAGGGCATTAAATAAAACGGTTGTTTACAAAGGGCCGAAAAAAATAAAAATAACATTCCAAAAACAATAGAATATAACGATGAAAACCTGACTAAAAGGAAGATACCTAAAGATGCGAAAAAGATTCCATCTACTGTGTACCAAGGCATCGGAAGGAAATTGTGCACTGAAAACACAAAACCAACTGTAGCCATTAAATAGGGGTTAATGTGAAAATTTTGCTTAAACACATTAGTCAACGATAATGAGCAAAATAAAGAGGATAACGCCATTAAAACATAAAACAGAAACCGTTCAAAAATTATCTGATAATTATCCGGAATGATATATAACGGTAAGGCATGAAACAAAAACGTTAAAGGAGGCCTCACAGATATAAAATCCCTATATGGTATTTCCCCTTGAAAAACGCGCCATGAAAATGCTAAAACATAACCATCATCACCGTCACTATAACCATAAAAGCCATAAATAAAAAAATAAGAAATTACAAAAACTATAAATAGTAATAAATAGTTAGTTTTTTTTATAGCGCTCTTAAAGTAACCTTTTATCATCGATTGTTAGGTCTGTAATTTGTTAACGTAATATATTATTATACAACAATTCATAATACACTTTTAAGTTAAACTCCTATTATGTTCAATTATTTATCTGGAGAGTCGATACCAACGGTTTCTTTAATTAAAAATAAAGGCCTTTGTTTTACCTCATTAAATATTCTGCCAATATATTCTCCAAGTATTCCAATGCTAATTAATTGTACACCTCCTATTAAAAGAATTGATAATAAGATGGAGCTCATTCCCGGCCATACTGCTAATGCATTATCTGGATAATAATACGTAACAATTTTTTGCAGGGTGGTTAGTATGATGCCAATAAAAGCAAAAAATGACATGATAAATCCAAACCATGACGTTAGTTTTAAAGGTTTATTGGAAAATGAAAGGACACCATCTAAAGAGAGTTTGATCATTTTTGACAGCGTATATGCAGGCTCTCCGCTATATCTTTTGCCTCTATCACATTCTATCCCAATTTGTTTATGTCCCACCCAAGCTCTAAGCCCTCTGACAAATCTATCCCTTTCACTCATATTATTTAGAATAGTTACAATATGTTTGCTCATAATACAAAAATCACCGCTATCCTGAGGTATTTTAATATCGCTTAGTTTGGAAAGTATTTTATAAAATAATTTGTATCCAAGTCTTTTTAATGCCCCTTCCTTTCTGTTTGTTTTAATAGCATAAACAATATCATAGCCCTCTTCCCATTTCCTAATTAATTGGGGTATAAATTCCGGTGGATCTTGCAAATCATCATCCATAATTATGACAGCATCGCCTTTAATGTGTTTTAAACCCGCACTAATGGCAACCTGCTGTCCGAAATTTCTTGCTAAACTAATTACTTTTATTTTGGGTTGCTCATTAGAAATTTTTTTTAAATAAGTGAGTGTATTGTCTGGACTATTATCATCTACGACTAATATTTCAAAATCCATATTTTCCTGACGAAAAACCTGGCAAATTCTATCCAAAAGGACAGGCAAATTATTTTCAGAACGATACGTTGGAATTACTACACTAATCATCATATAAAATTTATAATTACAATTTATTTAATTTAATAAACTCCTCTGAATATTCTTTAAGGCACACACGCCAATCACGCATAAATAGTATATTTCTCGCTTTCAATTTTAAGTTAATAAGCTTTTCTGATGCGGGTCTTGGCGCAAAATAATCATTTTTAAAATAGTCTGAAGAAACAACGTTAATTTTAATTGACTCTGATAAATTAAGATTTTTAATAAATTCAGAAGCTACATCAAATCGACTACAACTTCCTTCGCATACCATATTATATAGTCCATAATATTCAGTGGCTAGTATTTTTTCCATTGACCTAGCGAAATCCCAAGTATAAGTCGGTGTTCCTAATTTATCATCAACTATAAAAAGTTCCTTTTTTCCCTTAAGAAGTTGGTCGTATATTTTTTTTATAAATTTTTTATCTTTATGTAATCCTCCCATCATCCAACCTGCTCTAAAAATAAAATACTTTTTCAAAGACTTTTGAGTATGTAACTCGCCATAATATTTTGCCTTACCATAAATACTCAAAGGTTGAGGCATGTCAAAATCATTATAGTATTCTTGTGAACCTTCAAAAATACCTGCAGTAGAAATATAAACTACGGGTATGTCATGCTTGTTGGCGACCAAGCAAATGTTTTCCTGACCGAGTCCGTTAGTTAAATACGCATCATCCTGATGATTCTCACAATATTCAAGATCTGTATAGGCTGCTAAATTTATAATAAAATCAGGCCCAAAAGAATCGCATTTTTTAAATATAGAATCTAAATCTCTTATATCTAAAAACTCAAGCCATTCTTCATTTAGGTCTATGTCTGTCGCTAAGACATTATTGTTAGCTTTTAGTGTATGATAAACTGCTTGTCCAAGCATGCCACCACATCCAACGATTAAAATTTTTTTATTTGTTACTTTCATATTTTTTATGTTTAATATCAGCGAATAGAATCCGGCTTAATTTCACCCTTTTCTAACTTGTATATTGCATCGCAGTATTTTAAGGTTTGAATCCTGTGGGCAACAATAATTATTGTAAGTTCATCGTGCGAAATATTATTTATTGACTCTGTTAACATTTCTTCTGTTTCTGAATCGAGCGAACTTGTAGCTTCATCAAATATTAAAATTTTTCCACCATGATAAAGAGCTCGGGCAATACCTATTCGCTGTCTTTGGCCTCCTGAAATTTTTATACCCTTTTCTCCAATTTGAGTCTGTTGACCATAAGGAAGCTCATTGATGAAATTTTGTAATTGCGACTGCTTTATTACAATATCCAATAATTTATGATCAATTTCATTAATATTAATTCCAAAAGCAATATTTTCCAAAATGGATCCGTCTAACAAAGTAATATTTTGGGGGACATAACTAACCAATTTATACCACGCGCTTAAATTAGATTTTTCAATTTTTACATCGTCAATATATATTCCCCCACTTTTTTCTTCATAAAGCCTTAACAAAATATTCAACAAAGTACTCTTCCCTGCTCCCGAAGAACCTATAATCCCAATCGTTTGCCCTTTTTTAATCGTGAGATTTAAATTATTAAGGGTATTTCTTTCTGGATTATTGAAGTTAAAAAAGAGATTCCTAATTTCTAATTTCTCTTTGAATTCAATAGGCTCTGAAAATCCCTTCACTTCCTTGTTGTCGGCTGCTTCAGTAGTCATATCAAAATGTTGAAAAATATAAGAACTGGATTTAATGTAATTTGAAGACAAAATAATTTTATTCATAGACGGAATTATTCTAAAGGCAGCGATTGCAAAAATGATTAAAAACTGCGCAAGTACTGTCAGGTCTTTATTTAATATATAGCCTGAAATAAAAATAGAAAATATTGCCAATACAGCCACAGTTTCAACAAGCTTAGGTGAAAAAGTGTTCATCAGATAAGTTTCAGACATTGATTTACTATACTTGTCAAGTGTTTTTTTAAATATTGGTTTAAAATAACTGGTTTTATTAAATACAGTTATTTCCCTGAATGCTTCCATTGATTGAAGTCCAAACTTAAACATATTCGCGCTTTCCTCATCACGCTTTGATGAGAGCTCTCTTAATTTTTTTTTATAAACCTTATTGTAAACTAATAAAAAAGGGGTTATAAACAGAATGAGCGACCAAAATAATAAAGGGTCGTAAAAGGTGATGGCTGCAATTATTAATGCCAATATAAAAAGTTCGTTTAGTATAGCTATAAAGGGTAGTACACAATAGTTTATCAACTCAAATGGCATTTGCGTGAAGTTTCTTAACAATATCGCAGTATTACTATCAGAATGAAAGCTATAAGGCTTGGCCAAATAAGAATTATACTTTTCTAAGGAAAGACGACTTGCCAAGCTATAAGCAACTTCAATTTGCTTTTTTGAAATTAAATAAATGAAAAAATTTTTTAAAACAAATAATAAAGTAATAATGCTAAACAAAAACAAAACAAAACTTATATTATCATTAAAATGCAGTATTGTGTATATAAAATTAAGGTACTTGCTTTTTTGAATAATAGTTGGCTCTAAGATTACTTTTATTAGGGGAAATAACACGAAAAGTCCAAAGATTTCAAAAATAGAAGAAATTAAATAGATAGGTATTAGTCGAATTATGGAGTCTATTACATAGCTAGGTAATTTATGTTTAATATTTATAAATGTTTCATATAAAAATGACTTCTTAATGTTCATAATAACTCTAAAAATACAATTTAAAATTGGTTTGTTATATGTAGAATTCTAAGTTAAATAAATATAACTGATTAATAAACTTTTGAGCCGAATAAGTTTTTGCTCAAGAAACTTATTTAGTATATTAGTTGATTAAAAATAATTAACTTTCTAATATTTCTAATTTCTTTAAATGGTTTATTTTATTAAGAAAATATTAAGAATTACCTTACTTATTTGTTTGTATAACAACACTATTATTGTTGCCCAATCCTCTTTTAGTCCATCCGCCATTCCTGGATTGAAATTATGGCTTAGATCGGATACTGGCGTAGTTTTGACTGGAAATTTGATTGACAAATGGGATGATATTAGCGGAAATAGTAATAATGCATTTCAAAGTATTAGTTCTTTAAAACCAACCTGGTATGTATCAGACACATTGCTTAATAATTATCCGGCTGTTAAATTTGATGGTGTAAGTTCCAATTTAGAGACAATGTACGCTCAGCCCGACGCGTACAGTGTATTTATCGTATATGCGCACAGGAATGGAAATAACGGATCATTCTACAGTACCAATCAATCAGGTTATCCTCTCCAAAGAAATTCAACAATCTGGCCAAATTCAAATCTTGCTCCTTATGGATTAGGTGCGGGAGATTTGATCAATATAAGAAATCTATATGTTGATGTGCACGATTTCTTAAATAATAATTATGCTACATATTTAAATGGAATATTTCGAGGTGGCTTCAATAATACCATTTCAAAGAGCGGAGGAACTTTTCATATAGGTATTGGGGGTGGCGAACCGCTGGATGGAAGTATTGCCGAATTCTTAGTTTATAATCAGCCACTTACTGATTCTTTGAGAATGAAAGTTGAAAATTATTTAATTAACAGATATGCTCCTGCTATTAATTTAGGACCGGATAAAACTGTTTGCACCTTCCCAATTACTTTGAAAGCAAAAAAAAATTATTACACAAATTATTTATGGCAAGATAATTCAAATTCAGACTCCTTAGTAATAATGACTTCTGGAACATATTCCATAACTGTTACAAATATTTTTGGCAAAACAAGTTCAGATACAATAAATATAACTATAGATAACTCCGCTGTTGTTGCCAGCTTGCCAAACGATACAACAATATGCTCTGGAAAATCAATAAAAATAATAGCTGGCCCTCCTCATTTAAATTATACATGGTCAAATGGGCTAACGACAAATTCAATAACTATCAACTCTTCCGGTTTATATAAAGTTTCGATGATAGATTGCATGGCGAATATATCAACAGACTCTATTCATATAACCATCAAACCTCTTCCCTTTTTTAATTTTGTGTCAAAAGATACTATTATTTGCAAAAATAGTGGGTTTATATTGGATCCCAATTTTTCTAATTCTCTCCCACTTATTTTTAACTGGAATGATAATTCTCATGATTCTATTCATCCTATATCACTAAATGGTAAATATTTTTTGGAGGTGGTAGATAACATTGGCTGTTCATTTTCAGATACAATAACCATACAAATTGATTCATCTCTACTTTTTGCCACTCTTGGTCCTAATCTATCGTTATGCGCCGGTAACCTTATCACTCTTACTTCAGGCACCTCACCTTCCCTTACTTATACCTGGAGTTCAGGCTCCAATAATGACTCCCTTTTGATCAATAATTCCGGGCAATATTCAGTTATAGTCACGAATACAAATAACTGTATTGCAAGAGATACTATTAACGTTAGTATTACCGGACAGGCTCCTGCTGCTAATTTTACAACAGGTATTAGCTGCTTTGGATCGGCGGTTAGTTTTACCAATTTATCAACCGCTTCTTCCGGAAATACAATAACTACTGTAAACTGGGATTTCGGAGATCCGCTTTCTGCATCATCCAATACTTCAACCGTCTCTAATCCTTTTCACATGTTTTCAGATACCGGTAATTATATTATTCGTTTAAATGTTATTACCAATGTCGGTTGCGAGCAGGCAGTTTCCAAAACGATTCATATTGCACCTAAACCAGTGGTTAATTTTTCAATAGGCAATTCCTGTCAGAACGATTCAACAGCTTTTACAAACCTAAGTACAAGTATAGCCGGATATTCCATTACTTCCCTTAACTGGAATTTTGGTGATGGAAATACTTCCATTGGTTCCAACCCTAAACATATTTTCACCAATCAATCAAATTATACAATTAAATTAGTTGCTACTAATAATGTAGGTTGCAAAGATTCCTTAACAAACATTATTGCCGTAAAGGCGCAGGTAAAAGCTGATTTTACCTATAGTACGCCCTGCACCAACACTACCACTGTTTTTCAGGATAATTCTATAGCTTCATCATCAGCGCCCAATACAAGAACTTGGTATTTAGGCGGGCCTTCAGTTCCCGGATTAACAGTACCAAAAACATATACGGCAACAGGCCCTTACACCGTATCATTAACGGTAAGTGTGAATGGGTGCAACTCCAGTATAAGTAAAATAATCACAATTTTTTCACAACCAATTGCTAATTTTACATTGCCAGCCTTTTGTTCAAAAGATACTGTAACTGCTATTAATTCATCTCTCGCGCAAAGTGGGGTATTGTCTTCCTATAGTTGGAAATTAAATAATATTGCTTTTTCATCGGTTCAAAATCCAACATTAAGTCTTACCTCAGCGGGAAATTATCCTGTCCGGTTAACGGTGGTTAATTCTTTTGGTTGTAAAGATTCTATTACAAAAACAGTTAATGTAAACCCCTTACCTGTAGTTGATTTTACAACCAATCCTGTAAATTATTATTACATTAACTCTTCTGTAAATTTTATTCCTTCGATAAACAACGCAAATTCATACTTCTGGAACTTTCCGGGAATCTCGACTTCAACCCTTCAAAGTCCATCGGTTTCATTTAATTCAGAAGGAACTTATACCGTTAGTCTGAATCTATTGGATCAGCAAGGCTGCAAAGGATCAAAAACAAAAACCATTCTGGTGGCAAAACGTTTTCTAGATCTGGCAATATTAAATGTTACTACAATAAAAGATGATGAAGGCTTTATGACCGTTTTGGCAGATATTGCAAATTATGGAACTATCCCTGCTTCAACAATAGATATGCAATACCAGATCAGTGATGGAGGAAATAATAAGGAAACCTGGAATGGATCATTAAGTCCAAATTCCTATTTTACCTACACATTCAATTCAAAGAGTGCTTCAGAAGGAAACAGCGTTAATAATATTACCTGCGTGTCTATTAAAAAAGTGAATAGTATTCCCGATGAAAATCAAAACAATAATGATTTATGCAGTTCATTAAATTATGATGAAATTTCAGTTTCAAATCCTTTTCCAAATCCTACTACAGAAAATCTCACCCTACCTATTATTCTTAATAAAGATATAGAGTTTACAATGTCCATTTATAATTCTACCGGACAAATTATGCTGGAAGAAACGACGCAGAAAGGTATTATGGGATTAAATCTACTTTATGTGCCCACATCTTTTTATGCATGGGGTGGCTATGTAATAAAAGTAACAATAGACGATAAATTGTTTATTAAAAAATTTATTAAAGTAAATAACTAGTCTTCTCAAGTTATTAGTTAATTCAACTGGCATATGAAACTGATTTTTGCAACGCACAATCTACATAAATTGAAAGAGGTAAAAAGTCTTTTACCGGACAACATTCAATTACTTAGCCTTTCTGATATAGATTTTAAAAATGAGATTGAAGAAACCGAACCGACTATTGAAGGAAACGCATTATTGAAAGCGAGAACGATCTATCAACATACAGGGATTAATTGTTTTTCGGATGACAGCGGATTATTAGTTGACGCGTTAAACGGCGCGCCGGGTGTATACTCTGCACGGTATGCAGGTGAGCAAAAAAATGATCAGGATAACATTCAAAAATTATTAACTGAACTTAAAAATCGCAAAAATCGCGCAGCGCATTTCAAAACAGTGATGGCACTTGTGATTGACGGAAAAGAGTATTTATTTGAAGGAACTATTAAGGGGGAAATTACATTGGAAAGGCATGGCGCAAATGGTTTTGGATATGATCCCGTTTTTTTGCCGGATGGTTATGATCATACCTTTGCAGAAATGGAGTCAGACATTAAAAACAAAATCTCACATAGGGCAATTGCACTTAAAAAACTGGTTGAATTTTTAGGGACATCCTCCGTCCTACAGACACCTCCTTCAAAGGAGGAATAAAAAAACTACATATTCTTTTCATACCACATCTGGAACATGAGAATATACCATAATTTTTGAGCCAACTCCTTTTTACCTGAATAAAAGTCATGTTTCAATTTTTGAATAAAATCAAGGTTAAAAATTCCTTGCTGTTCCATTTTTTGATCATTCAAATAATAAAAGACTTTTTCTTTCAGTTCACTCGTTAACCAGTTGTCAATGGGGATCGCAAAACCTTGCTTTGGCCGGTCCATTAATGTCTTCGGTAAATACTGATTAGTTATCTCTTTTAATATGTACTTTTTACTTCCTTTATAATATTTAAAATCATCGGGAAGCTGTGCTGCCCATTCAATAATGCGATGATCCAAAAACGGTTCTCGCCCTTCAAGGCTGGCAGACATGGATGCCCTGTCTACCTTCTGTAAAATATCATCTACTAAATACGTCTGGTAATCAATAGCCATCATATAAGCTAATGGTGAATAAAACTGTTTTTTTAGATCTTCACTTAAATAATAAGTCTCCAGATTATTAAAAGGAAAAGCCAACAGATTTTTTAGTTGATCATCGCTATATTGTCGGCTTAAATTCAGCATCATGTTTTTAGGCGATGGATCTTTCAGTAAGCCTTTCAATTTTTCATAACGATTCGAAAAATTGTATTTATTCTTTAAGACCGGAATTTTTTCAGCAGGTATAACATTCATTGCTCCAACAGATACTGACCTTAAAAATGACGGGATCTGATTCAGTTTTTTTCCATAACGCATCAGGTAATCATACCGGTTATAACCTGCGAAAATCTCATCGCCGGCATCTGCACTTAAAGCAACAGTAACCTGCTTTTTAGCCATCTTACAAACCATGGTTGTTGGTATGGCACTACTATCAGCAAAAGGTTCATCATAATAGTGAGGCAAGTCATCAATTAATTCTAATGCTTCTTTTTGAGAACAGGTGTATTCATAATGCTCAGTTCCTAAATGCTTCGCAACATCCTTGGCGTACTCCGCTTCATTTAAGCCGATATCGGGAACGCCAATGGTAAACGTTTTTAATCTTTCAGAACGATCTTTTTGCAAAATAGCAGTTAGTAAAGAACTGTCGTAACCTCCACTTAAAAATATTCCAACAGGTACATCTGAAACCATTCGGTAATCAAAAGCCGACTTCAATATCTTCCCAGTTTCTACTTTCGCTTCTTCAAAAGAAATATCCAGTTTTGGTTTATTATACGAATCATAAACGTCCCAATACTTTTTTAGTTCTAAGTGTTTAGTTTTTAGTTTTAAGTTGAGATAGTGGCCGGGTTTTAGTTTAAAACAATTATTAAATATACAATGGGGCGTTGGAACATTGCCAAACTGCATAAAAGCCGCAACAGCATCAAGATTAATCTCTTTGTTAAAATTAGTATGCTGATAAAAAGCTTTTAATTCAGATGCAAATAAAAATAAACCATCATTCCAGAAATAAAAGAATGGCTTCACGCCTGCCCTATCTCTCACGCAAGTGATTTCTTCTTTTTCGAAATCATAAATAACGAACGCGAACATGCCTATAAAGCGATCAATACATTTAATTCCCCATTCCTTAAAAGCATGCAGTATAACCTCCGTATCTGAATGCCCGGTAAACTCATGGTTTAATTTTTCAAGTTCTTTTTTTATTTCCTGAAAATTATAGACTTCACCATTGAAGGTGATCCATAAGTTTTCAAACCTCATAGGTTGTTTTCCAGTTTCCGATAAATCAATTACTGCTAATCTCCTGTGTCCTAATCCAATTGAATAATTATTATCCTGAAAAAATTCATAATCGCTTCCGTCAGGGCCTCTGTGAATCAGAGCGTCTGTCATTTTTTGCAGAAGTTCTTTTGAAGAAACTTTAGTGAAATCTATGAACCCTGCAATTCCGCACATACAGTTTACTCAGTTTCTGTGTTTGATTTTCCTTGCTTGGATGATTTTTTAGAGCCTCCATACATTTCATATTTCAACAATTTACATTCCAGGGAAGCATTGAATAAAGTCATTTTTTTACTTGGATGTAAACCAATAGATTTAATGGCCTCCATGTTAGATGAAATGATCCAGCATGTCCAGCCTCCAAAATCTTTTTTCAATTTATCTCCTATCTGTTTATAAAACGCGTTGGTATCTTCCATTTTAAGACGTTCATCATAAGGAGGATTTAATAAAATTGTTCCATGCGGCTTTGTGGGCATCAAATCAAAAAACGAAATATGTTCGTATTGAATCACATCTTCTACTTTTGCCACTGCACCATTTCTTTTGGCCATCTCTAAGGGAACGATATCAATATCACTTGAAATAATGTTAGGCATATCATCTTTGATACGGTTAATGCAACTCTCATAAATAGTGTCCCATAGTTCCTTATCGTAATCATGCCACTTCATAAACCCAAACTCTTCCCTAAAAACTCCGGGGGGTATGTTGTTGGCATACAATGCTGCTTCAATTCCTAAAGTCCCGCTTCCGCACATGCCGTCAATTAACGGTAGATGTGGCTGCCAACCAGATAATAAAACCATGCCGGCTGCCAGTACTTCTTTCATCGGAGCCGTATCGATATCAATACGGTAGCCACGTTTAAATAAAGAATCGCCACTACTGTCCAAACTAACGTTTACCTGATTGCGGAATATGTGCACATAAATTCTTACAGTTGGTCTATCCAGATCCACATTAGGGCGGACAGAAAATTTATCTACGAAACGATCGCAAATAGCATCTTTTGTTTTTTGAGAAACATACAAACTATGGTCAAACTCATCAGAATTAACAGTAGCATTAATAGCTAAAGTATCATCGGTATTCATGAGCTCTTCCCATTCATATTCCTTCATTTTATCATACAACTCATGTTCATTAGCAGCTGTAAACGAATAAATAGGAACCAATACTTTTAAAGCAGTACGCAGACATAAATTTGCTTTGTACATAAATCCTTTGTCGCCTGTAAAAGAAACGCCACGTTTAAAAGGTACAATATCACGTGCCCCCAACTTCATTAATTCATTTACCAATACATCTTCTAAACCATGAAAGGTTGTAGCTTTCATTTCAAAATCGTGCTCAGTATTTTTTTTATCTTTCAATGTGTTTTTCTTAATGGGATTATAAAAACTGTTTTAACAACAGACTGACTTATTATTTCTTAACGGCATTAAAAACTTCTTTCATAAATCCTGAAGCAAAAACAAAATCTACCAGTTCAGGGTTCGTTGTTTTTAAAATATCTTTGCTGTTGCCTGTCCACCAGTGCTTTCCTTTATAGATATATAGCATTTTCTCTCCAATTTCCACCACCGAATTCATATCATGTGTAATTACAATAGTTGTGATATTGAATTCATGGGTTAAGCTTTGAATTAAATTATCAATGACAATAGAAGTCTTAGGATCTAAACCCGAGTTAGGCTCATCGCAAAATAAATACTGCGGGCTATTTGCTATAGCTCTTGCCAAAGCCGCTCGTTTTTTCATGCCACCGGATAATTCGCCAGGATATAATTTATTTTTATTAGTGAGTTGAACTTTTTCCAAACAAAAATTAACACGATCCTGTTTTTCCTCATTACTCATGGTTGTAAACATATCTAAAGGGAAACGAATATTTTCTTCTAATGTTTGCGAGTCGAACAACGCACCCCCCTGAAAAAGCATGCCTATTTTTTTTCTAACTTCCTGTTTTTCTTTAACATCAAGCGTAGGGAAATTTAATCCATCATATAAAATTTCTCCTCTATCAACTTCATGCAAGCCCACCATTAATTTCATAATGGTAGTTTTTCCGCTTCCACTCTCGCCAATAATTAAATTGGTTTTACCTTGTTCAAAAACAAACGAAACATCATCAATTACTTTATGTTCACCAAAACTCTTAGAAATATTTTTAATTTCAATCATGTAAAAAACAATTGAGTTAAAATAAAATTGAAAATTAAAATAAGAATACTGCTATATACTACGGCAGACGTGCTGCTTTTACCAACTTCTAATGCTCCGCCATAGGTATAATAACCAAAATAAGAAGATATGGATGTAATTAAAAAAGCAAATGTTATTACCTTAGAAAAAGAGTACCACAGTTTCCAGGGTTCAAAGAAAGCTTGTATACCAAAAATAAATTCATAAGAGGAACAGGCTCCTGTTGCAATACCCATCACATAACCACCAAAAATTCCTAAAAACATACTAATGGCAATTAAGAAGGGCAGTATTAAAATACCTGCGGCAATTTTAGGCAGTATTAAATAGCCTGCTGAATTAATTCCCATAATTTCAAGCGCATCAATTTGTTCTGTAATTCTCATTGATCCTATTTCAGAAGCAATGTTAGAACCAATTTTTCCGGCTAATATCAAACACACAATGGTTGGCGAAAATTCAAGAAGCATAGATTCTCTTGTTGTAAAACCAAGCGCATACAAAGGAATTATTGGACTGGTAAAACCGAAAGCAGCCTGAATGGTAATAACGCCTCCCATAAAAAAAGAAATAATAGCTATAATGGGGAGGGAACTAATCCCAATATTATCAATTTCATGAATAATTTGTCTCATATAAACGGATAGTTTTTCAGGCTTACTAAACACACGTTTAATAAGAATAAAATACCTGCCTAAATGGAAAAATAAATTCATAATTTTTGAAGAGCTAATATACGACTAAGTGTTTAATTTATTAAGAGAAGCTTAAATAAAAAACGCTATGAATCAATTGACTCATAGCGTTTTTTTGTTTTAAGAAACCAAAATTACATTCCTGTACCAAAACTATTTAAACTTACTTTTTTAGTAGGATTAATAGTCATAACCGGTAAATTGCTGATATCAACAACCTTTTGAGCTTCCGTTCCACTAAAGAATTCTTTAATACTCAAATTAGGTTTATTCATTATCACAATAAGATCAGATTCAATTTTATTGGCATATTCAACAATAGTATCTGCCAAACTCTCACTCGCTAAAGATTTGTTTGAGCAAGAAATGCCTTTACCTTTAATGTACTGTTTAACCTGGTGGGAATAAGCCAGTAACTGGTTTTCATAAGCCGCATCAGACAAACTAAATACCCCTAAAATACGGATAGATGCGCCAAAGTAGTGTGCAAATTGAACAGCCACATCAACTTTTTCACGGGATTCACGGGACAAATCCAAAGGCAATAAAATATTCTCGCAACCATCTTTATGATCTTTTCCTCTGATAGAAATAACCGGGCACGTACATTCCCTGATCATTTTAGAAGCACTTGCTCCTACAATATTTTTGGTACTCATGTGACTTTCCAAACCAGCTATTACCAATGTGGCTTTAATTTCTTCTGCTACACGAGGAACTTCGCTGTATATGTTCCCCTTAACATTCATAAATTCAGTAGGAACTCCGCTCTCACTTTCTGTTTTTTTGGTTAAAGCTTTTAATTCATCGTATTTTTCCTCGCCAACTTTCTCATAAGAATGAAGTAACACAATTTTTGAATGGGTATATTTAGCCAGATTATAAGCCTGCTTAATTGCCAATAAAGACTGTTCAGTAAAATCAATAGGAATTAATAAGGTGCCACGTTCTTGTAATTTCATATATATTTAGATTTTTATATTATTCGGTAAGTACAATTTTTAACTCACAAAATTAGTCAAATTAATGGTATTTAGGCATTTATAAAATAAATTATCAAAAAAGCGCTGTTAATTAAATATTTTTACCGATCTTCGCACCCTAAATTATTAAAAAACAACAAAATGGCAGTAAAGATTAGACTACAAAGACACGGAAAGAAAGACGCAGCGTTTTTCCACGTGGTAGCAGCGGATGGTCGTGCACCAAGAGATGGAGCTTTTATAGAAAAATTAGGAACTTATAATCCTAATACGAACCCGGCAACTATTGAATTAAATTTCGAAAATACCTTAAAATGGTTACAAGACGGTGCTGTACCAACAGACACTTGTAAAGCTATTTTATCTTACAAAGGTATTTTAATGAAAAAACACTTATTAGATGGTGTTAAAAAAGGTGCTTTAACTGAAGCGCAAGTTGAAGAGCGTTTTGCTAAATGGCAAGACCAAAAAGCAAACAAAATAAGCACTAAAAAAGATAACTTATCAGCTGCTGAGAAAAAGTCAATTGCTGATAAATTCAAAGCAGAAACTGCATCTAAAGATGCAAGAGCAGCTAAAATTGCAGCTAAAACTGCAGTAACTGAAACTCCTGCAGCTGAAGAAACAGAAGCTCCTGAAACAGAAGCTCCGGCATCTGAAAACAACGAAGCATAGTTTTTAAACTTAATACAATAAAAAAACCGTTCTAAAATAATAGAACGGTTTTTTTTATTTCTGAAATTAAGATTTATAAATTATTAAACTTCCACAAATCCAATAGGATCTCAAACCTTTTTTTGTTTCCATCTGTTTAAAACAAACTTTTTATTTTCCCAAGGAGTTTAATCCTTCAACAGCGGGTTCATAATTTGGCTTCAATTGCAAGCACATACTGTAATCGGCCATAGCGTTACTTTTATCCTGCAACTCCTGGTAACTTGCACCTCTTGCAAAATAAGCTTCAGCGTATTTAGGATTTGTATTGATGGCTTTTGTAAAATATTCAATTGCTTTTTTGGGGTCTTTATTAATGCCCAATTCAATAGCCCCCAAATTATACATTGAAAAAATATGATTAGGGTCATTCTTTAATGCCAAGTTGTAACCATCTACAGCTTCTTTGATTTGTCCCAAATCCTGATACAATTTTGCTTTGGCATATAACACTTCGATACTAGTAGGGTTAAGCACCAAAGCATTGTTATAGTATTCAAAAGCTAAAATATTTTTCTTAGCACCATAGATTAAACCAAGATCTAAAAATGCTCCAAAATTTTTATTATCCTGTTCAATAGCTGTTTCTAAACTTGAAACAGCTTTTCCAGTGTCTCCGATTTCTTTATAAATGTTTCCTTTCAGATAATATCCCTTAGCAAGATTCTCGTTAATTTTTAAAGCCTGGTTTATTCTGGTGAATGCATTTTCATACTGTTTCACAAAATAATAAAGCTCACCCAGCTTCAATAAACCATCTGTATTTTCAGGAAATTTTTTAACTACGTTTTCCAATACATCTTTTGCATTCCTGGTTTCGTTGGCAGAGAAAAAAATGTCGGCTTCTGTTAAATAAAAAGCAGCGTTTGTACTGTCAATTCTTAAAGAACGTTTTGAGTCATTGATTGCCTCTTCAAATTGTCTGAACTGAAGGTAAATTTTTGCCCTTTCATTATACAAGTTGGCATCATCAGGTGTTTCAAGAATTTTTTTATTGATAGCAGCCAACTCCGGAGAATTGATCACCTTCAATAATGAATCTGATCTGCGCGAATCTTCAACTACATCCTTATCACCTGGTTTACATGAAAAAAAAGAAATTGAAATAAAAAACAGTACAACTAGTTTTCTCATATATGAAATATTAAAGATCGTTAGCCGAAGCTATTAATTCAGCTACATCCAACACTTTGGTTTTATCCTCCTTATTAAAATGTTTAACGCCATCTGTCATCATAGTATTACAAAAAGGACAACCAACAGCAATTACATCAGGATTGTGCGACAAAGCTTCTTCCGCACGTTCATTATTGACCTCCTTTGTTCCTTTTTCTGATTCCTTAAACATTTGTGCTCCACCCGCACCACAACATAAACCGTTAGCTTTACTACGTTTCATTTCAACCAACTCTGCATCAAGCTTTGCAATTACATCACGCGGAGCTTCATATACGTTATTTGCTCTTCCTAAATAACATGGGTCATGAAATACGATTTTCTTTCCCTTAAATTCGCCACCCTGTACTTTCAATTTACCTTCATCAATTAATTGTTGAACCAATTGGGTATGATGAATGACCTCGTATTTACCACCTAATTCCGGATACTCATTTTTAATGGTGTTAAAGCAATGTGGACAACCAGTAACGATTTTTTTAACATCATAACCATTTAAAACCGTAATATTTTGCATGGCTTGCATTTGAAATAAAAACTCATTTCCTGCGCGTTTTGCCGGATCACCGGTGCAAGACTCTTCTACACCCAATACGGCAAAATTAGCCCCTACATGATTTAAAATTCGCACAATAGCTTTAGTGATTTTTTTGGCGCGGTCGTCAAAACTACCTGAACAACCAACCCAGAATAAAATATCAGGTGTTTCGCCCTTAGCGATTTTTTCCTGCATTGTTGGAACTTTTAATTTTTCATCACTCATAATTTTTAATTTTCGTTTATCCAGTTAGCACGATCGGATGGACTAAATTGCCATGGAGCTCCATTGTTCTCCAAATTTGAAAACATACCGTTTAATTCATTTGGTGCGGAACTTTGCTCCAACACTAATTGTTGCCGCAAGCCCATAATAATATTCAATGGATCAATATTTACAGGGCACTCCTGAACACAAGCATTACATGTATTACAAGCCCAGATCTCTTCATGTTTAATATAATCTCCCAATAAAGTTTTTCCATCATCTACGAAAGTGCCACCATTCTTATCCATGTTCTTCCCCACCTCTTCCATCCTGTCTCGCGTATCCATCATGATTTTTCTTGGTGACAAGGCTTTGCCCGTTATGTTTTGCGGACAGGCAGCAGTGCATCTTCCACACTCTGTACAGGAATATGCATCGAGCAAATTCTTCCAGTTTAAATCTTTAATGTCTTTTACACCAAAGCCAATTACCGCATTTGGATCTAATACTGGCTGATATGAAGGGTCAAAGTTTGGTTTTACAACATCTGTAACTTCGAACAAATTATTGAATTGGCCTTTTGGTTTTAAATTTGAAAAATAAGTATTAGGGAAAGCTAATAAAATATGTAAATGTTTAGAGAATGGAAGATAATTTAAAAAACTAAATACCATGATGATATGTCCCCACCAACCAATTCGTTCTATCACATGAAGACCAGCATCAGGCATTCCTCCATAAATTAATGGGCCTAAATGACTGCTGATAGCAAGTCCTAATGATCGGTCACCCAAATTTTCAGCGTGTGATTGTCCTCGTGAATATAACACCTCATCGGCCCCATTCATCATAAAGATAAAACAGATCAGAATAAATTCCATAATCAAAATAATATTGGCATCTAATTTTGGCCAGCCATTCAATTCACTCTTTACTAAACGTGGAACTTTCAACAAATTTCTTCTTGCTAAAAAAGCAATCGTACCTATAAAGGCCAGTACTGATAAGACTTCGATAAAGCTTACAATAAAAGTATAAAAACCTCCTAAAGCAGGGCGGAAGGCGCGATGATGGCCGGTAATACCATCGTAAATAATTTCTATTAATTCAATTTGAGTAATGACAAACGCAGCATATAAAAATAAATGCAGGATTGCAGGGATAGGCCTGGTGAACATTTTTTTCTGACCAAGCGCTACAAGAACCATAGTCTTAATACGCTCTCCTTTATTATCTGTAATGGAGATATCTTTTCCCAATAAAATATTCCGTCGTATTTTTTTCGCGTTGATATAAAAAAAAGCGGATGATCCAATGAGAAGAACAACAAAGATGATTGATGAAATCATATAGTGAATTACAATTTAGGTTTATTTTTATCTTTTCTGCCAAACACTGATAAATGAATATAGCGCTCAGGATTGATTCGCAGATCCTTCATTAACTTATCAAGATCTTCGCTTGCTTTATTCAGATTGTTATACAATGAATCGTTCTTTACGAGTTTGCCAAGAGTACCCTGCCCCGAATTGATTTGAGCCACTAACTTATTAAACTCAGCCAATGTTTTATCTGCCTCATTAATTGCGCTTTTCAAATTAGATTTTGCGAGACTATCTGACAGGTTACTGAAATTTCCTATGATATTATCGATTTTACCGGTATTCTTTTCAAGCATTCCTGCTAGTGTATTTAACTTCGTTAAGATGCCTGAAATTTTCGCTTTTTCAGAAGCAACAAGATCATCCAGTTTATAAGCTGTTTGCTCCAAACTCTGAATCGCGAGTTTAATACTTTCAAATGACTTGCTTAAATTCTCGCGTGTTTTATCGTTTAATACTACTTGTACAACAGTCATAACAGAATCAACAGAGGATAATAAACCTTCTATTTTTTTCTGAAGAGGCGCTAATTGCTTGCTGACAGCAGATTTTAAACCTTCTTCTGTTTCTGCAACTAATGTGTCTCCTGATTCTACAAATTCTGTTTCATTACTGTAAATGATCTCAACCGCTTTTGAACCCAGAAGGTCAGAACTTACGGCCCTGGCTATAGAATGTTTTGGAATATTCACATCTTCTGTCAGTAAAAACTTAACTAATACGCTATATTGCCCATTACTGGTTGGCACCAAAGAAATTTTATTGATCTGTCCAATTTTAAAACCATTTACTAAAAGTGGGTTTGCTTCAATAAGACCATCAATTTTCGGGTAAACAGCATACAATTCATACTTCTCGGAAAATAAATTACTTCCCTTTAGAAAATTAATTCCCCAGATAAATAATCCGATGGCTGCTGTAACAATAATGCCAATTTTAAACTCTTTAGAAATCTTCACAACTAAAATTTTGAAGCCCTAATATACAGATTTTTATTTAATTGAAAGTGCCTGAAAAAATAGAGCACCTACGCTATTTCTTAACAGGAATAATAGCTTTAAAAATACCCTGAAAGGATGTAACATTTAATGGAAATTCGAGAAAAACATGCAGAAAACTTAAAAAATAAAGGGCTTTCAATCCAATATTATAGTCAATTACATATAAAGCAACGGAAAACACCCATAAAGCCAACGTAACCATCAATGTTTTTTTGGGGACTTTATGCCATTGTATTACTGAAGTTTTAGAGAACCAGTTTAGATAATGATAGGTATAAGAAAATGCAATGAAGCGCATAATTACAAATCCGGCATTGGTATTATACACAATCGCCGCAGAATCTTTCGCTTCCGTGGTCAGTTTGAAAAAATCAATCAGGAAAGTATTTAAAAGGTAGAAAAGATCATAGCTTTTCGTAACATACGAAGACACCTGGTATTGCAATCCAGGAGCTTTAATAAAGAAAAAAGACATCGCGATAAGTCCCAAAGCAGCCACAGATAAATATCCTGCAAAGGACTTGTTTTTAATAACGCCATAAAGCATAAATGCCCACGTAAAAACAAATACATGAATAATAGTGGGTAAAAATATTCCAATCCAAACAAAATAAGTTAAGCCTGTTTTTGCAATGGCGATTCCAATTAATGCTAATAGTGCCAGAATACCGCGGTATAAATTATCTTTAATAAAGACAAAAATTAATGACAAAAGAACGCCGTATAAAATAATACTGGGTATCTGAGAATCATTTTTTGCGGGCTGAATAAATGAAAAATAAAAAACCAGAAAACATAAAACTGACAGGAATACAAAATCATATTTTCCTTTCGTAAAATAATTTTTTTTGTGCAGCCATCCAATTTCAGTGAGGTAATGAAGGGGTCCAAGTATAGCATAAGAAAACAGGAACAATTCAAAAGGAAGGATAAATGCCAATATTGCCGAAAGAAGCATTAAACCAATATTGGCATAATGAACCTGATCGTTACTGAGGGTGCCTATTTTAAACAATGTGACAAATTATTTAGAGAGCAAATATCTTAAAATAAATCGGATTGCAGAAGAGTTGAAAACTCTGGTTATGTTTTTTTATCATTCCCTACCTGGCCTGTTTTTTTATTATATCCATAAGGACAATGCTTGCAACCACTTTTACAACAGTATCCTCTTTTTAAATGATATTTTTCTGTAAAAATAATATAGCCCTCCGGACTATAATAAAAATCTTCAGGATCGAGTTCTTTCTTAAACATGCGTCCGTAAAGATATTGTATTTCAAATCATTTTTAAGTTATAAATTTGGGATATAAAGTTTCTTAAATGATCTCCTACGAGCCAGTCATTCAATCCATCACTTACAACGACTATCAGATAGGCGTATTAAGACTGGATTTGATTGATCCTGAAATTTCCGGAAACAAATGGTTTAAACTTAAGTATAACATTGAACAGGCAAAAAAAGAAAGGAAAAACACTATTATTACTTTTGGTGGCGCTTTCTCAAATCATATTGCAGCAATCGCGGCAGCTTGTAAATTAGAGGGCTTACAAAGCATTGGCATTGTTAGAGGAGAAGAAATTTTCAGCAACAATCCTACGCTTTCCTTTGCAAAACAAAACGGCATGGAACTGCTTTTTGTTACGAGGGACGAATATTCTCAAAAAAATGATAACGGTTATTTACAAAGATTACGATACATGTACCCAGATGCTTTTGTAGTTCCTGAGGGCGGAGAAAACCATTTAGGTCAGAAAGGATGTGAAGAGATTTTAAATAAAGATATGTCGAAATATTTATCGATTTTTTGTGCATATGGAACGGGAACAACTTTTAAAGGCCTCTCAAAATCGCTTTTGACGGAACAACAATTATTCGCCGTAAATGTTCTAAAATATGAAGCGCATTGCAACGAACCACAAAGCAGTATATTAAATGATTATCATTTTGGAGGATATGCGAGACATACAGCAGAATTACTAAATTTCATATCCTGGTTTGAAAAAAAATACCGTATTCCTCTGGATTATGTATATACAGCAAAACTATTTTTTGCAGCATTTGATTTGATGAAACAGGAGAAACTAGACAAACAAAAACCGCTTTTAATTATTCATAGCGGTGGTTTACAAGGAAATAAAGGCTATGAAGAACGTTATAATCTGAAACCTAAACGCCAGGTAAATGACGCCCAGGGATAAACCTGCTTTGTGTCAAAAGCACCACGGTTTGCGTATTTGGCAGAAAGCTTAAAGAAGCCAACGCCAAAACCAAGCGTACTGGTCATTTTTTTTCCATTACTTTTAAATATCCCGTTTTGAAGTTGAAATGTTAATCCTTCAATTCCGCCTAATGTCATATCGGTGCCGTAACGAATTCTAGGACCAAAATAATATTTTAATTTTGGCTTTAAATCATGGTAATAATTAATATCAATCCCCGTGATAAAGCCAGTTCCCCGGTTTCGTTTCACGGGAGTAGAATTTGTATTATTGTTGTTAGATGTATTAGTATTCGTACCGGACGTATTAGTATTTGTAGATGAAGTGTTGGTATTACTTGAATTTTCTGCCAAAAAACCAAGTCCATCGTAAGTCAAACTCAAAGGTATTTTAATTCCCATGGATTTATTGGCTATTAATCTTTCATAAGAAATAGTTAAACGGCCGAAAGCTATTTCAGGAATATAAAATCCTAAAATACCGTTAGGCAATAAGGCTTCTTCTTTCTTCCATTCGTTCATCTTCCTTTCTTTTCTTTGCTCCCTGGTTTCATTCATATCAGGCATGCTCGAAAAGCTAGTGGCATTATTTTCTTTTCCTAATTCAGGGGCTTGCACTTTATTAAACATATAAATGGTTCCCGATTGATACTCGGTAAGCAAAACTTCATTCTTTGATAGCGTCACTAAATTTGCATTTATTGAAGTATCTCTATAACTTATTGTTTTTTCAGAAATAGCTACTATTTTACAAGAAATAATCTTTCCATCTCTCAAAAATACTTTGTCTTGAGCTTGACCTTCCCATGAAGCAAAAAGCAACACAAAAAAACAGATATATAATTTTAACTTCATGTCTATATTAAAAACGGTAACCAAAACAATATCCTAAATATACTTTTGGAACTCCAGTGTATTGGCTTTTTAACGCTACAGAATTTCCCGGAGCACCAATCGCACCAAATAACTTAAAATTAAAATTGGGAGACACTCTAAACACCCAGCCATTGGTTAACATCACTGCCATTTGAAAAGCACTGGCTTTCTCGTAATTCTTTTGATTATTTGTAGTATCAATTACATTTTGGTAATCATAACTCATGTATTTTCCCAATAAACCAACAAAATATTGTACACGCTTTGTGTTTCTTGGCATAAAACTAATCCCTAAACCTAAATCGTATTTTTTCTTTGCATTATCTTTTGAATCAGCTATGAATGCATTTAATCCTCCCATTCTAGAATTAAAACTGTATCCTCCTAAAAAGGTAAGCGACATTCTGCTATTATATAAATCTCTATCGTACATTATTGTCACATCACCATTTGCAAGCGCCAGAGCATTGATTGATAACATATTGTTGTTTAAATAATATAAATTTAAAGGCGGCTTCTCTAGGGTTCTGCTTTTATTTATAGCGTTATTACTTTCATTCGATTTAGAATTATTTGCTACTGTACTTTCAGTTTTTGGCTCAATAGTTTCCGGATTTGAATTAATAACTTCAGTCATTCCATTCGCATATTTTATTAAAACAACGTCAGTTTTAGTAATAACATAAGTAGGCCCTTCAAGATTATTATAATCTTTGTATTTTAAATTGGTTGTGTTGATCTCCAGAACTTTAGCCTGTAATTTATTTCCTCCGGTTGTATAGATAATATCCTGTGCAAAAGACGATGAAGCCATTGCAAAAAGAATAGAAAAGACAATAAAAAGCAATCTCATTGGATTTATTTTAACAAGGATAAAAATATACAATAAATACCATATAAAACACTTTAAACTATTGTTTACCTTATATAATTAATAGAATAATTGAGTCAATTTCATTAATTTAGTGAACTCATTGAAGGCTATGTTTAAACTTAAAAATTATATCAATGGAGAGTTAGTGGATCCTATCTCAAACCAGTTTATTGATAATTACGATCCGTCCAGGGGAATTGTTTATTCATTAATTCCGGATAGCGACGAACAGGATGCAGAAAAAGCAATTGTGGCTGCTAAAGAAGCTTTTAAAACATGGAGCATTACGCCTAAAGAAATCCGTTCAAAATATTTGCTAAAAATCGCATCACTTATAGAGGAACAATTAGATGAATTAGCTAAAGCAGAAAGCCTGGATAACGGAAAACCGTTGCACCTTGCAAAATCAGTAGATATTCCGAGGGCTGCGGCTAATTTTCATTTTTACGGTACCGGCATTTTACATTATGCCGCCAATGCGCATAGCATGGAAGACACTGCCATTAATTATACTTTGCGTCAACCCGTAGGAGTAGCAGGCTGCATTTCTCCCTGGAATTTACCGCTCTATTTATTTAGCTGGAAAATTGCTCCGGCTTTAGCAGCTGGCTGTACCGTGGTTGCAAAGCCATCAGAAATTACACCAATGACAGCTTATTTACTATCAGAGATCTGTATAAAAGCAGGCCTTCCAAAAGGTGTTTTAAATATTGTGCATGGATTCGGACATAAAGTTGGAAACGCAATTGTCAGTCACAAGGACGTTCCATTAATTTCTTTTACAGGTGGAACTACTACAGGTGCGAATATAGCGAGTATTGCGGCGCCAATGTTTAAAAAATTATCACTGGAATTGGGCGGTAAAAATCCCAACATTATTTTTGCAGATTGCGATTATGAAAAGATGTTGTCCACCACCATGTTATCTTCCTTTGCCAACCAGGGACAAATTTGTTTGTGTGGCTCAAGAATATTTGTGGAACGACCAATTTATGAAAAATTCAAAAATGACTTTGTTGCTAAAACTCAAAAGTTAACAGTTGGCGCACCCCTGGATGAAAAAACAAAAATTGGTGCTGTTGTTTCAAAATCACACATGGGAAAAATTCAGTCTTATATTGAATTGGCAAAACAGGAAGGTGGAACAATATTATGTGGAGGAAAACGTGCTAATATGAGTGGTGAATTTGAAAATGGATATTACCTGGAGCCAACTATTATTGAAGGATTAACTTATGATTGCCGAACCAACCAGGAAGAAATTTTTGGCCCGGTAGTTACTATTATGCCTTTTGATTCAGAAGAGGAAGTTTTAAAATATGCGAACTCTACTCAATATGGTTTAGCATCCGTTTTATGGACTCAGGATATTACGAAAGCAAACAGAATAGCCATGGATTTGCATACGGGTATTGTATGGATTAATTGCTGGTTATTAAGAGATTTGAGAACCCCATTTGGGGGGGTAAAATCATCAGGAGTTGGAAGAGAAGGTGGCTTTGAGGCACTGGATTTTTTCACAGAACCAAAGAATGTGTGTATTAAATTAAAATAAATAAGATGTTAGAAAATAGCGAACGAACGGAATTAACAACGCTTGGAGAGTTTGGATTAATTAAACACTTAACAGAACATGTAGAGATTCACAACGAATCATCGGTTAAAGGAATCGGCGATGATGCTGCTGTCATTAAATACGAAGACAATAAACATACTTTAGTATCCACCGATATGTTAGTGGAAGGTGTACATTTTGATTTAACCTATGTGCCTTTAAAACATCTAGGCTATAAATCAATCATTGTTAATCTTTCAGATATTTGCGCTATGAACGGCACACCTAAGCAAGTAACCGTTAGTATAGCAGCATCCAATCGCTTCTCGGTGGAAGCCCTGGAAGAACTTTATGCCGGAATTATATTTGCCTGCAATAAATATAAAGTAGATTTAATTGGCGGAGATACGGCCTCGACAACAAGCGGTTTAATTATTAGTATTACTGTTATTGGAGAAGCGAATAAAGAAGATATCGTTTATAGAAGCGGCGCTAAAGAAAAAGATTTACTTTGTGTGAGTGGAGATTTAGGTGGAGCGTATATGGGATTACAGGTATTAGAAAGAGAGAAATTTGTATTTAAAGATAATCCCAACATACAACCTGACCTGGTTGGAAATGACTATATATTGGAACGCCAGTTAAAACCAGAAGCAAGAGTGGATATTATAGACCTTTTAAAAGGCCTTGGAGTAAAACCAACCAGTATGATTGATGTAAGCGATGGCTTGGCTTCTGAACTCATGCACTTGTGCACAGAATCAGATTTAGGTTGTGAGTTATATGAAGAAAAAATTCCTTTGGATCCTCAAACGTTCGACAGAGCACGTGAATTTAACCTGGATCCCACCGTTTGCGCATTAAGCGGTGGAGAAGATTATGAGTTATTATTTACAGTACCAATGGCTGATTATGAGAAAATAAAACACCTACCCGATTTCACAATCATTGGTCATATGACACCAAAAAGCAGTGGTGTAAATCTTGTCGCAAAAGCAGGAACTTCGCATCCGATAACTGCACAAGGATGGAACGCTTTTAAACAAAACTAAATGAAACACCTATTAATTTTTATATTGGCAAGCATTTTAGTAACTGCTTGTGATTCAAAAAAAACCAGTATTGCTGGTACCGTAGTTAATAAAGTAACCGGCGAAGGAGTTGCTAACGTATTAGTAAGTTATGTTTACTGTAAAGAAGAGGGAGAAAATTGCTCGGAAGTAATTATTGGTCAGATGTATACTTTACAGGATGGAAGTTTTAAACTGGATCAAAGAAGAGCGAGTAAATCTAAAAAAAGATGGATAACTGTTTATATGGGTGCAAAAAAACTGGCCCAAGTTGACAATGTTGGTTTAATGGATAAAAGCATTAGAATAGAAGTTACATTATAAAAAAATTAAACATCATTTCATTATGGAAAATAATAATTCTATTGAATCATCAAAAGCACCGGAACCAGTAGGTTTATATCCTCATGCACGCACGGTAGGAAATTTATTATTCTTAAGTGGTGTTGGCCCGCGAGAGCGTGGCACAAAAAAAATACCAGGCGTTGAGCTAGATGAACAAGGAAACATTACTTCTTATGATATAGCAGCACAATGTCATAGTGTTTTTAGAAACATAAAATATATTCTGGAAGATTCAGGAAGCAGCTGGGATAAAATCATAGATGTTCAGGTATTTTTAACCAATATGAAAGATGATTTTCAGATTTATAATAAATTGTGGGCCGAATACTTTAAAGAAAACCCTCCTTGTCGCACGACTATTGAAATAAATTGTCTTCCTACTCCAATTGCGATTGAACTCAAAGTAATTGCTACAATGGATTAAATGAAAGTGGGATTAATGTAACTTCTTTTAGGAGTTATGTAGAATAGTTTGTTTCTGTTATTTGACCTTTACCAGTGATATATGATACCAAATCATATCACTTTTAATCTTTAATTAATTCAAATGAAATTATTTCGCACCATCTCTGTCTTCACTATAGCTCTTTGCTTTTTGATCAGCTCTACTTCCTGCCTTGTATTTACCAGACACGATGTAAGTGGCGGCTCCCCGAGGGGTTGGCATAAAAACACTAACAATCCACACAATCCTAATACTACTAACCCAGGTCATACAAAAGGTAAAGGAAGAGGCCACAAATAATATTACATCTATTTTAAATTTGCTTTTTCAAGCGTCTAAAATTTTGGTTTAAACACTGGGTTTTACATAACAGTAATTTCATATAATGAACGTAATTTTGTATTTCGGAAATTAAAATCGAAATTTATAAAACGTACATTATAAAAATGACACCTGAATTTTTCATCCATCCTCCGGTTAAAGATCTGAAAGGGTCTAATGAATTTTATACTAAACTCAGGTGTGTTAGCAAACATAATGCATTTAAACATGTTAATATAGCTGAACAAGCATGCAGGTTCATTTACTTGAAAAATGCTGATCATGCTCGTATGAATCAACACAGCTTTTCTGTTCCGGATTCATATCAATGTAAAATAGTATTTATCAATAAACTTCCACAACTCTGATTATGGTAAGTGTTGAATATTTCATAACTCTAGCACTAACTTTCCAATCTGTAGATCAGCAACCTCATTTTGAAAGACAATCCTTTCGTATAAATAAAAAAATATTTGCCACGCTTGATCCAAAAGCAGGAACAGTTGTTATTAAACTAACTGCAGTAGAACAATCCGTTTTTGGGGCTTACGATCAAAGCATTATTTACCCTGTAAATGGGGCTTGGGGAAAACAAGGCTGGACAATCGTGGAATTAGCCAAAGTAAAAAAAGAAGTATTGAAAGATGCTCTAACAAAATCTTACCGAAACGTTGCTCCGAAAAAATTATCTGAAAAAATATAAATCACCATGGAAACAACTCACTATTCAATTTTGATTGATGCCCCTAAAGAGAAAGTATGGAACACCATGCTGAATGATAAAACTTACCGCGAATGGACGAAGTCATTTCATGAAGGATCTTATTATGAAGGTAGTTGGGAGAAAGGAAGTGAGATCCGTTTTTTAGGTCCGTCTAAAGAGGGAGAATTACAGGGCATGTACAGTCGCATTAAAGAAAATATCCCTTATCAATTTATTTCTATAGAACATTTAGGGCAAATCAAAAATGGGGTTATAGATACAACGAGCGAAGAAGTAAAAAAATGGGCACCATCTTATGAGGATTATTCTTTTATAGAAAAATCAGGGCAAACGCAATTAAAGGTAGATATGAAGATACCATCTGAATACAAAGTGATGTTCGATGAGATGTGGCAGAAGGCCTTACAAAAACTGAAACAATTAAGCGAACAAAAACTTAATCAATAAAAATTAAATCATGAGCGCACAAAAATTATCTATCTGCTTATGGTTTGATAATCAAGCCGAAGAAGCCGTAAAATTTTACACATCAATTTTTAAAAACTCAGAAATGGGTCGTATTAGTCGGTACGGGAAAGAGGGTTTTGAAAAACATCATAGGCCGGAAGGCACCGTTATGGTAGTAGAATTTAAACTTAATGGGCTTGATTTTAAGGCACTTAATGGCGGTCCTTTATTCAAGTTTAACGAGTCAGTTTCTATTGTTGTAGACTGTAATACTCAGGATGAAATCGATTATTACTGGAATAACCTGATAGCAGGGGGCGGAAAGGAAAGCCAATGTGGTTGGTTAAAAGATAAATTTGGTGTTTCGTGGCAGATTGTTCCCACAATTCTTAACCAGTTAATGAGCGACCCTGAAAAATCACAAAAAGTGATGCATGCCTTTATGCAAATGACAAAGTTTGATATTGAAAAATTGAAAAACGCATAAGAGATATTTTTAAAATAAAATTAAATGGAAAAATCAATCATTACTGTTGAAGTTAATGCGAACGCTGCAATTGATGAAATATGGGGAAAATGGACATCTCCGGAACATATTATAAAATGGAATTACGCATCCGACGATTGGCATTGCCCCAGTGCAACAAACGATTTAAGAGTTGGTGGTAAGTTTGTTTACAGAATGGAAGCAAAAGATGGAAGTGTTGGCTTTGATTTCTTGGGCATCTATGATGAAGTTGTAGTTAATAAAAAAATTAGTTCCACTCTTGGGGATGGCAGAACTATGAATGTTAGTTTTAACGAAACCAATAATGGAGTAAAAATAATGGAAGCGTTTGAACCCGAAAGCGAAAATTCTCATGAAATGCAAAAAGCCGGATGGCAAATGATCCTTGATAATTTTAAAAAGTACGCGGAAAAATAATTTCGAAGCATTGGAAACAAAAGTCAAAAGTATCGACGCTTACATTTCTCTGCAGCGAGAAGATATCAAGGAAAAACTTGAACAAATACGTTCTGCTATTTTTTCTTCTGCACCTAAAGCCGAAGAAATGATAAGTTATGGTATGCCGGCTTTCAGGTACCATGGCATGCTTGTTTATTTTGCCGCTTTCAAGAAGCATATAGGGTTTTATTCTTTGCCCTCTGCTCATAGTGAATTTCAAAAAGATCTAGCTCTATACAAGCAGGGGAAAGGTTCCGTTCAATTTCCTCTTGACAAACCATTACCAATTGCCCTTATTAAAAAAATGGTTAAATTCAGAGTCAAAGAAAATACAGAAAAACAAAAATTAAAAAATAAACGTTCGGTGTAACGGTTACTATGAGCTCAGAAATTATCATATCCTTAGTCACCCTTATCTTCTTAGAGATTATTCTCGGAATTGATAATATCATTTTTATTTCTATTCTAACTGATAAGCTACCGGAAACAACTCGTGGAAAGGCAAGAATCATTGGCCTAAGCTTAGCTCTTGTTTTAAGGTTAGCTTTATTAGCTGGAATAAGCTGGGTTTTAAAGCTTGACCAACCTTTATTTTCTATTTTAAAAAATTCCTATTCCGGAAAAGACCTTATTCTTATTGCAGGAGGTTTATTTCTACTCTATAAAAGCAGTAAAGAAATTTTTGAAAAGACCGAAGATAAACTCGGGGAGAATCAGGAAAAAAAGGAACTCAAAACATTTGTTTCATTCAATAATACCATTGGTCAAATCATATTGCTAGACCTTGTTTTTTCAATCGACAGCATTATTACTGCTGTTGGGTTGGTTGACGAACTATGGATTATGTATACCGCTGTTATTATATCCATTGGAATTATGTTACTGGTTTCTAAAAAAATCAGCGGTTTCATAAATAAGCATCCTTCGCTTAAGATATTAGCCCTTTGTTTTTTAATGATGATTGGTTTAGCACTAATTGCAGAAGGATTCCATTTACATATTCCCAAACCTTATATCTACTTCTCAATGGCCTTTTCTTTTCTAGTTAACCTGATTCAGATTAAGAAGAAAAAAGTATAATTCACCCCACTTCTCAAAACCCAAAAAGATAAATTTGATCTTTTAATGACTATAGGTTAGTACCCCTCTTTTTATCCACAATTTATCTAATTTCTTCAGTGAAATTGATATAATGGGTATATTTAACCTTCAAAAAATAATAGATAAAACCAATATGGAAAAAGTATTAAAAATATTAGGCATAAAAGACGTAAATAATGGATGTGCTACTGGTAAAAACTATTTTGCAAGTGGAGACATTATAGAATCATATAGCCCGGTTGATGGCAAATTAATTGCAAAAGTAAAGGTGGCTAGTGAGTCTGATTATGAAAAAGTAGTTCAGGTAGCATCGGAGGCTTTTAAAGTTTGGCGCAATATTCCTGCACCAAAACGCGGAGAAATTGTTCGTCAGTATGGTGAAAAATTACGTGCGAAAAAAAATGAATTAGGGAAACTGGTTTCATATGAAATGGGTAAATCTTTCCAGGAAGGTTTAGGTGAAGTTCAGGAAATGATTGACATTTGTGACTTCGCAGTAGGTGTTTCGCGTCAGTTATATGGTTTAACCATGCATTCTGAAAGAGAAAACCACCGTATGTATGAGCAATGGCATCCATTAGGAATTGTAGGAATTATTTCTGCTTTTAATTTCCCAGTTGCCGTTTGGAATTGGAATACGGCACTTGCCTGGATTTGCGGGGATGTTTGTATATGGAAACCTTCAAGTAAAGTTCCTTTATGCGCAGTGGCTTGTCACAATATTTGGAATGAAGTTGCCGAAGCAAATAATTTACCTGAAGGCGTTTCGTGCTTATTAGTAAGCCCGGGATCGATAGGAGAAAAAATGTGTGAGGATGTTCGTGTGCCATTGGTATCCGCAACAGGTTCCACTCGTGTAGGAAGAATAGTTGGTTCAAAAGTAGCAGCAAGATTTGGCCGTTCAATTTTAGAACTTGGAGGAAACAATGCTGTGATCATTACACCTAATGCAGATTTACAAGCGGTTTTACCTGGACTTGTTTTTGGAGCAGTTGGAACAGCAGGACAACGTTGTACCTCAACCCGTCGTTTAATTATTCACGAAGATATTTATGAAGATGTTAAACAAAAGTTAGTTAGTGCTTATAAGCAGTTAGTGATTGGCGATCCGTTAAATGAAAAAAATCATGTGGGTCCGTTAATTGATAAAGGCGCAGTAAAAGATTACATGGCTTCTATCGAACGCGTTATTTCCGAAGGAGGAAAAATATTAGTGCCAGGTGGTGTATTGGAAGGAAAAGGATATGAAAGCGGATGCTATGTGAAACCGTGCATTGCTGAAGCAAAAAATGATTTTCAAATTGTTCAGCATGAAACTTTTGCTCCAATTTTATACATCATGAAATACAAAACGATTGATGAAGCCATCTCTTTGCAAAATGGTGTTCCTCAAGGATTATCATCTTCCATCATGACATTGAATATGCGTGAGGCTGAACAATTTTTATCAGTTAATGGAAGTGATTGTGGCATTGCTAATGTGAATATTGGAACAAGCGGTGCTGAAATAGGCGGTGCATTTGGTGGAGAAAAAGAAACAGGTGGTGGCCGCGAAAGTGGGTCGGACAGTTGGAAGGCATATATGCGTCGTCAAACAAATACCATTAATTACGGAACCAAATTAACTTTATCTCAAGGAATTAAATTTGATTTCTAATTTAGTCTTCTTATCCACCAACTGACGGATCAAGATCTGTACTAAGAAAATAAAATATAGAGATGTTGAATCAAGTTCAACATGACAAACCAAAAAAAACAAAATAAAAAAATGACCATTAATCAAAACAAAGTGGTATCGGTAAATTATCATTTATCATCTCACATCGAAAACGAAACACCGGAGTTAGTTGAACAAACATCCATAGATCATCCATTTACTTTTATTTTTGGAGTTGGACAGTTATTACCTGATTTTGAAAAAAACCTTCTAAACAAAACAGTTGGTGATAAATTTGATTTCAAAGTAACACCGACAAACGGATATGGAGTATCTGACAAAGAAATGATTGCAAAAATTCCAAAAGAAGCATTTAATGTAGATGGCGTGTTTGATGAAGAGCGCGTAAAAGAAGGGGAGGAGTTAATGATGAATGATGCAGACGGAAACCAGTTAATGGGGTTTGTACAGGAAATCGGGCCCGACTTTGTGATTATGGATTTTAATCATCCTTTAGCTGATCATAATTTACATTTTGTAGGAGAAGTACTTTCTGTAAGAGAAGCGACTCAGGAAGAACTTGATCATGGACACGTGCATGGCCCAGGTGGGCATCACCATTAATTAAAAATTGAATTTAATATTGAATCCCTGAAGAAAATTCTTCAGGGATTTTTAATGTCAAAAAATTAAAACAAAAAAGCTACTTCATTTCTGAAGTAGCTTTTTTAGTGTAACTGCTGTTGTTTAATTACCTAGCTACAATCACTTTTTGTTTCACTGATTGATTATTGTTTTGCCCTGTTATGAAATAAACACCATTGCTCAAAACATTAACATTCATTTGATGATTGTTTGAATCATTTAATATAATAGTTTCTATTACTTGTCCTAAAGCATTCGTAAGGTGTAAATTTAAATCTCTATCAGATTTAACTGTAAACATACCATTATTAGGGTTTGGATAAATATTCAATCCCGAATTCATTAAGTTATTTGAAACTATTCCTGTACATAAAGAAACGTCCTGCATTATCGATATTGAATTAACACATCCATTACCATCTGTAGCATTCACTGTGTAAGTTGATTGAGCCGTTGGATTAACAGCAATGTCAGAAGTAGTTTCATTAGTACTCCATGTATAAGTTGAAGCGCCCGTTACAGATAAGGTAGCGGTTTCACCTGTACAAATTAATGTACTGGTTGAAGAAACAGATAAAGTAGGCAGTGCATTAACAGTTAGAGATGACACAGCAGTGTTCTCGCATCCATTCACATCTGTTCCTGTTACTGTATAAGTATCATCTGCAGTTGGCATAGTTACTGAACTTCCGTTAGAGTAAGTATACGTGCTTGCCCCGCCTGGAGTCATCGTAAACGATTGACCGATACAAATTGCTTCGCTATTTACAGTTACTGTAGGTAAAGAATTGATTAAGATATCAGTAGTTATAGTGCTGTCGCAACCATTGATCAAGGATGCTATCACATTTGTAAAAGTACCGGTAGCAGAATAAGTGCTTGTACTAACCATTACTGATTCTCCCTCACATAATGTAAACGACTGAACACTTGTAATAGCAGCAGGTTCTGAAATAGATATCGAAGTAGTTGCAGAACAACCATTATCATCAATAACAGTATATGTTTGAGCACCTGCCATTACTGTAAATGTACCAATTCCGCTGTAAGAAGGTGTACCATCAAAAGCTGTTAAAGTTACAGTACTAATTCCTCCATTACAAAGGATTGAAGATGCTGTCAAGCTTGCAGTTAAAACCACAGGTTCAGAAATAGAAATCGAAGTAGTTGCAGAACAACCATTATCATCAATAACAGTATATGTTTGAACACCTGCCATTGCTGTAAATGTACCAATTCCACTGTAAGAAGGTGTACCACCTGTTGCCGTTACCGTTACGGAACTCATTCCTCCGTTACAAAGTATTGCAGAAGCGGTTGAGTTTGCTGTTAAAGCGGTTGGTTCTGAAATAGTAGCTACTTTTACATTCGTACATTCATTAGCATCGGTTACTGTATATTGATATGATCCTGCCATTAATCCTGATTGGGCAGCAACTGTAGCTCCATTTGATGCCAAATAACTATATGGACTTGTTCCACCAGTTACTGAAATCGTTGCAGAGCCAGTGCCACCATTACATAATACATTAGTAACTGCTGTGCTCGTTGATAAAGCCGATGGCTGAGTTATCGTAGCTGGTTTTACACTCTCACAACCGTTAGCATCTGTTACAGTAAAATTATATGATCCTGGCATTAGTCCTGATTGCGCAGCCACTGTTGTTCCGTTTGAAGCTAAATAACTATATGGACTTGTTCCACCAGTTACTGAAATCGTTGCAGAGCCAGTGCCACCGTTACATAATACATTAGTAAATGCTATGCTCGTTGATAAGGCAGGAGGTGCAGCAATATTTAAAGTAACAGTAGTTGATGCACCACAAACATTCATAACCAATACACTATAATTACCTGCCGCAAGTCCTGAGGCAACAGAGGCTGTTCCACCACTTGGAGACCAAGAATATGTATAGGGAGTACCTCCAGTAGCTGTTATAGTAGCTGAACCACTCGCTGTACCATTACAATTAACACTTGTTGTAACAGCTGTTGCAGAAACAGTTGAGCTAAAAACAACCACTGTAGAACCTGTAACAACTGCTCCTGGTGCAACCCAGTTGGATGTTGCGCCTGTTAAAGCAAAATTAGTTAAAGTACCATTATTGCCATTTCCACTCGCATCAGTTAACGTTGTTACCGTTGGATTTGCGAAAGCCGAAAAACCTTGATTGAAGTGATAATTTCCAATTAAACCGGTTGCTGATGTCGCTATTTCTCCGTTCATATTATTTTGTATTTCACTTTGGCATAAAGTACGATTCCATATTCTGACCTCATCAATGTTTCCTGCAAAACTTTCATTTACTGTGTTCCCGCCAAGCCATACTGGATTATTACTGGCATTACCCAATGTTGCTATCGCTGGAGTTGTAGTACCTGATAATACCCCGTTAACATAAATACTTGCCACTGTTCCGTTCCAAGTTGCTGCTACATGTTGCCAAACGTTTAATGTTGGAGTTGCCACGGAATTTGTATTATACCACGTTCCGCCATTTCCAACCCAAAATTCATAATATGAATTACCACTTCTTCTTAGTAAAATCTGTAGTGCTCCAGCTCCAGTGCTGTAATTTCCAGCAATACAACCTAATCCAGAAAAACTAGTTGGTTTTACCCAAGCTTCAACGGAAACTTTTGAACTACCATTTAAGCTAGTTGTAATTCCATTGCCAAGATTTACTATATCATTAGATCCATCAAAATTAATTGCGGCTCCTTGAACAGAAACAACACTTACAGCTGAATTTGTACAACTACTTGCAGCTGTTCCTGCAACTGTATAAGTTGCAGAAATACTTGGTGTAACAATTGGACCTGAAGGCGAATAAGTATACGAAACGCCACCATTTGGCGTCATTGTAAAAGAAGAACCTCCGATAATTGAACCACTGTTTACCGCAATTGCTGGTGGGGCTAGCGTTGTAGTATAACCACTAATCACTGCTCCTGTAGCAATCCAGTTAGAGGTTGCGCCTGTTAAAGCGAAGTTTATTAGGCTCCCATTATGTCCATTTCCTGAAGCATCCATCAATGTTGTAACTGTTGGATTAGGTGATGCATTTAAACCCTGATTAAAATGAAAATTTGCCAACAAACTAGTTGCACTTGTTGGGATTTCGCAATTCATAAAGGTATTGATTTCACATTGGGTACGAGATACATTCCAAATACGCACTTCATCCATTTCGCCGCTGAAAGAAGGGAGTCCAGCACCGGTTCCTGCTAAACGGTATTCATTGGCTCCAGATATAGATCCAACGTTTGAAGTGGAAACACTTGGAGTACCGTTAACATAAATGCGAACAGGTGTGCCATTTTTTGCCACAATGGCTACATGGTACCAAACACCTGTTAATGGAACTATTGGACTGGAGATTGTTTGTACGGAACCATCATAGAGGTAATGAGTGAATTTACCACCGTTCAACTGAAGCTGGTTAGTGAACCAAGTGTTAGGATTGCCATTCCCTGTACCAACAACGAGGTTCTGGTCAACGAGACTGTTAAGCTTAAACCAACCTTCAATTGTATACTCTGTAAAATCTTGAAAACCAAAAGCTCTTACGTCATCATCCGCTCCATCAAAACTAAGAGCAGCGCCTAAACAGTCATAATTTAAATAAAAATCCTCCTGACTGCCGCTAGTTGAAGCCCAAGATGCTGTAGTTGGGGGTACAGATAAATGTGAGTACGAAGTATATTTAAATGTTGTAGCAGTAGTTGATTCAGTTGTAAAATCAGAAAAACCATTGAGCCCATCTCCATTAGACATTATCCAATAATCACCTGCTGGAATTGTTGTTGGAGTAATAATCGGTACAAGTGTTTGTCCTGAACCCGCAGTAAACGTATTGGTGTAGGCTACTAACGTGCCTGGGTTACCACTAGAATTCGTATATAACATCAACCGCCTTACGCCTCCACCTCCAATCCCCTTATATCCAATATGCGTAACTGTTCCTGCGCTAAATCCAGTAAAAAGAGATCCAAGTATATAATTACCAACCCATCCGCTAGGCCGAGTCGTGTTAAGACCCGGATACTTACCCATTTCGCATTGAGCAATGGAATTATAGCTAATAACTACTGTTAGCAATAACAGTAAAACATTTTTAATTTTTTTAAGAACTTGTAATTTCATAAATAATTTCATTTTTTAAATAATTTTGCACGAACCTACAGAATAAATACAGATTTACGAAATATTTGGGATGAACGACGTATTAATGTATCCAAACAACCAGGTAACTCTTCTTGTTGTTTTTTTAAGTTAGAAAACTGTATTTTAATATTTTTGAGAGAACTCTTAGGATAGTACTCCCTTTCAAAATAGTATATTCTTAATTAAGAGGAAGGTTTCATTCACATCATTTTAACTTTGCCATCACACATGCTAATTTTAAAAATTATCTTATTCCAACCTAAAATTCTTTAGTGAAACTTTAGTTTCAATATTTCGATTAATAAAAAAGGCTACTTCAAAAATGAAGTAGCCTTTTAATGTAACTGCAGTTGTTTAATTACTTAGTTACAATCACTTTTTGTTTCACAGATTTATTATTGTTTTGTCCTGTTATGAAATAAACACCATTGCTCAATACATTAACATTCATTTGATGATTGTTTGAATCATTTAATTGAATCGCTTGTATCACCTGGCCTAAAGCATTGGTAAGGTTTAAGTTTAAATCCATATCAGATTTAACTGTAAACATACCATTACTCGGATTTGGAAAAATACTCAATACGTTTGCTGATGCTGAATTATTAGCAAGACCTGTACACAACGATACATCCTGTAAAATAGTTGTCGTATTCATACAACCATTACCATCCGTTCCATTAACGGTGTAGGTTGTTGGTGCTGTCGGACTTACTGTTATCTCAGAAGTGCTTTCGGTTGTGCTCCATGTGTAAGTTGATGCTCCTGTTACAGATAAAGTAGCTGTTTCACCTGTACAAATTAATGTACTGGTTGAAGAAACAGATAAAGTAGGCAGTGCATTAACAGTTAGAGATGACACTGCAGTGTTTTCGCATCCATTAACATCTGTTCCTGTTACTGTATAAGTATCATCTGCAGTTGGCATAACAACATTACTTCCGTTAGAATAAGTATACGTTATCGCTCCGCCTGGAGTCATTGTGAATGATTCTCCACTGCAAATTGTTCCGCTACTTACAGTTACTGTTGGTAATGCATTAACCGTTATTAACTTTGGAGAGGAAACTACTGTACACCCTTCAGTACTTGTCAATAAACAAGTTATGTCATAACCATCCCAGCCTTCTGATTCTAATGTAGGGATTTGCATAACAGCTGTTGTATATCCTGTTTCTCCATAAGATCCATCAATTAATGAGATGGAACCTGAGTTAAATTGATATTGCCATGAGTAAGTACTAGTATTATTTGCTACTAAACTAAAAGTTCCGGTTGCATCTCCACAAACAGTTACACTTCCTGTTTCAGAAACGATAACAGGTAATGAATTAACTGTTACGCTTGCTATAGCATCAATTGCTGGACATCCTGATACTGCAGTTCCACTAACTGTATAAGTTGCATCAGCAGTTGGCATTGCCACATCACTGCCGTTAGAATACGTAAAAGTAGCGGCGCCTGACGGTGTCATTGTAAAAGATTGTCCAACACAAATTGCCCCTGAGTTAACAGTAATTGTTGATGGAGCCAACGTTGTTGTGTAACCATTAACCACGCCTCCCGGTGCAACCCAGTTTGAAGTTGTGCCTGTTAAAGCAAAATTACTTAATGCTCCATTATATCCATTTCCTGATGCATCTGTTAAAGTTGTTTCAGAAGGATTAGAATAAGTGCTTACGCCTTGATTAAAATGATAGTTTGTTAATAAGCCACCCATTGAAGTTGAAATTTCGCTATTCATATATGTATTGATTTCACATTGAGTTCTTGCTACATCCCAAATCCGTACTTCATCTAAACTTCCCTTTAAAAAACTGCCATTACTCCTACATCCTAAATTAATGTCATTTGGACCTGTTAAAATAGCGCCTGAAGCTACAACTGAGTTTTCTAAAATACCATCAATATAAATTTTAATTATCGCTCCATCATATGTAGACGCAATATGATGCCAATTATCGTCATTCAAATTTGTAGAAGTACTATATAACCACCCGGATGAAACGCCACTAATATAAAAACTTGCGCGTCCTACAAATCCATCAACATTTAAGCCTACATAGTAGGAGTCATTGCTTTTAGTCATTATATATTGCTCTCCAGCAGGCATTCCTGTTGTTTTAAACCAGGACTCTATTGTTACGGCGTTAGTCATACTAAGTGCTGTATTACTAGGAATAGCGATGTAATCATTAACTCCATCAAAGTTTAATGCAGCTGCAGGACTACAAGCTGTAGTTGTTGTAAAACCACTAACAACCCCACCTGGAGCAATCCAGTTAGAAGTTGTACCATTCAAAGCAAAATTAGTTAATGTACCGTTATAAACATTTACCGAAGCATCGGCTAAAGTTGTTTCGTTTGGATTTGAAAAAGTGCTTAATCCCTGGTTAAAATGGAAATTCGCTACCAAACCTGCGGCGTCAGTTGGGATTTCGCAATTCATATAGGAAATTAGTTCACAATTTGTTCTTCCTACATTCCAGATACGAACATCGTCCATATTACCCTGGAAATTTTGAGTACCAGATTGATTAGCACCTATGGTAAAAAGACCTGATGATGAATGCGCTCCTTCTGATGAGCCAAATACATATTCAACACCGTTTTTGTAGAATTTTATATTATTACCGCTGTAAACAACAGCAATATGTTGCCATTGATTTAAATCAACTGGTACATTCGTGTACCATCCATTATCTGTATAACCTAAAACAAAATTTCCATTATTAATTGCAACAAAACGATCCCATCCACCGTCTTCCATTGACATAATCATTCTATAACTTCCAAAACTACCATCGGTTGGATAAATCCAAGATTCCCAGGTTGTTACGGGCATTGCATCTAGATCAGCGTCGATGTTCGTAGTTACATAATCATTAATTCCATCAAAATTTAATGCTGCTGCCAATGGACAAACAGCTGTTGTAGTAAATCCTGAAACCACACCGCCCGGAGCAATCCAGTTTGATGTTGTACCATTTAAAGCAAAATTGTTTAATGTTCCTATGTTGCTGCTTAATGATGCGTCTGTTAAAGATGTTTCTAAACTGTTATTACCAGCGTCTACACCTTGGTTAAAATGATAATTTGCTACCAAAGCGGTCATTGCGCCAGGAATTTCGCAATTCATATATGAATTAATTTCACATTGTGTACGAGCAACGTCCCAAATTCTAACTTCATCCAAACCTCCATTAAAAAATTCACCGTTATTTGTAGAACCGATTCTGAAATTTGCCGCACTAGGAACTACATGCGCAGCAGGCTCGTCAGATCCTTTTAAAACGCCATCAAGGTAAATTTTTCTAATTGTACCATCAAAAGTAGCTGCTACATGATGCCAGTTACCATCCGCCATATTAACAGGAGATGAACTAACAACTAAATCTGATCCCCACCAATAATTAACAATATTTCCCGAAGCATCTATTCGCAATGCATTTACCTGGTTCGTATTTCCATAACTTCCCCATCCTGCTATTCCTTCTACACCCAACACTGTTGGTTTGATTTTAGCTTCTATTGTATATGGTGAGTTTCCAACAGGAATATTTGCCGGTGAAGTTACATCTACATAATCATCAACTCCATCAAAATTTAAAGCAGCTGCGGGAGTACAACACTCCGAACCAGAACCCATAACCCAGCTTGTAACTGTATTCATACTTACCAAACTACCATTAGGCCCTACTGCTGATGTTGCAGTGCCACCAATACCATTCTCAAGCTTATTATAAAGTTTTAAGCCCATTTCGGAGCCCGTTAAACATGATGACATATTAGCGGCAATTTCTGTTTGCGTTCTTGCAACGTTCCAAACACGAAGTTCCCCTATTTTGTAATCACCATTTCTCCCTCCTGTACCAGCGGCAAATCGTACATCATGCCCAATATGAATTTCTGAGTTGGAGTTAGAAATCATAGCTCCGGAAATACCAGGGCCAGTAGCATTCAAAACACCATCAATATAAACACGAACACTTGCATTATCTGCAACAGTAGCGACATGGTGCCATCCATTTGTCATTGTTGTTGAATTAATACCTCTCCAGGTACCGTTATCATTAACCTGCCACGATAATTCATTTGCACCAGCTCCATGCCAATGCCAAACATTGGTGCCCATGTTATCAAGCCCAGCTGTCGCTTGTCCAATCCACGGAGTGGAGTTCATTGTCCCATCCATATAAACCCATCCTTCAACAGTTATTTCATTTGTATATGAATAGAAAGGGTTAACAAATTGTACATAATCTGAACTCGATGGTAAATCCAAGGCTCCAACGCACTGGCCGTTTGAAATTAATGTGCCTAAAAGGCAGCCAAAAGAAAGTAGTAATTTTTTCATATTCTGTTTTAAGATTTGGGCGAATCTACAGAATAAACACAGTATTATAAAATTTTTGGGACAAACGACCTGATTATGTATTTGAACGATACTTTATCACGCTACTATGCATACCATTACTTTGAACGTAATAAATAAAAAAGCTACTTCATTTCTGAAGTAGCTTTTTTAATGTAACTGCTGTTGCTTAATTACTTAGTTACAATCACTTTTTGTTTCACAGATTTATTATTGTTTTGTCCTGTTATGAAATAAACTCCATTACTCAACATATCAATATTCATCTCATGATTGTTTAAATCATTTAATTGAATCGTTTGTATCACTTGACCCAAAGCATTGGTAAGGTTTAAGTTTAAATCCATGTCAGATTTTACAGTAAACATACCGTTATTAGGATTTGGGAAAATGCTCAATAAGTTTATTGATGTTGAATTATTAGCTAAACCTGTACATAAAGATACGTCTTGTAATATCGTTGTTGAATTAACACATCCATTACCATCTGTAGCATTCACTGTGTAAGTTGATTGAGTTGTTGGATTAACAGCGATGTCAGAAGTCGTTTCATTAGTACTCCATGTATAAGTTGAAGCGCCCGTTACTGATAATGTAGCCGTTTCACCTGTACAAATTAATGTACTGGTTGAAGAAACAGATAAAGTAGGCAGTGCATTAACAGTTAGAGATGACACTGCAGTGTTTTCGCATCCATTAACATCTGTTCCTGTTACTGTATAAGTATCATCTGCAGTTGGCATAACAACATTACTTCCGTTAGAATAAGTATACGTTATCGCTCCGCCTGGAGTCATTGTGAATGATTCTCCACTGCAAATTGTTCCGCTACTTACAGTTACTGTTGGTAATGCATTAACCGTTATTAACTTTGGAGAGGAAACTACTGTACACCCTTCAGTACTTGTCAATAAACAAGTTATGTCATAACCATCCCAGCCTTCTGATTCTAATGTAGGGATTTGCATAACAGCTGTTGTATATCCTGTTTCTCCATAAGATCCATCAATTAATGAGATGGAACCTGAGTTAAATTGATATTGCCATGAGTAAGTACTAGTATTATTTGCTACTAAACTAAAAGTTCCGGTTGCATCTCCACAAACAGTTACACTTCCTGTTTCAGAAACGATAACAGGTAATGAATTAACTGTTACGCTTGCTATAGCATCAATTGCTGGACATCCTGATACTGCAGTTCCACTAACTGTATAAGTTGCATCAGCAGTTGGCATTGCCACATCACTGCCGTTAGAATACGTAAAAGTAGCGGCGCCTGACGGTGTCATTGTAAAAGATTGTCCAACACAAATTGCCCCTGAGTTAACAGTAATTGTTGACGGAGCCAACGTTGTTGTGTAACCATTAACCACGCCTCCAGGTGCAACCCAGTTAGAGGTAGAACCATTTAAGGCAAAATTGTTTAACACTCCAGTGTTTGAATTTCCGGAAGCATCCATTAATGCTGATTGAGTAGGATTTGAAAATGAAGCAACCCCTTGGTTAAAATGATAATTAGCTACCAAGCCTGTTGCAGTAGTTGGAATTTCACAATTCATATAGGTGTTAATTTCACATTGAGTACGGGTAACGTTCCATAAACGAACATTATCTATTAAACCATTAAAGTAATTATTTGTCGAAACAGCTGCAGAAAAGCCTAACAACACCTTATTATTCCAGTTAAATGCAGAGGATGCAAAGGATCCACTTGCAACCAACAGACCATCTACGTATACTTTTTGTCCGCCAACAGAAGCGCCTATAACATGCGCTATATGATGCCAGTTGCCATCAGCATAATCTATTCCCGAGGAACTGATGAATTCAGTTGGCCCCCCTTGCCAAATGTATGCGGTAATATTTCCATTCTCGAGATATAGTTCTCTGTCATTCCCTGACGGGTTAGGGTTACCATTAGTTACAGCAAACAAACCTTGATTTGGTTGTGTTGTATTAAACCAAAACTCATGAGTAATATCTGTCGTTGGAGCGACATAATCTATACTTACATAATCATCAATTCCATCAAAGTTAAGAGAAGCGGCTAAATTACAAATAGCGGGGGTAACACTACCGGAAATAACACCGCCCGGAGCAATCCAGTTAGATGTTGTACCTGTTAAAGCAAAATTGTTAAGTGATCCATTATAAGAATTACCACTGGCATCCATCAAAATGGTTTCCAACGAATTGGAATATGATGCAAAACCCTGGTTAAAGTGATAATTGGCTACCAAACCAGTCGCTGTGGTTGGTATTTCACAATTCATATAGGAAATTAACTCACAATTAGTTCTTGATGTATTCCAGATGCGAACTTCATCCAAAGATCCGTTTAAATAATCTCCATAAACAGAGGAAGCACCCAGGTATAAATTTTCAGACACTGAAATATTACCATTTGTTGTTGTTGAAGGAATCTCAGACCCATTAACGTATAGCGTTCCGATTGTTCCATTCCATGTAAAAGCCACATGAGTCCATTGATTTATAGCAGGGCCGGCGCTACCTGAAAACAACTTCCAAGATGAGTTTGAAGTTCCTAATGGCCAAACCTCTGCGCCTAAATTACCATTGTATACGTAAAAACTATAATCTCCTGATTTCCTGATAATTGAATGAGCGCCTGAACTAGAGTTTAAATATATCCAAGCTTCTAAAGTAAATGCTGAAATACCTAAATCAGTTGCGTTAACTGTTCCTGGGATATTAATGATATCATTTGATCCGTCAAAATTTAAGGCCGAAGCCAAAGGACAAACTACGGGCGTAATAGAACCTGAAATTACAGCGCCCGGAGCAACCCAGTTAGATGTGGTTCCGATCAAGGCAAAGTTAGTTAATGTACCATTATTTGAATTTCCGGAAGCATCTGCTAATGAAGTTACACTTGCATTGGAACCAGCATCAACACCCTCGTTAAAATGGTAATTTGCTACTAAACCAGATGCAGTTGTAGGGATTTCGCAGTTTTTATATGATATAATGTCGCAGCGAGTTCTGGCAACATTCCATAAACGAACCTCATCCAAATTACCATTTATTCTTATGCCATATGTTCTTTCCGTTCCAATTAACAAATCTGCAGAGCTATTTACATTTAAACCTGAGATTGCTCCGTTAATCAGAGTAGCTTCAACATTGCCATCTACAAGAAGCTGAACCTGATTTAAAGATCTGGTTACTACCATAGCTAAATGATGCCAGTTACCATCAGTTAATACAGTGGTTCCAATTAAACCGTTACCTACACCAAAACCTGTAGAGCCATTTGACATTTCAGCAGCTATCCTGTTATTAACAAGAACAACCTGAACTCCAACATTAGCACCACTTCCAGCTTTTGATACAACTCCTGTATAGTTAGGTTGAGAAACAGAGGATTTAAAATTTGCTTCAATAGTGAAATCTCCCGTACCAAAATCCAATATCGATTGATTTGGAGCAGAAACGTAATCATCAACTCCATCAAAATTTAAAGCTGCTGCGGGAGTACAACACTCCGAACCAGAACCCATAACCCAGCTTGTAGTTGTATTCATATTTACCAAACTACCATTAGGTCCTACAGCTGATGTTGCAGTGCCACCAATACCATTCTCAAGCTTATTATAAAGTTTTAAGCCCATTTCGGAGCCCGTTAAACATGATGACATATTAGCGGCAATTTCTGTTTGCGTTCTTGCAACGTTCCAAACACGAAGTTCCCCTATTTTGTAATCACCATTTCTCCCTCCTGTACCAGCGGCAAATCGTACATCATGCCCAATATGAATTTCTGAGTTGGAGTTAGAAATCATAGCTCCGGAAATACCAGGGCCAGTAGCATTCAAAACACCATCAATATAAACACGAACACTTGCATTATCTGCAACAGTAGCGACATGGTGCCATCCATTTGTCATTGTTGTTGAATTAATACCTCTCCAGGTACCGTTATCATTAACCTGCCACGATAATTCATTTGCACCAGCTCCATGCCAATGCCAAACATTGGTGCCCATGTTATCAAGCCCAGCTGTCGCTTGTCCAATCCACGGAGTGGAGTTCATTGTCCCATCCATATAAACCCATCCTTCAACAGTTATTTCATTTGTATATGAATAGAAAGGGTTAACAAATTGTACATAATCTGAACTCGATGGTAAATCCAAGGCTCCAACGCACTGGCCGTTTGAAATTAATGTGCCTAAAAGGCAGCCAAAAGAAAGTAGTAATTTTTTCATATTCTGTTTTAAGATTTAAGCGAAACTACAGAATAAATACAGTATTATAAAATTTTTGGGATGAAATGGAAATTAAAGTATGTGAACGACAGAATAACCAAAAAGCATTATTTAAACACATCAACAAGATTATGCTGATAAGTTCTGCCAACAGATAATTCATTTTCATTAATTATTAAGCTTCCTGTTCTTACTTCAGTAATATGTTTTTTATTTACCAAATAGGATTTATGAATTCTAATAAAATTATTTGATGCTAACTGTTCTTCAAGCTCAGATAAGGTAGTTCTGATGACACGTCTTTTATCATTTTGCAGGTAAATGGTCGTGTAATTACCTTCAGCTTCAAGCCATAATATATGCTGATGGAATAATTTTATCAGAGCTTTACCCTCTTTAACAATTAGTTCATCACTTTCCTGAAGTTTTGTCGGTGTGTTTTCTATATTATAAAGAGCAAACTCAATGGCAACCAAAAGATCTTCTTTTTTAAAGGGCTTAACAATATATGCTTTTGGATGTGTGTGTTTTGCTTTGTCTATCATCGCTTTGTCAGCGTGTGATGTAATATAAATAAAAGGGACATTAAAACTAGTATTTAATAAATGTCCAAGGTCAATCCCTGTCTTCCCTTTTCCTAAAGCTATATCTGTTAATACAAAATCAATTTTATTATGTTCTAAAAAAGTTATCGCTTCATCAACAGATTCTACTATGTTAATCTTAGTGCAGTTTTCTTTCTTTAAATAATCTGAAATGGTTTCAGCTATTAACAACTCATCTTCTACAATCAGGAAACTTGATGCAGCAATCATAACGAAGGACTATTTTTGTTTTACAATGTTAAATATAATATTAAAAAAGGCACCGTTCTCATTTTTCATTGTCAATTTTCCTTTAATCTGTCTGGTCATAATATTCACTAATTTAAGACCAAGACTATCATTTCTTCTCCCGGTTTCAGGCGGCAGCCCATTCCCGTTATCCGCAATGGTCATCGACCAATCTCCTGTGACTATTTTTTCTAATTGAATCCTAATAATTCCATTTTGTCGATTTTTGAATGCATATTTAATGGAGTTTGTAACCAATTCATTTATAATTAAAGCCAAAGGCACCGCTAATTTTGTTGGAAAATAAACAGGATCTATGGCAGTTTCAATAGAAATTTTTTCAGCCATTGTATTGAGAATATCTCTGTGGAAAGTCAAAACTTTTTCTACGTACTCGCTCATATTTATTTCCAAAGGAGAACTGGTATCATACAATAATTCATGTAATGCGGAAAGTGACTGAATCCTGTTTTGACTCTGTGTTAAATATTCAGTTAGTCTTTCATTATCAGCATTGTTGGCTTGCAAGGTTAATAAACTGGAAATAATTTGAAGGTTATTATTAATCCGATGATGCACTTCCTGCAGCAAAACATCTTTTCGCTGATCTTCTGAAGCTAAAAAAGATGCCAATCGTTTTTTATTATCATAAGCTCTTTTTATAAAAAACAGACCTGCACAAGCAAGTAAAATGACTACAATGAAAAATAGACGCCATTGTTTTTGGAGTTTGTTGTCTGATGCAAGTTGATATACAATTCTATCATGCTCAAACTTTATTGCTGTTTGCTTTTTATCAAATTCATAATTCATTTCTGCTTTTATGCTTTGCTTGGTATTTTCGTCATTATATATGGAATCTTTTAATGCAATATAATTTTTGAAATGACTCAATGCTTTATTAAATTCATGTTTTTCAGAATAAAATTCGCTGATCGCCAATTCAAGAGAGCACTTCAAATCCAAATCATCGATGTCTTTCGCATAATTTAATGCCCTGTTAAAATATACTCCTGCAAGTTTATTATTTTTTATTTGTGAATAAGCGAAAGCGATATTAAGTAAACACGTTGCAGTCTTTTGATTATCTTTTAAATTCCCTAACAAGGCAAGAGCAGAAAGATATTTTTGCAATGCTAATTTTGGATTTCCATTATCTATATGCACATTTCCACTATTTATTAAAACCGTAGACATTCCTTTTTTAGAATTTACTGTTTTATAATGTTCAAAAGCATTATCATAATAATCGAGGGCAGCTTTCACTTTTCCTTGGGCAGCATACACATCAGCTTTATTAGATAAAACATTTGCAATTGCTTCTTCATTATTCAAATCCTCCGCTATTTTTTCTGCCTTGTTGTAATTAGTTAGTGCGTTATTATAATCACCTTGATTAAAGTATATAATACCAATATTTCCTAATTTTAATAAGGCTCCTTCCGGATTATTTATCTCTTCATCTATGGCCAGTCCTTTATAATAAAAATTTAGTGCTGCAGGATAATTTGCATTATGTCTATTGATTTTTCCTAAATTATTATACGCTTCGGAAATGCCTACTTTATATTTCAATTTTAAAGAAAGTGACAATGCTTCATTTGCTATAATAATAGCTGAATCCGATTGATCATTTTTTTCTAAGTTCGAGCTTTGATTATTTAATTTTATAACAGTATTAGTATCATTCTGAGATTTCAATGAAATACTTAATAGCAATAAAAAGAAAAAAATAACAGATCTCATTCAGTAAATAATCGAAATTAATAAATTGAATAACGCAATCATAAATCTAATATTACTTTGTTTTTAAAATATTAAATGCAATGCTGAAAACAGCACCAAGATCGTTTTTTGATGTAAGAGTTCCGCCAATCTGCCTGGTCATAATAGAAACTAATTTCAATCCTAAACTATCTTTTCTCCTTTCACTTTCAGGCGCAAGCCCTTTGCCATTATCTCTGATTATCAACATCCATAACTGATTTTTTTGATCCTCTTTTTGATCTTTCGTTAGAGTAACAGAAATCAAACCTTCTTTTTGATTTAAAAAAGCATATTTAATTGAATTAGTGATAAGTTCATTAACCACCATCGCAAGAGCAACCGCTATTTTTGTTGGAAAGCTAACGTTTGCAATATTAACTTCAATTAAAATATGCTTATTCATTGTCTGCAAAATATCCCTATGAAAATTTAATATTTTATTGATATAATCATCCATGTTAATTTCCAATGGAGAGTTTGTATCGTACAATAATTCATGCAGCGCTGACAGTGATTGAATTCGGTTCTGACTTTGAGTCAGGTACTCTGTTAATTTTTCATTATCCGCATTGTTTGCCTGTAAGGTTAATAAACTGGAAATGATCTGAAGGTTATTATTAATCCGGTGATGAACTTCCTGAAGTAGTATATCTTTCCTCTGATCTTCAGAAGCAAGGAAGATTGCTAATTTCTTTTTATTATCATAAGCCCTTTTAATAAAGAATAAGCCCGCGCATGCTAAAACAATTACCACAATAAAAAATAGCCGCCATTGTTTTTGAATTTTATTATCCGCGTCAAGCTGATAAACTATGCGATCGTGTTCAAACTTTGTTGCAGCCGCTCTTTTGTCAAATTCATAATTCAGTTCTGCCTTTATACTTCTTTTTGTATTATCTTCATTGTAAATACTATCTCTGATAGAAATGTGTTTCTTATAATGCAGCAGGGCCAGTTGCGCTTTTCCAATTCCTTCATAAAATTCACTCAAAGAGATTTCCATCTCGCTCTTCAAATTCAAATCGTTTACTTCATCGGAAAGTTTCAAAGCTTTCAAAAAATATTCTTCAGCAATTGAATTTTTTTGTAAGTCAGCGTATATCCAGGCGACATTTAATAAACACGACGTACGCATTGATTTATCCTCTAATGAATCGGCTATTATCAATGCCGCTAAGTGTTTTTCTAAAGCCTTTAATGGTTGATGCAAGGAATTATATACATTTCCAATATTGCTTAAATTTCTACCAACACCTGCTTGATTTCTCGATGCGCTATCAATTTTAAAGGCCTTTGTAAAAGAAATTAAAGCATCTTCAAACTTTCCAAGATTGCAGTATACAATTCCTTTGTTACAATACTGAATCGACATGTGCGTCCTATCATTCAATGATTCTGATAGTTTAAGCGCCTTATCATAATATTGTAATGCCTTTTCATACTCTCCCTGATAATCATAAATAACACCGATATTACCCACTTTACTTAATATGCCGTGAGTGTTATTTATTTCTTCATCAATCTTTAACCCTTGAAAATATAGTCCTAATGCTTTTGGATATTCGCCCTTGTGCATTGCAATGATTCCCAATGAACCAAGAGTCGTTGAAATCCCTCTTTGATAATTGATTTCTTCTGAAATTTTCAACGCTTTATTTAAGTAAACCTCTTCAGAATCTATCATGAATTTCTTTTCAAACAATCTACTCTTGCTGATTAAGTAGTTGACTAAGTTAGAGTCGTTTTGTGCTTTGCAAGGGAACAAAAACGAAGAGAATAAACAAACCAGTACAGCAAGATATTTGAAACGTGAAAAAGACATATTGTTAAAGAAAATTTAAATACAAATAAAGCAATATAAAGAATTGCATCAACAATAAAAACGGAATTAATATTTTGAACTTAGCCTTTCCGGCTTTGTGATATATAGGAGCTTGCATTCCACAAAAAATTCCAATTGAGCCGAACAAAACCGCTAAAAGAATTAAAGACTTTTCTGAAATACGATTACGATTTATCTTTGACTGATATTTATCAAAGCACATAGTTACGTAAGCCACAATATTTATTACTATTAGGTATATGAGAAATATTTTTTGAAAGTTTAGCATCAATAACATTTAAATAAAAAAACCTTTCAACTAATGAAAGGTTTTATAATAAAAACAGAATACTATTTTTACTTTTTCAAGGAATCTCTGATTTCTACTAATAACTTTTCCATAACAGTTAGCTCTGCAATTACAATAGGCGCAGCATCATCTTTTTTCTTAGTAGAATTCATGCCTTTTATAATTAAAAATAATACAAAAGCAATTACGACAAAAGAAATAACTGCTGCTATAAATTTTCCCACTAACATGCCTCCCGGCGCCCATTGCTCTATGTTTGCCGCTCCCGCAGCATCTAAAGCCGGCTTTAATAAGATTGGAGTAATGATATCCTCTACCAAAGAAGAAACAATTTTACCAAAAGCTGCGCCAATAATAACACCAATTGCAAGATCAACAACGTTTCCCCGCATTACAAATTCTTTAAATTCTTTCATCATGCCCATAACTGATTTGTTTTAAATTAATAAATTAAGATTGATTATATTTTAGTTACTCCCTAATACTTTTAACAGCTCATCCAGTTTAGGAGTGAGGATGATCTCTGTGCGCCTATTTTTCTTTCTTGCTTCAGGCGTTTTTGCAGGATCTAAAGGAAAAAATTCACCTCTACCCGCAGATGTAATGCGCGTAGGCTCTGTTTTAGAATTTTGCAAAATGATTTTGGTAACTGAAGTCGCACGAATGACACTTAAATCCCAGTTGTCTTTGATCTCTCCGGTTCCTTTCATTGGCACGTCATCAGTATGACCTTCAATTAAGACATTGATATCAGCATTTTGCTCCAATACTTTTGCCACATTTTTTAATGCTTCAACTCCTTTTGGCTGAACAGCGGTTTTACCACTTTCAAATAACAAAGACTCATCCATACTAACATATACCTTTCCGTTTTTCTGTGTAATGGTTAGGCCTTTGCCTTCAAAGCCCATTAAAGCATCCTGCAATTTCTTTTTTAAATCAGCCGTTGCCTGATCTTTACTTTTTAGCACAGATTCTAATTCATTAACCCGTGCCTCACGTTTTTTTAGTTCAACAGACAATGCATCCAGATCGTTTTGTTGTTTGTTTAAGCGAGCTTCCAGAGCTTTTAATTCATCTTCTTTTTTCAATAGTTGTTCCTGGGTCATTTGTAATTGACCGCTTAGTTTAGCATTATCTTTTTCTGAACCAACCAGCATACGATTGTATTTGTCCAAAAGCTGATCATTCACAGAATTCAATTTATCATACTTGTTTTGCAGCAAGCGGAGGTTAGTAGCCATAATCGATGTGTCTCTCTGCAAACCCGCCAATTCTTTTTCTTCTTTTGTTAGTTTTTCAGTTAAAGAGCTAAGCTTGGCTTCGTTTTCCTGATTTGCTTTTTTCAAGGCAGCTGACTCAGTTTCACAATTGGTTAATTTATTTTTTGTTTCTTCCATTAACCTTTGTGGCACACACGAGGTTAAAATTAATAAAGCAAGGCTTATAGGTAAATAATTGGCTTTCATGTTGGTTTTGTTTATAAAACAAAAATAGACGTATTAAAACGCGTTAAGAGTGGTGAGCATTCTATTTATTAACAAAAAAGGGTTGTTAACGTATGGCTTTATAAATGGTTATATAGCCAGCACAACTCCATATTTTATGTCGGAAGTTAGTTAGGTTTCAAAGCAAGTGCTCTTTCGATCCGAACAGCAACAATATCCACCAATTGAGAAAAGTAAGAATTGATAATTTTTGTGGGTGTGTTTACGTTCGCAGGAAGGTTTACTTCCGCAATCCCTGAATTGATTTCACGGGCGTCTAACGTATAAATCGTGTAATGCAAAATGATTTTACGTGTAGAGGAACTGTTTAAGTCTCCCGGCATTCCATTCAAAGATTTTATATCAAGTTCATTGATAAACAAGAAAAGATCTGTTTTATATTTACCTCCTAAATATGGTACAAGCGTTGCATTTTTAAGTTTAGCGTTCATAAAGCGAGCGTCGCTATTACTTTCAACATTTAACTGTCCGTTAGCTATAGTCTTTTCCTCTTTATCTTTTACGGGCGGTTTGTAATTATTCTGATCCGGAACTTTTACATATTGATAAGAAAGATATTGGTAAATGTTTTCCAGATCTTTTTTAGTTTTAACAGTATCATCCAACAGATCAACCACCGGCATTTTCGGTTTTAATTTTTTGTAGAATTGTTCATTTAAGCCATCCCGCATTACAGCCTTAATTTGCTTTGCATTAAGCTTTGTTTCTTTATTGATCATGAAATCAATTTCACTTAAATACATCCTGTTTTCAAAAGGGATGAGCATGATCTTATGTTTAGAAATTGCTTCTTTGGCGGCAGCTTTATTTCCTGAACCAATAGTTTTATCCTGTCCATGCATATAAGTTGCACAGATTACGAAACAAACCATTATTAAAATCCGAAGTCTGTAAAACACTTTATTCATTAGCTTAGATATAACTGCAGGATGAGAAAAAGTTACTTAAAAAAATGTACAAAATCATTTAGATTGGCATATAACATCAGGAACAATAAAATTGCCATTCCCACATACTGCGCATAAGTTAAAACTTTTACACTCGGTGCTCTTCTGGTAATCATCTCATATAGTGTAAATACTACGTGTCCACCATCTAATGCAGGAATAGGTAATAAATTCATAAATGCCAATACAATAGAAAGGAAAGCTGTCCTGTTCCAGAAATCTTCCCACACCCATTCGTCACCAAACATTTTAGCCATGGATTTAAATCCACCAATGTGTTTATAACCACCTGTACTTGGCGTGAAAATCATTTTAAACTGCCGTACATAAAAGTTCAACTTATCAAAAGTCATAGCAACACCGGCCGGAAAAGATTCAAAGAAACCATAAGTTCTTGTTTCAATACTAATTATTCCAAGTTTCACGAGATCATCAGGTCGTCCGGCAAAAGCAGCTTCCATTTTACCTTCTGTAGTTATTTTAATGGGCACTGCAACGTTCACTGCATTTCTCTCAACATTTAATGTGATTGTTTGTCCTGCGAATTGCTTTATTGCTTGTTTAAATTCATCATGAAATTTAACTGGGATAGTATCATTAATTCCTACTACTCTATCAAACTCTTTTAAACCTGCACCCTTATTAATAGATCCCTTTGTAAACTCAGCAAAAATAGCCGGCGTACGTGGGTTTCCGAATCCAAATTTTTCTGAAGTAGCAATCTGGTCGATGAAATCTTTAGGCAATGTTAATTCTACCTTCTCGCCCCCTCTGTCAATCTGAACCGTTTGTCCTAATAATATTTCAATTCTTAAATCATCCAGGTATTTAACCGGTTTATTGTCTACTGAAATGATTTTATCACCCGTTCTAAATCCCACAGCAGTGCCCAATGAATCGGAACACTCAATACCATCTGCTAAACTACTCATAGGGATTTTTTTCTCGCCCCATGTAAACAAAATCATCGCATAAATTAAAAATGCCAATAACACATTTACGATGATACCTCCTAACATAACGATTAGGCGCTGCCAGGCCGGATGCGCTCTGAATTCCCATGGTTCAGCAGGTTTTTTCATTTGCTCGGTATCCAGACTTTCATCAATCATCCCTGCAATTTGCACATATCCACCCATTGGGAACCAACCAATACCATATTCTGTATCACCAATTTTCTTTTTAAATAAAGCGAAATTTAATACGCCCGGTAAGGGAAATAAGAAGTCGAAAAACAGGTAAAATTTATCAACGCGTATTTTAAACATACGTGCTGCGATAAAATGTCCGAACTCATGCAACAAGATTAATAAGCCTAGGCTCGTTATAAATTGTGCTATATTAATAAAAGTACCCATAGTTATTTCTTAATTAATTCTGTTGTCAGTAATCTTGTTTCTTTATCGCATTGAATATAATCTTCAATGCCGGGCGCTTTAATCATTGGCATTTTGTCCATTGCTTTCGCAATAACATCACTCATTTGTAAAAAGCCGATTTTATCTTCTAAAAAAGCCTGCACTGCAATTTCATTAGCCGCATTTAATACACAAGGCATATTGCCACCTCTTTCCATTGCTTTAAAAGCCAGTGCTAAATTACTAAAGGTTTCCATATCCGGTTTCTCAAACGTAAGCTGAGGATAGTTAAAAAAATCAAAACGCGGGAAATTAGTTTTGATACGTTCAGGATACGTGAAAGCATATTGAATTGGCAGCTTCATATCTGGCAAACCCATCTGTGCTTTCATGCTTCCATCAGTAAACTGTACAATGCTGTGGACAATGCTTTGCGGATGAACTATCACATCAATCTGTTCTGCTTTTAAATTAAATAACCATTTAGCTTCAATAACTTCAAGTCCTTTATTCATTAAGCTGGCAGAGTCTATCGTGATCTTGGCTCCCATTACCCAATTAGGATGTTTAAGCGCCTGTTCTTTTTTAATCGTCTCTAAAAATGCTCTGTCTTTTCCTCTGAACGGGCCACCAGAAGCGGTTAAATAAATCTTTTCAATCGGGTTATCAAACTCGCCTACTAAACATTGAAAGATAGCCGAATGCTCTGAGTCGACAGGGTATAAGTTAACGGCGTTTTCATATGCTAATTTTGTGACTATATCTCCGGCAACAACCAATGTTTCTTTATTTGCCAAAGCGATTGCTTTTTTATACTTAATCGCATTGATTGTAGAGGCGAGGCCGGCATAACCAACAATAGCAGCTAATACCATATCTATGGTTTCCATTTCTACGATCTGTTCCATAGACTTTAAACCTGCGAAAACCTTGACATCATGAGAAAACAATGCGTCTTTTACGAATTGGTATTTACTTTCGTCCCCTATAACAACTGCGTTAGGATTAAATTCAATGGCTTGTTTAACAAGCAACTCAGCGTTGTTATTAGCCACTAAAACCTCTACCTCAAAATGGGCAGGATTCTGTCTGACAACGTCTAATGCCTGAGTTCCGATACTTCCTGTACTGCCCATAATGGCAATGCGTTTTGGAGCTTTTTCTAGTGGTTGGTCTGGATTCATTGAAGCCGCAAAAATGGCGAAAATTTTAGGATTACCGAAATATATTTTAAGCGCTGAGAACGCAATGAAACTGATAGCAAAGGTCCTCGAATTTTGCTTTAAGACATCCCATTTGCCAATATTCTCTCTCACTTCTTTGCGAACTCTATTAAAAAAAATAACTTTGCGCTCTTTGCGGTTAATTCACAACGATATGAAACATAAAACAGCTATTTTACTATTGCAGCTTGGAACGCCTGACAGCCCTAAAAAATCAGATGTTCGGAAATATTTAACCCAGTTTTTAAATGATGAGCGCGTAATCGATATTCCATGGCTATCACGGACTCTACTGGTAAATGGCATAATTGTTCCATTTCGTTCGGGAAATTCTTCGAAGCTTTACAAAGCCATTTGGGATGAGAAAACAGGTTCACCGTTATTGAAACACACACTTGATTTACAAAGGAAATTACAGGCGTCCGTTGGCGAAGATATTACAGTAGAAGTGGCCATGCGTTATCAAAGTCCAAGTATGGAAAGTGTGTTGGAGCGTATGAAAAAAGAAGGGTATCACAAAATCATTGTGTTTCCGTTATTTCCTCAATACGCTTCAAGCAGTACGGGTAGTGCTCTACAGCGCTTTATGGAAATCGTTTGTAAGTGGTGGGTGATTCCTGAAATAAAAATTATTAGTCAGTATTTTGATAACGAAGATTATATTAACTGCATTGTGAACCGGGCGAAAGAACACGATCTTTCTAAATATGATCATATTGTTTTTAGTTATCATGGTTTACCTGAAAGACAGGTGGATAAAGTTTATGAAGATGGTTATTTATGCAAGGATCATCACTGCGAAGACGAATTAACTGAAACAAATTACTACTGCTATAAGGCTGGCTGTTTCCAGACTACTCAAGCTATTGTACGAAAATTAAATATACCGGAAGATAAATATACCATAGCATTTCAAAGCCGTTTAGATGATAAATGGCTAAAGCCATACAGTGATAAGGTAGTAGAAGAACAAGCAAAAAAAGGTGCAAAAAATTTATTGGTGTTTTCACCTGCGTTTACAGCGGATTGCTTAGAAACTATTTATGAGATTGGTACAGAATACCAGGAGATATTTCACGAACATGGAGGAGAAAAAGTGCAATTAGTAAGGAGTTTAAATAGTGGTGATGATTGGGTAGAAACTATTAAAAAGATAGCACTATAGATTATCAATTGATAAAACAATGATATTATGACTTAAAACCTTCCACACCGTAAGGTTTTTTTCTTATACCTTTTGTTGACAGGGGATAAAGCCTTAAATTTATCCGCCTTTTTGCTAAATTACAGTAATTTGATGATTAGAATGGAAATACATACTTTATTATATATTACTTATTATTAATAAAGTGCATTATACGAAAGGTATGGAGATGAATTTTAAATCGGAACAGGGTGATTTGAACCCCCAAATAAGTCAATTTAGTCTATTCATACAAAAAAAACCAAAGAATCTTCAATATTTTTCAACAATTTTTTTGTTGATGAAAAAAATAATTATATCTTTGCCGTCCTCAAAAACATGAGGTTACTAAAATCACAGTAAAAACAAGCAATACAACAAGGTTAACATGCCAACTATACAGCAATTAGTAAGAAAAGGACGCTTTAAAGCTCCTAACAAAAGTAAATCGGCCGCTTTGGATTCATGTCCACAACGCCGTGGTGTTTGTACACGTGTGTACACAACAACCCCTAAAAAACCTAACTCAGCTATGCGTAAAGTAGCGAAGGTGCGTTTAACGAATAAGCAAGAGATTATTGCTTATATCCCTGGTGAGGGTCATAACCTGCAAGAGCACAGTATCGTTTTGGTACGTGGTGGTCGTGTTAAGGATTTACCAGGAGTTCGTTACCATATCGTTCGTGGATCTTTGGATACTGCGGGTGTTGAAGGTAGAAAACAACAACGTTCAAAATACGGCACTAAGCGTCCTAAAGCTGGTGTTGTAGCAGCTCCTGCAAAAGGCGCTAAGAAAAAATAATATTAAGATAATTTAAGTAGATTTCAAGAAATGAGAAAATCAACCGCTAAAAAGAGAATTCTGTTACCAGATCCAATTTATAACGATATATTGGTAACACGTTTTTTAAACAGTTTAATGTATGACGGTAAAAAGAATACCGCATCAACAATATTCCATGAGTGTTTAGAGATCGTTGCAAAACGTACTAACGAAGATGGATTAGAAGTATTCAAAAAAGGATTAGGAAATGTAACTCCTCAGGTTGAGGTTCGTTCCCGCCGTGTAGGTGGAGCAACTTTCCAGATTCCTTCTGAAGTTCGTCCTGAAAGAAAACTAGCTTTAGCTATTAAGTGGTTAATTACTTATGCCCGTAAACGTAACGAAAAATCAATGGCTCAGAAATTAGCCGGAGAAATCGTTTCTGCTTCGAAAGAAGAAGGAGCTGCTTTCAAAAAGAAAGAAGACGTTCATAAAATGGCAGAAGCTAACAAAGCATTTTCACATTTCAGATTCTAATAAACAAAATGAGCGATTTAAGATATACAAGAAATATAGGTATTGCTGCGCATATCGATGCTGGTAAAACAACCACCACAGAGCGTATCCTTTACTACACAGGTGTTAACCATAAAATTGGAGAAGTTCACGAAGGCGCTGCAACAATGGACTGGATGGCACAGGAACAAGAGCGTGGTATTACTATTACTTCTGCTGCAACTACTTGTTTCTGGAAATACCGTGATAACAATTACAAAATTAACATCATTGATACACCGGGCCACGTTGACTTTACAGTTGAGGTTAACCGTTCTTTACGTGTATTAGATGGTTTAGTGTTTTTATTTTCAGCAGTTGATGGAGTTGAGCCTCAATCTGAAACTAACTGGCGTTTAGCGGATAACTATAATGTTACCCGTTTAGGTTTTGTTAACAAAATGGACCGCCAGGGAGCTGACTTCTTAAAAGTAGTTAAGCAAACAAGAGAAATTTTAGGTGGTAATGCAGTTCCTCTTCAAATCCCAATCGGGGCTGAAGAAAATTTTATCGGGGTAGTTGATTTAATTAACTTCCGTGGTATTGTTTGGAATGAGCACGATAAAGGAATGACTTTCCAGGAAGTTCCAATTCCTGATGATTTATTAGAAGAAGCAACTGAGTGGAGAGAAAAAATGTTGGAAGCTGTTTCTGAATTTGATGACAAGATCATGGAGAAGTTTTTTGACGCTCCTGAGACTATCACTGAAAGAGAAGTATTAGATGCATTGCGTAAAGCTTGCGTTGCCAATAAAATTGTTCCAATGGTATGTGGTTCATCTTTCAAAAACAAAGGTGTACAAACAATGTTGGATTTAGTTATGGAATTAATGCCATCTCCGATGGATAAGCCAGAAACTAAAGGAACTAATCCGGACACTGGTTTAGAGGTAACTCGTAGACCTGATGTTAAAGAACCATTTACAGCATTAGCATTTAAAATTGCAACTGATCCATTCGTAGGTCGTTTGTGTTTCTTCCGTGCTTATTCTGGTCGTTTAGATGCTGGTTCTTATGTATTGAACACTCGTTCAGGAAACAAAGAACGTATCTCTCGTATTTTCCAAATGCATGCTAACAAACAAAACCCTGTTGAATTTTTAGAAGCAGGAGATATTGGAGCAGCAGTAGGATTTAAAGATATCCGTACAGGTGATACATTGTGTGATGAAAAACACCCAATTGTATTAGAAGCAATGAATTTCCCTGAGCCGGTAATTGGTTTAGCAATTGAGCCTAAAACTCAAGGTGACTTAGATCGTTTAGGAACAGGTTTACATAAATTAGCTGAAGAGGATCCAACTTTCCGTGTACATACTGATGAAGATTCTGGTCAAACCATTATTTCGGGTATGGGAGAATTACACTTAGAAATTATTATCGACCGTTTAAAACGTGAGTTTAAAGTTGAAGTAAATCAAGGCGAGCCTCAGGTATCTTACAAAGAATCCATTTCAGGAACTATTGAGCACCGTGAAGTGTACAAAAAGCAAACTGGTGGTCGTGGTAAATTTGCAGATATTAAATTTGTGTTGAGCCCTGTTGATGCTGATTTCGATAGAGAGAAAGCTAAATCTGACTTACAGTTTGTTAATGAAATTTCTGGTGGTTCAATTCCTCGTGAGTTTATCCCATCTATTGAAAAAGGATTCAAAGCTGCCATGGTAAATGGTGTATTAGCAGGATATCCTTTGGATAACTTAAAAGTTCGTTTGATTGATGGATCTTTCCACGCAGTCGATTCAGATTCTTTATCTTTTGAGATTTGTGCACGTTCTGCCTACCGTGAAGCATTACCAAAATGTAAGCCGGTATTATTGGAGCCTATCATGAAAATTGAAGTATTGACTCCTGAGCAAAACATGGGTGATGTTGTAGGTGACTTAAACCGTCGTCGTGGACAAATTGAAGGAATGGATACTAAAAATAACTCTCAGGTTATTAAAGCTAAAGTTCCTTTATCTGAAATGTTTGGTTATGTAACTCAGTTACGTACTTTAACATCAGGCCGTGCAACTTCAACAATGGAATTCTCTCACTATGCTGATGCACCTGCAAACGTTGCAGCGGATGTAATAGCAAAAGTAAAAGGTAAAAAAGAAAACGCATAAACAGTATTATATAAAACTCACATGAGCCAAAGAATCAGAATAAAATTAAAATCTTACGATTACAACTTAGTTGATAAATCCGCTGAGAAAATTGTTAAAACTGTGAAAATGACAGGAGCGATAGTTAATGGTCCAATTCCATTGCCTACCAACAAAAGAATCTTCACTGTTTTACGTTCCCCACACGTTAATAAAAAAGCACGTGAGCAATTCCAAGTTTGTGCATACAAACGTTTATTGGATATCTACAGCTCATCTTCAAAAACTGTGGATGCTTTAATGAAATTAGAATTGCCTTCTGGAGTAGAAGTGGAGATCAAAGTTTAACCCTCTGTTTTACACTTCGGCTTCGCTCAGTGTTCAAACAAGGAACCAAAAAATAAAAAAAGTAAAATAACAAAAAATAAAAAGTAAAAATGTCTGGAATTATTGGTAAAAAAATAGGAATGACTAGCTTCTTCGATGCCAATGGCAAGTATGTGCCATGCACAGTAATAGAAGCAGGTCCTTGCGTTGTTACGCAAGTAAAAACCAATGAAGTAGACGGTTACACAGCTTTACAGTTAGCTTACGATGATAAGAAAGAAAAACACACATCGTCTGCTATGAAAGGTCATTTTGAATTAGCAAAAACAACCCCAAAACGTAAAATTGTTGAGTTCCGTTCTTTTGAGGAAGCAAAAAATTTAGGTGATGTAATCACTCTTGATATCTTTTCTGAAGGTGACTTCGTGGATATCGTAGGTACATCTAAAGGTAAAGGTTTTCAAGGTGTAGTAAAACGTCACGGTTTTGGTGGTGTTGGTGGTTCAACTCATGGTCAACATGATCGTTCTAGAGCTCCAGGATCATTAGGTGCATCTTCAGATCCTTCTCGTGTATTTAAAGGTATGCGTATGGCTGGTAGAACTGGTGGAGATAGAAAGAAAATCCAAAACTTAGTAGTAGTAAAAATAATGGCAGAAAAGAACGTTCTTTTAATCAAAGGTTCTGTTCCGGGTGCTAAGGGGTCTTACGTTATAATCGAGAAGTAATCATGCAAGTAGAAGTATTAAACATAAGCGGAAAAAAGACTACTAAAAAAGTAGATTTAGCAGATGGGATTTTTGGTGTAGAGCCAAGCGATCACAGTATATATTTAGATGTTAAGCATTATTTAGCTGCTCAACGTCAGGGAACACACAAATCAAAAGAGCGTGCTGAGATTTCAAGAACGACTAAAAAATTGAAAAAACAAAAAGGAACAGGTGGTGCCCGTGCGGGTTCTATGAAATCCCCTTTGTTTATTGGTGGTGGTCGTGCATTTGGTCCCCGTCCTCGTGATTATTCTTTCAAATTGAATAAGAAAACTAAAGTAGTAGCTCGTTTATCAGCTTTATCATATAAAGCAAAAGACAACGCAATCACTGTATTAGAAGATTTCACATTTGAAGCTCCAAAAACAAAGAATTACGTTGATTTGATAAAAAACCTTAACTTATCTGATAAAAAAACATTATTAGTGTTAGGTGATACAAATAATAACGTATATTTGTCCTCCCGAAATTTAGAGGGTGCTAAAGTTGTAAAAGCCTCTGATTTAAACACTTACGATATTGTTAATGCACATACATTAATTTTATTAGAAAGCTCGGTAAAAGTATTAGAATCATTATTAAACAAATAAAATGGAAATATTAATTAAACCAATCATCACCGAAAAGATGACTTCTTTGGCAGAGAAGTTGAATCGCTATGGTTTTGTGGTTGATAGAAGCGCCAACAAAGTACAAATCAGACAAGCTGTTGAAAAAATGTACGGTGTAAAAGTGGAATCTGTTAACACTCAACAATATGTAGGGAAAGTTAAAACTCGTAATACCACTCGTGGTATTGCAACAGGCCGCGTAAACCGTTCAAAACGAGCTTTTGTCACATTAAAGACTGGCGAAGCAATAGATTTTTACGCTAATATTTAATCTGATAAAAAGTAAACGAAATGGCATTAAAAAAATTCAGACCGTTGACTCCAAGTCAACGTTTCAAAATAGCAACTGATAACTCAGATATCACTACTAACGTTCCTGAAAAAAGCTTATTAACTTCGGTTAAAAACAGCGGTGGACGTGACAATACAGGTAAAATGACAATCCGTAACATCGGTGGTGGTCATAAAAAACAATACCGTATTATTGATTTCAAACGTAACAAAGATGGTATTGAAGGAGTTGTTGCTTCTATCGAATACGATCCAAACCGTACTTCACGTATCGCTTTGATCCACTACAAAGATGGAGAAAAACGTTACATCTTAGCTCCTCAGGGCTTAGAAGTTGGTAAAAAAGTTATGTCTGGTGCAACAGCTACTCCTGAAGTAGGAAACACCATGTTCTTATCAGATATTCCATTAGGAACAATCATTTCAAATATTGAATTACGTCCAGGACAAGGTGGAGCTATGGCTCGTTCTGCAGGAACTTACGCTCAGTTAACTGCTCGTGATGGTAAATACGCAGTATTACGTATGCCTTCAAGTGAAGTTCGTATGATCTTAATTACTTGTAAAGCGACTATCGGTGCAACTTCTAATCCTGATCACAGTTTAGAGATCTCTGGTAAAGCAGGTCGTTCTCGTTGGTTAGGTCGTCGTTCTCGTACTCGTCCGGTAGCTATGAATCCAGTGGATCATCCAATGGGTGGAGGTGAAGGTCGTGCATCAGGTGGACAACCTCGTTCTCGTAACGGTATTCCAGCAAAAGGATACAAAACTCGTTACAAGGCTAAGTCTTCTAACCAACATATCATCAAAAAAAGAAGTAAATAATAATTAATGTTTAATGGTTATCCTGAGGCAGAGGTTCTCGAAGCCACAGGATAATTTCAAAACTAAAAAATAAACAATGGCAAGATCATTAAAAAAAGGTCCTTTTATTGACCACAACTTAGAAAAGAAAGTTACTCAAATGAATGAGAGTAACAAAAAGACAGTACTAAAAACTTGGGCTCGTCGTTCTGTAATTTATCCTGAAATGGTTGGACATACGTTTGCAGTTCATAACGGTCAAAAATTTATCCCTGTTTACTGTACAGAAAACATGGTAGGTCACAAACTAGGTGAATTTTCGGCAACACGTCAATTCAAAGGTCATTCAGGTAATAACAAGAAATAATAAGTTGATAAAGAAATTTAGTCATGGGTAAAAGAAAAAGATTAGTAGCAGAGGCACGCAAAGAAGCAAATAAGAGCACTTATTTCGCTAAATTAAACAGCTGCCCGACTTCACCTCGTAAAATGCGCCAGGTTGCGGATTTAGTTAGAGGAATGGAAGCATATAAAGCATTAAATGTATTAAAATTTAATACACGTGAAGCATCAGGACGTTTAGAGAAACTATTAAAATCTGCGATTGCTAATTTTGAGGCAAAAACAGGAACTCGTCCGGAAGAAAATACACTATTTGTTACTTCGGTAATGGTAGATAGTGCTTTAATGGCAAAGCGTTTACGTACTGCACCTCAGGGTCGTGGTTACAGAATCAGAAAACGTTCTAACCACGTAACACTAGAAGTAGGTACTGCAGTTGCAAGTACTAAAAAAGCTGAAAGAAAAGCAGCTGCGATAACTAAATCAGAAGATAATAAATAATTAAGATAAGGAAATGGGACAAAAAGCAAATCCAATAGGTTTACGTTTAGGTATTATTAAAGGTTGGGATTCTAACTGGTATGGTGGAAGAGACTACGCTGATAAATTAGTGGAAGATACGCAAATCCGTAACTACTTAAAAGTTCGTTTACCAAAAGGAAGTATTTCTAAGATCGTTATCGAAAGAACCTTAAAATTAATTACTGTTACTATCAATACAGCTCGTCCGGGTATCATTATCGGAAAAGGCGGTAAAGAAGTAGATAAATTAAAAGAAGAGTTAAAAAAAGTAACTAAGAAAGAAATTCAAATCAATATTTTTGAAATTAAGCGTCCTGAATTAGATGCACGTTTAGTATCAGATTCTATTGCACGTCAGATTGAAGGACGTATTTCTTTCCGTAGAGCAGCAAAAATGTCTATCGCATCAACTATGCGTATGGGTGCTGAAGGGATCAAAATATTAGTTTCAGGTCGTTTAGGTGGTGCTGAGATGGCACGTTCTGAAGGATACAAAGAAGGACGTACTCCATTACAAACATTACGTGCGGATATTGATTATGCAGTTGCAGAAGCACACACAACTTATGGCCGTATCGGTATCAAAGTTTGGATCTGTAAAGGTGAAATCTTTGGAAAGCGTGATTTATCTCCAAACTTCGGTTTAGATAAAGAGAAAAAAGGTGGTAATCCAGCTCCAGCTCCAAAATTTGCAGGTCGTGGTCCGAAAAGAGACAGCAACCCAAGAAACGACAAAAAATAATATTAACAGAAGAATAACGTATTAGTTAAAGATAATAAATCATGATACAGCCAAAAAGAACGAAATATAGGAAAATGCACAAAATGAAGATGAAAGGCAACGCCAAACGTGGCGATCAATTGGCCTTCGGTTCTTTTGGAATTAAAGCATTAGATGAAAGTTGGGTAACTTCACGTCAGATCGAAGCAGCGCGTATTGCAATTACACGTTTCATGAAACGTGAAGGACAAGTGTGGATTCGTATTTTCCCTGACAAACCTATTACAAAGAAACCAGCAGAGGTTCGTATGGGTAAAGGTAAAGGTGCGCCAGAATATTGGGTTGCTCCGGTAAAAAGAGGCCGTATGTTGTTTGAAGCAGAAGGTGTTCCATTAGAAGTAGCAAAAGAAGCTTTACGTTTAGCTGCACAAAAATTACCAATCGTTACTAAGTTCGTAGTTCGCAGGGATTTCGTTGAAGAAGTAACAGCTTAATATAATAAGAAGTAAGAAGATGAAAAATACAGATATAGTTGCATTGTCAACAGCAGAATTGCAAGGTAAATTAAAAGAAGAAAAAGACGGTTTAAACAAATTGAAACTGAATCATTCTATTTCTCCTTTAGAGAACCCAATTAAAATCCGCGATAGCCGCAAAGCAGTAGCTCGAATGACTACTGAATTAACAAAAAGAAACAACACTTCTAAATAATAGTCGTAATGGAAGAAAGAAATTTAAGAAAAGAAAAAGTTGGTATCGTAAAAAGCAACAAAATGGAAAAATCCATTGTTGTAGCGGTGATGCGTAAAGTAAAACACCCGAAATACGGTAAGTTCGTTAACAAGACGTCAACTTTCGTAGCTCATGATGAAAAAAATGAGTGCAGTATCGGCGATACAGTTAAAATCAGCGAAACTCGTCCTTTGAGCAAAACAAAGAACTGGCGTTTAGTTGAAGTTTTAGAGAAAGTGAAATAATACTTATATAAAGTTAAGAAGAAATGGTACAAAACGAGTCAAGATTAGCAGTAGCAGATAACAGTGGAGCGAAAGAAGTTCTAGTTATCCGTGTGTTAGGCGGTACAAAAAAGCGCTACGCATCTGTAGGAGATAAAATTGTAGTTACAATTAAACATGCTTTACCATCAGGTAACGTAAAAAAAGGAACAGTTCACAAAGCTGTGGTTGTAAGGGTTAGAAAAGAAATCCGTCGTGCAGATGGATCATACATTCGCTTTGATGATAACGCTTGCGTGTTGTTAAATCAAGGAGATGAAATCCGTGGGACTCGTATTTTTGGACCAGTTGCGCGTGAATTACGTGATAAGCAATTCATGAAAATCATTTCATTAGCACCAGAAGTGCTTTAATAAATAATAGGGAAAAGAAATGTCAAAATTAAAATTAAAAAAAGGCGACACTGTAAAAGTGATTTCTGGCGAATCCAGAGGCCAAGAAGGTAAAATTGTATCTATTGATACAAAAAAAGAAAGAGTCATCATTGAAGGTGTTAACATGGTAAGTAAACACACAAAACCTAGCGCAAAAAACGCTAATGGTGGTATTGTTAAACAAGAAGGCACAATCCATATCTCTAACTTAATGTTTGTAGAAGGTGGTAAAACTGTTAGAATTGGTCGCATTGTGAATGCTACTACTAACAAGATTGAGCGTATTTCTAAAAAAACTAAAGAGGTAATTAAATAATGGCAGCAACTTATTCTCCTAGATTAAAGGACAAATATAAAGCAGAGATTGTAGATAATTTAAAAAAACAATTTCAGTACACTTCAGCAATGCAAGTGCCTAAATTAGAAAAAATCTGTATCAACCAAGGTATTGGTGATGCTGTTTCTGATAAGAAAATGATTGAAACTGCGGTAAAAGAAATGACTACCATTACAGGTCAAAAAGCAGTTCCAACGTATTCAACAAAAGATATCTCAAACTTTAAATTACGTAAAGGTGTAGCTATTGGTGTTCGTGTAACATTACGTGGAGACAAAATGTATGAGTTTTTAGATCGCTTGGTAGCGTCTTCATTACCTCGTATCCGTGATTTCAAAGGAGTTAATGATAAAGGATTTGATGGCCGTGGTAATTATACATTAGGTATTACCGAGCAAATCATTTTCCCTGAAATTGACATTGATAAAGTGAGCAAAATTGCCGGTATGGACATTACTTTTGTAACTTCTGCACCTACAGATAAAGAAGCTCATGCTTTATTAACTGAATTTGGTATTCCTTTCAAGAAAAAATAGTATATTTACAGCCCTGAAAAAAAGATAAAATGGCAAAAGAATCAATGATCGCTCGCGATACTAAGAGAAAAAAATTAGTAGAAACATACGCAGCAAAACGTGCAGAATTAAAGAAAGCCGGAGACTCAATGGGTCTGCAAAAGTTACCAAAAAACTCATGTAAAGTGAGAATGCGTAACCGTTGCAAGTTAACGGGCCGTCCTCGTGGTTACATGAGAGATTTCGGTATCAGCCGTGTAACTTTCCGTGAGATGGTATTATTCGGTTTAATTCCGGGTGTTACCAAATCAAGCTTCTAAAATAGAGTATTAATATAATTATCCTGAAGGTCGGGATAACATATAAAAACAAATAAAATGACAGATACAGTATCAGATTACCTTACGCGAGTAAGAAACGCTATCGGCGCAAACCACAGAATCGTTGAGATTCCAGCTTCTAACCTTAAAAAAGAGATCACTAAGATTCTTTATGAAAAAGGCTACATCTTAAACTATAAGTTTGAAGAGAATGAGAAGAAACAAGGAACTATTAAAATAGCCTTGAAATACAGTTCAACAAACAAATCATCAGCAATCCGTACATTAGACAGAATCTCTAAACCAGGTTTACGTAAGTATACCGGAGTGGATACTATGCCACGCGTATTAAATGGTTTAGGCATTGCTATTATCTCTACATCTAAAGGTGTAATGACTGATAAAGAAGCTAAGAAGCTTAATATCGGTGGAGAAGTTTTATGTTACATTTCATAATTTAGAGGAGGAAAAAAGACATGTCACGTATAGGAAAATTACCAATCACAGTACCTGCAGGTGTAGAAGTAAACATCGCTGGAACAACCGTTTCAGTTAAAGGTAAATTAGGTTCATTAAAAGAAACTATTGATCCGGATATTATTGTAAAATTAGAAGACGGAGTTATTAATATCTCTCGTCCGACTGAACACAAACGCCACAGAGCATTACACGGTTTATACCGTTCTCTGATCGCTAATATGATCAAAGGTGTTTCTGAAGGATATAAAACAGAGCAAGAGTTAGTAGGTGTAGGTTACCGTGCTACTAACAAAGGTCAGTTATTAGAATTATCATTAGGTTACTCTCACAACGTTGTGTTTGAATTACCAACAGAAATTAAAATTACTACTGCTTCTGAAAAGGGAAAAAACCCAATGGTTACTTTAGAAAGTGCTGATAAACAATTAATCGGCATGGTTGCAGCGAAAATACGTAGCTTACGTAAACCTGAGCCGTACAAAGGAAAAGGTATCAAATTTGTTGGCGAGATTTTACGTCGTAAAGCTGGTAAATCTGCAAGCAAAAAATAAGTCTTCAACTCCGCTCCGGCTGACGAAAAGGAACAACATAATTCAATTAGTATTAATCATCTTCAAAAAACTGGAAAGATGGCACTCAATAAAAAACAAAGAAGAGAACGCATTAAACTTAAAATCCGTAAGACTGTAAACGGAACTGCAACTACACCTAGATTAAGTGTATTCAGAAGTAACTCAGGTATATTTGCTCAATTAGTAGATGATTTGCAAGGAAAAACAATTTTAGCAGCAGGATCTGATGACAAATCATTCAAAGGTTCAAAAGCTAATAAAGTTGATCAGGCTAAATTAGTTGGTAAATTAATCGCTGAAAAAGCAACTACCGCAGGAATTACTTCTGTTGTATTTGACAGAAATGGTTACTTATACCATGGTCGTATCAAATCGTTGGCTGAAGGAGCTCGCGAAGCAGGTTTAAAATTTTAATTAGTATTTAAAGAACATACATAACATGTCAAAAGAAGTTGTAAAAAAAGTTAAGTCAACAGACATCGAACTAAAAGATAAATTAGTTGCGATACAACGTGTAACCAAAGTTACAAAAGGTGGTCGTCACTTTAGTTTCGCTGCGATCGTTGTTGTTGGTGATGAAAAAGGTGTTGTAGGATACGGTTTAGGAAAAGCAAATGAAGTTACAGATGCAATTACTAAAGGTATTGATGATGCTAAGAAAAATTTAGTGAAAGTTTCTGTATTGAAAGGTACAGTTCCTCACTCTGAAAACGGTAAGTACGGTGGATCAAGAGTATTCTTAAAACCGGCTGCTCATGGTACTGGTGTAATTGCAGGTGGTGCGATGCGTGCAGTTTTAGAAAGCGTTGGTATTACAGATGTATTAGCTAAATCAAAAGGATCTTCTAACCCTCACAATGTGGTTAAAGCTACTATCGATGCATTAGCTAAAATGCGTGATCCATTAGCGATCTCAAGACAGAGAGGAATTAATTTAGACAAAGTATTTAACGGTTAATAAGAAAAGAAATGGCACAAGTTAAGGTAACATTATCTAAAAGTCCTATCAAAAGGAACGCTAGACAAAGAGCAACAGTTCAAGCTTTAGGTTTAAGAAAATTAAATCACAGCATTATTAAAGAAGCAACACCTCAGGTTCAAGGTATGATCAATGCTGTTGCTCACTTATTGACAATTGAAAAAATTTAATTATAAAAGATATTTAAAATGAAATTAAATTCATTAACACCTGCAGAAGGTTCAGTAAAAAATAACTTCAGAAGAGGCCGTGGACAAGGTTCCGGCGGTGGCGGTACAGCGACTCAAGGTCACAAAGGTGCTCAGTCTCGTTCTGGTAACAAAAAGAAACGTGGTTTTGAAGGTGGTCAGATGCCTTTACAGCGTCGTGTTCCTAAATTCGGTTTCAAAAACGTTAACCGTATTGATCACAAAGGTGTAAACCTTGACGCTATCCAAAAATTAGTTGATACTAAAAACATTACTGATATTACGCGCGATGTTTTATTAGAAAATGGTTTAGCTTCTAAAAATAGTTTGATTAAAATTATGGGAAGAGGTGAATTAAAATCAAAAGTAAATATTACAGTTCACGCTTTTACTGCAACTGCTAAAGCAGCAATTGAATCAAAAGGTGGAGTAGCAACAGAAATCTAAACTATTATATGAAACGTTTTTTAGAAACCCTCCAAAACATTTGGAAGATAGAAGAGCTAAAGCAAAGGATTTTAACTACCCTTGGCCTTATCATGATCTATCGTTTGGGTTCTTATGTGGTTTTGCCAGGTATTAATACCGAAGTATTGGCATTAGCAAATGAGAATTCAGCAAATGATGGTGGTATCATTGCCCTGATTAATGCCTTTGCAGGTGGAGCTTTTTCAAGAGCTTCTATCTTCGGGTTAGGTATCATGCCTTATATTACGGCGTCCATCATTATCCAATTGTTAGGTATGGCGGTTCCTTACTTCCAGAAAATGCAAAAAGAGGGAGAAAGCGGACGTAAAAAAATCAATCAATACACCCGTTTCTTAACAGTGGCAGTTACTGCAGTTCAGGCTCCGGGTTATTTAGCAGCTCAGGTTTATACAAAACCAGGTGTTGTTGGAATTGATCCTACTTGGTTTGGTATTCAAGCTACTATTATTTTAGTTGCCGGTACTATGTTCATCATGTGGTTAGGTGAAAGAATCACGGATAAAGGAATTGGAAATGGTATTTCTATTTTAATCATGATCGGGATCATCTCCCGCCTACCCTTCGCTATCACTTCTGAATTCGGTTCTCGTTTACAAAGTGCAGGTGGTGGATTAATCATGTTCTTATTAGAGATCGTTTTCTTAATGTTCATTGTAGTAAGCTGTATCTTATTAGTGCAGGGTACCAGAAGAATTCCGGTACAATACGCTAAAAAGATCGTTGGTAACAAACAAATTGGTGGTGTTCGTCAGTATTTACCTTTAAAAGTGAATGCAGCGGGTGTAATGCCTATTATCTTCGCACAAGCTATCATGTTTATCCCTGCGGCTGTTTCTGGCTTCTCTGGTGGTACCGGTGGTGTATTTGCAGACAGATACGGATTCTGGTATAACTTTATCTTCGCTTCTTTAATCATTGCTTTTACATACTTCTATACGGCTATCATGATTAATCCAAACCAGTTGGCGGATGATATGAAACGTAATGGTGGATTTGTACCAGGTGTAAAACCAGGAAAAAGCACTGCTGATTTCATTGACCAGGTAATGTCACGTATTACTTTACCAGGATCTGTGTTCTTAGCATTTGTAGCTATTTTACCTTCTATTGCCATTAAATTAGGAATTAACAGCGCATTTGCCGACTTCTTCGGAGGAACTTCCTTATTGATTTTAGTAGGTGTTGTATTAGATACATTACAACAAATTGAAACATATTTATTGAACCGCCATTATGATGGTTTAATGAAAAACGGAAGAATCAAAGGTCGTAGTAGTAACCAAATGGCAATGCAACAAGCTTAATAGATGGCAAAACAAGCGAATATTGAGTTAGATGGCACCATCCTCGAATCATTGAGTAATGCTATGTTCAGAGTAGAATTAGAGAACGGACATGTAGTAATCGCCCATATCTCAGGAAAAATGAGAATGCACTACATCAAGATCTTAACAGGAGATAAAGTAAAGCTGGAAATGAGCCCGTATGACTTGTCAAAAGGGCGGATAACATACAGATATAAGTAATAAAGAAAAACAAATAACCTAAACGGAAATGAAAGTTAGAGCATCCATCAAAAAGAGAAGCGTAGATTGCAAAATCGTACGTCGCAAAGGAAAGTTGTATATAATCAACAAAAAAAACCCAAAATTTAAGCAAAGACAAAAATAATTGCGTATTTTCGCAAACTTTTAAAACCAAAGTATATAATAATGGCACGTATTGCAGGTATAGATTTACCAAAAAATAAAAGAGGAGAAATAGGATTAACCTACATTTTTGGTATTGGACGTAGCAGAGCTCAACGTATTTTAACAGAAGCTGGCATTGACTTTAATAAAAAAGTTAACGAGTGGAATGATGATGAGCAAAACGCTATCCGTAAAATTGTTAACGACAATTTTAAAGTAGAAGGTGGACTTCGTTCAGAAGTGGCTCTACACATCAAACGTTTAACTGATATCGGGTCTTACCGTGGTATTCGTCACCGTAACGGTTTACCGGTTCGTGGACAACGTACTAAGACTAACGCACGTATCCGTAAAGGAAAACGTAAGACAGTTGCAAACAAGAAAAAAGTTACTAAGTAATAAATAAAATAAGCATTTAATTAAAATGGCTAAACAACAATCATCAGTAGCAGCTTCAAAAGCTAATGCTAAGAAAAGAGTAGTAAAGGTAGAGGCAGTTGGAGAAGCTCACTTGAACGCTACATTCAACAATATCATCATCTCTTTAACTAACTCTGCAGGTCAGGTAATTTCCTGGTCTAGCGCTGGTAAAATGGGATTCCGTGGTTCAAAGAAAAATACTCCTTATGCGGCTCAGTTAGCTGCAGCAGATTGCTCAAAAATTGCATCTGATTTAGGTTTACGTAAAGTAAAAGTATATGTAAAAGGCCCGGGTGCAGGTAGAGAATCTGCTATCAGAACGATTGCTACTTCAGGAATTGAAGTAACTGAGATCATTGATATCACACCAATGCCACACAATGGTTGTCGTCCTCCTAAAAAACGTCGTTGCTAAGAGTGATCTTACAAAACACAACGATACAATTAAACAGTAATAACAGAAATTAAAATATAGAAATGGCAAGATATACAGGTCCTAAATCTAAGATTGCAAGAAAATTCAGAGAGCCAATTTTTGGCCCGGACAAAGCATTAGAAAAGAAAAATTACCCTCCTGGACAACACGGTAATACAAAAAAACGTACAAAACAGTCGGAATATGCTATCCAGTTAATGGAAAAGCAAAAAGCAAAATATACTTACGGTATTTTAGAAAAACAGTTCGCAATAACGTTTGATAGAGCTGCCCGTGCTCACGGCATCACTGGTGAGGTTTTATTACAATTAATTGAATCCCGTTTAGATAACGTAGTATACCGTTTAGGTATTGCGCCTTCTCGTAGAGCTTCCCGTCAATTAGTTTCTCACGCTCACATTACTGTTAACGGTAACGTAGTAAACATTCCTTCTTATACTTTAAAAGCTGGTGATGTAATTGGTGTTCGTGAAAAATCTCAAACTTTAGAGGCTATTACTCATTCATTATCAGGATCAGTAAACAAATACTCCTGGTTGGATTTCGACAAAACTTCTTTCACCGGTAAATTTATTTCAGTTCCTGAGCGTTCTCAGATCCCTGAAAATATTAAAGAGCAGTTGATCGTCGAGTTGTACTCTAAATAATAGTAACTAGCATTTTTTTTTAACCTATATAAATTAATAAAATGGCAATATTAAACTTCGTAAAACCAGATAAGGTTGTTATGATTAACTCTACCGAAACTGAAGGACAATTTGAATTCCGTCCGTTAGAACCAGGTTTCGGTATCACTATAGGTAACTCATTACGTCGTATTTTGTTATCTTCATTAGAAGGACACGCTATCACAAGCGTGAGAATTGAAGGGGTTGACCATGAGTTCTCTACCATCAAAGGTGTGGTTGAAGACGTTACTGAGATCATCTTAAATTTAAAACAAGTACGTTTCAAAAAACAATTGGATAATCACGATATTGAGAAAATCGTTATTCATTTTGGTGGTGGTGATAAATTCACTGCTGGTGAAATTGGTAAATTTGCCAATGGTTTCCAGATTTTGAATCCTGAATTAGTGATCTTTAACTGCGAAAGCAATGTTAAATTGAAGATCGAGTTAACTGTTGATAAAGGCCGTGGATACGTTCCAGCAGAAGAGAACAAAACAAACTCTGCACCTCAAGGAACTATCTTTATTGATTCTATCTACACACCAATTAAAAATGTAAAATACACGATTGAAAACTACCGTGTTGAACAAAAAACAGATTACGAAAAATTAATTTTAGATATCGTTTCTGATGGATCTATCCACCCGAAAGAAGCTTTGAAAGAAGCAGCTAAAATTTTAATTCACCATTTCATGTTGTTTTCTGATGAGAAAATCACTTTGGATTCTGAAGAGAAAAAATCTGAAGAAGAATTTGATGAAACATCATTACACATGCGTCAATTATTAAAAACTAAATTAGTTGACATGGATCTTTCTGTACGTGCATTAAACTGCTTAAAAGCAGCTGACGTAGAGACTTTAGGAGAACTTGTATCATTCAATAAAAATGACCTTTTAAAATTCCGTAATTTTGGTAAGAAATCTTTAACTGAGCTCGAAGATTTAGTATCAACAAAAGGGTTACAATTTGGAATGAACGTAGTAAAATATAAATTAGATAAGGACTAAAAACAATTGGTGAAATAAAGAATGAGTGAGTAAAGAAATTCACAAATTCATAAACTCACAAATTCAATAATTAAACAAAATGAGACACGGAGATAAAATAAATAATTTAGGTAGAACAGCTTCTCACCGTAAAGCATTAATGAGCAACATGGCTTGTTCTTTAATTGAGCACAAACGTATTTTCACCACTTTGGCAAAAGCTAAAGCGTTAAGAACTTATGTTGAACCAATCATCAACAGAAGTAAAGATGATTCTACGCACAGCCGTAGAACAGTTTTCTCTTACTTAAAGAGCAAAGAAGTAGTTGCTATGTTATTCAAAGACATATCAGTGAAAGTTGCTGAAAGAAACGGTGGTTACACTCGTATTATCAAAACTGGTAACAGACAAGGTGATGCAGCTGAAATGGCGTTAATTGAATTAGTTGATTTCAACGAAATTTACTCTAACGGTAAAGAGGCTAAAACTGAAAAAGCTAAAACGACTCGTCGTAGCCGTGCTAAAAAAACAACTGATTCTAAAGCTGAAGGAACTACTGAAGCTAAAGACGGAGAATAATTATCCTCCCATAAATTTAAAGAATCCTCATTCAATAGAATGGGGATTTTTTTATAGTATTACCCTACTCCATTCATACAGTTATGGTGTTATAACCAATCTCTTTTTAATAACTCCTAATTCTGTAACCCCAGCTTGGTGTCAAAATAGTTTAAATTTGATTCTAACCAAAAACAAACTTTATGGAAATCAACTTTTTAGCAGTATTAGTAGCGGCCTTGGTGCCAATGATTATGGGATTTATCTGGTATAACCCAAAAGTATTAGGAACGGCCTGGATGAATGCAGCAGGCGTTACTGAAGAGAAAATGAAAGGTGCTAACATGGCCGTTGTTTTTGGCGTTAGCTTCCTGTTAAGCTTTATATTGGCTTTTTTCGTGCAATCCTTGGTTATTCACCAATTTCACATTGCAGGAGCGTTCTTTGATTACCAGGAGCAAATTAAAGATCCAAACACACCCGAAGGTGCCATCTTCAAACAGGTTATGGATTTAGTAGGAATGGGGCACCGTACATTTGGCCATGGTGCATTTCACGGCTTTTTAACCGGATTATTTGTAATCACTCCTATTATGTCCATCAATGCGATGTTTGAACGAAAAGGATTTAAATACATCGCCATCAATTGCGGTTACTGGATCATTTCTTTGATGATCATGGGTGGAATTGTTTCTTGTTGGATGTAGTACTAAAAATGAAATTAAACGCTGTCAGACTGGTCTGACGGCGTTTTTTATTTTCTACAGAGTTTTGCGCTATTCTTAAAAGCCGAACAATCAAGAGATAGAAATTACTTTATTAAAGTCTTTAGATCTTGATTCCAATTACTGTCACATCGTCTACCTGTTCCAGATTGCCTTTCCAGTTATAAAATGCTGAATGTAATTCCCGCAATTGACCTTCCAGAGGCAAATGACAAAAACCTGAGACCAAATGCTCTAGTTGCTTGAATTTAAATTTTTTTCCGTTAGGTCCTCCAAACTGATCCTGGTATCCATCTGTCATCAAATAAAAAATTGTGCCTTGACGGTAGGGAATTTCATGGGTAATAAAAGACACATGACTATCACTTCTGCCTACGGGTTGTTTGTTGGGTTTAACGCTCAATAACTCATTTCCAAAAGCATATAACAATTGATTATTGGCTCCGCTCCATGTTATTTTTAGATTTACCTTATCAATGCATATTAATGAAATATCCATCCCATCATTAATCTCCTCCCCACTTCTTGCAAAGGTTTCTAAAACTAACTCCGTCGTTTTATCTAAAATTTTTCCTGTGTCTATTAAACCAAATTCCTTAACGGCTTTGTCAAGTGCATTACTACATACAATACTCACGATGGTTCCTGGAACACCATGACCAGTTGAATCAGCAGCAGCAAAAAAAACTTTGTTTCCAGCGGTGTGCATCCAGTAAAAATCACCGGCAATAATATCTTTTGGCTGATAGAACACAAAATGCTGCGGAAGGTGTTCCTGAAGATCTGCAGACTGAGGCAAAATTGCATTTTGAATGCGTTTTGCATATTTAATACTGTCAATGATCTCTTTCTGTTTTTCTTCCAGCAACGTTTTCTGATCTTCTGTTTCTTTATTCTTTAGTTCAATGATTTCTTTCTGCTTATTCGTGAGTTTATACCGTTTGAATAAAAAGAAAGAAAATATCACTACGATCAATAAAATTCCGGCAACTGATGCTACGATAATCGCCTGCTGTTTCTTTTCTTCCAATGCCACAGCCCTTAAAATCTCCTGTTCTGCTTTTAATTCCGCTTCTTTTTTCTCAACCTCAAAATTAGTTTTGATATCCCCTAATTGTTTGCTGTTTTCTTCGTTATAAATACCATCTTCCTTTGCTTTAAATAATACATGATAATCGTAAGCCTCTTTATAATTATTGGATTTGGCCGCTAAAGCAGCAAGACCTTTATAGGAATGAATTTCACTATCCGGAAAACGATCCTTGGCCAATTCAAGTGCTTTAAAAAAAAAGTTTTTAGATTGCAACAGATCATTCATTTCTTCATAAATCCAACCAAGAGCAATATAATCAGCCGCTAAGAACTTATTATCATTGATCATGGTATTTAGATCAACCGATTGATTAGTGTATGCAATTGCGTTTTTATAATCTTTTTTATCCCGGTAAATACCTCCAATATTTGACAACACTTTTGCTTCCAAATGTTTCAGTTCAATGGATCGTGCAATAGTCAGACTTTTTTCATAATAATACAAAGCAGAGTCTGTTTTATTCTCATCACTCAGCAGTATCGCATATATATTATAACACTTCGCCTCTACCCTTTTATTACCAATTTTCTTAGTCAGGTTTAGTGCTTTGAATAAATATTTTTTCTCCTGTAAAATTTCATCCAAATTTCCGAATAGTAATGTCAACGTAAAATAATCACTCACCATTCGTTGTTCATTCTGCTGTGATTCGTCGATCTTAAGGGCTTTAAAAAAATATTCCATTGCCTTGGAATAATCGGCCTGACTTCGAAAAGTCTCTCCAAGGTTGGTATAAAACACAGACATATTCTTTTCATCATTCAACTGAATAGACAAATCAAGTCCAGTTTGAAAATACTTTTTTGCTTGTGGGTAATTTCCATTATCGTCGAAAGCGATACCCAGTAAATTATAACAATGCATTAAGGTGCTATCACAAGATAACCTTAACGAAAGATCAAGGCATTGTTTGGCGAACCTAAGGGCCAGTGCATTCTGGCTATCGTCCTGGTATTCTCGCCCCAATTGATATAAAAGTTCAGCCCGATTACAATCATGTAATGATACTTCCAGTTGTTTTTTCAGAGAATCGATCCTGGAAGATTGCGCGAAAATATTTTGGAATAAAGTAACCAGAAAAAAAATATGTATGTACTTTATCCATTGCATATTTTAAATATACAAACATTTTACAAAACGATAAATGATGGGCTTAATTACTTAACGAAGAACTTTCTGTTATTTCAATGTTCGTTTTAAATACAAAATTGGCTGGGCCTTCTAGCCAGATATTATAGAATGTATTTTCCAGTACTTTCTCAAACTTCACATTCAAATGGCCACCAAGGGTTTTAATAGCACAATTATTTTTATCAGTACTCTGGCCTTTGTAAGCCGCAATTAGTGCGGCCGCCGTAACTCCAGTTCCACAGGATAAAGTCTCATCCTCTACTCCACGCTCATAAGTCCGGACAAATAGTTCGTTCTCATTTTTTTCAATGAAATTTACGTTTGTTCCTTCTTCGGCAAAACGGCTATTGTAACGGATCTTTTTTCCTTCTTCAACTACATTCATTTTTTCAAGATCTTTCACAAACTTCACATAATGTGGTGAACCGGTATTCAAGTAAAAATAATCTTCTCCAACTTCAATCTGACGCACATCATTCATTTTCAAAGACACTGCTTCTTCATTAATCTTAGAATCATGAATACCGTCGATTGCTAAAAACTTTGCTTCTGATTCAATGATACCCAATCGCTTGGCAAAAGCAGTAATACACCTGCCGCCATTGCCACACATGCTACTTTCATTTCCATCACTGTTAAAATATACCATTTTGAAATCAACACCTGGCTCAAGTTCCAGCAACATCAATCCGTCTGCTCCAATACCAAATCGTCGGTCGCATAACCATTTGATTTGATCAGTAGATAATGAAATAGTTTTTTCACGGTTATCGATGAGTACAAAATCATTTCCTGTACCTTGATATTTGAAGCATTCTAACTGCATAAGAAACTAATTGATTTTTGCTAAAAGATCAGTATCATGAACCAATTCCATAGGCTTAAATTCAGTGCCGGAGGAAATTTTATAAACTACATCATCATTTTTTAAATAAAAATTATCATCTACTTTGTATATGGTAATATTACTAAAATCCGATAATCCATACAATATCACACGGTTACGAGTCATACGATAACCTTTTGAATTCAAGGGTGTTTTCCAGAATTCAACAAAAAACAAATTTGGATAATCGGAACTAGTAACGCCTGCTAACTGGCCAGTGAGGGTATCTTTCTTAAATTGTCCATCCAAATCAATCACCTTTATATTTTTTACAGATAGTAATTCTTCTTGTGCAACATTGATATCTTCCTCTTTCAATAACTCGTCAATTTCATTGTAATTTACATTAGGTGAATTGCGGGTATCAATCGATAACTTCTTTTCTGATTTGGTTCTCTCTTTCTTTTCAGGCGAATCAGCTGGAACTATTTGTTCAACAATTTTTATATTATCAATATTCGGTTTATTAAACTTCTTTAGATAATCATCAATTTTAAATATAAAAAAAGCAACACCGGCTAGCAGGCCAATTGAAACTCCGAAAACAAAAGGTGGTATTTTATACTTAAATCGCATGGTTATTTGGGAGCTTAAAATTAATCAATTTTTCCGCACTAGTTTCAACTATTTCCCGAAAGTTTTGAGGTTACACTTTTGCTACGAAACCTCTAAATGAAAATTAAACGCTTGTACATTTAATAAAAAAAACTTTATCAAATGTCTCGAAAAGCCTATTGTCGTTAAGTATTGTTAAAAGCAAAACAAGAGCATAACTTATGAATTAATTTTGCGTTATAAAGTCTGTAGTTATATAAAAAACAAGAACAATAAAAAAAATCTCATGAAAAAAGTAATCTCTTCATTATTTGTAGGCGCTTTGGGTGGCGCATTTGCGTTGGCGGGTAATCATTACTTTAATCAACAATCATCCAATCAGGTTAATAATTACAACCCTTACGCTGCTCCGGCTCATCTTACTAATTATAGCAGTTTAACAGCGGCTGCCAATGCCCCCGACTTTGTTGCCTCTGCGGAAAAATCAGTCAATTCAGTAGTACATATTAAAACCATTGTAGAACAAAAAAATAATCTCGCTTACGATCCATTTCAGGACTGGCTTTTTGGTGGTAGACAGCGCCAGCCCAACATGATGCAGGGAAGCGGCAGTGGTGTTATCATCAGTCAGGACGGCTATATTGTTACCAACAATCACGTAGTGAACGATGCTACAAAAATTGAAGTAGTTTTAAATGATAGAAGAACGTATTCAGCAGAAGTTATTGGAACCGATCCTAATACAGATTTGGCATTATTACGTATCAAAGAAAAAGAATTACCGTTTGTAAATTACGGAAACTCTGATGATGTGAAAGTGGGGGAATGGGTGCTTGCTGTTGGAAATCCATTTAACTTAAATTCAACTGTTACAGCAGGGATTGTAAGTGCCAAAGGGCGTAACATTAACATACTTGAGCACAATGCACAAGGAGGTAGTCTTGCTCCTATCGAATCATTTATTCAAACTGATGCGGCTGTAAACCCTGGTAACAGTGGAGGCGCTTTAGTGAGCACTACCGGTGATCTGGTTGGAATTAATACTGCTATTGCGTCTAATAATGGTTCTTATCAGGGCTATTCCTTTGCGATACCGGTTAACATCGTGAAAAAAGTTGTGTCTGATTTAATTGAATTTGGAACCGTTCAGCGCGCTTTCATTGGTTTAAGCATTCAGGATATCGATTCAAAATTTGCTGAAGAAAAACGCATTAAACAACTAAAAGGCGTTTACATCAATGGCTTAACACAAAATGGCGCTGGTGAAGAAGCGGGAATAAAAATAGGTGATGTTGTTACTAAAATTGAAAATGTAAACGTAAAAAGCACCTCTGAGTTGTTGGAGCAGGTTGGTAAATTCAGACCAAGCGATAAGATCAATGTCACTGTTATCCGTAATGAAAAAGAAGTAATTGTTCCTGTTGTATTAAAAAATAAAGAAAACAGTTTAGGTATTATTAAAAAACCTGAAGTGGTTCGAACTTCGGTTAATTCTTTAGGTGCTGAATTTGAAGAACTAAATGCAGAAGACCTTACTAAATTTAATATAAACAGCGGAGTAAAAATTGCGAAAATGTTACCCGGCAAATTAGCCAATGCAGGAATAAAAGAAGGGTTTATCATTACATCTGTGGACAAAAAGAAAGTGACCAATATTAAAGATATTCAATCCATGCTCGAAAATAAATCGGGAGGGGTTTTAATTGAAGGTATGTATCCTAACGGAATGAGGGCCTATTATGGTTTTGGTTTGTAATATGTTCAGATTTATCATATGAATTAGGTGTTATGTCTTGAATCATTTATTGTATGTCTAAAAATTTAAAATTTAACTGTTAAAAACATAACAAAAACCTAATCATTTAATAATCAAAGCAATACAGACTTGGGGAAACGCCTTTTTTTTCCTATCTTTGTGGGCTTATAAAACCATCCACATACCATGAGACAGCTAAAAATTACCAAATCGATCACTAATCGCGAGAGTGCTTCTTTAGATAAATATTTACAGGAAATTGGCAGGGAAGAATTAATTACTGCAGAAGAAGAAGTTGTTTTAGCGAAAAAGATCAAGGATGGTGACCAGGATGCTTTAGAAAAATTAACCCGTGCGAATTTACGTTTCGTTGTATCGGTTGCAAAACAATACCAAAACCAAGGATTAAGTTTGCCTGATTTAATTAATGAAGGAAATTTAGGTTTAATTAAAGCGGCTCGTCGTTTTGATGAGACCCGTGGTTTCAAATTTATTTCTTATGCTGTATGGTGGATTCGTCAATCGATTTTACAGGCATTAGCAGAACAATCCCGTATTGTACGTTTACCTTTAAATCAGGTAGGCTCTTTAAATAAAATCAATAAAGCATACTCTAAATTAGAGCAGGAATTTGAGCGTGAGCCAAGTGCGGATGAGATTGCGGAATTATTGGATCTTCCAATTGATAAAGTTTCTGATACTATGAAAGTATCTGGACGTCACGTAAGTATGGACGCTCCTTTCGCTAATGGAGAAGAAAGCTCTTTATTAGATGTATTAGTGAATCATGATTCATTAAAAGCAGATGCCGGTTTGATCATGGAGTCTTTATCAAAAGAAATTGACAGAGCTTTATCAACCTTAACTGAAAGAGAAAGAGATGTAGTTAAATTATTCTTTGGGATTGGTTTAAACCACGGATTAACTTTAGAAGAGATTGGCGATAAATTTGATTTAACCCGCGAGCGTGTTCGTCAGATTAAAGAAAAAGCCATCCGTCGTTTACGTCACAGTTCAAGAAGCAAATTGTTACAACAATATTTAGGATAATCTTTTTAGGGTTATCTCCAGTTAAAGCAAACATCTACCAGGTGTTTGCTTTTTTTATGCATGGCTATTTTTCCATAAAAATTGCGTTCGAATTTCTTAAGCTTTTTTGTAAACAAATGTTTATGTAGCCTTGAAGAAACTAAGGAAGAATTTGAAGACTTTGACGATCTAAATGAAAAACTAAGATCAAGTGCACTACTATTTTTGAAAAATTTAGATTGCTCAATTTCACTTACGCTGTTTTCCCTGGCATCATTTTGATTATTATCATTAGCATATCTTTGCTCCATCATTTCATTACTGACATTATTAACGAGGTTCACATTTGAGACATTTACGAATACATTTGTTTGAATAGATTGCGCCGGCGCAATGTAGTTTGATGCATAAATATTTCCCAATTGTTGTTGATGTTGGGAAGATAATACAGATGACAAAGTCATAAATGATACTATAATGATTTGACGCATAACTAATTTTCTAGTTATCAAATATCTTCGAATGCATCTGAAATCTTCTTATTTAGTTGTTAAGGAAGGATAAAAATCATTATAGTTTAACAATTTTTAATAGACTTCGCCAAGTGAACCTATAAAATAAAAGAAAAAGTCTGTTTTGTTTTTTGATTATACAATATGTGAGTAATGTAACTATCAATATTTATTTTATAATCATATCCTTTTATAACTGACCACTTTTGCATCAGAAAAAATACTCACTTAAAATCAAAAATTGAAATGAAAAAAATAGCACTAATCTGCGCATGTTTAACTACTTTACTTGGCATGTCCCAAACAGAGGATAAAAAATGGAACGTTGGTTTCTATGGCGGAATTACACAATACAATGGCGATAAAGGAATGAACTTTTACCATTTTGATAAGCCAACAACATATGCATTTGCAAGTGTTTCTATTTCACGCTACCTAAGCAAACATTTTGATGCCTCCATCTTTTTTACAAGAGGGGAAGTTGGAAATACAGAGCCACGCACTGCTTGGACTAAACCTAGTGATGAACCTATTCATTTTCTTGTTCGTTTAAATACATTCAACGCATTGATACGTTATAATATATTAGCACCTAAATGGGCCGTTCGTCCCTACCTGTATGTTGGGGTTGGCGGAATCATGCATGAAGCAATTCACTCACTAGATAAAGAGAGATATGATTATGCAATTCCTTCATTCGGAGGTGGTCTTAATTTCCGCTTAAACAGTGTAGTTTCTTTCCAATTAGAAGAGTCATTCATGTATACAACTGCTGATGATATTGATAGTGATGTTCACGGGCCTAATGATGGTTATTTATATCATAAAGCTGGATTAACTTTTAATTTAGGTAAGCAAAAAGATACCGATGGCGATGGAGTTGCTGATAAAAAAGATAAATGTCAAAACACACCTCCTGGAATCAGTGTTGATGCATCAGGTTGTCCTCTTGACCGTGATAAAGATGAAGTAGCTGATTATTTGGATGCATGTCCTGATATTGCAGGAGTCGCTGCTTTAAAAGGTTGCCCAGATCAAGACCAAGATGGTATAACAGATAAAGAAGACCGCTGTCCTGATGTTTTCGGGCCGACAGAAACTAAAGGTTGTCCGGATGCCGATAAAGACGGCATTGTAGATATTGATGATAAATGTCCTGGAACAAAAACAGGGTATAAAGTAGATGCGACAGGTTGTACTCTTGATAATGATAAAGATGGTATAGTTAATGAAGAAGATCTTTGTCCTGAATTAGCAGGCACAATGGCTTTCAAAGGCTGCCCTGATACTGATGGAGATGGTATCTCTGATAAAGAAGATCGTTGTCCTACAGTTAAAGGAACTTTTGAAAACAAAGGTTGTCCTGAAATTGCTAAAGTTGATATTCAACGTATCACTGTTATTGCTGGTAAAATTTATTTTGAAACCGGTAGCGCTAAACTTAAGTTGATTTCTAATTCATCTTTAGATGATCTTAGCGAAATTCTTAAACGTAACGAAGCTGTTAATTTAACTATTGAAGGACATACAGATAACGTTGGTGAAGATGCCTATAACATGACCCTTTCTCAACAAAGAACTGAATCAGTTAAAGACTACTTAATTGCAAAAGGTATCCCTGCATCTCGTTTATCTGCTATTGGATATGGCGAAACTAAACCGGTAGCTGATAATGCAAAAGCTGCAGGTAAAGCAAAAAACAGAAGAGTTGAACTTAAAACATCGTATTAATTAAAGATTGTTTAGTTTGGGAAATGACGTGTTAAGATTTAATCTTAGCGCGTCATTTTTTTTATGAGATGTCAAGAAATTCTTATACGAACATTACAAAAATCATTTAAGCATTAACAATAAAAATTTCTTAATCAACCCCTCTTACCTAACTCAATAATGGCAAGATCTTTTATTTCTTCTTTATCAATAGCAAAACGCAACACAGTTTTTACCTGATGAAATCCACGGATTCCACAAGCACCCGGATTCATATGCAATACATCATATTGTTGCTGAAACATTACTTTTAAAATGTGAGAATGTCCGCAAATAAATAATTTGGGTTTCTCTGCCAGTAAAATATCTTTTACTTCTTTTAAATAATTGGTTGGTTGTCCGCAAATATGGGTAATGAATACTTTTACATTCTCAATCGTAAAAATTAAATTTTTTGGAAATTCTTTTCTGACATTAGCATCATCTATATTACCATAAACCGCCCTAAGGGGTTTTAACAATTTTATCCTATTTGTTACTTGGATGCTTCCTATATCACCGGCATGCCATACTTCGTCCGCAGCTTCAATATGTTTGATTAAGGCTTCATCTAAGTGACTATGTGTGTCGGATATCAGTAAAATATGTTTCAAGCATGTTAAAGGTACAAATTTAATTTTGTGAGTAATTCTGTTTTATGGGATCTTGAAATAGGAATATTAGAAGAATCTTTTAATATTACATTGCCTCCATCTCCTTTAATATAGCGGTCTACTTCGTTTAAGTTAATAAGGTGGGCGCTATGCACCCGGCAAAAAGTAGTATTGTGCAACTGATCCTCAAAGCTTTTTAGGGTTTTTGCAACCATAACTTTGCGTCTGTTTTTTATGAATACATGCGTGTAATTGGATTCCGCCTCGAACCGCACAATTTCTTCGACATCTATCCATAAAATTCCTTCCTGAGAGGGAATAGAAATTTTTTTGTGTTTAATGATATTATTTAAAACCAAGGAATCTATCTGATTAGAATGGTTTATTTTTCCGAACATGGCAATACGCTTTTCCGCTTTCTTTATTGCAGCAATTAATTCATCTATGATAACCGGTTTTAACAAATAATCGATGGCATTTGTCTTAAATGCTTTAATGGCATAATGTTCATAGGCGGTTATAAAGATGGTTTCATAACTTAACTCCTGGGTTGCTTTTAACACGTCGAACCCAGTACCAGTTGGCAGTTCAATATCCATGAAAACAAGGTCGGGTTTGAGTTCTTTTATTCCGCTTATGGCGCTTTCAACTGAATGTGCCAGGCCAAGAACATTAACATTCAGACAGTTTTGCTCAATTAAAAACTGTAAAACCTCTGCTCCATCAATTTCGTCATCAATTATCAGTGCGCTAATCATAATGTGAGTTTTTTAATTTAATACTGATTTCAACTATAGTTCCAGCTGCGATTCCATTAACTATTTTATCATGTACTTTTACTTTTGCTAAAGAGTCATTTTGTTGATTGAGTAAAGAGATGCGTTCCGTGGTCACTTCCATTCCCATTGATTTATGGGTCATCTGTTTCTTGTGTTTTATTTCCATGGCTTTAGCCCTTCCAATTCCGTTATCCTCTACTTCACATAAAAGAGTCGATTCATTACCTGAAAACCTAATGCTCATTTTACCTTTTCTGTCTGTTAAAGGCATGATACCATGAATGATCGCATTTTCGATAAAAGGTTGTATTAACAAAGGAGGAATAAAAAACTCTTTAGCATTTAATCTGTCATCAATAATAATTTCATAATCAAATGAAAAAGACGCTCTCATTTGCTCTAATTCGATGTACAGTTCCAATGCTGCCAATTCTTTGCTGAATAAAATTAATTGGTGCTTAGAATTTTCCAGAACAAAACGAATCAGCCTCGCAAATTTGGCTAAGTATCTTGAAGCATACTCCGTATTATTCTTAAGAACAAAATTTTGAATAGAATTGATAGCATTAAAAATGAAATGAGGATTCATTTGAGCGCGTAAAGCTTTTAATTCGGACTCTGCGATCTTTTTTGACAAAGCCGTCTTTTCTTCCTCTACTCTTTTAATTCTGTTGACTCTGTTTCGGTAAATAAAATAAACAACAGCTAAAAACAATGATAAAATAAATAACCAAAACCACCAGGTCATCCAAAACGGTTTAAGTATTTCAAAAGAAACAGATGCCGGAGCATTAGAGGGATTTCCATCCTGATTTAATGCATACACAATAAAATTATACTTACCCGACGGCAATGTTGTAAACTGGACATACGTATTTCTGGTGTAAGTCCAATTTGTATCAAGTCCGTCTAATTTATATTTATAGGTTATGTCGCCATTTGATTTTACACTGACACCTTTATAAACGACGCTAATAAAATTTTGAGTATGTGACAAACTATGATATTGCGAGTCCGAAAGTTTTTTATTATCCACTTGAAACTCCTCTATGTAAACAGGGATGGAAACTGTTGGATTATAAAAGTCTTTCACGTTTAATATTCCAAGCCCTTTATTTGTTGCAAAATATAATTTGCTATTATACTCAACAATTTTATTTACTTCATTTGAAATTAATCCGTTATACATATTTAAAGTGCTCACCATATATACACCATCTGTGTTTTTCTTTAATCTTGATATACCGCGATTGGTTCCAATCCAGATATTGTCTAATTCGTCTTTTATAATACATTTAGTCATATTACTTGCTAACCCATTTGCTTCAATGTATTGCTTGATGATCCTATTCTGAAATAAACATAAAACACCACTGCCTCTTGTTGCAAGCCATAAAGTATCGCCTGTACAAATCATGTCCTCCACCCGGATCCTTAAGATTGGATTCTTTTCTCCTAGAAAAATTACCTTTTTACCATCATGCATATAAAGGCCGGATTTAGTTCCTATCCACACCTTTTCTTTACAAGCGTTGACTGAGAATATATTAGGCAAATCAAGTTTTTTGATTTTACATTCACCTGTTTTTTTATTAATAATAATTAAATGTCCCTGATCAAATCCCATAAAATAATCTTGATTATAATCAATGGCTTTTCGAACTTTTATAAAAGTTTTTTCGTTATTTTTTTCATTTACCCACAAAGGAATTTTAACTGACTGGCCGGCTCTGATGATGTAAGGAAAATTACAACACACAAGCATACAACTATCGCTTTGCGAAATATTCCATGCGGCAAAACCAAATTTTTCTTTAAGTTCCATCTTATGAGAATCCAGATCAATTTCACTCATAGAAAAATCAGACGTTAGACAACTTAACTTATTTTTTAAGAGACTAATGGACAACACCTTGTTTGCTGTTAACCCCCCAGCTTGGCCTATAAAGGAAAAATTCAAAGAAGGAATGTAATATACACCGTCCTCCAATGTGGTGATCCAATAGCCGTTATCTGAATCCTGACATACTGAAGAGACTGAAAACTTTTCTAAAAATTGGAAGCTGGGTTTGTCGAAATTTAAATTTTCAATGACTCTGGTCCCATTATTTAATCCATTTATCCATAATCGCTGATCTTTATCTTTATATAATGAAACCGTTTTATAAATATTTTCTTTATAGTCATGCACCACTTGCTTCCCTTTATTAGAAACAAAAAAAATAGAGGAACTATTTGAAAACAAAACTGCTGTATCACCTGAGTTAATAGCGCTTAAATGCGCGATACTGGATTTAACTTTAAAAGAAGTGTCAGTTTTTGAACTATATCCGTTATCGTAGATTAATGGGACATTACCCTTATGAAAATCCTCCGTATAAATGGTAGTTCCGTAAATAACATTTTTTTCGTTCACTCTTCGAATGAAATAACAATTTCTATCGTAAGTATAATGTTTTACAACCGAGTAATTGGGAGGAAATACTTTTACATATCCTCTTCTTGAAATAGATATATATAATGTGTCGTGATTATCAAACGCAAAATCAACCGGATAATGATCAGTTAGTTTATCTAAACGTTTATTCGCAGCAATCTCAATAATAGAGTCAGAACTGTGAGAATAAAAAGCAAATTTACCGGAATAGGTAGCAAACCAAACTTTGCCATGATTATCTTCATGAATTTTAAATACGGTATTATCGGGTAAGCCTTTTGAACTATTGTAGGTGATGAAGTTATACCCATCGTACTTTACTACACCTGCATCAGTCGCTATCCAGATGTAGCCTTTGCTATCCTGCATAACCCAGTAACATTCCGAACTCGGCAAACCCTGATTAACACTAAAATGATTAATCACAGCATTTTGTCCTTGTAATAAAAAATTACAAATGAAAATCAACGTTGTAATATAACCGGCAATTTTATTCACAAATGCTATCTGATATATATTACAATAATAGGCCAAAAAAACTAACTGAACATGTTAATCACTCAATCAAACATGTCAATTACTAATTTTATCATGACAAAAACCGTCTTAGTCGAAAAAATACACTTTATGAAAATGCCAATAGTAAAAGAGGCTTCTCACAAAATGAGAAGCCTCTTTCCTTATACTTTTTAAAGTTTTGGCTATTTTTTCACTAGTTTCCTCGTGAAAGCTTGCCCGTTGATTTTGATGTTCAGGTAATATATGCCCGAACTAAGGTTTAACTGACTGGTGCTTATAGAGTGTTTAAAAAATCCCTTACCTTCTTTTGTCTGATAAGATACAATTTGTTTTCCTAAAGCATCGAATAGTACCATTTCGATATCACTATCCGTGCTTAAATCTAAATCAACTTCAAAATTCTGGGTAAATGGATTAGGATAGATCGTAATGGAACTGTTTTGATCCATTTCTTTCACATCAGTAGCAATAGCAGTAACAGTCTGCCCATTGGTACTAATAACGCTACTCATTAACCCTGCTCCATTTTCCGTTTTTATATTAAAGTAATAAACCTGTCCAACTGTTAAATTTAAATTATGCGCAGTAGCAGTTGTATCGCCCCAGTTACTTGTCCAGGATTGTGTATTGGTGGCACCTGGAGTTGTTCCTATGGAATACCAATACCGTTCAATACCCGAATGAGTATCACCAGACGATAACCAGTTTGCCGATAAAGAGTCGCTTAAAGGAACGGTATTAATATCTGTCGATTTTCCATCGTTAACAGCACTTACGTTTGATGGAACAGTCCAGTCAATATTCAGATCATGGTAATTAATAGATGATAAATTGCCAGCGCCATCGTTTACAATTGATTTAACTTTAGCAGCCGATGTTGTTGGATCTGGATTTTGATACCTTACATCATTTGTATTTCCAGTACCAACTGAAACACTAACCGAAGCAGTAGGGCGTGAGCGGTAAACTTTAATCTCATCAAGGCTCCATTTGCAATCGCCGCTTCGAAATGAAATATAACTTCCATTTGGCAAAGGTGATACATCGCCAGATACAAGTGGCGTATTATCCGTCCAGGTGGCAACTAAGGTATTGTCTTTATAAACATCAATTTTACCAGTAATCCTATCAAAAATAACTTTATAATCATACCATTGGTTAGCAACTATAGATACATTACCAGAATCAGCTTTCAAATAAAATACGTCGTTCACGGTTTTATAAATTTGAACTTTCGGAGCATCCAATCTGAAATAAACGAAATAAGAATTGCCCCTATTAGGCAAAGTAGGATTATCAATAAAAAAATGAAAACCTGCTCTTCTGTTAGTTCCTGTTCCTTCGATCTTTCCTTTGAAATTATAAAGATAACGATTTGAAAGAGTCTGAGTCAGAGCAGCATAAATACTGGTGTTGGATGCCGTGGTGGTTGTTTGTAAGGACTGTTCAAGGGCATTATTTGTGATAGTCCATGTGCCAGGGCCTTGCGTCCACTCCGGATGAATAGCAACATCGAAATTGTCTGAGAAAAAACCGTGTGTATAATTTCCACGCCATTCTGTTCCGTTATAATCAATAACCTGGTAATAGCTTTTTTCTAAACCTGAACCCCCTGCATCCGCATCTGTAAAAGTAGTAGTAAAGTTTCCTGTTTTCCAAGCACCGGTTGTTGACACAATAGTTGTAGGTATTACATTATCAGTTGTAGTTGTGGGGGTAACAACCGCATTTGTAGTATAAGTTGCTGCCCAGCCTGCTGCAGTAGTTGCGCAATCTGACCGAAATTCTATCAATAAACTTGATCCTGTAGAATTAATATTTCCAGGTGAAACAGTATTTGAGTATTTTCCAATTAGAGGGGAATTCACTGAATTTCCATCATAAATAAATAAGTAATCGTAATTATTCTCTGTGCTGAAAGAAGTAAAATTCATGCTAATTGATGTTGCTCCACCGGAGGGTTGAAATAACCATAATTTGCGTTCATCATTTAAATAGTTTGAAGAAGCTCCACCGGAATCATAAAATGTTCCACTTGTAGCTGTAACAGTTGTTACAACCGGTGTATTATTAATTAACTTATAAAATTTTTCCCAGTTCCATAAAGGCCCGGGATCACTGTGCGTTTGGCTAGCAAACATTTGATGCCCTTTAATTTTTACACAAGAACCTTGTTCACATTGAGCTGTTGTACCACTACATCCCGGACCAAAATAACAACGTAAAGGGTTGATGCCGTTACTTGTGCACATATCTCTGGTTAAATCAGCACTGGCTTGATACATTGCATTTGTAAACCATGACGCGCTATTAACATATCCTTCATGCTCTGTGCCTAAAGTATAAGGATTAGCAGATCCGGCATGCCAGGCTTTATCAGATTCATAAACCATTTGCGTTGTTTGTCCATCAGAGCTACGAATGACGTAATGGGCGGATGCTGATGCACTACAGTTTTTAAACCAGGAAATACAACCTGCGTAAGATCCCTGAACAAAGTGAATAGCCACAGCAGAAATAGCTACACCGCTTCTTGAACTGTAATTACATGTGGTCGGGTTCCAAATTGCCGGGCCATAATCAGCTGACGCTACTGAATTTACACTCGAAGATTTGTAAGTAGCTCCAGTTCTGTTTCTGATAGCGGAACCTTCAATAACTACAGTTGATGAACTCAATACTTTATAATTATCACCGAAAATAGTTGGCAGATTAATTTGATAATCAGGGAATCCATAAAAATCCTGAAATTCACCATTTGCCAGAAACCAAAACAATTGATAAAGATGTGCATTCATTGCAAAATCATTCTGCAGATCATTAGTTAAAGGGAGTTCACTCAGTGTCACAAAAACAGGCAAATAATTATCCATTTTTGTTCCGGAAATACCGTGTTGTGATTGCAGTACTGAAAATGCTTTAGCATAGGCTAAAATATTTTTTTCTGGATTTGCTTTAATATCCTCAACAGTAAACCCGGATAATTGGGAAACTGTAATCAGGTTATTTCTAAAATAACCCTGGCCGTTTTCCGTTAAACCCATTACACCGTAGGCCGTTGGATAACCGATGCAACTTGGCTCATAAAAAGAAGTTCCTAAATGTTCAAACCTACTTTGTGAAAATGCCACAGATTCCAATACACCTTTGGGAATAGAGGGATTTAAACTATATGCTTTTTTGAATGAAGCAGCATAAGCATTATTGATTAAAAGTTCACCAACAGAATTTGAAAAAACCTGTTGTGAAATGATGCATGAAATGATAAGTAATAATTTCTTCATAGGAGAATGTTTAGTTACTCTAAAACTATGAAAAAACAGATAGAGAAAAAAGTTAAAAAATTACTAAACAGGTTTAGAAAAAAATATTAAACCAATTCCAACATTTTTTTATAAACGCCGTCCACCTTATCGGTTAATTCAGAAGTTTTTCCCTGCTCGATGATGACACCCTTTTCCATTACGATGATTTTAGATGCATGATGTATCGTTGATAATCGGTGGGCAATGATAATAGATGTTCGGTTTTTAGCCAGTTCAATGGATGCTTTTTGGATTAACTTTTCAGTTTCCATATCAATTGAGGACGTTGCTTCATCTAATACAAATATTGGTGGATTATACACATAAGCTCTAACAAATGCAACCAATTGCCGCTGCCCTGAAGATAGCATGGCGCCTCTTTCTTTCACATTATAATGATAGCCTCCCGGTAAACCGATAATGAACTCATGTATGCCAATTTTTTTAGCGGCTGTTATTACTATTTCTTCTGTAATCAAAGGATTGTGAAGAGTTATATTACTTAAGATAGAGCCACTAAATAGAAACACATCCTGTAATACAACGCCAACCGACTCACGAAGTTCATTTAAATGATAATCATCTACTTTTACATCATCGATTAAGACTTCGCCTTTATTGATTTCATAAAAACGGCTCAGTAAATTAATAATACTTGATTTTCCGGCTCCTGTAGCGCCAATTATTGCAACTGTTTCACCAGGTTCAATAGTAAACGAAATTCCTTTAAGCACATAATCTTCGCCTTTATAAGCGAACCATACATTTTTAAATTCAACGCCGCCCATAATGTTTTTAGCAGAAACGGTTCCTGTCTCTGAGATAATCTCATTGGTATCAATCACATTAAAAACGCGTTCAGAGGCTACGATGCCCATCTGCAAAGTATTTAAACGATCTGCCAACATTCGGATGGGACGAAATACCATATTGATCATCATGATAAAAAAAGTAATATCTCCTAACTGAATATTGTACTCGTTAGATTTTAAACCTGCAAACCAAACAAACAGGGCGATAGATACGGCAGATAAAATTTCTACCACCGGAAAAAAAACAGAATAATACCAGATGGACCGAATATTGGCTACTTTATGTTTTTCATTTATTTCTTTGAACTTTTCATACTCTATTTTTTCACGGTTAAATAATTGTACGATGCGCATACCAGATATGTGTTCGTTTGTGAACGCATTTAAAGAAGCAACAGCATTACGCACTTCGGTAAAGGTTTTTTTAACGCCATTTTTAAATAAATTGGTGGCGATTAACAAAAGCGGAATTGTACTTAAGGTGACAAGCGCAACAGCCCAGTTTTTAAAAAGCATGGCGCTAATAAAAATAATCAACATTAAAATATCGCCACAAATCACAATAAACCCTTGTGAAAAAACATCACTCAAGCTTTCAATATCTGAAATTGCACGTGTTACTAAAGTACCAACCGGCGTATTATCAAAATAAGTATTTTTTAATTTTAATATATGAGTATACACTTGAAGGCGAAGATCCTTCACAATATTTTGCCCGAGTAAATTAGTAACATAAATATTTGTGAATTGCAACAACGCCTCTGTTAACAGAACACCCAAGAGGATAAGACCCATGTAATTAATAAAATTACCACGTTCAGAATCCGGCAAATAATTCGCATCAGTTGGATTAACAGCTCCAATGCAATTCAGTATTTGATTGATCAATAATGGCCTAACAATAGCTAAAGAAGATAAAACTAAAGTTAAGGTTAGGGCTAAATAAAATAATTTCTTATAAGGTTTACTATACGAAAGAATTCGTTTTATTAATTTGAAATTAAACTGATTCCTTTTTTTAGCTTCCATTTAGATAAGTAACACGCTTTCCTTTATTGGCCTTGCGTGTTTGAAAAGTTTAAGGATTAAAGATTGTGTCAGGGTATTGAATATTGGTTAAGTATAAGGCATGTCCTGAAACTGACATACCAGCCCCAGACCTGTTTTTGTTGGCAACAATTGTTTTAAATTCTTCCAGGTTTATTTTCCCTTTACCAACTTCAAATAAAGTACCGACGATAGCCCGCACCATGTTTTGCAAAAAACGATTGGCCGTAATTTTAAAAACATATTGTTTCTCATTCAATTTAGTCCAATGCGCAAAAGTGACATTACAGTTATTGGTTTTGGTTTGGGTATTGACTTTACTAAAACTGGTGAAATCAGTTACCGATAATAAATGCTCAGCCGCATCGTTCATCGCTTCAAAATCAAGATCACCATAAAATAGTAAAGAGCCTGCAGTTAAAAAAGGATCCTTATAGGTATGTAAAAAATACTCATAGCTCCTGTATTGAGCATCGAATCTTGCACTGGCATCTTCTTTTACTGAATAGATTTTTTTAATAGCAATTTCATAAGGCAACACTTTATTTAATTTATAAATATAGTTAGTGCCATCTTCATGCAAATCTGTTTTCTCAGAATCAAAATGAGCGTAATAATCTTTAGCATGTACTCCCGTATCTGTTCTCCCACAACCAACGACTTCAATAGGGTGACCAATGATCAAGGATAATTTTTCCTGAAGAATCTGTTGAACCGTATTTGGAGTATTATCCTGCACCTGCCATCCATTATAGTTGGTGCCATTGTAAGCTAATTGGATGAAATAACGAGGCATCCGACAAAGATAATATTGTTTAATAAAGAACGCATCACGGTAACTGTAAAATATCAGGATAATTGGTAATAATACCATCAACACCTCGCCTGGCCATCTTTCTTGCTATGCGTGGACTGTTTACCGTCCATACATTGACCGTTTTTCCAAGCTGGTGAATTTTTTTGATAACCCGTTTACTGCAAAAACGATAATAAACGTTTACCCCTTTCCAGTTCTTAAAATCATCTTTATTAAAATGTTTATCATAATTAAAACTAACCAGAGGAAATTTGAATACAATTAATTTTTGAAGATTGATATTACTATCCTGCATTGCCACATTTAATAATGCTTTTTTATCAAATGAATGGATGGTTCGTATCCACGACTCCGCTTTGTATTTATGAATTAAATCAACCACATTTTTCTCAATACCGGGATAATAATCATTACCTTTTTTTATTTCTATCAGTAACTCACATCGGCCATTGATTAATTGAATTGTTTCTTCAAGTGTTGGTGGACATACCCTGTGCGATTTATCCGATAGCCGTATTTCAATTACTTTAAAATTACCTGACAGTACATCTTTGATCAAGCCTTTAGTGTTTGTAGTTCTGTCAAGCGACAAATCATGCATCACAACTACTACACAATCACGTGTTTGGTGCACATCTGTCTCTATGACTGTAGCACCCATTTGAATCGATTTTTCAAAAGCCGCCAGTGTGTTTTCAGGGGCGTAAGCGCTGGCACCGCGGTGCGCAATTATGATTGGGTTTTGGGAAAAGAGCATTGTATTAGTAATGCAAAATAATATAATTAACATCCTCCGTCCTGCGGACACCTCCTTCAAAGGAGGAAATATTAGACCCTTAATCTTTAACAAGTTCTAAATTCTCAATATTAACAGTCATTTTTAAAATGCCAAAGGTGATACTTACTTTTTCCTCCTTTAAAGATTCTACAACGCCAACTTCAGTGCTGTTTAATATTTTTACTCGGCTTCCTACTTTTAATAATGGTTTTAAACGTGCAATTTTTTTCTCAGCAAAATTATCTTTCTTATTTTGTTTGGCCAGATCTTTGCGTTTGTTGGTTTCAGCTGTAATCCCATCAATAAAACGTTTGATCACAGCTTTACGGTCTTCATTTTTATTCCATTCTTCCATCAGTTTCAGATACTTCTGACCAAAATCTGCCAGGCGGGCCAAATCAATTTTTCGCTCGCGGTCTCTTTCTGTTTTATCTCTCCAGTTATTAAATAAAGTATCGTATTTCTCTTTCGCAATCTTCCGTAAAAATTCCTGGTGCTCTACCCTATCGGTTGCTTCTGCTAATTTTGTTTTTTGTTGCTGAACTTCAGCCAGTAATTTATTAAGATCAACTTTATCAGAATCAATTTTTTGCTTGGCGCGTGTAATCAACTCTTTTGGGAAACCTACCCTTTCAGCTACTTCAAACGTATAGCTGCTGCCAGGTTCGCCAACAGTTAAAATATATTTCGGATCAAGCGTTTCTAAATCAAACAACATGCTACCGTTAGATACACCCTGTAATTTATTTGCCAATAATTTTACGTTTGAATAATGTGTTGTGATCACCCCAAACGTTTTGGACTTTACTAATTCCTCAAGCACAACTTCTGCCATGGCGCCGCCCAATTCAGGATCAGTACCGCTTCCAAATTCATCCATCAGAACTAACGTATCAGAATTTACCTGTTTCAAAATGGCAATCATATTTTTTAAGCGGGCGCTATAAGTACTTAATTCATGCTCGATACTTTGTGTGTCTCCAATGTCAATTAAAATATGCTTGAAAAAACTCATGACGGAATTTTCTCCAACGCTCACTAACATTCCACTTTGCAGCATCGTTTGCAACAAGCCAACCGTTTTTAATGTAATAGACTTTCCGCCAGCATTAGGTCCTGAAATAACCACTAAATGGTTTTCTTTTTCCAAATGAATGTTCAATGGAACTGTACGTTTTCCTGATTCCCTGTTTTGTAAAAACAAAATTGGATGGTAAGCTTTGTTTAATTTCAACTCAGATGTTTTTGAAATCACCGGCAAAGATGCGTGAATTAATTGCGCAAATCTTGCTTTCGCTTTTATAAAATCCAGTTCAATTAATAACTCTTCGTATTGCTTTAACTGAAAAGAAAAAGGACGAAGCGTATCTGCCAACTCCCTTAAAATCCGGTTGATCTCACGCCGTTCATCAATCTCTAATTCTGCAATATCATTGTTAATGTTGATGGTTGCGCCAGGCTCTATAAAAATTGTTTTCCCTGTTTCACTTTTGTTGTGAACAAATCCATTCACCTCTGATTTGCATTCCACCAGCACTGCAAGGGTTCTTCGTCCGTTAAAAAAACTTTCTTCGTTATCCCTGATAAATCCTGCCTTGCGTAACTCATTTACAAGTCGGTCAAATTTCACATCGCTTTCGCGTCGTTTTTCGGACAACTCCTTACGGATTTTTTGAAGTTCCCTGGAAGCAGAATTTTTAACGGTTGCATCAAAATCAATAATGCGATCAATCTCTTCAATGATTTCTTTATTATCCTCCAGTCCTTCTCCTAACTGTGCAAGAAAAGGCAACATTAATTTTTTATTTTTCAGAAAACGGATGGCGGTGTTGCTAATCTCTGTAGCTTGCTTTACCAGTAAAAACTGCTCTTCCGTAAGCATGCTACCTTCTAAAGAAAGTAATGAAGCTTCTTTTCTAAATTCCTGGAACTGGATATCAGGAAAAAAAGAATCGCTTGAAAAGGTATTCTTTAATTCCGAAACTCTGTGTAATTCTATAGTTAGATTGTCGTTATTTTCAAAAACGCTTAACTGTGAGGCTTTTTGCTTGGCGCCGGCACTGTAACAAAACTCAGTAACATATTTTTTTATTTTATAAAACTCTAATAATTCGAGGGCTTCAGATTCTATAATGTTCATTTCAACATTAAAATTAAACTTTTATTTGAATAAAAAAACTCATTCAGAGTTTTGTAAACTGATTTTTTCCTTTATTTTTGATAGGTTAAATAAATTTTAAAAAAAGCCCTGAAAAAAGGGTAGTATCAAATGAAACAAGAGATCATTACTAAACTGGAAGAAATGCTTCAGCAACCTGAAGCTAGTGCTGTTGCTCACCAAATGCGCACTCTGCAAAAAGAGTATCAAAAATTGTGGACAGCTGAATTTGAAAAAGCAAAACAGGAATTTGTTGAAGAAGGAGGCAAAGCAAAAGAATTTGAATATGCCAAATCAGCAGAAGATGTTAAAATTTCTGAGCTGATCGACAAAATCGAAAAAAAGAAAAAAGAAGAAGATGGCAAACTGGCCATTGAACAAAATAAAAACTTGTTGGTTCGCCAGGAAATTATTAATAAAATAAACGACCTTAGTCAGGTAAGTGATAACATTGGTGCTGCCATTAAAAAACTGGTGGAGTTACAAGCACTGTGGAAAGTAACAGGCGCTGTTTCTTCTCATAAATACAAAGAAATTCAATCTGATTATAGTAAAGCTATTGAGGAATTTAATTACAAATTAAGTTTATCAAAACAATTACAGGAGCATGATTTGAAACGTAACTACGAATTAAAAACGGAGTTACTTGAAAAGATCAAAGGCATTAAAGATCAAACTAATATTAAGGAAGCAGAACGCTTAATTAAAATTTACCGTAACGATTGGGAAGAAATAGGGCCTGTACCAAATGATAAATGGGATGAGTTAAAAGGGAGTTTTCGTGCTGCCATTGAAGAAGCTTATTCTAAATTAAAAGCGCATTACAATTCTGTTGAAGAAGAAAAAGAAGCTAACTTAAATGAGAAAAAAACGATCCTTGAAAAAATAAAGGAAATTATTGCAAAGGCAGAAACTGCTACTGGACAAGTCTGGAATAATTTGACCAACGAACTGGTAGCTTTACAAACCGAATGGAAAGGCATAGGAAGAGCGAACGCAAAAGAAAATGATAAAGTATGGGCAGAATTCAGGGCTTTATGCGACGATTTTTTTAGCAAGAAAAAAGAATTTTTTAATGTTGTTCATGAAAAAATGGGTGTTATTAAATCCCAGAAACAAGAACTGATTGCTAAAGCCAACGCATTAAAAGAAAGTACAGATTGGCAAAAGACAGGCCTTGCTTTAATTAAATTACAGGATGCCTGGAAAAAAGTTCCTCATGCAGGTGGCGATGAAACAAAATTATTCAATCAGTTTCGTGCAGCCTGCAATCATTTCTTTGATGCAAAGAAAGCTCATTTCGGAGCGATAGACGCAAGTTTTGATACCAACTTAGTAGCAAAAGAAGAATTACTTAAAAAACTAACTGAGTTTAATTTATCGGAAGACCTGGCTGCTAATCACGCTGCCTTAAAACAATTTTCTGCCGACTGGAACGAAGCCGGTATGGTTCCTATGAAAGATAAAAAACGTATTAATGATGCTTTTTATAATCGCCTTGATGAATTGTACGATAAAATGAATGTCAGCAGTTCTGAAAAATTCATGATGCAGTTTAAAACCAAACTGGAACGTTTATCAAACGGAGAGAATCCTGAAACAGCTTTAAGAAAAGAAGCCGATTATTTTAAGAAACAAATGGATGAGATTAGCGGGCGAATCAAAACTTACGATAACAATTTAGGTTTCTTTAAAAGCAGTACAAAAGGTGTAAACCCTTTTATGAAAGAAATAGAGGATAAGATCAATGCAGAAAAGCAAAAGATCGATGAATTGAATGAGAAACGTAAAATGGTAATGGCAGAGTTGAATAAACTTAAGCCAGCTGAAATGGAAGGCAAATAAACTTGTGTGTTTCCTTTTTATCAATTAAAAAACACAAACAAAAGCTATCACGATGTGGTAGCTTTTTTTAAATAATAACACTATGAACGTAGAAATCTGGAGCGATGTGATGTGCCCTTTTTGTTACATCGGTAAACGTAAATTTGAAAAAGCCTTATTGAAATTTTCTCATAGGGATAAAATCAATATCGTCTGGAAAAGTTTTCAATTGGATCCTGATTCTGTTACTGATCCTGAATTGAATACCATTGATCATCTGGCTAAACGAAAAGGGTGGAGTAAACAACAAGCGGCTGAAACAACCGCGCATGTCACCGAAATTGCCAAACAGGTTGGCCTTGATTTTCACTTTGAAAAAGCGGTAGTTGCAAACTCTTTTGACGCACATCGGTTATCTCACCTAGCTAAAAAATATGGTAAACAAAATGAGCTCGAAGAAAAATTATTTTCAGCGTATTTCACCGAAGGGAAAAACACGGGCGACATTAACACTCTCATTCAAATTGGTTTAGAAACCGGAATGAACGAAACTGAAATAATGGAGGTTTTAACTGGAGAAACATATTCAGCAGAAGTAAGAAATGATATTAAAGAATCACAGGAAATTGGCGTGAGAGGTGTTCCTTTTTTTGTTTTTGATAGGAAATATGCTGTTTCAGGAGCCCAGGAACCGGAAACTTTCTTAGCTACCCTTAACCAGGCCTTCGAAGAACAAAGCCATAACATCAACTTAAAAAAAACGGGAGATAATACTGAAGATTGCTGCGGCCCCGATGGCTGCGAGATATAAGAAATATAAAAGAACTTAATATTTACTTACTCCCGCGATAACATCACAATCTTTGAAATGACATGATTTCAACGAATTTTACTTCGCAGATTCATAACTGGTTTTTCAAAAAATCTATAAAGTATCCCTGATAGACCTATCACAATACACCAATACAAGATATATTTAATCACACCATCTGTCGTATCTTTCACTGGAAAATGTTGTCTCATAACGCTTGATACAATCCCCAGGTTCACAAGATACATTGAGTAAGAAATTTTACTGATATAGGTTATGAATTTTGGAATGATCCCTGTAGCTGTTTTAATACTATCCGCCAATGGCAAATACAATACCGAAGTGGCTGCCAATAAAGAAAATTCGAGTACTTGCAAATATAAAATATTACCAGACGCATTTAAATAATCAATTAAGAGATGGGATAAAATACTCAATCCCAAAAACCAAAACCTGCATTTTTTCCAGAAGTCGCCATAATAAAAAGCAAGCCATGCTGCTAGCAAACCATAGCCAATTGCATCAAGACGCATAACTACAACTTTGCGCACTTCTGAGTCTGTTTGAAACCAATGAAATCCATCAGGATCGTATTTTAACAGCCTAAAAAAAACAGGAGCAATAATCAAAATTAAAACCGTGATTAGGAACGCCTTTTTTACCGGCCATATTTTAATGAATCCAAATAATAGTAGTGGCGCGAATATGTAAAACCATTCCTCAATTGACAAACTCCAGGATTCAAGAAAAAAGTCATTGAACCCCGAGGAAAAGTTATGAAGAAAAAGAAAAAACCTCCAGTTAAAACCATTGAAATCAGCCTGCACCAAATGAAATTTCACCAGGACGATATTTACCAGTAATATTAAATAGTAATTAGGCAATGTTCTTAGCCACCTTCTTTTCCAGAAACTTAATAGATTTGAAGCACTGAACTCGTTCAAAACATTCGTCTGCTTTAATAAAATGCCACCAATCAGAAAACCACTTAGAGCAAAAAAAAGATTCACACCATCATTAAAAATCAAATAGGGAAATTCAAATAAAATAGTGTCTTGAGCCATCGATCTACCATGAGCAGCCACAACAAATACAATAGCACAAAACCGCAAAATATCCAATCCAAAAATTCGATCCTGATGTGGTTTATGAAAAGTATTTTCCAATATAATTATTAAAAAAAAACCTCGCAATGATAGCGAGGTTTTAATAAAATTTAATGAATATTATTCTGCTAATAAAGCTCTTGATACCACAATACGCTGCACCTCGCTTGTGCCTTCGTAAATCTGTGTGATCTTTGCATCACGCATTAAACGCTCTACATGGTATTCTTTCACATAACCATAACCACCATGAATCTGAACAGCTTCTGTAGTAACCCACATTGCTGTTTCCGATGCAAATACTTTAGCCTGCGCACCTTCTTTCTCACAAGGTAAACCCTGGTCTTTCAACCATGCTGCACGATAAATCAATAAACGTGCTGCTTCAATACGGGTTGCCATATCTGCTAATTTAAACTGAATGGCCTGGTGTTGTGAAATTAATTTTCCGAATGCTTTACGTTCTTTTGAATAAGCTAATGCCAATTCATAAGCTCCGCTTGCAATTCCCAATGCTTGTGAAGCGATGCCGATACGGCCACCGCCCAAAGTTTTCATAGCGAATTTAAAACCAAATCCTTCATCACCTATACGGTTTGCTTTTGGAACTTTTACATCTGTAAACATTAAAGAATGTGTATCACTTCCGCGAATACCCATTTTATTTTCCTTAGGACCAACCACAAAACCTGGCATTCCTTTTTCAATGATCAAACAGTTAATTCCTTTATGTCCCAATTCAATATTGGTTTGAACCATCACTAAATAAATAGAAGCACTACTTCCGTTTGTAATCCAGTTTTTAGTACCATTTACTAAATAGTGATCGCCTTTATCAAATGCAGTAGTTCTTTGAGAAGTTGCATCGCTTCCTGCTTCAGGCTCAGATAAACAGAATGCACCAATTACTTCGCCTTTTGCCAAAGGCACTAAATATTTTTGCTTTTGTTCCTCGTTTCCAAAATGTTCTAATCCCCAGCAAACTAAAGAATTATTAACGCTCATTACCACACTGCAAGACGCATCTACTTTAGAGATTTCTTCCATAGCTAATACATAAGAAATCGCGTCCATTCCACCTCCACCATACTTCGGGTCAACCATCATTCCAAGAAAACCCAGTTCACCTAACATTTTCACCTGTGCTGCCGGAAATTTTTGAAGTTCATCACGCTCTATTACACCAGGTTTACATTCATTCTGAGCAAACTCGCGGGCTGCCTTCTGGATCATTAATTGTTCTTCTGTTAATTGGAATTGCATGGTCTTATTTTTTGAAGTTGAACGATTTATCCTTACAAAAATAGCAGATATTTCGAATTATATAGCTGAAATAGTCGATTTGTTAAATAATTTTTGTTGAGAGATTTTTTTTGATCAGAAAAAATTAAAGTCTTTTCTCTCTATTTTTATCAAGATGGAAATCAAATCAACAAAAATACTTGGCCTCATGAGTGGCACTTCCATGGATGGATTGGATCTTGCGCTTTGTGACTTTAGCATGAAAAACAATATCGTTACATTTTTTGTCATTGCCACTGAAACTATTCCTTATGAACAGGTTTGGAAAGATCGGCTACAAAATGCATTTGAGGCAACTGCTGAACAGTATTTTAAATTACACAGCCTTTACGGTGAATTCATTGCGCAAGTAGTTAATGATTTTTTGAATAAACAAAATCTGTCCGCTGATTACATTTCTTCACACGGTCATACAGTTTTTCACCGACCCACTTTAGGATTCACAACTCAGATTGGTTGTGGAGCAACAATTGCTGCCCAAACAGGAATTTCTACAATCTGTGATTTTAGAAGTCTTGATGTGGCCTTAAAGGGACAGGGTGCGCCATTAGTTCCTATTGGTGACAGAGATTTGTTCCATCAATATGAATCCTGTTTAAATCTGGGTGGTATTGCCAATATCTCTTTCACTAAAAATAATATAACCTATGCTTTTGATATTTGTATCGCTAACATGGCATTGAATTATTTAATGGAATTAACCGGCAAACATTTTGATGAGGGGGGAAATGTTGCTGCTTCGGGCCAATGCAATGATCTTCTACTACAGCATCTTTTAAAATTAAATACTCAACAACAATCGTTAGGAAGAGAATGGTTTGAACAGAACTTCCTACCCATTTTAAAAAAATCATCTTTGTCCATACCGGATCAACTTGCAAGCTGTGTTGAATATACAGCACAAAAAATTAGCAAAATCTTTAAGGATAATGATTTAAAATCTGTATTAATTACGGGTGGTGGTGCTTACAATACATATTTGATCAGTCGCATCAAACATCATTTTAATGGCGACATTGAAATTCCTTCTGACGAAATTATCCAGTTTAAAGAGGCGATTATTTTTGCTTACCTTGGATATTTAAGAGTGAATGAAAGTATAAATACTTTGAGTTCGGTAACGAAAGCAGGGAGCGATAGTATTGGAGGCTGTGTGTATTTATAAAATATTTCTCGCAGTTTGACGCAGAGGAAAGCGCTAAGGTTCGCGAAAAAAAACGATACTAAGTAAACAATGATACCATGTAAACTATTTCTCACAGATTCACACAGAGGAAAGAAATAAGACTCGCAGAAGAAAAGACATCAGCTTGCTAACGATAAATCCTTCTACACTTAGTGAACAAACTAAAAAAATCTGCGAGAACAAACTGAAAAATAAAAAACCATGAATTACTTACTTGTATTTATCGGCGGTGGATTAGGAAGTGTATTTCGCTTTACGATTGCTATGCTTTTTGGAAAAACGAGTTTAAGCCTTCCCTGGGCCACCCTTTCTTCAAATGTAGTTAGCTGCCTTATCTTTGCAACCATTCTTTATGTGTATAAGGAGAAAGTCTTGATACCTGAAAATTACAGGCTGTTTATTTTAATCGGTATATGCGGAGGCCTCAGCACCTTTTCAACATTTAGTTTTGAAACTTTCGAATTAATTAAACAAGGTCTAACAGGCTGGGCGATAATTAACGTAACAGTGAGTTGTGTGCTATGCACAGGAATATTTTTTAGTTTTGCTAAATAAGGAATAAAAAAAACCGCCCAATAATGAACGGTTTTTGTATTCTAAAGAAAAGATAAATTATTTTTTATCAGACTTATATTCTTTTTCCATTTGCTTTACAATGTCTTTTACCTGCTCGGTTCCAATACGCTTAGCTTTAATGCACTTGTTTTTATCTAACATATAAATTACCGGTGTAGAATAGATATCATACTTTTCTTTGATATTGTTGATATGAACGCCATCATACAGGTTTATCCAATCTAATTTATTTTCAATAATATATTTTCGCCATTTTTCGTATTCATGCTGAGTGTATACACTTACTACTTTAACGTCATAACCTTGCTTCTTTAAAGCATGATACTCTTCCAATAGTTTAGGGATTTCTGTTTTGCAATGTCCGCAATCTACATCCCAAAAAACTAATGCCAGGTAATCTGCTTTAATGCTATACAACGATACAAAAGTCTGAGCAAGGTTTTGAACATTATCATAATATAATTTGGTAGCACCCTGACTGGTTTTAACTGTATCAAAACCCATTTTCGCAACTTGTTTATGTCCAATGGTATCGATCATTAAAAGATCCGGAGCCTGACTACCTAATAATAATGGTTTTAAAATATCTCCACGTTCCTTTATTTTATCAATTGTTTTTTCGTCATATACTTCCTTAGCCATTCCCGTTCTGATGTATCTATCAATCACATGAACAAACACCTTATCAAAACCCATTAATTTAGAAGACTCAGATGTGAAAAGAAAATGAGCAATCAACAATTTTTGCATCATAGTGCCAGCTTTTGTTTTATCCATAATACGATCAATTTCCACGTTCATGGTATCTGGATTTTGAATGATCACATTATTGAAATACTTTTTCAATTTATCCGCAAAAAAAGGAGTGCGCATAATTCCGTCATCCTGAAAATTTACTCCATCCCAGTAATGATTTTTATAATATGTGTACACATACATGCTGTCCGGACGTCCGTTGGAAGCTTTTGGAATATCCTTCGCTTCTTTCTCCATTTTAAGATTAATAACATCGCCAACGAACATTCCTTTATGCTGCTCTAAAAACGTTTTCTCAAAAGCAACAACTGTTTCATTCAACAACTTACCTTTCTCCATCATAAACGCAGCTGAATCCTTAGCATTCATGCCTTTTGTTTTACTTCTAACTTCTACATACTCTTTATTTTTTGCAGTAATAAATTTTATATAATTAAAGAAATCATCGTTCTCTTTTGAGGTAGTTGACTTTAGGTTCTTAACAAGATCTGCAGTATCAGTGTTGATCGTAAATTTCTGATTGCTTTCAGTGATAAAAAAATCAAAATACTTAGCCTTGTCCTGACTTACCAAGTAATAAACTCCTTTATCAAGAGTTTTTGGACCCTTGAATACAACGTTTCCTTTCACTACTTTTTTACAGGTATCGGCAATATATGATTTATCAAACTGGAAAAATGCAAGGTACATCACTGTATCCTTACAATTTTTAAAATTGATGCGGATATCATGACCCTGATTAGATTGAGCAGAAATAGTTGTTAAAACAGATAACAAGCTAAGAGTAAGTAATAATTTCTTCATAGAATTAATTGATTATTCAAAAATAAGGATTTAATTGAATTGATTGTGCTCCAAATTTAAGAGCAATATAGCTTGGTTTTCTTTAAAATTTGTTAAATGAGTAAATGATCTTTACTGAATGGTGATGGGCTCTTTACGGTTAGTAACATTACTAATCCAGGGATTTTTTATTGTAAATAGTGTATCCAAAATGAAAGAAAAAAGAAAAACTATTATCGTTTTTATCGTAATAATTAACTCCCACACTAAAAGGGCCAATGGGAGAATGATATATTAATGCACCCATACCTAAGAAATGTCTGTATAGAAAAAGTGTTGAATAATCCGCTTTTTTATTTGAACTTTTAATGATGGAATACACAGGCTGGTATAAATATCCTTCAAACCTAATGTCAAAGTTTTTATAAGGTGTAGCAATTGCTTTTAATCCACCTGCCATGTATTGATGAGCCCTGTAATCATCGATGAACAGAGTCTGACTTTCAGGAATGGGATCAAAGGCTGGCGCGGAAAGAATTGAGGAAGAATAATTTCGGAAAAAATCCTGAGAAGAATAAACACCTTCTGCGTAAACTCCAATCTTAAAATATTTGATGGGTTTAATATATTTATCAATTGTTAATTTAATATTAAACCAATCATGATAGGGGCCGTTAATAAAGTTAACTGTATCGATGGCCGTTGATCCGGGATAATAGGTTTCTAACCCACTCACAAATTTAGCTCTTAAAAGAAGTTTCATTCCCTCGGTAGCATATTGTTTTTTATTAAGAGTGTTTATCTCATATGCTAATTGGCCATAAGAAAAATCAAAAATAGTAACGTCGCTCGTGTCCAGTTTCGTAAATTGTTCTACCTGGTAATATTTATTTTTGAGTTCGCTCATTCCACCTGATAAAACAACCTTACCAATATTTCCTACAGGCGCACCTAAATTTATTTCACCAAACAAATCCTCCTGTACGAGGTAAGCAGGATTTTCAAAATCATAAAATAAGGCGCTGCTTTTATAATAATCCCAGCGTGAAATAGTAAAAGATGGTTCAATATAAAAAGGGATTTTAGTCGGAAACTCAAATCTTAACTTTGTGAAGGAACTTGAATTCAATTTACCTAAATAACCATTGGCATAAGCTGTAAAACCAATTTTTCCTATATAATTATATTGAACAGCAAGGAAAAAATTACTAATTGGCCGGTTTGATAAATTACCTCCAAGATCAAAAAATAAATGCTTATCCTTTTTAGCATTCAATGACAGGGTAAATTTTCCGGTAGTAGTGTCGAGTTTTGTGGTAGGATAAGCCGACTTTATTTTTTCGTCAGCCATCATCCTAAAATACTCTTTTTTTAATTGACCTAATGTAAAGGTCTTTCTTTTCTTTATTATACTTTTTTCAATAAAATGAGCTAATTTTTTATCTGAACTCCTGATTACCACTTTATCATAAATTATTTTTTCAAATGCTGATTTTGCCCTGAATTCTTTTCTTTTTTGTGCTAATGCCGAATCAGATTCAAATTTTGAAATATGAGATTTAATTTCAGGCATTTTCCTCATCGTGGCAACGTAGCCACTGTCGATTAAACGTTGAACGGATTCAAAATTAAAAATATTAACCTCTGCCCAAGGCTGAACAATAACACCGTTTTCACACACCGGATTAAAATTACTGGTACTCATAAACATATTTCTCAATTGCAAATACAGATTATCCTCACTTGGTTGCTTGGCATTTTTTGTTACTGAACTCCCAATAATAAAATCCGGATACATTTCATCATACATAATATCAGCAGGAAAATTATTATAGAGTCCGCCGTCAAATAATAAGGTACTATCAATTGTTATAGGGCGAATATAAAACGGATAACTCATGGATGCCCTGATAGCGGAAGGCATGTCGCCATCTCTGAAAACTACACTTTCTTTTTTTTCAATATCAGAAGCTACACATCTGAAAGGAATCATTAAACTATCAAAATTATAACCGGACGCTGCATTAGCGCCCGCAAATGTTTCCATTAAATAAAAATCAATGGGCACCGAGTTGATCAAATTTGTTGGAAGGTTAGTTAAAAACGGATTGTTTAAATTAACTTTGAGCATTATCCAGGACGCGTAGTCATTTCGCTTCCTTACAAAATATCCATATTTGGGAGACATCTCACCTTTGGTTAAATTTGAAAACGTTTCATTCCTTACAATCTGTTCAATCTCCCAAGGGGAATAGCCGGCAGTATATAATCCACCAATAATACTTCCAATAGAAGTACCAGCTATACAATTAACCGGAATATTATTCTCTTCCAATGCTTTTAGTACCCCAATATGTGCTAAACCACTCGCACCACCACCACTCATAACCACACCTACTTTTTGGGCGTTTAAAAGTTGTGGAAATACTATCAATCCAATACAAAAAATGGAATTTAAAAAAACAGTTATTTTTTTATTTAACCTCAATCGACACAAATTTACCTTAAAATTTTAATGCTACTCATAATGTTTAAATTTCGCCTAAAATATTTTATATACTGAAATATTTTATTTACTTAGCAGATTAAAGAATTTCTCCCGATTGTGATAAAATACGTTACAAAAAAAATATTATATGGTTTTTTCGTTTTATACGGTGTAATAACTGTAATCTTTTTTTTATTTAATGTATTACCCGGCGACCCTGCAACCATTATGCTAGGACAAAGGGCTAATAAAGATGCGATTGAAGCCATTCATAAAGATCTTGGCACCGACAGGCCGGTATTAGAACAATACGCCATGTATCTGAACGACCTATCGCCTATCTCCATTCACAATAACATGAATAACAAAAGTCACTGGTTTTTAAGTCCTGAAAAATATAACTGGTTGCCGGCGTTTACCATTGGTTCCAATAAATCCGTTGTAGTAAAACTTCCTTATTTAAGGCGGTCATATATTACTAAAAGACGTGTTTCGGATATTATTATTGAAACATTACCCGAAACAGCGGTATTGGCATTTACTTCTATAATTATTGCATCTATTATTGGTATTTTTCTTGGAATTATCAGCGCTATCCGACAAAACACATTTTATGACCGAATGTCGTTAATTCTTGCGGTTTTAGGAATGGCAGCCCCTTCATTTTTTGTTGGTCTGATCATCGCCTGGTTATTTGGATATGTGCTTGGTGATTACACCGGACTTTCTCCCACCGGAAGCTTATACGACATTGATGTATGGGATGGTGAAAAACTTAAATTAAAAAATTTAATTCTTCCAGCCATTACTCTAGGCATACGTCCATTAGCTATTGTAGTGCAATTAATGAGAAGTTCTTTGTTAGATGTTATGAGCCAGGATTACATAAGGACGGCAAAAGCAAAAGGCTTAAGCATGTACGCCGTAATTATGAAACACGCCTTGAAAAATGCCTTAAACCCTGTAATTACTGCCATTTCAGGATGGTTTGCAGGACTGATGGCAGGCGCTGTTTTTGTTGAATACATTTTTAGTTGGAAAGGAATTGGTTATGAAGTTTTTGAAGCTTTAACCAAAAATGACCTGCCAGTGGTTATGGGTGCAACTATAATCTTTGCTACTATATTTGTTGTAACCAATATTTTCGTAGATATTGCTTATGGAGTGTTAGACCCTAGAGTTAGAGTTAAATAATGAATAGACAAAAAATAGTTGCAGGTAACTGGAAAATGAATAAATCGTTTGAAGAAGCTAAAGCTCTTGTGCAGATGATTTTAAATAAAGAGGTTAATTCCAATATAACTAAAATCATAATTCCCCCTTTTCCTTATATAGAGTCTATTACACAACTTGTAGCAAACCACCCGGGTTTTTATACCGGAGCACAAAATTGCCATACTAATACAAGTGGCGCTTTTACAGGTGAAGTGAGTGCCGGTATGCTTCAATCTGTTGGCTGTAAATATGTTATTGTAGGTCATAGCGAAAGAAGGCAATTTTTTAAAGAAAAAAGCGAGGATTTTATTTTAAAGATCACTGAAGCGCTTAAGAACAATCTCATACCAATTTATTGTATTGGAGAAACATTAGAGGAACGTAAATCAGAGAGTCACTTTAAAATAATCACGGAGCAATTAACAACAGTTCTCTCACAATTTTCAATTACAGATTTTTCGCAATTTATTCTGGCTTATGAGCCAGTTTGGGCTATTGGAACCGGAGAAACAGCCAGTGCCGCACAAGCTCAGGAAATGCATGCTTTTATTCGTTCCATTGTTTGCGACCTCTACGATTCGGGTATTGCGGGCAATGTTCCAATTTTATACGGTGGAAGTTGTAATGCCCAAAATGCTTCAGAATTATTTCAATGTGCAGACGTAGACGGTGGCCTAATAGGGGGTGCGTCGTTAAAAGTCGATGATTTTTGCCAAATAATCGATTCTTTTTAGGTTTTTATCTATTATTTTTGTTGTTATAAATTTTTTTATTTGAGTTTATGTCGAAAATTAGGTTACTTTTACAGCAAACTTAAAAATCAAAAAAATGAAAAAAATTATTTTATTAGCATCAGTTGTTACTGTTGCATCTTTTGCTTCTTGCAAAAAAGACAGAACATGCGAGTGTACTTACACAAACAGTGGATCAACAAATGTTACTCACACAAGTTCTACAGTTCTTACAAAGGTTAAAAAAAGCGATGCTAAATACTTATGTACTAAAGACACTTACATGTCTACTAATACAACAAGCGGTGGTACTTCAACTACATCAACCAATGTATCTGATTGCAAATTAAAATAATCTAATAACAAATAAAACACTATAAAATGAAAAAAATAATTATACTTTCTGCTGTTATTAGCTTAAGCTTATTCGCAGCATCTTGTCGTAAAGCAAGAACTTGTACTTGTACATATACAATGACAAACTCTACTTTTACTGATTACGATACTAACACAACTTTTTTTGTAGATAATACTACCACGTCTAGTTCTTCTGGGTCAAGCACTCTTACAACTGACAAAATGAAAAAGAAAGATGCTAAAAGAAAAAACGGTTGTTATAGTGCTACTAGCACAGATACGCAAGTTTATCAAGGCGGAAGCGGTTCAAGTTCATATACAAGAACTGAAACTGATGTTACAACTTCAACTTGTGATTTAAAATAATTTTAAGTCATCATTTAAAAAAGCCATCCGCTAGCAAGCAGATGGCTTTTTTTTGCACAAGAAATTAAAAATCATCATTTCATAAAACGCAATTTTTCTTAATCACACATAATTCTTAATCCATACCTTTAGCGCATGGATTATATACAATATTCGTTTACGATTTCCCCCCCCGAACCAGGTTCAGATATTTTAATTGCCTTACTGGCAGATTTAGGTTTCGAAAGCTTTACACAAAATGAATCAGGGGTTGAAGCATACATACAAGAAGAATTAGATAATGAAAGTCTTGTAAAAGAAATCGGCTTTGCTGATTTTTCTTTTACCTATGTGCGAACCCTTATTCCTAAAACCAACTGGAATGAAGAATGGGAAAAAAGCTTCCATCCTGTTTATGTGGACGATCTTGTTTGTATACGTGCACATTTTCATCCAAAATCAGATACCGCCAAGCATGATATTATCATTACCCCAAAAATGAGTTTTGGAACAGGGCATCATGATACCACCTGGCTGGTTAGCAAAACCATGTTCAGCCTGGATTTCAAAGATCGCAGCGTTTTGGATATGGGATGTGGCACCGGCATTTTAGCCATTCTGGCAAAACAACTTGGAGCCACAAAAATTTTGGGAATAGATATCGATGACTGGAGCATTGAAAACTCTATTGAAAATGCAGGTATTAATGATGCATCTGATATTGAATTTAAAAAGGGAGATGCCTCTTTATTACCTACAGAAGAATCGTTTGATATTATTTTAGCAAACATAAATAAGAATGTATTAAAGAAAGATATGCCAGCTTATTTTTCCTGTCTTAAAACAGGAGGTAATTTATTACTGAGTGGTTTTTTCACAGCAGATGTAGAAGAATTAAAATCACTAGCGCAACGTATTGGATTTGCATTTGAAGACAGCTATTCGAAAAATGAATGGGCTGTTATTAAATTAAAAAAATAAATTTAAAATGTCTTATACAAAAATAAATACCGACCATATTAATTTCTTAAAGAAGCTCCTCGATTCCGAAGATGTTTTAACAGATAATGACAATCTTGAAAAATACGGGCAAGATGAAACGGAAGATTTAATTTATAAACCTGAAGTTGTTGTGCGGCCGAAAACCATTCAACAAATTTCGGAGATCATGAAATTTGCCAACAGTCAAAAAGTTTCAGTGACAGCACGTGGTGCCGGTACAGGTTTGAGTGGAGGCGCATTGCCAATTCATGGAGGAATTATTATCAGTATGGAACGGTTCAATAAGATACTGCAAATTGATGAGAGAAATTTACAGGCAACAGTGGAACCAGGTGTGATCAATTATATATTTCAGGAAGAAGTAAAAAAGCTCGGATTATTTTATCCACCGGATCCTGCAAGTTGGGGTAGTTGTTCGTTGGGAGGTAACGTTGCGCACAGTAGCGGTGGCCCTAAAGCAGTAAAATATGGCACTACGCGTGATTATGTTTTGAATATTGAGATGGTTTTGCCTAATGGGGATATTATATGGACGGGTGCTAATACATTAAAATATTCTACAGGATATAACTTAACTCACCTGATGGTTGGAAGTGAAGGAACGCTTGGAATCATCACCAAAATAGTGTTTAAATTAATTCCATTACCAAAACATGATCTACTAATGCTGGTGCCTTTTGAATCGGCTGAAAAAGCTTGCGAAGCCGTTGGTGCCACGTTTATGGCCGGTATTACGCCAAGCGCTATGGAATTTATGGAGCGTGATGCCATTGACTGGAGTATTAAATATGCCGGAGAAGTAAATTTTACGATTAAACCAGAATGGCAAGCACTTCTATTAATTGAAGTGGATGGAAATAATATGGATGTTTTATTTAACGATTGCGAAACCATCAGTCATATTATGATGGAACATGGTTGTGATGAAATTTTAATGGCTGACAGTGCTGAGCAAAAATCTGCACTTTGGAAAATCCGTCGTAAAGTTGGTGAAGCGGTGAAAAGCAATTCTGTATACAAAGAAGAAGATACTGTGGTTCCAAGAGCAGAATTACCAAAGTTATTAAAGGGTGTGAAAGAGATTGGAAACAAATACGGTTTTAAAAGTGTTTGCTATGGACATGCCGGCGATGGCAACCTGCATGTGAATATTATAAAAGGTGATTTATCAGATATAGTTTGGGATACAGAACTACCCAAAGGTATTATTGAAATATTTGAACTCTGCAAGAAATTAGGCGGCACGATCAGTGGCGAACATGGCATTGGTTTAGTTCAAAAAGATTATTTAAAAATTGTTTTTCCGGAATACCAACTGGAGCTTATGAGAAATATAAAAAAACTATTTGATCCCAATCTTATTCTTAATCCTGGTAAAATGGTATTTTAAAATTGGGTCCATGTATGGTGGTTGCGAGGTGCGTGCTTTGGGAGCATCATTGACCATAGGGCGCTTCGAGAGCCTCAGCGCACGAGCGGCATTATTACCAAGTTTGTTCTCCGAATTTAGTTTCCATTTTTACGGGAAACTATTTCTACAGAAAACCGAACTCACTTCGACATGCTCAGTGATCATAGGGCGCTTAGAAAACCTCAGCGCATGAGAGACACTATTACAAAGTTTGTTCTTCGAATTTAGTCGCCATTTTTACCTGAAACTATTTCTACAGAAAGTCGAACTAAACACGGAGTATATACGGAGTATCTACGGAGTATCTACGGAGTATCTCCCTAGTATCCTCTAACATCTAAGGAGCAGATTTCATGTCTCCGATAGGTGTGAACTAGTGATTTTCTATGCAGTTATATTCAAAATGAAGCAAATCGAAGCAAACGCAACCATCTTATAGAGAGTGGCTTTTATTGGCGTATTTTTGTCTCCGTGATTTTGAGATGTTACGCATCTACTTATTGAATGATAATTCACATAAAATCAGACTAGCAACATATTAATTTTGAAACCTTTAGTAAATTAAATACATTTGAATAAATTAAAAACAAACCATATGAAAAAAACACTACTTGTTATATTTGCTTTTTTTGGGCTGGCTGTAAATGCTCAAACGCTTACCTATGCAAATCACGCCCCCGCCTGGTATAACCTTCCGTATCAAATAATGCAATGTGATTCAACGGGAGTGACTTCCGGTGCATCAGGAGCCGCACAAACCTGGACGTATAACCCAATTAATATGCACGGATTAAAAACGTACTCTACTACCAATACTAATCCAACTAACCCTTTTTACCCCGCCACCAACGTGGCTGTTTATTCATCTACCACCGATGTATCCTATTATAACACAAATGCTTCAACAAACAAATACTATGGTGGCGATCTTGTTATTAACTCTTATGCTATCAGTGCTATTTATGCTTCACCAGCTATTTATGCAGTATATCCAATGAGCTTAAATACCAGCACTACATCCACAACAAATGGCACGGTTACGATCTCCGGTTTTTCGCAAAATTTTACCGGCAGTTGCATGGTAAAAGCAGATGCCACAGGTACACTAGTTCTTCCAGGAAAAACGTTTACAGATGTTATTAGAGTAGTAACTACACAAACCCTCACTGCTTCTATAGCCACTGTTTACCTATCAAATTATGATTATTACTCTATCAGTGCTTCCAAAGCTCCTCTATTTTCAATTCAAACATCTACAATTAACGCCATCGCACAACCAACCAGTACACAAACTGTTGTTTATGTTCAACCAAATTATAGCGTGGTAGGTGTTACAGAATCTTCTAAAACAGACATTCAACTAACGGTTTTCCCTAACCCCACTTCGTCCTTTATTAATTTCTCTACCGCCAGCCTGGAAGCTTCCAAAGTAATGGTTTATGATCTTACCGGTAAGATGATGGCTACAGAGATGATTGAAAACGGTAAATCAAAAATGAATGCCGGAAATTTTGCCGGTGGAGTTTATATGTATCTGATTAGCGACAAGAACAACCAAGTGCTTACAACCGGTAAATTTACTGTCAGTAAATAATTTATGATTAATTCCTTAAGAATAAGCTCATCCTTGAAAAGTAGGGTGAGCTTATTTTTTTTTATAGTATGCCTTTTCACTTTTTCGTCCTGCTCAAACGGGGATGAAATAAAAACAGTAAAAGTTTGTGAACCACAAGACCTGAAAAAAGAAATTAGCGTTCTCGTGTCCTCCTATCTGCAAAGAGATACCGTTTTAGTCATTGATTCACTTCACTTATCCTGCTTTCGTTATTACAAGGAACTTTATTCAACGAACCCTCTTTGGTTCAATGAATCAACCCTTAATAAAAAGGGAGCTAGCTTAATTAACCTGATTGAAAAAAGTGTGTATTATGGTTTAAATCCAAGTCACTACCATTTACGGGAAATTACCAAACATATTAATTCCATTCATTCAAATAAAGAACTGATAAACGTTACCTCTATAATAAAAGCGGATATGTTATTAAGCGATGCCTATTTTTTAATGGCTGCCCATCTCAACAAAGGTCGTTTTTATGCCGATAGCCTATTACTACAAACCAATTTTACAAAACTAAATAAGGGTTGGGATAGTTTGTTACGTGTGGGCTATAACAAAGGAAATATAAAGGCTGCTTTGGATTCATTAGAACCAAAGTTTTATAATTACCGCATGCTCAAAAAAGAATTAGCCGTTATATTAAATAATAAATCGTTGTATCAAATAGATTCTATTCCATTTGTAACGGAAAAAGACTCATTAGTGAAACAACAACTTATAGTGAAGAGCCTTATTAAACAAAACTTTTATGACACTGCAGCTACTGGTAACGACAGTATTAAATTGGCAAAGGCTTTAAATAAATTTCAAAAAAAATGGTTTATTCAACCGGATGGAAAAATTGGTAAATATACTGCCCAGGCACTTTCTTATAACCGTGAAAAGATTATCAGGCAGATTTGCATGGCCATGGAACGATGGCGTTGGGAAAATAAATTTCCGGATAGATATGTTTTTATTAACATTCCCGCGTTTTGGCTAACCGTTTTTGAGAAAGATACCATTGCGATGCAATCGGCTATCGTGTGTGGAAAACCGGATCATCAAACACCCATTTTAAAAAGCAAGATAGATCACATGCTGATTTACCCCTATTGGAACGTGCCCATCAGTATTGCAACAAAAGAAATTTTACCAGCAGTTCAGCGCGACACTTCCTACATCCGAAAAAAGAATTTTGAAGTGTTAGGCGCAGGTGATAAAGTATTGGATTATACAAAAATTCCATGGAGGCGGTATACCAAAGATTATTTACCTGTAAGGTTTAGGCAGCGCATTGGTGAAGAAAACAGTTTAGGTGTAGTTAAGTTTAATTTTCATAATCCTTTTGGAGTGTATCTTCACGATACAAACTCAAAGCGTTATTTTAAAACCAGTTCCCGATCACAGAGCCATGGATGCATTCGCTTAGAAAACTTTGTTGACTTTGCTGATTATTTAGTACGGGATGATAGTTTGCATTATACACATGACAGTTTACAGCTTTATTTCAAGACGCCGGTGCAGCGGAAAATAAAATTAAAAAAGGCATTACCTATTTATACAAGGTATTATACCGCTCACGCAGATAGCACGGGATTGAAACTATATATTGACGTGTATAGAAAAGATGAAGAAATGATGAATTTGATTTATAAATAGACAATCTAATTCATCGCGAGGAGAGATGACGAATCGATTACCGGCTTTGTTCGCACTGACATTTTATCATTACCCTGAACTCGATTCAGGGTCTCAGTTCTAAAAAATGTATAAGTGCTGAGATGCTGAATCAAGTTCAGCATGACTTTGATCTTTAACCCTTAGCTGATAAAATTATAATTACTGTGCGGCCCCTTCTTTAAAACCAACAGAGCTCATGCAAAACCAACCCACCACTTTCACTTTATCATTGGTTGTATTTTTAATATTGGTTTTTACATTTTCAGGGCTAGTTGCAAATAATCCTGAATTGGTTGTTTGGGTGTAAACCTGGGTTAAGAAATTATAGGTTTCGAGATTAATGGAATGAATCTCTACCCTGCATACATCAAACTTTTGAAACACTTCTCCAAAAGGTGTGATGGATTCGGCAATAGGTGTTATAAAAGGAAAGCCGTCTGCGCCGTCTCCATAAGCTGCATTGGCACATATATTAATATCTACTCCTTTATTAAAGAACACCCCATTGCGATAGGATTTTATCCAATAATAATCAATCGTATCTCCGGGAGGATCAAAGCCTAAAAAAGCAAACTTATATCCTTCTTTTGAATTTCCTAATCCCCCACCCTCCTCAAATTTTGAAACTAACGTATCTATTCTTGTAGATCTGTTTAGTCGGGAAAAAGATTGGTATGTCACTCCCTGGTGAATAATATTAAGTTCGTATTCATGCCCTATTCTAAAAGTATCTAATGGTGTTAGAATGTAATCACCATTATTATTATCAGAAAATACATAATTAGCACCCGTTGTGAGATCTTTCAAATTAACGGTTGCTCCGGTAATAGGATTATTAGGTTTCTGGCTAAAATAAGGGTCTGTATAAGTTAACCTCACTTTTTGCTGTGACCTCATATCATTAATAAAAGCATCAATGGTTACCATCGGGTCACCTTCATCTAATTTAACCTGAATCACATCTTCACAAGAGGTTAACATGAAGACTGTTAGTAAGCATAAAAATAATTTAACTGTTTTCATTATATAAATATCTTAGAATTTAAAATTATAAGTTATGGCTGGAATAATAGATCCTACAACAGAGTACCTCACTGCTTCCGTATTAACTGGGTAATCCGGATTGTTTCGGAAATAAATGGAGAACGCATTTCTACGATTGTATACATTGTATACACTAACGACAATAGCATGTTTTCGTCCTTTTTTGTTGTTTGGCGCAAGGTTAAACGTTACCCCAACATCTGTCCTGTGATAAGGCGTGTTTCGGTAATTGTTACGTTTGTTATCAGTATTATACGGAATTACATAGCCTTGTACTTCTACTTTCGCTGTTGGGAAAGTTGCAGGAGTCCCTGTCTGGAAAACAAAATTCGCAGAAAAACTAAACCGCTTATTTAAATCGTAAATCAATACTGTATTAATATTATGCGTTCGGTCATATTTGGAAAGGAACCACTCATCATTACTAATTCCTCTTACCTGACGTTCTGTTTTTGACAAAGTATAACTCACCCAACCATTTAATTTACCTTTGGCTTTCTTCAGGTACAACTCAAAACCATAAGCTCTTCCTTTTCCCTGAATCAAATCAGACTCGAGGTATTTATTTAATAACAGGTTTGCATTATCCACATAATCCAACTGGTTTTGAAGATCTTTATAATAAATTTCTGCTGATGTTTCAAACATATTTTCTTTAAAATTTCTGAAGTAGCCAAGAGTAATCTGGTCAGAAATTAAAGGTTTTATATTATTGGTAACCGGTGTATAAATGTCTAAAGGAGTTGAAGCTGCTGTATTTGAAACAATATGAAGATATTGTGACATTCTGTTATAGCCTAATTTTACAGAGCTCTTATCGTTGATCGTATAATTTATTGCCAGGCGAGGTTCAGGAGTATTATATGTAGCAATTGATTTTCCACTAGCTATACTATCTTCTCTCTCTAACGGTCTGCTTTCATTTGGAATCGTATCTCGGTAAGTATATTTAGTTCCTTTACCCAAGTAGTTGAAAAACGACCAGCGCAAACCGTACTGCAAAGTTAAACGATTAGAAAGCTTTTGTTCATTATCTACATAAGCTGCGTACTCCACACCATATTGATTCGGCAAACTAATATTGGATTCATCTCCATTTTGAGAAGTAATCACAGCTTCGCCAGGTTTGAAGGTATAAACTATACCCTGAGCTCCAAACTTGATGGTGTTTTTACTGTTCCAATAATATGTGAAATCAGGTTTAAAACTGTAATTGATAATGTTGGATTTCCATTCAAACTTTTGATCGTTTCCTTCATTCTTAAAACCTAACTCATATTTATAGTTACTATAAAACGTTGTTAGATTCATAAATAATTTACTATTGAAGATATGATTCCATCTTATTGTGCCAGTAGTGTTTCCCCAGTTAAATATAAAACCAGCGCCAAATATATCACGACCTAAATATCCTGAGGCAAAAACAGTATTCTTATCATTGATTCTCCAGTTAAATTTAGCAGTAAGGTCATAAAAATAAAATTTAGCGTCTTTTAAGCCAGGTTGCTTTTTTGCTAATAAAGGTTTAGCCAATACATCAATATAACTTCTGCGACCTGCTACAATAAAAGATGCCTTGTCTTTAAATATGGGCGCTTCAATAGATAAGCGACTAAAAATTGAACCAATGCCGCCATTCACTTCCATTTTTTTATTGTTTCCTTCTTTCATCCGGATATCTAAAACAGAAGATGCCCTGCCGCCGTATTGTGCAGGAATGCCGCCTTTAATCAACTTCACATCCTTTACCGCATCCGGATTAAATATGGAAAAGAACCCAAATAAATGTGATGAATTATAAACCGGGGCTTCATCCATCAACACTAAATTCTGATCGATATTTCCCCCGCGAACATTAAAACCACTGGCACCTTCACCAACGGTGGTAACACCGGGGAGCAACTGAATACTTTTAATAATATCAACTTCCCCTAACAAAGCCGGCATTTTTTGGATCTGCTTAATATCCAGTTTTGCCACGCTCATTTCCATGCTCTTAATATTTTTATCTTCACGTTCAGAAGAGACAACTACTTCTTCAAGTTCTTTTCCTTCCTCTGCCATCTCTAAACTTATAGTTTGGTTTGCAGTGAGATCGACGGCTTTAAAAATAGTTTTGTAACCAATGAAAGAAAATACCACTGTATCAGTTCCCTTAGGTAGTGTTAGGGAATAAAACCCATAAGCATTGGTGCTGGTACCAATCTGAGAATTCTTTTTGAAAACGGTTACCCCAATAAGCGATTCACCATTCTTGGCATCTTTTGCGTAACCGCTGATCGTAAATTTTTCCTGTGACTGAACCTGGAAAAACAGACTTATTAAAACAAGGCAAACAATTTTTTTCATATCATTCAATATTCGGGTGCAAACCTAGGAAACTTTTTTTAATTTTTTAGTTTCCACGAGGTTTTTTTTACCATTCATGTAACATTTTGAAACAATTAGATTGGAAAATGAAATCAGTTTAAAGTCTCCACCTCTTGTTCCTGTATATATAACAGAAGTTTTTTAACGGAAGAATACCCCAATTGCAATAAAGCATATTCGTAATCCCGCATTTGGGCATGATACTTTTGTGCGTTTTTCTTACCGGTTTTATAATCAATTACAATGGCTTGATTGCCAGAGATAACCACCCGATCGGGACGTAAAATTTCACCGGTGGAAGTCAGGATTTCCATTTCATTTTTAATTAAAACATCTTTTTCAAAATAAGCAGAAATAGAAGGAAGGGATAATAAGGATTGGATCTCTGTATGTATTTTATGCGATTCCACTTCCGAAAGATCACCGGCGTTTTTTGCGTTTGAAATAACCAACTCTATATCTTCTTTGGTATTTATTTTTGATAAGATATAATGGACCAAAATACCGTATTCTCTTGCTTTAACCACTTCTTCATTGCTTTCATAAGCCGATGCCCCTTTTATCTGGATAACATCAGGATTCTGGTTAAACTCCAGGTTGGTAATTCTCAATTGTTCCATACCTGACTTACTGTGAGCCACTAAAGATTTTTTTGTCAATGTGCCAAACTCCAGGATCGAATTTTGTGAATCAAACTGTTCCTGTGTTTCCGCAAAAACGGTTAACCAGGTATGACAATTCTTGATACTTTTCTTTTTAAGTTTTGGTGAAATTATGTGCAGACGATCCACGGCACGAGTGAAATCCACATAAAGCATGTTCAAACTATCCAGAGCCTGTTGTTGTCTTTCCTTTTCTGCCAAAGGTTTAAATACAGTATCATCTGCCGCCTTGGTTGTATTAATTAAAGCCACTGGTAAATCAATAGCTTCCTCATCAAGATTTACCCAGATAGATTGAGTTTTCTCAATATCCCATACGAGGTAAGGAGTAATCACCACCGGGAATTCCAATCCTTTAGACGCGTGTATAGTCATTATGTTTACGGCATTAATTCCTTCAGGAATAATAACCGATGCTTTTTCTGTTCTACGCTCCCACCAATCGAGAAACAAACTTGTATTGGAAGTATTACTTTGCAGAAAGCCTAATACTTCATCCAGAAAAAACCGAATATACTGTGGGTTCCTATCGTTTAATTTCAATGTGCTGATTATCTCCAAACAACCATCAAACAAATTGGAACCCGTGAGTTTCAAAATATCCACGCGGATGTGGCATTGATTTAAAATATCAAACAGGTTTTTTATTTTAGTAGTGTTTAACTCACGCAGGAAAGTCACATACTCTTCTTCATTACAAAATTTCTGATCTAATAAATATTGAATGACTACCGAAGCCGATGCCAGGTCTTTTTGATTGGAAACGTATTTTAAAAATGCCAGAATAATAGTGATTTCTTTCGCATTGTTTAAAAGCAAAGAATCTGCAGAAACAACTGGCACGCCATTTTCGATCAAAAAATTAGCAACTGAACTTCCATGTCTGTTTTGACGAATGATCACACATATATCATTATATGAATAGCCATCCTCCAAAGCTTTATGAATATGGGCTAAGATCAAACGTGTATTAATTGTATCCGCATCTTCTTCTCGGGGATCAGGAAATTCGATACTCACATATCCGAACTCATTATCCTTGTGTTCCTGTTTTTGACTATGGTAAATCTTTTTAAAATCATCATTTAAAAAATTAGCGGCTAAAAATTCAAACAATGCATTATTAAATTTCACAATGGTACTTTCGCTCCGGTAATTTTTATTCAGCGCACGTTCATCAAAATTCCTAATCAGAGATTGTTCCCGTTCAATTAATAAATCATTTTTATTAAACGCGTTGATATAAGGTAAGTTCACAAACTGTTCCACATCTGCATTGCGCCAACGGTAAATAGACTGTTTGCCATCACCCACAATTAAATTCAGATTTCCGTTTCCAAGTGAATTATCTATCAATGGCAACATGTTCTGCCACTGCATGGCAGAAGTATCCTGAAATTCATCCAGTAAAAAATGTTTATACCGGTCGCCCAAACGTTCAAAAATAAAAGGAGTAGGTTCGTTATTTACTACCTCAGAGATCCGTTCATTGAATTCGGAGATAAATAAAATATTTTCATCGTTCTTATATTCATTGGTAAGCTTAGCTAACTCATTCACTAAACCCATCGCATAAATATTTTTATAAATCAAACTAAAGGCATTAAAACGCTGCTCATTTTCTCTTACATAAAACAATACTTCCTTTGCAATTACCTCCAGTTCATTTTTGATTAAGTCAATGGCCGCTTTTTCAGATGCTGAAGCTTTTCCCCCATACCATTTATCGTCGTTTAAAGTTTTATTGACGTTAGCTCCAAATAATTCACTTTCTGAAGTTTCTTTGACATTTGCTAACTTTACAAAAAAATTAAAAATTCCCGAGCCACCACTGGCAAAGGCGTTTGAATTTAATTGCTGTCCATTAATCAACAACAATGCTTTCTCACCATGTGTTTTTAAAAACACTTCGTATTCTTTGGTAACCGATTTTAACTGCTTTTTAATATTTTCGAAATCAGAAATATTAAAACGGCTCAACTGATTAACGAGATCGCCAACGCCTTCTTTATTGATCTCTTTTACAAAGTCAACCAATGTTTGTTCGGGGTCCCAGTTTTTATTATCCTCAATTTGAGCCAGAGAAAACTGAACCAGATAATCTGTTATCAGTTTATCCTTACCCAAATTGTTGATCAGGGTTGAGATCACTTTCCTAAAAACTGAATCTGAATCCGTTTCAATCTGGAAATTGATCGGCAATTTGAGATCCAGAGCAAAAGTCCGAATAATGCGATGTGTAAAACTATCGATGGTACCAATAGAAAAATCAGAATAGTTGTGCAGGATATCCGTTAAAACAATTTCTGATCTTCTCTTTAATTCGACTTGAGAAATAGTTAGTTCACCAGCTATTAATTCGCTGATCATAACGTTTGAATTCGAACTGATTTCTTTTAAAGCTTTAATGATGCGCCACTTCATTTCAGAAGCCGCTTTATTCGTAAAAGTAATAGCTAAAATTCCTTTGTAGGCTTTCGTCAGATTATTTTTATCTGCTAATGCCAGTTTTAAATATTCTTTTACCAGTGTGAACGTTTTTCCACTTCCGGCTGACGATTTATAGACAATAAAATTATTTTGAATGACCACTGACATGTCTTCCGAAGGTAACTATTCCTAAATTAAAACCAATTCTTAAAACAAGATTTTGTTTATTTGTAACTTAATCTCCATATGGAATTATAATCTTGCATCATGAAATTTAAAATTCTTCTTATCATTTTTTCTTTATCTTTTCTTTCTTGCCGAGAACTGAAAGAGTTAAACGTTTCGAATGTGGAAAATTTTAAAATGACTAAAGTCTCTTTAGAAAACCTGGAGGCCGAAATTGGTATAAAAATTAATAACCCCAATAAAATGGGCTTTTCAATTTACCCTTCCGAATTTTTGGTCAATTTCAGTGGAATACCTTTAGGAAATGCAAGATTGTATAAGCGGGTTCATATTAAGGGAAATTCTGACCAGGTATACACCTTTAAATTAAACTCAGATTTAAGCAAGTTAAATCCCATGGATTTGTTAAAATTGATGGGCTCGGAAAAATCAGGAAATATTGAAGTAAAAGGGAACCTGAAAGTTGGGAAATTTTTATTGAGAAGGAAAATTCCAATAAGTTACATTGATAAAGTGAAATTATTTAAGTAAAACGTAACCATTTGTTCATTAATTGTGTATAAATTAGCGATAAACCTAATTTATGTCCCCAGCTGAACTCATATCGGCATGCATTAAAAACGATAAAAGTGCGAAAAAACAGTTCTTCGACACCTATATTAGTAGATTATCTTACATTTCTTTAAGGTATTCAAAAAACAGTGCGCAGGCCGAACAGGTATTACTGAATGGATTTGCTCATGTCTTTTCAAAATTATCTCAGTTTAAAGGACAAGAGACATTGACCTTGGACGAATTTGTTAAAAAGGAATTTATTTCTTTCGCGGCGTCCTATTTAAAAAGCATCCGCAATGAGTATTATGTTGCCAGTACGGTAAAAGCTGTTGAATATAATGAAAGCTCGTATGACTTATTTTTGGACAGTAAGTTTATTGATTTAAAAAATATCAATCAAGCTGTATTGTTGAAATCCATCCAATCCTTAGTTCCTTCACAACGTTTGGTTTTCAATTTACATGTGATCGACAATTATTCACTTGCCCAAGCATCAGAATTATTAGACACTAGCGAACAAAGTATAAAATCTAATTTAGAAAAGGCGCGATTTAATTTGCAAAAAACAATTGAGAGGAACCTAAAATTAAGCAACGATGAGCAGCCAGTTTAGTTACGAATTAGATGAACGCCAAATCAGGATGATGATGCAGGATGCCGAAGGAGATGTAAACGAAGCATTATGGGAAAAACTTCAAGAGGTGGCAATTCCTCATTCCAAATCTTTCGGAACAATTGGTCATTTGATCCCTTCATTCAACCTAAGTATTAGTCGCTCAATTATTGTTCCTGTTTTATTTGTTGTTTTAATTGGTGGCTTGTCAGCCATGCTATTCAGTTTTATTGATTTTAAGAAAAAAGAAACAATTGATAAGGAAATTCCTTTAGTAGCAAATCCTGCTAATTTCAATAAAGAAAAAATTGCAAAAAAAATTGAAAAACAAAACGATAAAATACTTCCGGTGGTATCCAAAGACTCTGTCATAAAATCCGAAGTTCCATCTGTTATGAGTAAATCTATGGCAGTTACATTACCAGTTCAGGAAGTTAAAAAAGAAGAGCCCGCTAAAATATCAGAGGTAAAACCTAAAGAAGTATCACTATCGGAAGTATTGCCTAAAAAACAAATAATCCGTAGTTCTGAAAAGAAGAAAAAATCTAAAAAGGTACGGTCTGAAGTTTTACCTACCATTAATGCCACAACGACAACTAATTTAAATGAAGGTGTTAGTGAACCGGAATTAGACTTGAAATAAAGTTATTTCAGATTATTGTAAAGCATCTCACCTACCCGTTTATCAATAATAAATGTAAAATCATTTTCGGAAATTTTCTCAAGGGTTACCCAACGAAATGACTGCGCACCTTCTTTCTTCTTCTCAAAATCAAAAGGTTGTTTGGAAATTTTAAACGTTGTTTTCTTTGGATCAAATTCCTCTTTTGCCTTAACTAAGTAATAGATACTGATTACCTGATTGTTTACGCTAAATGCTGAATTCACAAAAAAATCAGTCGTATAAAAATGAGAAATCACTTCGATATCCAAATCCAATTCTTCTTTAAATTCACGAATAACACACTCTATAGTTCCTTCGCCAAATTCCAGACCGCCACCAGGAAATTTTGTAATATTCATGCCTTTTATATGCTCATCAGAAACCAACACATTGTTTTCATGTATTAAAATTCCATAAACACGAACATTGAAATTTCTCATGGATTAAAGTTACAGCAATAAATTGAACGATGCCATTAAAGCCTTATTATTTAGCAGCTTTATTAAAATAATTGAGATTTGTTGTTATCCCAATTGTATGCGAATTTCCAGTTAATGCATACTTTGAGAAGGCGTAATCAAAATGGAATTTACTTACCTTAAAGCCTAATCCCAGGGATAAGCCATTAGCTTTTTTGACATCAGGTAAAGCCATTTCTTTTCCTTTTCTAAAATTGTATGCAATCCGGAGCATAAAATTTTTTCCTAAAATTACTTCTGTTCCTATCGTTAAGTGCCGTCCAAATTTATCAAGACCGGTTTTTACTTTTTCATTCCTTTTTTGTTTCGCCGTTTTTACAATTGGCTTATTTGTAAAAGGATCAATTTCATCGGATTGATTTTGAGGATTTACATAAGTCAGGTCCCATTTTAATAACTGATCATATTGAAAAATAACTCTAAATGGTGCCTTAGGAATTTTTTTACTAAGGCCTATTTGAATATTAGTTGGAAGCTTTTCCTTTTCAGTTGTGTAATAATAAGGATCCCAAACCCTACCATAATTTTTGGCAAGCAATGAAACCGTAAATTGTTTCTTATTGTGATAGGTTAATCCAACATCTATAGCGCTACCAAAAGAATCATAAACCTCATAATGTGAATAAATGGTTTTTAAAGCAACGCCTAAAGATAATGTGCTGTCTTTATCAATGGTTTTAGCAAATGATAAATTCAAAGAATAATCTGCGGCCTTAAATTTTCCTGTTTCTACATCATAATCATCACGGCCGTCAAATTTCCCATAGTTGAAAAATTGTAAACCTGCAGCAAACGTTCCGTACTTTTTTTGTTGACGGGCGTACAAAAAATTTCCATAATTTAAATCAGACACATAATTAACATAATTAAATGCTAATTGTTTATCGCAGCCAGGATTTAATAAAGCCGGATTTCCGTATCCAAGATTAACATCCTTGTCCCAAATTGCCATTGCTGCACCTCCCAAAGCATTTGATCGTGCAGGAACAGGCAAATCCAAAAAGCTATAAACTTTTGTTCCTCCTAATTGGGCAAAAGCAGATGTTAAAGCAAGGATAAAAATATATGTAAAAAGTTTTTTCAATATGGTTATAACGATTAAAAAAAATGTTTATTGTGTGATTACCTACCAGCTCTAAAAACGTTGGTTTCAACCCATCCTTTTCCCCAATCTTCATGCTCTTCAGCAGACCATATTTCAGGGTAAAAAATGCGTTTTTGAAAACGTGGCGGCAAATATTTTTGCCAATTAGTTCCACCTGTTGCTGCAATGTCTTCAGTATTTTGTTGTAGATATTTTACCGCACTTTTATAATGCATAAGTGGCCAATTGATATTGATATTAACATCAAGTTCTTTTAGTGCATTTATTAATCTAGGATTTTTTTGATCACTTTCAGGCAAAGACTTATATTTTGCCCACATATTTTTGTCCTTGTATTCTTTGGCTAAAGCAATGAACTCTGCGCCATATTTTTTCTCGAACTGATTTAACGTCAAGGTCTTTTTTCCCGTAGATAATTCCGTAGCACCTTTATTCCAGTAAATATTCTGGAACATCTCTTCTACACTTATATCTTTTCCTGCCATTGAAGGCCTTACATCTTTATCCACTAAATTAAAAAAATCAGTAGCGCAAATTTCAATCTTACGGTATTGAGCGCTTTGAAAACCACTTGCCGGCAATAAAGCCATACGGTAACGCAGAAATTGTTCTTTCTCCATACCATCAACCATTATTTCAAATGATTTTGTAAGAGATTCAAAATAGCGGTTTATTCTTGTTATCCTTTCAGTAAAATAGTTTACATCTATTTTTTCCTTCCATCCTAAATCATGTCCATTTGGCAAAATACTTTTTCCGTTATTGCCTATTTGCTCCATTTCATGCAAGGACAATTTAAAATACAACTCTGTAATTTGATGGTACATGATGAAAATTTTCTCATCAGGGAAATCAGTTTTTGGATTTTGTAAGGTTAGTAAAGTATCTACCTGAATATAATCCCAGTACGTAAGGTAATTTGATAATAAAAGTCCATCTAAATAGCTATCCAGGCTTTGACCTACGAGGCTGAATTTTTCTTCGAGTTGATTAACCCGGTCTACGATTTCTTTTTTTAGTTCCATAAGCTAAAAATAGAAAAAGGATATTGATTTAACACAATATCCTTTCAATTATTTATTGCCGGTTTCCTACTTTACCTCAGAAGTTGGATTGGCCAAATTTTTAACGCTTGCAATATCAAGCTTTATAGAGCCAACTACTAATTTTGCCTGTGCCCTTAAAGGAACATGATTCTTATCATCTGTTAACCAAACATTTAAATCCTCTTCATGTTTAAAAATTCTTCCTTTTTGCACTATTGGTCTGAATTTAACACAGTTAAAGGTACCTAAATCACAGGTAATTTGCTCTTTACCCACATATCTGATTTTCAATGGCCAGATTTCTTTATCTACTATACTGTTTATGGTAAAAACATCACCTTCTTTAGCATTCGTCAAATCGATAGTTCTCGCAGAATAGAATGCTGAAATCATATCCTGGGTTCCGGAAGGAATATCCACTTTTTCTCCACCTCCTACATCAACCTTATTGGTGTAATGGTTAAATGTGTAATCCTGATTAATGATAACCCCACCTTCATTTACCCTACGAACAAACAACCAGGGTAACATTGCGTCTTTATCAATAAATGTTTCATAACGATCACGTACTTTATAAAACCAATCAAACGTTCCTTTAGAATATCCGTTTCCTACAATATGATAAACCTTTCTTCCACCAACTTGAATAAGGTCAGGTTTAACTTCCATGTTAATAATCCCCGCATCCATAACACCGTAATGCAATCTGTACGACAAAATTTCACCTTCCTTAAATGCCTCATTAGGTTTACTAGGAATATCTTTTTTAGGGTGTTCAACAGAAATGATCTGATCGAGTTTTTCTTCGTTTGAGATATAGTAGCTTGCTGAACATAAAGCCACTGACGCTATGACAGCAGATGAAAAAATCGCAATATGTTTTATTTTTTTCATTTTTTATATTTGTTATGATTAATGTAATTCAAATCTTATGCCATATAAATTTACAAATAAATCAGCCATTTAAATGTTTAAAAACTATAAATGGTTAGTAAAACGGGTATATTTGAAGCATCCTTAACATTTATTAGATGTATGAAGCCTCTTTTTTATCTTAGTCTGCTTTCTTTTTTATTTATAAGTTGCAACTATCAAACGGCAGATAAATCCGCCCCATTAATTAATAGTTTTAGCGAGGATGAAAATTTTAGAATCAGGTTGCCAGAAAATCATACAAATGGATATATGTGGCAAATTAATACACGTTTTGATAAAAACTTACTAGATTATTACGGCTCAGTATTCAGAGGAAACGAGGCCGGTGTGGATTTTAATTTCACAACACTTAAAACAGGAAAGGATACGTTGAATTTCGCCCTGATCAGATACACCGATACTTTAGAGTTAAAACAGTTTATTATTGAAGTAAAATAAAAAATTGCTTCTTAATTGATAGAGCAATCTATTTAACTTTGGGTTTTCTTTTAAACTTTGAAAGATATCGTTTGTAAATTTCATTTAAATTTTCATACTCTTCCCTGTAAAAAATACCTACGCCTTGTGTAAAAGGTCCGCCACTTGTTGCAGCCTCGGTATTGTCATTACTCCTGTTAAATCCTTTTACGCGGTACCTTCCTGATTCTGACAATTTATATTCCAGAGTTACATCCACTAGTGAAGTGACCTGTGAATTATTATTCGTGGTAGTTGTATTGCTTTGAGAATTATTATTTGCTACACCAAAATTACCATCTATAGATAATCGATTATTAAATAATTGTTTTGAAAGAGCTAAATCTAATTCATCGCTGCTCAGCGTTCCACCCGGCCTATAGTTAACACCGATATCAATTTCTTTCGTAACTCCATTTAACCAATTGGTCATTTTATTACTTAACATTTCAGAACCTGTTGCGGCAGCGGCACCACCCGCGCTAATTCCACCTGACCCAGCTAAAGAAACGGGTGTTACAAAACTTCTTAATAATAAAAGCGAAAACACTTGTCTGTTTAATTCATTTTCGTCACTTAAAATACTTTGGATAGCCGAACGTGTTGATTCATCGATTGTAGGCAATTCAATTCCAAATGTAATATCCGGAGATGTCAGTTTACCTTTCATAAATAATTTACAATCAACAGGAAAACGTTTGTTGTAATTATTAATAGAATCATTTGGAAACAATGGCTTGATAGAGGCGCGTTGCTTATAATTCGCCACTATATCGATATTTGCTTTGTACACATTTCCATTCCATTTAATAGAACTCCCTTTTTGAATTTCAAATTTTTTGGTTACAAAGTCTTCAAGCGTAAACAAATAATCACCGGTAGATAATACGTAATCACCAAACATATCAAATTTTCCTTTCGAATTGATTTTCAAATTCAGTTGGCCATCGCCCCTTGCTTTAATAATATCACCGGATTTTTCGTCAAATATTAACTGAACCTCCGCATCTCTGGTAGCTTCTAAATTGAAATCGAGTGAAAAATTTGATCTGGTTTTTTTAACAACAGTTTTTATTGTATCTTTTGTTACGAAACGTATAAAATCATTACTTCCAATTTCGGCAGGTCCATCCAAAGGAATATAAAAATAAGTGCCGCCATTTGTTTTCAAATTCAACTCCATTTTAATATCATCCAAAAAGCCGTATATACCTGCATTGCCTGATGCATAGGCGGTACCGTAATAAGAAGGATTATTAGCAGCCGTGGTGTTTAACACCATCAGTTTATTGGTATTAATATCAAAGTCAATTCTAATGTCTTTAAAATTAGTATGAAAAATATTACCGTACACACTTCCCGTGTTACCCATTTTATCCCTTACAACTATGTTTTCAAAATTGATCTGTTTTGGGGTAATATCTACTTCTCCGTTTACATTATATTGCACATTAAGAAAATCAACCACCATCACACACTTAAAAAATTTGAACTTGGCATTAATATCAGGTTTATCAAGTGTTCCGGTAATTTTACCTTGTCCATTTAAAAAACCAACTTTAAAAGTCAGTATATCTTTTAAAAATGGTTGTAACAAAGAAAGATCTAACGGTTCAGCTTTAAACGTAATATCAAGATTCTCTTCTGATTTCTTTGGATAATAATAACCATCAAATACAATGTTCTTCATAAGATTACCGTCAAAATCTTTTGCAAAAGCAGAATAGCCATTAATATTTACAAATTCTTTTTCGGGATTGTATTCACTTTTTATCTGACCGTATCCAATAAGTTTATTATTTAATTTTAAATCTGTAAATCCTAAATCACTTGAAATTAAGGTTTTGCCAAAGCTTCCGAGAATAGTTGTATTCCCGGTTAATGTTCCACTAATTTTTAAATCAGAATTTTGCAAAAAAGGATTCAGTTGTTCCAATTTAAAGTTTTGAATAAATACATCTAATTTATCATTACTGTTTTTAGATAATTTTCCATCAATTGTAATTAATTGGTTTTGATTATAAAAGGTTAATGAGTTAATTAGTACAGAAAAAGAAGTGTCAATAACAATCGGTGTTGCTTTTACAATTTGCCAAATACTATCTTCGACAACATATTTAATTTTATCAAAAAGAACTGTGGCTCTTGCGTTTTCAAAAATTGCCTTACCACTAATGATTCCGGCGTTGTTCGGACTTGACAAGTTGTCCCAGTTCAAATTAAAATTAGTTACTTTATCATCGGCAATAAATTCCAAACTTGGATTTTTAAAAGCAAAACTGTCTGAAACATTAATTGCCTTAGCATTATAAGAAAAAGAAACACCTTTAGGCAAAGAGTTTACACTGATATCATTATCCCTGAATTTAATTCCTGAATAATCAATAAGGGCGCTATTAGTTTTGAGGTATAGGTAATTAATAGAGGCATCAAAGGACCCTTCAATCAGAGTATTTGGACTGATCATTAGATCCTTAGTAAATAACTCTTTTATAATGGTATAGTTTTTTATCTTGATGGAGACATCTGCTTTATCACTATAAATGTATCTTGACTTATCCTGAACAAAGGTTGGAAAATACTCATTCATGTATTGTTTAAATGCTTTTGGCAAAGTGCTTAAATTATATCTTCCGGTTAACTGAAGATTAGCAATACTTGAATTCAATTTTATATTTTTTATGGCAGTTGATTGGTCCAGTTCTAAATTAAAGCTACTTAACGTATATTCTTTGTCTTTTGTTGAATAAATAGTGTTATCAAAGTTTATCAAACCACTCAAATTATCAATACTGTTACCATTTAAATTAATCAATATCTGGGACGAGACTCTTCCATTTATCTGCGAAGTAGCGAAATGTGTTTTCTCCAGATCCAGGTTATTAATGGTTGATATAAAATCCATCTTTGGAACTTTGTTGTTAAAATCAACAGTTCCATTAAAATCAAAATTTGCGTTTGTATCCCTACTAACGACATAACCCGTAAAGATCTGGTTTCGGAACAAGCCATCAAGTTTCACATTATTATATTCATATCCATTGTAGGAAATGGATTTAACCATCCCATCAAACGTGGCATCCAGTTCTTTCATCGTTACGCCTTTACCCTTTATTTTGGTAGTAAGGGAAATAGGGCCCACAAATTTTACATCAGGAAACAATCTGGATAAATTAAAATTGGTTGTTGTAACCGATCCTGAATATTCAACTATGTTTGTTTTAGGATTATTCTTCAGTCTTAAATCTGTTTTGATATTTCCTACTGCAGTTTTAAATGTTCCATAAGTTGCAAATTCACTGATAAATCCATCGAATTTTCCCTTATAAGAAATGACTCCCAGTTTTCCTATTTCATTTGGCAACTTTAAATAGTTTGGTTTATCGAACGGAGGAATTGGTAAATTTTCCAAATCAGATTTAGAAGTCGATAATTTCTCTGCGTCAAAGTGTATGAACGATTTATTGATATCCGGCAATCCGGTAATGCTCATATCACCTACAAATTCTGTGTTATTTCTATACTTCACATGCATTCCGCTAGCACTTAAATCATTCACAAAACCCCTTACTTTACCGTTCAAGTAGAGTACTTCCTTAAACCCATTAAGTTCTTCTGCAAAATAAGCGATGTCTTTAAAGCTTACATAGGTACTGTCTGTTAAGTTGCCCTTCATGTAAACCTTATTAATAAAATCCTGATAGTCGGTCCACTGATCATACTTAAACGATAATTTTCCTTTTACCAAACTGTTGGATGTTTTTAAATAAATATTGTCGCATTGCAACTCAGTGGAAGATATGCGCGCCTTTGTCGTCAAGTTTTTTATTTCAATACCACTCTGCTCCTTAGCTCTTAAATTTGTTACCTGAGCAAAAATAGTATCCTTCCTGAAATCAAAATCCGAGAGTGTTCCGTAAACCTGAGATACGTGAATATGATTGTAATTCATGTTCTGCTTCACGATCAACGTATCTTTTAAAAGATGGTAAGTAAAATCAACATTGTTTAAATTTAAATCACCGTATGTAATTTTCCAGGGAAAAGGAATGGTGTCTTTTCGTACCTTATTTTTAGGCGCAAAATAATCTGCGAGGTATTGAAAATTCCAGTCCTCTTCGTTCTTGTATTTTAGTAATTTTACTTTTACTCCAGTTAAACTTACACCATCCAGCTTAAGTCGTTTTTCCTGATAGTTAAATCCGCTCACATCTACAGTAATCGCTTTACCATAAACTAACGTATCACGATGTTTATCACTTACAAATACTCCTTCCAATGTTACATTTCTAATCAACGAAATTTTCACACGTCTGATATCAACCGTGGCATCAAGTTCCTTACTTAGATAGGCAGTTAATTTATGTGCAGCCCATGTTTGAAATGATTCTGTTTGTGCTGCGAGATATAGTACATTTAAAAAAACAACAATAAGAAGCAGTAAAAACACGACTGTTTTCAATAATATTCTTGTAATTTTACCAAATCTACTCACTGGGATAAAAATAACTAAATAACCTAAACCTATAACGTTAATATAGTCTAAGTTATTGAGTTAATCGGTAAGAATAAAAAATGGGAATAAACATGCAAGGAGTGAATGATATTTTTATTTTAAGCATTGAATCAAGTTGCGACGATACCTCATGTGCTGTTACTAAAAACAATATATTATTATCAAATGTTACCGCCACTCAAAAAATTCACGAGCAATACGGAGGCGTTATTCCTGAATTAGCAAGCAGAGATCACCAGAAAAATATTGTACCTGTAGTAGACGCAGCTTTAAAAAAAGCAAACATCACACTTTCACAACTTAACGCCATAGCAGTGACTCGTGGCCCCGGCCTTAGTGGAAGCTTACTAGTGGGTTTGTCGTTTGCAAAGTCGTTATCATTATCATTAGGCATTCCTTTGATAGAGGTAAATCACATGCAGGGACATATTTTAGCTCATTTTATTCAGGACCAGGACGGAGAGAAGCCTGAACCTACCTTTCCTTTTTTATGTTTAACTGTGAGTGGTGGACATACGCAAGTTGTAAAAATCACAGATTATTTGAATTTCGAATTATTAGCTGAGACAGAGGATGACGCTGTTGGCGAAGCCTTTGACAAAGCTGCTAAAATTCTTGGATTGCCTTATCCGGGTGGGCCGTTAATTGATAAACATGCTCAAAAAGGGGATCCAACAAAATATAAGTTTCCTACTCCGCATTTGAAAAATTACAACTATAGTTTCAGTGGTGTAAAAACTGCGTTCTTATATTTTATACAGGAACAAACAAAGCTAAATGCAAATTTTGCAGAAGAAAATATGAATGATATCTGCGCGTCATATCAATCGCATTTGATCCGCTATTTATTAAAAAACTTATTAGGGATTAGTAATGAAAGCGGAATAAAACAAATTGCTATTGCCGGGGGAGTTTCTGCTAATTCAGGATTAAGGAAAGAAATCGAATTGCTTGGAAAAAAACATCAATGGCAAACCTACATTCCTAAATTTGAATACTGCACGGATAATGCTGCTATGATAGCCATTACCGGATATTACAAATATTTGAAACAAGAGTTTTGTGGTCTAGATGTAACACCCTTAGCGAGGTATGAGATCTAAGAGTTATTAGTTTTAAGAGTTAAGTTGTTAGTTATGGTTAACTATCTAAAGTAACCAACAAGAAAAAACTTCTTCTTACTTTGTATTAAATTCATTCATGCAGCGCGCTAATCCAATAAACGCAAAAGCTTTAATGGCATCGGCCGCAATCTTAATCCGGTCATTCAATGTCTTTTTTTCTTCATCGCTCCATTTTCCTAGAACATAATTCACCTGGCTGCCTTTATTAAATTCGTTGCTGATCCCGAATCTTAAACGTGGATATTGATTTGAATTTACAGATTCCTGGATGCTTTTTAAACCATTGTGTCCGCCATCGCTTCCTTTAGGACCTAAACGTATTTTTCCAAAAGGTAATGCCAACTCATCAACAATCACTAAAACATTTTCCAGAGGAATTTTTTCATTTTGCATCCAATAGTTTACAGATTTACCACTTAAATTCATGTAGGTGGTTGGTTTAATCAACACCAGTTGCTTTCCTTTATATTTGAATTCTACAACATCCGCTAATCTATCCGATTTGAACTTCAGATCATTTTCATTTGCTAAAAAATCAAGGACATCAAAACCTATATTGTGACGCGTATGCGCGTATTCCTCACCAATATTTCCAAGGCCGACAATCAAGAATTTACTCATAGGACAAAGATATTTTATTTGATTAATATGCTACTGTTTTTGACTACAAAAAATCGTTCAAAATATTTTGTAATATGAAATTAATGCTTATACTTGTAGCATCAAAAATGGGATTTACATTTTCTTGTAATCCTAAAATCACAACAAGCAATTAAAATAACAAACTCTTTTTTTAATTATTACTCCCTTTATTAAACATAACTATGTTTGAAGCATTAGATTTAAGCAGCAGAGCTTTGCCTCAGCTAAAAGACATTTGTAAACAATTTGGCATTGATTCAAAAGGTTTAGCAAAACCGGATATGGTCTCAAAAATTATTGATGCCCAGGCAAGCGACAATGAAATGGCTACAAAAATTGCAGCGCAATTTCCAAAAAAAGAAATAGCTCTACCGTCCGCTGTCAAACCTATTACTGAATCAAAGGTGAAGAAACCAAGAATTCAAAAACCTGTAGAAGGAGCGCCAAAAACTGAAACAACATTATTCGAAGAAACGCCTTCTGAACAAACCAGTGAGCCTAAACCATTTTCTGAAAAACCAGTGCGTCAACATACAGGTTCAGGAGATAGGAAAGAAGAACAAGTTCGAAGAGTTCCTCTTCACAATCACAAACCTCAGCACCAACCACGTCAACAACAACAACAATCTGAACAAACCGAATCAAAACCGGTTGTCAATAACGACCTTGCCATAAACATTGAAGCTGAAGAAAAACCTCAGACCCCAGATGGAATGGAAATGCATGAGCAAAAAGAGATTGAACACAAACATCAACCAAAGCCGGAGCGCGTTTATTATAATTTTGACGGCATTGCTATTGGAGAAGGCGTTTTAGAAATGATGCCTGATGGTTATGGTTTCTTAAGAAGTTCTGATTATAATTATTTAAGCTCACCGGACGATATTTATGTATCTCAATCTCAAGTAAAATTATTTGGGTTAAAAACCGGCGACGTAGTTCGTGGTGGTATCCGTCCTCCTAAAGACGGAGAGAAATTTTTTCCTTTAGTAAAAGTTGAAGAAATTAACGGACGTGAACCTTCTTATATCAGAGATAGAGTTCCTTTTGATTATTTAACTCCATTATTTCCTTCAGAAAAATTAAAATTAACAGGGCATCCGTTACAAAATAACAGTACCCGTATTATTGATATGTTTGCTCCTATTGGTAAAGGGCAACGTGGTTTAATTGTAGCGCAACCCAAAACAGGTAAAACCGTTTTGTTGAAAGATATCGCCAATGCAATTGCCTACAATCATCCGGAAGTTTATTTAATTATTTTATTAATTGATGAACGTCCTGAAGAGGTGACTGATATGGCGCGCAGCGTAAAAGCTGAAGTGGTATCATCTACCTTTGATGAACCGGCTGAAAAACATGTGAAGATAGCTAACATTGTTTTAGAAAAAGCAAAACGCATGGTTGAATGCGGACATGATGTTGTCATCCTATTAGATAGTATTACGCGTATGGCTCGTGCTTATAACACGGTTGCGCCATCCAGCGGAAAAGTTTTATCCGGTGGTGTGGAAGCAAATGCATTACAGAAACCAAAACGTTTTTTTGGAGCTGCCCGTAAAATTGAAAACGGTGGTTCTTTAACCATCATTGCAACTGCTTTAACGGAGACAGGCTCTAAAATGGACGAGGTAATTTTTGAAGAGTTTAAAGGTACCGGTAACATGGAATTGCAGTTAGACCGCAAAATAGCAAACCGTCGTATTTTCCCGGCAGTTGATTTATCTTCTTCTTCTACTAGACGTGATGATTTATTATTAGATAAGGAAACCTTACAAAGATTATGGGTTCTGAGAAAACATTTATCAGATATGAATCCGGTAGAGGCGATGGAGTTTTTATTAAACCAGTTAAGCAAAACAAGATCTAACGAAGAATTTTTAATTGGAATGAACCGTTAAGTATGAATCCAAAATCGTTTTTATATCCGATCATCTATAGTGCGTTAATTATTATAGCAACCTGCATCACATTTTACGGTGGCTTTATTAAATATATAAACACTGTTACGATATTAGGGTGGCTTTTGATAATTCCTTTTTGTGTGCTAGCTATGCTGTATGCGAAAAAAGAAATGTATCAGGGAAATATCGGTGGTAAAGATGCTGTAAAAGAAGGATTAAAATTTATTGTGTTCAGCACAATCATTTTAGTAATCTTTCAATGCATATTTTTCACACTGGATTTTAAAGCTTACAAAATTAATTTTATTCAGACCTATGGTTTTGAACTGGCAAAAGTTCAAATTAAAATTGGTAATTTAAAAATTACGGAATCCGAAATCCCTGGTTTAATCAATAAAGAGATAGAGCAGGTTACACTTTTTAAAGAATGCACGAGCATTGTTTTTAAAAATTTATTTTTAGGCACTATCACTTCTGTGATTTGTGCAGTTACATTGAGGGCAAAATTGAGAGGATAATTCACGTTAAAAAGTTCTGGTAAAACGGAAAAATTTAGATGGCTTTTAGTCGGTAAATTTATTCGTTTGAAAGACAGCTATTATCTTTTCATCGATTTATCAGCTATTCCAGTGAACGAATGCATGCTTAATCTTAACAACATTTTTTTTTCTTGAAATTTCGTAGATGTGTCGATGCTTATAATAAGATGTAAGACATTATTAGTTTTTTCCTGAACACAATTTATATATAACTTAGATTATCAAGGTGTAATCAGGTATATGAAATATATAATCTTTTTGAGTTTAGCTCTCTTTTCTTTTTCTTTAGATGCTCAACAGTCAACAACTGAGGCCCAGCTTTTTCAAACCAGATTAAGCATGAAAATTACAACTTTAAAAATAAATGTTGCAGGCTGTACGGGTCAACAATTGATAAATTTAAAAGCAGAGTATCAGAACTGGAGCAATAAAATAAGTTCCATAAGTATGGACCAACAAAACTTAATCCTTTCGATCGCACATAATGGCTTATGGCAAAAGCAGGAAATTTATGAAATGCTTGAAAAATATAACATTTCGAAAAGTAAAATTATAAGCGATAAATAATTTCAGAGACTCTTTATTTTATAGAAAAGAATACAAAAATGAAATCCAAAATATACCTATTTACATTTTACTTTATTTTATTCAGTACTTTATTCAAAACTCATAGTTATGGACAATGCACCAGTAATACATCACTTTATCCTTCAACAACGTTTACTCCAAATTGTAATGGGACAACACAAAATATTTTAACAGATGGGTGGGCAGAGGAGTATTCAAGAGTGTATGTTACTTCTGGTACAACTTATACATTCAGTAGCAGTGTTGCCAGCGATTACTTAACTATCGCAAATACAGCAGGCGGGGCTCCGATATATGCATTTGGTACAACACCAGTAATATGGACAGCATCAATTACAGGACCAGTAAGATTCTATAACAATACAAATAGTTCATGTGGAACTAATCAATTAAATAGAACAAGATCTGTAAAATGCGGTACTGCACCGACACCACCTGCAAATGATAATTGCAGCACATCTTTTTCTGTTCCTGTGAATGCTTCATCATCCTGCGTTGTTACAAGTACTGCTACATCTGTTAATGCAACTCAATCGCAGAGCGGATGTTCAGGTACAGCAGACGATGATGTTTGGTTCAGCTTTACTGCTTCCGCTACTTCTCATACAATCACTGTAAGCCCCGGATCGATTACAGATATAGTGTTGCAAGTATTCAGCGGTACATGCGGGAGTTTAACAAGTCTTAAATGTGAAGATGGGCCTACAGCTTCCAATCCGGAAATTGCTACACTAAGTGGCCTCACCGTAAATAGTGTCTATTATTTCAGAGTACATAGTTTTGGAAACGGAAGCGGTGCCGGTACATTCACAATGTGTATAACCACCCCTCCTGCCCCTCCAGCTAATGATAATTGTAGCGGATCATTTACGGTTCCGGTAAATTCTTCCAATTCATGTGCAGTTACCGGTACCGCCACGTCAGTAAACGCTACCCAATCACAGTCCGGATGTTCGGGAACAGCTGATGATGATGTATGGTTTAAATTCACTGCAAGTGCAACGACTCATACAATTACTGTTAGTCCTGCTACTATAAACGATATTGTTCTTCAGGTTTTTAGCGGATCATGTGGCAGTTTATCCAGTATCACCTGTGAAGATGGGCCTACAGCTTCCAATCCGGAAATTGCTACTCTAAGCGGCCTTACTATAAATAGTGTGTATTATTTCAGGGTACATAGTTTTGGCAACGCAACCGGTGCCGGCACATTTACAGTGTGTATCACCTCACCACCGGCGCCACCAGCTAATGATAATTGTTCAGGATCTTTTTCTGTGACGGTGAATCCCACTACCAGTTGTGCAACATCGTTCACCGCAACATCTGTGAGTGCTACACAGTCACAAGCGGGCTGTACGGCTAATTCAGATGATGATGTGTGGTTTAATTTCACTGCCATTTCTACCTCGCAAATAATTACAGTTACACAACTAACAATGCCTGATGCTGTATTCCAGATTTTTAGTGGTTCATGTGGTAGCTTAAGTAGTATAGGTTGCGTTGATGCAGGATCAGGTACGGAAACAACGACATTATCCGGATTAACCATTGGCACAACTTATTATGTAAGGGTTTATGGCTATGGGAATGCATCGGATGCTGGCACGTTTTCAATCTGTATAACGACACCATATGATCCATGCTCGTCCATCGCAAACATCGCCATTTGTGGTTCTACAATCAACGCAACAACTTCCTCAGGTGCTGGCGCCTATTCATCTTCTTCTTGCGGATACTCAACTCCGGGAAAAGAACTGATTTATACTTTTACTCCTGGAACATCTGGCGTGTATAACATTCAGCAATTCTCTTCATATGGATATATCGATTATCAATATAAAGTTGCATCATCAGGGTGTAGCAGTTCAGGGTGGTCATGTTTTGATAATTTAACGGGTGCCGCTACGAGTGCAAACACAGCATCTTTAGCTGCTGGTGTTCAATACTATATTTTATTGGACCCTGAAGTAAACACTGGTGGAAATATAAGTTTCACTATTAAATGTCCTCCCACTCCACCTACGAATGATGACTGCCCTGGTGCAGCGTCCGTCGCTGTTAGTTCCGGTAGTACGTGTACATCGCTCACTAACGGCACCCTATATGGATCGATCGCTTCATCACAAGCGAATGGTTGCAATAGCGGGAATGACGACCATGATGTATGGTACAGTTTCGTTTCTACCAGCTCCTCTCATTCAATAACCATTAATAGTGTGGCCGGATTACCAACCGATCTTTATCACTCCGTTTACGCTGGTTCATGTGCCACTCCCGGGCCTGCTATTGTATGTAGTGATCCAAATAACAGTACTGTTAACGGATTGATCCTAGGAAACACTTATTATATTAGAATTTACACGAACTCAGCATCTGCCAACCCAACAACAACTTTCAGTGTGTGTATTAAAACTGGTCCAAACATAGGGGCATGCGGTAATCCAATAACAAATGACTATTGTTCCAATCCGGCAACACTTACTCAAGGAGCTGGAACATTTTCCAGTTCTACTTCTTCTATCTATTCTTCCGATCAGGCAAGTCCTTTGTCGGGAATATTTTGTGGCTCCATCGAAAATAATTCATGGTACCAGTTCATAGCAACAAGTTCAACAGCAAGCTTCCCATTTACTTCAATTACAAACTGCGATTGGGGTGACGGAGTACAAGCACATGTTTATAGTGTTAGCCATAATGCCTCGGGATGCTGTACTGCTTTTAACTCTGTTTCTAATTGTTATAATCCTGGAACCTCATCTTCTGGTACTGTTAACGCCACAGGATTAACAGTAGGCCAAATCTATGTATTAATGGTTGATGGATACGCAGGTGACGTTTGTGATTTTACAGTTAGCGGCTGGACAGCCGTAGGAATACTTCCAATGGAATTACTAACGTTTGTGGGAAGAAATGAGGGTGAAAAAAATAAACTTGAATGGGTAACTGCATCTGAAAAAAATTCAAACTATTTTACAATCGAAAAATCGGACGACGGAAGTGAGTTTGAGAAAATCATGGATGTGGGCGCAAACGGAATGAGTAACTCTCCGAAAAATTACAGCGCTTTTGATATGAATCCTTTCCAGGAACTGACTTACTATCGTTTGAAACTAGTGAATATTGATGATTCATATGAATACTCGAATATCATTTCAATTAACAACAAAAACTTAACAGATTACATTTCTAATGCAAGGCCAAATCCTACAAACGGAAATTTGGAGTTTGATGTGAATATTAACCGTAAAGAAAAAATACTAATCAGCATATATAATAATAATGGCGCGCTTATCTCTGCTGAACAAAAAAACCTGGAAGAAGGTTACCGAACATTAAATGTTGACTTAAACACTTACAACTCCGGCATATATTTATTAAAAGTGTCTTTTGAAAATTCAGGAAAAATAGAAATCCAAAAAATAATTAAATATTAAATAAAAAGCCCTGAAGAAACTTTACTTCAGGGCTTTTTCATAAAACCAATATTCGACAACAAGCGATTACAATTATTTTTATACAGATACAGCCGGTTATTAACCGAATCTTTTTTGGCCTTGCTATTACCTTTGTGTCGTCGAAAATTATGAAGCGCTTCAAAATTAAATTGACAAACCTAATTTGTAGAAAGTATAATAATTTAAAAAAAGAAAACATGATGAACACATTAAGAAACCGCGTACAGTTAATTGGTAATTTGGGAACAGCTCCGGAATTAAAAAACTTAGAAGGAGGAAAAAAGATGGTAAGATTGGTAATTGCGACCAATGAAACTTATAAAAATCAAAAAGGAGAAAAAGTAACTGAAACAGCGTGGCATAATGTAACGGCATGGGGAAGTCAGGCAGAATTTGCCGCCAAATATTTAGAGAAGGGAACGGAAATTGCCATTGAGGGTAAACTAAAAAACAATAACTATACTGATAAAGACGGCGTAAAACGTTATACGACAGATATTGTTGTAAATGAGTTTACCATGATTGGCAATAAAAAAGTTTAATTACTGCATTTGCCTAATAAAAAACGCCCACCAATTCGGTGGACGTTTTTTATTAAATGTTTTCATTAATCAGAATATGGCTATTGTTTTACCAACTTTTGTTTTGTGATCATCTCATTAAAGCTATTTAATACTTCCACATAATATACTCCCTTAGAAAAACCTTCCAAAGAAATAGTGTATTGATTAACTCCTCCGTTTACAGTATAATCAGAAGAATTAATAACTTTCCCAAATATGTCATAAATATTTATAGTTGCCTTTCCATTCTGCTTAGAATCCAACCCAATCATAAAGGAATTTGTTGCAGGGTTAGGAAACAATTGAGATACCGTAAGTATTTCACCATTGCCGCTATACAAAGAGATGATATTGGTACTTGATTCAGTTCCATTATTTTCTTTTACTCTAACCTGATAGTAATTGATCATTCCCGGGACAGAATTTTTATCCTCAAAATGATATTTGCCTGGGCTATTTTTAGCAAGTACCTGCCCGATTTCGGTGAAATTTAGTCCGTCCGTAGAGCGCTCAACAGAAAATAATTTCAAATTTTCTTCAGAGGATGTTTCCCAATACAGATTATTGACTTTATCAATTCTTTCGCCATAAAAGGTTTTTAACCCAATTGGCAAAATCAAAGCACAAGCGCCTGCGGATCCGCAACTCGTGGTAAATGCGTAAGCTGTGTTCGTCATGGACCATTGATTATATGGTCCGGGAGTAGCAACCGCATTATGCATGGTGTTATTTACTGGTGGAATATATGTTGTACCGTTATAATTGTGTAAGCCCATTACAGCCTGACCGTTATTAAATCCGGGGCAAACCCCTTTCTTTCTGATATGAATTTCAATTGTATTTGTAGTTTCAAATAACTTGATCTGACTTGAAAAATAAATGCTGGTACTTGCTGTTCCGCATGAGTACATTGGTATGTTTTCATAAGATACAATGAACCTTCTGTTTGGGGCAGTTCCTAAAGTAGCATACTGCATTAAACCAGTTCCAAGTCCCGGATGAATGTCATGCCACGGTGCTAATACGGCATTTCTGGGAATTGAAGTCCCATTAACCGGAGCTGGTTGTGTTATAGAAAAACCTGTACTTACACCACCACTTGCAACTGAACTAGTTTGAATATTTGGAAAACATTGCAAGGCATCAAATACTAATGCCGCATTGGATGCAACATAGCCGCCGGTATAGGGAGTTCCGTCAAAACAAATAGGAAACCCAAAATTGATTCCTACATTAAATAAAACGTCGTCAGTGGTCGGTAGTAATGTACCGGAAAAAGATTCAAAGCTATAAGTAGTTGACGCAGCTGTATAAGCCATATTACAAGCGACAGCTGTTCCTGTTGGGGCAGAAATACTAATGCCATACGGATTACAAAAAGGTGTTGACCATGAATCAACAATTAAATAATACACTTGTCCAGAGGTTACTGAAGCGCATAATGATTTATTTCCGTATGAATCCTGTGCATTGGCTACTGTTGCTGCTCCGGCAGCAGTAGGGCATCCGCGGTATAACATTAATCCTGTGAAACTACCAGATGATGTTAAATCAACCGTAATCAGGCCTGTTGCAGCTGCAGTGAATGTATATACCACATCTTCACCCGTATAGTAATTGGCACTGCCGTTCGCCGGACTTACATTGCCGGAAGTAATATCATTACCCTGACCACATGTTGTTTGCCCGGTAGATGTATAAGGAAGTGTGATACTCACTGGACACCCGCACCCTCCTGATTGAAGCGAAGCAGTTGCTACTGAACTGGCAATCGTATTTGTGGCCACACCACATCTAGTAATACATCTAAAATAGGTAGTAGAAGCAACGCTTGCCGTAGCAGTTTTAGCAGTAGCACCACCTATATTCGAATAAGGTCCTCCAATAGCCGAAGCGGATTGCCATTGATAGGTTATACTACATTCAGAAGATGACCCGCCTGAAACTGACAAATTAGTTGTATAAGTTGAACACCTAACGGTTGGTGTAGCTACAGCAATTCCTGCTGATGGGATACCACTGCACGAGTTAGCGCAGGAAATAGACATTTCAAAACCGGCGTATTGAACACTTCCGTCAGCCTCAAACCGAACATTTAATGAATTGGTGGTTGTTGAACCGGAAGGAGGTATTGCTGAGCCGGAATACGTAAATGTTGTTGCCCCACTTGTTAATATTAACTCATCATATGAAGATTCTGTTCTAAAAGAGGTAAAACTATATGACAAACAGGTGCCTACAGGGGCAGAAAACGTAACCGCTCCTAATGCATTTGCAGCATAATCGGATGAAGGACCACCATTGTCAAATATTATTTTAGTTGATGGACAGCCAGTTAGGCTGACTATAGTAGTTGTTACAGAATTAGAAGGAATTGTTAAAGTGGTTGTTGGTATACAAGTAGCGGTAATCACTACATCATCAAAACTCGACGTACATCCGGGACTTGAAATTGTCCATCGAATTGTAATTGGCGTACTTTGATTAGCCGGGTCGAATGTTCCGTTAGGGTCGGTACTACTTGAAAAAGTTCCCCCTCCCGTACCTGAAAAAACTGTCCATGAACCTGTACCTACGGCCGGTGTATTAGCAGTTAAGTTAGCAAAAGTACAAACTGTTTGATCTGCACCAGCTGAAGCCGTTGTTGGGCCTGGATTTACCACGACAGTAGTCGTTGAAACCGATGTACATCCACTCAAGGTAAGTGTCCATGCTAGAATATAAGTACCGAATCCACCGGCAGGTGTAAATGAAGAATTCGCGGCTATTAGACTTGAAAACTGCGTGCTTAAAGTACTAGGCCCACTAACCACTGACCAGGCGCCAGATGCTCCACCGGACGCAGCGGTAGCCGCCATTGTAGTACCTGTACCAGCACATATAGTTCTGGAAGGACCTGCATTTGCAGCTACCGGACCAGGAGATACAATAATTCTTACTACATCGGTATTTGTCGTGCAGCCTGTTAATGAAATCGACCATTGCAGAGAGTAGGTTCCAGCAGTAATCGGTGTAAAAATCGCAGATTCATCTGACAAACTACTGATTTGAGTAGTTGAAGTATTTGCACTACCTGCAACAAAAGACCATAGTCCGCTTCCAACAGGAGGGAAATTTGCTGCTAATGAAGTATTATTAGGAAAACAAAAAGTTTGATCAGTACCAGCAGCCGATGTCGGTGTTGTTGTTCTTGTAATAACGACATTTGCCGACGTCGTGCCACAAGATGTAATAGTTGTCCATTTAAAGACATACGCGCCATTAGCTGACACACCTGTAATCCCTGTAGAAAAAGAAGAAGAAGCGGTAATCGCAGCAGCTGCGGGGCCACTGATAAATGTCCAACTTCCAGTTCCTGGCGCAGGATTATTTGCAGCCATGGTTGCAACATTGGAACATATAGTTTGATATGAACCTGCCTCTGCATCTTTAATTTGCGAACAATATCCCAATTGGCTTCCAGTTCCCTGAATGCCCGCAGTAAGGCCAACAATTGCTTGTGTAGAAGTAGAGCAATATATTGGCCCATCAGCACTTGCCATGGCACTTGCCTGTACTTGTAATCCAGCAATCGTAATCCTGTCGCCTGCAGTATTAGTTCCGCCCGCAGTCCACGTAAACGTTAAAGCACCTGAAGTAAGTGAAACGAGGCCCACTGAAGATAAGTTATTAGCAACAAAAGTTATTGTTATTGTTGAACTTGTATTAAATAACCAGCCTGTTGGTGCAGATAATGTTACAGAACCTGTTTTCTTAGGAAAATCTGCCTTATTTCCTTCTAAAATGTCAATATTTCCTAAAGTGGTCCAACCAGGCGCACTGCCATCAACCGCTTTCGAAGAACATACATTAGCCGTTGGGCTTGTGATTGCAACCTGAGAATAAACACTTGTAAATAGAACAACTAAAAGAAATGTTAGGTTTATTTTTAGAAATATTTTCATAGTAATTTTTATAATCTATTTATTTTTAGATAATTTGATTTTTTCATATTCTGAGGGATCATTGAAATCACAGAACTCTATAATATCTTTAACACTGCCTTCTTTTAATGAAAGTTTATAAATACCTGTACTTTTAATCATAGATCCTAAAAAAGCTAACGCAGAGCCATGAACAGTAGGATCTATATATATTAGAAACGCATTATGATTATTGCAAAAACCAACATAATTCAAATTAGTCAGCGATTTTATTTTTGATTTAAAAAGCCCAATGTCTGACTTAACATCCGTTGAAAGGGATATAATTACAGGAATTGAATCTGTTAAAGCCTGAGCATTTATCTTTTCTACAGACGCTAATAACAACAAGCAAATAGTTACACTTTTAAAAACTGTTTTTTTCATAATACAAAGCATTACACATGTCTGTTAAAGTTATAAAAAAAACAATGCATTTTATAACTTTTTTTAAGCATTATCTTATTAGCTTAAGCAACCATTCTCTGAAATAAAAAATATAACCTATGTTCTCTGTATTTAATATAAGTAAATAGCCATTTAATCTAAATATTGATCTTAAAAATAATATGATAAATGAGAGAAATAGAGAATATTTTTTCTATAAATAGGCATTGATGAAGAACACAGATTTAATAATCAATAAAAAAGCCCCCTTGAATTGACAAGAAGGCTAATTATTAAAGTTTTATAAAACAGTAGTTATTACTTAACCACTAATATCCCATTCGCTAAAAAACGAATCTCTTGTTTTGGTTCTTTGATCGCATCAATTTCTGCCTGAGTTTTTTTTCCATCCTCGGCATAATGCTTCAACTCATCTACAGTTGTTGTTTTAATAAAAGCGATCCCATCTAAAACAACATTTTTTCCGGATATAGCCATTGGCACAAAGAAACCATAATCTTTCATTTTCACAAAAGCCTCATTCTTATCATCAATTTTTAAAGTCATCCAACAACCTTTACTGGCACATGAACTCAATGCCTTAGCCTTGATCTTAACAGTCACCGTATCTTTTGTTTTTAATAGCGCGGGCAACTCAGAAATCGAAATGGCACCTGCTTCGGTAGTCTTAGCGCCGTAATTATCGCCTGGTTTTGCTTTGCCTTCTGGTGCCTGAGCGTTCACAAAATAAGAACATATCATGACAGATAATGTGAGAGTAATTTTTTTCATTTTTATTTAATTTAAATAATTTTCAGCTAAGGTACAAATACTTGCAAAATGTCATAGTGCTATTATGTTAATTTGACCCCAATGATCGTTACATCATCTACTTGCTCCAAATCTCCTTTCCAATCACAAAAAGTTTTATCTAAAATCTGTTTCTGTTCTTTCATCGGTAAAGTATGAATTGACAAAAGCAATAATTCCAGTTGCTTATACTTGAATTTTTTTCCTTTTGGTCCTCCAAACTGATCAGGATAACCATCAGTAATTAAATAAACAACATCACCTTTATTTAGGCTTATACTATTTTCAGGAAAAGGCGTTGGATTTTCTGTTTTACCAATGGGTTGCTTATGAGCTTTAATTTCAATCAATTCATCATTTCTTATATACCATAAGGCATTATTGGCACCACTCCATTTTATTATAATATCAGAAGTCATTCTCTCCTTTTTCAAAGACATTAAACTAATGTCCATTCCATCCTTTACATCACTTTCACTTTTTGCAAAAGTATCCAATACTAAATCTCTTGTTTTATCTAAAATTTTTCCGGTATCAGTTATTTTAAATTCATTCACAGCCCTATTTAACGCATTACTGCATACTACAGAAACCATCGCCCCAGGAACACCATGTCCGGTGCTATCAGCAGCGGCTATAAACAATAAATCAGCATTGTGTTCAAACCAATAAAAATCACCAGCTACGATATCTTTTGGTTTATATAAAATAAAGCACTCGGGAAAATAGGTCTCAATTAAATTTGCCGGAGGTAAAATAGCGTCTTGCAATCGTTTCGCATATGTAATCGAATCCAAAATTTCTTTTTGTTTCTCTTCAATGATATGCTTTTGAGCATCTGCAATATGCTTTTGCTCAGTAATAATAATGTTTGCCTTTTGTTTATTTTTGAAAGCTCTAAAGGAGACTCCCGCGACGATCAGCATTAATAAAAAACCAATTAAACCACCATAGGTATAAATTCGCTGCTGACTGATTGCTTGTTCGTGTTTAAATTGTTCTCCTTTAATTTTTACTTCATTAGCTAAACTGTCCTTTGTTGCCTGCTTTTCATACTCAATCTGGAATTGTTTCCTCACGCTGGCTTTGCGTGTTGTTTCATTATCAATGCTATCTTTCATTTGAATAAACAATTCGTGCATTTCCAAAGCTTTTTTATAGTTGTTTTGTTTTTGATAAATCTCCTTCAAAACAGAGGCCGCATTTTTTATACTTTCCGGATACCCAAGTTCTTTTGCAATACTCATGCTTCGATTAGCATAAGCCAATGCATCCACAGGTCGTGACTGAATATTATAAATCAAAGCAATGTTAACTAATGAATTTACTATGGTTTTTTTATCCTTTGTTTCTTCATACATTTTTAAAGACCTCTGATGGTAGTCCAAAGCAATTGCAAGCCCGTCTTTCAGACATACTTCATGGGGCAAATCACAGGAAGGATCGCCATGGTTTTTATAAATAAATGCTAAATTGCTTAGTGAGGAAGCGATACCTCTTTTGTCTTTCAATGCTTCATTAATTTTTAAAGCTCTTGAAAAGTAATCAAAAGCTTTAGGAATATCGTTTTGGTTTCGATAAATAGACCCAATGTTATTCAATGCTCTCGCTATGCCACGCTGATCATTAATACTTTCTAAAATTTTCCTGGATCTCTGATAATACTCCAATGCTTTTTGCATATCACCCTGTCGGTTATATACATATGCAATATTATTTAAAGAAACAGCCATTCCTTCTTTATCCTGAATTTCCTCTCTGATTTTAAGAGACCGATGATAATACTCTAGAGCAAGCGGCACATTTCCTTGATCACTTGTTATGAGCCCAATGTTAATTAAGGAATATGCCATTCCATGTTTATCTTTCACTTCTGCTTGAATCTTTAAAGCTTTTTGTAAATACTCCAATGCTTTTGGTATGTCCCCTTTAAACTGATAAACAGTGCCTATGTTTATATAAGATCTGGATAACCCCGTTTTATCATTAATTGCAAGCCGTATCCTTAACGATTGATTATAATAATCTAGAGCTTTTGTCATGTCTCCTTCATTATCGTATATAAAACCAACATTATTTAAAGTAGATGCTAAGTATTTTGAATAGAAAACATGTAATGAACCCTTTGAAGACAAATCCTTTAAACGCAACTCGCATAATGTTTTTAATTGCTCATTATAAACCGGCCATACTTTTTCATCATAATCCGATTCAACCATAATAGCCAAAATGTGACACCTTGTAGTATCATGTTTTGCTTTTCTAAATGCCAACTTAAGAGAATCCATTTTTGGACTTTGACAAAAAGCATGGAGTGTTATACTAACTATAAATAAGAGCGCATAAAATGCAGTTTTCATTCTCATACTGTTTGGAATCATTGAAAAATTAAATGATGATTTTCTTTAACAGAAACTAATCCTCATGCCCTTTGGCATTTTTTATTTTTTGTTCCAGGTATAATTGTTCTTCTCGTTGCATCTGCACTTTTAAGGAATCACTGATTTCTTTTTCTCCCAATTTTTCAAGATTAGGCTTTCCTGCATTTACCCATGCCGTATACCACAAACTCCCAACCATTGCAATGCTTTCTCTCATCCGTCGCTCAACTTGCCCTTTAATCATTAAATCATAACGATTGGTGTATTCTAAAGAATAAGTTTTCATCATCACATTTCCTCTATTCTCAAATGCGTACTTCCGATCTGTGGGAAAATCTTTATTAAGCATAGCTTCAAACTTCAATACACTATCTACTGCCATGTGGCTGTCGTAAACAACCTTCCATGCAGATTTAATAGGAGAATCTACATACTTTGCCCTTCCTACAAAATAATCATAATCTTCTGCTTTTAACTCGGGGATACGACTCTCCCAAAAGCCATGTATTCCGCGTTGTCCGGTAAGCTGTCCATTATAATTTTCTGTAGTATGCAATGGTACATGTGCATCTGCAATGTAATGGCCTAAGTCTGCGCTATAAGATAATATCCTGTCAAGATTCTCATCTTTAAAAGCGTTCATTAATTTATAATAATGTTTTTCTATTTGCCACGGAACAATTCCATAAGCCATCAATGTATCTTCTGAATATTTCGCAACAGCAACTTTCCAGAATTGGGGAACACTATCAAAAGCATGAGTTCCATAATGATCAATATCTATGTAGTGCCTTGGTGCTTCACCTTCTACTCCATAACGTCTTTTATCAGGATCTACCGCATGATTAGTAATAAACTCAATGTGTTTTTTATAAAAGGAAACCATTTCAGGCGGAAGAGTAAAAACGGCCATCCTGTTTATACGTTTATGTCCGTAAAAACCCCATGATTGTGCTGGCTCCTTTGGAAGAAATAAAATAAATCCAATAAGTACCCCGCAAATTATAACAATCCTTTTTTTCATTTTATATTTCCTCCATACTTGAAAAGCTTTTGATCTCTTATATGAGACCAAACTATAATACTTTTAAAGATATAAAAATAATATTTACTCAAATGCCATTAAGAGTGGAATAGCAAATTTTATAACAAAAAAATCCCTTTCAATAATAATCAAAAGGGATTTTAAAATTAAATTCAATAAACTAAGCTTTTGCTTCCTGAGCTGCTTTAATTTTCGCTTTAATATTATCAGTTGTAGTAGAATTCGGCCTTTCAATTGCAGAACCTGTTGCCCTATCCCAAACCAAACTGGCTAATACTCCTAATGCACGTGATACTCCGAATAACACAGTATAGAAATCATATTCATGCATTCCGTAATGAACTAATAATGCTCCTGAATGAGCGTCAACATTTGGCCAAGGGTTTTTGATTTTACCAGTCGATTCAAGAATCGGCGGAGCAACTTCATAAACCATTTGCACTATCTCGCAAATGTTATCGTGCTTAATATATGTTTTATAAAAGTCTTGTTGAGCGGTAAAACGAGGGTCGGTTTTACGCAACACTGCGTGGCCATATCCTGGAACTACTTTTCCTTCTGCTAGTGTTTTCTTAATGTATTCTGCGATCTGATCTTTAGTTGGTAATCCACCACCTAAATTTTCTTTCAGTTCCATGATCCAGCTAAGAACTTCCTGATTTGCAAGGCCATGTAAAGGTCCGGCCAAACCATTCATCCCCGCTGCAAAAGCTAAATAAGGATCCGATAATGCTGAACCAACTAAGTGAGTAGCATGTGCCGATACATTTCCACCTTCATGATCAACATGAATAGTTAAATATAAACGCATTAAACGCTTCATGTCAAAATCTTCATAACCTAACATGTGAGCAAAATTTGCTGCCCAGTCCAATTTATGATCCGGCTCAATATGAACTCCGTTCTTATATTTTCGACGGTAAATGTATGCTGCAACTCTTGGTAAACGAGCAATCAAATTCATAGAATCTTCGTACACGTAATCCCAGTAATCTTTTTTGTTAATTCCTTTCGCATATGCTTTAGCAAATAAACTTTCAGTTTGCATTGCCATAATACCAATTACAAACTGTGTCATTGGATGCGTATCCGTAGGTAATTTCTCAATAACATCAAACACATGTTTTGGAACATTACTACGCTTTTGCCATTCGTTAGTAATAAAACTAACATCGTCCTGAGTTGGCAGTTCACCAACTAACATCAAATAAAATATCCCTTCAGGCAAAGGCTCTGTTCCGCCCGGCGCTTTAGGTAAGTGCTTACGTAATTCAGGAATTGAGTATCCTCTAAAACGAATTCCTTCTTCGGCATCCAGTTTTGAGGTTTCTGTAACCATACCAATCATACCTTTCATACCCTGGTATACTTGAGCCACAGTAATTTCACCCAACTTCATGTCGCCATGATTTTTGATAATTTCTTTTATCTCTGCTGCTAAAGGCACTGCTTTTTCGCGAAACTTATCTTTTAACCTATCCATTTTTATAATCGTTTTAAAAACCTTGTAAATTTATGCAGTGTATTGATTTAAACAAATTTAATTGCATTATTTTTTTCTAATGTCGAAGAAATAAAAGTACGTATTTTTTACTAGCCTGAAGTTATATTTTTATAGGCTTAAAAAATGCAGGAACACCTATTTTTCTTCTCTCATCTACAAATTGAAAATCGCCTACCCGTACTTCTAAATTTAATAAAGACGTCAACTTAACCAGTTAAAGTTACAAATGATAGGTGCCGTTTTTCTAGATTAACCAAAATAAGGAGTAAAGATTTTTTTTAAATGAACCTGCCTTTCCCGCCTTAATTATCTAAAACAAAAAAGGTTGCTCCAATTAGAACAACCTTTGTAGTGAGAAGGAGATTTGAACTCCCGACCTTCGGGTTATGAATCCGATGCTCTAACCAACTGAGCTACCTCACCAAAAACAAAACCCTCTGCTTTCAAAGGGTTTTAATGTGATCGTGTAGGGATTCGAACCCCAAACCTTCTCATCCGTAGTGAGATGCTCTATCCAGTTGAGCTACACAACCAATCCAAAAAATTGGAGTGCAAATATACTTATTTTAGTTAAATTGCAAACAATTTTAAGCGATTTTTATGCAAAGTACTATTGAATCCATTTGGGACAACAGGGAATTATTAAAAGATGCCTCTAACCAGCAAGTAATCAGACAAATTATAGAAGACCTGGATAAAGGTAAAATTCGTGTTGCAGAGCCAAAGGCAGATGGTACCTGGCAGGTGAATGACTGGATAAAAAAGGCTGTGATCCTCTATTTCCCTATACAGCAAATGGAAACGATGGAACTTGGCCCTTTCGAATTTCATGATAAAATGAAATTAAAAAACAAATTTGCCGAGGCGGGAGTTAGAACCGTTCCCGGATCAATTGCCCGTTATGGCAGCTTTATTTCAAAAGGAGTGATCATGATGCCTAGTTTTGTGAATATTGGGGCGTATGTTGATGAAGGAACTATGGTGGATACCTGGGCTACTGTTGGTAGTTGCGCGCAAATTGGCAAACATGTTCACCTTAGTGGTGGCGTTGGCATTGGCGGCGTTCTTGAACCTGTTCAGGCTGCACCAGTAATTATTGAAGACAATTGTTTTATTGGGTCCCGTTGCATAGTAGTAGAGGGAGTTCATGTGGGCAAAGAAGCTGTATTGGGTGCTAATGTTTGTTTGACAATGTCCACAAAGATTATTGATGTAACTGGTCCTACACCTATTGAAACTAAAGGATTTGTACCAGAACGAAGTGTTGTCATTCCCGGTTCATACACCAAACAATTTCCAGCCGGTGAATTTCAGGTACCTTGTGCGTTAATCATCGGGAAACGTAAAGCCAGTACTGATCTTAAAACGTCCTTAAATGATGCTTTAAGAGAACATAATGTAGCTGTATAACATTGGTAAACCATAAAAACATACTTATTATACAGACTGCTTTTATTGGCGATGCCATTTTGGCTTCTTCTGTTATTGAAAAATTACATACGTTTTTCCCAGAGGCAAAAATCTCTCTTTTAGTAAGAAAAGGAAATGAGTCTTTATATCATGAACATCCAATTCTTACTCAAACTTTAGTTTGGAACAAACAGGAAGGGAAATACAAAAGCTTATTCAAACTACTGAAAATAATTCGTCAACTAAAATTCGATACCGTTATTAACCTTCATCGTTATGCAAGCTCAGGGTTTTTAACAGCATTTTCAAAAGCAAGATATACATCGGGTTACGATAAAAATCCTTTCTCATTTTTATTCGACAATAAATCAAAACACAAAATAGGTGATGGTAGGCATGAGATTGATCGTTATAATGATTTGATTGAATCGATAACAGATAAGACAGTTGCGAAACCAAAACTATATCCGACTTTTAAACAATTTTCAAAAATAGAACCGTTGGTATCTACATCGTTTGTTTGTATGGCTCCTTCTTCTGTATGGTTTACCAAACAATTGCCAAAAGAAAAATGGATTGAATTATGTGATTCAATTCCTAAGGAAATAGTTATTTATTTATTGGGAGGGCCTTCTGATAAAAATTTATGTGAAGAAATTAAAAGTATAAGCTCACATTCATCAATACATATTTTAGCTGGTGAATTATCCTTATTGGAATCCTGCGAATTAATGAAGCATGCTAAAATGAATTACGTAAACGACAGCGGACCTTTACATTTAGCTTCTGCGGGCAATGCTCCTACAACTGCTTTCTTTTGTTCAACGGTTCCTTCCTTTGGATTTTATCCCTTAGCATATAATTCAAAAGTTATTGAAGTCTCGGGGTTATATTGTAAACCTTGCGGACTACATGGATATAAAAATTGTCCGGAAGGACATTTCAGATGTGCAAAAGAAATAAAATTACCCTTATTTAAATAACGTCACAGTTCCTTGTTTCTTGATTTCTTTATTATCAATATCTTTTGCATTGATGATGTAGAAATAAGTTCCATCCGTTGCTTCCTTACCATTCACTTTCCCATCCCATCCCTTTTTAATATCATTCCATGAAAACAGTTGTAATCCCCAACGATCGAAAACTATACAGTTAAAATCAACAATGTTAAATCCTGTTATTTTGAATATATCATTAACACTATCATTATTAGGTGTAAATACATTTGGAACCACTAAATATGGCTCCTCTTTTAATACATTAATAATCAGAAAATCCGTATCAGAACAAGAACCATTTGTTACTGTTAGATAAACCGTATAAGTTCCCGCCACTGAATAAGACTGAATAGATGCAGTTTGTGTGTTCGCAGAATTGCCATTTCCGAAATCCCACAAATAATTGTTTCCTCCACTACTATTATTTGTAAAATTAACTATCAGTGGCGCCGTTCCACTTTGTGGATTGGCAATGATACTCGCATTTAAATTAAGTACATCGATATTTATAGTTTCTGTAACTGTTCCACAAATATTGGTATTAGAAACCGAAACAATACCGCCATTAGTTGTTACGATAGACCCAGTGCTTAAACTGTTAGACCATGCATAAGGTTCACTGGCACCGGTAACAGTTAGCGTTGCTGTTTCGTTGGGACAAATTGTATATGCACTTGAAGTTAAATTTATAACAGGAAGCGAGGCTGAAGAAATAGTTATTGAACCTGGTGTACTGCCGCACACATTTGAAACGGTTACTGTCTCTACACCAGAACTGTTCACGACAGTGGTATAAGTTGTTGCTCCATTACTCCATGCATAAGTTGTCGCATTATCTGCATTAGCTTCTAGGGTGGCGCTTTGCCCTGAACACAACGTAAGTGTATTTGGACTAATTGTTACAGTTGGTGGCGAAACAAAGTTCAATGCTATTGTTGCCGGTAAACTTCCGCAGGCATTGGTACTTGTTACAACCACGGGAGATGAAGTGGCACTGAATGTATCTGTTGTAACTCCGCCCGGCCATTGATAATTATTTTCATTAGAATTTGCTTTAAGTAAAATGCTACCTCCCGCACAAACCGAACTTGTGGGTGGTGGAAAAATAAATACATTTGGTAAAGGAGCAGTACCTAATGAAATATTAGCAGAGGTATTTCCACACCCAGGCACATTAACCGTGACAGAATAATTACCAGGAGATGAAATAGATGTGGTAGAGGCCGTAGAGCCGTTACTCCAGGCATAAGTTCCGGTGCTCCCAACAGCTGTTAAAGTAGCTGTTTGTCCGCTTTGACATATTGTAACTGCTGATGAGCTTATCGATAAACTTGGGACTGATGAAACAGAAACGCTGACATTAGAGGAGGCACTTCCACAACTATTGAAAACATCCACAGTGTAATTTCCAGCAGAATTTAAAGCAACAGTACTAGTGGTTGCACCGGTACTCCATGAATAAGTCACTGCTGTATTCGTATTTGCCTGAACAGTTGCTGATTGCCCTGGGCATAGAGAAACTGAAAACGGGCTTATAGTTACGCTTGGAGCTGGAAGAGAGCCAATTGTAAAAGTACTTTGAGTATTCCCACAACTTGCAGTAATAACAGTAGCACTGTAAACACCCGGGGTATTTACAGATATCGACGAGCCATTATTTCCATTGCTCCAGCTGCAAGTCCCAATGCTTCCTGATAAAGATAAAGTTGCAGATTGTCCGGAAGCGCACAAGGATGGCGAAGTGGAAGTAATTGTTAATGTTGGTGATGGATTAACATACACCACTGTACTATTTGTTACGACGCATCCGCTAATGGAGTAAGTAACTGCATAAGTGGCATCGCTTACAGGATTCACCGAAATAGTTTGAGTGGTTTGCCCACCGGGAGTCCATGAATAGGTTCCACCGCTTGAAGATGGAGTTGCTGTCAATATAGCCGATGCACCAGAACATATGGTTGCACTATTTACTGTGACCGACGGACCAGACGATGAGTTTATAGTAACGAAAACAGAATCTTTACAACCAATGTAAGAAGTAATAACTGCTTTATAAACTCCAGGACATAAACCCGAAGCTGTAGAAGAGGTTTGCCCTATTGCGAGAGGAGTTGAATCAAACCATTGATAAGTATACGGACCTATAGACCCGCTAGAACTAACTGATGCAGAACCATTACAACCACATCCACTAGACGCAACTGCCGTGGGAGTTCCTATGGTTAATGGAGTAATTGGCATACATCCATTATTAAATTTCGAAATAAAAGCTGCGTTTGCTGCATTATTTGGACTTCCGGGTGTTTGATCCCCTGGTGAAGATGATGCACTTCCAATTGACCAGTTATTCTGTTGTGAAGGGTCTACATCATTAAAGTAATATACACTCTGACCACCAGTTCCAGAAAAATAAATCAGGTTATTTGTATTGGCCGTACCATAACAAACTGAAAATACCTCGCAGCCAGCCAGGTTGACAATTCTGGCGCAATCTCCCGAGTTTGCTAAAAGCGTTGTAGACCAGGTGCCTACAGCTGTCCACCCACTTGGGGGATAAGAACAAGCTACAGCACCAGGAGTTGTCGTATTGGTTTCAAACAAATTAGGGCTGTTAACGGGGGCTATTATCTTGCAATTCCCATCGGCCATTGATAAATCATCTGGTGGAATAGCCGGGTTCCTATCCAGATTATTATAAATTAAAATGATCGTTCCTAAAGGAATACACTGCCATATTGCATTCTGCGAAAATCGAATAGCACCTGCAGCAACACCGGTTCCACTGGTACCACCGTGTAATCCACTATTATCATCAAAAATCCATCCTCGTATATCAATACATGGCGGCGTAGTATTATTACAGTTATAAGTTACCGTATTACTTACAACTACAAACTCCACGTACTCCTGATTACCCGTGGGCCCATTAGAGACTTCATTCATAATAATTGTCTGCGCACGAAAGTGCAACATCAGAAAGCTAAAAACTGTAAATAGAATAAAACGTTTCATGGAGTGAAATTAAAAAGATTTTAACTGGGAAGGCATATATTTTATTTCTGAATAACGATTTTAATATTCTCCGTTTTATATGGAGTACTTATTTTTATAAAATAAATGCCATTTGCAAAACCATCAATACTTATTTTCGTTTGAGCTTGTAACACATTTTGATCAGCCAATTGCTTTCCTGATAAATCGAATAAAGTAATAGATGCGTTCTTGGGAACATAATTTTTCCATTCCACAAACAATTGATCATTCAGTTGATAAATCAATGATTTCCAATCTTTATTACCTCTATCCAGATCTATAATTCTATAATGATTAATTTTCTGATTTTTCTCCAGTGTGCTTAATCGATAATAGGTTACTCCGGAAAGAGGATCAGGATCTTCACAAGAATACGTCAAAAGATTACCTTCAGCACCAATAGCATTGACACGAGTCAATTCATTGAAATTAAAACCGTCTTCACTTTTTTCAATAATGTAGTGTGAGACATTTTTTTCAGAAGCCACTTTCCATATAAGATCATTCGAAGAACCATTTTGGGTTCCATAAAAATCTAAGAGTTCAATTGGGAGGATAAGAATATTAGGGGCACAATTTCCAGTTCCATTGACGTAACTGGGTGAAGTTCCATTAAAAACTACTGACGCACCATCACTAGTAAAGCTAAAAGTAGAAGCACTATTATAATTGTAGGTAGTCAATCCACAACCCGCATTGACATTACTGAAATCTGTTCTAAAATAGCGTGGCGTACTGTTATTGCCAAAATAGCCACTAATAGACCAATCTACATCAGTACTAATAATTACATAAATAGGACCTGTATTGCAATAAGCAGAAAAATCTCCGTTGAAACATGAATTATTATTTAATATTAAATAAGTACTATTTGCCGGAATTGTTCCTCCATTTGGGACAAAAACAAAGGGTGTATTTGTACATCCTCCAGTAGCCACTAGCGTATTCAAATTAGAGATTACTGTTCCTGAAGATGCTGCAAAAGAATTTGTGAAATAATGGTTACTACCTCCGCTATAATATAAATTAATATTTGTGCTATTTACAGAAATGGAATAAGTTCCTGTATTCATTACGACCATTTCATTTTTACCTTCGGTGTTGCAGCTACCACCGCACGCATTAACTACAGCAGATACCAGGTAAGGGCACCCGGCAGCGCCTCCTCCGCTTGAGCAATTCCATTGTGCATATAAAGTTATGTCTGTTGTAAAGCTATAAATTGCTGAATTACCATATGAACTTCCATTAGCATTGGCAGAATCGTTCCAGTTTACAAAAGTACAACCACTATTCGTAAACGCATTTGCTGTTAAATTGGTGGCTGAATTTGCCGTTTGGTTACTCATAGAACCTAAACCGCCGTTGGCATCAAAAGTTACGGTGTGGGGAGGACCACAATTTGATATTACACTTATAGAGAATGTTCCTCCATTGTTGTTAAAATCTAATACTCTAACATAATAAGTCACACCACTTGTAAAAGTCTGAGAAATCGTTTCGACCGTGGTGGTTCCATTGGAGATATAACCGGCACTCCCACTTGAAGGACAAGATCCTGTAGTATAGACGTATAAATCATAATCTACACCTGTTGTAGTAAATGTCATCGCTACCGTATGTGTCGCGGTACATGTAGGTGTGAATGCATACCATACATCATTTTTGGTAGAAGCATTTGCTAATCCAGATGTTGGACCTGCACAATTTAAATTTCCGCTTACTGGCGCTGCGTCAATAACGATTGGGCTTGAATTTGAACAAAGGTCATTTACGGGTGCTGTAGTAGTGGCAACTGTAACAATATTGCTTGTGAGTGTTCCACAGGCATTACTAACGATGCATTGATAAGTATGGGTTCCTATACTTAAGGTATTTCCTATATTTAATTTACTTGTGTACGTGCTATTAGTAAATGAATAGGGCGGATTTGCAGCAAGGTTGTTAAATACTGAACCATCATACTCCTGCCATTGAAAAGTCAGCGGATCTGTAGAGGCAGTGTTAATAGAAACAGAAACGCTCGTACTTGAACCTTGACAAACTGTCGTATTAGTAGGCTGTGTAATAATAGTTTGTGATTTAACAACGTTAACAACAACCGAATTAGTTGTTCCGGTACTATTCCAACAGGCCGCTAAATCGTTTTTTGCCCTTATATAAACTGTTCCCGATGAAGTTGTACTGTAATCGGTAGCGGCCGAAGTAAAAGAAGTCGGAGCAGTAACATTACTTGCCCAATACCAAGTAACTCCCGCAGGCGGTAATGCAACGATCGTTTCTGAGATCACTGCCATATTACAAGTTGCGATAACGCTTGGTGTAGGAGGCGCAGAAGGAACAGTATATATATTTAACGTCGACGTTGCGCTTGTTACCAATGAGCACCCAGGCTCATTCACAACCATTTGATACAAAAAGCCATTTAAACTCGGAGGGGGTGCATTTAAATTTAAAGTCGCGTTATTAGTACCTGTATGCACACCATCTACACTTACAACAGTATATGTCGCCCCACCATCAGAACTATACTGCCAGTATTTACTTGCTGTTCCGGAACCACTCGACGTAAAAGTAGTAGATGAACCTAAACATATATCTTTGACCTGTGCTGCACCTGTTAATGTCACTTGTGTTCCAATAGTTGCAACCAGTGAACTGGCGGGAGAAGCACAAGCGGCTACCGCGCTAATTGCTTTTGCATAAACCGTACTTGTTGATGCTATAACAGTTTGCGTACTTGTGCTATTAGCAGTTGAGGTAGATGCAGATGTTGCTTCCCAATACCAATTCACACCGGATACGGTACTCGTCATTGCAACAACTGTATTACTACCACATGATGGATTTGCGATAGCTGTAGTGGGAACGGGCGGCATTGCAGGAGTACTAATAACTATAAGTGCCACCGGTGTAGTTGATATAGTACTACATCCTGCAACAGAAATAACACATTGATATGAATAGCTATTCATTGAGAGAGAAACTGAAGATAGAGTCAATGTTTTAGACGTCGCGCTAACAATATCCGTGAAGCCACTACCATTATTCTGCTGCCATTGATAGATCGGAGTTGTACCACTTGCTGAGGCGGTGAAAGTCGCGGTTGTTCCTTCACAAACCGTTTTACTAACTGGAGCTAATGTTACACTTGGCGATGCGTTAACCGTAATCGCAAGGCTCGAACTGTTAGTAGACCAACACAAGCCTGTATTATCTTGAGCCCTTACATATACAGTGGAAGTTGAGGCCGTTGTGTAAGTTGAAGAAGTGGACTGTGTTGTAGAAGTTCCGGATGCACTTGTTTGCCAATACCAGGTAACTCCAGATACTGTGCTAGCACCAACGCTTAATGTTCCGATTGAACATGCCGGATTAGCTGCAGCTGTCGGAGCAGGAGGGGTTGCGGGTGTAGTACAACCGCCACATGATCCAACAAAAGAAGATATTGATACATCATCCATATCACAATTACCAGAACCTTTTGTGTAGGTCCACTTTATATACCTGGAAAGACAATTCAAAGTAATTGTAATATTTCCACAATCAGCTATTGCCGTGGCGCCACCTGCGGTGCCATAAGTACCAATATTTGACCAGGTTGATCCGTCAACAGACTCTTGAACTAACAAGGAGGATGCGCCAGACATACTACTACTTTTTAATTTAAAAACTAATTGGTCCGGAGCTGAGCCAAAAAAAATGGTTCTAGAATCACCATTTGTATCGAAAGTAGTCCCGTCATTTCCAGAACAGGCAAATACAGTAGTTCTCTGTGTACATCCTGAGTTTGTCCATCCAGTCGGTTCTGTACCCCACGCAGTTCTTGATAATGGAAGAGAAGCCTGCCCCCACCCTTCAGAAAAACAAAACAAGAACAACAAAGGCAAAAGCTTTGCGAACAAACTCAACTTCTTCATTTTATAATTATTCAACATTTAAATAAATTATCAAAAAATTAATGAAAGCGGTTTTGGAATAATTTAATTGAGTATGAATTAAATTCCTGTAGGGTGTTCGCTTTTTTACTTAAAGCGGTTTCAGATTTCGGAGTCCTGTAGGGTGTTCACTTAAGTATACAAAGATAATGAAATATGAAATAATCCAAACTGACTTTTAGTTAACAAATTGTTAAAGTTCAGATAATTATGTAGAAAATTTGTAATCTTATCATTAGACCAATGTGGGTATTTCATAGAGGAAGAATCGGTTTAGTTTTTCAGATTTCCGTAACTTAGCTTATTATTAAAACTGCATAAAAAATGAAAAAAGGATTTATATTTTTTGTACTATTAGTGGCCTGTGGGTTTCTCTTATCTTTTATTAATACATCGGCCGGCACTGAAATTGGTCTAAATTCTCCAATTCCAATGGCAGATGAAAAAATGAAAGATGTAAGTGGCAAAGATGTTTCATTAAATAGTTCCAAAACAGGAAAGGGATTATTGGTTATTTTTTCATGTAATACTTGTCCTTATGTAAAATTAAGCGAATCCCGTATTAAAGAAATATCTGATAATTGTCAGAAACAGGGAATTGGTTGCATAATTATTAACAGTAATGAAGCGCAACGTGCAGAAGAAGATAGCTTTGATGCTATGGTGAAATACGCATCTTCTCAAAAATTAACCTGTTCTTATGCTGTAGATACGAATTCGAAGCTGGCTGATGCCTTTGGTGCAACCCGTACTCCACAATGTTTTTTATTTAATGATAAAGGATTAGTGTACAAAGGTGCAATTGATGATAACGTTAAAGATCCTGCAATGGCTAAAACTCATTATTTAAAAGATGCTATTGAATCATTAGCAAAAAATGAAACCCCTAAATTACAGGAAACAAAATCCATAGGATGCACTATTAAACGTGTAGACTAATTTCAAGGTCTTTTCAATCATAAAAAAAACCGACTCGCTAGCTGGCGGATCGGTTTTTTTATGAATGTTATTTGGGTTATTGGAGATTAAACTGTTAAAATCTCTTTCTCTTTTTGTTCCAAATGCTTTTCACATTTAACTGAGAATTCATCAACCAATGCCTGCATTTTTGTTTCTCCGCTTTTAGCTTCATCCTCAGGTAATCCTGCTTTTTGCAATGCCTTAATTTTATCTATCGATTCTTTTCTGATATTTCGTAAACTCACTTTCGCATCCTCACCAAATGATTTAGTTGTTTTCACTAAATCCTTACGGCGCTCTTCTGTTAATGGCGGAACAATGATACGAATCAACACGCCATCATTTTGTGGATTAAAGCCCAGGTTAGCAGCCTGTATTGCCTTTTCAATGGGTGTTAACATAGTTTTTTCCCAGGGCTGAACTAAAATTGTTCTGGAATCTTGTGTATTTACACTGGCTACATTTCCTAATGTAGTTTTTGCACCATAATAATCTACAAATACATTATCTAACATACTCGGATTTGCTTTGCCTGCCCTCACTTTTGCTAAATCTGCTTCTAAATGGGTGATTGTTTTCTCCATTTGAATTTTTGCTCCTTCCAATACTGTTTTAATATCGCTCATAAAAATTAAATTTTGTGTAAATGTAATTGTATTCTATCGATTGAAAAATTTTTATAAGAATTTTTATACTGCCACTTCAGCTTTAATATGTGGATGCGGATCGTAATTTTCCAATTTAAAATCATCAATAGTGAAATCAAAAATAGATTTTACTTCCGGATTAATTTTCATAATGGGCAATGGCCTTAGATCGCGCGTTAATTGCAAATTAGCTTGCTCAATATGATTAGAATATAAATGGGCATCACCTAAAGTATGAATGAAATCACCAAGTTGTAAATTACACACCTGCGCAACCATCATGGTCAAAATTGCATAGGACGCAATATTAAATGGAACACCCAAAAATATATCGGCACTTCGTTGATATAACTGACAACTTAATTTTCCATCTGCTACATAAAATTGAAAAAAAGCATGACAAGGAGGCAATTTCATATGATTGATATCCGCCACATTCCAGGCACTTACAATTAATCTCCTGGAATCTGGATTATTTTTAATCATATCAATCACCTGAGAGATCTGGTCAATATGTTTTCCATCAGGCGTTGGCCAGCTTCTCCATTGATAACCATAAACAGGACCTAAATTTCCTTCGGCATCCGCCCATTCATCCCAAATACGAACACCATTATCTTTTAAATATTTAATATTGGTATCTCCTTTCAAAAACCATAACAATTCATGAATGATGGATTTTGTATGTAATTTTTTTGTTGTTAATAATGGGAACCCTTTTGCTAAATCATAACGCATCTGGTATCCAAATACGCTCACTGTTCCTGTTCCCGTCCTGTCCTCTTTTTTAACTCCATGTTCCAAAACATGGCGCATTAAATCGTGATATTGTTTCATTTTAAAAATATAAATACATTACGAAAATAAAAATCCTTTTCACAAAATCAGCAATGACTTATGAATCTTTATTAAAACAATAAATCACATTAAAAATTTGAGTTCTTTGACATCAAACTCTTTTAATGATAAATCTTCTTGTTTAAGAATTAGTTTCCCTTCATTAGATATACCTGCAGGGGTTGCTTTGAAATTCACACCATTCGAATCTTCAAACTCCAATAGCTGGTTCATTCCAAATAAAACGCTTAAATATTTACTATCAATTAAATCGAGCTTTTGTTCCTTCAATTTTAAGTACCATTTTTCCAGGTGCCAGCAAAACAGATTCAAAATCTGATTTCTATCCTGTTCCTTATTCATTAAGATTTTAAGGGATATGGCCGACCTCGCATACTCGTCAAAATTGCTTTGATTTATGTTTAATCCAATTCCAATTACTGAATACTGAACTAAATTGGCGAGGAAGCTATTTTCAATTAATATTCCTGCAATTTTTTTATGGTTTACCAATATGTCATTAGGCCACTTAATTTTAATGTCATATTGACCAATAGGTAAAATCTCCGTCAATACGTCATAAACAGCCAGGGCACTAATCTTACTTAAATAAAAGGTTTGTTTATAACCTAAAAATTGTGGTTTTAAAATTACCGAAGCCGTAATGTTTTGCCCTATTTCACTAGTCCAAACAGCTCCACGCTGTCCTTTTCCCTTGGTCTGATGATCCGTATAAACAACAGTGCCAGCCATTGGATTAACATTCCTTAACAAGTTCATGGCATAAGTATTGGTGCTTTCTACCTCGTGTAAAAAAAGCAGGTTCTTTCCAATAAACAATGTTTCCATTTAGGCAAAAAAAAAGGTTAAATTTGATGCTTACAGCAAAACAAAAGTATAAAACGGAATAGCATAAGCAACAAAAAAAGATATGGCAAAAATACCAGTTAAAAAAGCGGCGCCTAAAAAAGCAGCAAGTAAAAAGTCTACAGCGAAAAAAGCATCGCCGAAAAAAGCGGCAGCTAAAAAGACAGTAAAAAAACCTTTAACTGAAAAGGAAGAATTACAAAAAGAGGCTAATCGCATTGCTAATACAGAAAATAAGAAGAAAGTTTCCGGTGGCGCTAAACGCCCGAAGAAGTCTTCTACCAAAGAAGAAACAACAAGTTTGCTGGATGCTATTGTGTATGGTATGCAGGAAAAAAAAGGAAAAAACATCACTATCATTAATTTATCAGAGTTGGAACATCGTGTCGCCGATTATTTTGTGATTTGTGATGCAGATAGTACGACTCATGTAAGTGCAGTAGCTGATACTTTAGAGGAATTTGTGATGAAAAAAACAGGTGAAAAACCATACCGCAGCGAAGGCCATCAGAATTCAGAATGGATTCTTATTGACTATGTAAATATTGTAGCTCATGTTTTCCAGAGAGAAACCCGTGAATTTTACAACATTGAAGGTTTATGGGCTGATGGGGAAGTTACAAGAATTGAAGATTAAAAAAATTAATACAAAAACAATACGTTATATATCCTGATTATGAGCAACGAACGAAAAGATACTGATATTCCAAAAAGTGACCCTACCCCACTTTCATCTCCTGAAGACGATCGAAAAAAACAGTTTGAAAAAATGAAAGATCGGTTTGGTAAAAAACCCTCTAACCCTTTCGGCGGATCAAATAATAATGGTGGTAATAGCTTTTATTGGATTTACGGTTTAGTAATCGTTGGTCTTTTAGGTTTTGTGTTTTTTGGGCAGGATTTTGAAGGACGCGTTTATGAAGTTGATCAAACACAGTTTGAACAAAACATGTTAGCTAAGGGCGATGTGAGAGAAATTGTGATCGTAAATGAAAAAATTGCTGAAATTACTATAAGTCAGGACAGTTTAGGTCTTCCTCGTTATTTTCAAGCTGATAAAAACGGCAAAATGGTTCAGTTATTCCCGAACCCTAAAAGTGCACCAGGGCCACATTTTAAAGTTTCTGTTCCTGATGTGAAAGACTTTTTGGAGCAGGTGCGACAAGTACAATCGAATGCTAATTTGCCAATGGCATTAAGAATTTCTCCATCCCGCCAAGACAGAACTGAATGGAGTGATCATTTAGGCTGGATGCTTCCAATTGCTATTATGGTGGTTCTTTGGATCGTTATGATGCGTAGAATGGGTGGTGGCGCTAATGGTGGTGCTGGCCAGATTTTTAATATCGGAAAATCCAAAGCAGTATTATTTGATAAAGACTCTAATGTAAATGTGACATTTAATGATGTTGCCGGTTTAGACGGTGCTAAAGTGGAAGTCATGGAAATTGTAGACTTTCTAAAAAATCCAAAGAAATATACTGACCTGGGAGCTAAAATTCCAAAAGGTGCTTTATTAGTTGGACCTCCCGGAACAGGAAAAACCTTATTGGCAAAAGCAGTTGCCGGCGAAGCAAAAGTTCCTTTCTTTTCTTTATCAGGTTCAGACTTCGTTGAAATGTTTGTGGGTGTTGGAGCTTCGCGAGTGCGTGATTTATTTAAACAAGCAAAAGAAAAAGCGCCTTGTATCATTTTTATTGATGAAATTGATGCGATTGGTAGAGCCAGAGGTAAAAATGCGGCTGCGGGCGGAAACGATGAACGTGAAAATACATTGAACCAATTGTTAACGGAAATGGATGGCTTTGGTACTAATAGTGGTGTTATTATTTTAGCAGCTACTAACCGTGCCGATATTTTAGACAGGGCTTTAATGCGTGCTGGCCGTTTCGATCGTCAGATTTATGTTGACATGCCTGATGTTGTTGAACGTAAAGAAATTTTTAAAGTTCATTTGAAGAAAATAAAAATTGACACTTCTGTTGATATAGATTTTCTTGCAAAACAGACTCCAGGTTTTAGTGGTGCTGATATAGCAAACATATGTAACGAAGCGGCATTAATTGCAGCGCGTGCAAATAAGAAAAAAGTCACACGACAAGACTTTTTGGATGCTGTAGATAGGATTATTGCAGGATTAGAAAAGAAAAACAAAATCATCACGCCTGCTGAAAAACGTGTGATTGCATTTCATGAAGCAGGTCATGCTACAGTAAGTTGGATGTGTGAACACGCTTCTCCATTAATCAAAGTGACTATTGTTCCTCGCGGACGATCATTAGGAGCGGCCTGGTATTTACCCGAAGAAAGACAAATCACTACAACAGAACAGATTGTTGATGAAATGTGCGCTACTTTAGGTGGACGAGCTGCTGAGGAAATTATTTTTGGTAAAATTTCTACGGGCGCTTTAAGTGATCTTGAAAAAATTACACGCCAGGCTTATGCTTCTATTGTGTACTATGGTTTGAATGATAAGATTGGTAATGTGAGTTACTATGATAGTTCTGGCCAGAATGAATACAGTTTTAATAAACCTTATAGTGAAAGCACCGCGAAAACAATTGATGAAGAGGTTAAAAAGATGATTGATATTGCTTATGCAAGAACTAAAGCTATTCTATTAGCAAATAAAGATAAGCTGACGCAATTAGCTGAAAAGCTACTTGATAAAGAGGTGATCTTTAAAGAGGATTTGGAAACAATTTTCGGCAAACGTCCTTTTGCAAAAGATATTGCTGAAGCAAAGGCTTTAGATGAAGCAAATGAAAATATTCCGAACCCGGATATTCTTCCGCCAAATGACGAAACTGTTATTTAATTTTTTTGTCCACTTTCAAGAATACACATTTAATCCCTTGCCGCTGGCAGGGGATTATTTATTTCACTAATAATTTTTGACTATCTTTTTTGTATATTAGCAAAACAAAAAAATTATTATGAAAAAAATATTTGCCTTACTATTAATCTTCGGCATTGTCTATTCCTGCAAAAAGAAGGAAGAAGAAACTGCTCCGGAAGAAATAGCTGTTGCAACAAGTACACAGGAAAAAGTCTATCCTGATACGTCATGGACCTCTACCGGAACCGGCCCACATTTGATTTTTAAATTTAAATTCGATTCTACCCAGGTTAGATTAAATAATTTCGGACAACCATCAACAGTTGCTGCAGGCAACAGTGCTTATTCACCAAAATTTAATCAAATGGCTGCTCATTATATTGAACTGGCTCAGGGTGATATGACAGCACTGGGTGCAGGAACTGTTTTGTATCACGCACCCGAAACTGCCGCTGGCGGTACTACTGCTATACAATTTAGTAAATCCACAGTTGTAAGAGAAGGGGTTACTTTTTTTTCAATACCATTGAGCCAGTTAACTCCAGGCGCTACTTATAAATGGTTGCGTTTATCGTTATCCTATCAAAATTATGACATTCCATATAAAGCAAATGGAATTCCGGGAAACCAAATCGGAAATGGTACAGTTGCATCTTTTTTAGGATACAAAACCTATGTTACAAAATATAAAATTAAAGATAAAGATTATGTTCCATCTTCTTCAGTTGGTGGTCCAAATGTAAATCATCCACAAGGATATTGGGGTTTTGAAACCTATATACCGGGTTACCCCGTTAATAATGGTTATTGGATGATTGATGGACAGGCCTATTCAGGGTCAACAACTGTAGTAAATCCAAACTTTGCAAACTCTCCAATTACCCCCGGAAGTTGCGTAGTAACAGCGGTTTTTGCAGATGCTAATGGCAACCCTCTTAATTTAACTATACCATCTGCTGCAACAAATGATATCATTGTCACGGTTTCTTTATCCACGAATAAAAGTTTTGAATTTAAAGATCCAAACGGAGACGGTTATTATCAGCCCGAAACAGGAAATGAATTCCCTGTTGATATGGGAATTCGTGGAATGATTCCAAAAGTACAGTATTAATAGATTTCAATTAAACCAATTCCCTTTTTCTTAGTCAAAACGATAATTAAATAATTTATATTAACGTAAAAACAAAAAAATGAAAAAAATAATTTTAATAGTGCTTAGTGTAATAGGTTTTACAATGAACTTACAAGCGCAGGAACCAATGAAAGAGAACCAGGTAAGAGTACCTCGTGAAAAAATATCTCCTGAAGATCGTGCTCAAAAAATGATAGAACGTTTAAATGAAAAAATTACTTTATCAGAAGAGCAAAAAACAAAAGTTAAGGCTCTTGCTTTAGATAAGAATAAAAAAACAGAGGAGATTCGCATGAAATATAAAGGTCAGGCGGATAAAAGAGAAACAGCACAACGTGAAATTGCTATTGTAAGAAAAGATTATCGCAAGCAGGTAAAAGCTTTATTGACTCCTGAACAAATTGAAAAACTAAAAGCTCATCATAAAGCGAATTCAAATGAAACAGGCGGCACTATTGAAGTTGAGGATATGATAGAGGGTTAATTTTATAAATTAAAATAAAAAAAAGGCTCCTAGAGCCTTTTTTTTATTTTAATATTCATCTTCGTTAAAAAAGAAATCATCTTTGGTAGGGTAATCAGGCCATATCTCCTCTATAGTTTCATATGCTTCACCTTCATCCTCCATTTCCTGCAAATTTTCTATTACTTCCATTGGCGCACCAGAACGAATAGCAAAATCAATTAATTCATCCTTAGTTGCCGGCCAAGGCGCATCTTCTAACCAAGATGCCAATTCTAATGTCCAATACATAACTTCAAGTTTAATTTCCTGCAAAAGTAAAAAATTAATTGAATTATGCTAATGAATCCTTCAAAAAACTATAAATTGGCAACATTATTATAAATAAATATAAATCAGCAAGTTACCCGTTTATATTTTGAACGCTTTTTCAAATAAAGAGCTGTTTTTACCTTCTAAAATTAATTTATAATCACCTTTCTTTAAACCTGCAACATTGAAATTAGAATTGTATTCAGTATTCTCAGGAAATATCCATTTTCCAAATATCTCGGATACTTTTTGGCCATTGGAATCCACAATATAACAATAGGAATAACAGGTTTCAGGAAGGGTATAAGTAATATCAGCCTGAAATCTTACCGGATGATCTTGCACTTCTCCTGTTCGTGAAATATTAGCACGTTTTAAAAGTGTATACCAAGGCAAAGGTTCGCCTTTTACTCTAGCTACAAATGTCCTTAATAAAGATGCTATTGAATCATTACTACTGGTAATATTAGCGGTTTCTTTTCCATCACTTATTGCCCACACACTATATTGCTCTGTGTTTGAATCAACTTTGTGAGAATTTAAATAGCGAGCTAAACATACAAGACTACTGTCCGCCATCTTTCCCAATGTATAAAGTGCACCTTTTTGTGGCCCCCCTTTTGCAGCTTCACAGCAATATCCTTTTATATCAAAAATTTTAATTTGTTTGGGTTTTAAAACCAATAATTCTTCATGCACCACTAAAATATCCTGGTAATCGTTTTTACCAGCATCTGAATTAAAACGCCACCCAGCAGGAATAAAAATAATTAAAGAATCTTTTAACAAATTAGAAACAGAATAATCTAATTCCAACCCACCTTTGCAAATAGCTTTAGCTGTAATATATTTTTTTTCGAATGCCGTTTGAATAGAAACTTTGGTCTTACTGTTTAGATTTAAAATAAGGCAAACACTAAAAATACCCGTCAATCTTAATATTTTCTTTTCCATGATTTACAGTTTTAAAATTATAATGACATCATGATCTTTTAGTGACAGATTAAATCCTTTTTTATATCTTGCTCATTGTAAAATTATTTGAATTCCAATAAATTCATTTCTCTAATAACACATAAACAACACTTCTATGAATTTGAAAATGCGTTTAATTGCAATGAGCTTCTTACAGTTTTTTGTTTGGGGTGCCTGGTTAATTACTGTTGCTAATTATTGGTTTGGAACTAAACAATGGGATGGAACACAATTTGGGGCAATCTTTTCAACTATGGGTATTGCCTCAATATTTATGCCTACTCTTTGTGGTATTATTGCAGATAGATGGTTAAATGCAGAAAAATTATACGGCATATTACACATACTTGGAGGGTTAACATTATTGTATGTTCCTCAAATTAATGATCCGTCGAGTTTTTTTTGGGTTATATTAATCGCCATGATTTTTTATATGCCAACCATTGCCCTGTCAAACTCTGTAGCATATAATGCTTTGAAAAACAATAATTTTGACGTGATTAAAGATTTTCCTCCTATACGAGTTTGGGGAACAATAGGTTTTATTGTTGCCATGTGGATAACGAACTTATCAGGGAACAAAGCCTCTGAAAATCAATTTTATATTGCCGCTTTTGCTGCTATTGCATTAGGCATTTATTCTTTTTCTCTTCCAAAGTGCGAACCAAAACATAATACAGACAACACAGCTTCATTTGTTGATCTAATCGGACTGAGTTCTTTTAAGCTTTTTGCCAATTACAAATTAGCCTTGTTTTTTATTTTTAGTATGTTTTTAGGGGCTGCTTTACAGTTAACCAACGCTTACGGTGATGTGTTTTTAGATGATTTTAAACACCAGGAACAATATGCCGATTCTTTTGTGGTGAAATATTCAACTATCATTATGTCTATTTCTCAAATATCTGAGACCCTATTTATTTTAGCCATTCCTTTTTTCTTAAAAAAATTCGGCATAAAACAGGTTATGCTCTTTAGTATGATTGCCTGGGTACTGCGTTTTGGTTTGTTCGCCTATGGAAACCCAACAGATGGATTATGGATGATTATTACATCCTGTATTGTATACGGAATGGCTTTCGACTTTTTTAATATTTCAGGATCTTTATTTGTAGAAACTTCAACCGATTCAACCATAAGATCATCTGCCCAAGGATTATTTATGATGATGACGAATGGTTTTGGCGCCGTGTTTGGAAGTGTTACCAGCGGATACATTATCGAACATTATTTCACTTCTGATCTTGGAAAAGACTGGCATAACATCTGGCTAACGTTCGCTGCATATGCACTAATAGTAGCTGTTTTATTCGCCATATTTTTTAAGCATAAACATGAGGTAAAGGATCTGCAGAATATTAGTCATTAATATTATAAAACTGTGATTAATGTAACTCCATGATAATATTCAATAATGTAATATGATATTTAAAGTTTACATTAGTAAAAAGTTCTAAATGAAACTAATCTGTAATTTATTTTATTAAATTTACCCAACTAAACATAATTTTTATGATTCATCTTAACACAAACAAAATTATCATCACTACAGATTTTTCTGACACTTCCATGTTGGCTATAAGGCACGGTGCTTTTATGGCAAAATACACGAAGGGGGAGATTTTTTTAGTACATATTATTACCAAACATTGGGAAAAATTCAATGTATTTAACCCAAGTATTACAGTTGAAAATATTGAAAAAGCTTCAATTGCCGTTCAGGCAAAATTGGAGCAGTTAGCGGATGATATTAAACAGGAATATAATGTGAACGTTACAACCGTTGTTAATTCTGGTAACCCAACTGCGGAAATCGTAAGGTTTGCAAAAGAAATAAATGCAGGTTTAATCGTGATGGGAACACATGGATATAGTGCATGGGAAGATTTGACTATTGGTAGTAATGCGTTAAAGGTTCTTACCAAAAGTCCTTGCCCTGTTTTAACAATGAGTGAATATGCCACTTCTTTTGGATATAAGAAAATAGTTTTACCAATCGATACTTCTGAGCATAGCCGTCAAAAAGTAGTGGCTACTTTAGAATTAGCTAAACAATTTTCATCTCATGTTTATGCCGTTGGTATATTAGCCGACGATGAAGAAAATAAAAAACATGCTATGCAGGTTATGTTGCGTCAGGTAGATACTGCCGCTAAAGACAAAGGCGTTGGCTGTACTACAGAACTGGTAGAAAATGTAAAAAACAGGGCTGTGGCAACTGTAAACTTTTGCGAGAAAGTGGGTGGAGATTTAATTTCTATTATGACTGACCAGGATGCGGAGTTAAGTGGTTTCTTTTTAGGCCCTTATGCTTTACAGGTTATCCATCATTCAAAGGTGCCGGTGCTAAGCATCAAGGCAGAAGAAAGTGAAGATGGTGCAGATTGGGGTGATATGCTGGCTGGAACTTAATAGTTAACAGTTACAAAATTTTGAAACGCACATTTTTAATTAAATGTGCGTTTTTGTTTTTTATTACTACATTTGCCTCGCAATTTGGTTTTATAGTACATTGGCTTTGCCTTCGCTCAGCCTACTGTACTAAAAATTAAAAGGGAATCATGTGAAATTCATGAACAGTGCCCGCTGCTGTAAGTCTTAAAAAGTGTTTTTATAAATTGCCACTGTTTGTCTCAAACAAACGGGAAGGTTTAAAAACAAAGACGAGTCAGAAGACCTGCCAAACTGCAATTTTGAAGCTTTCGGGGAAACAAAAGCCAGCAAAAAACAAAACGTTGAAATCAATGTGCTGTTTTTTATTTTCTTCCCTGACTTATTAAAAAAATGTACGTTTTAAAAACATATCGCATTTTATTGTCAAAATTTTTTGTCTTGTTACTACTATGCATTTGTTTTTTAAACAAAGTCAATGCGCAGACCACAGATACAAGCGGACACATTTTGAACGAAATTGTCATTTCAGCTAACAAGCAAGAACTCCTTCAGGCTTCAAGAAAAAGTACCAGCATTGATAGCTTCACAATGGCACGCTATCAAACTTCTTCGTTAACCGATCTATTGTCAGCGCAAAGTGCCATACATGTTAAATCATATGGAGCCGGAAATATCGCTTCCACAAGTATACGTGGTGGTAATGCAAGTCAAACTGCGATTTTATGGAATGGCTTAAACATTAATAGCCCGGGATTAGGAATGTATGATCTTAGCTTAATACCCATCTCGCTGTTTGATGACGTGTCATTGGAATATGGCGGAGGCAGTACACTGTGGGGAAGCGGCGCTGTAGGAGGCGCTGTTCATCTAAACTCTAAGCCTATATTTAATCGGGGATTTCACACGAAATTAAACATGAGTGTTGGAAGTTTCGGTACACAAAAAATTTCGACCGGACTTTTATTGAGTTACAAAAAAATTACATCCAGCACCAAAATCTATTATGTTTCTTCTCTCAATAACTATTCATATAAAGATACGCTTGATAGAGATCATCCTGATAAATCGTTGATAAATTCCGATTATATAATGAAGGGCTTAATGCAGGAGATTTCATTGTTTGTTAATCCGTATCAAAAAATGAGTGTAAGACTTTGGTACAATTATGCGTTCCGGAATTTACCTACCAATTTTTTCGTTACCAACACACGCAACCAAACAGATGAAAACATAAAATTAAATGCCGATTGGAACTATGCAAAATACAGATTTAAATCTATTATAAGAGGAGCATATTTTAAAGACGCAAATGAATATAACGATAGTTTAAGAAAAACACATAGTAATAATAACACTCATACGATCATTGCAGAAAATGATAATATTTATCAGTTTAAACAGCATACGTTCAATGTTGGTGTCAATTTCACCTTGTATCAGTTACAATCCATTAATAAAGAAGATGAGGGCCATAATAGCTCTAGTAATCAATTACAAAAACTGGCTTTCTTTGCAGCGTATAAACTCCTGGCTTTTAATTCCAGATTAAATTATAATGTTTCTGTCCGAAAAGAATTTACTAATTTGACTAATATACCTTTTACAGGAAACACCGGCATTCGATACAAATTAATAAAGCACATCGCAGTAAAAATTAATGCATCTTCTGCCTACCGCCAGCCTACGCTGTACGATCTCTATTGGCGGCCCGGTGGAAACCCTTACTTAAAACCTGAAGAAAGTTACGATTTTGAGGGCGGACTGGAATATGAATATTCTTCAAAAGGTTTCTCATTGGTTGTTGAAGGAACTTACTTTAACAGACGCACAAAAAATTGGATTACTTGGTTACCTTCCGACAAAGGCTATGTAAGTCCCCGGAATATTGCAGAAGTCTATAGCAGAGGTACTGAAACCAAAACTGAAATGAGCTACATGAATAAAGATTTCTTAGCGAAACTAATCATTAACACATCTTATGTATTATCTACCTATTCAAAAAATGAACAGGAGAATGATAACTCCATTGGGAGACAGTTAATTTTTACACCGCGCTATACTGGGCAAGGCAGTATTTTAATAAACTATAAAAAAATGAGTGTTCTGTTCAATCAAAACTATACAGGATACCGGTTTACGTCAAGTGATAATACCAGTTGGCTTAATCCCTATTATATCGCTAATTTAAAATGCGGTTATCAATATACTTTTGGCAATGTGAATATGGAAATATTCGGTAGTATTAATAACCTGTTTAATAAAAATTATTTGGTGATAGCTAATAATCCTATGCCACTCAGAAACTACGAAATTGGCCTTACCATGAATTATCATAAACAAAAGAAAAAAACAGAAAATAAAAATACCCTTTAATTAAAACATAAAATCAAAACATGAAAAAAACAACTACTAAACTGGCAATGGTTTTATTCCTTGCAACACTTTTAAACTCAAAAGCACAAACAGTATCTTTTGATACATTTACATTATCTCCTAACTCTTATTATCAGGATAATTCGAGTAATGATTTTACAAGCAATGGCGCAACCTTTCAATATGGCTGGAATACAGCGTTTGGAGGTTATTGGGAATCAGGATCAGCTTATACAAACCTGAATGATACGATCGATGGTACCTACACAAATCTTTACGGGGCAATTACAGGTATAGCATTTAGCGGAAATAATTATGCAACTGTTCAAAGCGGAGCAAAAATTACTTTCAATAATAATACAACAGCAGTAAGTGGTTTTTACATTACCAACACAACTTATGCCTGGAAGGAAATAAAAAAAGGCGGTTTTGGAAGACGATTTGGTGACACCACCGGTACAGGCTCTGGAAACATCATTCCGCAAGGAGAATATCCTGATTGGTTTAAAGTAAATGTTAGAGGATACCGTGGAGGAAATATGATAAACGATAGCGTGCAATTTTATCTGGCAGATTATAGAGCACCAGGGATATTAAATGATTACGTTGTTAAAAACTGGCAGTTTTTCAATTGCATAAGTCTTGGACAAGTTGATAGTATAAAATTTGAAATGAAATCTTCAGATAATAACGCTTTTGGAATAAAAACACCTACTTTCTTTTCCATGGATAACTTCACAACTGTAAGTACTGTTGGCATTCATGAATTAGAAAGTATTTCAGCGATATCGCTATTTCCTAATCCGGCAACCCAAAATATTTTTTTAAGTTATGAATCAAATTCATCACAGATATTAACGATCACTGTGTTTGATATAAGTGGTAAAGAAATACAATATAATCGAAGCCAAACTTCAGCTGGAAAGTTTCAAAAAGAATTGAATTTACAGGAATTTGAAGCTGGTGTGTATTTTATCGAAATAGCTGATGGAACTACTTCAAAAAAAATAAAATTTATTAAACTTTAATACAACTAACCACCATTGGTACAAAAATCAATGGTGGTTCATTTAATAAAATGAGAATATACATTAGCATATTGATTATAGTTTTTTTCAATTCCTGTGTGAAAGACAAGCCCCAGGATCCGAAAAAAACAGCGGTAACTGTTAACTCAGATTATAAGGTACTGGTTTCCAACGAAGGGAATTTTGGTTGGGGTTCAGGAACTATTTCCTTATACGATCCAACCTCTGGCGCTGTAATTGATGATTATTATGGCCAGCAAAATAATAATGGATCACTTGGGAATGTTTGTCAAAGCATAACGAAACATAATAGTAGCTATTATATTGTGATGAATAATTCAAACAAAATTGTTGTTGCAAATACATCTGATTTTGTAAAAACTGCCACGATTAACGGTTTTAATTCGCCGCGATATATTTTACCGATTACTTACAATAAAGCTTATGTCAGTGATTTATATTCAAACTCAGTTCAGGTAGTTGACCTCAATACCAATACTATTTCAGGTTCTATTCCTTGCATGCCAGGCACTCAGGAGATGGTTTTGATCTATAATGAAGCATTTATAACCAATAGCAATTCAAACTACTGCTACATCGCAAATACTACAAACGACGTATTGACTGATAGTATTAATGTTGGCAAAGGAAATTCAAACATCTGCATTGATAAATACTCAAAAATTTGGGTATTAAGCAGTGGCAATAATGCCGCCGGTCAGTCAGGTAGATTAAGCAAAATTAATCCCGTTACTCTTCAGATTGAACAAACACTTAATTTTAATTTAGGTGAAAGTCCGCACAAATTATGTATTAATAAAACAAAGGATACTTTATACTATTTAAATAATGGCGTATTCCAATTTCAAATAAATTCATCGATATTACCTGCCAATGCGTTAATTAGCCAGGGTTCGAAATTTTATTATGGCCTGGGCGTAAATCCAAAAGACTATAGGATTTATGTTTCTGATGCCATTGATTATGTGCAGAAATCCAAAATAGAGATCTACAAACCAGATGGAACTTTTATTTCAAAATTCAATGCAGGCATAATTTCAAATAGTTTTATGTTCGAATGATTCTATTGATTAAAAATTAATTAAAAAATTAACTACATAGATTCATAGAAAAAAAGAGAATGAGTAGCAGATAGAAAAACGTTTCTTAAAAGAGAATTCTATTCTTAAAGCGAAGTGTCTTCTCCTCTCTTTTTGTAAATCTATTACTATGTCCTATGTGATTTAAAATCCACTCCCTCCAATTCATTTTTTAAATTATCTTTGCTTTAGTGCAAAGCTATTTACATATCATTTCTTTTGATATCCCCTACCCTGCAAACTATGGGGGTGCAATTGATGTGTTTCATAAAATCAGATGTTTAAATGAACAGGGTATCAAAATTATTTTACATTGCTTTGAATATGGTAGCCGAAAACATGCCCTGGAATTAGAAAAATTATGTGACACCGTTTATTATTACAAAAGAGATATTTCTCTTAACAATCAATTTTCATTTCTGCCCTATAATGTCATTTCAAGAATGCATCAAAACCTGAAGGAAAATTTATTGAAGGATAATTACCCGATCTTATTTGAAGTATTACACACTTGTTATTTATTAAATGATCCTGACTTAAAAGGAAGAAAAAAAATATTCCGGCACAGCAATATCGAACATGACTATTTTTTGGAGTTAGCTAAAGGTGAAAAATCTTTTCTAAAAAAAATTTACCTGAAGGTGGAAGCTTTTAAGCTAAAACGTTTCGAAAAACAAATTACTCATGCTGATTATATTTTATCTGTCTCTGAGACAGACCTGATGTATTTCAAAAAAACATATCCTGATACTCCGGCTATGTATTTACCAAGCTTCCATCCTTTTGATGAATTGCAATGCAAAGTGGGACAAGGAGATTATGTTTTATATCATGGTAATTTATCCATTTCCGAAAACTATAATGCAGCATTATGGTTGATTAAACATGTTTTTTCAAAAATAAATCTTCCGGTAATTATTGCGGGTTTAAATCCACCTCAACATTTAAGTGATTCCGTTAATCAATATAAACACATAACATTAAAACCAAATTGTTCTGAAGCGGAGATGCAATCACTCATCAATGATGCCCAAATTCATTGTTTATATACCGAACAGGCCACCGGCTTAAAATTAAAATTATTAAATGTATTATATTCAGGAAGATTTGTGATTGCTAACTCAAAAATGTTAACAGGTACTGATCTGATAAAGACATGCTGCATTGCTGATTCAGCTAATGAATATATCGATCAGATAAATATTTTATTTCCAAAAGAATTTAGCGCTGAAGAAATTGCAAAAAGAAAATCATTGGTTGTTTCCATGAACAATGCGGAGAAAACAAAAAAGCTGATTGAATTACTAACTTAATTCTGTTTTTGCCTCTGCAATTACACCTTTCGTATTTCCAACAAACACTTTCTTTCCAATAAAAATAACTGGGCGTTTCAGGAACGTATATTCTTCGAGGATATAATTTTTATAATCCGTTTCAGTAAGTTGTTTCGAAGCTAAACCCAGCTCTTTATATTTTCTGGCAATACGGCTAAATAAAGCTTCATAGCTCCCAACAGCGTTTTTCATTTCTTCCAGTTGTGATGCTGTTATTTTTTCTGTTTTAATATCCTGAAACAAGAATCCCTTTTCCTTTAAACCCAATTCAGTAATAATGCGTTTGCAAGTGTCGCAGGTCGAGAGGTAATATATTTTATTCATAGTTATCTATTAATTAATGATCTTTAATTAAAGTTTGTCACTGACATAAATAAAAAGAGATGTACAAAAATACATCTCTTTTATCTCTTTAGTCTAATTGTCTTTTTAGTCTCTTATCCAAGCATTTTCAAAAAGGCTACTTCTTTCTCAGTTAAGAAACGGTATTTTGCACGTGGTAAATCTTTTTTAGTGATGCCTGCAAAAGCAACCCTGTCAAGCTTCATCACTTCATAACCTAAGTGTTCGAACATACGGCGAACAATACGATTCTTACCGCTATGAATTTCAACACCCAGCTCAAATTTTCCCGCACCAACAAATTCAACAGCATCCGGTTTAATAAAGCCATCCGCTAACTCAACACCTTCAACTAAAGTTCTGTAATCTTCAGTTGTCATTTTTTTGTCAAGCGTAACATGGTACACTTTACGCACTTCAAACTTTGGATGCGTTAATTTAGCGGTCATATCACCGTCATTGGTGAACAATAACAAGCCTGTTGTATTTCTGTCTAACCTTCCTACCGGATATAAACGCTCTTTACATGCTTTACGGATCAACTCCATAACAGTTTTGCGCTCCTCCGGATCATCCATTGTAGTGATGTAATCCTTTGGTTTATTTAAAATTAAATATTTTTTGGTTTCGTTTTTAATTGGCACGCCGCCATAAGTTACTACATCGGTTGGATTTACTTTGTAACCCATCTCTGTCACAATTTTTCCATTAACGGTTACCACACCGGTTGCAATCAAAACGTCAGCTTCTCTGCGGGAACAAATCCCTGCATTAGCAACATAACGATTTAAACGAACTGCATCGTCCGATACATCTTTTTGATCCGATGTTTTGGAAGGTCCTGCTTTTTTTGATTTCTCAACTACCTTTTGTGATTTAGAAAGTTTCGGTTCATAAGGTTTATCAAAATCTCTTCTCTCAAAACTCTTGCTTGGCTTTCCTGAATCCTCTCTTTTGGTATATGAACGTTTTTCTCCATCACCATAACTTTTACGCGGACCAGCGCTTTCGTATTTGCCATCTTCACGTTTCACAAATGGTGTTCTTTCACTTTCTCCTGAACTTCTGCGTGGTCTTTCTTCTGAACTATCTCTCTTTGTATAAGAACGTTTTTCTCCGTCACCATAGCTCTTACGCGGACTAGCACTTTCATATTTCCCATCTTCACGTTTCACAAATGGTTTTCTCTCACCATCGCCTGAACTTCTGCGTGGTCTGTCTGAATCATCTCTCTTTGTATAAGAACGTTTTTCTCCGTCACCATAACTCTTACGAGGGCTTGCACTTTCGTATTTTCCATCTTCACGTTTCACAAATGGCTTTCTTTCACCATCTCCTGAACTCCTGCGTGGCTTGTCTGAATCATCTCTTTTTGTGTAGGAACGTTTTTCTCCATCACCATAACTTTTGCGCGGACCAGCACTTTCATATTTTCCGTCTTCACGTTTCACAAATGGTTTTCTTTCACCATCTCCTGAATCTCTGCGTGGCCTGTCTGAATCTTCTCTCTTTGTATAAGAACGTTTTTCTCCATCACCATAACTTTTACGAGGGCCGGCGCTTTCGTATTTACCATCTTCACGTTTCACAAATGGCTTTCTTTCTCCATCTCCTGAACTTCTGCGTGGTCTTTCTTCTGAACTATCTCTTTTTGTGTACGAACGTTTTTCTCCATCACTATATCCGCTTGGCTTTGATTTAAAACTACCATCCAGTCTCTTTCCGTAAGTTCTTTTTTCTCCTGATTTTTCTGAATCACCATAACTCTTGCGAGGACGGCTTTCAGAACTATCTCTTTTAGTATAAGAACGTTTTTCTGTTGAATCACCATCTTTTTTCTTAAAAGAAGAACCCTCAGATCCTGATGATTTATATGGTCTTTTTGGTTTTTCTGAACTTGAAAATGATTTCCTTTTATTGAAATCGGATGAACCTCCTTTTGAAAAAGTTTTTCTAGGCCCGCTACTGTCTCTACTCATTGTTATTTTATTTTTTGCGAATGTACGCATAATTTAGCGATTTAAGGCTAACAGCAATCCTTTATAAAGGTTAATTAGTGGAATTATATAAAAAGTATATCTTTGCCAAATGCCTGATTTAGCCTACAAAAAAGCCCTGACTGAGTATCTTGAAGGATTTGTGAGCGAGCGCCGGAGAGGACGTTTGCACGATGTATTAGAAGAAAGAACCAACCACATGTCGTTGGTATTGGAAGATGTTTACCAAACCCATAATTTTAGTGCTGTGTTGCGAAGTGCAGATATATTCGGCATTCAAACCACTAATTTTATTGAGAACCGCAATAAATATAAGATCAGTGAAGATGTTTCTATGGGTTCCACTCAATGGCTAACATTAAATCGTTACCAGAAATTTGAAAATAATACACAAGCTTGCTTAGCAGATTTGAAAAGCCGGGGATACAAAATTGTAGCCACTTCACTCCATAAAAACAGCGTATCTTTAGATGAATTGGATGTTTCAAAACCATTTGCATTAGTATTTGGAACAGAATTAACGGGCATTACCAAAGATGTAGAAGATGCGGCCGATGAATTTGTAAAATTACCCATGTATGGTTTTACAGAAAGCTTTAATATTAGTGTATGTGCGGCATTGTGTATGTATCATTTAAGTTCGAGAATTCGTAAAGAAGTCCAAAACTACAGACTTTCAGAGGAAGAGAAACGCGACATTTATATCGAATGGCTGAAAGCCTCGGTTCGTAAGCATGATTTGATCATCAAAGAATTTGATGCAAAGTATTATGCCAGTCTGGAAAAATAATTGGGCACATGTTCGCGAACTGGCGAACACCGGGCTGTCACTTCAAGCCCTGCATTCCGCTGAAGCTGCATGCAGGGGCTTTCCGTTTGCATCCCTTTTTGAAAAAAAATTCACCAGAAAATTAACCCTAAAAGCACTGAAATATTGCCTTTTTGTATAAAAACTGTATATTTGAGAGATGGAATTTTCTGCAGCACAAATAGCAGCCTTATTAGGCGGAACAGTAGAAGGGAATGAAAATGCAACAGTATTAAATCTTTCAAAAATTGAGGAAGGAGTGGCTGGAACATTATCGTTTTTGGCTAATCCAAAATACACTAATTACATTTACGACACAAACTCAAGTATTGTCATTGTAAATAAAACATTAGTTCTTGAGAAGCCAGTAAAACCCAGCTGTACGTTAATTCGTGTGGATGATTCCTATGCAAGTTTTGCCACCTTACTGGAAATGTATAACCAGTTCAAAGGCAATAAAACAGGCATTGAACAACCTTCTTTTATCAGTGAAACGGCCAAATACGGAACAGATTGCTACATTGGCGCCTTTGCCTATATCGGACAAAATGTTAAAATAGGAAATAACACCAAAATTTATCCTCATGTGTATATTGGCGATAATTGTACAATTGGCGACAATACAACCTTATTTTCGGGAGTAAAAGTTTATCACGAATGTAAGATTGGAAACAACGTAACAGTACATTCCAGCACAGTAATTGGGAGCGATGGTTTTGGGTTTGCTCCACAGGATGGAAAAGAATTTGCCAAAGTACCGCAAATTGGAAATGTGATTATTGAAGATAATATTGAAATCGGTTCTAACTGTTCAATTGATAGAGCTACGCTTGGTTCAACTATTTTGCGTAAAGGTGTAAAACTCGATAACCTGGTTCAGATTGCCCATAATGTTGAAGTTGGTGAAAATACGGTTATCGCTGGCTTATCAGGCGTTGCAGGTTCAACCAAAGTAGGAAAAAATGTAATGATAGCAGCTCAGGTTGGTATTGTAGGGCATATTAAAATTGCTGACGGTGTTAAGATTGCAGGACAAGCTGGTGTAGGTTCATCTATCGAAAAAGAAAATGAAATTGTACAAGGTTCTCCATCGTTTCCTTTAGGTGATTTCAGAAGAAGTTATGTACTATTCAGAAGTTTACCAAAATTGAATGATCGTTTACGGGATATTGAAAAAAAATTAAAATAAAATTAAGTACTAAATAATGGCTGACAAACAAAGAACTATCCAAAAAGCTGTTTCCGTTACCGGTAAAGGCTTGCACACAGGAGCACCTGTAACATTAACGTTTAATCCTGCACCTGAAAATCACTGGTATAAATTTCAACGAATGGATGTGGAAGGCCAACCTACTATTGATGCAGATTGTGATTTAGTTGTTGATACATCCCGTGGCACAACCTTAGAGCAAAATGGCGCACGTGTTCATACTACCGAACATGTATTAGCGGCTTTGGTAGGAATGAACATTGATAATTGTTTGATTCAGGTAACAGGGCCCGAAATGCCTATTATGGATGGAAGTTCTTTAAACTTTATTCAGGCGCTTGAAACAGCCGGTAGCGTTGAACAGGAAGCTTTTCGTGATTACTATGAGTTAACCGAGAACCTGACTTTCGAAGATCCTATAAAGAGAGTTGAAATGCTTGCTGTGCCTCAGGATGAATTTCGCGTTACAGTAATGGTAGACTATGGCAGCGAAGTGTTAGGGACACAACATGCCTCTATGTACAATATTGGCCAGTTTAAAGAAGAAATTGCTCCATGCCGCACCTTTGTTTTCTTAAGAGAATTAGAAGCGTTGTTTGAACACAACCTTATCAAAGGTGGGGATTTGGATAATGCGATTGTTTTAGTGGATAGCGAATTGCCCGAAGAAAAATTAAATTACTTACGTAAGGTATTTAATAAACCGGATGTTGAAGTGAAAGGAAAAGGAGTATTGAATAATACGAAACTTCGTTTTTTCAACGAACCTGCCCGTCACAAATTACTGGATATCGTTGGAGATTTAGCTTTGGTTGGTAAACCAATGAAAATTCATGTACTAGCGGCTTTACCAGGACACGCAGGTAATGTTGCTTTTGCGAAAAAATTAAAAGCATTAGCTAAAATTCAAAAGGCAGAAAAAGATTACCCGAAAATTGATTTGAATAAACCGCCTATAATGAACACAATGGATATCATGAAATTATTGCCACACCGTCAGCCGATGATGTTGGTAGATAAGATCATGGAAATGTCAGATAAACATGTGATAGGAATTAAAAATGTGACTTTGAATGAAGAATTTTTCAAAGGTCATTTTCCTGACAATCCGGTTATGCCGGGTGTTTTGATCATTGAAGCAATGGCACAATGCGGTGGCGTTTTAGTATTAGGAACGGTTCCTGATCCTGAAAACTACCTGACTTATTTTATCAAAATTGATAATGTGAAGTTCAAACAAAAAGTTGTTCCCGGAGATACACTTGTATTTAGTTTGCACCTGGTTACTCCTATTCGCCGTGGAATTTGCCATATGCGTGGAGTTGCTTATGTAAACAACAAACCTGTAATGGAGGGTGAAATGATGGCGCAAATCGTGAAAGTAAAAGGCCACGAAGTGAAAACAACTGAAGCTCAATTAGCATAAATAAAATCAATAAAATAATATATGATTTCACCTCTTGCAAACGTTAGTCCTAAAGCTAAAATAGGTAATAATGTTACCATAGAGCCTTTCGCAACTGTGTATGATGATGTAACTATTGGCGACAATACACATATTCATCCAAACGCGATTATTTATCCGGATACAACAATTGGAAATGATTGTCAGATATTTCCCGGAGCATTAGTAGGAATTGTTTCACAGGATTTAAAATACAAAGGGGAGAAAGCATTAACAACCATTGGTAACAATACTATCATTCGTGAATATGCCACAATTCATAAAGGCACAGCTGACCGGATGATTACATCTGTTGGTGACAATTGTCTAATTATGGCCTATGCGCATATTGCACATGATTGCATCGTTGGCAACAATGTGATCCTTGCCAATTATGTAGGTTTAGCCGGACATGTAACGATTGAAGATTTTGTTATTGTTGAAGGTTATGCGGCCATTCAACAATTCGTAATTGTAGGCATGCATTGTTTTTTAGCCGCCGCAACCAAAGTGAGAAAAAATGTACCACCGTATATCCGTGTGGCACGTGAACCGCTTCAATACATTGGCGTGAACTCTGTTGGTTTATCAAGAAGAGGTTTTGATAAAGAAACCATTAATCAGATTGAAGATATTTATCGTTTAATATTTGTGCGCGGCCATAACATTACCAACGCTTTGGAATTAGTGGAACAGGAAATACCTGACTCAGCAAGTCGAAAACAAATTGTCAATTTTATCAGAGAGTCCAAAGACGGAATTGTTAAAGGTATTTAAATCTATTCAAAAATGTCCCGTATACTAACCGGAATAACGAGCAACAATACACCTCATTTAGGAAATATATTAGGGGCCATTTTACCCGCTATTGAATTAAGTAAACAACCGGGAAATAATTCTTTATTATTCATTGCTGATTTACATTCTCTTATTTCCCAAAAAGATGCGGCACTTAGGATTCACAGCGTGAATTCAGTAGCAGCAACGTGGTTAGCTTTCAATTTTGATACAGAAAAAAACATGCTGTATCGCCAAAGCAGAATACCTGAAGTGTGCGAACTTACATGGTATCTGAATTGTTTTACACCATACCCGATGCTGGCTAACGCGCATTCATTCAAGGATAAATCTGACCGCTTAAGCGATGTGAATTCAGGATTATTTACATACCCCGTATTAATGGCTGCGGATATCATTTTATATGATGCGGATTTTGTGCCTGTTGGAAAAGATCAGGTACAACATTTAGAGATGGCTCGTGATATTGCTTCTAAATTTAATGTGCGGTATGAAAAAGAAATCTTTACGCTTCCTCAAGCAAAAGTGGATGAAGACGTTATGATAGTTCCGGGAACAGATGGACAGAAAATGAGTAAGTCATACAACAATTTTATCAATATCTTTTTACCTGAAAAAGAATTGAAAAAAGTAGTCATGAGTATTGTAACTGATGCCAAAACATTAGAGGAACCCAAAGACCCGGATACCTGCAATGTATTTAATATTTATAAGCTTCTTGCAGAAGGGGTTCACATTTCAGAAATGCGCGATAATTACTTGAAAGGTAATTATGGTTATGGGCATGCAAAAACAGCATTGTATGAAATGATATTATCTAAATTCGCAAATCAGAGAATGCGATATAACGAGCTTATGAATGATACTGCTCAATTAGAAAAAGAATTGCAGATAGGAGAAGCTAAAGCAAAGAAGATAGCCCAGGAAAAATTAAAACAAGTAAGAGAAGTTTTAGGATTTTAAAACTCTCTTTTTGACTTTAAAAAACTAAGTCCCCAATTTATTACGGCATTTCCAGATCAGCACAATATCCTTTTCAATGCTATAATCTTTAGCGTACCTTAAATTAGCCAACTTAATCTTATTGGTATCCACCTCAGCGGGAAGTAATAAAGATGGTGATAAGACCGAACGTTTAATTTCGGGCAAAGATTTATCAAACACTTTACCATAACCAACCCATGAATAAAACCCAAATAAAACATTGAAACAATTCATAAAATAATTTTTATTGCTTTCCTGAATTAGCATTAACAGTGGACTAAACAAAATCACTAGTGCCGTGACGCCAATATCGAGTAAACGCTTATTACGTCGGTTCTTAGACTTTGAAATACTGTTCACATCGATCATATACAAATCACCGGCAGTATCAATATTATTGCTTCCTATAATTGATAAACTTTCCGGCGGAGCAATTTTAAAATCCACACCACTTGACACGAGGGTAAGCATATTATTAATAATAAACTGAGAACTGATATCTTTTGCGCAAAAAATAATTTCATTGATCTGATGAACTTTAATAATCTCATCAATCTGGTTTATTTTCCCAATGTAGTGAGGATTGTGTACTCCATTAATCTCAGCACTTACAAACCCCACGAAGCCCGGATTTGCCTGAGTTTCTTTTAGTAAAGCCGAAACACGGCTAAATTCCTGCTCCTCGCCAATAATAGCTATTCGTTTCGTTTTGGCATTACTTAACCTATAGGATTTAAATCTTAGTAAATGAAATAATAAGCGGGTAGCTATAAAACAAACCAATGCCCAGCCTGTTCCCAATAAAATTAATGCTCTTGAAAACCTAAGTGACTCAGGCAATAATGAATAACCTAATAAAATAAAAACAGTTCCAACTAATACGCCCCTAACAATTTTCAATAATTTAATAGGCTTATCATATCCTCCATTAAAATAAACCATAATAACCCATGCAATCGCATATAACGGAAATGCAATACTTAACAGCTTCTCCGAATAAATTTCTCCAACCACACCAGTATTTTGCTGATACACATTTTTAATGGCAAATAACCCCAGGGTAAGCAATGCGAAATCAAAAATAGGAATGGTAAAATTCTTAAAGAAACCAGTTAAAAGAGTAAGTCCTGCCTTCAAAAAAATAGCGAGGTGAATTAATGCATTAAACCAAAACGCATGTGAGCCACTAAAATGCTTTTTAGAAAAAATAGCCATGGCTTTATAAAAAATAACCACATAGTTTAAACTACTACGCTTTGTGCTTTCTCCTTTATAATGAATGATCTGCGTATCCGGAAAATAATAATTTTTAAAGCCTGCTTTTTTGATCCGGTACGAAAGATCAATATCCTCACCATACATAAAAAAAGCTTCATCCAGCAATCCGATTTGATCCAAAACTGATTTTCGGATGAGCATAAATGCACCACTGATCACATCTATTTCGTTAATCTCATTTTCGGGTAAGTAGGTCAAATGGTATTTCCCAAAACGTTTTGATTTAGGGAAAAAGCGCGAGAAACCAAACATTTTATAAAAAGCCACTTCAGGAGTTGGCAGTCCACGTTTTGATTCGGGTGCAAAGTTCCCTTGCCCATCAAGCATTTTCACACCCAATCCTCCCGCATCCGGGTGGGCATCCATAAAAGTCAATATTTTCAAAAAAGTATCTTCCTGAACTACAGTATCAGGATTTAATAGTAATATATATTCCCCTTTAGCTAAGCGTAAAGCCTGGTTATTGGCCACGGAAAAACCTGTATTGGTTTTATTGACAATTAGGTTTACTTGTGGAAACTTTTCTGTAATAAGTGTGACTGAGCCGTCCACGGAGTTGTTATCCACTACAAAAACCTCGCATTGAAAGCTTTCAGAAGCCTTAAATACAGAAAACAAGCACTGTTCAATAAAGTGCTTGACATTGTAGTTTACAATAACAACGGATAGTTTAGTCACAAGCGATAAAGCTCTAAAAATAACAAAATATTGTGAAAACCGAAGATTTTAAAAAAGTAACTATTAGTTTGAAAAAAAACAGTAAATTCGCATTCCAATTTTAGATGTAATAGTTATTACTCTAAATATGGTCCCGTAGCTCAGCTGGATAGAGCAACAGCCTTCTAAGCTGTGGGCCATTGGTTCGAATCCAATCGGGATCACGATTAAACTCAAAACCACCACTCAAAGGTGGTTTTGTTTTTTTAAATATATTTAAAGAAGAACTTAACCAAAGTCTTATGCCATTAAATCAAAAGTTAAAAGATCGGAGTCAGAATTTATGTGAACTATGCGCAACTGAAGTTCCTGAAAATGAATACACGGTTAGTCCTAAAAGCGATGACACTATTGAACATCAGGTGGCAATCTGTAAAACCTGCTTACAGGCAATAGATAATACAGATGCAGGTTTTCATTGGCGTTGTTTGGAAGGCAGTATCTGGAATCCAGAACCAAGTGTTCAGGCTTTAAGCTACAGAATACTTTATCAGTATAAAGAAGAGGAATGGGCCGAGAATGTGATTAATTCGGTTGATATAGATGAAAACATCAAGGATTGGGCCTTAAGTGCTTTTCAAGTTGCAAAGATTCACCAGGATGCATTTGGAAATGTTTTGGAAAATGGAGATACTGTGGTTTTAACTCAGGCACTTAATGTGAAAGGAACAAATTTTACAGCGTCTAAAGGAACAGTGGTAAAGAAAATCAAATTAGTTCATGATAATCCGGAACATATTGAGGGTAAGATCAATGATCAGACGATCGTTATCCTATGCAAGTTTGTCAAGAAAAACTAAACAGAAGATAGTTCGGAAATTTTAACATGGTTATCATATTAAAATTGAACTCATTGAGTTATCTAATGAATATTTTAATATAAATTCATACATTAATGAGTTAATGTCATCTAAAATATTCTATAACTATCTGAACAATAAACGAGATGCAATCCAAATCTAAAAGTGTTACTGATTATTTAAAAGAACTACCCGAAGAAAGAACCTTACCTTTTTCAAAACTACGCGAAGCAGTTCTTAAAAATCTTCCCAAAGGTTTTCAGGAAGGCATGGGCTATGGGATGGTATGTTATTCAGTTCCACACTCTATTTTTCCGGCAGGCTACCATTGTGACCCAAGTTTGCCTTTAGGCTTTATCAGTATTGCAAACCAAAAAAACTTCATTGCCCTCTATCATATGGGTATTTATCAAGATCCAAAATTATTAACATGGTTTGTTGAGGAATATCCCAAACATTGCAAAAGTAAACTAGATATGGGTAAAAGCTGCATCCGTTTTAAAAAGATGGAAGATATCCCATATGAACTCATCGCTGAACTTTGTAAAAAGATGACACCTAAAGACTGGATTACACGTTATGAAACTATGCTATCAACTCCAAGAAAGTAGTTTACCGTATAGTTTTAATCCAATAGTATTTTTTGTATTTGTTTACTTTTCCAGACGACTAATTTTGAACATTGCCGGCTACATTCTAATTTTTATTAGCCATGTGAAAAGACCTTCATGCCTCTAAATAAATATAGTAATTATATAAGTGACTTTAGGAGCAAACTACTATAAATTATAGCAAATCGTTGATTTAAATGACTTTTAGAATTTCTTTGATGTGGAATAACCATCTAAGTTGAATTTTTATGTAAGGTATTTTGCTGATAACTTTGGGACGAAACAAAAGACTTATACTTAACTTAGATTAAGAACCATTAAATTAAAACTTATGCAGAAATTTGCGCCAATCTTCAAAGGAAAAAACATTGTGATTCCATTTGCTCAACCTGTTATACTTTTAGGGACAAAGGAGGATAAGAATTATGGATTTATTTTCACTCACAACGAACAGTACTATTATATATTTGCAACCTTGCAACAAGGGGTGATTAACAATAACCTTCCTAAATTTTTGGATGAAACCAGCAAAGAAATATTAATTGATTCGGTAAACCAATACTGCGACCAATCTCGGCAAGGACTTCAGGATAATATCTTTATATCTTCCAGAAGTAAGTCAGTTCAATGATGCAAATAAGTTCCAGCTTACTTTGACCCAGGAAGAACTTGTTATGTCAAGTACTCCTGAGTTGCATTTGCATTTACTTCTGTCATAATTCGGCATGAAGGAAAAATGTAAATTATCTTTCACGAGATGCAGGAGTGGTCGTCATCCTGAACAATTGCTTTCAAAACTATTATCTTATTGCAAAAAATAATTAATATTCTTTTTATAACAGGGACGATGTTATTCTGCGATAAAACTTTCGGGAATTCCTTAGTAGATTCGCGGATTAAATCTGTTGGTCTTCTTCTTTACTAAAAGGCGTATCACGGCCAAATCCCTATCTCTACGAAACCTAATTGTACCTGCCACAAATTCGTTCAGTTTTTATTCAGCAAAAATTTTAAACATTGGGTAAGTACTGAAATTTAAACGTCGATTAGTTGAGGGTCTTTTCCATTAACATACCTAATTAATATTCTTTTTCACATCTGACTATTGGTCGAAACGAATCCACACTTGTTTTAAAGCGCCCTTTTGCATAGAATTAAACAAAAACTATGATATTCTTACATCATAAATAAAAGATCATTTAATGCACTAATTGCCAAAAACCATATAGTTAGGTTTATAGAAGCAACTACATCTGCTTAACAACGCTATTATGAAAGCTCTTCTATTATCTCTATTATTCTCTTTGACCTTTTATAATAACGAACCTTTGGATAAATGTAATGGTATTGATCATTTTGTATTTGGTTCGGCGAAAGAGCAGTTTAAAAATCTTAGTTTGGAACTTGAGCATGGTAATGCACAATTATATACAACTGATTCCAAAACTTTGAACATTGCCGGTGTGCAGATTAATGAGCTGAGATTATCGTTTATAAAAAATAAGCTATCAGCAGTATCACTTACAACAAAAAATGGTTCTGGTGTAATCATTTTAAATTATTTAAAAGGTAGGTATGGCATTCCTTTAAAAAATAAAAATCAATTGGAATGGTCAGGAAAACATGTTTTAATAACCTGTGAACTTTATAAGAATCATAAAGAAGCTACTGTAGATTTTTACAGTAAATAAAGACAAAAACCTTCGTCAAAAAACTATACTCAAGAATACTAATTGTCATTTCACGTTTTGAGTATCTCAGAGCTCATTAACTTCATATGGCTGTTTAATCGTGTAATGTTATCGAAAAAGATTTGTCTTCTTCAAATACCACTTACACAAGCGTTATATCAAATACACATAGGGCTATGCTTCGACCTATGTTACCGAAAACTTAAGCAGATCGTTGATATCGGCCGTAACTTTACATCACAGAACTAAAGTACTAAAATCATGGCACTAGATATTAATATGTTTTATTCCTGTAGCGTTGAAGAACGACTGGAAATCATCGGCGATAGCGGTGAGTACATCAACAGCATTAAGCATTTTGGATATTATATTCACCTATACGTAGCAGAAGGGGATTTTATTGAAATTTATTATAATATCGATACGAACGAAATAGAAGATGTAGAAATTTTGGACGCAGACAATGAGCGACTGAACTGGTTTGCTATTGCAGTAGACTTATCCGATCTCTATAGATAGGAGATGTCTAAATAGCTGGACTAAATTCAAACCACATTTCGAACAGCAGAATTTACACTCAATAAAAAGACACGCTCATCTGTGTCTTTTTTTATTGAACTTTTTAGTACATTTATCTTTACTAAATTGTAAATCACTGTATGAAATATTTTTATCCATTAATTTTAGTTATTGTTTTTATTTTACCGTTTAAATCTTTTTCCCAGGGTTTTCAGGTAAATTTACAGGGACAAAAACAACAAGGCATGGGAGGTGCAGGAACTGCATTCATGCAAGATGCCTCCTCTCTGTTTTTTAATCCGGGCGGCGCCAGTTTTGTGCATGGAAATTCCATCAATTTGGGTGTAACTCCAACATTTGCCCGTGGAGCTTTTATGGACGCACATACTAATGAAGTCTCTCGTACTAATTCACCGGTAAGTACGCCGTTTGCTGCTTATGCACTTTTTGAAATAAAGGATAGTTCACAATTAAAATTAGGATTAGCTGTTTACACACCATTTGGAAGTACCGTGCAATGGGAAGATAAATGGACAGGCCGTTTTGCTTTAACACGTCTTGAGTTAAGAGCCATATTCATTCAACCAACCGTTAGTTATCGAATTAACAATAAACTGGGAATTGGAGCAGGATTTGTTTATGCCACTGGAAAAGTGAATCTTCAAAAAGATATTCCTTTAATAGACGCGAACGGAAATTACGGACATGCTGAGTTAAACGGAAAAGCCAGCGGCTACGGTTTCAATGCCGGCGTTTATGTTCAGCCTATCGAAAAATTAAGCATTGGTTTAACTTACCGATCAAAGGTAATCATGGAAGTAAAAGACGGCCATGCCAATTTTGAAGTGCCTGCTTCTGTTGCCTCCAATTTTCCACACGGAACATTTAAATCCAAATTACCTTTGCCTAGCGTCACCACTTTAGGATTTGCTTTTAATGCAAGTTCAAAACTAAACCTTGCCCTGGATATTAATTATGTGGGATGGAAAGCCTATGATACTCTTAGCTTTGACTATGAAAATAATACTGCCTCATTAATTGATACCAAATCAGCGCGTATGTATAAGAACACTTTTGCCTTCCGGGCTGGTGCACAATATAAACTTACGGATCATTTTGCAGCACGCTTAGGATTAGCTTACGGTATTACACCAGTTCAAAACGGTTATGTGACACCTGAAACACCGGATGCTAACCGGGTGAATTATACAGCAGGGATTGGTTATGAGATTGGGAGCCATTTAAAATTGGACGCCTCTTTTTTATTCACTCATCTTAAACGAACGGATACCAACACCGAAACAAATTTGAGCGGGACATTTAAAACTAACGTTTGCGCACCTGGTATTTCAATAGGATATAAATTTTAATAGAAACAACGATGACATTATATAAATTATTTCTATGCATCTTAACCGCAAGTATTTGCGTTAGTTGTAAGCCAAAATTTGACGAGCCAGAACCTGATAGTGGCGATATCAATGCATCAAACTACGTTGCATTAGGTAGTTCTATGACAGCTGGTTATGCGAACGGCGCACTATATTATGACGCACAACAAAACTCATATGCTGTTATTTTAGCAGAACAATTTAAAGTAATAGGTGGTGGTGAATTTAAAATTCCTAATGTTTCTGCTGGTTCTGTAGGGATGGGTAATAACAACAATGCTTATTCCATCATGGGAACCCGCACAGATTGCCAGGGAACATCCTCTTTAGGCCCTGTAAAAATTGCCACATCAGGTGATGTCGCGGTTTTTAATCCTGTGTATAATACTCAGGGACCTTTTCATAATATGGGGGTGCCTGATGTGAAAGTCATTGACATGGCCGTTACAAGTTATACGAACCCTTTTTATCAAAGAATCTCTTCATCCGCATCTTCCTCAGTGCTCTCTGACGCGGTGGCAAAAAATCCTACCTTCTTTTCGGTAATGCTAGGATTAGATGATGTACTGGACTATGCCTTAAAAGGTGGGGCTACAGGAAACATTACGCCGGTGGCCGGCGGAGTTGGTGTAGGCTTTGAAGCCAGTATAAATAATTTAATCGATCAGTTAACTGCCAATGGTTCCAAAGGAGTGATTGCAAATATTCCAAGCATCAAGACCCTGGCTTATTATAATACTATTGCCTGGAATGCCTTAAAACTTACACAGGCGAAAGCTGATAGTTTAACTGAGGTGTATTGGAATTATGATTCTACCAAATTTTACGAAGGCAACAATCCCTTTATCATCGAAGACGCTTCTATTCCTTTTATAGAACTCAGGCCTATTAAGGAAGGTGAATTTGTGTTATTGAATGTTCCGTTGGACTCTATTAAATGTCACAAATGGGGTTCGCTGAAACCTTTACCAAACCGATTTGTATTAACTATGCAGGAAATTGATGCTATTGAATCGGCTATCAATAATTACAATCTTATTTTAAAGAATCTTGCTCTTTCAAAAGGTTTAGCTTTTGTTGACGCAAACTCCTTTTTTACTAAAGTAAAAAACGGATACATGTATAACGGTGTGGCAGTTAACGCTGCATTTGCATCAGGGGGATTTTTCTCACTTGATGGCTTGAACCTCACGCCAAGGGGCAACGCTTTACTAGCTAATGAATTCATCAAGGCCATTAACAGTAAGTATCATTCAACCATACCTGAATCAGATGCAATGAAATATCCGGCAGTAATTTTCCCTTAAAATTAATCTGTAAAAGTTGAGGGTTGGTCGAAATGAAGTGAAGCATGATTTTATTTTACTAAATTTATAATAACCTAAATCTAACTATATGAGAAAAATCTACTTGCTATCAATATCGTTAATAACATCCTTCGGAATACTGACGGCGCAGACACTCTGCAATACCGGACGATATTCTACCGATACTTTTACTGCAGTTACAGCGTCAACCAGTGTTGTATTTGGTTCGGCTATTAAAGCAAATGGTGGCGTTCAATCTTTAACCATGAACGTTTATCAACCTACAGGTGATGCGGAGGTGGCAAGGCCATTAATTATTTGGGCCCATGGTGGAAGTTTTTCTTTCGGTACTGCCGCTGATATTGACGTTACAACTTTATCGCAACGTTTTGCGAAAAAGGGCTTTGTTTGTGCTTCCATTAATTACCGTTTAGGGATTTCACCTCTTGATTCAGTTGGTTTAGTGAAAGCAGTATTGAGAGCTGTGCAGGATATGAAAGCGTCGGTACGTTATTTTTACAAAGACAAACAAACTACGGATACCTATAAAATAGATACAAATAACATTTTTATAGGAGGAAGTTCGGCAGGTGCAGTTACAGCTCTGCATTACGCATTTCTTAACAGACAATGCGAAGTAAACCAATACCTGAGCACTACAGCTTTTAATACTTTGGGCGGTTTTGATGGTTTAAGTGGAAACTCTGGTTACTCGACCAAAGTAAAAGGGGTGATTAATTTATGTGGAGCTTTGGCAACTTATGGCTGGTTGGAACCAGGAGATATGCCATTCTGTTCTATGCATGGAACTGTTGACGGTACAGTGAATTACAACCGCGCCGGAGCTTTAGGCTTGTTAGTGATTGATGGGAGTCGCTTAATAAAAAAACAGGCCGACCTGTTGGGAGTGGATAACCCTTTGTATACCTGGTATGGAAAAGACCATGTGCCATATGCCGGAACTTCCGCAACGAACATAGCCTATATGGACACAACCGTAAAATTTGTGAGAGATTATATTATCTCCCGTATGGGGTGCACTGATGCGGCATTATTACCAGCAAATACACCGGTTGGCACACCAACGCTTTATCCATACAATACCTGCGCAGTTAATGTTAACGAAGTAATATCATTTGATGTTATTGGCAATATTTATCCAAATCCGGCTGAAAACGACATCACGATTGAGTTTTCAAATTCAAAAAGCAGCCATAATATTGAATTAGTAGATGTAACTGGAAAAATAGTTATGGCAGATACCACCGAACAATCTTCTTATAAAATCAGAAAGAATCATTTATCATCGGGGATGTATTTCATAAAGGTTATTGATAAGAGTGGCGGAAGCACTACCCGCAAGGTTATTTTTAAATAAAGGTTTATATCAAATTTTAAAGGAGCTTTCTGAAAGGAGAGCTCCTTTTTTTTGTTTCGGTAATTTTAATTTTGCTCCGTTATCTGAGACATTGTTTTCAGCTCGTATATCAAAAAATATAAACATCAAGTGTTTTATGGATACAAAATTTCCTCAGGTCACACGGTTCTAATCTGGTCACAAGTGACCAGAATCGGCAAACTATTTTCAAAAATGAGTGAAAATTATTTCTACAGAAAGTCGAACTAAACACGAAGTATGTATGGAGTATCTACGGAGTATCTACGGAGTATCTATGCTGTAAGTTTTAGGAGGTTTGTTTTTATGTGCAATTGTGAGCAAACCGAAGTAAAACGATTCAATCGCAACCAGGTTATGGTTTTGAGTTTTTGTTGATTTAGTTTTGCCATGAGTTCAATCAAACCTTGCCTCTATGAAAAGAAAACTGAGTAACAAAAATCTTAAAATACCATTTTTGAAAATATGCATTTCGTATATTTACCAAATGCAAAAAATTCTTATCACAGGTTCCAATGGTTTACTAGGACAAAAACTAGTTTATAAATTAAAAGACAAGTCGGAAATTAAATGTATTGCCACAGCCAGAGGTGAAAACCGATTGGTAAATAAATCCGGCTATGATTATGCGGAACTGGATATTACAAATTATGAAAATGTGAAAGACGTACTAACAAAGTTTATGCCTGATGTGATCATTAATACAGCAGCCATGACCAATGTAGACGCCTGTGAAACAGATAAAGAAAATTGTTGGCTGATGAATGTCACAGCAGTTCAAAACCAGGTAAGTGTTTTAGAAGAATTATCAAAACAAAATCCAGATTACAAACCTCATTTTATTCATCTATCCACCGATTTTATTTTTGATGGTACTCACGGCCCATTGGATGAAAACGAAGAACCCAATCCCTTAAGTTATTACGCGGAAAGTAAACTGGCCGCGGAAAAAATTGTACAGGCCTCTTCATTACACTGGGCTATGGCACGTACCGTATTGGTATATGGCATCGTGGACAATATGAGTCGCAGTAACATTGTGTTATGGGTGAAGCAAAATTTAGAACAGGGCAAAACTATTAATGTGGTGGATGACCAATACCGTACACCGACCCTGGCAGAAGACCTTGCAGATGGCTGTATTTTAATAGCTGAGAAAAAAGCCAGTGGCATCTATAACATTTCCGGAAAAGATTTTTTAAATATTTTAGAAGTATCGCATTTAGTGGCAGATTATTACAAGCTCGACAAATCATTAATCAAGCCGTCTAAATCTGCCGACATTAAACAACCTGCCAAACGCCCACCGATAACAGGTTTCATCATTGATAAAGCCAAACGTGATTTGGGGTATAACCCACATAGCTTTACCGAAGGGATTCAATTTTTGGAAGAGCAATTGAAAGCGATGAATAAATAGTTCCTTCCGAATCATTTACTTGTTTTATTAAAAGAGTTGGCCTATTTTGAAAGTAAACAAATCCTTTCATCATTGCGAGAAGTATTATTAAGCAATCTCTTACAAAGCTAAATGTCTACAGTGCTTGAGGTCACTTCGTGCCTCGCCTTGAGAAAAGAGCTTTCTTTGCTCGATGCAAATAATGACACCTTTTGCTATTGAAAAGGCACATTAAAAATAAAATCGATCGACGTGTAATTTGTGCTAAAAACTGCTTTAACGGTAGTGTTTTTAATACTTAAAAGTCATATTTTAGCGAAAATGATTATGAGTAATCATAATGTATTTCCAAGAATGAAAAGTCCCTTTTGATCCTAATTGTTATTTTTTATAATTTACAATAAACTAAAAAAGTTTTAATGAAAAATCACTTACTTACCCTTTTGGCAATTCTATTATTTTGTTTTAATGGATTTGCCCAGCTAAATACTAGTGGAGGCTATACTGCCCAACAATTGGCATCATATCTGGCAGGACCTAATATAACTGTATATAATGCTACTCTTACAGGAGTCTCTTCTGCTTATGGTAAATTTAATACCGGAGCTACTGCCACAAATCTTGGCATCGCATCAGGAGTAGTTTTAACAAATGGCTTACGTTCCAATGTTGTTGGCCCCAATATCGCTGCAGGCACCTCTATGAGCCATGGCAGTGCCGGAGATGCCATGCTAAGTGCGGTGGCAGGCATTCAAACCAATGACGCCAGTATACTGCAATTTCAATTTGACGTGCAATCTGAATCGGTTGAATTTAAATATGTATTTGGTTCTGAAGAATATCCGGAGTTTGTGAATGCCGGCTTCAACGATGTGTTTGCATTTTACATCAGTGGCCCTGGAATTACCGGTTGGGAAAACATAGCTCTTGTTCCCAACACTACTACACCGGTTACGATTGATAATATCAACTCAAATTCATATTGGCAGTACTATGTGAATAATACTTCGGGACCATATGTTGAATACGATGGCTTTACCAAAGTTTTGGTTGCGAAAAAAACAGGCCTTATCCCTTGCCAAACTTACACACTACGCCTAGCTATTGCCGATGCTGGTGATGGAGCTTATGACTCGGGAGTTTTTTTAGAAGCGGGAAGTTTAAAACAAGGCAATATCTCTGCCATTACACAAACCATAAAAGCAGATTCAGTTGCTTTGGAAGGATGCACGAAAGCACGTTTTGTGTTTTCTCTCGATTCGGCAAAGGCTACTAATACACAGGTTAATTTTCAGATTGCAGGAAGCGCTGTAAATGGCGTTGATTACAGTTACATTGATTCTTTATTTATTATTCCTGCAGGGCAAACATCCGCAAGCATTATCATCGATGCTGTTAATGACGGTATTTCGGAAGGTATGGAAAATATTTACCTCATTTATTCTCCTTTCCCATGCGCTCCTAAGGATACGGTGAAATTATACATTAACGATTATCTGAATTTACAATATGAAAATGTGGTTACTAATGTGGGTTGTTTTAATTCAAATAATGGAATACTTAATTTTACAACAACCGGAGGCAGCGCTCCTTTTTCTTATTTCTTAACAAATGTAGCCACGGGAGCCATCAGCACTTATACCGCCAATCCCATTACTGGCTTATCACCAGGAACCTATACCATAAAGGTTGCAGATGGCTATGGTTGTGCTGCGGCAGATGTTGTTGTTGGAAATGAATATACAGGAGGTCCCGTTTTTCTACCTGATGGAACCGGGCAATCTTATTCTACTTCATTGCCTATAAGTGGTTTTTCTGCCGGCGCAACTTTACAGAGTGTAAGTCAATTACAATCCATCTGTATGAACATGGAGCACTCAAGGTTAGGTGAGTTGGAAATAAAATTAGTAGCTCCTAATGGACAACAGGTCATTTTAAAGGCACAACCTTCCGGAGCCACCTGTAATATGGGAGAGCCTTGCGCTAATGGGCCCGCTGATGCTGGAAACACTAATACTTCCCCCGGTATAGGGTATACATATTGTTTCTCAGATAATCCAACTTATGGCACAATGGCTAGCGAAGCAAATGGCCATACTTATACGTATACTAATTCATGTGATGGATCTACACAATCTGATAAATACCTTCCTTCAGGTTCATACGCTCCTTCCGGCTCTTTAAACAGTTTGATTGGAGCTCCTTTAAATGGAAACTGGACCTTAACAATCACCGATAACATTCCAAACAATAATGGTTGGGTGTTTGATTGGAGCATTAGTTTTACTGCCGATCCACCGGATTCAATAATTACCGTTACACAACCATCACCTCTGACATTTACCAATACAGTTGTTAAACCCAACTGCGGTTCAAGTAATGGTTCTATTGATATTACGGTTACCGGAACAACTACTCCCTTCACCTATCAGTGGAGCAATGGTGCTACCACACAAGACATAAATAACGTGGCTGCCGGCAGCTATACAGTTGGAGTCAGAGACAACAACAATTGCTTGTACAACTTTCCGATATCCTTATCTAACAATGGAACGCTTGCTCTTTCGCGTACCATAACTAATGTGGCCTGTAGTGGAGGTTCTACAGGAGGCATAGACCTTACGGTTACAGCAGGCACAACTCCGTACATGTACTCTTGGAATACTGGTGCCACGACACAAGACCTCAGTTTAAAACCTGCCGGAACATACATTGTAAATGTTACTGATGGGGGCGGATGTATTGGTGTATTGAGTGCCACCATTACACAACCAACACAAATTTTATTCACATCTGCTGTTACAAATGAAACTTGCGGAAACGAGAACGGAACCATTGACCTCAATGTTAGCGGCGGAACAGGCACCTACAGCTATTTATGGAACAACGGCTCTATAGCTCAAGACCCTAATTACCTCCAGGCAGGAACCCATTCTGTAACCATACGAGACGCAAACAATTGTACCGCTACCGGCAGTTTCTCCCTCATCAATGAAGTATCGAGTTGTAATATTACTTGCGATATAGCTTTGGGCAATTCAATTGTAACACCTGAAACTTGCGGTAATAAAACAGGCAGCATTGATTTGTCTATAAACAATGGGCTTCAGCCGTTTCAATATAACTGGTCAAACGGTGGTGTAACACAGGATCTCAGTGGCCTTGCAGGTGGTGTTTATACTTTTACAGTAACTGATTCTAAAAACTGTACTGTTACACAATCCTATACTGTTACCAACAACACTGGTTCGTTAGCTGCAAGTGCTATCTTAACAATCACTAGTTGTGGTAGTCAGAATGGTGCCATTAATCAAACCGTATCCGGCGGAAGCCTGCCATATTCTTACCTGTGGAATAATAATTCAACCAATGAAGATCTTGTTAGTTTATATGCAGGAACCTATTCCGTAAATATTACAGATGCTTCCGGATGTTCTCTTACAAAAACTTATTCAATAACCAATAATACCAGTACGCTTGCGCAAACCTATGGCAATGCTATGAACGAAATCTGCTATAATCAAACGGGTTCTGTTGATATAACCATTACTGGTGGAACTACGCCATATACTTACCAATGGAGCAACGGAACAATTACGCAAGATCTTATAAATATCCATGCCGGTGTTTATACCTGTACAGTTACTGCAAGCAACGGTTGCAAACTCTATACACCATCATATACTGTAACTAACAACAGTGGAACCCTTGTTATTTTTGACACTGATATTTTGGATGAAGTGTGTGGAAATAATGGTGGTCGTTTAAATGTAGATATGACAGGAGGAACAACGCCTTATCAATATTTGTGGAGCAATTCCCAGACCACACAATCGATTAATAATTTAAGTTCAGGTACTTACTCCTGTACCATTACAGATAATGCAGGTTGCTCAGTTACTACAGGCTCCCTCGTATTATCAAACGCGGCCGGAACATTGTCCATCACCTCAGTGATTTTAACCAACGATTTTTGCAACAGCAATCAGGGCACTATTGATCTGAACACAACCGGTGGTACTGCTCCTGTTACATACACCTGGAACAACGGTAGCACTGCGCAAGACCTTGCCGGTCTTTCAGCGGGTTCATATAGTTGTACTATTACTGATGTAAACGGTTGCGCATTAGTTGCAAATGCAATCATCACGAACAGTGCCGGAAGCCTTGCTGTCAGCAGTATTTTACCTTCTAATGAAACTTGTGGTAATGCCAATGGTACTGTTAACCTGACTGTTTCAGGTGGTAGTGCGCCCTTAACTTTTGCATGGAATAATGGTGCAAGCTCAGAAGATCTTACGGGTTTAATGGCAGGGACCTACAGCTGTCATGTAACTGACGCGTTTGGTTGTGTAGTAACCGCATCATCTTCTTTAATTAATCAAACAAACGGCTTAAATGCTACTTATACTACTGCCAACGAAACATGTGGTAATCAAACAGGTAACATCAACCTGACACCTAACGGCGGAACAGCTCCATACACCTATCTTTGGTCAAATGGCGCAACAACACAGGATTTGAATAACCTGGCAATGGGTACTTATTCCTGCTCCATACATGACGTCACCAATTGTGAGTTCAACACGCCTTCCATCAGCATCAATAATTCATCCAACGGGTTAACAGTGAGCAGCGGCATTATTACAAATGAAACATGCGGTAATAACACCGGCGGAGTAAACATAAGTATAACAGGCGGCGCCGGGCCCTATACATACACGTGGAGTAACGGTGCTACCACTCAGGATATTGCGGGAGTTCATGGAGGATCATATACTGTGACAGTTAGAGACAATAATGGTTGCAGTACGATTCGTATATATACTGTACAGAATCTTTCCGGTACATTCGTGTATAATGGGCAAGCTGTTACTAATGAATTGTGCGGAAATGGCTTGGGTGCTATCAACATCAGCTACTCAGGCGGTGTTACTCCTGTAACCTATTCGTGGAGCAACGGCGCAATTACGGAAGATATTTCTTCATTATCAGCCGGTACATATTCAGTTGTAATTACTGATGCCAGCGGATGTTCAATTTCACACTCAAACATTATGGTTTTGGATCTTTCAGGTACCCTTTCTGCGGTCAATTCTTCCAGTCAAAATGAGGTATGCGGAAATACACAAGGAGCTGTCGATATAAGTGTTAGTGGAGGAACCACACCATACACATTTGCATGGAGCAACGGAGCAAATACAGAAGACCTTAACAGCTTAAGTGCAGGTAATTATTCTTGTTCGGTTTTGGATGCTGTCGGCTGTAAATATATAGTGAATTCATTTATACTTAATGAACAAGGTACATTAGCAGTTACAAATAGTGTAGTTGTTAATTCTATATGTCAAAATTTAGGCTCCATTAATCTTACTACCATTGGTGCTTCACCCTTGCTATATGCATGGAATACAGGCGCTACTACCGAAGACATTACCGGTTTGAGTGCTGGTAATTATTCTTGTACCATTACAGATGCGATGGGATGCTTAACTGTTTTTAATGCGTCTATAAGCGCAACAGGCATTCCGGCTATTACAATCAACAGCATTACAAATGATAACTGTAATCAAGGAACTGGAACGATCAATATTGATGTCACAAGCGGAACTCCCAACTATTCATACCTTTGGAGTAATGGCGTAACAACTCAAGACGTTAATGGATTAATTGCTGGTACCTACTCTTGTGTGACCACCGATAACAACAACTGTAAAGACACAATTGTTCATGTAATTGCCAATATTACGCCATTTACTATTACAAGTATTGTTACCAACGCAAGTTGTTCTTCATGTAACAATGGAAGCATAAATATAACTACCTCCAATCCCGGTGGAGCAATGGTTTTCTACTTTTGGAATCCTATGGGTGTTACTACTGAAGATGTCGCGGGCCTTACACCTGGAACATATACCCTGTCTGTATATAACCTGAGTGGATGTATATTTACATCAACATATACTATTGGGTTCACTACCGGAGTTGAACAAATGCCAACCGAAGATAATACCCTCAACATATTTCCAAATCCTTCTAACGGAATTTTCAATATTGAATACATTCCTGAACAAAGCAACACTGTATATATAGAACTAATAAATACACTTGGTGAAATTATTTCTATTGATGAGTTTGATGCATCAGTTGCGAGAAAAAATGAAATGAAAATGAACCTATCTAATCTTTCAAATGGAATCTATTACTTAAAAGTAAAAGATGGTAACAAATTTAGTATCCGAAAAATAATCCTGTCCAGATAAGAGAGATTGTATTCTCAAAAATGGCGAGAACTGCGGAAGCGTTTTCATTGTCATGAAATTTTTTTCGAAGTGATTAATTTGTTTAGGTCTTTGGCTGGCAAAAGAAGTATTTCACTTTTTTAGGGGTCGTGAATAAAGGTTGCACTCTAAAAAACGTTGTTACCAATAGAAACAGGAAGGTCATACAGAAGTACAATTTAAATAGGTGATTATACTAAAATAGGGTACGTGAGAAGATTACTAAGCTTGCGAAAGTATCAGTGATTGAGGCTCTCGAAATCACCACTTGCACCGGCAACTTGGCGACATGTAAACTTTTGTGTTAGGAAGCATCGTGTTAATGCTCTTCTGAACCTCATCATTAATCAGAATATTACGAAGATCTAACACCTTTAAGGATTTTAAACTAGAAAACGTTGATGGATATTCATCAAAATTATTACTCCATAAATCCAGGATCTCTAATTTCTCTAGGTTGCCAATTTGTGGTGGAAGGCTTTCAAGATCATTTTGATTAAAATTTATGTACTTTAAATTAACCAGCTTCCCTATTTCCTTTGGTAAGCGGTTTAAACCTGTTTTACTGCATGCTAAATATTGTAAACTGGTTAATGATCCAATACTATCAGGCAATTCAGAAATAGAGTTCTTGCTCACGTCCAGGTATTGAAGATTTTTGAATTGTAGAATCTCTTTTGGAAAGGTTTTTAAATGTTGTTTCCTCAATACAAGTTTTATTACCGCGTCAGGATTCTTCATAGCTTCCTGCAAGGAAACGAATCCTTGCATCGTGTCAAGTGTTAAGGAATCCAATAACTGGGCTTTAGAGATATTAACCGATAAAAAAAACGTCAGTATTAAAACTAATTTAACCGAAAAATTATATACGACTGCAGGCGATTTTATCATTTGCTAAAGCTTGTTTGAGTTCCTCTAAGTTAGCAAATTTTTCTTCGTCGCGGATTCGCTTAACAAATTCTAACTTTATTTCCTGACCATAAATGTCGTTTTCAAAATCAAAGATATTGACTTCGATCTTCACCTTGTGGTCTGAATCGGTTGTTGGATTGTAGCCAATATTCAGCATGCCTTTATACACAACATCTTTTAAAATAACATTAACGCTATACACTCCGATTTTCGGAATCAATTTATCTTTATCATCAATGCTTATATTCGCAGTAGGGTATCCCAATACTCTTCCCAATTGTTTTCCATGAACCACCACACCGGTTATAAAAAAACGATAACCCAGGTAGTCGCTGGCAGTTTGCACGTCGCCTTCTTCTATGGCTTTACGTATCCGGGTACTGCTGATATTTAACTGATTGATCTCCTGCGCAGGAATCTCCTCCACTTCGAAATGATGAACCTTTGCGAATTGTTTCAAGGTATCGATATTTCCTTCACGGTTACTTCCGAAACGGTGATCGTAACCAATCACCAATGTTTTTGTTTTCAAGCCTTTGAAAATGACATCAGAAATATACTCCTGAGCCTGCATTTGTGAAAACGCTTTTGTAAATGGAAATACCAATACATGATCTACACCGAACTGTTTTAGCAAGTCACATTTTTCTTTAGTAGTCGTAATTAATTTGAGATCCGTTTGTTCAGGAAACAATACTTTCCTGGGATGAGGATCAAAGGTAAACAGTACAGTTTCTCCACCTTGCTGACGTTTTAATTCCACCAGTCGTTTGATGATCTTTTGATGTCCCAAATGTACCCCGTCGAATGTTCCGATGGTAACAATGGAATTTGTTAAAGATGCTAATTCAGATATATGGTGGTAAACGTGCACAGGAAATTATTAGGCAAAGATACGAGATTTAGAATACTTTGACGCTGCCATTCTTAATAATGTAGTCGACGCCATTAATGCTGAATTTCTTACCGGTGCTCTGTTTCATCAAATCTGTAATGTCCTGTTCAATCGTGTGAACAGAACCTTTTGTTTTATATGCAATGTTTAAATAGTCTTCATTAATCTCCATGCCTTCGTAAACACCGCATAATACAACGCGAACAGGGACCTTGATACGCGCCAATAATTTTATATCCCGTGCTTTTGCCCAGTTATCTGCAATCAGTATTACATCCTCTACTTTACCACTTTTATTTAAACCAAAAAGAATGGCTTCTACAGGGTTTTCGGGCGCATCTCCACCCTGCCCTTTTTTAATTGTAGATTCCATAAGAGAGATGAGTTCATCCACTGTTTTTGCTTTACAATGGTAAACACCACCAGTAGCGCCTATCTTTTTATCCTCATCCCTTTTTCTATCTCCGTCATTAAAGAAAACAAAATGCTGGCTCGTTGTGTCCCTCATAAAATGCAACTTCAACCAAGTACTGATTTGTTGCGCATAAGGATACATACTGCCTGTAAGATCCGCTACAATGAGTTTATTCTTCCATTCTTTGTTTCTCTTTAAAACATTAAAAACTAAATTATTTGTAGTATCCGCAATGTTTGGCGCCAGATCAGTTTCATTATCACTGCTTCTGCTTTCAAATGAAAAATTACCGTTCTTATCATACACTCTGTAATACCCATCCAGGTTGCCCTTCTTATATTTACCTTCGGCCTTGATGTGTCCGTTTGGATAATATTCCAACTCAAGCCCGTCTTTGACCCCACCCTTAAACGTTTCAAAAATACTTTTCTTGCATTTCCTTGTATAAGAAATGGAAGGCCCATCCAACATGCCATCTTTGTAATAAGCTTCTTTCTCTACACAATCCGGTTCATCAAACCAGTTAATCTCCAGGCCCTGTTTTTTATTATTCTTATAGGAAACCTCGCTTTTCAAATCACCGTTCGACCAAAACTCTTTCCAGACACCCTGCTTTAAACTATCACGATCTATAATATTGATGGTGTCATTATCGAAAATCTTATAACTTACTATGGATTGGGAGTTGCAGAGCTTTACGCCTAAAAGGAAACAACTAAAAAAGATATAAAATAAGGGGTGTATTTTCACTACTTAAAATTGCTTAAATTTGTGCGGATTATCAAATTTATTATGTTAGAAAAAATAAATAGTTTATTGGTTGAAGTGGAAGAGTTTGTTGCTCAAAGCAAAGAGCAGGTAGAAGAATATCGTATTAAATGGTTAAGTAAAAAAGGAGAGATTACTTCTTTATTTGATGATTTTAAAACGGTAGCGCCTGAAATTAAACGTGAAGTTGGACAGAAGTTAAATGAACTGAAAACCAGAGCGCAGGATAAGATCAATACTTTAAAAGAAAAACATGATGCATCCAAAGACTCATCAGCCGATAAGGAAATTGATTTAACGTTGCCCGGCGATCCTACAGTTCAGTTGGGTTCACGCCACCCATTATCATTAGTTAAAAATCAGATCATTGATGTGTTTTCACGCATTGGATTCACCGTAAGTGATGGAAGAGAGATTGAAGATGACTGGCATAATTTCACTGCTTTAAACACACCGGAAAATCATCCGGCACGTGATATGCAGGATACATTTTATGTAGAGTTAAATCCAGAAATGGTTTTAAGAACTCAAACTTCATCTGTACAAGTGCATATCATGGAGAATCAAAAACCTCCAATCCGTACTATTTCCCCGGGAAGAGTATATCGTAATGAAGCCATCAGTGCTAGAGCACATTGTCAGTTTCATCAAATTGAAGGATTATACATTGATGAAAAAGTTTCTTTCGCTGATTTAAAGCAAACGCTGAATTTCTTTGCTAAAGAATTATTTGGCACTGAAACAAAGATCAGAATGCGTCCGAGTTATTTCCCTTTTACAGAACCAAGTGCTGAAGTAGATATTAGCTGTACCATTTGTAAAGGCGAAGGTTGTAACGTTTGTAAACACACCGGCTGGGTTGAGATTTTAGGATGTGGGATGGTAGACCCTCAAGTACTTGAAAATTGTGGCATTGACAGTAATAAATATTCGGGCTTTGCATTTGGAATGGGAATTGAACGTATTACTATGTTAAAATACAGAGTGAAAGATCTTCGCTTATTTTTTGAAAATGATATTCGTTTTTTAAAACAATTTACCGGCGAGTAAATCATGGAAAGGCTTCCACGAAAAGAATTGATTTTTGACATGTTAGAAAAAGAGCCTAACGATGTATTTTTGAATTACGCGTTAGCCATGGAACATCTCTCTACCGGTGATTATACGGATGCTGAAATGCAATTAAAAAAAGTGCTAAACATTAAAGTAGATTATCTTCCGTGCTATTATCAACTGGGCCAGGTCAATGAAAAATTAAATAATGTTGAATCTGCGATCACATTTTATAAACAAGGCGTAGAACTCGCTCAAAAACAAGGCAACAAAAAAGCTTTGGGAGAATTGAACGAAGCACTTTGGATGTTGGAAGATTAATATTTTTTTGAGAAACCAGTTATAAAGCATGAAACAATCCGTCCTCTTCCTATTACTCCTTGTATTCGTTTCCTGTCAAGATGACCCTCATTTCCTGGGCGAGTTTGAAACGATTAACACCGATGATGCCGTGAAAGGTATGATCAATAATATGGCTGCTGATATTAAAGTGCAGGGCCTTAAAGCCAAATCTAATTATATGGCCGCAGATTTTCATGAATTTTGGATCTTACCGGGCATGGATAAAACAATGAGCAAAAATGAAGTCGCTCTACTATTTGGGTTATGGGATAAAAAAAATAAAGTAATTGATTTTAAAATTGACAATCTGCACGTGTACCCTATTACTCTTTTAAGAGTTGTTTATCATTTTAATAGTGAACTGACTTATAAAGATTCTTTAAATACTACGCATAAGATGAAACAAATTGAGAGCGGCGTCGCATCCAAATTTAATCTGGAGAGCAAGTGGATGTTTTTAAACGGACAAATTTCGACTATCAACAACAACTAATTACCAGTTAGAAAATGCTTCCAAACATTTTTGGTATGAAATAAAATACCAGAACTAAAATTGAAGGAATCACTATTAAAATAGCCGGTAATATAATAGCGCCACCAATAACATCGTCTTTTGCATCCTCATACACTTCCATTGATTCTACTAAAGAAAATTTAGCGTTTTCTCTATTGCTGATTTCCTTATTACGAACTCTGTTTGCAAATTTGACGCGATAGGTTTCGACGCCACAATAACTGCAAACGCAACCTACATCCTCTTTCTTGAATATAATAGGTGCGGCACATTGTGAGCAAGAGACTTCTTCTTTAACCGATACCACCGATTCGTCTGATAGCATTTCAGGAACAAATTTTCTTAATTTATTTCCAATCATTCCCCTTATCGTTAAAAATATAATCATCCAAAAAAACAACGTTGCAATAGAGATGGGACCAAAGCGGCCCATATACCAATTATAGAGAGGCAGATTGGTGTTCAAATCTTTAGTATCAGTTACGATTAGAATAACGAACGTAGCTATAAACCAAAGCGTCAACATTAAAAGAAACGCCCTGTTAAATGGAGAGGTTATATAATTTGCTTTTTGCCAATATTTATTTGCCCTTTGAATTTGCTTACTAGCATCTTCTCTGAACTTAAAAATTTCCGAATAATGTTGTGGTACACTTTGTTGAGAGCCACAGTGCATGCAGGCATTGGTAGTTGAGTTAATTAACAGTACTCCCCCACAATCAGTACACGTAAGAGGTTTCAATATTTCCAATTCATCTGAAGTAGAATGTGGGCTGCCATCACATATTTCTTTTTTCAATTTAGCACGCGATTTATTTGTAAAACTCCAATACATGGCATAACATGTGATTAACAAGAGAAAAGGAAAAGCAAAGCCCTGAATAATAAAAGTATATTGTGCGAATGATTTAAAAAAAGTCATGGTGCCGTTAAAATTAACAAGTTATCGGTATATGTTTCCTTTAAATATATTCAAAATTTTGTGAATGATCACAATTTGAATTTTGATCAGAAGCTAACTATACTTTTACACCAATTGTTTCCTTTTTAATTACTTTTACTTAGATTTAAGTTTATTTCTTATCCTGATAAATTATGAAACAATTGACACGTCTAACAGCCCTGCTATTTATTTCGGGTTTGGCATTCATGATGAATGGTCAAACAAAAAACTCAATTTCTTTTTCATCAAAACCTTTCACTGGTGCAACCACTCATAAAACTGTTTTTAAAGCCGGAGATAATATCTATGCAAGAGTATTGCTTGAAAAAACATTGCAAAACTTCGCGCTTGAACTTGATGCCTGGGGGTTACAAAACGTGAGAGAGGATGGCTTAGAGGGAAAATACACACATTGCATCGTATTTGAGATTAAAGATCAGAATACAGGAAAAGAAGATCAAATTCCTCATGAAATACTTGTGTATTTAAGCGCAAACGACTTAACTAAAAATCAATTAGATATTGATATTTCGCCAGATGAAGAACAAGCCTCTATGTATTTTTACGGGCCAAGAGGAACATTTTTTAACCGGTTTTCAAGCTTACAGGATGAAGATGATTATATCGGGAAAGTGATCAATTTTCAATTAGTACTTAATGAATATAAAAAGGATGATAAATACAGGTATGATAAGGGACTAACTGCTGTGAAAGTAGAGGGCAATAGTACGCCTGGATACACCAAAGACACCTTTACTAAAATTACATCAAAATCTATTCCTTCGGGATTTATAACAATTGATTACACTGAAAGCACGAAAGAAACTCAAAGGAATTGGTATAATGAGCAAGCAGCCATATTGGATGCTACGAGAGAAAAAATAATTAATGATCATAAAAAATAAAAACTAAAATTATTATAAATTAGCCTCATAAAATCTCTATCATGAAAAGTCAAACCAAATTCTTAACCTTCTTATTATTAGCTTTTTTTCAATTAATAAGCTTCACACATACCGGGCAAAACAAAATTATCTTTTCCTCAAAACCTTTTTCTAAGGGTGGCGTTGAGCAAACAGAATTTAAAGCAAATACTCCCATTTACGGCAGATTAGTGTTAGATAAACCACTAAAAGAATTTCAAATAAATAAAGCCAAAACGGAAACACCCTTTACTCTTCATTTTAATTTTTTAATAAAAACTGATGGGGTTTATTCTGATTTTTTTAAAGAAAATGGGATTATTATTTTAACGGAGAATGATTTATTAAAAAAAGAAATTGATTTTGACATAGCACCAGCAAAAGGGACCGGAACAACGACTTATTTTGATGATAAAGAAATGTATTCAGGCGTTACTTCAGGTGGACTTGGGGATGCGCCGGTAGAATACAAATTAGTTTTGGACGAAATGGAAAACGCCAATTATCCGAAGGTGTTTAAAATTGACGCGAGTGGGAAATTTAAAGTTGATTTTACGGGCACAACAGATGAAACGCAATTAGAGTGGAGAAATCAATGTGCAGAAGAACATGAAGCCGCTCTAAAAAATGAACATAAAACAAATAATGCAACCGCGGAAAAAAAGCAAGAAGGTATTGTAGGAAAAAATCGCATCGTATTTTCCACCAAGCATTTTTCTTCTAATCCTCCAACACAAACAACTTTTAAAATATCAGATCGCATTTATGCAAAAATGATTTTGGAAAAACCATTAAAAGAATTTTGCAGCCCAAAATTTTATGATTTAAAAGAGTATTATGGGATTACTGACAAAAATGTAGTTAGAGTTATGTCGTTTATTGTTAAGTACAAAAATGAAGATGGTGATTATTTGCCATTGGGACCAATTACGGTTGATATGAGTTTAACGAAAGACAATTTAGAATCCAAAGAAGTTTTAATAGACATTATTCCAAGCAAGGAAGAGGCCACAACTGTTTACTCATCTGGAAGTGAATTTTTCAGAGCATTAATTGATAAAGAATTTGTTGGAAAAAAATATGATCTGAAATTTGAACTTACAAAACAAGAAATGAGTGGTATTGCCAACATTGACTTTGATTCAAAATTTAGCATCGACTATACGAGCTCCTCAGATGAAGAGCAAGATAGGTTATTTGAATATGGTCAAAAAGCAAATGAAGCCGCGAAGGAAAATAGTTTTAAAGCATCTGTAAAAGCCGGCATACAAGCGGTAAAAGCAATGCCTGTTCCACTTTGTTTTTCAAAAGCAGGAAACCCTGGTTATAAAAGTCCAGAAAATTCAAATGCTGCTATTATTAATCTCATCAAACAAAAATATGACGTTACCGAAGTTTTAAAATTAACATTCGATAAAGCTGATGGCGTTGATGACTTTAGAACACTGGTAGATGCCAATACCAATGTAGCTTCTTGTAAAATGGGCAATCATGTATTTTATTTTGCCTTTAAAGATAAAGATGGATCATACCGTTTCACAGGTGGCACGTTAAGAAGAGACCATGTAGGCTTTGGCAAATTTGGAGAACTTTATATTCAGGATTATGGGCCAATACAAGAAGGGGATGCTAAATATCCACTAGATGTCTATAGAGATTATAAAGGTATACATGGCGTATGTATTTTTGATGGTACAAAATTGAAATAAATTCAAAACAGTGGTCAATATGATATTACATTATTGCTAATAGCACTGTATTATCTTTTTAAAATGACCAATAAAAAATGAAAAAAACACTAATCATTACTGTTTCAATAATTGCAATTTTAATAAGCCTTTGTTTTGTTAGATTTTTCAAAAACAGGACAAGCTATGAACCGGAATCAGATTCAAAAAATTTCTTTGAAATAAAGGGAGCCAATGAACGCACGCAGTCGTTGAAAATTTCAGAATTCCAATTTAAAAACGACGTACTAAGTGTATGTATTGAATATGTTGGAAATAATTATTCGGTGCCCAATTTAAAAAACATTGAATTGAAGATGTTTAATTTAAATGATGGTAAAAAAGAAGAAATTAAAGTACACGCAAAATATGTGATGTATAAGGATATTGTGCCCGCAAATATGAGTGGGGTTAGAGAAATGGGGATTTTAAACCCGCTTAAATCTTTTTCTGAACTAGCTGCTCCGCTTGATGTTTTTAAAAATGACTCCACCATAAATTATTGTTTCACTGTTTTGAATGAATATGATTTAAAAAATGCTCCGAAAAAAATAGAATTACAATTGGATGTAATAAGCAATTCAAGTGTAACAAGCTTTACAAGCAAATACAATCTTCATATTAGTAAATCCTCTATAAGTGATATAATTCAGGGAACTAAACTTAAGGATTTAAAATATTAAATCGTTTAGGGCTATTATAGTTAGCAGCTGACAAAATAATTACAATTGTTTTTTTAAAAGTGTTTTATTCCCAACTTTGTCTGTGACTTCTATTCTTAGGAATCCGGTCTTTTCTGGCAGTAAACAGGATACCGTACAGGTTTTTGCATCGTATTCTGCAATTTGCCAAACATCATTTAAATACACATGATACTCTGAGATACCACTCATTTGATCACCCACTTCAAACTTCAACATATTTATATTAGTTGTGGCTGCTTTACCAGATGATTTCTTTTTGGCAGAAGTAAGAGCGACGACAGGCGCAACCGTATCATAGGCTATGCTGAATACACCGAATGATTTGCTTTCTGTTTTAAACCATCCGTTCTCATATTTACCAACCAGGCAATTATCGTCAATCATCACGACCATTTTGTCCTCTTTTCCATTGATGGGCTTGTACACTTTGAGTGACAATGTAAAAGGCTTTAACAGGATATCGTTTTTATTGCCGATCACTGCTTTTCCTAACTTATTCATGTATCCACCAACCGAGGCGGCCTTCGTTAAAGACCCTGCTGTAATGCTATACTCCACATCTTCTTTTTTAATATTAAAATCCACGTTACAATTTACATTTAGCACGGAGCCATTTTTGTATCCCTCTTTTTTTTCTGCTTTGACATAAAACAGTAATTGACTCCGGTTTCCTTTTTCGTCGGCAACCTGCAATTCTACAGTATGTGGCAAGGTATCCTTCAGTTCTATTTTTCCACCATTCACCAGCGTTTTATAAATTTGAATATCAAAACAACTTGGTGAAAAGCATTTTTGGAATTTTATACCATTCACTTTTTCGCTGAAATAATTCACATAACGTCCGTTATCAAAACTGATATGATCCAATTGGTGATGATAGACCAATTGCCCGTCGAGCGTGACTTTAGCTTCATAAATATTGTTTTTGTTTTTACTGCCATTGCTCAGATCATATCCGGCAAATGCGAGCGCAAACGTGTTTTGTTTGAGAACAAACATATTTTTGGGGATAGTCAACTTACCTGCAGCATTTACCACAGCAAACATTTCCTTGGTGATCCGGTTCGTATCCTGTGTATTAAAAATAGCCACATGTGTCAACACAGGCTTCACATCATCTTTCACATCATAAGCCAATAAAGGGTTCACGGGGATCTCCGATTTTTCTTCACGGATTTCGAAATGCAAATGAGGCCCTGTAGAACTTCCTGAATTACCGGTGTAACCAATGATCTCCCCTTTCTTCACCGGCAAAGCGTTAGGAGTCGGAAATAATTCCAGCTCATTTTTCTTTTGCTCCATTTGTTGCTTCCTGGTGTAGGCATCGATTTTGTCGGCATATTTTTTTTGATGAGCGTAAACTGTCACATACCCATTAGTATGCGTAATGTATAACACTCTTCCGTAGCCGCCGCTACTTATTTTGATCCGGCTCACATACCCATCCGCTACACTTTTAATCGGCAAATTAAGGCTGGGATCTGTACTAAAATCAAGCCCTGCGTGAAAATGATTCGGACGAATTTCACCATAATTACCTGTCACTATTACGTCCCGGTCGATAGGATAAATAAACCCTAAACCGTTATGCTGAGAAAAACAAAAATCAAAAAAGAATATAAAAAAAAGCGAAAAAAGGGTTCTGAAAATTATCATGAAGGCTGTTTAAAATGGTATGAAGTTAATTAACAACGAGTTGTTGATGTAAAGTTAAAGGGATAAGTAAAATGAGTTCGTCTAAACTCTATTTTTAACCAACAACAAACTGTTTATTGAGCATGAATGTAGAAAATATAAAATCAGAATTACAACAAGTGTTAGATAGCGATGTAGCGCTGCGTAAGGAGTATAATGAGATTAAACGTTCATTAAGCGACTACCGCAATCAACTCATCCAACGCGATGAAGATTGCAAGCGTTTGCAGGTTTCGATCGACGTTTTGAACACAAAGTTGGTTGTGATGGAACGTGATAACACCAACTACAAAAGCGAAGTAAACTCGTTTAAAGAATTGCGCAACAACATTCACGAGCAATTACAGGAAAAACAAAATGAGATCAATAATTTATTAAGCAGGATTGATGAATTAAACGGTCAACTGGCTTCCATTGCATCGGAATACGAGTCTCGTATCGCTGAATTGAACGCTACTTCGGGTGAAGAAATTTCTGCATTAAAATTATTCTACGAAGAACAGTTAGCAGAATTAAAATCAAATACAAGCTACCAGCAAAGCGGAATGCGTAATGAACTGGAGACAAAAATAAACGAATTAACAGCTACTTACAGCAGCACTTACGAAGAAACAGTTTCCTCGTATGAGTTACAGATTGAGCAGTTAAAATCTGAATTCAACGGGCAACTGGAAAGTTTAAAACAAGAATCTGAAACTCGTCTTGCGTCATTGTCGGGTTCTAATGAAGAAAGTGTTTTAAGCCTTACTAATGAATATGAATTAAAAATTAGTACACTTACTTCACAGTGGGAAACTGAAAAGGCAGAGATCACTTCTTCTTACGAAAATCAGATCTCATCTTTAAGCGGAGCCTATGCCGGAGAAAAAGCGGAATTAATCAGCTCATACGAATCTCAAATTTCTGATTTAAATACAGAATTAGCAACTAAACAATCCGAGTTTGAATCAACATTAAATTCTACCATCGAATCTTTAAATCTTTCTTATTCAGAAAAAGAAAGCGAATTAAAAGCATTCTATGAAAATGAACTATCTACTACTTCCAATTCTTCAGGTTCTCTATTAGAAACCATCAAAGCAGAATACGAGGAAAAATTAGCAAATACCATTCTCCACTCCACCGCTCAGAATTCCAAGCTATCGGATGACATCAGTAAAATGGTGGTTGAAAATGAACACTTCAAAGAAAAGATCCGTGAAATGGTGTATCATATAGATGCACAAAATACAAAAGCGGATGATCAGACATTGGATATTCAGATGAAATCTGAAGAAATCACTAAGCACATTAATAATTATAATGCCTTGTCTTCAGAATTTGAAGCGTATAAAAATTCTCAGCTTGCCAGCATTGATGAACAAGTGAGCGCTCTAAATTCCAGAATCACTGAATTAGAATCATTAGTTTCTGAAAAAGATTCGAGCATTTTAGAATTAACTGCTTCAGTCGAAGAAAAAGTTTCCCAGATTAATAATTTAACAGATTCCTATAGTTCACTGCAAATTCAATTCGATGAATTATCGGTTGCTCTGAATTCAGAAAAGCAGAATTTTGAGAATCTTAAAAATGAACTAGAAGGTTCTTACTCACAACAATTACAGAGCAAAGAAATAGAATTTACAAAGTTATTGGCAGAAAACACTTCTCTGATTTCCGAGATCGATGCGACTTCGGATAAATTAGAAACGACAGAAGAAGAATTGAAACTAATTCAGGCTGAATTGTCGGATTTAAAAACAGTAACAGAAGGCAAAGCAGTTGATCTGAAAGAAACACTCGATAACAAAAACTACGAGATTACTAGTTTATCAGCCAACAATATTGCTTTACAAACAGAACTGGATTTGTTAAAAGCTGAACTGGACAATGTTCGAAGCGAATTACAATCAGCAGAGGCTTTAAATTCCGGAAATTCATCTTTACAGGAAGAATATAACAATTTGTTATCACTGAAATCTGAAATGGAAGTTGAGTTGAGTTCTTACCAATCGTCTATTGAATTTTTAAATATTCAGGTTGCAGAATTAACAGGTTCTATTGCAGGTTACCAATCAGATATTTCAGATTTAAAATCAAGTACTAAAGTTGATGAGCAGGATGCGTTCATTGACCGTTTATTTAAGCAAATCGACATCTTAAGTGATGAACGTTTAAACTTGTTGAATGAAAAAGAAGAGATGGCCAACCAGTTGTTAAAAATGAATGAAACAGTTGCTTCTATTTCGCAACATGTTGATTCTCATAGTATTGATATAACTTCATTGGATAATCATAGAAAAAATGTTATTTTAGCAGGAAGTTCAAGTAATAACGTTTCCGAAAAAACGGTTATGAAAAAACAAATAAGTGAGTTGGTGCGTGAAATTGATAAATGTATAGCTCTGTTGAGTGCTTAAAAGAAAAATTAGCTTAGTTTAATGAGCGATGTAAGTGTAAAAGTAGAAATTGCAGGCGGTTTATATACGCTGAAAGTTAAAAACGAAGACGAAAACAACGTTAAACAGGCAGTTGAATTAATAAATCAGAAGATCACGGAATTTGAAAGAAATTACGGGGTAAAAGATAAAAAGGATGTTTTGGCAATGGTTACTTTACAGTTGGTTAGCCAATTAGGAAAAGAAAAGAACCATGCCGAACAGGAGTTAAGCACTCTGAGATTGGTGTTAGAAGATGTAGAGAAAATGTTAGCTCAGCATAAAGATAACATACAACAAACAGAAGAATAAACAGATATTGGGTCGTAAAGACTTTTTTTAACGCACAAACACAGGAGAGATCCAGGGTTTGTGCGTTTTTTGTTAAGGATTGTTTGGATAGTCGCCCCGAATAATCTTTAAATAGTATAAACAATGTGCGACAACAAAAAATTATGTTAGTAACCATTTTCATAGCCGTAGCATTAATTGCCGGTGTAGTTGCGGGATTTATGATTGCCAATTCCCGTTTGAATAAAAGTAGTGTTCAGGAAAAACAAAACCTGATAAAAGAAGCAGAAGTAAAAGCTGAAACACTCAAACAAGAGAAAATTTTACAAGCCAAAGAAAAATTCCTCCAATTAAAAGCAGAACACGACAAAAGTGTTAATGAACGCAACCAACAGTTAGTAGTTTTAGAAAATAAAGCGAAACAACGAGAGGGCGATTTAGCAAAAAAGGTTGAAGAAACTACTAAAAAAGACAAAGAATTAGAACTGCAAAAAACTCAGTTAAACTCCCAAATGGAAGTTTACAAAAAGAAAAGCGAAGAGATCGAAAAATCGCATCGTAAGCAAGTTGAACTTCTTGAAAAAGTATCTGGCTTAAGCGCAGAAGATGCCAAAGCTCAATTAATTGAAAGCGTTAAGGCAGAAGCTAAAACAGACGCCATGGCTTTTGTTAAAGATACAATGGATGAAGCAAAGATCAACGCCAATAAAGAAGCAAAGAAAATTATCATTCAATCCATTCAACGTTTAGCAACTGAAACTGCTATTGAAAATTCAGTAACGGTTTTTCATATTGAAAGTGATGAAATTAAAGGGAGAATCATCGGACGTGAAGGCCGTAACATTCGTGCTTTAGAAGCAGCAACAGGTGTAGAGGTTATTGTAGATGACACCCCGGATGCGATTACCTTATCTTGTTTTGATTCTATCCGTCGTGAAATTTGCCGTTTATCATTGCATCAATTAGTAACGGATGGACGTATACATCCTGCTAGAATTGAAGAGATTGTTGAAAAAACGAAAAAAATGATTGACGATGAAATTGTTGAAACCGGAAAGCGTACATGTATCGACTTAGGTATTCACGGTTTACATCCTGAATTAATTCGTATGGTTGGCCGTATGAAATACCGTTCATCTTACGGACAAAATTTATTACAACATAGCCGTGAAGTAGCAAACCTTTGTGCGATCATGGCCAGCGAAATGGGCTTAAATCCTAAGATTGCTAAGCGTGCCGGATTATTACATGATATTGGTAAAGTGCCTGATGAAGAACCAGAATTACCACATGCCATATTAGGTATGAAGCTGGCTGAAAAATATAAAGAGAAACCGGAAGTTTGTAATGCTATTGGTGCGCATCATGATGAAATTGAAATGACTACTTTATATTCGCCAATTGTTCAGGTATGTGATGCTATTAGCGGTGCAAGGCCTGGTGCAAGACGTGAAGTTGCCGAACAGTACATGAAGCGTTTAAAAGATCTGGAAGCATTAGCTTTAGCTTATGAGGGTGTTGAAAAAACATATGCGATACAGGCAGGAAGAGAAGTGCGTGTATTGGTATCGGCTGATAAAGTGGATGATAAACAATCTGAGCAATTAGCTTTTGATATTTCTCAAAAAATCCAAACAGAAATGACTTATCCGGGACAAGTAAAAGTAACTGTGATACGGGAAGTGCGAGCTACAGCTTACGCGAAATAGAAAATTAATTTAAACAAAAATGTAAAAGCGTTCACCGATAAGTGGACGCTTTTTTTGTACATTTAAATATGAATAAAAAACTTCTTAAATTTTTCAAAATCATTGGTGTCATTATCGTATTACTTTACGCGGGAATTTGTGCGCTACTCTATTTTAATCAGGACAATCTACTGTTTCATCCTCAACCTAATACTCCACAAGAAATAGCTGTGATCATCAAAGCTTATCCAGCTTTTGATACAATTGCTTTCCAAATGAAAGATGGTAACAGGTCTTACGGTTTTATTTCCAAAGATACTGTCACAAAAAAAATGCCTTTGATCTTATATTTCGGCGGCAATGCAGAAGAAGTGTCTCACTTAATGGAATATCAACATTATTTTCCGAATACCATTATGACGCTGATGAATTACCGAAGCTTCGGCCTGAGCAAAGGAATTATTTCCGAAAAGACGATGTTTAGTGATGCTCTGGAAGTATATGATCAGCTGATCGCTAATCCCAAAGTGGATCCTGAAAATATTATTGTGATTGGCCGTAGCATTGGCACGGGTGTAGCCACCTATCTTTCTTCACAACGCAAAACAAAAGCAACAGTTTTAATTACTCCTTACGAGAACATGATTGAGGTGGCATTTGAAAAATACCCCTTTGTTCCAATTGGTTTGCTTATCAATCATCGTTTTGAATCTGATAAATATGCTCCAACAATTTCATCGCCTATGTTAGCCCTTATTTCTAAAAATGATCAGGTAATACCCAAACATCACGCTTATGCCTTAACTAAGGCATGGAAAGGAAAAACAACTATTTTAGAAGTGAATGAGGATCATAACACCATTATGGATAATGAAGATATTTGGAAACGGATTGAATCATTTGTGAACGAAAACACCCACTAAAAACTTTAGTTCAACCTTCTTGTCATAAGCGGATTGGTTATCCAGCAATTCACTGTGAAAAATACCCAATTAAAGGTATGTTTTTCTCCGAAGAATGATGTAATTTAATTATTAATGGAGAATCTTGAAAATAAAAATTTAACGTTGGAACTTGTAGATGGGATTTTAATAGCCCATTATTTGTGTGAAAACATTGATTTAGAAATCGCGAAATCTATTGTTCATTACAGATTACAACGATTCGGATATAAAGATTTCCCAGCATTAATTCACGCTGGTAATGTAAAACAGGTTACAAAAGATGCCAGAAAATATTTTGCAACTGATGAGAGCTGTCAAAAAATAAATGTCTGTGCAATCATTGCAAAATCAACTTTAACAACGATTATTGTAAACTTCATTCTTCAAATACACAAACCTCCTATTCACACCAAATTATTTACCGATGAAAAAACAGCTAATGAGTGGCTCCTGAAAAATAAACTTATAAATGTTTAGATATAGGATTAGCGAAACACCTGTTTCATACTCTTAAACATTTTAGAAATAAAGAATTCCATTGTTAATCAAAATGGCTAACACAAAACATTTGAACAAGAAGCCAAGGACATATTTTAGAATCAATCAATTTCTTTCCAGTCTTAAATTTTTCCCGAGAATGATCAGGTGATCCCTAAACATCACGCGTATGCCTTAACCATGGCATGGAAAGGGAAAACAACTATTTTAGAAGTGAATGAGGATCATAACACCATTATGGATAATGAAGATATTTGGAAAAAAATAGAAGAATTTTCTAAAGAAAATCTTAATTAGCTAATTTGTTAAAAAATCGTTTTGTGCTAAAAACCCGTTTAACGGTAGTGATATAGGTAGCAAAAAGACTTAGATTAGCGACGACCTATATCTTCAAAATGACTTCGACCCCCGCCCCTAAAGAATTCTTAAGTCTTGAATTAGTAAATGGAATTTTAAAGGGTTCTTTAAATTTTGAAACACTTGATCTGGCAACAGCAAAGGCTGCCGTAGCATATCGTGTTAGCTCTTATGGTGATAAAGACTATCCCTTAATTATCGATTTCCAAAACGTTAAACATGTGACTAAAGAAGCGAGAGTTTATTTGGCTTCGAAGGAAGGTTGTAATAAAATTAAAGCCGGCGCGATTATCGTTGATTCAACTTTAACTAAAGTGATGGCCAATTTCTTTTTACAAATTAATAAGCCATTAGTTCCTTCTAAATTATTTACCGATGAAGAGAGTGCTGAAAAATGGCTTTCTAATTACAAAGCATAATACACTAAACTTTAATTTGAGTAATGTGTAATATGTAAACTTATTGAAAAAAGAAACCAATTTTTTATGGAAAGTCCCGAAAGTAGAAGCATTCAAATTGAACTTGTTAAAGGGATTTTGATAGGCACCTATCATTGTGAAACCGTTGATTTGGAAACAGCAAAAACAGCTGTTAATTACCGTATGAAACATTGGGGCTCCAAAGACTTGCCTCTTCTAATACATACCAATAAAGTGAAGCACCTGACCAAGGAAGCAAGAGATTATCTCGCCTCAAAAGAGGGTTGTGAGAAAATAAAATCCTGCGCTATCATTACCAATTCGGTTATAACAAAAGTGATTGCCAATTTCTTTTTAAATATTAATAAGCCATTGGTGCCAACAAAATTATTCACAAATGAAGTAAGTGCCAAAAAATGGCTTGCTAATTTTAAAACATAAATAGCTGCATCAACATAGAAATATATAAGCACTTTAACAAAGAATAAAATATCATGCAATAACTCTTCAGTGCTAATTTCTTAATTTTAATATTCTATGCTGACCGTCGAACAAATAAATGATTCCGTTTCACTTGAACTCGTTAATGGAATATTAATTTGCACTTTAAAGTGTGAATATGTTGACCTTGAAGTAGCTCGGCTGGCAGTTTCGCACCGACTTAAACATTTCGGAAATAAAGATTACCCAATGACTATCAATATGTGCAATGTAAAACATATCACCAAAGAAGCCAGGGAATATTTAGCGTCGGAAGAAGGATGTCGCAAAATCAAATGTTGCGCCATAATTATCAGTTCTGAGGTAACTAAAATAATTGCGAATTTTTTCATAAAAATCAACAAGCCGGTAGTTCCTACAAATTTATTTACCAGCGAAGAAAAAGCACGGCATTGGCTTTTATCATTTTAGAAAACCTTAATCACTTTTCTTCTTGCTTTTCATATACGTTAACACAACGGGAAACGTGGTGATCACAATTAAAGCAATAACAATGTATCCCAGGTAGTTTTCAATCCATGGAAATTTAAGTCCTAAAAAATAAGCAATGCTGGCAATGCTCCCGATCCATGCAAAAGCGCCGATAAAATTATAAAGCATAAACGTTTTAAAATTTACTTTGATGACACCCGCTAAAATGGGTGCAAACGTACGTATAATGGGCAAAAACCTTCCTAAAATTAATGTTTTACCGCCATGTTTTTCATAGAACGACTGCGTTGTTATCAGATGTTTTCTCCTGAACAATAAACTGTCTTTTTTCGAATATAAATTTGCACCCGCTTTTCTTCCAAACCAATAACCAAATACATTTCCTAAAACCGCTGCGAGCATTAATAAAGGTAGAAGCACAACAAAGGAAATATCAAGTAAATGCGGTTTGGTGGCGCATACTAAACCTGAAATAAAAATCAGTGAATCTCCCGGTAAAAAAAAACCTACTAATAACCCTGTTTCTGCAAATACAACAAACAACAATAACCATAATCCACCATAGTGAATAATGCTTTCAGGATCTGTTAATTGTTTAAGGAAATCGAGCATATTCAAATGTAATAGAAATTCGTAACAGCGCCATAGAGAAATCGCAAGTTAAAGTTTAAACTAAGCAATATCAAAAGACATTCTCTTCTTCTCGATACTTGCTTTGATATCAGTTAACTGCCCTTTAGGTATTGAATTGATAAGATTTTTCGTGTATTGACTTTTAGGATTCTGATAAATCTCGTCTGCATCTCCCATCTCTTCAATTTTACCTTTATTCATTACGACCATTCGGTCGCTCATAAACTTAACAACGGAAAGGTCATGAGAAATAAAAATATAAGTGAATTTAAATTCGCGCTTTAAATCATTTAATAAATTAAGTACCTGCGCCTGTACCGATACATCCAAGGCACTTACACTCTCATCACAAATAATGAACTTAGGATTTAGTGACAAAGCCCTTGCTATACATACGCGCTGACGCTGTCCGCCGCTGAACTCATGCGGGTAACGGCTATATTGCTTTTCAGTTAATCCAACTTTATTGAGCAATTCATAAACTTTTTCTTTCCTCTGTTTATTGTTCGATAAAATATTGTGTACCTGCATGGGTTCCATCAATGCTTCTCCAATAGTGATACGAGGATTTAATGATGAGTATGGATCCTGAAAAATGATCTGCATGTCTTTTCTTAACTGCCTCATATCGTCTGGCTTTAATCTCATCAAGTCGTTTCGCTGGAAAAATATTTTACCTTCGGTTGGTTCAGTCAATCTTAAAATCGTACGACCTAATGTCGTTTTTCCACAACCACTTTCTCCAACGAGTCCTAAAGTTTCTCCCTCATAAACATCCAAGGTTACATCATCTACAGCCTTTACATAATCTAATGTCTTTCCAAAAAAAGTTTTATTATTTGGAAAATAGGTTTTCAGATTTTGGATCTCCAGAATTTTTGAACGCGCATATAATTCTTTATGTTCTTGTGCTCTTTGTTCCTTTGAAATAACTACGCTATTAATCGCCTCACTCACTGTTGTTGGAATCTCAAGCATATTACCTTCCTCATCCGTACTCATAAAATCTGCTGATACCGGCAAACGCATCAAACGTTTATCCAATGGCGGACGACAGGCTAATAAACTTTTTGTGTAAGGGTGCTTAGGATTACTGAATATTTCAAGAACTGGTCCTTGCTCCACCACTTTTCCTTTGTACATTACCATCACTTTATCGGCTAGTTCTGCAATAACTCCAAGGTCATGTGTAATGAACATAATTCCCATATCATGCTCGCGCTGCAATTGCAGCATCAGATCCAATATTGTTTTTTGAACTGTTACGTCCAACGCCGTAGTAGGCTCATCTGCGATCAATATTCGCGGATTACAACTCATGGCCATGGCTATCATGACGCGTTGTTTTTGCCCACCTGAGATTTGATGAGGATAGACATTAAACACACGCTCAGGATCAGGCAACTGAACTTGTTCAAACAGTTTTATAGTTTTCTTCTTCGCTTCCTTACGTGATACTTTTTGGTGAAGCATAATCACTTCCATCACCTGATTACCGCATGTATAAACCGGATTAAGACTTGTCATCGGTTCCTGGAAAATCATTGCAATTTCATTTCCACGAAACGCACGCATTTCTTCTGAAGGAAGATTTCTAAGGTTAACGATACCTTTATGTTTTGAATGATAAAGCATTTCTCCCCCAAACACACGGCCGGGAGGATTTGGGATCAATTGCATGATTGATAAAGAAGTAACCGATTTTCCAGAACCACTTTCCCCAACAATACCAATAGTTTCGCCTTTATGAAGAGTGAAGGACACATCATCCACCGCTTTCACAAATTCACCGTCTGATTTAAATTCAGTAACTAAATTTTTGACTTCAAGTAATACCTCTTTTTGCATAATATATCATACGAATATAGGAATTTTGAATCAATACCAAAGTTTTTGGTTGGGCAAAATAGTGTGTTTATCGAATTTGTTAAAAGGCTGTTATCCTTTATAAAACAGCCATTTCCCAAGCTCTTTCCAGGTGGTCTTTTTTCCATACATTAAGATTCCGGTACGGTAAATTTTTCCAGCCAGCCAGGTAAAAAATAAGAAACCAAGAACCAGAGAAACCATGGATAATGCCAATTCCCAAACCGGAACCCCAAACGGTAAACGAACCATCATCACAATGGGTGACGTTAGAGGGAAAATAGAGAAAAATTGTGCGAGCCCACTGTCAGGATCTGTTGCTACTCCTTGTGCTATGGCAAAACTAATTATAAGCGGTGCGGTGACCGGAATCATAAACTGTTGCGTATCGGCCTCGGAATCCACCGCAGAGCCAATCGCGGCAAATAAAGCGGCGTATAATAAATAACCGAATAAAAAATAAAATGCAAAAGACAAAGCAATATGAGTTTTATCTACTTTTCCCAAATTATTCATAAAATCCAACGCTTCATTCGGTGTTTTCACTTTTTCCATTTTGTCAGAACCAGCTGTCAAATCATTTTTCATCACCTTTTCAATTTGCTGATTCTGTTTCATCTGATCGGCAATCTGGTCTTTTAATAATACGCCCGTAACAAAAGTGCTGATTAAAACAGTAAAAATGATCCAGAGTAAAAATTGCGTTAAACCAACCATTGCTACGCCTACAATTTTTCCAAGCATTAATTGAAATGGTTTCACAGAAGACACTATCACTTCTACGATACGACTTGTTTTCTCTTCAATCACACCACGCATAACCTGTGCGCCATATAAAAAAATCATAATATAAATTGCTATTGCCAATGAGAAGCCAACCAACATGTTTGTTTCTGAATTGGTTTTTTGATCCTCACCATCTTCTGTTACTTTAATGGTTGCAATTTCCACAGGCCTTCTCGCACGCTCAATCTTTCCTAAATCAATACTATCTCCCTGTAAACGGTAATCGAATAAAATATTCTCCATCGAATTATTTATGTATTGCTCGATGCTAATTCCCGGCTGTTTTTTATAATATAAATGAGGAGTTGTTTTCTGATTATTGATTGCTTCAATATCCACCTCCATTACCAAATCAAAAGTCCCTTCTTTTAATTTAGCCTTAGCTGCTTCGATGCTACCCACACCATACGTAAATTTAATTTCCTTACTATTCGGAATCTTATCTATAAATAAACCACTATGATCTAACACAAAAATTTTATGTTCTGTTTTATCCCTCATGGCCAGCCATATAGGAACTACCATAACACCAGCCATTAGTAAAGGCCCTAAAATAGTCATCACCAGGAAGGATTTTTTCTTAACCCTTGAAAAATATTCTCTTTGAATAATTAAAAGTAATTTGTTCATTTTTTAAAATACTATTTTGAATTTGGTTATTCTGTAAATGCGCTTTGTGTATTCAATGTTGTTTTATTCTCCACTACTGAAATAAAAATATCATTCATAGAAGGGATAATTTCATTAAATGATAAAATCTCTGCGTTTCCTAAAACAGCCTGCAACAGATCATTCGGTTTATTCTGGCGTAACATTTTTACAGTTACACTGTGTACATCTTCATCAGAGCTTTTTTCTATCAACTCTGCCCCTGCCCATAATGAGTTTGTGAAACCCATCAAATTTCCTTTGAAGGTTATTTTGAAAGTATTGCTTTTGTATGTTTTACGGATTTCTTTAACGGAACCATCTAATAATTTCTCAGCTTTATTAATGAGCGCTATATTATCACAAAGTTCCTCCACACTCCCCATGTTATGGGTAGAAAAAATAATCGTGGCGCCTTTATCCCTCAATTCCAAAATTTCATTTTTAATCAACTGGGCATTGATAGGATCAAATCCGCTAAACGGCTCATCTAAAATTAATAACTTTGGTTCATGCAAAACAGTCACAATAAACTGAACTTTTTGTTGCATCCCTTTACTTAATTCCTCAATCTTTTTATCCCACCAATTTTCAATTTCAAATTTTTTGAACCAGTGTTGTAACTTTGCTTTAGCTTCGGTCTTTTTCAAACCCTTTAACTGAGCTAAGTACATGGCTTGCTCACCAACTGCCATTTTTTTATAAAGGCCACGTTCTTCCGGAAGATATCCAATAAAATCAACGTGTTTCGGTGCCAGATGTTCGCCATTAAAAAACACTTCACCTTTATCCGGCCCGGTAATTTGATTGATAATCCTGATCAATGAGGTTTTACCCGCACCGTTAGGGCCTAATAAGCCGAAAATTTTCTGAGGTTCAACAAACAAACTCACATTGTTTAGAGCAACGTGATTGGCATAGTTTTTATGAATATTCTTTACTTCTAAAATTGGTGTCATAATATTAATTGATGTCCGAATTTAATTAATAATTTTTACTAAACCACAGGATTCGTTTGAACGGTACTGAAAGCATTTTATTTTACAATACCAATCCAAAAGCAACTTGTAAGCCGCTATCGTATTCGTTTTTTAATCCAAAATAATTGATAGTAAATGAGCACCTGTATCTCTTTAAATTAAAGCTTTGAGAAAAACCAATGTTTGAATAAATCGCTACATCTTCTTTGTTTAAGTTAAAGACAAAATTTCCAACCTGCATGGGATCGAAATAGTAATAATACTTATATATCCCTATACCAGCATAAAGTCGTGTATTTTTGGTAAAATAAAACGCAGGCGCAATATTCAAATGAGGGATATTGGAAATAATAATTCCATCAGTAATAGGTTCATTCATATTGGGAGTATTATTATAGTTTACCGGAGCGGGTGTTACACTCGTACAATGGTATTTCTGACGGAGTTGCAAAAAACCAAGGTCAATACTAATTCCAAGATACTTCGAAAAATAGCTTTCGAATTCTATATCAACGGATGGATTATAATAAATATGCTTGGTAGGAGTAAACACATCTGAACCATCAGAATTTAAACTTTGGAACAATTTAAAATTAGTTCTATTAATTGTAGCACCTGCCTTTAAATGCACAAAATTTTCCTTTACAAATGGTTCCTTCTCTTTTGTTTGTGAAAATAGCAAGACTGGAAATACTATAATTAATGCTGCGATAAATCTCATAATGGTTTATTCAACGTAAAATGCAAGGCCTTTCAAATATTCACCCTCAGGAAAATTGGGTATGATGGTATGATCTGCGGGCTGAGAAAGAGTATGTAATAACTTCATATGCCTTCTTGATTCAATGGCAGCAGCAGTGACGGTATTATAAAATAACTTTTTATCAATTACTCCTGAACATGAAAAGGTAAACAGGATACCACCTTTCTTAATGTTCTGAAGCGCCATTTGATTCAATCGTTTATAACCAATGACTGCGTTATGAGATACATCCCTGCTTTTTGCAAAAGCAGGAGGATCCAGAATAATAATATCGTAATTTTTTCCATGATCTTTTAAATAATCAAATGTATCAACAGCAAAACCTTCATGATTTGTGGCATTATTTAATACAGCGTTCTTATTACAAAGGGCGATGGCTTTGGCACTCGAATCCACTGAGTGAATGATCTCACATCCATGCTTGGCTGCATACATTGAAAAACCACCTGTATAAGAAAAGGTATTTAGAACACGCTTTCCTTTACTATAATTACCCAACAAACTTCTGTTCTCGCGCTGATCAATAAAAAATCCTGTTTTTTGTCCATTTATAAAATCAATGTAGAACTTTACATCGTTCTCAAGTACAATTAATTCTTCATTCAGAGAACCAAATAGAAATTCATTGGATAATCCTGCGGAATAATCTTTTGGTAATGTCTCAGAACTTTTATCATATACGCTAATCAATGCGTCACCATATACTTTTCTCAATGCTTCTGTAATATCTGTTCGGCATTTATGCATGCCAATACTATGTGCCTGAAAAACTACATGGCCATTATAATAATCCATTATCAAGCCAGGGCAGCCATCACCTTCACCAAATATTAAACGATAAACGTTGGTATGTGAATTTTTGGCAAGATTCAAGAACTCACGATAATGAACCGCTTTTTCAATCTTTTTCACCCAAAAATCAACTGAAATTTGTTGTTTACTGAAAGAAATAATCCGGCCGGTAATGCTTCCTTTCTGGTATTGAGCCATTCCAAGAAATTGCTCTTTTGCCGAGTAGATCTCAACTACATCGCCATCATTAATTCCTGCATCCTGAGTTTTGATTGCACCGGAAAAAATCCAGGGATGAAAGCGAAGTACAGGCGATTCTTTGCCATTTTGCAAGATTATTTTAGGGTATTCTATCATGTCACAAATGTATCTTATTATAGCCTATTTTTAAGTCTTTAAAGCGAAATTTTTAATTAAATTTGATTCCTTTATAATAAACTGTTATGTCAACATGTGAATTATCCATCATACGAATAGAACATAACGTATTTTGATAATGAATAACCTAACGACAACTAAAACAAAAATATGACTACATCTGAAATAAAATTAAAAATTACAGTTGATGAAAATCAATTACCTCATAAAATTGAATGGGAAGCTGCCGATGCCAATGAAGGTAGTATATGCAAAAGCATGATGCTTGCACTGTGGGACGAAAAAGAAAATAACACGATGCGTATCGACCTTTGGACTAAAGACATGAGTGTGGATGAGATGAAGAAATTCTTTCATCAAAATATTACCACATTAACTGATACATACCTGAGAGCTACCAATGACGAAACTACAGTTAAAGAGTTACGTGAATTTATGAGCGGTTTAGGAAAACGTATGGGCGTTTTAGCATAAACATTAAGATGAAAAGCTATTTAAGTTTTTTATGCCTCATAATCTGCTTAAATAGCTTTTCTCAAAAAAAAGTATTTGATGTACAGAAAAAATATTCTGTCAGGCAAATACATGAGGACATTGATTATACCGAAAAGTACCTGATCAAATTTCATCCTGATCCATTTAAATACATTTCAAGGGATTCGTTGCACGCTTTTGTATTATATAGCAAAGCGAAGATTGACACTCCTCTAACCGAAATGCAGGCTCGCTTTTACATTAAACGTATTGTTGCCAAAATAGGCTGCGGCCATTCTGACGTGGGACCTTCTAAAAAATATACGAAGGCTGTTATCAAACTTAATCGTCCTGCTTTACCCTTGAATACTTTTGTTGTAGATACGAATAAGCTTTTTGTTCTTAATAATTTATCCAAAGATACGACCATCAAACCCGGAGATGAAATTTTGAGCATCGATAAACGCCATGTGAACACAATTTTAAAAACTATTTATTCAATTTCTACTTCTGACGGCTACAACACAACGTATAAGAAACAAGGAACAAAATACCAGTGGTTCAAATACTATTACTCGTTTTGCTACGGCTTCAAACCCAGTTACATTGTGACATTAAAACATAAAGATCAAAGCATCTCATCCTACACATTAGAAGCTATTTCATCTTTAAAAGATACCCTCATTGCACCTAAAAAAGATACAGTCATTTGTGTAGCAAAAACAAAGACCTGCAATTATTCCGTTTTGAAAGATGATAAATCCATTGGCGTGATAGATGTGAATAGTTTTAAAGGAAAAAACTGGCATAAGTTTTTCAAAAAATCATTCAAAGATATACACGAAAACAAAATAGAACATCTGGTTATTGACTTAAGAGATAATGGTGGCGGCCAAATCAACGATGGTTTAAACATGCTCTCCTATATCATTGATAAAAAATTGCTGCTGCCATTTGAAAGAAAACCGAATCTGATCATCTTTAACCCTAAATACAAAATGGGTATTAACAGAGCAACACCACTAGCCTTTTGTGCTTTTATGCCGAAAACTTTTAGAAATGGGCGCTTACGCTATTATTTTATCTCGTTTCCAAAAAAGAAATATACTTACCGCGGACAAGTTTACGTTTTAATAAACGGCAAATCGTTTTCTATGAGTGCTGTTGCCGCTAGTTATTTAAAATATAAAGCGAAAGCTGTTGTGCTTGGAGAAGAAACCGGTGGAAATATTGCCGGAAGTAACGCCGTTATCAGCGGAAAAATACTTCTCCCGAATACTCGTATACAGGTTTTCATTCCCATGTATCATCTGTATCATGACGTGGATGTTATAAATGAAGGGCGCGGTATAATTCCTGATTATAAAACACACTACACTGAAGCAGACATCCTGAATGGAGTAGATATCGACATGATTAAAGTGTTCGAATTAGTGAAGTAACTAATCTCCAATTTCAAATCAATTCAATCTCGAAAAAATCAGAATTACATTCTATTTAACTGATGCTATTTCTCACACGTTGGCTGAAATCTCTTAAAGCCTGGTTAAATGGTGTTGCGTGATGCTCCATGCGATCCTTAATATAAATGGAAGCCAGAATATGCGTTAAACATTCGCCTTCATCATCTCCATCTACATCTATAGCAGGTTTTTGTTCTTCCAGAATCGCATTTTCAGCTTCCTGTAATTGAGCAAGAGAATAACTTTCAACTAATTTTTTTATTGCTGGTATTTTCATAATATTAGGTAACCAATTAGGATTAAGCTTTCAGAACATCGATCATTTTTTGTAAATATTCTTCCTTGCTGGTAGCGGTCCCTTCCAGTAAAACACCGTTTTTAAAACTAGCCAAATAGGGTAAATTATCTACTCCTCCTAACTTTCTTGCATTCTCGCTTTCCTCTGCATTCACTTCCAGAAATAGGATACCTTCGTTAGCTTCATCATTAGAATGGCGTTTATATTTTGGGGCAAACAATTTGCAGGAACCGCACCAGTCAGCAAAATATTTCACCACTACCTTTTCGTTATTTTTAATCAGATTTTCAAAATCTGCATCTGTGCTTAATTGTACCATGTATTTAATTTTAAAGAATAGTCAAAAGTAATATTTTATTGATCAACTTAAAATGTTAACCTGTATTGAGGAATCACAAAAAACTTTAATTGATAATCTGTTTTAATCGTTTGTGTATTCAAATCGTATTGTTGTTGAAAAATGTTATTATGTTTAGTCACGTTTTGTATATCCACACTTAATTCATGTGTGAAGCGTTTAGTATTTAACTTATATGAAGGTTTTACGTCAATCCTAAAATAAGGATCATATTGTGGAATATAAGCAACTGTTCCGTCACGTACTTCATCCTGGTAGGCAATGGAGGCGGCAATATCAATAGGAACGTAACGCTTTCCTCCCGCGTATGTTACTTTCACATCCATTGCCAGAATATGTTTTTCTCTGATCTTAAATTCTTTTCCTGCTAAACCATTCAAGACATAATTCCCATTAAAGGCCGTATTTCGCTCAATGCCATCGCTGCCGGTGTACTTACTTTCAAACAAGGAAGCAGTAAATAAAAAGTAATATCCCTTACTATAAAATTTTTCCAAGGTTAATTCGATGCCGTAATTCTCACCGGTTCCATTATTCACCAAACTATCTACATTCGGACTATTAAAATCAGCACCCAAATTAACTGTACTGAAATAATCTTTTTTTCTTTTCACAGGCACACGGTAAAGGTACTGATAGTATAGCTCCGTTTTAATTCTGATACTGTTTCCCAAATTTACATCATAAGCCAGAACGGCATGGGCCGCTTTCGTGAAATCTAAATTACGATTTGTTTCCACCACTTGCCCTTTTCCTAAATTTGCCGTAGCAAAATATACATACAAGGGTTGTACCTGACTATGTAACCCGGCACCAAAACTAAAAGACTGCTTTTTATTCAGCTCATACTTTAAGCCCAGGCGCGGTTCAGGAGATTGGGAATTATTTAAAAGCAGGTATTGGTAAGTAAAACCTGTATTGGCTGAAAATCTTTCACTGAAATGATGTTTCCACTGAATGAACCCGCGGGCCAAAATTGTTTGTCCGGTATAATTTCTCAAGGTTACAAAACCACTTCCATCGCTATCAATGCTATCAACAAACGAAGTATTATATACATCAGCATATACACCTGCATTCACAAAGTTTCTTGAATTGAATTTCTTATTATAAGTAAAGTTGCCTGAATAACGGGTTGTATACGAAGTATTTCTGTACTCCGGCCTAACCGTTACCGGACTAGTACTTGTATCAACCCTGTCTGCTCTTATCCCGTTGTACTGGCCTGAAACACCCAGATTAGTTTTAATATAGGAAGTACTGTTTATTAAATAAGTATGAGCAATTCCTCCTGCACCTACATTGGATCGAAAATAAGTATCGCGGCCACTATAGCCATATAAATTATTATCTTTTGATTGTTGACTCTGTAATAGTTCAGCATAACTCAGACCTCCAATTCCCCAAATGGAAAATTTGCCCATTTTTTTTGTTGGCAGATCCACCTTGAAAGTAAGATCCTGGTATTGAGGTACGGCACTACCAGTACCAAAGTCCAAACCAATATATTTAAAAACCGATAAGGTGGAATAACGGTAGTTAATCATAAAAGACCCATTCTTTTTCTTTTTACTAAACGGGCCTTCCGCTCCCAATTCAAATCCGTTAAATCCAACCATCCCTAAAAATTCATATTTCTCATTATTGCCTGTACGCATTTTGAGATCAAATACACCTGCTGTAGCATTGCCATAATCTGCAGGAAAAGCACCGGTCATAAAATCTGAATTGTCCAACGTATTATTATTCAAAATACTAATCGGGCCACCCGACGATCCCATGCTCCCAAAATGATTTGGATTAGGAATATCAAGTCCATTTAAACGCCACAAGATACCCAATGGCGAATTACCCCTAATGATAATATCATTACGACTATCATTAGCACCGCTTACTCCTGCAAAATTTGCTGCCATACGAGCAGGGTCACCTCTACTTCCGGCATAACGGTTTGCTTCCTCCGTACTAAACACACGCGAACTTACTGTGGCCATTTTATTGTTCGTTTTTGTTTTATCAACCTCAGCAGTTACCACGACTTCCTCAGTTTGAACAGCGGATTCTTCCAGTTCAATATTTAAGACTGTTTCCTTTCCAGTAGTTAATACGACTATCTGAGATTTTTCTTTATAGGAAATTAAGGTGATCCGCAATTGTTTTCTTCCAAGCAATACATTATCAAATCGGAAGACTCCGTTCTCATCTGTTGTTGTTGCTTTCAATGGCTCAGTATTCAGGATACTTATTACCGCTCCAGGCAAAGGGCTCTGGGTTTGTTTATCAATCACAGTTCCCCTAATAGTTTGGGTTAATTCCTGGGAATAAACCATTTGAAGAACTAAGCAGCTAAATATGAGTAAAACAAATTTCATCTATCGTGGTAAATGTTTATTGATTAAACAAGGAAACTGATGGGCACATTTCGGATATTTTAAATTATTGACGATCTGCGTTTCTTTTTTGGTAACCGTAATTTTCAGATCTTCTTTCAACCACTCTTCTTTCAAGCAATCCATATTAAGGTTATTTTCACGCATGCCAACAGGAAGTGTTTTATAATATTTCCAGGGCTCATATAATTTGTAAATTCCATAAGATACTTTGGTTTTCAAACAACCGTTTACATCTGTAATCAATGTATCCACTTTTTGTTTATCAGAAACACAAATTAATTTTTTATTCGCATAAGCGATTGGAGTTTCAGTTGCCTTTTTAATTTCCTCAGTTGGTCTGGCGCCACCGCAATAAGGTATTACCTGCGTTAATTTTACTTTCACTTTTTTTAATTGTGAGAAAGCAAAACACGGAATCATTACTGCAATTAAAAATAACTTCATATGCTAAGGTGTACTTGAGGAGACCGGTAAAATTTTTCCGTTGTAAAATAAATGACCTGTCATTGCGAAATCAAAAATATATGTTGCCATTTGTTCCGGAGATAAAGGAGCCTGATAACCCGGGAATGCTTCTGCAAGCATTTCAGTCTGCACTGCCCCAATTGCCAGACAATTGACAGCAATGTTTTTTTCTTTAAATTCTTCTGCTAAGCATTCTGTTAAACCTGCAATAGCAGCCTTAGAAGAACTGTATGCCGATAAACCCGGAAACTTAGCGCTTCCTTGGAAACCTCCCATACTACTGATTGTTATGATATGAGACTTTTTTTCTTTGCCTAAAACAGGCAATAATTGTTGCGTTAAATAATAAGGCGCAAATACATTTACTTTATATACTTTTTCCAATTCACTGTAAGAGATTTGCTCATATGGCTTATTAACTAATGCACCGGCATTATGAATGATACAACCAATGTCAGATACTTGCTTTTTAATTGATGATATCGCATCATCCATACTAGTTTGAGAACTTAAATCGGTAGAAATTAATTTCAAATTAGAATGCGACAATGTCTCTAATGGCAAAAGATTTCTTGTTAAACAAAAGACGGTGTGTCCTTCTTTTAAAAACTTTCGTGTTAATTCAAATCCAATTCCCCTGCTTGCGCCTGTAACAATGACGTTCATAAATTAATAGTTTACAACCTGCTCAATAATTTCTTTTGGCAATTCACGTTCACCATATTGCTGATTTCTTAATTGCGGTTCAAATCCCGCTTCACGAATTGCATCCTGTATCGTTTTATACGTAAAACGATGTGGAGCACCTGCCGCACTTACCACGTTCTCTTCAATCATAATACTACCAAAATCGTTGGCACCACCATGTAAACAAATCTGCGCCGTTTGTTTCCCTACGGTTAACCATGAAGCCTGAATATTTTCAATGTTCGGTAACATGATACGGCTTAAAGCCAGCATTCTGATATATTCATCAGCACTTACATTATTAGAGACGCCTTTCACACGTTTTAATAACGTCCCATCATCCTGGAAAGGCCATGGAATAAATGCGAGGAACCCTTTTGCATGAGCAGGCTTTTCGGATTGCACTTCACGCAACCAAACTAAATGTTCAAAACGTTCATATATAGTTTCCACGTGTCCGAACATCATCGTCGCAGATGTGGTAATATTTAATTGATGACAAGCTCGCATTACATCCAACCATTCACGGCCGGTGCACTTTCCTTTAGAGATCAAACGTCGCACACGGTCATTTAAAATTTCAGCGCCTGCGCCCGGCAAACTATCCAACCCAGCTTCTACCAATGCTTTCAAAACTTCTGTATGCGTAGATTTTTCAAGTTTAGTAATGTGTGCAATTTCAGGTGGCCCTAACGAATGTAATTTGATATCAGGAAATAATGACTTTAACTCTTTAAATAAATTCACATAGAAACTCAAACCAAGATCAGGATGATGGCCCCCTTGTAATAATAATTGATCGCCGCCATACTTAATGGTTTCTTCGATTTTCGCTTTATACGTTTCAATATCCGTGATATAGGCGTCTTTATGCCCAGGTATACGATAAAAATTACAGAACTTACAATTGGCAATACAAACATTGGTAGTATTTAAATTGCGATCAATTTGCCAGGTAACTTTATTTGAATTATTTTTCTTAATATTTCTGATCTCATTGGCAACAAACATCAGTTCCGATGTTGATGCATTTTCATATAAAAACATGCCCTCTTCAATCGATAGAAATTCAAGGTTTTGCGCGCGTTTTAAAAGTGTCTGAACATTCATTAATTTAATTTTTTGCTTAACAAAAGTACACTATAATTAGATAAACAAAAAGCCCTTTTAACGAATTAAAAGGGCTTCAAATAAACATACAAACTCAATGCAACTATGCCAGTTTCTGGTAGGTTTGCCACCAGCGATCCGGAATTTCGTTATTCACTGCCATTTCATAATCTTTATAAGAACATGGCAACAACGTGTGCCTTTCAAATTTTAAACCATTGCTTGGAGGGTATGGAATTTCCATCCACCAGCGGTCGCTTTTTTTGCTCTTGAAAAAATTGATCTCATATTTTTCTTCCTGTAATACCACATGGAATTTCACATAATCTGCACTTGTTCTGGATGGATAATCACTTTTACGATTGTAAAATCCATCCATAAAACACCAGATCATTTGAGCGGCAAGATTTACAGTTTTACCTTGCGTATCATACTCCGGATTAATTTCATAAATACCAATAGAGGATAATTTATCATTCATTCCTGCATAGCGCATCATCTGACAAGCTTCTTCAGAATAGAAGCCATTGGGTGAAGCATTTGGATTAGCAGGGGCATCGCTATGCTTAATGGCCGTAATATCAAAGCTCAACATATCGGCGTGTCTGATGATTGGTTCGGCTTCCTCAATAGCATCACGAACTTGTCCAAGTCTATAGGTATCAAAATATAATCGATTCATCATACTCAATCCTACCTGATCCACTAAATAGGTTTGGTAACCAATGTTACTGTAGTTGAATAAAAAATTAGGCTGATGCAATATGATCTTCCCCAGATAGGCTGTATTCGTTGTCTCTTCATCCGGATTACCCAAATCAAATGTAGAATCTATCGTCACCACATTAATAGTTTGTTCTAATTTTTCATATCCTAAAAATTGGGCATATGTCAGATCCTGACTACCACCAATAATAATCGGGATCACATTGTTTCTGATCAGGTAATCAACCGTTGTTTTAAGCGCATAATAAGTGTCTTCTACTTCATGTCCTGGTTGTATATTTCCAAGATCCGCAATCCTCGGTCTGAAACTTCCTGGATATAAAGAGTAAAAATAATCCCTCACTTTATCAGGGGCAACAGAGCAACCAACATTAGAATAAGCTCTTCTATCCTCACAAACTCCAACGATAGCCATATCGATATCAGTCAAATCAGGAAAGTCAGAATCGGTAGTGTATGCAGCTACTGCTCTTCCAATTTGATTTTCTGAAAAGGAATCACTTTCTAATTCAATAGGTTTAAAAAAATGTTGTATATCGCTCATGTATCTTTATCTGTTTTTGTAACAGATTAAATTTATTTATAAAGCTCCATTCAGATATGCAATTCAACCAAACTTATTAACGAAACCAGGTTAGTAGTGAGATCCATAATATCAGCATAAGCACAAAGTGGCAAAACAAAAAAGCCACCTTTTTGAGGCAGCTTTTTATTAAAATATCTTGTCAAATATTACCAGATGTTTACGCGTTTATCAGCAGGTCTATACATACCATCGCCTTCTTTCACACCAAAAGCATCGTAAAATTCCTGCATATTACTTAAAGGCCCGATCGCTCTGAAATTACCAGGAGAATGCGGGTTTGTAGCAATCATTTGCTTTAAATACGCATCACGTGTTAATGTTTTCCAACCCTGAACCCAAGCAAGAAAGAAACGCTGCTCTCCTGTAAATCCAGCCATCATTGGGGATTTTTTACCATTCAAGGATTTTTGGTAAGCATAATATGCCATTGTTAAGCCCCCGATATCAGCGATATTCTCACCTTGTGTCAACTCACCTTTAACATGCAGTGTATCAATAGCAACATAGCCGTCAAACTGTTCAATGATCAACTTTGTTTTATCTTTAAAATTCTTATAGTCCTGCTCTGTCCACCACATTTTTAAATTACCATCTGCATCAAACTGGGAACCCTGGTCATCAAATCCATGCGTTAACTCGTGTCCTATTACTGACCCCATTACTCCATAATTAAATGCATCATCAGCGTTCACATCAAAAAATGGCACTTGCATAATTCCTGCAGGAAAAGCAATTTCATTGGAAGTTGGATTATAATACGCATTTACTGTTGGAGGAGTCATTCCCCATTCCATTCTGTCAACAGGTTTCCCAATTTTATTCAACATACGCTTATATTGAAACTCTCTGCCGGCAGATACATTTTTCCAATAGGATTCTTTTCCCATGGTTAATGGCGCATAATCGATCCAGGTATCAGGGTAACCCAATTTTTTTATGATCTTATCCAGCTTCAACTGAGCTTGAGCTTTTGTCTCTGTACTCATCCAATCTCTGGAATTTACGCGAACTCTATATGCAGCAATTAAATTATCAACCATTTCATTAACTCGTTTCTTTGAATTAGCGTCAAAGTATTTATCTACATATAATTTGCCTAATGCCTCACCTAAAGCCTCATCCGTGGAAGCCTGAACGCGTTTATAAAGTGGTTTTATTTCTTTTTTCCCAGACAGAACTGTGCCTGTGAATTTAAAATCTTCTTTTACAAACTCACTTGATAAAAATGGTGAAGATGATTTAATTAAATTCCATTTCAAAAACATTTTCCACTCAGCAATGGAAATATTATCAATAAGATTATTTAAGCCTTCGTAATATTTAGGCTGATTTAAAATTAAGTTTTCGGGTGTTTTAATTCCCAAAGCTGTAAAATAAACGTTCCAGTTAATATTTGGTGTTAACTTCTCTAATTCTACTTTTGTATAAGGATTGTATTGCTTTTGCGGATCTCTTTGTTCAACTGCATTTTGAGAAATTTTTGCCAATTCTGTTTCAATTTTCATGATGGTTACAGAATATACATTTACCGATTCCGGATATTTTCCTAAACAATTAAATCCACGAATGATATGCTCAGCATATGCGTTTTTTACAGCTTCATACTGAGGTTCGAAATAAAAATCCCTGTCTGGCAATCCTGTTCCGGTTTGCGCCAAATAACAGGCGTTAGCATTGCTATTCTTAAAATCAGAATACACGTAAAAACCAATCATCCCTCCAACTCCTTTCTTGTTAAGCAAAGCTGTTCTTTTTAATAAATCATCTTTAGTCTTGATCAAATCAATAGCTGCTAAATCGGCACTGATTGGCTTCATTCCATCTTTTTCTGCTTTTGAGGAATCAATGGCAGTTAAATAAAAATCGCGAAGTTTTTGATTGTTTGTGCCAGGCAGAGCTTTTGTGTCTTTCGAAATATCAGACATTAGAGCTTTAAGATTAATAATATTACGTTCATTTATCTCATTAAAACTTCCCCAGCTACCATCACTGGCAGGAATTTTTTGCGTGTTCAACCACTTTCCGTTAGCAAATTTATAAATATCATTCCTCGGGCTCACTGAGGAATCTATATAAGATAAATTAATTCCAGGTGTAAGGATTTGAGCAAATGAAGCATTCACCAGTATCAGTGACGAGGCAATCAAAATCAATTTTTGCATGAGTCTTTTTTTTATAAATATAAATGAAATTACGTGCTTTAAACCATTATTTGGATAAAAAGCTTTTTTTCGTGACAGACGGAACTATGAAACAAAAATGTGTGTTGCTACTCCATCGATTAGTCCATTTTCTATGGCTTTATCGAATAACAACTGAATGGCATTTTTTCCAACAAAACCCAGATTAACCGAAAATTCATTTACATATAAGGCAATATGTTTTTTCATGACCTCTTCACTCATTTCCTGTGCGTGCTCCTTAACAAATGACATACAGTTTTCCGGATCGTTAAATGCATACTCTACACTTTGTCTAATCAGGCGATCAATTGTTTGTTGAAGAGTAATGTCAACACTTCTTTTCACCACTATACCTCCTAAAGGAATTGGCGCATGAATCAGGTTTTCCCAAAATTCACCAAGGTCTATTATTTTCTCCAGACCTTTTTCCTGATAGGTAAAACGATTCTCGTGAATTAATAAACCAGCGTCTACCTTGTGAGATAAAACAGCCTCTTCGATATCACTGAATAAAATTTCCCTTTTATTAGTTGCCTGAGGATAAGCCAAAGACAATAGAAAATTAGCGGTTGTATACTTTCCAGGAATGGCAATAGATGCATGATTCATATCACTCAATTTCACTTTTGAATCCTTAACGAGAAGAGGACCGCAATTGAATCCTAAGGCACTACCACTATTTAATAAGGCATAGTGATTAGTTAAATATAAAAAAGCATGGTAGCTTAATTTGGTGATATCCAGTTCCTGTTTGAAAGCCCTATTATTTAATGCTTCCACATCTTCCATTATCACGGTGAAGTCAATGCCCTGCGTATCAATTTTTTTATGAACGAGTGCATCAAAAATAAAACAATCATTTGGACATGGAGAAAAACCGAGGGTTAGGTTCATTTGGTTGCTTATTAATTAGTGTATTGTTGTAATCAAATTAATTAAGTAGTCATTTAAATTTTTGATAGCTAAAGCCATTTGCCATTTGCTTTTATCTCGCTTTTCCACATGATTAGAAATGGCACGAATCTGCATGTAATTGGATTTGCTATTTAAACAGGCTGCAAAAAAAGCGGCGCCCTCCATGCTTTCAACATCTGGGTGATATAATTGTCTTACTTTTTCAATATTTTGTTCATTTCCATGAACCGTATTCACTGTAATTCCAGTTACAGATCTAAGAGCTATTTTATAGGAATCGCTTACATGATCAAAATATATATGCGCGCCGGAAAGATCCAATTGATCATAGGTTAAAAAATCATTGTCATCTTCTGCACCCAGTTCACTCAATATATCCTTTTTTATGCGAACCACTTGCCCCAATTCCATCGTCTTATCAAAAGCACCACAAATGCCCACGTTAAGAACCAGATCATACGAATCATCCAAAACCCTCCCAATCATCAAAGCAGTATTTACCATGCCAACCCCGGTAATTAATACGTCAATGTCTTTTTCTTCAAAATCCATATTCGCATGATTTTTCCCTATAGTAGGAAGTGCAATTCCAAGAAAATTCGTTAAAGGAATTACCTCAAAATGCGTGGCTGATACAATAAGAATCTTCATTAATAATTAGTATTTTTACACCGTTAATTTACTATGATTTACATTACCCGCAAAGAACATTTTAATGCCGCGCATAAATTATTTAATCCGGCATGGAGTGAGGAACAAAACAATGCCACTTTTGGCAAATGTGCCAATAAAAACTGGCATGGACATAATTATGAACTATACGTAACCGTAAAAGGAAAAATCAATTCTGATACAGGATTTGTTGTGAATTTAAAAGACTTAAGCACGTTAATACGCACAGATGTAACCGAAGTCCTGGATCATAAAAACCTTAATATGGATGTAAAAGGAATGCCGATCATGCCTTCCACCGAAAATGTATCTATATTTATCTGGAATATTTTAGCGCCTAAAATAAAAGAAATGGGTGCAGACCTTCACTGCATAAAACTTTACGAAACGGACAGTAATTACGTTGAGTATTTTGGAGAATAAACGTTTCTTTAATATGTTGTTACATAAAAACATAAGATCATGCTAAACGAAGAATTTGAACACGACATCACAGGTTATAAAAAAATAGATCAATACAATGATAAATTGGTTGATTCTATTTCTGATATGTACAAGAATATCCTGGATGATGTTGGAGAAAATCCAATGCGTGAAGGCTTATTAAAAACACCCGTTAGAGCGGCTAAAGCCATGCAGTTTTTAACTCAAGGATATGATTTGAATCCTGCTGAGATTCTTCGTTCTGCAATGTTTAAGGAAGACTATAGCCAAATGGTGATTGTCAAAGATATTGAAGTGTATAGTTTATGCGAACATCATTTATTGCCTTTTTTTGGAAAAGCACATATAGCCTATATTCCAAACGGACATATTGTAGGACTTAGTAAATTACCACGTGTGGTAGATGCTTTTGCCCGCAGGTTGCAAGTACAGGAGCGCTTAACGAACGAGATCAGGGATTGCCTACAAGATACCTTAAAACCACTTGGTGTTGCTGTTGTTATGGAATGTTCTCATTTATGTATGCAAATGCGCGGTGTTCAAAAACAGAACAGTGCAACGACAACCTCAGCTTTCACTGGAGAATTTCTTAAAGACCCTACCCGCAAGGAGTTTATCAGTTTAATTGGAACGAAGTTACATTAACCAATTCATGTTTCCCGTGATTAGTAGAATCAGGATTTTGTGTTAGCATTACTATTTACGAGGTTTATTTTTTCATTCCAATATGTTGGAGGTATTAAATAATTAATATATTTGCTCCGTGAAAAACACTTATAAACATCATCTTATTTGTAATCGATACTGCCAAATTACCATGTGGCATATCTGTATGCGTTAGTCATACCCTATAATTTTCACATTTTTTTCTTTTAAAATTTTTCCAAAATGTTTGCCATTGATATACAGGATCAAATCCTAGATAAACTAAATACACTCATCGTTGTTTTAAATAATGATGGAAGTATAGACTACGTCAGTAAATCCGCTCAACAATTATTGGGATACAATTCCGATGAATTGCTTGGATACAATTGGTGGGAAGTAACGCGTTTTTCAAAACCAGAAGGAGAACAGGTGAAAAATAAGATCTTGGATATCTTCAGTAATCGAAAGATCTCTACTCAGACTTTCGAACATGAGCTTAGGACTTCCATGGGTGGCAGAAAATGGATCCGCTGGAACGTTTCATACTTGAACGAAGATCAGCTAGTTGGAATAGGTTATGATATCACCGATAACAAAACCAATGAAAAACGTCTACTGGAAAGCAACAAACAATTAATTGAGCAAAATAAAGATATAACAGACAGCATTTACTATGCTCAGCGGATACAACAATCTATTTTACAAACACAGGAACAGTTCCATGGACTGTTTGAAAATTCATTTCTACTTTACAAACCAAAAGACATAGTAAGTGGTGATTACTACTGGTTATACGAAGACGACTCTTACAAATATGTTGCAGTTGTTGATTGTACCGGCCATGGTGTGCCAGGAGCGATGATGAGTATGGTGGCTAATTCTATGTTCAAGGAGGTATTTATTAATCGAAAAGCAACAGAACCTTCAGAGATTTTAAAAGCTTTAGATGAGGAGCTTGAAAAAACAATTAACAAAAACCAGGATGCGACATTTAATGATGGAATGGATGTAGCGTTGATACGAATTGATAAACTAAATAATGAATTAGTTTTCTCAGGTGCTTTTCGTTCTGTATTGATATCGAGGAATAACGAGATTACTGAATTGAAAGGAAGTCGTTACCCGATTGGTTTTTATTCTGGTATTGAGAAACAATTTCATGCTGAAACATTTCAGTTACAGGAAAATGACAGACTGTATTTATTTACTGATGGATTCATTGATCAGTTTGGTGGCGAAAGAAATAAGAAGTTAAACAAATCCAATTTTAAAGATTTGCTGAGCACCATTAATGATATGAACATGGATGAACAGGAAGCATTTCTGGAATATTCTTTCAATAACTGGAAACAGGATAATGACCAGACAGATGATGTATTAGTTGTAGGAATTAAAATATAATATACGCCTGTTAGTATTAAATACTAACAGGTGTTATAATTCCTTCGTCTCTAATCCAACATTAAACAACGCATCCAAACAACTCAAATTTGGAACAAATCCTGAATTCCCGGCAAACACTTGATAATAAGGCTTCATCGACATCATTCCTTCGTAGTTAATGTGAGATAAGATTCTTAAATCCTTCAAGTCTGCTGGAGATGCTTCGTATTGTGAGGTGAATTTTAATTCTTTTTTTATTCTTAGTATGTGTAGTATTGTTTCTAATAACCGAGTATTATAATCGAACAAAAATTCAAATTGATTCTCATAAAAAAATTTAAACTGATCTTCAAAAAATTCAAAGTAAGGAGAATTTTTATAAGCACTTGTGATTGCCCTCCAATGCTGTTTTTGCCAATCCTCAGCGTAAGATATTCTCTTTTCGCTAATCAATTCTTTTTCAGCTTGTTTTAACAAAGGAATGCTCAAATTCAGTTTACCATTTGCCGTCAAAATCTCAAAGCGGTTGCGGTAAGTCTGCTTCACAAAATTTTCATGTCTTTCAAGAACTATGCAATCACTTGAAATCAGACTTATAAGATAACTTACGGGTGGCAAATAAGCAGTAGATAATAAAATCGAATTCATTTATTCAATACTTTGAAATATTCTATTCCATCTTATTCCTTTTCCGTACATTTTATCGTTGGAAAAAACAATACGGGTTGCTTTTCCAATAATGTGGTCTTCCGGCACAAAACCCCAATGTCTGCTATCCTGCGAGTTATGTCGGTTATCTCCCATCATGAAATAATAATTCTGTTTAATAATGTATGATGTATTATAAATATCATTAACATATATACTGTCGTTTCGGATTTCCAGTTTATTACCTTCATATGCAGAGATGATCCTTTCAAAAATACACAGATTCAAGGAATCTAATTTAATGGTATCACCTTTAGCCGGAATTTTTAAAGAGCCATAATTATCAACGTTCCATTTGTAATGAGAATTAAAAGGGAAAACAAATTCGTCCCATAAGCCTTTTTTCTCTTTGTTTCTTTCAATAGTGGTGATAAAGGTTTTACTTCTTAATGTGTCGGATAACGCTTTTGTTAAAGTAAATGAGTAATCATTATTATCAGAAATTTTCCCGCCTTCATATAAATTATAGTGTTCTACAAAAGCCGAGTCTAATAGTTTATCTGATTTCAAATGATAGTTAAACTGGAGGTCATTTTCACTATCTAACATTTTGTGATTGATATAAACAGAGCCTTCCTCAATTGTCAAACTATCACCCGGTAGTGCAACACAACGTTTTACAAAATAGGTTCGATGATCAACAGGATGTTCGTCATCCAAAGGATAATTAAATACTACCATATCATTTCTTTCTACATCCGGGCTCCCAAATAACCTTAGATATGGCAATGAAATTAATTTGGAATAATATTTCTGATTAACAAAAGGAACACTCAAAACCGTTTTTAATAATCTTGGCCCATAGGACAACTTATTGATAAACATGTAATCGCCGGTAAGTAGAGTCTTTTCCATGGAGGGAGAACTCACCGGAGAGATCTCGAAGAAGAATGATCTTATGACTAATACGCACAAAAAAGAAATCCCAACAGCCTTAAGCCACTCAATAATTGTTTGATTATGTGAAATAAATTTTTTCAAAATTTATTTAAAAACCTGAACCGATGATTTGTTTTTATTCACCAATTGACCACAGGCAGCATCAATATCCTTACCTCTGCTTCTACGCACATTTACAATAATTCCTCTTCCTTCAAGGTGATTAACAAATACTTCCAATCGTTCAGGAGTTGTTTGCTTAAATTCACCATCATCAATTGGATTATATTCAATAATGTTCACTTTCGCAGTTGTCTTTTTACAGAAATCGCCAAGTTCTCTTGCATCCTGAATTCCGTCATTAAAATCCTTAAAAACAATATATTCAAAAGTCACTCGGGAACCTGTTTTCTCATAAAAGTAATTCAAAGCTTCTTCAAGACTATCCAAAGTATTACTTTCATTAATGGGCATAATGTGGTTTCTCTTTTCATCATTAGCCGCATGTAGGGATAAGGCCAGATTAAATTTCACCTGGTCATCTCCAAGCTTCATGATCATTTTGGCGATGCCGGCAGTACTAACCGTAATTCTTGAGGGACTCATTCCTAATCCATCAGGTGACGTAATCCGATCTACCGAACGTATGGTTTCCGCATAGTTCAACAACGGTTCGCCCATTCCCATATAAACAATATTGGTTAAGGGCTGATTATACTTTGTTTCAGCTAAATTTTTAACCAAGGCAACCTGATCATAAATTTCATCTGCGTTTAAATTTCTTAGGCGTTTTAACTTGCCGGTTGCACAAAATTTACAAGTTAAACTGCAACCTACCTGAGATGAGATACAAGCGGTCATTCTGGTTTTCGTAGGAATTAGAACACTTTCCACCACATTTCCGTCAACCAATTTCATCGCGCACTTAATTGTACGATCGCTGCTGACCTGCATATCGCTAATTTCAACAGCATTAATAGTAAATGTTTCTTTTAACCAATCCCGCAAAGGTTTGGATAAATTAGACATGTCATCAAAATTGTGAGCAGTCTTTTTCCACAGCCACTCATAAATTTGTTTGGCACGAAATTTTGCTTCACCTTTTTCTTTCAGGATCTCAATAATTTCGGATTCGCTTAAGGCTCGTATATCTTTTTTTGCTGACATTTTGTTCTACAAAGTTATCTATAAATAACGAAAAAGACGCACGCTTTTAGACCAATAACTTCTTAAATTTGACTATGCGTTATATAACTGCAACTAGGATATTTTCGGGAAACGAATTTCTGCCAAATAATACTATTTTAGTATTGAATGATCAGGGAGTTATTACCGATCTTATCAAGCCTGAAACTGCTGAAAATTCAGCTATTGAGCATTATGAGGGGATCCTTTGCCCGGGATTTATCAACGCACATTGCCATCTGGAATTAAGTCATTTAAAAGGAGTGTTAAAGAAACATAACGGGATTGTTGATTTTGGCATGGGGGTGATGAAACACCGTAATGAATTATCGGATGAATTGCAAGAGGAAACGATGAAACAAGCAGATAGGGAAATGGAATTGCAAGGCATTGTGGCTGTAGGTGATATAAGTAATACTATTAATAGCTTAAAAACCAAACAGCAATCGCATTTATACTATCATACCTTCGTTGAATTAATTGCTCTAAATCCGGAGAGAGCCAATTTAGTATTTGACAATGGAACAGAATTACTTGGTGAATTTGAAAAAAACGGTCAATCTGCATCTCTGGCTCCGCATGCACCATATAGCGCTTCACTTGAATTAATAAAAAAAATAAGCGATGATTGTTATTCACGAAAACAACCCACAACTATTCATAACCAGGAAAGTAAAACTGAAAATGAATTCTTTCAAACCAAATCCGGTGACTATTTAAAATTATATGAAACGATCAATATTCCCATTGATTACTTCGAAGCCTCAGGTAAAAGCAGTTTACAAACTTATATTCCTTCATTAAAAACTGAAGTTAAAACTCAGTTGGTTCACAATACATTTACGAGCAAAAGTGATTTCGAAATAATCCGAACAAAGAATTTTGAATTGTATTGGTGCTTGTGCCCGAATGCCAATTTATATATTGAGAATTGTCTGCCTGACATTGCCCTGATGATAGCAGAGGGATGTACACTAACTATAGGGACAGACAGTCTTGCCAGTAATTCACAACTTTCCATCATTGAAGAAATAAATACTATTCTTAAACTCCAACCTGAAATTTCAATAGAGGCGCTATTGAAGGCGGCCACCATTAATGGTGCAAGATTTCTTGGAATTGAAAATCAATTTGGAACTTTAGATAAAAACAAGAAAAGTGGGATTAATCTCATACAAGGCATTCCGGGAAATTATTCTGTAAAAAAGTTAGCTTAAGTTAACCGAAGAGGTTAATGTAAACAAAGAGAATTGATCGTTGATCTGTTTAAAATCCACCTTCAATTTATTGCCACTCTTCATGCCAATAGTAATAAAACCAAGGCCTGCGCCACCTTTATCACTCATGGTATTATTTTCCAGGTGCTCCAAATAATACGCTTTTAATGCTTTTTCATCATCAAACGAATTGATGGTGTTGATTTGTTTTTCTAAAGCCGGGATCGAAGAATTAGCTACCAGATTAGACGAAATTACTTTCAGATTTGAGCCGTTTTTTACTAAAATGAAAAAATTATGCTGCTCACCGTCATTATTTTTGTGGCCATGCAATAACATGTTTTGCAAGGTTTCCACGCTTATAAAGAATATTTTTTTGATAGGGCCTTTAGCAATATCCATAGAGGTAATCTTTTCCTCTACGTTACCTTCCAGGTTAGAAATAACGCTTTGAGATAATTCACCAAAGTGAGAAACCAAAACCGTTTCATCCTGCTTATGAGCAAGAAGCATTTGTTCATATTGCTCCTGAACAAACTCTTTTTCGCTATGTAAATTATCGCCCAATGTGGTTTATTTAAATAATCCGTTTACTTCAGCATCTATCATTCTAATCACTTTTCCTAAGTCTTCTTTACTCTCTGAAAAATTGATTTCATCAATATCAACAATTAACATTTTACCACCTTCGTATGTCGTGATCCATGCTTCGTATCTTTCATTCAGTCTTTTTAAATAATCCAAACGTATGGAGTTCTCGTAATCCCTTCCACGCTTTTGAATCTGTTTAACTAAGGTTGGAACAGAAGCTCTTAAATAAATAATTAAATCCGGGGCTTTCACTAAACTATCCATCAATTTAAACAATGTGAAGTAGTTTTCGTAGTCACGGGTTGTCATTAAACCCATTGCATGCAAATTTGGTGCAAAAATGTATGCATCTTCATAAATAGTTCTATCCTGAACCACTTTTTGTTTGCCTTGTCTGATTTCCTGAACTTGACCGAAACGTGAATTTAAGAAATACACCTGCAAATTAAAGGACCAACGCTGCATATCATCATAAAAATCATTCAAATAAGGGTTGTCATCAGCATCTTCGTAATGAGGAGTCCACTTATAATGTTTTGCTAATAAAGATGTTAATGTTGTTTTTCCTGAACCGATATTACCGGCAATTGCTATATGCATAAATCTTTCTGTCTAAATATCTTCGGTTTATAATATACTAAGATACAGTTTTCTGTAATTATACAAAACTTTTTTGCTTTTTTTTTTAAATTGTTAAAATTCCAATTATTCTACGGAATTCAATTTAAGAGTCGGATTATATTTTGTCAGTATCGCTTTTGTATCATCAAAGGCTTCACGCATTTTTTGTCGATGCGAATGATTTAAAAAAGAAGGTGATTTTGTTGAATCGGCAGCCCATTGAGATGGAAAGAGAATATGCATCTTTTTAGTCCCATCTCCCCTGTAAACCCAGGTAGGAATGAAATCAGCTTCTTTAAAAGAAGTCGTATTTTTAGTAAAATTCTTTTGAACAGTGACTTTTAAAATTACTCCGGCATCAGTAAACCTCCAGTATTGATTTGATAAAAAATTTCCAAGGCTGTAAGCTACAAATACAGTATCATTTATGGCTTTCGAATATAGTTTTTGTGTTGGTCCGATCATGTGTGGATGAGCGCCAATAACCAATGCAGCGCCTGCTTCTAAGGCATATCTCACTGCATCCTTTTGAGATTGAGTTGGCTCGGTCACATTTTCAACACCCATATGATAGAACACTAAAACAATATCTGCACCTTTAAGTTTAGCCATCTTAACAGCATCTACAATGCCAGCCGAATCAATCACATTCAACATGTATTTGCGATCTGAGCCAGGATAAGCACCGTTGGTACCATAAGTATAATTTAAGATCGCCATTTTTATGCCCTTAATTTCTAAAATCCTGATTGAATCATGATCTCGTTGATTAAAATAAGTTCCAGCGTATCCCAATGAATGCTTTTTGATAACTTCAATAGTTCTTAATAAACCTGCCTCCCTGGTATCCATGCTATGATTATTAGCCGTAACGAGAAAATCAAATCCTGCATTTTTTAAGGCTGTACAATAGGAATCAGGTGAGTTAAATGCGGGATATCCGGCATAAGGCTGAACTGTTCCTGCAAAGGTTGTTTCTAAATTTCCAATGGTAATGTCTGCATCTTGCAAAAAGGGTTTGATATATTCAAAACTTGGATTAAAATCATATTCACCGTTACTCAATTTCGCATTTACAGTTTGCGGTAAATGACACATTAAATCTCCAACCAGATTTATGGAAATTTCAGAAATTGAATCGGCAACTGGCGGCAAATAGGTAATGGTTTTAGGTGTTTCAAAAGGTTTTGAAATTTCACAAAAATCATCTTTTGGCTTCACAATTGCTTTTTCAAATGTTTTACAGTTACTCACCATTAAACCTGCAATAACAATTGAAATTAAAAGAGAAAATAATTTAAACATAATTAGTTTTTAATATCATTCAAGTAGGATCGAGATATAAAACGGACAGTCTCCTCCAGTGGAGTAAATTTATAATTCAACGTTTTTTTTATGCGTTCATTACTATATGAATTTCTGTCAAGTCCAGCTTCAACTGTTTCTTTCGTTATCAATTGTTCCTTATTTGAAAAAACACTTCTGATCCCATCCAAACATCTTCCTATTGTCATTGTCATTTTTCCCGCTTCAATATAAGGCGCTTTTCTGCCAAATTCTTTGTGAAGTAATGATAAAATATGTTTGAACGAATAGTTATTCTCTATTAACACAAAACGCTTGCTAAATTGTTTCGCTTCTACCAATTTCAGCATACATTTCGCAACGTCTTTAGCATCGATACTTGCTCCTGTTCCATTTGTATAAAAAGGATTTCCGTTATAACAGGTTTGAATTAATTTTCCTGAGCTTTGTGTCCAAAAACCCGGACTTAAAATAATCCCCGGATTCACAATCACAACATTTAACCCCTCTTCTGATCCACGCCAAACTTCACGTTCACCATTGTATTTACTAATAGCATAATCACTTGCTGTTGGCGAAGACTTCCAATAAACGGATTCATCAATATTGGTTTTAATATCCGGATTTTGCAAAGTAGCAATTGAACTAACATGGCATAAAGCTTTGATGTTTTTTTCAAGGCAGGCATTCACCAAATTAGCTGTTCCTTCCGAATTAACTCGATGCATTGCTTTGTTATCTTTTGAATTAAAAGAAACAAAACCAGCACAATGATAAACGGTTTCAATTCCTTCCAAAGCATCTAATAAAGAATAAATGTCGCACACATTCGCATCAACCCATTTTATTTTTTGGAATAAAGCTTCCGCATCATCTGTATAGTAAGAAAATAATTTTTTAGTTTTTGAAATATCGCTTGATTGGCGTTTAATTGCCACAACCGTCTTATTTTGCTGCAAAAGCTGTAGCGCCACATGTGCGCCTACTATCCCTGTTGCCCCGGTTATTAAATTCATTTACTGATTTTTATATCTATACAAAAGTAAGACTTTGAGCGATAAAAAACAGGGAAAACTGAACCAACCAACCAAAAACAAAACCCGTATAAACCTGGGCTGGTGTGTGCGCATTTAATTTTAATCTGGCAAACCCAATACAACCTGCCAATAGCAAACAACCACACAAGGCTACAAAAATAGGTATTTGCATAAAATAACTAATAGCAAATAATACGCCTATTAAACCACCAATACCTATCATATGAGCACTGATTTGCCACCATAAATTTATAATAGCTGCAAATAAAATACAAAGTCCACCACCAAGAATAAAAAGCTTAACCGCTGGCCAGATATTAAAATCATAGATCATATAGAATAATCCAAAATAACACAACGACGTCATAATAAGTGGGGCGGTTCTCTCTTTTCGTTTTTCAATTTTTAAAGATGAAACGTACTTCAGTTTATAAAGGATCAATAAATTTAATGCAGGCAACAAAAAAGTAAATGAAAAAACTGTCAGGACTAAAACCAATTTTAATTTCAAAGGAGTAAAAACAAAATAAATACTATTTGTTAATCCAAAAAAAACGATTAAACATCCATAAGTTGCCATTAGCAATGGATGGCAAACGTATGATATAATATGGGCTATACTTTTCATTTTTACGAGTAAGGGCTAAAGCAAAATTTTACTATAAAAAACGCTTTTTCGCGTAATAAATTGAAAAATGTAAAATTAAGCTAAATTTTAGTTTGACATAACATTAGATAGTATATTTTAAAATCTATTGCTATTTTTGAATGCTGTATGATTACCTTATTAATTAAAGAAATACGTAGTTTTTTGAGCTCCCTTATTGGTTACATTGCCATTGGAGTTTTTATTACCGGTATTGGTACATTTATGTGGTTGGTTTCTACGGAAAGTGCCGGCTCCAATGTATTAGAAAACGGTTTCGCAAATATTGATCCTTTATTTATTCTTGCTCCATGGGTTTATTTATTCTTAATTCCTGCAATCACCATGCGTAGCTTTTCCGAAGAAAAAAAAACAGGCACCATTGAATTATTATTAACCAGACCTTTAACAGAACTTCAAATAGTTATGGCCAAATATTTTGCTGGTGTTGTTCTGGTGGCCGTTTCTTTACTTCCAACTCTGATTTATTATTATTCAGTTCATCAATTAGGTTATCCAAAAGGCAATATTGATACTGGTGGTATGTGGGGATCTTACTTCGGTTTATTGTTCTTAGGTGCTGGATTTGTTGCAGTTGGAACCTTTGCCTCTGCTATTTCAGAAAACCAGGTAATTGCATTTATCATGGCATTATTACTTTGCTTTATTACCTATGTTGGTTTTGATTTTATTTCAACCGCGGGTGTGTTTGGGAAATATGATGCTTTTGTAAAAGGATTAGGAATGAATGCTCACTATATCAGCATGAGCCGGGGGGTAGTTGATACACGCGATGTGGTTTATTTTCTCAGCATTATTGCCCTTTTTAATTTATTATCAAAACTCGTTTTAGAAAGCAGGAAGTGGTAATATGACTCAAAAAAAATCCATACGTAAAAGAAAAGATATTGCCATGCTCATGATAGTTATGGCAATTGTGATTCTCCTGAATTTTATTGCTTCTTTTTTATTTAAACGCTTTGATCTTACTACCGAGAAACGTTATACGCTTTCTGAATCTTCAAAGAAGCTTTTGAAAAGCCTTGATGATGTAGTTTATATTAAAGTCTATTTACAGGGAGATTTTAATCCAAATTTTACGAGGTTAAAAAACGAAACCAAAGAATTATTAGATGAGTTTAGAGCATATTCCAACAATAATTTGGAATATGAATTGATCAATCCCTTGGATAACCCGAGTAAAGAAGAAACAGATAAAATTGAAAAACAACTTTACGATAAAGGGATTATGCCTGAACAAATCGTGGATAGAAGCTCTCAAAAAGTATCTGAAACTTTTATCTGGCCTGGTGCTATTATCTCATACAAAGGTAAAGAAAGTGTATGGCAAATTTACAAACGCCAACTCGGTTTTGAAGCAGAACAAAGTATTAATAACTCGGTTCAGGAAATGGAATATGGTTTAACTAATGCCATCAGAAAAACTACGCTTCTAAAAAAACCTGAGGTGCTTTTTATTGAAGGACATGACGAGTTAGATACTATTCGTGGGGCGGATTTTATGCGATCCATTGCCGAATATTATAATGTTTCCCGTGTCAACATAAACCATAAACTGTATGCCTTAAAAGGTGCTGATGCTATTGTAATTGCCCAACCTGATTCTATGTTTGATGAAAAAGACAAATTCATTATTGACCAGTTTATTATGCATGGAGGAAAAGCATTATGGTTACTTGATCCGGTTTATGTGAACCGTGATACTTTAACTACCAGAGGTTATTCACTTGGTTTTAAAAATGACCTTAATTTAGATGATATCTTGTTTAAGTATGGCGTTCGTTTAAATCCTGTTTTAGTTCAGGATCTTCAATCGGCGCAAGTTCCTGTCAATGTTGGTTTCAAACAAGGGCAGCCCGACTTCAAACCTTTCTATTGGAATTATTATCCTTTGTTATTGCCTTCTTCTAATCATCCAATTGTAAAAAATTTAGATCTTATTCGTACAGAATATATTGGCACATTAGATACTGTGTTTGCCAAGGGCATTACTAAAACTATTTTATTGCAAACCTCTAAATACACCAAAACGCAGCCTACGCCGGTTCGAATCTTAGCGGCACAGGTAAAACTGAAGCCACAAGAAAATCAGTATACTAATTCGTTTCAAAACGTTGCTTGCTTATTGGAAGGTCAGTTCGAATCAAATTATAAAAATCGCATAACTAGAGCTATTCTTGAAGACAGTATTTTTGATTTCAAAGCTAATAGCTCTCCCACCAAAATGATTGTTGTTAGTGACGGTGATATTGCTAAAAACGAATACCAACGAGCAACCGGAATGATTTACCCTGTTGGATACGACATGTACACCAAACAACAATTTGCTAATAAGACATTTTTATTAAACTGTATGAATTACTTACTAGATGATGAAGGTTTGCTTCAGCTAAGATCAAGAGAAGTAAAGTTAAGATTATTGGATAAAAAGAAAATTGCAACACAGCTTTCTAAATGGAAATTAATCAACGTTGGTTTACCTCTATTACTTATTATTTGTTTTGGACTAATTCAATATTATATCCGGAAAAAAAAATATAGCAGTTAAATTTTACCATTCTAAATTTTTTATGAAAAAGTCAACCATTCTTATCCTAGCCATTTTAATTGCACTGGCAGGTATATCAATTTACATCTATAAAAATAAAAATAAGACGTCAACCATTGATAAAGAAGCAAGTAATTTTAAATATAAAGACACTGCTTCTATTGACAAGATTTTTTTGGCCGATAAAAACGGGAAACAAATTTTAGTGGAGAAAACGAGAGAGGGTTGGATGGTTAATAAAAAATATCATGCCAGACCTGATGTGATTGATTTGTTATTATATACTATCGGATCTGTGGAAGTAAAATCTCCGGTTTCAAAAAACGCTAGAACTTCTGTGATCAAAATTATGGCAGCAAAATCAACCAAAGTTGAGATCTACCGTAAAGGTGAGAAAGTTAAACAATATTTTGTTGGGCATCCAACTCAGGATAATACAGGTACTTATATGCTCTTAACAAATCCGGAAACTAATGAAAATTATGAAGAGCCTTTTATCACTCACATTCCTGGTTTCGACGGATTTCTTTCAACCCGTTATTTAACTGATGATGTTGATTGGAGAGATCGACTGGTAATTAATTATCGTCCTCCGCAAATAAAAGAAATTAAATTGGAATTATTAGAAGTCCGTGATTCGTCTTTTGTTATTGATTTGTTTAGTATGCAGCGTTTTGGATTAAAAACTTTGCAGGGAAAATTTATACCATTTGATGAAGACAAAATGAAACAATACATTGCCTATTTCCAGAATGTAAACTGCGAGGTTGTATTAGATAAAAAAGATAAGTTAGTAGATTCACTATCAACATCAGCTCTGCCTTTTGCAAAACTGACAATTACAGATAGAAATAAGGGAACAAATGTGTGTGAATTTTTTCATAAAAATGCAATAGACACTAAAAACGAAGAATATGGAATTAATTATAAATATGATCCTGATAAATTATTTATTCGATATAATAATGGACAGGATTATGGTGTTGCCCAATTCTATGTTTTTGGTAAAATTCTTCAAACTTATCAATACTTTTTGCCTAGAAAATAATGTTAAAAAGTAGTTTATAAATACAGTTCTTTTATAGACTTTTCAAGGTTTATATGGTTAATTTTACTTGATTAAAAACTAACTATATGAATTTCGTTGTATCATCATCCACTTTATTAAAACATTTAAAGTCTATAAGCGGAGTACTTAACTCCAGTAATACTATTCCAATTTTAGATTGCTTTTTATTTGACCTCACAAATGGCATGTTGACACTTTTTGCAAGTGACATGGAAACTACCATTACTACAAGTATTAAGGTAGATTCTTCTGAAAATGGAAATTTAGCAATTCCAGCTAAAACATTATTAGAAGCATTAAGTAATCTTCCTGAACAACCTATTTCTTTTATTATTGATCCTAAAAAATTCAGTGCTAAATTAAAAACGGAAACAGGTGATTATACTTTAACCGGGCATAATGGTGACGAGTATCCAAAACTACCAAAAGTTGAGTCAGCAAGTTCCGTAATTATTAAAAGTGATGTATTAGGTAACGCTATTAATAAAACAATTTTCGCAACTGGTAATGATGATCTTCGCCCGGTAATGAGCGGGGTATTTTGCCAGTTTAATGATGAAAACTCCATCTTTGTTGCTACTGATGCTCACAAACTTGTTAGATACACTCGTAACGATGCTAAAGCAGGTGCATCCGCCTCATTCATTATGCCAAAAAAACCTTTAAATGTTTTAAAGAATTTATTGTCAGGTATAGATGATGCTGTTAAAGTTGAATTCAATAAAACAAATGCTTATTTCAGCTTTGGAAATATTAATTTAGTATGTCGTTTGATTGATGGCAAATACCCGAATTATGAGGCTGTTATTCCAAAACAAAATCCAAATAAATTAACTGTTGACAGAACTTCTTTTTTAGGAGCTATTCGTAGAGTTAGTGTTTTTGCTAATAAAGCAACTCACCAGATCCGTTTAAAAATTGTAGGAAGTCAGTTAACTATTTCTGCAGAAGATCTTGATTTTGCAAATGAAGGCCATGAAACATTAATGTGTACTTATGTTGGCGAAGACATGGAAATAGGCTTTAATTCTAAGTTTGTTTTAGAAATGTTAACCAATTTGGAAAGCGACGAGATCACCATTGAAATGAGTGCTCCGAATCGTGCTGGTATTATTGTGCCAACTCAAAAATCAAATCCTGCAGAAGATGTTTTAATGCTTGTGATGCCTGTTATGTTAAACAATTAACCAATACTCTTATAAATTAAAAAGGTGTTTCACAATTGAAACACCTTTTTAATTTCCATTAATTCAGGATTTCTTTTCATTTTCTGTTTTTCCTAAATCGTCATCCATTTCATCAGAATAAGTAATGTTATAGCCATAAATTGCTTTTAAAGCTGCTCTGGCCTGCCCCACTTCTTTTCCTTTATAAATGCATTGGTTTGCAATTGTCTCCAGGGCGTCAACGTCATCCCAATCTATTCCATCCATTGTTGTAAATTTAAAGTACCTTACAAAGATATATGATAAACAATCTTGCAGTTTAATTACCGACTCGATTTTAAAACTAGTTAACGATCTACCAATGGATATTAACACTATTTAAATAAAAAAAGCATTTGCCAACTGCAAATGCTTTTTAAATAAGAGATTACTGATGTAGTTTTTAATTGATTGCTTTCCCAACAAAATTTACCAGGATCAATTCCTCCAACGTAAATCGTTTACCATCAATGAAAGCTGTTATCCAGGCATCCTTTTGCCCTTTTCCAATAATTTTCTGTCTTGCTTTTTCAGCTTCTTTCAATGTTGAAAAACTAAGTTGAGTGAAACGTGTAATTCCATCAGGATAATTTACTACTTCAGGCGCACCAAACTGTTTTAAATGGCCGTATTTATAATTATCCGGGTGTTTGTAAGCCGCAATTTGAATTTTAAACACCAAACCTTCAGCACACATGTTTCCTCCAATATCCAGAAACTTTTTATACACTGCTGCGTCATTTAAAGATTTTCCTTTAATGTTCGAGAAATCAGGAGTAGGAGTTCCATTGCAAGGAGATAGGCTTGTTGCAGGCGCAACGGGTTCAGTTTCTTTGACATTAGAATTTACTACATTGCTGACATTTGCATCATTCTTAAAAGTTTCTGCACTGGTTCCACTATTTAATAAACTGTCCAAAATGGTCTTAACAGATATTTGATTTTTTTTGCTTTCGAAACCTGGAGTATATAAATAAAAATCTTTTTTTATCTCAATAAACTTTTGAAGTTTCTCAACATCAATTTCCTCTTCAATAATGTCCATTCCAGCTACTGTAATCTTAACAATATATCCACTTCCAGGAGATATCGCCATTAAATATTTTCCTGTTTTTGAGTTTGCATAATAGGGTCCAATAACAGTATTATCTCCTTTCTTAATTACTTCAATTTTTGCATCAGAAGGTTTATCATTCACAAATACACTTCCTTTTAATAAAGCCAGAATTGGTTTTTCACCTAAAATGCCGGGTGTTACCATATATATATCCTGTTGACCTTTTCCGCCAGTGCCTCCACGATTAGAAGAAAAATAACCTACGTCACCTTTCGCGTTAATAACATAATACCTATCATCCTCCGTTGTGTTCAAAGGTATCCCCATACTAAGCGGTTCAATCCAGGTATTTTCTTTTTTAATAGAATACATAATATCATAACCACCAATGCTCTTATGTCCCTCCGAACTAAAAAACAAAGTAATTCCATCCGGATGAATAAATGGTGCATCCTCATTATATTGTGTATTAATTGAAGGCCCTAAATTTATTGCTGGACCCCAATCCCCATCTATTTTTTCAGATACATACAGATCCCGTCCACCTAATCCACCGGCTCGCTCAGAAGCAAAGAATAAATATCTGCCGTCTGAGGTTATAGAACAACTACCCTCCCATGCTTCAGAGTTTATATTAGCATTTAGTTTTTCAGGTTTACTCCAATCAGCGCCAGATAATGAACTAAAATAAAGATCGCCTGGATTTTTCACATCACTTACAAATGAAAATAATGTTTGTCCATCTGGCGACAAAGCGACTGCTGCATCATTTCCATTTGTGTTTAAAGAACTAATAGCGGCAGGAATATTCCATGTAGAATCGCTGCTTCTGGTACTTATAAAAATATCTTCATGAAATGTGCCTTCTTCCTTATCCGGTTTTAAAAAGTCATTCAGTAATCCTCCTGTACTTTGCTTTCCAACGTAAGTAAATATCATAATAGATTCATCAGCTGAAATAACCGGAACTCCTTCTATTTCGTCTGTATTAATAGGAGCACCAATATTTTTTATATCTGCAAAAATTTTCTTAGCAATTAATTCCTTACCATTTTTACAATTTTCTATACCCAATTTAGCATCATCAATAAATGGTAGATCTTCTGTTGTTGATTTTTCGTTTTTTGCTGCAATAAAAGCTTCGTACGAGGCTATTGCCTCATCAAATCTATAGTTTACATGATAAGACTTGCCTAAATAATAATCTACATCAGGAGATTTGTCTGTACGTTTAATATCTTCAAATATTTCAATAGCACGTGCTTTTTTCTCAGGATAAAACAAAGAGGAATAACCCAATCTAAACTTATACTCAAAGTTTTTTGGAACCTGAGTATAGAGTTTATCATATAACTCATAGGACATTTTATAATCTTTTTGATCGAAATAATAAGCAGCTTCTTCTTTCACATCTTTATTTTGAGCTACACTTGTAACTGCTAAAAAAAATATGAAAACTGACAGTAAGATTTTAATTTTCCTCATAATTCGATTTTTAAAATGTAATCTTCAATTTAATGAATAAACCAAAGTTGATATTTATATTGGTTTTTTTTTTGATAAAACAAAATGATTATTAACATTCTCACGTTAAAAGCAAAAAACCGCCCTGCTTAAAAGCGGGCGGTTTTTCAATTTCATTATAAAATCAACTTTGCAATTACTTGCCGGCTGGTTTAGGGCTTGGTTTCGTACCCGGTGTTTTAGGTGTTGTTTGAGCGCCAGGGATCTGTGCCGGCTCCATCGTGTCTAATTTTTTCTTCACTATAATTAATATATCATCAGCACTCTCAGAATACAAAACATTCCCTGTACTCGTATCCAATACATATTTATACCCATTTTCTTTCGCAACAATATCAATTGCTTTTTTAGCTTTATCATAAATAGGCTTTGATAACTCACCATATTTACGCTGATAATCCTGTTGAGCCTGTGCTTTGAAATCTTCAATTCGCTTATTTAAATCCTGAAGCTCAGTTTCTTTTGTGTTGGCCACTAATGCAGAATAAGTGTCTTTATTCTTCATATAGTCTGCGTACTTCGTTTGAAGTTCAGTATCCATTGTGGCAACCTGTGTTTCTAGATCCTTTAAATATTTTTGAGCCACATCCTGAGCGGTTTTACTTTCAGGCATAATGGTAATTAATGAGTCCAGACTAATGTGAGCAATTTTTTGTGCTTTGGTAGTGGTAATCGTTCCAAAGGTTAAAGCTACAATTGCAATCGTTTTTACTAAGTTTTTCATTGTTTTTTATTGGTTTGCGTTATTTTATTTTTTTGATTTATTATACCCTAACAAGTTTAAAACATCTTCACTTTTATCATATTTACTGTTTGAATAAAGCAAGGACAACTGCCCAGATTTATCAAAAATAAAAGCCAATCCGCTTTTTTCTGCAACAGTTTTAACCGCATTATAAACCTTATCCTGTATTGGCTTAACTAATTCCATACGTTTAGTAAACAATTCACCATCAACACCAAAACGTTGTTTTTGAAGTTCCTTTACTTCCTTCTCCTTATTTATGATCTCATTTTCACGTTTCTTTTTCATGTCATCAGTTAACAATACTGATTCTGCCTGATAAATTTTATACAATTTGTCGATCTCAGAGTATTTTGCTTCAATTTCTTTTTGCCAATCTACCGATACTTTGTCTACCTCAGCCTGTGCGGCTTTATATTCAGGAATATTTGAAAGAATATATTCCGTATCCACATAGCCAATTTTTTGTGCAAAAGAAATTGTAGATACAAGAAATATTATGACAGAAGTTAAAATTGTTTTTTTCATAATTATAATTTTTTTAGAATTAACATAACGTGTGCCAAGATACATTTATTTTAGGAATTAACATTTTTTTGAGATTACAATTCGCCTAACTGCGCGCCTAAAGTGAAATGGAATTGACCTTTACCATTTCCTGAACCTGAGTTTCCTGGTATATTATCAAAACCCCAACCGTAATCCAATCCAAGTAATCCAAACATTGGCAAGAAAACTCTTAAACCAAAACCAGCACTTCTTTTAACCTGAAAAGGATTGAAATCTTTATACCTTGCCCAGGTATTACCTGCCTCTGCAAATCCAAGAATAAATATGGTTGCCTGAGGATTTAGAGAAATAGGGTAACGTAATTCCATTGTGTACCTGGCACATAAAGGATCTCCATTAGCACTTGACAATGAATTATCAGTATAACCTCTTAAAGCAATAATTTCTCTCGCTACAAAATTCTGATAACCACTCAAGCCACTTCCTCCCATATAATAACGTTCGAAAGGAGAAACTCCAACTTTTTTATTATACATTCCCAAAATACCATATCCAATTTTTGTCCTTAACACAAGGTTTCTTGCTTCCTTACCTTCCCCAGCTTTTTTATTAGTTAACTGTGTATACCACTCGGCTGTAAATTTATATTTTTGGTACTCAATGAACTTATACTTTTCTGCAGGCGTTGCCGTTTCATAGTTTTTACCATTGAATAATGAATACGGTGGTGTAAACTGACCTAATAATGAAAAGTTTGAACCGTTTTTAGGAAAGATAGGAGCATCAATACTATTTCTCGTGATATTAATTTTACCATTAAAATCATTGGCATAACCATTTGCTAATATAAAATACGGGTAATTTTGCAACTCATAATAATTATAGCTCGCCTCAGTATATACAGAGAAGAAGTCATCCGGTTTCTTTAAACGTTTCCCAAAACCAACTGAACCACCAATTATTTTCATTGTACTTCTATTAGGATTTACAACTTTGTTTCCTTCGGAATCGTTAACGTATTTTTTTGCCCCTGTTGTATTAAACATTGAAAAGAAGCCTGATACACTTAACGAATTAGGTTTTTTTCCTCCAAGCCAAGGCTCAGTAAATGACAGGTTATAAGACTGATAATACACACCATTAGTTTGGGCACGGATACTAAACTTTTGTCCGTCACCAGTTGGAAGTGGACTCCATGCAGAACCTTTAAAAAGATTTTTCATGGAAAAATTATTGAATGATAATCCCAATGTACCCACTACACGGCCACCACCCCAACCACCGGATAATTCAATCTGATCAGATGGTTTTTCTTCCACTTTGTATTCAATATCAACAGTTCCATCAGCGGCATTTGGTGTTGGAGTTACTCCTAATTTTTCAGGATCGAAGTACCCTAACTGACTCAATTCCCTTTGAGTACGTATAATATCTGAACGGCGGAACAGCTGCCCTGGGCGTGTTCTAATTTCCCTATAAATAACATGGTCATTGGTTTTAGTGTTTCCCATAACCGTTACTTTATTAATAGTAGCTTGCTTTCCTTCGTACATGTGAATATCCAAATCAATTGTATCGTTGTGAATATTTACTTCCTGGGGAGTAACATTAAAAAACAAATAACCATCATCCATATAAAGCGATGAGATGTCATAACCATTTGGATTCATAAATAATTTTTGATCAAGGTATGATTGATCAAAAATTTCACCCTTCTTAATATTCAAAATAGTGTCTAACTGGCCACTGCGGTATTTTGTATTTCCGAACCATTTTATATCTCCAAAGTAATATTTATTTCCTTCTTCTATGGTTATATCAATATTAACACGATTCTTCTTCACAAAATACACAGTATCTTTTACCACCCGTGCATCACGGTAACCTTTACTATTATATTTTGCAACAATAGAGGGAAGATCTTTTTCCAGGTTATCTTCTAAATACTTACCTGAATTCCAGAATGTGTACAAACGAAACGGCTTACTGTCACTCATTTTACGGCGCAATTTCCAATCTGCCACAACAGTATTCCCATCAATATTTAAATTTTTTATTCGCACTTTTTTACCTTTGTTTACTTCAATATAAACGATGACATGAGGTGTTTTAGCAGATTTGTCAACTTCTGTTGTAATATCAACTTTAGCATGATAATATCCTTTATTTACATAAAAATCACGAACAATATTTTTAATGTAGCCCAGAGAATAGTCTGTAACAACTTTCTCCTTTATTAAACGAATCTTTCCCCTGATTTCATCAGCATCATTTTTCTTTACTTTTCCAACAAAAGAAAACTTTGACAATCTTGGTTTTTCAATTACTGATATTTTTAAAAATGCTTCGTTACCAATTGTTTTTACTAAATAAATTTTAACATCTTCAAACAAATTTTGTTTCCAAAGATTTTTTATTGCTTCAGAAATTTTATCTCCAGGAATTTGCACTTTTTCTCCGTATGAAATACCAGATAAAAGCCTGATGATGTTTTTATCTGTATATTCAGAACATTCAACCTCTATCCCGGCTATGGTAAATTCTTTAGGCTTAGCCCAGTCAAGCATCTCGGATGTATTTAACTCAATTGGTGCAATTTGAGAAAAACTTAACTGTGCAAAAGCTAAAAGAAAAATTAATAGAGAATATTTAAAAAATGTCATTATTTAGGTTGAGTTAATTGCTCGCTGGTTTTTCCGAAACGGCGTTCACGGTTTTGGTAATTCAGAATTGATTCATACAAATCTTCTTTACGAAAATCCGGCCATAACTTTTCTGTAAAGTAAAATTCGGCATATGCCAGTTGCCAGAGTAAAAAATTACTGATGCGGTGCTCACCACTTGTTCGTATCATTAACTCAGGATCCGGAATATTTTTAGTGCAAAGATATTTTTCAATATCCTCTTCGGAAATAGTATCCGGACTCAATGTTCCTGATTTTACGTCCTTAGCTATTTTTGTTATCGCATTCACTAATTCCCATTTTGAAGAATAGCTCAATGCTAATACAAGAGTAAGTCCAGTATTATTTGAGGTTAAGTCAATAGATTCATTCAACTCCTGTAAACAAGCGGGCGGTAAAGTCTTTAAATTTCCAATTGCCTGTAAGCGAACATTTTTTTTATTCAAATCAGGTGTTTCAGCGCTGATTGTAGAAACCAACAATTCCATTAAAGCGTCTACTTCTTCTTTGGGCCGGTTCCAGTTTTCAGTACTAAAGGCATATAACGTAATATACTTTACACCTACTTCCCCCGCACCCTCAACAACATCTCTAACAGAATTTACACCTTCATAATGTCCATAAATACGATTCTCGCCTTGTTGTTTAGCCCAGCGCCCATTGCCATCCATGATGATAGCAATATGCTTTGGTACTTTCTGTAAGTCTATGGCGTTTTTGTGGCTCATTCTTTTTTAAGAACCACGAATTTACACTTTTACATGAAATAGCCCAAATATTACGAAGTATTAGTCTTAAAAGGTGTTAATTTATTTTCTGAGTAAACTGAACGCTATAATGGCAGATAATGTTGGATTTTAAAAGCAATTATTTTTATCTTTAATGAAAAAATAATCGTTTATAATTTAAAAAAACAAATGAAAAAACAGTTCCTTCTAATCGCCTCTATTTCTATTTTTATGAGTAGCTGTGACCCTAAAACTCAGGAAGTTTTAATTAAAACTACTACAGATATTTTAAATACAGCTACAAATGGTGGCACAGCAAATACAGGATTAACTAATGCCGATGTGGTTAAAGGTTTAAAAGAAGCTTTATCTGTTGGAACCAATAGTTCTGTTGCAATATCTTCAAAATTAGATGGATTTAATAAAAATCCCTTAATTTATATTCCATGGCCTAAAGAAGCGATTGTTATGAAGGAAAAACTTTCACAGCTTGGATTTCAAAACCAAATAACAGCCTTTGAAACTAATTTAAACAGAGCTGCTGAAGAAGCAGCTAAAAACGCAGCACCTGTTTTTTTAAATGCTATTTCAAACATGTCGATAACAGATGGTTTCGCCATACTAAATGGGAATGATACCTCTGCCACACATTTTTTAAGAGAAAAAACTTATGTCTCACTTAAAGAAAGATTTTTACCAACTGTGACTGACGCTATAAATAGTGTAAAACTTACTTCTTATTGGTCTCCTTTAATTTCTAATTATAATAAAATACCAGGTGTCACTAAGCTAAATCCAAACTTAAATGATTATGTAACAGATAAAACTATTCAAGGATTAATGACTTTAATAGCAATAGAAGAAACCAAAATCAGAAAGGACCCGGCAGCTCGTGTAACTGATATATTAAAGAAAGTATTTGGTGCGAAGAAGCAATAACTAATATTGAGCTTTATAAGAACTGCTATTAGGTACTTGAAAAATAAAAAGGGCTATCGTTATTAAAAACGATAGCCCTTTTAGTTTGTGAAACACAAACCTTAATAATAATTATTGTTTACTGAATACTTCAGTATAAGTTCCACCACCACCAGTAGTCACTTCTGTGTAAGTTAAAGTTAACCCACCAGTCGTTCTTGAACCAGTTCCAGAAAAAGTTCTATCAGCAGCTGGGCTCCCAACTTGAATAGCAGTTTGACTTGGCAAGTTAATAGGGCTTGTTGCGCCAGTATTAGTTACATCAGCATAAATAGCTGTATTGTTTGAATAATCACCGAATTTAGAAAACGATAATCTTCTATTTACAGTAGTAGAAGCTGCAATAGTTTGAGTATATGTATATGCTCCTGGATTAATTACACACGTATAAACGCCAGTCATAGCATCTAAATCATTAACTACAGTAACATTTCTTGTTGCAGTTGATGAATTTCCTGCAGCATCAGTAGCTGTATAAACTATTGGGTAAACACCAGTATGATTTACATCCACATTTCCAGACATAGTTGGAGAAATGGTTCCATCTTTTGAATCTTTTGCTGTAGCTCCTTTATCTACATAATTTGACTGCAAAGAAATTGTTTCGTCGCTACCATTTAAGGTTACATCTGGCGGAGTATTGTCTTCTTTTTTACAGCTAGTAAACGTTACTGATGCTGCTAATAAAACTAAGGTTGAAAGGGTAAATAGGTTTTTTTTCATAATAGTATGTTTTTAGAATTTTGACGAAAGTATCTCAAAAATTTGACATATTAGTTTTATAAATTTACATATATCGCTTTTTTTAACATTTTAATAACCTAATTAAGTCCTCCTTTTACGAAAATAAAAAATTTAACAAAAAAATAAGAGAAAAAAGGTAATCTTGGTTACTTTTGCAAATAAAAAAATAATCTAAAATGAAAAAAGTATTTACACTAGTTTCCTTAATTGGAATTTTATCACTTACATCTTGTGGCCCTAGTGCTGCTGAATTGGAAGCAAAACAAAAACACACTACTGATTCTATTGCTGCAGCAACTGCTGCCGCTGAAGCAGAAGCTGCTGCAACCGCTGCCGCTGCCGCTGCAGAAATTGAAGCTTTAAAAGCTAAACAAGCTGCCGATTCTATTGCTGCTGCTGCAACTGCTCCTAAAGCCAAAGAAGAACCAAAGAAGTCAACTAAACCGAAACCTGCTGCTCCAACACCAACAACAGCACCTGTTGTTAAACCTGGACAAGGAAGAGGATAGTTTATTTTCCCACTTTATAACAAAAAACCCCGGAAACAAGTTTTCGGGGTTTTTTGTTATCAAATTCTTAAATGCAACAATTAACGGATCTTTTAATCAGGAATCATTTCAAAATTTTTGATATTATTTATAACTTCAATTTTAAGAAGTTGTGAGTAATCGTTATTGTAATAATATATTTGTTTGCTTTCAGGAGTGGTCATTTTAAGGGTATTTCTTTTTATTTCCTCTAAAATCCCCATAACGCCATAACTCTCAGTATAAACAGCAGCGCCTTTAGTGGGAATCTCAAAGTATAATTTTCCGGCAGACCATTTAATTGGAGTGGTGAGTGTAGAATCAACATAATTATAATCGCGGGCATGACAATCAATTTGATAATGGTCCTTTTTCCATGTTGTTTGGGATAAATAAGGTTTTCCATTGATAATACTGGTTACAACCGACTTTATGAGTAACCCGTTTTGATAAATCGCCTCTGTTTTTACATCAGCTTTAATTGTAATAAAGTCGATTGTACTATGACTTACATAAGAATCAAAATTGTTTTTTGAACTATGGTGAGCTTCGAGTTTTCCAATTTTCATTCCCAAAGTTTTTAAAGTATAGGTCTTAGTTTGACTTAATGCCCGACAGCTTATGAGTAATAAAATTAATATGAAAATATGGATATAAGACTTCATTTTAGATTGAGTATAATTCTACTAAACATACATAACTTTTAAGTGAAATGCGTTGTATTATAACTACATTCCAATATATTTAAGTTAAAAGCCGGTTGGAAAAAAATTGCGATTAAAAATCGCTGGGGAAGAAAATTACTAGCGTCACCGAAGGCATCGTGTCCTCAACATTTTCCGTCTGTCAACATTCTATTTATCTAATATCGAGAATAAAGTAAGAAATATAAAACATATTGAATAAAAAAATCCCGTCCTGAAAGGTTTCAGGACGGGATTTGTGGAGAATACCGGATTCGAACCGGTCACCTCTTCACTGCCAGCGAAGCGCTCTAGCCAAATGAGCTAATCCCCCAATTATTTAGTTGTTAGTTTAAGAATTAAAACAATTTATAAACTAACAGCTAAATATTAAGCATTAATTAAAGCTTCGCTTTAATTTCAACCATATCGTATCCTTCAATAATATCATCAATTTTAATATCATCAAAACCATCTATGTTTAATCCACATTCATAGTTCGCAGTAACTTCCTTAACATCGTCTTTGAAACGTTTTAAAGAACCTAACCCGCCAGTAAATAAAACAATACCATCACGGATTACACGTACTTTAGTATTACGCATTACTTTACCATCTAATACATAAGCACCTGCAATCGTACCAACTTTTGTAATGTTAAATACCTCACGAACAACAATGTTACATACAATTTTCTCTTCAAATTCAGGAGCTAACATTCCTTCCATCGCAGCTTTCACTTCATTGATCGCATCGTAGATAATAGAATATAAACGGATATCAATTTCTTCTGTTTCAGCTAATTTACGTGCTGTAACTGAAGGACGAACCTGGAAGCCAACAATGATAGCGTTAGAGGCGCTTGCCAACATAACGTCTGTTTCACTGATAGCACCCACGGATTTGTGAATGATATTTACCTGAACTTTTTCTGTAGATAACTTTAATAATGAATCGGATAAAGCTTCAATTGAACCATCCACATCACCTTTAACAATAATATTTAATTCTTTGAAATCACCGATCGCTAAACGTCTACCAATTTCATCCAACGTAATATGTTTTTGAGTACGGATACCCTGCTCACGCTGCAACTGTAAACGTTTATTTGCCAATTCCCGTGCTTCACGCTCATCGCTCATTACGTTAAATTTATCACCTGCAGTAGGCGCTCCGTTTAATCCCAATAACTGCACCGGCATTGAAGGTCCGGCTTCTTTAACATTTAAGCCATGCTCGTTAGTCATCGCTTTAACTCTACCACTATAACAACCAGCCACAACAATATCACCAACACGCATTGTTCCTTTTTGAACAATAATATCTACTACGTGACCACGTCCTTTATCTAATTTAGCTTCAATAACAGAACCTGATGCTTTTGCTTTAGGATTTGCTTTTAATTCAAGTATCTCTGCTTCCAAAACTACTTTCTCTAATAACAAATCTATGTTCTTACCCATTTTTGCAGAGATTTCCTGGCACTGAACTTTTCCGCCCCATTCTTCTACTAAAATATTCATAGCTGATAAAGCTTCGCGAATTTTGTCCGGATTAGCGCCAGGCTTATCAATTTTATTAATTGCAATAATCATTGGTGACCCTGCGGCTTGTGCATGGTTAATTGCTTCTTTTGTTTGTGGCATGACGCTATCATCAGCAGCCACAACAATAATAACAACATCTGTTACTTTTGCACCACGCGCACGCATTGCGGTAAAGGCCTCATGTCCGGGAGTATCAAGAAACGTGATAGATTTACCACTTTCCATTTTAACGTTATAACTTCCGATATGCTGAGTAATTCCTCCGGCCTCACCAGCTAAAACGTTAGATTTACGAATATAATCCAACAATGATGTTTTACCATGATCAACGTGACCCATGATAGTTACAATCGGTGGGCGTTCTATTAAATCTTCCGGATCTTCTGATTCCTGTTCCTCAATAGCTTCCTGAACTTCAACACTTACGAACTCTGTTTTAAAACCAAACTCTTCGGCAACTATTGCTAAAGTTTCTGCATCTAAACGTTGATTAATCGATACGAATAAACCTAAGCTCATACAAGTTGAAATAATCTGAGTTACAGAAACATTCATCATCTGTGCCAACTGATTAGCAGAAACGAATTCGGTAACCTGTAAGGTTTTTTTCTCCAAATCAGTCTGTTCTTGCTGCTCAGCCATTTTATCCCTTACATCATCACGTTTATCACGACGATATTTAGATGTTTTTGATTTAGAGCCTTTATTACTTAAGCGTGCTAACGTTTCTTTAATTTGCGCTTGAATTTCAACATCGGTCAATGCCGGACGAGCTTCACGTGCAGCAGGTTTTTTAGCACGTGGATCACCATATTTTTCTTTGGCTCTATCTCTGGCTATTTGCGCCTGTTCAGTGCCAACTTTTTTAATTTCTTCAGGACTCATTCCTCCTTTTCGAATTCGCTTACGCTTTTTCTTATCAGCTAATGAACCTGGTCCTGTGCCTGGCACAGCTTTTTTCACTTCTTTTGCTACAGGTAATTCGATTTTACCCATAATTTTAGGTCCATCTAATTTCTGATAAACCGTTTCATGAAAGACTTCTTTTTGCTCTTCAGGTTCAGGTTTTACAGGAATAACTTCAGCTACGGGCGCAACAGTTTCGATCTTTTTTGCTGCTTCCTCTTCTTCTTTTTCTTCCTTTTTCTTTTTCCCTTTGGCCTTTACTTCTTTTTCTTCAGCAGCCTTTTCATCTTCCTTCTCTTTTTTAGTCTTTTTATCAGGCTTAGTCTTTTGATTTAATGTGCTTAAATCAACTTTACCTAAAACTTTTGGTCCGGATAAAATAGTAGGTGTTTCTGCAGTTTCCTCTACAGGAGTTTCTGTTTTTGTTTCTGTGATTGCTTTTTCCTTTTCTTTTTCTTTTTCAATTAAAGCTTGTGCATCATCAGCTTTCTTCTTTTCCGCAGCTACTTTCGCAGCAGCTATTTCTCTCTCACGAAGCTCTTCCTGCTCTTTGGCCTTAATGGCTTTGATGTCTTCCACAACTATGGATTCCCTTTTCAACTTATTAAGGTTTTGACCTACATGTTGTGCTTCTTCTTTAGCAGATTTATCCCCCGAAAATTCTTTAGATAATAAAGAATACTCATCATCACCGATTTTCGCGTTAGGATTGTTTTCTACCGGGCGACCTTTTGCAGCCAAAAATTCGGTTATTTTACCCAAAGATAAATTGAATTCTTTTGCTACTTTACTTAATCGCATTGTTTTTGCGTCTGACATACTTATATTTCCTTGTCTTTTTATTTAATCAAAATTTGCTTTTTTATATTTGAAAAGAAAGCTAACTCTTTTTATTCATGTGTTTGATTTGAGTTTTTAGTTATTGTGCTTTTATCGCAATTTTCTAACAACTCATTTCAAAATAACTTATTTATTAATCTTCGAATTCAGACTGTAACACCTGTTTCACGTCTTCAATAACATCTTCAGTTAAACCAGTTCTGCGAACTAAATCCGCAACTTCTAATTCCAATACAGATTTAGCAGTATCGCAACCAATAGCTTGCAATGCATTAATTACTGATTCTTCAATTTCATCCGAGAATTCAATTAAATCTACATCTTCAATATCAACTGCAGTATCTTCGTTATCACGGAAAACATCAATTTCATATCCGGTTAATTTACCAGCTAATTTAATATTAAATCCACCTTTGCCAATTGCTAAAGAAATTTGATCAGGCTTTAAGAAAACCTCAGCACGTTTTGTATCTTCATTTAATTTAACTGAAGTAACTTTTGCAGGGCTTAATGAACGTTGAATTAATAATGAAGCATTTGATGTGTAATTAATTACATCAATATTTTCATTTTTTAATTCGCGAACAATACCATGAATACGAGAACCTTTCATACCTACACAAGCACCTACCGGATCAATACGATCATCATAAGATTCAACAGCTACTTTTGCTCTTTCTCCTGGTTCACGAACGATTTTTTTAATAGTGATTAAACCATCAAAAACTTCAGGAACTTCCATTTCAAATAAACGCTCAAGGAAAGATGGCGCTGTACGAGACATAATGACTGAAGGTGTTCCGTTTTTTAATTCTACTTTATGAACCACTGCTTTAACAGAATCTCCTTTTTTGAAAAAATCTGAAGGAATTTGTTCCGTTTTTGGCAACAGTAATTCATTGCCTTCATCATCCAACAACATAATTTCTTTTTTCCAAACCTGGTAAACTTCAGCGTTTATGATATCACCAACACGTTCTTTATACTTATTGTAAATACTTGTCTTTTCTAATTCAAGAATTTTTTGAACTAAATTTTGACGAACTGATAATACATTACGACGACCTATTTCATCTAACTTCACTAACTCAGTTACTTCTTCACCAATTTCAAAATCAGGCTCAATCTTATGAGCGTCAGTTAAACTGATATGTTTATTTGGATCGTAATCAAAAGAATCTTCTGCAAATTCATCATCCACAATTGTTCTATTTTTATAAATTTCAATATCTCCTTTATCAGGATTTACAATGATATCAAAATTTTTATCTGAACCATATTTTTTGATCAACATTGTACGGAACACATCTTCGATAATGCTCATTAAGGTTGCGCGATCAATATTCTTGTCGTCTTTAAATATTGAGAATGATTCAATTAAATTTACACTTTCCATTGTTTTGTTTTTTTAAAATGGTAATACTGATTTTGTTTCTTTGATTTGATTATATGTTAATGTAATATTCTTTATTACTGTCTGATTGCCTTTTCCTAAAGTTTTTTTCTCTCTTCGTGTTTCTTCAATCACAAATTCGGTTTCGTTTGCACTTTTTAATATTCCTTCGTGCTTTGTTCCTTCTTTTGTTACAACTTTAACTTTTGATTCAATGTATTTTTTATACTGATCCAATACTTTAAAAGATTCTGTTGCGCCAGGAGATGAAACCTGTAATTCAAAATCTTCTTTCTCTCTATCAAGACTTCCTTCAATATGCCTGCTTAAGGCAACGCAATCAGCAATTAAAATATGTTCCGGAGCATCCACATAAACTTCTATTTTATTTCCAGTTAGCACTTTTACATCCACAAGGAATTTATCCGTGTCTTTGAAATGCTCTTCTACTAAATCAATTATCGTTTGTTTCTTTATCATTTTTGCAAAATAAAAAAGGGACTTATTAGTCCCTCATCAATTCTATCTTTCTAATTTCGTTGACAAATGTACGTCTATCTTTTTTATATTCCAAATAAAAATTGTGAAACTAAACGGTTTTTCTCTCGTTTAAGAAATTAGAAACCCCCGAAAACAATTGTTTAATCGTTTTTTGGTTCTATTCTTCCACTTAGTTAGAATTAAAGAGCATAAATTCTTTAAATCATGGAAACAAATGAAAAAAATGTACAACGTACTATCGGAATCACCGGCCTGTTTACAGTAATAACTGCAGTTAGCCAGGCTCAAGCTAAATTTGCAAATGGAATTATGGAAGAGATGTCTAATGATCGCTTCATCGGATATTATGTATTTTTCGGTGTGATAAGTTTGGCAGTAATAGCCTATGTTACTTCCCTTATTGTGCAGAAATATGCAAACAAAGAGGAAAACGTCCATCACAACGTCCGACATTTATCCCGAAAAAATCACTTACATCACCATCACAGGGTTATCAAAAAATCTGCATAATGGCGGATAAAAATCTAATTTATGAGCTAAAATCACATTTTGATTTATAGAAAAAAGCCTAATTTTAATTAATTGTTTGATACACAAGTAATTACTAGAAGGCTTTTTTTTTTGATATTTGTTTCATAGCGTTATCTTTGTCCCGAATTTTAAAACTAAAAACACAATGTCAGACATTTCATCAAAAGTAAAATCTATCATCGTAGATAAATTAGGCGTAGAAGAAAAAGAAGTAACTCCAACAGCAAGTTTCACTAATGATTTAGGAGCAGATTCTTTAGATACTGTAGAATTAATCATGGAATTTGAAAAAGAATTTAATATCGCTATTCCAGACGATCAGGCAGAAAAAATTGCTACTGTAGGTGATGCTATTTCCTATATTGAAGCAAACGCAAAAAACTAAGAACTTACTTTAAAATTTATTTTTTATGCAATTTAAGCGCGTAGTAGTTACGGGACTTGGTGCTGTTACACCTTTGGGCAGTAATATTAACGATTATTGGACAAATTTAATTAATGGCGTAAGTGGTGCCGCACCTATTACACGTTTTGATGCATCTAAATTTAAAACCCGCTTCGCATGCGAGGTAAAAGGTTTTAAACTTGAAGATTATTTTGATAGAAAAGAAGCTCAGCGCTTAGATGCTTTTTCGCATTATGGTATTGCTGCTTCTGTTCAAGCAGTAAAAGATTCAGGACTTGATGCAGAAGGAATTGATAAAAATGAAATTGGTGTTATATGGGGTTCAGGTATCGGAGGTTTAGATACTTTCCAAACTGAAACTTTCAATTTCGCCAAAGGAGATGGAACTCCTCGTTTCAATCCTTTCTTTATTCCAAAAATGATTGCTGATATTTGTTCTGGACATATATCAATTCGTTTTGGTTTCAGAGGTCCAAATTTTACCACAGTTTCAGCTTGTGCTTCTTCCACTACTGCGTTAATTGATGCTTTTACCTACATTCGTTTAGGTAGAGCCAATGCAATTATTACCGGAGGATCGGAAGCTGCCATCAACGAAAGCGGAATTGGTGGTTTTAATGCCTGCCAGGCAATGAGTACACGTAACGAAACTCCTGAAACAGCTTCTCGTCCTTATGATAAGGAGCGTGATGGTTTTGTATTAGGAGAAGGCGGCGCTTGTTTAGTATTAGAAGAATTAGAACATGCTTTAGCACGTGGTGCAAAAATTTACGCAGAAGTTATTGGCGGTGGAATGAGCGGTGATGCTTATCATATTACAGCTCCACACCCTGAAGGATTAGGTGCAACTTTAGTAATGCAGCGTGCTTTGAAAGATGCTGATATTTCTGCTGATAAAGTTGATTATATTAATACTCATGGAACTAGTACTCCGTTGGGAGATGGCGCTGAATTAAAAGCGATCACAAATATTTTTGGAGAACACGCCTATAAAATGAATATCAGTTCAACCAAATCAATGACAGGCCATTTATTAGGTGCAGCTGGTGCAGTAGAAGCAATTGCTACAGTATTGGCAGTGAAGAATGACATCGTTCCTCCAACTATTAACCATGTAAATATTGATTCGGAAATTGATCCAAAATTAAACCTCACGTTTAATAAAGCTCAAAAACGTACAGTAAATGTAGCGATTAGTAATACGTTTGGTTTTGGTGGACACAATGCTGCTGTTGTGATCAAAAAATACACTGCTTAATTTATTGCTTTGATAAAACTCTTATCAGTTTTAACACCCCTATCAAAACAAGACAAAGAGTTTAAGAAAAAACTCAAAAACATTTTAGGATTCTATCCTGACAACATTGCTTTGTACAAACAGGCATTTCGACACAGCAGTTCTTCCAAAGAGATTACTGAACATTTTCAAAGTAATGAACGCTTAGAGTTTTTAGGCGATGCTATATTAGGAGCTGTAGTTGCAGAATATTTGTTTAAGTTATTTCCAAAAAAAGACGAAGGTTTTCTAACTCAAATGCGCAGTAGAATTGTGAATGGACAAAATTTGTTTACACTGTCTAGAAAATTCGGATTTGATGTGTTATTGAATTCCCGTCTCACCAAAAAAGAAAAAATAAGTTCATCCGCATACGGTGATGTTTTTGAAGCATTTATAGGCGCTGTGTTTATGGATAAAGGATTTGATGTAACAAGAAAATTTATCCTGAACCGAATCATTAAAATGCATTTGGACATCAATGAATTACTTCAAAATGATACCGATTATAAATCCCAATTTCAGATTCTAATGCAACGGCAGAAAAAGCAGTTTGAATACACCATTCTGAATGAAGAGGTAAAAGGAAGGGAAAAAATATTTGCGGTACAATTATCTATTGAAGGCATTCCTCAAGGAGTGTTTGAGCACACTTCTAAAAAAGTAGCTGAACAAAAAGTAGCACAATTAGTCCTTGAGAAAATAGCGAAGGAGGAATAAAGGTATTATTTAGTAATTGAATTTATAAACCCGTTGTGCTTGTTATATTTCCCAAACACTTTTAAAAGATAGTTAATATTATCAGTCTGAATAAAATCAGGACATTTCTCAATCGCTGCATAATTATCTTTGTCGGATAATACACCATACAGAGTTACATGCACATTCTGATTGTGTGCCTTTCTAATCTGATCAGAAGTAATATGTTTCGTGTCCATAGATAATCCATAAAAACCTCGCTGTTTTAACTGTACCAAACCTTCTTCAAAATTATCCGACAGTAAGAATAAATTCACATCATTCTTTCTATCTTTTATGTGCTGTAAAAAATCAGCAAAAGGATTCTCAATAAATACATGTCCGCTTAAATCATATTTATTGATAGTATTTACAATGGCGCGCGCATACACAGCATAATACTCCTGGTTAAAATCAGAAAATTTGATATCCCATGTGAAAATATAATCCTTAGGATTACTTATTTTTTCAATAAACTCATCTAGTGATAATAATTTTGATTGTTTAAAAAACCGCGACTCAATTTTACAGTCGTTCATGTCAGCCCAATTCAACTCTTTAATCAAACCATTACAAGATGTCATTTCCTGCAAGTTAGAACTGTGAGTGATAACAAGAACGCTATCTTTCGTCATGTGAATATCCATTTCTGAACCATCTGCCCCCCTGGCCAAACAAGATTCAAAACCAGGCCAGGAGTTTACAGGATAAGGGGAATAAAACCCCATTCCAGCATGGCCGAAGCATCCTATTTCACCATTATTTAAATTATCGATTGAAAAGACAGAAGGATCCTTTTTACAGGAAATACCAAAAAACAAAAAAAATATAATTAAAATTCTAATCACGATCTGATTTAATTTGGCTAAGTAATTTTTACCATCCCAAATGCCATAAAGAAAAATCATACTTTGTTAGCCAGCGATTCTGATAGAATTGGCCGGCCGCTCCCTGCGATACAGCACCAAGTGCAATCCTTCCCGCCAAAGCTCCATCAGACTGGATGCCGATTGCTTCAATATCGCGTTCATTTACAAAATAAGTATAAGTATCGCCACTAATGGCAGACCTTATTATTAATTGGGTAGAATCGGTTGTTGTAAAATGAATCTTGCCTTTAATTTCGCGATGTAACTGATCATCTTTAAAATATATAAAAAACCCTTTTAATGAAGGCAACTTAACTTTTTCGCCGGTTTCGTTATTTATTATAAAAATTTGCCTGGTTACTTTTTCTTCGATAACACTATCATAAACTCTGAATTTTTCCATAAAATACAATTTGGAAAGTTCTGGCTGAATGTCTGTACTAAACCTGTAGTCGGCCTTAAAAAAAGCATTACCTAATTTAACTCCATAAATCCGTTCGTCTGAAGGTTTTATATATTGTGGTCTTGAACCTTTTCTCCTGATTGCAACAACTTTTTCAGATGAGATCTTTTCAAATTTTCCTTTTGACAAAAACGTCACTGTGTCTTTTGTGACAGATATGATTTTTAAAGAAGGGTCAGGATCATACTGATAGTCTTTTGTAATAATTTCATCCTGCGATTTTATCGCTAATGAAAAAACCAAACAAAAACCTAATAAAAAACACTTCATTTACTACAAAACTAAACAGTAAGCTTTTTATATCGCGGACGTTTTGGTTCTACATTACCTAAACGTTTTTTACGGTTCTCTTCATATTCACTGTAGCCACCTTCAAACCAATAAACGGAACTATCACCTTCAAAAGCCAAAATATGCGTACACACACGATCCAGGAACCACCTATCGTGGCTAATGATTACAGCGCATCCTGCAAAATTTTCTAAACCTTCTTCCAAAGCACGAAGTGTATTTACGTCCAAATCATTGGTAGGCTCATCCAATAACAAAACATTACCCTCATTCTTTAAAGCCATTGCTAAATGCAAACGATTACGTTCACCACCTGATAATACGGATACTTTTTTTCCCTGATCGCTGCCACCAAAGTTGAAACGAGATATATAAGCCCTCGAATTCATTGCTTTTCCGCCCAAAGTTATATTATCTAAACCTCCACTTAATATATCATACACAGTTTTATTTGGATCTAAGTCTGAATGCGATTGATCGACATAAGAAATTTTTACCGTTGGGCCTACTTTGAATTCACCACTATTAGGTTTTTCTTCTCCCATGATCATTCGGAACAATGTTGTTTTACCGGCACCGTTTGGCCCAATAATACCAACTATACCAGCAGGAGGTAATTTAAAATTCAAATGTTCATATAATAAACGATCTCCAAATCCTTTAGAAACTTCTGTAGCTTCAATAACTTCATTACCAAGACGCGGACCGTTAGGAATAAAAATCTCCAGACGTTCTTCTTTATCTTTGATATCTTCGTTCATCATTTTATCGTAGTTACTCAAACGTGCTTTCTGTTTCACACCACGCCCTTTCACTCCCTGGCGAACCCAGTCTAACTCACGCGCTAAAGTCTTCTGACGCTTACTTTCAGTCTTCTCTTCTTGTTTTAAACGATTACCTTTTTGTTCCAACCATGATGAGTAATTTCCTTTCCATGGAATGCCTTCTCCTCTATCTAACTCTAAAATCCATCCGGCAACATTATCTAGGAAATAACGATCATGGGTTACAGCAATAACGGTTCCTTTGTATTGTTGTAAATGGATCTCTAACCAGTCAACACTTTCAGCATCCAAGTGATTGGTTGGCTCATCTAATAATAAGATATCCGGCTCCTGTAATAACAAACGGCATAAAGCCACACGACGACGTTCACCACCAGATAAAATTTTAATAGGTGTATCGCTTTCCGCGCAACGTAAAGCATCCATGGCACGCTCTAACCGTGTATCCAGGTTCCAAAGATCATGTTGATCAATTAAATCCTGTAATTGCGCCTGACGATTGATTAACTTATCCATTTTATCAGGATCATTTAAAATCTCTTCGTCCATGAACTTGTTATTCACTTCTTCAAATTCATTTAAAATATCTACATGTTTTTGCGCTCCTTCACGAACTATTTCAATAACTGTTTTTGTTTCATCAAGCTTTGGCTCTTGCTCTAATAATCCAATACTATAACCAGGCGATTGGTGAATCTCTCCCAAATAATCCTTATCCAACCCGGCCATTATTTTTAGCAAGGATGATTTACCTGAACCGTTTAAACCGAGAACACCAATTTTAGCGCCGTAATAAAACGAAATATAAATATCTTTTAAAACTTGTTTTTGTGGTGGATGTATCTTAGATACATTAACCATACTGTAAATTATTTGTCTACCTACTTCTGACATATTGAAAAATTTTTGAGGTATAAAGTTAAGATAAAAACCCAATTAAAAGAGGGAAAATAAAAAAGACACCCATAATTAAATGAATGTCTTTTAACAATCGAAAAAATAAATTATTTATGATTCCATGTACTGTAATAAGTATCGTTGATTTGCTTAATGATATGCTTTATAGCTCCTGCCCAAAAGTTACGCAATCCAATTCCTTTTGGTTTACCAACAATTCTATCAGTAGCTAAAATTGTTTTTGTTTTTATATCAAACAATGTTGCGTACACAGAAGCTTCATCATTACTTTTATTAAAACTCTCAACAATAAAAATCATCCCTATTCCTTCTGCTTTATCGCCTTCCGATAATTGAGAAACTATTTCCTGTACTATTTTAGAAGCGTTATCAAAAGTGTAAGCGTTTAGCCCTATAAAATCATCCGGTTTTATATCCCGGTTCATTTTTGTGGTTGCTCTTATATCATAAAAGATATTATTCTTCTTTAAAGCTTCTTTGATCTTGAAATTTTGTGGCTCAGTAACTATCAGTGTATTCCAGGCTGGAACCCATTCGTCTCTTAATTCTGATGCGCTTGCTACTCCGGCCCCTACCGCCTGATCAAATTGACCCACCATTTTTGCTTTTGAAAAATTAAGGCCGTACCAGATAATTTCGTTGGCTTTAGAAATATCTTGTTTTGTATTTTGTCCAAAAACATTCAAGACTAATATGCTTAGTAAAATTAAATAGTATTTTTTCATATTCAGAAGATTTGTTTTTTTCATTGACAAAAATAAAACACCTCTTCCTCAACAGTATTACACGAATCAACCTTTTGGAAAGTATACAAGATGTTTCTCATTATACATTCTAATGTACTTTGTAACATTCTCTCTCTTCTTTTTTTTACTCAAAGCTGTAAACTCTTTGTATATAGCCTCATCTCTTTTAAAGTATTCTTCTATTTTTTCTATACTAAAAGGAACTACTTCTCCACTATAAAAATCGAATAAATACTGCCGGATTTCATGCGTTTTAACACTGGTGCTATTCATAGGTGCATTCATAAAAGGATCGTAACCCGGAGAATAGCTTACGACTTCTGCTGTACCGATAAAATTACTGATGGCGCCAAAAACAGGAATCCTAAAAAAGTTTTTATCCTGATTAATGAAGATTATATTATTCTGACAGTAGCCCCATACCTTCTCCGCTTGAACTTTCGAAACAGAACCATCTCTATCCGTATATTCTATTAAATCTTCCTCAACCAGTTTCGAATAAAAATCTAACTGATCTTTATTTATCTTAGTATTAATTTTTTCTTTAGGAATTGGCCAATTGTATCTGAAATCCTGATAACCCAGATACAGGCCTTCATATAACCTTAGGTCCCTCGTAAAAGCTACAGAATCCTGTGCTCCACCTTTATAAATTTGCAGGAAGGCCAACAGGAATAATATCAGGCAATTTCGCATATTGTAAATATCTAAATTATTTGTAATTTAATGGTATAATATTTATTGGATGAAAGTATATTTTGCATTTTTTATCACCTTATTTTTTTTAAACCTACATGCCCAATCTGTTTTCAATGCTGAACTGATCAGGAAAATAGAATATAGTAATCCGTCAGAAAAAATAAATATTCTATTACTCACAAAACCCCATACCAAAATTAATTTCTCTGAATTTCAAGGCACGCAAGTTCATTATAACGCTGGAAACATTTTTGCGATTACAACAAATATTGAATCTATCAAAGCCCTGGCGAAATTAAAAAATGTTGTCAGAATGGAATACATACAACATCATTTGCAACTTATGGGTGATACCTGTGTCGTAAGAAACAGAATAAAACCTATTAAACTAGGCACTGCACCTTTAACTCAATCTTATGATGGCTCAGGAGTAATTATTGGCATTATTGATTCAGGAATCGATTTTAATCATCCCGATTTTAAAGATGTTAATGGAAAATCGAGAATTAAGTATTTATGGGATATGAACAAACCATTAGCCACGAATACTCCCACTATGTTTGGTTATGGCCAGGAATGGAATAACACTCAAATAGACCAGGGATTATGCACTCAAACAGATTTAGTTCATTTTGGTCATGGAACAAATAGTTCAGGCATTGCTGCCGGTAATGGATTTTCTTTAAACCGTTATGAAGGGATGGCACCAAAAGCAGATTTAATAGTTGTTGCCCTCAACTTCAGTAAATCTGGGTTTACTATCTCCGACGCAGTACAATATATAATCAATAAATCTTTGTTAATTAATAAGCCATTGGTTATAAATGCCAGTGTTGGAGATTATTACGGCAGCCACGATGGAACAGACCTTGAAGCTCAGATGATTAATAATTCCATTGCAAATATACCCGGCAGAGCAATGGTTGCATCTTGTGGAAACGGTGGCTCTACTAAATTTCATGTTGGCTATAATATTGTTACTACGGATACAAATTTCACATGGATAAAAACCAATGGGAAGTATATGAATGTTTCTGAATATGCTGATACTACACAAATTAAAAATGTAAGATATAGTGTAGGAGTAACTAATCCAGGCTTTAATAATCTTGGTTCTATTCCATTTAAAACATACAATTATCCATTAAATGTATTAAAAAGAGATACTATTTATAATAATTCCTACAGGATTGGCATTGTCGAAAGCATAGCGAGTATTAATTCTTTTGGCGTGTATGAATTAAATATTGTAATTAAATCAGACAGTGCAGGATATTATTGGAGCATTGCACACGCGGGAACAGGAAGAATTGATTCATGGAATTTTGATTATTATACCGGATTATTACCCACGGTTTCACAATATCCAAAAATTGTAAATTATAAAAGTGCAGACACCATTCAGTCAATTGTAAGTGGTTTTCAATGCAGCAATGAAATTATAGCCGTAGGAAATTATGTTAATCGTAGCCAATACACAGACGTAAATAATGTTGTGCAAACATATCCTGTCATAGCTGGTCAATTAGATGAAACTAGTAGTACAGGGCCTACAAGGGATAATCGTTTTAAGCCGGATATAACAGCATCCGGAGCTATTATATTAGCGAGCTCGCCTTTAGCACATATTATTAATTTAAAAGTAAATGCACCTTATTTAGTGGCTCAGGGTGGGTATCATGTTGCCGCGGGTGGAACCTCCTCTTCCAGTCCGGTAGTTGCCGGATTGGCAGCACTTTATTTTCAACGGAACCCAACTGCCACAAATCAGCAATTAAAACAGGCTATTATCGATTGTGCTTATCAGGATATTTTTACTACAACCGCTTTGCCTAATAATAAATGGGGTTATGGAAAGCTTGATGGATTTGCTGCTATGACATGCGGCGAAGTTCTGGCTAATGTAAAAAACCTTTCTAACGAAAATGAGATTTTGGTGTTTCCAAATCCATTCAGTAATTTATGTCTATTGATGTTTAATAATTCTAACATTCGAAAAATTAAAATGTATAACTCTTCCGGACAATTGGTTATGGAAGATGAGTGTTATACAAACTCTTATCAACTCAAAAGAAATAATATGTCTTCTGGCCTATATTTAGTGCTTTGTGAAGAGAAAACAAAGGCATATAAAATTAAAGTCTTAATTTTATAATTTTCAAAAACATAATTTTTTAAAAAGAGTATCGTTATATAACTATGAAATTTTGCCTTTATCTATTATTATTGAGTTTGTCTTTTTCAACTGCTTTGTTTTCACAAACAAAAAAGCGGAACTTCAGACAGCACGAGGTTGGCATTTTTTTAGGCGGAGCTTATTACCTTGGAGATCTCAATCCAAAAAAACAATTTCATTTAACACAGCCTGCCGCTGGTGCATTTTATAGATTTACTCCTAATTACCGTTATGCATTTCGTGCCGGCTTTAATTATGGGAATGTAATGGGTGATGATTCGCAGAGTGAGGATGCCGATCAACTTCAACGGAATTTGAATTTCAAGTCTCAAATTATGGAATTCAATGTTCTCGCTGAATTTAATTTCCTGGAGTATCGCATCAGTAATGATAAATATAAATTCACCACATTTCTTTTCCTTGGCCTGGATGTTTTTACATTTAAACCCACTGCCCAAATGGGCAGTTACTGGATAGACTTGCAACCTCTTAAAACGGAAGGGCAAACAAAAGGATATGCTTTAACACAAATGGCAATACCTTTTGGAGTTGGCGCAAAAATTAACGTGTCAAAAAAAGTGGGTATTGGGATTGAATGGGGCCCAAGAAAAACCTTCACTGATTATCTGGATGACGTTAGTGGAACCTATCCTGATACTGATGTGACCCCTTTTACAACTATTAATGGCCCGAAGCTTTCAGATCGTTCTAAAAACGCAGGTAGTAATATTAATGAGCAACGAGGAAATCCAAGAACCAAAGACTGGTATTTCTTTTTTGGTTTAACACTTAATTTCAAATTAACTCTTGTCGCACCACCATGTTACGCATATGATCATTAGAATCAAAAAAGACTTGTTTTTGATTACTTTTTTTTCTCTTTAGATTTTTCTTCGTTCCAGGTTTTGTATTCGTTCTGCTGATCCGGACGATAAGCTGGCATTCTGCGCAAAGGTTCGCATGGCTTTAAACTTGCATAACAATCTGCCGGCAATTGCTGGTATAAACCTGTTCCCTTTGTTTTCCATGCAATCATATCATCACTCACATCCTTTACGATTTTGCCAGGATTTCCCACGACAACTTTACGTTCTTCGATGATTGTATCTGCAGGAACAAAACATAGTGCTCCAATAATACAGTTATCACCTATCACACAATTATCCATTACAACAGAATTCATTCCAACTAAAACATTTTTTCCGATCGTTGCTCCGTGAATAATCGCACCGTGCCCAATATGAGCTGCTTCTTTTAATAATACAGTGGTTCCCGGAAACATGTGTATGGTGCAGTTTTCCTGAACATTGCAGCCATCCTCAATAATGATCTGTCCCCAGTCACCACGAATGGCAGCACCCGGACCGATATATACATTTTTTCCGATGATGACATTTCCCGTTACTGTTGCATTAGGGTGAACAAATGAACTTTTATCTATTACGGGTTTGTAGCCGTTGAATTCAAAAATATTTGCCATAGGATTATTTTTAGATAGAACACTGATGACGCAGATAGTCATGATTAATTAAAATTTCTTTAATCACTTTTTATAATATTAATATGTTATCTGTGTCAAAAAATTATAAAAAAATTAAAACTCACTCTTTAAATGAAACTTAATGTCAGGAAATTTATCCTGTGCCATTTGCAGTAACCAGGCCGACTCTGCTAAAAACACTAAGCGGTTTTCTTTATCGTACGCAATGTGATTTGATTTATCAATCAAAAACTCATCCAGTTTTTTCTTATCGCTGCATTCGATCCAAAGCGCTTTATACAAATTCACTGAATCATAACCACACGACGCATTATATTCAGATTTCAAACGATGCTGAATTACTTCAAATTGCAAGGCACCTACAGTTCCAACCACTTTTCTTCCATCAGCTTTTTTAGTAAATAACTGAGCCACTCCTTCGTCCGTTAATTGCTCCAAACCTTTTTGTAATTGTTTGGTTTTCATCGGATCCAGGTTGGTAACATATTTAAATAACTCTGGAGAGAAACTCGGGATCCCTTTAAAATGAAACTTAGCGCCCTCCGTTAATGTATCTCCAATCTTAAAACTTCCTGCATCATACAAACCAATTACATCTCCCGGGTAAGATTCATCAATCACAGATTTCTGTTGAGCCATGAAAGCAGTCGGGTTACTAAATCGCATGTCTTTTCCTTCACGCACATTGTAATAATATTTATTACGTTCAAACTTACCGGATACAATTCTTAAAAACGCGATCCTGTCCCTGTGCTTAGGATCAAGGTTGGCATGAATTTTAAAAACGAAACCACTGAATTTTGGCGACTCCGGTTCAACATGTCCTGCTAAATCGGTGTCACGGCCTTGTGGTGTCGGCGCTATTTCAACAAAACAATCCAGTAATTCTTTAATACCAAAATTATTCACGGCACTTCCAAAAAATACCGGACTTACATTCGCGTTTAAATATTCGCGTTTATCAAAATCATCATACACACCATCAATTAATGTAATGTCATCCCTTAACTGATTCGCAAAATCTTCGCTGATGTATTTTTCAATTTCACTGTCATTCACATTGTCCAACACTACACTTTCTTCAACTGTTGTTTTACTGTCTCCCTGGAACAGGGATAATTTTTTCTCATATAAATTATAAACGCCTTTAAATGATTTACCAATACCAATTGGCCATGTTAAAGGACGCACACGAATCTTTAATTCTTTTTCTATCTCATCTAATAAGTCAAAAGCATTCTGTCCTTCCCGGTCCATTTTATTGACAAACACAATAACAGGAGTGTTACGCATTCGGCAAACTTCCAGTAATTTACGTGTTTGCGGCTCTACACCCTTCACACAATCAATTACCATAATTACGCTATCCACGGCAGACAATGTGCGGTAAGTATCTTCGGCAAAGTCCTCATGGCCGGGAGTATCAAGAATGTTTACTTTAAAATCCCGGTAGTCAAATGCCATTACGGATGTTGATACAGAGATCCCTCTCTGCTTTTCAATTTCCATGAAATCTGAAGTCGTTGACTTTTTAATCTTATTAGACTTTACAGCGCCTGCAGATTGGATAGCTCCCCCAAATAATAATAACTTTTCAGTAAGCGTTGTTTTACCAGCATCTGGATGAGCAATAATGGCAAATGTTTTTCTTTTATGTAATTCGTCGATGAAACCCATTGATTTTTGAAATAAGGGTATAAAGATAACCTTTTTTAGAGATCGGGATGAGAATCCTAGCGCTTAATGCTGATTGAACCTTGAAGATCTAAAACGGATATCCGATACCGAAATTGGCGTAAAAAGAAGTTTGCCTAAGAGTTTGCGTACCTAAAACCAACCGTTTTCCTTCTGCGTATGAGGGATCATATACACGAATCGCCCCATCTAACCGTATGACAAAAAAGCTAAAATCGTAACGCAACCCAAAGCCTGAACCAATAGCAATTTCTTTATAAAATCTACTGAGTTCAAATTTTCCATTGGGTTTACTTGGGTCGTTGTACGATAACCAGATATTTCCTGCGTCCACAAACCATGCACCGTAAAATGATTTAAAAATGTGGAACCTGTATTCAATATTACTTTCTATCTGGATGTTTCCTATTTTATCGTAACGCGCAGTAATGGAATCAGGCTGGGAGTAACCGCCAGGCCCTAAAGTTCTGGCGCGCCATGCACGATTTGTATTGGGCCCGCCGCCAAAAAAACTTTGCTCATAGGGCAGGGTTGTCAGGTTTTTTAAAGGATGTCCGTAACCACCAGCTAAACGGTATACTAATTTTCCGAGCTTTCTCACCTTGATATAATAACGATAGTCTGATTCTATCTTAACGAATTGCGAAAACGGAATGCCTTCAATTAAATAACGCCCCTGGGAATCCATTGGCTGTCCCGTTGCTGAATATATACCACGTAATATATTTCCTGAAGAACTCAAACTCATTCTTAAGTATGTCAGGTTTCTTTTTTTACTGATTCCCTGGTTGTTGTAGGTAGCTGATATTTTAGATAAGGTGGTAATGTGATCCTGAAAAGAATTCAATAAAAAGAAATCATTGAAATTTAAAAGATCGCTTTGAAAATTCCCGAACAACCTGGCTTTTACAATATAGGCCTCCATAGGAACTATATCATAGGTAAACAAACCTTTACTATTTGTAAATTTAAAACCATAGGATACACTTGAAATTGTTCTGTCAAATTCAGGCCGTGATTGGTAATTTATGGAAAGGTTTAAAATAGTTTTTGGTTGTGTAAAATATCGTTTTTCATTAATATCTTTTTTATAGTAAAATAAGGTAAAAGGAAACAATGGTTTAGGAAAATAAATATTTAACTCAGGCCCAAACTGTATAGTGTTAAATGTCTTTTGAACTTCATTAAGGTTGCTTGCGGTTTGAGTAGTATTAAATTGTCGCTGGGCAGTGATTGAACCTTTTAATTTTAACTCTACTAACTCTGCGCCACGAAACGCATTTTTATTCTGAAACACAAGGCTTCCCGCTATGCCTGAATTACCTGAAGTGTAGTTATATTCCGTTTCAATAGTTACTGCCTGTTTCACTACAGGCTGGCAAACAATATAACAATCCAACCTGTCTGAAAAATTTGGGTTTTTTATGTATTGAATATAAACGCTTTTAAAAACCTTAAGTGAAGTCATGCCCTTGTAGGTGTCTTCAGAAAAATTTTGTTGATATAATTGCCCGGGAGAAACAGCAATGTCGCGGGTGAGATCTTTTTTACGGAATTTCAATTTATTACTGTGCAGTATTTTCAATCGTTTATACTCTACGGTATCCTTCATGTAAACATCGTTAGCCTTTCCACGGAAATCAGGAATGGTCTCAGGAATAACGTAAACATTCTCAATATAAAAACGGGGATGGTTCACATACACTAACGAGTCATTTGTTTCGCTGTAATTTCTTGAGTACATTTTAACTCCAATAGTTAAATTTACATTTTGTCCTGCAAGGTTTGTATCAGCCAGATAATACACATATTCCGGAGCAAAATAAAAATACCCGTTATTCAATTGGCTTTCGGTAATACGGGTTCTCTCTTTTTGAAAAATTTCTTCATCATAAATTGTATTGTGCTTTATCAGGCAGGGAATAGTATCATTAAGTATAAAATATTCAATTAATGGATCCTCAATTTTGTACTTAATAGAACGCACATAATAGGGTTCGGATTTTGAGATGGAATAAAAAGTTTTGGCACGTTTGTTCTTTGGGTCTAATATTGTACTGTCCCGCACTTCAGAATCAAAATAACCCTTGGAGAAAACAAATTTTTGTAATTGGTTTTTAGTGACCTTTGTCAGAAAAGTATCCAGAATAACAGGAGGCTCACCGGCTTCCATAATGCTTTCCCGAAAAGTTGGCTTTTCTTTATTCTTAAGCTTTGGCAACTTGGCGGGTTTTCCTTTCGCTAACCTCTTCTCATTTTTCCGATTTGTTTTTTCAATTCTTTTAGCATTTATTCTATCGTATTTCTGATCTCTCTTTTCTTTTTTTTCCAGCATTTTCTGTTGATCAACCTGGTTGTATAACCAAAGGTTAAAACGCACCAGTTTCAAGATCTTACGGTTCGGTTTTTGCCTGATAAATGCTTCGAGATCACTATTATCGATTTTCGTTCCGTTATTTTTAACAGTGTTTTTACTTAACAGGTATTCATTCTCTTTTAAATGTTTGTTTACATTACAGGAGGAAAAAATAAGTGAAGCTATAAACAGGTAAAAACACACCCTTCTGCACTTAAGCGTGGGAAATAAAATACTTCTGATATCCTGTTTATAGGTCAAATGGATTACTTACATTTATAGCCTACTAATTTAGTCTTAAAAAATGATTAGTAAAAATCAGATAAAATATATACAATCCTTACACTCTAAAAAAAACAGGGAAGAAGAAGGGTTATTTATCGTGGAAGGCATCAAAATGGTGACTGAATTTATTCAGCATCAGAAATTTGAAGTTACCGAATTATTTGCAACAGCAGATTACATCAACGATTACCGCAGGATTTTGACGGACAATTTTATTAAGTTCAGCGAAGTAACAACCGATGAGCTAAAAAAAATAAGCCTTTTAACAAGTCCAAACCAGGTGTTGGCTATTGCTAAAATTACAGTTACAACATTAAACATAGATTTATTAAAAAGTGCAACCACTTTGTTTCTTGATGACATCAGGGATCCCGGCAATTTGGGAACTATCATACGCATTGCGGACTGGTTTGGTATTAAACAGGTTTTTTGTTCTCCAAACACAACTGAAATTTACAACCCAAAAACCCTGCAGGCAAGTATGGGTGCAGTTTTAAGGGTTAATGTGTTAAGCATACCATTTAGTGAGTTATTGAATCATGGTGTCAATGTTCCAGTATATGGTGCGCTATTGGAAGGTGCCAATATATATACAACCACTCTTAAACATGGGATTATTATAATAGGCAATGAAGCGAATGGCATTTCAAGTGAAGTATTGAATTATATTACTAATCCTATCACGATTCCGGCCGCCGGAAGCAATGGGAGTGAATCTTTAAATGCCGCTAATGCCTGCGCTATTATTTGTTCAGAATTTCACAGACAACTTAACTACTCCTCATGAGATTAACTGTAATTTTTATCTTATTTAGCATTTTCCTTCAAGCGCAGAAATCCGTTTTGGGCAAAATGTCGGCTTCGGTTAAAACGAAATTTGAAACCGGAAAAGATGTCATTCGTTTTATGCACATTAAATACAAGCAAGCTCCCTGCCGATCGTATACTTTCTCTCAAAAAAATAATCATTACCGAAACGACAGTGTTATTGGCAATTCGGAATGGCATGAATACATTGAGTTTCCTGATAAGTTCAGGATTGACTTTGGTAAAAGTGAAGATGGAAATTTTGTAATCTTTAAAAACGACAGTTCGTACCGTTACAAAAACAACACACTTAAAAAAATCAAAGAAGATTCTAATATTTTATTGTTGCTTTTGGGCGGGATGTATTACCGCGAACTCAACAACGTGTTCACTCGTTTGGAAAAGGAACATTTTAATGCTGAAATTTTATCAATGCAAAAGATAAAAACTCAAACCTGTTATGTGATAGGAGCACAAAAGGGAGACACACTTTCGAATCAAATATGGGTTGATCAGGCAAGTTTCAGGATTATCAGGATCATACAAAAAATGGATTCTGAAAACACAATGGATATGTCCTTTGACGCTTTTCAAAAAAGTTGTAATGGCTATACAGAAAGCAAAGTTACCTTTAAGAGGAATGGTAAAACTGAACAGGTAGAAGAATATTACAATATCAAATCACACGAAAAAATCGCGGATGAAATATTCAACCCTAAATAATATTTTTTTCCTAATCCTTTTATTAGATTAGTTTTGTGTTAATAATGCCAGGCGATTTAAATATAGACTATTCCACCTTCGGACAAATTTCTGATCAGGCAGATAGCTTGGTCATTGAAATATCTGATCAACATTTTGTTTTTTGTGAATTTCATTCGGAACAAAACAAACCTTTATTTATTACTCATTATCCGTTTAATGATATATTGAGCAAGACGGTAAATGAATCTCTGCTTTATGCGGTTAATCATTTTCGTTTCTCTGAAAAAACATATAAGCATGTGTATGTAAATTATTTTGAGAAACAATTTACCTTATGTCCGGCAACCTTTTATAATGAAGAAAACAACCGCACACTTCTTGAATTTAATGCCGGAAAAATTGGTGACAAATTGATTATAACGGATGATGTGAACTCAGATATTAAATTGATTTATGCAATCGATGAGAATTTGAAATCTGTGCTTGATCGTTTATTCTCCCATCATCAGTTAAAACACACAGTAACCATCCTGTCCAGAATGCTCCTGCAGTCGGAAGAACTGGCAAAAGAAGATATTCTTATTTCTGTTCACGCAACTTATATTGAAATAGTAGTAAAAAAGGGTCCGCAGCTCATGCTGGCAAACCAGTTTGCTGTTAAAACCGATGAAGACGTTCTGTATTATGTATTATTTATTCTGGAACAGTATCAATTCAATCCATTAACCGTAAACGTGACTATGGCAGGTAATTTACATTCCAATTCCGGGCTAATTGTTTCACTTAAAAAATATATCAAAACCATTCATCTGGCTTTGGGCCATAAGAGTATTGATTGGAGCGGATTAACAGGCGCCCCACAGCATTTTAATTATACGTTATTAAACCGTTTATTTTGCGAATAATAGGTGGCACATATAAAGGCAAGCAAATAGTTGCTCCTAAAAACTTACCGGTGAGACCTACCACGGATTTTGCAAAGGAAGGCTTATTTAATATTTTAAATAATAAACTGGATTTTAATGAGCTTACTGTTCTGGATCTCTTTTGCGGAACTGGTAATATCAGTTTAGAATTTGCATCAAGGGGCGCAAAAAAAATATATTCGATTGACAAACATTCTCCCTGTTTATTTTTTTTGAAAGACACTGCGAAAACACTAAAAATAACAAGCATTTTCACTGAACGGGCAGACGCATTCAAGTTCCTCGAAAAATCACATTCCACCTTTGATGTTATTTTTGCCGACCCACCCTATGAATTGGAAAACATATCAATGATCCACGAACTGGTGTTTAAGAACAAACTCTTAAACGAAAACGGCATTTTGATTATTGAACATGGACAAAAAACAGACTTTAGTTCGAGAGAAAACTATTTAGAAACCCGAAAATACGGGAATGTGCATTTCAGTTTTTTTAGTCAATCCATCACAAAGTAAACTCTAATTTTCTGTTAGTTAAGGATTGAAGTGATTCGTCATTGGCGCCATTTGCTTCTCCGCTTAGTTAGTGGATCGCAATGACGAACAATTGTCACTTCGAGCGGAGTCGAGAAGCAATATTATTCTTGAACACATTATCATAAATGCTACATCCAATAACATATTTTAATAACCCACACACAATTAAATCCTGTAACTTATGGTATATTTGGTATTATAGAAACGTATGCGCCTAATTATTTTTTTTATAATCAGTTCAGTTATCTGCCAAGCGCAGAATATTACAATTAAGGGGAAAGCTGATGCTTCTCATATCGGCAAGGAAGTTGTTCTCAGTGATTTTACAGATTACATGAACTACAACCTTATTAAAGAAAGTATAGATACTGTTGACAAAGACGGATATTTTGAATTGAAATTACAATCGAAAATTACTCGGCCGGTGATGATCAGCATCCGAAATTTAACCGGTAAAATATATGTGCAGCCGAATTTTGTATATGGCATTTATTTTCCGGCAGAAGATTCATCTGCCAATCACCAGGAAGGAACTCAAACTACAGTCGATATCAGTGTGTATGGAAAAGACAGTACAGAGCTCAATGCCCTGATCATTGATTTTAACACACAGTATAATAATTTATTTTTGAACACTAAGGGATATGTGTCGCCCTCAAAAATCAATGCTATGCTCGACACGTTTGTAAACGTGTCGAAGAAAAGATATAGCCACATTAAAAATCCTTACTTTAAAAATTACCTGGAATATTCTTTCGCAAACTTTTATTCAAGTACATCAAGAAGCAAAGCTTTCCTATACAAACAATTTATTGATAAAAAACCTATTCAGTATAATAACTATGAGTACATGCAATTTTTTAATGCATATTTCAAAGGCTATTTGAAAGCTTTTGCTTCTAAAAAAAACGGGGGAAACATTTACAATAGCATCAATGCTTTTGCAGATTTCCGCGATTTGAAAAATCAATTCAAAGAAGATAAATCCATTAACAATGATACCATCCGGGAACTAGTGATATTGAGTGGGCTCATCGATTTTTATTACAGTCCCGATTTCGACAAACAACAAGTGCATAGTGTGATTGAACAATTGTATCGCGAAACCATTTATCCAGCTCATAAAAATATAGCATTTACGATGCTGCAAACTATCAACCAGTTGCAGCCCGGAGCACCTGCACCCGACTTTATAGCAAATGACAGGGCAGGCATGAAAGTGAATCTTAGCAATTATAAAGGAAAATACATTTACCTGAATTTCTTTTCAAGTGAAAGTGAAACCAGCCAAAAAGAAATGCGAAAGATCATTGACCTCAGGAAGAAATTTAATGATAAGATCACTTTCATCAGCGTCTGTTTAGATGATAGCGTGAAAAGTTACAAAGCATATTTAAAAACAAACCCAAAACAGGATTGGATCATTTTACATCAGGCTGCAACCAGTTCTGCTAAACAAAATTATAACATCAAAACCCTTTCAGGATTTTTCTTTATCAGTCCTCAAATGCAATTGGCACAATCGCCGGCCCTAATTCCAAGTGAAGGGATCGAATATAAATTTAACGCTTTATTCAGGCCGAGGAAAAAAAATACAATTCCCGGTGTGAGGTAATTAAACAGGTTTCTTAAACGTATGAAACAACAGGTATACTGTGGTGCCAAACAAAAAGAAGGCACCTGTCTGATGCAACACACCTAACACAACCGGCACCTGGTAAACCAATGTTAATACACCTAAAATAAATTGGATAGTAACACCGTAAATCAAAAATGTAACACCGCGGTACTGCGAGTTCGATAATTTCAATTGATTGGATTTATACCATATCACACTAACAATAATCACAACAACAACAGCCAGCATACGATGCACAAATTGGATTCCACTGGCATTTTCTAAAAAATTACTTAAAAAATTATCTTTCATGGTTACCTGTTCAGGCATCCATTCGTCACCCATTTTTGGCCATGTATTAAATATTTTTCCGGGCCGAATTTTAGCAGCATCCCCCTCTACATAACCTGCAGTGAAAGCACCATAAACGATCTGTTTAATTAATACCACAAAAAATAACAATGTCCACCACTTCAATTTGTTACCATCATTAAGGTTGACTGAGATTATCGAATCCTCTGCTTTAGGATTTAATAATCGTAAGGCAAACCAAAAGGTAAACGCAAATAAAGTAAAGGCGCTCATTAAATGAATAGCCAAACGGTAATGACTCACAGCAGGTTTTTGTTGTAAACCACTGTAAACCATCCACCATCCGATAACAGCTTGCATTGCTCCCATAAAAAATAAAAGAATAAGCGATGGCAACATTTTTTTATCAATTTTTTTTCGAATGATTAATACAATCAAACCAATAGAAAAAACATACATCATCATACGGCCGATCATTCGGTGTGTGTACTCCCAAAAAAATATATGCTTAAATTCAGGCAACTGCATGGAATAATTTACTTTAATGAATTCAGGGCTTTGCTGGTATTTTTCAAAACGTTCCAACCAGGCATCTTCTGATAACGGAGGCATCGAGCCCATAAAAGTCCAATCCGTAATGGATAAACCTGAATGCGTTAATCGCGTAATACATCCAACTACAACCATAATGTAAATTAAAGCGCAACCGGTGAGCAACCAGTAAATAACAGATTTGTGAGGGTTTTGAGAGATCATGGCCAACAATTTGATCACAAACTTACTATACATTTCACAAACATTTACAAATATTTTATAAAACTAAACAAAGTCACTTGCCTTTATTTTATGTATTTTCAAGCCATAAAATTGAAAACATCCCCATATATTTCCAAACATATCATACGAATTATCTTTTGTTTGATATGTGTAGGTTTATCTCAAAAACTGACATCTCAGAATCGCGCGCGTAAGAAACAAGCAAAAGAAATTTACCTCAAAGATTCTATAAGAATATATACACCAAAACGCATTTATCCCCAAATTGCTTTAGATAATCGTAAATCTTTTCACAGAACATCACCTGTCGACGTTCAGGGAATATACACCGGTATCTTATTTAAGAGCAGATATAAATTTGGTATCGGCTACTACGAAGTGAGTGCCGAGGGACACGCAAACAAAAAAATTAATGAAAGTCAGGTTCAAGCCATACGGAATCTGGATCTTTACTATGCTACCTTTAATTTTGAGTACCTGGTTCTAGACAAACGCCATATAAAAATGGGCTTTCCGGTTAACATTGGATTTGGTTATTCAGATTTAAAAATATACGATGAAAACAAAGCTCGTATGCTCTACCACTCCAGAGGAAATTTTACCCCTTTGAGTGTTGCCTGGGAGGTCACATTAAAACCGATGCGATGGTTTGGTGTCACAGGCTCAATAGGATACAGAAAATTGTTAAGCCGAAGTGAACCGCGCATTGATTTTGAAGGTTTATTTTATTCTTTCGGATTAGCAATCGACCTTAAAGAGATCATAAAAGATGTGAGGTTAGTAGGAGCCAGAAAACGCTATAAAAAAGCAATGCATTTAAAATAAAACCTTATTTTTAGACTTCTTTAAATATATAATAAATGAAAGGAATAATATTAGCCGGAGGGTCAGGAACACGTTTACATCCATTAACATTGGCAATGAGTAAGCAAATGATGCCTATCTATGATAAACCAATGATTTATTACCCTTTATCTGTTTTAATGATGGCAGGTATTAATGAAATATTGATCATTTCCACGCCACACGACCTTCCTAATTTTGAAAAATTATTAGGTAACGGAGAAGAGTTAGGTTGTAAATTTTCATATGCTGTTCAGGAAATTCCCAATGGATTGGCCCAGGCATTTGTAATTGGAGAAAAATTCATTGGCAAAGATAAAGTGGCTCTGGTTTTAGGTGATAATATTTTTTACGGAGTAGGACTAGGTCGTATGCTTCAAAATATCAATAATCCGGATGGAGGTGTTGTATTTGCATATCATGTGAGCGATCCGGAACGTTATGGTGTTGTGGATTTTGATGAGGATCATCATGTATTGTCTATTGAAGAGAAACCCTTACAACCTAAATCCAATTATGCAGTACCGGGATTGTACTTTTATGACAACTCGGTTGTGCAAATTGCTAAAACATTAAAACCATCACCCCGTGGTGAATATGAAATTACCGACGTTAATAAAGAATATTTAAAACAAAAAAAATTAAAGGTTTCTATTTTAGACAGAGGAACTGCCTGGTTAGATACCGGAACTTTCGCATCTTTAATGCAAGCTGGACAATTTGTGCAGGTTATTGAAGAAAGACAGGGTTTAAAAATCGGTTGCATTGAAGAAGTAGCATTTAAAATGGGATTTATTACTAAAGAACAGCTGATTAAAATAGCTACCCCTTTAACTAAAAGCGGTTATGGAACCTATTTATTAAAAATGGCCGAAATGAAATAAATCTATTTTGGATTAATTTCAAGGATTATCGTTGATATGCAGAGCAAACGCTGATTGCAGATATAACAACAAACAAAATAAAACTCTTCGGAACTCTGAGTATCTTAATCACTAACTCTGCGAGAAAAAACAAAATAAACCGTGCAAGCATACGCTCACTTAATCAACATTTTAAACAAGGCTATTGAAGAACGACAGCTCACTTTAAATAATTCTTCTCCAAAAGAAATGTATGAGCCTATGGCCTATATCATTGGACTTGGCGGAAAACGGGTTAGACCTTTATTAACTTTAGTTGGGTGTGACATTTTTGAGGCTGATCCAAAAGTTGCTATTAACGCGGCTTTGTCTGTGGAGCTGTTTCATAATTTTTCCCTCATTCATGATGATATTTTAGATAAAGCACCGCTTCGCCGTGGAAGTGCCACTGTCCATGAAAAATGGAATCATAACATAGCTCTGTTAAGTGGGGATGGTATGCTGGTAAAAGCTTTTGAAATATTGAGTCAATCTAATACCGCACATATTCACGATTTATTAAAATTATTTTCAAAAACATCTATTGAAGTCTGCGAAGGGCAGCAATTGGATATGAACTTTGAAACACAAGAGAAAGTAAGTGTTGAACAGTACATTCACATGATTACTTACAAAACAGCTGTATTGTTGGGTTGTAGCTTACAGATGGGTGCAATATGTGCAAATGCCGACAAAAAAAATCAGGAACATCTTTATGATTTTGGCAATCATGTGGGCATTGCTTTCCAAATTCTGGATGATGTATTAGATGTTTATGCAGAGGATGAAAAATTTGGAAAACAGGTTGGAGGCGATATCATTTCAAATAAAAAAACATTTTTACTACTAAAAGCGTTTGAGCTCGCGAATGAATCGCAGCATCAAAATTTAAACCAATACCTGAATTCAAAAAGCATTTCAAACGAAGAAAAAGTAAAACGGATTACCGCTATGTATGATGAACTTAATGTAAAGGTGATGGCTATTAAAGAGGCAAATCAACACACGGAGCTTGCTTTAAAACATTTAAATGAGGTGAATTCAACCGATGCCAAAAAAAATATGTTGAAGTCATTTGCCTTGGATCTTTTGAAACGAGAAGCCTAACAAATAAAAATAACCATGGATTTACACGAATTAATTTCTTCTTACATACATAAAATAAAAATACAGGTACGGTTTAAAGACATTGACAAGCAGGGCCATGTGAACAATGCGAATCACATTACGTATTTTGAAACAGCTCGCGTCGAATACTTCAAGGACGTTTTTAGAAATAGCATAGATTGGATTAAAACAGGGATGATTCTTGCCAATACTGAAATTACTTACAAACGTCCTATTTTAATGGAAGATGAAGTTTATTGCTACACTAAAATCACCAAATTTGGCACTAAAAGTTTTGAGATCGAAAATATTCTGACCATCGAAGATTCTCATAACAAATACCTGTGCGCCTATGGCAAAAGCACTCTGGTTTGCATTAATTATGAAACCAAAGAAACCATTGAAGTGCCCCACCAATGGATTGAATCGGTTAAATGTTATGAGAAAAACTAGCATAAATATGCAACATTTTAACAGCGGGAAATTGTCAGAATAATTGCTAATTTTACTTTCTGATAAAACGTTATGAAGACATTAGTAGAGGGATTTACCACGCAATTGCGTGAAGCATTAGAAATTGCCAATAAGGCTGTTCTTACGAAAAAAACCAATGTTCAAAACATTGTGGTTACTGGCCTTGGCGGTTCAGGCATAGGCGGATCCATTTTGTCCGAATTGGTGCAAACCGAATGTCACATACCAATCATTGTTAATAAAGATTATTTCCTGCCAGAATTTGTAAATTCAAATTCCCTAGTAATTATATCTTCCTATAGTGGTAACACGGAAGAGACTATTTCCGCCATGAAACATGGGATTGCCAAGCAGGCTCAAATTGTATGTGTAACCAGTGGCGGAGAAATTGAGACCTTAGCAAGAGTAAACAAATTTGACACGATCATTATTCCAGGAGGTCATCCTCCGCGTTCATGCATTGGCTATTCTTTAGTTCAATTACTGAAGATTATTCAGTTCAATGGTTTTGTTAAAACTGACCTACTCGGACAGGTAAAAGCTTCCATCGATATGTTAGATATTGAAAAGGAAGCAATTAAAGCAGAAGCATCAACTATTGCTGAAAAATTATTGGGGAAAATTCCGGTAATTTATTCTCTAGGTTCTTGTGAAGGGGCGGCCGTAAGGTTTAGGCAGCAAATTAATGAAAATAGTAAAATGCTTTGCTGGCACAATACTCTTCCGGAAATGAATCATAATGAGTTAGTAGGCTGGACAGAGAAAAACGATTCCCTTGCAGTAGTTACTTTGAGAACATCATTTGATTATGACAGGACGATTAAGCGTTATGATTTATGTAAAGCTTTATTTGCAAAATACAGCAGTTCAGTAACAGACATTGATGCGAAAGGTAACTCAAGAGTTGAACAATTTTTTTACCTGATAAATATTGGAGATTGGATCTCTTGTTACATTGCTGATTTAAAAAATATTGATCCGGTAGAAGTGAATGTGATCACAAACCTGAAAAATGAATTAGCCAAACTCGACTAATTCTTAAGCATTTTATTAATTTGAATAAGCAAGTACTTTTTAAAGACCTTGGCCTTATGGACTATAAAGCCTGTTGGGATTACCAGGAAAGTTTATTCAATGAAACAATTTCTCTAAAAATTGCTAACCGCAATGAAGAGCCTGACCAACAACTGGAAACTAAAAACCATTTGTTATTTGTAGAACACCCGCACGTTTATACATTAGGAAATAGTGGTGATAAGGCAAATCTTTTAATTAATGATCATGAATTAGAAGAAAAGAATGCCGTGTATTATAAAATAAACCGTGGCGGTGATATCACTTATCACGGGCCAGGGCAATTGGTGGGATACCCGATTTTAGACCTTGATCATTTTTTTACAGATATACATAAGTATTTGCGTTTGCTCGAAGAAACCATTATTCTAACATTGGATGAATATGGTATCAAAGCGGGAAGAAGTAAAGGAGAAACAGGTGTCTGGCTTGATGTCGATGATATTTTCAAAGCACGTAAAATTTGCGCCATGGGCGTGCGGTGCAGCCGTTGGGTAACAATGCATGGCTGGGGATTTAATGTAAATTCTGACATGAATTACTTTAGTAATATTATTCCTTGCGGCATTCAGGATAAAGCGGTAACGAGTTTAAATAAAGAGTTAGGTCAGGATGTTGATATGAATGAAATAAAACAAAAACTAAAAAAACATTTCAGCAACTTATTTGAATGCGAATTGATCGAAGCTCAAAATATTTATCAATCTTAAAGGAGTAAAAATAAAAATGAACAGCCTTAAGAATATTGTTAAATATTTCCTCTGTAGTGTTTTAGTGATTTTTATTCTGTTGAACTGCGTAATAATTTTTTCGGGAAGATGGTATTTATACAAAGCTCTTGCTACAACATATTTATCGGGAAAGGGAGGGCCGAGCGCAACAGAATACCAGATATTTGAAAACAGAAAAATTATTGCCGGAGATCCCCAACCATGGCCTCAATCAAAAATTTATAACACAAAACAATTACCTGGCCATTTAGAGAAGCTCATGCGCCAGGTGGATTCACACGCACTGATCATTATTAAAAATGATACGATTGTTCATGAACAATACTGGGATAACTTTAGCGATACCTCTCATACAAATTCCTTTAGTATGGCAAAATCTTACACCGGCGCTTTATTGGGATTTGCCTTGCAAGAAGGTTATATTAAAAATGTGAATGAGCCAGTTAGTAGCTACATCCCTGAATTCAAAACGGGATGGCGTTCAAAAATAACTTTACAACATTTAGTAACCATGACCTCAGGTATAGGCTTTGATGAAAATTATGCCAATCCTTTTTCATATCCCGCCGAAGGCTACTATGGAACAGATCTTCTTAAAGCCTCGTCAGCGTATGATGTACAAGAAAGTGAACCGGGAAGCGTTTACAAATATTTAAGCGGCAATACTGCCCTACTGGGGTACTGTATTTCAAAAGCAACTGGTAAAACCTTATCACAATACCTCAGCGAAAAACTTTGGACTCCCTTAAATTGCGAACATGATGCGTATTGGAGTCTGGATAAAAAAAACGGTTTAGAGAAAGCATTTTGTTGCATCAATAGTAATGCCAAGGATTTTGCACGCATGGGGAAATTGTATATGCATTTTGGTAACTGGAATGGAAAACAATTACTGGATAGTAATTACGTTCGTTCCTCTATCGCGCCATTTAATTGTACAGAAGAGGATTGCTCCCCAAACCATACTTACGGATATTCCTGGTGGCTGACTGAATACAAAGGTTTAACTGTTTTTTATATGAGAGGCATGTTAGGGCAGTACGTCATTTGTGTGCCTGAAAAGAAATTAGTGATTTCAAAACTGGCCAGAAAAAGAAGAATACCGGGCACAACGCATTATCCCTTAGATATCGGTTATTGCATTGATGCAGCCCTAACTATGTATGGAGATAATTAATCATGATTACGATCAGAAAAAGTAATCAGCATGTATCGCTTCATATAGACGCGGATTTAATTAATACCAGTGGTGCCCTTTTTGATCTTCCTGTTTTGAAAAATGTGATTCTAAATCAATTGGCGAATGTGTACAATAAAAAAATCGGAAAATATGATCTGCAAATTTCCTTCAGCCTAACCGTTCTTAAACATATTTTCCAATGTTCACCACGAAAAATTCTTCTTCAGATTGTTGATGCCATACCTGGAAACAACCCGGCTGAAGCTGACTTCAAAGGGCTACGGATTAAATTAAATAAAAATTATGTTTCTGATATTATGGCTAATAAAAATATCCGAACAATTCCCCACGAAATCGGACATCTTTTAGGCTGGGAACATCCACATGCAAATGCAAAATACGAAAGCATTAATTTGTCGGCTCACCAGTTCGAGCAGCAGCTCACGGAAATTGAAAGAAAATGTAACTTAATGAGTCAAAGTTGGTATGCGCAAAAAGCAGGAATACCTTTAGACAATGCAATGGAACTCACTGAAAAACAAATAGAGCTCTTACTCTTAAACGAACACAAGTTAAGCCTTAACAAAAACCGGCATTTAAATTATTTCCTCTGGTGGAAAAAAATTGTTTAAGCTTAACCTTCCTTTTGCTCGGCTAGTTGTGGTAATTTTAACTTGTCTGTACTTTTAATTCCTTCCAAAACTTCAATATTAATTCCATCCGACAAACCGGTTTTTACAAATCGTTTTTCAAATACCTGTGTTGATGTTTCTACCTCAACAAAAGATTTTTCTTTCTCAAATTGAAGCACGCTTTCAGGAATAGCCATCACTCTATCCTTCTTAGATAAAATAATATCAGCGTTGGCGCTATAACCTGCCCTTAAAAAAGAACTGTTTTCTTTGCTGATAGAAGCACGGATTAAAAATTGTATAGCACCATTTTCTGTGACACCTTTCGGGGCAATATATTCAAGTTTTGCTTTAAAGCTTTCATTGTCAATCGCACCAATTGTTAATACGATATCCATATTCTCCTGAACCTTCCCCACTTCACTTTCATCCAACTTTCCTTCAAAAATCATTTCGCCCATATTGGCCACTGAAGCAATAGTTGTTCCTTCATTAAACGTATTACTTTCAATAACCTGTCCGCCTTCTTTTACCGGCACATCCAAAACCATTCCAGTAATAGTTGCTTTAACGAAAGTATTGCTTGCGGAGCCTGAACTTTTAGACGCTCCTTCTTTAATTATTTGTAATTGGTTCTGAGCAGCTTCTAATTCCACTTTATTTGAATTTAATCTCATTTCAAAAGCCTGAATTTCAGATTTCGAAACTACATTCTGATCAAACAAGACTTTATTCCGGTCGTAATCCAGTTTAGAATTATCATATGCAATTTGTGCTGAATTGATCCTGTTTTCTGCACTAGCGAGGTTCAACATATTTGGAATAATTTTTATTTTCGCGATCACATCGCCTTGTCTTACCTGTTGTCCAGCCACAATGTATAATTTTTCAATAATACCACTCACCTGGGATTTCATATTCACTTCTTTACGAGGTGTTACCGATCCTGTTGCAACTGTTTTTTTAATAATAGATGTATCAAACGGCATGATGGTTTTGAAAACCTCCGGCGGTTTCTGAGATTTATTATAAAGAAAATAGAACGTCCAGAATACAAGGCCTACGAAGGCTATCAGCAAAGTTGCTTTTATTATTTTTTTTATCATAATCTTCTAAATTTTAACCGCAAAGACGCAAAGTTTTTCGCAGAGTTCGCAAGTTATTTTATTACATATCTAATATTCAATTATTCAGTTCTTAATGCTTCAACCGGTTTAATTGCTACTGCTTTACTGGCAGGAATTAATCCGGCAAAAGCACCGCTTAAAATTAACACACTTAATGCTTTCAATGCAACATTTAAATCAACAGTAGGGTTGGTAAACATTTCTCCCGAATCACCGATTGCTGCGTTTAAACCTTCTAGTAATCCAATACCAATCACCAAACCAAAGTAACCTGAAATAGAGGTTAAAAAAACTGCTTCTAAAACAATTTGTCCGATGATTTGTGCGGGCACAGCTCCCAATGCACGCTTTACGCCAATTTCTTTAGTGCGTTCTTTAACTACAATCAGCATGATATTACTGATACCAATTACCCCGGCTAATAAAGTTCCAATCCCTACAATCCATACCAATATTTCAATGCCTGTAAACAAGCCGCTTAATTTGTTATACTCCACAGCCATATTCCAATGTCCCACAGCCTTTGTGTCTTCCGGCGCAATTTTATGACGCTCTTTTAAAATTGAAATAACTTTTTCTTCAGACACTTCCGCAGGAATTCCTTCTTTTGATTTTATAGCAAACCAGCCTACTACATCACCAAAGTTAAAAGCATTTTGAAAGGTACTGAAAGGCATGTTAATTCGCTGCGCCTGTTCTCTTCCTTCTCTTCCTCCGGCAGTAGGAGAAGTAACGCCCACTATACGGAAATACACGCCATTTACACGGATGTATTCTCCAATAATACTTTCATTTTTTCGAAATAACATTTCCACAACCCTTGGCCCAACGACACAAACTTTTCTTTTCTCTTTAATATCAAGGTCATTTATAAAGCGTCCCTGCCCTATTTTAATATCTGAAATATCAGCAATATTAGGGTAATTGGCCTGAATTTCACAGGCAGCTGTTTTTAAACCACGAACTACATTACTGGCACCTTCATGTCCGCCCAATTGGTTTAATGGCGAAACGACTTCCAGTTCAGGAATCTGTTTTAAGGCCTCAGCATCTGCAACCGTATAATTAAAACTACGGTTCGGCTTCATGCCTTTATAAGCTTTGGTTGTTTGCTGAGCCCACACAAAAAAACTGTTGGTTGCTGTTCCTGCAAATTCTTTCAGAATACCATTTCGCAAACCGTTACCAGAGCCCAGCATAATCACCAGCATAAAAATTCCCCAAAACACTCCTAACATTGTTAAGAACGTTCTTAATTTATTTTTACGAATGGTCGCAAAAATTTCCTGCCAGCTATCTCGTTCAAATATCAAATTAACTTTCCCTTAATGCCGTTATCGGTTCAACTTTTGCAGCTTTAAGGGCTGGAAATAATCCGGCTAAAGCACCAGCTACAATAATTAAAACCACGGCCGTGATAGCAATGGACAAATCCACTTCGGGATTTTTAAAAAAATCTCCTTCCAAACCAAAATACCTAATGAGCTCTACTAAACCAATTCCAAGCATAAGGCCAATATATCCCGCAACGGCAGTAATAAAAACGGACTCCTGAATAATTAATGATACAATTGAAAAAGGAGATGCGCCCAATGCTTTTCTCACACCAATTTCTTTTGTCCTTTCTTTCACTACAATCATCATGATATTACTCACGCCTACCACTCCGGCAATTAACGTAAACAGACCAATAATAAAAACGAAAATTTTAATACCATCCAGCATTCCCATAATACGTTTATACTCCACGTTATTATTAAAAACACCGACGGCATTCATATCAGCAGGATCAAAATGATATTTGTTTGCCAAAGACTTTCTGATCGTACTAACAATTTGCTCACTGCCTTCGGCACTAACTGTTCCGGTACTCACCCAAATCACATTCACATTATCTTTTCCATTGTATATCCGTTGCGCCGTTAAAAGCGGTATGTAGATGCGATCGTTATCACCTTTTCCAGGATCATTGAAAACACCTATTACTTTGTAACTTGTGCCTGAAACGTCAATCATCTTACCAATAGGATCTTCTCTTTTAAATAAGGCATCGCGAACAGGAATTCCTATTACACATACTTTGCGATATTCCCTAAAATCATTTTCATTGATAAAACGTCCAAGAATAATTTTTGCTTTTTCTAATAAATTATGATCGGGTGCACAGGAACGAACCGTAAATCCGGCATGCTCATTCTTATAAGATAAAATTTTTCCTGCCCTACCATCATATACTGCCGACACATGATCAACACCTTCCACATTGTTTTTAATGTTGTAAAAATCAGAGTTGGTTAATTGAATAGTTCTCCCAGGCTTATAGCCATCATACGCTATGCTGGTTTGTCCACCATCAACCCAAATACTATTGGCGGCGTCGTTCCCAAATTGAGATTGCGCACCATTTCTTAAACCTTGTCCGGCAGCTAATAAGATAATCAGGATAAAAATTCCCCAAGCGACGCTGAACGCCGTTAAAAAAGTACGGAGCTTGTTTTTCTTAATGGTTCCTAATATTTCCTGCCACTTATCTAGGTCGAACACTTCTTTTAGTTTTAAATTTTTAGTTCTTAGTTTTAAGTTGTATGAATAACGTTTTTAAATTTATTAAAAACCAAACACTTAAAACTAAAACCTATATTATCAAGCCGTCTTTCAAACGTATTGTTCTATCTGTTAAAGCAGCAATGTCATTTTCATGGGTTACTAATACAATAGTTTTCCCTTGTTTATTAATGTCTTTAAAAATATCCATCACTTCAATAGACGTTTGAGAATCCAATGCACCAGTTGGCTCATCTGCAAAAATCACTTTCGGGTTCCCTATCAATGCGCGGGCAATAGCAACACGTTGTTTTTGTCCGCCACTCATTTCACTTGGTAAATGATTAGCCCACTCTTTTAATCCTACACGGTCAAGGTATTCCAGCGCTTTAATATTTCGTTCTTTCCTTGAAACTTTTTGATAATACAAAGGCAATGCAACATTTTCCATTGCATTTTTAAACGATAATAAATTAAATGATTGAAACACAAAACCTAAAAACTGGTTACGTAAATTTGCAGCCTTTGTTTGAGAAAGGTTTTTGATTAAGGTATTATTGAGTGTATAATCACCAGAATCATAATTATCCAGTATTCCAAGAATATTTAGAAGCGTTGATTTCCCTGAACCAGAAGAACCCATAATGGATACAAATTCTCCTTCTTTAATGTGCATATCAATTCCTTTCAAAACCTCAAACGAGGTATTATTCAACTGATATGCTTTTCGTATTTCCTTTAATTTTATCACAGGCTTAAAGTTAAAGTTATTAAGCCACAAAAGCTCACCGCTTATGATGGAAATAGGACGTCTATATAGATTCTAAGAAGTTCGGGAAATCCTTTTGGGGCGAGAGGCCATGTCAACAATTATACTGAATATAACATACAGGATTATAATAAGCGGAACACCTGTTTCCTGAAAAATTATCAAAACCAACGCACTTAATGCCAGGAAAGAAAAACGAATTCTATTTCCTTTCCATCCAAAATGTCTAAATTTTAATGCAAACAGAGGTATTTCCGAAATTAATAACACTGAAAAAAGCATTACACCCACAATCATTGAATATGGATTAATAAAAGAAAGTACACGAGGGGAATCCTGCAAAAATATCAGTGAGCACCAGAAGATCGCATTTGCCGGAGTTGGCAGCCCAATGAAAGAATCTGACTGGCGAGGATCATTGTTGAATTTAGCCAACCGAACCGCAGAAAAAATAACAAGAAGAAATGCCGAATAATTGATCCAACTGTAATCCATTAAAATAAAAGTATACTGCTGCATCGACTGCTCAATAGCTTCCAAATAATGAAAAACAACAATTCCGGGAACCACACCAAATGTCACCATATCTGCCAGGCTATCTAAATCTTTACCTATAACTGAAGTTACACGAAGTATCCTCGCAGCAAATCCATCGCAAAAATCGAAGATAGCAGCGAGTCCAACAAGATAGGCCGCCACTTCTAACTGGCCCGAAAATGCAGCCACAATAGCAAGGCAACCGCAAAATAAATTACAGCAGGTTATGGCATTCGGAATATGTTTTTTGATTTTCATAATCCCTGTAAATATATATAAATTAAATCGTTTGTATATTTACAAAAGATGCTATTCAATTCCTTGATATTCCTGTTATTTCTGCCTTGCGTTTTTGCCACGTATTGGTTGTTACCGGCAAAACATCGCAATTTATTTTTATTAATAGCATCCTATTATTTTTATTTTTCTTACAATCCGTGGTTTTTACTACTGTTGATTGGCACATCGGGGCTTGATTTTTATTTAGCAAAGGCCATTTCAAAAACAGAAATACAATCGAAGCGAAAAGCCCTTTTAATAATGAGCATAGTCAGTAACATAGGCGTGCTTTTTATTTTCAAATATCTTATCTTCTTTTATAATACAACTCTTTCAATATTTTCTAGTGATTCCGTTTTACTATCAAATCTCATTATCCCGGCCGGTTTGTCTTTTTACACATTTCAATCCATTAGTTACACCATTGATGTTTATCGAAGAAAATATAAGGCGGATGATACAATTAAAGACTTTTTACTATATGTGTCCTTTTTTCCACATATGGTTGCCGGCCCCATTGTAAGACATCAAACATTAATGCCTCAATTAAAAACCACTCATTTTTTTAAAGAAATTGAATGGGGCAATGCCTCCAAATTGATAATCTGGGGCTTCTTTAAAAAAATGGTAATTGCAGATAACTTAGCGGATTTAGTGAACCCTGTTTTTAATTTTCTACCAAACGAATTTAATTCTATAGAGTTCATATTAATTGGCATACTATTCTTATTACAACTTTATACTGACTTTTCAGGGTATTCAGATATAGCAATTGGAGTTGCAAAACTATTCAGAATTAATTTAAATCTTAACTGGAGAAGGCCTTTGCTATCAAAATCCGTCAGTGAGTATTGGCAACGACATCATATAAGTTTAACAAGCTGGTTTAAAGAATATGTTTACATTTCGCTTGGTGGAAATAGAGTAAGTAAATCTAAATGGGTTTTTAACATTTTAGTTGTTTTTATATTAAGTGGGTTATGGCATGGAGCCTATTTTACCTTTATTGTTTGGGGCGTATTGAATGGAATTTTTTATTTGTTAGAATCTATCCCAACCAGAAGAAAAATTAAAATACCTGATCTTTTTAGATGGTCTTATACTTTGTTTTTTGTTTCAATTTTCTTTATTGCTTTTAGAGCAAATTGCATTACGGATCTGATCTATATTTATAAAAATATATTTATCAATTTTAATTATACTACTGGCCTTACACATTTTGTGCAATTACAGGACAGACTATTTATAATTTTAGTACTCCTCTTTATTTGTATTTTATTCATTAAGGAACTCCAGGAAGAATACAAACTTATAAAGCCGTCCCCTATTTCTGAATTAATATTAAAACCAGTTTTTTATATTTTTATTTTATTTAGCATTTTTGCTTTTGGAGATTTCGATTCAAACAGTTTCATCTACTTTCAATTTTGATCAGAAAAGTAATAACATATTCATTATTATTTACAAGCATACTATATATATATAGGGAATTTCTTTATGTTGGGGTTAGGAAAAACAAACTTGGTATATTTAATAAATACAATGAGTTGTTCTTAGAAAAAAACAAAAATTATAACGCGCTTTTTTTAGGCTCTTCCAGAGCAGAAATGCATTTTCATCCAAAAATATTTGATACTATTACCGGCTTAAATAGTTTTAATTTAGGCATCAGTGGGGCATCACCCAGAATAAGTTATTCTATGCTAAAAACTTATTGCTCCAGGCATCAAACTCCAAAATACATAGTACTTAACATAGATTATTTTTCTTTAAAAAGTGATTTAGACATGCTAAATGATTTTCCCAGATATTTTCCTTACTTAAGCAATAAATTCTTAAAGCGTGAATTATACAATATGGATAATCGATTCAATTCCTTTTATTATAATCCAATACATTCTTTACCATATACACAGTTTGAATTTTTAAGTGCATCATTACACGGCTGGCTTAATATATATGGAAGGTATGATACTCTTATGTATAAAGGATTTCAAACAACTGAGTCAAATGAAGTAAGTCATATAGAGCAACCCGTGCCCAAATATTCCTTTATTAGTATTAAAAACAGAAAATATATAGATTCTATAATTCTTTTTGCTAAAGAAAAAAACATAAATCTTGTTTTAATTACTGCACCGGTTTTTGGCAGAGGTTTAAAAAACGTAACCAATAAATCGATACTAACTCGTCAATTGGATCACATTGCATTTATTAACCATATTAAATACATAGATTATTCAGATTCATTGAAATTTGACAATCCTCTTTTTTTTGCAGACAATGAACACTTAAATCTAAAAGGAGCATCAGAATTTAGTAAAAGTTTTTCTTTTACTTTTAATACTATTTTCCCCAGAAAGGCGTTATTTAACAAATAAATGTCTTATTTTTAATCATAATTAATTATGCGTCTACTTTCTAATAAACTCCTGGCCATTTTATGCCTTTTATGTGGTAATATTTTAGTTACTACTGCCCAGGTTGCAAAATATAGTAATGAATTTTTAAGCGTGGGCGTTGGTGCCCGTGCCTTATCTATGGCCAATGCAAATGTGGCTTCTGTAAATGATGTAACAGCAGGATATTGGAATCCGGCCGGATTGAATTTGCAACAAAGCAATTTACAGGTTGGATTAATGCATGCAGAATATTTTGCAGGCATTGCCAAATACGATTTCATCGGTGGTTCCAAACGATTAGATAGCAATAGTGTTGCCGGGATTACATTTATCCGTTTTGGTGTAGATAATATTCCAAATACAACAGAACTGATTGATGCAAATGGTAATGTGGATTATTCCAGGTTAAAATCATTTAACGCTGTGGATGCAGCAGTGTTGTTATCCTACGCGCGTAACATGAGCAAAATAAAGGGTTTGAAGATTGGAGCCAATGCTAAAATCATAAGAAGAAAACTAGGTGATTTTGCCGGAGCCTGGGGTTTTGGATTAGACGCCGGAGCAATGTATGATTTTAAAAACTGGCGATTAGCGGCCATGGCAAGAGATGTGACGGGAACATTTAATGCCTGGACATATAATTTATCAGACGATGTGAAACAAACTTTTGCGGTTACCGGCAATGAAATTCCCTCAAACTCGGTTGAAGTAACTGTTCCAAAATTAATTTTAGGAGTTGCACGAACCTGGAGTTTATGGGAAAATAAAATTTCTTTAGGAGGTGAACTAAATTTCATAAACACTTTTGACGGAAAAAGAAATACAGTTGTAAAAACTAAAGCATGGAGCATGGAACCAGCTTTTGGCCTTGAACTAGGTTACAAAAATTTTGTTTTTTTACGTGGTGGAATTGGTAATATCCAAAAGGCTAAAAATGTTACTGGCTCTGATGTAACAACAGTACAACCTAATATTGGCGTGGGTATTAAATACAAAATTTTTGCCCTGGATTATGCAATGACTAATATTGGGAATGTATCCACCTCATTATATTCCCACATCTTTACAGTGAAGATCGATATCACCAAAAAAATAATTAAATGATAAAACATCTATTTCTTTTTGGTTTCTTGTTTTTTACAGCAAATCTCTTTGCTCAAAATTATGGAAATGAATGGATAGACTATTCTCAAAAACACTACCGCATAGCAATTCCTAAAACAGGCATTTACCGCATTGATTACACAACTCTTATTAACGCAGGAATACCGGTTGGCTCAATCAATCCGAAAAATTTTCAGATATTTTTAAAAGGGGAAGAACAATACATTCACGTTATTGGGGAAGCGGATGATGTGTTTAATCCTTCGGACTATATAGAATTTTACGCAAAAAAAAATGATGCCTTAACGGATTCATTTATTTATGAAAACATTACGCGGTTACCAAATCCCTATATAGCATTATTCAATGATACGAACTACGTATTTTTAACCTGGAATTCTACTGTTAATAACCGCAGGGCTGCCATTGAAACTGATATAAATTTTGCGCCTTACACGCCATCAGCTTATTTTTACACCGAAAAAGTAGAAACATCAAAAAGCAGCTATTCACAGGGCCAAGCCTTTGTAGACGATGCGATTACAGACCCCAGGTATATTTCAGGAGAAGGGTATGGAACTAATATTGAGCGGGGCACAAACCTTCAAACTAACTTTGGTAATTTAAACGTTTATCAATCAGCCTCTTTACCTGTTTATATTAAGGCCAGTTTTTCAGGTAGTTCGGCCCGGTTTAACGGCAGTTTAAGTTATGATCACGAAATTAAACTGGATTATTTAAATAATAACGGAAACTATGTTACGCTTAATGACACAACGTTCTTTGGTACAAGTCAGATATTCATTCAAAATCAAATAAACTCTGCGCAACTGCAAAACACTTCTCACCTTAAAATAAGTAGTGAGATTAATCAACTCATATATAACAACCATACGAATATTCATTATTTGTATCTGAAATATCCTCAAATACCTGACCTTTTAAATACTTCAGAAAAAATCTTTTTTATCTCTGATAATCCTTCTTCTACCAAAAGCTATTTGGATATACAAAACTTAAATGTAGGATCATCTCAGGTGCTTTTGTATGATTTAACCAATCATAAGTATATACCTACTGTAGTTGTGGGCAATAATGTGAAAGCACTGATTCCTAATTCCTCTACAGAAAAAGAATGCTACTTAACTACCACGGCAAATGTTACTAATGTAACAGTTCTCAGTGCCGTTAATCAAACAGGTTTCTTCACGAACTACATGACCAGTAACACTGATTCGGCGTTTGTAATCATTACAAATAAAAGCTTACAAACATCCGCAAACACTTATAAGGCGTATCGACAAAGTTCAGCAGGTGGCTCCAATCATGTGATAATGGCAGATATTGATGATCTTTACGATCAGTTTGCCTACGGCAATATTAAAAACCCTTTAGCAATCAAAAACTATTGCCGCTTCCTGAGCGATCAGTTACCGACACCTCCAAAATATTTATTGCTGATTGGTAAATCCATCCGTAATGCCATGGTTCGAAGCAATGGAACTAACTGGAATATGTGCAAAGTTCCTACGTTGGGAATTCCTTCATCAGATAATTTACTTACAACTAGAATTAAAGGAACAAACTCCTCTACACCTTTTATTCCGGTAGGACGAATTTCAGCGAGAACAGACCTGGATGTGATGAATTATCTGGATAAAGTAAAATCGCACGAGGGAAATGGGGAAAATGGCTTAGCTTCCACCGATCCTCCAAAAGACTGGCATAAACGAGTGCTTCACTTCAGCGGTGGAGCGGATAAGTACCAGCAAGCTGCCTTTAAGTCCTATTTAGAAACCTTTGGTAATATTATCAAAGATACACTCTTTGGGGCTTCAACTTTTAGTTTTCAAAAAACAACGAGTGCCCCAATTCAAATAAATGTCAGCGATTCAGTAACGGATCTAATTAATTATGGAGCCTCTTTAATCACGTTTTTTGGTCACGGCTCCGTAACAGGGTTTGATCAGGCGATAGATAATCCTAATATTTATAGCAACAAAGACAAGTATCCTTTATTTGTTGCCAATTCATGTTACTCAGGAGACATTCATTTACCTGAATCCAATAGCACGAGTGAGGTGTTTACTTTAATTCCTGACAAGGGCAGCATTGGCTTTATAGCATCATCCTCTTCGGGTTTAGTTAGCACATTATATATTTACACGGAGCAAATTTATAAATCATTAGCTTATGAAACCTATTACAAAGGTGTAGGTGATGCCATCAAAAATTCCTGTCTTAAAAGCTCAATGAGCCCTAGTGTGGAACAAATAATTACCAATCTTGAAATGACATTAGAAGGCGATCCTTCAGTACATATCAATTCATTTTCAAAGCCTGATTATGTAATAGAAAATTCATACGTGTCATTTGACAGTTATACATTCTCCGATGAAATCGGAGTGAGCATCAGGATCAAAAATAATGGCAAAGCATTACGCGATTCATTTATTGTGAAAACAGAACGTTATTTTCCGAACGGAGATTCCATAAGTTACTTTCGTAAAGTAAAAGCACCTTTCAATCAGGATACTTTAAAATTCAATATTCCTAAAAACATTGAAAACGCAGTTGGTTTAAACCATTTTAAAGTAACGATTGATTACTACAATACAATCACAGAATTATCAGAGAACAATAATTCCACAACAGGAACAGTAGATTTATTTATATCAGGTGGAGATGTAGTTCCGGTTTTTCCTTACAAATATGCCATTGTACCAAATACCACGCAGATTACTCTAAAGGCCTCTACAGCCGACCTTTTTGCGCCCGCTGCTAATTACATTTTACAATTGGATACTAGCGATGCCTTTTTAACACCTATTGCAACAACAACAATAAATAGTGTGGGAGGAATGATTCAATGGACAGTTAATTTACCTGGTGCAGATAGTACAGTTTATTTTTGGAGAATAAAAAAAGATTCGGTGTTAATTACAGATCACCTAAAATGGAGAGAAAGTTCCTTTCAGAAAATTCTTGGTAAGAACGGGTGGGCTCAGGCACATTTTCACCAATTTAAGGATGATAGATTTCAATTTGTAAACTACCTGAAACCCCAGCGTAAATTTGCGTTCTATAATAATAAAATATCTGTGACTTGTCAGAACGAATACAAGGGGGGAGATTTATATGGCATACGTTACGCTTTAAATACAACCATTGAATCCAATTTTAATTTCAACAACAATGATGGCTGGTCTATTGCAGTATTCGATTCCGTTTCTATACATCCTATGACGAGTTTAGTTACAACTCCTGGTTTTCATCCTTTCTATCGTAATTGTTTAGCCTTCGCTAACGAAAACAGGGCTTCATTTGATTTTGGGCCAATAACTTACTGCGGCGCAAATCCTGATTGGAAAACCGATCTGACAACTTTCTTAAATAATGTTCCTGCCGGTAATTACATTTTAGCCTATAGCAGTAATGCACACCATGCAACTACTTACGGCTCATCCGGTCTGTATCAGGCTTTCGCTAAATTTGGCGGCTCTTCGGTAAGTAGCGTTTCCGATTCTTTACCTATGATCATATTTGGCAAAAAACAAAACTTTGCTTATGCCGGTAATGAAGTAATTGGTACTTCGCCTACCGATAAAATAGTACTTATAGATACTATGATTACTAAATGGGACAATGGTTATATTGAATCAGAAATTATTGGGCCGGCTGTTAACTGGAATAGTCTTCATTGGTTTTACACAACACAAAGTTCAGTAAATGATAGCGTTAAACTCAAGGTTGTAGGTATAAAAGCCAATGGCACAATTGATACCGTAGCAACATTTTATAAAAATAATTTTGATGTACTAAATTTAGCAAGCTTTGTAAACGCTTCAATTTATCCAAGAATAAGATTGGTGGCTCTCATGAATAATAATTTATTTACACCTCAACTGAAAAAATGGCAAATTTATTATGATCCTGTTCCGGAATGTGCTATTAACCCACAACAGGGCTTTACAAATAACGCTTCAAATCAAGCTATCCAGGAAGGCGACAACTTAATTGTTCAACTACCAATTAGCAACATCGGCAGCTTGCTTTTTCCTGATAGCTTACTAGTAACCTATTGGATTGAAGATGCAAATAAAATTACCCATCCTCTTCCTCGAAAACTAAAAGCAAAACCATTTTTGCCGGGTCAGGTAATTATTGATACTATTTCATTCAATAGCCTTGACTATCCGGGGTTCAATTATTTATGGGTAGATGTGAATCCTGAAGGAAATCCAAAACACCAATTAGAACAATATCATTTTAATAATATAACCCGTATTGGGTTTAATATTACACGAGATATAGCCAATCCATTATTAGATGTGACCTTTGATGGAACGCATATTCTGAATGGTGATATTATTTCTTCTAAACCGCATGTATTGGTTACTTTAAAAGACGAAAACAAATTTTTAGCGCTTGATGATACTTCTGATTTTAAAGTGTTTATTAAATACCCAAATCAGTCTACGGAAAAACGCTTATTTTTTAGTAAGGATCTTGAGTTTACGAAAGCTCAGTTGCCAAGTAATTCATGTAAGATAGAATGGAGACCCGAATTTGCCGAAGATGGTAAATACAAACTAATCGTTCAAGCAAATGACAGAAGTAAAAACGTATCCGGATCAGTTGATTACACTATTTTGTTTGCGGTTGTAAACAAACAAACCGTGACAGAAGTATTAAATTACCCGAATCCATTCAGTACCTCTACCCGCTTTGTATTTACATTAACCGGCAGTGAGATTCCTGATATGTTCACCATTCAGATTATGACGATTACCGGTAAAGTAGTAAAGGAGATTACTAAAACGGAATTGGGGAATTTACATATTGGAAGAAACATTACTGAATATGCGTGGGATGGTAAAGATGAATTTGGCGACAAGTTAGCTAACGGTGTATATCTGTATAGAGTTTTCACAAGGCATAATGGACAAAGTGTAGAAAAAAAACAAACCGACGCAGACGCTTTCTTTAAAAAAGGGATTGGAAAAATGGTTATTATCCGATAATCAGTCTGTCTAAAATTTTATCTTCTGATATAACGGTTTTTATTGTTGCTGATGCCCGCTTAAGAATATTTGTGTCTATTGTTTTCTTAAATCCTAATAAAGCAGCTGCTTTATCTTTGGCACTTCCTTCTGTCAGTTCCTCAGATATAAAGATTGCATCCCTTAACGCATGAACTTTTAAGCCCTCATCTTTTAGTTCTCCTAATTCATCAATAAGCCAGCTCAACGCGTAAAAAGAGTCTGCGTCAAATTCAATAACAGTTGTATTCTTACGCTTAGATGGCAATTTATTAAAGGAAGATTTCATAACCTCCTTAGTGAAATAATTAATGATTGTCTTTTTCCTCTCAGTTGATTTTTTCAGTTGTATGAGACCCTGAAGTGACTGGGCATAAATACTGATCCATCTCAGTTTACGGCGGATCTCGTGAATATGTTCCTCTAGTTTTGTGAACTTGTAATCAAGTTTCTGCACGAAATCAACAATCGCATCAACCTCTTCAATAATAGCTAACTTTAATTGATTCATATATTCCTGGTTATATTCCACACTAAATTCAATCAATTTATCGTTGAAAGAGTCCAACTTGTGATTTAACCAATCCTTTTCCTTCAAACGTCGGTTACAGCGTTCAACACAGTTAGTGACATGTACGCTAAAATATTTCACAACCTGGTCAGAAATTTTTTTATTTACTTTAAATTCCTCTCGTAACGAATAATGGTTATCGATCTCTCCAAACAGATCCTCAAGCTTTTTGAATCTCCTGTTCCATTTATCAAATACTTTTTCATCGAATGCTTTGTTATGAAGACGTGTTAATGCCTCTAGCATAAACAGAATGGTTCTTACATCATTCTTATAAAGCCACATAGCAGGATCATCTTTCTTTGCTGCCTTTGCAAACAACTGCTCCAACTTTGTGCTGTAAAACAAAAACGGGTTAAATTCTTTTGTGGTCATAATAATTGTCCTAATAATGTTTATTCTGTAGTTAGTAAAATAACAGAATATTTTCAAATAAAGCTTATTTAGCTAAGTATTATGCAACATTAAAACAAGTGTCAGAAAAAATATTATGCATTATGCCCTCTTGGTCTCTCCAGTATCTTATAATTTTTCATGGCTTGCCAATACTCCTTCCCATACCCCAAATAAAGCTCATCTCCCGCTTTAATATTTTTAATTGCAATAACAAATAATCTGCCATTTGTTGAAACTAATTTTACATTGTTTCTCAAATAGGGTACCCGTAAAATACCTTTGGCATCATTAATAAAAGTAGCAAGGCATTTTTTATCGACACAGGAATCAATACAATAAGTGGCATTTAAATGAACAAGAGAATGTGACTGTCTCATCAAAAATCTTGCTAATGAAACAGTATGAGATATTTTTTCGCCCGTAAATTCAGTTACGATGTCTTCTTTTTCAATATAAACTTTTGTAAATAAGCCTTTGCCCGCTCCGAGGATCAATGAAGGCTTAATAAAGAGGTCATCTTCCATAAACTTCCATTTTGGCAACAGTGGTTTAGGCATACAAAAGTTGAATTTGTGAAATATGTAAAATGTTTTATATTTGTTTAAACTAAAATATAAAAGTATGAAACTATCAGACATTTTCAGAAAAAAAAGTGCTAAAAAAACTTCAAACCAACCAACGAAAATTGACAAGAAAAAGTTATCTCAATTAATTGGTGGTTTAGATGTAGTAACTTCTTATGAAGCCGGAGCCGGAGCTAAAGGGACTAAAAGAGATCCTATTTACTAAAGATTAAAAGAATATCACAATATTACATTTTAAATGAAAAAAGACCGATTCGATCGGTCTTTTTCATTTAGGTTTCTTCCTTTTAGAATTCATATTATGTAGTATCTTTGCGCACTATGGAAAAAAGAGTTAGATTACGTTTTGCGCCAAGTCCAACCGGTGGATTACATATGGGTGGCGTGCGAACTGCTTTGTTTAGTTATTTATATGCAAAAAAACATGGTGGTGATTTTGTTCTACGTATTGAAGATACAGATCAAACACGTTATGTGAATGGAGCAGAAGAATATATTATTAACGCCCTAAAATGGTGTGGAATTGAACCAAATGAAGGTGTTGGATTTGGGGATGGACCATACGCCCCATATCGCCAGAGTGAAAGAAAAGAATTGGGAATCTATAAAAAATACGCCGATCAATTAATAGCATCGGAACATGCTTATGTTGCTTTTGATACTTCTGAAGAACTGGATGAAATGCGCAAACGTTTGGAAGCGGCTAAAGTGGTAGCTCCTCAATATAATGCGATCACCCGCCAAAACATGCGCAATTCACTAACATTACCCGAAGATGAAGTGAAAAAATTAATGGAGAGCGGTGTTCCTTATGTGGTAAGGTTAAAAGTTCCTCGCAACGAAGAGATTCGTTTTCATGATATTATCCGTGGTTGGGTAACAGTTAATTCAAGCCAGGTTGATGATAAAGTATTACTTAAATCGGACGGAATGCCAACCTACCATTTGGCGCATATTGTGGATGATATTGAAATGAAGATTACCCATGCCGTTCGCGGCGAAGAATGGTTGCCTAGTGCGCCATCTCATATTTTAATTTACCGTTATTTAGGTCTGGAATCAGAAATGCCGCAATTGGCACATTTGCCACTCATCTTAAAACCGGACGGCAACGGAAAATTATCAAAACGTGATAAATCAGGTTTACCAATGTTTCCTATAAACTGGCATGATGAACGTACAGGAGAAAGTTATGTGGGTTACAGGGAGTCGGGCTTTACACCCGATGCTTTTATAAATATGCTGGCTTTGTTAGGATGGAATCCGGGAGACAATAGAGAGATCATGACTAAAGATGAATTGATCAGAGATTTTTCTTTTGAAAGGGTAAATAAATCAGGCGCCAAATTTGATCCCGAAAAAACCAAATGGTTTAATCAACAATACCTCAGAATGCAAACCGATGAGCAGTTAGCAGAGTCTGTAATGCCTTTACTGGAAGCCAAAGGAATGATAAAAGATAAAACATTTGTGACGGAATTTTGTCGCCTGATAAAAGAGAAAGCACATTTTGTCACCGAATTCTATGATTTAGGTTCATATTTTTTTGTTGCGCCTACTAGTTACGATGAAAAGGTAATGACAAAAAAATGGAATGAAAATTCTAAAGAAACTTATACAAAACTGACTGAAAAATTATCTGCTTTAGAGCCATGGACAATAACATCCATCCACGATTTATTTGCAGCCGTTGAGCCTGAGCTTGGAAAAATTGACATGCAATTGGTTCGTGTGTTAACAACCGGCGTAGCAGGCGGCGCTCAATTATTTGATATGTTAGCCTTATTAGGTAAAGATGAGGTTATCAATCGCTTGAATGCAGCTTTATTAAAATTGTAGATTTCCTACCATTAAATAAACTATGGAATCAAAAAATATATTAGGGTTAAGAACTACTATTTACAAAGTAGGAAATATTGACAATGCAAAAGAGTGGTATAGCAAGGCGTTTGATACAAAGCCCTATTTTGATGAACCATTTTATGTTGGCTTCAATATTGAAGGTTATGAATTAGGGCTTCAACCTGAGGAACAAATTAATCTTGAAAAAGGAGAGAGCGTTCTATCCTATTGGGGTGTTAAAAATGTTGACGAAGCATTTAATCATCTATTACAATTAGGGGCAACGGAACATGAAAAGCCACAAAATGTGGGTGGTGAAATTATAGTTGCTTCAGTAAAAGATCCCTGGGAAAATATTATTGGCTTTATTTATAATCCTGATTTCAAACTGAGTAAATAATGGAATTATACTCTGATGAATTTTTTATGAATGAAGCGTTGAAAGAGGCGAAAAAGGCCTTTGATGCTGACGAAGTTCCCGTGGGTGCAGTTGTTGTTGCAGACAATAAAATAATTGCAAGGGCACATAATTATACTGAGCGACTGAATGATGTTACGGCACATGCTGAAATGCAAGTCATTACCGCAGCGGCAAACTCTATTGGTGGCAAATATCTGAATGAATGCACACTCTATGTAACTTTAGAGCCGTGCTTAATGTGTGCAGGTGCATTACACTGGACGCACATCACTAAAATAGTTTATGGAGCCACAGATGATAAAAAAGGATTCACAAAAATTAATCAACCGGTTTTACATCCTAAAACAACTATTATTAAAGGCATTTTAGAAAATGAATGCTCCACCATATTAAAAGATTTTTTTCAAACTAAACGGAAATAATACAACATAAATCATGAATTTAGATTTAAAATATAGGCATGCGATTGTGTGCGGAAGTACACAAGGAATTGGCAAAGCAATTGCTATGGAACTATCTAATTTAGGAGCCAGTGTAACATTAATTGCCCGTAATGAAGAAGCGCTAAAAGCAACTAAACTTGAATTAAATACTGATGCTGGCCAACTGCATTCTTACCTTTGTGTTGATTTTAGCAAACCACAGGAGTTAAAACAAATTGTGGAAGCCTATTTGCAACGTCAGCCTCATGTACACATTCTGGTCAACAATACAGGCGGTCCACCGGCAGGTCCAATTGCCCAGGCAAAAACTGAAGAATTTTTATCTGCCTTTAATAATCATTTGATCTGTAATCACATTATGGTTCAGGCTTGTGTAGAATATATGAAGAATGCAAAATATGGCCGTATCATCAATATTATATCAACGTCTGTAAAACAACCACTAGCAAATTTAGGAGTTTCAAATACCATTCGTGCTGCTGTAGCAAACTGGAGTAAAACACTTGCAGGTGAATTAGGTAAGTTTAATATTACCGTAAATAACGTATTACCTGGCGCAACCGCAACTGTGCGTTTAAAAACAATCATTGAAAACAAATCGGCTAAAACTGGCCACGGATTAGATTCCGTGACGAATGAAATGATTTCTGAAATTCCAATGGCACGTTTTGCTGAAGCATCAGAAATTGCAAATGCCGTTGCGTTTTTATCCTCACCAGCTGCCTCTTATATCACTGGCATAAACCTGCCTGTTGATGGAGGAAGAACGGGGTGTCTATAAGCCTTTGATCCTTTCGTTCACTTACATTATCCTATCTATTTTTGTAGTAAATTAACAAGCTTTGCCACCGAAAATGTGGCATTAACTCGCATATTTAATATTATATTTGTTTTTGTTATACTAAAATTAAGACATTACCATGAAGATTATTATACCAATGGCAGGAAAAGGGAAACGTATGCGCCCTCATACACTTACTGTACCAAAACCATTAATTAAAGTAGCGGGCAAACCAATTGTACAACGTTTAGTTGAAGATATTACAAAAGTTTGTGGTGAAAAGGTTGATGAAATCGCTTTTATTATTGGCCCTGATTTTGGAAAAGAAGTAGAAGATCATTTGATTAAAATTGCAGAAGACCAGGGTGCTAAAGGGACTATTTGTTATCAGGATAAAGCCTTAGGAACTGCTCACGCGATCATGTGTGCAAAGGATAGTATTTCAGGTAAAACAGTTGTTGCTTTTGCAGATACGTTATTTAAGGCAGACTTTGTGATGGATACCAACCAGGAAGGAGTGATCTGGGTACAGGGAATTGAAGACCCTCGCCAATTTGGTGTAGTTAAATTAAATGAAGCTGGCGTGATTACTGATTTCGTTGAGAAACCGGAAACGTTCATCAGTAACCTTGCCATTATCGGCATTTACTATTTTAAAGATGGCGACAACCTTAAAAAAGAATTACAATATTTATTGGATAATAACATCACTGATAAAGGTGAATTTCAATTAACTAATGCCCTTGAAAATATGAAACAAAAAGGCATTGCGTTTACACCAGGAAAAGTAACTGAATGGTTAGACTGTGGAAATAAAGATGCTACTGTGTATACTAATCAAAGGGTATTGGAATTTGAAAATGGAAGCTCTTCATTAAGAGGATCTAATATTACTTCTGAAAATAGTTTGATCATTGAGCCTTGTTTTATTGGAAATAATGTGGTTATCAGAAATTCTATTGTAGGGCCTCATGTTTCCATTGGCGAAAATAGTTCGGTAATGGATGCGGTATTAAAAAACTGTATCATTCAGGCTAATACCAAAATAAATCATGCCCTGATTGCAAACAGCATGATTGGTGAAGGTGCAGAGGTTAAGGGAAAATCATTAGACCTCAGCATGAGTGATTATACCACCTTATCACTATAAATTATTGAGAATTATTTATTGAATTCTAAATCAAACATATTTTTTTATTTTTTAATATTACTTTTCCCGGTAGTGTTGACGGTTTCCTGTAAGGCAAAAAAAGAAACCGTGAAAACCACTGAGCCTGTTGTTCAATCAAAAGGACTATCTGAACAAGATCAGTCTAAGTTCGCTTTTAATTTCATAGAAGGTTGTAAAGAACGAATGAGAGGTAATATTGAAAATGCAGAAAGTCTTTTTAAAGAATGTTTAAAAACCGACCCTAATTCAACAGCGGTTAAATATGAATTAGGAAATGTGTATCGCTTTAACGGGTTATATGATGTTGCTTTAAAATTTGGAAAGGAATGTGCTAATGAAAATCCGAAAAATGAATGGTACCAGTTATTGTATATTGAGTGCCTTCACAATAAACGTCAGTTTGAGGAAGCGGCTGATATCTATTCGAGACTCATTAAAAATTATCCCAACCGATCAGAGTTTTATGAAGGTTTAGCGGCTGAATATATGTATGCAGGTAATTACGAGAAATCTTATAAAACCTATGATGAGATCGAAAAAAAATTTGGTCAAAATGAAGCCTTTACATTAAACAAAATAAAACTTTTAAAACAGTTAAAGAAAAATACAGAAGTTGAAGCGGAACTAAAAAAGCTAATACAAGCAAATACCAGCGAAGCAAGATATTATACTTATCTGGCTGAATTCTATCAGGAAACCGGTCAGAATGATAAAGCTATGAACACCTATCAGGAAATTTTAAAGATAGATCCGGGAAATCCAATGGTTCATTTAGCAATGGCTGACTATTATAAATCGCAAAATGACAAAGAAAATTTTTTTAAGGAAATAAAATATGCATTTGAAAATCCTGATTTAGATGTTGACACAAAAATAAAAATATTGATTTCCTATTATGAATTATCCGATACAAATCCACTTTATAAACAGCAGGCTTTAGAACTTTGCGCTATTACTCTTAAACTTCACCCAACATCTGCAGATGTGCATAGTATTTCAGGTGATTTTTTATTAAAAGATAAAAAAATTAAAGAAGCGAAAGAAGAATATATGAAGGCGACTCAAATTGACAAAAGTCGTTTTACATTATGGCAACAGTTAATGGCTGTAGATGTTGAGCTTAATGCTATCAGCGATTTAGAATCACATAGTGCAGAGGCGATGGAATTATTTCCAAGCAATCCTCTTCCCTATTATTTTAATGGCTTCGCGAACTCTCAATTAAAAAAATACGATGCAGCAATCAGATCTCTGGAAGATGGAATTGAATTTGTATACAACGATAAACCATTATTAATGGAATATTATATTAATTTAGGAAATGCTTACAATGCTATAAAAAACTATACAAAATCCGATAAAGCTTTTGATGACGCCTTAAAAGTTAACCCTGATGAGCCTTCTGTTTTAAACAATTATGCCTACTATTTATCGTTACGCAAAGAAAAGCTTGAAAAAGCCGAAAAATTTTCTAAACGTAGCAATGAATTATCGCCAAATAACCGATCCTATATTGATACCTATGGTTGGATTTTGTACCAACAGGGGAAATATAAAGAAGCGGAAGAATGGTTAAGCAGGGCTGTTAAAATAGGCTCTAAAAGCGCTATCGCTGAACATTATGGCGATGTGCTGTATAAATTAGATAGAAAAGAAGAAGCTTTGAAATACTGGCAGGAAGCAAAAAGTGCTGGTGGTGGGTCAGAATTTTTAGACAAAAAAATAATTGAAAAAAAATTAAATGAGTAAAAAACAACCTATATCCGTCCTTCTTATTTGTTTATCTGTGATGATAGTTTTTATGCTGTCCTGTAAATCAAAAAAACATACTCAGCAAACAACAGCGGCCCAATCATTAGATACAACCGGAAAATGCCGTTTGAATTTTAAACTTGCCAAAACGCTTTCAAAACATATTAAGGAAGCAGAATTAAAATATAACTGGTTAAACGCAAAAGCCGATGCCGAAGTAGTAATTGATGGAGAGGATCACAAACTTGATGTTCGTGTTAAAATAAAAAAAGACAGTGCGATCTGGATCTCTATACAAGCGGTTGGATTAATAGATGTTGCAAAGCTTTTGATCACCAAAGACACAGTTAAAATGGTTGTATACACCAAAAAACAGTATTTCGTTGGAGACTTTAATTATATTAATCAAATATTGAATGCTGATCTTGATTTTGATTTGATCCAGGCTGCGCTCATCGGTAACAGTGCAAACTTTGATGATGATGATAGCAAAATGAAGCCGGTTATAGATCGTGAAAATTGTCTCTATCTGTTAGGTACTGAACGCCGTAGAAAATTGCGTCGTATCACCAGTGGACAAGACTCTCTTAAACGTTCTTTGCAAACTATGACCTTAAATCCTGAGAACTATAAAATTATCAGTAATAACTTTGAGGATGTTGCTACGAACCGCAGTTTTCATGCCAATTACTTTAACTTTCATACAAAAGATTCAGTTTTTGCACCACACAATGTTAATATTGAGATCAAGGCACAGAAGAAAATAGACCTTAAAATTAGTTATGTTCGCATAGAGATAAATCAGCCACAAAAATTAACGCTGAACATACCAAAGAATTATGATCCGATTCCTGTTAAAAAAGAAAAGCCATAACATATTTATATGCTTTCTTTTCTTTTTTATTAGTGTTTCAAATCCTGTCTTAAGCCAAATAAAAAGCCAGTCTTCTCAAAAAGATTTATTGAATAAAAAGAATAAATTGAATGATGATATCAAACAATTGAATTCTCAATTAAGTCAGACTAAAGCGAGTAAAAAATCGCAGATTAACACCATTGTGGTTATTAATACCAAGATCAAGGTCAGGGAAGAATTGATCAGCACAATAAATAGTGAATTAAACCAGATCAATTCAAACATCAAAAAAAATGTAACTGAAGTAAACGCGTTGATGGCAAGCCTTAATAAATTAAAAGGTGAATATGCAAAAATGATTTATTTTGCCCAACGTAATCAGGATTCCTACACCAAAATTATGTTTCTATTTTCTTCCGGTAATTTTAACCAGGCATACATGCGTATTAAATATTTTCAGCAATACGCCGCCTTTCGTAAAAAGCAAGCAAACGAAATCATAGCTACACAGATCATTGTTACTGATAAACTCAAAGAGCTGGAAGAACAACGCCATGAAAAAAATGTTTTACTTGGAAACGAAAAAGTAGAAAAAACTCATCTTGATGGCGAAAAACAACAGCAGGAAATTGTATTGAGTGAATTACAACAACAGGAAAAAGAATTAAAAGAAGAATTAGAAAAGAAAAAGAAGGATGCGGAAAATTTGCAAATCGCGATAAAACGATTAATTGAAGCAGAGATAAAACGTAAACTGGAGGAATCTGCAAAAATTGCAGCAGAAAAAGCGATTAAAGCTGCTAAAGCAGAAAAAAATAAAATTAAACCAAAAACAAAAAGTAAAACAGAAGCTAAAACGATTGAAACAAAACCAACGTCACCTGAATTAACTGAAGAAGCAGAAGCCTTAGGAGCCGACTTTGCCAGCAGTAGGGGAAAACTACCCTGGCCAGTAACAAAAGGTGTAATTTGTCAGCCATATGGGGAATACGAACATCCGGCGATTAAAGGTTTTATGATGAATAATAATGGCGTGGAGATTTGTGCCAATAAAGGATCTCAGGCGCGTACCGTTTTTGGAGGAGAGGTTACCAGTATTGCCATTTCGCCAACAGGTGGAAAATTAATTATTATCCGTCATGGAGAATATCTTAGTGTGTATAGTAACATAGGTGAAGTTTTTGTTAAACAAGGCGATAAAGTAACTATCAAACAAAACATTGGCACCATACAGGATGAAGATGGCAAAACCAGCATGAACCTTCAGATATGGAAAGGACAAAGAACCATGGACCCTACCGGTTGGTTGTTTAATGCCAAATAAGCTTTACTTAAAGTATTAAAAACCTCTATTTACTTAACCATACCCTCATCAAGGACAGAAGTCTGTCGACATCAATTGGTTTGGTTATATAATCGTTGGCTCCGGCATCTATACATTTCTTTTTATCATCCTTCATAGCTTTCGCAGTGAGGGCAATAATTGGTAAATTACTGAACTGTTCATCGTGCCTGATAATCCGCATAGCTTCGTACCCATCCATTTCAGGCATCATAATGTCCATTAATACCAAGTCAATAAGAGTTCCATTTTCTAATTTTTCTACTGCCACTTTTCCATTTTCTGCTTTCACAACCTCCATTCCCCGGTCACTTAATATTTTAGACAGCGCAAAGACATTTCGCAGATCATCATCTACCAATAAAATTCTCTTTGACTGAAAAACAACTTCTTTGTCATACAAATTATTGATCATCTGTTGTTTGGCCGGAGGCAAATTTCTGATGGTACGATGAAGAAAAAGTGCCGTTTCATCCAAAAGCCGTTCTTCGGATTTTACACCTTTAATAATTACGCTACTAGCCAATTTCTGTAATTCCTCATTTTCTTTTTTAGTGAGTTCCCTGCCAGTATATATAATAATCGGCGGCACTTTTTTATCAGATATTTTTCCAAGTGCATGAATTAATTCAAAGCCATCCATGTCCGGCAAACCCAAATCAAGCACAATACAATCTACATGACTTTCTTTATAAATAGAAATGGCCTCTTTACCGGAACCTGCTTCAAAGCATTTTACATCACCATTCCCAATAAGTTTTTTAATCACCGTTCTTGAATCCTGATCATCCTCAATGATCAATAAATTCTTCATTTTGCGATTGACAAAACTCTCAATGCGGCTAAAAGAATCTTCAAGATCTGTTTTATCAACTGGCTTGGTCAAATATTCAATCGCCCCATTTTTTATAGTCTCCATAGTGCGTTCGTTCACCGAAATCATGTGCACCGGAATGTGCCTGATCGTAGGATTTGCTTTTATATCAGCCAGCACTTGATTTCCATCCATTCCAGGAAGCTCAACATCCAGAATAATTGCATCCGGATTAAATTTCAACGCCAGTGCAAGTCCGTCCTCGCCAGTTGCTGCCGATAAGCATTTAAATCCTTTTCCTTTTGCCTGCTTCAATAAAATGTCTGCAAAATTAAGATCATCTTCAATCACCAAAATAATTTTATCGCCTGATGAAATTGTATCCCTGTCATCTTTTAAAGTTGGGTAATCCAGGTACTTATTGCCATTAGTATGCCTTTCGGCTTGAGATCCCTGGTAGCGATTTGGAGTTGTTAAACTTGTGGTATCGGCTTTAATTTCAAGAGGCAATACAATTGAAAAAACAGATCCTTTTTCGGGCATGCTACTTACCTTAATTTCTCCTCCCAGTAATTTTGCCAGCTCCCTGGAAATGGAAAGCCCCAGGCCAGTGCCTCCATATTTTCTGGAAGTAGTGCCGTCTGCCTGTTGAAACGCTTCAAATATGGCACTCTGTTTTTCTTTTTCCACTCCAATTCCTGTATCAGCCACAGAGATAATAACACCAGTAGTGCCATTAGGTTCTACGCTCAATTCCACATGACCTGTATCGGTAAATTTTATGGCGTTGGATAAAAGATTTTTAATTATTTGATTTAACCGTTGCGCGTCCGTCTTCATAAATTCCGGCGCCGTATTGCTAATGTTGCAAAGCAAATCCAAACCTTTTTCACTAGCCTGGAATTTGAAACCTCGTATTACATCCTGAATAAAATCCTTAATTAAAATCTGTTCAAGGTTAAGAGACATTTTACCTGCCTCAATTTTAGATAAATCCAAAACCTCGTTAATCAAAATCAATAAATCATGCCCGCTTCTATAAATAATTTTTGCGCTCTCTACCTGATCTTCATTGAGGTTTTCCTTTTTATTTTCGGAAAGATCCTTTGAAAGAATTAATAAACTGTTCAACGGAGTTCTTAACTCATGTGACATATTGGATAGAAATTCTGATTTGTATTTGCTGCTTATTTCAAGCTGTTTTGTTTTTTGTTCAATATCAAATTTCGCCTCTTCCACTTCTTTATTTTTTAAAACAAGTGCCTGAGTTTGTGCCTCCAGTTCTTCGTTGGTCATCCTCAACTCTTCCTGCTGCTGCATCAGATTCTGTGTTTGTTCTTCGAGCTCCTCGTTCATTTGTTTAAGTTCCTCTTGTTGTGTCTGGAGCTCCTCACTTTGAGACTGGGTTTCATGCAGTAATTCCTGAATGCGTGACCTGGCGATACAAGAGTCAAAACTTATTGCAATGCTTTCCGTAGTAAGGCTTACGAACTCTTTTTCTGTTTCTGTGAAATCATGAAATCTGCCTATTTCTATGACACCAAGGGTATTGCCCTCAAACAAAAAAGGTGTGATTAACACATGGGTTGGTCTGGCATCTATCAGAGAGGATGTAATTTTCATTTGATCCTCAGGAATAGCAGATAATGAAATTTGTTTTTTCTCAAAAGCTGCCTGGCCAATCAGGCCTTCATTCATAGAGAACCGTTCTTTAACTGACACTGATGAAGAAAATGCATAATTACCCTGGTTTACAAATGAGTTGGTTTTATCTTCGAGCAAATAAATGGTACCAATATTTGCATCCAGATAATTGCATAAGAAACTGATCGTACTGTCTGCAAGGTCTTTCATACTCTGATCACCCATCAGTTTTTCATTTAATAAATTCTGTCCTGCTGTAATCCAGTTGTACTTCTTATTAACGGCTGTGGTTTCTCTTAAAGAATGGGTCATTTTTTTAAGCGCATGTCCAAGTACATCTTTATCAGAACGCGGAATAAAATCAAAGTTATAATCGCCGGCGGCAACACGGCCAGCACTATCGGTAATCTCCTTAAAGCTACTATTGATATTGTTTAACGAATGAAGCACAGGCTGCAACTCGTCCCCGGTATTATCTACAATAGATACTTTAGTAAATTCCCTGCTTGCAATCATTTCAGCTTCTTCGGCAATCGTTGAAATCCTTCTCGAGATGCTTTTGATGATCCAGTAAGCAATTAGAACAGAAATTATAACCACTGCGATAGTCATTATAATAATTAACAGCAAAGCGGAATTATACGATTTAGTATTTTCATTTTTATCATCATCAATACTCTTCTCGCTTTTAGCAATGAGTCTGGATAACTCATTAATAATACTATCCCTTACCATAAAACCTTTACTCACAGAAATTTCAAAAGCCTTTTCGGGTTGATCATGTGTTGCTAAGCGAATAATAGTGTCTAAATCAACCTGGTAACCCTTCCACAAAATTTTTACGTTAGATAGAAAAACGTCTCCCTCTTTATCCACAATTGAACTTAATTGCCCTGCGGTGGTATCAACGGCTCTGAGTTCATCCTTAAGCCTGTCACGATAAAAGTATTTACGTACAGAGTTTTTTTCCAGGATGATATTTTTTTCATATCTGGCCACTTGCAAAACACCAATCATCAATTCATTAGAAAGATCTATTCGTCTTTCGGAAACATTTACAATGTGATGAAGTCGTGCATTGGATTGGGAAAATTTGTGCACGATAAGGAACAAATTCACTATCAGGCCCGCTAAAATAGCAGTAAAGCCGATAACTAGTTTCGTTTTTAATGATAGGTTCATGGCCGTTCCGTATTTTGGGAATTGATATTAATTAATAATTCTATTATTTTTTTAAGCGGCAATACATGCTCCGGTTTAACTGATAATGCGGATTCCGGCATGGAGCGGTATTCAGCTTCCTGAGGATCCTGTACAATGGTTAATCCGCCCAGATCTTTAATACGTTTTAAGCCCAGCGTTCCATCGGAATTTGACCCCGTTAAAACAATGCCGATTAATTTTTCTTGATAGGCGTCAGCAGCCGATTCAAACAACACATCGATTGAAGGGCGTGCGTAATTTACCTTTTCATCAATGGTCAAGGAAAACGATTTGTCCTTTTCAATTACCAAGTGATAATTTGGGGTTGGAAAATATATTTTACCTGGCTCTATCATTTCTTTTTCATCTGCCTCCTTCATTATCAGGTTGCTTTTTCTGTTTAAGAGACCGATCCATTCATTATCAGATCTGGCCCCGATATGCGAAATCATGATCACCGGCATCACGAAGGTTTTCGGCAACAATGAACAGATCAATTTCATTGCTTTCATTCCGCCAGCGGAAACACCTATTACAACTGCCTCGTATTTCATCCTAATATTTTTTCTTATAAATACGCTGACGATTATCCAACTCATTATACAGATCATAACAGTTTGTAAACTTTAAACTTTCCTTTGAGCCAAGACATAGAATACCACCTTTCACCAAACTATCATAGAACAGGTTCTGAACTTTATTCTGCAAATTCTTATCAAAATAAATCAGCACGTTTCTACATAGTACCAGATGAACTTCAGCAAAAACACTATCCGTTACCAGGTTATGATTTGCCCATACAATATTATTCCTGAGTGACTGCCGCATGATCACATAATCCTCATCTGCTGTATAATATGAGGAGAACGCTTCTTTACCTCCCGATAAACGGTAATTGATTTCATATTCTTTTATGAGATCACTTGAATAGATTCCTTCACGGGCATGTTTTAAAGCAAGCTGATTAAAGTCTGTTGCGTAAATGGTGGAACGATCCAGTAGTCCTTCTTCTTTCAATAGAATGGCCATTGAATATGCTTCCTGACCCGTGGCGCATCCGGCATGCCATACTTTAATAAAGGGGTAAGTTTTTAAAACGGGTATCACTTTTTCGCGAAGGGCCTTATAGAAACCTGGGTCCCTAAACATTTCGGTAACTGTTATTGACAAATCATATATAATCCGGGCAGCAAACAACTCATCTGTTAATACTCTGGATTCGAGTTGATCTACATCCTTCATCCCTGAAATAATCATGGTATTATATAGTCGTCTTTTGATATGCGCCTCAGAATATTGACGGAAGTCGTATCCGTACTTTCGGAATATGATATCCAAAACTTCTGCCGACTTTATTTGAAAAGGCAAAAATTTATCATCAATAGAATTTCTTTTGTTCATAGGTGTGTTTAAAAATACCTACCAAAAACGGCACTCAATTTCTGTGAGATTTGGCATGAACTAAAATAGCTCATAATTCACAGTATTTGTTGCAGAAATCCCCTATATATTAATGTGCCAGAAGCTTTTTGGATTTACTTTTTCCAGTTCATTAAGTCTTTGCCGATATCGTGGCGAAAGTATTTTCCTTCGTAAGAAATATCTTCAGCAGTTGCAAAACTTTTAGCAATGGCCTCTTCAATAGTTTTACCAAAGGCCGTTACGGCGAATACACGCCCGCCGTTTGTTACCACTTCATCATTATTTAAAGCTGTACCGGAATGGAACACATGACTATCAGTTGAGTTATGAATTCCTGTAACCGTTTTGTTTTTTTCATACTCTTCGGGATAACCACCGGAAACCAATACTACTGTTGTTGCAATATCTAAAGTGACACTGAACTGTTTTTGATGTAAGGTTTGTGTGGCAACACCTTGAAGTAAATCTAAAAAGTCAGATTCAATTCTTGGGATGACTACTTCCGTTTCCGGATCACCCATGCGGCAATTGTATTCAATCACACTTGGTTCTCCATCACAATTCATTAAGCCTATAAATATAAATCCTCTATAGTCGATGCCATCTTTTAATAAACCATTAATAGTAGGCTTTACAATTTTCTCTTCTACTTTTTTAATAAATGCTTCGTCGGCAAATGGAACCGGGCTCACAGCGCCCATGCCACCCGTATTTAAGCCGGTATCCCCTACTCCAATGCGTTTGTAATCTTTGGCTGCCGGCAAGATCTTGTAGGACTTACCATCCGTTAAAACAAATACAGATAACTCAATTCCTTTTAAAAACTCTTCAATCACTACCGTATTTCCTGCGTTACCAAATTTGGCATTCAGGATCATGTTTTGCAATTCAGTTTTTGCTTCTGCAGCATCATCTATTATCAACACCCCTTTACCGGCGGCAAGGCCATCCGCTTTTAACACATAAGGCGGCTCTAATGAATCTATGAATGCGGCGCCTTCGTTTATGTTATCCCTGGTGAAACTTTTGTATTTTGCTGTTGGCACTCCGTGCCTGAACATAAATTGTTTACTGAAATCTTTACTTCCTTCCAGTTGTGCGCCATCTTTCTTTGGCCCTATTACCGGAATTTCTTTTAATACCTCGTCGGCTAAAAAATAGTCGTGAACACCTCTTACCAAAGGATCTTCAGGGCCCACCAACACCATATCAATACTTTTTTCCCAAACCAGGTTTTTGATCGCATCAAAATCAGTAGCAGCTATATTGACATTGGTGCCGCATTGTGCTGTACCCGCATTACCCGGAGCAATGTATAAGTTTTCTAACTGTTTGCTTTGAGCAAGCTTCCACGCGAAAGCATGTTCCCTGCCACCTGATCCTAATATTAATACGTTCATATGATTTGATTAAAGAGTAAAAATAAAAAATCCCACCTGAAAAGATGGGATTGATTTAAAAGTTTTAAAAACTATTTAATGTTTTTTCTTGCTGAAACTTGCATTTCCGCGAACACGGGTATTAGAGCGCCTTTTGTTTTGCTGAGCTATGATGCCATCTGTAAAACGTTTTCCTTTAGTACGATTACGTGAAAATAATTTTGGTTGCTCTTTTCTTTGTTTGATTCCAGGATTAGTTTTACGATACACCCAGGGACCATTACTTTTCTTTCCTCCTTTGAATATACGGGCTATCAATCCTTTTTTATTTCCTTTGGCAAATGCACTGGCATTCCCTTTGGATTTATTACCGAACAATTTATGCCCACCGCCTCTTTGATTACGGTGTTCTCGTTTCCTTCCGCCCTTTACCTGAGCCATCAAAGGAGTTGTAACTCCTATAGCAAACAGAATAAATAAAAGGGTGAAAAGTTTAGTTAATTTCATGTCATACAATATTATACAAATAAAACTACAAAATCCAGTGCGCTTGTCGAATATTTATCGAATAATCTTGCAAGATTTAAACAATTAGACATTTATAACTTCTGTTTTCAAAAAAACTACAAAATCAGCCAGAACCTATTGTGTAATCAGTTAAACGTTTAATAAAATACGTAGATTCGCAATGATGACTGTTAATGCAATTGAGGTTTATGATTTTTTAAAGGAAGCAAAAAACGAGTTGATCGTTGATGTAAGAGCGCCCATTGAATTTTTTAACGGACATCTGCCGAATGCAGTTAATATTCCCTTGTTCGAAGATACGGAACGGGCAGAGATTGGAACCTTATATAAACAGCAGGGAAAAGACGAAGCTGTGAACAGAGGGTTAGAGATTGTTTCCCCGAAAATGACCTTGTTTGTTGACAGGGTAAAAAAATTATCCAAAGATAAAAAGGTATTTGTGTATTGTTTCAGAGGTGGAATGCGAAGCAATAGTTTTGCATGGCTGATGAATACATCAGGGCTAAATGCCGTAATTATGAAAGGCGGTTATAAAGCTTTTCGCAATTACGTGCTGACTGATTTTGAAAAAGAAAGAAAGATCATTTTGCTTGGCGGCAAAACAGGCAGCGGCAAAACTGATATTTTAAAGAAATTGCCGGATTTATCCGTTCAGATTATTGATCTAGAAAAAATAGCACATCATAAAGGTTCTGCATTTGGAGCAATCAATGAACAGAAACAAAACCCACAACAAACATTTGAACATGAAGTTTTTTATCAGTTATCGTTGATTGATGAATTGCGCTATACTCTACTGGAGGATGAATCACAATCCATTGGTTATAATAAATTGCCACATGGTTTGTGGAAGCAAATGGAAAAATCTACCATTATAAAGTTAGAGATTCCGTTTGAATTAAGAGTTCAGAAATTAGTAGAGGATTACACCACCGTTGATATTGAAGCCTTGAAAGCGTGTGTATCAAAGATTGCTCAACAACTGGGATCGTTGAATACAAAACTGTGCATGGAGTATTTGGATGCTCATAATTTAGCAGATGTTGCGAGGTTATCTTTATTGTATTATGACCGTGCTTATGAATTCAGCTATCAGAAAAAGAAACAACCGATCATTCATTTACCTTCTGATACAATTGATGCACAAGCCAATGCTTTAAAAGTTAAACAGGTTTTAGATACCATTAAATAAACATGTCAGTAAAACTCACGCAATTCAGTAAAGCATCCGGATGTGGATGTAAGATAGCGCCGGCAGTGCTCGAAGAAATATTAAGTGGCTGCAAGCAGGATATCGTTTTTAAAAACCTGCTGGTGGGCAATGAAACAAAAGATGATGCCGCGGTTTATGAACTGGAAGACGGCAACTGCATTATCAGCACCACTGATTTTTTTACACCTATTGTAGATGATGCGTATGACTTTGGAAAAATTTCGGCCTGTAATGCGATTAGTGACGTTTATGCCATGGGAGGAAAACCCTTAATGGCTGTGGCTATTTTGGGTTGGCCGGTAGATAAGATACCAAGCGCTATTGCGCAACAGGTAATTAAAGGTGCGCAGGAGATTTGCACTAAGGCAGGAATTCCTTTAGCCGGTGGCCATAGTGTGGATACGCAGGAACCATTATTTGGCCTGGCAGTTACAGGCATTGTAAAAAAAGAACATGTAAAAACAAACAACGCTGTTAAAGAAAATGATATTTTATACATTACCAAACCTTTAGGAATAGGCGTTTTAAGTACAGCATTAAAAAGAGGGTTGTTGAGTGATGATCAGTATCAGTTATTATTGCAACACACCACCACACTTAATTCTATTGGAGAAAAGCTTGGATCGTTGAACTATGTAAATGCTGTAACAGACATTACGGGCTTTGGATTTGCCGGTCATTTATTAGAGATGTTAAGTGATAGTCATCTTTCAGCAGAAATAAATAAAAGTGAATTGCCCATCATGGAAGCTGCTAAAGCCTATGGGAAACAATTTGTGTTCCCGGATAATACCACCCGTAATTATAACGACCAATCGAAACACATTTCTGGAATGACGGATCTTGATTTTATCTTTTACTGTGATCCTCAAACATCCGGTGGTTTGTTATTTAGCGTGGATGCTTTGCATGAAAATGAAATGAACGAATTTTTGAATTCAAACTCACAGTATTTTGCTAAGGTGGGAAGAATTGTCTCTAAACTGGAGAAGGAAATTATGTTTATAGATTAAAGCGCCACGGAACTACGAATTACTTAAGCATTCCCGTTAATACTTTCAAAGATTGTTTCCAGGATAAATTTCTAGAGCGACAAGCGACAATAAAAGAAATTAAAAAACTAGAAGCGATGTTTACCAAACCAATTAATAAAACTCCGGTAAACACGGTAATCACCAGATTACTATTTTGAAACAGATTTCCACCTAAACTGATGGCAAAATTACCTGCAGAAATGGTGATGTGCCTTATATCGAAAGGAAGGCCAATGAAACGACCAACATTGCCCGCCATACCAAGACTAAATCCTAAGAACAAATTTCCGAGTATAGCCCCTGAATTTTTCTCAGCGAACGCGCCCCATTTTTTTCGTTTATCGAGGCTATAATTTCTCACCAGTTTTGGGTGTTTAATGATACGTTCACTAATTTCTGAATACACCACTTTATTATCAATGTAACCAATTACAAGTCCTGTTAATGAAAGAAAAATTCCTGTGAAAAATGCATAGATCAACGATGCACTGTATAAAGGATGATTTGAATACATGGCGTTTTTAGCTTCCTCAATACTAAAGACAGGAAAATGCAAATAATATTTTGATAAGAACGCAGACAAAAAACAGATTGGCAACACTATTACCAGGTTACCAAACAAAGAAACAAACTGACTCCGGATTACCTGTTTAAACATGATCCACGGCTCCTTGCCTGAATTGTTACCATTATCTATACTTTCGGCAATGAATGCAGCTGTCATAGCAGGTTGCTTGGTAGCAAGCGTTAGTCGTAAAAAATACATCACTACAAAACCAACACCATAATTTAATCCAAACATGACCCCTTCAAAAAACAGAGAGAAGTTTGCATGATGAATCAGGTGCTTAATGAAAACCAAAAATACAACTACTAAACCGCCGCCCATCGCCGACACAAATAATTTGTTGTTCTCCCCTTTTGAAAACCCAATGTAATGTTCCCCTTTCTCTGAAGTATGGCTTACAATTTTATAGGCCATTAAATTTGTGTTCTCTTCGATGAAACTTCTCACATTATTTTTAGTGTGCTGTACTCTTACCAGTTCCGTTATTAAATTGGAAATAGTTAATACTTTATTAGAATGCTCTTTAGTAATAAATAAATTGAGCAGTAAACGGATGCGGGTAATATGTTGTTGCGCTCGTTTTAACAGAAAGGTTAAGTGAAGGCTTGTACCACTTGACATTTTTTTGTTTTCTAACTCTAAAAACAACTGTTCAGAACGATCAATACCATCCACAATACTTGCCAACTCCTCACTATCAACCATCACCGATGCATCCTCAGAATGTTTCTTTACAAACAAAGCGGCCTGATGATTCAATTCAAAAAAAGGTGAATTACTATCATCGATTTCAGGGAACTTAGTTACAAAATAAGGATCAATGCCAATGGTTGTTAAACGGTGACAGAGAATAATGATGGCGTTTTGAAGCTGGTGTGCGAGTTTTTTAGAATGCGACTCCAGTTGCTCAGCATTAATAAGTTTTATGATTTCTTCCCAGCTGGAATAATTTATTTTATCAACCCACAAATAATCAGTGCGCCGGGTAAACAGTAATGAAATGAAATGACTGAGCTCGTTTTCGGTTGTATTTCCCGGTAATACTTTGTGCTTTATCCTTCTAACGATTTCGGGAAAGAATCCTCTGTCTGAATGAATACCATAATTAGCAAACGCGTTTACAAAAAAAGCATTATCTAAAGTAAAAAAACAAAACTCTGTTAGTTCTCTTTTAAAATAATCATCCACCGACTTATGCGCAATCAACTCTTTGAGCTTTTCGTTGAATTTCTCAACATCTTCGTTGGCAAATATTCTGATTTGCCAGATGAACGCGTGAAGTTCTTTAAAAGTAAGGGTGGAAAAGTTCATAGATTGACGGTAAGGTATGTTTTAATTTTGTAAAGGATGGATTTAAGTGCATTCCCTGGCTGTACCCTTCGACTTCCCCTTCGACTCACCCTTCGACTCCGCTAAGGGGACAGCTCAGGGTGCCAGCTAAGGGGACAGCTCAGGGTGCCAGCTCAAAATGCTAAAGATTTTATATGTTACTTTTTTTCTTAGTCCCTTCGTCTGCCCCCTTCGACTTACCCTTCGACTCCGCTCAGGGGGCAGCTCAGGGTACAGCTAAGGCATTAGTGCTTCGAAATTCGCCATAAACAGCCGCACTATTAGCAATGTATGAGTGGGAAAATATTAATTTCTTTTCTCGAATATTTTCTATTCAAAATATCATCAAAAAAATCAGCGGAAATTATTTCTACAGAAAGTCGAACTAGAGTCGAAGTATGTATGGAGTATGTATGGAGTATCTATGGAGTATCTATGGAGTATATACGGAGTATCCATGAAGTCAATATTTGGGTTTTTGTTGCGGGAAATTTGAATGGGGAATTTTTCTACAGAAAGTCGAACTAGAGTCGAACTATCCCCTTAGTATCCCCTTAGTATCTCCCTAGTATCTCATAATCCTGATTCAATTTGGGTTCAGTTGGATGTAAAAGGAAGCAAATCGACGCAAACGCTACCCAATTATTGACGGGACTCATAGAAACCCTAAATTTACCTTCTAATTTAACGTTGGTTAACATCAGAATGATGCAATAAGCATTGATAATCAACGTTTTTACAATACATAAAATAGTTTATCTTTGTTATAATGGAAATTGTTAAAGGTTCAGGGGTAATACCCGGTGCATTATTGGCGAAGGTTAATTCCCCTGCTGATCTTAAAAAACTGAAAGTAGAAGAATTAGAACAGTTCTGTGCGGAACTGCGACAGTTCATCATTGATATCGTTTCCGTAAAAGGAGGGCATTTTGGTGCTTCTTTAGGGGTTGTAGAGTTAACTGCCGCTTTACATTACGTTTTTAATACGCCTTACGATCAATTGGTTTGGGACGTTGGCCACCAGGCATACGGACATAAAATCATTACAGGTCGCCGTGATATTTTTCATACCAACCGTGTTTATAAAGGCATTAGTGGTTTCCCGAAACGCTCGGAAAGCGAATATGATACCTTTGGCGTTGGCCACTCATCCACTTCCATTGGTGGCGCTTTAGGAATGGCGGTTGCCAGCCAGTATAAAGGCTTAAAAGACAAACAACATATTGCAGTTATTGGTGATGGATCGATGACAGCGGGACAGGCTTTTGAAGCATTGAACCATGCAGGTATTTCTAACAGTAATTTACTGGTAGTATTGAATGACAATTGCATGAGTATTGACCCTAATGTTGGAGCCTTAAGAGATTACCTGACGGACATTACCACATCACACACTTACAATAAAACAAAAGATAAAGTTTGGGAGTTATTGGGCAAGATCAGCAAATTTGGACCTAACGCTCAGGAGATTGCCAGTAAATTAGAGAATGCTGTTAAAACCTCTTTACTGAAACAAAGCAATTTATTTGAATCGTTGAAGTTCAGGTATTTTGGTCCCGTTGACGGACACGATGTAGTGCGTTTAACGAAGATCATGACTGACCTGAAAGATATTCCCGGCCCGAAGATATTACACGTTTTAACCAAGAAAGGCAAGGGCTATAAATTTTCGGAAGAAGGAAATGAAACGGTTTGGCATTCACCAGGATTGTTTAATAAAGATACCGGTGAGATCATTAAAATTGTTCCTAAAGAGCCTCAGCCTCCCAAATACCAGGATGTGTTTGGACATACCATTGTTGAATTAGCAGAGCAGAATGATAAGATCATGGGCATTACACCGGCTATGCCGAGTGGCTGTTCTTTAAATATTATGATGAAGGCGATGCCTGACAGAGCATTTGATGTTGGTATTGCAGAGCAACATGCAGTTACTTTCAGTGCCGGTTTAGCCACACAGGGTTTGATTCCATTTTGCAATATTTATTCATCGTTTATGCAACGCGCCTATGATCAGGTAGTGCATGATGTGGCTTTACAGAATTTAAAAGTGGTGTTTTGTTTAGATCGTGGCGGCATTGCCGGAGCAGATGGACCAACGCACCACGGTGCTTTTGATATTTCTTATTTCCGTTGCATTCCTAATATGATTGTGAGTGCACCAATGAATGAAGAAGAGTTACGTAACATGATGTACACCTCTCAACTGGATGAAGTTACAGGTCCGTTCAGTATTCGTTATCCAAGAGGTAACGGTGTGATGGTGAACTGGAAAACACCTTTTCAAAAAATTGAAATTGGCAAAGGGCGTAAATTGAATGATGGCAAAGATGTGGCTATTTTATCCTTAGGTCATCCCGGAAACTTTGCCGTGAAAGCGATAGGAAAATTAAAAGATTCGTCGATACAGGTAGCGCATTATGATTTACGTTTTGCCAAGCCATTGGATGAAACGATGCTGCATGAAGTATTTAGTCGTTATAAAAAAATAATTACCATTGAAGATGGAACTATTGTTGGCGGCGTAGGCAGTGCTATCTTAGAATTTATGTCGGATCACGGTTACCATGCACAGGTGAAGCGTCTGGGTATTCCTGACCGGTTTATTGAGCACGGTGAGCCCAATGAGTTATACCTGGAGTGTGGTTTTTCTGCGGAGCAAATTCATGATGAAGTGTTGGAGATTTTGAAAGAGAAAAAAGATAGTAAGGTTGGGTAGTTTCTTTGTTGCGAAGTGTTGGGAAACCGAAGATTAACATTCTCAATTTTTGATTTAGCATTGCCCGTATAATTGGTTATACTATTTATAAATATTCTTTTTAACTCTTCCGTATCCCTGAATTTATTTAATTGCAAAACAACATAAGAATTGTTTTTACCCTGTATCTTCCTAAACAGAAATCCCCCCTTAAAAGTAAATGAATTACGCAATATAAATGCTATAAATTATAGCAACACATTGCTATATATATGACCATCTTTGGTTATGATTAAAGAATTAACCATTGAGCATTTAATACACCATGATAAGCCTCGTGTATTTTTACGTTTTGAAAATGATGCAGAAGCAGGCAATTTAGTCCGGAATTTTTTAAATGGGAAGTGGAGTTTCTCGCAGTGTGCCTGGCATGTTGCTTATGAGGAAACTATTTTTGAAAAAATATGTGATGTATTTTTCAGGTATCAGGTAAAGGTTTATAAAAAAAATCAGTTCGATGAAAGTTATATAAAGCCATCTCCCCCATCTGAAAAAAAAGCAAGCCTTGCTCAATTTATTCTTTGTCCGGAAACAGCTGATAAACTCCTTGAATTTGAAAGTTGGCTGAAATCCAAGCGCTATAGTCACCACACTGTAGACACCTATTCAAATGCGATCCGTACGTTCTTAGGTTATTACGCCAGCAAACCTGTAAGCGATATAAGTAATGATGATCTGATACATTTCAATAATGATTACATTATAGCCAATAAGTTTTCGGCTTCCTATCAAAATCAGGTGGTAAATGCTGTGAAGTTATTTTTTAAAATTGTAGAGTTTAAAACTATGCGCCCGGAATTGATACATCGGCCAAAGAATCCGAAGTTATTGCCGAATGTTTTAAGTAAGGAAGAAGTGAAAGCCATTTTACAAGCGCATGGCAATATTAAACATAAGGCGATGCTTAGTTTGATATATAGTTGCGGCTTGCGTTGTGGAGAGTTATTACGGTTAAAATTAAACGATATTGATTCCAAACGCGGTGTTGTGATCATTAAACAATCGAAAGGGAGAAAAGACCGGATAGCGCCCTTGAGCATCAAAATAGTGGAATTACTAAGGGCTTATTATCAAGCCTATAAACCAACGACATATTTATTTGAAGGGCAAACAAAGGATGAGATGTATGATGAAAGAAGTTTACAAAACGTACTAAAACAATCTTTAGAAAAATGCGGAATCACAAAACCTGTTAGTTTACATTGGTTAAGACATAGCTATGCCACTCATTTATTAGAGAACGGCACGGATTTGCGTTATATACAAGAAATATTAGGGCATAGCAGCAGTAAAACCACGGAAATTTACACGCATGTAAGTACCAAGAGTATTCAAAATGTGACATCACCCTTTGATTATTTATAATGAAAAAATGTATATTTGATAAACCAGCAAACGACTATTTATGGCGGTTACTTCTCCAATTAGGTATTGTATCCGCCATTTTATAGCGGGTATAAGCTAGTTAGCGGTAACCGTATGAAGACAACTATGAAAATTTTAAATATTGTATTTATACTATTAGTAGTTTCATGTGGACAACAGAATGAGTCGAAGAAAAATGCTATAGAATTAACTCAAAATCCTCAAACAAAAGCTGACTCAATAGAAACGGAGCGACTAAAGAAAAGAAAGCAAATCGAGGAAGAAGATAAGCTAGATAGTATAAGATTAGAAAAAGTTTTAAAAATAGCTATTGATAGTGCTTATCGACGTATAGTCCAGGACAATTTTAAAACAGAATTCATTATAAAATGCGATACGGCATTTGACGTAAATGTTGAAATTAATTTAGGTTACCATTTTACAAACAAACACCCACATTTATTCATTAGAAGAGTAAGCCCATATGCCGTATTAATAGACATTTACAGCAAAACTGATAGTACATTTATTAATGTTCTTTCACATGAGCAATGGACATTGACATATGTGAACGACACAATACGTGATATTAATGGAGATAAAATCAATGACTTTGTTGTAAACTGGTATGGTGCATCTGGATGCTGCTTGAAAGGCTTCAGTAATGTGTATTTACTAAGAACTGATAAAATGAGTTTCTCTGAAAATTTCGAGTTTATTAATCCAACATTCTCTCCTAAAGAAAAATTAATTAGAGGCATTTGCTATGGACACCCAGGTGAAACGGAAATGTATAAATACAAGTGGCATGGTGAAAAAATTGACACAGTAGAATATGTATCTTATGAAAAAGATAGCACTAACAAAAACACGGGCAAAATAATTATTTCGAACAACGAACCTTATTCAGCCAATTATAAAATTTTAAGAAAACTAAGGAAGATTCCATCTGAATACACGAAAATTGAAGAGTTTGATTGGTTTACTGGCAACCTGAACGGCAACCGCTAACAGCACCTACCGGGCAATGCGGGCGGACATCAAAGCATTTGCAATAAATGCCGCTCCGCGAAAGACATTCATTTTGCATTGCAAATGCCTAGAAACATTCTATCTTTGTCAGGAGTATTCGGTTGAAAAGTGCCTTGAGCCGCACTGCCGGTAGCTCCAAAACGTTAGCAGCAAAGCATAAGAAAACCTACAAACAACAACTAAACATCAGACAACAATGGAATTAACAATTGGAGCATGGTATAATGAACCCGGAGTAAGTTTTGATTTTTCATTTAGAATCTCAAAGTTTGTACGACTAGCAATCAAAGAATGTATTATGACTCCACTAGGACTAATTGACGCATATCCTGAAAAATGTTTACATTTAACTGTTACGACAACTTCTGCTCAAGACAAATTAGAAGTTAAAATGGGACCTTTTAAATCAAAGGCGACTAATGTTAATTGTGGGCTTTGGTTCCCCTACAATTCAATTATTTTATCGAAAAATCCACTAGAGGAATACATTGAGAATTATATTAAATCTATTCCGCTAGTTTTTGAGAAGTGGGGTGTGACAGCAGAACAAATAAGTCAAGTGACAATAAAAATCAAAACGGAAATAATTGGTAATCCCTACTACTTTCTAACAGACCAGGAGCAAAAGGAACTTGAAGAAGAAAAACAGGAAAACAAAGAATTTCTACAAAGAAAACAAGAGGACGAATAAATGCTCAGCTGCTAACAGCACCTACCGGGCAATGCGGGCGGACATCAAAGCATTTGCAATAAATGCCGCTCCGCGAAAGACATTCATTTTGCATTGCAAATGCCTAGAAACATTCTATCTTTGTCAGGAGTATTCGGTTGAAAAGTGCCTTGAGCCGCACTGCCGGTAGCTCCAAAACGTTAGCTGCAAGTTTTTTAAAATCAACATATATGGGACTAGACATTTACACAGGAACATTAACAAGATACTATTCAAAAAATTGGAAATCAGTTATCGAACAATATGCAGAAGAAAACAATATGGAATTCGAAAGGATTAATTCGAATGATGTTGCGCAGGAAGAAATAGATATTGAAGAGGTAAAAGAAATATGTATTGATTGGCGAAACAATATAATAAGTGCAATAAAAGAGCACATAGAAAATCCCACTATTTGGACTGAGGACAATGAAAAAGAATACTACACAGACAAACCAAATTGGGATTGTTATGGCGCATTGATAATGTTTGCTTTATTTAGTGAACAGTCGACAATTCCCCCTAAAGAATATGATGAAAACTGGGGTGAAAGCGAAGTGTACACTAAAGCATCTAGTGAAGACTACGAAACTAGCTATCAACAATTAGTAAAAGGTTGCGAAATTTGGCTACCGTTAAATTTTAATTTCATATTTAATTATAATGATCCATCAGAAAATGAAATTGCGATTGGTTCAATATATGCGTTGTTACAAAACTTAGATAAATTAAATGCTAAAATTTGGAATGCATCCAAAGACTCAATTGAATTATGGGCTAAAGAAATCGACCCTGCTTCTAATATTTATGAAGACAAAGCTAAATTTGGCTTTTCTATATTGTATACAATAACTGAATTTGCAATTAGAAACCAAACGCCAATAAAACTAGACTATTAAAACCAGCAGCTAACAGCACCTACCGGGCAATGCGGGCGGACATCAAAGCATTTGCAATAAATGCCGCTCCGCGAAAGACATTCATTTTGCATTGCAAATGCCTAGAAACATTCTATCTTTGTCAGGAGTATTCGGTTGAAAAGTGCCTTGAGCCGCACTGCCGGTAGCTCCAAAACGTTATAGGTAAGCTGTTAGACTAAACTAAAGATAACAAGGAAAACATGAATAATCAATTTGCTGACATATATAAGAAACTTCCGACAGCCAAGTTGCTTGAAATTATAGAAAACAAAAAAGACTATGAGTTAGTTGCAATTGATGCTGTCAAACAAGAACTAGCTATTCGTCACGACATTGATGATGCGAAAATAGAAATGAAAGTGAAAGCTATTTCTAAAGAACAGCAAGACACACTAAAAAATCAGAGACGTCAAGATATAAAAGAAAAGACATTTAAAGCGCTTGAATTTGCTGACCCGTTAGTTGAGAAGACACCCGATAGAGCAATCGTTGTATTAAGCATACTTCTTCTTATAGCATTTGTATATAAGACAGCGACAAGTTTAAGTTTAATTTCATACGTGATTCAAAACCTTTCGGAGATTGATTTTTCTGGATTAACGTTTTTAATAGAGTTCATATACCTTCCACTTACCATCTTATTTTTTTGGCGCAAAACCAAAAGAGGTTGGACAATGCTCTTAGTTTGGCTAGTCTATCAAGGCGTCTTAGATTGTTTTGGATTGTATATGTGTTATGAATTAGCAGGCATCGATAACCTAATCACACAATTAATGCCAATGCCTAATAGTTCAAATTATATTTTTATGTTAGCCTTGCATTGTGGACTAATATATTTTATTTGCAAACCAACTATCAGAGTATTATTCGAAGACAAAGAACCTCAGGCAACATCCGAAATGATTTAAACCAAATAAACAGCCTACCTATAACCGCACCTATAAAAAATGCGGGCATTGTGCTTCGGCATTTGCAAAAGCGGTAGACAATTAATTAATTTTCGCTTTGCAAATGGCCAATAAACATTTAGCTTTGTTATTAGCTATTCGGCAGAAAACGGTTTCAAACCCGCACTTCTTATAGCTGCAAAACGTTAGCTGCAACTTTAGACAAACAACAAATGGACATTAAAGAGACAAAAAGACTCGAACATATTTGTTTAAAAAGCGACCTCGATTTAAAATCATTTGGCGATAAATTCCAAACAGTACTATCACTTCCGACAATGGAACATGATTTTGAAAACGAAACTGAATGGCTAACTGTCGACCTAGATGGAATTAATTATAATATTTCCAAACCATACGAAGAAGGTACATTACAAGAATGGGACGATGAAACTCCCGAAGGTTGTAATATTGGAATTGTTTTAAGTATTCATAAAGACCATACATATGTTCTAGACAATTCATGGGTTGACAAAATGGTTGCAAATGTTTGCGGACAACTAGCAAAGACTTTTAATACTATCATTTATCACCATCGTACATTTACATTTGGTGTGGACATTAGTGAAAGAAAAAATATAGTATTTAACCCTTAAAAAATGTATGTCGACCTGTGTGCAAGTCGACAAAAAAGCAGCAGCTAACAGCACCTACCAAAAATGCGGGCATTCTGCAAAGCATTTGCAAAAGCGGTAGACAATTAATTAATTTTCGCTTTGCAAATGGCCAATAAACATTTAGCTTTGTTAGTGAGCTTTCGGTAGAAAACGGTTTCAAAACCGCACTTCTGGTAGCTCCAAAACGTTAGGTTCAAGTTGCCCGAAAATCTCCGTAGACAATTTAACGGTTGACACGGGATCTTTTTTACTCACTTTGTCAAACAATAATACTAGCAAATATCCGTTTTAGAAATATGAAAAAAATTAACGTAGTAATCTTAATGTTTTGGATTGTAAATATTTATTCACAATCTTCGACAATTATAATTAAAACCAGTAATGGAATACAAACAGCAATCAGAGATGCGATCCAAACCTCTGATGGCGGAAAACTAATACTCGGAAATTATGATAGTCTAAGTTTAATTAAAGTCGATCATAATAATAATGTGTTATGGGCTAAATCATTCATACAACAAAACGGGACAAGAAACTTTGAAATTCAAGAAAAAAACTCAAATTATTATTTTTTTTATCAATCCAAAAATTCAGGAACCGCTAATTTGTTCGTGTCAAAATTTAATAGCATCGGCCAACTCCTTTATTCTAAAACAGTTCTTTGCTCAGCTTTAAACGCAATACAAACGGAAAATGACGAAAAAGCTCACATGAGTATAAATAGTAATAATGAAATAATACTCAATAGTTCATTAGAATTTATGACCATTCATAAAATTGATAATACGGGAAATTTAATTTATGGGCTTAAAATAAATGCCGATACTGTAAATAGTAATTGGAGAAGTTTTGGGTATTGTTCCGCTATTTGTAATGATGGAGGAACAGTTTTAACAGGAACTACTGATACAGGAGCAGTCATTGTTAAACTTGATCAAACTGGCGGTCTATTGTGGTCGAAGTCTTACAAACTTTCAACCGTTAATAACTGTCATCCACAAAAGATAATTCAAAGTAACTCAAGCAACTTTCTAATTTCCGGATATTCAGGCGATATTTTAAGCGGTACACATTTGATTCCTTTTATAATGAAAATTGATAATCAAGGAAATTTAATATGGTATAATGAGTACTCAATTGAACAGCTCTCTTCTCAAGCGTCAACTGATATAATTGAAATGCCAAATGGCAATATCATTGCACATTTTGACAGTAATGGGAAACTAATCGAAACTGATAGCTATGGAAATGTCATCAATAGAAAACAAGGTGTTTATAATTGTAGGAATATATATAATTATGAAGATACAATGTTTTTGAATTGCTTTGACAGAACAATAGTCGCGGTAAACAGTATTTCAAGTATAAACTGTTTTGGTATTGATTTATCGAACACCGATATTATAAGAACGGTAACCACCAATTCCGTTGTATCAAACTGCTATGTTAAAATCGAAGCCTATGGAATATTAGCAAATTATCCGATCACAATTAATGATACACATTTTTCTGTAACGGAGGAATCTTGCAGTATGGTAGGAATCGAGGAAATAAAAGGAAATAACATTAAAATATATCCTAATCCTGCTACATCAACAATAAACATTTTAGATGAACAAAATGAATTACAAAACTCAACTATTACAATCAAAAATAATTTGGGTCAGTCTGTCTTTTCTGCTCCTTTTACTTCTCAAATCAATATATCTACCCTACAACCAGGCATCTATTTTTTAAATATCCAGGACAAGAATAGAGAAAAAACGGTCAAAATTATTAAACAATAATTTTCTGTTAGACACATTCATTTTCTGATTAAAACAGTTCGGACACAATAGAAACATTCTAAAGCGATATTGGGCAACCTGGAACCTAACAGCACCTACCAAAAATGCGGGCAGACATCAAAGCATTTGCAAAAGCGGTAGACAATTATTTAATTTTCGCTTTGCAAATGTCTATTAAACATTTAGCTTTGTCAGTAAGCTTTTCGGTAGAAAACGGTTTCAAAGCCGCACTTCTGGTAGCTCCAAAACGTTATAGCCAAGTGTTTGACGAGAACCGACAAACTAAACTTATAAAAATGAAAAATAAAACAATTGTTATAGTAGCAATTTTCGTGTCATTAATCTTAATGTCTTGTAAAAAAGATCATGAATGTTGGTGTGGCGGGTCACGTATTGACCCTTATGCTCCAGAACTTATAATTCATAATACAAAAAGGGAAGCAAAAAAAGAATGTCAGGATTATTTTAATAATGTAGCTTCAAAGTCTGCTGCCATTGAATACTGTGAAATAAAATAATGTAATTATTTAGCAACCTGTTGACCTCACTAAACTCGGTAGACCTAAACGCAGAACTCACAAAACCTATCGACCCAACCGCAGACAAGAACTGTGTGCAGACTAATGTTTATGTTTTCGTTGCGACACACAAACTAAATTCAGTAAAGGCAAAACGTATTAAGCAATATTTGTTTCTGTGTATGCAGACACTTAAACTAAATGCAACTAAATACAACCACCTAGGCTATAACAGCACCTACCGGGCAATGCGGGCGGACATCAAAGCATTTGCAATAAATGCCGCTTCGCGAAGACATTCATTTTTGCATTGCAAATGCCTAGAAACATTCTATCTTTGTCAGGAGTATTCGGTTGAAAAGTGCCTTGAACCGCACTGCCGGTAGCTCCAAAACGTTAGGGGCAATTAATGCAAAGAAAACACGTTATTACAAAAAGACCATGAAAAAATCGTTAATACTGACCTTTATTTTGACTTCTATTCTTTCAAATGTATTCGGACAATGCTCTAGTTTATTTTCATTTGGCGCGTACTTTGAAACAGTGAATTTTCAAAATCAATCGAGCATTTCCAATACTCATTATTTCTGGAATTTCGGGGACGGAACTGGTTCTAATTTTAAAAACCCAATACATAAATTTCCAGACACTGGTAATTATCTTGTTACACTTTTTGCAAAAGACACTATTACAAACTGCTCTTCTTATTATGAATATTGGCTAAACCTAACCAAATATTCTACAGACAGCTGTCAACCAACCATTACCGACAGTGTTTTTATTTATAATTCTGATTACTTTATTAAAGTAATAGACAATTCAAATAACTGTTCTGCCTATGATAAAGGCATTGCGTCAGGTCCTGCTCAAAATTTTCAACCAGGTAATTGGATTTGGCTAGGAGGTGGTTGGCAACATGCAAGATTCTTGAGCAGGATACAAGAATTTACAAACGATACAATAAATGGTTATTTAGTCCATAGAGAAGCTTATAAAACAAGCCCTTTTTTATATACAAGTGCAAAAAACTATAACTCTTGTTCTGCTAATTATGAATTTAAAGTAGTTTCGCAAAACTCTACAGGTCAACGAATATTATTTAAAGCAATGAATAATTCTGCAACAAGTTACCAATGGAATACAATTGCTTTAGGAATGCCTGCTGTTTCAAATAAAGATACGATTAGTCAGTTTTTTCCTTTTGCTCAAAATAATTTGTGGTTGGTTGGTCTCTATACAACAGGTGCTACTGGTTGCAAGGACACATTATATCAATCAATACTGGTTCAAAATACTACGCAAACAATCGAATCAATAAATGAATTATCCCAACAAATACACTATGACTTATTCCCAAATCCTTTCACCGAACAAACTACATTGAGCTTTGAGTCTGTTAAAGAAAGTACGTCTTTTACTCTTCACAATTCTACAGGTCAATTAATAAAATCTATTGACAATATAACAGAAGGTAAAGTGACAATTAATAGAGACAATTTACCGAGTGGCTTTTATTTTTTCATATTAAAAACAAAAGACAAACAAATTGCAACAGGAAAAATAATTGCTGAATAAATCTAGGTGGCATCAACAGCCCCTAACAGCAACTACCGGGCAATGCGGGCGGACATCAAAGCATTTGCAATAAATGTCGCTTCGCGAAAGACATTCATTTTGCATTGCAAATGCCTAGAAACATTCTATCTTTGTCAGGAGTATTCGGTTGAAAAGTACCTTGAGCCGCACTGCCGGTAGCTCCAAAACGTTAGCGGTCATTGTAAGGAACGACACCACTCAAAGCGACAGACAACTAATAATAAAAAATATGAGGAAAGTAATTGCAGCATTCAACATGACACTTGACGGTGTTTGCGACCATACAACTGGTATTCCTAGTGAAGATTTTCATCAACATTATTCTGACCTATTAAATAATTCAGGAGTTGTTTTATATGGACGGACGACCTACGAACTTATGCAATTTTGGAAAACCATATTGAAAAATCCATCTGGTAAAAAATCAATGGACGATTTTGCAATTTCAATAAACAAAATTCCTAAACTTGTTTTCTCCAACATACTAAAAGACACAAACTGGGACAGTGCAAAACTTTCAGACAAGCCGCTTAACGAAAAAGTATTAGAACTTAAACAGCAATCAGGGAAAGACATTTTGGTCGGAAGTCGGAGTTTGATTATTCAACTGTTAAATAGTAATCTTATTAACGAATTTCAAATTTGTGTTCATCCTATCATCGAAGGTAAAGGCCTGAGACTATTTGACCAAATTAAGGACAGGATTTTATTGAAACTCATTAAGACAAAAACGCTTAGTTCTGGTTCGACAGTATTTTATTATGAGCCGACACGAGAATAAACAACGAACCGCTAACCGCACCTATAAAAAATGCTGGCATTGAGCTTCGGCATTTGCAAAAGCGGTAGACAATTAGTTAATTTTCGCTTTGCAAATGGCCAATAAACATTTAGCTTTGTCAGTAGCTATTCGTTAGAAAACGGTTTCAAACCCGCACTTCTTATAGCTGCAATCCGTTAGCTGCAATGCATGGACAAACCCACTGACATAAAAAATAGACTCTCGCGACAACTTTAAGCAAGCGATCTACAGTCATTATAATAACATAGCGGCTGGCGAAATACCGTTAACTTTGCTTGACTCTGTGTGTGACAAGATAACAGATTATTACTACGACCAATATACTCGCTTTCGTAAACAATATCCAAAATCAATAAAGAGGTATTCGACATTCCAGTTAAAAGACATCGACCATCCGCAGACAAAGAAAATCGTAGTTGACTTCTTTAAAAGTGAACTCAAGACAAATTACAAGGACTACGCTAAGTTGTTGCTATGTATGACAGACACAGAGTTAGACAACTTTGAGCAATGGTGGCATAACTTTGAGCGACTGTAATGCAAAGCAGCTAACAGCACCTACCAAAAATGCGGGCATTCTGCAAAGCATTTGCAAAAGCGGTAGACAATTAATTAATTTTCGCTTTGCAAATGGCCAATAAACATTTAGCTTTGTTAGTAAGCTTTCGGTAGAAAACGGTTTCAAAGCCGCACTTCTGGTAGCTGCAAAACGTTAGGTGCAAGGTGTAAAGACAAGACAACAACTATTATGAAATCTATTTTAAAACTTATTCTCATTACAATAGCAATTGTTTCGTGTTCCGAAAACAATAATTCAGTAATTGTAAATACTCAAAATCTACCTGAGAATATTAAAAAGAGAATTAGAGATAGCATTGAGTTTATCTTGGTTGACTCTATAGTTGCGAAAAAGAATATAAATGAGCTACCGTACTACTATGCCATGTATCATATTGATACATTAAATACAAAATACATCATCGAATATGCTGACAATTTAGGGATTAAAGGGCAGTACAATTCTTCTTTCAGTTTATTAAATAAGGCAATTGCTTACACTAAAAATGATGCAAAACTTTATTATTGTAAAGGTAATATATGGCAATATATTGCTACCGTAAAGATGCAGCGCAATGAATATTACAAATCGGAAATGGATAGTAGTATGTTTTATTATGAAAAAGCGTGTCAAACAGATTCAAATGATGTCGCATTGTTTGTGACAATGTGTATTATGTATAATGGTTTGGAGCAATTTGACAAGGGAATGAATGCAATTAAACATGCTATTAAACTTCAACCACAAAATAGAGATCATATCTTGTTCAGGGGAACATGTAAAGTTGGTCTTAAGGATTTTAAAGGCGCATATGAGGATTTACGAATTATAACTGGTTATAGAAAATCGGATGTATCAATGTATTATAATAGAGCATTAGCTGAGATGAACCTCAAAATGATGGAAGAAGGAAAATTAGATTTTGACACCTGCATTATGCTTGAACCAAATCAAGCAAAGTTATACTACTTGAGAGGTGCCTGTAAAACTTATATAAAAGGTGAAAAGCGAAATGGTTGGCTTGATGTAAAAAAAGCACATGACATGGGTTATCCAGTATCTAACGAACAATATAAAAAGGTTATGGAAAAATTATCGGAGACGTCAATTTAACACCCAGCACCTAACAGCACCTATAAAAAATGCGGGCATTCGGCTCTGACATTTGCAAAAGCGGCAGACAATTCATTAATTTTCGCTTTGCAAATGGCCAATAAACATTTAGCTTTGTTATTAGCTATTCGGTAGAAAACGGTTTCAAACCCGCACTTCTTATAGCTCCAAAACGTTAGCGGAAACTTTTGAAATAACCCTCGCAATAAATTTGAGACAATTCCGTTAGAATAAATAAAAACCTTGAAAAAATGAAAAATTACATTCTATTAATGGCATTTTTATTTTTTGTTTTAAGTGGCAGGACACAAAATACGAGTCTCGACTACAAAAAAGCAATTAAAATCTACAACCTGACAACATATGAGGAAAATGTAAGATATTCAGGCGGTAGTACTTCATATTCTTTCCAAATCCTACAGCCAACTGTTTCGTTCCAATGGAAATCAAATAAAGGAAATTTTCATGAAGTAGAACTGACAAATTTCACATTAAACAAAACCCAAACAAAAACAGTAATTGCAAAGGACACTTCTGGCAACGTGCAAACACGAAACGATGACTTGATCTCATCCGTAATTGCATTGCGTTATGAATATATTTTGAATTTCTATAAATCGAAAGACATAAAATTTGTTCCTTCCTTAGGCTTTGCGATGAGTCCATATTTTAAACAAAATAGTTACCAGCCGACACCAACAAGTTTTCGTACACATGAGAGATTTATAGGAGTAAGAGCATTTATAATACCACGAATTACATACTATCTATCTTCAAAAATTTTCTTTGACATAAATTTTCCCATTAGTATTTTTGACAGCTATTCATTTAGAACCAGAACAGAAAATCTTGCAATACCAGTTAATCAGCAGACAATTACGAATTATGATTTCACTGTCTTTCCTAAAATATTTAACGTACGACTTGGTATCGGACTAAAAATATAAAAAGCATCCGCTAACAGCACCTAAATTCAATTTGGGCATTCGGCTGCGGCATTTGCAAAAGCGGTCGCTCTGCGAAAGACAATTATTTTCGCTTTGCAAATGTCCAATAAACATTTAGCTTTGTCAGTAATATTTCGGTAGACATAGTTTCAAAACCCAAACTGAAATTTAGCTCCAAAACGTTATAGGTAATTGCCGCAGACGAAATACATTAAGACAAACATCAATGAATAGATTTATTTTTTCAATATTGCTTTTTGGACTATTTGCGTGCACTCAAAATACTGAAACGATAGACAAAACGAACTTCACTTCGACCCAAGACACGTCAAAGTTGTATTCCATAGCAATAGAAGAATATTTAAAAGCCGGTTCCAAAAAAGACAAGCCAGACATCGACAGCTTATTTGTTGGTCAGTATGACGACTTAAAAAACATAAAGTTACCAGAAGCAATTTTGAATACTAAAATCATCCTATTGACAAGTGACGATGAAGGGAATAAAAAGCTTACATATCGAAAATCTTTTGACTATGTTAATATTGCTCCACATAACCCGATACTTTCAAAAACTCAGGCAGAATTTATTTTTATTCGATTCCTCACGGAAAAATCCAATGGAAAAGTTAGCTCATGGCCTATACACAATTGTTTCATAAATATTAGGTACGACTTCAAGCAAAATCATTTCACTTTGAAAAAGATATATTTTGAGTACCCCTATTCTAATAATTATATAGAAAAACAATAATTCGGCGGACACGTATACTGTGTATAACTGAATGGCGGCAAAAACCTATAACAGCACCTACCAGTCATGCGGGCAGACAACAAAGCATTTGCAAAAGCGGTAGACAAGTTTTTAATTTTCGCTTTGCAAATGTCTATTAAACATTGTATCATTGTTAGGAGCATTCGGTTGACAGCGGTTTCAAACCGCACCACTGGTAGCTCCAAAACGTTACTAGCAATAGGGCTGACAAACTAGCTCGAAAATTTAAAACTGACAATAAATGAAACTTTGTGCTGCATTCTTCTTATTGACACTTGCTGTTCATGCACAAGATGCTTTAACAAAAACATTGTTTTATAACTTACCTATTGACAAATCAAAAGCAGAAGTTATTAACGCAATAAAATCCGACACTGCATTGTTTCATACTGTTGACAGTGCCAAAATTGACGTTCGTTACAATGTCCAAGTTCGAAAAAACCCAGAAAATTTGCCAGTACCAGTTATTCTTCCAAGTATAACGGTGTTGGATAATAAGACTTATTACGATTCCTTAATACAAAAGGAATATCGTCCCATTGTCTTAATGCTTACTTATAAAAGGCACTTTGGTTCCTTTAAGAATGCCAAAAAAGCATATTCAACAATTGTAAAAAGAATTGAACAAGACTATTCAGTTAAATCGGACATAGATACATTTTACGGTAAAAACAAAACGTCTTTTAAACTTAATAAGGAAGACAATCCAATTTGCAGTGTACATCTTGCTTATAATCTAGTGCGGAAAAATAATAGACCAGATAAAAGTAAATGCATTATTTATGTAACTTATAGCCTAAAATAAGTTGACGACATCGACCAGGTGTGCCTTACAGCTAGTAACAGCACCTACCGGGCAATGCGGGCGGACACCAAAGCATTTGCAATAAATGCCGCTTCGCGAAAGACATTCATTTTGCATTGCAAATGCCTAGAAACATTCTATCTTTGTCAGGAGCATTCGGTTGAAAAGTGCCTTGAGCCGCACTGCCGGTAGCTCCAAAACGTTATGCACAATAATAGAAAAAATAAACGCAGACAAAACAATTGACAATTATGAAGAAAATAATCACCGTACTTTTTATTTGTGTTTACAGTTTAACCTCATTTGGACAAGACACTGTAAAAACTAAAATTAAAGAATATTATTTGACTCTTGCTGACTTTTCGCCAGTAACATTACAATTAAAATACAAGCGTCAAATTGTAAAGAAAACATATTTCAAAATCGGTCTTGTAAGTCTAGGATATTCTGAAAATTCACAAGTTATGCAAGACCCGAATCTATCCCCTTCATTTAATACATATTATTCTGGCGGGCTAGAACTAGGTATAGAATTTAGAAAGCATTTAACAAAAAAATTCTCTCTGTTTCACGGACCAAATTTAAGCTTTATATACAATGAAAGTATTTCAAGAAGGCAAGACCCGCTCATTTCTCCTTCCGACCTAAAAAGCACAGTGCAAACTTATAGGTTTTCAATCCCCTATTCTTTGGGCATTCTATTTAATGTAAATTCAAATATATTAGTTGCCGCTGAAATAAATCCTAACATAAGTTTTAATCATCAAGCCTATAACAATAATTATACGCCATATTCAAATGTTATTTCAGAAAACCTAAGTGCAGGGGTCGACAATAGACTTGTGTTGCTATCTATTGTTTATAGATTATAATTACTGTGCATAACCGCACCTATAAAAAATGCGGGCATTCGGCTCTGGCATTTGCAAAAGCGGTAGACAATTCATTAATTTTCGCTTTGCAAATGGCCAATAAACATTTAGCTTTGTTATTAGCTATTCGGCAGAAAACGGTTTCAAAACCGCACTTCTTATAGCTCCAAAACGTTATGTGCAATTTGTTGACAGTACACCGAAATAAATAATGAAAAACAAAAGCCTTTTAGACTATCTGACACTAAGCGTCATCCTGGGCTTAGTTGGATTAGTCATTTTTGTTGCAGGAATCTATTTCGAAATGACCGACCAAATATCGTCGGGTGTAACTATGGGAAGATTTGGTAACCGATACGGTACTGGAATAATTAATGGAAAAGGAATGACTTGTATTGGAATAATGTTTATGGGATTTGGATATGTAATGCGTGACAAAAAGCCCAAAGAGAAAAAAGATGAACGCTAAACTAACGAAAGCAATTCATAAGCTAAGTACAACAAAAAGCACATAACAGCACCTACCGGGCAATGCGGGCGGACACCAAAGCATTTGCAATAAATGCCGCTCCGCGAAAGACATTCATTTTGCATTGCAAATGCCTAGAAACATTCTATCTTTGTCAGGAGTATTCGGTTGAAAAGTGCCTTGAGCCGCACTGCCGGTAGCTCCAAAACGTTAGGGGCAATGGTTGAGTGACACACTAGAAGACAACTACTGTACGACAATTTTGTTTACTGACCTTATTTCTTCAGACACAATTTCAATGAAATAAATTCCTTTTGTTAGATTGCTTAAACTAATTGTAGGGCTTGCTTCATTTCGACAATTTTTCTCAAATAAACAGTTTCCCAATACATCTCGGACAACAATTGTTGTTGCCTCCAAATGGTTGTACATGTCAACGGTGAAAACTCCCGAAGACGGATTCGGGAAAACTTTTAATAATTCAAAAATTTGGCCTTGATTTTTAATGGAAGTTATAGATGCATTATCAGAAAATTTAGCAATAAAAATTTTATTGGTTGATGAATAAATAGAATCACTACCAAGTTTAATAGCGCCTTGAATAAATCCGCTTATAAGGTATTTTCCATTTAAATCCCGGACAATACTCTTTCCTTTAATGTAGTTAATTGCATGAATGGTATCGAGATAAACTAAACTTCCATCAAAAGCATATTTTACTAATAAAAGTCCATGACAACTTCCATCACCGTAAACTATAATATTTGTAGAATCATTTGCAATGCCATTCAATGTACCATCACTATAATACCCACAATGCAATCCACATCCCTGATTCCAAAGTGAATTACCGAATATATCCAATCTTTTAGTAATTGTCCATGATCCATTAGTCCATTGTCTTTCTCCCGTTGCAAATATGGTATTATCATCTCCCAGAATAAAATCATTTAATTCCGAGCTCGACGAAGCGGTTTGCTTGAGCCATTTGATTTGTCCTGCTGTATCCAGCTTGCAAATGAACTGAGCGCCATAAATACTTCCATCATTCAAAGACAAAGTGTCAATTTGCATAAGAAAACTAAAACTACCCAACACAAGTATATTCCCGAAATTATCAAGTTTGATTTTTTCGCCGCGAGCAAAACCATGAAAACTCTGCAGTGGTGTATTGGATGATTTAAAAAGAAGTAAATTTCCTGAAGAATCAAACTTTGAAACTGTCATGTTTGATACATTACCATAATTCCAGTTGCCATCAGAATGTTCACCTGTCATATAAATATTTCCTTTTGTATCAAGGCATAATCCACTACCTGAGTCATTATAAAGCCCGCCACTTTTCTTTATCCATTGAAGATTCCCACTTGAGTTAAATTTAGCAAGGAATGCATCATTATATCCATTACTAATGAGAGAAACATTGTCCACCAAAATGGTGTCTCTAAAATCACCAGCTATATATAATGCACCAAAACTGTCAGAAGCAATGTCTTTTATTCTCATTTTTGTAGTGAAGTCTTTTTGCCAAAGCTTATTGCCAATAAAATCATATTTTGCAACTGTTGCGCCATCTGGATTTCCGGAATTACTATCCCAATTAATGTAACTCAAATAAAAATTACCAACTTTATCTGTTGCAAGACGAACCTCACCGTTCAAATTTATTGGTAAATTAATATCTACAGTTTTCGCCCATTCCCACTGCTGTGCATAGACAGTAATATTTAAAATACAACAAACAAATAGTATGATTTTTTTCATTCTAACAGGTTTTGTTTAAAGTTATGAAAACAAAGCCATGTCTTTCACACCATTCGCTAAGACCTAATTTTTAGTAGTTGACATGGTGGGATAAATGTAAACCACAGCCCCTAACAGCACCTACCGGGCAATGCGGGCGGACATCAAAGCATTTGCAATAAATGTCGCTCCGCGAAAGACATTCATTTTTGCATTGCAAATGCCTAGAAACATTCTATCTTTGTCAGGAGTATTCGGTTGAAAAGTCCCTTGAACCGCACTGCCGGTAGCTCCAAAACGTTATAACCAATAGGGTGCGACAAAATGAGAAACATTACATTGACAATCATATTCCTTTATTTGACCATCATTGGACAAGCACAATCGAATGCTAAATTCGACAAGGTTATTCGCATGAATGTTTCATGTAGCAAAACAATGGACTTAGATTTGCCTCCAACTGACCCGGAATTTTCAATAATAAATCCTGAATATATTGACAGTATATTGAAAGCGTTTGCTTATTCGGATGAATTATATGACAGCACATTCATAAAGACTTTAGTAATTTATCAAAGTGATAAAATTGACAGCGTTCTTACTGTCGAAAATTCACTTGATAGATATTCGTTTAAAAAATTGAACGGCAAATGGCTTATCCAAAATTTCTCTATTACATCCACCAATCTAACTTTAAATCACATTGCAGTTGGTTTGACATCCAAACAAGTCTTTAAACTATTAGACAAAAAAATTACGAAAAAGGTGCGTAATGGACAACTTTGGGTATCCAACGAAACAAATCGTCTTATTCTAAGTTTTTCACGTGACAAGGTGGTTGCAATGAAGCTAAAACTTCTTTAGACCTGGACGTATTGAGCATTGGGGCACCCTACAGGTTATAACAGCACCTACCAAAAATGCGGGCATTCTGCAAGGCATTTGCAAAAGCGGTAGACAATTAATTAATTTTCGCTTTGCAAATGGCCAATAAACATTTAGCTTTGATATTAGCTATTCGGTAGAAAACGGTTTCAAACCCGCACTTCTTATAGCTGCAATCCGTTAGCAGTCAGGCTTGAGCGACACTATGTAAAATGGACTGAAAATAAATTATGGCATTAATTAGACAACAAATAGAAATTCAACTTAGCAAAATAAAACTACTATTAATGTTAGTTGGTTCTTTGACTTTCGTTGCGCTTGGACTTTGGCTTGTTATTAATCCGCCAGCAAATCAAAACTATCACCGTTATAGTCCGACAACAATTCTCATAGCAGGCTACGCATCAATAATTTTCTTTGGACTCGGTGTTATAATTTTCATCCGTAAACTTGCGGACAATAAGCCTGGATTAATAATTGACGACTTAGGTTTAAGCGACAATTCCAGTGGTGTTTCAGGAGGACAAATACTTTGGTCTGAAATATTAAATATTTCAGTACTCAAAGTAAATAGCCAAAAATTTGTTATGCTACAGGTTAAAAATCCTGAGGACTATATAAATAGACAGACAAGCGCATTCAAAAAGAAAATGATGGAAGTGAATTTTAAAATGTATGGTTCGCCTCTAAGCATCACATCAAACGGTTTAAAAATTTCATTTAACGACCTGCACAAATTGTTAGTTGACAGCTATGACGCAGCTAAACAACGAGAAGAAAAAAGCCCGAACTGCTAACAGCACCTACCGGGCAATGCGGGCGGACATCAAAACATTTGCAATAAATGCCGCTCCGCGAAAGACATTCATTTTGCATTGCAAATGCCTAGAAACATTCTATCTTTGTCAGGAGTATTCGGTTGAAAAGTGCCTTGAGCCGCACTGCCGGTAGCTCCAAAACGTTAGCTGCAACTTTAGACACACACACAAATGGAAATAGATTTCGTAAAATTAATGACAACGAAGTCCGACGCTGGACTTCAAGAATACATTGACAATAGAAATAAATTTAGTTCAGTTGCTGTTCACGCAGCTATTGACGAATTAAAAAAGCGTGGGCGGACATTTACAGACGAGGAGTTCACCCAAATTGTGAATGACCTCGAAAAGCAACAAGAAATCAGCAGACAACGAGTTGCGGACTCCGATGGAGGACAAAAGTGGGACAAGAACATTGTTGACGATATTAATGCCGTTGAGCTCTATTCACAAAAAGCCATCAATGGTTTCTCAATTGCTTTTGGAGTATTGTTCGGTTCCATTCTTATGGCAATGAATATGAAACGCGCTTCATCTCAAAAATCTGTCACTTTAACAATTGTTTTCGGTATCGCATATACCGCTGTTCAACTTTATGCTCTTTCATTCATTCCACGTAATACTGGACTTACTCTAATGACAAGCTTTGGAGGCGCATTAATTTTGAATTATGTTTTCTGGAAAAAATTTATCGGTGTAGACACTCCATATAGAAAACGTAAAATTTGGACCCCTCTAATAATTGGAGTTATAATTTTTGCGCTATTTATGACGGTAATGATAATCGCTCCAACAGAATAAAAAGCAGCAGCTAACAGCACCTACCGGGCAATGCGGGCGGACATCAAAGCATTTGCAATAAATGCCGCTTCGCGAAAGACATTCATTTTGCATTGCAAATGCCTAGAAACATTCTATCTTTGTCAGGAGTATTCGGTTGAAAAGTGCCTTGAGCCGCACTGCCGGTAGCTCCAAAACGTTATGCGGCATTATTATGACAAAACTACTTCAGACAATAATAATACTATCATCGACAATTTTTCTAACCAGTTGCATGACAATTGTACAATCAATTTTTGGTATTAAAGACGCCAAAAAACTTTCAGACAGCCAAATAGTAAAAACATCTAAGTCATTTAAAGTAGACCAAAGTGAAAATTATCGCTTAGACACAACCTATCTTTCTTATATATTAAACATTGACACTACGCTATTAAAAGCGCAGAGAAAAAATCATGTTCAGCCTTTGCAGGCATTATACTTTGACTCTACAGGACAACTAGTTAAGTTTTATATAAATTGTTATGCAGGTGGTTTCCCAAATATAAAATGGAATAGAAATGGAAATTTAGAAACGTTCTTACCAAAAGACCAAGCACCAATAGACACAATTCTTAATTTAAAAAAACAACTAAGTTATTTGCGCCCCGTAGGTTTATCTACTAGCATAGCAGCATCTAAAAACCAAGACTATTATGTTTTTGTTTATTGGAATAAATGCACTAAGCGCCACTCAAAAAGACTTATAAATAGTATAAAGCAAAATGTTGCGTTGGCGATAACAGACAAAGTGAAAATTATGTATGTTAATTATGACAATATATTTAATAAACTGGAAAATAAATAACGACCGCATAACCGCACCTATAAAAAATGCGGGCATTCTTCTCTGGCATTTGCAAAAGCGGTAGACAATTATTTAATTTTGGTTTTGCAAATGTCTATTAAACATTGTATCATTGTTAAGAACATTTCGATAGAGAGCGGTTTCAAACCGCTCTACTGGTAGCTCAAAAACGTTATGTTCAATGCGCCTGATGAAAATCCCAACGATACTTTTACGCTAGACATTTAAGTTTTATGTTCCAAGAAAATTAAATCAAGACAAGAACAGGGTTCCAATGAAACATTCTAGGGAACAGTAACAGTTTTTAGTTTTTTGCTTTCCTCCCCTCTTTGCGGGTTTTCCAAACCCGTTTTGGCTATCACAATTAAGCACATTTGTTTTTGCGGTACCCGACAAAAACCAAATAAGCTAAATTATCAGCCCTAAACGATAAGGCGTGCTTTCAGCACTTTTTGCGCATCTCTCTTCGCTCAGTCAAAGGCGCAAGCCACAGGCGTATGGCATTAATTTAGATTTTCAAAAATTCCTCTAAATCAAAGTTTTATTTATAAACAATAAATTCACTTCTTATTCGTTATAGAGAAATTGTTTATAAATATTTCTAAGTGCAATTAGGTAAATTATACTCTATATTATTTTTGACACTCATTTTAGGTTATCTTACGACCGCCCAAGCTCAAAACCTCGTTAAAAACCCATCGTTTGAGCAATTTGTATTGTGCCCGGGAATTGCTCCGCAAGGCAGTAATAATGTCCCCGACTGGACAAGTTTTTTAAATTATGGTGCAATTAATATTCTTAACACTTGTTCTTCTCATCCATCGTACGTAGTGCCAGGCAATGATAATTGTAATTTCCAACAACCTAAAGCAGGGCAAGGATATTCTCGAGTTTTAGTAAGAAGTGCGATTAGTGGGCAAGATATAAGAACCTATTTGCAAGGTAATTTTAGCAGTCCTTTAAAAAAGGACAGTTTATATTGTGTTAGTTTTTGGTTAAATCAAATAAATGGAAGTAATTGGAGTTCAAATGCAGTTGGTGCATATATAAACGATACTCTATTAGCTTTTAATAATGGTCTTACCAACGTATTATTGGGCTTTACGCCTCAAATAAAAAGTTCTATACAGATAAACGATACATTAAATTGGCAACAAGTAAGTGGTATTTATAAAGCACACGGTGGCGAAATGCATATTACTATCGGTAACTTTTTATCAGACGCTGCCAGTGGTAGTTCTTTTATTCATGTGATAAATGCTTGTAATGTTAATTTTCAGCCGCCAACAACAGATGATTTAGGATATTATGTAGATGAAGTTAATGTAACTCCCTTTGTATTGCGTAGGCCTAATTTAGGAAAAGATACCTTATTGTGCCAAAACCAAATGCCTCTATTGCTAACCGCACCTTTAGGTTATGATAGCATTAAATGGAGCACTGGAGTTACTACACAAACTATAAATGCTACGCAGGCAGGTACCTATTGGGTAAAATGTACCGCCAATGGTTGTGGTAGTTTAACTGATACCATAAAAGTAAAAACAACTAGCAGTTTACCAACCACTGTTTTAAAAGACACTATTTTATGTCAAAACCAAGGAACATTAATTTTAAATGCACCACCAGGTTTTTCTTCTTATTTATGGAACACGGGAATATATACACAAAGTATTAGTGCAACACAAAGTGGTACTTACCATTTTACAGCCAATTATGCTTGTGGTATTTTTAAAGATACGGTAATAGTTACCTTTAATGCCAGCCCACTACCGCCAACAGCAAATGATACTGCCTTCTGCCAAAACAATTTAGATCTACATCTTAATGTAGAAGGACAAAATATACTGTGGTACGAAACGGCAACAAGTACTATAACTACCACTGCTCCTATACTTTCAAGCGAGACTGCACAGGTGTATACATTTTATCTTACACAAAGTATTAATAACTGCGAGAGTAATAAACATACTGTAAGTGTAACCATTTTTCCGATACCTGAAATTACATTGCCAATTGACACAGTTGTTTGCGAAAAAAAATTAGCTACCATTGGTGTTCCTTATAATCCATTGTATTTTTATTTATGGAACACGGAACAAACATCTTCATTTATTGTTGCAGATACCGGAGGGCTTTATACATTACAGGTCAAAAACAAATGCGGTGGAGTTAATAAAAGCATACAAGTTACTTTTGAAAAGTGTGATAAATGTCTATTTATTCCCAATGCATTTACGCCAAACAATGATGGCTTAAATGATGAGTTTGAAGTAAAAACCGTTTGCCCGATTGAATTTTATAATTTAAAAATTTATAACCGATGGGGACAAAAAATAGCGGAGTGTAATAGCCCGCAAGCTAAATGGAGTGGCGAAAAAAATAATGTATTAGAACAACAAGATGTATATGTTTATGTAATTGATGTAACTTATAAGAATCAATTAACTGAGCATTATGTTGGGCATATTACATTGTTAAAATAATCAAGGGTGGTTAAAATGCACTTACTAGTCCCAAAATAAGTTGATGAAAAAGCAAAACAAGCTACCCTGCTCTTAGAACTCGTAGGTGCAACATTAGAACTTGCAGGTGCAACATTAGAACTTGCAGGTGCAACATAAGAACTCGTGGGTGCATAGAACTGGCGGGTGCAACTTTAGAACTCGGAGGTGCAAAATAAAACTAGCAGGTGTTCGGCTAAATTCGGATCGACCTAGCCGCAGTGACCACTAAACCGCCACAAAATTCTGACCTGTGTGTAGAAAACTAAGTACGCAGAGCTGTGTTCAAGTCAACCCACATTTTGCAAGCACATTTATGCGCTCACTTCTAACGGCAATAATTTTAGTTTGCCACAAATAAGCTATCAAACTCTCCTCCCCTCTTGTGGGTGCTATTAAAGCAAGCAATTTTTCAAATTGCCTTCCTATCGCTCAGCAAAAGCTAAAAACAATGTTCCAAATAAACATTCGGCAAAGAACCCAACTGTGTATGCAGAAACGTAACCTGAATGTAAACTAAATAAATAACGACCGCATAACCGCACCTATAAAAAATGCGGGCATTCGGCTCTGGCATTTGCAAAAGCGGTAGACAATTAGTTGATTTTCGCTTTGCAAATGCCTAATAAACATTTAGCTTTGTTATTAGCTATTCGGTAGAAAACGGTTTCAAATCCCGCACTTCTTATAGCTGCAATCCGTTATGTTCAATGCGCCCGGTGAATATTCCAACGACACTTTTACATTAGATACTTAGCTTTTACATTCCAAAAAAGTACGTGTCGACCAGGAACATGGTTGCCATAGAAACAGTTTAGGGAACTTGAAACAGTTTTTAGTTTTTACTTTCCTCCCCTCTTTTGCAGGTTTTACAAACCTGTTTTGGCTATCTCCAATTTAGCACATTTGTTTTTGCGGTACCCGACAAAAACCAAATAAGCTAAATTCCTACTCAAAAACAATAAGGTGTGCTTTCGCACTATTTTGCGCATCTCGCGTCCGCTCGGTCAAAGGCGCAGGCCACAGGCGTAAGGTAATAATGTTGACACTTACAAAATTCTATTTTTATTTGTAAAACTGTATTAGACTCCTATCTTTGTTAATAGCGCTTAGCTAATCGTTAGCGGTCAGTGTTGGATGAGAACCGAAAAATTGGATATAGACAACAACGTGGAGTAGGTAAAATTAAAATAATTTTAAAAAAAAAATGAAACTACATTTAATTATAATTTTAATCATTTTTTTTTTCGCAACTTGCCAAAAAAAAGATAATTCGAGTAATATAACTATATCAGGCAATGTTCGTAATAATTGTACCGGTTATGGATTTAAAAATGTAACCGTTAATTTTAAAAGCACTGCTCCTAAATCGTCTGGTACATTATTAACAACTACAACGGATAATAATGGTAATTTTTCTTTTGAAAATGTTGAAATAAATTCTAACAGCAATTATAAATATTTTTTGTCTGTGCCATCATACAGTAATCCTGATTATGAATTTTTTGGTATTGGTTCACAAGAGTTAAATAAAGAAGAGGTTTCTAATCCTTATCAAATTGGTGTGTCTGCTTCGTTTAAAGCATTAACTATCCAATTGCCACAAGGAACAACGGTAATTCTTCCTGATAGCTTTAATATTCTACTTGAGCAAAAAACATTACATCAATACGAACCTTTAAGGGTTTGGCAAATTCCATATGATTATGGTACAATTCATAATTACCCAATGGGTTGGTGGCATATAACTTTAAATAAAACTAAGTCAGGTGTTAATTCTGTTGTTTATGATAGTGTTTTTGTTGATATGGGAGGAACCGCAATTTATACCATCCCATGGTAAATAATTTGAAAATATAAACATGAAGTAACATACTTATATCACAACTTGTGGCGAATCGTAGAAACATTTAGATAAATGCAACGACATTATATTTACCCTTTATCAGCAGCCACGAAGCGGTCGCTCCCGCGAAAGACATTTATTTTCGCTCCTTAGCCTGATTGCTTAAAACCACAGATGAGAAAGCAACTAAATACGACATTGATCCTTGTTTTGACTTGTATTCCAAGCTTTTTAATTGGACAAAATCCTAAGCATGATAAGCAATCTAAAGTTGCTAAATATTTTGTTAACTCTTATAACCAACAAAACTATTCAAGAATGAAAAAACCATTCTTCGCCCTTGCCAAAGTGCTTCCAATTAAAAAAGTTTTAAAAAGCGAATTCGAACCAATATTTAAGAAATACGGTAAAGCAACAATCGGCTCAATTGAATTCCCTTCCGCCAATAAATTAATCGTCGAACTAAATTATGAAAAAGACGCGACGGAAAAAGACTTTTTAGTTTTCTACTTTAATAAAAGAAATAGAATTATGGGCTTGAATTACAAAAGCCCTGATTTTATTTACCCAAAACCAAATACTAATAGCGACAAACAAAATAAATCCTTGAAAATTGATAGTTTGCTAAAGCTAAAATATTCAAAAGGCTTTAATGGTTGCGCTCTCGTAATTGAAAATGGTAGTGAGATCTATAAAAAGAGTTTCGGGTATGCAAACTATGAAACCAAGGAACTACTTAATGAAAACTCAGTCTTTGAACTGGCTTCTTGTAGTAAACAATTTACGGCTTTGGCTATAATGATTCTCGCAGAACATGGTAAGCTTAATTACTCTGACACAATTCAAAAGTATATTCCAAACTTGCCATATAAAAACATTACAATTCAAAACTTACTGACTCATACTTCTGGTCTTCCTGATTATATGGAAGTAATAGAAAAGCATTGGGATAAAAAGAAATTTGCCACCAACTCTGACATAGTTAATTTATTTAAACAATATAAGCCGAAGCCTTATTTTACTCCAAACGAAGCCTTTGACTATAGTAATACAGGTTATGCGTTACTCTCATTAATTATTGAGAAAGCATCTGGCTTGCCATATTCCGAGTTCTTAGACAAATACATTTTTAAAAAATTGGAAATGAAAAATTCTCGCGTTTATAACACCCGTAGAAGTAAAAATGAAAAAATAAATAATTACGCATATGGCTACATTTATTCCAGCAAACAAAATAAATATGTTTTACCTGACAGCATGCCAGATTACAAGTATGTAGTTTATATGGACGCTATCACAGGTGACGGCACAGTAAACGCAAGCATTTCAGACCTTGCCAAATGGGAAAAAGCCCTTAGAGAAAACACATTAGTAGAAAGAAACACAATAGAGAAAGCATATTCAAATCATAAATTGAAAAGCGGTAAGGAGGTTAATTACAATTTCGGTCAATTCGTTTGTGTCTCCGACATAAACGAAAGGTTAGTTTACCATGGTGGCTCTTGGCCAGGCTACAGCACATTCATACTCCATTTTATTGACAAGAAGACATCAATAATCATTTTATCAAACAATGAATATAATAAAGTTTCAAATCTTGCCGACCAAATAGCATCAATCCTTTTATTAGACTAAATCATGCGTAAAGTTATGGCCGTTCCCTAACGGGACATGCTATCTCTTATCTTTTTATCCTTCACGCTTTCCTTTCTTTAAAAAGGATAACCGCTTCTATCACTAACGGGTAAATCTCAAAATAAGTAGGTATAAAAGTAAAACACGCTTCCCGATTCTTAGAACTCGGAGGTGCAACATTAGAACTTGCAGGTGCAACATTAGAACTCGGAGGTGCAACATTAGAACTCGGAGGTGCAACTTTAGAACTCGGAGGTGTAACCTTAGAACTCGGAGGTGCAAAAGTATTTCTTGCAGGTGCAACCTTAGAACTCGGAGGTGTAACATTAGAACTTGGAGGTGCAACATTAGAACTCGTGGGTGCAAAAGTAAAACTAGCCGCTGTTTTCCTAAATGCGGGTAGACCTAACCGCTAATACCACTAAACTGCTAAGAAACCCATAGCTGTCAAGACAAAACTAAGTGTACCGCCCTGTGTTCAAGTCTCCCCACATTTTGCAAGCACATTTGGGCGCTTATTACCAATGGTAATAATTTTCGTTGCGCCAAATAAGCTTTCAAAATTTCCTCCCCGCCTGTGTGTGCTATCAGAACAAGCAATTTTTCAAATTGCCTTTCCTATCGCTCAGTAAAAACTAAAAACAGTGTTTCAATCTAAACATTCGGCAACCCACTAAACCCACTACCAACTAAGTTTGGCGGACACATACCTGAGTGCAAACTAAATAGAGCGCACTGAAACATAACCGCACCTAAATTTAATTTGGGCATTCGGCTTCGGCCATTTGCAAAAGCGGCTTGCAATTAGTTAATTTTTGCTTTGCAAATGGCTAATAAACATTTAGCTTTGTTAGGAAACATTTCGGTAGAGAACGGTTCCAAAGCCCAAACTAAAATTTAGCTGCAATCCGTTACCTGCAACCAGCCGACAGAAAAATCAAACTTTAACGTAAGACACAAAACTTCATTTAGACCTCACTAAACTTGGTTGACCTATGTGTAAAAAAGTAGAACTGTTTTATCGGCTTGAAAAAGCCGTTTTTGCTATCCCATAATTTAGCACATTTATTTTTGCAAAAGGCAGGCAAAAACCAAATAAGCTAAATTACCAGCCCAAACAACAAGGCGTGCTTTCAGCACATTTTTGCGGGGCTCGCTCCGCTCGGTCAAGTCCGCAAGCCACAGGCGTATGGTAATTGATTAGATTATTAAGTACTATACAATAGCTTGTTAATAAAAACTCAATCTTATTCATTGTTTAAATAATTTGAAAATTTATATTTGACACATATTGTCAAGTAAATCATATCAAATGGAAACTGTAGGTCAAATTATAAGAATAAAAAGAGAGTCGCAAGGTCTTCTTCTTCGTCAAGTTGCAGCTCATCTTGACATCGACCAAGCTATATTAAGCAAAATCGAAAGGAATGAAAGAAAGCCAACAAAAGAAAACATTATTAAAATTTCAGAAATTTTAAATCTTGATAAAGATGAATTATTGGTTCAATTTATGAGCGATAAAATCGCTTACGAAATTGCTGATGAAGATTGCGCAAATCGAGTTCTAAAAGTAGCTGAAAAAAAAGTAAAATATTTAAAAGCTCATTCTGTAAAAAATTAAATTATGAGAGAAGAATATCAAAAAACAGCAACTCTTAGTGTAGTTGCAGAACCACAATTAGACATTAAATTTTCTATTAAGCCAACATCTTCAACTAGTGTAAAAAAAAGCAGTGAAACAGAAACACTAAACGTACTATCTCTTTTCTCTGGATGTGGAGGAATGGATTTAGGTTTTGAAGGGGGCTTTTCAGTTTTATCATCATCAATAAATGAAATATTGACGCCGCATTTTATTGATAAAAAAATCGATAAAAAATTTGTTAAACTTAAAAAGACAAAATTTAAAACAGTATTCGCAAATGACATTTTAACCGATGCAAGAAATGCATGGGTTAACCACTTTTCAAAAAAAGGACATGATGCTGAATTATTTCACACAGACAGTATTGTTGATTTAGTTAAACTTCATAAAAATGGAACAGAGGTTTTTCCAAAAAACATTGATGTTGTTACAGGCGGATTTCCTTGCCAAGATTTTAGTGTTGCAGGTAAAAGAAATGGATTTAATTCACATAAAAATCACAAAGGAGAAATAAGTGAGAAAAAAATTCCATCGGCTGAAACTCGTGGCCAGCTCTATATGTGGATGAAACAAGTAATTGAAATTACAAAACCAAAAATATTTATTGCTGAAAATGTTAAAGGCTTAGTCAATTTATCTAATGTGAAAGAAATTATACAAAGTGATTTTTCTGCGGCTGGCGACAATGGATATATTGTTTTAGATCCTCAAGTATTACATGCGGCAGATTATGGGGTTCCACAATCACGCGAACGTGTAATATTTATTGGAATAAGAAAATCCGCATTAAAAAAATCCGCACTTGAAGAATTAGAAAAGTTAAATATTTCAGACAAATACAACCCATACCCACACCCAACACATTCGTATACGGTTGATGGAGATGATTTAAAAAAACACGTCGAACTGAAAGAAATATTTAATGTCTTAGAAGAACCTGATAGAACAAACGATTTATCTCAAAGGTATTATTCAAAAGCAAAATATATGGGTGCACATTGCCAAGGCCAAACAGAAATAAAACCATTAGGTATTGCACCAACAATAAGAGCAGAGCATCACGGTAATATTGAATTTAGAAGATTATCAAAGAAGAATGGTGGGAAAATTACAGAAGAGCTTTTAAAAGGTCTAAAAGAAAGACGTTTGACTCCAAGAGAATGTGCTTTAATACAAACTTTTCCACCTGATTATGATTTTGTTATTGAAAACAAAAGTGGAAGAAAAGGTTCGTTTTTAGTTAGTCCTTCTCAAGCATATAAAATTATTGGTAACGCAGTTCCACCACTTCTTGCATATAATGTAGCAAAAAGACTTGAAGATGTTTGGGATTTATATTTTAAAAAATAATTATGATAATTTCAGCAAATTCAGAACCTCACAGAAAAGAGTTTAATGTTTTATTGAATTCAACAATTACAGAACTTAATAGTCACGCAAAAAAATCCGCAAAAACAGTTTCAGTGCTTGCGGGAAATAAGCTTGAACCTTATGTTAAAGACGTAATGACCGATTTAGCTGTTGGTACACCTTTTGAAAATTCAATTGAATGTATTGGTGGGCAAAAATTCCCAGATATTATTGCTAAAAAATATTATGGCATTGAAGTAAAGACGACTACACAAAACCATTGGAAAACAACAGGAAATAGCGTTTTAGAATCAACAAGAGTTGATAATGTCGAAAGAATATTTATGTTATTTGCAAAACTAGCGAGTCCTATTGAATTTAGATGTAGAGCATATGAAGAATGTTTATCAGAAGTAGTGGTAACTCATTCACCTCGCTATTTAATTGATATGAATTTAGAGAAAGGCAAAACCATTTTTGACAAAATAAAAATGCCTTATGATACTCTACGAAAAAAGGATAATCCAATTAAACCAATTGTTGATTATTACAAAACTAAATTGAAACCAGGAGAAGATCTTTGGTGGATGGATCAAGATAATAGTAGAGCAAGTAATATTGTGATAAAAACTTGGTCTAATTTGAGCGCTAAAGAAAAAGAGATTATTAAGAATAAAGCAATGATTTATTTTCCTGAGTTGTTTAGTAATAGTGGCGACAAATTTGGTCGACTTGCAATATGGTTAGTTACTCGTGAGGCTGTAGTTTGTCATAATCTCCGTGATTCATTTACCGCAGGAGGAAAAGGTCAAATATTAATTGGCAAAAAGATTTACAAAAATATACCTAGAATACTTATAAATTTATTCAATAACTTAAGCTATATCATAGAAACAATTTCAGAAACATCTGCAATTGAACTTTCAGAATATTGGAATATAAAAACCAATGACAAGAAAAAAATATCTGACTGGATTGAATTAGTTTCAAACCAATCCAAAAAAATTACTGATGCAAAACACTTAAACGTGAAACAAATGCTATTAGAATTGATTGCAGCATGAAATTAAACTAGTTACCTACTTTTAAGTACTTCTATATTATTTTTAATTTTTTGAATAGTAGTTTTAATTTTTTTATATGATGTTTTAATTTTTTTATTAAGCATTTTAACTTCTTTAATCTGCGTTTTAAGAACTACTTACTGCATTTTAACTTTTTTTTACTGCGTTTTTAATATTTGAATAGTATTTTTAATATCTTTAACCTGCGTTTTAATTTTTAGCGACTGCAATATGTTATCTCTCAACTTACAACCCATTTTTAAAGCTCGCGGTATTGATAAACCCTTCTCTTACCTCACAAGTGCAGGGTTCCCCTCATATACTGCTCACAACCTACTCAATGCTAAGACAGTTACATTTAGATTAAGTCACATCGACAAGCTTTGTTCCTTACTCAACTGTACACCAAACGACTTACTTGTTTGGACTCCTAACCGCAATGAGAAATTAGCAGACACTCATCCTATAACTAGGTTAAAGAAACAAAATACCAATCTAAACTGGCAGGACACAATCAAGACTATTCCCTTAGATCAGTTAAGTGAAATCGTTAAAATCATCAACGGTCACAAAAATAGTAAGTAGACCTGTGTTTATTTGCTCCCCTAAGTTTCCAAGCCCATTTGCAAAACGCACAAATCAGCCCTGCAATCCTAATTTTGCAAAAAAGCTTGTAAACTTTGCTTACGCTCTGGCAATTTTCACAAATTGCTTTGGGTGGCATTCGGTTTCTGTTAGACATATGGCTTCGTAATTAGTAACATTGGTTTCTATTGGTACTGTTCTCACTAAATGCGGCTGGCATCAGGTAACAGCACCTACCAAAAATGCGGGCATTCTGCAAGGCATTTGCAAAAGCGGTAGACAATTAATTAATTTTCGCTTTGCAAATGGCCAATAAACATTTAGCTTTGTTAGTAAGCTTTCGGTAGAAAACGGTTTCAAAGCCGCACTTCTGGTAGCTCCAATACGTTATATGCCATTTTATAGACAAATCATACTTATCTTATTTATGTCAGTCAGACAACTGGGCGCACAAACCATTGACTATGTTGTTACAGATACATTTAACGTCTTTTCCTTTAAATCATATGATGACTCAACTGAAATGGAATATGGCCTAAAATGCTCTAATCAAGAAAAAATAAATAAGAAATATAGGTTATACTACGATACAAAAAAAACAAAACTTGCTAGACAATTTAATTGCGACAGTAATGGATTAATGGACACATTAAAAGAATGGTTTGAAAATGGACAGATAAAACAAATATATTATAGTAATAGAAATGTTGATCCTAAGCTTTATGAATATACCGCTTATTTTAGAAACGGTAAATTAAATTTCACACGCAAATGCAAAAATGATAGCTGTTTAACAACCATCTACTTCAAAGACGGTAAAATAAAAGAAAAGCTTTATGAGAAAGGAATACGTTTATATTATCAAGAAAAGTATTACGCAAATGGACAATTAATGTTTGCTCCTCATTTAATTGAGAATGATAAAGTGTATTACGAAACACTATATTACGAAAGCGGTAAAATTTCTCAAGAGCAATATTGGGTCAATTATGCTTTAGTTGGCAATTTCAAAGCATTTCATGAAAACGGAAAACTAAAGATAGTTGGGCAGTTCGAAACGGAACAAGAATATTTTTCACAAATGAAAAACTCGTATAGAGATGCTGTGAAAATAGGCAAATGGTCCTATTACGATAATACTGGCACCCTAGAGACAGAAGAGTTTTATGAGCTGAATAAGCTAGTTAAAACCATAAAGTATTAAAAAAACGGCATATAACCGCACCTATAAAAAATGCGGGCATTCGGCTTCGGCATTTGCAAAAGCGGTAGACAATTAATTAATTTTCGCTTTGCAAATGGCCAATAAACATTTAGCTTTGTTATTAGCTATGCGGTAGAAAACGGTTTTAAACCCGCTCTGCCGTTAGCTCCAACACGTTATGGCTCATAGCTCGACGAGAACCGACAAACTAACCGCAGACAACAAACTTTGCGGCGGGCTAAATAAGTGAATAGTGTAACCAATTTAACCACTCGTGTAACACGTTTAAGTGCAATATTATAATCTTTACGTTCTAAATTATAATTTATGAAAAAAGTAACATTTGCCATATTTTCCATGTCGATATTCCTGTCTTATTCAGCGACTGCTCAGATTCAAGTAATATTACCAGCACCTCCTATTCCTCGTCCAGTAATAGTAGTTGCTCCGAGCCCTCAACCAGTAATAATAGTTGAATCTCGTCCTGCACCAGTAGTGGTTAAAAAGCAGAAGCGTGGTAATGCTTATGGTCATTATAAGGGTAAGAATAAGGGGCGCAAGGACTAAATATTTACTGCCACGTGACCCACCTCACAAAATGTATTGACCTAACCGCAGAAAACAAAATTCGTTTGCTAGTTTCGGTATACCTGAATGTAATAATCTAAAGGTATCGACCTGTGTGCGGAAACCGAACTGCAAAAATAACTTCTGTTATAAGTTATTCGTAGTAAAAGTATATGTAAAATGCAACGCTGTAGTAGTTAACTGGCAGACACGAATGCTAAATGGAAAGAAAAAGCTAAGAAGCCATAACAGCAACTACCAGGCAATGCGGGCGGACATCAAAGCATTTGCAATGGCCACTACAACAGGGTTAGTTGAAAGGCAGCAAAAGAATTTTTCCGTTTTCCCTAACCCTTCAAAAGGTATTTTTCATTTAACTTCAAATCATAATACTGTGATCGAGATCTCTAATCTGTTAGGTGATATCGTTTATTTTAATGATCATATTATTGCTAATGAAAATATTGATTTAAGTAGTTTGAATAATGGCATATACTTTATTAAAGCTCAAAACGGAATTATTCAAAAAGTCATTATTGAGAAATAAAAATTACTTCCCTATCCTAAAGCCCGTAGCTCATGTTACGGGTCTCTTAGTGGAAGTTTGAAAAATCATAATAATTTTTCAGATTTAACTCAAGCTATGGGTAAATTTGGTCCTAATTAGTGTTAGTTTCAAAATTGCGAACCCATTTAAATGAATAAATCAACTTCTACCAGTTCTTTAACAGAAATTTTATTTTTAACCTCCTATGTTTTCGCTAAATTTGAGTATAAATACAGCTCCTTGCAAGAACAAAATATACTCATTCAAAAATTAGACGAATTCATTCGCAAGTATTATAAAAATCAGCTTGTAAAAGGCTTATTATATACTAGCGGATTATTGGTTGCTGCTTTTTTATTTTTAGTAGTTGCTGAATATCTGGCAGAATTTGGCACCGTAACCCGTACCATTTTATTTTATTTATTTTTAATAGTAAGCGGCTTTGTTATGTCTCGTTTTATTATTATTCCTGTTTTAAAATTAAATAAGTTAGGATCCATTATTTCTTATGATGAAGCTGCTAGAATTGTTGGAACTCATTTCAGTAATATTAACGATAAGCTTTTAAACACTTTACAACTTCAGCGTAATTCAGGGTCAATTCTATCTCCCGAACTTTTAACAGCCAGCATCAACCAAAAAATGAACGAGTTGAAGCCTGTTCCATTTACCTCAGCAATTAACTTAAATGAGAACAGACAATATCTAAAATTTGCGTTACCGCCTGTTATTCTATTACTTTTAATCTGTATTATTAAACCGAACATTATTACGGATGGAACCGAACGCATCATGTATCACCAAACCTATTTTGAAAAACAAGCTCCTTTTCAGTTTGCAATTACTAATCAATCTTTAGAAGCCATTCAACAACAGGATTACGTGCTTGAATTAAAATTAAAAGGGAACGAAATCCCTAATGAAGTTTTTATTAACGTAGATGGTATAGATCATAAAATGGAAAAAGTTGATAATGTTAATTTCACTTATACGTTTAAAAACGTTCAACAAAGCCAGAATTTTATTTTTAACGCAGTCGGATTCAATTCGAAATCCTACGAGTTACGCGTATTGCCTAAGCCCATGTTAATGAAGTTTGACATTCAGTTAATTTACCCGACTTATCTCAATAAGAAAAACGAAACGGTTTCTAACGTGGGAGATATGCAATTACCGCAGGGAACTAAAATGCAATGGGTATTTCATACGAAGAATACGGATAACATCTTTTTGAATTTTTTAGACACTTTAGTTGATATTAAACGATCTTCCGAAAATGAATTTGGTTATTCACGGCGAATGATGCAAAGCACCAATTACAGTATTAAAACCATGAACGGCTTCTTAAAACAAAATCCCGATTCGGTAAATTATACCCTGAATGTGATTCCTGACCAGGTTCCCTTAATTGATGTAAATGAAAAAACAGATTCTCTAAACCCTAAAAATATTTATTTCTCGGGAACAATTAAAGACGACTATGGTTTTTCGCGATTAACATTTAAATACACTCATTACACGCAGGATTCAAGCGGCAAGGTACAGGTTAAATCAGGAGAACAAGTGATGGGTTTAAATAAGCAACAAATTACACAACCTTATTATTATTTTTTAGATGCTTCACGTTTTGAAGTATTGCCGGGTGATAAAATCGAATATTATTTTGAGGTTTGGGACAATGATGGTGTTTCTGGAGCTAAATCAGCAAAAACCCAAACGATGTTGTTCAAAGCGCCAACTATTGATGAGATGAATGAGGCTACCGATAAAAATAATTCAGAGATTAAAAAAGACCTGGATGATGGGATAAAAAAAGCCAAAGAACTTCAGAAAGATATTAACGACCTCGGCAAAAAACTCACAGAGAAAAAACAAATGGGTTATGATGAGAAGAAAAAATTAGAAGACATTTTAAAAAAACAAAATGAATTAAAAAATAAAATAGAAGAAGCGAAACAAGAGAACCAACTTAACAATCAGCAGCAACAGGAGTCTACTCCCCCTGATGAGTCTTTATTAGAAAAACAAAAACAGTTGGAACAATTGTTCGAGAATATCATGACGCCTGAAATGAAAAAATTATTTGATGAGCTTAATAAACTTATGGATAAGCTTGATAAAAATCAGGTACAACAAAAGCTGGAAGAGATGAAACTTTCCAATAAGGACATGGAAAAAGAATTGGACCGTACACTTGAGGCTTTCAAGCAAATGGAAGTGGAACAAAAAATGCAACAAGCTATTGAAAAACTGGATGATCTAAAAAACAAACAGGAAGAATTAAAAAAAGAGACTGAAGAGATTAAAGCGAATAAAGAGAAGCAGGACACCAAAGACAAAAAAGATGAAAAGAAGTTGGAAGCTTCTGATAAAGAACAAACCAATAAAGAGTTAGAGAAAAAACAGGACGAATTAAATAAGCAGTTTGAAGATTTGAAAAAAGACCTGAAAGAGTTGCAGGAAAAAAATGCAGCCTTAGAACAGCCAAATGAAATTCCTAAAACAGAAGAAAAACAAAACGAGATCAGTAAGGAAATGGAAAAAAGTTCTGAGCAATTAAATCAGAACAATAAAAAGAATGCGTCCAAATCTCAAAAGCAAGCGTCAGACAAAATGCAGGAAATGCAGCAGCAGATGCAACAAGCAATGGATAAAATGGAGAAGGAAGAACACGAAGAAGATATGCAAACACTTCGCCAGATTTTAGAGAACCTTTTAAACTTATCTTTTGCTCAGGAAGATTTAATGTCGCAGCTTTCTAAATTAAAAACAGATAATCCACAGTTTTTAAAAGTGACTCAAACACAAAAAAAATTACAAGACGATTCAAAAATTATCGAAGATAGTTTATTAGCCTTAAGTAAACGGGTTCCCGCCATTAGTGCTGTGGTGAACCGGGAAATATCTTCTATAAATATGAATATGGGTAAAGCGGTTTCTGAATTGGCAGAACGCATGCAATCCAATGCTCAGATGCGCATGCAGTATTCTATGACATCAATTAATAACCTGGCCTTACTACTAAATGAAAATTTAGAACAAATGCAAAAGCAAGCTAAAGAATCTAAAGAAGGCAAGCCAGGAAGTGGTAGCTGTAAAAAACCGGGTAAGGGACAAAAGCCAAGCTCCGGTAAACCTGGTCAAAAGCCTGGAGAAGGTAAGCCAAGCATGGCGAATATGAAGCAAATGCAACAACAACTGAACAAACAACTTGAAGAACTAAAGAAAGCGTTGGAACAAGGTAATAAACCAGGCGGGCAAAAACCCGGTAATAAACCCGGAGAAAAACCAGGTGGGCAAAAGCCAGGCGGACAAAGTGGAATGGGTCAACAGGGCCAACCGGGGATGATGCCTGGCCAACAAGGCCAGGGTATGAGTGAACAACTGGCTAAAATGGCTGCTCAACAGGAAGCTTTAAGGCGGCAAATGCAGCAAATGATGGATAAGATTAAAAAAGAGGGTGGTTCGGATCCCGGTGGTAATGTGGCGGAAATGATGGAGCAGACAGAGAAGGATATTGTTAACCGACAAATTACTCAGGAAACCATGAAACGGCAGCAGGACATCATTACTAAACTTTTAGAAAGCGAAAAAGCAGAACGTGAACGCGAACAGGATGAAAAAAGAAAGAGTAATGAAGCAAAAAATGAAGTTTTTAGTAACCCTGCGCAATTTTTAGAGTATAAAAGACTGAAAGAAAAAGAATTGGAGTTGTTAAACACGGTATCACCAAGCTTAACACCCTATTACAAACAAAAAGTAAATGAATATTTTAATAGCGTAAATAAATGATACCAGCTAAAGGAGAAAAATTGAATATCACGTCATCTTCTGATAATATGAGATTAGTAGAACGTTTAGTAGAAGATGTGTGTGATGTATTTAACGTGAGCGAAGACAGCTATGGTAATATTTTAATTGCTGTAACCGAAGCGGTTAATAACGCTATTTACCATGGAAATCAAGGGAACCCTGACAAAAAAATAAAAATAGGATTTGAATCCGGAGAAAAGAATATTTCTTTTTCTGTAGCTGATGAAGGCACCGGTTTTGACCATACTACTTTGCCGGATCCTACTGATCCGATAAATCTGGATAAACCAAACGGCAGAGGTGTTTTCCTTATGAAAAACCTTGCAGACAAAGTAGAGTTTAACAACAACGGCCAGGAAGTATGCCTGACGTTTAATGTGAATTAATGATTTCTTTTCAGAACCTCACCATTGACTTTAAGCTAAAAGAGAAAACAAAGCTTAAACAATGGATCAAGTTTATTACATTAAAAGAAAAACATACGCTCGGAACCATTAATTATATTTTTTGTTCTGATGATGAGTTACTTGACATCAACCTCAAACACTTAAATCACAATACTTATACGGATATTATTACATTTGATTATACTGAATCAAAAAAAATAAGCAGCGATATTTTTATAAGCATAGACCGTGTTTTGGAAAATGCTAAAAAATTCGATGTAGCTTTTGAAGAAGAATTACACCGCGTGATGATTCACGGCGTTTTACACTTATGCGGATATAAGGATAAGAGTAAAGCTGATGCAGAGCTGATGAGGAACAAAGAAAACCTAGCACTAAACCTATTTAACTAGATGAATCTTTTAAAGGTAATACTATTCGCTTTTATTTTCATATCAATCGGCTGTTATAGCCAGCAGCAAAAAGAACTCCAGGTGAACGGAATACCATTAAGTGCAAATCCATGCGCGAATATTAAACTGGTAAAACAAATTCCGGAATTATCTGCAGGTTTTATTTGTGAAGTTAGAGATGCTCAGATCATTGATGATTGCCTGGAATTGACGGTCGTGTATGGTGGTTGCAATGGAAATTTAGAACTGATGACCGACAATATTATTACTTCAGATTCTAAATTTAATGTGAAAGTAAAATGGATAGAGCCATCTTTCTGTAAAGCGTTAATGTTAACCAAAGTTACTTTTGATTTAAAGCCTTACAAAAAACTGATCATTGAAAAAAACGCTGTGATAAAAGTGCTAGGGACGAGCTTTGAATTATATTATAATTAACTATAATTTGTGAAGTAATTTTTACCCTGTTATAAAGATTAAGTAAAAAGTACTGAAGTAATGCAAAAAGATAGAAACAGAATTTGAATTCATTTTAATTTATTAATGCAGAATTCAGAACGCAACCAATCCTTGGCTTAATATCTTTAGAAAAATATATCTCTCCAATGCCTTTTTTATAGTAATGATCGACAACCTCTTGGTTCGCTAAATTTGAATTACGAATAATTCTCGAATGATAGCAGCCCTGAATTGAATTAAAAGTTTCATTTTTATTTACTAAAACTACTTTAGTATTAGCCAAAGCATCGCTATAGATAGTATCTCCACTTATGGCGCTTGGTTTAATTATCATTATTGAGTCAAAAACAAGTATTGTTGTGTTTATTATATACCGTGATTTTAACCAATAATAATTTCCTAAAGAATCAATCATTGATTTTCCGCTTTCATTTCCATCAGAACTAGAATTACCTCTGTTTTGTGATTTCACAAATTCAATTTCGAAAAATTTGTTCTTTCCTATAACAGTATCAGACAACACTTTCGCCGTCCAACCAATAGAGCTATTATATTCGCAGCAATAATCCCAACGATTATTCTTTTTATGTGGAATATAATTAGTATCCGAACTTATTTGAGAATAAACCGAACCACAAGAAATCTGGATGATATTTTGCGGTACATTCTTTTTGCAGTTTGAAAAAAGTATTACAAAATAAACGAATGAATATGTCCTAAAGCGAAACACCAATAACAAATATAGCAAGAATTACATTCCTTACTGTAGAGAATTCTTTTAAGAGCTTTAATTCAATTCAAACTGCAGTCTGCTCAATTTTTGATAGAGTCCGCTATTATTTGTCATAAGCTCCTGATGGGTTCCCATCTCAACTACTTCACCTTTTTGCAATACCACAATTTTATCGGCATTTCTGATTGTAGATAAACGATGCGCTATAACGATCGACGTTCTGCCTATCATTAATTTATCCAACGCTTCCTGCACCAAACGTTCACTTTCACTATCAAGGCTGCTTGTTGCTTCATCTAAAATCAAGATAGAAGGATTTTTCAGAACAGCTCTTGCAATAGCTACACGTTGACGCTGGCCACCTGATAGCTGAATCCCCCTGTCACCAACCATGGTTTCAAATTTATCAGGAAAGCTCATAATAAAATCATAAGCATTGGCTTGTTTAGCTGCATCCATAACTTCTGCTTCAGTTGCATTTGGTTTACCATACAAAATATTATCGCGAATAGTTCCGCCAAATAATAAAACATCCTGTGGAACAATGGCCATTTGATCCCTTAATTCCGTGAGTTCATAATCGGTGGATTTTTTTCCGTCAATGATGTATTCGCCTGCATTGGGTTCAAAAAAACGTAATGTTAAAGAGGCAAGCGTTGATTTGCCGCTACCACTGCTACCTACCAAGGCAATTGTTTGTCCGGCTTTAGCACTAAATGAAATATCTTTTAAAACAACAAAATCAGGTCGCGTAGGATATGTAAACTGAATATTTTTAAACTCCAGGTCACCTTTTACCCTGTTAAGATTTAAGTTATTTCTATGCGACAGATTAATCTTCTCATGAACATCATCAATTATCTCAAATACTCTGTCTGTTGCTCCAAGTGCTCGCTGAATAGAGGCAAGCTGTTCAGGCAATCCACCCAGTGAAGCGGCAACAAAAAAAGATAACATCATAAATATGCCGAAATTTTCTGAAGATAACATTGGTTTGCCGTCAGGTCCGATTTGGTTAAGTAACAATAGCATCTGATACAAAATGAAAAAGATAGAGCCAAATACACAAGTGATAATAAACGCAAAAAACGCGCCTCTCATAATGCCATATTTAATTCCAAACTTTCTGATATCAGAAGTTACCTTTCCATATTTATTAATCTCGAGTTGTTCGTTTGTGAAAGCCTTAACGCTGGTAATGCCTGTCAATGCTTCGGAAACGATTACACTGGATTCGGAAATTTTATCCTGCAATTGTTTGGAGTAACCTCTTATTTTTCTTCCGTAAAGAATAGCGATCATCGTAATTGGCGGAATGATTGCCAGGAACCATTTTGCTACATCCCATCCTGTATAATTTACCAATAAGATTAATCCTCCAACCCCAACTATTGTTTGCCTGATTATCTCCGCGATATTAATTGTAAACGCTTCTGAAATAACATTAATATCTGTGGCTACTCTACTGCTTAAATCCGCTACCTGATTTTTTGAGAAAAAATTCATCGGCATTTGAACAAGCTTATTAAATAAATCTGAACGGAGGCCTTTTAAAATATTTTCAGTTACAATTGAGAAAGTATAAACTCTGCCAAAGGACACCAATCCCTGAACAACTAATAAAATCAATAATTCAACGCCGGTACCCGTAACGGCATCTTTAAAAATGTTAGGCGCCATATTAGTTTGTCCGAGGTAACCAAACATTTTTCCGGCCATAATTGGAAAATATAGTCCAACAACTGCAGTTCCGGCTACAAAAAACATCCCGATTGTAAACAACCACTTGCTTTTACCCAGGTATTTAAGCAAACGGAACGATTTTTTAAGGTTTTCTCTGGATAATTTTGCTTTTGGTATCTCGTCTTTGGACTCAGTTTTTGCAACGGTAGCTTTTGCCATCTTTTACTAGTAAATTTGTTTGCAAATGTACTGTTTTAAGACCGCCATAAGTTAAAAAAGTGGCTTTTTTAGATTTAAACCTTAGAAAAAATTTGTCACTATATAAAAATCCATTATATTTGCAGTCCAATTTTGAAAAACTTATAAAATTTAAATACTTAATACCATGAAACGCACTTTCCAACCATCGCAACGTAAAAGAAGAAACAAACACGGATTTCGTGAGCGTATGGCTTCTGCAAATGGCCGTAGAGTTATTGCAAGTCGCAGAGCTAAGGGTCGTAAAAAATTGACCGTATCGAGCGAAAAAACTCATAAATAATAGCTTTTCTAAAGCAATTTAGTATCTTTTTAACAAAGCTGCCTGTATTTACGGGCGGCTTTTTTAATTATATTTACTAGCTAAACTGCTCTATATGATCAAAAAATTACTTCTATTATTAATTTTACCCCTTACTTTTTCCGCACAACAATCAACGGTTCAGGAACAAAGCCAACATTATAAAAACTTTTCCTTTTCGAAAGACACGCAGTGGGATAGTTTGAATACCGTTGAGAATGAAACAATCTACGTGTCAAATGCCAATCAAAATAAAACGAGTACTTCCTGCACGTTGAACAAAAAAGTGTATGGTTGGCATCCTTACTGGGTAGGTTCTGTGTATACCAATTACGACTGGAGTATGCTCAGCGACTTTTGTTATTTTGATTATTCTGTTAGTCCAACCACTGGTAATAACACCAATGGTTCTTTTGCGTGGGCTTCCAGTGCGGCTGTAACAGCAGCCATCAGTAATAGTGTTAATGTTCACTTTTGCGCGACTCTCTTTGCGAGTCATTCAACCTTTTGGGGCAGTTCAACCGCACAGCAAACCTTTATTACAAATGCCATTAATTTACTGAATTCGCGTCCTGGTACTAATGGAATCAATATTGATTTTGAAGGAATGGGATCAGCTGACAAAACTCCTTTTACCACTTTCATGACCAATCTCTGCAACCAGGTACATGCAGCCAATGCTAATTACAAAGTGACTATGGCATTATATGCCGTTGATTGGAGCGGATCCTTTGATATGGCTGCATTGAATCCCATTGTTGACCAGTTCATCATTATGGGTTATGACTACTATTATTCAGGATCATCTCAAGCAGGTCCCGAAGCACCGTTGTATAATTTTCAAACAGGTTATAACCAAACACTTTCAAAATCCATTACGTATTACTTGAAACAAGGTGCCAGCAAAAATAAATTGTTATTAGGCTTGCCATGGTATGGCCGTGAGTGGGAAACATTAGCGGCAACGGCGCCTTCGAATACAACTGGAGGATTCACAACATCCAGACTATATAATTATGTAAGAAACAATCCTACCACCTACTCTGCTGCCAATAAAAAATGGGACAGCAACAGTTTTAATCCTTTCTATTCTTATCAGTCATCTGGTGCATGGCGTCAATGCTGGATTGATGACAATTATAGTTACAGTCGCAAATTTGATCTCGTAAATCAAAGAGGTATTGGAGGAATCGGCATCTGGGCTTTAGGTTATGATGACGGTTATTCTGATTTATGGAACCTGATTAAAGATAAATTTTCCAGTTGCGCTACCGTATCTTGTACTGACAGTATTTTTGATATGGGTGGGCCCGGAAGAAATTACTACGACAACGAAAATTATATTTATACTATTGCTCCCGATGGCGCAAACAAAGTGAACTTAAATTTTAGTTACGTTAGAACTGAGTTGAATTTCGACACCGTGTTTGTGTATGATGGGAATTCGATTAGCTCCCCAACATTAGGTGTTTATACCGGAACAACCAATACTTCTTTTTCGTTAACATCAAGCACTCCCTCGCTTACAATTCGTTTTAAGTCCGATGGCGGTACGCAGAGTTCTGGATACAAAGCTGTTTGGACCTGCATCAAGGATAATACGATTCCAACGACTCAGATTAATACCCCAAGTGGATGGATTACTCAGAATTTTACTACATCTTACACTGATGTAGATAACGCGGGAGGAACGGGCATTGAAAAAAGTTTCTATTTGCCAAGCTATTATAATGGTATTGAATGGAGGGCAAATGGAAACAGAGGTTTCTTTCAGGATGATTTTATCGGCACTGCCATACATCCCGATTGGACCAACTCCGTGGGAACATGGAGCATTACTTCAGGCGCATTGGTGCAAAGTGATGAAGCGAATGCCAACACAAATATTTATGCAACGGTAACGCAAAGTTTATCAAACCGCTATTTATACCATTTTAAAGGAACTATTTCAGGCGCTAATACAAACCGAAGAGCAGGAATTTACATTGCATGTGATGCGCCTTCACAAACCCAACGAGGAAATAGTTACATGATCTGGTTCAGGCCTGATCAAAGCGCTGTTGAGTTTTATAAATCTTTAGCGAATACGATTGGTGCGCCCACCTATTCAGTAAGCTGTAATATAGTTGCGGGTACAACTTATGATTATAAGATTTCCTATGACCGAATTTCAGGAGAAATAAAATTATGGCAAAATAATGTTTTCATCGGATCCTGGACAGACTCATCTCCTCATGCTAATGGAACAGCAGTTTCGTTCAGAACAGGTAACAGTACATTTAAAATTGACGATTTTAAAGTTTTTAGATCAAGAGCTTCCTCTCATACGATTTTAGTCGGAGCATCTAATACAAACGATCTTAGGAATGAAAACATCTCGCCTAATATTGCGGGCGGCAGCATCAGCAGTATCACAAAAGACAATGCGAACAATCTATCATCAATAGTCAATCAAATCATTGATATCGATTGGACAAAACCCATTACTACAAATACAGTTATTAAAGATGGGATTGCGGCAGACATTGATACTACCTATATGGGTTCGCAATTAGGCTTGAACTATACGGCGGCGAAAGACACAAACTCCGGAGTAAGCACTTATTATTTCGCTATTGGAACTACCCCTGGAACTCAGAATGTGGTTTCCTGGACCGCAAATGGTTTAAATTTATCAGCTACTAAAACGGGATTATCTTTAATCAATAATCAAAAATATTATATCATGGTGAAAGCTAAAAATGGGGCGGGCTTAACGAGTGATAGTACGGTGAGTGATGGTGTAATTTATTTGATGTCAACTGGTATAGAACCAACTTATAATTTACAACAGTTATCTGTTTTTCCTAATCCCGCGAATGAAAAAGTATCCATTAGTATCATCAGTGAAGAAAATAATTCGGTGAGCTATTCCCTGATTGATGCGCAAGGCAAACTGATAGATCAAAAAGAACTTAACCTTGTTTCAGGAATCAATACACTCGAAATAAATATCAACCAATTACAAATTAGTAAAGGCGTTTATTTCATCAAACTAATTTCAAAGGATAAAGAAACGATAAAAAAACTCATCGTAGAATAATGAAATTAAAAACGATAGAGTCAATAAAGCCTGATCGATTTCTTGATTCGAGTTTTTGAATAAGGACACATATTGCGGATATGTCTGTGTAAAATCATACCTTTCGAAAAAATAAAGTGCCGAAAATTTTAATTATAGCTGATCACCGTTTAGGGCGCTCTCCATGCCAACGTTACAGATTTGAACAATATTTAGATTTTTTTAAATCTAACGGCTTTGAGTGGGAACTTTCCGAAATTATTAATGCAAAAGATGATAAGATTTTTTACGGTCCTGGGAAGTACTTTCACAAAGCCTGGATTCTTTTCAAATCCTTTTTCATAAGATTGAAAGACCTGAGCCGCGGGCAAAAGTTTGACGTCATATTTATTCAACGAGAAGCCTTGTTGTTAGGTTCATCTTATTTTGAAAAACAGTTTTATAAAAAGAATAAAGTTGTTTTTGATTTCGATGACAGTATCTGGTTGCTTGACACCTCTCCGGAAAATAAAAAATTTGAATTTTTAAAGAGTCCAGATAAAACCAAAATCAACATTGCACATGCTCATTGTGTGATTGCAGGCAATTCTTTTTTAGCCGCTTACGCTAAACAGTTTAATAAAAATGTGATCATTATTCCAACTACGATTGATACAAATTTTCATCAACCAAAAGACATTGTTCTCGACTCCGCTAGAACTGACAAAACCCGATTGGATAATAAAATCGTAATTGGTTGGAGTGGGAGCATTAGCACCATTAAACATTTTGAACTAGTAATTCCTGCCTTAAAAGAAATTCAGAAAAAATATCCGGGCAAAACAGAAATTCATGTTGTGGGACAGGGCTCTTACTCACATCCTCAAATAGAAATTATTTCTAAAAACTGGAGTGCCGAAACTGAAGTGGATGACCTCAACTATTTTGATATTGGTATTATGCCATTGCCGGATGATGAGTGGGTGAAGGGAAAGTGTGGCTTAAAAGGGCTGTCTTACATGGCTTGCGGTGTGGCCACTATCATGAGTAATGTTGGTGTCAATTCTGAGATCATTACTCATGGCGAAAACGGTTTCCTTGCCTCCACAGAGTTGGAATGGGTAGATTACTTATCTCAACTCATTGAAAATGCTGATCTACGTCATAAAATGGGTAAAGCAGGAAGAGAGACCGTGGTTAAAAACTACTCTGTAAATGCTAATAAAGATAAGTACCTGGAGGTTTTGAATTCTCTTATAAAATAGTAGATTTGGAACGTGAATTCAGACATCAATAAAGATAAAATTCCAGATGAAGTTTATATAAAACGCTAAAAGGATTTTATACGCTTATTGAAGATTTCCAAAATATTATCTAAGGCTAAAATTATTATTCATTCTAATCAAAAATAAGTTAATGAAAAACACATCACTTACTCAAAAACACACATCATTAGGAGCCAAAATGGTTCCATTTGCAGGATACAATATGCCTGTTTCTTATAGCGGATTAAACGATGAACATGCGACCGTACGCAATGCAGTTGGTGTATTTGATGTTAGCCACATGGGTGAATTTATTTTAAAAGGTGATAAAGCCCTTGACTTGATTCAAAAAGTAACCAGTAATGATGCTTCTGTATTAACAGATGGGAAAGCACAATACTCCTGTTTACCAAACAATGATGGTGGAATTGTTGACGATTTAATTGTTTACCGCATTGATGAAAAAACATATATGTTGGTTGTAAATGCTTCCAATATTGAAAAAGACTGGAACTGGATTTCCAAGCATAATTCCTTTGGAGTAGATATGAAAAATATTTCAGAAGAAACGTCGTTGTTGGCAGTGCAAGGGCCTAAAGCTACTGAAACACTTCAAAAATTAACAGATGTAAAGTTGGCAGACATTCCCTATTATTCATTTGCAAAAGGAAAATTCAATGGGATTGATAATGTGATCATTTCTAACACAGGATACACGGGGGCCGGTGGCTTTGAATTGTATTTTAAAAATGAAGACGCTGAAAAAATTTGGAATTCTATATTTGAAGCAGGAAAAGAATTCGGGATCAAACCAATTGGGTTAGGGGCTCGTGACACATTGCGCTTAGAGATGGGTTTCTGTTTATACGGAAATGATATTGATGATACCACTTCACCAATTGAAGCAGGACTTGGCTGGATTACTAAATTCACAAAAGACTTTACAAATCGTGCAGCCATTGAAAAGCAAAAAACTGAAGGTGTTACTAAAAAACTTGTTGGATTTGAAATGATTGACCGCGGGATTCCACGTCATGACTATCAAATTGGGGATGCTAATGGAAACATTATAGGAAAAGTTAGTTCAGGAACGCAATCACCAACCTTAAATAAAGCTATCGGGATGGGTTACGTGAATAAAGACTTTGCAAAAGCAGATACTGAAATTTTTATCATGATCAGGGATAAAGCTATCAAAGCTAAAGTATGTAAAATGCCATTTTTAAAAAAGTAAAAAAAGTATTAAAGTATCAAGACACTTATCTTAATACTTTAATCTTTTAAAAATATATAAATATGAACATAGAAGTTTGTTATACTCCACAAGCCTATAATCTTTTCCATAAGGAGAACGCGATTGTGGTTGTAATAGATGTTTTCAGAGCTACCTCGGCTATTGTTACCGCTTTTTATAACGGTGTCAGCAAAATGATTCCGGTGGCAACTGTAGAAGAAGCGATGGAATACCAGCGTAACGGATACCTTGCTGCAGCAGAAAGAAACGGCGAAATGATGGAAGGTTTTGAACTCGGCAATAGCCCGTTTGGATACATGAACAACAAAGTGAAAGGAAAAACCATTGCAATTTCAACAACAAATGGTACTCAAGCAATTGAAGCCAGCAAACATGCATCGAAAATTTTAATTGGCAGTTTCTTAAACCTGGATGTATTATGCGAATATTTAGGCACTCAGAAAAAAGAAGTGATACTAGTATGCGCCGGATGGAAAAATAAATTCAATCTGGAGGATACGGTGTTTGCAGGGGCAATAGTACATAAGTTAACTACCGAATCGGGTTACGCGAGCACCTGTGATTCTGCTATTGCTTCAAATCATTTATATAATCTCGCTAAAAATGATCTTTACGGCTTCCTATCAAATTCTTCGCATAGGAACCGCTTGGCAAAACTAGACCTGGAGCGGGATATCAATTATTGCCTTACACCTAATCAATGTCCGGTTATTCCTGTAATGGAAGGAAAATACTTAGTAAAGCTTTAGTTCATTGATGGAGAATATTCAGGTAATAGGTAAGCGTAGTTCAGTTTTAATTAAGGATCAGGTATTCAGTTTGGTTATATTGCCAACAGAAGATAAGAAAAAAGTTAACCTACTTTTTTTGTGGCTCATGGCCTGGTCAGTGAGTGGCATAATAGTTCTGGCTAATTATTTTAAGTTAACCAATGATAGTGCTAAAATGATGATTATTGTTTGGCTTGCATTCTGGGCATACTTCGAATTCAAAATTATCCGAGTGTATATGTGGAAACGATTTGGCAAAGAAAAACTCTGGATTAAAAATGGCGTTCTACTTTACCAACAAGATATCAATGGAAAAGGAAAAATAAAAGAATTTGACCTGAACCTTATTTCTGATTTTGACATCATTCCATTAACAACTGGAAGTATCGCAGATACCTTCAGTCAAACCTTTTGGGTAAAAGGAGGCGAGCGTATTGAATTTAGCTGTCAATCCAAGCTGATTAAATTTGGCATGCAATTAAATGATGATGACGCTAATAAAATTATTAATGCTTTACATAAATTTATTAAGCATAACAATTAGAGCGATTCGTCACCCTTGAACTCGGTGGATCAGAGATGCTGACTCAGGTTCAGAATGAGTTTTTCCCAAGTCTAATCTTGCCAGTTATCAATTTTCAGTTTTCGAAAAAATTCCTCCTCCTCTATTTCTTTTACACCGCCTGGCGGCAAATCTCCCAATTCCATATCTTCAATAGAAACACGGATCAATCGTTTACAATGATGGTACACAGATGAAACCATTTTTCGGATCTGATGATACTTTCCTTCGGTTAAGGTAATAAGTAACCACGAGTGAGGCAAATCTTCCCTGAACTCATGACCTCGTTTCGGTAAATCTTTTGGTTTTTCAACGATCTGCACATCACAAGGCTCCGTGGTATAATAGCCACCACCTTTCACACGAATGGTGATTCCGGTTTGTAACTCCTTCAACCGTTCTTCATTCACCACTTTTTCTACTTGCACCAGGTATGTACGCTTATGAGGGACATCACTTTCAAACAAGAGCTTAGTTACCCGCTTGTTAGTTGTAAGTAATAATAAACCTTCTGAGTTATTATCCAATCTACCAATGGCGTGTGTGCCCTCGGGAAATTTAAAATCCAAATCACCTAACAAATTTACTTTATCAGGACTCACAAATTGAGAAACCATTTTATATGGCTTATTGATTATAAAATAACGATTAGAGACCGGGTTCATTGATTGAAGCTTTATACCCGAATATTTTTAATATGATCCACGTCACTATAAAACCAGCGATTCCAGCTATAACCGATAGCACAGTAGCTCCAACGTAATAAACGAATATATTATTAAGAGCTTCCAGTGTTAGTAATTTACTGAAGTCGAGATTCACTTTTTTATTCAAAATAATTTCTCCTGTTTTCACACTCGCATACAAAACAAAAGGAATCATTGGGGGAACAGAAATTTGTGCAGTTAATCCTACTATCACTTTGTTGAGCTTAAAAAATACAGCTGCTAAGATCGCCAAAGCAAATTGGAAACCCCATATAGGAACAATTCCAAAAAACAAACCAATGCCAACTGAGAGTGCTTTTTTCTCGGGACTCTCATGAGATGCTATCACTTCCTCTTTCCAAACCCTTTTAAAATTTTTGAAATTAATACTTCGAAGGATCATTACTGGGCGCCAGAATAAAGCGGCTAAAATTACCAGATAGGTATTTAAAAAGCTGATGCGGGTGCTATCCCGACTTGGAACAAAATGAGAAACGCGCTCTCCTTCCGGAGCATAATAAACACTTACAGGAACAGAAATTACAGGAATTCCATGCCATGCGGCCTTCACTATAACTTCAATTTCCAGTTCAAATTTGGTAGTAAATAACCAGATATTTTTTAACCGTTGTACCGGATATAAACGAAAACCACTTTGTGTATCAGGCAATGTTATCCCTGTCTCGGCCCAAAACCAGAAATTACTAAATTTATTGCCAAAATTACTTTTACCTGGAACATTGTCTACGGTCATATTACGGGCGCCAATAATAAGACTCCCCTGCTCCTGCTCTATTTTATTCAGAAATAAAATAAAATCTTTTGGATAATGTTGTCCGTCGCTATCAATACTGATTGCATAATCGAAGCCCAGATCCGCCGCTTTTTTAAAACCATTTCTGAGTCCAACTCCTTTACCTTTATTTAAATCATGGGTAATGATCTGCAATTGAGTAAAATGCGCGAGAATTTCTTTCGTATTGTCTGTACATCCGTCATCAATTACGATAATATCGTCGCAATATTCCATAGTGGAACGAATAACATGTTCTATCGTTTTGTTATTATTATAAGTAGGAATGAGCACACAACATTTCAGTTCTCTGAATTTTTGCTTCGTGTGTGCTTTGTGTTCCGGAGAGTCGATCATAGCGGCTGCAAAAATAATTAAATAATACTAGTAAAACCCGTTATTTTACTGTCAAATTATTAAACGAACAAATTGAATAAACTTGAGGGTACAAATTTCGAATTACTTATGAGGATCGCAAAAGTTCATGTAACTAAAAAAGCCATCATTTCAGATGGCTTTTAAAACATTTTTAAAACTACTTCTTCTTATCAAACTCAGCTACCTGATTATCGTAACATAGATAATATTTTCCTTTGGATAAGTTACCAATGTCTATTTGTTTACCGAATCCTTTTTTTACTACAGTGCCAAAGGCATCATATACTTCAAAAGCTGTTTCGGCTGTGTATTGAATTTCATTATTGTTCTTGGTGATCATAAATGAAGGTTTATCTATTCCCGAATTAATGATGACAGGAGAAGATAATTTTGGTGTGGCGCCTAAACCTACCTGTTTTATTCTGAATTTATTTTCTCCACTATGCGTAGCAATCTGGAAAGAATAATCATGATTTTCAGGATTACCAACTCCCTGCACTTCGCCAATATATACCCACTTATTCCATTTAAACTGTTCCACAACATATGGTAAAGGGCCACTTTCATTCTTTGCAGTCCATTTTAAAATGCCGGACGAATTTATATTCATACTCACTACTTCAAAAGTAGGACGAGGTTTTAAAACTTCAGGATTCAAAACTACAGGAACGCAATCACTTTTATGGCTAATTTCAATAACAACTTTTTGTCCTGGCTTAATATTCAATGCAGTTAAATCAATTTCAAATGACGAAGAATTTACCTCGTCCATTGTAATTTTACCGTTTACTTTAATTTCTGTGGCACAAAAACCTACGCCGTTAGAGCCAAAAGCATTTTGAATAAAAACATTCTTGTTTTGAAATTTTCCTTCCAAAATCAACACACTTCCTTTCGAGTTAAAAGAAAGAATAGATAAGAAAAAAACAAAAAGTAAATTTTTCATTTCGAAAATGATTTTCTTAATAACTAATGAGTGAAACTTATTTATCAATGAGTAAATATATGTAATTAAAAGGCAAAAAAATTAATGGGGTCGGAATTTAACATATATGACCAATGATACAATAATCAAAATGGTAATCAAAAGTATCTTTCCTGCACCCTTAAAGTGTGTTTTATTAATAAAACTGTCTTTTTTGTAGGACCAAAACATAGCGATTACAAAAATCACAAGAAAACTAAGGGCGAAAATCATTTTTCCGGTTGTCAACATCTTTTCACGTTATTTAGGCCGCAATTTATAATTTTACGGGCAATAGATGAGGAAATTAGCCGCCATACTTATTATGTGTTTAGTAACAAACGCGTTTGGAAATAAAATTTCTGAAGCGTACGAAGCGCTTGCTATTTTCGATTATTTTAAAGCAAAACAACTTTTTTATAAAGCCTACCAAAAATTTCCAAACGAATCCTCTTTTGGTCTCGCTACTATCTTTTACAGAAACGACAATCCTTTCTCTAATATAGACTCTGCGGCAAAATATATTGCTATTAGCCACGCTCGTTTTAAAGATACAACTACACTTTCGGGATTTAAAATTAACCAAAATAGCATATCTGAGTTATCTCAAAACATAGGCTATAAAGGTTACCTGAACTTTTGCCTCCGACACTCCGTAAATGACCTCAATCATTTTCTATCTCATTACTATTTTTCGAACGACTCACTTTTAGCAAAGAGCTATTATTTAAGGGATGAACTCTTATTTGAGTCAGCTTCTTCATATGGATCAAGTGATAGTATCAGAAAATTTATGCTAAGCCATCCTGAAAGTTATTTTTATCAAAAAGCGCTTACTTCTTTTTACGATTTTCAATATGCAGAAAAAGTCCCGCAAAAATCCCTAATCGAATTAACAACGTTTATAAGGCAGCATCCTAAAAACCCAAACGTGTCAGAAGCGGAACAATCGCTTTTTAAACTGTTTCAGCAATTTCATTCAGCGGATAGTCTCTATAATTTTATAAGTAAATATAGCACTCCTTTAACAAATGAAACGGCCTGGAAACTATTATACAGTTTATCTGTAAAGCAATACAGCAAGGAGGAACTTACTAAGTTTTTAAATAAATATCCTGATTATCCTTATAATGAAACAATCATCAAAGAAATATTCCTTAGCCAAAATGTTTTAATACGATTAAAAAATACAAATGATAAATACGGCTTTATTGATACTTTGGGCAATTGGATCATAGCGCCTCAATATGATGATGCCTTTCCGTTTAGGGAAGGTTTTGCTGCGGTTTGTAAAAACGACAGTTGTTTTTACATCAATAAAGAAGGTGAAAAAACCAGTGCACATTATTTCGAAGAAACAGAAAGCTACAAGGACGGAATCGCTGTTGTAAAAAAAGAAAATCTATATTACCTTATCAATCGCTCGGGACAATTTATCTCAAAAAGCTATGAGGATATTAATTCTTCGTATGATCATCTATTTGTTTGTAAACTCAATAATGTTTATGGTGCAATCAATGCCAAGGGAGAGATCATTATTCCTTTTACCTACAAAAAGCTAGGGAATTTTAAAAATAAATTTGCTTACTATCTGTCCAATCAATATGGGCTGGTTGACATACATAATATGGCATTACCTGCCCAATGGGATTGGATTTCAGATGTAGACACAAATTACATTGCCGTAGTAAAAAAGAAAAATCAATTTGGTTTAATGTGGAGTAACGGGCAAATAGCATTACCAACGGAATATGATTATATCACTCATTGCCAGGACGATATTTATTTATTGGTGAAAAATAACCTATATGGCTTTTACAATGTGAAAGAAAAATGTTTTGTAACGTCAATTGCTTATGATTATAATGCATCACTCAAGCCAGAGTACTATACCAATGGAAAATATTTTAAACTCATAGAAGATGATGAAGTAGCGTTAATAGATGCTAATGGGCGATACAGTATTAATTTTGGCACCTATACAGATTTCTTTTTTGCGAAGAATGACATTATCCGCATTCAAAAAAATAATAAATACGGATTCGTAGATCGTAAATTAAAACCGGTGACTCCGGCCGAATTTGAAAAAGCAACAGATTTTGAAAATAATATAGCGATTGTATCTAAAGGAGTTTCTTCTTTATTGATAGATAAAAACGGAAAGACCCTTTACATGATCAAAAACGCTGAGATCAATAGTATTACTAATGGACTTTATTTAATCAAGCAGGATGAGTTAAATGGTTTAATTAATGCGAATGGCAAACAATTATTGAATATGGAATTTGAATCGATAGAACAAATTCATCCTTATTTATATACTTGCATTAAAAGTGATGGCTTGTATTTGTATGATCTCAAAACATCTGTTCTAAAGAAGATCTGATTTTCAATTACTTCTTCGCCAAAGGAAACACCACTGTAAAAATAGTTCCCTGATTTAGTTCTGTTTCAAAATTAATTGTTCCATTAAATGATACAACTGAATTTTTTACCATTGCCAAGCCTAAGCCAGTTCCTGTGGACTTCGTAGTAAAATTTGGCGTGAATAATTTTGGTTGAACTTCTGCTGGGATTCCTGCGCCGTTGTCCTTTACTTTCACCGTGACATCACTGATAGATGAAAAAGCAAAAATCTGAATTTTACCAATACGATTCTCGGGAATAGACTGCTCCGCATTTTTCAATAAGTTAGTAAAGATGCGCAGGCATTGTTCCTTATCAGCCATCACCCATAGAGGCTCGGAAGCGGAAAGAGTAATTTCACAAGCCGTGTTTTGCTGAAACAAATGAGTTACATTTTGCAGTACATCAAAAAGATTCACAATTTCCAAATTCGCATTTGGAAGCTTCGCGAAATTAGAAAATTCTGTAGCAATGTGTGATAAAGTATCAATCTGCTCTATCAACATTTGCGATACTTTTTTCACGCGCTCATTTATATCCTCCGGATGTGTTTCCACTACTCTTTGCAAATGCTGAATATTTAATTTCATTGGCGTGAGTGGATTTTTGATTTCATGGGCAACCTGTTTTGCCATCTCCCTCCATGCACTTTCCCTTTCTGATTGAGCAAGCAGCTCCGAACTCTTTTCTAATTTGATTAGCATGTTATTATACTCGGCAACCAGATTTCCAATCTCATCATTTGATTTCCAATGAAGCGCTTCATTGAATTTTCCAAATTGAATGCCCGAAATCTGTTGCTTGATGATCCGTAAAGGCTTGGTGAGTAAATTAGAAACCAATAAAGCGATCAAAGTTGTGATTGCAAATAATATAGTATATATGTTGATAAGCGTTGTGAGATATGCGGTCAATTCCTTTTCAAGATCTTTCTGACGTGCGAAATATGGCAGGTTAATATAACCTAATAAATGATCGTTCTTGCTATAAAAAGGAATGTAAGCCGATAGGTATTTCAATGATCCAATACTTTCTTTTTGCGTGTAATTAGCGCGGATACCTCTCTTGAAACTTATGAATGCCATAGGATTCATAAACTTAGAAACTAAGCCCTGATCATATATGGCTGGCTGTGAAGTAGAGTATAACATTCCTTGTTTATTAAATAAAGAAATGTCGCTTCCAAATAATTGTGCGAGCCGTTTTAAACGGAAAGTCGTTATATCTCTATAAGAAGGTTCTAATGATTCATTTAATCCAATATTCTGATTCAACTCTTTTAAAACAGATTGTGATTTTGATATCAGGTCTTTTTTATTTTTTAATTCGAACTGTGAATTCACAACCCATATCGTGCCAATTACAACCCCAGTCAAAGACAAAACTACAATAGACACCAAAATAAACTGAATTCTGTTGTTTAATGAATTAAACCGTTCACTTCGTTTGATTACCACTGAATTGAACCAGACACTAAATAAAACAACCAATGCAAAAAAGATAAATAAATAGGAATTGGAAGTAAACCGGCCCCAATATCCAAATTCTTTATCAGTAATTACAATCAATGTATTTTCTCTTGGAGTATAAACAAAATGTTCATATCCGTCATTTGATAACCTTTTAAATGTATTATTGTTTATGAATAAAGGATATTGATATTCTCCGAACGTATTGGCTACCTTATTGGATTCATAAACAGCATAAGAAATGCGCTTTGACTCGAGCTTATTCTCCAATGACTTATCAAGCAAAAGATCAGGAAATGCCCCTAGGTTTACCGCTAGCTTAGGTTCCAATTGCAGATATAGATGAAAGGTTTTATCAGGATTTTTATTTACATCCTCAATGTCTATTTTAGCTATGTACCGGATAGATTCTTTTTGCTTGTCAATAAAATATAAATCGTCGCTTATGGTTTGAAATCCATGTTTATCGATCTGTTGTTTAAAATAGTCTTCATTTAAATATATTGAATTTAGGTTAATGAAAACAGGCGTGCAATCGTTTTTAAAAAGTGACATGACGATGTCGTAGCGCTCGAAATAACCAGTGAAATTGCGTTGGCGCAAACTTTGTTCAATCTGTTCACTGCTTAATGGTAAAAGCGATAATAAATTTTTCAGTTGTCCATCCGACTTTATAGAAGCACTGATTTTATTAAATTCATTTTCAGCAATTACATCCTGCCTGTCTGTTAAACTTAACGATAAAGCTTCAAAGGTTTGTTTCTTATTCACTCTTTCATACTTACTAAATAATGAAGAAACAATAAAAGTGGAGACTAGCACAATTAAACCAATATTGATAAAATTATAGGAAGCTTTAAACCTTCGTAAGAAGTATGAAATAGCTACCAAAAGCATTGGCCAGAAATAATCAATAACCTCAAATCCTTTACTTTCGCAAACGAAATAAAGAATAGTAAGAATCACCATCAAGCCAATTAGTAAAAGTGGAGGAAGCAATTTATGCTGAAGCAAAAATATGATCAATCGTTCGAGACAGAGATAAAATGAGAAAACCAATAATCCAATACACAACAAACTAGTTAAACTATAGATACTGAAATTAAAAAGTTCATTAATGTTATAAGAGATTGTTGAGTTATTCACTAAACTATAAATCAATAAACGTATCTGCAACGAAAACACAACTAAAAACCCTAATGTGAAGATGATCACTAGATTTCTGGTAATCTTACTTTTTAGGTTTAGAATTGAATTGCTTTTGTAAAGAAGAATGGAGAATAAAAAAATCAGGCCGCTATTAATGAGCACATCGCCTAAAAAAGAAAAATAGAATGAAGAAGCATCCGCGTACAATTTCGCATCAAACAACTTACTTCTATAAAAGACGGCGGGCACTTTGAAAAAGATCATGACAGTTCGGATTGCAAAGCAGGAAAGCGCAAATACAAAAATAAACAAAGCTTCATTCTGCAACTTTCGTCTTAAGAAGATAAATAAGGATATTAAAAATAAGATGCAGGATATCACATAAAAAATGCAGGAATAAATAGTATAGCTTTTGCTTTTATACAATCCATCTTCCCGGTAAACTTCAAATAATGGTGGGCCAAATTTTGATTTCACCGCATGTTTTAAAAAATTAACTGGAGAACGCAATTCAGATCCCTCCGGTAATTGAAGCCATTCACTGAATGAATTATTAAGATAACGGTTTTCAAAATCATAATCGGGCTTGATTGAGATCAAAGCAACCGTAGTATAATTATGCTTTAGGGAATCTTTTTGTTTAATATATTCATACCAACCGTTTCTGATCTTAATTAATTGAACATTGGTTTCATTAGTGTAGGCAAATAAATCAATAGATGGCTGATTGTCTGTCCAAAAACACAAACTATCATGATCATAAACATATAGCGCAATTCCTTCATTATTATAAAGATCAGTGATGCGACTCTGATATTTTACAAATAATTCACGCGGTGCAATGCTCTTTAAAGCATTGGATAATAAATTGAGATGAGATTTTGCAATGGTTTCCTTTTGATGAAGATTGCTTTCTGCTCTTTCAGAAAGTTCTTGAGTTGTTAGATTCTTACCCTCATATATAGAAAAGCCTATAAATGCAGAGATAAGCGCTGCCACTATAAACATATATAATTTAAAAGGAAGCTTCTGCATCTGTATTACAGAGCAATTTACTGCTTTTTAACTAATTTTTTATTCCCGAAAATCATTTTTTTGAAGTTTTAAGTATACCCTAAAAACTAAATCCTCTCGGAACACCTCTAAAGATAAGGATTTCCCAAAAATCAAAGATAAAATAGAATTCTTATCTCTTGGGAGACCCGCCAATAAATAACATTGACTCCCCATAAAAATAACCGTTACTCAATTATTGGTTTTTAACATTTTCAACCCCAATAAACACGTACAAAAATGTACTTTTTATTCAAAAATACACTTTCAAGGCAAAATCTTTCATATTCTCAAGAAAATCAGCGAATCAGCCATCAATCATTAACTTCAGTGATATAGCTTTCTTAAAAGAAAAACTGAATTTAAAATATTGATTTATTAGATTTTTTACCATATAAAATAATAGAGTAAATAATATTTTATATGGTTTTGGATGTAATAATAAACTCAGATATCGGTCGTAACTTTGACTCGTAAACCACCCCGACATGATTAAAAAAGAATTAGAATTGGAATCGAATGCCAAGGACATATTCTATAAGAAAGTTCTTATCCAGTATCAAGAATATCTGGAAATGAAAAAGGCGTATGAAAAACTAATTGGAACTCCATTTGAACTCCCGCCCGATAGCGCAGCGATTGAAATTGACCCTGAGTATAACAATGGATGGACATGGAGAGATAAGATTCTTTTTCTGTTGACAAAGAAGGGTGAATTAACCGCTAATGAGATTATAGAAATAGCAGCGAAATGGGAAGGCAGAACTAAAGGAGATGTCAAAAATTCTATCCAGTCAAACTTATATGTACTGGTGCAGCACAATAAAGTAATTAAAAAAGGAGACTATAACAGTAAATACAAACTAAATGATGTAAAACCAGAAAAAAACAAAAAGCCTTAGTTTTCTGACGACTAAGGCTTTAGGTTGAAGTATTTTATAAGTAAAAAATACCTACGATGTTGCAAGTCAAAGGTAATAAATTTTGCTTCATAAAGCAAACGACCTGTGTTTTTTTCAATAACAAATTGAAAAAATGGGCAAGATTCGTTATGAAAAAATCAAACGCATCGCCAATGGCGGGGTGTGGCATGTCTTAAACTATCTTAAGAGACGGCAATTCAAGAAATTTGTAAATGATAAATTTCCAAGTAGGAGAGGAAAGAATGCAAAGTATTCTTACTTCGATGCAATTTGTCAAATGTTTGTCACATGCTTGAATAAAGACAAACGAATTGCTGATACTGAGAAAATCAGAAAATCAAAATTTGAGACTACATACTACAACAAATCAATAGGACATGATACGGTCGGCTTATTGGTTAAGTCCCTTGCTGTTCCAAATGATGTAGTTAAAACTGATTATATCCAAACCCTAAAAAATGGAATGAAGGAGGTGAAAGTCAGCGTTCAACAGACAAACATAAATAATTTTTTAAATAACACGCTCATTGAAACAGCTATGCAATTTGGATATCTTGTAAAGGGTGCAGAATATGTTTTGGATATTGATGCGACCGTATTGGAAACGAAGAAAAAGGACGCCACTATAACCTATAAAATGAGGTCTGGATATCACCCTATGGTCGTTTTCTTGAATGGTGTCCCAGTATGGATTGAAGGAAGAAATGGTAACACTCATGCTAAGTATGACATTTATAATGCTTTAAAGAGCGCTATTGAAAAAATAGAGTCTTATGGTCTTAGAATTTCTAAAGTTAGAATTGATAGCGCTGGATTTAATTTAGGTATAATGAAATATCTTCATGCCACAGGAAAGAAATTTTTTATTAGACTAGTAAGGAACCAAAAAGAAAACGAAAAGATTTATAAGCTATTAGATGATGGCCAGCGATTGCCATTAATCCTAATGAGAGATTTTTATGGCGATACCTATAAATGTGTTTACACCAAGAAAAAAGGCACTAGATTAGATAAAAAAGTTGAGCCAAAACTTTTTGGCGTGGTAACGAATGATATTAATATGAGTGCAGAAAAGATTTTGGATTCTTATAATCAACGAGCCCTATGCGAACAGTCTTTTTGTGAGCTTAAGAATTTCTTTAACTGGCATGCTGTACCGTTTATTAATATGAATGAAAACATAGCTTACTTACATGTTTGCAGTATGATGTACATTATGTACAAAAGTATGGTGAAAGATATATCGATTATCTCATTAAAGAATGCTTGTTCTGATATCGTTACTGAAACAATGCAGTTAAAGGCTTTCCATGCAAAATTTATGACAGTGTTTGCCCGTGGTAAAAATGATACCTATACATTCGAAATAGACGACCTTGCTTTGAAAAGACTCTTCGTGTTACTAGAAAAGGTTCTCAATCAGAAAATGGTGATAAAAGGCAGGGATTATCTTGAAGGGTGGGATAACATTGTTTGTAGAACCTGATAAATGTTTGTACAATATCAAAAGAGAGCTGTGGTAAATACATAATTTTGTTAATGAATAAAATGGGTATAGCAGTTCTTGAAACTGGGAGTTTTTAAATTATACACAACTTAAAATACAAAAATCATGGAAATTATTATAGGATTATTAATAGGCGGAGTATTAGGTTACTTCATCGGGAAGTTTCAAAAGGCTGCAAATGCAGACACAAAATCTACTGACGAAAACTACATCCAAAAATCATTGTATTCAGAACTGCATGCTGATAATAAAGCAAAAGGTTTAGAAATAATCGAGTTAAACAATCAATTGGCGACTTTTAAAGAAAAAAATGCCAATCTTGATGCTAGACTCATTGAGCACAAGGCAGAGTTTGATGAAATAAAAAATAAGTTAAGTTTGGAATTTAGCGCTCTTTCACATAAGATATTTGAAGAGAAGAGCAGTAAATTTCTGGAGCTAAACGAGAAAAAAGTCTCAGATATTCTTAATCCTCTCAAAGAAAAGATTAAAGACTTTGAAGCAAAGGTTGACAAGAACTTCAATGAAGATATTCGTGAGAAAACATCCTTAAAGAAAGAACTTGAGCATATCGTTGCATTGAATAAACAAATTGGAGAGGACGCTACGAAATTAACTAATGCCTTAAAAGGAGATAAAAAGCTTCAAGGTGGTTGGGGTGAAATTCAACTCGAAATGATTTTAAATAAAGCTGGACTGGAAAAAGGCATTCATTATACAACTCAACTTAGTCTTATTAATGAAGAAGGGAAAACTCAAAGGCCAGATTATGTTATCAATCTCCCAGGAGACAAACATTTAATTTTGGATTCTAAAGTTTCCTTGGTGGCTTATGAGCAATTTTTCAATGAAGAAAATGAGATTACTCAAGCAGGCTTTTTAAAAACCCATGTTACGAGTATCAGCAGGCATATATCAGACTTAGGTGACAAGAATTATCATAAGCTTTATAACATCAACCCACCAGATTATGTGCTTATGTTCATACCCATCGAGCCTGCCTTATATGCAGCTCTAAGGGAAGATAACAGATTGTTCGATAAAGCCCTTGATAAAAATATAGTACTTGTGTCAACGTCTACCTTATTGGCTACATTAAGGACTATATCATACATATGGAAGCAAGAAAATCAAAGACAAAACGTAGCGGAGATTGCAGAAGAAAGCGGTCTGCTTTATGATAAATTTGTCGGTTTTGTAGAGGATTTAATCAACCTAGGAAAGAAATTAGACGGTGTAAAATCTGACTATTCTGATGCGATGAGTAAGCTTACAGAGTCAAAACAAAAGGGTGGAACTATAATTGGCAGAATGCAAAAAATAAAATCACTTGGTGCTAATGCAACTAAATCTATTCCTGCTAATTTATTGAACAGAATCGACGAACCACCTCATTAGTAATTTTCGTCCAGACTTATTTAGTTTGTTTTTTTACATACCGCATAGCGTTTGTGTTTGCCAGTAGTGCTCAAAGCTAGCGAATGCTCTTACAGTGTGAAATTATGCCAGTTAGATTAATATACCTTAATAACTGAATTTTTTGTAATATATCCATGCACTTTCTTGCCATTGCATAATACCAGAACATAATACCAAGTATCATTGTATTCCTTTAAAATTTTAACTTTCTCTTTCTTTTTAGCTACGCATACGGTTTCAGATGATTTAGTGGGTTCTTTTCGAATATTTAGTATAGAAGTTTTTACAAAGTATGTTTGAACGACTGATTTTTTGGCTTCCACAGTTGACTTATTTGAAGATTTATGGCTGGAAGATGAATACGAAGATGAGCTATAATGTTTTTTAGGCGTTGAGCTTTCGTCACTGCTTCCTCCAGAGCAAACTCCGCAAGTTCCGCCATTACTACAATGTGCGCACCTACTACAATTCTTACAGGCCGAGCAAGAGGAACTTCCTGTGCATCTACCCCCACATGTTTCCGCTTTACTGTCTCTATTAAAGAAACAGAATGTTGTCAAAGCCACAAAAACGGCAACAACTATTATGGTTATTTTTCTCATGTTAATTCTTGTTATTCTTTGATAATTTTAATTGCTTTCCAATTTGGTTTATCCTTTATGATTAAAAAATACATACCTGGAGAAAAAAGTGAAAAATCAATTGCTGGACTATAAACAGAAGTAAAAATCGATTGACCCAAATAATTTTTGATTTCAATAGTTGAGTTTTGAAATTCATTTTGCTCGTTTAAAATATTTACTATTGAAGTAGTTGGATTTGGATAAATTGAAGTAACGGAATCAAAATAATTTACTTTTACACTAACAGCATTAATACATTGATTATATAAGTTTTCATCTTTTAATTTTCCCAAAAAATGTAGTGAGTCTGAATTAGCAGTCCAAAATCCCCCCCCAATAAAAATCGTGTCATTATAAATAGTAGCAGTAGTTATGATATTATCTAATGTATCTTTTAAACCGCACCAATTTGTTCCGTCATAAGAAGCAGCCATGCTGGCGAATCCATTTGCAGCTTTGTAAAAACCACCAAATACCCATAGTTTATTATTGTGAACCAACATTTTTTTAATACTTACAAATGCAGAAAGGTCATTTCCAAATCCAATATCCTGCCATTGACTTCCGTTCCATTTCATTATATTATCGGCAGGGTTTCCATCTGCTTTTGTAAAATGACCACAGGCGTATAATTCGTTATTGTATATTTCCAAATCGGCTATCCCAGAGAAATTCCCTAAAACACCTGTTCCTGTTGTAGAAACCCAATTAGAACCATTAAATTTAAATATGTCTCTTGCATTATTATTTGAGCCAATAAGGAACCCATCTCCTGCTATATAAATATCATTTTGATATTCTATAATTGAGGAAATATTCTGGAACCCTGAACCTATTGGCAATGACACAGAACTGAAATTTGTTCCATCCCAAATTGCCAGTCCTTTGCTTGGCTGACCCGCAATCGTGTCAAAATTTCCTGTTAGGTAAAGTAAATTCCCTCTCCTTAAAAATCCTGATACTTGAACAGGATTATCATTAAACCTAAATGCGCGTTTACTCAAACTATCCCATTTGACTCCATCCCATAATGCTAAGGACGTGGCATTAATACCACCAATTGATTGATACATTCCGCCTACAAGTAATTTACCTTGATATGGAATACAAGCAAGTGCCATTCCTTGAGAAAATGAAGGATTTAAAACTTTGTCGTGTGAGTTAATTCCTGACGATAAAGAATCCCATTTATATCCATCAAATGAACATATTCCTCTAACTGGTATGCTTCCAACTCGATTTACAAACTTGCTGCTAACTATAAGCGTATTATGAACTGAATCAAATAAAACTCTCTCTAATTGTTTATTAAATACCCCGCCTCTTACAGAGTCCCAGTTTTGAGACTCTGTAAGAAGAAAAGAAAATTGAAAGAAAATTAAAATGATTTTTTTAATCATGCTTAACAAATTTATTAGAAAAAATCGATTTGTTATCTGATATCTCAATTACGTAGAATCCACTGCTTAACCTTTCCGTTGAAATGGAATTTAAGTTCGCCTTTAATTGGCCTTCAGATACTATTTGTCCCAAACTGTTTACAATCTTATAAGAAGCTTTCTCAATCTTAACATTCAATTTAATAAATAAATTTGATGACGTAGGATTGGGATAGATAGAAATAGCATCATTAGCAAGTGTCAATTCCTTTACCCCGACTACATTTACCGGAACTAAGTCAAACTTCGTAAGTGTAGCATCCATAAGTCCATTTAGAGAGCTTTGAAAATAAGTCGGTGCGCCACCATTATTGTCCAAAGGAAATGGTAATGTTTGCGTTTCATTTGTTTTTGTCAATCCTACTAAATAAAAATTGGAGCCATCGATACAAATTGATTGATGAAGGTCATCATTTGATTTACCAGAATTACATTCATTTAAAGAACCCCCTAGGTAAGTTCCCCACAACATGCTTGTTTGATTGTCTTTTAAAGCACAAATAAAATTATCAAAAGGTGTTGTTCCTGACCCAGAATAAGATTGATTATAAGTGTTAGTAGGATTGTTTGTTGGAATTGGAAAATCAGAACCGTTAGATTCACCTGATATATATGCTACATCATTAGTATAATCAATGGCAATATCATGACCATACTCATTATTCGAACCTCCAATAAAAGTTGAATGTGTTATTATGTTATTTATATTAACTTTTGTAAAGAAGGCATCTGACCCCCCTGTTCCGTATGAACCATCATAATATTCATTACCAGAATCGATTGTCAAGAAATCGGAAGAGCTTGTATGACCAGTTACATAAAGTCCATTGTTATAGGCAATAGCTTTAGCTAAATCAGAACCAGTCCCACTTAAATAAGTTGACCAGACAATAGCACCAGTATTAGTAAATCTCGTGACTACTGCATCATCTTCATTTGATGAATAGTGAGATTCACTTCCTGTATATACTATTGGATAATCAGTTCCAGATGCATGACCACAAACGTAAAAATCTTGTGGTCCACCATCTGAGCCATCAGCAATCACTATATCCATTAATCTATCATCTGGCGCATTGCCAACACTAGTCTTACTACCTATATATGTTGCCCAAGTGATAACTGAGCTTGTATTAAATCTAGCGATGATTCCATCACAACTATTATTGAAGGGTGACACCGAAGGGTTCGTTTGAGCATATGAACCTGTAGGAGTAACATTTGAAATATCAGGAGAATTCGAAAATCCTGTTATAAAAAAATTCTTGTTGTTATCAAATGCACATGCTGTTAAGCCGTCAAATTCACTACCACCATAATATCTCAACCATTTATTTGTTTGTGCGTCTGAAGATAATTGAAATATAAAAGCTTCTTTTGGAGTCCAATATAGTTCTGTTGTGTTTCCTATCGCTGTGGCTCCTGCGTATGAATCATCGTTATCAGCGCCGCTTTTATTTACGTAAGGCAGATTACTAGAATTTGTATTACCAACAAAATATAAATCACCGCTAGGGTGAAATGCGATATCAACTAGATTGTCATGTTTATCGCCCCCAACATAAGTAGACCACATCAATTCCCCAACAGGACTAAATTTTGAAATAACTCCGTCCATAGCTCCCGCATTTGCAGTTTGAAATATCGTAGAAACACCACTGTTTTGAGGAAAGACTGTTGAAAGACTTTGTCCAACCACAAAAATTTCATGCAAATTGTTTGTTTTTACCTTGTTATTCATGTCGGAACTAGACCCACCTAGATAAGTAGACCACTTGATATTTCCTGATGAAGTTGGAGAGTATATTGCATTCCCCTCATCAACTTCTATTACAAGTGTCAGCGAACTTGTATAAGTCCCATGATTAAATTTGAACTTATTCGATGCTCCATTGGATGTCCACGTTGGAGAGAAACTAGTAACAGCTACTGTACTATTACCAGTAGTTAATTGATATGCTACTGGCTTGTCGAAGGTAATGCTTCCAATATTACTATTAATTGATAAAGCATTTGTAGAACTATTTAAACTAAATGATGACGCTCCAATAAATTCCATCTGAATATCTCTGATTTCACCACCTGGCTTTATAATAAAATAGTATTTTATACCATGTAAGTTAGAACTACACATCAAATCAATGTTGTTATAAATGTTTGGAGTAATTAAACGTTTATTTCCAAAAATGCCTTTCGTTTTGGCGTCACCTGTATGTGGTAGAAAAAAGTTTAAGTATGCTTTGTCCTGTTGTTCCATTGGGTACGTTTTTGCAATATCATTAGCATCATTAAATAATAAATCTATTCGATGCAATGTATCCTTTCTGTTAGTTTGGGCAGTGTCAGGTTTCGAAAAAACAAAAGTCTGACTGTGGTCTTTAAAATAAAAAGTAGGGTTAGTATTATTAGTCAAGAATTTAATAGTAGTAACAGAAATATGATTAGTATCTATCAATTGCCCGTTGTTTGGATAAAACAAATGATTTGATGCAGGTGCTTCGCCATTAAAATCAGTTGGTGTAATTATATCACGCTGAATATATTTATTCACTCTGTATTCAAACAAATTAGGAGATGTTTCGCACTGACCAGTAACGATAATATTATTTTCATCGTCAATAGCAATATTAGTAGCCATGTCATTTAAATGATTGGCATCATTTTGAATTTCCCAAATTTTTACACCACTTGAATTATATTTAATGGTATAATAATCTTTATTATTAATCTCACTCATGCTGTAACCAGTAACGTATACATTGCTGGAATCATCAACAACTACATCAAAGGCTTCATCGTCTGAATTTAACTGATTATTAAAGGTTTGAACCCATTGTTGAGTGCCAGTACTATCATATTTAATAGTTACATAATTTTCACCTTGTGTTGAAGATGTTGAGTAACCTGTTACATACACATTTCCTAAAGAATCTACATCTAAGCCTTTAGCAAAATCGTTTAAATTACTACTACCATTATAAGTCTGCGTCCATTGGGTAACAAGGTCTGAATCTAATTTCATAGTATAATAATTTAAACCTTGTGCCACTACATCATAGCTACCAGTGATGTAAATATTGTTTTGATTGTCTATAGCAACATCAGAAACAATTTCAACACTTGACGTTGTTACCGCTGTGCTTGTGGCTTGAGTTATTATAGAGCCATCTAAAGGGTCAAGTTTTATGGTTTGTAGTTTGTAATTATTTGGAGATTGTGTGACAACACCGGATATTAATATACCCTTTTTCAAAGAAATTTTATATCCTATATCATCATAAGAATTGTGGTCGTAAGTATAAGACCATTGATAAACGCCATTATCATTAAAACACACAACGACGATGTCAAAATTATAAGAAGAATTAAGAGTTCCACCAGTTACATAAACGTACCCGGTGTTTTCATCGACTATAATGTCCCTGCCACCATCAAAGCCCTTCATGTCGCCATTAAAAGTACTTTCCCAAATTATATCTCCATAAGGGTCGTATTTGATAACTATTAAATCCGTGAGTGAAGCGCTTGATGTATCATTACTAACAATACCAGTAATATAAGAATTTGCTGTATTATCAACATAAATACCTAATGCGTAGTCGTTGCCGTTAGCTAAGCCGTTATACTGCTGAGTCCATACCAAATCGCCATAAGTATTGTGCTTTGATATTAATATATCTGTAGAGCCATTATTTGCTTTTGTAGCGCCCGCTATATATACACTTAAATCTTTGTCACGGCTCGCAACCGTTTTATAGAAAAAGTTTTGGGTGCCTGTATTCTCAGACCAATCTAAAAAAGCTTTTTGTTCAGCTTGCGAGAATAATGTTGCATTTAGAAATGTAAAAGCAATTAAAAGTAGTTTTTGTGTCATAATGTTATATTTTATAAACCACCAAATTGTAAAATGAAAAGAACATTTGCTAATTTTCGATAAAAAACAGGTATTTATACGTAGTAAATCTGTTAATTTAAAAACTGAGTTTTTGGCTACTATTTTAATTCTAAATCAATGTTTTTTGAAGGAGTGGTTGTAAACCATATATGAATTAATAAGAATAGGAATGTCTTTCTTTTTAAAAAATAGTTTATCTATGAAATAATAAGAATCTGATTTTCCAGTTAGCTAAGTATAAGTTACCTAAGTAATTTTTCTTTTGAAAGTTTTATTGACAATTAAATTTAGTTTATTTTAAACAGTTTTGAATTATCGTAAATTTATATTTGGTTGTTGTGATGGTCTACCACGTCACTGCTAATTTGGAGCGTCTGCTCATTACTTTTTACAAACCAAGAAGAAACAAAAGCTGTAAAAGTTCCGAAGAGTCCAACGCCAACTGTCATTAATATAACTGCAATTATTCTACCTTCAGTTGTTACAGGATATTTATCACCGTAACCTACAGTTGTTATTGTAACATACGACCACCAAATAGCATCTTCAGCTGTTTTGATGTTACTATTCGGGTCTGTTTCAAATTGCAGAATTGCGACTGAAGAAAATAAAAGCATAAGAACAGCAATGATTGCTACCGAAGTTAATGTGCCTTGAATTTTGTTTTTAAAAACATGTTGAACGATGTGTTTTGTTGAGCGGAATGCACGAATAAGTCTTATCAAGCGAATTACTCGTAGAAGTCTACCTGCACGCATAAAGTCGAATGTTGGAATACTGGCAATTAAATCAATCCAACCCCATTTCATGAAAGCTAGTTTACTCTCTGCTTTTCTAAAGCGAACTGTGAAGTCAAATAGAAAAACCGCACATATAATATTGTCGATGTAATTTAATAATTTCGAAGTTTCTGGAGGAAGTTTAAATATGGTGTCAACTAATAAAGCAATTAAAACATAAAATGAGAGTAATAGGATAAGAAGATTTAGGAAACCTAAATTCTCTTTTTTTTCTTCGGATTTCATAATGGAATTTATATTAAGAGTCATTTACACTCTTCTTTAGTTGTCCACTCTTTTACGCCACCATGCCCCGAGCAAGCACCGCTACCAGTTGCAGTTGTTGTAGAGTTGTCAGCGCAAACTGCACCAGTTCTAGATTCTGTGCAAGTCTTTTTTTCTTTTTTACATTGAATAAGTGGTATGCTAAAAAAAATTAATGTTATTACTGCTATTTTTTTCATAAGCAAATGTAATTAAATTTCGGATTGCGTGTTATTGGATAGCTAAAGCGTTTTGCAGCACTAGTAGTTCTTCTCAAGTAACTTACTACCGAGTCCTCTAGCAATGATAAAGTAAAATTACCGAAAACTGATACCCTTCTAAAGATTATTTCTTAGGCTTAAAATACAAGAGGTCAATTACACTAACGTCTAAAGCTTGAGCAATAATTCGCAATGTCTTTAAGGTAAGATTCATCCCACTATTCTCGATTTTAAACATATTCTGCCTGTCAAAGTCACAGTTCGCAGCGAGTTCAATTTGCTTTATGCCTTTTGCCAAGCGAATCTTTTTAATATTCGTACCAACCGCTTTGTAGTACTCTTGGTCGTTCATTTTAGCAATTTTATACTGCTAATTATCAACTATTTATTAATTTTTATGTCATGTTATAATATTACAAAGATTATTACTCATATATTTGAAATGGTCAAACACAAATATTTAAAATAAATCATATGAAACTAAAAGCACTATTGATACTATCAATTATTACGTTCTCATTAACTGCCCGTACATTAAGGATAAAAATTGGAAGCAGTGAGCGTGATGCGAATGTATATTCAAACGGACAATTAATCGGAAGTGGTACAGTAGAGATTCTACTTCTTCCAAATCGTTCAGCTACTGTAGAAATAAAAAAGGTCGGTTATTTAACAGAGACATTAGAAATGTTCAATGACGGGACGCATATTAGACCGAAGAAAGAATATTTCTTCACAATGAGAAAAGATGATTCTCTTGACGCTTCTACGGCAACTGACCAAGCAAACGTTGACATTGAAATTAAAACATCAAAAAAAGAAGATGAGGCATGGCGATTAATCAGTGAAATTATCACTTCTAATTTTGATATCATTGAAACATCCGATAAATCAACGGGATACATGAGAACAGCATGGGCAGTGCAACCATTTACTCAAAATACAGTTCGAACAAGAATAGTGATTAAATCAGGAGGAACAAGCCCGTTAAAATATAAAATTAAATTGATTAGTGAATCATCGGGAAAACCTTTAACCTCTGTTAAAAATGATGAGCTTTTTCAACAATGGGACAGAGTATTAAGAAAGTATGAATACTTAATATCTGAACTTCAATCAAGATTAAAATAATTAAAAATTGACGAAAATTAAATGATAATTACTTTCGATGAAATCAAAAGCAATGCCAACGAAAACAAAGAAACAGATTCGAGAGGAAGAAAATGCAAAGAAGGTAAAGGAGTCAGTAAAGAAGTTTTATGAAAAATACAAGAATATAATGACAAAGCTTGCATACGAATGAATAATCAAGTTCAATATCAGATTCACAAATCGATTCTCAAATTTTTAGTAGTAGAAAACCAAGCTGAACCGAGTGTTTTTGAAAATGAAAATGCTTTCAGGAAAGAACTTGGAATTGGACAGGAGAATGCCCTATATTTTCACCAGCAATTAAGCCTTCTGCTCTTTAGGAAATACATACACATCGATTGCTTAGAGTCGGGTAAATTGTGTTATACTATTAACGATAGAGGAATTGAATCACACGGAACCTCACTTTGGATGGAGAACATTGAGAAATCAATCACCTATTTCAACTGGGATAACGACAGGTCAAACACCGCATTCATACCAAGGCGTACCGTAAACAGTTTTAAAATAGGAGACAGGAAGAAGCTAACGATAAATTTAGCCACAGGCAAATTCATGCTTATTCTGAACGGAGACAATTATTTTCAAAGTAAAACTATTATTGAGGCATCTGAGCTCAATCATGTGGAAGATGTTGACGGTTTTAAAACCTTCCATTTCGTGTCGAGAAAATCATTATTCATTAGCTACACATTAGAATAATTCATAGCCATGAAAAATAACTATATTTTTAAAGCTTTTGGACTAAATATTGAAAGTTATTTTCGAATAATCATTGAAATTTAGAGACAACATTAGCTATAAGGTCTTCTATAAAATTAGTAGCCTTGGATTCTTTAACTTCAATAGAATTCGGGTGAGCTGATGTATTTCTGATGCCTAATTTTTCTTCTAAGATTTTTTTTTGGTCTCCAGTGATAATGGATGCGGATTTAAGCAAAGTTATGAAGTCGTTTTCACTTTTTAGGTGTGTAAAGCTTTCTTTTCCACTGATAGTGACATTTTTGTACCCGCTATTTTTAGCCATCGCCTCGTTAAAATCACTTATTTTATAATTAATTACATGTTCAAATAATACATCTATTGTCAAAAGCCACGTCATTACAATTGACGCTCTATATGCTTTAACCTCATAACATACAATAGCTTCTTCTAAAAACGATTTCTGTTGAGGACTGATTACTTTGAGCAAAAGTTCTCTCAAGGCTTTCGAAGTTTCTTGAATATGTTTCTTATCTAGATAAATACTATCAAGTTCTTTCTTTATTGTTCTATGAAAGCGATATATATTACCTTTCTTAATAAGTACAGGTGGGTTTTTATTTGATAGCTTACTTAAACAATCACTAACATTTCCTGGCCTCGAAAGATTTTCAGTGTCAAATACATCTCCAACAACTGTGGCTGTAATTTCTTCTACACCATTAATAATGCAATAGAAATACGAAATATATTTTACTTGTTCAAGTTGAGATGATGAATCAAAATTTTCAATTGATTCAATAAAGTGCCCATAGTTTTTATGCATACACTAACTAAACTAATTTTTCGTCAACATAGATTTCTCCATCCCTAGTCAATTTCCAGTTTCCAGTTTCAGAACCTATTTCAAACCATAAGTGTCTAATTTTTGCATTAAGGATTGTTTGATGAAGATGCTTTGGCCGTTTATTTAATCCTAATACTTTATAGGCGTATTCAATATTTCCATCTGAAAAAGAGCTGAGTTTGCAAAATTTGTTTGTATAATATGCAATGGCTAGGATTCTAAGAGATGTATCATCTCCAACTTTTTTAGTCCTTAAGAAATCTTCTAGAGACGGTTTAGTACTGCTTTTATGTAAATCAAATTGCTCAGGAGTTATTGATTTAGCAGAAGTTTTAGTTGATTTAGCAGAAGATTTTTTTAAAGGCTCTTGTTCTTTTGCTTTTTTTGTCGAAACAGTTTTTGACGTTGCTCTTTTCGCAAATGATTTAGATTTAGATGTTATTTTTTTATTAATTAACCCTGTAGCCATATCTATTCCACCCTGAGTTAATCTCATCTCGCCATCTTTTATAGTCTTTATAGACTCTCTAAATAAACTTTTCCAATTAGTCGAGAAGTTTTTCATTCTACTTTCAGTAAAGCGTTTCTCTTTATAACTTTTATAAACAGCATCTGGGCTAAATGCATCTTTTCCATGATTACAATTATAAAACGCATAAATTAGAATCCATTCAGGTTCAGAACATTCAATAGTCTTTTCAACATCATTTATGTGTGGCACTTCATTATTTTCAACTACTTTTGAAGTACTACTATTGTCTTTTAATGTTATGTCTTCTGTAGAAGCATCAGAAGTTCCATTATCATTATCAGTAATAGAATGTTGGCTTTGAGTTCCTTCATCACTAAGTTTAAGGTGTTGTTTTTCGATTTGGTGACCAATCATGTTTTTTAATATTTCACCTACGGCATTTCCACCAACTTTATCGGTCAATGCTATCTTAAATTCACGAGTATCTGCTGTTTGTTTAAACTCAACAGTATTCATAGCGTTTGAAGCCAAATTTAATGTGTCTGAAAGTACAATGCCACAATTAAAGCAATTATTAGCTCCTTTTACTATAACAGTAGAACATGCTTTACATTTTTGTTGGCCTCCACACTTATGGCAAAAATTAGCTATTTGTAATATTGATTCATTACATGAGATACATGGTGTTTCCATAAAGTATTATTTTTAACATACTAAAGTTATGGCATTTTAAAGGTGAGAAAACAGGCATTTATGAACCATTATGAGACTTTATTAACTTTATTTTTCTCTGATTCTATTCTCATCAAGCTAAAAAAAGACTTGCATAATTTAATGGGCATATTATAATATTAAAATTCATATTTCGACTTGCAAAATTGATAACAAAAAATACCCACAAAAAAATTATATATTAAATTTGGATAGTTTGAAAACATGTCATATATTTGTACTCGGATTTATTCCACAACCCCCCTAACATTAATCTGTTAGGCCAAGCCCTTGAAAGAGGGCTTTACTTTTTTATGGAAGCGACAGAAAAGAAAAAGGTTATTGTCTATGTAGATGGATATAACTTTTATAATGGTTTAAAAGAAAATAATTGGAAAAAATTTTACTGGCTTGACTTAGTGAATTTTTTTCAATCATTTATTAGCGAGAATCAAGAGTTGGTTAAGGTAAAGTATTTTTCAGCGATTGCTAACCATGAAGGTAAAAAAAAGAGACAAGGGATTTTTTTTTCAGCAAATAAGGAAAATAAAAAATTCGAACTAATTCTAGGTAATTTCATGGATAAATCCATTGAATGTACTTCGTGTCAAAATTATTTTAATATTAAGGAAGAAAAGAAAACAGATGTAAATATTGCTACTCAATTAATAGCTGATGCTATTCAAGGAAATTGTGAATTATCAATACTTGTTTCAGGAGATAGTGATTTAACTCCACCAATAGAATTCATAAAAAATTATCTTCCTAAACATAGAATAGCCGTTTTTTTCCCTCCATGCAGAAAGGGTGTCCATTTAAAATCTATAACGCATTCTGACCTTTCATTAGAAAATTACAAGCAGAGGTTTAAATCTCATCAGCTTCCAGAAAATATTGAACTCGACAGTGGATATAAACTTATTAAGCCATTAAAATGGGTTTAAACTATGAGAGATGAGTATTAAATTATGTCCTTAATGTGATAATTTATTTATTTAAGCGTTACTTATAATCATATGGTTTAATTTTTGAACTCCCATACCCGACTACTCAGATGAACAAATTTGAAAGATTTACTAGTTTTAATGACACTGTGTATCATTTCAGGATTTGATAAAGGAGAAGGCTTAATAAATGGGACAAGCAAATAAGGAAATTCTAAACTAGATTTATGGCTTTGCAGCTTCCTTTTCTTTTATTGCTAGTTCTAATTTATGTATTTTTGTAGAGATTTTAGTAGATAAATACCAACATACAAGCCCCCAAATGGTAAACGCAGCACCAGCAATTGTAAAGAAAATTTTTAAATAGGAAAACGAATCCATTTGCTTTTGAAGAATTTTTATTTTTTCTTTCTCATATTTCAAAACAATATTCTTGGTAACTAAATCTTCTTCTTTCTGTTTTACCTCATTGTAAATCTTATTATAACTATTTTGAATTTCAGCTATTTTTAATTGAGCTATTTTACCATTATTTTCTTTTTTTGTCTTTTCAAGTTGAGTCAACGTCTCGTTAGTCAGTTTTTCAAGCTTGTCAACTTTCGATTTAAGATTTGATGCTTCTTCATTTAAAACCGCAATTTGTTTATTATACACATTTATTTCAAGAGCAATTTGATTTGCTCTTTCGAAAGGATACACATGTGCAAATACAATCATGAAGATACCCCCCATAAAAAGAAATTTGTATAAATTATCAGAGCTAGGAAATATGCTGCTAACGTCCATTACTGAAAGAGTTAATCTTATCTCTATTTACTTCTAATACATCCATTGATGTTCTAATTTTATCGATTGTGTCCTGATTAGCTTCAATAAATTGCTCTAATTCCCTCGGGGTGTTACGATTATTTGGACTACAACATGTTATACTCAATATTGTCGCTAAGGTTACAAGAGACTTGCCAACAGGCATTTTGAACTCTATTTGTCCAGGTGATTGGAGATTAAGCCTGATAGAATTTTTGTCAATTTGCTCATTAAGATTAAAATACCCGTTAATCTTTTTATTAAGGTCTTGTATATTATTAATTAATGAAACTAACGAATCAACATTAATGTCTTTTTGCGTTTTAATGTCGAGAACAAAATGTGCATTATCGTTTTTGATATACAACGAATTTATTATATTATCAATGTAAACACTGTAATCCGAAATATCACTTATGGTATGCCTAGTTTTTTTCATCATATAGAAATGCGGGTCGAGTGATTTGACATACCTTTCAGCCACCCACTTTACTTTTTTTCTTTTATGATAATCACAACCAAGTGTATTGTTAATTTCTGTATAAACTTGAGAATTTTGAATTATTCCAAAAGCAAATCTAGATGAATTTTGACTAGGAATAATTATAACATCTCCTTTTTTTAAATTCAAAAAGTTATGCAGTTTATTAACGATAGATGAAACTGTTCGTTTATGAGAAGGGTTATTTTCTGAAAGCTTCTCTGATTTATATAACTTTTTTCTTATAGAATCATCTTTTTTCGGGTCTCTTAACTCTTCTAAAGTGATATTATCCCACCCAATCGCAATAAAATTATGGTTATAAAATGTTTCGAAATATTTGCCATAATCAGTTCTTACAAACCAATAATTTACATCTTCAGAAATTTCTGCTACATTATCAACTAATGAATCTACTATCATACTACTTTAACTTAAAGTGGAGTAAATGTAATTCATTTTTCGAATAAATCGACTACGTATAAATACGTGCTTTTTATGAAAGTAGGTAACTTTTCCTTATTTTGGTTAATTTTATTAATTAAAATTAAATAATATGGAATTCTACCTAGAGCTTACTGACAAAAAAAATTATTTCAGACTTCAAAAAGATGGAAGTTGGCGACTACGAGATTACCATAATGGAGAATTAGAGAATAAAGATTTTTTAAGTGAAATGGTATTTGAATTAATTCGGCTACAGAAAACAAAAACAGTTGTACATATTAATGGCAAATCTTATAAAGTTTTGCCCGAAGAAGGGTATAGCGATTTAACTTATGATGTGTATGTAAAGAGAAATATGTTTCCATTAATACCTTCAAAGGAACAATTAGTTTCAACTATCAGACAAGGTGATGATAGAATTATAAACTCTCTAATTTTGAATGTATATGGATTTTTTGAGTTGAGAGATTTTCACACAATGCAAATTCAAATTGATGACCCCACTTTAGTGTTTAGATATGAAACTTTCAGTCCATATAATGATTATGTTGGAATGGATGCCTCTAATGATAGCAGGCACATAAATAATTTATATACAACATTTCTTAAAGGATGGCATGAGCATTTGAATGGGGGACACACCAATATGTGTTTTGAATCCGAACCACGTGAAACTGAAAATGAATTACTAAAAGCGATTAATAGTCTTCGTGAGAACTGGATTATTGAGAACGTAGATGAATAGATGGAGGTTCAATCTAATTAGTTATGAAAAAAGTAATAGAATACATACCTCTGTTAACGATTTGTTTATTCTTTTTTGGTTACTCGAATCTACATGGCTATTATAAAGAATTTAAGATTGATATACATAACTACATTTCAAACACTGAAATTTTATTGTCGTTTCTTCCAACAATAGTAGTTTGGGCAACATTGACATATAGTCTTTTTTATCAGATGCTTGTTCAAGAGGCTGGAAAAACTAAAAAGGAACCAAAACTTGAGGATATAAAAGAAACTGACGATGAACAGGAAGAAGTTAAACAAATTGTTAAAAATTCTCGTTGGAAATCCATATTTAAGAATGTTTTCACTTCATTTTGGTTTTATTTTTTTTCGTGGAGTATAATTCGTGTCATATTGGGAACAATATTGGTGAAATATTATTATTCATATGAATTACAGTGGTTTAGTATATGTTATTCACTTGGTGTTATTTTAATAATATATTTAGCAATTTTCTTTAAGGACGATGATGTAAATTATTTTGCCAAAAACCCGATAATAGTTTCCCTATTCATTATCATGTTTATTAACTCTGAAATTATAAGTTACCGAATTAATGATGCAAAAAAGCTTAAGGCTGGCATAATTGATAGGAATATTTCATTTAAATATAATAACAAAATTGTACGCACATATAGTAAACTGTTATATATTGGTCAAACACAAAGTAGTTTATTTCTTTATAACCGAAATAATAAAGCAACATTAATATATAAAACTTCAGAAATAGATTCTCTAATAGTTAACGAAGCTAGTTTGCAATACGCAAATAAATAGAAACTAAAAGCCTTTATTTAAAAGATATTCATATTTCAATTTTTTTCAACTCACATTCTCATTACTTGGAAGAGTAAATAGAATTGCTATATATTAAAGTACTTTTTCATCTATCTTAGTTTTCCAGCAGCTCAGAAATATCAATATCCTTTGCATATAATTGCAATCTGCCTTCTTCGGGTTCAAGGACTTCTACCAGTTCAATATCATTTGAATGGACATTTCGGAATACTTCTACATAAAGAGAATTCACAATATACAACCTTATCCTATATCCATAATATACAATCTCAGAAATAAACTCCCCGCTGTTGACTATCAAATACAGCCTTTGATTTAAATCCAAACTATTGAACACCCTTTGGGTCATGAAACAAATTTATTACTTTTAATATGAATTTAGAAACAGAAATGTTTTTTTTAATAGCACTAAATCCGCCCACCATTTTCATCATGCAGAATCAATGTTTTGGTTAGATTTCAAAAAATCTATTGATTACCTAAATCAGGTGGGTATAAATTAGCTTGTTTCTGGCTCCTATAACCTTTAATTTGAACTTGCAGAATAAGTATTTTTCTCATCAGCCCTTACGAATCTCACAAAGCCATCTTCATCAAATCCGATTAAATTGTTATTGTTAATTTTAATCATCAAATAATTGTATGGCGATATCTGATGCTTAAATGAAAATGAAACAAATTTATTTATCAAATCATACTTTTTATTTACAACATCGCTTAATTTATTTCCATTAGAATTGTACACGACATCACTACTTATTATTAATCGCTCATATGAATTTAATTCCGTTTGATAAACGGTAGAAGTTTGAACATTCCAATCGCCTTCAAGAAAATCTAATTTATTAGTGATAAATTCACTTCGATGACCGAAATTTCGTGGTTTATTTTCCATTTTTAAATAAAGTAAATGAACAAGTGCAGCCTCTATCTCTTCTCTAAATTTTAAATTATAATCAATATTCTTTTGGATTTTCAATTTATCCCTAATGGAGATATCCAATTTTGATTCTGCCTCACTTATTTTTTTATCAGCAGTATTTTTAAATTCTGTCAACTCGCCAACTCTAATTTCAAGGTTCTTATTTTCAATTTCACTCTGTTTTAGTTTATTTTCTAAAGATTTAAGTTCAGTCTTTAAAACAAATCTTCCTTTGTCAACTAATCTTATGATAAATATCTGAAATCTCTTTCCTACTAAAATTTTAATAAATTCAGCTATTGTGCCAATAATATAAAATGAAAAAAGAGCTACAAATGATTTAAATAACGGCGTCAAAATCATACCCTCAAAACCATTTTTATTAAGATATTTTTGAAGATTATAAATTTTAATACTTAATGTCTCACAATCTCCACTATTCAAAAACCTATATAGAAATGCCCAATGGGTAAATATCCATACAAGAATAAACGATAGTATTAAAGGATTTCTAATTCTTCCCTTAAAATCATTCGTCAACTCATCCCATGTCTCTTTTAAATTCATATCCCTAATTTTATTCCTTAAAAAGGCTTTATTCTAAATTATTAAAGCGATTGTCTTTCAATTTCGTGAATTCCCATGCCCATTTACTTGGATGAGTGAAGAAGATTATACCCAATTTGGTAAAAAACCTCTTTAGAGAGCTTTTAAAGCTATATTGTATGAATGGAGGTAACATTTCCTAAAATTAAGCATTTGAAGATGTAAATGTGACTAAAAATGTTTTTTATAATAGGTATAAATACCTATTTTTTGAGAGAAGTAAGGTGTGATGTTAATTTGTAATTAAAAATTTACTAGGTCAGCAAAAGTGATTACTGTTCCTTTGTATATTAATTTATAGATTATATGGGAATTAAAGAGTGGTTTAACCAAACAGTTGAGGATTTAGATAACAGGTTTAGAAATCCTTTGATATTATCATTTGTCATAGTATGGCTAATTAATAACTGGGAACTAGTGTATATGATATTTAACTTTAATGCAAATTACAGCCTGAATCTGAAATTACTTGACCTCAAATTTTATCTTTCTTCTAAAGATAGTTGCACTTTACTTTGGATGCCAATAGGTTTCGCCTTTATTTCTTTATTTGGATTCTATGTTATAGGGGTTGCTTCCCAATTAATGAAACTATTTATTGGAACGAAACTACCATTATATCTAATGGGCAGACATGACAACAGCAAATATGTATATAGAACAGAATTAGAAAAATTTGAGAAATCTAGTAATCAATATTTTAAGGAGCTTAGGGAAAAACAAAGTGAGTTAATTGATATGAAAGACCAAACTGATAAAGATTTAAAAACAATTATTTCTAACAAAGAGGAAATAGAGGATTTAAAAAATAAGAAAAGCGATTTGGCGATGAATTTAAATTCAGGTATAGCTCAAACCAATGACTTACAAAATAAATTAAATGAAGCGGTAAATAAATTCAATGCAATGGAAAGACAATATGAATTAGTTACGGCTGAACGTGACAAAACGAAGATAGAACTTGAAAGAAATGAAAAATTACGTACAAATTCAAATTCAATTCACATAGATTCAGATGATTTAGGGAAAATATTCCGTGAATCTGTTGTTTGGGACTTTTACTTAAACGATAAAAAAATAGAAAGCATTAGATATAATTCAAAAGAAAAGGTAATGTATTCTTCTCATGGAAGTATTCGAATAACCAATGTGAAAATTACTGAAAGTGGTGTTATTCTATTTGAAAAAAACACACCAAAAATAAGCAAGTTGCCACTTGCCTTAATTATGACAGATGAAAATACTTTAGTTGGTGTTGAAGGTACAAAAGGAGAAAATAAGGCTAAATATGTTAAAACAGATAAGAGAATTCTATTATAGAAAGGGTACTCTTAAAAAAATCGACAATGATGTTATTAGACCTAGGATGCTATGAATGTATTATGGAGCAAATTAATTCTGGCACAGGAGAAATAAATGAAGGACAATCAATACCAACACCATTTGAACAAGTCAATAACACAGGTTTATATGAAGTAACCTGTAATAAGGGGCATAAATCTTACACCATTATTGACAACATGGATTTTGAAATACTTTTTGAATATGGAATAAATGCTATTGCTGATGGATATTATAGAGAGTCTGTTTCATCTTTGACAGCTTCTATGGAAAGATATTTTGAATTTGCTATTAAAACAATATTAAGAAATTCTAATGTAGATTTTGCTATTATTGATAAAACGTGGAAAAATATTGCGAATCAATCTGAAAGGCAGCTTGGGGCGTATATTGCATTATATACTCAAGCTTTTGGGGAAGAACCAATCCTACTCAATTCGAATAAAGACGTTCCCTTCCGTAATTCAGTGATTCACAAAGGATATATTCCCACAAAAGAGCAAGCGATTGAATTTGGTAACGCAATTTTAAAAATGATAGAAACTTCACTTATCACATTAAAAAGTAAGTTTCCGCAAGCTACAATTGAGACTTTTGACAACTACGGTTTTCAAAAAACTGCCTATAAAGAACTCCAAAAAATTGAAAAAGAGACTAAAATTGAAAAAGGTTCTTTGTGCGTGAATATAATGACTACAATAGATGTAAAACATGGTCGTGAATTAAATAATGAAGATGGACGGAAAGGGAATATTGAAGAACGTATACCTAGTATATTAGAAAGAAGAGAACCCCGTAGCCTTCGAATGTTTAAGGATTTACCAGATGAATATAAAAACAAAATCTAAAATAGATGCTGAACGTTTTATAGTATATGACGGGCTAAACAAACATGCCATTGATTAACAGTTTTTTCAATTTTTTAAACTCCCATTTGTATATTAAAACAATTATCAATTTAGAAATTCACGGATTTTAGATATGAAGCATACGCATCAATAAATTCATCGAAAGACAAATCATAACCATGCAAAACTTTTCGAACCATTACTAATGTTAGCACATTACTCCCTTTCCAAGTGTATTTAAACCCATTTAATTCTTCTACCGCATACTCAGTAAATTTATCAACCTCATCAATCGTGCGATGTAGGTCTGTTATATACTTTGTAAAAAATGAAGTTGGTATATAATGTGAATTAATTTCGTCAGTTCTATTCATAAATTTCTCTTGTTCTTCATTTGTACATCCGCATATGAAATAATCAACTTTACCGCTATCGGATATAAAAGGAACTGTTATTAATGGCATAAATATAGTGGTTTTAATGAGTATTAATAAAAAAAGGTATATTTTGAGTAGTTGCATCATGCGAATCATATTCCTCTTTTGATACTTGCTGGTATAATGGAATGTATTCTCCAGATTCAGATTTCATCATCATAGCCACTACAAAATAAATCTGAACATCTTTGTATAGCATCGAATCGATTTTAGATGCCCTGTGTGGGGGTATTAGTTCTGTGCTTTCCATTTGCTGTTATCTTGGTTTACTGTTTTAAAAGACTCTATATTAAGTCAAAAGTGTTAAGTTTGAGCCTGCTTTGAATTGACAACCTTTGACACAAATCGAAGTCAAAACACTCAGTCCTTTTTTGTTAAATTCAGTTCGTTTCATCTGTTAATTTATCTTAAAATTGATTCCTTTTTGCGTCAATCAAATATGGTTTCAATCCCCAAAACTTCCATATAAATCATATATTTTGTCCCCTCTTTTTAGTGGTAAATAATTGTTGATTTCTGGGTTAACAACATATTTTATTGGGGGTCTAGGAGGATTTAGTTTTTTGGGTATATTTGCATACTAACACCTTATTTTTTATGGCAAAACAAACGGCGAGTCCAAAACAACCAACTTTCAAAGAGTTAAAGAATACCTTTCATTTTTTTCCGTTTAAAAACCAAACTGCACCTTTCATTGTAATTATACTCCTTGGCTTAATCTTTAATTTAACTTCCTTACATAATGAATACGCGTTAGATGACGGGATCATCATTCATCAGAATGATCACGTAATAAAAGGAATCAAAGGCATTAAGGATATCATGACGAAGGATGCTTATGAGAGTTTCTACCGCCGTATGAATGCAACCGATCAATTAGCCGGAGGTCGTTATCGTCCTTTATCTGTAGTAAGCTTTGCTATTGAGCAGGAGTTTATTGGCGCTTACCCGAAAGACGGCCTGTACCCTCAGCAATGCTGGGACACTAACGGAAATAAGGTGAACGACGTAGAAGAAGACATTAACGATGATGGCGTATTCAATGAAGTGGATTGCCAGGTGAAAGGTGCTTCTCTAAGGCATTTTGTAAACATTATTACTTTCATTATCGGGGTAATGTTACTTTACCTATTCTTTCGCAATTATATTTTCAAAACCAATCATGACCTTGCATTCTTAGCCGCCCTGATTTTTTTAATGCATCCTATTCACTCTGAAGCGATTGCTAATGTAAAGAGTCGTGATGAGATCTTCTCACTCATTTTTATTTCCCTCACGTTCCTCTTCTCCTTCAAATACATGGAGGATAAAAAAACAAAAACTCTTTTCTGGGCAGCTTTCAACTTCTTATTAGCTTTATTATCAAAAGAGTATGCTGTGGTTTTAGTGATGCTAATTCCTATTGCTTTTTTTGTGTTTGACGAGATTGACTTCGATCCTAAAACTTTTTTTAAATCAAAAGAATTCAAACAAGCTATGTACATCTTTGGCTCCTTCTTTATTTGCGCACTCTTAATGCTCATGGTAAAACGTAATTCCGATATACACATACAGCCTGGACAAAAAGCCACAACCTCTTATTGGCTATTTCCGTTCGTTTATTTAATTGTAGGTGTTGGACTTATAGGCACAAAAATTAAAAAACCATTTGCAACTTTAATGAGCTGGCATTTTTTCATCATGCTCTTTTATTTAGGAATGCGTTTAGTGGCTGTTAAATTAAAACCAGGCGTGCCAGATACCGAGATTTTAAATAACCCGTATTTATTGGCTACACAACAAGAACAATGGGCAACAAAAGTATTCGTGTTGTTAAAATACTTTAGTCTTTGCTGGGTACCTCATCCTCTTTCCTCTGATTATTCATTTAACACCATTCAGTTCCGGACTTTTGCGAGCTGGGATACTTTAGTATCATTAGTACTTCATATTGGCTTATTATATGCAGGTTTTAAACTCATCTTAAAAAAACACCTGTTAGGATTTGCTATTGCTGTTTATTTTGCTTTCTTATTAATGATCGGTAACATTTTAATGGACATTGGAGCAACCATGGGTGAACGTTTATTGTTTCACTCTACAATTGGTTTTGTGATTGCTTTTGCCTGGATCATATTAAAAGGAGTTGATAAAATACCGGGCTCATTAACGATCAAACGTGTAGGTTTCTTTACTTTATTAGGTGTGATGACTTTCCTTTACGGGTGCAAAACATGGGAACGTAACTGGGATTGGAAAAATGATATTACACTCTTTTTAAAGGACGTAGAAACAGTTCCGAACTCTGTATTGGTTTTAGGAAATGCAGGGGCTCGTTATATTGACCTTTCTGACACTAAAAACTTTGTAGCCAAGCGTGAAGAATCTTTGGAAAAAGGTATTAAGTATTTAAAACATGCTATTGAATTACATCCTCGTTACGTAAATGGTTATTTAAACTTAGGTTTAGGAAGTTACAAATTACATCGCGACCGTGACGCTTTGTTCTATTGGAAACAAGCTGAATACTTATATCCTAATAATCCGTACTTAAAAAACTATTATATCGTATTTTATAACGACTTATTGAACCGCGGTTACCAAAAAGCGCAACGTGGCCAGTTAGACAGTGCCATTTATGAACTACGTAAAACCATCATCCTGGATAAATTAAATCCAGAAGGCTTTTATAATTTAGGTGGCGCTTATTATCAAAATAAACAATATGATAAAGCGAAATTCTATTGGGAGCAGTGTTTAAAAATTAAACCTGATCATCCTCAGGCTAAAGCGGGTTTGGCAACTATTGTGACAGTAACTGTTCCTTCTCAAGGGCAACCTCAACAACCGCAGCCCCAAGCACCGCCACAAACACAACCGGCAAAAAATAATATTTTTAAATAAAGGAAAAGGAGAGCAAATTGTCTCTCCTTTTTTTATTGACTTTTTAAATCTGGGTTTCTCTTTCAGGAACATTAAAAATAAAACCTACGCCAAACACATTCTCAATTTTTAAATCGCCGTCTTCTTTCAGGTACTTACGAATTTTGGACATAAACACATCAAGGCTTCGTCCCATGAAATAATCATTTTCACCCCAAAGTTCTTTTAGCAGGTCTTCGCGCTTGATAACATGATTAGTATGTTTTACCAAATATGAGAGAATTTCTGATTCCTTTTCAGTAATTCGTTTCGATTTTCCATCTATGGTTAAGCATTGATTTTGAAAATCAAAGGAATATTTTCCAATAGAAACTAATGGTGCTATTGTACTTTTGTTTTGTTCCGGGATTCTTCGCACGATTGCCTGAATCTTCCAAAGTAGTTCCTCCTCATCAAAAGGTTTCGTAATGTAATCATCAGCGCCTAATCCATAACCTTTTAACTTATCTTCCTTTAAAGATTTAGCGGTAATAAAAATAATTGGAATATGTTCCTGTAGCTGTTTTATTTTTTTTCCAAGTGAAAATCCATCCAGTTTCGGCATCATCACGTCCAATAAACATAAATCAAAGGTGTCACTCTGAAAGGCTTTAAAAGCAAGTTCTCCATCTTTACATAACTTTACACTAAACCCTTCTGTTTCCAAATAATCCAACAACAGAACGCCTAAATTAAGGTCATCCTCTGCTAATAATATTCTGTATTTTTCTTTAGACATATGGTAGTCGAATAATAAATACGGTTCCTTTTTCTTTCTCACTCTGCAATTCAATCGAACCTCCGTGCAACTCCACAATACTTTTAATATAAGTTAAGCCCAAACCAAAGCCCTTCACATTATGCACATCGCCAGTCGGAACACGAAAAAATTTATCGAACACCTTTTTCTGGTATTCAGATTCAATTCCAATACCATTATCAGAAACCGTCAGTAAAAAATACTCCTCCTTATTAAATGTTTGAATCAATAGTTCCGGTTCCTTAATGGAATACTTAATAGCATTATCAAGGAGATTACAAATGGCATTAGCCATATGTGTTTTATCACCTTTGATCTTAACATTCTTTGCTGTGAAGTTTGTTTTAAGAAGCCCTTGTTTATGCTCAATCTGAACACTCATGCGATTTAAAGTTTCATTAATTAATGAGTGCATATCCAGTTCCTTTTTAATTAATGGAATTTCTCCTCTCTCCAATGCGGTCATGCTTAATACTTGTTCAACTTGCAACTGAAGTTTTTCATTTTCTTCAAGAATGATTCCTGAGTAGTGTTTTATCTTTTCCTCCTGTTTAATATTAGAGTCTTTTAAAATCATTCTTCCCGCCAAAGCGATATTAGTTAATGGTGTTTTAAACTCATGAGTCATATTATTTAAAAAATCTGTGGTATGCTCTGATATTTCTTTTTCTTTCATTAAAGATAAAACAGTTCTCCAAAAAGTAATCAACACTATTAAAATCAAAATAATGGAAGAAATAAAGGGCACACCCATTTCTGCCATAATAAACTCATCTTTTTCCGGGAAAACTAATTTCAACTCCATACCATTTTTTGCCGACACCCCTTTTCTATTCTTATCCGGTGCCTCGCCAACACAAGTCTGATAACATCCCTGCTGATTCATGCTTGCTTTGTTTTGAAAAACATTATTATTAAAATTCGGAACAAAAGGCTTTAATTCAAAAGAATATTTAATTTGAATATTGTAGATCTTCATATAATGATTGAACAACGAATCAATTTTACGGATCTCATTGCCTCCCATCGACTTGTCCAGTCTATTGGCACTTAATGTATCTTTTGAAAGAGCATCAGCCGTTTTAGTAAGTACAATATTGGCTTTCTCATTAAAGATCGTTTCCTTGACATTAGCCGTATCATAAATCCAATTCACCTGAATGATTAACACGGTGACTAAGGCCAACGATGACACGGCAATAAATAAGTACGTTCTTTTAACTTTCATTTTGTTGTATCAAAATTAGGGATTTTTACCGGCTTTTAAATCGCATTAACAACTCGTTAACAACCCGATAACTAGTCAGTAACAAAATACAGGATAAATATGGATTAGCTTTACCGTAAATTAAATATCCTAATTATGAAACTATCAAATGTAATTTTTACAGGCATCATTTTATTCTTTGCCTGTTGTAAAAAAGAGTCAAGCATTTCACCGGTTATTCCAACGCCAACTTCGTATACAATTGATAGCTCCGAACAGAAATTACCCTATCACATTCGCTATAAAACTTACCGTCAGGATTTCGATTTGATGTATTCAAATTATTTGAATCGAAAAAATAATGAGGGTTGTTAAAAAAGAACTAAACTATAAATCAATATGACTATTAACATGCGATGTTTTATTCTTAGCACCATTTCATTCTTACTCTTTCAGAGCTGTAATCCTATTACTAACAAAGAAGAAAATCAAACTTCTGTTGCACCAGACTACGAATCAAACAAAAAGGAAACAATTTCTTCAATTGATACCAAGGGCTATAATGAAACTGGACTATATAAAAAATTTGATTGTCCTGATGATCTTGCTTTTGCTCCAATAGACTTAATGCATTGGGCAACAACACCTGTAGTTAATAACCGATTGGCCACTTATGAAGAAACCAAAAGCGGATTAGCTATTCACCATTATCAAGGTTACCCGGGAGTACGCCCTTTCTATTTAAAGCTACCAAAATTAGCATACACTTATAGTCCCTCAAAAAGAAAGACAGAACTGGTTGTTGTGATTCAAATCGTTCAAACTGCTGAAGATACTATTGTTGGCTATCGATACTTATCAGGAGGTTGTGGCGGTTCATTATATCGCGACTTCCATTTTTTAACCGATGACGAGATTCAAAAAGTTGTGCATTAATAATTTATCCTCTTTATTATGAAAAAATCAGTAATAATCACAATGGTCGTTTTCTTTTCCAGACTGAACATAGAAGCTCAAACAGGCCACATGGATTCTTTGCAATCATTAAGTTTCACGCTAAAGGGAAAATATGAGCGACCTATAAAAAAAGAAACCATCTGTGAATCAAAGTTAATCAGTGAAGTGATCCCAGGATATCCGGTGAACTGGATCTCAAGTTATACGTCTGTCGAGATACAGTCACTATCCGCAGAAAAAACTATGAAAGCGATCAGCACAACTGATACTTTGAATACAGAACAGAAGAACTTATTGAAAATGGTTGATGTTGGCACCGACCTTATTTTTAAAATTAACTACAGTTACAATACTCCCGTAACCCACACAATTGAAAATAATGAGCTGTTTACAACCCTCACTATAATTCCGGAGAAAGAGGCTGAATACATTGGAGGGAACAATCAAATGAAAAATTATATAAGCGAAAGCGGAATTAATAAAATACCAAAAGAAACTATAAAAGAATTTAGGCAAGCGGTAATACATTTTACCATCGATACAGATGGAAAAATTGTTGAAGCCTCAATCATAAAGACATCAGGGAATTCAAAAACAGACAGTCTATTGCTTGAGACTATTAATCAAATGCCAAAATGGAAACCTGCAGAAACGATGAATGGCCTAAAAGTAAAACAGAAATTTGAATTTACTGTAAACGGAATTAATCCCGCCGGGTGCTGATGGTTAAAAAATACTTAAAAGGCAATATGCTTAATATGAATTATACTTATCCTTTAGTCCTTGAACGTTATTTAAAACTGTTAGCATTAACGGGGAAGTTATTATTGATCGTAGCGATCATGTTCTTTATTGTTTATCAGCAACCCTCCTCGGAAACTGTGGCCCCATTAATTAATGAACAATGTGATCCACAAAGTATCAATAGTGTTTCTGTATCCAGAGGAAATTGTGAAATAAGAGATACAAAGAGTAAAGATGACCACAATAAACAATCCTTGCTTTTAGAGTTATACGGTGAAACGATTCTGCGCAAAAAAAATAAGGATGAAATTCCTGCTTTTATAATTACATTCTTCGACAGCCTGTCAGCAGGAAAATTTGAATTAGCTAACCCCGGTGAACGGTGGCGAATTGGTGACATCATGGATTTTGCCGTTAGAAAGGTATATGACCCAAATAAGAAAGTTGTCGTTGATATGATTTCCTCCGAACGTAAAGATCTTCCTTCTCATCAATTGTTATATTTCGGCATTGGAAAAAATATGGCGCTACTTTCGTATTATTCGGGGGGAATAAGAATAGTGCAACATATAGCGATGATCAAGTTTAGAAATAATAAGATTGTTGATTTTTGGAAAGGCTCATATCTGGATATTTCTGTAACCACAGAAAACGAGATAAAAAAGTGCATTGGGAAGAAAAGAACCAGAAATAAGGGAAACTGTTAAATCATTAATCATAGGTGGCGGACATTATTTTTTAGAAAGTCTAAGTTCATGATCTTATTCGTTGATGAATTATAAATCCGTCGCCTTTCAGCATAATTTAAACTCTGATCCCAATTACTGACACATCATCTACCTGTTCTTGTTTATCTTTCCAGTCGGCAAATGATTTATCTAAAATAACCTTCTGTGTCTCCATCGACTGCACACTATTTTTGACAAGCATTTCAATTAAGGATTTGTACTTTAATTTCTTTCCTTTCGGTCCGCCAAACTGATCAGCATAACCATCAGTACTTAAATAAATGATATCTCCTTTTTCTAATTGAATGGTTATACTTGAAAAAGGAATTTCTGTTTCCAAATATAGCCCTATTGGCATCTTATCAGCTTTATATTCAAGCAATTCTTTGCTCTCAACTCCGCTCGAACTGACAGAGTTACGCAATAACCATAAAGGATTATTAGCTCCTGCAAACTCCAGACTATTATCTATCTTATTCCATACACATAGCGAAATATCCATTCCATCCCTTTGTTGTGTACCGCCTTTTTGTTCAAGTGCTTTAATTATTTTGGAGCGAAGTTTATTTAAGATTTCGTTTGCCTTAAAAATTTTGTTTTCAACGACTATCTCATTCAAAAAACTGTTGCCCAACATACTCATAAATCCACCCGGCACACCGTGGCCCGTACAATCAGCCAAGGCAAAAATCGATCGGTTATTAGGTGTATTATAAGCCCAATAAAAATCACCACTTACAATATCTTTTGGCTTAAATAAAATAAAATGGTCTTTAGAAACTTTGTTCCAAACATCCTCTCCGGTTAAAACTGCCTGTTGAATTCGCTTGGCATAATTAATACTATCAATGATTTCCTTTTGTTTTTCATCTACTAGTTCTTTTTGATGAGTAATTTCTTCATTCTTCAACTCAACTTCCATCTTTTGGTTTTCAATAATGATATTTGCTTTCTTTGTTTTTCTAAAATTGATAAATGCCAATGAGCCAAAAAAACCACTACCAACCAATGCTAATGATCCAAATAAAATAATTAAAGATTTTTGTTTATTTTGTTTTTCTTGCGCTTCAATTTCAACGGATTGAGTTTTTATTTGCAATTCTTTTTTCTCTGTTTCGTATTTGGAATTCATATTCTTAACGCTTTCAATATTTTCAAGAGAAACAATTGAATCTTTCAACGTGATATATTTGTCAAATAAATTATATCCAAGATCTTTATCTCCATAAACCAAATTATATAGCGCCTTTTCCTGGAGGAAAACTGATCTATACTCAGGTAAAGAGATGACATTAGTATACTTACTGGCAGAATCAATAAACGACTTTGATACTTTTGGTTTATTAAAAAACCGTTGATTGAGAGTTGAGAAATTAATGAAAGTTAAAAATTGCATCATTTCATTTGAAGTAGATTTAGCTAATTGATTTGCCTTTCTATTGTAATAATTCGCAGAATCATACATTTTCAAATTAATAAAATTTAAAGAAATATTCTGTAAACAATCCGACATAATTGAATAATTAGCTCCAATTTCATATTCTAAAAGAGCTTTTTTATAATAAGTATTACTTAAGGCAAAGTTTCCCCTGTAATTTTCAATTATTCCCATGTTTTGATAAACATAGCAAAAGGTTCCTGGTACATTATTCTTTTGTAGTTCGAGAATGGCATCTTTAATATATTTTTCAGCCGAAATCATATCTTTTTGCTTAATATATATAATACCAATATTGCTTTTTAAATTAGCGACGTTAAAAGAATTTTTTAATTTTTCTTGAATCGCCATAGCCATCAGGTCTTGTTCAATGGCTTTCTCATAATTTGTTTGATCAACGTATATAAGAGCTAAATTTTGACGAATAAATGATTCTAGATTTAATCGACTATTTTTTATAGCAAGTGCTAATGCTTTTTCGTAATAAAATTTTGATGAATCTAATTGATTGTTAACATAGTGGTAAATACCAATTTTCATATTTCCCAATGCAACATATTTTTCATATCCACTTTTTTTGCCTATTTCGATTATCTTATATCCGTACTCTTTATTTTTATCGTTATTATTTCCAGCATAAAGTGTTGCAATAATGTTATATAAATTAGCTTTGGTTGTATCATTAACTGTTTTAGACAGATTTAGTAAACTATCTAAAATTCGCTGATTCTGGCCGACGGTTTTTTTTGTAAAAACAAAAAAAGAAAACAGCGCACAAATAATAATTCTTAATCTCATTGGTAAACATTATTAATAAACACTTATAAATTTACAACTAAAACATATAAACTAACTAAACAAAAAAAGAAACCAATTTGGTTTCTTTTAAAATGCTTTACATTTCGTGCAATTTACTCAAAGGGCTGCATAAAATGCTATGTTGAGTCTCGTGAAAAAGATTAACTGTTGTTGTTTTTTTAATTTCAATTTAACCAAATCTTTTTTTTAATTGGTTTTTTTACTTTCAGCTATTTAATACTAAGCTCTAATATTGCCAATAATTTTTGCTGCCATATCAGAAGCTGTTTTTGAGACCTCAGTTGTTTCATTAGTTTCAGCAATAGTATCAATTCCACCAATTACTTTCTCTAATTGCTGTTTTTCTAATTTTTCAACATTAGCGATTGCAACTGTTTGAGTTGTTTTTTTAAAGAGGTTCGATAGTTTCATTTTTCAGGTTTTAAAGTTTCATCCAAAAATATATACAAAACTCTTAATACGCAAGACGAAACTACTTTTTTTATAGACGAATTAATTAACCTTAACAATTATGCATAATGCATATTACGTGTGCTTGTAAAACTTTTGTACTTTAGAGGTTTAAGCCAATAATCTCTCAATACAATATTAAAAAATGGGTATTTTCAGTAAATCATTTCCAAATGTAAGACAACTAGGCGCAATGGATTGCGGGCCAACTTGCATTAAAATGATTGCAAAATATTATGGAAGGGATTTTTCAGTTTCTTTTTTGCGCGAAAAATGTTTCATCACTAAACTAGGTGTTAATCTTTTAGGAATCTCCGAAGCTGCTGAAACCATAGGATTACGGTCTACCGGTGTAAAAATAAATTTTGAAGGATTATTAGAAAGCAAACCATTTCCCTGCATACTTCATTGGAAAAACAATCACTTTGTAGTGCTCTACAAAATGACAAAAAACAAAGTGTATATCTCTGATCCGGCGATGGGTTTGATGACGTATAATAAACAGGAGTTTTTAGAAGGTTGGTCCCATGGCTCGGATACTGGATTTGCTTTATTTATTGAGCCTAGTACCGACTTTTATGAAAATGAATTTGATGGCGTAGAAGAAAAGCATATTAGCGCTACCAAATTTTTATTGGATTATATGCGGAGCTACACTCCTTATTTTATTCAAATATTTTTAGGGATGTTAATTGGGAGTGTAATTATGTTATTCACTCCATTCCTAACTCAGGCTATTGTTGATAAGGGGATAAACGGGTTAGATATTAATTTTATTAATTTAGTTTTAATAGGGCAAGTGGTTTTGTTTTTAGGTGGGGCTTTTGTAGAAATTATCAGAAGCTGGATTCTATTACATATTGGCAGTAGAATTAACGTATCCTTAATTTCTGATTTCTTAAAAAAATTACTCAGTCTTAAAGTGCAATTTTTCGAAAGTCATTTAATAGGTGATATATTACGGCGAGTAGAAGACCATAAACGGATTGAACGGCTACTAACTGTTACCTCACTTTCTACAGTATTTTCTATTATAAATTTAATTCTATTTGGTATCATTTTAGGTATTTATGATTCCAAAATATTTGTAGTATTTTTTATCGGCAGCACACTCAGCATTTTATGGGTAACTCTATTTTTAAACCAAAAAAAGAAATTGGATTTTAAATATTTTGAAACCTATTCGAAAAACTACAATAAACTGATTGAAATTATAAAAGGTGTTGAGGAAATTAAACTTAGTAATAGTAATAAGCAAAAGCGATGGGAGTGGGAAGAGAATCAGGCCCGCATTTTTAAGATTAACACAAAGGCCCTTTCTGTTGAACAATTACAAAACAATGGATCTAATATTATAAATCATCTCACAACTATTCTTATCACCTACTTTTCGGCAAAGTCTGTTGTAAACGGTGACTATTCATTAGGTGCAATGTTTGCAATTAATATGATTGTAGGCCAACTTAATTCTCCAATTAATCAAATCATCGGATTCATTCCATTATTACAGGAAGCAAAATTAGGTTTGGATCGAATTTTGGAAGTACATCAACAAGAACAAGAGGAAACTCATTTTAATAAAACTGTTTTTAAAATTGAGAAATCTGAAGATATTATTCTTGAAAATTTATCTTTCTCTTATACCGGAGATCCTAATAATTTAGTTCTTAAAAACATTAACCTTACAATCCCTGCCGGAAAAACAACCGCTATCGTTGGTTCCAGCGGCAGCGGTAAAAGCACGTTAATGAAATTACTTCTTCGTTTTTATGAACCGAGCGCAGGTAAAATAACTGTTGGAACAGATAATATAAATACGATTTTCTTTAGCGTTTGGCGTGATAATATTGGGGTTGTTATGCAAGAAGGAAAAATATTTTCGGACACCATTGCAAATAATATTGCACTTGGATCAAAACTAGATATGAAACGGGCAGTGGAATGTGCTAAACAGGCCTGCATTAACGAATTTATAACTGAAAACCTTCCACTTGGTTACAACACACAAATTGGAGATGAAGGCCTGCCAATGAGTTTAGGGCAAAAACAACGTATACTATTAGCAAGAGCGTTTTACAAAAATCCCAACTTCATGTTTTTAGATGAAGCCACCAGTGCATTAGATGCTAAAAATGAAAGAATGGTTGTTGAAAATTTAGAAAAATTTTGCGCGCAACGCTCAGTCGTAGTTATTGCGCATCGCTTAAGCACAGTTGTAAATGCGGATCAAATTGTGGTATTACATAAGGGAGAAATTGCTGAAGTTGGAAATCATAAAGAACTTGTCGCTATGCAAGGAATCTACTATAATCTCGTTAAAAATCAATTAGAATTAGGTTCTTAAAATGGAAGAAATAGAAGATGATTTAAATAATAAGAGTGAAAGCATTCAAGACATAATTGGAACGAATCCATCTGCTATTGTGCGTTGGGGAAATACTTTTATGTTTATCATTTGTGCTATTCTAATTTCTTTATGTTGGCTGATTAAATATCCGGATACAATATTATCTCAGATTACAATTAAAACCAATATTAATCCAAAGCCCATATCTCCAAAATTTGATAGTAAGCTTGTTACTTTATTAATTAAAGACGGTGAAATTGTAACACGAGGACAACATCTTGGCTATTTGGATGGACTAGCAAGAGTTGAAGATATAATGGCTTTGGAAGCTAGTTTGATAAAAGTAGATTCATTGTTAATCATTGGTGATTGGAATTCTATTAAAACAATTAATTTCATAAAATTTAATCGTTTTGGAGAAGTTCAAAATTCATTTGAAACCTTTTTCATTTCTTTACAAACATTACAAGCCTACTGGAACGGGAACATTATAACAGGGAAAAAGCAATTAATTCAAAATGAGATTAAAACTATATCTAGTTTAAATGCAAATTTAGCAGAACAAGAGCTTGAGATAAAAAAAGATTTGAAATTAGCTGAGGATGAGTATAAAATAAATTTGAATTTATATTTTGATAATGTTATTGCTTTATCGGATTTAAAACAAATAGAGTCGAAATACATTGCTAAAAAATTATTATTCAAACAACTTCAATCTAATATTCTGAATAATAATAATTCTCAATATTCAACAACCAAGCAATTAGTTGACATTAATGACAATATAGAACAGGAAAAACTAAATTTCATAAAGCAGTACAACATTTTAAAAAATGAAATTGCCAACTGGAAACATCAATTTATTTTAGCAGCAACCGATAGTGGGAAAATTTCATTTGCTGGCAGTATAGAGGAATTTCAATCAGTTACAAAGGGACAGGATATTTTTTATATAATGCCTGAAAATATTCACTACTTAGGCGAAATTTATTTAGACCAATACAATTTAGGAAAAGTAGAAAGTGGGCAAACTGTTATTATTAAACTTAAGAGCTATCCATTTGAAGAATATGGAGTAGTAAAAGGAATAATCGATAATATTTCAGAGATTGATGTCAATAAACAATATTTGGTTAAAGTAAAATTACCTGATGGCATTACCACAAATATGAAGAAAAAACTAAAATTTAGGTTCGGAATGTTGGGAGATGCAGAGATCATTACTAAAAACACGAAAGTAATCGATAAATTAATTTACAAATTAAAGCGTGTTGGTGGATAATACTTGACCCACAATCTGCTAATGACTTCTCACATTTAGTAAAGCGACGATCTCTATTTAACAATGCGTAGTGTCCAGTCCTTTAAGATTGTGCGATGAAAAGTAAATTTTCAAAACCTCTAATATGTTCCACAATTTTAGCGAATTGTACAAACAAAAAAGAGAAACCTTAAAGGTTTCTCTTTTTAAATCACTCTGTTTTTATAAATACAAGAAGTTAATTGTTTACCATCCAGGCTTTCGCTTTGGAACCATTAACAGTCCTTGAAGCGTCGTCCGCCACTGCAGATGTTTCATCAATACCGCCAACAACTTTTTCCAGTTGATTTTTCCCTAGTTTTTCGATGTTTGCTTTTGCAACTGTTTTAGTTGATTTTTTAAAGATGTTTGATAATTTCATGATTTAAAGATGTTGTTTTTAATAATTGTTTATAGATTTATTATGAATGCGGTCTTCCCAAAAAATCCACTAATTTAGCTTCAGTAGCTCCGCCTAAAACTTTTTCTAATTGCTTTTTATCTAATGGTTGAATAGTTGATTTCACAACTTTTTTTGTTGATTTTTTGAAGATGTTTAATAATTTCATAATTGTTTGTTTTTAGATTGTTTAAAAAAGGCCACCAATTTTTTTCCAAATATATCTCAAAATTTTAACAAAATAAAATCAATTACCCTTTTTCTTCGACAAAATGCAATAAATCACCGCTTAACAGCTTAGAACATTTATATAATTACCCAAACAAACTAGCGAAAACCTCTTCCATTTTAGTCACAGCAACTATATTTATTTTATAATGCTTTGTATCCAGTCCTTTAAGATTGTACGATGAAATGTAAATTTTCTCAAACCCTAATTTTTGAGCTTCTGAAATTCGTTGTTCAATACGGTTCACGGGACGGATTTCACCTGTCAATCCAACTTCAGCTGCAAAACAAATGTTTTGTGCGATCGGCAAATCTTCATTGCTTGAAAGAACACCGCAAACCAGAGCCAAATCTATACCTGGGTCTTCTACTTTAATTCCACCTGCAATGTTTATAAAGACATCTTTAGCGCCTAATCGAAATCCACAGCGCTTTTCAAGCACGGCTAATAACATGGATAACCGTCTTAAATCAAAGCCGGTAGATGACCGCTGCGGCGTGCCATAAGCGGCAGTACTCACCAATGCTTGTGTTTCAATTAATAAAGGACGGTTACCTTCTAATGTGGCAGCAATGGCTACACCACTAGTAGCTTCCTGTCTGTTTGTAATTAAGATCTCTGAAGGATTCAATACTTCTTTTAATCCATCACCATTCATTTCATAAATACCCATTTCATTGGTACTTCCAAAACGGTTTTTCGTGGCACGTAACAAACGATAAATGTGATTACGATCTCCTTCAAATTGTAACACCGTATCCACCATGTGTTCTAAAACTTTTGGGCCAGCAAGGCTCCCTTCCTTTGTGATGTGTCCGATCATAAACACGGGTACGTTTGTTTCTTTAGCAAAACGTAAAAATTCTGCCGCACATTCACGCACCTGGCTTACACTTCCTGGACTACTCTCAATATAACTTGTGTGAATCGTTTGAATAGAATCAATAATTACTAATTGTGGCTGAACTTTTTCAATCTGCGTAAATATATTCTGGGTGTTTGTTTCCTGGAGAATAAAACAACTTTCTGTTGTCATTCCAATCCGTTCAGCACGCATCTTTATCTGTTGTTCACTCTCTTCCCCGCTTACATATAGAACTCTTAAATTCTTTAAACGCAATGCCAATTGCAACATCAGGGTTGATTTTCCAATCCCGGGTTCGCCGCCAAACAAAACTAAACTTCCGGGCACTACACCTCCGCCCAAAACTCTCGCAAGTTCCTGGCCTGGTACCTGAATACGCGGGTATTCTGTCAAACCTATTTCCTGTAATAAAATAGGCTTGTTCGATTGATTTTTCTCGTTTTTATTGGCAGAAAATAACTGCAATCGATCATTCTTAGTTTCCTTATGAATAATCTCTTCCACAAGTGTATTCCATTCTCCGCAGCTATTGCATTTACCAGCCCACTTTGCTGCTTGTGCTCCGCAACTCTGACAGAAATATGTAGTTTTTGTTTTCGCCACTTTCGTAATTTTTATACAACAAAATTACATTAAGTTATAGCAGATGATTGCTACAATTTGTAGCTATTTAATTTTAGTGAAATAAAAGTGAAATTATTTAAGCCAATTTGAAGGTACTTTCTTTTCCTAAACTGTCATAATTCTCTTTTAGCCATGAATCGCAAGCCTTGTAACCAAGATCTTTCAAATACATCATAAAGTCCCAGCTGGTATTTAATTTAGAGGATAGATTTAATTCACCTAATTCAGTGTCTGCGCTAATGTTATGCAAAAAAATTGGTTTTAAAGTCCCATCTAAAGTAATGCCTTTACCAACAAGTTCCTGCTTAAACTGAATTAACTTCAATTCTAATAATAGCGAAGAGTTGAAACTCAATTCGTTCACCCTATCCCTTATTTCTTCAATTTTACCTGGAACCGTTTTAATGTTTTTCGGATTAATCTGAACCAACAAAATATCATCAGTATCTTCTGTATGATCAATCAATGGCTGAATCAATGGATTTCCACTGTATCCTCCGTCCCAGTAAAATTCACCGTCAATTTCAACTGCCTCATACATATATGGTAAACATGCCGATGCCATGATTGCTTTTGCGGTAATTTCTTCATGACCAAAAATTCGGGCTTCACAAGTCTTGACATTAGTGGCGCAAACAAATAGCTTAGGCGGATTTAATTTATGAAGTTCTTCAAAATTAATAACTTCATTAAGTATTTTTTCGAGAGGATTATATTGCGTTGGGTTAAGTTGTTTTGGCGTGAAGTTCTCCGTGCTCATACTAAACAATTTATAACTTGGAGAAAAATCCATGTTACCCGGACTCATCATTTTATCAAACCAACTTGGTTGTAGCGGAGATAATTTTCCCGCCTCAGATATCTTATGCCAAAACTTCACCAGCGTATGTTTCGCTAAATTCCTCCCGCCTTTTTTTAAACCATAAATGGTACAAACGCCATTCATCGCCCCGGCACTGGTTCCACAAACCCCTTCAATCTCAATTCTATCATCGTCCAACAACCTGTCTATAACTCCCCAGGTATATGCACCATGCGCTCCACCACCCTGCAACGCTAAATCTATTTTCTTCACCTGTGACATAAATTTTTTCTTTAATAAAAAATTGTTTATCAAACTTACATAAAAAATAAATAGTTCCGGTCCTTAATCCAAAAATAGGAGTAAGGAAATCTGTGATTAATATAACTGTAATGGTTTAGAGGATTAATATTCGATATCCAAATCGAAGCGCTTCTTAAGCTCAAGTAATGCGGGGTTTTTTTCCGCCATTAATTTAAATTTATCAGCCGGTTTATAGGCCTTAACTTCTCCAATGATTTCTGATACTCTAATCTCCAATTGGAGTTGGCGGTTACTAATGAGTTTTCGTAGCTCATCTAGCATATCCTGTTTTATACCTAAAAGCATTTCCTTTTGAACCTCATTATTCAACTCAATTAAGATAGTTTTATCAGTGAAGGTAATTTTGCTTGAGGTTAATGTGGCATACAACTGTTTGTTTCCGTTTTTGCTTTTTTCCTCAGCAAATTGTTTAACAACAGAAAGAGCTCTGTCTTCGGTCAATTCAACATCAAAACTTTCTGCTGGTTCATTTATCACATTTGCATCAACAACAATTGTTTGATTTTGCGGCGTCGTATTCTGTAATAAAAATTGAGATTTGATTTTCAGTTCATTAAACCCAACAACAGGTTTACTACTGGTTTGAATAATGGGTTGAGCAGAAAATTTTGCTGGAGTAGTCGTTTGCTCCAAAGCTTTAGGAAGGGCAGGAGTCGCGAATTCCGAATTTAACTCATTTTTTTTTTCCGCATCCTGAGGTGCGGCATTCAAATAACTGATCTGCATCAGCGCCATCTCTACCTGCAACCGTTGATTCTTAGCAGCTTTATAATGTATATCACACTTATTTATGACTGCCAAAGACTTTAATAAAAAAGGTATGGGACATAATTGTGCTTGCTGAGCGAAACGCTGTTTCAATGCTTCGCTGGCTTCAAGCAATTGAACTGTATACTGATCTTTACTTACCAATAAGTTTCTTAAGTGTTCACCAAAACCAATAATAAAATTATGTCCATCAAACCCTTGCTTAAGGATCTCGTCAAACGTTACCATCACTTCCGGTAAACGGCCATTTAATGAAGCATCTGTGAGTTTAAAATAATATTCATAATCAAGCACATGTAAATTTTCAACAACTGCTTTATATGTCAAATGATTTCCGGTAAACGTTACCATTTGATCAAAAATAGAACAGGCATCCCTCAAACCGCCATCAGCTTTTTGAGAAATGATCTGTAAAGCCTCTGTCTCAAAAGTTATTTGCTCTGTATTAGCAATATGAACTAATTGCTCGGTAATATCTTCCGTTTTTATACGGTTGAAACTAAACACCTGGCAGCGGGATAAAATCGTTGGAATAATTTTGTGTTTTTCTGTTGTTGCCAAAATAAACTTGGCATGCTTTGGTGGTTCTTCCAATGTTTTTAAAAACGCATTAAAAGCTGCGTTCGACAACATATGTACCTCATCAATCACATATACTTTATAATCTCCTAACTGCGGCGCGAAACGAACCTGATCAACTAAATTACGTATATCTTCAACAGAATTATTAGAAGCTGCATCTAGTTCGTAAACGTTTAACGAAGCCCCGGAGTTAAAGGATAAACAAGATTCGCAGGCGTCACATGCTTCACCATCGGAAGTTAAATTTGTACAGTTAATTGTTTTAGCAAAAATCCTTGCACAAGTTGTTTTACCAACGCCCCGGGGTCCACAAAATAAATAAGCCTGAGCAATTTTTCCATTTTTTATTGCTTGTTTTAAAGTATTGGTTATATGGCTTTGACCAACCACTGTATTAAAGTGTTGGGGGCGATACTTCCGGGCCGATACAATAAAATCATCCATGATAAGAGGTATAAAGTTACTCTTTAAATCGCCATAAAAAAGGTTAAATTATTAACTGAATGTGAATAAGTATATATATTTGATTTATTCAAAACTCCCGCATTCTGAAAATAATTATCAATATTTTTTTTGGTTTCTTAATTTTAACAAGCTCACAAAGCCTGGGACAAACTATTATCAAAGGAATTGTTACAGAGCCCGATAGTTTAACTCCCATGCCTTTCGTATACGTCATTAACGCCAAAACCGGGCAGGGACAAATGAGTGATGGCAACGGACGATTTACAGTAGTTGCTGAGGATAAGGACTCCATCATATTTTCATTTGTTGGATATGCAAGACTTAAGATTCCTGCCTATAAAATAAATAAAGGATTCTACAAAGAAAGTAAAGTTGTAATGATTGAAACTGCCTACAAATTAAATCAGGTTATGGTAAGTGATTTTAAATTAAAACCTTATGAAAAAGATTATATGAAGCGCGTCATCCAGGGCTCTAAAACATCTGTAGTTAATGCGATGGAAAGTCCTATTTCAGCTTTATATATGCAATTCAGTCAGAAAGGAAAAGAACAGCGGAAATTAGCTAAGATTTTTGAAGAAATATTTATTCAGGAAGAAGTAGCTAAAAAATTCAATGCTGAAACACTTAGAAAATTAACAGGCGATGAAACAGTTGACTTTGAAAAATTCAGAAAATACTGTTATTATTTAAGCAATGACTATATCCTGACTCACAATGGCTATGATTTATATTATCGAATTATGGATTGTTATTATCGTTGGAAAGAAGAAAAAAGGTAACAATAATTATTTTTTAATAGCTTACTCTATAATTTTTTCGATGGCTTTAGGAAAATATTCAAATTCAAGCTTTCTGATCTTAGCGGCCAATGTTTCCGGAGTTTCATTTTTATCAATCTCACACTTGGCTTGTAAAATTATTTCGCCTTTATCGTACTCCTCATTTACATAATGAACTGTAACTCCGCTTTGAAACTCTTTATGCTCAATTACAGCCTTATGAACATTCATTCCATACATTCCTGCTCCACCATACTTGGGCAATAAGGCAGGGTGAATATTTACTATACGATTTGGAAATGCTTTAATAAACTGTTCCGGAATTTTTAATAAAAAACCGGCCAGAATAATGATATCAATTTTTTCAGTTTCTAAAAACTCAATGATTTTTTCTGTGTATTCATACAAAGCTGATTTACTTATGATCTGAACATTTTTTTTATATTTTTCCGCCCTTGTAATCACTCCTGCCTTATCGGAATTAGTAACAACCAACTTAATTTTCACGCGTTTATCGTTCGCAAAATAATTAAATAAATTTTCAGCGTTTGTTCCTTCACCTGAAGCAAAAATGGCAATGTTTTTCATTAATTAATTTTTATTATCAAATCGTTTCGCGAAAATACAATTTTAATAAAACAAAAGCGCCTTCCAGTTTTGGAAGGCGCTTTAAATAAATTACTTCTCACTGGCTATTCACTTTTTCTGATTACTGTAACATGGCCTACATAAGGATGTTTTACCCCCTGTAAATCAGTAACCTGAAGCTTGTAAATATAAACCCCTTGGGTAGCCATTTTTGAGCCACCTTTCACTGAACCATCCCAGCCTTTTCTGAAATTATTACTTGTGAAAATATTTTCGCCCCATCTGTCAAAAATATCCATACGGTAATTTTCTTCATCTATTCCCACTCCCATAGGTTGGAAAACATCATTTTTGCCATTTTCATCAGGTGTAAATGCATTTGGAATATACAAAGCAAAATCCGGTTTAATTTCAACCAAAATTCTTTCAATGTCTGTACATCCTTTCAATGAAGTTGCTATTAAATTTACTGCATATTCTCCTGTATAACTATATAAATGGCTCGGACTTGTAGCAATTGAATTATTAGATCCATTCGTTGCTGCAGGGTCGCCGAAATCCCATAAATAAGTTACTGCTCCTTGAGAAGTATTAATAAAGTTTATAGTAGGATCTATAATACTGGCTGAAGGAGGGTCTGCGTAAAACGCTGCTATAGGTTTAGGATTAATCAATATATAATTTGATTTTACTTCAGTATGCGTACAACCAGTTAAAGTATTCGTAATTATAACAGTAATATCGAAGGTATCCGCTATAGCATTATTGTAGGATACCGGATTGGAAGTTCCCATAATATTTTTATCACTTTGCCATTCATACGTATAATCTCCTGAAGATCCAGGCGTTGCAGTAAAATTAATTATTGCAGGGGCGCATTCTTCTACCGAGCTTGCAGTGAAAGTAACTGTTGGCAATGGATTGGTTATAACAGTAAATACAGCGCTAGCACTTGGTATCGTACAACCATCACTAATCATTACGCCATACGTCACAGTTGTTGCTGCCGATAATGCATTACCTGATATATTAATTGAATTTGTATTGGGCGCTGTAGGAGTCCATGTATAAGAATAAATGCCGCCATCACCTGGACTTGTGATAGTAGGCAGTAAAATTGCAGATCCATTATGACATAATATTGAAGTTGATCCAACAGCACTTAACGAAGGCGTAACAAAAACGGTCAGCACTTGCGGCGATACTGTGCAACTCTTAGAATCAGTTGCGGCAACTGTATAAGAAGTTGTTGTTGTAGGGCTGATAGTATGCGGACCTATACCCGAAAAAGTATTTGGAGACCACGTATACGTATAACCCGGTGAGCCATTTTGTCCAGATGCACTAATCTGGGTAGACATTCCATAACAAATCGTTGGATCAGAAATAAAAGGTACCAATATTAGTTTACTAGGTTGTAGAACATTTATTTGATTTGAAGTTGTACACCCGTTAGCATCCGTTAGCGTTGCTGTATAAGCTCCTTGGGCTACACCAGATATGCTTTGTGTAAAGGCCGAGGATGTTGTAGTTTGAGATAACGGACTGGACCACGCCACTGTATAAGGAGCCGAACCTGATGTATAGTTCAGGATAATATCTCCATTCGACATTCCAAAGCATGATGGCTGATTAACCATTGTAGAAGTAAATACCGGGCTAGGTGCATTATCTACATTAACGGTTTGTGTAATAGCACATCCTTTGAGATCAGTAATTACACACTGCCAGGTATTACCAGAAGCCATGTTCGTTGCAATTGGTCCTTGTTGTACAGGGGAAGTATTCCAATTCATTATATAAGTCGGCGTTCCTCCTAAAACAGTTACCGTGGCCGAACCATTTGGACTACCGCACTTAGCGGGCAAAGAAGTATAACTACTCGTTAACTGCGGAGGCTGTTGGATAAAGAAATTAGCATCGATAGAACATGATTGAATATCAGTTACTGTTAATGAATATCCTCCAACTGATAAGCCTCCTATAACTCCACTATTTCCGGATTGTGCAGGGCTCCATACATATGTGTAACCAGGGCTTCCTCCCTGAACAGTAGTCAAAATTTGGCCATTACTTCCACCAAAACACGAAATATCTGTTACTACTGGTGTAGAAAACGTAAGAGCTTGTGGTTGTGAGATTACTACCTGCGACGAACTTACGCACCCATTAGCATCTATAATACTACCAGTATAGGTATTTGCTACAACATTCGCTAAGACTGATGATGTTTGTGCACTTGGCGTCCAGCTATATCCATAAGGAGCTGTTCCACCGTTCACAAACATTGTAGCGCTACCATTGCTTAATCCGTTACAAGTTACATTCGTGAAACTACCAATAGCACTTGCAAGCTTTGAAGGCTCAGATATATTAACAGCAGCTGTCCCAATACATCCAGCCGCATCAACGACTGTAATATTATGCAATCCCTGTCCGAAATTAGTAGTATTTGCAGTAGAGTTTGGTGCTGTTTGAGATCCAGACCATGAGATAGTATAATTTGGAACGCCGCCACTAATAGTTGCATTGGCCCCTCCATTAGTTCCTCCAAAACAACTAACATTTGTCTGGCTGAGTATAGCGACTACAGGTCCTGCCACATCATTTACTAAACCACTGGCATTAGCTATACACCCATTATTATCAATAACAGTAAAAGTATAAGCGCCTGCTAAAATATTATTATTACACAATGTAGCATTATTATTACTCCATAGTGTGCTGGCATATGGGGATGTTCCACCGGCAACAACAACACATGTTCTCCCGTTTGCCTGCCCGCAATTTGAGTTCGTTGCCGAAGTAACTGCCGTGAGTAAAGCCGGTTCGGTAAGCGTAAAACTAAATACAGTTGTACAAGAACCATTTGATGTTATAGTTACTGTCTGGTTTCCTGCGCATAAATTATTTACAGAATTTCCGGATTGCAAGCCTGGCTGCCATAAGAAGGTTGTTGCCCCCGCGCCACCTGAAAAAGTAATATTAGCGGTAGCATCGCAAACGCCATTACATTTTGCATTGGCAGTAGTTAAAGTTGTGGTTAATGGTGCTGGCTCTAAAATTGTTGCATTAGCAGTCGCGGAACATCCCATCATATCTTCTACTGTCACCGTATAAATACCCGCAGGTAAATTATTAGCGTTTGAGCTATTTCCACTGGCCGCGGCCGAACCACTCCAAGTGTAAGTATAGGTTGGTGTTCCACCGCCTGGCGATACAACAGCAAATCCATTATTACCTCCATTACAGGTTACTGATCCAGTGGAAGAAATGCTGGCAGTAATTGCTGTTGGTTGAGTAATTGTAATAATAGCACTGGCCGTACAGCTGTTTTGATCAGTTGCAACCATTGTATACGTGCCAGAACACAAACTTGTAGCTGTTTGAGATAATACCGGACTTGCGCCTCCTATCCAATAGTAACCAACAGCCCCAATACCGTTTGTACTTGTAGCGGCTGCTATTCCATTGCAAAGGCCGAAACAAGTAACGTTTGTGGAGGTTATACTTGCTGACATAGCTAGTGGATTGTTCAAGGTCATTGAAGATGTTACTGTACATCCATTTGCATCAGTTACTAATAAATTGTAACTACCTGCTCCTAAAAGAGCACTGGTCGATGCGCTACCTCCTCCACCTGACCAACTGTAAGTATATCCCGGGGTTCCACCAAGGGCTGAGGCAATGCCAAAACCATTTGTCGCACCAAAACATTTTGGATCATTAGTTACAATACCGGCCGTTAATTGGGTTGGCTGTGTGATAGATAAACTGGTAGAAGATACGCACCCGGCATTATCTGTTACGGAAACAGTATAAATTTGTGCGCATAAATTTGGGGCAATAGGAGAAACGTTACCATTGCTCCATGAGTAAATATAAGGTGTAACACCCCCAGATACGCCCGCTATTGCAGCGCCGTTACAACCATTGAAACAACTTACGTTTGTTTGGCTTGCAATACTAATTACCGGTCCTGCTGTATTTGGAATTGTAGCTGAAACAATTTCAATACAATTATTTGCGTCCTGTACCTGTATAGTATAGGTTCCAGCTAGTAATGCGGATTGTGTCGCTGCATTTGAACCTGAACTCCAGGTATAAGTATAAGCACCTGGAGCTCCGCCTGATGCAATTACTGTTGCTGAACCATTAGCCTGTCCGCAATTCGCAGCAGTTACTGTTGATGTTAACGTGATTGATGTAGGCTGCGTTACCGTAATACTTGCTGTGATTGAACAGTTGTTTGCATCAATTATATTACAGCTATAATTTCCTATTGCAACATTTGGAACAGTTGCTAAAGTACTTGGAATAGTTGGCCACAAATACGTATAAGGCCCTGTACCACCTGTTCCAGCAGCAGAAACAGTACCCGTTGCTGTACCATAACATTTAACATTATTGGAGTTCATAATGGCTGTTAATAAAGTTGGCTGAGTTAAAGTCGCACTAGCGAAGGCTTTACAACCGTAAAAATCCGTGATCTGACATGTATATGATCCAGGGGCTAAACTAGTTGCCACTTGCGACGTCTGTCCGCCGGGAGTCCAGGAATAAGTAAAGGGAGATGTTCCTCCAGTCATACCACTGGTTAAGCTTCCATTATTAGCATTAAAACAGGTAATATTTGAAGAAGCAGTTATTGCTGCTGATCCACCAGGAGTAATTCCAATTGCAACAGGACTTGAAATACTGCATCCATTTGCATCAGTAGCTGTTACTGTATAATTCCCTCCAATTAATCCATTAGATACTGGGCCTGCACCACCATTACCGGTCCAGGTATAAGTCATGGTTCCTGTTCCGCCTGTAACGGTTGCAGATCCGGTTCCATTAGCACTTGTACAGTTGGCATTTTGGATGGCAACATTGATTGCTAATGCAGCAGGTTGAGTTACAACAACAGTTTCTGTCGTGGTACATCCGTTCGCATCTTTAATTGCCATTACATATGTGCCTGCCCCTACAGATGTATAAGAAGGAGATGCTTGAGAAGACCCTCCATTTAAACTGTATGTATAAGCTCCTGCTCCTCCACTACCTGTGATATTAATTGTGCCGGTGGCTGTACCGAAACATTTTACAGGAATGGATGTTGGAGTTAAGGTTAAAACTGTTGGTTGAGATATTATTACAGTAGTTGTTGCTGCACATCCAGCATTATCTGCAGTGATTATTGAATAGGTTCCTGCAGCAAGTCCAGTAAATACTCCGGTGCCGTTATTCTGGAAAGGAGTAGTTAAGGTGTAACTGAAAGGTGCGCCACTTCCTCCTGATCCTGAGGCTGTAAATCCACCATTTGAGCCACCAAAGCAGCTTGTGTTAGTACTAGTTGGAACTGAAATAGCAGGACTACCATTATTAAGTACTCCATAGGTTACTGTTACTGTACAGGAATTTGCATCCATGATTGTTACCGTATGAGTTCCAGACAACAATCCACTTGTTGAGGCTCCTATTGCAAAAGCGGCCCCATCGAAAGAATACTGATAAGTAGCGGTTCCTCCGGTAACACCGGTTACTGTAGCTGAACCATTTGCCGTTCCGCAAGTTGCATTCGAGCTAACAACATTTGCTGTTGAAGGCCCTACCGTTGTACCAATATTAAAAGTCGTACTAAAGAAACAGCCATTCTGATCACTAACCGATACCGTATGTGTACCAGCTGCAAGACCTGAAGTTAAACTCACTGTCGCAATAGCATCTACACTGAAGGAGTATGCTGAAGTTCCTCCAGTCACACTTGTGATATTGTAGGTTCCATTGTTTTGTCCACAGCCCGCCAAGGTCGTTGTTCCTGTGATGGCTGTTGGGCCAGGAATATTAGTTATTGCAACTGTTCTTGTGATTACACAACCTTTAAAGTCAGTAACATTTACTGTATAGATTCCTGCTAATGCGCTACTTAAAACTGATGTAATAGATCCATTACTCCAGCTATAAGTATAAGCAGGAGTTCCTCCTCCTACTGTTACAGTTCCTGAACCGTTAGCGTTTCCACAGGTAGCCGGCGTTAAAGTAGAAGTTAATGTCAATGAGGTTGGTTGAGTAACTGTTATACTTTGTGTAATTGAACATCCGTTAGCATCTGTTTGAGTTACGGAATAAGTTCCCGCAGCAATATTACTAACGGTTGCTAAAGTATTTGAGCCTAAAGCCGGCCACAAATATGTTAGAGTACCAGAACCTCCACTACCAGAGGCAGACACTGTTCCTGTTGATGTTCCAAAACAAGAAACCGGCAAAGAGGATACTGTTAATGTTACGGCGGTTGGTTGCGTTAGTGTTACAGATGCTGTTGCTGTACATCCTGAATTATCTTTTACAACTATATTATAAGAGCCAGCCGGTAATCCTGTGAATACACCGGTTGAGTTTGTTTGGGATGGGGTTGCCAATGTATATGTAAATGGTGCAATTCCGCCTGCGGGGGCTACAGTAAAGCTTCCTGTTGAATTTCCATTACATAGTATGTTTGTAGAATTAGTGACAGAGGCAGTTGGGCCACTGTTATTAAACTCCGTATAAGTCACTGTTAAAGTACATGAATTAGCATCTTTAACTATAACTGTATGTGAGCCAGCTGCGAGACCTGATGTTGTAACCGCTGCACCAAATGCACCGCCATCAAATGAATACTGATAAGGAGGTAAGCCTCCCGTGACAGATGTCAACGTAGCTGTACCATTAGCTGTTCCACAACTCGCGTTCGTTGTTACGATGGATGCTGTAGTTGGTCCGTTTGCAGTATTTACAGTAAAAGTGGTACTGAATAAACAACCATTAAAATCTTTTACAGTAACTGTATGTGTACCTGCAGCCAGGGCGGAAGTCAAACTTGCGGTTGCTACCGCATCTACGCTATACGAATAAGCTGACGTTCCACCAGTAACTCCTGTTACATTATAAGTTCCGTTATTTAATCCGCAACCTGCTAAGGATGTTGTTCCTGTAATAGCTGTTGGTCCAGGTATGTTTGTTACTGCAACAGTTCTGGTTAAAGTACATCCATTAAAGTCTGCGATAGTGACCGAATATGTTGCTGCCGTAGCAGCTGTTAAAACACTAGTAGCATCGCCATTGCTCCAGTTATAATTATAAGGTGCTGTTCCTCCCCCTACTGTTACAGTTCCTGATCCATTAGCATTGCCGCAGGTTGCAGGTGTTAAAGTAGACGTTAAGGTTAATGAAGCTGGCTGCGTAACTGCTACAGTTCTTGTAATCGTACATAAGTTTGCATCTTTTATAGTTACTGTATATGTTCCAGCAGCAGCTCCGCCAGTAGTGGCTAACGTACTGCTACCTAAACTCCATAAATAAGTATATGGGGAAGTGCCACCTGAACCGCCTGCTGACAATGATCCTGTTGAAGTACCAAAACAATTTACCGGAATTGAACTTGTTGTGCCTGTTAATACGGTTGGCTGTGTTAATGTTATAGAAGTTGATGCAATACATCCGAAATTATCCTTTACAACAATGCTATACGTACCTGCGGCTAATCCTGTAAAGGATCCTGTTGTATTTGTTTGAGTAGGGCTTGTTAATGTATATGTAAAAGGTGAAGTGCCACCAGTAGGCGCAACATTTAAACTTCCTGTTGATGCTCCGTTACATAAAATGTTTAATGATGATGTAACCGCAACTGTTGGTGGCGGATTATTAGCTACACTATAGGTAGCTGTAAGGGTGCACGAATTAGCATCTTTAACTATAACCGTATGGTTAGTCGCAGTAAGACCAGTTGCAGTTGTTCCTGTACCAAATGCACCGCCATCAAAAGAGAAACTATAAGTTGGGGTTCCACCAACTACACCTGATACCGTTGACGTTCCATTTGCTAATCCACAATTTGAATTTGTTGTATTTACAGTAAAAGCAGACGGACCGTTAGCGGTACCAATAGCAAAAGTTCTGCTAAATATACAACCCAAGCCATCCTTTACAAAAACAGTATGATTACCCGCAGCCAATCCTGACGTTAAACTAGATGTAGAAACTCCATCCACACTGTAGGTATAGACGGCTGTTCCTCCCGTGACAACGGTAATACTAAATGTTCCATTACTCATATTGCAACTGGCCTGCGTTGTTGTACCAGCAATTGCAGTAACCGGTGGAGTATTACTGATACTTGTTGTTTTTGTGAAGACACAAGAATTTACATCCTTAACCGTCACAGAATAAGTTCCTGCGGGCAAATTAATCGTTGGTGAGGTCGCAGTAAAAGATCCGCCATTAACAGAGTAACTGTAAGTTGATGTTCCTCCCGTTGGCGACCCAAAAGAAATACTTCCGTTATTATTCCCGCAAGTTGCATTGGTTGGAGTAATACTTAAATTTGTTATTGGTGGAGAATTTGTTAAAGTTGTAGAAACAGTTGACTGACAACCATAGGTATTCGATATTGTTACTGTGACTACTCCCGCTGGAAGTAAAGTTACTGTTTGTCCACTAAGGGCGCCAGCACTGGAAGTGAAAATGTATGGCCCACTTGCTACTATAGTTGTATTTGCAATATTAATTATACCATTATTATTTCCACAAGAAGGATTTGTAAAAGTTAAACTTGCCGTAGGAAGAGGATTAACAGTAACGCCAACCGTTCTTGTGCCAACGCAAATACCGCTTGTTCCCGTAATAGTATAAATGGTTGTAGTTGTTGGATTGGCAGTGACGAGTGAACCGGTTGCTGATGATAAACCTGTAGCTGGAGACCATGTATAATTTGTAGCACCCGTAACGGATAATGGTGTTGATCCTCCAGAACATATTGTTTGACTACTTGCAGTTAAGGTTAATGGAGGTGGAGAAACTACATTAATGGTCCCGGTTCTGCTACAACCAGCAGCACTTGCTATTACAGTATATAAGCCTACGGAATTTACTGTTGGATTTCCTGTTGTACCTCCAGTAATTGTTGCTGGTCCAGCCCAAACATATGTACTTGCAGGGGTAACAGTAGTTGTAATTGCAGCAGTTCCACCATTACATGCTAATGTGGCAGACGGAGCAATGGTAACTGTAGGGCTATTATTAACAGTAACTGTAGCTGTATTCGTAAAAGTTCTGATAGCACCATCACAATTAGTATTTGTAAGCACTGCAGAATAGATCGTTGTAACCGCTGGCGACACAGAAATAGGACCTGCTCCAGTACCTACTAAAACATTTGCAGGATTATACCAGTTTACTGACCAATTTTGCGCACCTGTTGGCGTGAATCGCCATGCTTCATTTACAGCTGACCAATTTCCGTTGCTAGCATTTCTCCCAGGTGCTGCATATCCAACGCTTCCTGCTGCATTCTGAATCCCAACAATTCCTTTACCACTTTGCCAGGTGCTGCATCCACTACTATTGCCAATAAAGATATCAATATAATTAGTGGTTTCATATAACACCATTTGAAAAGTTGATCTTGGGGTAGTGCAAGAAAATAATGCTACGTTACTAAAATAAAACACTAGATATCTGCAGGGTGCTACGCCCCCAACATAATATTTCACAGTTGCCCCAGTAACAGAAGGATCAATATCTCTATAAACATTAATAGTATTTGCAGCAGTATTATTTGTGCCCGGAATGTTGGTAGATCCAGTTAATGGGTAACTATTAAAACCGCCTGTTGCTTTAGCTGTAAAGCAAATCTGCCCGTTTGAACCTAACCAAACCTGATTATAACTTGTTCCAAAAAAACAAAAGTTAAAGCCTAATGGCACTGCTCCACTCCAAACGTCATCAGTTCCAACAGAAACAGCTGTTCCACCGGCGTATGCATAAGGCGCGTGTGGAATTGATGTTACAGAGTAACTGGAAGTTGCATTATGTGCAATGACCGTGGAGGTGATGCTTGCTGTTTGTCCTTGACATATAGTTGCTCCGGCAGATATAACCTGGGGACAACTTGGAGCTTGGGAAAAACTTTTAAAAGCGTAACAAAAAAATAACAAACTTAGTAGTAATGATTTTAAAATAGTCTTCATAGATATTAGTTAAGTGTTATTTTATAATGATTAGAAAGTTCCTGGGCAGATAGTAAAATGGATTCCTCGATTTGATTTGAATCAATCATTAAACTATTCTTTTGTGACAAAAAATCTGCATTCTTTTGAAGTTGCTTTTCTCCATCATTAAAAATAAAATATTCCGTCAATCCTTTATTATAGTTTCCTAAAACATCTATAGCAATTTCTCTTGCTTTAGAGCTGTAATTAATTGCCATAATAATATTTTGCTGATTATTTTTAAAAGCTTCAACGGCCTTTACTTGATATTTTATTGACAACGAAAGCTCATTTTTTTTCTCAGTTGATATATGCCCGGCAATAATTTCTTTCTGCAATTTATGAATAGAGATTTCAGTTTTGTTGATGAGTAATCTTACCAAGTCTTCCTGTGCATTCGAGAGAAAAAACATTGATGTTAAAAAAATAAAGAGTATCGTTTTCATTGAATAGTTGTTTTGAATAAAAATAAGTCATTTTGAAACATTTTAACATATTTTTTAATAACCAAAACACAACTTTCACTCATCAATAATAAAAAAGAAGCAATTACTAAACTAGTTTAGTAAATTTTAGGCAATTAAATTAGGATTTAAATAGTTAGATGTAGCATTTAAGAATTCATTCAATAGAATTGTTTTCCATAACAGCTCACTCATTTTTATCTTATTACTGTTCTCCCCAGTATTTTATTGACACGCTTTTTTTGATTTTCAAGCATGATCACAAACTCATATACATGTTTATGTTCAAACGGATCAGCAGTTTTTACTAATTCCTTAGCATCTTTAATGATCTGGTTCAAACGCTTTTCCTTTAAGCTGAAAAGCTGATGTTCAATTCCTTTTTTAATATGATGAATTTCCTGCGGAACGTTTACCCCAAACTTTTCCCACTTATAACTTACTATGTCAGAAAAGGAAGCGATATCAATAGCTACCTGTGATACCGCAGGATTTGAATGATGAATAAATGTTTGCATCGTTGGAATAACACCGCTTTCTAATTCATGCTGAAATTCATCCAAAACCATTTGATAAACCGGATTAATAAATTGTAAATTATCACGCCATAATTCAAAAATAACAAACTCGCAAACCGTAAGTTGAAACGACTGTTGTGTATTATCAGTATCCTCCGCTTCCACTTCCACTAAAACGTTTCCATATTGCATCATCATCCGCAATAATTCTTTTTCTTCTGAATCTAATATAGGATCAACCGCCTGTTCTTCCTCCAAATAAGCCTCAGGAGGCATTTCGTCGGGATACCCTGTATTTGTGGAACTTCCTTTACCAGAGTCAAACGAAGAAATTGAACCAGGTAAGTTTTGTTTCCCTGTTTTTTTACGAATCAGTTTATTGATCTCAATTTGTAAAATCTGTTCGCTGATGTCCATGATTCGCGAACATTCCTTCACATAAACAGATCGATTAATAGCGTCCGGAATCACGGCAATACTCTCAACAATATCTTTAATTAATTCAGCACGTTTAATAGGATCATGTTCAACTTCTTTATAAAGCAAACTCGTTTTAAACGAAATAAAATCTTTACTGTTACTTTTTATAAACTCTTTGAATTCATCATTCGATACTTTCTTGCTATATGAATCCGGATCATCACCTTCAGGGAAAAGCAAAACACGAACGTTCATTCCTTCTTCCAGTATCAGATCAATACCTCTGAAACTCGCCTTGATTCCGGCAACATCCCCATCGTATAAAATTGTAATGTTTTTTGTAAAACGGTGAATTAGTTTTATCTGATCAACTGTCAATGATGTTCCTGATGAAGCTACAACATTGTCAATGCCGGATTGATGCATTGAAATGACATCGGTATATCCTTCTACCAAATAACAGTTATCTTCCTGTATGATCATCTTCTTCGCCTGAAACAATCCATAAAGAGTTTTACTCTTATCATAAATGTCCGTCTGTGGCGAATTAATATACTTCGCTAATTTCTTATCACTGATTAATATCCTTCCTCCAAAGCCAATTACCTTTCCCGAAATATTATGGATCGGGAACATCACGCGGCCCGTATACCTGTCAAAAATATCACTAACAGTTATGGGACTACCCTCTACATGATTATTAGACAATATGGACATACCGGTCTTTACTAAATACTCCGGTTTGTAGCCATTCTTCACCGCTGTTTCAGAAAACTTACGGCGTTCATCCGAACTATACCCTAACTGAAATTTATCAATAATGGCCTGCGTAAATCCTCTTTCTTTAAAATACCCCAAACCGATCGACCGGCCCATGTCATCATTCAGCAATAAGTCAGTATAATACTTTTGCGCATACTGCATCACAATGTATAAACTCTCTTTTTCGTTTTGCTGTGCTTTTTCCTCCACACTTACTTCTTTCTCAATTATCTCAATACCATACTTATTAGCCAGGTATCTTAATGCCTCAGGATAAGATAAACTCTCCAGGTCCATGATAAAATTTACCGCAGTTCCTGATTTTCCACATCCAAAACATTTGTAAATTCCTTTTGCAGGTGACACAGTAAATGAAGGAGACTTTTCACCGTGAAACGGACATAAACCTAAAAGGTTGGCTCCCCGTTTTTTAAGGGTAATAAAATCACCAATAACGTCCTCAACACGGGCGGCATCAATAATTTTATCTATGGTAAATTTAGGTATCACAAAAATTATTTGGGAAAGTAAATATAGTAAAATGCGTGTTTTAGGCAGCATATTCTGTCGATAATTAATCGAATTACTTTGGGCGTGTCCTACAGAGCGGGCTTTACGCTACAATCTTTTTGAAAAGAGGCGCAAAAAGGATTTTTGCTGCAATCCCTCACGCAAACAGCCAAAAATCATTATCTTTAAACGCTGAATTAAGGCGTAAGAAATCTTAATTCTAAAATCTTAAATTCTAAAATTAAAATGTCCATTTACGATAAATATAAAGCCGTTATTGGTTTAGAATGCCATATTCAATTGCTAACCAAAACAAAAATGTACAGCAATGATGTAGCTGAATATGGAGCAATGCCAAATACCAATGTAAGTGCAATTACATTAGGCCATCCGGGCACTTTACCAAAAGTAAACAAGCGTGCCATTGAATTTGCCGTGAAATTAGGGATTGCGTTACATTGTAACATACGGGAAGAAAACCAGTTTGCGCGTAAAAATTATTTTTATGCCGATTTACCAAAAGGTTATCAAATCACGCAAGACAAAACCCCAATTTGTACAGGTGGTCACGTAGATATTAAATTAAAAGACGGCACAGAAAAGCATATAAATTTAACACGGATTCATATGGAAGAAGATGCCGGCAAAAGTATGCACGACATTGATCCCTTTGAATCCTTAATAGATTTAAACCGTGCCGGAACACCTCTATTAGAAATTGTGACTGAACCTGATTTTACCAGCAGTGAAGAAGCATATGTTTATTTAACGGAAATAAAAAAACTCGTGCGTTACCTGGATATTTGTGATGGGAACATGGAAGAAGGTTCCTTGCGTTGCGATGCCAATGTGTCGGTGATGTTGAAAGACGCTAAAGAATATGGTAAAAAAGTGGAAGTGAAGAATATGAACTCTTTCCGAAACGTGCAACGCGCTATTGATTTTGAAATTAAACGTCAGATAGATTTAATTGAAGCAGGTGAAGATATTGCAGGAGAGACACGTAGCTTTGATGCAGTGAACGGTTCTACTTTTTCGTTAAGAAGTAAAGAGAATGCAAACGATTATCGATATTTTCCTGAACCTGATTTACAACCTGTTTATGTAACAGAAGAATACATCAATACCGTTAAGGCTCAAATGCCTGAATTACCAAGCGATCTATTCAATAAGTTCACAAAAGAATTTGGCTTGTCAGAATATGATGCTTACAATTTAACTGATTTAAAAGGCTTAGCATTATATTTTAATGAGCTGGTAGGATATACCAAAAACTATAAAGCTGCAGCTAACTGGATGATGGGAAGTGTTAAATCCTATTTGAACGAAAACGCTATAGACATTGAACAATTTCATGTAACGCCAAAAACTATTTCTGATTTAATTGCATTGATTGACGAGGGAAAAATCAGTAATGCAGCGGCTTCACAAAAATTATTTCCAGAGTTGATGTTAAATCCAACAGAGGCGCCATTAAGTATTGCTCAACGTTTAGACATTATTCAAAGCAATGATACTGGTGCATTACAAGAATTAGTAAACCAGGCGTTAGCAAAATATCCTGAAAAAATTACTGAATACAAAAGCGGTAAAACAAATTTATTAGGTTTGTTTGTGGGCGAAGTGATGAAATTAGGCAAGGGGAAGGCTGATCCAAAAATGGCTAATCAATTAGTAAAGGAAGCGTTAGATAAATAAATTGCTTTCAATATTTATTTCAACAGGAATTACCGCGATGTGTTAATTCTTCCTTTTACCATAATACAACAGCCTATATTAAAAGTAGGTTTCTTATGTTTTGCATTGCTTGAATATTTTAAATCCTACAGATTTAATACAATTCAAATTAAATTTTCTTAATTTTAATTTTACATGTCTCAGGCTCCACATATCAATTTAGAATACTTTCAAAAAAAAGAACATTATCTGGAAGTCATTAACCAGTTTGCGACTTTGTTATTAAATGCCAAATCTACAGACGACATTGTATGGACAGTAGCAAAAAATGCAATTGCCAAATTAGGATACGTGGATTGCGTTGTTTATTTATTGGATGAAAACTCTGAATACTTGATTCAGCGAGCTGCTCACGGTCCAAAAAATCCCATTGCACTGGACATTTTAAATCCCATAAAAATTAAAATGGGAGATGGTATTGTTGGCACAGTAGCGCAGATGCAACAAGGAGAAATCATTTCAGATACCAGTCAGGATCCTCGCTATATTTTTGATAATAATATGGGGCTCTCAGAAATTGCGGTACCTATCATACATAACAACAAAACCATTGGGGTAATTGATTCGGAGCATCCTGAAAGAAATTTTTTTCCAAAGGACGATCTAGATGTTCTTACTACCATTGCATCCATGACTGCCACTAAGCTTGTTCAGGCATATTATGACAAACAGATTGCGGAACATCAGGCAAATCTTGAATTTTTAGTGGAAGCAAAAACCAAAGAACTCAGCATTGCGTTAACCGAACTTAAATCACAGACACTTGAAATTACGGATAGTATCAACTACGCTAAACGGATTCAAAAAGCAATTCTACGAAACCCAGCATCTATCAAAGATGTTTTACCTGACAGTTTTTTTCTGTATAAACCCAAAGACATTATCGGCGGTGATTTTTATTTAGTTGAAAAGATAGAAGATAAAATAATCATCGCAGTAGCTGATTGCACAGGTCATGGTGTGCCTGGAAGTATTGTGAGTGTAGTGTGTGGAAATTCTCTAAAAAGAGCTATCAGGAAAATTGGTCTAAACAATGCGGCTAGAGTATTAGAACAAACCAGGGAATACGTGATTGAAACATTTGAAGGAAGCGACGAAAATATTAAAGATGGAATGGACGTTGCTCTCTGCATTTTTGATACCATCAGTGGAATTCTAAATTATACAGGGGCTAATATCAGTTTGCATTACCTCCAGAATGGAATGATTAATGAAATAAAATCTGACAAACAACCTGTAGGAAATCATGTAATCAAATTACCTTTTACTAATCATCTGGTTCAACTGCACAAAAATGATCGGGTCTATTTATTTACGGATGGCTTACCCGATCAGTTTGGCGGACCAAAAGGCAAAAAATTTAAATACAAACAACTTCGCGAACTTATTCAATCTTCAGAAAAAATGAGTTTATCTAAACAGGAAGAACTCATTTCCCAGACTTTTGAAAATTGGAAAGGAGGACTAATGCAGGTCGATGATATATGTGTTGTGGGCATAAAATTGATCTGAATTTATTTTATAATTAATTTCCGAATTGAATTGATGTATTCATTATTCAAACGCACTATGTAAATCCCTATTGATAAATTCAAATTCTCAATCTTAGTTTCTTTATGGTTTACGATACTAATGTTATCTTCAAAAACATTTTTACCGGTAATGTCATATATATGTAGATCTACGCTTGTTGCATACTCTTTATTAAATGAAATATACAGGGTTTCATCATGCATCAATGGATTAGGATAAACAGAAAAATCAATTCGGTCATTAAAGTCTATAATGATGATATTGGAATAACTATAATCTCCATTAAAATCTGTTTGTTTTAAGCGGTAGTAATTTATTCCTCTCTCGGGCACATTATCAGTCAATTGATAATTACTGGTAATATAAGCAAAGTTCTTAGCCTTCAAAGTTCCAACTACTTTAAAGTCTATTCCATTATCACTTCTTTCCACCGTAAAAAAATCATTGTTTATTTCAGAAGCCGTACTCCAGTATAATTCAACAACTCCAACTGAAGGTTTTCCTTCAAATTTAAGAAGTTCAATAGGCAAGGGTCCTGAAATACTATTGATTACGCCTCCATTATTTGGGCCACTCCCAGGACTACCATTAGCAGAGGCTGGGCAACCAATACAACTTGATCCGCCATTTCCTGATGACGTATTTGTAGAAACATTTATTGTGGGCTGTGGTGATGAAAAGGTCACAACACCTTGGCCTCCCCCTCCCCCGGCTCCATGAACACCACTAGTAACACTTGAACCGCCATCTCCACCGTTCGCAGTAATAGATAAATTGCAGGAACCTGCAATACTATATGAATTTACCTGCATGATAATTGATCCTCCTGCTCCTGCCCCGCCGGCACCATCATTGCCTCCATTGGCGGCTGACGTACCATTAGCCGTAATAGACAATGTACCGCATCCGCCTGTAGTTTTTATTGTATTTGCTTTAATAAAAATAATTCCGCCTCCGTTCCCTCCAACTGTTCCATTCCCGTCATTTTGATGCCCACCTCCACCTCCACCACCCATAAAAATACGGTTCACGGTGATTTGTCCATTTAATCCCAAACCTCCTATTCCACCAGCACTTGGCGTACAACCAGTTCCTGCAGGCACCCATCCAAGACCTCCGGTTCCTCCGGAAGTATAATTTCCACCACCTCCTCCTCCAGCATTCACATCATTACCACCGCCCCCACCTGATAGTATCTTTCCCCTTCCGCCACCATATGCTGCATTTGTATTTTTATAGATACTTTCACCCTTTCCCGCATAACGCGTTGCAATGGCAGTAGCATAATTACTATTATCACAGGCAGAATAGCCATTAATGGTATTCCTTATTCCACCAACAAAACCAATAGAATTAGCAGAAATATTGTTACTTAAAGTCAATGTGTTAGCCACTTCAATAGCAATCACTCCTCCAACATTGCTATTCCAGGCTAAGCCCGTAATGTTTGCTGTAGTGGTATAATTTGCTCCTAAATCTCTTAAGGTTATTAATTGTAGAGAAGAGTTAACTCCAGTATTAAATGCATGCAACATTGGCGCAGCGAGCGTAATGGTTGTAGGCGTTCCCGCTGCCGGTGACCTCGAACTAATAATTCCGATTTCATAAAGCCCCGCTTGTGCAATACTACCAAGATTTCCAAAAGAAACGGTGTTTGCAGTGTTAGTTCCAATAACATTATCCTGCATCTGCATGATAATTACTTTTCCTCCGACAACAAAATTGTGACTGGCCTCATCAACATTAGTAACTGTTAAGGTTGTTTTTGCTCCATTAATAGCAATGGCTTTCGCGTATGCATTTAAAATTTGTCCATGAAGTGAACCCGATATGGCAATTAAAAAAACGTAGATATTTTTCATATAATTGTTTTTTTAAGTTTAAACTCAATACTTAAACATATAACGTAAATAATTGCAATAACGTTTCAAAATTGGAGCTATATATTAAAATTAAAGTGCCTGCTGTGATTTAGTTCTTCACATAGATCCTAAAATTAAATTATAAAGTATATGATATAAGATTACTTTATCTTTGCGCGTACAATTAAAACAAAAAGCCATGTGGAAAGAAGAAAATAACCAGTTAAGTCGCAATTTTAAGTTTAATAATTTTATCGAAGCCTTTGCGTTTATGACTAAGGTTGCATTTGTGGCAGAAAAAATGAATCATCATCCAAAGTGGAGTAATGTTTATAACAGTGTGAATATTACACTTTATACACATGATGAAGAAAATCACATCACTAATAAAGATAAAAAGCTGGCTGATGAAATTGACAAATTATTTAATGGTGGCAATGCGATTTTTAAGAACTAACAGATATATGGTTATATTTACTTAACCTTCAAAAACTTTTTACTCATTGAAATTGACCTGATAATTAGAAAAGCGACGAATAATTTTAGGATTTCATAAAATCTACAAAATCATACTCTAAACTTGCAATAAATAGGTCTATAAGAGTGCAATAATGCTGATGATTTGGTTGCCAAATTAGACGAACAAAATTGACATTTTAGTTTTATATATCTAGCTTAGATTAACTAAACATTCCAATCATGAATAAAAACTACTTGAAAACAATTTTAGCAATCATCACAACATTTATTATTTCTAACGCAATAGCTCAAAGCTCAATGGATGCGTTATGGAATAAACTTTCATCAAAAGAAATTGGAGGAGAAAAAGTAAGAAGAAGTTCATTTCCCACTAATTATCATTTATTTCAACTCGATCTCAAAGCACTAAGAACTAAGTTATTAAATGCACCGGTATTGTTCGAAAATAGTAATAAAGCTCCACTGATTTTAGAATTTCCAAATGCGGAAGGTAACTACGAAAAGTTTGTAGTTTATGAATCTTCCATTATGGATCCTTTGTTGGAAAAAAAGTTTCCTATGATTAAAACCTACGCAGCTCAGGGCATAGAAGATCCAACTGCTACAATGAGATTTAGTGTAACTCAATTTGGGTTACATACTATGTCTATTTCTGGTGTAAAAAGCACAGTCTTTATCGATCCTTATACGAGTGATCTCGCTTCATATATTGTATACGACAGAGAAAGCCTTGGGTCCGACCCACAAGGCTTTGAATGCCTTACAGAGGAAAGTATGGATCTGCCATCTGTAAAAAGAACGAGTGGAGACGGCGATTTATCTGTGCAAAATATAAATGACCAAAAATTGAGGGTGTTTCGATTAGCGCAATCTTGTACAGCAGAATATGGAAACATTTTTGCAGGAACTAGTAATCAGAAAGCCAATATTCAGGCGCAAATGGCCATCACCATGAACCGTGTAAATGGGGTTTATGAAAGGGATCTGGCTATTCACATGAATTTTGTTGCCAATAATGATCTAATCATTTATTATGGAAGTACTGCCACTGATCCTTGGTCGGGAGAATATAATACTAAAACGGCTCAAACAATAGATGCTGCGATTGGAGTTACAAATTATGATATTGGCCATAATTTTAATACAGCAGGAGGCGGGAATGCCGGTTGTCTTTCATGCGTTTGTTTAAGCTCTTCTCAAAGCGGTACACATAAAGGACGAGGAATGACTGGTCGATCAAACCCAACAGGAGATGCCTTTGATATTGATTATGTTGCACATGAAATGGGGCATCAATTCGGGGGCTATCACGTAATGAATACTTGCAGCAGAAGCGGGAATGGAGCTACTGAAGTTGAGCCTGCGAGTGGCAGTTCTATTATGGGTTATGCCGGAATCTGTTCTTCCAATGTTCAAAATAATAGTCATGCTGACTTTAATTATGTGAACATACGTGATATCAGTAATAATATTAAAACAGGAAATAGTACTTGTGCTGCAATAACAACTTTAACTAATACACCTCCAACTGCTAATGCCGGACTAGATTATACAGTTCCTGTTTCTACTGCTTATATATTAGAAGGGGCAGGTACAGATGTAGACGGTACATCATCATTAACTTACAACTGGAGCCAAAATGATCCTGCTCAGTCTCCAGGAAGTGCGGCACCATTATCAACATACAGTGTAGGGCCATTGTACAGAGCATTCGCGCCATCAACGTCTCCTAACCGTTATATGCCAGCTTTAACTACAGTTTTAAATAACACATTAAATTCAACATGGGAAAAAACACCATCAGTTGCAAGAACATTGAATTTTTCATTTATTGTAAGAGATAATAATATTGGTGCAGGTCAAACTGCCTCTGATCTAATGAAAGTAACAGTGAGCGCTGCAGCTGGCCCGTTTTCAGTAACATCTCAAAATACGGCAACAACATGGACAGCTGGTACCACACAAACCATAACATGGAACGTTGCCAATACAAATACGGGGGCAGTAAATACACCAAGTGTAAATATTTTCTTGTCAACAAACGGTGGATATTTGTATCCCATAACTCTTGCCAGTAATGTGCCTAACAATGGATCTGCAGTGATAACCGTTCCTTCTGTAACTACAACAACTGGTCGCTTAATGGTACGTGGAGCTGGAAATATTTTTTATGATATTAATAATATAGCATTAAAAATTGTCGCGGCGCCTCCGGCATCAGTCGCTCCTGTTTCTAATTTTAATGTTGCTTCTTCAAATCCTTGCACATCATCACCGATACAGCTAAATGATCAATCATTAAATTCACCTACCTCTTGGACATGGACTGCGACTTCTTCTGCAGGAGTAGCATTTTCAAATGTTAATTCACAAAATCCTACAGTTACATTTGCTAATGCAGGAACATACAGTGTGTCTTTAACTACTCAAAATTCGATGGGTTCAAGTACATCTATCCAAACAATTACTGTTAATGTTTGCACCAGTATAGCCGAATTGTCAAGCAATTCATTTGTAGCTTATCCCAATCCGACAACCGGTGACATTAGCATTGATTTTAAGAAAACAATGACCAGTCCTATTGAAATCGAGGTGTTTGATGCTATAGGAAAATTAATTATGACTCAAATAGTTTCGGCAAATCATACAGTTATTTCACTGGAGTCATTTTCGAAAGGTATTTATAATCTGAGATTAAAAAGCGATAGTTCTTACTCCACTATAAGAGTTATAAAAGAGTAAATAAACCTGAAAATAAAAAAACCTCATCCGCAATTCGCGAATGAGGTTTTTTTTTGACTTTGAAATTATTTTTTGGCAGCGGTATATAAATCACCAACTTTTGTCCAGTTGATCACATTAAAGAATGCCGTCATATAATCAGGACGACGGTTCTGATAATGCAAATAATAAGCATGTTCCCAAACATCCATTCCTAAGATTGGAGTTCCTTTACAATCTGCAATATCCATTAATGGATTATCCTGGTTTGGAGTAGAGCAAATGCATAATTTTCCATCTTTCACGCATAACCAAGCCCAGCCAGAACCAAAACGCGTAGCGCCGGCTGCAGCAAAATCAGTTTTAAACTTTTCAAATCCACCTAAATCAGATTCAATTGCCTTTGCTAAATCGCCACTTGGAGATCCTGCATTTAAAGCGGGTGTCATAATTTGCCAGAATAAGGAATGGTTGTAATGCCCACCACCATTATTACGAACTGCTGCAGGATACTTAGAAATATTCTTGCAAATATCCTCAATGCTCATATTCTCTGCATCAGTTCCTTTCACTGCGTTGTTTAAATTTGTAACATAAGCCTGGTGATGCTTGCTGTAGTGGATCTCCATTGTTTTAGCATCAATGTGTGGTTCTAAAGCGTCATACGCATAGGGTAATAATGGTAATTCAAATGCCATAAAATTTTGGTTTTTTGGGTTTATAATTGTTTTAATTGTGTGATTGTTTTTACCGGATCAGCGCTTCCAAAAACAGTATTGCCAGCTACTAAAACATCTGCGCCTACTGCAACTAATTTCTTATAATTATTTAAGTCAACGCCACCATCAATTTCGATCAATGCCTTTGATTTTTTTTCCGTGATCAGTTTTTTAAGGGCTTCAACTTTTGTATAAGTATTTTCAATAAATTTTTGTCCCCCAAATCCAGGATTTACACTCATTACACATACGAGATCAATATCAGCAATAATGTCTTCCAACAAATTAACAGAAGTGTGCGGATTTAATGCAACGCCAGCTTTCATTCCGACATTTTTAATATTCTGAATAGAACGGTGTAAATGCTTACAGGCTTCTATATGAACAGTTAATATATTTGCACCGGCTTCTTTAAATAAAGTGGTATAACGGTCCGGATCTTCAATCATTAAATGAACATCCAGTGTTTTTTTTGCATGTTTCTGAATAGCTTTTAAAACAGGAAATCCAAAAGAAATATTAGGAACAAAAGCGCCATCCATAATATCAATATGAAACCAGTCGGCATCTGAATTATTAATTAATTCAATATCTCGCTGTAAATTGCCAAAGTCGGCTGATAAAACTGAAGGGGCAATTAAATGCGGCATAATTTTAATTTGATCCAAAAATATAAAATTAAACACACATCAGGGATTTTTTGTTTGAACCCTTATAAATAATTGCCAAAGACCAAAAAAAAGGAGGCCAAACACAAGCCTCCTGATTCTAACTAAACGTAACACACACTATCCTAAATAGCCCATTAAAACCTTACTGCGGGATGCATGTTTTAACCGGCGTACTGCTTTTTCTTTTATCTGACGAACACGTTCTCGTGTCAATTCAAATTTTTCGCCAATTTCTTCCAGAGAATGGGAATGGCCGCCCGCCAATCCGTAATATAATTTAACAACGTCTGCTTCTCTGGTAGTCAATGAAGTTAAAGCTCTTGATATTTCATTGCGTAAACTTTCCAACATTAATTCGTTATCAGGCGAAGCCTCATGCTTGTTTTCCATAAGTTCATACATACTTCCGCCATCTTCCATATTTCCTAAAGGCGCATCCATGCTCATGTGCCTTCCCTGATTCTTCATAGTTTCCCGAATATCTGCCGGCAAAATATCGAGTATCTCTGAAATCTCTTCCGCTATTGGTTCACGTTCTAACTCCTGCTCCAATTTGGCAAATGTCTTATTAATTTTATTAATGGCACCTATTTTATTTAATGGTAATCTTACAATACGGGATTGTTCAGCCAAAGCTTGCAAAATAGATTGTCTTATCCACCAAACTGCATATGATATGAATTTAAATCCACGTGTTTCATCAAAACGTTGGGCAGCTTTTATCAAACCCATATTTCCTTCATTAATCAAATCGGGCAAACTTAAACCCTGGTTCTGGTATTGTTTAGAAACTGAAACCACGAAACGTAGATTGGCTTTTACAAGTTTATCCAATGCCTGTTGATCACCCTGTTTAATTTTCTGAGCTAATAATACTTCTTCATCTGCTGTTATCAACTCTACGCGGCCAATATCCTGTAAATACATGTCAAGCGAAGCTGTTTCGCGATTTGTAATTTGCTTGGTAATTTTTAACTGTCTCATAATTCAAAAATTAAATTATACTTAAATGGGGGCGTAAAAGCACTTAAGAAATGACTTCTTTAGTGTTTCTTTATTGTATTACGTTAAAAAAACAGAATCGTTACACGCTTTTGAGTGAAAGCACCATTTAAATGATTGAATAATTAATTTGATTTAGGCATAACATAACTAAAATGTTTAATTGTTGAAAAATGACTTCTATTCTGGGTAAAATATAGATGTCTCGAGTTTTTAAATTCCGATATTTATACCTGATATGTTACATAATTTACACATTCAAAATTTTGCATTGATTGAAGAAACGGGCGTTCGACTTAATCAGGGCTTAACCGTAATTACAGGTGAAACAGGTGCCGGAAAATCAATCCTTCTTGGAGCTTTAGGTTTAACTTTAGGAAACAGAGCGGATGTGAGTTCTCTACATAATAAAACCAAAAAATGCATCATCGAAGCTCATTTTAATATTAGGGCTTACAATTTAAAATCGTTTTTTGAAAGTCATGAATTGGATTTTGAAGAAAACACAACAATAAGAAGAGAAATTACTCCTGAAGGAAAATCCAGAGCTTTTATTAATGATACACCAACTACATTAAATGTATTAAAGGAATTAGGAGATCAGTTAATTGATATTCATTCTCAACATGAAACTTTATTATTAAAGGAAACCAGTTTTCAATTTGAACTGGTAGACGTCTTCGCTAAAATTATACCTTTATTTACAGATTATAAAAAACAATTTGCGCAGCTGAGCAAATTAAAAAAGCAGTTAGAAGATTTCATATCTCAAGAGGCTCAGGCAAAAAAAGAGTTAGACTATTTTCAGTTTCAGTTTAATGAACTCGAAGAAGCTTCTTTAAAAGTTGGGGAGCAAAAAGATCTGGAAGAAGAAAGTGAAACACTGGAAAATGCCGAATTTATTAAAGGCAATCTGGTTAAATCATCTTTGGCAATTTCAGGAGGAGATGAAAATATTGTTTCTGCATTAACTTTAGTGAAACAGCAATTACAAAGTGTTTCAAAATTCGGCAAACAATTCAATGAGCTCTATGAACGCATCAATGCTGTGACAATTGAATTGAAAGATCTAGCCAATGATATTACAGGCTGTGAAGAAGAAGTGGTGTATGACAATATACGTTTAGAAGAGGTGAACGCTCAACTAGATAAATTAAATCGTTTACTGAAAAAACATAGCGTTAATTCGGAAGAAGAATTGCTCACTATTAAAAATGATATTGAATCAAAACTTCAGCAGTTCTCTTCTCTTGAACTAAGCATTGAAAAAACACAAAAAGAAATTCAGTCTTTAGAAAAACAATGTAAAACTGTGGCAAAAGAATTATCTGAAAAGCGGCATAAAGCTACGTCAGGTATTGAAGAAAATATTAAAACTATGCTGAGCAGTTTATCAATGACGAATGCTCAGTTTAAAATAGAATTAAAACCATTGGATAATTTAACTTCAAATGGACTAGACTCAATTTCCTTTTTATTTACTGCAAATAAAGGGGCTGAGTTTAAAGAGTTGCATAAGACTGCTTCTGGTGGGGAACTATCACGTTTAATGTTGTGTTTGAAAGCTTTACTAGCTGAACGAACAGCTTTGCCTACAATTATTTTTGATGAGATCGATACAGGTGTAAGCGGTGATGTAGCCGATAAGATCGGTAACATCTTATTTGCTATGGGAAAAAGCATGCAGGTTATCACCATTACTCATCTGCCTCAAATGGCAAGTAAAGGAAGTAATCATTTATTCGTTTACAAATCCGATAGCAAAGACAAAACAATATCGAGTATAAAAACATTAACGCCCGAAGAACGGATTGCAGAAATTGCAAAAATGCTGAGTACAGGAACACCAACAGAAACAGCATTGAAGAACGCCAAAGAATTACTAAACGCTTAATTTGAAGCATTATTAGTATATTTGCCCAACTAAAAAAAACACTATGGCTTACAACTTATTAAAAGGAAAACGCGGAATTATAACAGGTGCATTAGATGAAAATTCTATTGCCTGGAAAGTTGCACAAAAATGCCACGAAGAAGGCGCTACCTTTACTTTAACCAATGCTCCTATCGCTATGCGAATGGGCGAGATTAATAAATTAGCAGAAGAAACCGGCGCTAAAATTATTCCTGCTGACGCAACAAGTATGGAAGATTTAACTAAACTATACACTGAATCGACGGATGTATTGGGCGGTAAAATTGATTTCGTTTTGCATTCAATTGGTATGAGTGTAAACATTCGAAAAAACATTCCTTATACGGAATTGAATTACGATTATTATCAAAAAGGGATTGATGTATCTGCTTTATCTTTTCATAAAATGTTAGCAGTGGCTCATAAATTGGATGCGTTAAACGAACACGCTTCCGTAGTAGCATTAACATATACTGCTGCGCAACGGGCATATCCATTCTATACAGACATGGCTGATATTAAGGCAATGCTGGAAAGTATTGCACGTACATTTGGCTACCACTATGGTAAACAAAAAAAGGTGCGTATTAATACTATTTCCCAATCACCAACTAAAACAACTGCTGGCGGAGGCATTAAAGGTTTCTCGGATTTTTACGAATTTGCTGATTTGCAATCTCCATTAGGAAATGCAAGTGCGGATGATTGCGCAAATTATACAGTAAGTTTATTCTCTGATTTAACCCGTATGGTGACGATGCAGAATTTATTCCATGATGGAGGTTACAGTTCTACCGGAATTAGTACTGAATTACTTGAGAAAATACAGGGATAAAATAAAGGATATAATATAACTTAATGCTCTTCGGCGTATAACTAAATGGCAACATACAATTTAGATAATACCGCAGAAGAGCATTTTGATTTTGATATTTTCTCCATCACATCTACTGAAAGTATTTACAGGGTCGTACATGAGTTAAATCAAGCGCTTGGCATTGATCTTCAGTTGAACGACCTCCTTGACTTTACTCATAAAGACGGGGAAGATTTTTACTTTCCTTTGTACGGTTTTGCACATGAAGAATTAAATATTGAGTTTAATCTTCTTCCCAATCAGACTTCCTTTCAGCCTAAGATTGATGGCACAAAGGCAAAAGCGCCTGATCTGTTTGCGGGCGACATCGAACAAACAACCAAGCTGTTACCGGAACTCGAAAACTCGGATTATTTTTTAATCATGAAAGGAGATAATCGGTATTTATATAACCACACAGTTTTTGAATCTATAAAATTGAATCCTGCATTTATAGTAGTAAGGGAAATTTTTACTGAAGACTTGAAAGATAAAAAATCGAAAAGTAATTTATTGTTTTAGAATTTTAATCAAACCGATTGCTGCTACTAAGCTCCAGGTTCCTTCTAAGATAATAAAAGGCAGAGATCCCAGCAATACACTTCCATAGCAGGCAAAAGCACCTCCTACTATATTCAACAAAAAATAGAGCTTGTCTCTATCAGAAATGAATTTGAAAGTATTTAGGAAGAAAGCCAATAAGATTAATGAGACTCCAATGGTACTGATGATGTCGGTGTAAGTCATGATAATTCAATAGAGTTAATACCCATCTTTTTTAAATGTTTCCAAAACAAAGGATAAGATTTTGTCACGACTTCGGCATCTTCAATCTTTAAATTATTCAACACTAAACATAGAGGCGCAAAACTCATTGCCATGCGGTGATCTTTGTATGTTGAAATAGAAATTGCATTAGTTAAATTAAGCGATGATGTGTTTGTCCATTTAATGCTATGGTTTGTGACTTCAATGTCGATTCCCATTTTTTGGATTTCATTTTTTAACGCGATGATTCGATCAGTTTCTTTTACTTTTAAAGTTTGGAGGCCTGTAAAATAAAATGAAAATTTTAATCCGATGCAAGTACACACAAGAGTTTGTGCAACGTCGGGACACTCCAGAAAATTATACTCCAATACACTTTTTGGATTAGGCGAATCTGATTTTGTCAGAATAATTTTAAGATCACTATACTTTGTATTTACTCCAAACCATTGGTAATTAGTTTCGCACACAGCATCACCCTGAACCGAATTACGAAATAATCCATTTAAGGTGATTCTTGTGTTAATAGGTGATAATGCTATTAGACTATAATAATATGACGCAGCCGACCAATCACTTTCTACCAGGTACTGTTTTTTATCATAAGCATATTGCTGAGGAGCCACCGTAATCTTACTGCCTGACCATGATACGTTTGCCCCAAATTCTTTCATGATAGCGATAGTCATAGTAACATAAGATTTGGATACTAACTCTCCCTGAATCGTCAAAACTAATCCATTTTTAAAATAAGGCGCCACTAATAATAAAGCGGTAATGAACTGGCTACTTACATTGCCATTAATTTCCGCGAAACCACCTTCCAATGATTTTCCTTTTATCATTAAAGGGGGAAATCCTTCTTCTTTATTATAGATAATATCTGCCCCTAGTCCAACTAGAACATCCACAAGATCTTTCACTGGTCTTTGTTGGAGACGATCGGAACCTGTTAATTCGTAATTCCCTTTTTGTAAAGAAAGGAACGCTGTTAAAAACCGCATATCGGTGCCGGCGTGTCCCACATCAATTAAAGAAGATGTTGAATGGTTTTCTAATGCTTTATTTAAATGCTGTGTATCATCTGAGTCAGATAAATTTTGAATTGTAAAGTCTAAGTTTGATAAAGCTTTAATGATCAAGACGCGATTACTGATACTCTTGGATCCCGGCAGATTAATTTCGGCAGAGATAAGCTTTGATGGTTTATGAAGTTCCAGATTCATCCCTTAAATTTTAAATCCCACCGTTAATAAAAGACAGTGACTGTTGATATACATGCTGGAAGGAGCAAATGATTCATTAAAATAAAAAGGTGATAATCCATACCGAAACTGAATCTCGGCAAAAATTGCATTATGTCTGAGTGTGGTGTTCTTTTGAAAACCTGCTCCAGCACTTAAAAATGAGCTATTGACAGGGTTAAACGCGGGGCTTTTAAATTTAATTGGTTCATATTGATCTATCAAATTGTTTCCATTTTCATTCACTTTTAAATGACTATCAATAATCCATCGATAGCAATAGCCTGCAAAAATATAAGTAGAATATATTGAATTGGTTTCTTTTTGAAAAGAGTGTTTGATCTGAATAGGAAAATCTAATTCATGCATTGTGATGTTGTATTTATATTTTAGCCGGTCGGCCGTATATAATTTTAAACTATCCGCATAAAAATAATAGGAATTAAAACTGACACCATGATACATGTATTCAGCTCCAACGAGTAAAAAATTTTGATTATTCTTGTCAAGTCGAATTTCCTCCTTCCATGAAAAATTGAAAGCCATTTTTGGCTTGGTTCCGGATGTATGATGTTTATTTGATTTATAAATTCCAATCACCGGTGAAATACCAAAACGCGTTTTAATACGTGGATTTTGTCGTCTGTTACGCAATTGTTTTCCTCCATCTTCCTGTGCCGATGCAACAGAAAAAATAAAAAGAAGCAACAGTGTAAGCGAATATTTAAAATGATACATCAAGATCATAAATATACGACTTAATACTAATCCCGATTTTGACCTAAATCACTTTGATACCGGAGCTTTGTATAATGGAACGGTGCTGCATGGTTCACCATACATGATAGATTTAGCCAGAGGTCTTAATCCTTTAACTAATTCTACATAAGCGTTGGTGGAAACCGGAAGATTACTGCATCCTTTGATAACAACACGCTTATCTTTATAGTCTTCGTAATTAAGAACCTTAAGAGCTTCGCTAAATACAATAGCTTCGAGTGTTTCTAAATTTCCAAAAACGATTTTTTTCGCAAAAGGTTCTAAGGCAATACTTACTAACATATAGGCCCAGGTAGGCACTACAGCATCAGCGGTGCAGGTGATTGCTACTAACCTATTCTGATAGTTAGACCAATCGTGTTGTTTAATATATTCTCTGAAATCTTTTTCTTTTAAAATTAACTCATGAAATAATAAAGGCTTTAAATCAAATAAAACTCTCTCTCCTTTTGGGTAAAATTCTTCCAGATCAATTGTAATTAAACCACTGTTGGCAACCTTGTTTATGATCTCGTCTGACATTTTATTTTTTGATTTAGCTACATAAAGCCTAATTCCAGTTGAGCTACTTCGCTCATCATTTCTTTGGTCCAGGTTGGCTCAAAGGTTAAGGTTAATGTGGCCGATTTAATTCCCTGAACTAATTTCAATTTATTTTCTACTTCTGCAGGAAGCGTTTCCGCAACAGGGCAATTAGGAGAAGTAAGCGTCATTGTAATTTTCAGTTCGCTCTCATCATTTAGATCAAGCTCATAGATCAATCCCAGTTCCCAGATATCCACAGGTATTTCAGGGTCAAAACATGTTTTGATTTCATCGATCACTCGCTGCATTAATTCGGTATTCTTTGTAATTATAATTGCGCTCATTTGGTTTGCTGATTCGTTTATGAATGCAGCTTAAAATTTGTAATCCTTGTAAGTTTTTTTAAACTCTTCATCGTCAATCTTAGGATTCACTTGTAAAAAGTGGTAATCATACTGTTCGTATAACCCTTTGTCATCTAAAATTTTTATGCTAATTGGTAAGAAATAAAACTGATCAATATACAAAGTAACGTGCTTGGCATAAGCATTAGGAACTTTCAAAACCTGTCCCTTCTTTAAAATATCAAAATAATCGTGAAGTTTTGGATTAACCTCCAAAATCATGTATTCACTGATATGAAGTTTACGGGCAATAGAGGTAATACTTTCATAATCTCCTACGGTATAATTTTCGTATCCAAAATCTTTGTTGTCGATAATGATTTTATAACACGGCCTGTTGTTAACTTTTTCCTCACCCTCATATTTAAAAAAGCTATCGAATTTATCAATGTTTTTTAAAGCGATATATTCAATGATGCTTGCAAAATAGTCAACGCCCATTTCATTCAAGGTATGGTGTTGATCCTGTCTCATTAAATAACCCAAGGGATCTAAGCTTAAATTAACATAAGGAAATGAATTCGGTTTCACATAAGCTTTATTGTTATTCCATCCACTTACCCATAAAAGCTCTATCCCTTTTATGTATAAATAAATCTTTCTTGGCGTCCTGTTTAATTTAACCGAAGATTCATAATGATTAAATCCTTTCTTACCACGTTCAATAATTTTAAGGCTATATTTCAGTCTTTCCAATTCATTGATCGATTTTATCATTTTAAATACTATCTCCCTGGCAGTAGGTGCTTTCTGAGCAAATACACTACTACCTATCAAAAGGCATAAAGAAAAAGTTATTTTGTATAAAAAATTGGTACGGAACATGGTCGGCAAAGGTAAAATAATCTTTAATAAATTTAAAGTTATTTAAACCTTATATCCATAATAAGGGACTGTTTAACAATTATTTACCTTAAATTATGTCCACAAGACTAAGTTCCCTAAACAAGCAGAAAATTGTTGCCTAGTTGTTCCTAACTGAGTGAAGTTCTATTACAATTCATAATCAATTGGTTATTAAATATTTAGTGAAAATTGCGTTTTTTTTAGTGAGTTTATAAACACAATCAAGTTAAAAAAACCTTACATTAGAGGTCCGAAAATGTTCCATTATAATCACATAACAGAATTAATAACAGAATTGATGTTCAGGCATGATTGTGTTATTGTTCCAGATTTTGGAGGCTTTGTTGCCAGAAATTATAGTTCAGGTTTTAGTAAGGGCAGTAATATTTTATCTCCTCAAACTAAATATATTCTTTTTAATAAAAACCTGATTCATAATGATGGCTTATTGATTTCAGCATGGATGCAAAAATCCGGATCAACCATTACGGAATCTACAAAACAAATAGAAGATTATAAGGATTATATTCAATCCTTATTGTCTGCAAAGAAACGCTTTGAACTAAATAATCTCGGTTTACTTTATATAGATTCAGAAAACACGTTGCGTTTTGAACTCAAAACAGATGTAAACTTTTTATTAGATTCTTTCGGATTTGAACCGGTTGTTGCACATGAACTAATAGTGGAGATTGAAAAACCTGCAGCTAAGCCATTTGAAGACCGTAAAATTACAATCGAAGCCGTTAAGACTCATAAAAGATCCTATTCTAAAATATTGACATTTGCTATTGGAATACCTGTTACACTTGCGTTTTTACTTTTTGCTGCGTATTCGAAGCCAATGAAACCTTTATTACAATCTTCGTTTAACCCTTTTTATACACCGGAAAAAACTTATTGCCCATTAAAACAAAATAACTCTAAAGCTGTTTTTATTCATGAAATTGAAAAGCCCTCGCTACTTGTAGATGCTAATGGGTTTGCGACTTTCAAATTATGTGAAAATGGAAATGTATTAGTAGCTTCTATAAATGATAGTATTGCAAAAACAGATAAAACTAATGTTGTAAAACCTTTATATGCGAAAGAAAACAACATCAATTCTTATGATGGCAAATTTCAGGTAGTAGTAGGTTGTTTTGGAGTACAAGAAAATGCCAATAAACTTATTCAGGAATTACGTTTAAAGAATATTAATGCTGGAATTAGCGGTGTAAATAAAAATGGACTTCATGTAGTGAGCTGTGGTGGTTTTAATGCTAAGGATGAAGCCGCCCAATGGTTAACGGCAATAAAGAGTAATGTTCCGAATGCGTGGTTAATGTCAAAATAATAACAACTTTTATTTTGTTATTATAAAATCCTCCTTTTTTTCTTTCCCTTTCATAAAACCTTCCATTATAATATTAATGGTTGTATCAGTTAACAATTTATAAGTGATAATGGATGGATAATCCCTGAAGGGGTTTTCAAAAGTAAACACAGAATTCTCGTGTTTTGTTAATCTGAATTCAACATCCTTATTATCATTTTGATTTTTGACATTAAAATACATAAAAACACCATCAGAAGTTTGAAACAACTTCATCCGTTGTCTGAATAATGTATCTTCATTATCCTTATCTAAAAAATAACCTAATCCATAATAAGTACTACTATCAAGGGTATTCCAATTTTCAAAATAATTTCCATAAGAGCCTTTTAAATAATAATTTCCTGTAATCCATGAAAAATGGGCAGTCTTTTCTTCGATAGCTTTTTGCCCTTTTCTTTCATCAGAACATGAGGTTACAAAAGCTAACAGCACAAAATAAAATATGATTTTTAAAGTTTTCAATATGTAAAGGTAAACGTTTTCTAACTAAATAATTAAATGTTTTTTATATATTCGCATAGTTGAGAAGTCTAATCATATCTGCTTTTTTTATCTTTTTAGTAAGCTACTGTTTTTCTCAAAACGATACTGCAATTTATAACCCAAAAAAAGAAATTATTTATGACGGAAAACGTTACAGGGTTTATAATAGCTGGCTTTCTGTTGGAGCCGGTGCATCATATAATACACGATGGCCCAAAGACGAAAAGAATGTAGGAGCTGATTTTACATTTCATTTAAAACAACATTACGTTCGACTTGGCGCTTTTATGAGTGGTAGGGATTTTACAGCTTCTAATAACTACAGCTTCCATTTGTGCTATGTAATGCGCAAGGAGGCTGACAAATTTAATCTTTCCATCGCAGCAGGCCCATCGTCCTCTTATTTCAGAAGACCATTGAGCGATTCTTCTGACTATAACTTATCAACTGTTTACAACATGGTAGGTGGTTATGCAGCAGTTGAAGCAGTTTATAAATTAAAATATGATGTAGGGCTTGGCGGGCAGATTTTTTGCGACTACAATCAGGCACAAATGGTGTATGGTGTTAGGCTTATTGTATATTTTTCTGGCGCGTACCGTGGTATAAAATATGGTTATGTCCAACCAAAAAAGAAATAATCAACACTCCCATTTTCTTATTGTGGGGCAAGGAATTGCAGGTTCGGTGCTCGCCTTGTCTTTAATTCAATCTGGATATTCTGTAAACATTATCGATCAACCTCATTTATCAAACAGCTCAAAAATTGCCGGTGGCATTTGGAACCCAGTAGTTTTTAAACGGCTTACCAAAAGTTGGATGGCTGATGAGCTGGTTCCAGAATTATTTAATTTTTATTCTGGTTGTGAAAAAACTTTTGGCACAAACCTTATTCAGGAGCGAAATATAATAAAACCATTTTCAGAAGATCAAGAGGAAGTTCTTTGGTTAAAAAAAGCAAGTGGCCAAAAACCTGACAATAATTATCTTGATTCAAACATATATTATGACCTATCTATAGATGAAAATTATAAAATAAAACGCTATTCAAAGGTGCTGCAGGCAGGAAGTTTAAATGTGGTTAGTTTTCTTGCGGCTACAAAAACATTTTTGGCTGAGAATTGTAATGTTTTGGAAGAAGAATTTAATTATAATGAATTAACGGTAACCGAACAAGGTATTTCCTATAACTCACTAACTGCTTCAAATATTATATTCTGCGAAGGACACCTCATTACCAATAATCCCTATTTCAAATGGATTCCCATGAAACCAGCCAAGGGAGAAATTCTAACCATTCGTAGTGAAGACATTAAACTGGAGAAAGATATTTTTAACAAGGGCTTTTTTATATTACCAATTGGCGACTATTTATATAAAATTGGAGCAACATACGAATGGGAAACATTAAACGATGTTCCTACTGAAAAAGGTAAATCAGAACTCTTAAAAAAATTAAATTCTGTTATAACTACTCCATACGAAATTCTTTCCCATGAAGCCGGAGTGAGGCCATCCGTAATTGATAGAAGGCCTGTTATAGGAAAACATCCGGAGCATCAAAATTTGTACCTGTTTAATGGTATGGGAACTAAAGCAGTAATGCTTGCTCCCTATTTTGCTAAACAATTAGTGGATTCTATCAGGCTTAATACTCAAATTGATAATGAGGTTAACCTTACGCGTTTTTATAAAAAATAGGAGCCGCTCATTTCTTTTATTTTTTTTCTTAAGTATTCTTTATAATTTAGTTAGTGCTACTTCATGAAATCTTCCTGGTTCAAACATATATATTTATTAATATTTGCTTTTGCGAACCTGATTTTATATTCACAACAAAAAGATAGTCTGACCAAACAATCAGAAATTAAAGAAGATATTAATACTGTAAAAAAACGAAAATTCATTTATTTTATTTCTAATCGTGCAAGCGATGACGATAAATTTGATGTGTTTAAAACGTCTCCCAGCTCTCAAAATCCTTCGTTAATTGTTATCCGAGGCCATATTGAAGTGATGGGCAATCCTAATGAGAAAAGGGCTAAAATAAGTGTCTTTAATGTTTCAACAAATGCATTGGTTGGAATATATAATAGTAGCTCCTACACTGGTAACTATCTATTGATTTTAGCTCCAAATATAAAATATCTTTTTAAAGTAGAGGTGTCAGGTTATGGAACCATGGAGGAAATTATAGAAGTGCCTTTAAAAATTGATTATGAAATATGCCAACAGGATATTAAAATAAAATTAAATGAAAAGAAAAATCCGGTATTACTAATTTCTAGTTTCTTTGCTGATGAAAATGAAAAAGTTTTCTATTTGAAATCTATAATTGATACAACTAAAGTTCTTTCTGAAATATCGTTTAACACTGATGAACTTACAAAACAAGGTGGAAAATCATCCGCTAATATAGATGAACTAGTCAAAATACAAATAGAGGAAGAGAAGAAACGACCTGAACAGGCATTGAGTGCTTTTAAAAATAATGATTTTGAAAGTGCGCTTTCTCTTTACACTCTTTTATCAAAGAATGATCCCGGTGATCCCTTTATAAATTATTACTATGGTGTTTGTCTCTTAAAATTAGATAGAAATAAAGCAAAAGCAATTAATTCATTATCTCTCGCATCAGCAATAAAAGAAGTTCCTGCTGACGTATACTTTTATTTAGGTAAAGCTTATCACTTATCCTATCTTTTTCAGGATGCCATTAAAGCGTTTGAACAATATCGAGCCAGAGTAAAACCCTACGATTTTGAAGGGCTCAATGGTCCTTTATTTATTAAGAATTGTTTGAATGGAGTTAATTTGATGAACGATCAAGTAAACATTGAAGTAATTAAACGTACGCCTACTAAATTAGAAAATTTACTTGCAAATTATAATCCTGATTTAATTAATGAGAGAGTACGCTTTAAAACAGATTTTTTTTATTCCAGCGTTGATAAGAAAAAGCAAAATAAATTGTATATGTGTAGTGCAAACCAACGTGAATGTTATCATGTTGGGTATGGAGAAAAAGAACAAAACCATACTGACTTATATAAAAGCTTTAACAACTCCAGTAGCTCGTTTGGAACAAATCAAGTTCTTGGGCCCGAAATTAATACGCCGTATGATGAAAATTATCCTTACTTAACCAAGGATGGAAATACTTTATACTTTTCCTCCAAAGGTCATAATAGCATTGGAGGATATGATATATTCAAATGCACCCGAAAAGATAGTTTATCAACATGGACTCGGCCCCAAAATCTGGGCTACCCTATCAATTCAACGTATGATGATATATTATTTATACCTGATGAAAGTACCGAATCTGCATCCTATTGTACAAATCGTAAAAATAATAGCTTTGAATACATTCAGATAAAATTACCACATCACGCGATGGCGAGTTCCATTATTAAAGGTAATTTCAAAACATTGGATTCAATACCATCCAGAGATGCTCAAATCACCGTTTTTAATTCAAATACCGGGGAAATTGCCGGTTCATACAAAACCAATTCAACGAGTGGAAATTATCTAATGATTCTTAATTCGGGAACAAAATATGATATGACTGTTGAAGCGGATGGATACAATGAGTTAACAACGTCATTTATAATTCCTGATAAAAAAGGGGAATTTGAATTAAAACAAATCATAAAATTGCAAACCCTTAGTACTCAAAAAAACATAATTGTTAGTAATTATTTTACGCAAACTGAAGCATCAAAAATATCATTTGAGGCGCCAGCTCCAAAAGCTTCGATTGCAAAAAACATTCAGGAAGAAACAAACAAAAAACAGGTGGTATTTAAAAAACCTAAGCGTAATGCAGAGGAAGCTATCAAGGACAAGGAAGACCTGCAAATGGCCGAAAACCTTTACAATCAGAGTGTCTACCAGGAAACCGCATTAATTTACAGACAACTTAATTTGTATATTGATCTTGACCCAATGGATGCATATCGTTACGGTGTTTCTCTCTTTTATACAAAAAAAGATAAAACAGATTGCATCAAAGCACTAACATCGTTTGATCCATTACCATCCACTCCTATCGAATTATATTACTTTTTAGCGAAAGCTAATCATATGAGTTATAGGTTCAGCAATGCGATTAACTATTACAAAAAATACATGGCCGTATGTAAACCGGAAGACATTAAAACCCTTAAAATTGAACAGGAAATTACGCATTGCAACAGTGGAATTAAATTGGTAAATAATCCTTTGGTGTTGGAAGTATACGGAAAAAAACATGTGGATCAGAATGCTATACAAAATTCATTAACACAATTAGAATCTGGTGGAAAGATATTGGTAATCACAGATGATATGAGATCTATGATTGATAAAAATAAAGACTTTAAATCATTACTATATCTGAGTTCAGATAAGAACACTGTTCTATATTCAAGCTATGGCGAAAATGAGAAAAATGGCAAAGATATTTACCAGTTAAAAAAGCTTGGCAACGGCAAATGGGCTCCTGATCCTTTAAATCTTACCGGGATAAACAGTCCCTGGGATGAAGAATATCCTTCACTGTCAAAAGACGGTAAAAGCCTGTATTTTTCCTCCAAGGGTTACGAAAACATGGGTGGCTACGATATTTTTAAAAGTGAATGGAATGAAACTACCCAATCATGGTCGTCACCGGTTAACTTAGGTTCACCAATAAATTCTCCTTTTGATGATATTTATTTTCTGGAATAAAATCAAAACGAGAATTTGCATTGAAATTTTCAAGAAAATTTTAACTTGCAAATATTAAATATAATCGCTTGTTTCTGGAAAATTATTTTTGTTTACCAATTAAATCAACTACTTTGGAGTGATATAATATGTTAGCAACAAAACCAAAAATAAAATTAATCGGTCGAAGGGAATATGTCAGTTTTCCTATTTTAAATATTCATAAAATAGAAGCAAAGATTGATACAGGGGCTTATACTTGTTCCATTCATTGCAAAAACATTGTTTTAAAAACAAATCTTGATAAACCTATCCTTACGTTTCAATTATTAGATCAAACAATTTATAGTTTTGATGAGTTCTCAAAAAAGAAAATAAAAAATTCCTTTGGTGAAATGGAAGAACGATATATTATAAAGACCCCAATAATAATTGGAAGAAAAAAAATTAGAACAACAGTTTCTTTAAGCGACCGTGAGACTATGCGCTATCCGGTATTAATCGGAAGAAAACTTTTAAAAGGAAAATTTATTGTGGATGTTAACAGAATTTACACTAACGGTTTAAATTTAAATACACTATTAAACATAATCTAAAATGAAGATTGCCATTTTATCCCGCAACCGAAATTTATACTCAACTAAAAGATTAATTGAAGCTGCTGAGCTCCGAGGTCATGAAGTTGTTGTTCTTGACCACATGAAATGTGTTTTAGTAATTGAGCAAAGCAGGCCTCATATTTACTACAATGGTAAAGAAGTAAATGGAGTAAATGCAGTAATACCTCGTATTGGTGCAAGTGCAACTTTTTATGGATCCGCAGTAGTTCGTCAATTTGAAATGATGAAAATTTTTACGGCTGTTGAATCGCAGGCCTTGGTTAGGTCGAGGGATAAATTACGTAGTTTGCAAATATTAGCCCGTGCGGGAATTGGAATGCCTAAATCAGCTTTTGCCAATGAGCCAAAAGATATTGAATCAGTTATTGCCAGTATTGGTGGCGCACCATGCGTGGTAAAACTTTTGGAAGGAACACAGGGGATTGGTGTTATTCTTGCTGAAAATGATAAAGCGGCAAAATCTGTGATAGAAGCATTTTTGAAGTTGGATGCTAACATGCTCGTTCAGGAATTTATTAAAGAATCTAAAGGTGCAGATATACGGGTCTTTGTTGTTGATGGGCAAATTGTAGGGGCCATGAAACGGCAGGCAAAGGAAGGTGAGTTTCGAAGTAATTTACACAGAGGCGGAACAGCTTCTCTTATACAACTTACTCCGGAAGAAAGAGCTACCGCTATTAAATCAGCAAAAAAATTAGGGCTCGGTATTGCCGGTGTTGATCTTTTGCAAAGCGACAGAGGTCCGTTAGTAATGGAAGTAAATTCATCTCCGGGCCTGGAAGGAATTGAAGGGGCCACCGGTATTGATATTGCCAGTAAAATTATTGAATATGTAGAACGCAATGAGTTTAATGCTCCGGGTCAATAATGGAAGATTTTAGTATAAACTCTCAAATCGTTAAGCCGGGAGAGTGCAAACAAATTGTTTTAAATTCATACGAGCTTCACACCAAAACAAAAATTGAAATACCTGTTTTTGTTTTCAGAAGCAATAAAAAAGGCCCTACACTTTTATTATGTGCAGGAATGCACGGTGAGGAAACTAATGGGATAGAAATTATTCGGAAAATTATCACCCGTGACGAAATAAAAAATTTGAACTGCGGTAGCGTAATTGCTATCCCGGTTATTAATAGTGTTTCATTTTTATTTGGAAGCAGGGATCTGCCTGATGGCCGGGATTTGAACCGATGTTTTCCAGGTACAAAAAACGGTTCATTTGGAAGTCGTATTGCATATGATATAATGAAACATATTATACCATTAATTGATTTCGGTGTTGACTTTCATACAGGTGGTGCAAAAATAAATAACACGCCACAAATAAGATGCGTATTTGAATTTCCTGAAAACATATCTCTCGCTGAAAAATTTTCTCCACCACTTATTATTGATAGTTCATATAGAGATGGTACATTCCGGAAAGAAGCCGCAAAAAAAAATAAACCAATTTTAGTTTATGAAGGTGGTGAAAGCATGCGCTTTGATTACCGTGCCATTAATGAGGGAGTTAACGGTTGCCTTCGTTTAATGAAAAATTATGGAATGACGGATATTGATATTCCAAATAATCATTCGGTAAAAATTAAAAAGGATACCTGGATCAGGGCTAATGCAAGTGGTCTATTTCACATGAATGCTACAAACGGGGCATATGTTTCTAAAGGTGACTTGTTAGGTGTTATTTGTAATCCTTTTGGTGAAATAGAGTTTAAAATTGAATCAACTGCAGATGGTTATATTGTTGGAATAAATAACCAGCCCGTGGTTAACCAGGGTGATGCCTTAATACATATTGGCATTGAGTAAAGAAAGAACTGCTTTTATTTTATGATTAATTAATCATGTATATTAAAATATGCACATATACATATATAAAAAGTGTCTCACTTAACCTTCTTACGAAGTCATATCATAGATACTTCACATTTAATAATACAAGTAATCTTTTAAAGAGTTATCTGTTAATTTTTACGCTGACGTTTTTTTTACCACACTTTTTAGTCGCACAGGAAAATAATAATGAAGACGAGGATCAGGAGAAAGATTCCCTTATGCTCTATAAAAAAATTAAAAAGGTAGCATATAAATATAAAATCACACAAAGAGCTTATGAGCTTGTTTTTGTTGATCCTGAGCCGCAAGAATATCCTGTTCAGCCTGTTACAAAAGAAGTGAAAAATGTTAATCCTTATCTTAAATATGAAGGCCGGATCATTAAAGATATTAAGATAACTGTTTATGACCCTTTTGGCCATAATGTGAATGATACTAATATGGCCAACATAAATCGTTCTCAAAAGATGTTTAACAGGGCTCATATTACCACCAGGCGCTTTGTGATATTGAACAAACTTTTGTTTAAAGTGAATGATAATATTAACCCTTTATCGCTTAGTGAAACTGAGCGTATTTTAAGGGAAGCGCTCTTTATAAGTGATGCCCGCATATATATTTCTAAACCAAAGCGTAAAAAAGACAGTGTAACGGTAAACGTGATTATACAGGACAAGTGGCCCATAATTTTGCCAGTATTAGTAAGTGATGTTTTTATCGACGCTAAGTTTAAAAACAATAACCTATTTGGTGTAGGGCAACAGTTTGGACAATTTACGAGATATAAAAAACCTGGAGAATGGGAGCTTACTGGCTATTACGGAGTTGCTAATATTGATAATACATATATTGCTGGTCAAATTGGATATAAATATGATAAAGATCAAACAGTCGTTGGATTATCTCTTGAACGACCTTTTTTCTCTCCATTAACAACCTGGGCGGGAGGCATAACACTTTCGCATACCTGGAAACAATATAAATATACCGATAGTATAATTGGGGAAAGTAAAACCAGTCCGCTAAATAGTATTGGATATGATATCTGGGCAGGAAAAAGTTTAAAGCTAAAAAGATTAAGCAAAGACAAAAGTTTTTTTAATCAAAGCACGAACTTTATACTAGGTGCTCGTTTTTACGAAAACCGCTATGTAACCCGGCCTGCTGAAAAAATTGATCCCGGAAGATCTTACTATCATTCTACAGCTGCGTTAGGCAATATTTGCTTCTCCATCCAGCAATACTATAAAGATAAATACATCTATCGTTTTGGAGCTAATGAGGATGTGCCTGAAGGATTGATTGTTCAATTTATATATGGTGGACTTAAATATGAATATATAAAAATTAGATATTATACCGGGATAGAAGTTGCAAGAGCAAAGCATTTTAAAAAATTTGGTTATTTATCGGCAACTTTTTCTTATGGTATTTTCTTTAACGAAAAAGTTCCAAATGATATTACAACAAATTACAAGCTCACCTATTTCAGTGATCTTATTAAAAAGAACAGATGGTATTTGAGAGAATTTTTAATTTACAACTTTGTACATGGAGCAAATAAGCTAGCTAACGAAACAATAAATTTTGGTGACGAATTGTATGGTTTTGAAAATAGAACCTTATCTGGTAATACAAAAATGACGTTAAATTCTGAAACGGTGGCCTATTTACCATACAACATCATAGGCTTCAGGTTAGCTCCGGTAGTTAATTTAGGAATCGGAATAATAGGAAGTAAAACCAATAAATTAATGAATAGTAATTTATATCAAGCCTATACAATTGGCGTTATGCTAAGGAATGAAAATTTATTAAGCAGTACATTCCAATTTTCAATTGGTGCTTATCCCTTTTTTCCTGATGGAGGTAAATTTACTATGAAATATAATCCAATCTCAAGTTTTACATTGAGGGTTAGAGCATTTACTGTTTCAAAACCAGAGTTTATAAGCTATTAATTATAAACGAGATTATTAACCTCCAATAATTTTATCAGACAAATTGTTTTTCATTATCCAAAGATCAAGTGCTGATTTAAATTCAATTCTTTGTTTCATCATATCCGTTCGAAGTGTAATTGCTTTTTTATTGTATTTAATGAAATACGTTAAACCATGCCGGGTTTCAATTTTTTCAGTTTCTTTAGCTGAAGTAGTATGAATTTTATTTGTGGATATAATAAGTTTGTCATCTTCCAAGGCTACAAAACAAAGATTTTTAACCCTTCTCCAAATCGTCACAATAATTTCAGTAAAAGCAATCAAGAAACATAAAAAAGACATGTATCTAATTATACTTCCTGAATAATACAAAAACATTCCTGCCACAACAAAAACAATAATTTTGATAATCCTCTTCGCAACAAAACCGTCAGGAAAATAGATAAATTTTATAGTTCCTTTCCTAATTTGCGATAAAGTAAATGCTTCGTAACAAGCGGCAAAAATGTAAATAATCCCTAATCCTATAAATATATATCGCACTTCTTTGTAACCAATATTTTGTGTTAACACAAAAATTAAACTGATAATAATTAATGTCAATAAAATAATATTCTTAAATAAAACAGAAAAAAGTGAATTCATGGGTTTGAGTTAGGTGGGGATTTTTTTAAAATACATGCTTCTCTGCATGGTATGAAGAGCGAACTAAGGCGCCGCTTTCAACATACCGAAATCCTTTTGACAGCGCAATTTCACCCCATTTTTTAAATTCATCAGGATAAACAAACCTGGCTACAGGTAAATGTTTTGGCGTGGGTTGCAAATATTGACCAATGGTCATTACGTCACAATGTACTGATGCAAGTTCATCGATGGTTTCCAAAACTTCTTCTTCTGTTTCACCAAGACCAACCATTAATCCACATTTGGTTCTGACACCTGCTTCATGCAGGCGTTTCAATACTTCCATGCTTCTGTCGTACTTTGCCTGAATTCTAACTTGTGCGGTTAAACGTCTCACAGTTTCAATATTATGCGAAACAATATCCGGTTTCACATCAATTATTCTTTGAAGGTTTTCCCACTTTCCTGCGAAATCTGGGATCAGACATTCAAACTTTGTTTCCGGACTGATTTCTCTGATGGCCTTAATAGTTTCTGCCCAAATAATGGAACCGCCATCTTTCAAATCATCCCTGTCAACAGAAGTAATAACACAATGCTTAACACCCATTAATTTCACTGAATTGGCTACTCGTTTTGGCTCATCCCAATCTGCAGGTTTTGGTTTACCTGTAGCTACCGCACAAAATCCACAGGATCTTGTGCAAATGTTTCCAAGGATCATGAATGTTGCTGTACCAGCTCCCCAGCATTCGCCCATGTTTGGACAATTACCGCTTTCACAAATCGTATGTAGTTTATGAGTAGCAACAATATTTCTTACTTTCAGATATTCCTCTCCAATAGGCAATTTCACTCTCAACCAATCTGGTTTACGAGGTCTTTCAGGAATCAGGGCTTCATTTACAATTTCCATTTTTAGAACCATTTTTTACCAAACACAAAACCAACGTATAAGGTTACAATAAAATTTTCGGCAGGGTTTCTAGCCATAATCGGTAGGGCTTTCGGATAATAATCAAAAATAACACCGGTTTCAATAGCTTTTACTTTATTTGAGTAAGGCGCGTATTCGAAACTTAAATTCAGTTTAGCATACAAGCCTGGATATACTTTCATTTCTGACAATCCATCTATAAAAGGACCTTTTCCGGAAATGCTGTCAATGCTATGAATTTCAGGATTATATTTAACAGATTGTTGAAATTTATCACCCGTAGATGTTTCCCTGTAAACAAGAATATAATTTGGTTTTGCAAATGCAAGGTTTGCGCCAACATAATAGGAAGTTCTTATTTCAACAGATTTTCTATCGGATCGTTTGAACAATGTAGTTTGATAACCCACACCACCTCTGAACATTAAAATATTATTTAACTTACCATAAATAAACCGTTTGGAGTTATCTGTATTATTGGAAATCTTTATTTCTTTTGGATGCTTCATATTCAAGGCTTCCACTTCAAACAAGCGCTTGCGGGTTCCTGTAACATGCTTGGCCCGCATCACATTAATTCCAAAACCACGACTATGCGCAAAAATCCCAAATGACATTTCATTGCGGTACAAAACATTTGGATCCTGACCGTTTGCTATTGCCTGACTCGTACTTTGAGAATAACCCAAAAAACTTAAGAAAAACAAAATAAAAATATATGAAAAACGCATTGTCATTAGATGAACAAAAGTAATTAATAATTTATGATTTAGATGCCTAATGCTTTATTATCTTTGAATTTAAACTTACATAATAATGACTAGTAAAGTAACCTATTTAGGCCAATTAAGAACTGAAGCAACCCACCTTCAATCTAATACAACTATCCATACTGATGCTCCTAAAGACAATCATGGAAAAGGTGAAATGTTTTCTCCAACTGATTTGGTGGCAACCGCTTTAGCGAGTTGCATGATTTCAATTATGGGAATTGTAGCAATGAAAGAAGGGATTACCCCAGTTGATGGAACTGTAGCTGAAGTCACGAAAATTATGTATGCAGAGCCAAGACGAATTGGAGAAATCCATATTAAAATAACATTTCCAAAAAAGGAGTTCACTGATAAAGAAAAAAAGATTTATGAAAATGCAGCATATACCTGTCCTGTAGCAAAAAGCCTGCATCCTGACTTAAAACAGGTAATTGAATTTATTTGGAATTAGGTTACTATTAACTATTCGCCGCTTCTATAATATCAGAAGCCGAGATGCCATTGTGTGAGTTGTGATAAATACACACTCCATTTCTAATCAAAAGAACTTGGGGGGAAGCATGTTCTACGTTGAATAACGTGGCTATCTCATTTGAAACATCACGATGTTTTAATAAATCCAAAAAATAAGCGGGTATATGATCCTGATCCTGCCATTTGCTTTCCAGACGGTTTAAGGCCATAGAACTAATTGAGCATCTGGTACTGTGCTTAAATAAAAGAACAGTCAGGCCATTGGCAGACTGTTCAATTGTTGTGTTTTTAATGTCGTTAAGCTGATCAATATCTGAAAGTTTATGCCAAAGCATTATAAAAACTTAAACAGATTTTTTAGCAGAAGTTGAAATATTAGCTTTAGAATAAGCAGGGCATTTTTCGTGCGATTTGCATGAAGTTAATGACACGCAAAAAGCGAATAACAAGGCTGAAAGTAAAGCTAATTTTTTCATAATTTTATTTTTAAAGATAAGAATAACAAATATATATTAATTTCGCTAACAACAAAAAAAAAGACCATTGAAAATCAGGTTTTTTTCTCAAAAACAATTAACAAACTAAATGATAGAACTCATATCTGATAATGGCTGGAAAAGTAAACTAAAAAATGAATTTCAGCAATCATATCTCAATGATCTTGAAGCGTTTATTAAAAAGGAAAGGTCTGATTTCACTATTTACCCGGAACAAAAAGATACTTTTGCTGCACTGAATCTTACACCATTACAAGAAGTTAAAGTGGTAATTATTGGGCAGGACCCCTATCATGGAAAAAACCAAGCTCATGGATTAAGCTTTTCAGTAAATTATGGGATAAAACAACCACCTTCATTAGTTAACATTTTTAAAGAATTAAGATCTGATATGGGGTGCCCAATCGCAAATCATGGAAATTTAACATCCTGGGCGCAGCAAGGCGTACTCTTATTAAATGCTACATTAACGGTTAGAGCAGGGCAACCAGGCAGTCACCAAAAAAAGGGCTGGGAACTTTTTACTGATAGGATTATTCAAATTATTTCTGAAGAACAAAAGAATTGTGTTTTTATGTTGTGGGGCAATTTTGCGAAAACAAAAACATCTTTGATTGATCCTGATAAACATTTAATATTGCAAACTGCCCATCCCTCTCCTTTGGCAAGAGGTGCCTTCTTTGGATGTGGTCACTTTTCTAAGGCAAACATTTTTTTAAAATCAAAAAATAGGGAAATTGTCAAATGGTGTTTAAACGATAAAGATCTTTTTGATATAGAATAATATCTAAAACTAAATATTTTATAGCTTTTTTGCATTTGTAAAAAATTTTAATTAAGTTTAAAACTATTAGTTCAATGTGATGGCCAATGATTAGTATTCAAAAACAAGTTTTACTGCTTTCTGAATTTCATTTTAAAGAATTTTCAGAATATCTCTTAAATACTAATGCGGATCTTCCTCATAAGTTAATCTCAACAATTCGTCATTCAAAAAAGCGTCACGATTCTGATGAATTATGTGCTTTGATCTATGGTGATTCCGAAGAAAAAACTAAACGTAAATTTTTACAGTTAACCCATCATACTTTCAAATTAAGTGGTTTTTTAAGTAGAAACTATCCTAATTACCTTAAACATAACTTGCAAATTGTTGAGGAACTATTGAGTAAGGGCGAAAAGCAAAAAGCCAATGATGTTGCTGAATGGCTATCTGATGTTGCTGAAAAAATTGAGGACTATACTACACTTATAGAAGTAACCAAATTTGTAGCCCAACAATGTTTTATTACAGAGTCGAAAGACGCCAATAAGTATCATAAAAAAATAAACGAATACATTTCCTGCGAACATATAAAAAACTCCATTTATTTATACCTAAGAGAAAATTTGTTTTTTAAAGGAAAAGAGAATATTTCTAAGGCTCAGGCAAATAAAGACCTTGCTTTTTTTAATCAATATATTGATCACGAATCAAATTCAATTAATATACTGGCTCGTTTCGGAAAATATTATGAATTAAGTTTTTTAAATCACCCTGATTTTTTTAAACAGGAAACACTTAAGGGAATAGACGATTTGGAAAGAGATTTTTTAAATAATGCCCATGTCTGCTTTCATTATCTGGATGATATTTATTTTAAAATACTAGGACTTCGACTTCAGTTAAATGTTAATAGCAATAACACTGAATCGATGTTACAGGAAGTAAAAAAAATGAATACTATTAGTTCATTCTTAAAATTCTGGAGCAGCTACATCAACATTCCTGAGATCTTTTCTTTTTCTGTGCAGGCTAGTCACTATATGAGCACTTATGCGTTCGTTTTTAAAGAAGACTATCATAAAACATTACCAAATGATATAAAAGAAAATATTTTATTCTTAAAACAAAAACTGGAATCAGAACTTGCAAAGCATTATTGGAATGATGGTGAATACATCATTAAATTAATTAATTTGAAATGTTTTTACTCAGCAGTACTTTTAACTGGTAATGATGCCGACAAAGCTAAATCCGTTAAAATACTGGAAGATACTCTGGTGTCTTATCAGCAGATTCCTTTTCAAAAATTTCTGGATGGAATGTTTGTGGCCTTAATTATGGGCTATTTTAGTTTACAACAACATGACAAAGTAATTTCTACTTATAAACGTTATAAAAAAATAACATCAGACCAGATCGTTGTAAAAGAGAATGATTTAACTATAGATGCCTATTATTTTACTTCTCAATATTTAACCAATCAGCGCAATCAATACACTGAAAAATTAAAAACGACTTATAATGAGTCAGGTGATTTTGAGCATATCAAACAATTGATCTCTGAATTACGCAGTTATTACAGCATACCGGTTAATTTTTAGTTGTGAGTGGAATATACATTCATATTCCTTTTTGCAAACAAGCTTGTAACTATTGTGATTTCTATTTCTCTACTTCTCTTCAAAATAAAGAATCTTTAATAAAAGGCATCTTGTTAGAAATAGATCAACGGCTCAATTACCTGCCGGATAAAAACATCAACACTATTTACTTTGGCGGAGGCACACCAAGCCTGCTCGCTGAAAAAGAAGTCTTTTCAATATTAGAAAAAATCTATAAACTTTATAACATTTCGAACGATGCGGAGATAACAATGGAATGCAATCCCGATGACCTCAACGATGAAAAACTAAAAGAACTGAAACGTCTGGAAATAAACCGATTGAGTGTTGGTCTTCAAAGCTTTGATGAGGAAGAGCTGAAATGGATGAACAGGGCCCATACCGCACGCGAAAGTGAGTCATCCATTAAACGATCACAAGACCGTGGCTTTGAAAATATTACAATTGATTTGATATACGGTTCAAAATTTTCGAATCTTACAAATTGGAAAAAAACACTGGACAAAGCCATTGCTTTGAACGTCCCACATATATCCAGTTACAATTTAACTATAGAAGATAAAACCAAATTAGGTCATGACTTTAAAGTCAAAAAAGAAGTGGCTATTGATGATGAAAAAAGTTCGGAGATGTTTCTGGAGATGATTGATCGTTTGGAGAAAAATGATTTTATACATTATGAAATTTCAAATTTCGGAAAAGAAGGTTTTTTTAGTCGTCATAACTCAAATTACTGGAAAGGTGAGCATTACCTTGGCCATGGGCCCTCCGCTCATTCATTCGATGGCACATCGCGTCAATGGAATGTAGCTAATAATAATCTTTACATCAAACAGGTGTCAGAAAAAAATGAAGCTTATTTCGACAAAGAAATTTTAACAGAGAAGGAAAGGTTCAATGAATATATATTAACCTCTCTCAGAACTATCTGGGGCGTTGACCTTAACTATCTGAAAACAAATTTCAATTCAGAATATGTAAAGATTTTCTCAGAACAGATCATTGAGCATATAAATAAAGAAATAGTTGCGGTTAAGGGTACAACCTATACACTAACTGAAAAAGGCAAATTATTGGCTGATAAAATATCCAGTGATTTGTTTGTTTAAAGTATGACTGCAACGCTGATAACTCAGATAAATAAGATGATGGATGATTTCTGAATAAGATGCTATGAGTAAATTACACAATATCGTTTTATTGTCTAATCATATAAATTTGCGGCATTTCCGCTCTATTGCTCTCCTTTATCATTCAACACATCAAACACTAAATCCCTTTCATAGCCTTTGGATAAAGCGTAGCTCATGAGTTTGTATTTAAGTTTAATCGGATGTTTTTCCTTAATCAATTTTCGTTTTATTTCAATTAACCGTTTTAAAGTTTCCATATAAACAGTCTCATCAATTTGTTGTAAGGCCTTCTTCAAACAATAATCACTCACGCGTTTTTGTTTTAATTCCTGTTTGATTTTAATGCGGCCCCATTTTTTAATTGAAAATTTCCCCCTTGCAAATGACATCGCAAATCGCTCTTCATTTAAAAAATTATCTTCGATCAGTTTTACAATAATGTTCTCAACAGCTTCCGGCCACAAACCCAACTCATACAATTTATCTCGTGTATCCTGTTGCGATCGCTCCTGGTAGGCACACCAGCTTTGCATTTTTACTAATGCAATGTGAGGATCTGTAATTTTTATTGACGCTTTTTTTTCGAACACAAACAAAAGTAATATTTCTTTATCTTTGATCAACCATGACTTTAAAATTACCTCCTGATTTTATACAATCTGTTTCTTGTTGTTCCGGTTTTGATGAACAAGCATTTATAGATGCTCATCAGATTGGTTCACCTACCAGTATTCGTGTTAATCCTTTTAAGCAAACACAACTGGAATTCATCTTAGATAAACCGGTGCCTTGGAACCCTCATGGATTCTATCTGGCAGAGCGGCCTAAATTCACTCACGATCTATTGTTCCAGGCAGGGTGTTACTATGTGCAGGAAGCCGGATCGATGTTTATTGAACATGCACTTTCATCCTGTGTCGATTTTAATGAAACGCTTTTAGCTTTCGACGTATGTGCTTCTCCTGGTGGAAAAAGCACTCTGCTTGCTTCCTTATTAAATGAAAATAGTGCTTTAGTTGCCAACGAGGTAGTGAAACAACGAGCCGAAGTGCTTTCTCAAAATATAACTAAATGGGGAACCTGCAATGTGGTGGTTACAAATAATGATCCCGGATCTTATTCAGAAATCAGTGACGTATTTGATGTGATTTTAGTGGATGCTCCATGCAGTGGCTCTGGATTATTCAGAAAACAACATGATGCTATTGATGAATGGAGCCTTGATAATGTGAATCTTTGCAGTCAAAGACAAAAAAGAATTTTATCTGATATTATTGGGTCACTCAAACAAGGTGGCACTTTACTCTACTCTACTTGTTCTTATTCTATCGCAGAAAATGAAGACATAGTTGATTGGTTAATTTCTGAATTTGGTTTAATCAGCGTTCAAATACCGATTGATGAAAACTGGGGTATTGTAGAAACACTCAGTGATAAAAATAAGGCCTTCGGTTATAGATTTTATCCTGATAAAACTCAATCAGAAGGTTTTTTCTGTTCATTACTCAGAAAGCCCGGTGAAAACAAAAATCATCATCAGATTAGAAAATCAAAATATGAAAATTTCAGTGTAATTAAACCAAAGGAAAAGGAATGGTTTGTTAACTGGATACATGAACTTGATCGCCACTTAATCACTAAATTTAAAGAAGATTATTTATTAACGAATCAATTAGTAATTGATTTCATTAACAGATACCCTCAACTGTATTACAAAAAAGTTGGAACAACCATTGGCAACCTTATTAAAAATGAGGTGATACCTAATCATGACCTAGCGATGAGTATTCACCGTTCAAGAAGTATTCAATCAGTCATTTGTAATCGGGAACAAGGCTTGCATTTTTTAAAGAAAATATTATCATCAATTGAGGGCAACAAGGGTTGGAACTTACTGACTTTTAACGGTTTCGGTCTTGGATGGATCAAACATTTAGGAAATCGTTTAAATAACTATTTACCGAACGAATTCAGGATTTTGAAGTAGAATTCTTTAGTTTTAAGTCTAACCAAAAAACTAAACACAATGTTTGACAATCTATTAAAATTAGTGAAAGATCATGCGGGAGATGCTATCATTAACAATCCTGCCATTCCAAATGAAAAAAACGACGCTGCAATTGAAACTACTACAAACTCCATTGTGGATACTTTAAAAGCCCAGGCCTCAGCAGGAAATGTGTCATCGTTGACAAATTTGCTGAAAGGAAAAAGTACAGAAGCGCCATTAGCCAGTTCAATTCAAAGTAAAGTGGTGGATAACCTGATGAAAAAATTTGGAATCGATAATACTCAGGCTAGTCAAATAGCCAGTACATTAGTACCGAAAGTGATGGAGAGTTTCGTAAAAAAAACAAACGATCCGAATGATAAAAGTTTCGAATTATCAGATGTCATGAGTTCGCTAGGAATAAATGCGGCAGGCATCATGGATAAAATTGGCGGGTTCTTTAAAAAATAAAACTATTAAATATGCTGGGAAAATTTGGAGACATGATGGGCAAGCTGAAAGAGATGAAGCAAAAAGCCGATGAGATCAAACTAAAATTAGATAACACTATCATTAATGTGGAAGGCGCCGGTGGAGATATAAAAATTTCGATAACCGGCAACCGGGAAATTAAATCTTTAGTTATTACCCCTGGCTTGCAACATGGGAATACAGATGAACTTCAAGAACAATTGACAGTGACATTAAACAAAGCTTTATTTAAAGCTAACGAAGTTAATGAAAACGAAATGAAGCAGGTAGCCAGCGGTATGTTACCCGGACTATAACTTTTTGAAAATAATAAAGGCTCATCTGTGATGAGCCTTTATTATTTTAATTACAAAACAAACTATAACAAATCGTTGGCAAGATTAGCAAGTTCGCTTCTCTCTCCTTTTTGCAACGTGATATGTGCATATAATGGCTGGCCTTTTACTTTATCAATTAAGTAACTTAATCCGTTACTTTGTGCATCAAGATAAGGTGTATCAATCTGGTAGATATCACCTGTGAAAATTATTTTCGTATTCTCTCCTGCTCTTGTAATAATCGTTTTAACTTCATGTGGAGTTAAGTTCTGAGCCTCATCCACAATAAAAAACATATTACTTAAACTACGCCCGCGAATGAAAGCCAACGGGCAAATTACAATTTTTTCATTTTCCAACATCTCATTGATGGCTTTGAATTCCTTATCTTTTTCTGAAAACTGACTTTTGATGAATTTTAAATTATCCCATAATGGCTCCATATATGGATTTAACTTAGAAGTCACATCGCCTGGCAAGTACCCGATATCTTTATTGCTCAATGGCACAATTGGACGTGCCAGATAAATCTGGTGGTAGTTACGGCGTTGCTCCAATGCACCTGCTAAAGACAATAATGTTTTTCCAGTACCGGCAACGCCCTGAATACTCACTAATCGAATATCCGGATTCATAATAGCGTCCAATGCAAAAGATTGTTCTGCATTTTTTGGAATAATGCCGTACGAAGAAGTTTTAGTAACGCGCTTTAATGATTTGGAAGACTCCTCATACCTCGCTAAAACTGATGCGTTTCCGTTTTTTAAAACATAATAATGATTTGAATCAGGCACATCTTTTTTAAGAACTTCTTTTGCCAGACAAGAACCTTTTTCATAGATCTCATTTATAGTTGTGGGATTAACTTTATCAAGGATCGTATTACCAGTATATAATTCATCCACCGTTAAAATTTTACCGGTAGTGTAATCTTCTGCGTGTAAATTCAGTGATTTAGCTTTAATGCGAAGGTTAATATCCTTTGTAACCAATATAACCTTTCTATCCGGATTTGTTTCCGCTGTGTATAAAGCGGCATTTAAAATACGGTGATCCCCTTTGCGCTCCTGAAATATTTTTTCAGCATCAATCTGCGAGGAGTTATGCATTTCAATTTTAAATTTGCCATGATTTTTACCGTTTATCGCTGTCCATTCCTGCAAAGAATTATCACCCGACATATTATCAACAAATCGTGTAAATTCTCTCGCAGCAAAATTTTTCGTATCATTTCCTTTTTTAAAATTATCAAGTTCTTCTAAAACAGTGATGGGAATAACAACGTCATGTTCCTTGAAGTTCTTAATCGCTGTGTGATCATAGATAATCACAGAAGTATCCAATACGAATATTTTTTTTTCGGTGCTTTTTGAAACGACTTTCTTTGCCATAATCTGAGATTTGAGTTAAAGTAAAACTATTTGTTTTGTAGCATAAAAATATGGTTCCATCTAATAGAAATAAACACTAAATTGTTTATACCAGGAAATTTGTTAAATCTTCAGGATTTTTTCTGAAATATTTATCAAACAGCCCTCTTTTCTTATATTTACCAGACTAAACAACAATTCATGAGAAATATAAAACGTTTTACATTAATATTATTTTCAATATCGGCATTAGCTCCTTTTTTTAAGTTAAAAGCTCAAATAAAATCGTGTGGAACTGATGATATACACCGCCAACTCCTAATAAATGATTTAGGGTACGCACAAAGAATGCAATCGTACGAAAATTATGTTCTTGGAATCCAGCCAACTTTGCAAAAAACAACCGGCGTAATTTATAAATTACCTGTTGTAGTGCATGTTATGCATAAAGGAGAAGCTGTTGGTACAGGAATTAATGTCAGCGATCAGGCAATAAAAGATGCTATTCAGGATTTAAATGAGATGTATCGTAAAGTTGCGGGGTCAGTTGGAGATGGAAATGGTGTGGATGTTGAAATCGAATATTCTTTAGCCGTAAGAGACCCGAGTGGTAATTGCACAAATGGCATTGTGAGAGTTGACATGACCGGAAATTCTGCTTATATGAGTAATGGAGTAAATCGTTCCGCTACAGGTGGCATTAGTGATGCATCGTTGAAAGCGATCTCAGTATGGAACCAAACTAAATATTATAATATCTGGTTAATTTCCGAAATCGATAATAATAATGGCGGAAGCGGGGTTCAGGGCTATGCCTACTTTGCATCAAGTCATGGCACATCGGTTGACGGAGCGGTTATTTTATCAAGCAATTTTATAAGCGGAACGTCTACAACCGCTGCTCATGAATTAGGCCACTCATTAAATCTTTATCATACGTTTGAAGGTGATGGTACTGGAAGCACCTGTCCTTCTGCAACTAATGGCTGTGGTTCTGGTGCTGGAGATTGTTGCGGGGATATTCCAGCTCACATTAGAAGTCCATATGATTGTTCTACTGGAATAAATACCTGCGATGGAACAACCCAACGTGATTTGTTTATTCACAATTACATGGATTATTCCGATGATCAATGCCAGAATATGTTGACTGCTAATCAAAAAACAAGGATGGTAGCGGCAGTATCAACTACCAGAGCGTCTTTTTTAAGTCCTGAAAATGGAGGAACTAATATGAGTCTTGTTCCTCCTGCAGTTGCAGTTGTAGATTTTAAAGCTTCTGCGACAGTACTTTGTGGAACCGGCCAAACGGTAAACTTCATTGATATGTCGAGTTGTACTCCTAATTCCTACATTCCAGCTTCTTCGTATTCTGGTATTACCCACAGTTGGGTATTTACTAACGGAACTAATACATACACTTCCTCAGCTCAAAATCCTTCCATAACGTTTACAAATACTGGTACATATTCAGTAAGTCTTTCAGTAACAAACGCTTCTGGAACTACCTCTCTCACCAAACCAGGAATGATTGTTATCTCAACTGCTCCGTCGATCCCATGTACACCAACTTCTCAAAACGTTGGAAATTATGGTCAAACCATTTATAACGTAACATTAAACTCCATTAACTACTCTTCATCTTCTATAACAAATGTTGCATATACAAATTTAGCTTGTGCTTACAATACAACCGTTAATTCTGGGGCAACTTATAATTTATCTATTTCAGCCAGAGCCGGTGGCAGTGGCGCTGAAGTTTTTGAAGTATACATCAATTATAATAATGATGCTGATTTTGCTGATACCGGAGAACTAGTTTTTTCTGGCAGCACGCCCAGCAACACATCAGGAACCTTTACTACCAATATAACTATTCCGACAACTACTACTGTCGTTCAAAATACTTTGCTTCGTATGAGGGTAATAGGAGAAACCACGGGTATTAGTGCAACGGAAAGAACCTGTGGTGTTGGACTTTTTATTGGAGATGTAGAGGACTTCGGTGTTTTTATTAACCCTCCTGCATGTGTTTCGCCAACTATAACTTCATCGACAGGTGCTAACCGTTGTGGGACTGGTACATTAACTTTAAGTGCGATTTCAAATACAGGCACGGTAAATTGGTATACTGCAGCAACTGGTGGAACAGCTATAGCTACAGGAACAGTTTACACAACACCTTCATTAACTGCTACTACAATTTATTATGTAGATGCGACTAATGCTGGATGCACTACTCCAACAAGGACGACGGTCACGGCCACTATAAACGCAATTCCAGTAGTAACTCTAAGTCCTTCTTCTTCGACTATTTGTTCAACTAAAAGTGCAACATTAACGGCTAGTGGGGCATCTACTTATACCTGGGCGCCTTCTGGCTCCGGAACTAGCAGTGTGGTTTCTCCAACCGCTACAACAATTTATACTTTAACAGGAACCTCGGCGGCGGGTTGTGTCAGTGTGTCTAAGACATCAACTGTAACTGTAAATACAACTCCAACAATAACTTTAAGCCCAGTTTCTTCAACCATTTGTTCAGGACTTAGCACTACGTTGACGGCAAGCGGTGCTTCAACTTATACGTGGGCACCATCTGGTTCAGGAACTAACAGCGTTTTATCACCTACTGCAATTACAATATATACCGTAACGGGAACTTCTACTGCGGGATGTGTCAGCAGTTCTAAAACTTCAACTATTATAGTCAATTCCAAGCCAACTACCAGTGCATCAACCACAGGAACTTTAACATGTACTACATTAACAGTTGTCTTAAATTCAAGTTTGGCAGGCATGAACTATTTATGGACTCCTCCATCTGGCGCAAGCGTTTCTTCTGCAACTATACAAAACACAAGCGCTTCTGGTTCAGGGATCTACACATTATCTGTTTTAAATCCAACAACTGGTTGCTCTTATTCAACCACAACATCGGTGACACAAAATACACTATCCCCTATTGTTTCATCGTCTGCCACTGGTACATTAACGTGTACTAATCTCACGACAAAAGCAATAGTTTCTACCAGTACTAGTTCTGTTTCTTACGTTTGGACAGGTACAGGAACTGTTTCGGGAACTTCAACTGCTACCGTAACAGTAAACCAACCTGGTTCATACAATTATACCGTAACAAATACAACTAACGGCTGTAAAACTACCGGCAGTCAAAATATTGCTCAAGATATTTCTACCCCTACCGTTTCCACCAGCGGTTCACAAACAATTACTTGTGCCACACCAAATGTTACGCTGACCGGGACAGCAATACCATCAAATAGCACACCTCTTTGGTCTGGTGGTGTAACTAGCGGAGCTAACTCATATTCAGCGACTACATCGACAGCAAATGTATATACATTAACCGTTACCAATCCTGCTAATGGTTGTGTTTCATCTTCAACCACACAGGTGAGTCCGGGAACTGGAGTTCCTGTAGTGAACACTTCTGTAACTAATACTTTATCGTGTAGTTCTTTAACTGCACAAACTATTGCTACAACAACTTCAAGTCCGGTTTCATATAGCTGGGCGGGGCCTGGAATTGTTTCAGGAGCAACTACTGCCTCTGCAACAGTAAATGCTGGCGGCCAGTATACAGTTATAGTTACAAATACAATCTCCGGCTGTTCATCAACATCAACTGTTGTTGTTAATCAAAATACTGTTGCTCCAGTTGTAACAGGTGCTACTTCAGGAACGCTAACATGCTCTGTATTTTCCGTTAATGCTATTGCTACAACTACGACAACACCGGTTTCTTATTCATGGACAGGAACTGGAATTGTTTCGGGAGCTACAACAGGCACTGTAATTATAAATCAACCGGGTACCTATAATTATACTGTAACTAATACATCAAACGGATGTAAAACATCAGGAACCCGATCAGTGACACAGAATACAACATCACCTGTGGTTACTGCTTTTGCTTCTGGTTCATTAACCTGCTCTTCACTATCAGTTAATGCGGTTGCTTCAACAACTAGTTCACCCGCAACCTACACTTGGACAGGACCTGGGATTGTATCAGGAGCTTCAACAGGTACAGTTGCAGTAAACAAGGCAGGCACATATAACTATACAGTTACCAGTGCCAATGGTTGTAACGTTACAGGATCACTGAGCGTTTCGCAAAATACTACGGCTCCAACATTAACATTGTCTCCGTTAAGTCCGACGATTTGTTTTGGCACTTCTCAGACTTTATCTGTAACAACATCAGGATCGAATAGTATTTTATGGAGCACGGGCGCTGGCACATCAAGCATTTCAGTAACTCCAACAATAACATCTTCTTACAATGCTACTGTAACAAATACAGTTAATGGCTGTTCCGCTTCCAAGACGACAAGTGTAATTGTAAATGCAATTCCATCTCTGACTTTGAACTCAACTTCGGCATCAATATGCGCCGGACAAACAGTTACACTAACAGCAAGTGGCGCATCAACTTATTCTTGGTCGCCAGGAGCTCAAACTACTACTGTAATCACTGCTAATCCAACAGGTAACAGTTCGTACACCGTTAGAGGTTTTAACGGAAGCTGTAGTTCAACTAAAACCATTACTATTAATGTGGCTGCTACACCTTCAGTGATAACATCCATTACTAATACAACAATTTGCAGTGGGCTATCAGTTGTTGCAACTGCAACAGGAGCTACAACTTATACATGGTTACCTTCGGGTTCAGGAACATCAAGTACGCTGACACCATCTTCAACTATGATATATACTGTAACAGGAAGTAACGGAAGTTGTTTGAGTACACCAACAAACTTTACGATTAATGTCACCACTACTCCTACTGTTGGCTTAACCTCTTCTGCTTCTTCTATTTGTTCAGGACAAACAGTTACACTAACAGCAAGTGGCGCATCAACTTATTCCTGGTCGCCAGGAGCTCAAACTACTACTGTAATCACTGCTAATCCAACAGGTAACAGTTCGTACACCGTTAGAGGTTTTAACGGAAGCTGTAGTTCAACTAAAACAATCAATATAAATGTTACAAATACTCCAACTGTTGCAGCATCTATTACCAATACTTCTGTTTGCGACGGCACATCGGTAATCGTTAGTGCTAGTGGAGCATCAACTTATACTTGGATACCAAATGGTTCAGGAAATAACAGCACTTTAACGCCTTCTTCCATGACTGTTTATACAGTGACGGGTGCTAACGGAAGTTGTTTGAGTACACCTACAACATTTACTATTAATGTTATTCAAAGTCCTACAATCGGAGCAACGGCTTCATCAACATTAATTTGTAACGGTCAAACCTCGACTTTAACCGGAAGCGGTGCTACAAATTATACATGGTCTCCTTCAGCTAACTTAAGTAGCTCCACTGGAAGCGTTGTAATTTCAAGTGCTGTAAATACAACAACTTATACAGTTACAGGAAATGACGGGACGTGCTCTTCTAATAATACGATTGTACTTACTGTAAGTTCATGTACAGGACTTAACAATCTCCTTTCTACTAATGACATTACTCTTTTCCCTAATCCAAGTAAAGGAATGTTTACTATCACTAACACCAGTTCAACTGATAAGTTTGAAGTAATAATTACAAATACATTAGGTCAAATGGTTATTCAAGAAAGTGCCGAGAATGTCAATCAAATGTCACTTGATTTAAGCAAACATAGTAAAGGAATTTACTATGCCAAAGTAACTACAGTTGAAGGAACGAAATTGTTTAAGCTAATGCTGGAATAAGCCAATAAGGTTTATTATAAACAAAAAGCTCCCAGGGATTCCCGGGAGCTTTTTTATTAAATTGATAATTACATAGAAGTATTTAACCTCTCCAAAAAGGCATCTTTTTTTCGGCGACTAATCTCAAGCTGCGTATTATCACTCATAATGGCATAGCCACCATCAATTTTCAAAAACCTTGTAACATGGTTCATGTTAATTAAATGGTGATGATGAATACGAATGAAATCATTTGGTGGAAGTAAATCCTCATAATGTTTCAAACTTGCAGATACCATTAATTTTTTACCTCCTATCAAATGAAAATTTGTATAACTACCATCTGCCTCGCAACGGATGATATCTTTAATATTTACAATTTCATAAGCATTCCCAGTAGGCAGTGTAATTTTATTATAATTATCATCTGCCCTTTTTAAATTCTGAATTAAAAACTGAAGGTTATCCATGCTTGGCATATTCGAAGACCTCTTTTCAATTAAACGATGGATAGCGGATTTTAATTCATCAATATCAATAGGCTTTAATAAATAATCACAGGCACTGTATTTAATTGCTTTTAAAGCGTGTTTATCTGTTGCCGTAGTGAAAATAATATCAAATTTAGCACCCTGAACTTTTTCCAAAACATCAAAACCAGTACCATCCGGCATGCTGATATCCAGGAACAATAAATTAGGCTTAAGTGTGTTTATCAATTCAACTCCTTCGGCTACATTTTTCCCTAAACCTAAAATAGTTATTTGTGGAAAATTATTCTTTAAGAGATCTGCAAGCATTTCCCTGCTTTTTTTTTCGTCTTCTATTATAACTGCTTTCATAAATCAATTTTTTTGAGTTAATGTTTATCGTACATATGGAATAAATAAATCAACCTGCGTTCCAATGGGTTCTTTTTTGTCGTTATACAAATCTATAATATTTACATTTAAATTAGATTGGTGTAAATTATTTAAAATTCTGACTCTGTCTTTTGTAATTTTCATTCCAAGGGATTTATGCCGAGCCGCTGGTTGTAAACTATGAATCGCTCTTGATTTATCGCGGCCGATACCATCATCCCTAACAGAAATTTTAATAAACTGATTCACAACTTTTATGTAGATTAAAATATGTCCATTACCATCCTTAGGGTTAATCCCATGTAAAATTGCATTTTCCAGATAAGGCTGAATCAACATGGGCGGAATCTCATCGTAATCACCATCGATCGATTTATCAACTTCAAACGAATAGTCAAACTTGTTTTCAAATCGCATTCTCTCCAGTTCAAGATACAATTCTAAACCTTCAATTTCTTCATTAATAGTGACTGTTGGTTTTTCTGAATTATTTAAAATTATTCGGATTAGTTTCGCGAATTTATTTAAATATTTAGCAGCTTCATCACCTTTACTATTTAAAATATAATGCTGAATGGAATTGAGTGAATTAAAAACAAAATGAGGATTCATTTGTGCTCTCAATGCTTTTAACTCTGCCTTTGAAACTTCAACCAATTGTTCAAATTCCATTTGCTGTTTACGTTTTATCTGCATTAATCTTAGTCGGAATATACTAATCACTAACCCTACACCACACAATATGCAACCCAGAATAAACCACCACGTTTTGTAAAAGGGTGCTCTAATAATAAAAACAAACTCAACCGCCTCAATGTTCCAAATTCCTTCGTTGTTGCAACTCTTTACTTTGAATACATACTTCCCGGGTGGCAAATTATCGTATTTGGTATAATTAATATCTGTAGATGGGCTCCACTCTTTATCATAATTATCCAGTTTATAGGAATATAAAACTTTTTCCGGTGCTGTTAAACAAATGCCGTCAAAATAAAAACTAATATTATTCATTGAATAAGGCAACACCGAACCATTTGCTAGTAAAGTATCCATGTAACCTATTTTTATATTGGCAATGTTCGTTTTTGAGAGGTTGTCGTTTTCTATAAATTCTTTAGGTGAATATTTAATTAGCCCGTTAACGGTTCCAAACCAAATGCTACTATCCGCGTCTTCATATATACCATGTGAGTTCGACTCAACACCTGAAAAGCCATCATTCTTATTATATTTTAGTATATCAATATAATCGTACTGCAATTTCTTAATATCAATCCTGTTGATGCCCTGATTTGTACCCGCCCATAAATAGTGATGATCGTGAGTCATGCTAATTGCATAAACTAATTCCGAGCTTAAACCTTCTTTCTCTGAGATTATTTTATAACTATGTTTATCCGGATTAAACATCAAAACACCGTTAAGGGTGGCCGCGTATATATTACCATATTGATCTTTACTTAAATCCAGTGCAGTAGTTACTGGTTCGGGAGAAGTGATTGATTGCTGCTTAAATTCTGATCCTTCCAATTTGTATATACCTGCAAGATAAGTTCCCGCCCAAATAAAACCCTGACTGTCTTCAATAATACTCCAGACAGCATATCCTTCTTTTTCAACTAATTTTACAGGTAATTTATGATAGGTAATAACATAACCCGAACTGTTTTTTTTAATGGAAGATAAACCATTCTGGCCTCCAACCCATATCGTATTTTTACTATCCCGGTAAAAACAATTTATAGGTACTTCCTGCTTAAATATTGCCTTGGGAAACAGGTTGGTAATCTTTTCATTTTTATATAAAGAAATTCCTTTATCAGTGCCAAACCAAACAGAACCGTCATCGAAAGGAAGTATAGCTGAAACTTTATTATCAAGCAATCCCTGTTTTGTTGAATAGTTTTTAAAGAACCCATTTGAAAATTTATAAACTCCGTTGGCTTCTGTACCAAACCATAAATTCTGATTTTTATCTCTTGTAATCTGATAAATAAAGGCGCTACCTAAACCATTCTGTCTATCATAAACGGTAAAACCTTTTCCTCTGTATTTATACAAGCCACTGTGTGTTCCTATCCATAAATTATTTTCATAATCGACTAATAATGACCGAATGTGATTTGAATTATTATCGAAACCAATTGTAAAATAAGAAAAGTCTTTTCCATTAAAACTAATCAATCCTGTTTTAGAGCCAATCCAAACAGCTTCATTTCCCTGGCACAATACTGATGTAATTTCTTCGTCGATTAATCCGTTACTGACATGAAAAATATTAGATACTTTTTTTTCTAAATCTAAAATATACAAGCCGTTAGTGGTTCCTGCATACAAGGTATTGTTACTTTTGTTTTCTGAAACGCAAGTAATAGCAATATCTGCAGCGATAACCTTAAATGCATTGGAATTTAAGTCTTGTAAAAACAAACCTCTATTGGTTCCAATAATTATACCTAGCTTTTCAGAATACAACAAACATGTTATGTTATAATTTTTAAAGAATGGAACCTGTATTACTTTTTTTCCATCCCATATACATAAGCCTTTGTTTGTGCCTGTCCACAATCCTTTATTGGGATCCAAACAAAAACTTGTTACATTATTAGAAGGCAGACCATCCTTTATATAATAATTGTTGATTTGACCTTTTACTTTATCAATCACACTGAGTCCATCAATTGTTCCCACAGTAATTAAATGAAACTGATCTTCAATAATCGCATTCACATAATGATTGGCTAACCCATTTTTAGGAGAATAATTTTGAAAGGTTTTTCCGTTAAATTTACTGGCGCCGCCATAACCACCGCTCCATAAATATCCTTTGCTATCCTGATACATTGCAAATATCTGAACATAGGGCAACCCGTTTTCTACAGAATAATTTTTAAAATTATACTGTTGAGCAACGTGTTGTAATGAAATCAAAACTAAAAGCACGGAAAGAAATATAGGATGTGCTTTTATTTGATAATTAGATTTCATAGTGGCAATACTAAAGTACTGATTAATCATTAGTAAGCCTAAGGTCTTTTTGTAAGTGGCATGTTTGAGTTCATAAGTGGGAATACAATCAATCTTAGATAAAGTATAGCAGTTCCCTTAATTCAATATTGAAAAATGCCATGTTTTAGTATTTAAGTTAAAACTCATTGATAATCAGTGTATTATTTAATAAAGTTTATCATTTTTGAAGATGTATTTTTTGTACTTTCGTTAGCTTAAATTAAAACACACTTATGTTAACGTTCCTGAAGAAATTTTTTGGTACAAAATCAGAAAAAGATATTAAAACCATTCAACCTCTGGTTGATCAAACCATAGAAATATATCCAAGCCTTGTCAACTTATCTAACGATGAATTAAGAGCAAAAGTAGACGCTCTGAAGAAAAAAATTCAGGATGCCATCAAAAAAGAACAAACCGAAATCAATGATATTAAAGCCCGTGTTGAACAGGATTTTGAAATGGACATTGATACCAAGGAATCTCTTTACAAAGAAGTAGATGAACTTGAAAAAGAAATCACTATAAAAATTGAAGCCGTTTTAAATGAAATTCTGCCTGAAGCTTACGCAATTTTAAAAGACACATCCCGTCGTTTTTCTGAAAATGAAGAATTATTGGTTACAGCAAATGAATTTGATTCTAAATTAGCTAAAACTCATAAAAACATTGAAATACGCGGCGGACAAGCCGCCTGGAAAAATAAATGGACAGCAGCTGGTGTTGAAGTGCTTTGGAACATGGTACATTACGATGTTCAATTAATTGGTGGTACAGTTTTGCACCAGGGAAAAATTTCAGAGATGGCAACCGGTGAAGGTAAAACATTGGTTTCTACATTACCGGTTTTCTTAAATGCATTATCCGGAAGAGGTGTGCATGTAGTAACTGTAAATAATTACTTAGCAAAACGTGATAGCGAATGGAACGCACCGTTATTTCAGTTTCACGGCTTGAGTGTTGATTGTATTGATAAGCATGATCCGAATACTGACGAGCGAAGACAAGCGTATTTAGCAGATATTACTTACGGAACAAATAACGAATTTGGTTTTGATTATTTACGAGATAATATGGCGCGTGAATTATCAGATCTTGTTCAGAGAAAACATAACTTTGCAATTGTGGATGAGGTCGATTCAGTTTTAATTGATGATGCCAGAACTCCATTAATTATTTCCGGACCTACACCAACTGGTGATAAGCATGAGTTCATGGAATTTAAACCCCGTGTTGAAAAACTATTAGCTGCTCAAAAATCGTTTGTGCAATTATGTTTAACAGATGCGAAACGTTTATTCGCAGAAGGTAACGAAAAAGACGCTGGCATTCCTTTATTAAGAGCATATCGTGGATTGCCAAAAAACGGTGCCTTAATTAAATTTTTAAGTGAGCCGGGAGTAAAAGCCTTATTGCAAAAAACTGAAAACTATTACATGCAGGACCAGCAAAAGGAAATGCATAAGATTGATGTGGATTTGTTTTTTGTGATCGATGAAAAAAATAATTCAGTTGATATGACTGAAAAAGGAATTGATTTGATTACAGGTACAACAGATGATCCGCATTTCTTTATCATTCCAAATGTAGGTGGTGAAATTGCAGATTTAGAAAAGAAAACATTTGAAGACCCTAAAGAAAAAATATTATTGAAAGAATCCCTTATGCGTGATTTCAGTGTGAAAAGCGAAAGGATTCATACTGTAAACCAATTATTAAAAGCGTACTCTTTATTTGAAATTGATCAGGAATATGTGATTGCTGAAGGGCAAATAAAAATTGTGGATGAGCAGACGGGCCGTATCATGGAAGGCCGTCGTTACAGCGATGGTTTACATCAGGCGTTAGAAGCTAAAGAAAACGTAAAGATTGAAGCGGCCACTCAAACTTATGCAACTGTTACATTACAGAATTATTTCCGTATGTATAATAAGTTGGCTGGTATGACCGGTACAGCTGAAACAGAAGCGAATGAGTTCTGGGATATTTACAAATTGGATGTGGTAGTAATACCTACTAACCGTGAGATTTCCCGTAAAGATGAACAGGATTTGGTTTACAAGACCAAGCGTGAAAAATACAATGCTGTTATTGAAGAAACGGCAAAATTAGTTGCGGCAGGCCGCCCTGTGTTAGTTGGTACAACCAGTGTTGAAATTTCCGAATTATTAAGCCGTATGCTTAAATTAAGGGGAATTAAACATAATGTATTAAATGCCAAATTGCATCAGAAAGAAGCAGATATTGTTGCGGAAGCTGGTCAGGCCGGAACCGTTACCATTGCAACCAATATGGCTGGTCGTGGTACCGATATCAAATTAGGCGCTGGCGTTAAAGACGCCGGTGGTTTAGCAATCATTGGTACAGAGCGCCACGAATCACGCCGAGTTGACAGGCAGTTACGCGGCCGTGCCGGTCGTCAGGGAGATCCGGGAAGTTCTCAATTCTTCGTTTCTCTGGAAGACAATTTAATGCGTTTATTTGGTAGTGAGCGTATTGCGAGTTTAATGGATCGAATGGGATTAGAGGAAGGTGAAGTAATTCAGCATTCCATGATCTCAAAATCAATTGAGCGGGCACAGAAAAAAGTTGAAGAAAATCATTTTGGTACCCGTAAGCGTTTAATTGAATATGATGATGTAATGAATGCTCAGCGCGATGTAGTTTATAAACGTAGACGCAATGCATTAAACGGAGATAGAATCAGTATTGATATTGCCAACATGATTTATGAAGTGGCTGAAAGTATCGTTGCTGAATTCCACGTTTTAAGAGATTACCAGGGCTTTACTTTTGAATGCATTAAAAACTTTGGAATAGAATCTCCATTTACTGAAAAAGAATTTCTTTCAGGTAAAGAAGAGGATCTGATCCAGAGATTATTTGAAGCAGGCGAAAATCATTACAGAACAAAATCTGCGGAAATTGCTGAAATGGCGTTTCCTGTTGTAAGAGATGTGTATACAAATCCAAATAACAATTTTGAGAATATTGTAACGCCTTTTACAGATGGCGTTAGAGGCATACAGGTAATGGCCAATCTTAAAAAATCATTCGATACAAAAGGAAGGGAACTGGTTTCTGTATTTGAAAAAACAGTAATCCTGGCCATGATTGATGATTCCTGGAAAGAACACTTACGTGAAATGGATGATTTAAAACAGTCTGTTCAAAATGCGTCATTAGAACAAAAGGATCCATTGGTAGTTTATAAATTGGAATCTTTTAATCTTTTCAGAGAAATGATTGCTAAAACCAGCAAAGACATTATTTCTTTCTTAATGAAAGGTGGATTACCGATTGAAGATAATAATTCCAGCAAACCTAAATTACAGAAAGCACAGTTTACTCAGGAGCAAGTTCAACAACGTCCTAAAGAAAAACTAACTGAAAGCAGAAGTGAAGATGCCTTACAAGAACAACAGGAGCCTCAAAAAATAAAACAACAACCTATAAGAGTTGAACAAAAAATTGGCCGAAATGATCCTTGTCCTTGTGGTAGCGGAAAAAAATATAAAAGTTGCCATGGGGTTGGCGTAGCTTAATCTGAATTTAAAAAAATGAGCCGTCCTTTTAGACTGCTTTTTTTATTTTTAGACGTGTAGAAATGATTTCTACTTCGACTCATATCTTATTCATTATCAATATATTACAATTTTAGTCAGTTTTACAGCAGGGTCTTTGTTAAAAACATGTTAATAATTGTAGTATTTTTATAACTTTATGCTATTCTTAAAACGTAATCTATGAGGTTAAATCTATTTTTATCCATTTTGTTTTTTTGCGCTATTACTAAAGCTCAAACAAGTTCAGATTTAAAACAGTTTATTAATAAGAATAATGTTGCGGTCCGAAGCGTTCAAAAAAATATGCTTCGTGAAAATAATAGCACATATGCTTCCTCTTTCAAAGAGATCTTAAAAAATCAGGAGTCGGCAGTAAAACTCTACAAAACAAACAAAGATGCAAGTTCTCACTTTGCCTTATTGGTAAGAAACGAATGCCTTACATTTTTAAAGGCTCATACTCAAGGGTCAACTGAATACTTCGAAATTGCAGATGGTGAAAAAACCTTCTTGAAATCAAGTTTAGAAACAACTACCAAAGTGTTGACAATAGCCGAATCTAAAGCTATTGAGGAAATGAATGTGATGAACACTCAGGAACTGAATACGCTTACATTAACCATTCAATAATCATCTTTATGAAGTTCTTACCTAAATCTCTTCAGGTTTTATTACTTGTTGCAATAATTCACCAATTTGGTTTTTCACAAACCTGTCCAACATCAAGCATTAGCGCAGGATCAAACACCACTATTTGCAGTGGCCAATGTGCTAGCTTAGCGGCTAGTATTACAGCGTTAAGAACCACCTCAACATATAGCGTTGCTGCAACAGCCTATACTCCTTTTTCGTATACAGGTGGCGCAACCGCAATTCCGAACACGGACGACGTGTGGAGTACTGCCATAAATATTGGATTTAACTTTTGTTATTTTGGAAACACATTCAATCAAGTGTTAGTGGGTAGTAACGGTGAGGTGACTTTTGATATTACAAAAGCAAATGGAAGTGAAGACTATAGAGTAAACACCGTACTGCCAAATTTGATTGAGCACGAGCCTAATACCATTTGTGGTGGTTACAGGGATATTGATCCGTCGGTTGGTATTGGGTCTACTGTTACTTATACAACTTCCGGTGTTGCCCCCTGCCGTCGGTTTATTGCAAGCTGGTCTACTGTTCCCTTATATAATTGTAATGGAACTACTACTACTTTTCAGGTTGTTTTGTATGAAACTTCTAATATGATTGATATTTACCTTCAGAGTAGTCCTGGAACTTGTGCCTGGCAAGGCGGAAGAGGGTTAATTGGAATCCAGAACGGAACGGGAACAACAGCAGTCGCACCTCCTGGACGAAATGTTTTAACAGCCTGGACAGCAACTAATGAAGCATGGCGATTTACACCAACCGGCGCACCAACTTTTACTGTTTCATGGGCCGGGCCGAGTGGCTTTATTGCTTCTGGCCTAACAGCTGCTCCCTGCCCTACTGCAACCAGCAATTATACAGCAACATTAAATGAGTCGAAATGTGATGGATCTTTAGCATCTTACACCAGTGTAGTTCAGGTATCTGTAACACCGACTCCAACTATTTTAGCAATAGCAACTCCTACAGCAATTTGTAGAGGTGCTTCATCTACTTTAACGGCTAGTGGTGCTACTTCCTACACTTGGAATCCCGGGGCGCTAACCGGAAGTTCTGTTGTCGTTACACCAACAGCGACAATTATTTATACAGTTACAGGAAGAAATGGATCATGTACTTCGACCCAAACGGTTAATTTAAGAGTAAATCCGAATCCGAATGTTACGGCCACCCGTAGTCCAAGCGTAATTTGTGGTGTTGGTTCGTCTACATTAACTGCTGCCGGTGCAGCCACTTATTCATGGAACCCGGTTGGTGTATCAGGAAATCCAATAGTAGTAACACCAACAGCAACGACCATTTATACGGTAATTGGAACCAGTGCGCTTGGCTGTACCGGAACTAGGACTCTGAATGTGATAGTTAGTCCAACTCCCACTATAACGGCAAGCGCCTCTGCAGCTACTATTTGTGCAAATAGTACTGTTGCCTTAACGGCTTCGGGAGGAACTTCATATACGTGGACCCCAGGTTCAATAATAGGAGCAACCGTTGTAGTCACACCCACTGCTAATACCACGTACACCGTTAGAGGAAGAAATGCAGCAGGTTGTATCGCAACCAATACTATTTTCATTACTGTAACACCTGGAATAACCGTTACGCCAGTAGCTTCGCCAACAGTGATATGCAGCGGTTCATCTTCCACTCTAACTGCATCCGGTGCGGTTACTTATACATGGAATCCAGGTGCTTTGACTGGTGCCACTGTAATTGTGACGCCTACCGTAAATATAACGTACACAGTGATCGGTGTTGGACCAACAGGATGTTCCAATACGAAAACTATTTCTGTTGCAGTTCGAACGCCAACCATTACTGCAACTAAAAATCCAACTATTATATGTGTTGGAAACACAGCCACTATAACTGCTTCTGGAGCCAGCACCTACACATGGAACCCTGGAGCTTCGACAGGTAATACTATAACAGTAACACCGATTACTACAACTATATATACGGTTACCGGTACCAACACCCTTGGCTGTGTTGCTTCCAACACTGTTAGTATGCCAGTAAGTCCAACACCAACAATACTGTCTTCGGCCTCGTCAAACACTATTTGTTCCGGATCTTCTACAACATTAACTGCGAGCGGAGCCTCTACTTATACATGGATGCCTGTTGCATTAACAGGTTCTACTGCTGTCGTAAGTCCTACTACTAATACATCATATACCGTAACCGGAAGAAGCGCTGCCGGTTGTACTTCTACATCCACAATCGACATCGCAGTAAACCCTTTAGTAACACTTACGCCAGCGGCATCGCCTACCATAATTTGTCGTGGTAACTCCTCAACATTAACAGTAAGCGGCGCTAATACCTATACTTGGATGCCGGGAACTCTAACTGGAAGTAATGTCGTTGTTTCTCCAACATTAACAACAACCTATTCAGTAACAGGTACTGCAACAACCGGATGTACGCGAACAGCTACATTAACAGTTAATGTTTCAACCATTTCCGTGAACGCCACGAGCAATCCTACTATATTATGTTCAACATCGTCTGCAACCTTAACAGGAACAGGTGCTTTAACGTATACCTGGAATCCGGGTCCGGTAACAGGAAACACAATAGTGGTTACTCCAACGGCAACTACCATATACACACTTACGGGAACAAATGCTGTTGGATGTACAGCAACAAGAACATTAAACCTTGTTGTTGGAGTAACTCCAATTGTTACAGCTTCCGCATCGCCAACAATTTTATGTTCAGGAGCCACTGTTACTCTATCAAGTACAGGTGCAACTACATACACCTGGTTGCCTGGTTCTGTGGCTGGTGCAACGATAACAAGGGCTCCAATTGTTAGTACTACCTATACTGTAAGAGGAAGAAATGCTTCGGGTTGTATTGGAACAAATACCGTTTTTGTTCAGGTAAACCCAAACCCAACCATCACTGCAGTAAGCAATCCATCGATAATGTGTGCGGGATCTTCGGCAACTTTAACTGCCAACGGAGCGTCCAATTACACGTGGAATCCGATCGGCGCAACAACAAGCAGCGTTTCTGTTAGCCCAACCATAACAACGGTCTATACAGTTGTAGCAACGTCCTCCTTGGGTTGCGTGGCAAGTTCAACTTTAGACCTCAAAGTGCTTCCGACACCAACTGTAAATGCCAGTAGTTCTCCAACCGTTATTTGTTCCGGCGCATCTGCGACGTTAACAGCATCAGGCGCTACAACATACACATGGAATCCTGGCGCTTTAATTGGAGCTACCATCGCAGTCACACCATCAACTACTACAATATATACGGTTACGGGTGGTAACGCAGGATGTTCCCGAACCAATACTATTTCTATTACTGTTAACTCAAATCCAACGATCACGGCTACCTCTTCTCCAACGGCTATTTGTCCGGGTGGATCAGCGACATTAACCGGCTCCGGTGGAATTTCCTATACATGGACACCAGGAGGGATTACCGGAACTACGATTTCTGTTACTCCATCCGTGACCACAACATATTCAGTTATTGGTACAAACGCTTCAGGATGTAGCAATACAAACACGATAACTTTAACAGTGAATCCTATTCCTACAATTACTGCGGTTTCTAATCCAACAATTATATGTATTGGGTCTACCGCTACCCTAACTAGCTCTGGCGCATTTACATACATATGGAATCCAGGCGCATTATCCGGATCTACTGTTACCGTTACGCCGGTAATTTCAACCATCTATACAGTTTCAGCCACATCAACTTTGGGTTGTTCAAATACAAGAACCGTTAGCATAGCAGTTTCAAATCCAACTGTTAACGCCATAGCCAATCCTACCATTATATGTGCAGGATCTACAGCCACATTAACAGGATCTGGAGCTTCCACTTATACCTGGAATCCTGGTCCTTTAACAGGCTCAGCAGTTACAGTTACACCTATATCAACGACAGTTTACTCTGTTACCGGCACAACAACTCTTGGATGTACATCTTCAGGAACCTTGACTCTAACGGTTAGTCCAAGTCCAACGATAACATCTTCTGCTTCTCCAACAGCTATTTGTGCTGGAAATAATTCTACGTTAACAGCCAGTGGTGCTTCCTCATATACATGGAATCCTGGCGGTGCAACTGGAGCAACTATTTCGGTGACTCCTACTATAACGACAACGTATTCTGTTGTCGGAACAAATACACTTGGTTGCGCAACCACCCAAACTATAGCAGTATCCGTTAACCCAAGTACAACTATTACAGCTTCAAGCAACCCGACAGTTATTTGTAATGGCGGAAACGCTACATTAACAGCAAACGGAGGAGTAACATACACATGGAATCCTGGTGCATTAACCGGAAATACAGTGTCTGTCAATCCAACCATAACAACAACATATACTGTAATTGGAATAAATGCTTCCGGTTGTAGCGATACTACGCTGGTTACATTAACCGTCGGTACAAATCCAACTATAACAGCGACTTCATCTCCAACAAGCATATGTGCGGGATCCAACGCAACTTTAACAGGATCAGGAGCTACGTCTTATACGTGGAATCCAGGTGGCTTAACGGGTACAACAGTTGTTGTTACACCTACTATTACTGTAAATTACACAGTTACCGGTGTCAATGCTGCTGGTTGTACTTCCACTAATACATTAGACGTGGTTGTAAACCCTACTCCAACAGTAACTGCTATCAGCACCAGTACAGTTATTTGTAGTGGAAATTCAATTGTCTTATCCGGCTCCGGAGCAGTTACTTATACATGGAATCCTGGAAATTTAAGCGGCCCGATTGTCATAGTATCTCCTTCTGTAACTACCACATATACATTGAACGGAAATAATGGTGGAGCTTGTAACGGAACAACAACTATTCAGATTAGTGTGAATCCTACACCAACCCTAGTTGCTACCAGCAATCCTACTATTTTATGCAGCGGAGGATCAGCAACACTGACCGCAAGTGGCGCGACAAATTATATCTGGAATCCAGGAGCTGTTATTGGTGCGTCCGTAGTAGTCACTCCAAGTATTACGACCACTTATACTCTGACGGGTGTTAGTGGTGCCTGCAGCAATTCTTTGACCGTAAATCTCGTTGTTGGCACAAATCCAACAGTTACAGCGACAGCTTCTTCCAATACAATTTGTGCTGGGGCTTCTGCTACCTTAACAGGTAATGGCGCTGCTACGTATACATGGAATCCGGGCTCATTAACGGGAGCTACGATTTCTGTTACTCCTTCAGTAACAACAACCTATACTCTAGACGGCGACAACGGAACGGGTTGTGTTGTTAGTAAAACGGTAACCATTAACGTTAACGGTATACCTTCGATCACTGTTACTGCTACTCCCACTGTGATATGCGCAGGCAATTCTGCCACATTATCTGCGAGTGGAGCTACTACTTATACATGGAATCCAGGAACCTTGACAGGGGCGAGTGCAATTGTTACGCCTTCTGCAACAACAGTTTACTCAGTTACAGGAAATAACGGAACTTGCTCAGGAACACAAACTATTACATTAGTAGTAAATTCTGTTCCAACACTTTCAATAAGTTCATCCTCCAGCTCAATTTGCTCTGGGTCCTCTGCAACTTTAACAGCGAGTGGCGCCTCTTCTTACACTTGGAATCCAGGTACATTGGCCGGAGCAATGATAGTTGTGTCTCCTACAACCACAACAACCTATACTGTGGATGGCACTAACGGTTCCTGCACTGGTACACAAACCATAACCTTATTGGTTAATCCTGTACCAACTATTACAGTAACCGCTAATTCAAATACGATTTGCGCCGGAGTTTCAGCAACCTTGACTGCTAATGGCGCTACAACATATACCTGGAACCCGGGTGCTTTAACTGGTGCGACCGTTGCAGTAAGTCCAACTACTACCACAACATACACCTTAAACGGTGATAATGGAGCGGGATGCGTTTCAAGTGAAACAATCACAATCAATGTCAATTCTACTCCTATCATTGCTATTGTTGCTACACCAACCACCTTATGTGCTGCAGGTTCAGTAACCTTAACCGGTAGCGGTGCGGTATCATATACATGGAATCCAACTTCTGCCAACACACCAAGTATTGTGGACACACCAACTTTAACCACAACGTACACGGTGACGGGAGCAGACGCTATTGGTTGTATTGCAACTCAAACATTAGCTATTAATGTGGGCGCACCAATATTTACATTAACCAGTTCCCCAGCGACTATTTGTATTGGTGGAACTGCCACTTTAAGCGCCAACGGAGTTACATCCTACACCTGGAATCCTGGAGGATTAACAGGAACCACGGCCATTGTTTCTCCAACAGCAACAACTACTTATACAGTTGATGGTAATAATGGAACGTGTACAGGAACTCAAACGATTACTCTGATGGTTAGTCCTAATCCAACGATCACCGCTACTGCAAATTCGAATACGATTTGCACCGGGACGTCGGCAACCTTAACTGCCAATGGTGCTGCAACTTATACATGGAACCCAGGTGCTCTAACTGGTGCGACCATTGCAGTAAGTCCAACAACTACCATAACATACACTGTAAATGGTGATAATGGATCGGGTTGCATTTCCAGTGAAACAATTACGATTAATGTCAACTCAACTCCATCATTAACCATCGTTGCAACTCCAACGGTATTATGTGCGGCAGGATCAGTGACATTAACAGCTAGCGGTGCAACTTCTTACACGTGGAATCCTACATCTGCTACAACTTCAACGATCTTAGATAACCCATCAGTAACGACTACTTATTCGGTTACAGGTTCAGATGCAATAGGGTGCTCTGCAACTCAGACAATAACTATAAATGTAGGCTCACCGACTATTACTTTAGTAAGTTCTCCAACCGTTATCTGCGCAGGAGCATCTTCAACGTTAACAGCCAGTGGTGCGGTTTCTTATACCTGGAATCCAGGTGGCTTAACGGGAACTACGGCAATCGTTTCTCCAACAACTACAACTACATACACGGTTGACGGCAATAATGGCATTTGTACCGGAACACAAACCATTACGTTAGTAGTTAGTCCTAATCCAACAATCACTGCTTCGGCAAGTGCAAATACAATCTGTGCAGGAACGTCGGCAACTTTAACGGCCAGTGGCGCTGTATCTTACACATGGAACCCAGGTGTCTTAACAGGAACTATGGTTACTGTTACTCCAACAATAGCCACAACATATACTGTGAATGGCGATAACGGTTCAGGCTGTATGTCCACCCAGACTATTGCCATTAATGTTAATCCGGCTCCTTCATTAACTATTGTTGCTACTCCAACGGTGTTGTGTGCGGCAGGTTCCGTTACTTTAACAGCCAGCGGTGCTAGTTCTTATACTTGGAATCCTACCTCTGCAACGACTGCGAGTATAGTTGATACGCCTAGTTTAACAACAACTTATACGGTCGTTGGAACCGATGCTATTGGTTGCTCGGCAACACAAACATTAACAATTAATGTTGGACCTCCAACCATTACACTCTCAAGCTCTTCTACCGGAATATGTATTGGTGGCTCTGCAACGTTAACAGCGAGTGGCGTAACTTCTTACACATGGAATCCTGGTGCATTATCCGGCACTACAGCGATTGTGTCGCCAACCTCAACAACAACATATACCGTTGACGGTGATAACGGAACTTGTTTAGGAAGCCAAACCATTACATTAGTTGTAAGTGCAAGTCCTACAGTAATTGCATCAGCTTCTTCAAACACCGTTTGCGCAGGAACCAGTGTAACACTAACAGCAAGTGGTGCCGCAACCTATACATGGAACCCTGGCACCTTAGCCGGAGCCAATGTGGCAGTTACTCCAACCACAACTTCAACTTATACAGTGGATGGCGATAATGGCCTAGGTTGTATAGTAAGCGAGACAGTTATAGTTAATGTAAATCCTGCTCCATCGGTTTCGATCGCAGCAACACCATCTGTTTTGTGTTCAGCAGGTTCCGTTACATTAACTGCCAGTGGTGCATCTTCCTATACTTGGAATCCTACCTCTGCCACAACAAATAGCGTTGTTGATACACCAAGTTTAACAACAACCTACACGGTAACAGCTACTGATGCCATTGGTTGTACAGGAACTCAAACTATCACTATCAGTGTTGGAAATCCTACTATAACAATAACAAGTTCATCGCCTTCAATATGTGCAGGTTCAACTGCAACATTAACAGCTAACGGTGCTGCAACTTATACTTGGAACCCGTTAGCAGTATCGGGAACAACTATCACAGACTCACCAGTTACAACAACAACTTATACTGTAACAGGTGATAATGGATTTGGGTGTACTTCTACCAATACATTTGTACTGAATGTTAGCAGCAGCCCTACCATTACAGCAGTTGCAAATCCAACATCAATTTGTGCTGGCTCAACCACTTCCTTAACAGCAAGCGGAGCTACAAGTTATACCTGGATGCCATTAACAGTTTCTGGTGCAACAATTACAGATTCTCCAACAACACCTACAACGTATACTGTATCAGCTGATAATGGTGGTTGTGCATCGTCCGCAACGGTTACAGTAAATGTAAACCCTAGCCCGACAAATGTCACCGCAATTACAAATGGCACTTTAGCCTGTGCGACTCCTTCCATCAGTTTATCAGGAAGTTCAACAACAACTGGGGCTATTTATATGTGGACAGGTCCTAATTCATATACCTCTGCGGTGCAAAACCCTACAAATATTACTTCTGCCGGTGATTACACGTTAGCTGTTATTGATCCTATATCGGGTTGTACCGCAACTGCTACTACGTTAGTAACAGGCAATACATCTATTCCTAACCTTACTGCAAGTTCTTCAGGAAGTTTAGGCTGTAATGCAAGTGTTACGATAACGGCATCATCAACCAGTACTAATACTTTAAACTATGTATGGTCCGGACCATCTAGCTTTATAGCGTCTGTACAAAGTCCAACAACCGGTATTGCTGGCGACTATACAGTTTCAGTAACCGACGTAATTAGTGGATGTTCGGGGACAGCAACTCTTACCGTTGGAACCAATACATCTGTTCCAAGTTTTACTGCAAACATTTTACCGGCTACATGTTCAGGAACGGTGGCAAATAATGACGGATCAATTCTTGTGACAGGTTTTGCACCAAGTGATGGTTATGATTTAGTTCAAGCACCTACATATACCGGAAGTGTTACTTATCCAACAGCTACAACGATTCCAGGTTCAGGAATTATAACGACTACCTTAAATAATCCAACTATTGCAACTTTATACACTATCCGTGTATTCAGTGCGAATGGCTGTTTTGCAGATGTAACTTTGACATTAACTCCAACAAGTTGTTCATCTCCAAGTACTGTATTAGGAATGACAAAAGCTGTTGGAACACCAACATTTGTCAATAACAATGCCTATAACGTCACTTATACTATTGTGGCAACTAATGCTTCAACAATTAACCTAACAGGCTTTAGTATATTTGATAACCTTGATAACACGTTCCCTCTTCCAACTACATACAGTGTAATTTCGACTCCAAGTGTAACCTCGTTGAATAGCAGTTTAACGGTAAATCCAAGTTATAACGGTTCATCACAAACTGATATGCTGGTATCAGCATCAAGTACATTAGCTGCCGGCAGAAAAGATACAATTGTGTTCACTGTGCAAATAGATCCAAACGGGTTCTTTGGTCCATTCAACAACTCTGCGATAGGATTTGGAACAGATAATAATAGCATAGTCGTATCGGATAGTTCCAATACTGGATTCTCATGGGATCCGGATAATGATGGTAATCCAACAAATAATGACACGGCAACAGTTGTTTACTTAAATCCAAATACTCAGATTGCTGTAGCCAAAACAGGAACTGTATCAGGAATTTTAGCTGATAAAACATTGGATGTTACTTACACTATACAGGTGAAAAATTTAGGAAATGACACAATTAAATTTGTGCAGGTATTTGATACACTCATTATCCCTTCACCTGCAACCTTTACTATTAAATCAGGCCCTAGTACTTCCGGTATTTTAACCGCAAATGTTAACTACAATGGAAACAGTGATATTGGATTATTAGTGCCCAATTCGAGTCCATTAGCACCAGGTGCTTTTGAAACCATTACATTAGTATTGAACATTACTCCAAACGGTTTAACTTCGATCACAAATGTAGCAATAGGAGCAGGATCTGGAGCTGACGGAGGAATTGCAAGAGACACTTCTAACAATGGCATGGACTCTGATCCAAATGCAAACGGAAACGGAACTGAAATCGGCGAAAACGTTCCTACGATTCTTGAATTACCTGACGTGAATTTATTTATCCCGGAAGTATTTACTCCTGACGGTGATGGTAAAAATGATTTCTTCGTGATCAAAGGTATTGAAGGAAGAACTGTAAAGTTAACGGTGTTCAATCGTTGGGGAAATACTGTTTATAACAACGATGCCTATGACAATACCTGGAATGGTACTCCAAATGTGAGCGGATTAATAATTGGAAATAATAAATTACCGCAAGGCACCTACTATTACATCGTAGAATTTGAGGATGAGGCAGATAAACCTGTTAATGGTTTTGTCGTGTTGCAATACTAACTAAAAGAGCATTTAAAAACTTGAAAATACAGATCATGAAAAAATCAATCATCCTATTAATCGCCGTCGTTTTCAGCTGCATAGCTGCTAAGGCACAATACGACGCCATGTTCACCCAATACATGTTCAATGAAATGTATATCAATCCTGCGTATACAGGCTCAAAAGATGCGATGGCTATCAACCTGACTCACAGGCAGCAATGGGTTAATTTTCCGGGAAGGCCAATCACAACATCATTTACCTTACACGGACCATTAGCCAATGATAAGATGGGCTTAGGCATCAGTGTTTTAAATGAACAGATAGGGAAACTGAACCGTAACCTACTGTATTTAAACTATGCTTACAGAATTAAAGTGAGCGAAAAAGGAAAATTGTCTTTTGGTTTAATGGCTGGAATCCATAACCAGGTAAATAAATTATCTGAATTAAAAGCAACCGAATCGGGCGATATGCAAGTTTCACAAAACACACCGAGTATTATGTCTCCAAATTTTGGCGCAGGCATTTATTACTATACTAATAAATTCTATGCAGGGGTATCGATTCCTCGAATGGTTGATGACACTTACATGTTCGATGCTACAACTGGCGATTTAGTTAAATCAAATAAATTAAACCCAAGTAAATTTCACTATTATCTAACAATTGGAAATGTTTTTGAAATCAATGATGATCTCAAAGTTAAACCACAAGCCATGGTGAAGATGGTTACAAACGCCCCTTTACAATATGATGTAAATGTAAACGTGTTGATTAAAAATAAAGTGTGGGCGGGAGTATCTTACCGAAGCAGTGCTGATATCTCTGCTCTACTTGGATTACAAGTGACGCCACAGTTTTTGTTTAATTATTCATATGATTATGCATTAACTAAAATTCAAAAATATTCTCAGGGGTCACACGAGATTACTCTAGGATATATTTTTTCTTACAAGCAACAAAAAGTAGTAACTCCAAGATATTTTTAAGTTTATGAAAAAGTCAATTATTTTTTTCTCTATTATTAGCCTGTTAAGCGGCAGTGGTTATGCACAGCTATCAACGGTTAATTCTGCTAACAAATTATATTTTCAAAAATTATACGTCCAGGCTATTCCAAAATATGAATCTGCTTTGAAGAAGGATAGCTCCAATGCTGATGTTCTTATTAATTTAGGAGATTGCTACCGTTTAACCAATAATACTAAGGGGCAATTACTTTGTTACGGGAAACTTGTACAAACAGGAAAAGCAGAAGACATTCATAAATTATATTATGGTCAAGCTTTAATGAAGGCCGGAAAATACTATGATGCTAAACTATATATAGATGGATTTAAAGCCGATTCACGGGGAGAAGAATTATTGAAAGGCCTTAACAATATGCAGAAATTTTCAAAAAATGCAGACGCTTATAACATCATTCCATTTCAATATAATACTGAGTATGACGATTTCGCAGCTACAACTTTTTTAAATGATAAGATCGTTTTTACTTCTACAAGAACCAAATCGACATGGATCACAAGAAGACATGGTTGGACGGGTAACAATTACTGCCACATGTACCTAACAGAGAAAGACAATTTTGGCGAATACGATACCCCGGCCATGTTTATTGCAGAATATGCCACCAAATTTAATGACGGACCTTTTGCTACTTCAAGAGATGGGCAAACCATATTCTTTACAAGAAATGGAACTTCCAAAAAAGAAAAAAGCATTGATGGTTCGCAAAAATTAAAAATATTCCAGGCTAATATTATTAAGGATGATCTACAGTCATTAATGAGTTTAAAATTCAACAGCAACGAATATAACTGTGCGCATCCTGCGATTAGTGCAGATGGCAATACTCTTTATTTTTCATCCGACATGGGTGGTGGCCAAGGAGGTATGGATATCTGGTATTGTAAAAAAGATGCTAGTGGCGCCTGGGGAAATCCCATTAATATGGGTGATAAAGTAAACACTAAAGGAACAGAAGTTTTTCCTTCAATCAGTGATGATAGTTATTTGTACTTCGCCTCAAATGGTCATGAAGGTTTAGGTGGACTTGATATTTATGAATCGAAGATTAAAGATGATAAAGCCGGGAAAGTATATAATATGGGAAAACCAGTGAACAGCGAAAACGATGACTTTGCATACAATTTAAATGCCGATGGTAAAAAAGGGTTTTTAAGTTCTAACAGGCAAACCGGCGGAATGAATGATAACATTTACCATGTGGAAGTACTTAAAAAAGTAACTCGCGGGAAAACTGTAAATTTTATTGTTACAGATAAAGATACAAAAGCGCCAATGCCATTGGTTAAAATCAAATTAAATGCTGACTCATTTATGACTGACGACAAAGGCGCATTCCAAACAGTAATTGAAGAAGACGTGAATTATAAAATCGTAACCTCTAAGGAAAAGTATTTTGAACTGCTTGATTCGATCTCTACTAAATCATCAACGGAAGAAGACGAATTTACTAAATCTGTTGAATTGGAAAAAGACCCCAACCTATTCCTATTGGCAGGGATTTATGATGCCAAAACCGGTGAAGGTATTGAAGGTGTGAAAATCAAAATAAAAGATTTAGCAGAAAGTAATGATTTTGAATTACTGAAAACCGACAAAAATGGTGAATATAAGAAACCTTTAAAAGGAAAAAAGATTGGCGATAAATTACTTTATTTCGTAACTATTGAGAAAGAAGGCTTTGTTACTAAAACCTTAAATTTTAATTACGACATTAAAAAAGAGGGCGAAATTCAGATGAATGAATTGCTTGCTTTAACTATTGGTAAAGTGGAAGTTGGAATGGACTTAGCAAAAATGATTGACATTAAACCAATTTACTTTGACCTTGGTAAATCAACGATACGCAAAGATGCTGCCACTGAGTTAGATAAAATCGTTACGGTAATGAAAGAATATCCGGCAATGGTTATTGAATTAGGTGCTCACACAGATTGCAGAGGAGTTGCGGCTGCCAATTTAAAATTATCCGGCGCACGTGCTAAAGCCTCCGCCGCTTATATCGTAAAAAAAGGAATCGACAAAACACGAATCGCTGGCAAAGGATATGGCGAAAGTAAACTACTGAATAGTTGTGCTTGTGAAGGAAAAGTGAAGCCAACTTGTTCTGAAGATGAGCATGCCAAAAACAGAAGAACTGAATTTATTATTGTTAAGCTGAAAAATTAAAATTAGCTTTCCGGTAAATTAAAATCATGAGAATAAAAATTCTGTTTGTCACTTTCTTATTGATTTTAATAGGGCCGGCTTTCTCAACTGACATCACTATTGATGGTACCAGATTCACCATAAATGATAAGGAAAAAAATACTGTTGACCTTAATGAAAATTGGCGTTTTGCGGTAGGAGATAATTTAGCTTGGGCGAATCCAAAGTTTGACGATCAGAAATGGGACACAGCATATTTCCCAATTACTATTGAAGCCTTACTGCCTTTTCATTACAAAGGTAATATATGGTTCAGGTCAACTTTTAAAATTACGGAAAAAGAAATATTAAAATCGTTATCATTTCTCGTAAAACAATTTGGGGCATCTGAAATATATATTGATGGAAAACTCATTCATCAGTTTGGTACAGTCGGAACTTCACTTGCAACAGAAGAAGCGTTCAATCCACAAAACATTCCTGCATCTTTTATTATGGATAGTCTCGGCACACACACCATTGCTATCCGTTACTCTAACCATCTCATTTTAAATGAAGATGACCCTGGATCGAATCTGAATTGTTTTGATCTTCACATTACTTCCACAGAGGAAGCTATTTTGGTTTATAAATTTAAAGAATTTAAAGAAAGTATCTTAACCGCAATCGGTATCGGCGGGTTTCTGTCTTTAAGTCTCATGAATTTTATTCTTTTCCTTTTTTACAAAAGAGAAAAAGCAAATTTATTTTATAGCCTGTTCAGTGCTTGCGTGGCAATCAGTTTTATTATCCAAACCACAGAATATAACAGCGGGTCTGTTTCGGTTGTTGTCATCCTGAATCAACTCCATACAGCATTCGTTTTTCTCTCGAACTTTTTTCTGGTTGTTTTGGTATATTCATTTATTTATGATAAAAATCCTAAACGGCTTTGGATTATTTTAGGCTTGACGATCCTGGGTTTAATCCTGATACCGCTTGCTTTTGATATTGCCGACTCTTTAAGTGTAATATTGAATCTATACTGTGTGATTGAAATTATTGTGATAGTTTTAAAAGCTTACGGCAAGAAATATGACCCCACAAAGAAAAAAAGAAAACGACTTTGGATTATCTTAGCCTCTTTGGGCGCAATGGCTTGCCTTGGATTATTGATTCATAAAATGATCTCGATCGTCATCTTTATTATCCTTGTCCTTATTTTTGTTTTACCAGTAGCCGGATTAATATTCATTGTACCTGTTTATATGACAATACGCCACGCGAGAAGCTTCGCTGTTACGAATGAAAGTTTGGAAGACCAATTAATTCAAGTCAAAGCACTATCTGCCAAAGCCATTGAACAGGAACAGGAAAAAAAGAAAATTCTTGAAACACAAAACGAGAGGTTAGAGCACATGGTTACTGAAAGGACTTCAGAACTTGCTCAAAAGAACAATGAAATAAAAGACAGCATCAATTATGCTCAACGTATTCAGAATGCGATTCTCACAAGTAAAGAAGAAATCAATGAAACACTCAAGCAATGTTTTGTACTCTTTAAACCAAAAGACATCGTTAGTGGTGACTTCTATTTTTATGTAAAGAAAGAACAAAAGGTATTAATTGCAGCCGCAGATTGTACCGGCCATGGTGTTCCCGGAGCACTGATGAGTATGATTGGCACAGAGAAGTTAATAGGGGCTGCTTTGGAAAGCACGCAACCTTCGATGATTTTAAATTTCTTAAACAAAGGGATCAAAACATCCTTGCGTCAATCTGACCAGGAAGGATCCACAAGGGACGGGATGGATATTGCGTTGACGGCAATTGATCTGGAAACAAACAAAGTTATTTACGCCGGCGCTAACCGACCAATTTGGATCATAAGAAATGGAACCAAAGAAGTAGAAGAAATAAAAGCCACAAAAAAAGCTATAGGTGGCTTCACTCCTGACGACCAGCATTTTGATTCGCATGAAATAAATCTCAATAAAGGTGATACGTATTATTTGTTTACCGATGGTTACGCGGACCAATTTGGAAATGGCGGAAAAAAACTAATGACCAAAAAATTCAGAGAGCTTTTAGTAGAAATTCAAAGCCACTCAATGGATCAGCAGGAAATATATCTGAATGACTTTATTGAAAACTGGAAAAAGGGAGTTGAGCAAATAGATGATATTTTAGTAATTGGTGTCAGGATATAAAAAATCCCGATGATTACATCAGGATTTTATATTGTATCTATTTTAATCGCTTAAGCTTTTTGGTACATTACCTCTTTTACCGCTTTCACGGTTCGGGCAACATTTGGCAAAGATGCTTCAATCAAGGTTGGCGCATATGGTAATGGCACATCCGCTGTCGTAATGCGACGAATCGGTGCATCTAAATAATCAAAAGCATCCTTTTGAACTCTGAAAGCAATTTCTCCTGAGATACTAGCCAAAGGCCATGCTTCTTCAACTACTACTAAACGATTTGTCTTTTTAACAGAATTAATCACTGTATCATAGTCAATCGGACGAACAGTTCTTAAATCAATTACCTCAGCACTAATTCCTTCTTTTTCCAATTCAGCAGCGGCTGCTAAAGCCACTTTCATAATTTTACCGAAAGAAACGATGGTCACATCTTTTCCCTCTCTTTTAATATCTGCGACACCAATTGGGATAAGATATTCTTCCTCAGGAATCTCACATTTATCTCCATACATCTGCTCACTTTCCATAAAAATAACGGGATCATTATCCCTAATCGCAGATTTTAATAAGCCTTTAGCATCATATCCGTTTGAAGGCACAACTACTTTCAAACCAGGGCAGTTCGCAAACCAGTTCTCAAAAGCCTGAGAATGCTGAGAGCTTAACATTCCTGCACTGGCAGTTGGTCCTCTGAATACGATCGGGCAATTATATTGTCCTCCACTCATGCTTAAGAACTTTGCTGCCGCGTTGATTATCTGATCTATCGCAACCAATGAAAAATTAAAGGTCATAAATTCAATGATAGGACGCAATCCGTTCACTGCCGCCCCTACTCCAATTCCTGCAAAACCGAGTTCGGCAATTGGTGTGTCAATGATCCGTTTAGCTCCAAACTCAGCAAGCATACCTTTACTTACTTTATAAGCACCATTATATTCAGCTACTTCCTCGCCCATTAAAAAAATAGTCTCATCACGACGCATTTCTTCGTTCATGGCTTCGCGCAGGGCTTCTCTAAATTCTACTGTTTTCATAATTTATTGCAAAATTCAAATGTAAACAAAAAGCAATGGAATAAAAAGCGAAAGCATAAAATATAGAAAACTCTAAAATTTCATGATTTATCGGGGTAAAGGACTTAGAGAAGACATCTAAAACACTCGCTTACAGATTTTTAGGATAAAGTAGAATTTTGGTCGTAATTTCTTGATATACCCCCATATTTTTATAAATTTGCTCACCTTTTTAAAAACACAAAAAATGAAGATATTAGTCCCGATTAGTAACGTTCCCGACACAACAACTAAGATAGCTTTTACAAACGGAGATACTGAATTTAACACCTCCGGTGTTCAATTTATTATCAATCCTTACGACGAGTGGTATGCGCTTGTTAGAGCATTGGAACTAAAAGAGGCCGGTAAGGCAGAAAAAGTAACGTTAATTCATGTTGGCTTAGCAGATGCAGATGCAACCATCCGTAAAGGATTTGCTCTTGGTGCTGATGATGGTGTACGTGTGGATGCTGAAGGTCCGGATGCTTATTTTGTAGCAGAACAAATTGCAAAATATGCAAAAGACAATGGGTATGATCTGATCATGGCCGGTAAAGAAACCATTAATTATAACGGTTCGTCTGTTGGCGCTATGGTTGCAGGTTTTATGGATTTACCTTTGGTGTCATTGGCAACTAAATTTGATTTGGAAGGAAATAAAGCTACTGTGGAACACGATGTGGATGGAGGAACGCAAGTAGTGGAATGTGAATTACCATTAGTAGTAACCTGTTCTAAAGGAATGGCTGAACAACGCATTCCAAATATGAAAGGAATTATGAGTGCCCGTACAAAACCATTAACGGTTGTGCCTGCAAGTGGCGCAGATAAATTAACCAATATCAAATCCTATACGTTATCAGCAGGAAGAACAACCTGCAAGATGATTGATGAAAATAACATGGATGAATTAGTGCAGTTGCTTCACACAGAGGCAAAAGTCATTTAAGAAATAATTACGAATCTATACGAATCTGAATTTAACAATTAACGCAAACACAGATTCGTAAATTCGTAAGAAATTCGTAATCATAAAAAATTAAGAACATAAAAAAACAAAACATTATGTCAGTATTAGTATATACAGAAATAAATAAAGGAAAAGTAAAAAAAGCATCACTGGAAGCTGTGAACTACGCTGCAAAAATAGCTGAGTTGACGGGATCATCTGTCACAGCTTTAGCAATTAATGCCGATGCCGCTCAATTAGAAGAGATTGGTAAAGCAGGCGCAAAAAAAATACTCTCCGTTAAAAATGATGCATTAGCAACTTTAGACAGTATGATGATTTCATCTACTGTTGAACAAGCTGCAAAAGCAGAAGGAGCCAAAATTATTATTTTCTCTTTTGATATTGTTGGGAAAGCTGTTGCTCCGCGTTTATCAGCGCGTTTAAAAGCTGGTTTAGTAGCGGGCGCAGTAGATTATCCAACAGTGAATGGAAACAGCCTTGAGGTAAAGAAAAACGTTTTCTCAGGAAAAGCAACTGCTGTGTATTCTATAAACAGCGACATTAAGATAATTTCTTTATTGCCAAATTCTTTCCCTGTACAATTAGGTGAGAATTCTGCAACCATTGCAGATTTTACAGCTGATTTAAGTGGTGTTAATTCAAGAATCGTTATAAAAGAAAAGAAATCAAATGATGTTGGTGGAATGATTCCATTGCCGGAAGCGGAAGTTGTAGTTTCTGCAGGACGTGGAATGAAAGGCCCTGAAAACTGGGCTATGGTTGAGGAACTTGCAAAAGAATTAAAAGCAACAACCGCATGTTCTCGCCCGGTGGCTGATATGCATTGGAGACCACATCATGAACATGTTGGACAAACAGGTGTTGCCATTCGTCCTAACTTATACATTGCCATAGGAATCTCTGGGGCTATACAACATTTAGCAGGAGTTAACGGAAGTAAAACGATCGTTGTAATCAATAGCGATAAGGAAGCTCCTTTCTTTAAATCAGCAGATTATGGTGTGATAGGTGATGCGTTTACAATTCTTCCAAAATTAGTAGAAGCAGTTAAAAAATTTAAAGCGAATCAAAACTAAATCATACTTTTTTAGTATATTAGATACTCTTAAAATGGGAATGAAAAAAGTCAGATTAGAAATTGTTGGTTTATCATACAGTCAAACGCAAAGTGGCGCGTATGCATTAGTGTTGGGTGAAAGTGCCGGTAGTCGTAGATTGCCAATTATTATTGGTGGATTTGAAGCTCAGGCAATAGCGATTGAATTGGAGAAGATGACTCCAACACGCCCCTTAACTCATGATTTGTTTAAGGCATTCTCAGAAACATTTTCTATTGAAGTAACGGAGATATTGATTTACAATTTAGTGGAAGGTATTTTTTACGCTAAACTAATCTGTACAGATGGTACACGTGAAGTGGAAATTGATGCCCGTACCAGTGATGCCATTGCTTTAGCGGTGCGTTTTAATTGTCCTATTTTCACCTATGAGTTTATCTTAAAATCAGCCGGTATTGTATTGGATGATGAAACATTACCTACAGGCGAAAGCACAACAGCTGCTCCGGTTGAAGAAGTTTCGTCTACTACATCAGAAGGCGAATACCATTCCAAATCAACTGAAGAATTAAAGAATTTACTACAAACCGCTTTGGATGAGGAACAATACGAATTGGCTTCCAAGATCCGCGATGAGATCAATAACAGAAAACAATCCTAAAAAATAAAAATGCTATCTCAAAAGGGTAGCATTTTTTTATTACACCTAAAACTGGCTTATACTTTACTATTTCTTTTTAGCATTGGGATAAAATAAAGATATCATGGTGCTGAGAAATAAAATAACAACAATCACCAGCAGAGCCAGAAATATGGGTATTTTATAGAGATCAACAATCAACATTTTTATACCGGTAAAGACTAATATCAAAGCAAGTCCCTTGGATAAATACCTGAACTTATCAATCATTCTCGCCAAAGCAAAATACAAGGAACGTAAACCCAGTATCGCAAATACATTGGAAGTATAAACGATAAACTCATCATGAGTAATTGATAAAATGGCCGGGATACTGTCTATAGCAAAAATTAAATCAGTGGTTTCGACTACAATCAAAACCAAAAACAAAGGTGTAGCAAATCTCTTTCCATTCTCTTTTACAAAAAAGCGTCCGGCATGAGAGTCGTTCCTAACTGGAGGCATAAATCGTTTAAAGAATTTTATGATGGTATTTTTTTCGGGATCAATAATTTTATCTTTTTGTGTAAACATTCTAAATCCGGTGTAAAGAAGTATCGCCCCAAAAATATAGACTGTCCAATGAAACTCTTCCAAAACGGCAGCACCAGCAAAAATAAAAACAGCTCTCATAATAAGCGCCCCAAGAATTCCCCAAAATAAAATTTTATGTTGATGAATGGCAGGCGTTTTGAAATAAGAGAAAATTAACACGAAAACAAAAATATTGTCAACGCTCAATGACTTTTCAATAACGTAGCCGGTAAAAAATTCCAGTGCTTTTGCTTCTCCCTGCCAATAATAAATAAGTACATTAAAACACACAGCGAGCGTTATCCAGACGCCAGACCATATCATCGCTTCCTTGATAGTAATTAGATGCGCTTTTCGATTAAATACTCCCAAATCCAATGCAAGCATCAATAGCACAAAGCCATTAAAACCAATCCAGAAAATTAACTCAGTGTGCATATTTGTAAATTAACTCAACACGATTCTCTTTCGAGGTAGTGCGTTAAATCAAATTTAAAGGATAAAAACTCAATAAAATTATAACAAACGCCTATTTGAAAATAAATTCCCAAGATTCAAGGAAAAGTTACAAAATCACCCTCTTTTTAAAACCATCCGACACGGTGTCGCATTTGACAAAGTGGGCGATTTCCACCTACCCATCCACGATTCATATCGCACGAAATTAAATAGAAGGCTACCAGGTTCTATCCACGTTTCAAAACAATTCTAAATGTTGTGCCTTTTCCTTCTTCGCTCTGTAGTACGAAAATTTTTCCATCATGGTAATTTTCGATGATACGTTTACATAAAGATAAGCCAAGTCCCCAGCCGCGCTTTTTAGTTGTGTAACCGGGTTTGAAAACTGATTTATGCTTAGATTTTGGAATTCCCTTGCCGTTATCTTTCATGTCAATAGCAACGCCTTCTGGAATATCAATAATAGTTACTTTAAATTCTCCTTTGCCATCCATAGCATCCACAGCATTCTTGCAAATATTTTCAATTACCCATTCAAACAATGGCACAGACAATTGCGCATGAATTTGCGTATCCGGAATTTCCAAAATGTATTTAACATTTCTTGAGGTTCGCTGCTTTAAATAATCCATCGCATTTTTGACCACAAGGCAAACATCCTCATCCTGCAACGTTGGTTGTGAACCAATTTTTGAAAAACGATCCGTAATCATATTGAGTCGAACGACATCCCTGTTCATTTCACTCACAATGCTTTCGTCAGTTCCGCTTTCACGTAAATGATCAATCCATGCCATGAGTGAAGACAAAGGTGTCCCTAACTGATGGGCTGTTTCCTTGCTCATCCCAACCCATACCTGATCCTGTTCTGCTTTTCGTGAAGTGCTGAATAGAATATAAGCGATTAGCAAGAAAATACCTATCACTCCAAACTGCACATACGGGTAATATTTCAACTGTGTTAACAAGGGGGATTGCTCATAAAAAATATAATTTTTAAATCCACCTCCCAGATCAACCTCAATAGGAATATTTTGTAATTCCATTTCTTTAATAGTTGCAGCTAATTTTTCATGAGTATTTATTTTTAAAGAATCAATATTGCCAATCGCTAAAACCGTTGACTTTGTCGAATCTGTATAGATGACTGGAACTGCAGCGCTGTTAATGGCCACATCTGAAATAAAAGAACGGATGAGGCTATCAAATACCACCTTGATATCAGAAAACAAACGACTGTCTTTATGGTAGAGGTAATTCTTCTTTCCTTTGTAATACTCAATAACCACGGGCTCATACATGGTTTTCATTTTTGCTAGTTCCATCTTTAAAGCTTCGTCGTTATGCTCTATGATAGAATCAAAATTTCTGCTTGCCGTAATGTTGCCTTCATTATCCGTTAGGATAACCGGCACCGTGGTGTTATCCTGCAATACTTTTAAAACAAATTCAGAAACATTAAATACATCCGCGCTTAACTGTTTTGTAGCCAAAGCATATAACTCTGCTTTTTTATGCTCTTCAATTTGTAATTTCTGAAACAAGTCATTGGTGAATTTAACGAGTCCGGCTTTTTTCTGAACTGCTTCTGCCCAAAGGCTTACCTTTTTCTTTTCATCATTTTTTATGTCATTTACTAAATGGTTGGTATACCACAAGGATGTAAACACAATCAAAATAGCCATTATAAATAGCACCCATTTCCATTTTTGTTTTTTAGAATATAAATTCATCCGATATTAAAAATAAAGAATATAAAACGCTATTGCAAATGGGATATTGTTTATAGAGGCAATTTAACCGCAAAGAGATTTCGTCATTGCGAGGAGGTATGACGACGCAATCTCACTTTTAGCTGGGTTTGAGATTGCTTCGTAAAGGAACACTCGCCACGGTGAAAAAAAAGGCACAGAATAAAAACTCCGTACCCTTCGTTACTTTCTTTGTGACCTCTGCGGTTAAAAAAATTAACTAATCATATCAAAACCTGTATAAGGCACCAATACTCTAGGAATCTTAATTCCGGCTTCCGTTTGGTTATTCTCTAATAAAGATGCTACAATGCGCGGCAATGCCAACGCGCTGCCGTTTAAGCTATGTGCTAATTGTGTTTTACCGACCGCATCTTTGTAACGGCATTTTAAACGGTTCGTTTGAAAAGTTTCGAAATTAGAAACGGAACTCACTTCTAACCAACGGCCTTGGGCAGCACTCCACACTTCTAAATCATAAGTTAAGGCAGAACCAAAACTCATATCGCCTCCACATAATTTTAAAGTGCGGTACGGTAATTCTAATTCTTGCAATAAACTACAAACAAATTCTCTCATGGTTTCTAAGGTCTTGTAAGAATTTTCTGGCGCTACAATTTGTACTATCTCAACTTTATCAAACTGATGTAAACGGTTTAAACCACGCACATCTTTTCCGTAACTTCCTGCTTCCCTTCTGAAACATGGTGTGTAGCCACAATTTTTTATTGGCAAATCGCTTTCTTTTAACATCACATCGCGGTACATGTTAGTAATAGGCACCTCAGCAGTTGGTATTAAATATAAATCATCCACCTGGCAGTGATACATTTGTCCTTCCTTATCCGGTAACTGACCTGTTCCATAACCACTATCAGCGTTTACTAAAATTGGAACCTGCACTTCATTATATCCGGCTGACGTTGCTTTATCTAAAAAATAATTAATCAACGCACGTTGTAATCTCGCTCCTTTACCTTTGTAAACAGGGAAACCTGCACCGGTTAATTTCACCCCAAGCTCAAAATCAATCAGGTCGTATTTAGTGGTGAGCTCCCAATGCGGCGTTGCTGCAGCATGTAGCTTAGGAATAGATCCGTGTTCGTTTACCACTTCATTGTCTTCGGGTGTTTTACCAACCGGAACAGTTAAATTAGGCAAGTTAGGAACCGTTACTAACAGTTTATGAATTTCCTGCTCAATGTTTTTTAAAGTTTCGTCAAACGCTTTTTCATTTTGTTTTAATTCGGCAGTTCTTACTTTTAAAGTTTCTGCTTCTTCTTTCTTCCCGGTCTTCATCAACTCTCCAATTTGCTTGGCTAAGCCATTGGCCTCCGCTTTGGTATCGTCAGCCTGTCGCTGAGCACTTTTACGGTTGTTATCCAGTTCGATTACAGAATTGATAATGTTTTCTGCGTCTTTAAAATTTTTGATCGCGAGACGTTTTAAAACATCTTCTTTATGGTCTCTTATATAGCTTAGCTGTAACATACGTTTGGTTTGAAAGGATAAATTTAATCTTTGTAATCTATTAATGAAAAAAATTAACTCCATGACACATAGTTTTTATATGTCATGGAGTTAATCAAAAAAGACCCTACGCTTTTCACAGGTAAAAAAGGCTTTCAGTAAAATGCTACTTTTTCTATGTGCCTATGCGCTTTCAAATTCAAAAACTCCAATAAACACAAAAAGCCCACCGGTTTGCGGAGGGCTTCAAGTGTTATTAATAAGCTTCTTGTTATGCCCCTACAGGAACAACTGAAACGTACGATCTGTCGTCTTTTTGTTTTTTGAAAACAACTTTACCGTCAACCAAAGCAAATAATGTATGATCTTTTCCCATACCTACATTTACTCCCGGGTTATGTTTTGTACCACGCTGACGAACAATAATGTTACCAGAGATACAAGCCTGACCACCAAAAATTTTAACGCCTAAACGTTTACTGTGTGACTCGCGACCATTGTTTGTGGAGCCCGCTCCTTTTTTATGTGCCATTTTCTTTAGTTTTTAATTTTTTAGTTTATGAGTTTTAAGTATCGTGTTTTATTTAAAACTAAACACTTACAACTTAAAACTATTTATTATTCTTCTGTTTTTTTAGCTGCTTTTTTTGCTGGTGCTTTCTTAGCAGCTGCTTTTTTAGCCGGTGCTTTTTTCTCAGCAACCACTTCTTCTCTAACTACTGGATTTCTTTTGCTTGGAGCTAAGAATTCGCGTACAGATTTTTCAGCTTTTAAATCATTTTTAGATGATCCACCTGTTGGTAAAACATCCTGAATTAAAATCTGTGTTAAGTGCTGACGGTGGTTATTCCATTTCTGGTAACCTTTACGGCGTAATTTCTTAAATACGATAACTTTATCGCCTTTTAAGTGTTCAATTACTGTGGCCGCAACTTTTGCGCCATCAACGGTTGGTGAACCTACAGAAATTTTTCCGCCATTATCGATTAAGAAAACTTTGTCAAATTCCACGTTAGCACCTTCGTTAGCATCTAGGCGGTGAACGTAAACTTTGTTGCCTCGTTCCACTTTAAATTGTTGCCCTGCTATTTCTACAATTGCATACATGTTGTTAATTTTTATTGTTAATAATTTTTTAAGGACGGCAAAGATAGGAGGTTTTTTCGATCTGCCAAAGAATTCAGGCAATTATTTGAGGCTACCAAGCAGGTTTTTAACGTCTAATAAAAATCCGTAATACGTCGGAATTAAACCTTTTTTACTGAATTTATCATCCAAATGCCGGCAATTATGATCAAAACAGACATAATTTGATACATATTGACCAATTCTCCATCTAGAAGTCCCCAGCATATCGCTACAATCGGAATCAAATAAGTGCAGCTGGCCGCAAAAACAGTTCCTGACATTTTAATTAAATTATTATAAATGACAACCGATAAAGCTGATCCCACAATTGCCAAAATACTAATATACCATAAGGAACTCATGGCTTCGGGATGATGTTGGGCATGCTCTATCACATCTGTAAAACCAAATAAATAAATGGCCGCTATTGGTCCAATCAAAGTAAACGACCAAACAGTGGCCGTTAAGGAATTCACTTCCTGTAAATATACCTTTATGCCATTCACACTAATAGCATAACACAAGGTAGCCGCGGCAACCAGTAAGCAGTACAGTACATTTTTAGATTGTTCTGAACTTTCATTAAATAAAATCAAGGCTATAGCACCTAAAAATCCAATAATTACACCCAACCATTTTTTTTTGGCTACCGCATTCTTATAAACCAAAACTCCAATAATGATCGTAAATAAGGGCGTTAAGGCATTTAACATACCCGTTAAACTGCTGCTGATTTGAGTTTCAGCTTTCGTAAATAAAAAAGCAGGTATCAGGTTTCCAAAAACTCCCATTAACAGCAGTCCTTTCAGATTCTTTTTAACTGACAATTTATTATAATGCCAGATCAAAAAAGGCAACATAAAAGCAGAGGCAATCACAATTCTTAATCCAGCAACCTCGTCACTACTGAAAGCCCTTAAACCTTGTTTCATTAAAATAAAGGAGCTTCCCCACACCAATGAAAGTACAATTAAAATGATCCAGGAAAGGGCTTTGTTGCTCATGGAAATTATTTTATGATCCGCTTAATGCCATGGCATCGAGCTTCATTTGTTTAATCATACTTACCAATCCATTAGCGCGCGTAGGCGATAAATGTTCTGTTAACCCAATTTTATTGATAAAATTCAGATCAGTATTTAAAATATCCTGTGGTTTTTGGTGCGACAAAACACGCACCATTAAGGCTACCATTCCTTTGGTAATAATAGCATCGCTATCAGCTGTGTACACAATATTACCGTCCTGTTTTTCAGTATGCAACCAAACTTTACTCTGGCAACCTTTAATCAGGCGATCCTCAGTTTTATATTCTTCTTTGATTTGAGGCAGTGATTTTCCGAGCTCAATTAAATGTTCGTATTTTCCTTCCCAGTCGTCCCCAAACAACTCAAACTCTTCTACAATTTCATTTTCTATTTCTTCTATTGCCATTGGCTAAAAGTACTATCAATATTTTATAAAAAAACTTTCTTTAATAGTTTTATCATTCACGTAATCAATAATTTAGACGTAGGAATCAAATATCTCATCAAATTAAGCGCTATTATCCATTCAAGGTTAATAACTTTGCCGCCTATTAATTGCATAATTACACTTAAATTAGTTGCTTAGTCGCTTGTTTTGACGCCTTTATATTAAATAAAAAAGCACCGGGAACACAATACGAATATGAAAATTGGATTAGATATTATGGGTGGCGATTTTGCCCCCGCAAATTGTATGGATGGTGCTATTATGGCACTGGATTCTTTACCGTCTTCTGTAAAAATTGTATTGGTTGGCGATAGCGAGAAAGCAAAAAATTACTTAAAAGAAAAAGGGGTCGCAGAAGATAAATTTGAATATGTGCACGCCACTGATGTCATTGAAATGGGCGAACACCCAACTAAAGCATTGGCTCAAAAACCTCAAAGCAGTATTTCTGTTGGGTTTAAATTATTAAAAGAAAATCAACTGGATTGTTTTGCAAGCGCCGGTAATACAGGCGCCATGTTGGTAGGAGCCATGTTTTCGGTAAAAGCGGTCCCGGGCGTGATTCGCCCTTGCATCACATCCATCCTGCCTAAAATTAACGGTGGTTTTGGAATTATTTTGGATGTTGGAACTAACGCTGATTGCAAACCCGATGTACTATACCAATTTGCGATATTAGGTTCTGTTTTTGCTAAAGAGGTTTATAAAATTGAGAATCCAAAAGTAGGTTTGTTAAATATTGGCGAAGAGCCGGAAAAAGGAAATTTGGTTGCACAAGCTACACATTCACTAATGAAAGATTCGAAAGATTTTAATTTTGTTGGTAATGTTGAAGGTCTTGAAGTTTTTGAAGATAAGGCCGATGTAATAGTATGCGAAGGCTTTGTTGGAAATGTGCTTTTAAAAACAGCGGAAGCGTTTTATTCCATGATTAAAAAACGCGATCGGAGCGACGAATATTTTGATAAATTCAATTACGAACTTTACGGCGGAACTCCAATATTGGGCATCAACTCCAATGTGATGATAGCACATGGGAAATCCACGCCATTAGCTTTTAAAAACATGATGGTGCTAAGCAAAGACATTGTTGAGGCTAACCTCAACGAAAAAATTAAAAACGTATTTCAATAATGATAAGAGCTGCAATTACTGCCGTTGGTGGCTATGTACCCGATTTTGTAATGACCAATGACGAGTTGGCAAAATTTGTTGATACTAACGATGAGTGGATTACCTCCCGAACAGGAATTAAAGAAAGACGTGTGTTAAATATCCCCGGCAAAGCAACATCTGACATGATGGTTTTTGCCGTAGAAGAATTATTAAAAAAACGCGGCATTACAGCACTGGATATCGATTTATTAATTGTTGGTACAATCACGGGTGATTATATTTTCCCTAGCACCTCCAATGTAATTTGCGATAAAATAGGCGCTAAAAATGCCTGGGGTTATGATTTATCGGCTGCTTGTTCAGGATTTATTTATGCTTTAGCAACCGGAACACAGTTCATCGAAACCGGCCGTTACAAAAAAGTGGTAGTGATTGGTGTAGATAAAATGAGTGCTATTTTGAATTACGAAGACCGCGCTACCTGCGTGATCTTTGGTGATGGCGGTGGTGCTGTATTATTAGAGCCTTCGGAAGATGGAGATGGGATTCAGGATTTTATTTTGAAAGCAGATGGCTCAGGCCGAAATTATTTATACCAGGTTGCCGGTGGATCTTTTATGCCACCTTCAAAAGAAAGCGTTGAGAAAAAATTACATTATGTGCACCAGGAAGGCCAAACGGTTTTTAAACATGCTGTAGTAAATATGGCGGAAGTAAGTGCTGAAATTATGTCAAAAAACAACCTGACAGCTGATGATGTGAATTACCTTTTACCTCACCAGGCTAATAAACGCATTTGCGAAGCAACTGCAAACCGTATGGGATTAGATCCGGCTAAAATGTTAATGAATATTGAGCGTTACGGGAATACCACAGCGGGCACGATACCATTACTATTATGGGATTACGAAAAGTTATTTAAAAAAGGCGATAATTTAATTTTATCAGCTTTTGGTGGTGGTTTTACCTGGGGTTCTATCTGGGTAAAATGGGCCTACGACGGCAGTAAAGTAGGAAAGTAATATTCTTTATTTAATGATTTGTGCTTGCCGGCGCAAAAACACACACCGTCAGGCTGTCGCTTTAATCTTTTGCAAGAGACAGGCAAAAGGATTTACACTTGCATCCTTTACGCACATTTCATTTCCTATCTGAAGACTAATTTTCATACTCAATTGTAACTGCGTAAGGGATTGTGGTGAAAATCCTTTTTTGGCACTTCGAGGGCCTCAGTGACCAAAAAAGCATTTCCAATTTTACCTCGCGCAGTATGTCTTTCAGGTCAGGGTTTTAAGTTTCAAATTTTATGGATTGTCTGCGATAGGGATAGAATGAAAATCCTTTTTTGGTTGCCGAGGTTTTTCGAGGCGCAAAAAAAGATTGGAGTGATAGCTCGGGCTGCAGGTATCGCCCTCAAATACTAAAATCTGGTATTTATACAACACTGCCATGGCATGACATTTTTTATTTGAAACCCGCTAAAAACTGCAATATTGTCGCCAAAAAAGCCAAAAAAAGGCATTGGCACATTTTTAGACAAACAGCCAACATAAAATTTTAAATTATTAAATCACATAATTATGGCAAAAACAAGTACAAGCGCAAGCGTAAATGTAAAGCCCTTAGCCGATAGAGTATTGGTTGAAGCGGCTCCGGCAGAAACAAAAACAGCCGGTGGACTAATCATCCCCGACACTGCAAAAGAAAAACCAATGAAAGGTAAAGTAATTGCAGTAGGTAATGGCAAAGTTGACGAACCAATGACTGTAAAAGTTGGTGATACTGTTTTGTATGGTAAATACGCAGGAACAGAAATCCAGGTTGACGGAAAAGATTTATTAATTATGCGTGAAAGTGATATCTACGCAGTAATTTAATTCAAAATTCAAAGATTAAAAAAACAACGATTCAAAAACCTTGAATCTTAAATATTAAACCTTAAACCAAAACAAAATGGCAAAAGACATATCATTTAACATCGAAGCACGCGACGCTTTAAAACGCGGAGTGGATGCATTAGCAAACGCTGTAAAAGTAACTTTAGGTCCAAAAGGGCGTAACGTAATTATTGACAAAAAATTTGGTTCACCACAAATCACGAAAGATGGTGTAACCGTTGCAAAAGAAATTGAATTGTCGAACCCGATTGAGAACATGGGTGCGCAGTTATTAAAAGAAGTTGCTTCTAAAACGGCTGATGCAGCAGGTGATGGAACAACGACTGCAACTGTATTAGCTCAAGCGATCGTAACAGGTGGTTTAAAAAACGTAGCTGCAGGTGCAAATCCAATGGATTTGAAACGCGGTATCGACAAAGCTGTTGAAGTTGTTGTTGCTGATTTAAAAAAGCAATCGCAAGTTGTTGGTAACGACAATAAAAAAATTGAGCAGGTTGCAACGATTTCTGCAAACAACGATAGCACTATCGGAAAATTAATTGCTGAAGCGATGGCTAAAGTGAAAAAAGAAGGTGTTATTACTGTTGAAGAAGCTAAAGGAACTGATACTACTGTTGAAGTAGTTGAAGGTATGGAATTCGACAGAGGTTATATCTCTCCGTATTTTATTACTGATGTGGATAAAATGGAAGCAGTTTTAGAAAGCCCGTTAATTTTAATTTACGAGAAGAAGATTTCTTCTATGAAAGAATTATTACCGGTATTGGAAAAAGCAGTACAAACAGGTAAACCAATTTTAATTATTGCTGAAGATATCGACGGAGAGGCTTTACAAACATTAGTTGTAAACCGTTTACGTTCTAACTTAAAAATCTGTGCGGTTAAAGCTCCAGGGTTTGGCGACAGAAGAAAAGCAATGTTAGAAGATTTAGCAATCTTAACTGGTGGTATTTTTATTGCTGAAGACAGAGGTTTCTTATTAGAGAATGCTGACTTAACTTTCTTAGGAAAAGCAGAAAAAGTAACTGTTGATAAAGACAATACAACGATTGTTGGTGGTGCTGGTAAAAAAGCAGATATCACAGCTCGTGTAAATCAAATAAAAGCACAAATTGAATCAACTACATCTGACTACGATAAAGAAAAATTACAAGAGCGTTTAGCTAAGTTAGCTGGTGGTGTTGCAGTTCTTTATGTTGGTGCAGCTACTGAAGTTGAAATGAAAGAAAAGAAAGACCGTGTGGACGATGCTTTAGCAGCTACTCGCGCAGCAGTTGAAGAAGGTATTGTACCGGGCGGTGGTGTTGCTTACATTCGTGCAATTGCATCTTTAGAAAAATTAAAAGGTGTGAACGAAGATGAGAACACAGGTATTCAAATTGTTCGTCGTGCGATTGAAGAACCTTTACGTCAGATTTGTGCTAACTGTGGTATCGAAGGATCTATCGTTGTACAGAAAGTAAAAGAAGGAAAAGATGATTACGGTTTCAATGCTCGTACTGAGAAATACGAAAACTTATTGAAAGCAGGTGTTATTGATCCTACTAAAGTAAGCCGTATCGCTTTAGAAAATGCAGCTTCGGTAGCAGCGATGTTGTTGACGACTGACTGTGTATTAGCAGAGAAAAAAGAAGATGCTCCTGCAATGCCAATGGGTAACCCAGGCATGGGCGGAATGGGTGGAATGATGTAGTCTTCTGGAGCCTCAGACTACGAGTCTTAGGCTTCGCTCAGACAACAAAATAAAATGTAAACGCCTCGCAGAAATGTGGGGCGTTTTTGTTTAAGAAAAAGCTTACATAAAAGAATAGCTTTTTAGAGTTATTTATAAAATGTAATTTTCCTCACCCAACCAAAAACCCCTTTTAACTTTAAAAAAACGGGGAGTAAAAAAAATCAATGAAAAACGAGAATTCTTAAATTACTTTTATATCACCACAAGCCGACATCTAAGCATGAGCGAGAGATGGGATACGGTGTAGCCAAATCTAATTCCAATCAAAAAGCCATTCCAACAGGAACGGCTTTTTGATTTTTTATTTGTTGCTTATTTTACTTTTAATAAAGAACGCTTCTCGAACCCCGGTCGAAGTGACAAAACTAATCTTCCTTGCCAGCTAAAACCACTACAATTTCGCCCTTCACTGTTTTTGCTTTAAAGTGCGCGGTTACTTCGTCAACGGTACCGCGGGCATTTTCTTCATAAAGCTTGGAAAGTTCACGGGAAACTGAAACCTGACGATCTCCGCTTAAATATTCTTTAAATTCTTCCAGCAATTTCACCAAGCGAAAAGGGGATTCATAAAAAATCATAGTACGGGTTTCTTCCTTTAAAGAAAGCAGTTTCGTATGTCTTCCTTTCTTTTGCGGTAAGAAGCCATAAAAAACAAAACTGTCGCAAGGCAAGCCACTGTTCACCAATGCGGGCACAAAAGCAGTTGCGCCTGGCAAAGTTTCTACTGCTACATTATTTTTAATACATTCCCTCACCAGTAAAAACCCCGGATCAGAAATAGCAGGTGTACCTGCATCAGAGATCAACGCAATCGATTTGTTGGAAGCAATCATTTCCACGATTTGTTCTACCGTGCTATGCTCATTATGCGCATGATAAGAGCGCAATGGTTTATCAATCTGAAAATGGCGCAATAAGTGAATTGAATTTCGGGTGTCTTCTGCTAAAATCAAATCGACAGATTTTAAAACAGTAATTGCCCGGAAGGTCATGTCTTCTAAGTTGCCTATAGGCGTTGGTACGATGTAGAGTTTTGGTGTCATACAATAGTTAAAAGTACAATTTTTTATTTTAATTATGGTATGAATTGGGGCGTGACCCTCCTACTGTCGGGTCGGGCTTTCCGTTCCAATCTTTTACTCCACTACGTTTCGTAAAAGGATTTCCACTACAATCCCTCACGCTGGTTTAATTTTAGTTTGAAATTTTACACTTCGAATTTCTAATAAGTCAGCGTGAGGGATGCAAGCGAAAATCCTTTTGCCTGTCTCTTGCAAAAGATTGCAGCGGGCCAGCCCGGCGGCGCAGATTCTTTGCGCCGACACGCCCAAATAACCTTAATTACTCTTCTTACTCAAATCTAGGTTCTCATCGCCGGTCTGGTATGGTAAGTAAGAAAAAATAAACTGAAACATTTCTTCGGTAGTTTGCATACTCCTCACACCTTCACCCTGAGTAACTTTTTTTGGGGGATGGTTTGGATTAAATGGATTCTTATCTGTGTTATCAAAAGTACCATACGCATGAATGGTAGAACCTGCCTTCAGAATCACGGGACGTTCAAAGAGGTAATAATACTGCCATTTAAAATCCCACTTATTTATTCGGATTAAAGGAATAGTATCGCCACCGGGTTGAACAGCGAAAGCCAAAAAAGATTTACCTAATAAATGCATATGAGGATTAACGGACAGTAAAGAAATATCTTTCGTCATCGTGGCCATCGTATGAAAAGTTTCTACTTTACCGGGATGAAGAATGAGTTCCGGTTCAATCTTAGAAATACCAAAGGTTCCCATCTGCGTTTCAAATATTGGGCGTTTTGGTTTTGGCCCGTAAAACACATTAATATAAGAACTATCAAATACATCATTACTACTTGGTCCGTAATGAATATTTTTTAAAAGTATAGCTGATTTCTGATTAACCTTATAACCACCAATTCCATCGGGATAATCCGGCGGTGTATAACCAGGTAAATAATACACCGTGTTTGGCGTTAGTACAGGAAAGCTTCCATCATCATTTAATACATTCATTTGTCCGTAAAGGTCCTTGTAATCTTTGAATGCATCCAACGCATAACTCAATCCATTTGCAAGATCCTTCTTCTTTCCATTTTCATAGTTGATTAAGTGTCCATTGACATGATGCGCCAGTTGACGATGATGAGGAACAAATTCAAAATAGCTTACAAATGTATCTTTCGGTAGCTGCATCGGAAGTTTCACAATGTAAAAATGATCTGTGCCGTTGCCTTTAATTGGAACCGGAACTTTGAATTTAATAACGGTATCAGGTTTTCTGAAAGAAGAGCCTTTATAATACAAAGGTGCTGAAGAAATTTTTGATTCATCTCCTTTTGGCGCTCCGTTTTCTACCCACACTTTGATGAGTTCAATTTCTTCTTTGGTTAAGGCGCGTTCGTTCACAAAATGAGTATAGTCTGCATCAGCAGGCCAGGGAGGCATGTATTTGGTTTGTGTGACAAATTTTATTTTATTTTTATTTTTTTTGACATCCTCATAGTTCATGAATTCAATTGGCCCACTCTCTCCTGCCCTGTGACATGGTGTGCAGTTCTTAAAAATAATGGGGGCTATGTCTACGAAAGTCGGTGAAGAGTTTTTAGTTTTTTGAGTTGAGCTTTTGGAATCCTCTTGACAAGAAAAAATAATAATTGAAAACAAGAAGCAAAAAGAATAAAGCAAAAAGTGAGATTGCCTCGTTCCTCGAAATGACGGTACCGAAAAATTATTCTTGCACATACACTCGTTTTACGCGTGAAGAAATACCGGTTAATACTTCGTAAGGAATGGTTCCCATCGCTCTGGATATTTCCATTAGCTGTTCCGTAGTTTCAAATATAATAACCTCATCGCCTTCCTGGCAGTTTACCTCTGTGATATCAACCATACACATATCCATACAAATATTGCCAATCGTTCTGCAGGTTTTATGATTTATAAAAACAGAATAATTTCCGTTTCCTAATTTCCTGCTGAAACCATCCGCATAACCTATGGGAATGGTAGCAATGATCATTTTTTTATCAGCTACACCTTTACGATTATAACCTACAGTTTCACCGGCCTCTAAATGTTTGATCTGTGAGATACGTGTTTTTAAAGAACTGATATTTTGCAAATGTTGTTTTTCAATTTCATTAAAACCAACACCATAAATGCCAATGCCTAAACGTACCATGTTATAATGCGCGTGTTTTAAACGAGGAATAGCAGCCGAATTACAAATGTGTTTTAAAGCAATGTACCCTATAGACTTCTCAATATTGGAAGAGATATTTTCAAACTGAGAAATTTGTGAATTTGTAAAGTCGTCAAAATCTTTATCATCACTTGCTACTAAATGCGAAAAGATACTTTTTACTTTAAGTAATGGTTCGTTTTTTAATAGTTTACATAATTCTTCAATCTGATCTTTCTCAAAACCCAAACGACGCATGCCGGTATCTAGCTTTATATGAATTGGATAAGCTTGGGTGATAGCAGCATTCTGCAAGGCACTTATAAACTCTCTGGCAATTTTGAATGAGTAAATTTCCGGTTCTAACCTGTATTCAATCATATCATCGTAGGAAGATTCTTCCGGACTCATCACCATGATTGGCAAATGTATTCCAGCCTTCCTCAATTCTACACCTTCATCCGCGTAAGCCACCGCAAGGTAATCGGCGTGGTGGTGTTGCAAGGTGAAAGCTATCTCTGTGCTACCGCTGCCGTAACCAGTTGCCTTTACCATACACATTAATTTGGTGTTTTTGGAGACTTGCGATTTGTAAAAATTCAGATTGTGCACCAGGCGATTTAGGTTGATCTCTAAAACCGTATCGTGGCTTTTTTGTTGAAGCTGTTTACTGATGGTTTCGAAACCAAAGCTGCGCGCACCTTTCAGTAAAATAATGGCATTATGAAATTGCAATTCGGGATTGAGCTTACTCTCTGCAACAAAGTCGCCTGTATTTTTAAAAAAATGCGCATTCGATTTGAATAATTGCTTTTGAGAAGAAATTTCTTGTCCAATTCCAATAAAAGTATCTATCTGAAACTGAGAAATCAATTTCGCTACTGCTTCATATAACTCCCAACTCAATTTACCACTTTGCTCAATATCAGATAAGATCACAATTTTTTTTCCACCTCGATGCTGATTTTTCTGATGATGTAAAGCAATCTCCAACGCATTGATGTCGGAATTATAAAAGTCATTAATCAATACACAATTGTTATTCCCAAGCTTTAATTCCAAACGCATGGCAACTGCCTGCAATAATGGCATCCGACTTTCTATTACTTCTTTTTTTATTTTAAGATGCAAAAGAACGGCCCAACAGGATATCGCATTTTCAATACTCGCAGTATCTGTGAATGGAATATCGATACTGATTTCATTATTCTGATATCTGGCCGTAATATGTGTATGCGTAAATAAATTTTCAGTCTTTATAATCTCAAGGGTTGCATTAGGGCTTTTAGAAATCAAAAAAACATTTCTCTTTATCAATTCGACATGTTCGTCTTTAAAAGAAAGTGCATTGACAATTACCGTTTCACATTCAGAAAACAATTGCAGCTTTTCTCTTAGTTTCTGAGAAATATTTGAAAAACCTTCGTCATGCGCTGTTCCCAGGGAAGTAAACAGACCAATGGTTGGCTGAATAATGTTTCTTAAGAGATCCATTTCACCAACTTCTGAAACACCTGCCTCAAAAATTCCCAGGTTATGATTAGTGTTTAACTGCCATACCGATAATGGAACACCTACTTGTGAATTATAACTCTTAGGGCTTCGGGCAATTGTGTACTCTCTTTTTAATAATTGATACAGCCACTCCTTCACAATGGTTTTACCATTGCTTCCGGTTACACCAATCACAGGTATATTAAATTGCTGTCTATGAAAAGTAGCTAATTGTTGTAAAGCTTTTAAAGTATCCGGCACTATCAAAAAACACACATTGTCTTTTAGTCCGATACAATTTTCAGGAACGCTTGTAACAATAAAAATCTTTACGCCTTTTTGACATAAACCGAAAATATACTGATGCGCATCATTTCTTTCTGTAACTAATGCAACAAATAATGTGTGAGCAGGTTCAGTTAACTGTCGGCTATCGATTAAAATATTGTGAACAGCATGATTTATATCTCCAACTATCCTGGCATTGATAATCTCCGATATCTGTTTGGGTGTATACAAAATAAAAAGTGGTTTATTTTATACAAAATAAACCACTTTTTAGTGAAATAGCTAATCTATTATGAATTAACCAATAATTTAAAACCCTTACCGTGGATGTTTACAATCTCTACTTTAGAATCTTCTTTCAGGTATTTACGAAGCTTGGCAATATAAACGTCCATACTACGTCCGTTGAAATAATTATCATCATGCCAGATGGTTTTCAAGGCAAAGTTCCTGTCTAATACATCATTTTTATGAACGCATAATAAGCGCATCAATTGGCTTTCTTTGGTAGTCAATTTTTGTTCTGCGCCACCATGAACCAATGCCTGTGTTTCTGAATTAAAGGTATAACTACCGATTGTAAAATTTATATCTTCAGTGTTGTGAACACGTTGCTTATTGCTTCGGCGCAATACAGCTGTTACGCGGGCCAACAATTCATCCATACTGAAAGGTTTAGTGATGTAATCATCCGCACCGGCATTAAAACCTTCAATGGTATCTTCTTTCATGCTTTTAGCCGTTAAAAAGATAATTGGTACGTTTTTGTCAGTTACACGAATCTCCTTTGCAAGGGTTAAACCGTCTTTAACCGGCATCATAACGTCAAGCAATAACAAATCAAATTCCTGTTTGCAAAATGCATCAAAGCCTTTTTTGCCATCTGTGGCCAATTTGGTTTCAAATCCTTTAGCTTCTAAATATTCCTGTAACAATGTTCCTAAATTTGGATCATCTTCAACTAGCAATATTTGTGTCTTTACATTTTCCATAATTTATATGTGTTTATTGTTTATTCTTTTTTATAGGGCATGACAATTTTAAAGGTACTGCCTTTACCCATTTCACTCTCTACATGAATTGTGCCATTATGTTTTTGGACAACTGCCTGTACATAACTTAGACCTAATCCAAAACCTTTGACATTATGAACATTCCCCGTAGGAACTCTATAAAATTTGTCAAATATTTTCTTCTGATTCTCTTTACTGATGCCGATTCCGTTATCTTTTACGCTAATTTCAATCCCATTTATTGAGTCTTTTGTGAAGACAGCAATATTGGGACTCTCCTTTGTATATTTCACAGCATTATCAATAAGATTGAAAATGATATTAGTAAGATGAACCTTGTCAGCATTTATGATATGTTTAACTGATCCTAATTGTTTAGTGATGATGCCCTGACGCTGATCGATTAAAAGTTGGGTATTTTGTATCGCCTGGTTAATAATATCATGAACATCCACTTCAGTGCGTTTCAGCTTAAACTCTCCCTTATCCAGAATAGAGGTTTGCAGAATACTTTCAACTAAAATACTTAAACGTTTATTTTCATCCCGAATCATTTTTAAGAACCTCTGTTGTTTTTCGGGAGTCTTAGCCACTGAATCATCATTGAGCATTTCTGCTGCCAGCGATATAGTACTGATGGGCGTTTTAAACTCGTGTGTCATGTTACTGATGAAATCGTTCTTTATGACTGATAGTTTCTTTTGCCGTGAAATAGTTGCAATCGTATAATAGAAGGCCCAAATGAGAATAAAAATCACCATCCCTGAAACGGCAAGCATAATCCACATGGTTCGTAAAAGATAGTTTTGTTGGTTCGGAAAACGAACGCTCAGGTATTGTGGTGTTACAAAAACATTATTGGGAGAAAGGTTTATTTTAATGGAACATCCGGTTGAGTCACAGTCCTTTTCCGCTTCTTTATAATTTCCATTTATTTTGGCATTACTCAAGCTGCTGGAGATAGAATAAATAAATCTGGTAGCGATTCCTTCTGCCAGTAGTTCCTGCCTAAGGATCGTATCGAGCATTACAGAATCCACTTTTGGCTTATAATCTTTATAAACATTTATGCTGATCAATTCATCAAACAGGTCGTTTACGATCTCGGACTTTGTCTGAAACAACTCATCTCTTAAACTTTCAATGCTTTTTGAGGTGGACTGGGAAGCATTTAAAAGCTCGTAGGGCAGAAAATGATTTTTTGAATTAACCGAATCGCCGATGAACTCTTTCTGTGACATTTTACTGGTGATAACGCCGGAAGAATCCGTACTTAATTCTTCAAAAATACGTACCTGAACATCGCTTCCACTTGGATTTCCAACCGTCACCATTCCCGGCTTTGTAATCCTAACACCTTGTTTCCTAAGCTTTATTTTTTTGGCGATCTTATTTGCTGTTGCTATTTTCTCGAGCTTATTTGAAGTAGATTTTAAAGCCTCTTTTGCAGATCGTTCAAATTCTTCTTCCTTTAATTTAATAGAACTCTTTATCCAGTATATTTGTACGGCAATCAGTGCGACTAAAGCCACACCAACCAATACAGATATAATTCCCAGATTATGTTTGTTCATGCATTAAATTTACTAAAGTATACGAGATACCATTTACAAATAACTTTTTTTAACTGCTATAAATAACAGATTCCGGAAACCAGTACATCATCAACCTGATCAAGGTTAACCTTCCATTCTACAAACCGTTCTCGTAAAACTTCCTCCTGCCTTTCAAGAGGTGTATTTTTAATATTCAACAAAAGTTCTTTCAACTGATTGTATTTAAATTTTTTTCCTTTTTCGCCGCCAAACTGATCAGCATATCCGTCTGTAAATTGGTAGATCACCTCTCCTTTTTCAAGCACAACAGATTGAAGCGTAAACTCCTTATGATTTGCAGAAGCGTAGCCAATAGGTTGTTTATCAGGTTTTATTTCCATCAATAGCCCATCGTTTTTCAGAATCCAAATGGGATTATTTGCACAAGCTATTTCAAGGTTGCCATTTTCTGTATTCAAGCAAATTAAAGAAATATCCATGCCGTCTTTGGAGGAGGAACCTTCACCTTGTTTCAATGATTTAATTATTTCTTTTCTTAACTCATTTAAAATTAAGTCGGGTCGGTGTATTTTTCTTTCATTCACAATATTGTTTAATAAGATATTTCCAATCATGCTCATAAATGCTCCGGGCACTCCATGTCCGGTACAATCCGCTATTATAAATAATTTTAAATGATCCTTTTGTGCAAACCAATAAAAATCACCACTAACTACGTCCTTCGGAATAGATAATACAAAACTGTCTGGGAACACTTTTTTAATATCCATGATACTTGGTAGAATAGCGTCCTGAATCTTTTTCGCGTAGTTGATACTATCCGATATATCCTTATTTTTTTCTGAAATGATACTGTTCTGGTGCTCCAGCAATTTATTTGTTTTTTCCTTTAAGCGATACCGGTTAAACATGAGAAAAGCCAAAACCAACAATAAAACTCCTCCTGCCATTAAACTGATTTTTACAATCCTGTCTTTATTGGCACTGACTTTAAGCAACTCTATTTCCTTTTGCTTTTTCTCTGTATCATATTTTACTTTAATGTTATTTAGTTCAGTCGTGATTTCATTATTTGAAATGGTGTCCTCAATGTTTTTGTATCTTTCAAAAAAATCATAGGCTAGTTTATAATTGCCCATTTCGTAATTCGTTTCTGCCAGACAATAATAATTTTCTGACTCATAATCCACATCTTTAAATACTTTAGCTAAACCTACACTCTTAGTGAAAGCTTCCAATGCTTTTTGATGTTGCTTCATGAAACCATAAGTCCTGCCTAAGTAATGATGTAAAGATATCAGGTCAGAACGGTAGTTTACCTTCGTCGCGAGTTCGATGGCTTTGTTCAGTTTTTCAATGGATAGGTCAAATTTACCTTCATCTCCATATGACATGCCCCAATTGCCCAGGCAGGTAATTTGTTGGCCTGTATCTTGCGCTGCAATCGCCCAACTATAAGCTTCACTATACGCCTTGTTAACTTTTATATAATTGTTGGAGGCATATGCATAACTGTATTCGATATTTGCCAGGTTCATGAGAATTACAGACACTTTTCGATTATCCTTAATCTCTTTACTCAGCACTAAAGCCTTATTAAAATATTCAGCTGCCTGGGCCATTTGCTTTTGAATCCCGAACAGATTACCAAATCCATTATAAGCTTGTGCAAGAAGTGGTTTATTATTCAATTTTTCAGCGTAAGTAATTCCTTCCTTATAATATTGAGCTGCTGTTTTGTACTCAGTCTTATTCTGATAAATCATGGCTAAACCTAAAGAGGTCTGGCCTTTCAAATACAGATTATTCGATTCCTGAGCTATCTTGTAAGCTTCGCTGGCATACCAAAAAGAGGAATCTGTATCAAGCTGTTGTAAATAGCTGGCCTTATCCAGATAACGGTCAATCAACAATGAATCGTTAATCGTGGATTTCTGAGCGCAAACAATTTCGGCAGAAACGACACATAAAAAATAAATAATATAATGTAGCCTTCTAATCATTAATTAAATGTACTAATTATCCTCGTTTTTCTTTCCTTTAATCAATCCAAGGATACCGCTCACTAAGGAAAGTACTAAACTAAACCATAAGGCAGTCCAGAATCCATCTACTTTAAACCCATCCACCAATCTATCCGCAAACAGAATAATAAGGGCATTGATCACAAGTAAAAATAATCCCAGTGTAAAAAAGGTGATGGGCAGCGATAGTATAGTAAGAATGGGCTTAACAATCGTATTTAGAAAGGCCAAAACTACTGCCACTAAAACAGCGGTTGAAAATTTATTTAATTCAGGATAACTACCACTGTAAAATTGATTATCACTAATGGTGACTCCATCTAAAAAATAGGCTGTGATTAAAACAGCGAACGAGGAAATAAGAAGCTTTGCAATAAAATTCATAACCTTTTAATAATCAAATATACGATTCTTTGTTTTCACTTTAAAGCATAAAAAAAGCCCAGTTAAACAAATTAACCGGGCTTTTTTAAACGTTTTCTTATTACATTTTTTTGATGTCCAACTCATTAATGATGTTTGTGGCTCCGCCTAATTTTTCAACCACCCATAACAAGTAACGAACATCCAGATTAATAGTACGGTTAAGGTCTTTATCGAATTTAATTTTATGACTCAAAGCTTCGTAATTACCATCAAAAGCCAATCCAATCAATTCGCCTTTAGCGTTGATAACAGGAGAACCCGAGTTACCACCGGTAATATCATTTGAACTAATGAATGACACAACAATGTCTTTTGCATCTGCATCCATATACTGTCCAAAATCTTTCTTTTTAGCTAATTCAATTAATTTAGCCGGCGCATCAAATTCATAATCTCCCGGTTTATACTTTTCTAGAATACCTGATAACGTACAGATATGACTGTATTTTACAGCATCCTTTGGCGAATAAGATTTTACATTACCAAAGCTTACACGCATTGTGAAGTTAGCATCAGGATACATTTTCTTGCCTTTATTCATTTCCAAAATTCCTTTCAGGTAGGATTTCCCTAACAAAAAGTTTTGGGTATTAAAGTCAGCGAATAATTTAGAATATTTATTGTTGAAGTTAGTATTGAATGCATTTGCAATCATATATGCAGGGTCTTTATGTAAAGAAGCTGTGTCCGGATTAGCAATCATATTTTCCCATTTAGCATTATCTAAAAACGAAGTATTATCAAATACATATTTTGAAAAGGCTTCATATGTCGATTTTGTTTTCAAATCTCCAAACTTAGCATTGATCATCGAATAAAAACCCGCAGGATGTTGTGAAGCATCAATGTCGTTATAAAATGACTCTGTAACAAAAGCCAGAATGTTTTTATCAGAAACTATATTTTCAGATTTGATAAATGTAGTACGTGCTGCTTTTACACCATCAATTACCTTTGCAATCTCTTCCTTGCTCACATCTTTTTTGCTTAAGGTCGCATCGAGTTTTTGTAAAGACGACGCAAATGCGATTAATGGAGATCCAAAAATACCTTCTGTCATATATACACGTTGCTTAGCATAGGGGCGCCATGCATCATAGATTTTTTGATATTCATTAAATAAATTTTCAAATTCAGGCTTTCCTTTTGCCCAGGTTAAAAAAGCAGCTTCGTTTGCTTGTTTTTCTTCGTATGTTTTAAATTTCAGCAACTGTTTCGATTCGCCATCAAAGAATTTCCAGTAGTTAGCAACGCCTGCATAATATCCTGCCAATTGAATTTTTACTGCCGGATCTTTTTTCATTTCTGTTAACATAAACTTTAAACGGGCATCACGAAGATCAACTAATGAGGGATTCTCTATATCTGTTTTTAGTTTCACACCAAAAGATGTCTCATAACGGTTTGTTCCGCCAGGGTAACCCCAGATCATCGTGTAATCGCCATCTTTAACACCTTTGATAGAAACTGGTAAAGAATATTTTGCTTTTAAAGGAACATTATCCGCTGCATAATCAGCGGCTTTACCTTCTTTACTTGTATACACACGGAAGATAGAAAAATCACCGGTATGGCGAGGCCACTCCCAGTTATCAGTATCACCTCCAAATTTACCAATGCTTTCTGGCGGTGTACCTACTAATCTAACATCTTTATAACGTTCATATACAAATAATAAAAATTGGTTTGCTTTGAACATGGATGAAATACGCCCTTCATAAGTAGTTCCTTCTGTTTCCTTATTTGCCATTTCCACTAAAATACCAGGTAATTTCTGAGTCAGTTCCAAAGCAGGTATATCTTTAATTCTTTCATTTACCTTATCTGTTACATCTACAATTTTCATTAAAAACTGAGCATGTACACCGGGCGCATAAATTTCTTCTGATTTTGATTTAGACCAAAATCCATCTTTCAGGTAGTTATGTTCAACAGTGCTTGCAGCGGCAATCGCATTATAACCACAATGATGATTTGTAAAGATCAAGCCTTCCTTACTTACGATTTCACCAGTACACCCGCCACCAAAAATAATAATGGCATCTTTAATACATGCCTGGTTCATACTATATAATTGTTCTTTCGAAACTTTTAATCCTCTTTTAACCATGTCAGCATATACCTGTTCACCTAATAGCATGGGCAACCACATACCTTCATCGGCTTTGGCAACGGGTTTTAAAATAAAAGAAAAGATTACAAGAGCTAGAACTATTTTTTTCATAGAGATTTTATTTTTAATCGGGCAAATTTAACAGAAAATGCCAAACAAACCAGAGATTTTAGATAAACGGATGGTATAGGTGATGACTTGAAGATTTTAGCAGATAGAGTTACTTTTTCAGGTATTGCAGTTCAGTAAGATATATATAGGGTTCAAACATGTGATGCAGGAAAACATTTTTTCCATCATATTTAAATTTCTCATCATACAACGAATCAGGTTGCAAAATAATAGGGATTCCGGTTGGCATATAAAAATTACTTTTTTCAATTACAGGAGAATGGTATTGCACCAAAGAGCGATTAATGAAACGACCCATTCGTTTAGTCAGGTACTTTTTATATTTACGGTTTGTTTTTTGGGCGGCACCTTCCATGTCTTTGATGGCGTGGTTTACGTAAAGGCGAATGAGAGGGTTTTTCACTCTTCGATTCATTAACTCTTTACGCATGGCAAATGGATTTATAGGATGAAGATCGCCAATAGTTTGAATAGAGAAAGGCGTTTCAGGCACCCAGTCATAGGTATTCACAATACGGTATGCCCAACCGTTACTGGTCAGTAAATCAAAATCATAAGAGTAAAATAAATTACCTGGTTTTGGGGCTGCACTGCCATAAACTTTATATAATATATTTTTTGGAACTATTGAATCAGCGGCGTACTGCAAGTAAGACCGCATTAAAAAAGCTAATGCTGCTCCCTGGCTATGTCCCACAATAATAAATTCCTTAACTCCCTGCTTATAATACTCGTTAATAGTTTTGCTAACTAGAGGGGCGAGGTGACCAATGCCAATGACCCAACCATGATGCACCAACGCTTCATTATCGTTTGCAAATTTATATTGAAAAATGGTACTGTCATTTAATTGAAGTGCTCCCTCTGCCTTTATCATGCCGCTATAAAAATTTTCGAGCCAGCTGGTGCCGCCCACAGTATATCTTAAACAGATTATACCAACTGAATCCTCCCTTAACCAAAAATCAAATTTATTATTCAGACCAACTTCGGGTGAACGATGTACCCGTTTATACCGTGTAGGTAAAATAGCAGGTTTATAACGACTCCCGCTATCCTGATGAGCCCATTCTAAATGCAAAACATCAAGAAATTCCTGGGCATCAAAACCGGGTTTTAATTTATTTTGCGAAACCAGAATTTTACAGAAAACAAAAAAGAAGATCAGTACCAGACTCCTCATCCTGCAAACTTACTTTTAGGTATGATAGTACAAGTAAATCGTGAAACGCAGGTGAGTTCATTAGCGTCATTATAAATCTTGATATCCCACACATGATTTTTTCCGGAGACATTTAATGGAGTGCAAACACCTTTAACCTTACCACTGAAAACAGCTTTAATGTGGTTAGCATTAATTTCAACACCTACACCTATAAATACATCATTATTTACTACAAGTAAAGAAGCCACGCTTCCCAAAGTTTCTGCCAGTGCCACATTAGCTCCTCCATGCAATAATCCAAATGGCTGCTTTGTGCGCTCGTCTACCGGCATTGTTGCCACTAAATAATCAGCGCCAACTTCAATAAATTCTATACCGAGGTTTTCGCCTAAGGTGGTTTTATTTAAAGAATTAATATCAGATAAATTGGGGGTTTTATGCCAGATAGCAACGCTCATAAATTTTAAATCTGAAACAAAACTACATAAATATTTTAAACTTATGAGTGCCGTCTTTATAGGAATATGTCACATGCCAATTGTAAAAATCAACAATCTTTTTAATTAAGGACAGACCAAGTCCTAATGAGCCTGAGATGGAGTTTTTATTGAAGCGGTCAAATAAAAATTGTTTATCTATTTTATCAACGTAACTTGTGTTTTCAACTGTGAAAGCATCTTCATCAACAGTGATACGGATTATACCATTTTCTTCGAGGTTATATTTAATAGCATTAATAAATAGATTATTCAATAATATAGTCATGAGAACAGGGTTAACCTCTTTGACAATTTCGGTATTAAATACCTTTTCAACCGTAATTTGCTTAGCTTCGATAAAATCTTCCAGCACTTCAATTTTTTCATTGATGGCCTGCGTTAATTCAATAGAATTTGTTTCCACAAACTGTTTATTTTCTATTCGGGTTAACAGAATCAATCCTTCATTCAATTTATACAAACGCTGAGTCGCATTATAGGTTTGAACCAAGAGCTTATGTTGTTTTTCATTATAGTTGGTTTCCTGCATCAATAATTCAAGTTTTGTACTGATGATTGATAAAGGCGTTTGCGCTTCATGAGACACATTTTCAGTAAACTCTTTCAGGTTCTGGTAATCAGATTGAATTTGGCGTGTTAAATCTTTAACGGTATCATTTAATAAATGAAACTCATCAATATCGGTGTTTTTAAAATCCAGGTTTTTACTTTTCTTTATGTTCCAGGTTTTAATATTTGAAAGAGTATCGTAAAAAGGCGACCATATAAAAGCTGAGATCATGCGGTTTAATAAAAATAAAATAATTACAGAAATCACCAGGAAGATTAATACTACAACCGCTATATAATCTCCAATTTTTTTTCCCTCTGATAAAGATATGCAAACTGTTACTTCGTATATTTTATCATTTACAGAGGTCTGGAACAATAACTCCCGCTGTGTGATACTACCATGATTTGGATCTTCAGGATTTTTTTCAATATACTCTATGAATTGATTATCAAAAACGGTTTGCTTGTCAATTTTTTTTACATATACTTTTTGCCCAAGATTCGAAAAAAATTCGTTAGGTGAAATGCCATCATTTAATCCTTTAACGATCTTTTCTTTAGCGGATAACAATTGCTTGTCAACTTCCCTGTCTAGTTTTTGAAGAATTACCTGGTATACAATAAAAATACCCATTGCAAACAGTAATACTGTTGTAATTGTTGTATAAATATTGGTTTTGGTAAGAAGCTTCATTAAGAACTAATCCTTAAACTTGTAGCCCATACCATAAACCACTTTTATATAGTTCTTCAGATCGGCCTCGTTCAATTTTTTCTTTAAATTTTTTATCTGACTGTACACAAAATCAAAAGATGTTGCCATGTCAGCTTTGTCGCCCCAGATGGCATCAGCCAAAGCTTCCTTAGTAATCAGGTGAGTTGGATTGCTTGCAAGGTAAACTAATATTTCATATTCCTTTTTGGTTAGCTGAAGTTGGTTACCGTTAGCTATTACTTTTTTTTCTGTTGTATCAATTTCTAAACCATCAAACACCAAGGAATTTTTTCCTCCAAAGTTTCTTCTTCTTAAAACAGAATAAACCCGTGCACTTAATTCAGACAAATGAAATGGTTTGGTTAAATAATCATCAGCGCCAATTTTTAAGCCCTGCAGTTTATCTTCCAATGCATTTTTTGCAGTAACGATGATTACACCCATTTCCGGGTTATTTTTTTTTATATGTTCTACGATTTCAATACCGGAACCATCCGGAAGTCCGACATCCACCAAAGCGCAACTATAGACAACGTCGGTAAGTTTTTGCAAAGCACTTTTTATAGTTGTTGCGAAATCACATTTATAACCGTTTTCCGTTAAATAATCAACTACATCTTCACGTAATGATTTTTCGTCTTCAATAATTAAGATTCTCATAGGCTTTGTTTAATGTTTAAATGTAAAGTTAAAATCAAAGAAAATTCAATTTTCAAAAAAAATACATTTTTAGTACAAAACAGAAACCGGTGGAATAGAATGCGAATTAACGAAGCACGTTCTCTGTGAGTTTTGGTTGAATGGTGAGCTGGTGAGGGGCCATATTAAACTTTTCGTTTACTTCCAATAAAGCTGCTAAAACCAACTGCGAATAATTTTGCGAAGCTGAACGGAATTGTTTGGTTTCTGTTCTCCAAAGTGTATAAATCAGGTTCATATTGCCTTCTGTAGGCCTGAATGTAAACAATGCTTTCCTCACATTGCCCGCGCCTGCATGGTAAGAATGCATTACTAAAAGACGAAACCACAATTCATTTTCCTGGTAACCGGTTATTCCTAAAGAATCCAATATTTGCCTTGTTTTTGGAATGCAGATTTTTTTTATAAGACTGGAAGCCGCATAGGCAGAACGATCAAAATCAGCTCTCTCATCTATCTGCTTATTTACTTTTAATCCAAACAACCGGGCTACATCTTTCATTAATTGAAACGAACCATAAGCTCCGGCATTTGATTTTTGAAGTTTATTTGGACTTTCAATCATCAATATCGCCTGCGCATACCATGGGTCAACTCCGTTAGCTACAAAATCATTAATCCCCCGATGAAAATTAGCGGACGCTTTTTCGAAATCGTAAAAGAAACTCTTTCCATTCGTTAGTAGGATCCTTGCTGAATCTTCCAGACAATAACAGCTTCTTAAACTATCCTTGTAACATGACTTTTGAGATAAATCTTTTTCTTCCCACTTATTGATATGAGTTTGGCTTAAAACATTTCGGTTGGCAGGTGTATTAAATAGAGCAGAGTCTTTATGAAGCTTCATAATACGTCTCCAGAAAATAACATTAGGCATTGTATCACAGCCCAATTGATAGACCTGTGTGTTAAATACAAAATCCATTTGTTCCTGCGTTTTAAAATTGCGCACAGAAATAATGTCCTGTCTTAAATCAAAAGAAGAACTTGCCGGAACTACCATGGAGTTACTATCCGGGGGCACCGTTAGAAACTTCACAGTAAATAATATGGAGATAAAAAATTGCATGGCTTTATAACTTATAAAAGGTACGGTTATAATGCAAAACCAATTGATGAGTATCAGCCAACTTTTCAACAATACCTTTTTATAAAGATAAAAAAACGACGGATTATAAACAACAACATACGTCTAAGAAATATGTATGTTGAACCAAATTGTGAAACTTTAGTGTTTATAAAAATTGAGTGCACGAGAGGAACTATCCTCATTTAAAAGCCAGTCCTGTAACGCTTTCCTTTTCTAGTCAACTGCCTTAAAATCAAATCATTACAAAACAAAGAAGAAAACTACTGTAAGTTAAATAATGCTTTTGTCAATTAAATTTTTCAGTATCAAATAATTAGCCTATATTTGCAGCCCTAATTTAAAATAAATAATAATGGAAAAACGCTATGAGACGGTCTTCATTTTAACTCCCGTTTTGTCTGAAGATCAGGCAAAGGAGGCCGCAAAAAAGTTTGAAAAAATCCTAACGGATTTGGGAGCGAAAATTAATCACAGAGAAAACTGGGGCCTAAAGAAATTGGCTTACCCAATCCAAAAGAAAACAACAGGGTTTTATCACTTAGTTGATTTCTCAGGAAAAGGAACAGAGATCGCTGAACTTGAGTTACAATTCAAACGTGACGAACGTATCTTACGTTTCTTAACAATTGCATTGGAAAAACATGGTGCAACATGGGCAGACAAGAGACGTGGTAGATTATCTGAAGCAAAAACTGCAAAAACAGCTAAAAAAGCAGAAGCTTAATTATTAACTCCAAAAAGAAATTACAAAATGGCAAAAAATGAAGTACGCTTTTTAAACCCGCCAAGTGCAGAGGTTAAAAAGAAAAAATACTGTCGCTTTAAGAAGCTTGGTATTAAATATATTGATTACAAAGACGCAGACTTTTTATTAAAGTTCGTGAATGAGCAAGGAAAATTATTACCTCGCCGTTTAACCGGAACTTCATTGAAATTTCAACGTAAGGTATCTCAAGCAGTTAAACGTGCGCGTCACATTGCTTTAATGCCTTACTTAGCAGATGGTTTAAAATAATTTAAAGAGGAGAAACGACATGGAAGTTATATTAAAACAAGACCTTAAAGGGTTAGGATATAAAAATGACATTGTAAAAGTTAAAAATGGCTATGGTCGTAACTTTTTAATTCCTCAACGCATTGCAGTGTTAGCTACAGAAAGCAACAAAAAAATGCAAGCGGAAGAAATTAAACAAAGCTCATTTAAAGAACAAAAATTACGTAACGAAGCAACTGCAATGGTAGCTAAGTTTGCTGATGTAACTGTTAAAGTTGGTGCTAAAGCAGGAGAGTCTGGAAAGATCTTCGGTTCAGTAACTAACATCCAATTAGCAGAAGCTTTGAAAAAAGCTGGTTACGATGTAGAACGTAAAAATATTGAAATGAATGAAGAATCAATCAAAGCTTTAGGTACTTATTCTGCTAAAGTTCGTTTATTCAAAGAAGTTTCTGCAACAATTAATTTTGAAGTAGTAGCTGAGTAATTCTTTATCTCATAAATTTAAAAAACCCATCGTCTTTTGATTGATGGGTTTTTTTATGCTCATTAAATAATAGTTGAAATATAAAGGCTTGTCAATTCGAACGAAGCAAGAAGCGCTCAATCATTCCTGTCTGGTTCTCGATTTCGTTCTAACTGACATGATTTCCTGGCTTATTCTTTTAAATCAATTCTATTGCTTTTCTTTCTTTCCCATATCCTTTAACAGGCTACGGGAGAATAAAAAGATGGCGATTGCAGCAATTCCCAAACACGCCCATAAAAATTGTTGTGTTTCAAAAAAAGATTTCTCTTTTTCAGATGAAACTGAAGCAGCCTGTTTAGGTATTTCTTTTATTACATCCAGCTTAGCTTCAGGTAACAGTTGAGGAATTTGGGTTACAAAATTAACCAGGTCATATTCAGGTAATTTTAACTGTTTGTTTCCGCACTTTAAGGTATACGTTTCTGCCGACTTGAAATCACAAATCAAATACGTAGCCAACTGTTTACAATTGATCGCTTCAATTTCTAAAGGTGGATTGTCTTTATTTTTTATCTCAACAAATAATTCTTTTTCATTTAATACTGGAAGATCAAACCATAAAGCATTATCTGACTTTAAATCGAATTCATACAGTGCTTCCTTATACTTCTCTGTTTTATTTTTTAATTTTTGCTCACGGTTTGCGTAAATAACGACATGACGCATAAATAACCGAGGCGATTTGATTTTAAAATCAATCCGGCTAATGGCTTGATTGCTTGCAAAAGTTAGATGAACAATGGATCTTTTTTCTTTTACATCTTCCTTGATGATTTTAGAAAAAGGAACTTCATTAAATTTACCGGCAATAAATGAGTTTTTAAAGCAGCCGGCGGAATTAATTTTTAAAGGGAGCGCGTTCCAGTCATCCACTGATAACCTGAAATACTTATAATCGCTTAACGGAAAGTAAATGCACTTATACTGATTTGTATATAATTCATTATAAGCCAGGCTTAACTCTTGCAATTCACTCACACTATACCATTGTTTCTGATCATCGCTTCCTTCTATGGAACAATATTTATAGGCATCAGAATTATTTATGTTAAAAGCGATGTTACTGATCTTATCCTTAGCTGCATTATAAATAACAATTTCTGAATAGGTATTGAAATGCTTTTGAGAAACAATTTCATAAGTCACAAAATCAGACTTGGATTTTAAGAGTGGTTCGCTCATTACCACATAAGGCACTTCTCTTTGACTGGCATCATAAATACGCATATCATGAAAATCCATGGTCATAAATTGCTTGTGTTCCGGGCTTAACGGAATCTTATAGAGGGAGTCACTTTTAATATTTCCTATCTTAACCTCATGTGTAAATTCCTGCGAAAAGGAAATATTAGCAATGATCAAAAAAATTATAGTTAAAGTTTGGTTTCTCATATTATAAAATTTCTTCCGTGTTAATAGTTGTTGCTAAATTCTTCTCATCATCAATCAATAACGCTTTAATTTTTTGATACATAAAAGAGATGATCAATAAAACAACACCCAGAATAATAAAGGCTATAATCTTACCAGCTTCTGAGGCATCTTTAATATCATAAGTAAATAATTTCAGCAAGGTAACTCCGATCAAAATCAAAGCGATAACACGGAACGGCTTATTGGATTTTTTCATTCCGATAAATAAAAACAAAAACGACAGGATTCCCCAAAGGATGGGAAAACCAATTTTTATGATGTGCGTTTCAGTTAATCCATAAAGAACATACTTGATGGAATAATCATCTGTGAGGCTTGCAAAACGACCCGGAAGAACAAATTTGAAAACATGAAGGATTAGCTCTAAGCTGCACAGGTAAATAACAGCTAAAGAAACTAATACTGAGTTAAGTACCTTAATGTAAACAATAGTGCTTCCTGGCTTTTTAATACTCGAATACATTTGCCAAAGAATGAAAATAAAACACGCAATAGATACATAATGAAAGATGAACCCGATATGATTTGTATACCCGTCGAACAAACTCTCCTTAAAATCCACGATGGGAATAATAGTAAAGAATAAAACAAAAATCACAGCATTGATAAAATTCAAAATGTACATAGTCACCTGCGCTTTATTGTTGTTTAATTTATTAGCCGTTACATTTAAAAGTGAAAAATATAATAAATGGTATGCCCCAATAATGATTGCAATAGAAGAGCCATAATAGATACGTTCATTTAACTGATACAATGATTCAAACAGTCCGGTGAAATACAAAAGAACCGCAAAAGTGATGCTCAAAAGTGTCCTATAAACTTCAGGATTAAAAGATATGCCGAGGTACTTTAAAGACAACGTTTCTTTCCTCAATAATAAAACAATTGCTAATAAAGATAGTGAAGCGACAAATCCTGTTATAAAGCCCTTGTTAGCAAGAACCATTAATGGTACTTCATGGTAGCCAGTGTAAACATTCACCCAATCCATGATCAGGCTTATTCCCATTAACAAAGTAATGATCACAGAAGCAAATCTATATAACACAATTCCTGACTTCTGGCTTAACCATATCAACAGCACTGCTTCCAATGCCCAGAAAATAGTAATGTAATTTCCATGCAATTGAACAGGCGCGGTTAATGTAATAAACGTCAGTGTTAAACCTATCATTAAATAAACTAGCTTTTCATCTGCTTTAAATTTCTTATAAAGAAACCATGAGCAAGCCAGATTAAAGACTGCCATTAAAATGCTAAACACTCCTTGCAATTCAGGATGGTAATATGAAAGAATCTGCATACCCGCCCCATAGAATAAAAAGGTATTGCTAATTAGAATAGACAACTCAAGCGTGCCGAATTTTCGTTTTTCTTTAATGTTGTTAATAATATTCATTAACACGAACACCACATAAAATATAGCTGCAAAAATAAAAGCGCCTTTATACGGTGCATTTTCCTCACCTATTACTTTAGTTTGAAGCCAGGCAAAATACAACAACATGGTAAAGCAGTACGTGAGAATATTAATGAGATTCCATTTACGCAAATATGCCAGAACCAGCATTCCGGCATCAAGAATCAAAACATACACAAATAAAGTCATGTAATTACCTTGTCCCGTGCTCACCATGAAAGGTGTTGCAAAACCTCCAATTATAGACAAAGCCGCTAGTTCCACCCTATCGTAAAGAATAGAAATAAACACAGCGAACCCCGTTATCATCAGCATGATGATGAAGGCTGTAGTTTGATTAAAGATATGATACTGATGAAAAGCTATGCCAATGGTAAAATAAAAGATGGCGATTCCACCGGCAACTAAAACCGAACTAAAGGCCTTAAATTTTTTATGCAGGCTATGGGCAAAACCTAATACAATTCCTCCACACAATATTCCAATTCCCACACGGGCAATTTCATTGATCCACTCCTTATCAATAGCATACTTCACAAAAAAAGCAATGCCAATAACCAACACTGTAATAGCAACTTTACTTAAAATATTTTCCCCAATGAATTTCTCAAGGTCCGGATTGTTTTTTCTGAACGCATCATACCATCCAACTTTAGGCGTAACAATTGCTTTTTCGACAACTTGTTTAACTTTCTGCTCTGGTTTTAACGGCTCCATATTCTGCATTGGCATCACCGGAACTTCTTTTTCTACTATCTTCTCTTCCTTAACAACAGAAGGCTTAATATCATTGGCAGGAGTAAGCGGCTTCGTCAAAACCGGAGAAATAATTGTTGCCGATTGCTGTGTTGTATCTAGTACTTTCTCAGAAGCCTGAGTAGTTGTTTTTTGCTGAAAACTGATTGATTGAAGGTATTTCTCAATATGAGATAATTTTGTTTCTAAATTTTTTATTTTAGAATTTTTTACTGAATGAAAAATAACAAGCAGTAAAATGATGACAAGCAACAAAAAAATCTCCATAAAAAAAGTGTTTCTTATTATAAAGATACACTTTTTTAGAAATCAGGGAATGCGTATTAATCTTGCAATTCCATCCAACGCATGGTTTTTTCCTCTATTAAATTAGATACAGCAGTAAATTCATTCGAGAGCTTTTCAATCTCATTAGCATCACTTATACCACTAGCCAACAGGGTTTCAATTTCTGTTTTCCTTAATTCCAATTTTGGTAATTCAGCATCAAGGGTTTCTAATTCTTTTTGTTCTTTAAAAGATAACTTTTTTTTAACTTCTACAGCTGGCTTAACGAACTCCGAATTCTTTGATTCAGAAGTTGAAATAGCTTTTTGTTCCTTAACTTCAGATTTTTGTTCTCTGGCAAGTTCCTCTTCTTCCGCTTCAGAATCATATTTCCATTGACGGTATTCACTATAGTTTCCTGGAAAATCTTTAACTATGCCATTTCCCTCGAAAGCAAAAACGTGATCTACTAATCTGTCAAGAAAATAACGGTCGTGAGAAACAATTAAAACACATCCCTGAAAATCCAACAAGAAAGCCTCTAATGTTTGAAGTGTAATAATATCCAAATCATTAGTTGGCTCATCAAGAATTAAGAAATTAGGGTTCTTCACTAAAACTGTCAGTAAATATAAACGGCGTTTTTCACCACCACTTAATTTGCTTACATGTCCGTACTGCACTTCGGGAGCAAAGTTGAAACGCGTTAATAAGCCTGATGCACTCAAGGAGGTTCCATTTGCCAAAGGAATAAATTCAGCAATATCTTTTACTACTTCAATCACGCGCTTATCATCCGCTACCTGAATTCCTTTCTGGGAATAATAACCAAATACAATCGTATCACCAACTGCCACAGTACCACTATCAGGCGGTTCAATTCCCTGCAACATATTAATGAATGTGCTCTTGCCTATTCCATTAGGACCAACGATCCCGATCTTTTCGCCTTTTATAAAGGTATAGGTAAATGGTTCAAGAATTTTCTTTTCACCGAAAGCTTTTTTCAAATTCCGAACCTCAAGAATTTTACTTCCGATGCGTTCGACTTTTACACTGAGTTCAATTTTTTTATCGACACTTTTCTTTCTGGCCTTCGCTTCCACATCATAAAAAGCATCAACCCTTGATTTTGACTTAGTTGTTCTTGCACGTGGTTGCTTACGTACCCATTCTAATTCCCGGCGATATAAATTCTTTGCTTTCTCTAATTCAGAAGCCTGCATCATTTCACGCTCAGCTTTCTTCTCCATATAATAAGCAAACTTGCCTTTGTATTCATAAAGGGAGTGGTTATCAATTTCAATGATGCGATCACAAACTTCATCTAAAAAATAACGATCGTGTGTTACTAGTAAAATACTTTTTTTATAACTTCTTAAATAATCTTCTAACCATTCAATCACTGTAACATCCAGGTGATTCGTCGGCTCATCCATGATCAACAAATCCGGTTCATTTAAAATAACCTGTGCTAATGCAAGGCGTTTTTTTTGTCCACCACTTAACGTACTTACTTTTTGTTGCTGATCATCTAATCCCAGATTAGCGCAAACTAACATGATTTGCGTTTCCACGTTCCATGCTTCCAAATCATTCATTCTGTTAGTCAGAATATCCAGTTGTTTTTCTGTCTTATCTGTTGGGTTTGCATAATGACTTTCTACTAAATGATTATAATCAATTGCTGTTTTTACCATTTCACTATCTCCGGCATAAATAGCTTGCTCAATAGTATGATTGTCATCCAGCACAGGTTCCTGACTTAAAAAAGAAATACGCAACTCTTTTCTAAAAGCAACATCGCCACTATCCGGGATTTCAATACCCTGAAGAATTTTAAATAAGGTGGATTTACCGGAACCATTTTTTGCAATAAGAGCAACCTTATCACCATAATTGATTCCAAAATTTATATTTTTGAAAAGGACTTTATCGCCGAAACTTTTACTTAATTGATTTACTGAAAGAAGGTTCATTTATTGTTTTTTATTTTACCGCAAACACCATGGAGATCGAATGCAAAGAGCGGGGTGTGATTTATTTTTTATTTTAGACAATTAGTTTTTTAGATTTTTTTCTATAAGGTATCTTAACTTATCCTTGCTGATATTGGAATTGATTTCGCCGTTTATGGTTAAGGATACGTTTCCGGTTTGTTCGGATACAGTAATAGCCATTGCATCGGTTGTTTCTGTTAAGCCCACTGCCGCCCTATGCCGCATTCCAAAATGAGAAGGAAAATTTTCTTTCTCAGTTACCGGCAATACACAACGTGCTGCAATGATTCTGTTGTCTTTTATAATGACAGCACCATCATGTAGAGGACTATTTTTATAAAAAATATTTTCCAGCATTTTATCCGTTAAAACGGAATCTACAATTTCTCCTGTATTGACATAAAATTTCAGATCAGACTTTCTTGAAACAATAATCAAGGCTCCTGTTTTGCTCTCACTCATACTATAACACGCACTGATCAATGCTTCATCATCTAACGTATAACGAGATGAAACCACCTCATGATTTGAAAACGATAAAATGGTTTTCCAGTTTCTATTCTTAACAAATTCGTTGGATCCGATATATAAAAGAAATTTTCGTATTTCCTGTTGAAACACAACCAATATCGCAATAAAACCTACATTAATAAACTTACCTAAAATCGAACCTAATAATGTCAATTCAAAGGCCCTTACAATGATCCATATCACATAGATTAAAGCTAGCCCAATTAATACGTTAACGGCGGCTGTACCCCTTACCATTTTATATAACTGGTAAAGCATAATTGCCACCAATAAGATATCTATAGCATCAGCCAGGCCAAAAGTAAGGAATATGTAGAGCGATGTGATCACGGCCCCAAAGATAGGCTTTTATGGCAATTTTTATCTGTTTTTTCAAACCAAAAAACAGGTTAAAACAGGTTTTTTAAACTTTCACGGCCATTAACAATAAATCGTCTACCTGATCAAGATTGCCTTTCCAGGAAATGAATTTTTCCTCTAAGATCCTGTATTGCTCATGCATAGGCAATTGATGGATGGATAGTAATAGCTCCTTTAACTGTTTATATTTGAACTTTTTTCCTTTAGGGCCTCCAAACTGATCTGCAAAACCGTCTGTAAATGTATATATCAAATCTCCCTTCAAAATACCTAATTGATTGTAAGTAAAAGATAAACTATCATCGTGCCCTATCCCAACGGGCATTTTATCTGCTTTACAAATTAATACTTCGTGGTTTCTTATGATGTAAAATGAATTATTTGCCGCAGCATATTCCAACTTCATACCTTTTATATTCAACTTACACACCACAGCATCCATCCCATCTTTACTTTCTTTTTTAGAAGTGCTATCGGAATTTAATGCTCTTATAATTTCTGCTCTGATATAATTTAAAATCCAATCTGGTCTGGTTATTTTGTTTTCGTTGATGCTCTGACTCAGCTTACTAATGTTCAATAAACTCATAAATGCCCCAGGCACACCATGCCCGGTACAATCCGCGGTTACGTATATAAAACATCCGTCATCCGTTGGTGTGGCCCAGTAAAAATCTCCGCTAACCACGTCCTTAGGTTTAAATAGAACAAAATGCTCAGGCAAATATTGGTTTAATAAATTTTCACTGGCCAGCAAAGCAAATTGAATTCTTTTAGCATAATTAATACTATCAAGAATTTCTTTCTGTTTTTCTTCAATTACTTCTTTTTGTTCCATAATAGCTTTTTGAAACAAAATATTTTCTCTTCTAAAAAATACAAAGAATAAAACTGTGATTAAGAACAACACAAACAGATTGATAATACTAATGATTTTTTGCGTTTCTTTCATTTCCTCAGTAAAAGGTATAAGTCCAGGTTTATCTCCCATAAAAATTACCAGAGAAAAAAAACACACAACCGCTGTTGCTATGAAAAATCGCAGCACTAAATTGCTTTTAAATAAAGCAACGGCAATAAGGCACATGATGATAATAAAAAAATGCAGGTTTGATTGTAAACCATAAAAAACTGATCCGAAAGTAAAATAAAACAAACCATAAGTGCTTGAAACTAAAAAAGCAGCGTCGTATTGTCTGCGATAATTCAGGCACAAGCTTATCAAAGAGGAAAGAAAAAACAATGAATTTAAAATGACAATGCCTAATATTTGATAGAGAACTGCTACTGGTATGTATCCCACCATAGTGATAATAGTGAAAAGAGAAATCATATTACTGATTCGCACCTTTCTGTTAAGATTATCATCCTGGTTTTTTAAAACCCCAATATTTAATATCCTCTCGATCATTCGATTTTTAATCCGATAATTAAAACATCATCAACCTGTTCCAGATCACCCTGCCAATTTACAAAATTTTGATCCAGTTGTGATTTCTGATAAGACATTTCCTTATCTGAGTTTAAACATAACAAATCATTCAAAGGTTTATACTTGTATTTTTTACCTTTGGGCCCACCAAACTGGTCAGCATACCCGTCTGTATATAAATAAATTGAATCGCCTTTGTTAAGCTCTATCTTATTTAAGGCAAATCCGTCTGTTCTCTCTCCTTTTCCAACTGGCATTTTATCGCAAAAAAGATAGTTTAAGTTTTTATCTGATATTACTACGGGGCGATTATTTGAAGCGGCATAGGTTACTTCATTTAATGCCTTATTAATTCGAAAAAGTATACCATCAAATCCGTCTTTTTGATTTTCATTTGTTATACTTTCAATCAATCTTTTCCGAACATAATCGAACACTTTGTTTGGCTGTTCAATATTTTTTTCTTTAATGGCCTCACTTAAAAATCCGATACTTAATAAACTCATAAACGCTCCTGGAACTCCATGACCGGTGCTATCACAAACGGCCAAATAAAAATTATCATTATGTTCTGTGGCCCAATAAAAATCACCACTAACAATATCTTTTGGTTTAAAAAAAACAAAATGTGAGCTAAGATTTTTTATAAGAAGATCTTCATTTGCCAATAGGGCATATTGAATTCGCTGTGCATAATTAATAGAATCAACAATTTCCTTTTGATGTGATTCCAATATGTGTTTTTGGTCTTCGACAATTTTTTTCTGGGATTGGATAATAATGTTTTGACGTTTGGTGATTTTAAACCTTTTGTACATAAACAATCCAAACAATGCAAAAATAATCAAACCCGAAACAACAAAATAAAGTATAATGGATTGTTGTTTAGTTTTAGCTGAAAAAGTTAATTCCATTTTTTCCTGCCTTGCTTTTGCAAGCACTTCCTGTTTATCACTTTGATATAAAAAGTATTTAGATAGAGCATCTTTTTGGGTATTTTCATTGATAATACTATCGTGCATAGCATGATACAAATCAGACATCTGAAGTGCCTTTTCAAACTCATGATTGTCACGGTAAATTTTCCTTAAAATATCAGCAGAGTTTTGAATGGTAGAAGGAAAACCCAATTCCTTAGATAAGGTTAATGCTCTCTCTCCAAAGTTTTTTGCTAGTTTACTTTTCTCCTGGCGCCAATAAACATTAGCTAAACCATTAAAAGAATTTACAATCCATTCTTTCTCATTTAATTGATTAAATAAATCAAGCGCCTGCAAAAATAAACTTTCAGATTTAATAATTATTGAATCATATTGCTTGGTGTTTTTCTTCAAATAACAATCAACATGAAGAACAAAATAGTCCGCCAGATTATATAAAGAAAGAGCCATACCATGTTTATCATTGACGGATTTATAAGACTCATATCCTTTTTCAAAAAACTCAAGTGATTTATTCATCAAGGTATCAGGTACTATTAATTTCCCTTTAAACTTTGTTTCAACCCAGTGAGTATAAGTGGTTCCTATGTTATTATATGCTAACCCTAATCCTGTTGGCTCACCAATTTCCTGCCTGATTCTGAGGCTCTGAAAATGATATTTCATTGCATTTACTAAATCATCCTGGTTGTTATATAAAATAGCGATGTTATTATAAGACTGGGCTAAACTTACTTTGCTTCCAAGCTGTTCTCTGATTTTTATCGCTGCGAAATAATATTCAAGTGCTTTGTCTATCTGTCCTTTGCTATCGTAAATAGTTCCTAAGTTGCTTAATGAATAAGCTTCGCCCTCCTTATCATTAATTTCACGTTGAATAATTAAGGCTTTATTGAAATATAATATGGCTTTGTAAGTTATTCCCCTTTCTGTAAAAAAAAATCCTTTATTATTAAGTGCGGCTGCTAAATGTTTTTTTGCGCAAAGTCTAATGTTTGAATCTGATGACCTTTGAAGTTTTGCCGCTAATTTTCCCATTTCATTATTATAAATAGGCCAAATATTATCCTGAGCATTTTCAGCTATTAAGCTTAATATTAAAAGTTTATTGGTGTCATCTTTTGCATTATGTGCCGAAATAATTAAAGAATCAATGTAAAAATCAGACTGCGAAAAACCACTATTGCTTATAAAAAACCAAATTAAAAATAAAATATGTTTGATTGATGATTTCAATTTAATCCTTATAGTTGTATCCCAATTATTAAAACATCATCCACTTGTTCTAGTTGTCCCTTCCATTCTTCAAAAGTTTCTTGTAATTTCTCTTGTTGTTTCTGTAAAGGACTATTATGTAACGTAACTAATAATTCGTTTAAAGGCTTATACTTGAATTTTTTACCTTTCGGTCCTCCAAATTGATCAGCGTAACCATCTGTATATAAATAAACGGTATCCCCTTTATTAAGGTCCATTTTATTTAATGTAAAACCATCCGTTCGTTCTCCTTTGCCAACCGGCATCTTATCACAACTCAAATGAACCAAATTCCCTTCTGATATTACTACCGGGTGATTATTTGATGCGGCATAAGTTACATTATTGGATGCTTTATCAACGCGCAAAAGTATACCGTCAAATCCGTCTTTTTGATTTTCATTAGTTATACTTTCAATTAGCCGTTTCCGAACATAATCAAATACCTGGTTTGGATGCTCAATATTTTTTTCCTTAATAGCCTCGCTTAAAAAACCAATACTTAACAAACTCATAAAAGCGCCGGGCACTCCATGGCCGGTACTATCACACACAGCTAAATAGAAACTATTATTATGTTCTGTTGCCCAATAAAAATCCCCACTAACAATGTCCTTTGGTTTAAAAAAAACAAAATGTGAAGCAAGGTTTCTTTTGAGAAGATCTTCGTGAGCCAGCAAAGCGTACTGAATGCGTTGAGCATAATTAATAGAATCTACAATTTCCTTTTGATGTGCTTCCAGTATATGTTTTTGATCCTCAACTGTTTTCTTTTGGGATTGTATTATAACATTTTGGCGCTGAGTTATTTTAAAACGTTTATACATAAAAACGCCAAAAAAACTGCAAATTATTAATCCTGCAATAACAGAATACATTATAATTCGTTGCTGATTTGCCTTCGCAATATAAGTGAGTTCTCTTTTTTCCTGTTCGGCTTTCGAAATCACTTCTTTCTTCTCAAACTCATACTGTAGCTGTTTTCTTTCTGCACTTTTTTGTGTTTCATTGTTGTTAATGCTATCCCTCATTTTCACTGCCAGCTTAAGCATTTCATGTGCTTTACCAAAATTATTCTCTTTTAAATAAACGTCTTCCAGAATTGTAGCGGCTAAGCTGACATTTTCCGGATAACCCATTTCTTCCGCTATCACTAATGCATCATTGGCATATTTTAAAGCTAACGATGTATTATTTTGAGCGAGGTGTATTTTACTCATATTACATAAGGCGTAGGAAATCCCTTGGGTATGCTTAATTTCTTTTCTGATCTCAAGGCTTTTTGTAAAATAATATAAAGCACTAAAATAATTTTCCTGACTAAAATATATATTACCTATATTTTGAAGAGAATACCCTATTCCATGTTTATCTTTAATAGTTCTCCTTATTGCAAGCGCCTTAAAATAATAAAACAGAGCTTTCTTTAAATTTCGCTTATTCTCATATATATTTCCAATATTATTAAAAGATTGTGCCTGGCCCTGTTCATCACCAAGCTCTTTTTGAAGTATTAAACTTCTTTGATAATAGGCTAATGCCCTTCCGATTTGTTTTTGACTGTTATAGATGAATCCGATATTATTTAAGGAATAAGCCTGTCCGGATTTATCTCCCGTTTCTTCCTGTATTCTTAAACTTTGATGAAAATAATCAAGCGCCAGGGTAATGTCACCAATATTATTCATTAAGTAACCTTTATTGTTGAGATAATCTGAATAATGTCTTTTTGCTTTAAGTTTGATTTCCTTATCATTCGAACCCATTAATTTTCTGGCAAGCGGGCCTAATTGATCATTGTATTTTGACCAAACATCATCTTCATTTATAGCTTCTATAATGCGGGTAAGAATAGATAACTTATGAGTGTCTTCCGGGGCAGTTTTTGAATAATTAATCAAAGAATCAACAATTGGGTTCTGACCAATCAGGTTTTGTTTACCAAAAAAAAGGAATACAAATAGATGAATTATAAAAAGTGGCTTAACTAAAAAATAGGTGTTCATTGAAGTTAAATATACCCATTTTAATAGAAACATAATTAAATTTAGCCCTGAATTCAGATAAGTAATAACTCATCTATTTGTCCCAGGTTTTTTCTGTCTATGACATCTTTTCAATACCATACAAGAATAAACCACATTAGTTTAAGTTGATAAATATTTTTTTTCAGTTTTAAAGAATAGAGAATCAATATTTGAAAATAGGAAATAAAAAACCCACTCTATTAAAGTGGGTTAAATCTTTTACTAAATATTATATAGCTTTTTATAAAGTGGGATTAGCATCAAGTGCCTTTACACGAGTTGTATCTCTAACTGTTTCTGCTCCACCAACAACTTTTTCTAATTGATTTTTTTGCAATTTTTGAACGGTTGATTTCACAATAATTTTCTCTGATTTCTTGAAGATGTTTTTAATTTTCATAAATATTTTGATTAAAAGTTTGATCCAAATTACAACAAAATTTGCTCCCATCAAAACACCATTCATTTTTCAATGGATTCACTCAAATGAAAGGCTTGATCAGCTATAGAATTCATATACTCTTTCCCTAATAACAGATTCAATTGCTTCCAGTTTATGCTTTTATCCCTATAATTAATATATCATCTACCTGTTCCAAATCTCCTCGCCAGTTTTCAATTGTTACATTTAGCTTTGTTGCCTGTTCATTCATAACAGTACTTGTATCATTTAGCAACAACTCGTTCAACTGCTTAGACTTGAATTTTTTTCCTTTTGAACCTCCAAACTGATCTGCATATCCATCCGTATATAAATAGAGCTTATCTCCTTTGGATAACTCCATAGTATACAGATTAAAGCTTTCCGTTTTTTCCCCTTTCCCTACAGGCATTTTATCTTTCTGAAGAATCATTACCGCGTTATCGCGAATTAAAACTGGCTGATTATTTGCTGCAGAATAAGTAACCTGATTTGAGCTTTTATCAAAACATAATAAAATTGCGTCCATACCATCCTGCTGACCATCATTTCCAATGCTATCAATCAACCTGGCTCTCACATAATTTAAAATTTCATTTGGTTGCTGTATATTTTTTTCTTTGATTGCCTCGCTTAAAAAGCCCATGTTTAATAAACTCATGAAAGCTCCAGGAACACCATGGCCAGTGCTATCACAAACGGCCAGATAAAATTTATTGTTATGCTCCGAGGCCCAATAAAAATCACCGCTGATTATATCTTTTGGCTTAAATAATACAAAATGATCCTTCAAATTGGCTTTTAATATATCTTCGTTTGCTAACAAAGCATATTGTATTCTTCTTGCGTAGTTAATACTGTCAATCGTTCCCTTTTGATGTTCTTCGATAATGTTTTTTTGACGCTTTAAATCATCAGTAGCTATGTCAATTTTATATTCCAGTTCTTTTTGTCTTAGGTTCAATCCACGTTCCCTGTTTTTTATTAAAAAGTAAATACTTCCCAGAAGCAATAACCCGATAACAATACGAAACCACCACGTTTGCCAAAAAGGCGGCCTGATTGTAAACGCATAACTGATCTCGTTGCTCCAAATACCGGCACTGCTCATTGCCTTTACTTTAAACGCATAATTTCCATGTGGAAGATTTCCATATGGAGCAGCGGTCCTATTCGTAATAGCGCTCCAGTTATCATCCATTCCTTCCAGTTTGTACTGATACTTTACTTTTTTTGGCTGACTCTGGGTAACGCCAATAAAATTAAAGGTCAGATAATTATTATCATAATCTAAACTAAGGGCTTCTGGTATTGAGTACCATTTACTGATTCCATCGAATTTAAAATCGCTGACCTGCACTCCATTTCCAAGTGTTATCGTCGTGTCTTTATGCCCCAGGAGCTCATTCCATGGGATGCTTTCATTAAATAATTCAATACCGGTCAATTGTATGTTTGGAGGCAATTGATTTTCCTTATCGCCCTCAGGGTGATATATTGTAAGCCGATCATTTGTACCCATCCAGATTGTACCATCCTGTGTTTCGTAAATCGAATTATTAATGCATCCCACACCCAGAAAACCATCATCATAAGAAAAATTCTTAAAGAAAACATCTGTTCCTTTGATGGTATTATCAGTAAGGTGCTGAATAATCTCATCCGCCTTAACCCGTGAAAGTTTGCTTGGCCCAAATCTTGTTCCGAACCATAAATTTCCTTTTTTATCCTCAAGCATAGACATGACAACATTATTCAAGAGTCCTTCGTCTTCCGTAATATTAAGGAACCGTGTTCCATTAAACTTTGAAACACCACCTCCATAGGTTCCAAACCACAGACCTCCTCTACTATCTTCAAGAATAGACATCACACTGTTATTACCTAAGCCGTGTTCATCATTATAATTTGTAAAATATTTTCCATCATATTTTGTTATGCCACCTCCATAAGTTCCAAACCACATGTTTCCTGATTTATCTTCAAGGATACTTCGAACATCACCGTTCGAAATTCCCTGTTTCTCAGAAAAATTAATAAATGAAGATTCTTGTTTTATATTGCCGTTATATTTAGAAACGCCTCCACCACAAGTTCCGAACCATAAGTTACCTGCTCTATCTTCGTAAATACTTCTGACGTCATTATTTGCTAATCCATCCTTTTCAGTGAAATTAGTAAATGTGCTCCCATCATACATGGCAACACCCATGCCCGTTGCAAACCATAAATTTCCTAATCTATCCTGTAAAATACTCCAGACAACCTCGCCCGATAAACCTTCCTTTACAGAATAATGAGAAAATGTTTTTCCGTCATACTTAGAAACCCCCGTTCCAAAATGCCCCAACCAAATGTTTTTTGATTTGTCCTGAAAAACGGATAGAACAATATTATTTGAGATGCCTTCATTTTCTGTGTAATGAGAAAAAATCTTCCCATTATATTTTGAAACGCCCCCGCCATGAGTACCAAACCAGATGTTACCGTTTTTATCCTCCATTATACTTTTTACAGTGTTATTAGGTAATCCCTGCTTATCAGTATAATGAGTAAATGACAGTCCATCAAATTTTGATACTCCACCTTCATTTGTTCCAAACCAAATATTCCCAGCTTGATCTTCTATTATTGATAGCACCTCATTACTGGACAATCCTTCCTTAACTGTGTAATGAGTAAAATTTTTACCATCAAAAGTTGCAACACCTCCACCATATGATGCAAACCAAATGTTGCCTTTTGAATCTTCTAGCATTGAAAAAATTTCATTGCCAGGTAAACCCTCTTTATTCGTATAATTATAAAACGTTTTTCCGTCAAACATGGAGACTCCTCCATTGGTTCCAAACCAGACATTTCCTTTACTATCTTCGAGCATACTCAAGATAGAGTTATTGGACATTCCTTCCTTATCTGTATAATGCGTAAAATTATTGCCATCATATTTGGAAACGCCACCTCCGTTTGTGCCTAGCCAGATATTTCCATTTTTATCCTCCAATATTGAAAACACAACATTATTAGACAAGCCTTGTTCTTCCGTAAAATTAGTAAACGATCGTCCATCAAATTTTGACACGCCCTTTCCTGATGTGCCAAACCAGATATTTCCTTTTTTATCTTCCAGCATGCACCAAACACCATTATCGCAAAGACCTTCTTTGGTAGTATAGTGCATAAACGATTTGCCGTCAAACCTGGAAGCTCCGCCGCCATTGGTACCAAACCACAAATTGCCATTTTTATCCTCCAGCATGCAATTTACATTACCATGTTTTAATCCTTGAAGTTTCCCAAATGAACTGAATCCTTCCGGATTAATGTCTTTGATAGCAGCATCTTTTACAGCCAACATTTCAGGCAATCTTCCAACAAATGAACTGTCTTTTGCAATAACTTTTTTTGGCAATGCAACTGTATCAATACCCGGCGAAAATGAAACAGTCTTACCGACAGGAATTATTATAGGATTTCCTACAAGGTGAATGTTTTGGTTAGCAATGACTACATGCGGGTTTCCTACCGGCACTATTTGAAGTTTTGACCGGTCAATTAAAATCGTGTCAGGATTTGAAAGACTCCCCGCAGGAATTAAAGGACCAATAGCTTTCGTTGAACTCTCTTTCTGGTGAGAATTCAAACCATTTCTGACTTCATCATTGCTACAACTCCAACTTACAACAATGGCTAAAAGATAAACGAATTTATATCTTAAAAAAAATGAAGTAAGTTGATAAAAATGCATTGTCGGATTAATCTTGATTTCGGAGTTTAACCATCGTTAGAATTGTTGCAATTGCAACCGTTTCTCCGGTCTCATCATACACATCCACGAGCCATTTTACAATTCCTTTGGCAATATCTTCCTCGTTCTTCTTTTCCTGAACAATTTTTTCTTTACAAGTAAACCTAACGCCTATCGTACTGCCCATGTAAACCGGCTTGGTAAAACGGCATTCATCGATTCCATAATTTAAGAGTACAGGGCCTTTTTTTGCATTCACAAATAAACCGGCGGCCTTACTTAAAATATAATAACCGTGTGCTACACGACCGGTAAATATGGTGCCTTCCAGTGCGGTAACATCGGTATGGGCGTAAAAATGGTCTCCACTTACATTTGCAAAATTTACAACATCTGCTTCCGTAATAGTATGCTTAGCGGTTATTAGGGTTTCACCAATTTCAAGGTCTTCAAAATACTGACGGAACGGATGAATATCTTTTTCAATTTGTTTTGCCCCCTGTTGATACTGATTTAAGATCGCTGTAATAGTTGAAGGAGAACCTTGAATAGCAGTACGCTGCAAATAATGAAACACACCGCGTTTTCCACCCATCTCTTCTCCACCACCTGCTCTGCCCGGACCACCATGTACTAACATAGGCATGGGTGAACCATGGCCTGTACTCTCCTTTGCACACTCATTATTCAATACCAAAATTCGGCCATGCATACAAGCAGCGCCAATGGTATATTTACGTGCAATAGAATTATTAGCAGTGATGATCGAACTCACTAATGAACCCCTGCCCATTTTTGACAACTCAATTGCATCTTCTATTGTTTTATATGGCATTAATGTACTCACAGGGCCAAAGGCTTCCACATTGTGGCAATCTGTATTAGTAAACGGTTTATCATTCAGAAAAATAATAGGAGGCATAAACGCACCTTTATTTTTATCAGCACCCTTTACTTCAAAGTTTTCAAAATTGCCAATAATTATTTTTTGTGATTTAGAAAGCAATTCTACTTTTTCTTTCACTTCAATTAATTGTGACTGACCAGCTAACGATCCCATTCTTACACCTTCAACATTTGGATCTCCAATAACATTCTGAGCCAACCGTTTCCCTAAAGCTATCTGAACATCTTCAATCATGTTCTCAGGGACAATGATACGGCGCACAGCGGTACATTTTTGCCCAGCCTTTGTTGTGATTTCTCTTGCTACCTCTTTAATAAAAATATCAAACTCAGGCATGGATGGTGTTACATCAGTTCCTAATACGCAACAGTTTAACGAGTCAGCCTCCATATTAAAATGAACGGCTTCCTGCAATAAACGCGGATGAGCTTTCAACATTTTACCTGTTGAGGCTGATCCCGTAAAGGTGATGATGTCCTGACTTTCCACATGATCTAAAATACCATTGGCACTTCCGCATATCAACTGTAAAGCACCTTCCGGTAAAATTTTACTGGCAATTATTTCCTGAACTACCGCTTCTGTTAAGAAAGATGTTAAGGCCGCAGGTTTCACAATTGCGGGAACACCGGCTAACCAGTTCACTGCTACTTTCTCCAGCATGCCCCACACAGGGAAGTTGAATGCATTGATGTGAATGGCTACTCCCTCTTTAGGAACACAAATATGATGGCCAATGAACGTATTGCTTTTTGACAAACGCACTACATCTCCATCATAACAATATGTTTCGTCAGGAAACTGACGACGTAAAGAAGCATAAGTAAATAAATTACCAATACCACCTTCAATATCCACCCAGCTATCTACGCGGGTTGCACCGGTAGCCCAGCTTACTTTATAAAAATCTTCTTTTTTGCTTTGTAAATGCAACGCTAACGCTTTCAGCATTAATCCTCTTTGCTGAAAGGTTAATCTTCTAAGTCTTGGCCCACCAACTGTACGAGCGTATTCACACATTTTACCAAAATCCAGTCCTTTGCTACTTGCTGTAGCAACCACTTCGCCAGTAATGGCGTTAAATAATTCTTGTCCGTTATCTGCCCCAGCCACCCATTGGCCTAAAGCGTAGTTTTGTAATTTGTTCATAGAGGTAAGAGATAATAAGCATTAAATATAAAAAAAAGGGAGGAATAAACGGGATTTTTTACGCGAAATATTGAAGGGACGACATGTTTGGCGGTTTAAAATACAATTTTGTATATTTATTTGAAATATAGAAACAGGTATTCAAAATACTCGGTGTTCGTAATAAATATATCTGCTAAGGTCATCTAAAATAAATAAGTTATAATCCACTTTAGAAAAATAAACAATGACCATTTTAGATAAAATATCTCAACTTCCTGACAAAAAACGCAGTTGGACATCAATCTTTATAACATTCACTATTTCTTCTTTCCTGACATTACTTGGCATCTATGGGATTGGCCAATATGGATTAGCATTATTTATTTTAACGCCCTTATTTGTTGGGTTTTGTTCAACGGCTATCTATGGTTACAATCATCAAATTTCAAGATTTACAGCATTTATAATATCTGCTGTCACTCTTTCGTTAATGACAATAGCTTTATTGGTATTTGCCCTTGAAGGTATTATTTGCATTACAATGGCTATGCCTCTTGCACTACTTTTAATTTGGGCTGGCAGTACAATTGGTTATTTAGTGATTAATAAAAAGCCCTCAGCAACAATGATAACTGTTATTGCTTTAGGTCTATTTATTCCTTTAACAAGCTTTATAGAAAGTAAAACAGAAGCAAATAATATTATTGCTGTTACAACGTCCGTAACCATAAATGCCAGTCAGGAAAAAGTATGGCAAAACGTTGTTGTCTTTCCAGAACTAAACTCACCAACAGAATTTTTATTTAAAGCCGGTATAGCTTATCCCATCAATGCGACGATAGATGGAAAAGGAGAAGGCGCCATTAGATATTGTAACTTTACTACTGGTAGCTTTGTTGAACCAATAACAAAATGGGATGAACCAAACCTGTTAAGCTTCAATGTTCAACAATCTCCTAAACCAATGACTGAATTAAGTTTTTGGGATGTTGACGCGCCGCATTTACACGATTATTTTGTTTCAAAAAAAGGTCAATTTAAGCTAGTCAAAATCTCAGATAATGTAACCCGGTTAGAAGGGACGACCTGGTATTACAATAAAATAAAACCAAATTTCTATTGGAACATATGGAGCGACTATATCGTTCATGCAATCCATGCCAGGGTATTGAATCATATCAAGCAAAGCTCTGAAAATAACATTTTATAACTAAACCAATATTTACAGCAATGAACGAAGAAATTCAAACATACAACAATTCTCAATCAGCAGAAGAAAAGGCCATTTGCATTTTATTAGCTGAAGAAATCTGCAAAAGTTTGCCAAAGGCAGAAAATAAAATATGGCATGGGCATCCAGTATGGTTTTTAGAGGAAAATCCTATTGTTGGATATGATAAACTAAAAGCGGGCATACGCCTGATGTTTTGGAGCGGTGTTAGTTTTGAAGAAGAGCAGTTGGCGCCCGGTAAAAGCGGAAAATTTAAGGATGCTTCAATTACCTATACTAATGTAGAACAAATAAACGTAAAAGATTTGAAACGTTGGCTGAAGAAAGCTCAAGACATACAATGGGACTATAAAAACATTGTGAAACGGAAAGGCATTTTAGAACGCTTGAAATAAATTAAACCAGTCTTTTTAAGAAAAAAGTTCCGAACGGGATTAAGGATAATAAAAAAGCAATAACTGAATTTTTAAAAGATAATTTCACTTTAAAAAACATTAGGGCTAATAAAATCATAAAGGCAACAAACAAAGCGCCATGAATCGATCCTAGCGGACGTACATATTCTGGTGTATTATAAAAGTATTTTAGAGGCATGGCAATAAACAGCAGCAGCAAATAACTATAGCCTTCGATTTTCCCAACTAATAAAAACCATTTGGTGATGCTTGAATTTTCCATAAAATAAATGTAAGATAAAATTAATCAGTGAATTACTTTTGGCCAAGTTCAGGGAAAGCTCAAAGCATTATTGTTATTTCCCATATTAGTTATCTACTTCCACTACGATAGGCGTAATGATAAATTTCTCTATTAGCTTTTCAATTTTAGGCGTCAAATCATTTGTAAAAACCAAATGTTGGCATTTTGGCAAACTTAATGCCAGGCGATCAATTTGCCCGTGTAATGCATTTTTGATAATCATTTCTGCATCATCAATAACAAACAATTTTATTTTATTGAGATTAAAGTTTTTACGAAAATAAATTTCTAAAACGCGTTTAGCTGTTCCAATAACGATATCGGTTCCAAAATAAATGGCCTCAGTTTGAGCATCAATTTTCCCACCATCAAAAGCCAGTTCTGCACGTAAATCAGTTTCACGAGAAAGCAATTTAAATTGCTCTTTCATTTCTAAGGCTTTTACCTCATCAGATACAATAATCAAAGCGCGAGGGGCATCTTCAAAAGCTGAACCCAGTTTTTGGATCGCAGAAATGATAATTGTTGAGCTTTTTCCACAACCCTCCGGTCCTATACCGATAACATCCGCGCCGCCGTTTATTTTTGGAATGCACTTTAATTGCAATGGTTTTGGTTCTTCAAAACCATGTTCAGTTAATGCCGCAGCTAACTTTTTATTTAATTTTTCTTTAAACATATTTATCGTTTAATTCCTTTTTTATTCAGTGCTTCCTGATATGACTTTGCATTCTTTTGATGAACAGTATAATCATTGGTAAAACAAGATAATCCACTAAAGTCGGGTTTCGCGCAAAAGTACGTGTAATTATGTTTGGAATAATTTAAAACTGCGTCTATTGTTGAAGGATTAACTAAGCAAATAGGCCCCGGGGGCAACCCTTTATATTTATATGTATTATAAGGCGAATCAATTTCTTTATCCACAGATAAAACACGTTGTACATCAAAATTACCATTAGCAAATACAACTGTTGGATCGGCCTGCAAACGCATATCCTGTTTCAACCGATTAATATAAACACCAGCAATCTTTTGTTGTTCTGTTTTAATACTGCTTTCGCTTTGCACTATTGAAGCCAGCGTAACAATTTCAGAAACGGTATAACCTAACTCTTTCGCCTTGTCTTTTTTGGATTTTGTCCAAACCGAATCATATGTTTTATCCAATAAATCAAATAATTCACTGATGTGAGTTGTCCAGTTTACTTCATAGGTTTGGGGAACAATGAGAGCCATGAAATTTTCTCCGTTTAACCCGTATTCTTGAGCCAATAAATCATCGTTTGAGCAATAATCCTCCAGTTCTGTTTTTTCTATTTCTAATTTTTCAGCGATGTAATCAATAAATTGTTCTTTAGTTCTGATTTGTGAATTAAGGAACAATTTTACTTTTTCCTGTTTTCCATTAATGATCATCTTTACAATGGAACGGTTACTCATTTTTGAATCGATCCTGTATTTTCCCGAATTAATATGTTCAGGCAGATCCATTTCTTTAGCCATCCATTCAAAGCTCTGTTGATCATCAATAATGTTATGGGAATACAATTCATCTAATACATCATCAAAAGTTGCATTAGATTTAATATAGATATACGTGAATTTTTTTCCATCGAGATGGACATTGCTTTTAAAAATATTCTGATAACTCCAGAAACCGGCAAAGATTAAAGCCAACAGAACGATCGAGATGGCAATTTTTTTTAAAGCACTGGTTTTCTTTGCCATTATAAAATGATTTCTTTAATAAGAACAAATATGCCAACAACTAAAGTAAACCAGCCAAAAGCCGGTTTTAATTTTTTAGCAGAAATTTTATTAGACAGCAAGCTCCCTAATAAAATACCTATACCGCAAAAAGAAGAAATGATAAGTAAGAATCTCCAATCCAAATTCTGATTTCCAATACTCCCTGCAAAGCCAATTATTGAATTTAAAGCAACAATGCACAAAGAAGTGCCGATGGCCTTTTTAAAATTTAAACGTATGAAAATCATTAATACAGGTACAATAATAAATCCGCCTCCCGCACCAACAAACCCAGTAATAATTCCAACAAGTATACCCAAAACAAAAACGAAAGGAATACCCAAAGGGGTTCTTGCAAACTCATTCCATTTCACATCATTTATACGATTAGGTTTACGGCTAATTATCATAGAATAGGAAGCGGCAAGAATCAGAATCGCAAAGACAACCATTATTAAAGTATGCTTGTGAATTACATGTCCATAAAAATCAAACTGCAGTGGAATACCAGGCATAACAAACTTACGCATACAAAATACAGTACCAATAGAAGCCAATGCGAAATTTAAAATAGCCTCAGCACTAACTTCACCTTTCCTGAGATAACTGGCTGCACCAACCAATGCAGTAATTCCAACGATGAAAAGAGAATAAGTAGTTGCCAAATCCGCTTCAATACACATAACATATACTAAAACCGGCACTCCAAGCAAAGATCCGCCACCACCAATTAATCCTAAAATTATACCAATGATTAAAAAAGCTATGAGTCCTGTTACCATTATTTATTTTAATATACTTTGCTATCTCTTTGTGAAATAATGATTTTATTTCACTGATGTGTGATTAACAAGTGAAGCAATGTTCAACTCCTTTAATTGTTCGTCGCTAATTTCACTGGGACTATCAATCATTACATCACGACCAGAATTATTTTTAGGGAACGCGATAAAATCACGAATACTATCACTGCCTCCAAATAAAGAACAAAGTCTATCGAACCCAAAAGCCAAACCACCATGAGGGGGGGCGCCAAATTCAAATGCATTCATTAAAAATCCAAACTGTTTCTGTGCTTCTTCTTTTGTGAATCCAAGGAGATCGAACATCTGTGCCTGCAATTCCTTATTATGGATTCGGATACTTCCTCCACCAATTTCAACACCATTTATTACTAAATCATATGCGTTTGCGCGCACTGCACCCGGGTCTGTTTTCAATAAATTAAAATCTTCCGGTTTTGGCGAAGTAAAAGGATGATGTTTAGCATGCCAACGTCCGGCTAAAGAAGCTAAAAGATTAGGATCACCATCGTTCCATTCCAATAATGGAAAATCGATCACCCATAAGGCAGAAAATGTTGTTTTATCTCTTAGGCCTAAACGCGCGCCCATTTCTAATCTTAATTCGCTCATTGCCTTACGGGTTTTTTCCTCAGGACCCGCTAAAACCAAAATCAAATCTCCAGGCTGTGAACCGCAGGCAGCTGACCATGCCTTAAGATCTTCTTCATTATAAAATTTATCTACGCTCGACTTGATCGTACCGTCCACATTGTGGCGTGCGTATATTAAACCTGTTGCACCCAACTGAGGGCGCTTAACCCATTCTGTTAATTCATCTAACTGTTTACGGGTGTACTCTGCTGCACCTTTTGCACAAATAGCTACCACCAAATCCGCATCATCAAAAACCTTAAAACTTTTGCCTGATGTTACTTTTTTAAAATCAACAAACTTCATTTCAAAACGTGTATCAGGTTTGTCATTACCATAATACTGCATCGCATCTGCATAGGTCATATGAGGCACGTTAGGCATATCTATATTTTTAACCGCTTTAAATAAATGGCGAACCAATCCTTCAAACGTATCTAAAATATCCTGCTGTTCCACAAAGCTCATTTCACAATCAATTTGAGTAAACTCCGGTTGTCTATCGGCTCTCAGGTCTTCATCTCTAAAACATTTAACAATCTGGTAATAACGGTCGAAACCACCTACCATCAATAACTGTTTAAAGGTTTGTGGCGATTGAGGCAAAGCATAAAACTGACCTTCGTTCATACGGCTTGGCACTACAAAATCACGGGCGCCTTCTGGTGTGGACTTGATTAAAACCGGAGTTTCAACTTCAAGGAAATTTAGTTTATCGAGGTAGTTACGTGTTTCAATGGCCATACGATGACGCAACTCCAGATTTTTCCTCACTTCATTTCTACGCAGATCCAGGTAACGGTATTTCATCCGAAGTTCATCTCCGCCATCTGTATTATCTTCTATTGTGAAGGGTGGTGTTTGAGATTCATTTAAAACCTTAAACTCTTTAACCAATATTTCAACTTCGCCCGTTGGATTATTTTTATTCTTACTTTCCCGTTCAATGACAGTTCCAATAACCTGAATTACATATTCACGACTTACTGTTCTTGCCTGCGCATTCATATCTTTATCCACATCCTCATTAAAAGCCAACTGGGTGATTCCATATCGATCTCTAAGATCAATAAATGTCATACCGCCTAGATCCCTGGATTTTTGAACCCAGCCACTTAAGGTCACTTGTTTATTAATGTCTGATAATCGTAATTCTCCGCAGGTGTGTGTACGTAACATAATGAAAATTTAAAGTTTAAATTTACCGAAAATCAACGAGATTTTGAAAGAAAAAATCCCGGAGAAACTAGTTAACCGGGAAATGAAATCCGCTAAATACTTAAGCCTTGTTGTAAAATTCCTCGGCTTTTTCCCAGTTCGCCACATTCCACCAATTAGAAATATAATCCGCGCGCTTATTTTGGTACTTTAAATAATAGGCATGTTCCCAAACATCCAACGCCATAATAATTTTCCCTTTTTGCTCAGCAACTTTCATTAACGGATTGTCCTGATTAGGCGTGGTAGTAATCATTAATTTACCTTCATGCATAATCAACCAGCACCAACCGCTTCCAAAATGCTTAGTTGCTTTTTCAGAAAACTGTTTTTTAAACTCATCGAATGATTTGAATTCCTTATTGATAGCTTCCGCTAATTTTCCTGAAGGCATATTTGTCTTGGCTTCTTTGTTCGGCTTTAGGAGTGTCCAGAATAAAGTATGATTCACGTGACCACCTAAATTGTTCCTGATAACTGAAGATGTGGTTGAATCAACTTGTTTGCACTTCGTCATATCATCTACCTGGAAATCAATATTAGTGGATGGTGTTTCATTTAATTTATTGACATAAGCCTGGTGATGTTTGGTGTGATGGATCATCATCGTTTGCTGATCAATAAAAGGCTCTAAGGCATTGTATGAATACGGCAATGGCGCTAAGTTAAAGGGCTGTGAAGAAGCGCCGTTGTTTCCTAAAATTTCAAGGGCAGTTAACTGTTCATTACTTACCAGTTTTGTAGCAACACCCGAAAGTCCTAACAGGCCTATTTTTTTAAAAAAATCCCTTCTGTTGCTCATTTTAAAACTGAATTAATAATTGGTTTTTTTCTACTGCTATGCCTTTAGTTATAGCTATTTTTTTTATCACACCATCTGTTGGGGATTTTAAAATATTTTCCATCTTCATCGCTTCCAAAACAATAAGCGCATCTCCCTTTTTCACTTCCTGTCCTTCTGAAACCAATATATTTAATACCATTCCTGGCATTGGTGCTTTAACATCATTTATTTTTTTAGCAGCCAAATTATCAAGCCCTAAACTATGCAATAAATCATCATACTTATCTTTTATATCCAATGTATAAGAGGTATTGTTAATCTTAACAACCATCATTTTTTCGTCAGGTATTTGCTTAACAATTTCAAGATTAAAGGACATAGAATCCTTTAATAAATGATAAACGCCGTCTCTTACTTTTATGATATCCGCCGAAAATTCTTTTCCATTCAGACTTCCTGAAACCGAATTGTTATTAGGCTTATTCAGTTCTGTTTTGAACTCTTTTGAGCCATTTACTTTGATTGTATACATATAGCAAATGTAAAGTAATTTAATAGAAATAAAAACGCCCTGAAGTATTTTCAGGGCGTTTTGATATAATTATACAAATGAATTTATTTCTTAATAAACTCACCCATTTTATTGTCGTAGTTTAAAAAATAACCTCCCTTAGCAAGGTTAGAGGCGTCTACATTTGAACCGTAACCTCTTTTTACAACATTCCCGTATTGATCATAAATTTCATACATAGTGTCATGCGGTTTATCACCTGCAACAAAACTAATTTCTTTTGACACTTTAATTGGCGCAAATGTAATTTCCGGCTCAGCAGACATAAAATCAACTGGTTTTGATAGACGTGGCTGCCCACTATAATCTGTTTGACGAACCCTTATTTGATTTTTACCTGAATGAGGGGCAACTTTAAATTCATAATTATTTGTAGATGGAGTACCTTTTCCATCAACCTCGCCTACTTTCACCCATTTACTCCAGCGGAATTGTTCAACTGCATAGGCTAATTTACCAGTTTCTGATTTTGTTGACCATTTTACAGTTCCGTCTTTATCAACCGTCATTGATATTACTTCAAATGTACTTTTTGGTTTAAGGACTTCCGGATTTAATACTTTAGGCTTACAATCTTCTTTATGCTTGATTTTTATTTCAACTTTCTCTCCAATAGTTAATTTATGAGGTTTAAAATCTACTTCAAATGCACTTGAGTTCGTTTCGTCGGTTGTAATATTTCCATTTACTAAAACTTCAGTTACACAAAAACCAACACCGCCACTACCAAAAGGGTTTTGTACATATAGGTTTTTACCTTGGTAATTTCCTTCCAAAATAATAACACCTCCTTGTGAAAATCCTCTAGTTGAAAGGATTAAAGTCAGTATTAATATTGAATAAATTTGTTTCATAGTCTGATTGTTTTAGCACGTCTGCAAAAAGTCTTGCAATATTAAAACGATATTTGAGAAAAACAAAATAAAAATGACTTTTTTATTTAAAAAAGGCAAATAGTCTGTAATTTTTTAAAAACAGTCGATTAATTATTATATTTAGGCAGTCTTAAACTTTTTTTGATAAAACATGAATTTTAACATTTCACTAATAGTATTCGCGCTGTCCTTTATGTTTTTTGGATGTAAAAATCATGAAACAGAAAACAACCATTCCGACAAAAATGGTGGTACTTTTGTAATGGCTGAAGACAATCAGGTTGCTACACTTTACCCGCTTTCTATTACATCCCAGGTTGAAGGACTCATTGCCTCTCAAATACATGAATGCATTGTAAGGCTTGATGCTAAAACTTTAGAAGTTATTCCAGGATTAGCTGAAAAATGGGAAGTTTCTGGTGACGGACTGAAAATCACATTTCATCTTTTGAAAGGGGCGCATTTTCAGGATGATAAATGTTATGAAGACGGTAAAGGTCCTGAAATCACAAGTAAAGATGTTAAATTTACTCTTGAAAATATGGCCACAAAAACTGAAAATAATTATCAGTTTAATACCATTTTGAAAGACCGTTTAGTTGGCGCTAATGAGTTTTTTGATAAGAAAACTTCTTCTATTGCCGGTGTTAAAATTATTGACGATTACACTTTTTCGCTGGAACTCGTGAATCCCAGTCTGAGTTTTGCAAAATTACTTGCCAACCCTTCGGCTGCGGTAATTAATGAAACTGCACTTAAAGCTTATGGTCAAAATCTTAAAACGGGTGCAGGACCCTTTATTTATGATGTTTCATCCACAAAAGAAAAGGTGGTGCTCATTAAAAACCCTACCTACTTTCTTAAAGATAGTGCAGGATTTTCACTTCCCTATTTAGATTCACTGATTGTATTAATTACTCCATCCATTGAAGATGGATTATCTCTTTTTGAAAACCAAAAAATAGACCTAATCAATACATTACCTTCCCTAAGAGTTAAAGATGTAGTGGAAAAAAACATTAAAGAATTTATCAGCCATCCACCAAAGTCGCTTTTACAAAGGGAACCAGAAATGTTTAGTCAGTTTTATGTTTTTAATACAAAACAAAAACCTTTTGATGATATTAAAGTAAGGCAAGCCATTAATTATGCCATTGATAAAGAAAAACTTGTGGATAATGTTTTACAAGGACAGGCTATTGGTGCAGCTGTATATGGAATTACTCCAAATACTTTTAGTGGTTATGATATTAAGAAAATAAAAGGCTACTCATTAGATATTGAGAAAGCGAAGATGCTTCTAAGCGAGGCTGGATATCCTAATGGCAAAGGATTTCCCGAAGTAAGGATTTTAGTTAATTCCGGTAATTCAAGAAATAGCACAGTAGCTGTGGAATTACAGAAACAGTTAAAAGAAAATTTAAACATAAATGTCAATTTTGAATCATTACCAAATATTCAAAAATATGATTTGCAAATGCACGGAAAAAGCGACCTGTACAGAGATGCATGGGTAGCAGATTTTTCAAGTCCTGAGTCTTTTTTAAGTTTATTTTCCGGCGATGGTGTTCCTGCAGACATGGAAACGGCTAGTTTTCCAAATACATCCCGGTATCAAAATTTAACTTACGACATGTATTTTAAAAAGGGGCGTGACGCAAACAATAGGGATACTAGCTATTTCTATTTCATGAAAGCTGAGCAAGTACTAATGAATGACGCAGTTATTATTCCTTTATGGTACGAGGGATCTTATCGTTTACTAACTAATAATGTAAAGGGATTGTATTTAAACGCTATGCGTTATTATGATTTTACAAAAACGTATAAGGTGAAATAACGGCTTGCCATATTTCATTTTTCTAATTATCAGATAACGTGTTTTTATTTTAATGGCAGATTACTACTCAATACTTGGGCTTTCAAAAAATGCTAATGAGATTGAAATTAAAACTGCTTTCAGAAAACTTGCTAAAGTTTATCACCCTGATAAAAATCCGAATGATCCGAATGCCAAACATTTGTTTGAAGTTATATTAAAAGCCTATAACACTCTTATTAATCCTCATTCAAGAAAAAGATATGATACTGCTAATTTTTCAGATTCTGTAACAAAACTTCAGCCAAAACATTCCCGGCAAAAAGGCCAGAAAGAATGGGCGGTTAATGATGAAGATTTGAAAAGAAGAGATTATTATAAAAATCATTACAATCAAATTAAGAAAAAAGCAGTAAGGGCTCAAGCAGCAAATACTACAAATAGGTACACGGATTATAAATATGTTTTATTTGCAACACCCATCGCAGTGGGATTATTAATGTTAATCCTTTCTATATTTAGCTCAAAACCCAAAACAGAATTGTTGCCGGAAAAAGAAGTTACATCCTATGAAACAAAATTATCAGTAATTGATATGTCTAATGGTGACAAACCATATAAAGGGTACTTTGGCACGGAGAAAATTTTTGAAACAAAAAACAACGTAAAAATAAACAACTCGAGTTCAATGGATGCAGTTATCGTTGTTTTTCAGAGAGGAACAAATCAATATCTTCAACACACTTATTTGAAAGATAGTTATTCAGCAGATTTTTCGGGTCTCCCAGACGATGGTATTTATTGGAAATGTGTTTTAGGCAAAAACTGGAATAACACTAAACTGCTGTTAGAAAATAAAATTTCAGGAGGATTTGACAGTGTTGCACAATATCAAAACCGTGAAGCATTACCAATATTTTTTCCTCAAAATGGAGACGAAATAAATCTTTTATACGTGATTGATCCGCGATCGGAAAACAAGCAATATATTAGTAACGAAGCAGAGTTTTTTAAAAAATAAAATGCTGAAAAAAATCATTTTTAAAAAAGGGATTGTTACTTTTTCTGATACAGGAAAAGGCAGGGCTGTTGTTTTATTGCATGGTTTTTTAGGTTCACATCAGATCTGGGAAAGTACGATCGAAAGTCTTTCAAAATCTTACCGTGTGATTGCTATTGACCTTCCCGGACACGGTGGCACTGATTGCTTTGGGTATGTTCATACTTCTGAGCTGACAGCGAAATGCGTTAAGACTGTCATGGATTTCTTACGCTTGAAAAAATATGTAATCATTGGCCATAGCATGGGTGGTTATGCTGCTTTGGCATTTGCTGAATTATTTCCTGATAATTTAAAAGGATTGTGTCTCTATCATTCCACAGCTTATGCTGATAGTGAAGAAAAGAAAAAAGACAGGGCCCGCTCCATTAAGGTAGTAAAATCGAACCATAAAATTTTTACGACAGAAGTTATTAAAAATCTTTTTGCAGGTAAAAATTTCAAATATCTAAAAGAAGAGATTGCATTCGCGCAAAAAATTGCAGGCAAGACTTCCAAACAGTCCATCATTGCATCTTTAGAGGGAATGAAGGATCGTCCAAACAGAGATATCATTTTAGGGATGGCCCACTATCCAATTATGATGGTGATTGGTGAATTAGACAATGTATTGCCTTCCCCACAACTGTTAGAACAAAGTGAATTGATTCAGAATAAACATATATTATATTTAGAGCATGATGGTCATATGGGATTTTTAGAAAGTCCGAGAAGAAGTAACCAAGCTTTAAAGAAATTTTTGAGAGTTTGTTTTAAATAAGTCTATTTGTTGTTTAAAAACACCCGGATAGCCTGAGTTTTTGAAGTAACATGAAGTTTTTTATAAATGTTACTTATATGATTTCTGATGGTATTTGGACTTACGCTCATTTTTGCGCCAATTTCCTTATACTCCAAACCATCTACAAGACAAGTAAGAACCTCTTTCTCCCGATCAGTTAAACGATAATCAGAATTTGTTTTATCGGAAGTTTTATTTAAATCAACCTTGGAATTCATCAGTAAATTCAGTGCTCTACGGGCAATGCTCGGCGACATCGGAGCTCCTTCATCATTTAGTAAATTAATGATGGCCTCTTTTATCTTCTCAATGGGTTCATCTTTTAATAAATAGCCATCGGCTCCGGCTTTAATTGCGTTGAAAATCTTTTCATCTTCATCAAAAACAGTGAGTATTAAAAATTTAGCATTTGGATAACGTTCTTTGCCCTGACTCACCGCTTCAATTCCATTCATTACAGGCATGTCAATATCCATCAGTACAACATCCGGTTCAACCGAACGTCTTGCTTCAACCATTTTCTCCAAAAAATCTTTACCATTTTCAGCGGTAAATACTACATGATAATTTTCAAAAGCATTAAACCTTTCCTGCAGTGTCTCTCTCAGGCTTCTTTTATCATCAACAATCGCAACGTAGGTCATTTTTTTATCTCTCATACAAATGTGTTTGTAAATTAAGCCAATCGGAATAGTACATTTATACTATCAAGGAATAAGTTGTTCCCTTTTCATTTTCGCTCACCAAACTTAATTCTATACCATTTTCTTTTGCGCGGGCTTTAATGTTGGATAACCCGTATCCACCAGAATCTGAATTTTTCACATTAAATCCTTTGCCATTATCTGCAATTACAACTTTTATTCGTTCACCTGAACTTACCGTTATTGTAAACAGATCGGCCTCTGAGTGCTTAAAAGCATTATTAATTATTTCCTGGCATATGCGATAGAGGTTTAATCCAATCAAAGAATTCAACTGAATGGTTTCGCTTATACTCTCCTCGAAAACAACCTTTGTCTTAGTATTGCGAAACATAGATCTGGCGTATACCTTTAATTTATCGCAAAAGTCGCTCACGTTAATTACCTCATCATTAATAGCCCAAATTGTTTCCCGGAGATTAGCGATAACATTTCTCACCGATTCATTTATGCTTTTACCAAGCTCTTCTTGCTTCTTATGATCTGCATTCTTTAATCCGTCAACAGCGTATAAGACATAGGACAACTGTCCTCCAACATTATCATGCAGATCCCTGGAAATTCTTTCCTTTTCTTTTTGAACCAGTTTTGCTGATTCTAATTCGCGTTTTTTCTTTTTTAAATTTAAAATCGTTATGCGCCAAAAGGTAAAAATAACAATCAGCAGAACACAGGCAGATAAAACAACTATTGTTTTATTCCGGGATGAGATTTTAGCGTGATTTAAACTATTTTCAATTAAGAGTATTTGATTTTCTTTTACTTTCTTTTCTGTTTCATACAACGTTCCATACTTTGCAATATTAGAAGCTGTTTCAGATCTAAAGATGGAATCTTTTAAACCTAAGAGCTTCTCGTAGTATTTTATCGCTTCAGGGTTTTTACTATATGTGAGTGCGTCCGCAACGGATTTCAGCATATACATTCTACCCTCAATGTAATTCAACTTTTCATAGGCTGCTAAAGCCTCTTTATAACATAATAATGATTCTTTAAAAAGACTTTTTTTAGAGTACAATGCACCACGCTTAATTTTTGCAAATATCATTTCTTTCTCATCCTGTGATAGTTTCGCAAACTTTTCAGCCCGCACCAGATACTCTTCGCCAAGATTCAAATTTTTTGTCCTATTGATATGTAAGTCTGCGATAACGGAATTGACAATGGCAAGTTCTTTATACTTTGTTGTGTTAGCTAAGAGTAGAAGGGTTCTATTCAGATAAAAGAAAGCTGTGTCAACACTCCCAAGTTCCCCATACATTGCACCAATGTTATGATTCACTTTATACTTTAATGAATCAATATTGCAGGAATCGATAAATGTTTTCGCAATAAAAAAACTTTTTAATGCCATACGTTTCTCCTTCAAATAATAATACATTTTTCCAACCTGCAGGTGCCCGAAAGCAATATCATAGCAGTTTGTGCCTTTTTCAACAGCTTTCAAAACTTCTAAATTAGTGTTTAAAGCTTCGACGTATTTGCCCGTATTGAATTGTTGATTAGATACCTTATAAAAATCCTTAATACTTTTTTGACTGAATCCAACATGAAAGAAGGAAAGCAGTATAAAACCCACTAAATATTTTATGAGAATTTGCATCGTTTTAAAGTAATTAAATATACATACATTTTATAGCTGTTTAAAGGTGTTTTACCGTTTAAGGATATATATGATGCTCAAGAATCTCTTTATAAAAATAGTACATATGCACTATTTTTATAAAGAGATATAATAGAGATGTTTGTTAAAACCATAAAAACATCATATGAAAACAAAATTTACTTTATTGGCAATTACGCTCGCCTTCATTGGCTTGAGTGTAAATGCACAGACTCCAACTATCTTAAAAGATATTAATCCAGGAATAAACAGTTCATCTCCTTATTATTTAACTGATGTCAATGGTACTTTGTTTTATACTGCAAATAACGGAACCAATGGAATAGAATTATGGAAAAGCGATGGTACTGCCGCGGGAACAGTCATGGTTAAGGATATTAATTCTGGTTCTGGTAATTCAACTACTGCATCTGATTATATCAATGTAAATGGCACTCTGTATTTTACCGCAAACGATGGTACAAGTGGAATGGAATTATGGAAAAGCGATGGTACTGCCGCAGGAACTGTTATGGTAAAAGATATTAATCCTGGATCAAACGGTTCTTCCCCCATCCGTTTGACAAATGTAAACGGGACACTGTTTTTTATGGCAGGCGATGGAACCAACTGGGATAAATTATGGAAAAGCGATGGTACTGCCGCAGGAACTGTTATGGTTAGTAACATCAATATAAATATTATGGTAAGCTTTGAAGCATTAAACAATATCATATTATTTTGTGCAAATGATGGCACAAATGGACAGGAATTATGGAAAAGTGATGGAACTGCAGCAGGAACCGTAATGTTAAAAGATTTAAATCCAGGGTCAGCAGACGCATTTAATACCAGTGGAGGAGTCAGAAAAATATTTTCTTATAATGGTTCTGCGTATTTCTGTGCTCAATATGCAAATAATCAATGGGCGTTGTGGAAAACGGATGGTACCACTATTGGCACCATACAAGTAAAGACAGGTATTAGCAATGTGCCGGGCTATATTGGAATTAATTCTGATGTTTATTTTGTTAATGTTCCATCTGTCGCTTATGACCTTTGGAAAACAGATGGGACAACTGCCGGAACAGTTGAAATTAAACAAGGTTGCTTCCCAACAGCACAAACCCCCTATATGGCAGTATTAAATAACAAACTTTTGTTTGGCGGGAAAGATCAAACCAATGGTGGGGAATTGTGGACAAGTGATGGAACACTGACAGGTACAGTAATGCTTAAAGATATAAATACTGGTTCAAGTGGTTCCGGTCCAATGAACATGACAGTTTCCGGTAATACACTTTATTTTTCAGCAGCCACTAATACACAAGGGTGGGAGTTATGGCAAAGTGATGGCAGTAATGCAGGAACAGTAATGGTGGCTGATATTTACCCGGGAACACAGGCTGGTGTTCCGTTTTCAGCTGACCCTTCTTTTTTAACTGTTATGAACGGTGATTTATATTTTTCTGCAAAAAACGGAACTAATGGAACAGAATTGTGGAAACTGAATGGATCCACAGCAGGTATTACTTCATTTGCCAGTAATGACAAAATTAATATTTTTCCAAACCCAAGCACCGGAAAATTTAAAATAGAATCAAATCACAAGTTTTCAAAGAATACCGTTTTTGAAGTATATAATAGTTTAGGCGATAAAGTTTTGCAACAACAAAACCCTAAGGACATAGATCTTTCAAATTTTTCTAAAGGTGTTTATTTTGTCAACATCACTGAGGATGGTCAAACGTTTACTAAAAAAATTATTCTCGAATAAATTAAAATTAAACATAGTACTTTAAAGCCTTGAAATTTGCTAATTTCAAGGCTTTAATATTTTATCAATGACAGTAACATTCATCCCTGCTCAGCAAACTGATCTTACAAAAATAGTCACCACATACAATTCAACAGTGGCTTCGCGCTTGGTAACCGCGGACCTTGAACCTGTAACAATTGAAAGCAAGCAAGCCTGGTTTGATGCACACAGTTCAGATCGTCGTCCACTATGGATTATAAAAGTCGATGAAAAGTATGCCGGCTGGATGAGTTTCAATTCATTTTATGGCCGACCGGCATATGACGGAACAGTGGAGGTCAGTATCTATTTAGAAGAAAGTACCCGAGGAAAAGGTCTTGGAAAAATCTGCTTACAAAAAGCATTTGAAGTTTGCCCGGATTTAAATATTAAAACCTTACTGGGTTTTATTTTCGATCATAACGAGCCTAGCTTAAAACTGTTTTATAATATGGGTTTTGAAAAATGGGCGCACCTTCCAAAAATAGCAAATATGATTGATGCACAGAGAGGTCTGATCATATTAGGAAAAAGAATAACAAATTAATTTTAATTATTTGTTATTCATAATTTCTGTTTGTATACGAATAGATTCTTCGTGCAATAACTGACAAAGTTTTTCTGTATGCTCCCGCGGAATGCCTAATTTTTCAGCCCATTCAATACGTGTACGTAAAATTTCCTGCCAACGCTCTAATTGAAATATGGTAATGTTTTGCTCTTTTTTATATTGACCGATTTGTTCAATGATGGTCCTGCGTTTTTTTAAAACATTGATCAGTTCATCATCCACTTCATTGATCATGTTTCGGAATTGAATTAACTTGTCCAAACATTCAGGATTTTGCGATGTTGTTTTCCTGTAAACCAAATGATCCAATAAATCTTTTAAAGCAGATGGAGTTAATTGTTGTTGGGCATCACTTAAAGCAACCGATGGGTCAATGTGAGATTCAATCATTAGGCCGTTCATTCCTAAATCAAGAGCTTTTTGAGCTACACCATGTATTAGGTCCCTATTTCCGGAAATATGACTGGGATCACAAATAATTGGTAATTCGGGTAATAAGGTTTTAAGTTCTATAGCTATTTCCCATAACGGTTTGTTCCTGTATTTTGTTTTACCGGCATAATGAAAGCCACGATGGATTGCCGCTAATTTCGTTATTCCGGAATTTGACAAACGCTCCAGGGCTCCTAACCACAATTGAAGATCAGCATGAATAGGATTTTTTATAAATACAGGAATGTCTACGCCTTTCAACACATCTGCAATTTCCTGAACACTGAATGGATTGCCAGTAGTTCGCGCGCCAATCCATAATACATCCACACCATGCTTTAAAGCCAACTCAGTATGTTGGGCATTAGCAACTTCAACAGTAGTTTTTAATCCAAACTTTTTTTGAACTTTAGTAAGCCATAGTAACCCTGGTTCACCAACCCCTTCAAAGGCATTCGGTCTTGTTCTTGGTTTCCAAATACCAGCCCTGAATAATTTAATGGTGTCGATTTCAGAAATTTCTTTCGCAGTTTGCAGTACTTGCTCCTCGCTTTCAGCTCCACAAGGACCTGCAATAAGCAAAGGTTCATTTCCTTTTGTAATCCAGTTATTTAGTGCTTGAATTTTCACGTTTATAGAGTACAAAGTAAATGAAAAAAAAGTGCAAATCCTTGAAAAAACTATAGAAAGCAGATTCTATCTGCAGTATTTATTAAGAGGTTGTCGTGCAGCCTCAAAACCTAAATCAAGCGACTGCTTAAGATCAGTACAAGGGTTTTGCTTCAGGTTTACTTTTGCAACTCCTTTCCAGTACCAGGCTTCTGAATAATTTGCATCCAGAGTTGTGCAAACATCAAGGTCTTTCAGACAGGATTCAAATTGCTGCATTTTTCCAAACACAATCGCTCTCCTCATATAATACAATGGGTTTTCTGAATTCAATAAGATCAATCTATTATAATAGATCATCGCTTTATCCAATTGATTCAAATCATCATAGCACGTAGCAATCACATAAATGGCTTTTGTATTATCCGGATCAACTTTTAAAACGGTTTCAGCATCAGTGATTGCTTTGGGAAAATCCTTGAGCATATAATATACATTTGCCCTGGCTACATATGCTTTTGGATATTCTTTTAATAAAATAGCTTTATTAAAATCTTTTAAAGCTTTATCAATACGATCAGTTTGCGCGTAAAGCAATCCGCGGTTATAATACCCTTTGTAGTAATCTGTATTCTCGTTAATCGCGGCATTCAAATAACGAAGGCCCATGTCGTAATTTTTATTCAACATGTATTCAGCTCCTAAACTATTTAATGCCACAAAAGAATGAGGATATTTTTTAAGAATATCGGAATACAAGGAAATACTATTTTTCCAGACGCCTGTTCGCACAAAAGTTAATGTCCCGAAAATAATAATAAAAGAAACGGCAATAATTTTCACAACTTTTTCTTTAGGCGGAAAGACAGAAAGTAAAACAATAGATAAACCAATTATCGGTAGGTACATGTATCTGTCTGCTGTCAACACTTCACCAAATGGAAGAAATTGTAACACCAATAACAGGTTCGTTACAAAAAAAAATAAACCAAACACCAATACCTTCGATGACCTAAATAGTTTATAACATATAAATGCCAATAGCAAGATGACTCCATAGCCTACTACTATACTCGCCACTTTATCTTGAGGATAAGGATAAATAACCGACAAATTTACAGGAATGAAAAATTTATAAACGTATTGCAACAGGGCGTAGCCTGCATATCCTATTCGCTCATGTATAGCAAAGGCATGATTTGGATTAATAAATTTATCTTCTGTCCGGGTATAAATAGTTGCAATACCAAGAACAACAGCTATAACAAAAAAAGGAATTTTATTAAAAAGTAATCTTTTGAAACTGTAGTTTGCTTTCATTAAATAATCCAAGAGTATCAACACAACAGGAAAACAAACAGCAGAAGGTTTGCTTAAAACTGATAAAACAAAAAATGCAAGGGTATACACGTAGTAACGTGGTGTTTTGTTAATAAAGAATTTCGTATAATTCAACAAGCCAAGCAAAAAAAACAAACTATACACCAGGTTGTTTTTTGCCGATACCCACGCAACCGTTTCTACTTGCAATGGATGAAAACAAAATATGATTGCGCATACCAATCCTTTTAATTTATCCTTTAAAATAAAAACAGACAATTGGTAGACTAAAATCGCATTTATGGTATGGAACAACAAACTCATAGCATGATGACCCGCTGCATTTCCTTTAAAAATAAACCAGTCAATGGCAAATCCTATCATACTAACAGGCGCATAATTTCCCACATAATAACTGGTAAAAAATGCTTTTAGATTAAAATGATGTACATCTTTGTTATTAAGAAGTACCTCCCCATCATCCCAACTGATAAAATTTGCCGAAAACAATTTGAAATATACAAGTGCAACTAAGATGCAAAGTACTCCAATGGATAAGCTTTTTGACATAAAAGTCATATGGTTAGTGGTAGTTTTCAAGTAAACAAATTTAAGATTTACTTCGTTTGTTTCTATACAAATCTTAAATTTACGTCATGCACCATTTATCAGTTGTTATAATTACTTTCAACGAAGAAAACAACATTTCACGTTGTTTGGAATCCGTTAAGGATATCGCCGATGAAATCGTGGTCCTCGATTCATTTAGTAAGGATAGAACGCCAGAAATTTGTGCTTCTTATGGTGTAAAGTTTTATCAGCATGCCTTTGATGGGCACATTCAACAAAAAAACAGAGCCATCACCTACGCTACTTATCCGCATATTTTATCTTTAGATGCAGACGAAGCACTTGATGAGGCTTTAAAAAAATCGATTCTCGAAGTTAAGATCAACTGGACGCATGATGGCTATTATATGAATCGTTTAACTAATTATTGCGGTCATTGGGTAAAACATTGTAACTGGTATCCCGACACAAAGATGCGTTTGTGGGATAGCCGCAAAGGATCATGGACAGGAATCAATCCGCACGACAAATACGAATTAAAAGAAGGAGACAAAAACACAAAACATATTAAGGGTGATATCTTGCATTACAGTTATTACACAAAAGAGGATCATTACAAACAAGTGGAATACTTTACGAATATTGCTTCTAAAGCCTTTGTAGAATCGCGAAAAAAAGCACCTTTCTTTAAATTAATAGCGAATCCTTTAGCAAAATTTATTGATCATTATTTATTACACCTTGGTTTTTTAGATGGCAAAGCCGGTTATTCTATTTCTAAAATATCAGCCTATGCTACTTATCTAAAATATAAAAAAATCAGGGATCTTTATAAACAAAAAGAACTTGCAAAATAATCCTGTCATAATTATCAGTCGCACCGATAGTATTGGTGATGTGGTGTTAACTATGCCAATGGCTGGAATCATCAAACAATTTATTCCCGACAGCAAACTCATTTTTTTAGGAAGAAACTATACGAAGGACGTGATTAGTTTATCGGAACACGTTGATGAATTTGTGAGTTATGATGAGATTCTAAAACTAAATGTGCAGGAGCAAATTGAAGCATTTAAAAAATTGCAAGCGACGCATATCCTTCATGTTTTTCCGGTTAAAGAAATAGCGCTGCTGGCAAAAAAAGCAGGAATTGAAAATCGGATCGGAACCACAAACCGTTTATGGCACTGGTTCACTTGTAATCGAAAAATCAAATTATCACGTAAAAATTCCGACCTGCACGAAGCGCAATTGAATACTAAACTCTTAGCGCCATTGAACATTCATCAGGAATTCAGTCTTGATAAACTAGCTAACTCATATGGCTTTACTAAAATTCCTGACTTGGAAAAATCATTTGGAGATTTAATAGATCCTGCTAAAAAGCAGATTATTCTACACCCTAAATCAAAAGGAAGTGCACGCGAGTGGGGACTTGATAATTTTTCTAAACTCATCAATGAATTAAATAAAAACCAATATCAGATATTTATTAGCGGTACCGCACAAGAAGGAGAACTAGTTAAAGATCTGGTTGTAAAGCATCCTGAGGTAATTGATATAACAGGAAAATTATCTCTGCGGCAGTTTATTGCTTTTATAAGCCAATGTGATGTTCTGATTGCTGCCAGCACAGGTCCTTTACACATTGCTTCTGCGTTAGGCAAAAAAGCAATTGGTTTATTCGCACCCATGAGGCCAATTCATCCCGGAAGATGGAAACCTATTGGAAAGAATGCTTTTTATTTAGTGCTCAATAAAAATTGCAGTGACTGTCGTAAATCTATGGATTGTCATTGCATTCGGGAAATACAATCACTGGAGGTCATTAAACAAATTGAAAAATAATGAAGGACTTAAAAAATAAAGTCATTTGGATCACAGGCGCATCGTCCGGTATTGGTGAAGCTTTGGTTTATGAATGTGCGCGTGAAAATGCTATTATTATTTTATCAGCGCGCCGTGAGTCAGAATTGCAGCGCATCTCTTCAGAAGCAAAATTAACAACCCAAAATTCATTGATTATTCCTTTCGATTTATCTGACACCACCAAAGCGAAAGATTACGCTGAACAAATCGTTTCTAAGTTTGGCAAGATTGATATACTGATTAATAATGGAGGCCAGAGTCAGCGATCTTCTGTTATTGAAACCTCTACGGCAATCGAGCGCCAATTATTTGAGGTCAATTATTTCAGTGCAGTCAATTTATCAAAAGCAGTTCTGCCATTGATGCTAAAGAAAGGCTCCGGTAAAATAGTAGTCATCAGTAGCATTGCTGGTAAGTTTGGTTTTTATTTGCGATCTACGTATTCTGCAGCCAAGCATGCTTTGCACGGTTATTTTGAAAGTTTAAGATTGGAAAATGAAAAAAATGGTCTGAGTGTACTATTGGTTTGTCCTGGTAAAATAAAAACCAATGTGTCAGTGAATGCATCCAGCATCGAAGGTAAGTCGCACAATCAAATGGATCCGAGCCACGAGAAAGCGATGAGTGCACAAGATTGCGCAAAGGTAATTGTTAAGGCAATTTTAGATAATAAAGAAGAGATATTTGTTGGCGGGAAGGAATTGTTAATTGTCAAAATCAAACGTTTTTTACCTAAACTGTTTGGCAAGTTGATCCGAAAACAAAGTCCTTATTAATTTTCGAAAATCCAAAGCATATTTAATTATATTTGTTTAATGAAGAAAGGGTTGATTTTAGGATTTATGCTTCTTGCGCTTATGTTTCGGGCTCAGGATATTCATTTTTCCATGTACAACCTTTCGCCTTTAACCTTGAATCCGGCCAACACCGGCAATTATAATGGTGATTGGCGTTTGATGGGAAATTACCGGAGTCAATGGAGAGAAATTTCAAAAGCTTACAATACCTTTTCAATTGGCGGGGATATGAACTTTTATCCTTTCAATCAGAATGTTGCTGGCGGAATATTTTTTTTAAATGACAAATCCGGTGGGAACCTAAGCATCAATAAAATATTTGTTTCAGGAGCTTATCATAAAAAAATAGCAGGCTTTAAATTAAGCCTTGGCCTTCAACCCGGTTTAGTGATAAAGTCCATTGATTTTAATTCTCATACTTTTCCCAATCAGTTAAACTGGGGGAGTGGTAATTTCGACAACTCTTTGCCAAACAATGAGCCATTTACCAAACAACGTCTTGTTTATTTTGATGCGAATGCCGGTTTTAATGTGAGTAAGCGATTTAAAAAATTTGAACCTGAGGTGGGCGGATCGTTCTTTCATCTTAACCGACCAAACGAATCATTTTATTCTCAACCAAACAAATTACCAATAAGACAGATTTATGTTGCGTCGTTAAGGTATTTTGTAAATGCAAAAATTGCTGTTGTACCTAATATGGTGGTGAATGTGACCGCTAAAGCAAACGACTGGATCTTTGGAGGCAACCTGGAATACACACTCAGTAAAACGAGTTTTTTTGAAAACAAAATATTTGGTGGATTTATGTGGCGTAAAGGCGTTCAGCGTATTTCAGATGCAGCTATCGTTAATTTTGGAATAAAATACAGCCAGTATACAATAGGTTTTAGTTATGATGTGAACGTATCTCCACTAAAAACTTCTACAGGCGCAAAAGGCGCTTACGAGATTGCTTTGATTTACACCGGAAAAAATTCCCGCATTCATAAAAAACAAATTCCTTGTGACAGGTATTAAACTATTTATAATCGCCATAATGTGTTCAGTGGTTGGGTATTCCCAAACAGATAGCATCACATTAAGTAAAATGAATGCCAGGGATTTAAAAAAACTTGGGAACAATGCTGTTTTACAAAACGATTTTAATTCATCGGTTGACTATTATAATGCTTACCTCCGATACGTGCCAGGTGATAGTAAAATTCAATATAAAATCGCTGAATCATACAGGAAAATAAGAGACTACGAAAAGGCTGAAAAATTTTATCTAAAATCTTATACTTCTAATCCTGAGAAAAATGCGCTTGCATTGTACTATTATGCCGATATGTGTAAAACGAACGGCAAATTCGAAAAAGCAAAAGAACACTATGCGAAATTTGCAAAAGAATATAAAGGAAAAGAAACGCTTTTAAAAAAACAGGCTAAACGTGAAATCGTTTTTTGTGACTCTATTAAAACCATCATCAATCAATCACAAAAATTCGTGATTCAACATCTTGACACATCAATTAACAAAGTTCACGTTGAACTATCACCTGTGTCGTTAGATGAAAATACTTTGTTATTTGCTTCTTTACGGACTAATAAAAAAGAATATGTGACAGAAGGGGAAGACAGTGCTAACATTCCTGTTCGAAAATTCTACACTGCAAAGAAACAAAAAAACACCTGGGTTTTTGAAGATGAATTTATGTCTGGAACCTTTAATAAGGCAGGTGAAAATGTTGGAAATGCAAGTTTTACACCAGACGGAAACAAAATGTATTACACAGTATGCAAACCTAATTGGAAAGGAGTTACCGTGTGCGCAATTTATATGACAGAAAAAATAAATGGCGAATGGACAGAACCTTTGAAACTAAATAAAACTATTAACAATCCAAACTACACTAATACACAACCTGCCGTATCCATAGATCCAGCGAAAGGAAATGAAATGGTCTTTTTTGTGAGTAACAAGCCGAAAGGAAAAGGTGGAATGGATATCTGGTATTTTATTTATGACAAGAAAAAGAAAATTTATAAAACACCGAAAAATGCAGGAGTAAAAATAAATACTTCTAAAGATGAGCTAACTCCGTTCTTTGATAATGAAACTCGTTCACTCTATTTTAGTTCTGAAGGTTTAGGCGGCCTTGGAGGTTTGGATATATTTAAAGTAACAGGAAGTACCAAGGCATGGACAAATCCAGAAAATCTTGGCGAGCCAGTCAATTCAGGCGCGGATGATATTTATTATACCATTTCAAAAAACAGGGAAGAAGGTTTTTTAGTGTCCAATAGAAAAGGTGGTGTTAGTTTGAAAAACTCAACCTGTTGCGATGATATATATAGTCACAAACAAACCTCATACATTCACTTATTTGTTGCGGGAAATGTTAAAGATATTTCAAGTAATACTACAAAAGTTCTGGACAGTGCGTTAGTAGACATTTATCTGATAGACAAAAAAAATAATGAACAGGTTTTAGTGAAGACTGTTTTAACTGACAAAGACGGAAATTATAAAACTTCGCTTGAAGCCGGTAATGAATATAAAGTCCTGGCCAGGAAACCAGGCTATTTGAATACATCTGAGTCGACGTCGATTGATACTCGAACAGAGAGCCTTAACAAAACATTTGAAAATAATTATGCTCTATCCAAAGCATCGAACAAAGCAATCACACTTGAAAACATCAACTACGAGTTTGATAAGTCTGAAATTATGAAAACTTCAATGCTTGCGCTCGATACTACCTTGCTAAAAATTATGACTCTGAATCCTGACATTATTATAGAAATAGCTTCTCATACGGACGATAAAGGAAGTGAAGAGTATAACCTAAAGTTATCTCAAAAACGCGCTGAAAGTGTTGTGAATTATTTGATCAATAAAGGTATTGACAAAAACAGATTAAATGCGAAAGGATATGGCGAATCAATGCCAATTGCACCTAACAAAAACAAAAACGGCTCTGACAACCCTGAAGGCAGGGCGAAGAACCGAAGAACTGATTTCAAAATCATTGGAACTATCACCAACTTTGGTGAAGACGAATAGAAGTAATTTACTGTAACAAAAAATAGTTAATGCAACTGTGTGCCGCTTAAAATAAAAGTAAGTGCCATAAAATTATATTGCTCCTGGGTAAACCTACATTCGCATCCACTAAAATAAGTCATATAATTATCAAGAGGTGGAGTGTAGTAATCATTCGAGGCATCTTTAGGTCCTGGCTGAAAACTACAATGAGCTCCCGATACTTCCCCAGTCGGATGCGGATCAGCTTCGGTATCACAAAATCCATCACCATCAGTATAACAATTCGTGCGTTTTACTAATTCAGTTGACAGTGCATTAGGTGCCGGCCCTTCAAAGGTATGTGGTAGGCCAAATAAATGACCCATTTCATGAATAGGTACAACGCCACCCAGAGAATTTTTCTTCATTACAATATGTCCCATCTGATCAGCATATCCAGCCGCATTTCCTGGCAAAACAATATTTTCAACTAATACAATGTCAATCGTTTTATCTACATAATAATTTCCCGCAAAGGTTGGCTCATCATAAACATCATGCCATTCGTTATAATTATAATTTGGCACATAGTTCAAACTGCATCGTTTAAATGAAATACAAATAGGCTTCCATACCTTGTTTAAGTTAATAACGCAATCATCGATATCGGCAATCGATACGCCTGGTTGTCCCATGCTGTCCAAAACAATATGAAAAACCAATGAAAGTTCCCTGTTCAGGCAAGTATCATGAGGTAATAAGCTGGTTATGCTCTGAACTCTGGCATAATGGTTTTGCAGTTCAGCAGGTGACATTCTAAAACCACATTTTGGTCTTATTTGAGAATTAAGAACAAAAGGAAAAAAGGATATAATAATTAATATTCTTACAGGCATTGACAATGATTTAAGATAAATAAAATTATATTTGTTAAAGTAAATGTAATAAAAATCAGTAATGTATAAAGTTAAGTATATAATTTATATTACCTTCTTGCTAACCATTTCATTAAAAAGTTATGGTCAAACAATTACTGCAACTCCTTCGGTGGGTTGCTCACCATTAGTAGGCGCCCAATTTACAGGATTAACAGGAGCCGGGTCAATACAATGGGCTTTTGGTGACGGCACTTTTTCAAATATAAATAATCCTACGCATACTTATAGTAGTCCAGGAAATTTTGTTGCTACCTACTCAGCGGTAGTTTCCGGCAGTCCAATTACTCAAACACTTAGCATAAAAGTATTCGGCAAACCTACTCCTAATTTTACACTAAATATTTCTAAAGGCTGCATTCCTTTGCCTGTGATATTTACTGACCAATCTGTTAATTCCGGTGGTACGCTGACACCCCAGTGGCAATGGTCGTTTGGTGATGGCGGAGTTAGCAGTTTACAAAACCCAAATTACACTTTTACAATTCCCGGGACTTTTAATGTTACCTTAATATATAAAGACGGCCACGGTTGTGATAGTTCTATTACAAAAACAGCTCTTATAAAAGTTTCCGATAAGCCAACCGTTGTTATTACAAATACTCCTACAAGCATCAACGCCTGCGCTGCTCCTTTCACCGCCACATTTAGCGGTTCCTCTTCTTCCAGCAATAGCACTACGGGTAGTACAGCGCTAACCTACAGTTGGAATTTAAATGGAACAGTTTCTACGCTAGCCAATCCTCCGCCTGTTACATTTACCACAACCGGTTCCTTTCCTATTACCTTAACCTGTACGGATAACAACTCTTGCAGCGAAACACAAACCGTTACTGTGAATGTGTCGAATCCAATAGTAAAGGCACTCGTAAAAAATTTTGTTTGTTATAACAAGTCTTTTACAGTAAAAGATACATCTGCGTCATTTAAAACAGAATGGAATTTTGGAGACGGCACGCCAGTTCAAACTGTCTTTCCTCCCACAACTTTTAACCATGTATATAGTACAACCGGAACATTTACTATAACCGCTACTACATTTCTTGGCTCTTGTTTCTCAACAAAAACCTATACTGTTACTGTAGAAAAAGCGACTGCCAACTTCACATCTGTCCCTCCATTCAGTTGTAGTTCTCCGTTAACAGTGTCGTATACAAATACCTCAAGCGGTGCCAGTACTTATTTATGGTCTTTTATGGGAAGTACGGCAACCAGCACTCTGGCTAATCCTACTCATACGTTTACTCAGGGGAGTTTAAATCCATTTACCATTTTTCAACCTTTACCTTTAACTGCAACACTTATTGCAATTAGCCCAGGTGGTTGTAGAGATAGTATTGTGAAAACTCTTGATACGCTTCATCGCCCCACTGCATTTTTTTACACAGATGTTATTCAGGGATGTAATCCACTTACTGTAAACTTTACGGACAGCAGCAAATCAACAACACCAATTGTAAATTACACCTGGAACTTCGGGGATGGCAGTCCTGTGAATTCTTCGGCCTCAAATACTAACGTTGCGCATACTTATACAGTGCCAGGAATTTATTTTGCTACTCTTGTTATTCAAAATACTTTAGGCTGCAAAGACACTTCTTTCAAATGGCCGATACATGTGTCCACCCCGCCACATACTAGTTTTTCGTTTTCTCCAAGTGTAGTATGTCCATATGAACCGGTGTCGATTACCAATTTAACTCCATTAGCGGATTCTGTCAATCACTGGCATCTCACTTCTGATGCCACTTATTTTTCCCATTGCATTTCTGATGCGAATCCCAGCTGGCAATACACACATACAGGAAATCATCCATTAACACTAACCGCTTATAGTTTCGGTTGCCAACACGACACAACACTACCAACCCAGGTACTTGTTAAAGGCCCTATTGTTTCCGGAAGATTTTTTACCCGATGCGACTCTGTATTTAGAGTGAAATTTGAATTATTACTTCAGGATGCCGCGTTTGCAGAAATAAGCTACGGTGATGGCCAAAGAGATACGGTATTAGCCGCCGGCCCACATACGATTTTTCATAGCTATGCGGCTACGGGAGACTACGACGCAGTAATAAAAGGAGAGAATTCAGCAACTGGCTGTTTGCCAAGCATAGATAGTTTAAAAGTAAGGGTTAGAGAAATTAAATCTATTATCACAAGTCAAACGGTAACTTGTGCCGGTGTGCCAACTAATTACAGTGCTGTTAGTAGCCAGGATGTGGACGGTGTATGCGGTGTTGGTTATATATGGTTCTTTGGAACTCAACCACCGGTAATCACCGACAACTCTTCAACCAGTTATGCTTTAGGAGCGGGAACTCAATCAATTTCATTGGTTGTAAAAGATGTCAATGGTTGCCGTGACACCAGCAGAACGAGTATTTTCGTGAGCTCTGTTACCACCAATGCTGCGCTTTCTAACACTATTGGCTGTGTACCGTCATTTAGTTTAACCGCCATTCAAACTTCGACTTCTAATGCCACTATTAGTGGTTATTCCTGGAATTTTGGTGATGGTAGCGCCACAGTAAATACGCCTAACGCTTCGCACACATACACTGCCGCAACTCCTCCGTTCACAATTTACAACATTTCACTCACTGTTACTAACATTCATGGCTGTTCTGATACCAAGAGCTTTCCTGTGAGAATGAACGCACCTTTTTCTCCAACCATTAGCGCTTCTCCTTCTCAATTGTGTGCAGGTAACACAGCCACTTTATCCGCTACCGCTTCAGGAGTGAATACCTACACCTGGAATTATGGTGATGGTTCCTCAAACCAAGTTACAACTAATATGAGTGTAACGCATTCTTATACCACAGGGGGAAATTACAATGTTACTTTAATTTCGGCGGATGGCGCCGGCTGTAAGGCAAATTCCACACCTTATGTTGTACAGGTTCAGAATTACCCAACAGCAATTATATCCTACACGAATACAAGTAATCCTACTAAACAAAATGCATGTGCAGGTACAATAGTCCAGTTTTCTGACAACTCCATTAATCCATATACATCGTCAACAAATCCTATTAATGACTGGAACTTTGGGGACGGTTCTCCTATCGCACCAAATAATCTCACGCCAGGATGGGCTTTCACTAATACTGGAACGTATACCGTAACACTCATTAACTGTACTCCTTTTGGTTGTTGTGATACAACAAAAAAATATGTAAAAGTATATAGCGCAAGCGCTGACTTTAGTATTGATAAACTAAATATCTGTAAGGGGGAGGCTATTGAATTCACAATAAAAGATAGCTCTAAAGTACTTGCATGGGGTTGGGATTTCGGAGACGGAACTGTCTATAATTCAACTTCACAATCTCCTATTTCTCACGTATATAATTATAACCCTCCGGGAGGAACCACCAACGCATCGTTAACTTACTACAGCGCCGATTCAGTTTGTAAAAAATCTATACCACATCCGATTAACATTTATGAAGTTGTTGCGCGCTTTAATAGAAATAATGAACTGCCCTCTTCAATTTCTCTTATTGATACAGCGCATTGCATTGGTACAACTGATTTGTTTAGTAATGTTTCTCTAAACTCCAATACGGCCTCATGGAATTTTGGGGATGGTTCCACTAGCTTAGTTAATAATCCTTCCCATTTATACGGAAGTGCGGGCACATTTACAGTTTCTTTATCAATAACTGATAACGTGCATAATTGTAAAGACACGATTAAAAAGGTCATGCAAATATTCCCGGTTCCTACATTAACTCTAAGCGGAAAGGATACATGTCAGAATAAACCCACGCAGTTACTGGCTAACGGCGGCGTAACATATACATGGACTCCTGCAGCTGAACTGAACAATGCCAATATAACGAATCCAGTTGCTACACTTAGTGCAACCACTGTTTTTTCTGTAACGGCAAATGATGCTTTTGGTTGTGTTGGTACCAATACGTTGCTTGTAACCATACAAGAACCGCCAACGCCAATTTCATGGGATACAAGCATTGTAATAGGTCAAACTGCTTCTCTCCCAGGGTATGTTGGCGCCGGCTTTAATTATACCTGGACTCCTGGAGATTATTTAAGTTGCCTTACTTGCCCAAGTCCTGTTGCATCCCCGACTGTTGAATATATTTACAGTGTGACAGTGAAAGATTCACATAGTTGTTTTGAAAGAATCAACACGTATACTGTATACATTGAAGGTAAAAGTAGCGTCGATGTTCCTACAGCGTTTACACCTAACGGGGATGGAGTAAATGATTTTATTAATGTGGATGGTTGGGGCATTAAAAAACTGAATTACTTCAGAGTGTTTAACCGTTGGGGAGAATTAATTTATGAGACTACTGACTTACAAAGTGGCTGGGATGGAATCTACAAAGGTGTTCCTCAAAATATGGAAACCTATGTTTACCAAACCGAAGTTGAGACCTATATTGATGGCGATCCTATAAAGAAAACCGGGTATTTTAAGTTGATAAGGTAACGCTGGAATGAATCTTTTTTTGTTCTAAGGGCTTTAGATTACAAAAAATATAAATAGTACAACGAATAATTTACGCTTTATAAAATGAGATTATTAGTATTTATTATTGCAATTACGATGGCATTTACTTCCTGTAAAAAAAATGCTAGCCCAGTACCAATAATTACGGACAACAGTACCATTCTAACAACCGGCTATACATACGGAAGTATGGCAACGGTTTACTATCAATATTACACAGGCAATTCCTACTCTGGTTCAGATAGTGCCGTTTCCTCTTTTTTCTTTACGGATCCATTAAATCCTAGTAATACAACTATTGATGCAGGAAGCATTAGTTTCAACAGTAATACCCTAAACAATACCTCTAATCTTTACAAAGCTTATTCTTTAAATATTCATCAGGCTAATTCTGTATGGACGGTTTCCGGCAACTCAGATGTGCCAGCTATAAATTATACAATCACTCCAAATTACCCTATTTTTTCAGGGAATGCGCAATTACCAGATTCTTTTTCCATTAGTAATGGATTAAACTTTAATTTAACTGGTATTAGCAATCATCCAAATTCAAGTATTTTTCTTCAAATAAATGATTTTACAAATTCGGTTTATAGAAGTTTAGGAGTAAACCAAACCGTATGCTCTTTTTCAGAGGCTGAATTAGCAGTATTTCAACCTAATAGTACTGTTTTTATAAGCCTAAATTTAAGCAATTCTGTTATTCAAAATTTTAATGGTAAAAATTACGCTTTTACCAGTTCCTTAAATCACATGAAATCAGGCGTATTAGTTAAGCCTTAAAGTTTTTCGGCAAAAACATAACCCTTTTCTTTAATAGCTTGAATAAGATCATCCAATAATTCAGGCATAAAATCCAATCGATCATGTAATAAAATAATTGCACCTGGTTTTAGTTGAGATAGGATTCGTTGTTTAATTTTTTCTATGTTTTTAGTACTAGTGTCGTAGCTTCTTACATTCCAACCAATAGATTGCAGTTTTAATACCTTAACCGCTTTTGCAATATTAGGATTTGTTACGCCATAAGGGGGACGAAATAATTTAGACGGTTGATGCTGTTTTATCAATGTATCACAACGTGTAAAATCATCAGTAACTTTCTTTATCGACCAAACATCGATCCAGTGATCGTGAGAAAAACTATGATTTCCAATCTGATGACCCTCATGAGTAATTTGTTCCACAACAGCCTCATTGCCTATGATGTTTTTTCCTATCAAAAAGAAAACAGCATTAACCTTGTGTTTTTTAAGAACGCCTAACACCCTTGATGTATTTGGATTATGAGGTCCATCGTCAAAGGTTAACATTACTTTATTTTCACTTGTTGTCAAGCTGTTAACAGAACTCAAATGAAAATTTAAGCCGATAAAATAAGCGCCGCAAAACTGTACAACAAGAAATAATTTAATCCAAATAATAAGGAACCAGATGCTTAATTGAAATGGTTGTCGAAGAAAAAAAAAGGCTATGAGTCCCATTAAAAAAATAATGGTAGTAGGCCAAAATTTTAGCATTGTGATAGCAATGTAAACGAATAATTAATACCTAAGTATTGATTGATAATTAATACATGTTTTATTCCAGAAGGTTTTTTGTCGCTAACAGACAAAACCTTTGGTAACATTTGCCTTTCAATAATTTTTGTGGCTGTCCACATGGCAAATGCGGAAGCGGTGTGATATTCTCCACAGACGTTTTTGTAACATGCTGCTACTGATTCTTTTTCAATCGTTGGTAATAGCTCCTGAAGCCTCGAATCAAAATTCGCATCCCCACTAAATCCCATTAAGGTCACATCAATGTCTGTCAGCGACAAGTTGTGAATTTTTAAAAATGAAATTAATTTCGCTAAAATATCAGCAGCTGTTTTTGGTTTATACAAAGTTTGTATCCCATCTAAACTCGCCAAGCTCTTTTCTGTTTTGGTTTTATTCAATACAAAAAAAGCAGTGCCTTCACTCATTTGAATCCCCGGTGTTTTCGATCGCCAAATTGGTAATCCAGTATTTTGTTCCTGGAACTTATGAGCTTTTCTATTTAAAATAATAAAATTTGGGGTGTGTTCTTCAATACCTCCAACCAAAATAGTTTCCTTGCCCTCTTCAAATAACATTAAGGCATCCTGTAAGGTACTTTCAAATGAAAAACCTCTATGCACGTATGTGAAATTGTAATCATGGCATTTCATGATTAACGCTATTTGAGAGCCAACAGTGTTGTGCGTAGATTGAATAAAAGATGTAGGTGTTAAAAATTGTTCATCGTTATTTAAAATGGCAAGCAAAAACCGTTCACTGTCTTCAAAACAACCAAGTCCGGTACCGGTAATAATTCCATCCACTTTTTGAATATCCGCTTGTTTTATCGCAATATTTCCTGCGGCTACGCCCATTTTTATAGCACGTCCCATACGGCGTAATAAATTGGGAGCTATAAATTCTTTGTATGAAGGCTCAATGGCATCAAAGTAATCTCCTTTAGCAGGATTGATTGTGTCAAAAAACCACTCACTATCTATGGAGTTTTGCGGTGAAATGCAACCGGTGCCGTTTATGTATGCCTTAACCAAATTTTAGACTTTCTTAAATAATAAAGATGAACAGTTTCCTCCAAATCCAAATGAATTAGAAAGAATCGTATTTAAAGGCGTATGTAGTAACGTGGTTTCAGGAATTAACCCTGTTTCTATAATAGGGGTAGTAAAATTTAAATTCGGGAAAATCATACTATTCTGTAAAGACAAAACTGATATAACGGCTTCGATACTTGCAGCAGCCGCTAAAGTATGGCCGGTAAATGCTTTTGTTGAACTGAATTTTGGCACCTGGTTTCCAAATACGGCAATGGTAGCTTTACTTTCGGATAAATCATTATTGGGAGTTCCTGTTCCGTGCATATTGATGTAATCAATATCAGTGGGTTTCAAGCCGCTCATTCCTAATGCCTGCTGAATCGCCATAGTAGCTCCATAACCCTCTGGTGAGGATGCGGTCTGATGATAAGCATCATTAGTGTTGGCATAACCGATCACTTCTGCCAAGGGTTTTCCTTTTCTCAGGTTCAACGCATTCTCTCCTTCTATAACTACAAATGCTGCACCTTCTCCTAAATTCAATCCTTTTCTATTTTCGTCAAATGGTTTACACCATTCTCGGTCCAGGATCATTAGAGTATTAAATCCGTTAAATGTAAATTTTGATAAAGCATCAACGCCACCAACAACTACCCTGTCTAATTGTCCATGCTTAATCATTCGGCAACCTAACATAATAGCATTAGCTGCAGACGAACATGCCGTAGAAATAGTTGTTACATAATCCACATTGCCAATGTAATCAGCAATACGTTCAGTACTATCTCCGCAGTCGTGGGTATCCAATACATCCAGGTGTTCATCTTTTTCGAACAGTTCCTTGTAATACAGTTCTGTTTTGCTCATTCCGGCAACAGTAGTTGAGGAAATAACTCCTGTGCGCAAACCATCCTTAGTATCAATTCCAGAATTAAGAACCGCTTCTTTAGCAGCCAACATGGCAATGTAAGAATTACGATTTAAAGCAGGATTATTGTCCTTTACAAGATCTGCTAATTCCGCATTGGATAATTTAATCTCCCCCGCCAGAAATTCATCTTTATAACGTGTTGTTAAATGATTGATCTTTCCGATGCCGGTTTTAGATTGGGATAATGACAAAAAAGATTCAGGCACATTGTTACCAATAGCCGAAATCATTCCTAATCCGGTAATATAAACTCGTTGAGACAATGTAAAATTATGATTTACCTTGAGACTTGATGTATTCAGCCATAGTTCTTAAAGATTGAAAAATAGTTTTCCCGTCTTTAGGATCCTGAATCTTAATTCCATAATGTTTTTCCAATAATACGATTAACTCTAATGCATCAATTGAATCCAAACCTAAACCTTCTCCAAATAATGGAGAATCAGGATTGATCTCTTCCGGTTTTACTTCAGCCAAATTAAGCTGTTCAATAATTTGCCCTTTTAATTTTTCTATTAATGCGTCCATTTAGTTTGATTGTATAATGTTATAACACTGCTTATATTCAGAGGTTTAAAAATACTATTTTTATTTATATTTTCTGATGTTTCAACTAAAAAAATAAAGGCTTCGTAATTTGCGCCATCCACATCAACCCATCCAACAATAGCCGCCTGTGTTTCATTGTTTATCAATGATTCCGTGTAATTAATCAATAGCGTTGGGTCAAAATGTGATGATACAAAAAAAGCATTTTCCCCGGTTATTTTATGTTTAATGGCAAGTTCTCCAATAGTGATGTTTGGGAGCGTATATACGAACACTGCGGGCGACGGAAAATAGTTTGATTTGTCATCAATGGAATGTTGATGTGTACGATCCGTATCGAGGCTTGAGGCATTATTTGATAATACGATAGCTGTTTTATTAAGATAATTATCAGGTAGAAAGGTTGTTCCCTTTAATGCAAATTCAGTACACAAAAAACCCAACTTACATTGTGCATCCATCTTATGAAATTTTGGATACTTAATGTCAAGAGTTTTATAGGCCTCAGATAAAAACTCTGCTAAGCTTAATGAATTATCAGATTGAAATACGATCTGTCCATTAACAGAAACCTGGTTATGTTTGATGTGTGTATATGATGTGATGATCCCCATTGTTATTTCTTAACCACATAGGCACATAGATTTTTGAAATATAAATTGGCAAAGGAAGTAAAACATAGAAAAGGAAGCGTCGCTTCTTACTATGTGTTTCCTATTCTTCAACTTATTCAAAATATATTCTATGTTTCTATGTGGTTAAATCTAGTTATATTTTTCTAAACAGCGCCGCTGCATTGCAGCCTCCAAAGCCGGAAGCAGTTTTTATAAAAGAGGAAAAGAATTTATCCTGATGTGATTCAATCATCATAATATTGCCGCTAACTCCTTTTGTCTCGTATCCTTCAGATTTTATTAATCGCTGGTGTTTCATGGACTCTAAAGACAATACTGTTTCTAAAACTCCAGCCGCACCTAGTGTATGCCCGTAATATCCTTTCAGACTATTTACCGGAACGCCAGACAAACCTGCTCTTTCAAATGCGATGGATTCCATCTCATCATTAAAAAGTGTTGCGGTACCATGTGCGGAAATAAATCCAATTTCCTTATCATTTGATTTTAAAATTTCTGTCAAGCATTGAAATAATCCATCACCCGTTCGTGATGGACCAGAAATGTGATTAGCATCATTAGCCGATGATCCACTAATAATTTGAGTGTTGTAGGGGGCTGCCAATTCTTCTTTATTGGTAATTAAAATAGTAGAAACTGCTTCTCCCAAATTAATTCCAATGCGATTAGCATCGAATGGTTTGCTAGGCTCACTACTCAAAGCATTGAAAGATTTGAATCCACTAATTGTAAACTCAGATAAAATATCTCCACCGCATACCAACACATTATCATAAGTACCCAATTCAATAAATCGCTTGGCAATAATAATTCCTAAGATGCCTGAAATACAAGCATTGGATAATATGATCGGTGTATGTTTAAGCGTAAAATAAGTTTGCAATTGCTTTCCGAATTCAGATAAGTAAACCCGCTTCGAGTCAATATTTGCATATTTCTTTTCAAGAATATCGATGTTGCCCTTAGTAGTAGAATAAATTAATAAAGTCCGTTCATCTTTAGGATCTATCCTGCTTTGGTTAATTACATCCTGAATGGATAGTATACTGAGTTGTTCTAATTTAGTATAGGCATCAGAGTTTTTAATAACGGAAGCATATTTTTGAATTTTGTCGTCTTCAATTTTAGAAACACAAAACGGTTCTTCAGAAAAAAGAAATTTAATTTTCCTTACCCCGACTTCTGAATTAGAAACCGCGTCATAATTTTCCTGAGTAGTAAAACCTAAGGGGCTAATTATATTATTGTAGGATGCGAAGATCATTTATAATGACAAAAATTCATCCTTTAAATGTAATAAACAAGTATTACAAACACAATCAGAATATAATGTTGAAACGTAGTTTAATTCTTCCCGGCTTAAATAAACTTTCTTACATCCACACGCTATTATATCTGCTGGTATGCAAATAAAAGGCTTTTGACAGCGCTCACAGGTTTTGTTGTTTGAAGATGAATTGGCGTGCATAATTTGTGTCAGTTCGAGCGGAGCCGAGAAACAAATAAAAGCGTCTCGACTCCGCTCAACGAGACAACTTCTTTCATAAAGTATTTAATTCAAACAAAAAAACCTCCCCGGGTTTCCGAGAAGGTTTTTGAATGTATGAAATTCAAAAAAATTAAGCTTTTACTGCTTTTTCCATTACTACTTTTCCTTTGTAGTAAAGTTTTCCTTCAAACCAGTGTGCGCGGTGAAATAAATGAGCTTCGCCTGTGGTTGTATCTTTTGCAATCGTCATGTGCGGTGCTTTGTATGTTGCACGACGAGAGTCTCTACGGGATCTGGATAGTTTTCTTTTTGGATTAGGCATGATATTTAATTTTAATTATTGTTAAACTTTATATTCTTTAATTTATCCCATTCAGGATTTTCACTCGGTTCTTCTTCTATTTTTAGTTCATTGTATTTAGCAAGCGTTTCATCATCACATTCAACATCGATATCCAACTCCTCATCTTCACAAGGAACTTTACGGCTTGGAATAGCTAGTTCAATGTATTCGTATAAATACTGTGCAAAGTTTGCTTCATCCATCCCTTCTTTAAGCACTAATATTTCATCATTGCTCTCTTCAGGATTACCGTGTTTAATGACTAATTTTTCCTGACCGCTTATGGGGCAGTTATAATCAATCAAACAACGATCGCAGCTTAATTTTACAGTGCCTTCAAAAGTAAATAAAATATGCATGAGCGTATTTTGTTTCACTAATTTGGCTTTAACCTGTATATCGGCTTCGGTTATTTCGCTTTCACTAAATTGTTCAAAGAACTTACTCTTAACATCAAATTCAAATTGGTGTTCACCCATTGATAAACCGCCAAACTGTATTTTGTACTGACTTTTACCCATAGCTTATTCCAAAATGGACGGCAAATATACGCTTTTTTTCAATCTTATCAACAAATTAGCAAAAAACACTCTAATTTTATATAAATACTTAATCATTTAGCTTTTAAGACGTTAACCTATTCATTTGTTTTAATCAAACACTTCGGAACGAACCATTTTTTTTGGTATTTCTCCATCATAATTAGCTCATTTTCGCATGAAACGTATTCATTTTTCGCATTTCTTTTCAAATACCAGGCATTTCCCTCTTTAATCAGATTAATAACTATTATAATCAAACTATCCTTTGCAACCGCCTGATTACTACTGCCAATTACAAACCCAAGATCATTATTCCTAAGATCCATTACGCAACTAAGGCTATCTGATCGTTCACCAAATTCCTGGCGATTCTTATAAAAAAGATGTTTGTTTCCCTTTTCGTGGGCTATTCCAAGTTTTTTAAGTTTACGTACTTTAAACTTCTGTGATAAAAATGACATTGTAAATACATGACGGAACGCGTCCAGTTTTCCGCCGCTTTCATTCGTATCCAGCACGCGTGTTAATCTAACTTCCTCGTATGATATCATCGCTTCCGATAAAAGATTCTTGACCTTTAAGGCAACAAAAGGATGAAACACAGCCCAGCACAACTCGTATTTACTGATCCTGGGTTGAGTCATTAGTTCGTTTGCAATAAAACAAACACTCAATATCATAATTATGTATTTCGGTTTTAACATCCGTTTGTTAGCAAGACTATAGTAATAAATGCGAAGTTACTCAATCCGTTTCATATCTTTGAAGTTGATGGACTACAAGAATGATATAGCAAAACGTTTTTTTACCAAGCAGGATATTGGAGGTGCGGAAAGCATCAATGACCTGCGTGATAAAGAGTTCAGTGGTAAATCGCTTACTGCGGAAGAGAAATTTGCACTTTCTAATTTTGACAAATACCGTTTAAATATTCTGAATTCTCAGGAGAGTGAAGAACAATTTCATTTAAATTACCGCCAAATTCAGGTTATTTCAAATTTAGGTGACTGGCGCGAATTCTTGAAAGACGAATACAGTAAATAAACTATATTTAAAATATATAACAAAGTGTCTCTTAACAGGACACTTTTTTTATTTTATATAAATTAATACGTTTATCTTTGTAAGGCTGTGGATGCAGTTGCATTAACGAAAGATTCATTAACCTTAAATATTAAATCATGTACGCAAAAACTTTAGGTCAGTTCATTATTGAAAAACAAAACGATTTTCCATTTGCCAAAGGAGAGCTTTCCCGTTTATTAAGGGATATTGCCATTGCTGCAAAAATTGTGAATCGCGAAGTGACTAAAGCAGGTTTGGTTGAAATATTGGGAGAAACCGGAGATACCAATGTACAAGGAGAAAGAGTTAAGAAGCTTGACGTATTTGCTAATGATCAGTTTATTGCAGCTTTAAAGGCTGGTGGAGAATGTTGTGCTATTGCCAGCGAAGAAAATGAAGACATCATTCCTATAGATTCTGAAATTTCGAAAAATGCCCGTTATGTTGTTGCTATGGATCCTTTAGATGGTTCATCAAACATCGACGTCAACGTTTCAATTGGCACTATCTTTTCTATTTATAGACGTGTTAGCTTAAATGGTCCGGGAACTCATGAAGATTTTATGCAGCGCGGAACAGAACAAGTTGCTGCAGGTTATATTATTTATGGATCTTCTGCCATGCTGGTTTATACAACTGGCAAAGGAGTAAACGGTTTTACTTTAGACCCAAGTATTGGTGAATTTTGTTTATCGCATCCAAATATGCAAATGCCAACGGATGGTAAAACCTATTCAATTAATGAAGGAAATTATTTACATTTTCCTGAAGGTGTTAAGAAATATATTAAATATTGCCAGGAAGAGGATTTGCCAACATCACGTCCTTATTCAAGCCGTTACATTGGTTCAGGCGTGGCCGACATTCACCGTAATTTAATTACCGGAGGCATTTATATTTATCCCAGAACTACTAAATCACCTAATGGTAAATTACGTTTACTATATGAATGCAATCCGTTGGCGTTTATCATTGAACAGGCTGGTGGTGTTGCCACTAATGGTTTTAAACGTATTATGGAATTAGATATTTCTGAATTGCATCAGCGTACTCCATTGTTTTTAGGTTCGACGGAAATGATGAAAAAATCCATGGAGTTCATGGAGAAATATAAAGAAGCCGTAGTTTAGATATCCGCATCTTCATTCGCTTATTTTATTTCCTTAGATTCCTTTTGTAAACTTTTGTATATTAGAGTTTTAATGGAAGAAACCGCCATACCTCACAGTTTTGTAAAGGCTGAGTTTTACAAATCAACTGAAAAATTTCATGCACTTGCTTGCTGGATAGGCATCGCATTGAATCTCGTTTGGTTTTTAGGTGATTATTTGAGTATTCCTGAATACTGGATTTCTTTTCTGATTTTTAGGATTTGTGTTTCGGGAATTAGTTTAATGGCTCTTGTTCTGAAAAACGTGTTAAACATTAGTATTTACACCTGCATTTTTATTCTGGTGTTAGGCATCTCTGTCCAGAATGCATACATGTGGAGCTTAATGGATATTCCACATTTACAGAAGCATGCCTTTGCATACATGGTATTATTTATTGGTGTAGGCATGCTGGTACTTTGGGAACAAAAACTTTCCTGGTTATTATTGATTGCAACCATTGTTAGCAACATTGCTTTTTTTGTCCTAAATAGTCCTTTAACAGTCGATGAATTTATTACAAATGGTGGACTTTTAGTATTAACAGTTGTAATTTTTAGTGTTTTCCTGATCAGAAGCCGCTATCGTTTAACCTTTAAGGAAATTCAGAGTCGCTTAGAATTAGAGAAATCCAAAACATTAATTGAAACTCAAAAAGAAGTAGTAGAAGAAAAAAACTTAGAGATCTTTAGTAGTTTGCGTTATGCCAAACGATTGCAAGGCGCCCTGTTGCCACCCAAGAATTTACTTGACTCATTTTTTAAAGAAAACTATTTTATACTTTATAAACCTCGTGATATTGTTTGCGGTGATTTTTATTGGGCAAGAAAAATTAAAACTACACTTACAGAAGATACATCAAGAGAATATATATTAATTGCAGTTGCAGATTGTACCGGACATGGCGTTCCAGGAGCTTTCATGAGTTTATTGGGCTCAAATTTTTTACATCAGAGTGCCGTTGAGAAAGGCGTTAACACTCCGTCTGAAGCTTTAGATTTCTTAAACCAAAAAATAATTACCACACTTAACCACGGTTATGGGGAAGAAGAAATCAGAGATGGGATGGATATATCATTTATTGCAATCGATATAAAAAATAAACAGTTGGCTTATTCAGGAGCTAATAACCCCATCTATATCTTACGAAATAAAACTCTACAAACACTTAAAGCCAACAAGCAAGCAATAGGTAATATGAATGACATTGTTTTGCCATATACAAATCAAACGATTCAATTAGAGCCTAATGATTGTATTTACTTATTCACTGATGGCTATGCCGACCAGTTTGGCGGACCTAGAGGAAAAAAATTAATGCGCAAAAAATTTGAAGATGTTTTGATTGCAAATTCAGAAAAACCAATGCATGAGCAACAGCTGGCACTTGAGAATACATTCAATAACTGGAAAGGAAATCTGGAACAAGTTGATGATGTGTGTGTAGTTGGGATAAGGGTGTAGTTCCCAAACAAATTATATAGAAGGCTTATGTCCTAATTTTAATTTCAATTTACCAGGGAAGCCTGAATAATTAAGCTTTAATCCTTTTGAGTCTTCAGCATTTTTATCAGAGCTTTGAGGGATATAATTTTTTCCTCTTTTCTTCAAATTACTCCAGGGCAATAAGATATTAATATTTGAATTGTCTTTAAAATGGTAGATGCCGCTCATATATAAATTCAAAACATTGGACGCAATTTCCATCTCTTCGATATCAATCCTGAAACCATCAATGAATAAAGTTTCATTGATCTCCGTGAAATAAATATCTTTAAAATCCCGGTTCTTAAATATAAAATTTGATATGTTCTCCAATGGCTCATAACCTATTAAATGCCCATCTTTAATTTTAAATGAAATTTTACCGATCATTGAATTACCGTTAACTTCCATTTTATCGTCCAACTCCATTTTTATTTTCGCGTCTAACGAAACTTTTCCACTTAGGTTTTTACTTTCAATAGCCTTTTGTCCGAAGTTTTCGAACTGCTCAAAAAGATGGTTCACGTTAATATTTTCAGTGGCAAATGAAGCATCTATTTTATGAAGGTCATAAATGGATCCTTTTGCGAAAAGGGTTCCTTCACATGTCTTTACTTTCAAAGAATTAATTTCCAGCAATTTATCTTTATAATGCATTTTAATAGAAGCATCATCTGCATTTACTTTTCTCACAATTAATTTTTTTGCCGTGAGAGAAACATCAAATTCAAAATTACTTTCATTAGCATTTTCTATTTTCACTTCCATTTTTTCTTTGGAACTGCTGGAAACAGAATCTGACACTGTTTTCTTCAAATAGCCTGTCACATCAAAGTAATCTGTTGAAGCAATTAACTTGGCTTTAAAGCCATTGGCATACCCTATGGAGTATTTAACGAAATTATCAACTGAACCTTTTAGTTTAAAATTACCACCGTCCATTTTTAAAGCAAGGTTATCGAATTTTAAATAATTATCTATCACGTAGGCTTTGCCATTAAAACAATAAACATAAGGCTTCAACCTTTCTTTAAAACAAACATTATCAAATTTTACTAGAGCTTTCAGTTTCATAGGAGGATCTAAGAAACTTTTATGGTTCAACATACTTACAGGCCCTTTGTAATTAATCACAGCCAATGCCTTGCCTTTCAATTCAAAATCCTGGCCAGGCTTTAATTTGATCCGTTTAGTGTCTATAAATAAATTTGCATTGACTACTATATCCGGATTAGTAAAACCATGTATAACCAATTCTCCTTTAAAATCAAAATCATACACTTTACCTGTTAAAGGTTTCAAAATAACTTTAGCGTGGTCTGCGTCGCCCTGACTCAATGATGAATCCAGGCTGATGATTGATGCACTAAAATCAATCCTGGAATATGGCACTCCTGAATTTCCTACTTCCACATCATTATTCTTTGTGTTGACATGGACAATGATAATCGGATCTTGTTGTTCCCCGATATCAACCATAATTAATGCTTTAGCATTTAATGGTTGCTTAACTTTAAGATTTGAAAGGCCCTTTTTTACGCCGGGGTTCAGTAAGGATATAACATGCTGATAATCTGCTTTGCTATTTTCGATGAGTAAGGATAAATGTTTTTTATTTTTGAGTTCAACGAATGCTGCAATGCTATAGCGTTGACCTTCAATTTCGGCATACGAAGGCTGATGGATATAAATTTCTTTACGAGGATAACAAATTGTTGCGACAAGATCTAAGTCCGCGGGCGTATTACTAAGAAAGGCTCCTTTCTCCGGCCGGAACAGTAAGCCATTCACAAATACATTTCCTGTTAAATGTGCCTCAAGCCCATCTGCGTAATTTTTCAAATTAATAACATTATCAATTAAGAGGAAATCAATTTTTTTATTGTATCGTTTATTATTGAATTTGAATTTCGTGTTTGAAATAGCGACGCGTGTAATTTCAAAATGGATGTTTGAATTTTTATTGTCGGAAGCAGAGTCTTCTTTTACAAATTCATAATTTTTAATTCCAGTCATCCCCTTCACAAGGTTTATTTCGCCATTGTCTAATGCAATGGAATTTACACTAAACTCTTTATGCAAAAGTTTTTCAATATTAAAAGCTAGAGATAGAGACTTTGCTTTAAGAAGCGGTTCCTGTGGCTCACGATCGTTAACCAGCGAAATGTTTTGAAATTGAACAGAGGTGTTTGGCCAATTACTAAGTATTGAAACATGAATGGCTTGGGTTTTTAATGTTAGGCCATAGTTCTGTTTCAAGCTATCAATAAGCATGGAGGCCAGTTCCTTTTTATAAAAAGTGACTGTTATTAAAACAGTTCCAATTGCTATAAATACTAAAAGAAAAAGAATTAGTATAATTCTCTTTAAAAATCTCATCACCAATAAAGTTACAGCATAAAGAACTAAAAATTTTGCCAAAATAGCTTGTACGTAACAAAATATGGTTTACATATTTTACAGATAAAACCAGTAATGGAAGCTATTAAATCAGAAACTAGTGAATGCCACTACTAATGCTCTCGCGTTTCATTGGGTGAACAGACAATACAGGAACGTTACTTGATTCCACTATTTTAATTGAAGTGGATGCGCCACCCATTAATTCCCCAATGCTTGTATCCTTTTTATTCATTAAAACAATCAGGTCAATGTCGTTATTGTTAGCATAAGTAACGATGGCCTCAGCGGGATTATTGGATGGAATCGATCGGTTTGTACATTCAACACCCCTTTCCTTTATAAATTTTTTAACCTGATTTAAATAAGGTAAAAGATTGTTCTCATACTTTTCATCACTTGGATTAAACACAGAAACGATACGTATGGTAGCTTTATAATGTTTTGCTAATTGAACAGTAATTCCAACTTTTTCTCTGCTCTCAGCACTCATATCTATTGGCATTAGAATATTAGAGCAACTGTTACGTTGATCTTTTGAACGCATCGTTATAACCGGACAAGGAGCATGCTTTATGAATTTGCTGACATTGGTTCCGCCAAGAAAGCTTCTGAACCTCACCTGAGTATCTAAGCCTATAACAATTAAAGCACATCCTAATTCTTCAGCTTTTTTATCAATCAACTCATAAATATCTCCTTTTAGATTTAAGAATTCAGCCGGTTGACCACTTTCTTTAACAACTTTAGAAACGATTTCTTCTAATTCCTTATCATGTTCATGATTACTGTTTGGAGCAGCGTGCATGATGATAATTTTAGCCTTTAAGAATTTTGCCAGATTATACGATTGTTCAATAGCAATTAATGACTGTTTTGAAAAATCAACCGGAATTAAAATGGAACTATTTTCTTTTAGAAGCATAAAGCAGTTTTAAACAAAGATAAAAATAAATCGATGAATGTCAAATTATGACTGACTAATGCTAAATATTCACTTAATAATTTAGTTTTTAAAATAAATATCAAGAATATTCAGCTGATAACGCTAGCTAAAAATTTCAATCACATAATTTGGCACAACACCTAAAGCAATAGTGAATAATGCCGTGATGGTAAGTAACAGCACATGAGAAGTCTCCATGGTAATTTCTTCGTGAGACTCTTCGTTTTTGAAATACATAGCAATGATCACTTTAAAATAATAATATACACCCACCGCAGAAGTTAAGATTGCCAGAATGATCAACCATTTAAAAGAAGTTCCTATTAAAACAGAAAACACAAAATACTTAGCGAAGAAACCTGCAGTAACAGGTATGCCTGCCAAGGAAAACATCGCAATAACCATGCATGCGGCCATAAACGGGTGGCGTTTTCCAAGACCATTAAATGCTTCGATATTTGAACTGTTCTTTGCCTTTGAAACATTATATAATACAGTGAAGGCCAAAATAGAACCAATGGAATACGCTAATGAATAATATAAAATAGCGTTGATACTTGCCCAACCTCTATTATTTGCCAGTATTGCCATTAACATAAATGCCGCGTGACTGATGCTGGAATAAGCCAGCATACGCTTCACACTTTGTTGTGTTGCGGCCGTGAAATTTGAAATAACAAGAGATAAAGCGATTACAATTGCTAAAACCATGCTCCAGGTTTGACTAACACCACCAAACACCACTAAGAATAAATGCATGAAGGCGGCAAACGCCGCAGTTTTAACAATCGTACTCATTAAGGCCGTGATAACAGTTGGAGAGCCTTCGTAAACATCCGGAGCCCAGAAGTGAAAAGGAGCAGCACTGACTTTAAATAACATGGCCACTAAAACCATTAAAACACCCGCATAAAAGAACATAGGCAAATCACCATGGGCATGCGAAATGAAAGAGCGAATTGCCATTAAATCAAAGCTGCCTGTTGCACCGTAAATTAATGCTATTCCAAATAATAAGAAACCAGATGCAAAGGAACCCATGATCAGATATTTAAATCCAGCTTCGTTAGATGCGAGATCTCTTTTACGACTTGCTGCCAAAACATACATTGGAATAGATAAAATTTCAATACCCAAAAATAAAGTAGTCATATTGCTGAATGATGTAAGCATCAAGGCTCCTACCAAAGCAAAAAGAACCAACGCAAAATGATCCGTTACATGATCCTGTTCAAAATAATCATTCGCCAAAATAAACCAGAAAAATGCGGTCACTAAAATTACTCCGCTAAACGCTAAAGCAACATTATCAAAACGAATCATGTTACCAAACATTGGTATATCATAGTTATTGTTCCATTCCATAAAATTCATGGCATAAGCCGCCAGAATTCCCATTAGTACTAATGGATATAGAAGTTTTTTGAATTTAAAAATTTCGGCCAGCATGGCTAAAATTCCTAATCCGCTAATAATAAAAAGACCTTTCATATATTTATTTAAGATTTATGACTATAAAAGTCGTCAATTGATTTTTTACTTGATATAAGTTAAAATTACTTTTGTTCCTTCTTCTGCCAAATCATTCAGTGGTTTTGGATATACTCCGAATGCAATTATGACAAAACAAATTATGTATAAAACCCATTTGTCTGAACTTTGTAACGAGCCAAAAGCGATCTCAGAATCTCTTTTCTCGCCTAACATAATGGCCTGGTAACTGCGCAACATGTAGACTGCTCCCAATATAACAGTTAGTCCGGCGAAAGCGGCAATCCATGGTCCGTATTGATAAACACCATTGATCAATAAAAATTCTCCAACAAATCCATTGGTTAAAGGCAAAGCAACCGAACCTAACATTACAATTAAAAATAAAACCGCAAAGTTTCCATTCATGTTTCTGATACCACCCAATTTATCCAAATCACGTGTGCCTGTATGACGCATTAAAATATCAGCGATTAAGAACAACCCTACTACGTTAACTCCATGCGCTAACATCTGCATTACTGCTCCCTGAATACCTTGTTGGTTACAGGATAAAATACCGGCTGCAATTAAACCAACGTGGGCAATGGATGAATAAGCAATTAATCGTTTATAATCCTTTTGAGCGATGGCAATACAGGAAGCATAAATAATACCGAATACAGCTAATCCGACCGCTACTCCAGCCCATTTATCAAGCGCTAACGGAGTCATTGGCAATAACCATTTAATCAAACCAAAAGTTCCCATCTTTAACATGATCCCCGACAATAGCATGGTACCTTGTGTTGGTGCAGTCACATAGGTATCAGGCTGCCAAGTATGTAAAGGAAATACCGGCATTTTAATGCCGAATGCTAAAAAGATGCACCAGAATACAAATGACTGTTGACTTAAGTTCATTGATTTACCTGCCTCGTATAAATCCGTAATGGCCCATGACTTCATCCCTGTGTCAAATCCGGTATGATTATATAAGTAGATAAATCCAACTAACATAAATAATGAACCCAGTAAGGTGTAAACGAAAAACTTAAACGTAATGCGTCCACGATTTTGTCCACCCCAAATCAAGCAGATAAAATAAATAGGAATTAAAGCCAATTCCCAGAATACATAAAATAAGAAGCCATCATTTGCTGTAAACACACCAATTAAAGCCATCTGCATTAACAGAATTAATCCATAAAAAGAATTTGGTTTTTCATACTTTGTATTAAATGATGATAAAATGATTAACGGAATCAAAAAGGTAGTCAATAATACCATTAAGATAGATAAGGCATCAACACTCACTGCAAAATGAATCCCCAGTGATTCAACCCAAGAGCAGTTAAGCATCAGGTTAGAGCTGTCAGGATTGTGTTTAAATTGAAATAAAACAACTAACGCTAAAATAAATTCAACCACTGATAAACCTAAAGCAACAGTTCTGCTTGTATTTCCTTTTGTGAAAAACACTAATAAAGCTGCAATAAGAGGTATAATAATTAATAAGCCAACTAACATATATTTTCTTTTACGATTAAAATTATTTTATGAATGTGAAAAACAAAATGGTAATGATACCTAAAACCATTCCGAAAATGTATAATCCGATATGGCCTGTCTGCGCTTTGCGGACAACTGCGCCAATTCCCATGACAGCACTTCCTACTCCATTCACAATACCATCAACTACTTCTAAGTCTAAGAATTTATAAAACGCAACAGAGATTCCATCTAACGGTTTACGTATTATCATATCATATAATTCATCTACATAATATTTATTGTAAATTAATTTTTTGATGCCGGTTAATTTCTGATCATTTGCTTCGGGTAAAATTTGGTTTTTCATATAAACCATGTAGGCAAAAAATATGGTTGCAACAGCAGATAAAACTGCAATCGCCATTAAGGTCCATTCTTTTGTATGATTTAAGATGCTTGGATTTTTGTGAACGATAATTGAATCCAAGTGATGGTGCATCCAGTTTGTGGCTCCCCAGAATTCCGGTAAACCTAAAACTCCACCTACGACAGATAAAATAGCCAGCACAATTAAAGGGATGGTCATCGTTTTAGGAGACTCATGTAAATGATGTTCCTGCTCATGAGTCCCTCTGAATTTACGATAGAACGTTAAATATAATAAACGGAACATGTAAAAGGCCGTTAACATAGAAGCTACTTGCCCGAAAAACCAAAGTGTTGGACTATGTTCATAGGTGTGTGCTAATATTTCATCTTTAGAAAAGAATCCTGAAAATGGAGGAATTCCACTGATGGCGACGGTTCCAATTAACATGGTAACAAAAGTAATTGGCAATGCTTTTTTCAGTCCGCCCATTTTACGCATATCCTGTTCGCCACCCATGGCATGGATTACTGAACCTGCTCCTAAGAATAATAATGCTTTAAAGAATGCGTGTGTGGTAACGTGAAATACAGAAGAGCTATAAGCACCTACACCTAATCCTAAAAACATTAAACCCAACTGAGATACAGTTGAATAGGCCAATACTTTTTTAATATCGTTCTGAAACAATCCAATGGTTGCAGCAAATAAAGCTGTAGCAACTCCAACAACTGCTACAACATGAGAAGCATCTTCTGACATCGAATAAAAGACATTGGAACGTACAATCATATAAATACCGGCTGTTACCATCGTAGCGGCATGGATCAATGCAGAAACCGGTGTTGGACCAGCCATCGCATCCGGTAACCAGGTATATAATGGCAACTGTGCCGATTTCCCCATGGCTCCGATAAACAATAATAAAGCAATAGCTGTAACGGTTGCTTCACTGCCACTGGAAGCGATACTAAATACCTGATCAAAGCTGATGCTTCCAAACGTCACGAATATTAAAATGATCCCTAATAAAAATCCAAGATCTCCCACACGATTCATGATAAATGCTTTCTTAGCAGCATTGTTATAGGCAGTATTTTTGAACCAGAAGCCGATCAATAAATAAGAACATAAACCAACACCTTCCCAACCCACAAACATGATCAGGTAATTGTTTCCCAACACCAATAATAACATGAAGAATACAAATAAATTCAGGTAGGTGAAGAAGCGTGAAAACCCTTCGTCATCATGCATGTAGCCGATAGAATAAATATGAATTAAAAAACCAATCCCTGTAATGATCAATAAAAACCATGAGGATAAAGGATCTACTAAAAACTCAAATGGTATTTTTAATGTATCGGAATTAATCCAGGAAAATAAAGGAACAATATGAGAAGTCATCTCTTTATGTTCTTCCAGATCTATAAAGATCAATAATGAAACAATAAAGGATGCTAACACAGCTAAACTGGCTATCCATCCGGATACATTTTTGCTGATCTTCTTTCCAAAGAAACCGTTTATTATAAATCCTAATAAAGGGAATAGTGGGATGAGTGCTACTAATTTAATCATATACTAGTTCTTTAATCTGCTTAATAAATCAATGTCAATACTTTTAAAATTACGATACACCATCGATAAGATTGCTAATCCAACAGCAACCTCAGCGGCAGCTACTGCCATAATAAAGAATACAAATACTTGTCCGGAGGGATCATTATGCAGAGTTGAAAAAGCAACCAGTAATAAATTCACGGCATTCAACATTAATTCGATGCACATAAAAATAATGATCGCATTTCTGCGCGCCATCACACCAATTACACCGATGATAAATAACACCGCGCTTAGCATGATATAAAAATTAATAGGAATTCCGTTTAACATATAGTAAAGTAATTAGTTAGTAGTTTCTTTAGAATTAATATTGGTATCTCTTTTTCCAATCATAATAGCACCAACTAAGGCAGCTAATAATAAGATAGACGCAATTTCGAATGGAAATAAAAATTCGCTGAACAATACCTTGCCCAAATTTTTCACCATTCCTATCTGGGAAGAACCGGTTTGTGTAAGCTGAATTTGTTCTGCTCCTCTTAAGGCACCAACCATTACGAATAATAAAACTCCACCTACAATACCCGCTATAAAACGTGTACCAATATGTTTTTGAGGTTCAGTATCAGCATCCAGATTCATTAACATGATGATGAATAAGAACAATACCATGATCGCTCCGGCATAGACAACAATGTGAACAATTGCTAGAAATTGAGCATTCAATAATAAATAATGACCTGCTATACAGAAGAAAGTTAAAACCAAATACAGAACTGAATTAACAGGGTTCCTTGTAAAAACCACCATGAGCGCGAACATAATAGCCAGGAAAGATAAAATCCCGAAAAGCCATTGTGTAATTGTGTATCCTAACATATATATAGTTTAGTGTTTATTTCCTTTGTTTAATTTTTTATCAAATAACTCATTGTGTTTTAACCCTGGGATTTTTTTGAATGCTATCACTTCAGGTGTTTGACGCTGTGTCACATCAATTCTTTTATCGATTTTCTCCACTAATTTATCTTTGCCGTAAATAAAATCTCTTCTTTCGAATTCCGTATCCACTAAGCGATCTGTTAAGAAGATGGCCTCTTTCGGACAAGCCTCTTCACATAAACCACAAAAAATGCAACGTAGCATATCAATTTCATAGGTTGCTGCATATTTTTCTTCACGATACAAATGCTCTTCCCCTTTTTTACGTTCGCCACTGGTCATTGTAATTGCTTCCGCAGGACAGGCAATAGCGCACATACCGCATGACGTACAACGTTCTGCTCCGTTTTCATCAAGCTTTAAAACATGTTGTCCGCGAAATACAGGAGCTATTGGGCGCTTTTGTTCAGGGTACATAATGGTTGGCGGTTTCCTGAATAAGTGACTTGCGGTGATGATCATACCCTTTGCAATAGCCGGCAAATATAATCTTTCAGCAAAACTCTGCTCTTTATGTGATACTACTACTTTTCTATTTGTTAATTGCATTTTCACTAATTTTAAAAATGAATGTTTCCTCTGAAATATTCTACTACAATTGTTAAAGCCAGGTTAAATAAGGATAATGGCAATAACGTTTTCCATCCTAAGTTCATTAACTGGTCATAACGGAAACGAGGTAAGGTCCAACGAATCCACATGAACAAACAAACAAAACCAAATATTTTTGCTATAAAAACTCCAAATCCAATCAAGGAGATCCAAACAGAACCATCTGCTAATCCCATTTTGGTATATAGTTCATGAGCGAATGGAAAATTATATCCTCCAAAATAAAGAGTTGCTAATACCGCTGAAGAAATAAACATATTGATGTATTCAGCAAATAAAAACAAACCTAGTTTCATTGATGAGTATTCTGTATGATAACCACCAACTAATTCTGTTTCACATTCAGGTAAATCGAAAGGTGCGCGGTTGGTCTCCGCCAATGCACAAATAAAGAAAATTAAAAATCCTAAAGGCTGCCATAAAAAATTCGCAAATCCTGCATCCTGTCCCTCTACAATTTCTTTTAAGCTTAATGACCCGCCGGAGGAAATAATCAAGGCTATCAGGGCAATTCCCATTGGAATTTCATAACTGATCATTTGTGAAGAGGCACGAACCGCACCTAATAAGGCAAACTTATTGTTAGACGCCCAACCACCAATCATAATTCCGTATACACCAATTGAAGCAACACCCAATAAATAAATAACTCCAATATTTATATCTGTAATCTGCAAATCGTAAACATGTCCACCAATAATTACCGGCTTTCCCCATGGGATCACAGAGCTTGTGATCACAGCAGTGATCATGAACAAACACGGCCCTAAAATAAATAAAGAACGGTTGGAAACATTTGGAATGATCTCTTCCTTCATGAACATTTTCACTCCATCCGCTAAAGGTTGAAGCAATCCACCCCAACCCGCTCGGCTCGGACCTTTACGGTCCTGTAAAAAGGCGGCGAACTTCCGCTCCCATAACGTAGAGTATGCTGCCGCTGCAAGGCATAGGATAAATACTCCTATGCACATGATGGCTTTGTATATTATAAATGCTGTCATATATTTTTAAGGTCTTTTATTAATATCCATGAACCCAAGCGCTTTTTGTTGTTTCATCACCTGAACCTTCAACTCATTTAAATGGTTATAATGATTTTGCGAAATCACACTAGCTCTGTGAATCGGAGAAGGGCCTTCTACTTTCCAATCAGAAACATTCTTTCTTTCAAAACGGCAAGTGTTGCAAATGAATTCTTCTGCTTCTCCCCAAATATTCTTACGGGAAGTTACACGTAACACATCAGGTCCTTTCATCCATAAACGTACTTTACCAGAACATTTTTTGCAATCGCAAGTCGCATCAACCGGTTTTGTAAACCACACGCGGGATTTGAAACGGAATGTTTTATCTGTTAAAGCACCAACCGGACAAACATCAATTACGTTACCTGAAAATTCATTTTCGATCACATTCTCAATGTACGTAGAAATTTCTGCGGCATCTCCACGGTGCATCACACCATGGACCCTGTTATCAGTTAATTGCTCGGCTACTTTTACGCAACGGAAACACATAATACAACGCGTCATATGCAATTGCACATACTTACCAATATCAATTTTTTCAAATTCTCTTCTTGGGAATTCATAACGGGTTTTAGCCGCCCCGTGTTCATACCCTAAGTCCTGTAAACTACACTCTCCTGCCTGGTCACAAACCGGGCAATCCAAAGGATGGTTCATTAATAAAAATTCAACCACACCTTTACGCGCTTCTAAAACATCCGCATTGATTGTGTTCTCAACAACCATTCCGTCCATTACTTCTGTTCGACAACTTGCTACCGGTTTTGGCATTGGAGTTGGATTTGCAGTGCTGCCCTGTGTCACTTTTACGATACAGGTACGACAATAACCACCACTTGTTTTTAGTGAAGAATAATAGCACATTGTTGGCGGAGCAACCTCCGGTCCAATCATACGTGCTGCTTCCAGAATTGTGGTACCCTTAGGTACGTCAATTTCTATTCCGTCTATAGTAACTTTCATTATGCTCTTACTAAATTTAATCGATCGTAATGTGATATATCTACAAATTTTTTCTGTCTTGCAATATCCAGGAACTCTTGTTTAAAATGACGAATCGCTGCCGCTACAGGCCATGCTGCAGCCTCACCTAAAGGACAAATCGTTTTCCCTTCGATCTTACTTTGGATGTCCCACAATAATTCCACATCACTTTCATTCGCTGTTCCGTTTAAGAACTTCTGTAATATTTTTTCCATCCAACCTGTTCCTTCGCGGCATGGTGAACATTGTCCGCAAGACTCATGATGATAGAAACGCGCAAACGTAAATAAATTCTTTACAATACTTGTATCTTCATCCATAGCAATAAAACCACCGGAACCTAACATAGTTCCAGTTTGGAAACCTCCATCTGCGAGACTTTCATAAGTCATCAAGCGTGGTTCACCTTTAGCTGTTTTTAATATTAATTCAGCTGGCAAAATTGGCACCGAAGAACCACCTGCAACAACCGCTTTTAATTTTTTTCCGTTACGGATACCCCCGCAATACTCATCGCTATAAATAAAATCTTCAACAGTAATTCCCAGCTCAATTTCATAAACACCCGGTTTATTGATATGACCTGATGCGGAAATTAATTTTGTTCCCGTTGATTTTCCAACACCAATTTTAGCATATTCTTCACCGCCCATGTTCACTATAGGAACAACAGCGGCAATAGTCTCAACGTTATTAACTACTGTTGGGCAACCCCATAAACCAGCTACAGCCGGAAATGGTGGCTTGATACGCGGATTACCACGTTTACCTTCCAATGATTCTAACAAGGCTGTTTCTTCTCCACAGATATATGCTCCGCCTCCAACTTGTACGTAACAATCATGAGAGAAATCAGTGCCTAAAATGTTTTTTCCTAACCAGCCTGCTGCATATGCTTCGGCAATAGCTGCTTCAACAATTCGCGCTACATAAAAGTATTCTCCCCTGATGTAGATGTAAGATGTTTTTGCTCCCAATGCATAAGACGAAGTGATCATTCCTTCAATCAGCGCATGAGGAATTTTCTCCATTAAATAACGATCCTTGAAAGTTCCCGGCTCAGACTCATCGGCGTTACAAACCAAGTAACGCATAACGCCTTCCGGCTTTGCTAAAAAGCTCCATTTCAATCCTGTTGGGAAACCCGCACCACCACGACCTCTTAATCCTGATTTTTTTACTTCATCGGTGATTTGATCGGGTTGCATTGTTTTTAATGCTTTCTCTACAGAAGCATAACCGCCATGTGCACGATACACGTCTAACGTATGAATGTTAGGTACGTGATCGTTATGTATTAATAATTTTCTTCCCATGACAATTATAATGTGTTTTTATAATCCATATCTGTATAACTTCTTAACTTACCTTCTGCTCTGTAGTTTTCTAAAAGTGTATCTACTTTATCGTAAGTTAAATTTTCGTGGTAGCTAGCTCCGCATTGAAGCATGGGTGCAGTGCCACAAGAACCCAAACATTCAGCAACTTTTAAAGAAAACATGCCGTCTTTGGTAGTTTCACCCACTTTAATATTTAATTTTTTCTCAATATATTTTACGATGTCTTCTGCACCATTTAACCAGCATGAGCTGGTTTGGCAAACTTCCAACACGCATTTACCCATTGGCTTTAAGTTATACATCGTGTAAAAAGATGCTACCTCAAACACTTCAACTGGACGAACCTTTAAAATGGAAGCTACATAGTCCATTGTTTCCGGACTTAACCAGCCACCGAACTCTGCCTGCGCCACATGCAAAACCGGCAACATAGCTGACTTAATTTTTTCAGGTGGATAATGAGAAATGATCGTTTGCACTGTTTTCATTGCCTCTTCGCTGAACACTGTTGCAGCGCGTTTAGCTTCGTCAAATTTTTGTGCTCCGTGTACTTGTGAACTCATATTTATTTAATTCAATCTTTTGTTTTTATTTTTAAGAATCTAATTCACCAGCAATCACATTCATACTACTCATCGTTAAAATTGCATCCGACAACATGATCCCTTTTACCATTTCTGAATAAGCCTGGTAATAAATGAAGCATGGTCTGCGGAAATGCAAACGGTAAGGAGTTCGTCCGCCATCACTGATCAGGTAAAATCCTAATTCTCCGTTCCCTCCTTCTACGCAGTGATATACTTCTCCAACCGGAACATCTGTTTCGCCCATCACAATTTTAAAATGATAGATCAATGCTTCCATGTTATTATACACTTCCTCTTTCGGTGGCAGATAGAAGTCAGGTAAATTAGCATGCATTGGGCCTTCCGGCATTTTTTTAATAGCCTGTTCAATGATGCTTAATGATTGCCACATTTCATGTTGACGAACCATAAAACGGTCGTATGTATCTCCCTGTGTACCTACCGGAATAGTAAATGTAAAATCTTCGTAAGAAGAATACGGGTTCATGACACGCACATCATAGTCGATTCCTGCTGCTCTTAAATTTGGCCCTGTGAAACCATAACCCAAAGCTTTATCAGCGGAGATAGGTCCGCAGTTAACAGTACGGTCCATGAAAATTTTATTACGCTCCAGTAAATTTGAAAATTCTTTTAACCCGGCCGGAAAATCTTTTAGAAAGGTATCCAGTAAATCCCAGGTTTTTTTATTCCACTCTTTATCAAAACCACCAATACGGCCAATATTTGTTGTTAAACGTGCGCCACAAATTTCTTCAAAGATTTCATAAATTTTTTCTCTCCATTGAAAGATATATAAGAATCCGGTCATGGCTCCTGTGTCTACCCCTATAACTGAGTTACAGATAATATGATCGGCGATACGTGCCAATTCCATGATGATGACGCGGTGGTATTCTGCACGCTTGGGGATTTTTGCTCCTATCAATTTTTCTACTGTCATATACCAACCCATATTGTTGATGGGTGATGAACAGTAATTCATTCGGTCGGTGATCGGTGTAATCTGCGCGTATGGTCTGCGCTCCGCTAATTTTTCAAAAGCACGGTGAATGTATCCAATAGTTGGCGTTGCTTCATGAATGATCTCGCCATCCATTTTCAATACGTTCTGAAAAATACCATGTGTGGCTGGATGTGTAGGGCCAAGGTTAAGTGTAGAATATTCTTTTTCTTCTATCACTTCCTGGTTAATGGAATAAACCGTTTCTTTTTTACTCATCTTTAATTTTGTTTCGTTTTCCTATTTCAAAAAACTAATTAACGTCCAAACATATCATCTTTCTTATCCGTTCTGGATTGGTCTTCCAAAGGATATTCTTTTCTCATTGGAAAAATATCCATTTCATCCACGTTTAAAATACGCTTCAAATTTGGATGACCTTTAAATCTCACACCAAAAAAATCGTAAGTTTCTCTTTCCATCCAGTTAGCGGTTGGATAAAGATCAGTAACTGTTGGAATTTCAGGTTTATTGATATCAAAAAAAGTTTTTAAACGGATGCGGTAATTTTTAGGCATGTTGTGTAAATGATAAACTACACCTAAATGTTTCTCATCTGCCGTTTGCACTCCACATAAAGTAGTTAAGAAATGAAAGTTTAATTCTTCATCTTCCTTTAAGAATTTAAGAACATCATGCATACTGTCTTTTTTAACAGTAAATACGGGATAATCATAAAGAAGAGCCGCTGATTCAATCTCCCCAGGAAAACGTTCATTTAATTTTGCATTAACAATATCTAAAAGCTCCATAGTTTTGAATTATTCTATTCCGTATGAGTTCAACATTTTTTTGTACTCTTCTGATTCTCTTCTTCTGAAAGATTCATTTTGAGCCATTTCCTGAATTTTTAAAACTCCTTCTAATATTTGTTCAGGGCGCGGAGGACAACCCGGCACATAAACATCAACCGGAATAATTTTATCGATTCCCTGCAATACCGAATACGTATCAAAAATACCACCGCTACTGGCGCATGCGCCTACAGATAAAACCCAACGAGGCTCAGCCATTTGTTCGTATACCTGGCGTAAGATAGGCCCCATTTTTTTTGCGATGGTTCCCATTACCATTAACATATCTGCCTGACGTGGAGAAAAGCTTAAACGTTCTGATCCAAAACGACCTAAGTCGTAATGAGAGGCCATTGTAGCCATAAATTCAATACCACAACAAGATGTTGCAAAAGGCAATGGCCATAACGAATTCTTACGGGCCAATCCAACTACATCTTCTAACTTCGTTGCAAAAAAACCTGGCCCTTCGAGCCCTTCCGGACTTTTAGCGATTTCAGGTTTTGTGCGTTTTATTATTTCTTTTGCCATTTCAATTTAAGATTTAAGATTTAAGAATTTAATTTCTTATCTCTGATTTCTAACTTTTTATTTACTCTTCCCACTTCAATGCTTTTTTAGAAAGCATATAGTAAAACCCAACTAATAACAATATAATAAATGTAAACACTTCTATCACACCAAGCATTCCTAATTCTTTAAAGTTTACAGCCCATGGATACATAAAAATTACTTCTATGTCGAAAAGCACAAATAAAATAGCTACTAAGAAATACTTAATAGCGAATGGTAAACGTGCATTTCCTTCTGATTCAATACCACACTCGAAAGATTCCAGCTTGATTTTTGTCTTACGTTTTGGGCCTAACCAATGTGATGCAAGCATTGTGGTAACTACAAACCCAAGAGCAACGATAAACATTAATACAATTGGTAAATAATCTAAAGGGGTTGATGCCGTATTCATAAATTACAATTTAATTAGTGAATGTAAGGTTAACCATTTTTACGGAAAACATCAAATATTCAGTCTAATTTTTTGCAAATTCAGATGTTTAAAAAGCATAAAAAAAGCCGCCAGTTTACACCAGCGGCTCTCTTTTTACAAAAGTTTTTACTCTTTAACGAATTTATAAGTTGAACTGGATTCGTTGGAATTAAATTTAATTTCGTAAACACCAGCAGCTATATCAGAAACAGAAATACCTTCTTTGTTATTCAAATTAATTGTGCCATTTTTTATAACCTGGCCAGTAACAGAATAAATTGTGAAATTGATGACTTTTGCTTCTTTAATTGAACTATTGATATAAATCATATCCTTTACCGGATTAGGGCTTATTAGTATAGTATTTATAGAAGCAGCATCCGCCACATTTGTCATAACCACACTAATGCTTGTTGATGTCCTGGAACATCCATACATTGACGTTACAACAACGCTATATGATCCATCCTGCGTGAACGTATAAGTTTGAGCTGTAGCTCCTGAAATAGGCGAACCATTTAAATACCATTGATTGTTTGTTGCCGAACTTGACATCAAAATATTACCATTTTGCGAAATAGTTGGAATTGGAGGAAAGCTTCCAACTGAAATAGTAGCAGTTGCCGACACAGAACATGCTCCACTATATCCAGTTACAGTATAAACTGTTGTGACTGAAGGCGATGCAATTATTGTGGCTGCAACTGAGCCAGTAGACCACGAATAGCTTGATGCTCCACTAGCAGTAAGAGCTTTGGATTGGACCTGGCATGCCGTAACAGAGGTCACACTTAAAATTGGAGGTGAGGTAACATTAATTGTATTTGAATATACTACACTGGAACCATTAGCATTAGTAGAAACTAATGAAATTGTATAAACTCCCGTTGCAGTATAAGTTACTGAAGGATTTTTGACAGAAGCAGTAGGTGTAGAAGCACCTGTTAGCGTCCAACTCCAAGCAGTAGGAGTGCCGGAAGATTGATCTGTAAGGGCAAGCGGAATATTTATACAGGCAGAACTAAAAACCGTTGAATAATTTGCTACTGGAGCTGAATTAGGGTCAGAATAGAGATCAGATTGCCATACACCTCTTCCGTATGTTCCAGCTCTGATTTTTCCTGTTGGATAAAATATTTCAAAATCGTTCACAATTACATTTGGTAATCCTGTCATAAAAGGCATCCATGTTGACATACTACCATCCTTATAATAAACGCCAACATCTGTCCCAGCATAAATGGCATCATTCGAATTATTTGAATAAATAACACAATTTACAGGCAAATTTGGTAAACCGGTTGAAATATTAGTCCAGTTGGAACCTCCGTTGGCAGTTACAAATACTTTGTTTGTGGCAGAATATCCTGAAAATGACACAAACACATTGTTATGATCAGTATTATCAACAGTCATTCTTGTAATTACCGCACTGGATACTGGCAATCCTGAGGTTATTGTTACCCAGGTAGAACCTCCATTTACTGTTTTATATAAATTTGTTTCTGTTGCAGCATAAAGCACTAAAGAGTTAGATGGGGCTGCAGCTAAATATAATATCTGACCAGAGCCGCTAATGGTTCCCATTTGTGTCCAGGCGGTTCCTTTATTAGTTGATTTAAAAACTTGTTGATATCCGCAATAATATGTACTCGACGCATGGGGAGATTGAATGATTGGAGCCACCCATGCTGCTGAACCCGTCAGGCCAGAAGTAATACCCGACCAACTATTGCCTCCATTGGTTGATAAATTGAAATCACCATTTACATAACTTTCTACCATTGTGTTATTGTTACTCCAATCAACAAAACAATCTGCTCCATCCCCACCATATACTTCTTTCCACGTTGTTCCATTCAACAAGTTGGTTCCATTATCCTGGTGTCCGGACAAAACATAATTGGCAGTTGTAGAGGATTGACCTATGCGGTAGGATTGTGCGATATCCATTTGTCCATTAATAGTTGTCCAGTTTGCGCCATTATCTGTTGAAACAGCAATTCCACCATCTGTTCCTAAATAACAAGTATTTCCATTTGCATATTCCACTGCGTGTAAATCGGCATGCACATAGGGTGCCCCACCGCCGTACCAATGGGTATTTAAACTCCAGTTTGCGCCTCCGTCATAAGACTTCCAGCTATTTACTCCTCCACATATAATCTCATCTTTATCAGTTGGCGAAACTCCACAAGCAATGTCATACCATCCCTGTCCTCCAAAATCACTTCCATCGGAATCCCATCCAAAAATATTTGGAAAATCGGACATTAATGTAAAGCCGGCGCCGGAATTTACTGAGCGAAATACTCCTCCAAAAGAGTTATCTGAAGCGCTTCTTAAAATGTACACGTAATTTGGATCAGCAGGAGTTACTGATATTACTTGTCTTGCGCCTCCCGTAGGCAATCCATTGGTTATTTGAACAAAAGATGCAGATGTGTTACCACCTGTTACTGATTTATAAAAAGTAGAAGATGTCACAGCATAAACTGTACTCGTATCTCCCGGACGATATTCCATGTCCTTGAAATTTCCAGATCGCACAATTGCCCATGTAGTTCCAGCATTGTTAGTTCTATATATCCCTTGTGATGTTGCTGCGAATAAAATGTTAGAATTAAGGGGATTAATAAGTAACCTGCCTATTCTTCTTGAAGATGACACTAACCATGAAGATAAGCCGGTTGTATTCCAGGTAACACCTCCATCAATTGATTTTAAAATTCCTATCGAATATGTATCCCCCGCATCAATATCGCCTGTTGCCAGATACATGATATTTGTATTTATTGGATCTATTGCAAGGTCAGAACAACCTAAAACAGTTAAGGAGTTTGTGTTTGTTGCCCAGTTTACACCCCCATCGGTTGATACCCATAATCCTCCAGCACCAGTTCCAACAAAAATTGTATTGGAATTTCCGGGCATAAATCTTATAAAAGTTATTCTACCTGCATCACCATTTATTGGAGAGCCAAATGGACCCATGGGTGTCCAGCTTCCTGTGGATGCTGTAGCCATTGTAGAATTAATTTTTTGTTTAAAGCTCGGGTTTTGCGCCAGATATTTATTAAACTCTTCAAAAGCTTTTGAACGTGAACCATTTTTTAAATCTCCTGATGGATAAACTCTAGGTTCCATAAACCATTCCCACCGTCTGAAAGCTTTATACCCTTTTCCTCTCTCATACGTTCTATTTTGCCAATAATTATTAAAGTCTTGTTGAATCGTATAAAAATTTTCTGATGAATCCTGCATTTTATTCACCCAGCTCTGTGCGTGGCTGGTAAACTGCATTATTAAAAGTAAGAATGGTAAAAACCGAAAGAATAGCTTCATGAATAGATGTTTTATTTAATTTTTATTCCACTAATTTAAAAGAATAATATTTCAAAACCAATGAAAACACAGTTAAATTAGACCAGTTATTGGATTGTTAACGATTAATTTTTGTAGAATTATTGTAGTAAGAATTCAACTCAAGAAAAAAGTCTGCTAAATAGCAGACTTTTTTCATTATTTCTTTTTACTTGGTAGCTGTTGGCGTTGTTTTGCCATTTCTTCCAGCTTAGCCTGGAATCCTGATTTCTTCTCAGGTTTTTTCATGTTAGCTAATAATTGTTCTCTAATCTTTCCATCATCAATAATTTTTTTCATCAACCATGTTTGAAGAAAGGTAATAATATTAGCAAGGAAATAATACCAGCTTAAACCCGCTGCATAACTGTTCATTACTGCTAAAAATATCACTGGCATTAAATACATCATATACTTCATGCCCGGCATTTGCGTTTGCTGTGGCTGAAGCATCGCCTGGTTCATCCATGTATAAATAATAGTTGAAGCGAACATTAATATTGCAAACATACTAACATGATCTCCGAAGCCCCAAACTTCAAAACCAAAATTGTATACGGAATCATAAGTGGATAAATCATCTGTCCATAAAAATCCTTTTTGTCTTAATTCAATTGCTGCAGGAAAAAAACCAAATAAAGCAATAAGAATTGGAAACTGAAGTAACATTGGCAAACAACCTGAAAGAGGGTTTGCACCTGCCCTACGATACAACGCCATTGTTTCCTGCTGCTTTTTCATTGGATCATCATTCTTCTCGTATTTTGCATTTAACTCATCTATCTCAGGCTTTAAAACTCTCATTTTTGAGCTACTCATATAAGTTTTATAAGCGATAGGAAATAATAATGTCTTCAGAATTAAAGTCAGAATTAAAATAATGATTCCACTATTTAAGCCAGAAAAAATATTGAACAACGGTATTATCATCCATTTGTTGATATAACTAAAAACACTCCAGCCTAAAGGGATAATTTTTTCAAGATCGAGGTCATATGCTTTTAATGTATTGTATTGTGTAGGACCAAAATAATACGCCATCCCAAATTTTTCAGAAGAACTATGTTTAAATGGAATTGAAACTTCTGCTGTAATAGTCTTAACAAATTCTTTAGACACTGGATTTTCAGAGGTTTTAACATAACTCCCTTCCTTTAAAAATTCAGTATCAGCGATCAGTGTTGAATTAAAAAACTGTTGTTTAAAACAAACCCATTTAACATTGTTCTCTGCAAATATTTTTTCTTCATTCTTTCTTGCATTTATATAATCAACTCCATCATTCACTTCATTATAATAAACTGTGGCAGCCTCGCGTTCTTTTGTAATATGCTTCTCCTGTGATGGCATAGCTTGTGACCAATGCATTTTAATTTTACTATCTTTTGATGAAATAATGTTTTGCATTCCTACAAAATTCACATCGTAATCCAGCATATATTCATTACCCTTTAAAGAATAAACAAACTCTATATAACTTTCAGGTTTTGACGTTTCAAGTTTCAACACTATTGATTTGGAAGCATCCACGTTTGCTATTTCTGAAACCGATGATGGCTTAAAATAAAAACTGTCAGTATTAATGCGCATATTATTTGCATAAGCGTTCAACTCCATATATTGAGAAGTAGAATCTTTATCAAATAAAATTAAAGGCTGTGTGCTGCCATAACGTTTATATTTTTTTAAAATAACTTTTTCAACATGAGCTCCTTTTGTAGAAATAAAAACTTTTATATTCTCGTTTTCAATGGTTACAATTTCCGGCTTCCCATTTGATGCAACTGCAAAATCTCTATATAAACCTATATTTGTCAACTGAAGTAGAGAATCGGAAATGGGAGTTTTTACAGTTGTATCTGTTTTTTCTTCCAGTTTTTTTACTGCTAGTTTTGCTTCTTCCGCAACCAGATTTATTTTAGTTGCAAGTTCAATCGAATCTTTTATTTGTTTATTACGTGCAATTTGTTCTTTGCTTGGCCCGGTTAATGACAGCCAACCAATTAAAATAGCGGCAATTAATCCTAAACCAATAAGCGATTTTTTATCCATGAGGGAAGTGATTTTTTTAGGGTGCAAATATAGGTGTTTTTATTAACGGGAATCACTCAAAAATTGATAATAAACTACCTAATCGGCGAATGCTACTAGAGTGAGGTGCGAATGGTGGAAGCTATCGTTTCAAACTCTTCATTTGACAATTTTAATTTCTCATTTCTGAAATTCATGTCGCTTTCGGTATTGATTGGAATAAGGTGAATGTGCGCATGAGGAACCTCAAGTCCTATAACACAAACTCCAATGCGATTACAAGGAATTGACTTTTTAATTGCTATTGCAATTTCTTTAGTAAAACTCATTAAACCTATATAAAGATCATTATCTAAATCAAAAACATAATCCACCTCTTTTTTTGGAACAACTAAAACATGTCCTTTTTTAAGGGGGGATATATCCAAAAAAGCAAGAAAATTTTCGTTTTCTGCAATTTTATAGGATGGAATTTCTCCACTGATAATTCTGGAAAATATACTAGGCAATTTATATTGAAATTTCAATAATTTGAAAAGGAATAACTCCGGCAGGAACAGTTACATCAACTTTATCTCCTACTTTTCTTCCAACCAATCCTTTGCCAATTGGAGAATCAATAGAAATTTTTCCGGCTTTTAAATCTGCTTCATTTTCTGCAACAATTGTATACTTCATTTCAACATTGTTTTTCAGATTTTTAATCTTTACTGTGGTTAGAATACTCACTTTAGTGATATCAAGTTTAGAACTATCTACAATACGAGCATTAGCTACAATCTCTTCCAACTTAGAAATTTTTATCTCTAATAATCCTTGATCATTTTTTGCTGCATCGTATTCTGCATTTTCTGATAAATCGCCTTTATCTCGGGCGTCTGCAATTGCTTTAATTATCAATTTACGTTCAACTGTTCTTAGCTGATGTAATTCATCTTTCAGTTTTTGTAATCCCTCTTCTGTATAGTAAGCAACTGTAGCCATTTTATCTCTTTTTTAAAATAAAAGAATCCCGAATAAATTCGGGACTCTTAAAAATTTTTCTTTAAACAAATATAGTAATTATAAATTTATTCTCGCTCCAAATGAGTGAACACCACCAAATGGGTTTGTAAAGCGGTAAGAATAATCAATACCGAATGTTGATTTTTTTTCTCCGAAAGGAATTTCAATGGTAGCTCCACAAGATGGCCCCGTGAATGCAGTTGTACGATTTCCTTCTCCTTTAAAAATTCCTTTTTCAGTAACCATACCTGCACGAACCATTACTATATCTTTCCAACCATACTCTAATCCAACTAAAAAATTATCTTTTGTGAAAGAATTAGATGTGAAATTTCCTGCTAGAGTTACACGATGTGATTTAGATCTTCCAGTTGAATCTTTCAATAAATAGATATCATAAGCTCCAGAAATATTTAATAAAGCTGGTAATTCAAAAGCTGCTGATTTATTATTTATAGTCAACTGATATTCTGTTCCATAAGCATTTCCAACCGTTGCTTGAGTAGATAAACCATCGCCTTTGTATTGCATTTTTGGACCAACGTTCTTTAAAGCAACACCTAAATGTATTTGATCATACTTTCCTGTGTGATATTGAATACCTGCATCAATAGAAACACCCTGAGCTTTAACATTATCAATACCTTCAGAAATAACTCTCAGTGTAATTCCACCTGCAATATTATCAGAAAATCCTTTTGCATAAGATAAAGCAATATTAGTAAATCGCGGGGTAAAAGTACCTAAACCACCTTCCGGAAGATCTTCAGTTGTTCTTTCAATTTTACCTGCATTAATTGACATGATACCAAGAGCAATTGCTCCTGTTTCGCCAACTCGTTGAGATAAACCAAAAGAATTAATGTTAATTCCGGTTCCAACTAACCAAGCCGAACGCATAAACATCAACTCAGTTTTTTTTGTTGAAGATATGCCAGCAACATTAGTGTACTGCGATTCCAGTCCTCTAGAACGGGCACCATTGCAATTTGCCCAGCCTGCTGAACGAGCATAAGGATTTATTAATAGTTGAGATGCTCCCGCCTGACCTGCACGCTCAGGATTTCCTGCGCTTGCATTATAACCTGCAACTAAGAAACTACTTGCTAAAACAGCTCCTAACGATATATTTAAAAATGACTTCATATTAATTTTATTAATGCAATTAAACTATTAGTAACTCTGTAAATCTAAAGGTCTCATAACACCGAACCATTTTAGGATTTTTTCTCCCACACCCGGCACATCAATATGAATGATATATAAACCACTTGCTACCGAAATTCCACTTTGATTTTTCATGTCCCAATCCTGGAATGGCAATCTTTTCGAACGAATAAAATCCGATTCATTAACGTTTATGTCTTCCTGGCCACTAACATCTCTATCAAAAGTTCTTACAAGCGTACCATTTAAGGTAAAGATTTTGATTTTACATGTATTAGGCAAATTAGTAATCCTCACAACGTTAGAAATCCTGTCTCTTTCGTATGTTGAATAAGCATAATAAGGATTTGGCACAACATTAATAAGATCCAATGCTGACTTTAACTTATCTGCGTTATTTAATTCTGTAAATATATCCGATGTATTAAAGGAATATAGATTATAGTTATTATTTGCAGAACCGTTTACAGTATCAGTACTAGCCCTAGAATTAGAATTCCCCGCATTTGAAAGAGGAAAAATCGGAAGCATTACAGGGCAATAAGGATTATTACTATTAAGGGCAACGCTCGAACTAATATATCCAGCTTGTGTATAAGTCGAAGGATTTGTTTTTACATGAGAAGCTAAACTTGGTCTATAAGCTTTCTTAACTCGTAAAGAAACACGTGCATCGCCAGGCATATCAGCAGGATTCTTAAAATTGTAACGTGAATTAATCGTAATTGGAATATTAACCCACATAGCATCTGCCCATGTATTTGTCAACACAACAGCTCCACTTGCTTTGTTATTATTAGTTCCACTCAATGAACTTTGATATCCCCACTTATAAGTATAAGCCAAATCTCTGAAATTAGCATAAGTCCCGGATCCAATTAATTTACCATCTAACTCAGCAGGCACAAAAGCAGTGGCTCCAAGAGGGTTTTTTTCATATTTTGTTCCACTTCTGTTGTTTCCAAATACATAGATATAATGACGGCCACCAAAGGAATATCGGTAAGTTTGATTAAAAATCTCATTAGTTGGATTCCACATCATATCATTACCATTATTATTAATCTGATAAGAATCTTCTCCAAAAGCTATATTGAGTCGTTCACCGGTTTCCAGGTTGATAGCATAGCCAGGAAACCAACTTAAGCCTGTTTGGAAAGGAATACCAGGCAGAGAGTCAAAAGAAGCCTCAGCTGTGTTGCATCCCGGATCACCTAATGCTATTCCCTGCTTATCAACAGATTTATGCCTTCTTGTTTCCAATTTATTTGCTCTTGTTGGAATGGCAGACGGCTCATCACATTCTTCCAAAACAAGACATCGAGTCCATTTGTTTTTATCTTTTGTAAAAACAATATCAACACTTGCAAGAGCTCTTAAATCAAATACATTATACAAGGTACCTAGAGTATTAGTTAAACCACCAGCACCTGGTGCAGCTTGTGTTGAATTTCCTGCAACTGTTTTTGTAGCGGCAACTAAAGGGTATGGTGCCCAAGTACCTCCTAAAATTTTCTCAAAATACTGATTCTCATCTGCAAACACTGTATTAGTAGTAACAGCGCCATTGTTTAACACGTAATCACTAGTAGAAGTCGCATTCTCATCTCTAAACGTACCAGAACGGATCCAGTTAAAAGCATTGTCTCCGTCAATATCCGGAACGCCACTCAACCATGTTTCATTAGCGTTATCGAAACTCATAGAAGCACTAATGATATCTCCGGCTTTTATCATTTTATCAGTTGCAATATTAGCAGGGCTGCTAGCAGGCATTCCAATGCTGGCAATATCACTTGCTCCCCCAACGGTAACAGATAGTCCCAAATCACTGATGTAATACTCTTCACCAATACGAATTGATTTGCATGAGTAGTATTTCTTCTGAGTACCTAAGTCTGTCAATACCCATGTAGCTGTATCTTGATTTACCTGACCATAAAAGTCACTGTTGCTTTTCAAAATAGGGAATGGTAATAAATTATGAGGCGTAAGAGTACCTGAAGCTGTTGCCCAAACCGCAGTAGATGTTTTGCAAGGATCTGCGTCAATAGTATTATTGATATAATTATTCAATAAAGTAGCATTTGCAGTCCCTGTAAGAGTATCATTTCTATAAAAGTAATTCCTGCTAATTAGTTTCAATGTAAAGCTAGAATTCGGGACATTTAAAGGGTCTACTACTTTAACTCCAATTGGTCCACGGCCATTTTCATAAGTAATGGTTTTTTGTCTTCCATCAGAGCTGTTTAAGATGTCATTAATAGATTGTTGAGTTAACTCTAAATTGTTTCCCCCGTTTCCTTGTCCTTCGAGACGAGTAACTTTAGGGCCATAACCGTACGCTGAATTCATAATTGAACCTGAATTTTCAGGGGCCGGATTATGAGGAATGCCAAAAGCTTTTTTAGATTTTCTACCTTCAATGTATGGTCTTTTCTGACCTTCGCTGCTCGGCACACCTGGGTCGGTAAAAATTTGATCTTCTTTGTAAATTCCATATTGATTATATCCATAGGCTACACAGAAGAAATAATACTCCTTGTTGTTGATTACCTTCTTACTTTGAGAAGATGAAAATTCATCCTGTGTGAAATGGAAAGACGATTTTATACCTTTATCGCTGTTATCATTTTGGTCAACCTTTACTTTAGGAACATCACCACCGGTAGTAGCATCATATTCATAATTAACTAGACGTGTAACTCCATTCTGAAGATCGCAATTGAAAATTAATTTTGCCTTTGAAGGGTCTGTTAACTCTTCCTGAGTAATTAAATTATTCTTTAACTGATATAATTTATATCCTTCAAAATGATAATAATTATCCACATTGGGGAAATGAGCTGGATCAACAATAATCGAAACATCCAATTCCTTATAAAGATTTAAATAATTATTTGAAGCCGGTTTATTAGAGAAATAAATTATCAATTCATTCTCCATTTCCTGAATGGTTAAATCCGGAGCTTCAGGCCCACTTAATACACGGAAACAGTTATCAAATAAAGCTTGTGCTTTATCGTCAGCAATTTTTAATAACGGAATAGATGCTTTAGGATCAGTAGATGTGGTACGAGCCCATGGCAAACCAACAGTAATATAATTTACAGCACCCGGTAATAATGTAAAAGGTCCGGATGATTGCATGAATCTTCTATCGCCGGCAACACTTCCTTCAGACCAAGTTCCACAAGGTCCGTTTGTATAAGTATCAGCAGGATATACATAACTTGTAGGCACACTACCACCATATCCGTTTCCACCGCAAGTAAATGGTGTACCATCTCTCCAGTAACCGGTCATGTATTGATAATACTGGCTTGCATTAGCAGGGTCAGTTGTTTGAATAGGAACACCGGCAAATGAGTTGTTGAAGTACAAGAATTTGGTCATTCCCATTTGTTCACCTGCTTCATCTGTCTGGCCATCAAAATCATCATCTACATTATTAACCGTATTAATTGGCCCCTGGAAGAAGTCACAACCTAAAGCCGGAATGTAATTTCCGTAACCAATTACACCTGCAACAGTTTCATCAAAGGCATCTGCGTTATAAATGTAGCCTAAACCTCTTTTCACATCACAACCAATATAATCATCGCCGTAATAGCCCATATCAGCATCAGTCCATACAGTCATATAAGTGTTTAATAGTGCAAAAGAAGAACGGTTTACTAATTGATAGTTATAAAACGTCATGTTATTCACTTCATCTGTAGTTTTGAAAGCAAATGCCTGAGCGCGAATTTCCATGCCAATTGCTTTTCCACCAGTTGCAACGTGGTTGTTTCCATTATCGTTATAAACCCACCATAATGTTTCATCCCCAAAAACACGTGCTTTACAAACACCCAAATTATCTTTTAAACCAGTGTTATACACATCATAATATGGATAATCTCCTTCTTCGGGAACATAACGGTTATCTCCATTAACATCCATAAATGGTGCTAATAATTCAGCCTGATCCATAGAAATATCTCCATTACCCGGCCAATCTTTAATATTAGTTGTTATTGGTCCGCCAGATAAAACGAATTCGTCAACCTCAGTACGTGTTAACTTAAATATCTTATCATATTTATTACAAACATCTGATGAAATTGAGGCGTCCTGAGTACTTAAAGGTCCTGTCCAAAAATCAACACCACTTTGTCTGTAAGTTTGTGCAGCTATTTTCAATTGACCTCCAACATCCAAACCACCAAACCATACGTTACCGGCAAAATTGGAGTTGGCACCTTTAGACCTATCTTCCACTTTAGGTACTAAATACCATGCGTTTTGAGTTCCAAACAAATCCCACCACATATCTGAACCTGAGAAAATAATAGTTCTCACGTTATTAACTGATAATTCAGCTGCTGACTGAGCAGGGCTACAACCGGCTAGAACTCTTTGAGTGGAGCTCGTTCTAAACACATTCCCGTGTTTTTCTCTGGAATTTCCAGAAATAGCACTTAGTGTTATAACTGCAACTAAAAGATGTTTGTTTAACTTATTCATAATTTCCATTGTAAGTTCGTTTTAAATTAAAAGTCTAATAATACACCAATTCTGAAGGTACGAGGCCTTCCATAATTGCCTGGGTTATTAATATAAATATTGTATTGATCTGTAAAAGCACTAGCAGTTGTTGGGCTACCATTCACATATAATTGACCTTGTGAAGATGCTAAATAACCATCATCATCAGGGTTACCTGTGTAATTATAAACACCTAGTATGTTTCTTGTGTTCAATAAATTTAAGACCTGAATGTAAATATTTAAGTTAGCAGTTTTTTTAGTGTCGCCATCTTTTTTACCCCAGGTTAATTCAATGTTCTTATCAACTCTTAAATCCGTTCTGAACTGCCAAGGTTTGGTTGAACCATTAACTGAACCATTAATATTCGCTTTTCCACCAATTGGAGAAGCTGCAATATCACGAGTATAAGGAGATCCGGATCCAATTCGGAAAATCAAGTTAGCACCAACATTTTGTAAAATCTGAACTGTTTGAACAGCATCTTTCTTTTTACGGTTAAACTGTGGTCCTTTATAATCTTTTCCTTCACCAAAACGATAATCTAAATTGATTGTAATGGTGTGACGCTGGTCATAATCCAAAGGTAATGTTATACGCAAATTTGGCTGATCAGATGCTGCCAAATTAGCTCCTGAATTAGCATTAGAACCCGAACCTTCAGCAAACTGTAAAGTATAATTAGCAGTTAAAGATATTCCGCCGGAACGACGTAAATCAAATTCAGCGCTTAAACCCTTTACTGTACCGAAATCTTTATTTGCATAAGTACGGTAAGTTCTAGGGTATGCATTAGTTAAAGAAACCTGAGTAATTAAGTCTCTTAACTCACGATAAAAAGCTGTCAGTTTTAATGACGCATTTTTCTTTTGGTTTAATACCTGTTGGTAACCAATTTCGTAATCAATTGTTTTTTCAGGCTTTAAATTTGAATTAGTAATAAAAGGATTACTTGTAGAATTGATGAAATAATAATCTTTTGGATCAAATCTCATTAATCCATCTGAAGGACGTTGAGTTAATACATCGTAATGCGCAAAGAAATTTGCCACATCAGAAATAGGGAATGAGAAAGCCACACGAGGCATTACATTGATTCTGGGTTTATAATCCTGGAAAGCCGCAGTACTGAAAGCATTTTTACTTGCATAATCAGCATCCTTCAACCAAGGAGATAATTTACCATCAGATGCTAAAGTTTTAGGATCAGATGTTTCTTTACCTTCAGAACTATACCATGTTGTATTTCCTGTTTTTTCATCCGTATGTCTGTAACCAACTACATTTAAACTATTCAAATTATCAACATACACAACGTAATCATCTTTAATGTTATCAGGTTTGCCTTCAGGTTTATCCTTGGCTGTATATGCTTCCTGAAATAAGAAAGGATCTTTTAAAACTTTTTGATTTGCATCGAAACGGTCAACACGAACTCCTACGTTAAATTTAATGTCTTTAAAGTCAAATTTATCCTGAATATATCCTGCAACATAAATGGGTTTATATGCACCAACACGAAGGGTTTGATTACCATTGGCATCTTTATCAGTTAAAAATTTATCCAGGTTTGTAGAATTATTATCTTTATTACCCATATAATCATAACCAAAATAATCAACCAATGGATTTACACCGCTTTGCAATAAATCCTCTGCACTGAACATATCTATTTTCAAATCATCAGGAGAGAAAGCATCTGAATTGATAAAAGTTTGATTATCTGCTGCTAAACCTAAAGCGCCCCTTAAAGATTTATCAATTTGATTTTGTTTACTTTCATCATATATAAATCTATAATAATGTTTATCTAATTCACCATTTTGACCAGGGATAATTATTGGATTAGCTGTATCTAATGAAGTCATGTGAGTATTTGTTAAGTTTCTCATACGCGTCCATAAATCAACCGCAGCAACTGAATAACCACTTTGATTACGCTGATCATACTCAACACCAACCATAATAGCATGATTTTTAAAATCTGCGGAGAAACTTGAAGCAAATCGTAACTGAGTCTGATCACTCACTACATAAGACGGATACTGACGACCTGTTGCGTAAAATAAACTATGTATACTTTGTGGCCTGTCTCCATTAACAAACGCATTATCGGACTGCGCATCCTGAATAGTTGCTTCTGAACCTCTGAAATCAAACACCTGAGAAGAATAGTTCGCTGTACTAGGGTTTAATTCACTTCTTTCATAAGTAACAGGGCCAAACTTTGGTCCTTTGTAATCCATCCATCGGTATAGAGTGGAAGGATTAACTTCTTCTTCATAATTCGAAGATGTATCAGGAGACCAGTTATATTTTCCCTGGAAACCATAATTAAAAATTTTGTCTTTATGAGTATCATCCTGTGTTTTTGACTTGGCTTTTTCGTAACTAGCTAAGAAAGTAAAATAAGCGTTAGAAATTAAAGACTGAGATTTCTCTTTTTCAGTACTTGTCTGATTAGCCCCAAATTTTTGGTTGATACGCGCATAAGTTCTCCAGGTTGTATTTATTGTTTGAGGATTATTTTGAGAGTTGAATAAAGAATATTCATAAATGAAATCATGTCTATTACCGTAATCAAATGCTCCACCCAATGTTAAATTTGTGTTTGGGGCAACTTTAAAATCCAATTTACCATTTAATTGAACCGAACGACTCGCTACATTTTGACGAACTGCAGTTTCTGTCATATCATCTTTAGTAATATAATCAAGTTCACGGAAAAACACATCATCTGCGCCAATTGTTACTAAACGCAATGGGGTTTTTTCTAACTGTGTTAATTTATCATCATTTAATTTCCACAATTTTACGTAAGAAGGATCAGGATCTTTTTCGTAGGTTCCCTGTCCCGACAAGAAAAATCCAATGATTGGTTTCTTTTGTCCTGTCGAGTCTCTCTTTTGCAAGATTGGTCCCCCTATTGAGAAACCTAAAGAGTTATAACCATATTTATCAGTTAACTGAGAAGATATTAACTCTACTCCACCAAAAAATTTACTTTGCGGGCCACGTGTTGTAACAGAGATAATACCAGAAGTTGCATCACCATACTGAGCCGGTACACCACCAGTAATTACGTTAATTTGCTCAACACCTTGCTGAGGAACACCAGAAGCACCACCTCCAAGAACTTTAACACCATCCACAAAATAAATAGTAGAAGATGAACGGCCACCACGTACATTTAATGCACCGCCTTCATCAGCCTGGTAAACACCGGCTGTTGTAGCAGCTACGGAATTAATGTTTTTTGTTGCCATGTTTTGATATTCTTCACGGGTAACAGTGCCGCCAGATTTCATATCTCCGTCAATTAAAGGCTCCTGATAATCAACAACCACAACTTCATCCAATCTCACGCCTTCACCATTTGATAGTTCAATAGTTACATATGCGGTTTTGGATTCACCTACAATAATTCCATTTTGTTGAGCTGCCTGATAACCAACATAAACTCCTTTTACATCATACTTTCCAGGAGCTAAAGGCTTTATCATGGCATAACCATCCATATCTGTAGTTCCTACTCCCACTTGAACACCACCTTGGTAAGCAACAACATTAGCAAAGGGTATGGTTTCCCCGTTAGTCTTATCTTTTAATAAAACTTTAATGGCTCCACCATTGTTTTGGGCTATTAGAGAAGTACCAGCTACTAAAAGTGTTACGATTGAAAAGTAAAATTTTCTTAACATATTGATAGTTTTTTAATTACGTTCGATTTGTACGAGCGGATAAATATATAAATGATAGGCAACTAGTGCAAATATTTCTACTAGATTTTTGTAATATTCTGATTATGTGATTGTTATTTTCCAACTTTTTTCCGTTAAAGGGTCTTAAACTTAACAAGAATTAACACGAATTTACAAATAGAGTTTCTTTTGAAATTTGCATTCTAATAAATGGGGGTGTTTTCTTTATAAGTGGTTGGTTTTTTGGAATAAGTGGTAAAAATGCCTGCTTTACTCATTCTAATATTTATTCTAATATTTTAGCTAGAGTTTTGTCTTTTTTTCTTTTGGCTGTTTAGAAGATTTACCTCTTTTTTTCTGAAATAAGCGTTGAAAAAAAGGTTCGCGTTGATGCGTATTGTTACGAATCGCCTTTCCCTTACTTTTTTTCATTCGTTTTTGAACTGTTTTGGTCTGAATTCGTTTGTGATGATCACGTATTTTTTTTTCTTCAGCACGTTTATTTCTACGGTCTTCTTTCCACTTTTTCTTATCTGCTTTACGTAATTTCCTTTTACTTTTTAAAGATTGATCTTTTTTAGGCGGATCAGATTTTCCTCCGCTTTCCTGTGCTATACAAGTGTTTTGCAAAAAGATAAAAAGGATAAAATAAAATAAAATTCTCAAAAACATATTTACAGATTTACAATTTTAATATATAACGTTGTGTCCCTTGCTTACTTTAAAATATAACACGCTTCTCATACTCCCAGCATGAAAAATAATTTTATTTATAGTGTACTACTTCTACGCCAAATTTTCTTAAAAAATCTACCCCTTCATCACTGGCAATTTTTTTATACTCGGCATAACTGTGTTTATAAAACACTTTCCTAATTCCTGTTGTGAATATGACGCGCGCACAAGCAATGCATGGTGATAAAGTCACGTATAAAGTCGTTCCTTCAATAGACATATTGTTTTTAACAGCATATAGAATGGCGTTTTGCTCAGCGTGTAAGGCTAATGAGCAACTTCCTTTGCTATCTCTTGCGCATCCATCTTGTGGCCATTCCTGATCGCAATTATGCGTACCTGCTGGTGGTCCATTATAGCCTATAGAAACAATACGTGTATCTTTGGTTAAAACTGCCCCAACCTGGGCTTTGACGCAGTGTGAACGCAAGGCCAGCTTTTCAGCTAATTCCATGTATATTTCTTCGTAACTAGGCTTTATCATAGTGAGTTCAAAGTTATAAGTTATATGTTATAAGAGAAAGAATATTTGAATTATGTACTATTTTTCATGGCTTAACAACCGCTATCACTTCGGAGTTGTAACTAAATATGTATTTGCTATTATTTATAGTTGACTCTTTTAGGGCCGTATTGGAAACAAAAAAAGGCAAAGAAAATTAATTCTTTGCCTAAAGACCTCACCCCCAACCCCTCTCCAAAAGAGAGGGGAGAAGGAATTATTTAGCTAGTAAGGTTTTACCTAAACGCTTACGTTCACCTTCTTCTAAATAGATTTTACGTAAACGGATGAAGGTTGGTGTAATTTCAACGTACTCATCACCCTGGATGTATTCCATTGCTTCTTCTAAACTGAAGTTGATTTTTGGCACGATACGCATTTTATCATCAGTTCCTGATGCACGCATGTTTGTTAATTGCTTTTCTGTACATATGTTTACCACTAAATCGTCAGGACGAATGTGCTCACCAATGATCATTCCAGGGTAAATTTCATCACCTGCCTCTACAAAAAACTTACCACGATCCTGTAATTTATCAATTGAATAAGCAACCGCAGTTCCTTTATCTTTACTGATCAATACACCTGCAATACGGCTTGGAATTGGGCCTTTCCATGGCTCGTAGGCCTTGAAACGATGTGCCATAATTGCCTCACCTGCAGTTGCTGTTAATACGTTATTACGCAAACCAATAATACCACGAGCCGGGATCTCAAACTCCATATGAGTTAAATCACCTTTAGCTTCCATTAGCATTAAATTACCTTTACGCTGAGTAACTAAATCAATTACTTTACTAGATGATTCCTGAGGAACATCTACTGTTAAAACCTCAATAGGCTCACATTTTTGTCCGTCAATTTCTTTCACAATAACCTGTGGCTGACCTAACTGTAACTCATACCCCTCACGACGCATAGTTTCAATTAAAACAGATAAGTGAAGAATACCACGACCATAAACCAAATAAGAATCAGGAGAAGACGTTTCTTCAACTCTCATCGCTAAGTTTTTCTCTAACTCCTTGAACAAACGATCGCGTAAGTGACGAGAAGTTACAAATTTACCATCTCTTCCAAAGAAAGGAGAATTGTTGATGGTAAACAACATACTCATTGTTGGCTCATCAATTTTCATAGTTGGCATTGCTTCAGGAGCATCAAAATCAGCCACAGTGTCGCCAATTTCAAAACCTTCAATCCCTGTAAATGCGCAAATATCGCCTGTTTGAACTTCAGAAACTTTAACTTTTCCTAAACCTTCAAACACGTATAATTCTTTAATTCTTGATTTTTGAATTCTGCCATCACGTTTAACAACGCTTACCGGCATATTTTCTTTAATGATTCCACGGAAAACACGTCCCACGGCGATACGGCCAATGAAAGATGAGTAATCCAAAGATGTAATTTGTATTTGTAATGTTCCAACACGCTCAGGAGCTGTAGGAATATTTTCTAAAATTGTATCTAACAAATAAGTTACATCTGTAGTAGCCGTTTTATAATCCGGGCCCATCCATCCATTTTTACTAGAACCAAAAACAGTTGGGAAGTTTAACTGATCTTCTGTAGCTTCTAAGTTGAAAAATAAATCGAAAACCTGATCGTGAACTTCATCAGGACGACAGTTTGGCTTATCCACTTTATTAACAACAACAATTGCTTTTTTGCCAGCTGCAATAGCCTTTTGAGTAACGAAACGCGTTTGAGGCATTGGGCCTTCAAAAGCATCTACTAACAAAATAACTCCATCGGCCATATTTAACGTACGTTCAACTTCACCTCCAAAGTCCGCGTGACCCGGTGTGTCAATAATGTTGATTTTTGTTCCTTTATACATTACAGAAACGTTTTTAGCCAAAATGGTAATACCACGTTCACGCTCTAAATCGTTATTATCAAGGATCAATTCTCCTGAAGCTTGATTTTCTCTGAATAAATTACACTGGTGTAAAATTTTATCTACTAATGTTGTTTTCCCGTGATCGACATGGGCAATAATGGCAATGTTTCTGATTTCTGACATGGTATATTTTAATAAGGCGGCAAAATTACGACTTTTATGCGAGAAACCAAGTTTATCTTGTTGAAAATCTATACTTTATCGTTAAATAAACCTTAAATTAGGCCCTGTTAATTCCATTTAAGGACAAATCTTTTTATTTCTTCTGTTTCCTTAACCAAAAAGAAGCAAAAAGTCAAGACGAAATGCCAACTTCAATTCTTTTCTCGCTCAAACCCTGCGCAATGCCACCGAAAAAATCGCAGTTCACACCATTTCGCCAAAACAGTCGCACTATTGCTAACACATGCCGTAAGTGCAAAAAGAAGAATTAACATGATTTTATGTTATTAAGGATTTACATTGTTATGTTAATTTTGAAACTCTTAATTTTAACCTGTTGAAATCACTGAAATATATTGTTTTTAGCCTTTTGGTGATTGCAGAGGTAGTCTTTTCCTGTCAAACGCCCGAAGGAAATACCTCTCAAAATATCCAGTTAAAGACGGATACGTTGTTGTATCTGAATCATTCAGACTCCGCCAAATATGTTGGCATCAATACCTGTAAGCTTTGCCACCAGGACATTTATAACACCTATATTAAAACAGGAATGGGCAAATCCTTTGACGTTGCTTCTAAGCAAAAATCATCAGGTGATTACCATACTGCTGTGATTCGTGATCAGATTGGAGATTTTTATTACAAAGCTTTTTGGTTGAATGATAGTTTGCAATTTTTAGAATACCGTTTAAAAGGTAAAGACACTATTTACAAACGTCAGGAAACAGTCGATTTTATTGTAGGTTCGGGGCAGCATACGAATTCGCATATTCAATCTGTTAACGGGTATCTGAATCAAATGCCTATGACATTTTACACCCAGAAAAAAACATGGGATCTGCCTCCTGGCTTTGAAGATGGGCATAACAGCCGTTTTATGCGAAAGATCGGACTTGAATGCATGAGCTGCCATAACAACTATCCGGAATTTGTTTTAGGATCTGAAAATAAATTTAAGTCAGTACCGGAAGGAATAAATTGTGAGCGCTGCCATGGTCCGGGAAGTATTCACGTGGCCCAACGACAAACGGGTAGTAGAATTGATACTTCAAAATATATTGATTACAGTATTGTGAATCCTGCCAAATTAAGTATTGATGCGCAGTTTGATATTTGCCAAAGATGCCATTTGCAAGGCAATACTATTTTAAAGGAAGGCAAATCGTTTTATGACTTTAAACCAGGTATGAAGCTGAGCGATTACATGACCGTGTTTTTGCCGAAGTATAAAAATGCGGATGATGAATTTATTATGGCATCGCATGCGGACCGATTGAAACAAAGTAAGTGTTTTGTTGCTTCGATTGCTGGCGTTTCGAGAGCCTCAACGACCAGCTCAGTCACCGGGGCTTCGAGAACCTCGACTTCGACAAGCTCAGTCAACGGCTCAAATAAATTAAAACCATACAAAGATGCGATGACCTGCGTGACCTGCCATAATCCACATGTGAGTGTAAGAGAAACCAATCCTAATGTGTTTAATGATGCGTGTAATAACTGTCATTCTGCTTTGACTCCTGCTTCGACTCCGCTCAGCATGACAAAGGGTGCAAAGGTGTTTTGCAGTAAGAAAGGGATAACAAAAATTTCTAATTGTGTGGGCTGTCATATGCCAAAATCAGGTTCTATCGATATTCCACATGTAACGGTTCACGATCATTTTATTCGTAAGCCACTAACGAAAAAAGATAAAGCAGCTATCAAAGAATTCATTGGTTTATTTGCTATCAATGAAAAAAAACCAAGCTCTATTACAAAAGCTAAAGCCTATTTAAACCAATATGAAAAGTTTGACAACAAATCGTTTTATTTAGACAGTGCGGCTTACTATCTAAAGGACAAATCTGACCTCGAACTTAAGGCAAACTTTGAACCGTTAGTTCAATTGTATTTTATTAAAAATGATTTTGTGAAAATTACAGGTTATGCCAACAGATTAACGGATATGGTTCTTTTAAATAATCTACTGATCAAAAAATCTTATTCCAATGATCATGCATGGACCAGTTACCGGATTGGGGAAGCTTTTTCTACTACGGGTGATTTACAACGCGCGATTAACTTTTACAAAAAAGCGGTTGATTTGGCTCCTTATGTGTTGGATTTTAGAAATAAATATGCGCCTGCTTTAGCTGCTAAGGGTTTATTGTCCGAAGCTGAAAAAGAATTAAACGACATCCTGAAAGAAAATCCAAAACATGTGTCTGCTCTCACCAATTTAGGCTTTGTGAAATTAAGTCAGGGAAAGCCGCAGGAAGCAGAACAACTGTATTTTAAGGCATTAGCACTTGATCCCGACTATGAAGCTTTGTTATTAAATATCGCAGGATTGTATGCCTACAAAAAAGATTTTATCCAATCTGAACTTTATTTGAAGCGGATTTTAAAACGTCATCCAACACATTCAAAAGCCACTCAGGTTTTACAACAAATTAAACAAGTACACTAAATTATGCCGACTATAAAATCTACTTCTTATAGCATCCATATCGGAGATAAAAGTTTTGATGCGCTCAATAAGTTTTTGGCAAAAAAAACGTATAGCCATTATTATATTTTATGTGATGAATTGACTTTTGAATATTGTCTGCCAACCTTATTGTTTCATTCGCCGCTTTTAAATGAGGCTGAAATTATTGAACTGGAAAGCGGGGAAGACAAAAAAACATTGGAAACCTGCTTGCAGGTTTGGGGTGCACTCACAGACACCGGAGCTGATAAAAAAAGCCTCATTATTAATTTAGGTGGCGGCGTGATCAGTGATTTGGGAGGTTTTGTAGCTTCCACTTTTAAGAGAGGTATTGACTTTATCAATATACCCACTACTCTGCTAAGCATGGTTGATGCCAGTGTTGGTGGAAAAACCGGCGTTGATTTTGAAGGCATTAAAAACCATATAGGCACAACCTATGAACCAAAAGGTGTTTTTGTAAATCCGGGTTTTCTTGAGACTTTATCTGAGCGACAAATCAAAAACGGCTATGCCGAAATTATAAAAATTGCTTTAATTGCAGATGCTATTTTTTGGAAAGACTTATTGAAATTAAAAACAGCTCCAGAATTTTGTTCTGAAAAAATAATTACCAAAGCCATTGAATTAAAAAACAGTATCGTTAAAAAAGATTTGCACGAAAAAGACCTTCGTAAATCTCTCAACTTTGGTCACAATATAGGACATGCGTTGGAAAGTGCGCTCATTGAACAAAAGAAGGATATTTTACATGGGGAAGCCATTGCTGCTGGAATAATTATGGAATCGGAAATAGCCTATTCACTAAAAAGAATTTCAGCTAAAAATCATGCAGAAATAACAGATTACATTATCTCTATATACAAAAACATTAAAATTTCAAAAGAAACGGAAACGGAACTTTTAAAATACATTCTTCATGATAAAAAGAATGAAGGCAATGATTTGTGTTTTGCTTTACCTAAAGGTATTGGAAATTATGAATTGTATTGTGGGGTTAAAACAGAGACTATTAAAAAAGCGCTCCATAATTACTAACTGACCTTGAAACCAATAACGGTTACATCATCCACCTGTTCCAAATTCCCTCGCCAGTTTTCGAAACTGTTATTCAGAATTTCCAGTTGTTGGGAAGGAGTTTTGTTGCAATTTGCTTTTAGTAATTCCTCGAGTTGTTTGTACTTATACTTTTTGCCTTTTGGACCACCAAACTGGTCAGCAAAGCCATCGGAGTACAAATAAAAACTATCTCCTGTTTTTAACTCAAACGTATGTGTGAACGGCAAAGCAACCTCTCCATCCTGAACTGATCCAACAGAACATTTTCCCCCGTTTGCAATTTTTAATTCATTGTTCTGAATATACGTGAGTGACGTATTTGCACCGGCAAATTGTACTTGTTTCGTAAGGTAATTAAATCGAACAATACCAACTTCCATACTATCGCGAATTTCTTTATTCTGATTTTGTTTCAGGGAATTTTTTACTTCTGAATTCATTTCATCCAGAATTAATGTAGGATCGCTTAAACCTTTTTCTACTACTGCCCTATTGATCGCATTATGTGCCAGCATCGTTAATAAAGCGCCTGGAACTCCATGTCCTGTGCAATCAATGACAGCGATGTAAATTTCATTCCCTGTTTTGTGAAGCCAATAAAAATCACCACTTACAATATGTTTGGGCTTATATAATGCAAAACCAGAATTTAATACCTGATCTTCAACTGTTTTCTCAGGTAATATCGCCTGCTGAATTCTTCTCGCATAATTGATACTATCTATCAGATCTTTATTTTGTTCGGCAATGATATTGTTTTTTTCTTTTAATTTTTTATTACTACTGCTTTTGATATAAATTACCAATACGCCTAATACGAATGAAGTGATAGAAAAAATAATGATAAAAGAAAATACAGACCGATGGTCCTTTGGGTAACAGACCTGATACAGGTCTTCGTTTCCAAAAAAGGTTTCGCTTAAAGTTAAATGCTTTGTAAATAATGGATCATTACTTAAAGAGTCTTTTTGTGCGTTGCTTATAAATGACATACACACAAAAAATAAAGTCCAAAGCCTTAAGATCATATTTCTCATAATTTCGAGTTAAAATTTTATACCAATTACACAGACATCATCCACCTGCTCCAGATCACCTCTCCATCGCTCAAACTCAGTGTTCAATATTGCTTCTTGCTCATGGATTGGTTTTCGCGAATTCAATAATAGAAATTCCTCCAACTGTTTATATTTATATTTTTTTCCTTTGTCTCCTCCGAACTGATCAGCATAGCCGTCTGAAAACAGATATACACAATCACCTGGACTAATACTAATTGTTGTTGTCTGGAATGGCTTTAATTGCTCGCCATAAAAACTACCAATGGGGTGTTTGTTCCCTTTGATAATATGTAAGCGTTCATTACTTATGTGATAAATAATTGTGTTGGCACCCGCAAAAAGCAATTCGTTTTTCTCCGCATTCCATTTGCATAAAGAAATTTCCATTCCGTCTTTCACCGCACTCTCTTCCAAGGTTTGTTTCAGCGTTTCATTGAGGTCGATGTTTACCTGATTCAAAATATCAGCGGGGTCATCACATTTGTTTTCATGAATCGCCTTGTTGAGAAGATTAAATCCAACAATACTCATAAACGCACCGGGTACACCATGTCCAGTACAATCCACTACCGCTACTAAAACCGATCCATCTAAACCTTTATCCACCCAGTAAAAATCACCACTTACAATATCTTTTGGCTTGAAGTATGAAAAAGCCTGTGGTAATAATTTTGAAAAATAATCGCTTGATGGGAAAATTGCTTCCTGAATTCTCTTCGCATACTTTATACTATCTGTTATGTCTTTATTTTTTTCTGTTAACTCATGATACGCTGTATCGATTATTGTTTTTTGAAGTTCAATGGCTTTATTTTTTTCACTGAATTCTTCCGCAACCTGCTTTTTTTCTTTGAAACGCTTTAGTAATAAAACAGCCAGTAAAAGAATGAATACACCTACCAAAGAAAGAATTATAATTGAGTAATTTTTCTTTTTCAATTTTTCGGCATTCGCCACTTCAGTTAATTCATGTGATAATTTTATCTCTGTTAATTCAACTTCTTTTTCTTTGTTTTTAAATTTAGCTTCTAACTCTGCTATTTGATTAGCATTGTCTATGTTTCGTAAACTATCCTTAATATCCATTAATTTATTAAGGATCAAGTTTGCTGAGTGGTAATCTTTTTTAGCCTCATAGGCATCTTTTAAATTGAGGTAGGCACATTTAAGATCTTCTTTTGCGCCCAACCTAAGTGCAATATTGACAACCCTATCGCTAATTGCAATTGCCTCATCATATTTTTTTAGGGCTATAAAAATACTTCCTAAGTTTTCCATACTGGCGAGCATGCCTAAGGTATCGCCAAGGCTTTTTCTTAACTTATAACTTCTGGTATTAAAATCCAAGGCCGATTTAAATTCTTTTTTCTGCTTATAAATTAAAGACATATTATCAAGGCAGGCAGCTGTATGCTCAGTCCGTTTTTTCCTTTCAAAAATTACCAGTGCTTTATTATAATAAAGAAGCGCGTTATCAAGTTCTCCACGTTCATCAAAAATGATAGCGATATTGCCATAGCCTGTTGCCATTCCGCTTTCATCATTCTGTTCTGCACAAATAGAAATATTTTTTTTATAATATTCAATCGCTTTATCATAAAATCCCTGATACCAATATACAATGCCCATTCCCGTATAACATTGCGCGAGCTTAGTCTTGTTCTTGCTTTTTTTAAAAAGATCAGTGGCGATCATGAAATTTTGTAAAGCGGCCTTATAATTGGCTTTAGCTTCATGGCCAAAAGCCAGTAACATGTGAGATTCACCAATGATTGAGGTATCTTTTAATAATGTGCCTGTTTTTAGGGCAATAGTACCACATGCCATCGCCGAGTCTATGTTCTGGTGAAGAAATTCTCTTCCATATTCCAGAAGCGCATTTGTTTTAATCCTTAAATTGGTTTGTTGCTTATAACTGGTATATAAACTATCGGTGTTCTGCGAAAAAACAGAAGACGCAATAAATAAAAATAATATATAGGGTAATCTCTTAATAAAAGGGTTAATTGATTCTATACTAAGGTAAACTAAAATGTTAATTTAAAAAAAAGAAGTCACTCCTTCTTTAAAATAAAAAAGCTCCGGCAATTGCCGAAGCTTTTAAAGAAGTATATTCGGCTTATTTTACAAGATAAAATATATCTGTTTGCCATTTAGCAGTATCCTTTTCAGTTCCAGGGTCAGTCACATAATCTTCGATTACATAAGTTTGTGTTAATCCTTTTTCTTTCATATACGCATCCATCGCATAATGAGCATTCGCTGATTTTTCATAAGCTCCAAAATATTCTATTTTCAATACTTTACCTGCCGGAGTTTCAAATTTCTCTACACCTTCCAATTTTGTTCCGTTTGCCACTTCCATTACTGCTGCTACTTCAGTGATCATTGCTTTTTCATCAAATGAAAAAAAGATCGCTTTTGGCATTCCAATAGGCTGAGCTTTTGCTTTACCTAATGCCTCGCCAATTTTACCATATGATGAACCAAAGAAAGCTGGTAGCTTATCAAATGAAAGAGTCTCTTTTTTTCCATAAAAAGTCTTTGCCTCCCAGTTTATTTCCTGAACATTATATTGAACGGTAGCGTCAGCAGGCATCGCTTCCATTGCTGTTTTCAAATTTGCCAATCCTTTTTCAAAATCAGGCCCTAACATTTTATCCATATTCATGAATAACATAATTGCACGGAACATAAAGGGTGTTTCTGATTCCATCACCCATGTTGCTTTAGACGCATCTCCATTAGCTACCACAACGTGGTAAATTTTAGCGTCACCCTGTCCTTCAAAACTTAACGTATGCATGACAGTGTCTCCATGTGTTCCTTTATAAGTCATAGAGCCTTTACCAACATCTTTTTTATCGCTTTCCCAAGCGATAGAATGCCCTTCCTGACCCACTTCACCTGTATAAATTGTTTTCATTCCCGGATCTTTCTCTGTCCATGGACTCCATTTTTCATGAAAGAAATGATAATCTGCTAAGTGGGCTTTGACAGCGTCTGCACTAGCGTTAATATCAATCGAACGTTCCACTTTCACATGGCCTGGTCCGAAGACACATAAAATAAAATACAAGGCTACTAAGCCTAATAAAACGTAAAGAACTTTTTTCATAGATTTTGGGTTTTAATATTTGGGTAAAAGTAAACAAAAATTGCAAAGTTGCTATTGCTCTAAGATGATTGCTTTAAATACGATATTACAAAACCTTACTGAAATTATCTTTAATGTCGATTATCTATCTGTTTCATGTCCTTGAGAAAACAATAAAAAAAGCCCCTGCAAATTGCAAGAGCTTTTTATAAATTTCAAATTGCTAAACCATTTGATTTCACTCACCGGACATAGTACTCGATTTCACTCGAACTGATAAGGCCCCTAATTACATGTTCCTTCTGTACTGTCCGCCCACTTCAAACAGGGCGCGAGTAATCTGTCCAAGTGACATATACTTCACAGCTTCCATTAGTTCAGTAAATATATTCTGATTTTGTATAGCTGCATGTTGAAGTTTTTTTACATAATCATCATGTTCTGCTTTATGCGTCCCGTGCAATTCTTTCAACATGTTGATCTGGTATTCTTTTTCTTCAGAGGTTGAACGTATTACTTCTTGTGGAATAACTGTTGGGCTTCCTTTGCTTGATAAGAATGTGTTTACTCCAATGATTGGATATTCTCCATTATGCTTTAACGTTTCGTAGTATAGACTTTCTTCCTGTATTTGTCCGCGTTGGTACATGGTTTCCATGGCGCCTAATACGCCGCCACGTTCCGAGATACGATCGAATTCTGTTAATACCGCTTCTTCAACTAAATCAGTTAGCTCTTCGATAATGAAAGAACCCTGCAAAGGATTTTCATTCTTCGCTAAACCTAATTCGCGGTTAATGATTAATTGAATAGCCATTGCTCTACGAACCGATTCTTCTGTTGGCGTAGTGATGGCTTCATCGTAAGCATTTGTATGTAATGAATTACAGTTGTCGTAAATGGCGTATAGCGCTTGAAGGGTTGTCCTGATATCATTAAAATCAATTTCCTGAGCATGAAGGGAACGACCGGAAGTTTGAATATGGTATTTCAGCATCTGACTTCTTTCATTTCCCCCATAACGTAATTTCATGGCCTTTGACCAGATACGACGACTCACACGACCAATCACTGAGTATTCAGGATCGATACCGTTACTAAAGAAGAACGATAAATTGGGCGCAAAATCATCAATGTTCATTCCACGACTCAAATAATATTCTACAAAGGTAAATCCGTTTGCTAAAGTAAAGGCTAACTGCGAAATAGGGTTCGCTCCCGCTTCGGCTATGTGATAACCACTGATAGAAACAGAATAAAAATTTCTTACTTTTTCATTAATGAAATACTGTTGTACATCGCCCATCACTCGAAGACTGAATTCCGTACTAAAAATACAGGTGTTTTGTGCCTGATCTTCTTTTAAAATATCCGCCTGAACTGTTCCTCTTACTTGGGTTAATGTTTTTGCTTTGATGGTTTCGTAAACATCTTTTGGTAATACCATATCACCGGTAACACCCAATAGCATTAAACCCAATCCATTATTCCCTGCCGGTAAATCACCCTGGTAAGTTGGGCGAACGGTTCCTTTTGCTTTATAAATTGCCGCTATTTTATCTTCAACTTCTTTTTCTAAACCATTATCCTTGATGTGCAATTCACATTGCTGATCTATTGCGGCATTCATGAAGAATGCTGCTAAGGTTGGGGCTGGTCCGTTAATGGTCATTGATACAGAGGTTTTAGGATCAGCTAAATTAAACCCTGAGTATAATTTTTTGGCATCATCCAAACAGCAAATACTTACTCCACTGTTACCGACTTTACCATAAATATCAGGACGGTAATCAGGATCGTTTCCATAAAGTGTTACGCTGTCAAATGCTGTACTTAAACGGGCAGCTGGTAATCCTTTACTCACATAGTGAAAACGTTTGTTGGTTCTTTCTGGCCCACCTTCACCAGCGAACATACGGGTTGGATCTTCTCCCTCACGCTTGAATGGATAAATACCGGCAGTGTACGGGAAATCACCGGGGAAATTTTCCTGTAAATTCCATTTTAAAATGTCGCCCCAGGATGTATACTTTGGAGAAGCAATTTTTGGAATTTGTGTATGAGATAATGATTCATAATGTGTAGCAATTTTTAAAACTCTGTCGCGCACTTTAAATTCATAAAACTCATTGCTGAATAATTTTTTCTTGGCTTCCCAATTCTCAATCATTAATAAATTATAAGGATCAAGATCTAATTTCGTTTTTTCAAATGCCTCTCTTAGTCCTTTAATCAAACGATCTTTGTCATCCATTTTGGATTCAGAGATTGTTTCAATCGTTTTTTGGATACCGTATAATTTTTGAGCGACTTCTGATTGCTGGTTCGCGCGCTTGTCATAACTACGGTTGTTTTCAGATATCTCAGAAAGGTAACGGGTTTTAGAAGGAGGAATGATGTAAATCTTTTCGCTCATTTCTTCCGTAATAAAAAACTGGGAAGCCAAGGCATTGTTCCCCGTTTTATCCACCATTTTATTCATCACCGCTTTATACAAACGGTTCATGCCAGGATCATTAAATTGAGATGCGATGGTTCCGAAAACAGGAATGTCTTCGTCCGCAATATCCCATAAATTATGATTTCGTTTATATTGCTTTTTCACGTCGCGTATCGCATCTAAAGCGCCACGCTTGTCAAATTTATTTAAGGCAATGATATCGGCAAAGTCCAACATGTCAATTTTTTCCAACTGTGTTGCCGCACCGTATTCAGGTGTCATTACATACAAACTCATATTAGAATGCTCGATGATCTCAGTATCTGATTGGCCAATACCGGAAGTTTCTAAAATGATCAAATCAAAGTTCGCAGCCTTGCAAATGTTTACAGCATCCTGAACGTATTTACTTAAAGCTAAATTACTCTGGCGAGTAGCTAATGATCGCATATACACACGCTCATTATTAATCGCATTCATGCGAATACGATCTCCTAATAAAGCGCCGCCGGTTTTACGTTTAGATGGATCTACAGAAATAATAGCAATTTGTTTACCTTTAAAATCAATTAAAAAACGACGTACCAGTTCATCCACTAAACTTGATTTTCCTGAGCCACCTGTTCCTGTAATTCCTAAAACAGGCGTAGCAGATTGATCAGCTTTTATTTTCAGCTCATGCAATAATGTTGCGTTTTCCTCATTAAAGTTTTCTGCAGCAGAAATAATTCGTGCAATGGATTTATAATTTCTATCAGCAATTTTATTGGCATCTTCTTTAATGGAAGTTCCTGTTGCAAAATCGCACTGACGTAATAAATCATTGATCATTCCCTGCAATCCTAAAGATCGGCCATCATCAGGCGAATAAATTTTAGTAATTCCATATGCATGCAATTCTTCTATTTCAGTTGGTAAAATTACTCCGCCGCCACCACCAAATAATTTGATGTGTTCACACTTCTGTTCTTTTAAAAGATCAAACATGTATTTAAAATATTCCACATGCCCACCTTGGTAGCTCGTGACAGCAATGGCATTTGCATCTTCCTGAATAGCACAGTTAACTACTTCCTGAGCGCTTCGGTCATGCCCTAAATGAATAACTTCAGCGCCACTAGATTGAATAATGCGTCGCATAATATTGATAGCGGCATCATGTCCGTCGAATAAAGCAGCAGCTGTAACAATACGAATTTTATGGGTTGATTGATATGGTGTATTTTCCATGAAAATAATTGATTAAAATAGAGTTGACTAATATAATAGTTTTTCCGGTTTTGTAAGAAAAATTGGTCGATTATAGATGGTTATACAAATTAACTTTAGGAAGATCCCTTGAGTGGCTTTTTACCCATTAAACGCTTGTAATAATAAATACCAACAAATACAAAACCCAAGGCGAAGGGAACAGACGCCCAAATTGTATGGGAAGCATAGCCGAAAAACTCTAAAATCATCCAAACACTATTAGCACAAATCCAGAAAAAAATAGACGCGTTGATATAAACATCTATTGTTCTCCAACTGTGATAAACAATCATCGTTGCCAAACCAAGGGTTGGAAGAATCATAATGGTGGCCAGGATTTTAAAATCCAACATCCAACAACTATCCTTGATCAACCAAAATACTATATTCAGGTATTCGTAATTTTTTATTTTTTTTAGTAGGTCCATACAGAACTTAAAAATATGATATATTAACCATATGCAATTTTATAAATAACAACAATTTAACCACAGATGGCGGTAGCTTTCTTGTCAGGCAGTGTTCAGAGAAAATCGCTTTTCAAATAGTTCAATTATGAAAAACTCTGTTTTTATTTTTAACTTTTTTATGATGCAATATTCTATGTACTTAGGTGGTTATTTTTCTCAAAAGCTATGCTATTAAAGTCATTTTTAGTATCTTTAAGTTCAATTTAGTACTGAAAACTTTATGATTCAATTCGAAAAATTTAAACTTAAAAATAATCTCACTGTTATTGTTCACCAGGATAAAAGCACACCCATGGCTTGCATCAATATTATTTATGATGTTGGTGCCCGTGACGAAGATGAAAGTAAGACAGGCTTTGCTCATTTATTTGAACATTTAATGTTTGGTGGAAGTGTCAATATTCCAAATTATGATGAGCCTTTGCAATTGGTAGGTGGAGAAAATAATGCTTTCACTACCAATGACATCACTAATTATTATTGCACTGTTCCTTCTGAAAATTTGGAAACTGCATTTTGGCTGGAAAGCGACCGGATGTTAAGCCTGGCATTTGATACAAAAAGTCTTGAAGTTCAACGAAGTGTAGTAATCGAAGAATTTAAACAACGTTATTTAAATCAGCCCTATGGTGATGTATGGTTATTACTTCGCCCTTTGATTTACAAAGTCCATCCTTATAAATGGGCAACTATTGGTAAGGAAATCAAGCATATTGAAGATGCCACGATGGATGATGTGAAAGGTTTTTTTAAAGAACATTATAATCCAAGCAATGCCGTTTTAGTAGTTGCAGGAGATATTGAACTGGATCATGTGAAACAATTATGTGAAAAATGGTTTGAACCTATTGATGCAGGTATTAAACCAAAACGTAATTTACCAGCTGAACCTGTTCAAACAGAATATAGAAGTTTAACCGTTGAACGTGATGTTCCAATCAGTAGTATTTACAGAGCATACCGCATGTGTTCCAGAGTTGATCCTGAATATCATGCCATAGACCTTATCTCTGATATATTATCGAGAGGAAATTCTTCTCGCTTATATAAAACACTGATCAAAGACAAACAATTATTTTCTGATCTAAACGCTTATGTGATGGGTGATTTTGATAAAGGATTATTTGTAATCTCCGGAAAAATCAATGATAATGTTAGCATAGAAGATGCCGAAGCAGGCCTTGATGCGGAAATTTTAAAACTACAGACTGAATTAGTTGCTCCTGATGAATTACAGAAATGCAAGAACAAAGTTGAATCAACTGTAACTTACAGTGAAGCAGATGTGTTGAACAAAGCCACTAACCTGGCGATCTCGGAATTATTAGGCGATGCGAACCTGATTAATCTGGAAATAGAAAATTATCAGAAAGTAACGGCAGAACAAATTAGAGAACAAGCCAATAAAATTTTACAAAAAACAAATTGCAGTACCTTATTTTATTTAAAGAAGAAATAATTTTTGTAAATGACGACATTAAATAATTAAACACATAGGCGCATAGAAACAAGTATTTTAATCCGTGCTCATCCGGAAAATCTGTGCTATCTGCGTTTCATTTACTTTATTAAAGAATGAACATAGCTGAAATATCACATCGACTCAATCATCTTCAGTTCAATTCTGATGTGATCAATTTATATGATGAACCCCATCGTTTTTATCATACACTCAACCATATTGAAGATGTGTTAAAGCAGTTGCAAGCCATGGATTTATTGAAACACGATGAAGTTTTTTTAGCGGCTGTCTTTCATGATATTGTTTACAATCCACAATCTAAGACCAACGAAGAAGATTCTGCGGAATTTTTTTTACAACAAGCGAAATCCTCAGGCTTAACACCAGATCAAAAAAAACACATCCAACAATTAATTTTAGATACCAAAAATCATAAACCTACGGTTCAGTTTTCGGAAGAATTAATAAGAGCCGATCTTTCAATTTTTAATGCATCATTTGAGAAACTACTTAATTACGAACTGCAAATCTTTAAAGAATTTCAATTTGTAGATTATAAAGATTATAAAACAAAACGTATTGAGATTTTAAATAGCTTTAATGCAAATGGCAATTTAACTCCATTGATAGAATATGTAAAAGCAGTTCGCCCGAACATTGCTGTCTTTGCCGGAAGCTTTAATCCCTTTCATAAAGGCCATTATAATGTTTTAAAAAAAGCAGAAAAATTATTTGATAAAGTGATTATTGCCTTTGGAAAAAATCCTGATAAAACAGAACGACACTGGCCAATTCCAAAAACTATTGCCAACAGACAGCAAACAGAATATCATGGATTATTAACAGATCATATTGATTCATTCGGCTATGATGTAACAGTGGTAAGAGGCTTGAGAAACTCAACCGATTTTCAATATGAACAAAATCAATACCGATACATCCAGGAACTAAAACCAGACATTAAGATCATCAATATATTTTGTGATAAAGAGTTTGAACACATCAGCTCCTCAGGTATAAGAACTCTTGAAAAATATAACAAGCATCAAAGTTATTTGTTGGATTAATTTTAAAACCCATCACATGAAATTCATTTCCGTTTTCTTTTTTTGTGTCATGATCGGTTTGCAGGTAACTGCGCAAAAAACTTATCAATTGCCAACATCAATTTCTGCTGCCGACTATTTACCTAAAACGCTTATCATCAAAGTCAATCCTTTGTTTGCAAATGCGTGCACTAACAATCACATTGATCATCCAGCATTCGTTTCACTATCAACTCTTGTTGGAGTGACAAATCTTCACAAAAAATTTCCATTTGATAAAAGTCCGGAAAAGTTAGTTAATGAAACGGGGCAAACTCATGCTGATCTATCGCTTATTTATGAACTAAATTATACTTCTGATCTTTCAATAGAAAAAGCTATCAGAAAATTATTATTATCCAACATCCTTCTTTATGCAGAACCACATTTTCTTCCCAAGGCAAATTATACACCCAATGATCCGCTAGCTAATCCTTCTAATCAATACCACTTACAAACTATTAATGCCTTTAATGCATGGGACCTTAACAAAGGCGATTCTTCAATCGTAATTGGGATTACAGATACAGGAACTGATTTTACTCATCCTGATTTGTTTAATAATGCCAAACGAAATTATGCTGACCAGGTGGATGGTATTGATAACGATGGAGATGGCTACATTGATAATTATATGGGTTGGGACACTGGAATGAATGACTCAGATGCAAGCTGGGAAACGAATGCGCACGGAGTTCATGTTTGTGGTTTAGCAGCGGCAAGTGCAGACAACAACCTTGGGGGAGCAGGTGTTGGCTTTCACTGTAAATTTTTGCCAGTTAAGATTTCGAACGCAAGTGGTGCGTTAATTGGTGCTTATGAGGGAATTAAATACGCTGCCGATCATGGCTGTCAGATCATCAACTGCTCCTGGGGAGGCGGTGGATCTAGCCAGTTCGGACAAGACATTATTGATTACGCCACCATCGATAAGAACTGTTTAGTGGTATGTGCTGCAGGTAACGGTAATGCGGATGGTGATTTTTTTCCTGCAGCTTATAATTATGCTTTGTGCGTAGGAAATACAACATTTAACGATACAAAACAAGCATCTTCTAATTATGGGTACATGGTGGATGTGTGCGCGCCGGGAGACAATGTAAGTTCTACCTGGCCCGGAAATTCATATATTTCCTCATCGGGAACTTCTATGTCGTCACCTATTGTGGCCGGAGCTGCAGGTATTGTAAAAAATCATTTTCCATCGTATAACGGTTTGCAAGTTGGCGAACGATTAAAAGTAACTTCTGACGACATTTATTCTGCTAATCCTTCATACATAAACAAGCTAGGTAAGGGACGTATTAATTTATTCAGAGCATTAAATGATGCATCCAGCCCGAGTGTGGTTATGACTTCTAAAAGTGTGACAGATCACAATGACTTATCATTCATTAGTGGAGATACTTTGTTTATTACTGGTACATTCATCAATTATCTGGATCCAACCTCCACTTTAAATGTTACTGTTACACCCATAACACCTTACACCTCGGTCATAGATAATGTTACGAGCTTGGGCGTAATAAATACTTTAGCCAGTACAACAAATTCATCAGATCCTTTTAAGTTTAAGTTAACCGGTTCCATTCCCATTAATCAAACAATAGATTTTGAGGTTTTGATGAATGACGGCACTTACCAGGCAAAACAATTTTTTACGCTTTATATCAATGTTGACTATATTAACATTGATATAAATGATGTTAGTACCACAGCAACCAGTAAAGGTAAAATTGGCTATAATCAGGATGCGCAGGTTCAAGGATTAGGATTTAAGTACAACGATGTAAGCCTTTTATATGAAGGTGGCTTGATGATTGGAACGGATACTACCAAGGTATCAGATTGCGTGCGTGGATTGAATACAAGTTTAGGTGATGTTGATTTTGGAACAATCAATCGCATTCAATTGCAAATTCCTTCCATCACTTCTGACTTTGATACCAAAACAAAATTCAACGATAATCCATCCCCATCATCAATACCTATAAGCGTTCAGCAAAACACCTATGCATGGGCCTCTGTTCCAAATACGCAGTTTGTGATCTGGGAATATATACTAACTAACACTCATAGTACTGACACACTTAAAACACTATACGCGGGAATTTTTGCCGACTGGGATATTGATGGAGGTACCTTTTCTCAAAACCGAAGCGCCTATGATGCTGGCACCAAAATGGGCTATAGTTATTACACAGCTATAGGGGGAAAATATGGTGGAATTAAATTATTGACAAGTACAGCGCCCCCTAATTTTTATGCCGTTGATCACTTGAGCGGGGGAAATGGCGGTCTTGACCTTGTTAATGGATTTAATACTAAAGAAAAATATCTAAGTCTCTCTACTCAGCGTTTAGCGGCCGGTGTTTCGTCAACAGGTGCAGATGTGATCAACGTGATGAGTAGTGGTCCGTTTATTATTGCACCCGGGGATTCTGTAAAAGTAGCGTTTGCTTTAGTTGGAGGTGATAGTTTAAGCAACTTGATTACCGGTGCACAACAAGCGCAAATTAAATATAATGGAATGATGACAGGAGTTCAAGCATCGAACTCTTTAAATTATGACTGGAAAATTTTCCCTAACCCTGCGAAAAACAACATAACAATTTCACAAATAGAGTCAACATTTAATAAGTATGAAATTTATAATTTAAACGGGGTACTGATTTCTGAGAATAAAATTAATAGCCTACTACAAAAGGTTGATTTAACTTCAGATGCAGAAGGCATGTATGTTGTAAAACTAATAGGCGATAAGAAAGTAGAGTTTAAGAAGATCGTAGTGGTTGAGTAACTGAACATTATGCCTGCGAGGTTACTAATAATATATTTTTTACTTTCTTTTTGGACAATAAAAACCCAGACTCTATCATCCATTTTTATTGATACTGTAAAAATTATCGTGGATAATAAAATAATTTATGAATCCAATCATGCCAACATAAAATTTATACCCAATAACACCGATAATATATTAATTGTGTACAATGATGGCGTTTACAAATTAATTAAAAAGTTTAATCATCTACATTCAAAGAATCTAGATTATCAATCATCGTCCGGGGAAGACTTTTATATTAAAGACTCAATTTGTACTTCTAAAGGAAATTATTCCTTCGATTCTGAGACCTGTTCAGATATAGAGATTCATCGGATTACTTTAGAAAATTGGGATTATAATAATCAACATGCTTCTACTAAATTTAGAATTAGGTTAGTATACCGTCTTTGTAGTCTAGTTCCTATTGATACCTCGAACTATTTATATAATTCAAGAGAAGGATTATGGATCGGGTCACATAGAGGTGTTGAAAAAGTGACTGTAAATTACCGAAATGATAAAAAACACGGAATTGCAACTGCCTACTACGATAATGGCACTACTTACAATGTAAACTATAACAATGGCATTGCAGATAATTACGGTCAGGGGTATTGGAAAAACTATAAATCAAAGCTCGCATATACGATACCAAAATCTGTCACTAGTTCATGTGACTCAATTAAAATGTTTTCGCATGAATCGTTTCATTTTTCCAAAGACTCCATCTTGAAAGAAGTCCATAAGCATAATGATTTAAGTGTGCATTATGAACAAAAAGGCATATTGCATGATAGCTTACAGTACAGAGTAAGAGGGGATTTTATAAGTATAAGCAACGACACGATCACAATTAGAACATCTGAGCTAGAAGTACATGATTATTATAAAAAAAATACGGATACCTTACATAATTTCTATAGAAAAATAGAAACCGGATTTGCCAAAGTCCCAACAAAAGATATTACAAAAATATATTACTCCAGGGGAAATCTGCAAACACTAACAACCTTGACCTCATTTCTTTCTTTCGCTTCTGCATTAATTGTAGCTCCACTAATCTCAATTCAAAAAGGTGGTTTCAACAGAGGTAGGTATAAAAAAGTATCCTTAACATCATTCGGAGTAATGACACTCTCTATCTCATTCGGCATAGGGTTCTCACAAAAAGGATACTTATTAAAACCAACAAAAAAAAGAAATAAAATATGGAAAATTGAACATGATGCTTATGAATAAGTGCATCCAAAATTTCCCTATATTTACCCTTTATTTTTAAAATTATGGAATTAAACGCATTAACTGCTATTTCTCCTGTTGACGGTCGTTACCGCCGGGTTACCAATGAACTGGCAGCTTACTTTTCTGAATTTGGTTTGATCCGTTACCGTGTGCAGGTTGAGATTGATTATTTTATTTTGTTATCTCAACAAGGTTTGCCTCAATTGTCAAAATTAAATGAAGATCAGATCGCTAACTTAAAATCAGTGTACCAGAATTTTTCTTTTGCCGATGCAGAGGTTATCAAGGAAACGGAAAAGACTACCAACCACGATGTAAAAGCAGTGGAGTATTTTATTAAAGAAAAATTAAAAGCACAGGGTTTAGAGAGCTATTTAGAGTTCGTTCATTTTGGTTTAACTTCCCAGGATATTAATAACACGTCCATTCCATTATCTTTAAAACAAGCCAATAATGAAGTGTTGCTGCCTAATTTAAAATTAGTGACTGATAAATTAACGGGTTTAGCTAAAGAATGGAAAAACATTTCTTTACTTGCACGTACTCATGGTCAGCCTGCATCGCCTACTCGTTTAGGAAAAGAAATTTATGTATTTGTAGAACGGTTACAAATACAGATTAATCAGTTGAACGCGATCCCATTTTCTGCAAAGTTTGGAGGTGCTACGGGAAATTTTAATGCGCACTATGTAGCGTATCCTAAAAATGATTGGATAAAATTTGGAAACGAATTCGTCAATAATACTTTAGGATTAAACAGAAGTCAGTTTACGACACAAATTGAACACTATGATAATATTGCTGCTTACTGCGATGCGCTTAAACGCATAAATACAATTTTACTGGATTTGTGTCGCGATATCTGGACATACGTGAGTATGGATTATTTTAAACAAAAATTAAAAGCGGGAGAGATTGGTTCGTCAGCAATGCCTCATAAAGTAAACCCCATTGATTTTGAAAATGCCGAAGGTAATTTAGGAATGGCAAATGCCATCCTGGAACATTTATCAGCTAAACTCCCGTTATCACGTTTGCAAAGGGATTTAACAGATAGTACAGTGTTAAGAAATTTAGGTGTTCCGGTTGCCCATATTTTAATTTCTTACAAGAGTATTTTAAAAGGACTGGATAAATTAATATTAAACGAAGAAATATTCAATAGAGATTTAGAAAACAATTGGGCAGTAGTAGCCGAGGCGGTTCAAACAATCTTACGCAGAGAAGGTTATCCAAAACCTTATGAAGCGCTAAAGGACCTTACAAGAACTAACTCAGTGATCACAAAAGATTCGATGCATAATTTTATCAATGGTTTAAATGTTAGTAATGAAGTCAAAATAGAATTATTACAGATAACACCACAAAACTTTGTCGGGAAAAATCCGGAATTTTAATTTATTTTTTATCCTCAAATTGTGCTTCAAATTCTTGAGCACAATCTCTAGAAAGATAATAGCTCTTGATTGTCGGATACTTACATTTTTGATTAACACAATCAAATAGTGATTTATATTCGGGATTTTCTTTTACAAAAGCATCGTATTTCTTTTTACGACTCGGTATTTTAATTATATCTGCACTAAGATCCTTGGATAGAAAGCAATAACCCTCTTGCTCAAGGGCTCTATGATATGGATGCATATGTTCATAACCATTACTATAATATATTATTTTCTTACCTTTAAATTCCGCCCAAACGGGATGCTTTCCATCAAAGATTCTGTATAAATCAGTTTTCTGAGTGAACCCCCAAATATTCTTAGGGTTAATTCTCAACTTCTTATCATTTCCCTTGAAAATAAGTGTTATTATTCCTGGTGCTGAAAATGCGTCTTCATACTCATATGAATCATAATTTTCACCTTTACTATTTAAAAAATCATCGTAAGTTTTATAAATGACAACTTGTCCTTTAACCTTTAATACACACATAAACGAAATGAACAACAAAACCCAAAAACATTTTTTCATAATAAAATTTATAAAACTACTAAAAAATAGATAAACTTTTACTCAAAATAATTCTTAGGTAGATAAAATTTAATAGACATTTTCACTAGCTTAGTTCTTTAAATATCAGCTATAAAATTTATTTCCACAGGTTTCATGAAAGTTACAGGTTTCACTATCATACGAAATGCGATTAAGTACGACTACCCGGTGGTTGAAGCCATTACATCTATACTTCCCCTTTGTGACGAATTTATTGTAGCTGTTGGGAATTCTGAAGATGAAACATTGCAATTAATTAAAGACATCAACTCTCCTAAAATAAAAATAATTGAAACAGTTTGGGATGATTCACTTCGCGAAGGCGGACAAGTATTAGCCCTTGAAACTAACAAAGCTTTTGATGCTATTAGTAAAGATACTGATTGGTGTTTTTATATTCAGAGTGATGAGTGCGTGCACGAAAAATATTTACCTTCCATCAAAGAAGCGATGATGAAATTCAAGGATGATAAACATGTTGATGGCTTATTGCTTAATTACGTACACTTTTATGGTTCCTATAAATATGTCGGTAATTCAAGGCGCTGGTATAGAAAGGAGATTCGTATCATTAAAAATGATAAATCAATCCGTTCCTATAAAGATGCGCAGGGATTTAGAAAAACTGATAATTCTAAATTAAATGTAAAACCAATCAATGCAGAGATCTATCATTACGGTTGGGTAAAGTCACCAAAGGCGCAACAAGCCAAGCAAGAGAATTTTCATAAGATGTGGCATGATGATGAATGGATGAAAAAAAACATCGCGCAAGTTGAAGAGTTTGATTACTCACAAATAGATAGCTTAGAAGAATTTAAAGGAACTCATCCTCAGGTATTTCAAAACAGAGTTAAAATAGCAAATTGGAATTTCAAATTTGATGCGTCACAGATTAAGTTGAGTGTAAAGGATAAATTTCTTTTGTTCATTGAAAAAACAATCGGTTGGAAAGTAGGAGAATATAAAAATTATAAGATCGTTTAAATTCGTCTTCTCTGCTGTCCTTAAAACTGAAAATAAATAAACGGCTGCATTTCTCCACTCACCATTTGATAAATGCAAAATGAAAATGCCACTACTGCTATACTCATGGCAGGTAAAGGCAACTCTGCAAAACATAACCGGTACTTTTCTTTGAAAGATTCAGGAATCCAATGAATCAGGTAGCCGAGAAGCATTACCCCAAACACTAAGGCATAGCCTTTGATAATATCAAAAGTTAAAGCGCCTCCAAAATGATTAGTGATGCGGTCAAAAATCAGGCTAACGGTATCAAGGCTGTCGCTCCTGAAAAAAATACGGGTGAAACTGATAAACGTTAGGGTTACTAAAACCAAAAAACCTTTTACAAAAAAAGAATTGGAATCTTTGAAAGGCGAAATTTTAAGCCATAGTTTGTGAACAACAAGTCCCAGTCCATTCAATCCACCCCAGATAATAAATAACCAGGAGCTTCCATGCCAGAACCCCCCAAGTAACATTGTAATCAACAAATTGATATTGGTATTCACGCTTTGTTTGACTTTGGGAAAGAAGTAAGCAAGTAAGACAAGTATAATCGCTATAAAAAGCAATACTAAAAATAACCAGATCTTTCCTGTAAGCATAACTAATACAAAAGATAAAAACGCTATGCAGATATAAGAAGCAATAGTTCCTTTTTTGTTTCCTCCCAAAGGAATGTACAGATAATCTTTTAACCAGGTAGATAAAGAAATATGCCATCGTTTCCAAAATTCACTCACATCCTGTGCTTTGTAAGGTGATTTAAAATTGGTTTTAAGACGGTAACCTAATAATAAAGCGACGCCTATTGCAATGTCAGTATAACCACTAAAATCTGCATAGATTTGCAACGAGTAACCAAAGATTCCAAATACGGTTTCCACACCCGAGTAATAATTAGGATTATCAAAAATACGATCGATGTAATTTACCGCGATATAATCTGCCATGATTTTTTTTCCTAAACCATTAATGATCCAAAATACTGCGTAACCAAATTCCTTGCGGGTTAAATTATAGGGCTGGTAAATCTGGTACAAAAATTCATTTGCCTTCACAATGGGGCCGGCAACTAAATGCGGAAAAAAACAAACGAAAAAACCGTAATCAAAAATAGATTTGACTGGCGTTACTTTTCCGCGGTACATATCAATGGTATAAGAAATGGATTGAAAGGTGAAAAAAGAAACGCCCACCGGTAGAATCAGCTTATTTAATGGATCATTGGTTGAGAAATAAGTATTGCTAAACTGAGTGAAGTAGTTGAAAAAATGAATCTCCGTTCCAGCCATCTGATTAATACTTTCTACGAAAAAATAAGCGTATTTAAAATAACATAATAAACTTAAATTTAAAATCATACTGAAGGTGAGGTATAATTTCTTGCGTTGGATAGATTCCGTATTATGAATCATTCTTCCCCAATTATAATCACTGATAATTGTGAAAATAAGAAGGATAAGGAATATGCCGCTCGTTTTATAATAAAAGAAAAAACTTACCAGTAATAAATAGAATGTCCTTAAATTATTTTTTTTATAGAGTAATGAATAAATGGCCAGTACCACAGCAAAAAAACCCCAGAAATACAACTGCGTGAAAATAATAGGCTGTCCTTTTACATAAAAGAATAGTGGTTTTAAATATGTGAGAATATCGTTAAACACTACTTGACTACACTATTATATCGATAGCTTCTATTAATCGCATCGAACATTAAATCCGCTAAAAGCCGATATCCTCTACCATTAAAATGAACTTTGTCTTTTGCTGCCAGTCCCGCCTTCTGCCATTTATAAATTGATTTGTAACCACCCATTACAGCATATAAATCATACACTGCGGCGTTATGTTTTTCCATGAGTTCAAACATTGCTTCTTCTGCTTTAATGGGGCGTTTATTAGCCACTCTTCTTGTCATATAATTATCCGTTACTGTGGTGAATAAAAAAGCACAACGTGGTGATGCAATCTTTATCAATGTAATCAAACTATCATAATTAGTAATAAATCGTTCCTTTGAAAAATTCGCATCATGGGTATCATTAACACCTAAAGAAAAAATAACAAGGTCCGGCGGAATTGTAGCAAGCTCATTCACAAATTCCTGGCATCTTAAATAGGATGAAGTACTTGCGCCGTTAACACCAATAGCCGCGTAATAAAATCCGGCATTTGTATTATCAATACTAAAGCCACGCAACATAAAATCTTTAATAATAGAATCTTTACGTACCAGGTTAAAGTTGATAGAATCAATAAAGGTTTCAAAATGAAATTCAGTATATCCCAATTTCGGATTATCCGTTCTTACAAATTGTAACTCTTCCTGATAAGGAATAGAAAACTCAAAGCTGGGGTTGAAATTATGATAGACTCTTAAAGAATTAAATGTTTGATGATGGTTGTTCTTTAATAAATTAAATCCAAATGTATTGGCACTGTCATTAGTAATGCCAGCCATACCGGCCAAACCCAGGTTGTCACACATTTCTTTTGCCAGAGCACTTCTCTTCCTGATCCATTTTCCGGTAGTAAAAGATTTGAAGAAATGGGGACTGTTAGTTTTTACAATTTTAAATGGAAAAATAAAAGTACCTCCGCCTTTAAAGTTTCCCATCCCCTGAAATCCATCCATCAATACTTCTGTCCATAAACCTGCTTGTATGTGTGAGCCCCCAAAATGAACCACTGTTACTTTATTGCGTTTACCTTCTCTCAGCTCATCAATCTTTTTGTAAAATTTCATAATCTGTGAACTGTCCTTGGCCATATACAGTTTACTTTGATTATAATTGATAAAAGGATATTGCTGTGCCATGGAATTACAGCATAAAAGATAAAAGACACATGAAAAAAGACAAGTGAAAATTAAACTGATGTTTTTTGTTCGAACTGTTTTATCTTTTATCATTTCTCTAACCCTAATTATTTTTTCTTTGCAAACTCGTTATAATCACTCATCAGCGAAGAATATAATAGCACAGCAATTTTCCTGGCACCTCCCGAACTAAAATGAATATAATCTTTGGCACCAATTCCTTGTTCTACCCATGCCAACATACTGTTTTTTCCACCCATGCAATTATACATGTCAAAAAAAGCACAATCCGTATCGAAGGCAGATTTTTTTATAGCGTCTCGCAAATTTTCCAGCTGCGGATGGGTTTGATATTCTGTGCCAATCTTTACACTCATATCGGCGGGTCCAATTACGAGAATAGAAGCTTGAGGTGCTAATTTCTTAATGATCAGAATTTGTGCTTTCAAATAATTGCCGAAATTATCAGCTTGTTCTTTAGTAGTGATATATGGAAGTGAGTTACCGCCAAACTGAAGAATAATTAATTTAGCATTCAGGTAATCATAAAATTGTTTTAACTGTCCGAAATTAATTTGATTAAAAAATGTACCCGAACTACCACGTAATCCGAAATTATCTACCATCACACCTTTGTTTCCTTCTAACGACACTCCATAAAAATCTGGACTATCTTTTCCTTTGAATTTGAACTCCTGCAATAATGCTCCCTGATTTAAATTAAATTCTTTGATATTAAAATTGCCACCTGCCACTAAAGAATCGGAAGCGTTGAGGGTTCCATTTTCATAAAGCTCCACATGTGTTTTTGCCAGTGCGCCACCATAAAATAATTTAATTTTTTTATACGCTGCAGCTTTTGGTCCACCGTTTTTACTGGTAACTACTTTAACCCAGGCAGATTTAAACTGGGTAGTATCAGTAATGGGAGCATAATTATAAAATCTGGTAATGTGTGCCAAGGCACCAAAATTATTATGTTTAACGCGCTTATCTTTCCCTGCAAAAACAGGGTATCGCTCCCAGCCTGCACTCCAGGAAATTTTATTGACAACACTTGGGGCTACCGGCATAAAAGAAATTAAGCCTGGTCCTTCGCCACCAAACTGCCCTTGTAATTTTAATCTTAAGTAATCACTAATCCGGTCACCTTCAATTTGCGAATCACCATAGTGTAAAATACGGATGCTTTTTTCTTCACTACTAAGATTCGATAAGGAAGTAAAAAAATTAGTCATCGCTGACTTCCCTGCATTTTTGTACTGGATACTTGTATTAAGTCTTACTGTTGAATCACGCGATTCAATTCTTGCTACTTCAACTGTATCGCCCTTGTCTTCTGTTGCCTCATCTTCCGCATCAGCTAAAGCAATGATATTGGAAATGTCAGTTTTTTCAGTCTTTTTTTCTGAAAACAGAGAGGCAAGTGTTGGGTAATGAATGCTCACTTTTTCATTTACACGTATTCCTTTTTCAGGGAACACAGCGCTTATAATCCCTAACATAATAAATGTAAAAGATAAAAACAGAAGGGTATGAAATGGTTTATGCAAAGCCTTTATTTTTAAAAAAGCAAGATGCTAAATACTTCTTAAAAAGATTGCTTGATGAAAATTAGTTTTTCACAAAAAATGTGTAAAAACCCTCATGAAATGGGTTTTGCGTTATTTAGTTTTTTTTGTTCATACATTTTTAACTACTTAAAAACTAGTGATTTGAATTTCTTACAAAAACAGCGGGAAATCCAAGCCTTTAATTAATCATAAAATGAGTTAAGTACTGAGGGTATTTTGCTAAAATTTCAGTTAAAGCATTGATTTTTATGTAAAATCCCGTATTTTTACACCCCTATCATTATTAAGAAAAATAACATGAACATATCTAAGAAAGACATCAATGCATTAAATGCAGAATTAAGTATAACCTTAGCTCCGGTTGATTACGAATCCAAAGTTGAGAACGCTATAAAAAAAGTTCAAAAACAAGCTTCAATGCCCGGTTTCAGACCAGGAAAAGTGCCTGTTGGCTTAATAAAAAAACAACATGGTAAATCTATTTTGGTAGATGAAATCAACAAAATATTAAATGAAACATTGTATAATTACATCAATGAAAATAAATTAGAGATCTTAGGTAATCCAATGCCTAAAGATGACAATAAAATCGATTTTGATAATCAAAAGGAATGGACCTTCAACTACGAATTAGGATTAACTCCACAATTTGATGTGAAGTTAGACAATTCGCAATCCTTCGTTTATAATACAGTTAAGATTGATGATGAACTAGTAGAAAAGTATTTGAAAGATGTAAAACGTAATTACGGAAAGCCTTCCAATCCTGAAGTTGCCGAAGGAAAAGACGTTCTTTACATCGATATCGTGGAACTGGATGCTGATAACAATATCGTACCGGGTGGGATTTTCAAATCAACCAGTATTGGAATTGACCGTTTGAAAAACGAAGCAGCCAAAGCGAAGTTAACAGGCGCTAAAAAAGAAGATAAAATTATCATCAATGCTAACGAACTTTATGATTCGGCAGTTGATAAATCTATTTCTTTAGGTATTGATAAAGAAATAGCGGAAAGCTTCAGTTCAAATTTACAATTAACGGTTCGCAACATTGCCCGAATGGAAGATGCTGAATTGAACCAGGAATTATTTGATAAATTATATGGCGCCGGAACAGTAAATTCCCTGGAAGAATTTAAAGAAAAAATTAAAGGCGAACTAGCCTTGATGTTTACTCAGGATACTGACCGCAAGTTTGTGGAAGGAGTTGAAAAAACATTAGTGGAAAAACTAAACATCACTTTACCGGATGACTTTTTAAAGCGTTGGTTAATGGCTGTTAACGAGAAGCCACTGACAAAGGAACAAATGGAAGCTGAGTATCCTTCTTATGCTAAATCAATGCAATGGAAGCTCATTGAAAATAAAATTATTAAAAACAATAACATTGCGGTAACTGCAGATGAGGCTAAAGAAGAGGCCGGAAATTATGTACGTTCTCAATTTGCCAGATACGGTCAGGTACCGGAAGAAAAAGAAGTTTCTAAAATTGTGGATGGTATTTTAGGTAAAGAACAAGAAGCTCAAAAAATATTTGAAGGCCTTTATAGCAAAAAAGTATTGGATGTTTTGAAAACTAACTGTAAATTAGATACCAAGGAAGTAAGCTATAATGAGTTTTTCGGAATTAACGAATAACAAAACCCAAAAAGGGAACTTTTAACTGTACCAAATTATGCAAGGAGTCTATATAACCAAATCATCAAAATTTTTGCCCAATGAGCCTGTTTCCAATGAGGAAATGGAGGATTATCTGGGTATGATTGACGGTGTTCCTTCGAAAGGAAAAAGGTTAACTCTTCGCAACAACGGAATAAAAACACGTTACTATTCAATTGATAAAAACGGTAAGTCTACGCACTCAAATGCGCAGATGGCAGCTTTAGCAATCGAAAAATTAACAGATGATAATTTCAAAATTGGAGATATTGAATTATTAGCCTGTGGAACTGCTTCTCCCGACAACCATATGCCTTCACACGCAGTAATGGTTCACGGAGAACTAAAAAACGGCAAGCCCTTGGAATTAATTTCTCCTTCAGGCTCATGTTGTGCCAGTATGCAATCTTTAAAAGCAGGTTATTTATCGATCCTTGCAGGCAATACAAAGAATGCCGTTGTAACAGGTTCTGAAAAACTTTCTTCCTTCATGCTTGCTTCTAATTTCGAAAAGGAAACGGAACGTCTTGTAGAAATGGAACAGAATCCGATTATAGCCTTTGAAAAAGATTTTCTTCGCTGGATGCTTTCTGATGGAGCTGCAGCATTGTTATTAGAAGATAAACCGCGTGCAAACTCCCTGAATTTAAAAATTGAATGGTTAGATATACGTTCTTATGCCAATCAGCTGGAAACCTGCATGTATGTGGGATCAGATAAAAATGAAGATGGAAGCACTAAAGGCTGGAAAGAATTTTCGCCGGAAGAATGGTTACAAAAATCAATCTTCTCCTTCAAACAAGACACTAAATTATTAGGTAAGGAAATTGTGCCAACCGGCACAAAATATTTAAAAGAAATATTAGACAAACGTAATTTTGATGTCAGTACTATCGATTACTTTTTACCGCATTTATCCTCTGAGTTTTTCAGGACTAAAATAGCGGAAGAAATTTTAAAGTATGACATTCAGATTCCTCAGGAAAAGTGGTTCACCAATCTATCATCAACCGGAAATATTGGCTCTGCTTCTATTTTTATGATGATAGAAGAGCTTATGAATTCAGGAAAATTAAAAGCCGGTCAGAAAATTTTATTAATGGTTCCGGAAAGTGCCCGCTTTACATATGCTTACTGTTTACTAACGGTTTGTTAATTAGCTCATATTAAATGAAAAAAGAAGATTTACCACAAGACCCTTCTGCTTTGGCAGGAGTGACTCGTGAAGTTTGTTACGTGAAAGACGCCAATGGTAAATATGTTTCAGATCTGAGTACTGGATGGGACGTTAAAAAACAAGCGCTGGATAATGCCTGGGATGATATTAAAGAACGCGTTGAAGAAGCTGCTTTGAAAGTGAAGAACGGAGAAGCGAGCCCGGTGTTTTATTTTATGGAGCTTAAATTAATGGATCTTTCCTTATTAGCAGGATATACAGGCTTCTGGAAGTGGACCATTAAAAGACATTTCAGGCCTTCCGTTTTTAAAACCCTTAACGACTCTAAATTAAAAATCTATGCAAAAGCATTTGACATTAGCATAGAAGAACTTAAAAACTTTGATGGAAAAGCTAATCCTTCAGTATAATCATATACAAACAGCTCACTGTGAAAATGGTGTTGCCACAGGCCTTTTAAAACATCACGGACTGGAATTTATGACTGAACCTCTGATGTTTGGTTTGGGTTCCGGAATATTTTATATCCATATTCCTTTTCTAATGGTAAATGGTGGTCCTGCAATTTCTTACAGAAGCATGCCAGGCTGGATCTTTAGCAGAGCAAGTAAATTATTAGGAATTAAAGTAAATCGCAAAAAATTTAACAGTGAGAAAGAAGCCTTTGATTATTTAAATAAACAAATACAGTTAGGAAACCCTGTTGGATGCCAGGTGGGCGTTTTTAATTTACCCTACTTTCCTTCAGAATATCGTTTTCACTTTAACGCGCATAATTTAGTAGTGTACGGAAAAGAAAACGGAAATTACTTAGTAAGTGATCCTGTGATGGAAACCGTTACAACTCTGTCAGAAGAAGATATGCTAAAGGTGCGTTTTGCCAAAGGTCCATTAGCTCCCAAAGGACATGTGTACTATCCTGAAAACGTAAAGCCGGTTAGTAAAGAACACTTACAAAAAGTTATATATAAAGCTATTCATCGTTCATCTTTTGATATGCTGAATATTCCAGGCTCTATTTGTGGTGTAGATGGAATAAAATACACCGCTAAACATATTCGTAAATGGCGGGAGAAATTAGGTCCGCGTAAAGCAGGTTTATATTTAGGACAGATCGTTCGTATGCAGGAAGAAATTGGCACCGGTGGTGGTGGCTTCCGCTTTTTATACGCTGCGTTTTTAGAGCAAGCGAGTAGTATTACCGGGAATGATAAATTATTAACTCTGTCAGATCAATTCACCAAAGCAGGAGATCTATGGCGTGCCAGCGCAGTAAACATGGGACGAATCTACAAGGGGCGTTTAAACGAACAAAAAGATTTTTTAGAAAGCGCTAATATGTTGGATGAAATTGCGGAAATTGAAAGAACAGCCTTTAAAGAGTTGAGAAAGATAAAAATCTAACCCAAAGTCGCAGAGGCATTAGCAGAGAGCTCGATTTGTTTATTTTACTGTCACATCGAGCGTAGTCGAAATGCACATTAATAGTACTCACACTTCGGCTCCTCTCAGTGAGATAACTCCAAACTACAGAAGTCTGTAACTTTTTAAGTTATGTTAAGGATGGGTTACAGTATATGGTTGATATAATAAATCGTTAAGCCCTAAAACCTATCGTTATGAAAAATTACATCATCATCATTGCTTCAATATTTGCAATCAGTTTAACTTCCTGCAAAGAAGATTACTCAGAGTTAATTCAGAAAATTGAAACGACACAGATAGAGTTACAAAAGGAAGATTCCGCTTTGACCAGCCAACGCAATGAAATTGCCAAATTGGTTTACTCAGATACAAGCACAAATTCATCTTCTGTGAGTCCTGAAGAAATGATACTCACCACTTTGGCCGCTGAGCAAAATACATTGATCACACGTTTAGAAATACTCTCTCAAAAAAACAAGGAGTTAATTGATAAATTAAATGAGACATCAGTTAATCCGGAAGAAATACACAATGAATATAAATCGCATGCAGATGAACTGGAATTAATGAAACCGGAAATCAACTCTGCAAAAGACAGTTACAATCAATTAGTTGAAGAGGTTGAACAGGTTTTCAAGAACCAGGGAGACACTAACGTGCGGAAAACAACTTGTAACTTCGAGCGGAGTCGAGAAGCGTAAAGTCTAAATAAAATCCCCGAGTACCAGGGATTTTATTATTTAAACAACATTACTTTCTCCCTCTTTACAACACGATCGTTTTGATAGAGATTTATAAAGTAAATGCCATTCGATAGATTTTCTAAATGCAATGTATGAGAAACGGTAGTTGGAATCTCCTGCATTAAAACCTGTCCTGCAATAGATACAATTTCAATTTTTTGTAATTCTGTTCTTGAATTAAGAGTCAATGAACCGTTTGTTGGGTTAGGGCCAACAGAAATTATATTTTCATTTAATTCTTGAACCCCGACACTAGCGCCTATTGCCATTAACGTTCCAGTTCCTGATGTTAATGGTGTAATTGCACCAGTCGCATTGGATTGATTAGCCTGACTAATTCCTAAATTTAAAATTTGATCTGTTGTTAAAGTAGATTTAATCATGTAATGTAAAGTTGCTATTTTTCCATAACCACTAACATTGCTATTTACTGTATGCGTTGTAGCAGTAAATATTTTCCCTGTCGCGAAATCCATTTTTCTGAAATCCAAATTTTGTCCGGCATCCAAAAATGAATTTTGATATTCGATATAAATACTATTCGCTTCGATTATCGTATTATCAAAATCAACTGTAAAAGCTACGCCATTAATACTATAAATATTGGCAGATGCGTCTCCCAAATAAACAGAAGCTGTTCCCCAGGTTCCTTTTACGACATTTGCTTGATCAGGAATAATACTTAGTTGCGGATTAACTGTATTGGTTTGTGCAGGTCTAAACGCATGATTCAATCCGTAATTATTATAGATGGCTAAAGTATCATCATCATTAATTATCCCGTCTCCGTTACAATCACTATGGTTTAAATTTTTGCTATTGGCAATAGTTCCTGTCCAGTTGTTGGCAAAATACGATTGCCATGTATTGCTGGTTGTTGATCGTACAGAGCCTGTTTGAGTATAATGCAATCCTAGTTCCAACACGTCTAAGTTATCTGCAATTCCATCGCTATTAGCATCCCCCGGCCATACATCCTGACATAGCGTATTGGTTATAATTGCTAAGCTCGTAGTGGTAACTCCACATATATTAGAGCTTGATACGGTGGCCAGAGAATCGTTATTCCCTACAACACTTATACTTTGTGTTGTTGCCCCGTTAAACCACGTGTAATTATCACCTCCACTTGCTTGTAACTCTATTCCAGAACCCTCGCAAACGGTAGTTGAAGTTTGTGTTAAGGATAATGTTGGCGTTGATTGAATAACATTAATAGCAAGTTGGTTTGTTCCAAAACCACAGGCGTTCTCACCAACGAGTGTATAGGTTGTGGAAGTTGTAAGTGTAAATACACCGGTTGGAGGTGTAACGCCAGACCATGTATAGGTAATAGCCCCACCAGGTGTTATTGTAATGGGCATACCGGCGCAAATGGTCGTATCACTTATCCCAAAATTAATAACCGGTGTTCGTCCAAATAAGATACTTAAGCCTTGGATTTTTTTATCAGCCGAAATCATGTCTTTTACACCATCACCATTGTAATCAACAAAAGCAACATCGTATGATTTATTGGTATTGTAATAGTATACAGGTGATTTTAATCCCCCGGCACCGTCACTATAGTACAGTGTAATAAAAGACAAAGGCACTGTGGTTTCGTGCGAAATAGCAACATCTAAATACGAATCGTTGTTGATGTCTTCTAACACCATGCCTTGTGGAGCAACTGTTCCATTAAAAATAACAGAAGTTTGAGTCGGAAAAGTTCCGGTGCCATTACCGTACAACAATCTTACTGTACCTTGTGTGCCACCCGACGTAAAATTTGCTATAACAAGATCAATGTTTCCGTCTTTGTTTAAATCGCCACTTCTTACAATTAATGGTCTCGCATTAGCTGTATAGGTAACAGCAGTTAGAAACTGCCCTGCTCCATTATTCATGCTAATACTTAACTGTTGAGCTGTGTTAATAATTGTGGCTACATCATCAAAATTATCATTATTGAAATCAGCAACTGTTGTAGACAATGGTGCAGAACCTACGACAGCCGAAGTGCTTGTTGGAAAAGCCCCCGCACCATTTCCAAATTTCACAATAATATTATTAAACATATCATTTGGTATTAAGATATCAATGTTCCCATCGTTATTAAAATCTCCTTTATCTACTTCATAAGCTGACGCATTTAGGCCATTTAAGGCTAAGCTAAAAGTTCGGCTACCTGTGTTAATGAAAACTTTTGATGCCGAAAACATATCCATCCATCCATCATTATTAAAATCGGCAACCTCCATGGCCCAGTTTGTAGAAGCAGTACCATGGACTTTAATTTGATCTGTTTCGCCATTACCGGCTCCATAAAGTAACGTTATTTGGCCGTCTGCAGCTGTAGCAATATCGTTATGTCCATCATGATCAAAATCTGCGGTTGAAATTTCAAAAGGTGAACCTGAAACCAAAATATGTCTTGATTTTTCGAACTGTGCAGAAGAAGGTGTGCTTAAATTCACCACAAACTTACCCGATGTATTACTATATAACTGCAGAAGATCTTTGTTCCCGTCATTATTAATATCTTTTAATAACACATCATACAATGCGGTTCCAATTGAAAACTTAGCGCCAGGTGTAAAATTACCAGCGCCGTCATTTAAAAGAACAAGAAAAAAACTTCCTTGAGTATGCACTAAAATATCTTGATAAGTATCACCGTTTATATCTGAAGAAAGTAAAACAGAAACACCGGTTGTGTAAGGATATTCGTTTGTAACGCCCGGTATTTTGGCGGCATTTAATAATGTAAACTGTCCTGTGCCATCTCCTGTATAAATACCAAGTGAATCGTTATTGCTACCATACGCAATCGCAAGATCCTGCTTAGAATCATTATTGTAATCAAAAATTTCTAATGATACCGGATGATTTATTGGTATTGTATTTATAGGTGAAGTAAAAGAGCCGTTAGTTGTGCCATAAATAAATGAAATATTGTTTGATTGTGTAACGGATGCGTAATCTACTTTTCCATCCGCATTAAAATCATTTTTCAAATAGGTATAACTTAATGCAATTCCTGTATTAAAAGTGCTAGATGTTAGGAATTGTCCGTTTCCGTTTCCATAATTATATTGAAATGCAGACGTAAACGATGGTCCTGAAATTAATGTAACAATATCTAAATGCGTATCATTATTAATATCTCTCACATCTAAATAACTACCATTTGTAGTTGTAACCGAAAATGTGGTTACTTCAGTAAAAGTTCCATTGCCATTACCAAGTGCAACAGTGAGCATGTTTGGAGAACCGTAATAACTTAAAAAAACAAGATCTTTATGATTATCATTATTAACATCTGCGCTTATTACGTTTTTTGCAGCATATGAGGTTGTATAAGTGGCTTGGCTCGTAAAGCCTCCTAGTGCATTGCCCAATAAAACTGCAAAATAATACGTAGATGAGTTAGGTACCACTACATCAAGTTTTCCATCCTCATTAAAATCCCCAGTCACAAATTTTTGGCAGCCACCAGGAATGTATGAGATCCGTGATGTAATAGAATCAAAACATACCTGACCAATAATTCTTGCACTTATGAACAAGAAAGCAAATAAAATAATTCTCATAATAAATCTTTTATCAAATTTACAAAATACAGAGGTACAAATCTTACAGTTAATCAGATTTTCAGTAATAGGGCCTAAAAACCAAATATTATGATATACTGTTTAGAACTTAGTACTATTGAATTGATTTATTTATTCAATACAACTTTTTCTCGCTTCACAATGCGATCATTTTGATAGACATTTATAAAGTAAATGCCATTCGATAAATTTTCTAAATGTAATGTATGAGAAACGTTAGTTGGAATATCATTCATTAAAATCTGTCCTGTAATAGCAACAATCTCAATTTTTTGTAATTCCGTTTTTGAATGAATAGATAATGAGCCATTTGTTGGATTAGGGCTAATTGTTATTTTGTTTATATTTAGTTGCTGCAAACCAACACTAATACCAACCGCCATCACTGATCCTGTGCCTGCAGTTAATTGACTAATTTTGCCAAAGGCATCAGATTTAAATGCTTGATACATTCCAAGATACATTACACCATCATTATTTAAAGTAGAGAGTATTTTATAATGTAAAACTCCAATTAACCCGTTACCATTTACATTATTATTTAAAGTATGGGTTGTTGTTGCATAAAAATACCCGTTTGAAAAATCAAGCTTTCTAAAATGTAAATTTTGCCCAGACACATCTATAAAAGAGTTTGGATATTCTAGCCAAACTTGATTAGTATCAATAAGGTTATTATCGTAATACAATGTAAATGCAATACCGTTAACGTCATTTACTGGAGATGAAACACTGCCTAAATAAATTGAAGCGCTCCCCCAGTTTCCTGCTGCAACCATTGTTTCATTTGGGACTATTGTAAGTTGGGGATCCGTTTCAGTATTTGCGGGAGACTTATAAGTACGATAAGAATAATAATTATTATAAATTGCCAAAGTATCATCCAAATTAATATTACCACTTCCATCACAATCTGCATGATTCAGATTTCTGCCGTTTGACAAGGTATCTATCCAATTATTAGCAAAATGCGGTTGCCAATTATTACCTAAAATAGAGCGAGAAATTCCGGATTTTGAAAAATGTAAGCCCAATTCTAACACATCTAAATTAGAAACTTCCCAATCGTTATTTACATCTCCTGGATATACGTACTGGCAAGTAGTATCAAGCTGAGTTGCAATCGTCGCAGTATTTACACACCCATTAATATCAGTTCCAACAACAGTGTAAGAATTTGAAGATGAAAAAATATATTTTAATGTATCATTAATACTGAAATCATTCCAAACATAATCACTCGCTCCGCTAGCAATCAAATCAAAAAAACTTCCGTTACAAATAACAGATGGATTAGTAAAAACAGTTACAACTGGAAGTGTATTGATAGTAATATCTGTGCCATTATCATTTCCTATTAATATTGGATTAGAACTTTTAAATCTGACACGATAGCCCGAACCTAAAGGCGTTGATAAGGGTACATGGGCAGAAACCATTCCTGTTGAATTTGATACGATGCTCAGTGTTTTAATAACAACAGCATTGAGGAATGAGCCATTTGCATCAGATAGCTCTAAGCTAATAACATTCCCCTGATTATAAAGTCCAGTTAAAGTATAACTAATATTAAGTGTATTGTTAACGCAAAGTGTTGGATTCAGAACAGATGAAGAAAGCTGTTTATAGTTTGAAATTTCAATCAAAGCTGAGCTTGATCTAAAACCATTAGAATTCAGGAAATCTATTTTTTTTATCGCAGTATTTGATGCGCTATTATAATGAAATATTGTTCCGCCAGTTATGTTTGTACCACCAGCCCACGTTGATCCAAAGAGTTTCCCTTGAGAGGTTTGAACCAAAGGTGCTGAGGGATACGACCCATCGGGTATAGAATTAAAATTTAATCTATCGTATAATAATAATGAATCCGGATTGAATTTATATAAAATACCATAACCATTTGATCCACCATACATAGTAGTTCCATACATCATCCCGTCTGTAGCTTGTAGTAATGAAGCGTCTTCACCAGGTCGTCTCCCTATTGATACAGAAGAAAAATCTATTTGTTTTGTAAAGATATTATTGATGTAATTATATTGAAAAAGAGTTCCCTGATCGAGCGCGCCGCCCAACATAGTTACTCCGTATAGGTTTCCGTCCGCTGCTTCAATTAATGATCCAATTGCAGCACGACCTACTGCATCAATAAAATTATATTTATCGTTATAAATTCCAGATACTGGATCAAACTCAAAAATGGTTCCTTTACTATACCAACCTCCATAACTAGTCGTCCCGTAAAATAATCCGTTAGATGCTTGTACTAAAGCTCCTCTTGGGTTATCTCCCATTGATGAAGATCCGAATGAATATATGGTACTTAAAGAATAGGTGTTGGGATTAAACTGGAATATTGTTCCCGTTGATCCAAACCCTGCTCCATTATAACATGTGCCGTAAAGCATACCATCGGTAGCCTGTATTAATGAACCATTTGGATTAGCTCCAACGGTATTAGCAAAATCAATTAATTTTGTATAAACATGATTTACCTGATCAAATTGAAATAACACACCTTTATTATTTAATCCACCTTCTTCAGCAACACCATATAGTAACCCATTAGATGCTCTTACCAATGAACCGTTGGGATGTTGTCCATTCAACGACTTTTGAAAATCAAGTTTTTTAACACAGCTATTTGTTAGTGGATTGTACTGAAACAAAACTCCCATATTTAATTCACCACCTTCGGAAGTCAGCGCGTAAAACTTTCCGTCTGTAGTCTTAATAAAAGAACCTAATGGCAATTTACCATCGGTACCTGAAAAACTAAATTGTGTAATTAAATTATCTAGTGCAATATCATATTGGAATATTGTTCCAATGTTGTTCAATCCTCCAGAGTTTGACATTCCATATAAAATGCCAGGTGAATTCTCAATAAGATGACACATTAAACCTGCCCCATCTGCATATCCAAATTCTTTTTTAACAGTATAAGTAATTGTGCTAGGATCGTATTCAAATATTGTACCTCTTCCGTATAAGCCACCATTTTGAATTGTACCATATAACTTTCCATTACTAGCATTTAAAAGTCCTCCAATCGATCCGCCGTCTGTAAAATCAATTATTTTTAACAATGAGTTAGTAGTGTAATCATACTTAACTAATGTTCCTTTGTTATTTGATCCTCCAGACATAGTTACTGTATAAAAACTATTATCATTTCCCAACGTCAACCTGCTATATATATTTTTACCAGTTGTATTCTCATCAAAATCAATTTTTTTAGCAAAGGTGTTTGTTAGAATGTCATATTGGTAAATTATTCCACTTCCAGTTGAACCACCATTTGCAGTACCATAAAGCTTACCATCGAGGGCTTCGGTCAAATCTCCAATTGGATACCTTCCTAAAGCTATATCATCAAAGTCGGCTATTTTAATTATAGTATTTGTTACATAATCGTATTCAAATAAAACTCCATCGTTATTATCCCCGCCAAGACTTGTTACACCATACATTTTCCCATTAGATGCTATCATCAAAGAGCCTTTTGGCTGAGCACCTAATAAGGGCCCATCAAAATCAATCTTTTTAATGAAAGTATTAGTAACCGGATTATACTGAAATAAAATTCCGGAATAGTATTCGCCTCCTGCCGATGTTAAGCCATACATGTTGCCATCAGGAGCCTGAACTAAACTACTATAAAAAGGTGATGAACCATCAATTTTATCGAAACTGTATTCAACTACTTGATTATTTCCAGTACTATCTGTTTTAAAAATGACTCCGCCTCCATTACTCCCTCCCTGCTTTGTCATTCCCCATAATTCTGTTTGTGCGACAGCAACATTACAAAACGAAACAATAAAAACAATTACGGCTACAATTCTATTCATAGTTTTAAATTATGATTAAATATACTTCAATAAAAATAAAAACCTGTTACCGTTAAACGGCTTTTTAGCACAAAACAAAAACCCCCTCTCATTTCTGAAAGGGGATTTTACTATTTATTATAAGGTGCCTTCGAGACCCTCAGTCACCATATAAAACTATGCTTCTTCTTCGATCTCTTCTTTAGAAGCCATTAATCGCTCGTACTCTTCTTTACTTCCAACAACGATTTTCTCGTATTGACGTAAACCTGTACCAGCCGGAATTAAATGTCCAACAATTACGTTTTCTTTTAATCCTTGTAATGTATCTACTTTTCCATGTACCGCAGCTTCGTTCAACACTTTGGTTGTTTCCTGGAACGAAGCCGCAGAGATCCAACTGTTTGTTTGTAACGATGCTCTTGTAATACCTTGTAAGATTGGAGTTGCTGTTGCAGGAACCGCGTCACGTGCTTCAACCAGTTTTAAATCTTTACGACGTAATACAGAGTTCTCATCACGTAATTTACGGGAAGAAACAATTTGTCCGCGTTTAAGGTTTTCTGAATCACCTGGTTCAACTACTACTTTCTTGCCATACAACTCATCGTTCTCGGCCATGAAAGTAATTTTATTAATCAACTGCAATTCTAAGAACGTTGTATCACCCGGATCTTCAATTTGAACCTTACGCATCATCTGACGAACAATCGTTTCGAAATGCTTATCATTCAATTTCTGTCCTTGTAAACGGTAAACTTCCTGAATCTCATTAACTAAATATTCCTGAACTGCTGTTGGCCCTTTAATCGCTAAGATATCTCCAGGAGAAGTTGCGCCATCAGATAATTGCTCACCTGCTTTCACGAAATCATTTTCCTGTACTAAGATATGTTTAGATAAAGACACTAAGTAACGGTGTTGTTCACCGGTCTTAGCTTCTACAATCACCTCACGGTTACCACGCTTGATTTTACCAAAAGTAACGATACCGTCAATTTCAGAAACCACTGCAGGGTTAGATGGGTTACGAGCTTCAAATAATTCAGTTACACGAGGTAAACCACCTGTAATATCTCCTGTCTTACCAGTAACACGAGGAATTTTTACTAAGATCTGACCCAACTCTACTTTCACTCCTTCATTCACAACAATATGTGCACTGATAGGTAAATTGTATGTTTTTAATGGCTCACCTTTTTTGTCAACGATTCTGATTAACGGAGATAACGTTTTATCTCTGCTCTCAATAATCACTTTCTCACGGAAACCAGTTTGTTCATCAGACTCTTCACGGTAAGTTACGTTTTCTTTAATGCCTTCGTACTCTACAGCACCAGCAAATTCAGAAACAATAACTGCGTTATACGGATCCCAATCACAAATCACTTCGCCTTTTTTCACTTTTGAACTTGGCTTAATGTATAACTGAGAACCATAAGGAATATTTCCTGTTGTTAAAGTAATTCCTGTGTTTGCATCAACGATACGAACTTCAGTAGAACGACCAATAACAACGTTAGCTTTAGTTCCGTCAGGGTTAATACGCTCAACAGTACGTAACTCATCGATTTCAGCGACACCATCATATTTAGCAATGTAGCTAGAAGAAGCTGCAGTGTTAGATGCCGTACCTCCAACGTGGAATGTACGTAATGTTAACTGTGTACCGGGCTCACCAATAGATTGTGCTGCAATTACACCAACTGCCTCACCTAACTGAACCTGACGGCCATTAGATAAGTTACGTCCGTAACATTTTGCACACACTCCTAATTTAGATTCGCAAGTTAATACCGAACGAATTTCAACTGACTCGATTGGAGATTTTTCAATCACCGCAGATACTTCTTCATTGATCATTTCGCCACCAGTAACAATTAAGTCGCCGGTTGTTGGATGATATAAATCGTTTAATGAAATACGTCCTAAAATTCTGTCAGATAATGATTCAACTACATCGTCATTGTTTTTCAATGCCATTGCTGTTAATCCACGCAAAGTACCACAGTCTTCTTCGTTAATGATAACGTCTTGCGCTACATCAACTAAACGACGTGTTAAGTAACCCGCATCAGCTGTTTTCAAAGCCGTATCTGCTAAACCTTTACGCGCACCGTGGGTAGAAATAAAGTATTCCAAGATGGATAAACCTTCGCGGAAGTTAGATAATACCGGGTTCTCAATAATGGAAGCCGTTGTATCACCTGCTTTCTGTGGCTTAGCCATCAAACCACGCATACCACTTAACTGCTTAATTTGTTCTTTAGATCCACGAGCTCCTGAATCAAGCATCATGTAAACAGAGTTGAAACCTTGTTTATCTGAGCTTAACACATCCATTACTTTTTTAGTAACTTTTGAGTTAGCATGTGTCCAAATGTCAATTACCTGGTTGTAACGCTCGTTGTTGGTAATGAATCCCATTGAATAGTTATTCATTACTTCATCAACCTGCACACGTGCATCTTTAATAATCTTGAATTTTTCAGCCGGAGTTTCAATATCACCTAAGTTAAATGATAATCCACCACGGAAGGCTGTTTTAAATCCTAAATCTTTGATATCATCCAGGAACCTGGCTGTTTTAGCCATACCTGTTTTCTTAACTACCATTCCGATAATATCACGAAGCGATTTTTTAGTCAACAACTCGTTGATGAAACCTACTTCATGTGGAACAACCTGGTTAAACATAACACGTCCAACTGTTGTTTCAATTAATTTGGTAACTAATTTACCATCTTCATCTAAAGCATTCGTTACGCGAATTTTAATTTGTGCATGGATGTCAACCTGCTTTTCGTTTAAAGCAATGTTCACTTCTTCAGCACTATAAAATATTTTTCCTTCTCCTCTTACTGCATCATTCGGTAAGTTCTTTTTAGATTTAGTTAAATAGTATAAACCTAAAACCATATCCTGAGATGGAACAGCAACTGGCGCACCGTTAGATGGATTCAAAATGTTATGAGAAGCCAACATTAAAATTTGTGCTTCTAATACTGCGGCATGTCCCAATGGAACGTGTACCGCCATTTGATCCCCGTCAAAATCGGCGTTGAATGCAGAACACACTAATGGGTGTAACTGGATTGCTTTTCCTTCAATTAATTTTGGTTGGAAAGCCTGGATACCTAACCTGTGCAATGTTGGTGCACGGTTTAACATCACTGGATGTCCTCTTAATACGTTCTCTAAAATATCCCAAACGATTGGCTCTTTTTTATCTACAATTTTCTTAGCAGACTTAACCGTTTTCACGATACCACGCTCAATCATTTTACGAATGATAAATGGTTTGAAAAGCTCTGCAGCCATTTCTTTAGGTAAACCACACTCATGTAATTTTAATTCAGGCCCTACAACAATTACCGAACGAGCCGAGTAATCCACACGCTTACCTAATAAGTTCTGACGGAATCGCCCTTGTTTACCTTTTAATGAATCAGATAATGATTTTAATGCTCTGTTTGATTCAGTTTTAACTGCATTCGATTTACGGGAGTTATCAAATAATGAATCCACTGACTCCTGTAACATACGTTTTTCGTTACGTAAAATTACATCCGGTGCTTTGATCTCGATCAAACGTTTTAAACGGTTGTTACGGATAATTACACGACGGTATAAATCATTTAAATCAGACGTTGCGAAACGACCACCATCCAATGGAACCAAAGGACGCAATTCAGGTGGAATAACCGGAACTGTTTTGATGATCATCCACTCCGGACGATTTTCAATATGTGTTTGTGCTGAACGGAAAGCTTCAATAACCTGTAAACGTTTTAATGCTTCGTTTTTACGTTGCTGAGAAGTTTCTGTATTTGCCTTGTGACGTAACTCATAAGATAATTCATCTAATTGTAAACGTGACAATAAATCCTGAAGAGCTTCTGCTCCCATTTTAGCGATAAATTTATTAGGATCTGCATCGTCTAATAAATGATTATCTTTTGGTAAAGTGTCCAGTAAATTCAAATATTCTTCTTCAGTTAAGAAATCCAAATATTGAGTTCCGCCTTGAGCAGCAGTACCTGCATTAATTACTACGTAACGCTCGTAGTAAATAATCATGTCTAATTTTTTTGTTGGTAATCCTAATAGGTAACCGATTTTGTTTGGCAACGAACGGAAATACCAGATATGAGCAACAGGAACCACTAAGTTAATGTGTCCCATACGCTCACGACGTACTTTCTTTTCAGTTACTTCAACACCACAACGGTCGCAGATAATACCTTTGTAACGGATACGTTTGTATTTTCCACAGTGACATTCGTAATCTTTAACCGGTCCAAAAATACGCTCGCAAAACAAACCATCTCTTTCAGGTTTGTAAGTACGATAGTTAATTGTTTCTGGTTTCAAAACTTCACCTGAACTACGTTGAAGAATAGTTTCCGGAGAAGCTAAACTGATCGTGATCTTGGAGAAGTTCGATTTTACTTTGTTATCTTTTCTTAAAGCCATTTTTTTGCTTTTTGGTTTTAGTGATAATAAAAATTCTTTTACTCTTTTCGTTGGTGACTTCGGTGCTTCGAGTGCCTCAGCAACCCTTCAGTCACCAACGATTAAGAATGTTTTTTAGTCAAGTGTTACATCCAATGCTAATCCACGTAATTCGTGCATTAATACATTAAATGATTCTGGGATACCCGGAGCAGGAATGTTTTCACCTTTTACAATTGCTTCATAAGCTTTTGCACGGCCCATCACGTCATCCGACTTGATAGTTAATAATTCCTGTAACACGTTTGCTGCCCCGTATGCTTCTAATGCCCAAACCTCCATCTCACCAAAACGCTGACCACCAAACTGTGCTTTACCACCTAAAGGTTGTTGCGTAATTAATGAATATGGCCCGATTGAACGTGCATGCATCTTATCATCAACCATGTGACCTAATTTTAACATGTAGATGATACCAACTGTTGCCGGTTGATCAAAACGCTCACCAGTTCCACCATCAATTAAGTAAGTACGGCCATACTGAGGTACACCAGCTTTCGTTGTGTATTCATCAATTTGCTCCATAGTTGCTCCATCAAAAATCGGAGTAGAGAATTTTAATCCTAATTCTTTACCAGCCCATGCTAATACAGTTTCATAAATCTGTCCGATGTTCATACGGGATGGTACACCTAATGGATTTAATACGATATCAACCGGAGTTCCATCATCAAGGAATGGCATGTCTTCGTCTTTTACAATACGAGCCACAATACCTTTATTTCCATGACGACCAGCCATCTTATCACCTACTCTTAACTTACGTTTTTGAGCAATGTAAACTTTAGCCAATTGAACAATACCGTTTGGTAATTCATCACCTACAGTGATCTGGAATTTCTCACGCTTGTACTGACCTAAGAAGTCATTATACTTAATCATGAAGTTGTGTAACAAACGCTCAATTTGCTCGTTCTTATCTTTATCCGTTGTCCAGTTGCCCGGATTCACTTCAGAGAAATCAATTTTCTCTAATAATTTTTGAGTAAACTTAGTTCCTTTTGTAATTACTTCTTCACCTAAGATATTATGAACGCCTTGAGAAGTACGGCCATTTACCAATTCAAATAATTTTTCAATTAATTGGTATTTGATATTAGCAACAGCTTTGTGATGATCTGCATCCAGTTTTTCAACCATTGGCTTTTCATCCGCTTTTTGCTTTTTATCTTTTATAGCACGGGAGAATAATTTTTTATCAACGATAACACCTTTCAATGAAGGAGAAACACGTAAAGACGCATCTTTCACATCACCTGCTTTATCACCAAAGATTGCACGTAATAATTTTTCTTCCGGAGAAGGATCAGTTTCACCTTTTGGAGTAATTTTTCCAATTAAGATGTCACCTTCCTTAACTTCAGCACCAACGCGGATAATACCTTTTTCATCCAGGTCTTTAGTTGCTTCTTCACTTACGTTAGGAATATCCGGAGTTAACTCTTCCATTCCACGTTTTGTGTCACGCACTTCTAAAGAATATTCATCAATATGAATAGATGTAAAAATATCATCGCGAATGATACGTTCAGAAATTACGATTGCATCCTCAAAGTTATAACCTTTCCAAGGCATGAACGCTACTTTTAAGTTACGTCCTAATGCTAATTCACCTTTATCGGTTGCATAACCATCACATAATACCTGTCCTTTTACAACTTTATCACCTTTCTTAACGATTGGTTTCAAGTTCATACAAGTACTCTGGTTAGTCTTTTGGAATTTAGTTAATTTATACGTTCTAACGTCACCTTCAAACGATACTAATTTCTCGTCGCTTGTTCTGTTGTAACGGATAACAATTTCACGAGCATCAACATATTCAACAACTCCTTCGCCTTCAGCATTAATCAATACACGGCTATCTTCAGCTACACGAGCTTCAATACCTGTACCAACAATTGGTGCTTCGGGACGCATTAATGGAACTGCCTGACGTTGCATGTTCGATCCCATTAAGGCACGGTTAGCATCATCATGCTCTAAGAACGGAATCAATGAAGCCGCAATAGAAGCAATCTGATTTGGAGCAACATCCATTAAGTTAACTTTAGCAGGCTCAATTACCGGGAAATCCCCTTCGTAACGAGCTGTTACTTTATCATTAACGAAATTTCCTTTCTCATCCAATTCCGCACTTGTTTGTGCAATATTTTTCTGATCCTCTTCTTCTGCTGTTAAATAAGTAATTCCTTTATTAACATCCACTTTACCATTCGTTACCGAACGGAAAGGAGTTTCAATAAATCCTAATTTATTAACTTTTGCAAAAACGCATAAAGAAGAAATCAATCCAATGTTTGGTCCTTCCGGAGTCTCAATAGTACAAAGACGACCGTAGTGAGTGTAGTGAACGTCACGTACCTCAAAACCTGCACGCTCACGGGATAAACCTCCTGGCCCTAGTGCCGAAAGACGACGCTTATGCGTGATCTCCGATAAAGGGTTGGTTTGATCCATGAACTGCGATAATTGATTTGTTCCGAAGAATGAATTAATTACAGAAGATAATGTTTTAGCGTTGATCAAATCGGTTGGCGTAAACACCTCGTTATCACGTACGTTCATACGCTCACGGATAGTACGCGCCATACGCGCTAAACCAACACCGAACTGAGAGAATAATTGCTCACCAACTGTACGAACACGACGGTTAGACAAGTGATCGATATCATCCACATCAGTTTTAGAATTAATTAATTCGATCAAATATTTCATGATCAAAATAATATCTTCTTTCGTTAAAACACGGATATTCATAGGAATATCAATACCTAACTTCTTGTTGATACGGAAACGACCTACTTCACCTAAATCATAACGTTTGTCAGAGAAGAACAACTTGTCGATTACTCCACGCGCTGTTTCTTCATCAGGTGGCTCAGCATTACGAAGCAAACGGTAGATATACTCGATTGCTTCTTTTTCTGAGTTAGTTGAATCTTTTTGTAAAGTGTTGTAAATAATAGCGAAGTCTGCTGTATTTACGTCTTCTTTATGTAAAATGATAGATTTAACACCTGCATCAGCAATTAAGTCAATGTGGTTGTCATCTAAAATTGTTTCACGATCTAAAATAACTTCGTTACGCTCGATTGAAACTACCTCTCCGGTATCCTCATCTACGAAATCTTCGATCCATGTTTTCAAAACACGAGCTGCCAGTCTACGACCAACTTCACGTTTTAAACCTGCTTTTGAAACTTTCACTTCATCAGCAAGACCAAAGATCTCTAAAATCTGTTTATCGCTTTCAAATCCGATTGCACGTAATAACGTAGTAACCGGTAATTTTTTCTTACGATCAATGTATGCATACATCACATTATTAATGTCTGTTGCAAACTCAATCCATGAACCTTTGAAAGGGATAACACGAGCACTATATAATTTAGTACCATTTGCGTGACGGCTTTGTCCGAAGAACACGCCCGGTGAACGGTGTAATTGAGAAACGATAACACGTTCAGCACCATTGATCACGAATGATCCTTTTGGTGTCATGTACGGAATAGTTCCCAAATAAACGTCCTGCACGATGGTTTCAAAATCTTCATGTTCAGGATCAGTACAGTAAAGCTTTAATTTTGCTTTTAATGGTACTGAATAAGTTAAACCACGACTGATACACTCTTCCAGTGCATAGCGTGGGGGATCAACGAAATAATCCAAAAATTCTAATACGAAATTATTTCTCGCATCAGAGATAGGAAAGTTTTCGGCAAATACACGGAATAGACCTTCGTTCTTACGATTATCCGGTGTAGTTTCTAATTGAAAGAAATCCTGGAAAGATTTCACTTGTATATCCAAGAAATCAGGATATTCAATTGGAAATTTGTTTGAAGAGAAGTTAATTCTCTGTGATTTTTTAATTGCTGTAGCCAATGTAATGTAGTTTATTAGTTAGTATTCTAAAAGAGTTACGCCAATTACTAAAAGCAGAAAAAAGGGTTAAGGTCTTTTGCCGAAGCAAGAAAGACCTTAACGCCTAGTTTTTATAAGTAAATTACTTTACTTCTACTTTTGCACCAGCTTCTTCTAAAGCCTTTTTAATAGACTCAGCTTCTTCTTTTGCAATACCTTCTTTAACTGCTTTTGGAGCACCGTCAACTAAGTCTTTAGCTTCTTTCAAACCTAAACCAGTTAAGTCTTTTACAACTTTAACTACACCTAATTTTGCTGCACCAGCTTCTAATAAGATAACATCAAATGATGTTTTAGCTGCTGCTGCGTCTCCGCCTGCTGCACCACCACCTGATACAACTACTGCTGCTGCTGGCTCGATACCATACTCGTCTTTTAATACTGTTGCTAATTCCTGAACTTCTTTAACTGTCAGGTTTACTAATGTTTCAGCGATTGCTTTTACGTCTGCCATTTTATTATTAGTTTAATTTTTGTTTGTTATTAATTTGTTTGTTTTGCTTACCTGATGTAAGCTTGATTATTCTTTGATTTCAGTACAATTAAGCTGCAGTTTCTTCTGCTGCAGCATCTTTGAATTTGTTCTCTAAACCACCTATCACGCGCTGGATAGGAGCTTGTAACAAGCCAATGATGTCGCCGATTAATTCGTTTTTCGATTTTAATCCTGCCAAAGCTTCCAATTTATCGTCGCCGATAAAGATCATATCTTCAACATAAGCTGCTTTTAATTGAGGTTTATCACCACCTTTGCGAAACTCTTTAATTAATTTAGCAGGTACATTAGATGTATCTGTTAAGATTAAAGCTGTTTGGCCTTTTAATGCCGGGATAAGTTCAGCTAATTTGCTATCGTTTGCACGCTCTAAAGCTTTCGCTAATAAAGTGTTTTTAACAACAGACATACTTACTTTTTTATCATAGCAAGAACGGCGTAATTGATTTACCTTTTCTACTGACAAAGAAGAACAATCAGCTAAATAGATCTTGTTATTGTCATTTAAAATGGCAACTAGTCTATCTATTTCCTGTGTTTTTTCTTGTTTGTTCATACTAATAGAATTTGTTTAAATTAATTAAATGATTTGGTGTCGATTTGAATACCTGCACTCATCGTGCTGCTCATGTATACAGACTTAACGTATGTACCTCTTGCAGAAGACGGTTTTAATTTTACGATAGCATTTAAAACTTCCATTGCATTCTCAGTTAATTTCTGAGCATCGAAAGATGCACGTCCAATTCCTGTGTGAATGATTCCGGCTTTATCTACCTTAAAATCAATTTTACCACCCTTAGAGTCAGTTACAGCTTTACCAATATCCATGGTAACTGTTCCTGTTTTTGGGTTAGGCATTAATCCGCGGGGACCTAATACACGACCTAATGCACCAACTTTACCCATTACTGAAGGCATAGTGATAATTACATCTACATCTGTCCACCCACCTTTAATTTTTTCGATGTATTCGTCTAATCCAACGAAATCCGCACCTGCTGCTCTGGCTTCTGCTTCCTTATCCGGAGTTACAATTGCCAGAACGCGCAACACTTTACCAGTACCGTGAGGCAAGGTAACAGTTCCACGAACCATTTGATTAGCTTTACGAGGATCAACTCCTAAAC
>JAZKDO010000002.1:0-268556 GCA_040387555.1 Bacteroidota bacterium | reverse complement strand
TTGAGCTGTTGAGCGGGATTGAACCGCCGACCTCCTCCTTACCAAGGAGGTGCTCTACCACTGAGCTACAACAGCTTGCAAATTCTGCTGTTTGCCGTATTTTAAAGAACTGTGTTTTTGTATACACGAAAAGTCCCTCTAATTTCTGGGGACTTTCAAAAGACATCTTACCGCATGCGCTAGTCTTTCTGTCTTCTGTCCGTTTATACGGTTATTCATCAACTTCACTAATCTTTCCTTTGGAGCGGTGCTTCGATAAAATCAGCAACCACTTTTCCAAACATTTAAGAGCGAAAGACGGGTCTCGAACCCGCAACCTCCAGCTTGGAAGGCTGGAGCTCTACCAATTGAGCTACTTTCGCTTAATCTCTTAACAATGCGACAACCATCGTTTTTTTCTGTGGGGACAGGAGGATTCGAACCTCCGAAGTCGAAACAACAGATTTACAGTCTGTCCCATTTGGCCACTCTGGTATATCCCCATTTTAAATTAAGAGCCGAAGAAGGGACTCGAACCCCCGACCTACTGATTACAAATCAGTGGCTCTACCAGCTGAGCTACTTCGGCTTATTTTCTTAATTTTAAAGAACGTCCCGTTTTATTGGGGTTGCAAATTTAGTAACTATTTCCGTTGTTGCAAAAAAAAAAATAACTTTTTTTGCTTTTTCTCGAAAATAATTATCTTGATCTTCAAGTATTTTAGAAAAAGGAGGAATTTCCTCCTTTTTTATTACATATAAATGTGAGTTTTAGTGTTTACTTAGATAGCTTGCAACGCCTTTGTGGTCTGCTTTCATCGCATCTTTGCCTTTTGTCCAGTTTGCAGGGCAAACTTCGCCTTTTTCTTCAAAATACTGTAAAGCGTCCACCATACGTAAAGCTTCGTCCACATTACGTCCTAAAGGCAAATCGTTTATTAACTGGTGGCGAACCACTCCTTTTTTGTCAATTAAAAATAATCCACGGAAAGCAATCATATCACCCGTTGCAACTAAATCACCATTATCATTTACATCATAATCGCCAAATAGAGTATCAAAATTGATTGAAATAATTTTAGTCGTATCCGCTACAATTGGGTAAGTTACTCCTTTTATACCACCCTGTTTTTTATCGAGTTGTAACCAGCCCCAATGGCTCTGCTCAGTATCTGTGCTGCAACCAACCACAGCGCATCCACGTTTTTCAAATTCACCAAGTTTTTCCTGAAAAGCATGTAATTCAGTAGGACAAACAAACGTGAAATCTTTAGGATAAAAGAAGAAAATCACTTCTTTTTTTCCAATGTATTGCTCTAATGAAAAATCATCTACTATTTCTTCCCCATTAATAACAGCCGAAGCTTTAAACAAAGGAGCTTTTTTTCCAACTAATGCCATATTTTTATTTTTTAAGGTTAAATTTTTTATGCAAAATTATCATTTACTTTGTCACAGCAATTGCAAATCAGAAATTGTTTAATAATAAACGTTAAATATCATGTCCACTACTATTGGAAAACCAGCCCCGGATTTCAAATTATATAATACTGAAAAAAAAGAAATTGCTCTGTCGGATTACCGCGGTAAAAACCTTGTAATCTTGTTCTTTCCATTGGCTTTTACAGGAACTTGCACCGCAGAGTTATGCTACATCCGTGATCACTATAACATTTACACGGAACTGGATGCAGAAGTCATAGGGATTTCGATTGATTCATTGTTTGTGTTGGATAAATACAAGAAAGAGCAGAATTTTAATTTTGAGTTACTTTCGGATTTCAATAAAGTTGCTTCTTTAGCCTATGATGTGCTTTATGAAGACTTTATTTTTGGCATGAAAGGCGTTTCAAAACGTTCAGCGTTTGTTGTAGACAAACAAGGAGCCATACAATACGAGGAAGTACTTGAAAAAGCGACTGATCAGCCAAATTACGAGAATATCAAAACTTGTCTGGAAGGATTGAATTAATACCTGTTTAAAACATTAAATCGGTGGCTTTAAAATCATATTTTGATAAGAATTTACTAGAAGCGGGATGCGATGAGGCGGGCCGTGGATGTCTGGCAGGCCCTGTGTACGCCGCTGCCGTTATTTTGCCGAAAAAATATAAAAATAAATGGCTCAACGACAGTAAACAACTGACTGATAAAGACCGTTATGAATTGCGCCCTGAAATTGAGGAAAAAGCCATCAGTTGGGCGGTAGGAATAGTAGATAATGTGGAGATTGATAAAATTAATATTTTGAAAGCTTCTTTTTTAGCAATGCACCGAGCTATTGATCAACTGACTCAAACTCCTGAACTTTTGTTGATAGATGGAAACAGATTTACACCGTACAAACAAACGCCTCATCAATGCATTATCCAGGGCGATGGAAAATATTTAAGCATTGCTGCTGCCAGTATTATAGCAAAAACTTACCGTGATGATTTCATGAAAGACGCAGCTATTCAACACCCGTATTATGGCTGGGAAACAAATATGGGCTACCCTACTAAATTTCATAGAGAGGCGATTCGCAATTACTCAACCACTTCTTTGCATCGCATGACGTTTCAGTTATTGCCAAGTCAACTGGAAATAAAAATAGAACTGGCCGAATAATATTCTTAATTCTACAATTTGACTATGGAATTCATTACAAAAGACCTCAGCGATTACTGTGAAATCCATACGACATCTGAATCGGATTTATTGGCACAATTAAACAGGGAAACACATTTGAAAGTAGTTTCTCCACGTATGTTGAGCGGACATTTACAGGGGCGTTTTTTGAGTTTCATATCGAAGTTACAGCAACCGAAACTTATTATTGAGATTGGTACTTACACAGGTTACTCGGCCTTATGTTTAGCAGAAGGGCTTGACGCAGAAGGCAAATTGATCAGCATTGATGTCAATGACGAAACATCGGCTTTCGCTAAATCTTTTATTGAAAAAACACAATATTCAGATAAAATAGAACTTGTTTTGGCGGATGCAAAAAATTACATTCCTGAAATTAAAGAGCCGATAGATCTTGTTTTTATTGATGCCGATAAAAAAAATTATCTACACTATTATAATCTTGTTATTGATAAGTTAAATTCGGGAGGATTGATCATTGCCGATAATGTTTTATGGAACGGAAAGATTACGATGCCTGAAAGTGAAATGGATAAAGAAACCCTGGCTCTTAATCAATTTAATCAGTTTATTCAGAACGATAACCGTGTCGAAAACATTTTACTTCCAATAAGAGATGGCTTGATGGTGATTCGAAAAAAATAATATTTGAGATAAAACATTCGCACACCATATTGTTAAGAATATTTTATTGCACATTTATTACTCCGCTCGGCCGGATAAAAAAGTAGAAGCATATTACTTCGGTTTTCTAATTTAACTGAAATTCATGTGAATTTTTATTTACTTTAGAACATAATTAAATTCTACGATGAAATTTATTTTCCCATTAATTTTTGCATTATGTTTTACTTTTTCTTCCATGGCTCAAACCAGCGAAGAAATATCTGCATCCTTTATAAAAAAACTGGAGAGCCAGCAGTTTGACAGCTGTTATGCTATGTTTGATACGGTAATTGCCAACAAAATATCAGTTGATATGCTTTCTCAAATGTGGGGAAGTATTCCCCGCTACATGGGCGAATACAAAGGTTATACTTCTGTCACCAAAGAATTAAAAGATTCCTTTGAGCTTGTTTTTGTAAGGTGTGAATTCGAAAAAACAAAAATGGATTTACAATTGGTTTTTGAAACCCCTCCAAAGAAAATCGTAGGAATGTTTTTTACACCTCCAAAAAACAAAACTGCCTATGTTGCCCCTGAATACGTGCAAACCAATAAATATTACGAAACAAAAATTCCTGTAAAGACTGGAACGCTCTCATTGCCAGGGGCTTTATGTGTTCCCAATAATATAAAGAATCCACCGGTTGTTATATTATTAGCGGGTTCAGGCCCTAACGATAAAGATGAGAGCATTGGTCCTAATAAACCCCTTAAAGATTTGGCAACAGGATTGGCAACAAATGGCATTGCAACGTATCGTTATGATAAACGAACATTAACTTATGCCAACGAGATCGCTAAAAACATGAACGCATTTGGATTAAATGAAGAAGTAATAGAAGATGCTGTGAATGCAGCAGCAATGATCAAAAAAAATCCCGACTTTAAAAATTCAAAAATATTTATTGTTGGTCATAGCCTCGGTGCAATGTCTGCGCCATTAATTGCAAGTAAATCAAAATCAGTAAACGGCATTGTATTACTAGCAGGAAACGCCAGGCCTTTGGAAGATCTTTTACTAGAGCAGTATAATTATGTATTTGGTATAGATAGCCTAGATGCAGAAGAAAAAAAAGAAATCGACACGCTTACAAAACAAATTAAAATTTTGAAAGACCCTAAACTTTTAAAAACAGCCACAAAAGAACAATTGCCTTTAGACTTACCTTCTTTTTACTGGCAATCTTTCACAGCATACAACCAGTTGCAAGTTGCTAAAAAATTAAAGCAGCCAATATTAGTAATCCAAGGCGAAAGGGACTACCAGGTAACAATGACCGATTTTAGTTTATGGAAACAAAATCTTGGTACGAACCCTAAAAATAAATTCATTTCTTATTCTTCTTTAAATCACATGCTCATGAAAGGTGAAGGAAAATCGGTTCCTGCTGAATATGAAAAACAAGGCAATGTAGATGAGCAGATCATTAAGGATATCACTGAGTGGATTAAGGCTAATTAATACTTTAGCCAGATAGCAATATGTCAATAATCCGATCCCGTAAGATCCAGTAGAAATTTATGTACTATTTTCAAATTATTTTTAATCTCCTGTAACTTTTTCTTAAACGTGTGCGTCCTATGTATAAAATCTGCAGAAAGATTATTTACATTTTAAAAATAACCACATGAAACATATTATAGTATCCTCTATTCTTTTATTAAGTGTATTAGCTACTAAATCGCAAACATCACAGGAAAGGGAAGTTAAACCTTTTAAAAAACTGGAAATTTCTGGGGCCGCTACAGTTGTATTTACACAAAGTGATACTTTAAAATTAAAAGTAGTTGCTGACGATAAAGAAATCAATAATGTGTTTACGACATTTGAAGATGAAACATTAGTCGTTAAAGCAAAAGGAAGTTTCAACCACTCCTATAAGATTTACATCAGCGGAAATACATTACAACAAATTACTTCAAGCGGGGCCTCGAAATTCAGCACGTCTAATACACTTGTCGCGGACAGCTTATCGATTGATGGTTCGGGTGCCAGTGACCTGTTGATCAATATTAAAACGAAAATTATAGACGTAACTTTAAGCGGTGCATCCGGTGTAATCCTGGAAGGAAATACCGAAACCATGCACTGTAGGGTTAGCGGCGCTTCTGTTTTAAAAAGCTATAAACTGAACTCGAATATTACAAACGTAACAGCATCGGGGGCATCCACGGCAAAAGTATTTGCTAACGAAAAAATCAATGCTAACGCCACAGGTTCCAGTACCATTAAATTTAAAGGTGAACCAAAAGAAGTGAGTGCTGAAGCATCGAGTTCATCTTCCATTGCAAAAGTGGTTGGTGATGACATCTCCAAAAAATCGGGAGATAAAAAAGATACGACGACTATTAATTTCAGAAAAAAACAATACGTGATCATTAATAAAGACAAGGACTCTGATACAAATGTTTCGGCTGACAATGAAGACGACTTCCATCACTGGGGAGGATTCGGAATGGGGGTTAACGGGTGGCTGTCAAACGGGAGCTTTTCTATGCCTAAGGGGCAGGAATATATGGCATTGAACTATGGGAAATCTTTAAACTTTCAGTTAAACCTTGAAAAAGACATTCATCTCTATAAAAATTATGTAAACCTTGTTCTGGGTTTAGGCTTTGAATGGAACCAGTATGAATTTAGTAATAAAACGAGGTTAAACCCGGATTCGGCCTATACTTATGGTGTAATAGATTCAAGCAATATCTATAACTACAAAAAAAATCGACTTAAAACAACCTTTGTGAATGTGCCGGTATTATTAGAATTTAATACAAATAAAAATCCCAAAAAAGCATTTCATATTGCAGTTGGCGCCATCGGAGGATATAAATTAGGTTCCCGTACACGTCAGATTCTTGAACTAAAAGGAAACGATATTAAATTCATTAAAAAGGATGATTATAACATTAACCCGTTTCGTGTCAATGCACATGCCAGCATCGGGTACCACAACTTCACATTATATGCAGATTATGCATTAACCCCTTTGTTTGAAAACGGAAAAGGTCCGGAATTATATCCATTTACCATTGGTGTAAAAATAATTTCATTTTAAAAGACCAAAATTACGAGCGATTGATTTAAAAAAACCGTTTCAAACAATTAAAACCCTTCTGATTGATAGCAGAAGGGTTTTTAATTTTCCAATTATTGGTCAATTTCCAACCACTTATCAAGTGAAACCTACCACTTATTAGTTGGCAGTTTTTTATGGGCGATTCAGGTATTAATTTTACTCTACGTTCTTTATCATAGGTTTTGTTTAGTTTAAACCAATAACAAAAAGGCTGCTGTGCTTTAAACGGGGATGGGCACAGCGGCCTTTTTTATGTCCAAAATTTTCTAAACTAATTTATGTTCAACCAGGTATTCGGCAATCTGAACGGCATTGGTAGCAGCTCCTTTTCTTAAATTATCAGAAACAATCCACATATTTAAAGTTTTAGGTTGTGTTTCATCCCTTCTGATTCGCCCAACAAATACTTCATCCTTGTTATGTGCATTCATAGGCATAGGATAAATCTGATTGGCGATATCATCCTGTAAAACCACACCCTTTGTGTTTTGCATAATTTCAAAAATATCCTTGATATCAAATTCATTCTCAAATTCAATATTTACACTTTCGCTGTGTCCGCCCATAACCGGAATACGAACCGTAGTGGCTGTTAATCTAATCGAATCATCACCCATGATTTTCTTAGTCTCATTCACCATTTTCATTTCTTCCTTGGTGTAGCCGTTCTCCGTAAATACATCAATCTGAGGAATCACATTCAAATCAATCTTGTATTTATATGCCATTTCACCTTCTTTGCCCGCCCGTTCATTCATGAGCTGATCAACAGCCTTCACGCCTGTACCGGTTACGGACTGATAAGTTGATACAACGACACGCTTGATTTTGTATTTTTTATGCAAGGGATTCAATGCCACCACCATTTGAATAGTAGAGCAGTTTGGATTGGCAATGATTTTATCGCTTGACTTTAATTCACCTGCATTTATTTCCGGAACAATCAGTTTTTTGGCAGGATCCATCCTCCATGCACTTGAATTATCGATAACCGTAATTCCGGCTTCTGCAAACTTTGGCGCCCACTCAAGAGAAGCGCTACCTCCTGCTGAAAATAAAGCTATTTCAGGCTTTGCCGCTATGGCCTCTGCCATTGAATAAACTTTATATGTCTTTCCTCTGTAATTGATTTCCTTTCCTACTGATCTTTCCGAAGCTACCGGAATTAGTTCGGTCAACGGAAAATTTCTTTCTGCTAATACTTCTAACATTTTTGTGCCAACCAAGCCGGTTGCTCCTACGACAGCGATCTTCATGTGTATTGTATCTAATTATGTGGTTAAATAAGCGAAGCTAAAGTTGTTAAATTATTCTCTATCAAAAAAATTTCTTATTTTAGTTTTTCATAACTTTTAAAGATGACCCGCCTTTACTTTATTATAATAGCTTTCTTATTTTATTGCTCAGCCATTGCTCAACTCAGTGACAATTTTAATGATGGAGATTTTTCATCAAATCCAACATGGACTCTAAGCTCTGCTTCAGATTTTTCCGTTACCTCCGGGCAATTGAAATCTGCGAACACAACTTCTAACTCAGCATTTTACATAAGCACACCGAATACACTAAATTCTAATTGTACCTGGGAGTTTTGGGTTAATTTGCAGTTTGCTACCTCAGGGGCCAATTATATTGATGCATTTTTAATATCTGACAACTCTAATTTACTCGCTCCCAACATAAACGGATATTTTGTAAGAATTGGAAATACTTCTGATGATGTTTCATTATACAAAAGTTCCACAGGTTTGGCTTCTATTTTGATCGATGGAGTTAATGCAAGTGTTGCAAGCTCTTCCAATGTTATCAAAATTCGTGTTACCCGATCCAGTTCAAATTTATTTACTCTGGAAAGAGATATAACGGGAAGTGGGACCAGTTACTTTACAGAAGGGACAATTACAGATGGGACATATACAACTACAACAACTTTTGGGTTTGCGATCAAACAATCTACTGCCACTTTTTTTGGGAAGCATGTGTTTGACGATGTTAATATCGCAGCTATTGTTTTAGATGTAACTCCTCCTAATATTGTTAGTAGTACTGTTATCTCAAATAACCAATTAGATGTATTGTTTAATGAACCCGTAGAAATTGCATCCGCTCAAACAACAACAAATTATTTAGTAAATAATGCTATAGGAAATCCAAATTCTGCTGTCAGGGATGCATCTAATTTTTCACTTGTTCATTTATCATTTACATCCACATTCTTAAATGCAACCATTAATACGCTAACGATTTCCGGGGTGAAGGATCCGTCATTGAATGCCGTTTCATCTGCTACAACCAGCTTTACCTATATAGCACCAGTAACAGTTGGCTTTAAAGATATTGTTATCAATGAATTATTTCCTGACCCGTCTCCGGTTATTAATCTTACTAACGCTGAATTTGTAGAATTATATAACAGAAGTGTCAATACCTTCAATTTAAACGGCCTTAAGTTGGCAGACAGTTATACAGCAACTGGTGCTACACTTGGAAACTATGTTTTGCCACCAAACAGTTATGTTATTATTTGTCCTGTAGCTGATACCGCGCAGTTTACGGCCTTAGGATATATGAACAAATTGGGAGTAAGCTCTTTTCCAACTTTAAACAACTCCGGAGATAACATATATTTAAAAACTAATGCGGGGATAGTTATTGATAGTGTAAACTATAGTGATACATGGTACAAAGACGCAGTGAAAAAAAACGGCGGCTATACACTTGAACAAATAAATCCGAATTTAAGTTCGAATTGTTCGCAGATTAATAACTGGATTGGCTCTATTGATGCCAACGGTGGAACTCCAGGATTTGTGAATTCTGTTTTTTCATTATCACCGGACGTGGTTGCTCCCAAAATAAGCACTGTAAATGTAATTGACTCCATGCACATATCGGTCTGTTTTGATGATGCGATTTCCGCGGCCCAACTTTCAATGGCATCCAACTATACGGTTACGGGCGGCTTAAATAGTCCTACCTTAGCAATAGTAGGATCAGGCAACATGTGCGTCACCTTATCTTTCGCAACTAAACTAATCAATGCGACCAATTATACTTTAACGATATCGGGTGTTACTGACTGCAGTGGAAATGCATTAAGCCCTAACATAAAAGCCTTCTCCCATTATAAAGCTAAACAATATGATGTTGTAATCAACGAGCTCATGCCCGATCCTGACCCATCCATATCATTGCCGAATGAAGAATATGTAGAATTAAAGAACAGAACTAATTTTAGTATTAACCTTAAGAACTGGAGTTTTTCAAGCCTTACTACTTCTAAAAAACTTCCAGACATTACCATTGCACCCAATGGCTATGTGGTATTAGCGGGTACAGGGGCCGCCGATCAATTTTATAATAATTTTGGCATTGTAGTAAACGAAGTGGTAAGTTTTCCTTCTTTATTAAATGATGGAACTACAATTACTTTACTTGACACCAGCAACGTTGTAATAAGCTCTGTTTCCTATTCTTCAACCTGGTATAACGACAACAACAAAAGTGATGGCGGCTGGAGCATTGAACAAATTGACGCTAACAATCCCTGCGGCGGACAAAATAACTGGCATGCCAGCACCCACCCAAATGGAGGAACGCCCTCTTTTGCAAACTCAGTTGCCGCAAATAATCCAGATGTTTCTTCTCCGACTTTGGACAGAGTAGTAGTTATTGATGCTGACAGCATCATGTTGATTTTCACCGAAGCACTGGATAGCATCACCCTATCAAACCCATTAAATTACACATTTGATAATGGTCTCACTGCTCCCACTTATGTAAAAGCAATTGCACCTGAATTTAAAAAAGTAATTCTGAAACTATCATCGGCAATGCAAACCAGAATCATTTATAAGGTAACTGTTTTGAGTGGTGTAACCGATTGCGTTGGTAATCCATTAATTAATGGCACTTCACCATTTGCTTTGCCTGAACCTGTTGCAGCTAATGACGTTGTTATCAACGAAGTATTATTTGATCCAGGTACAGGTGGTTATGATTTTGTTGAACTTTATAACAGAAGTAATAAAACTATTAACCTTAAAGACTTGCGCATTGGTTCAATGGATACTATTACAGGAACACTAAAAGATACCGAAATCATTACTACGGAGGGATATTTATTATTTCCTGAAACATATTTAGTACTCAGTGAAAACGGAACAGCACTTAAGCAACAGTACTCCACCATCAATCCAAAAGGATTTTTAGATATTATAGATCTCCCAAGTATGAATACCGATGATGATGTGGTAACGTTGAGTAACGCATCCTTTACCGTGATCGATAATTTCAAATATACAAGCAAAATGCATTTTCCTTTATTAGTTTCTACTAAAGGGGTGTCACTAGAGCGCATTGATTTTAACAGGGCAACAGATGACAAAACAAACTGGAACAGCGCCTCCGAAGGTGTTGGTTTTGCAACGCCCGCTTACCGCAACTCACAATATTTACTGGCCGATGGAGGAAGCGGGGTTTCTATTCCCAATCCACTATTCTCTCCTGATAACGATGGATATAATGATGTATTAAACATAAGTTATAAACTTGATGAATCAGGTAAGGCGGCCAATATTTTTATATTCGATAGCAAAGGAAGACAGGTAAGGCATTTAGTGCGCAATGAGCAATTATCAATTGAGGGTGTGATAAGTTGGAACGGCATTAACGATGAAAATGAAAAGGCGCCTATCGGAATTTATATAGTATATGTTGAATTATTTAATCTTAACGGGAAAATAAACAAGTATAAACTAAGCTGTACTCTGGCAGGAAAATTATAAATGATCCAGGATTTTTTATCATTGATATATCCTCGTAATTGTGTTGCCTGTGGAAATTCTCTATATAAACACGAAGACCAGATATGCAATTACTGTTACACAAATCTTCCCAAAACTAATTTTCATAGTGGGCATCGAAACCCCGTAGATTCCTTGTTTTATGGCAGAATTCCTCTTTTATTAGCGAGTAGTTTTTATTTATTTCAAAAGAAAGGAAGTATTCAAAAAATACTTCATGCAATAAAATACAAAAGTAATAAAGACCTGGCAGTATTGGTTGGAAAATGGTATGCGGAAGATTTGAAAACAGATCCGGTAATCAGCCGATCAGATTATATTGTTCCTGTACCATTGCATTCAAAAAAACTAAAGATGCGTGGATTTAATCAAAGTGAAGAATTTGCGAAAGGTTTGGCGGAAGGCTTAAAAACATCATTGAATACAAGTGTTCTGATCAGAAAAGATTTTACTGAGACCCAAACAAAAAAAAGTAAATATGAACGTTGGGAAAATGTAGAAGATGTTTTTGAATTAATTGCTCCCGATACTTTTAAAAATAAACACGTGGTGTTGGTGGATGATGTTATTACAACCGGCGCTACGATTGAAGCTTGTTGTCAATTGTTACACAGCATTGAAGGAATTCAGATAAGTGTGCTGAGTATTGCTTACGCTGATAAGTAATTTTACCAAATAATCCTACGTGAATTGTTGTCACCCTGAACTTGATTCAGGGTCTCTTGAAATACTGCTTCTCGACTCCGCTCGAAGTGACAAACAATATTTACCGTTAGACATTACATTGCCTCACTCACAACTTCTTTAACCGCATCAGGTAACAAACGTTTTAATAACGCTTCAATACCTGCCTTCAATGTCATGGTGCTGCTTGGACAACCACTACAGGCTCCTCGCATTTGCACAGTCACAATGCCATCTTTCAGTTCTTTAAAAGTGATCATCCCTCCATCAGACTCTACTGCCGGACGAATGTATTGATCAAGTATCTCGATGATCTTTGCTTCAACTTCATCTTTAGCAGCTACATGTTGTGTATTGATTATTTTTTTCTCGGTAAATGTATTATCAATTGCAACTTCTTGCTGTGGCAATGAGGTTACAATTAAATTGCCTTTGTTTAAATAGTCATTCAAAAAGATGCGAAGTTCAAGACTGATATCGTCCCACTCAACATTATCTGTTTTAGTAATGGTTATATAATTTGCCGAGATAAAAACAGTCTTCACAAAAGGAAACTGGAATAACTGTTTTGCAATGGGTGCCGTTTGTGTTTCGCTGATATTTTTATACTCTGCTGTGGCACCCTTTTCCTTAATTAAAATTTTATTAGCAACAAATTTCATAGAAGCAGGGTTTGGAGTTGCTTCAATATATATAGTGTAAGGTACTTCTACTTCATTTTCCATGAGAACTGATGATTTTTGAAGTACAAAAGTAAGTCATTTTCAAGGATTTCAAACAATTAATTACCATTTATTGGCACAGTAATATAATAGCTCTGGTGTTTAGCAAAACAATAAATTTTTCTATATTTATTTCACCAAATCTAAACTTATGAAAAAAATTCTTACTGCCATTGCAGCCACCTTTATTATATCTCTAAACGGGCAAACTACATTTAATCCCAGAACAGGAGATGTCGAGATGGACGCCCATCTTAAAAGTATTAATGTAAAAGCTCAAACTGACCTTCCTGCTTTTAAAAATGAAGTATCTGTTGGTTTCCAGATTCCTAAACCTAAAATTGAAATTTTATTGCAAACGATGGCGCCAGCCGAAGTGTATATGGCAGCAGAAATAGCAAATATTATTGGCAAACCAGTTGAAATCGTAGTTAACACTTACACAACAAATAAAAATAAAGGCTGGGGTGAAATTGCAAAAGACTTAGGCATTAAGCCTGGTTCCAAGGAATTTCATGAAATGAAAGCGAGGTTTAAAAATAAAGGTAACAAAGGAAACATGAAAGGCCAGGGTAAATCAGGTTCAAAAGAAAAAGGCAAGGGAAAAGGAAAAAAATAAGACTTTCCCAGAAAACTTCCCGCTTATATAAAAAGCTTTTAATCTGTTTTAATCTCTAATTTTTTTTACCTTCATGCCTTCAAATTTCAAGGCTATGACTCGTATTAAAATTAAGGAAATTCTAAAAGGATCCCTCATCGATCAAACTGTTAATGTGAAAGGTTGGGTTCGTACTTTTCGAAACAATTCTTTTATAGCCATCAATGATGGTTCTTGCATTCACAATATTCAGGCAGTTGTTAATTTTGAAACAACAAATCCAGAAACTTTAAAACGTTTAACGCCCGGCGCTTGCATTGGCGTAACAGGGAAATTGATAGCCTCACAGGGTAAAGGACAAACAGTTGAGATCGTGGTATCTGAAATTGAAGTTTATGGTGATGCTGAATCTGATATATCCAAACCAAACGCTTATCCTTTGCAACCTAAAGCGCATTCGCTTGAATTTTTAAGAGAGATTGCCCACTTGCGTTTTCGTACCAATACATTTGGCGCTATTTTCAGGGTGCGTCATACGCTTGCTTATGCGATCCATAAATTTTTTAATGATAAAGGATTTGTTTACATGCACACGCCCATCATTACCAGCAGTGACGCCGAAGGTGCCGGAGAAATGTTCCGCGTGTCGACTTTAGATCCTAAAAATACACCATTGACAGAAACAGGTGAAATCGATTACAAGCAGGATTTTTTTGGAAAATCTACCAACCTTACTGTTTCAGGGCAGCTGGAAGGTGAATTAGCAGCTATGGCTTTTAGTGATGTATATACTTTTGGCCCGACCTTTCGAGCGGAGAATTCAAACACTACCCGTCATCTTGCCGAGTTTTGGATGATTGAACCCGAAATGGCATTTTACGATTTGAAAGATAACATGGCTTTGGCAGAAGAAATGCTGAAATATGTGATCACGTATGCTTTAGACCAGAACAAGGAAGATATTGAGTTCTTGTCACAACGCTTGTTGGATGAAGAAAAAAACAAACCACAAACTGAACGCAGTGAATTAAACTTACTAGAAAAATTAAATTTCTGTTTAGGAAATGAGTTTGCGAAAATTACCTACACAGAAGCAATCGATATTTTACGTGAATCAAATCACAACAAGAAAAAGAAATTCCAATACATCATTGATGGCTGGGGTGCCGATTTACAAAGCGAGCACGAACGTTACCTTGTAGAAAAACATTTCAAGAAGCCAGTGATCTTAACAGACTATCCAAAAGACATCAAATCATTTTACATGCGTATGAATGAGGATGGAAAAACGGTAGCCGCGATGGATATTTTATTCCCGGGCATTGGCGAAATTATCGGAGGATCTCAACGTGAAGAGCGTTTAGAGAAACTGGAAGGTCGAATGAAAGACATGCACATCCCCACTGAAGAAATGAGTTGGTATTTAGATACCCGCCGTTTTGGTGCGTGTCCGCATGCTGGCTTTGGCTTAGGCTTTGAACGTTTGGTATTATTTGTAACAGGTATGACCAACATTCGTGATGTAATTGCTTTCCCAAGAACGCCGAACAATTGTGAGTTTTAATTAACGTCATTGCGAACCGACTTTAGGAGGTGAAGCAATCTTACAACTAGTATTGCTTGAGATTGCTTCGCTATCGCTCGCAATGACGAATACAGTTTCTACATTGAGCCTCAATTTTTTCGTAATGCTATAATCTTTAGCAGTCATAATTAAATTTGCTTTTTTAATTGGAGAGCTAATGACTAAATTAGAGAATCGAATTATTATTGTAGAGAAAGTTGTCATGAGCAAAATTTCTGTTGTACTCGGTCAAAAAGGGCATACTATAACAAACTCAAATCACAATCTATCCCAAAAAAACTTGTTCCCTGTTTATATTAGTCTACCTTTAAAAAAAACGTAAAGACATGTCAGAAAAAAGTAAAAAACAATTTGGAGTATGGATGGATACACATCATGCAACCATTACAGGAAGAGAAAGTATTGATAAAGGAGAATTTGTTATCCTTGGACACGTTAGTAATCCCGGCGCAGCCAATAACTCTAATGAAAGCTCATCCAATCATCAGGAGATTGCCTTGACGCATAAATTCTTTAAGGAAATTGCCAGCAAAATGCCCAATATTGATGAAATACATATAACAGGAACCGGCCAGATCCAGGAAGAGTTTATGAAGTTTCTTGCAGATACAGCGCAGTATAAAAACGCACACACAAGCGATAGCACATCCAATAAAATGAGTGATGAGCAATTGATCAAATTTATGGCCACACATTTTAATTAATGGAACTTTATTTTCAATTAAAAACCCGGTGCTCTTTAAGTTCCGGGTTTTCTTTTTTATTAAGCTGTTTAACTATTAATCACCCATTTTAATTCGTTCATGATCATGGCAGTGGCGCCCCACAAAATCTTATCCTGAACATCAAAATAAGGAGTGTGTAATTTGAGTCCTGGCGATGGCTCAATAGTGGTTTGTTTCACTGTTTCTGCATCAATAAAATTTGTAAAAGGCCACTCAATCAATTGCTGGACTTCTCTCGCATGAATATTAAATTGTGGTCGTTCATTCAAAAAAGCCACAAACGGTTGCACCATAAATTTACTCACCGGAATATATACCGGCGTTAATTTTCCAATCACTTCAGGTGTTTTATTGGCTCCGGTTTCTTCAAAAAATTCCCTCAACGCGGTGGCCCGCAAATCAATATCTGTAGGTTCTGCTTTTCCTCCAGGTAGTGCAATTTGTCCGCTGTGGTAGCCATCATAAGTTACACGTTCAATCAATAACAGGATGGTTTCATTATGATCGTTCGGGTACAATAGGATCAGCACCGCACTGGGGAGGTAGTTTTTAGATTCAAGAGATTGGGGTAAAACCACTTGTCGTTTAACATGCGCCATTTCAAACTGCGCTTTTTCGCCCGGGAGGGGTTGCTGCAGTTTTATTTTCAGGTTGGCGATGAATTCAGTGAACATGGTTTGTATTTATTCTCGTATAACAAATATAAAGTTTATGAACTTCAATTCCACTTTAAGCACTAATCACTTGTAGTAGTTTTTCATCGCATAAGCATAAATTTTTTTAAGACGAATCTTTTGTAAATTAAGTACATGCGTGAAGGATTGAAACAAAAATCCTTTTTGCCTGTCTCTTGCAAAAAGATTGCAGTGAAAAGCCTGACCATGCTGCCTTTTTTGCAGGGGCACGCCCAAAATATATTAAATATTAGTATAAAATATAATCCGTAAATTTGTGGCGCAAAAAAATACCCCCTGAACCATGGAAACTATCAAACTAAATACCATAGAAGAAGCTCTTGCTGACATTAAAGCCGGCAAAGTGATCATAGTTGTGGATGATGAAGACAGGGAAAATGAGGGCGATTTTTTAACGGCAGCCAGAAACGTTACGCCTGAAGTGATTAACTTTATGGCTACTCATGGACGTGGTTTAATTTGTGCTGCAGTTACCCAGGAGAAAGCACGGGATTTGAAACTTGAGTTAATGGTGACCTCTAACACAGCGCTTCACGAAACAGCATTTACAGTTTCCATTGATTTATTAGGTTATGGGTGTACCACAGGAATTTCTGCCTCTGACCGTTCAAAAACAGTTCAGGCGTTAATTGATCCTAAAATGAAAGCAACAGATTTTGGAAGGCCAGGACATATCTTTCCTTTAATCGCAAAAAATGGTGGTGTTTTGCGTCGCACCGGCCACACAGAAGCAACTATTGATTTTGCCCGTTTAGCAGGATTTGAACCTTGTGGTGCATTGGTAGAGATCATGAATGAAGACGGCACTATGGCGCGCTTGCCTGACTTAATAAAAGTTGCCAAACAATTTGATTTGAAAATTGTGACCATCAAAGATTTGATCTCTTACAGATTGAGTAAGGAGAGCATTGTTACAAGACAAGTTGAAGTAGATATGCCAACGCAATGGGGCAATTTTAGATTAGCAGCTTATAAAGTAAATACCAACGATGAAGAACACATGGCCCTGATAAAAGGGGAATGGGAAAAAGATGAACCTGTGTTGGTTCGTGTACATTCTTCCTGTGTAACCGGTGATATCTTCGGTTCATGCCGTTGCGATTGCGGACCTCAATTACACAAAGCAATGGAACTGATTGAAAAAGAAGGGAAAGGCGTTATTGTATATATGAATCAGGAAGGCCGTGGCATTGGCTTACTCAATAAATTAAAGGCTTATAAATTACAGGAACAAGGAAGAGACACCGTTGAAGCAAATTTAGAGTTAGGCTTTAAAATGGATGAACGTGATTACGGTGTTGGTGCACAAATTCTTCGTGACCTTGGCATCAATAAAATGAAACTCATTTCTAACAATCCTGTGAAGCGTGTTGGCCTTATTGGTTATGGCTTAGAAGTGGTGGAAAATATTCCGATAATTATTCCATCCAATCCTCACAACGAAAAGTACATGCAGACCAAGAAAGATAAAATGGGACATAGTTTTTAATGGACTCTATTGTTATGACTCCAGATTACCGTAGCGGCGAACTTTTACTGATCAATAAACCATATACCTGGTCGTCTTTTCAGGCGGTTAACAAATTAAAACATGCTTTAAAAAAGCATCCGTCTTTATTAATGGATGACAAATTTGTTCACTTAAAGATTGGCCACGCTGGCACTTTGGATCCACTAGCAACCGGTTTATTAATTATCTGTACCGGAAAGAAAACAAAAGAAATTTCTCAATTTCAGGATTTGCCAAAAGAATATACAGGCACTTTTTTTATTGGCGCTACAACTCCTTGTTATGATAAAGAAAAAGAAGTGAACGAAACTTTTCCGATTGATCATATCGCCGAGGAAATGGTTTATGATGCAGCAAAATCTTTTATTGGCAAACAAGAGCAGATTCCCCCAATGTTTAGCGCGGTAAAAGTAGATGGTAAACGCCTTTACAAATTAGCCCGTGTAGGCGAAGAGATAGAATTAAAAGCGCGTCCTATTGAGATTCTGGAATTCGAAATAACGTCCTGCAAACTGCCTTTAGTCGATTTCAGAATTGCCTGCACAAAAGGAACTTACATCCGCAGCATTGCCCGCGATTTTGGGCTTGCGCTGAATAGTGGCGCTTATTTAGATGCACTGTGCCGCACTAAGATTGGCCACTTCTCCATTGAAGATGCCAAAAGTCCTGATGAATTTATTAAAGACAATACTTACTAAAAATTATTAATACGCTTAACTCTGATTTACAAGTTGTATCTTGGACATTGAAAAACATAATCAAAAAGCCTGCACTCTTAAAAAAGAGAACAGAATTTTCATTGACAAACTTAAGCGTACCAAGCCCAGGAATTTAGACCAGCAATTTCATGAATTACATGAAGATGTGTTTGAAAAAACAAATTGTCTTGCCTGCGCCAATTGTTGTAAAACAACTTCGCCGATTTTCTACAATCGCGACATTGACCGTCTGGCTAAACATTTCAGAGTAAAACCAGGTGAGTTTATAGACAAGTATTTACAGATTGATGAAGACAAAGACTATGTGCTTCAAAAAGCTCCATGTCCATTTTTAGGGGCGGACAATTATTGTTCCGTATATGAAGCAAGGCCAAATGCCTGCAGGGAATTCCCTCATACTGATCGAAAACGCATGGAACAAATTCTGGATCTTACTTATAGGAACACTTTAGTTTGCCCAGCCGTATTGGAAATTGTTGAGAGATTAAAGAAGAGTATTTGATGTTAACTTTTCGCAGATGAACGCAGACTGCGACGCAGTGGTGCGCCGAAATTATCACGAAGAAAAGCGGTTGTTATTTATTTTCTGCGAGCTTCTCCGTTTTTTATCTGCGTAACTCTGCGAGAAATCTTTGTACGTATTATTTAGTCCCAGTATGCCCAAAACCACCAGCACCACGTTGCGTTTCATCCAGCGATTCTGTTCGTTCCCAAGAAATCTGCTCGTGTTTAGCAATCACCATCTGTGCAACCCGCTCTCCGTCATTAATAACAAATGTGGAATTTGATAAATTTACTAATAACACTTTTATTTCACCGCGGTAATCGGCATCGATGGTTCCCGGAGAATTTAAAACGGTAATACCGTTTTTGAAAGCCAACCCACTACGTGGACGAATTTGTGCTTCATACCCTTTCTGTAGTTCAATAAACAAACCTGTAGGCACCAACATTCTTTCCAATGGTTTTAATTCAATTAGAGTATCAATGTTTGCTCTTAGGTCAAGCCCTGCTGAAAACTCTGTAGCGTATTGGGGCAATTCGTGTTTGGATTGATTTACAACTCGTATGGTCATGATTCTAAATGTTTCAGTTTTTTTAAATTATCAAATTCTAATTTATAAAATATAAATGCAAAAACCCCAAGCAAGATATTATTGAATATTAACTTAAGCACTATGTTTTCCATGTCGGAGTAAAGCGTAGAGATAAAATAAAAACCAAGTGCAAAAAATGTGAATACAAAAACACTTCTTAGATTATATTTTATAGGATAGTATTTTTGGCCCAATATATAGGAAGCTATCATCATTATACTATAGGAGGCGAGTGTTGCCCAAGCGCAAGCCATGTAGCCAAATTCAGGAATACCAAGGAAATTAATAGCTAAAGTTACAACCGCACCCAATATAGTAATAACAGCTCCAAACTTGGTTTGACCCGTTAACTTAAACCAAATTGATAAATTCCAATAGACACCAACGCACAAATTAGCAAGAAGTAAAATAGGAACGACGCCTAAACCAGTCCTGTATTCTTCACTCACAGCTCTTTGCAACCATGGTAAATTCATCATAGTACCTAAAAAAATGAAGAGGCAGAACAATACATAATATTTCATTACCAGGGCATTTAGCTTTTTAGAGTCTGTCTGTTTTGCCTGGTTGAAAAAAAATGGCTCTGCAGCGTATTTAAAAGCAGTGGTGAAAATTGTCATTAACATGGCGATGCGGTAACAGGCTCCGTAAATACCCAGTTCCGTTTTGGCAACATTTTCCGGCAATAAATATTTTAATATAAAACGGTCAAAGGTTTCATTGATCATTCCTGCAAAGCCTAAAATTAATAAAGGCCACGCGTAAGACAACATTTGCTTCCAAAGCTCCTTATCAAAAACATATTCAATTCCCAGGAATTCTTTTGATAAAAATAAAAGACAAGCGATATTCGCAATTAAGCCCGCAAGGAAAGTATATCCAACACCTATATCAGGATTATAAAATGAAGCAAATAGAGATGCAGGTTCATTATAAAAAGCCGGTTTACAGATATAGAAGTAAAACACACTAACCAGAATAAAAATAGTAACGTTCAGTAATTTTAAGGCCGCAAAACGTTTGGGCTGATTGTTTAATCGCATTCGCGCGAAAGGAATTGCCATGATCGCATCGGTAGCTACAATCAAGACGCACCAAATCACAAAAATAGAATGATCAGGATCTTTAATGAATGCGGCTATAGAGCCTGAAAATAAAATAAATAAAAAAGACAAACCAATACTGCTGCATACCAGGGAAATTAAAGCGGTAGAATACACAAGGTTTTTATTTTCCGACTTATTAGAGAAGTTAAAAAAAGCAGTTTCTATTCCGTAGGTAAATAAAATATTTACAAAACTAATGTAAGCGTAATACTCTGTATTAGCAGAAAGTTCGGAAGGTTTTTTAAACAGATAAGTAAGAATGAAAGAGAATAAAAAAGTAATTACCCTGGGCAATATGCTTGCGAGGCCATAAACGACTGTTTGAGATGCAAGTTTTTTAAGCGGGTTTGACACTAATGGTATATTGATTAAAGAACTAAAATTAAGGCTTTATTGCGGAACACTTTGAATTGAATGTTGAAGATATTAACCTTTGAAAGTGAGTAGCGTTAAGCGTTTTGCGTTAAGGATTGAAACAAAAATCCTTTTGTGAGTTTTCTGCAAAAGATTGGAGTGAAAAGCCTGTCCCGATTTTAAGAGGGAAACGCCCAAACTAACCTTTCATTTTTTCTATTAGTTTGGTGGTCGAAAAACCATCTACCAATTGAATCGTCATAACCTTTCCGCCCCTGGAAACAACTTCGTCATAACCCACAATATCTTCTGCTTTATAATCATTTCCTTTCACCAATACATCAGGCTGAACAAATGTAATCAACTCCAAAGGCGTATCCTCATCAAATAAAATAATGGCGTCTACACATTCCAGCGCGGCTAAAATTACTGCCCTGGTATCTTCTGAATTAATTGGCCGTTCAGGTGATTTTCCTAAGCGTTTCACAGATGCATCTGTATTTAAGCCCAGGATTAATTTGTCTCCCAGGTCACGCGCGTGACATAAATATTCCACATGGCCACGATGCAGAATATCAAAACAACCATTTGTAAAAACAACACGGCTATTTTGTTCCTTCCAGTTCTGTAGCAGATCTTTAAGGGTACCTTTTGTAACTATTTTTTCAGATAGTTTTTTATGAAACAACATGATTGGTTTTTTCCTTGTTAAAAATTGGAAGCAAAATAAGACTCAATAATCCCAAAGTAACGATCAGAATAAACTGAGATGTCCAGGCCATCCATGGAAACGAAAATGCAGAGATGGGTTCAATTCCATAATAAAGCAATAAGGCTGTAATGATGGCCGGATAGGCTCCTAATCCGCCCGGCGAAAAAACAACACCAAATGTTCCAAATAACAGTAGCACCAGACATTCCGACTGACCAAGATGAGAAGTTCCGGTAAACGCAAAAAAGCAAACATATAAACTATAGAAATAAGAAGCCCAGATAGCAAGACTTAGCACAATAAACTGAAATTTTTTCTCAATATCTTTAACTGAACTTAATCCTTTTCCAAACCCTCTGATCACATTCCCAGCTTTACCTTTTAATAACCCGGTAATTTTTTTTCGAATTATAAATAACCCAATAGCAAAAAGAATAAGGAAACTAATGAAAATGATAAAATTAGCCGGATGCTCAGTTATTCCGTGAAATTTCAGCACCATTGGATTATAAATGTAGGTGGCTGTAAGATCCTTTAATTGAGAAAACTGAGCAAAAAGTGTCATAAAAAAGATGATGATTAAGATCAGCATATCTACTATACGTTCTGTAATTACAGTTCCCAATGCAATCTCAAAGGGCACATTGTCATACTTAGTTACTAACGTGCAACGTGTTATTTCTCCCATGCGCGGAAGACCATAATTTGCAAAATATCCTACTAGTACAGCTCCTAAAGCATTGCCCGGTTTTACAAAATAACCGGCTGGTTTCAATAAATATTTCCATCGATAAGCTCTTAAAAAGTGGCTTAGGAAAGCAATAAAAATCGAGATTCCAACCCAGAAATAATCGGCTGTTTTAAAAGAATTCAGAATTTTTTCTTTCTCTGTCCAAACTGAACGGAAAGATAACCACACCAATAAAATACCGACACCAAGCAATACGATAAACTGAATGATAGACTTGGTGCTTTTATTCATACAGGCTATTTTAAACGATTCGTTTTTGTGTCAGGAAAAACCACCCATGGCCTGAAAGTTTTGGCAGCTTCAAAATCCATATTCGCATAAGATATGATAATAACCACATCGCCTAAACTCACATGTTTTGCTGCGGGACCGTTTAAACAGATCACTCCCGAGTTCCGTTCGCCTTTTATCACATACGTAATCAGGCGCTGTCCATTGTTCTTATTTAAAACATGTACTTGTTCGTTCTCAATAAGGTTAGCAGCATCCATTAAATCTTCGTCAATGGTAATACTGCCTATATAATCCAATTCAGCTTGTGTAACAGTTACGCAGTGCAATTTGGATTTCATTACTTGAATTTGCATCTGGTAAATGTAAGGATTTAACCATAAACCACATAAATTAATCTAGCAAAAACAAGTTAAAATAGCCCACCAATCATTAACCTCAACCGCTTATATATCTGTGGTTTTCTTTTTTTGCCAATCAGCAAATTTATTGCACATTTACTATTCAAATCAATTTACATGACCTATAAACATCTTCTTATCACAGCTATTATTTTTGGATCCATAGCAGCGTGTTCGTCATCAAAAAAAAGCACTTCTTCTTCGGCAACATCGACTTCCATTGCAGAACCTGCTATTGATCTGGATACTATCCGGGTTTTTGCTGAGGAGCCACCAAAAAAGAAAGTTTATCAGGCTACTCCTACCAAAAGCAGTGACATCATTCACACGAAATTATGGGTGAATTTTGACTGGCAAAAATCCCAACTGATTGGAAAAGCAGAGCTTCAGGTTAAACCTTATTTCTATCCTACCAATATGCTCTACCTTAATGCCCGCGGTATGGAAATAAAATCTTTAAAGCTTTCAGAAAGACAAACAAAAGGATTACCAATAAAAAAAGGTGGCAAAGCAATGACAGAGGAGGCCAGTTTCGATAAACCGGTGACCTTCAAATATGAAAACGATTCATTAAAAATAAATTTAGGGAAGGAATATACAGCTCAGGAAGCTTATTATGTAACCATCGAATATATTTCAAAGCCCAATGAATTAAGAGAAGGTGGAAGTGGTGCCATCTCCAGTGATAAAGGGCTTTACTTCATTAATCCTATGGGAACAGATCCGGATAAAATGCCACAGATCTGGACACAAGGAGAAACACAATCCAACTCTGCCTGGTTTCCAACGATCGATAATCCAACCGAAAAAATGACGAATGAAATTTACATAACAGTGGATGATAAATACACCACGCTTTCTAACGGCTTATTAAAAGACTCTAAAAAAAATACGGATGGTACCCGCACCGATCATTGGGTGATGGATTTACCTCATGCTCCTTATCTGGTGATGATGGGCGTTGGTGAATTTAAAAAAGTAACCGATGAGCCATGGAACGGAAAAGAAATTTCTTATTATGTAGAAAAAGAATACGAACCACACGCAAAAGCCATTTTTGGTAAAACAAAAAAAATGGTGGAGTTTTATTCTACTAAATTAGGTGTTCCATACGCCTGGCAAAAATATGCACAGATTGTTGTCCGTGATTACGTAAGCGGCGCAATGGAAAATACATCTGCAACCCTCCATGGAGATTTTGTGTGTTATCAAACTACACGCGAAATTATTGATGGCGCTAAAGGTGAGAGCACCATTGCCCATGAATTGTTTCATCAATGGTTTGGAGATTTGGCAAGTTGTGAAAGCTGGAGTAACCTAACTTTAAATGAATCGTTTGCTACTTACGGCGAATATTTATGGGAAGAATTTGAATACGGAAGAGATGCTGCAGATGATCATCACGCAGGTTCCCGTTTTGGATATTTTGCGCAATCCAATCAAAAGCAAGTCGACCTGGTGCGATTCGATTATGCAGAACGCGAAGATATGTTTGATGCCTTTAGCTACAACAAAGGCGGCCAGATTTTACACATGCTCAGAAAATATGTAGGTGATGAGGCTTTCTTTGCTTCCTTAAAATTATACTTAGAAAAAAATAAATTTAAAACAGCCGAAGCACATGATTTGCGTTTAGCTTTTGAAGAAACCACCGGAGAAGATTTGAACTGGTTCTTTAACGAATGGTATTACGCAAAAGGCCATCCTGAATTAGAGATTAAGAAAACCTATGATCCATCGGCAAAGAAATTAAAATTAGAAATTACCCAAACACAGGATTTCAAAGTTTCACCATTATATAAACTTCCTGTTTACGTAGATATTTATGCCAATGGCAAAAAAGACCGTCAACATATTTGGATCGACGATGTTAAAAACACATTTACCTTTGACGTGGCAACAAATCCGGACCTGGTTAACTTTGACGCCGAAAAACAATTACTGGCAAAAACAACCTTCGAAAAAACAAAAGCGGAATATGTATTTCAATATAAAAATGCTCCTCTTTGGGGAGACCGTGAAGAAGCACTTGATTATTTTACAGATCATATGAATGATGCGGAAATATTATCTTTGGTAAAAACAATTGCTCAAAATGATCCCTGGAGAAAATTCAGAACTGAGGCAATTACTGCCTTAGGCGAAAAAGGAAAGGATCATGAATCTGAACTGAAACCTTTCCTAATCAGCATTTCGGAAAAGGACGCTAACACCAAAGTAAGGGCTTCAGCCATTAAAGCATTAGCTTCAAATTACAAAGGAGAAGATTTAAACGCCTTGTATGAAAAAGCATTGAACGAACAATCCTATGCGATTGTTTCGGAAGGTTTTGATGCAATTGCGAAATTAAACCCTGAACTGGCTATGAAAAAAGCAGTAGCGTTAGAAAACGAAAGTTCCAAAGAAATTATTTATTCCATTGCAGATTTATATGCTAAACACGGTACCGATGAAAACCATGCGTATTTCAAAAAAGTAAAAAAATATTTTAATGGTTTTGAATTAATGGCCTATGGAAATATTTACGGTAAATTTTTAAAGCGTTGTACTAAGCCTGAAACAGCTATTGATGGAGCAAAAGAGTTAGCAAAAATAGGTTCTAGCGATAGCAAATATGTGAAGTATGCAGCACAAAAAGTAATGAAAGATAATTTGCTGAATGTTTGGCAGGAGAAAGAAGACAAGCTGAAATCAAAAATAAATTCTTCATCAACGTCTGCGGATGAAAAAGTAAAAATGACTGAAGAGTTAAAAACTGTATCAGATACAAAAACACAAATTGTTGATTTATATAATTCTATAAAAAAGTAAATATAAAAAATGCGTTTTAGTCATGCTGAACTTGATTCAGCATCTCTATGAATATTATAAGTTAACAAATGCCTTTGTATATATGATGTCAAATAAAAACTTAACGACGTTTTACGTACGAGTTACAAGCGATTTAGAAAAAAAGAGTCAAAGAACATAAAATTAGTGATGGCTCTGAATTCACTAGCTGAATCAAGAGCAGCATGACCAAATAAAACCCAAATAAAATGAAACAACTATTATTAATTACCGGCTTGGCAATCAGTTCTTTTTCGTTTGCACAAGATAAGCTACTCACAATACAAGAAGCTGTATTAAAAGGAAGAACCAGTTTAGCTCCTACCCGTTTACAATCTTTAAGTTTTATTCCTGAACAGGATCAGTTTTCGTATATCACGAATAACACCGTTTTTATTGGTGATAAAAAAAACGGACAAACGGTTCCTTTATTAACCATTAATGATTTAAACAATAAATTAAAAGCAAGCAGTAAAGACACGATCATAACGTTGAACAACGTGGCCTGGAAAAACAGAAGTCAGTTTTATTTTTCCAATAAAAAAGGGGAATTGATGTATGATATCGATAAGAAAACAATTTCGGAAACAGATAAAAAATCTGATGATACCAGCCTTGAAGCCTATAACAAAGATGCGACTACAAGTGCTTACACTTACTGCAAAAATGACAATTTATTCGTGGTTAAAGATGGCAAAGAAACACAGGTAACCACCGATGGTTCTTATGAAATTGTTTATACAGGGAAAAATGTTCACCAAAATGAATTTGGAATTAACGGGGGCACTTTTTGGAGCCCTAAAGGGAATTTATTAGCGTTTTACAGAATGGATCAAAGTCCCGTTACGGATTACCCAATCATTGACTGGACCTCACGCCCAGCCAAAAACGTGAATATCAAATATCCCATGGCCGGAAATAATAGTCATTATGTAACATTAGGTATCTATGATTTGAAAACCAATAAAACAATTTACGTAAGAACCGATGCTTCTACAAGCTCTGCAACCGCAGATAAAGAGCAATACTTAACGAATATTGCCTGGAGTCCGGATGAAAAACATATTTACATAGCTGTTTTAAGCCGCACACAAAACGACATGAAACTTAACGAATATGATGCTGTTACCGGAAATTTTATTCGCACTTTATTTGAAGAACATGACGACAAATACACAGAGCCATTACATCCCATGTTGTTCGTTAAAAATAATCCTTCGCAATTTATATGGCAAAGTCGCAGAGATGGGCATACTCACTTTTATCTATATAACATCACCGGAAAATTAATTAAACAGTTAACCAAAGGAAAATGGGAAGTAAAAGCAGAAAACGGCTTCGATGAAAAAGGAGAACGTTTATTTTTTCACGCCAATGAACAAAGTCCGGTGAATCAGGATTTTTACAGTGTTAACTTAAAAAGTGGTGATGTAACGCGCATTACAGAGGGCAATGGATTTCACACGTGTGTGATGGATGAAAAAGGAAATTATGTAATTGATAATTTCTCATCCTCTACCCTGCCACGAAATTATTATGTAATCAATACAGTTAGTAAGAAATCAAATCTGTTTTATAAAGCGGATAATCCTATTAAAGATTATAAAACAGGAAGCTGGAATTTATTTACGATCAAAAACAGCGAAGGAACTGATTTATATTGCCGTTTATTTAAACCAGTAAATTTTGATTCAACAAAAAAGTATCCCGTATTGGTGTATTTATATAATGGTCCGCACTCCCAAATGGTAACTAACACATGGATGGCAGGCGGAGAATTATGGTATCAATACATGGCGGAAAAAGGTTTTATGGTATTTACTTTAGACGGAAGAGGAACCTCATACAGAGGAAAAGCTTTTGAACAGGCAACACACAGACATTTAGGAGACAAGGAAATGGAAGATCAGTTAAAGGGTGTTGATTATTTAAAATCACTTCCTTTTGTGGATGCGGCCAGAATTGGCGTACACGGCTGGAGTTTTGGTGGTTTTATGACAACTACTTTAATGACCCGTTCACCTGGAACCTTTAAAGTTGGCGCTGCAGGTGGCCCCGTGATTGACTGGAGCTATTATGAGATTATGTATACAGAACGTTATATGGATTCTCCACAAGACAATAAAGAAGGTTATGATAAAAATAATTTACTGAATTACGTCGACAAACTAAAAGGTGAATTGTTGATGATTCACGGTGCTCAGGATCCGGTGGTTGTTTGGCAACACAGCGTGTTGTATCAGAAAAAAGCAGTGGATAAAGGTGTACAATTGGATTATTATCTGTATCCCGGCCATGAACATAACGTTTTGGGAAAAGACAGGGCTCATCTAATGGAAAAGATCACCAATTATTTTATTGAGAATCTATAAAGTTTAGGTGCTTTTTGGGTCTAAAAAAGATGCTTTTGTGCTAAAAACCCGTTTAACGGTAATACTAACTTCTTAGTAATATTGTATTTTCGTTTCTTAAATCTATTATTTTATGAAACAAATTGCATTTTATTTATTACTGGCACTTACTTTATTTTCATCCTTAAACTCACAATCACAAAAAATCCTGAAAGGAATTGATGCAGAGATGCTCGTTTCTGGATCTGAACAGGTTATCATTAATGAAAAAAACAATTCGTTATCTTTTGTAGTGATGAAAAGTGGTTCATTTATAGAAGAAAACAGTCATTTAAACTGGTTGAGTTCAACAGTATTAAAACAGAATTCAGACTATCAGTTCGTTTTATATAAAAAAGAAAAGGATAATCTTGGTTTCACCCATTACAGATATAAACAATATTATAAAGGCATTAAAGTTGAGCATGGTGTATATTATGTTCACGCAAAAGATGGAAAAGTAACTTCCGCCAACGGTGAATTTTATTCAAACATAAACAAGTCTCTTTCTTCTGTTTTTCCTGAGGTTAACTTAAACACTGCTTTAAATAAAGCTAAATCCTTGTTTAATTCTTCCAAAATCACAGATCACACGAAATCAAATGATTTGATCATCTTATCACGCAGCAATGCCTCTTTTTTATGCTACCGTTTCGAACTATCCACCAACAATCCATTAAAACATAGTGATGTGTATGTTGATGCGCAAACAAATAAAATTATTCTGGAGATTAATAAAATTCACACGGCGGATGTTCCTGGTACGCTTACAACAAACTATAGCGGCACTAAATCTGTAACAATTGATCAAGTAGGAAGTTCTCAATATAGATTACAGCAATCGGCTAAAAACATTTACACCAAAAACTGTAACAATAGTTCATCCATTGGTTGGGAAACAGATTTTACTAACTCATCGGCCACTTGGAGCGCAACAACTCCGGTTAACAAATCGGTTTTTGATTTATATTATGGTCTTGAAAAAAGTTACGATTATTATAATTCAAAGTTTTCCAGAGTTTCTTACGATGGCTTTGGAAGTCAAATACAAGGTATAGCTCATTACGATTACGAATTCAACAATGCATTCTGGGATGGAACATACATGGTGTTTGGAGATGGAGATGGTTCAAGCTATAATCCCTTTTCGTGTACTGATATTGTTGGCCATGAACTTACTCATGCCGTAACAGAATCTTCAGCAGGCTTGGTTTATATGGATGAATCGGGCGGTTTAAACGAATCCTTTAGTGATATATTCGGCGTGGCTATTGATTTCTACGCAAATCCCACAACGGCCAATTTTTTAGAGGGAGAGCAATGCAGCGTAACTAATACACCATTCAGAAACATGATTAGCCCTAAAACGACCTATCAGCCTGACACCTACATGGGACAATATTGGGAGTACGACGGAGGAATTGACAATGGAGGAGTTCACACAAACAGCCAGGTTCAAAATCACTGGTTTTATTTATTATGCCAGGGCGGTACAGGCATTAATGATAATTCAGTGGCATATAACATTTCAGCCATTGGAATATCAAATGCTGAAAAAATCGCATACCGAAACCTAACCAATTACCTGACACCAAATTCAACTTATGACGATGCAAGAATCTATGCCATTCAATCGGCTATTGATTTGTTTGGAGCTTGCAGTAACAATGTGACTCAGTGTGCCAATGCCTGGTATGCAGTTGGTGTTGGTTCTTCCCTTTATACTAACGCGGTTGTTTCACAGTTTTCGTCAAATAATAATTATTCCTGTTCAGTACCCGCAGTTATTTCCTTTTTTAATAATAGTTTAAATTCAAGCTCATATACTTGGCATTTTGGCGACGGTGGAACATCAACCTCAGCAAATCCTTCTCATACTTATACGAGTACCGGAAACTTTAATGTGAAATTAATTTCTATAGGAACATCAAGCTGCAACACAACTGATTCAATTACCAAAACAAATTTTGTTACTGTAACAAACGTTGGAATGCCAACATCAGCATGCACTCCCTCACAAGGAAACAGTTCCAGTTCTTATGGGATAACGAAAGTCGAATTCGGATCCATTTCGAAAACATCTGCTGATGCCTCAGAGGGATACAAAAGTTTCGTTTGCTCCAATCAGGCCAGTTTAGTTGCGGGCAATCCATATCTGCTTAAGATAACGACACCGGGTTCATACGAAAAAGTTTCTGTGTGGATTGACTACAACAATGATGGGATTCTCAATCAAACTAATGAATTAATTTTAAATTCGACAAACACCTTAGGTACTATTTACACGCATACGCTTGTGGTTCAAACACCTACCAATGTTACACTTAATACGCCGCTGAGATTAAGAGTTACAGATGATTATACTACTATATCAGGTTCGTGCGCAACTCATTATTATGGACAGACAGAAGACTATACGGTGAGATTTAACGCCTCAACAGTAAAACCCGTGACCAACTTTTATAGTAATAAAAACAGCACAACAGCAAATACAACTATCAATTTTTATGATTCCACTTTAAATGCCCCAACCAACTACCGCTGGGAATTTCAAGGAGGCTCGCCATCAACTTCAGTTGCTAAAAACCCATCTGTGTTGTATCCCGCAATTGGAACTTATTCAGTAAAACTTGTCGCTACTAATTCTTTTGGTGCGGATAGCATCACAAAAATTGCTTATATAAAAGTTTTAAGTGTTTTTAATTTATGCGCTGGCACAAATTCAACTTCTACAACATCCGGTACATTATATGATTCTGGTGGTCCTTCCAGCGGATATTACAATAACGAAAATTGTCAGTTCTTAATAAATCCGGGCTGCACAGGAACAATTACAGCATCATTTACCCAATTTAGTTTAGAAAGTTGTTGTGATTACCTTAGGATATATAACGGTACAACTACTGCCGCTCCTCTTCTAGGCAGTTTCAATGGCTCTACAATTCCGCCTACATTATATGCCACATCTGGAAAAATGCTGTTTGTATGGACCACCGACGGTAGCGCTACTTATCCTGGTTTTACTGCAAACTGGACTTCTGTAATTTCTGGAACTGTTCCGCCCGTAGCAAATTTTTCAGTTAATCCTAACCCACCACTTGGTTCTCCTGTTTTATTTACAGATCAAACAACAAATGTACCTGTTCAATGGTATTGGCAATTTGGGGATGGCACAACATCGTCTTTACAAAATCCCAGTAAAACATACACAGTATCGGGGGTAAAAACAATCACATTATCTGCCACAAACTGCAATACTACAAGCATTGTAACTAAAACAATATTAGTTCAAGGGCCACCTACAATAAGTGTAACCCCAAATCCTGTAAATGCAACCGCATCCTGCGGAGGCACAGTAGCTGTCACGGCAACAGTTTCAAACACAGGGTCGGGCGATTTACTTTATAATATTAATAATCAGTCAACCAGTAATGCAATCAAAGTTTTATACATAAGCGGCTATTCAGGTTCAAACGAAACCACTAATATGAATACCATTCTCTCAAGTATCTCAAATTGCACTGTAACCAACCACTCTTTGACGAATATTACTAATTTTCAAAACGCACTTGTAGGGAAAAACGTATTGCTTATTCCAGAAGTACAAAACATGTCAACTGGTATTATTTCAACTTACAGCAACAGTATCATTAACTTTGCTAATAGTGGCGGTCTTGTAGTAACATGCGGAAACATGGTAAATATTACTAATGAAATTGGCCTTTTTAATGCAAGTTATGTTTCAACCACAACCTCAGGATCAATGGTTGTTCTTGATACAACTGATTTAATTACTAAAACAATTCCCTTATCCATTAATGCCCAGAATGCAACTTTTTATGCTACATTTACCGGAACAAATACTATTACTGATTTAGTTGAATATTCAGGGTATTCTGTTGTGAGTAAAAAAAATATAGGTAGTGGTAAAGCTGTTTATATAGGCTATGATTATTATTTAATGGATGCTTATGCTTCAAAAATATTATCGAATGCATTAAAAAGTGGTGTGAGTTCCACATCCTGGCTGAGTGTTTCCCCCAATTCCGGAACAGTTACTGCATCAGGAAGTAATACAATTAGTCTGGTTTTTAATACAACTAACTTAGCAGCTGGTGTTTATACCACAAATGTTGTAATTGCTTCAAACGATATTGCTACCCCAAGTTATAGCTTGCCGGTTAGCTATACGGTTTCAGGAGCAGCTAGTGCAAGTGTATCTGCAAATTGCCTCGGTTTTGGAAGCATCATGCAATACGCCAGTAAAACAGATTCCATCACCTTATTTAATACGGGTTGTGCCACCCTTTCAGTTACATCTTTATCAACAGTAAATGCCGCGTTCACCTATACTCCATCGGGATCTTTTACTATTGCACCATGGTCAAATAAAAAAGTGTACGTTAAATTCAATCCATCTTCAACCGGAGTGTACAGCGACACATTAAAAATATTTAATAACGGAGGGAATAAAAACATCTGTCTTACCGGTACTGTAACTCCTCCTCCCATTATTACAGTGAATCCGTCTTCTTTAACCGCAACATTATCTGCCTGTAACTCAACTCAGACGGTAGCTTTAAATATCGGGAATGTAGGAGGCTCTAACCTCACCTACTCTTTATCGGGAGCAACAGCAACTGGTTCAGTTAATATATTAGTAATTATGAATAATGTTAATACAGCGACTAATTATGCCAATATTCTTTCTGCGTTAAACAGCTACTCAACAAATTATACAATTACTCAACACACGCTAACAACTGCGAGTAATTTACAAAATGCTTTAGTAGGGAAACATGTGTTGTTATTTCCTCAACCCTCTAGCGGTTATTCTACAGGGCAGTATCAAACATACAGCACAACCATTGGAACCTTTGCCAATAATGGTGGAACAGTTATTATGAGCGGGAATTACTCATCGGATCAGATTAACGATATTGGTTTGTTTAATTCAACTTATAATTACTACACAAGTTCAGGCTATTCTTTAAATGTGCTTGATACTAATGATGTGATTATGAAATATGTTCCGCTTGGATTTATAACATCTGCAAATTATACTTATTACAACTCAATTTCCAATTCATCTGCTTCGCATTTTGTAAAATACAATTCCTACGCTGTTGTTTCTAAAATTAATGTCGGATTAGGAAGGGCCATTCTATTGGGTTACGATTTTTATAATTCAAATACCTATGCGTCCAGAATTCTTTCAAATTCTGTAAAAAGCTCTGGAAATATTAATCCACAGTGGCTCACTAATTCGGTCACTACCGGTACAATAATCCCTTCTTCCACTTCACTTGTAACGTACACATTTAACTCAGGGAATTTAGCAGCCGGAACCTACACAAGTAATGTAATCGTTAAATCAAATGATCCATTAACACCAACCTATACGGTTCCTGTGACTATGATTATAAATGATAATCCATGTGCCGGCTTTGTGTTTACAAATCCTAATAACTGTTCTGGTATTGTTACATTTACAAATAACACTGTTAATACCGTTACATCTTATAACTGGAATTTTGGCAACGGAACAACCTCCACTGCAACAAGCCCAACAGTGACTTATGTAGCAGCTGGAACATATTCAGTAATATTAACTGCCTGTAACGGAACCATGTGTTCATCTTATTCCAGAACACTGACTGTTAACGGGGTTGGAGGGCCACTTTCAAACTCTTGTACACCAACAAGTTATTTGTATGGCTCCAATTATGGAATCTTAAATGTTACCTTAAATACTATTAATAAAAGCTCAAATTATTCTAACCCTGAAGGTTACCAGGATTTTAGTTGTGGCAATCAAACAACACTAACATTAGGAACAACATATGCGTTGAGTGTGACTACCAACTCTTTTTATAATGAAAATGTTAGTGCCTGGATTGATTTTGATAACAATGGTATTTTTTCATCAACAGAACAAATTTTAACTTCTTACAATAAGTTAATGACGCATACTGTTAATGTGAGTCTACCAACTAATGCAGTGTTAAATACCCCTTTAAGGATGAGAGTTATAGATGACTCTTACAACTATACCATCTCATCACCTTGTTATAATTCCTATTATGGCCAGGCAGAAGATTATACTGTTAAGATTCAACCTAACAATGTTCCGCCTTTACCTGCGTTTAGTGCTCAGGTAAATTCTTGTCAGGGGACAGTTAATTTTACTGACAACTCATTGAACAATCCTACAAGCTGGATGTGGAATTTTGGTGATGGGAATGCATCATCACTTCAGAACCCTTCCCATACTTTTACCAGCAGCGGAACTTATACCGTATTATTAATTGCGTCCAATTCTTTTGGAAGTAACTACACATCACAAGTTGTTACAGTTAATCCATTAACTTTTAATATTGGCGTGAATGGAACAATGGCTGTTAGCCAGCCGTTAACTTACACTACAAGTTTGAATGGTGGCTTGGCCTATACATGGGATTTTGGCGACGGATCTTTATCAGGTTCACAAAATGCTTCTCATTCCTATACAGCAGCTGGAACATATACGGTAAAATTAACCATCATTTCTGGTGGGTGTGTGAATTCGGTAACCACTACAGTAGTTATTTTAGGAAGTGTGGGGCTAATAGAGTCTGCTAGTGAGCCATTTACGCTTATAGTGTATCCTAATCCGTTTAATAACCAGACTTCTATCAATATAAAAGTAAACGAACCCGTAGTGTTGAGTGTAGAGATTTTAAATTCACTAGGCCAAATAATTAAACCTGTTGCCGATAAAAAAATGTTCGAAAAGGGCAATTATGAATTTCCTATTGACAATTTAGCCAAGGGAATATATTTTATTAAATTTATTAATAATGAAAAAATTAATACCTTGAAATTAATTTCATTAGAATAATATTATGGACTTTACAAACTATAAGCATACCGTAACTGAACGTTTTATACGTTATGCTAAAATTGATACGCAATCCGATCCCAACTCTACTACCATTCCTAGTACCATGAAACAAAAGAACCTTGGTAAATTGTTGGTACAGGAATTAACAACGATGGGGATCACTGATGCGGAAATGGATCAGTTCGGATATGTGTATGCAACGATTCATTCCAACTCAACCAAACAAGTGCCTGTGATTTGTTTTTGTTCGCACATGGATACATCACCGGATTGTAGCGGAGAAAATGTCAATCCCATTATTCATAATAAATACAATGGAAAAGACATAATATTACCTAACGACACATCTCAGGTTATTAAATTTGACGAACATCCTGATTTAGCGGATCAGATTGACAATGATATTATAACTACTGATGGCACAACATTATTAGGCGCCGATAATAAATCAGGGCTGGCAGAAATCATGGATGCCGCAAATTATTTAATGCATAACCCTGATGTGAAGCATGGTGATATCCGGATCTTATTTACACCTGATGAAGAAATAGGCAGGGGAACAGATCATGTTGATATGAAAAGATTAGGGGCACAATATGGCTACACAATGGATGGTGAAAGTTTAGGGCATATAGAGAATGAAACCTTTAGTGCAGATGGTGTTTCTATTTTAATAAAAGGCATTCCCACACATCCTGGTTTTGCTAAAGACAAAATGGAGCATTCCATTAAAATTGCAGCGGAAATTATCAACCAAATTCCCAAAGATAAAACTCCGGAAACTACTGAGAAGAAACAACCATTTATGCATCCCGTAGCCATCAATGGAGGTTTGGAACAGGTTGAAATTAAATTTATCATTCGCGCATTTGATACACCAACTCTTAAAGCGTTAGAAGCAGAATTAGAAGAAATAACTAAATCTGTTTTAAGCAGTTATAAAAAGTCAAGTTACGAGTTCAATGTCACTGAACAATACCGTAACATGAAAGATGTTTTGGATGGCTGTTACTTTGTTGTAGAAAATGCTTTAGAAGCCATTAAACGTACAGGAGTAAAACCTGTATTATCAAGTATTCGCGGAGGAACAGACGGCTCACGTTTATCGTTTATGGGATTGCCTTGTCCTAATATTTATGCAGGCGAGCATGCTTTTCATAGCAAGCTTGAATGGGTGAGTGTTCAGGATATGGAAAAAGCAACGCAAACAATAGTGCATTTAGCAGCTATCTGGGAAGAGAACGCTAATTAAAATTTCAAGTAAATAAAGACTATTTCAAAATTTGCTACTCTATCTTGAATTTATTTTCAATACCGTCGAAAATTTATTTTGTGACAAACGTATTGTGAATAAAGTCACAATGACATCTTCATTTCTATTATCCTCTTTCTTTTTTAATTGGAGAAAAAGCCAAAGGGTTTGCAGAAATTTCTTCGTTTAAATTTCGTTTTCTGTAAATATCAATAGCTGCATATAACGCTTCTCTAAAAGAAGACTCATCTGCAATTTGTTTTCCTGCTATTTCATAAGCCGTTCCATGATCAGGAGAAGTGCGAATGTAATTTAAACCTGCTGTAAAATTAACACCGCCACCAAACGCCAGTGTTTTAAAAGGAATAAGACCCTGGTCATGATACATTGCTAATACACCATCAAATTTTGATTGGGTATTGTTGCCGAAAAAACCATCTGCTGAGTAAGGCCCATAAACCATTTTATTCTCTTTAGCGATATTAATAGCTGGTATAATAGCATTGATTTCTTCGTCACCAATTGCACCATTTTCACCCGCATGCGGATTTAATCCTAATACTGCAATTTTAGGTTTACGAATTCCAAAATCACTTACCAATGAATCATGAAGCTGATTGATCTTGGTTAATACAGTTTCAGTATTAATGTATTGAGAAACATTCTTTACAGGAACGTGCCCTGTCACCATTGCTACTCGCAAATCTCCAGAGCATAATAGCATAAGTGGCTTCCCTCCCAGTTTTTCTCCAAGGTACTCCGTGTGTCCGGGATAAATAAAACCAGCTTCCTGCATACTATGTTTATTGATTGGAGCAGTTACCAATACGTCAATTTTTTTATCAATTAATGCCTGCGTTGCTGCCTCTAATGAGATTTTAGCATATTTTCCGCCAGAGAGCGTAGCTTTACCCAATTCAATTGTCACTTCTTCCTCATAACAAATGTAAACATTCGGTTTTTTGGAGTGAACCTGATTCAAATCCCGTAAAGGATTAAAATTAAAATCTTCAAGGCCCAACATTTTTCTGAAATACGAAACTGTTTTCTGTGAACTGAATAAAACAGGAACACAAATCTCCGTTATCGCCGGATCTGACAAGGCTTTTAAAATAATTTCCAAACCGATACCGTTAAGGTCGCCTTGTGAAATTCCAACTATAATTTTATTATCTACCATATTTTTAATTTATTACCCATCCAGCAATTGAAACTAAATGGTCAACATATAAGTTTTCCCATTTGGCTTTAAACACACTGTAAATTGAAATTTCCCTTTTACTTAAGGAACCACCCATTTTTACATTGCACATAATTGCCGCATGATTGTTTGAAGATTTAAAGTTATGTAATTCAAAATAATTTTTACCAATTTCTATTCCTTTATGATAAATTGTCCTGCTTGCAGCTTTTAATTCGGTACTTACAGAATAATTGTATTCAAAATCCTTGTAAAAAATAGCCAACATAGTCTCTTTAAGAGGATTAATAAGATAATATTTATCTTTAAAAGAAAACTCTACCAAAGCGTTATTTATTCTGGTAAATGTTAACGTGGCGGGCATCTTTGTGCTTGAACTAAAAGATCCGATAATTTTTTGAGTTTTCAGAGTCAGGTCATATTTAATAATATTTCCTTCAAGATCTGTAATTTTAATATTAGGAAACATGAACGAATTGTTATCGATCCAATAAACAGGTACTTCGGATTTCTTCTCCTGGCTTGAAACGCCACCATGACCAGCATCTTCCATCAGGATGACTTTGGCTTTTCCTTCAGGAAAATATATGAGTTTATAAGGCGAAATCTGTTGATCTATTTCGATATTCTGTCCAATTAAAGGTTTAAAACCTGGCTGTGAAATATCCGAATATTTACGGCTTGTTAAATTGTAAAGGGAATAGTAAGATCCTGAAAACACATCATTGATAAAGTAGATAATACTGTCATTTGTTAATTTCACAACTTTAGCAGGAGCATCACGCAAAACTTCTTTAGTTTGAAGATCGAGGATACAACCTTTTGATGAAATTAAATAGCGGTTCTGATATAATTTGTTCTCACCATCATCAAACCTTAAATAATCTTTACCGTTTCTTTTGCCATTAATACGCATAATCGTATCCTTGCCTGAAAAAACATAGTTGACAAAATTATATTTTAAAATTATTTGTTTGAGATCTTCTTTACCTGAAGCATCATATGCAATTACCACTAAAGATTCGTTGAGTGTAGTCTGAGACAAACTCAGAAGCGAACACAGCAAAAAAATATGTGGTAAATACTTCAAATTATAAATTTGAGAAAAAATCAAACAACAATCTTACTCCGTAACCTGTTCCACCTTTACCTCTATAACTATCCTTTGCTGAAATAAATGCAGGACCAGCGATATCAAAATGCATGTAAGGATAATCTGTATATTTTACCAGAAACTTTCCTGCTGTGATAGCCCCTCCAAAAGGTCCGCCAAGATTTCTCTGATCGGCAATGTCTGATTTTATTAATTCATCATATTCATCCCAGAAAGGGAATTCGGCTAAGCGCTCGTGCATTCTTAATCCGCTAACCGTTAGCTTCGTTTTTTGTTCATCCGTTGCCGTACCCATACTTACTATACCATACTGGCCAATGGCCGCCATCGCTGCGCCTGTTAATGTTGACAGTTCAATGGCCATTTCCGGCTTATAACGTTTTGCGTAATGTAGCGCGTCTGCTAGAATCATACGGCCTTCCGCATCTGAGTTTAGCATTTCAACAGTGCTGCCATCCATCATTGTAATAATATCACCTGGAGCAAAAGCGTTAAAACCCGGTCGGTTATCAGTAGCGGGAACCAATGCAATTACATGGACATTTAATTTTGCTTTGGCAATGGCATACATTGTACACCCAACTGCTGCGCCACCAGCCATATCACATTTCATTAAGTCCATGCTGTTTGGCGTGGGCTTCAGACTTAAACCACCAGTATCATATACTACACCTTTGCCCACCAAAACATACGGCTTTTTATTTTTTGGGTTTTTTGGCTTGTATTCCATCACCGTAAAGGTTGGAGGATCTACACTCCCCTGATTTACGGCAAGTAACCCTCCCATTTTTAATTGTTTAATCTTTGCTTTATTAAATACTTCCACTTTAAATCCTGCACTTTTTCCCATTGCCTTGAAGGCGTCGGCTAAGTTGGTAGCGTTTAAAACATTTACAGGCTCGTTTACCAGGTCACGCGCTTTTAATGTAGCATCAACTGCAATAGATAAATTATCGATGTGCTGCGCTGTTGCTTTTTCATCAACTACATGAATTGTTGAAAGTGTGTTCGCTTTTTTCTTCGCACTCGGTTTGTGTTTAATAAATTGGTAATTAGCCAATGCTATTCCTTCTGCTAACGATACAGAATAATCAGGATTTGATAATTCATTTAGAATTGAAACAGTAGTTATTTTTTCAGCATTCAGGTTATCAGTGATCGTAGCTCCGTTTTTACGAATTCCCTCTAAAGTTGTATAATGATTCTTTTTATCGTCAACTAGAATAATACAAACCAATCTGGAAAATGTATTGATACAAATTAACTTTTTATCGTTCAATTTTATATCCTGAGTAATATAATCAGACTGCTCTTTTGTTAAAGCATATTCAGGTTTATTTTTAAATGCTGAACAAAGGATCACTAAGCTTTGTTTGCTATCAACTTGTTTTTTTTTAGATATAACTGTCATATATGCGAATTTACCTAAAATAAATCGATTTTGTGACATACGGAAAGGTGATTTTTAACCATTAAATGCTAATAACATTCAGCCAGAATCGAGGCCTTAACGTAATTAACTCTTTTTAAATTTAAAGACTTCGCCAGTATCTGTTTTGAGAATATAAATTCCCTGGGCGAGATCCCTGACATCAATACTTTTAATATTTGGGAACGATAATAACTTTCTTCCAAGAATGTCAAATACTTCGACATTCTTTGATTGTGTAAAAAATAAATAATCGGATGTTGGGTTTGGATACACTAAAAAATAATCTAATTCTGGTATTTCCATAATTTTGTTGCTGGCATTTGGAGTAGGTACATCGAAAATAATCCAATTAGAATCGCCATCAATTTCCCTGCCATAAGCTTTATTAGATTCTAGATTCTTAAAGCCAATACTATCAACAGTTTGCACACCGTTAGGAAGAGTCAAAAATACAGAGTCACCAGTGGCATTCAACTTAAAATTTGCGTGTAATTTTCCTTGTAGGGTATCATCGTCCATCCATATCAACATAAAACTTTTCGGTTGAATAATGGTTTGTTTACCGGTGCCTTTTATTTTAAATTTCCTTCGGTTTGTGGATTCATCGCTTAAATAAAAATCAGACAGATCAATGCCAAAATTATTTGGATTATACAGTTCAATCCAATCCTCATTCTCGAAAGATTCATCTTTAATATTTCTAGTATTAGATGCTAACACTTCGTTGATATATAAATAGTTTTTTGCCCGAAAAGCGGTGTCTACCATAAAATTGGCAATGATCAAAGTGTCTGACGTAACATTTTTTGTGAAATGATTTATTGTATCTGCTATTAAATTCCAATGAGAGAATTTATACCCCGGGTAAGCGATAGCTTCCAATTGAATAGGGTTACCATTAAAATAAATGCCGTTCCATGGATAAACTGCGCCGGTATTCTTTGTTAAATAAGAATCAAGGTAGAGCGAATTGATTTTTACTTTTCCCATTAATGTATCATTCACATTAATGGTTACTTTAACTGTATCGATTAACGAAAAATAAGTCATGAAATGCCTTCTTGTTTTACTGGCTCTTAATCCTGTAAAATTTAATAAACCTGATTTGATCGTATTCCATTGCACTGTACCTGGTATTTCTGCAGAACGTGTCGATAATGTAGTTGCTATTGACGGATAATGCCAGCGTTCCACGTGCCCCTGCATTTCCGGATTATACGAGGCTGTGGTTTTGTTGATGGCTGCAGCTAATTGAAAGGATAAAAAGTCTGAATTCAACAAATCGGCATAACGGTTGATGAACTCCATTTTAAACTGTTCGTTAACCAAAAGCGATCTTAAAGGTCTTGTATATTTATTATATGCAGGATCAGTAGCTCTTGTTAAAGAATTATGGGATGGATAAATTCCACTGCAATCCCCACCAAATGAAGCATCCATATCATAAAACATCCAGCGCCATCTACCATCAAGATGATTATTTAATGAACGATCATTAAAGTTTCTTCTGTAACGCCAGAATTTTGTATTGTTATTTGGCCAATCACCATTCCCTAAAAAAATCTCACCGCACTCAAAATCCATAAAACTCTGCAGGTCCATTTGAGAATTAACGTAGTTATAATTCAATGACGAAGCCATGCTATTTAATGAAAAGAAATTAAGCAGGTCACTATATGCATTTTCATCACCAGGAAAACCTTCATCCAATGATCCGGCTTGGGTCAATATAATGCAATCATTTTTAGGAATATTATAAGTTCTATAAAAATAATTATCATCAAGAATTTCTTTGATCGTTTGAATACCCCAATACTCTCCATTTATTAAAACAATGCATTGACGATTATGCTGGGATATATTCTCCAATGATTTTAGAAATTCCTGTGCCGCATCATCTCTCGGCATGCAATCAGGGCGATGTCCGCTATTACGCAAAAGAAGGCGATCAAATTTTTTAATTTGTGATTCTTTAAAAAACTGATGTTCAAAATTTCCTTTCCCGAATTCCTTTTCAGCTTTTAATTGCAAGGATTTTTGAGGCGCGTGTCTTCCTCCATTTCCATGAATTTTGATGTTTGCGAATTGAGCTACTACTCTTTGTCCGGATACTTCAAAAAACTCAATGAAAGCTTTTTTTTCTACATCATTGGAATAATTTCCTTCATGAACAGAATCTGCTCCATACACATAGATTCCAGAAGCATACGAAAACAAATCCGTACTGTCCAGGCTGATCGACATAACCGGTAAACTAAATACGGAAGAAATATTATCCATAATTAAATATGTAGCCACTGAAGTAGAATCGGACGTGTACCCGGTTTTAAATAACTTTGCTTTAACGACAGTTGCTTTAAATACAGTATCAAACGGCAAAAGCCATCCACGTGAATCTGCTCTTGAAGTATCGTAACCTGGCTTTGGATAACTGAAGGAAGGATTCGTGGGGATTGTTGAAATATTGTTCTTTAAATGAGACCTGTTTTTTAATTTTAAAGGGGTCGAATATAGCGGCGAATTAACTGTTGGTTCATCCCCATTGAGCGTATATCTAATTTGAGCACTACTAGCTGAGGAATTTATACTTAAGCTTATTGAATCGCCATAATACCCGGGATAAAGCGAAAAAAGAGGTTTAGGCAAAGACTGGCTTACTAGAACAAAAGACAGCATATAAAAAAATAAAAAACTGCATTTTTTTATAGGACCCATAAGCTTAAAGATAAGCATTAAAAATAAATCATAAAACTAAATCCCCAGTTTTTTTGCATGGTTTGAAGACTTGGCCGGATTCCATGAGTCTTTATAAGAACGCTTAAAAAAGAACTCCTGGACATAAGCAACGGAACGCACTAACCTTAAATAAAATCCAAAATATATTACCATGAGTGGTAAATAAGGAATGAAATAAACAATGGAAGCATTTTTGCGTTTGCGAAATAATGAGAACACCATGAACTTTAAAAAATTATTTGCTGTATACAGCAAAATATTAAACGGAAATACAAATGCCAACAAAGAGGTATAATTCACTACCATATCAACAAGATAAATCCACCATTTAATATTTAAAAGAAGATTATAAGTAATGTTTTCAGCACTTGACACAAAATTAGAAAAACGAAAGGTGGCATTGGGATAAAAAACATCACGATGTTTTCTAACTCTGAAACGAATAATGGATTTATCCCATCGTAAACGTTGCTTCACTAATTTCCTGAAAGTTTCAGGAACACTAGTCTGGCAAACTGCATCCGGTTCAAATACAATTAAGTATCCCAGTTTACGAAGTTTTACGGTAATATCTCCATCAAGACCTGGCCCAATGTCCCAACCGCCAACACGATCAAGCGCTTCACGCTTAAACGCTCCAAAAGCCCCCGACACCAGCCTGTAAATGCCAAGGTAACTTGATGTAATTCGCCCTACAGAAATAGTATCAGAATATTCAATAGCCTGCAAAGTTGCGCATAAACTATCTTTATAATTTCTAACCAATATATTACCACCCACTGCTCCGATGGCATCATCTAAATAAAATGGAATAATAATTTTTTCAATCGCATCGCTATCATAACTACAATCTGCATCCAGATGTACAACAATTTTTCCTTTGGAGAAGCGGTACCCTAAATTAGCTGCAGAAGCCTTACCTCCCCGAACATCATTTCTTAAGAACAAATCAATCAGTCCGTTTTTTTGAAGGCTTTTACATATACGCTCCGTATCATCATCAGATCCATCATCAATTACTATAAATTCAAAATTTGTATAACTCTGTTCCTTTAATGAATTAGCAAGTTTATAAATGTGTTTTCCCTCATTTTTACCGGGAACAATTACAGACACTAATGGCCGTTCAATAAATAAACGCCTTCGGGCGTTTGCATAACGTTCTTTGCGTTGGGGTTCTCTTAATTTCCAAATAATAAGCACAGTTAACTCGAAAATAAAGAAGCGGGCAAATTCAAAAAAAACGAAAAACCAGAATATTCTTAATAACTTGGATGGGCCAACTGCTGAGATGTAACTGAAAAATCCATCAACCGCTTCTATCATGTTTTTTCAACCAACTCTTTTATAATAGTCTGGATTTGTTTATCAAAAGACTGGCTCTTGCTTAACAGCGCCACGTGGGATACTACGGCTATTTCAAATTTTTCGAAATTATCTCTCACAAGTTCTTCGATCATATCCGTTATTTTTAACACCATTAGATTTGCATTTTCAAAAGCCACATCATTAACACAAATACTAATTATAGACGGATTATTAATGCAGATAAAATCTGCGGGGGTTATATTATCCCGAATGATCGTAACAAATTCACCCAATAAGGATTTTTCTTTAGACTTACTAACGATCTTATATAAATCAAAAATATTTTCAAAGTAAAATACTACCAGATTTGAAGTAAGTGTAACGTTAGCCTTAGTTCTTTCCTGCTCATAATGCATCATAGTTGAGAACGTTTTAAAATCTAGCGTCCCTGCAATCTCATGATTCAATTCATAATCTGAAGTGTAAATTCCACCAACCGCTGAATTTCTTCCTTTCTTGGTGAGTTTGTACAAATTAATATCTTTTGAAATCAGAAATTGAACATCAGTATCTGTTTTACATTGTATGCATTTCGCCTTTACTAAATAATCCTGAAAAACATCATTGCAATTTTGACAATGATTAATAACGGAGGGTTTGTCATAATCCACACCTATGTGACGTAGATTTTTAGAACATTTAGGGCAATTTAAAACGGTATCAATATTGTTTTTAAAATCACTAATTGCCCCAATGTACCCACAAGGAAAATGATGAACAAGATCTTCGGAGCGCATATTTGCGGAATCACAATTAGGACATATTTCTCTGAATGACAAATGGCCACCTTTACAATTACTGCATAAATAAACCCTGTCCTGAAAATCAGGCCATATCAAATGTTCTTTCTCCGCCCATTCTAAAATTTCAAGAACCTTTCCTTCTTCGAAGGCATCAAAATTTACAGAAAGTACAGGATAACAATAACCAATAGTTGAATTGATATCGGTGATTGGTTTTAACGTATTTATTTCACGCGTAAACATATAATTTAGCGCTTTTTTAAATACCTGAATCTCAAAGGATGAAGATGGCGAAGTCTCCAACCGAGTAATTTTCATATTAATCTGATTGATGTCATTGATGGTTTCAGGGATCTGGTCAAAAGAGATAATAATGCCATCCGACAATTCTTTGATGTACGGGTCTTCTGTTGCTTTATTATTAATTAAAAAAAGAGGCTTCAGATAAAACTCCATACCTGCATGACTGCGAAATTTTTTGATAATGATACGTGTAAATTCAATATCAAAAGCATCAATTATAATGGCATCATACTTTTCAAGATCATCAATCTTTAAAGAACTAAATGATTCAAAATAAAAAAAAGTTTTACCAAAGCATGTTAATACATTGTCATGAAATTCAACTTTATTATTCGCTAATGTTTTCTCCATTAGTTAAATTTTAATTTGGATATATCCACACTCATCTTGTAAAAGGCATGCCATTTAATAATCTCCAACGAATCTGCCGGGTATATATCTGCGGCAATACTCCTGGTTGTTGGCTCATATTTTTTTTGAAATTCTTCAGGCAAGGTATAAGTGGCAATGTAAAATCGTTTCAAAATACCAATACTTGTTGTACCATCAGGAAATTTAATTTCAAATTCATCACCAACTTTAAAATATCTTAAATCCTCCTGTTCAAAATAGGCTTTAATAAAGGCAGGATGAGCCTGATGGATCGACATAATCTCTTCGCTCTTTAATGCAGTTTCATAATTATGAATGAAGATTCGGGTAGAAACGCCGCTGATAGGTGATTTAAAATATTTAGGTTCTGACAACAATTCCTCGCTAAATGCAAGTTTACTGAGATCGCTTAAACCCGCTGAAGCACCATTCATTAACCTTATGTTTGATGAACTGTATCGGTTTTTATTTGTGGTAGGCCCTAGTGTTTTAATCAGACCGTTTAATTCGTTGCTTTCCTTTTGCAGTTTTTGGTTTTCATTATTTAAGCGAAAGATTTCATTTTGCACAAAATCAAGCCTGCTTTTTGGCATCACATCTAATATCACTTCGTTACTTAACCGTTTGATCTCGGTTTTATAATTAGCAATGAGATTCGCGTTTTCAGAAATATCAATATTATTCAAAACAATTTTCTTTTTCAGGGCAAACAATTCTTTCACCCACCATTCATCTTTTCCGGCAGACGTGATTGAACCGATGCTTAACGCGGATTGTCCATTGATATCATCATCTCTGTCAAGCGCATAAGAAAATAAAGTGTCATTCTTGTGAATACTATCCCCTTCGTTCACATAAAATTCAATCACGCGTGCATCATCTGTCAGGCGAACATGTGTATTCTCAATAATGACATGTCCAAAGGCATGAACATAGACAAATTTAAAGAAGATGTAGTAAAACATAAACAGAATAAAAGTCAACAACAAACCAATATAAAGTATCCTGTCCCAGTTTCTCTGTTTTTTCTTTTTTACCTGTTGCTCATTAACAACTCGTATCAACGATTTATTTCTTTGGAAGTTTATGCTTTTCATTACTTGTTACCTTCCTTCACGTTAATACTTTGGTTGTCGAATTTGATCAGGTCATCTAAATCATGATATGCAGACTTATCAAAACCCGTTTTCTTAAACAACTCATTCATGCTGTTCCTATTCTCAAAATCTTTTGTTCTTAATGCTAATACACATTTACTTTTTAGTATTGCTTTTTCCTCCAATGTTTTCCTGGAAATAAAATCAGGATCCACGTTTTCATAGGCCATTAAATAAACATAATTGCAAAGCGTATTTAATTCTATTAAAATTTCTTCAGGATAATTTAAAGGAATAGAAACAGATAACTCCAGATGATTGTTATTTGTAAATTGTTTAGCTTGCTTTAACAATTCAATGTATTTTTTAAAATACTGTTCTTTGTTTTCTTTAAAATCAGGAAAAGTATGTGGTTCAATATCGAGATGTATGCCTCTGATCTGAGAAAGATTTATGTTGGTTTTTAAGGTGTCCAGGAAACCGGTAATACCGGTCTGCAACAACTTATTACTTCCAATCATTAAGTGAACCGCGGCGGTATGGTTTTTGGAAATAAAATCAGAAATTTGCAACACATATCCTTTTCCGGGATTGTACGAAATCAATAAGGGATTAAACTCATTAACTTTACAGTACTCATTAATAACGGTTTGCAAGTTGTTTTTAAAAGCATCACTCCATATGTAAATTGCTTTAAAAGCAGGATTACTCGAAGCAATATTCAGATTTGATAAATTTAAAGGGCTTGTGTAGTCCAGAATTTGAACTCCAGGCATTTTTGTTTTTAATTCTAAAATAATTTTATACAAATCTTGTTTCAAGTCAAGCAGTTCAATAGCATTGCTCCAATAATCATCCAAAATAAACAAAGCAGTATTTGGATTAAATTCCATATTATCCAATTGTTGCTTGGCGCGTTCGGTTCTCAGTAGTTCTTCAAATACTAAACGTTTATGATAAAGGTTTTTGAATTGCTTTAATTTGTATTGGTATTCATAATATTTGATCAGGATCGATGATTCAAAGTCAACCGAATCAACTTCATCCTTTGAATTGGTTAGTTGATATTGCAAATGATAAAAATCCTTTTTATCTTTTTGATTAAATGCCAACGGCACTGATAAATTCATTCCCACTGAAACATAAGACCGGTTTGGTTGCGACGAATTATACACATCGTAATAATTATATCGGGTGTATGCTTTTAAACTAACGTCTTTCAAATAGGATGATTGATATTTTGAAAGGCGAATTGCATCTACTGTTGTTGAATCAAACGTAGAAATATGTGCTTTTTGTAAAAGCTTTTGAATATTAATATCAAGAATGGGTAACTCAAAATCAAAGGTTTTATTATTTTCCCTGACTTGGTTATATTTTTGATAAACAGCAAACTGTGCATTAATATCAGTGGTGTTTTGAATGGCTTTTAAATAATTATCTTTGGTAATATGCTTAATGGCCCACAATTTTTCGATGACCGGTGTTTGTTTGTTATTCAGATTCTTCCGGGCATTTAAAATTTCAATTTTTTTAGTATTAAAATAGACAATGATTTGTGTGGTTTGAGCATTTTGAAAGGCATTCAATTTTTCTATCTTATGACTATTTTCAAGAGCTACATAGTTCAATTGCAATACTTTGTTTCTCAACCTGCTCTCATAAAACCCATTGCTTAAAATATCCCAATCAATACCTGCGATAGCTCTTCTTTTAAACACAACAATTTCCTCAGGATCAACAATTGGAGAATTAAAATTTTCCTGATAATTAATTGTTGCATGCAAACCAACATCTTTTTTATTGATTCTTTGTTGTAATTGATTTAATCTCAATTGTATTTGGGTACGACTATCGACTAAGGATTTTTTTTCTATTTTAAATGGCTCAGATTTTAAAGTGGCCGTTGAATCAATGATGAATGAGGAAAAAGTTCGGGTATTAACCTCATTCCATGTTTCTGTTAGACTTTTGATATAAGAGGCGACAATTTCATCCTTGTTTTGTGCAACCATGATACGCTCATGAAAGAGAAACAGGCTCATTAAAAGAGCAATAATATTACATTTTTTACAGAAAAAGGTCATTTGAAACAAGGGACAATAAAGTTAATCTTTATTTAAACATAGGAAACTTCTTTTGTTTTATAATATCTAATTGATAATCAATACTTTAAAATATTTTGTATCGTTTTAGTCTTTAAAAGAACACGAAAAGAATTTAGTAAAGCAAAGAAGCCATCCGCTGGTTAGCGGATGGCTTCTTTGCAATCAAATTTAAAAATTAGTTTCCAAATTCACTTATGAACCTGATGCGCATTAACCGCACCTCTTCCTCACTATATTCATCTTCGCCTAATTCTTTCAAAATAGCATCGATGTCGTCCGTTTGTGATTCTCTCAGGCATTCGTAAATATCATCCTTTTTATCTTCATCAATTACCTGATCTATGTAATAATTGATATTTACTTTTGTTCCGGAAGTAACAATGGTTTCAATCTCTGTTAACAGATCATTCATTTTCAGGTTTTTGTTTTTAGCCATATCTTCCAAACTTACTTTTCGGTCAATATTTTGAATGATAAATACTTTTAGTCCTGATTTATTTACAACGGACTTAATGACCATATCACTCGGGCGCTCGATATCATTTTCTTCTACATGCTTTTTAATGACCTCTAGAAACGCCTTACCGTATTTAGCAGCTTTACCCATGCCAACACCCGTGATCTTAGCCATTTCTTCCATGGTGATCGGGTAATTGATCGACATTTCTTCTAAAGATGGTTCCTGGAAAATAATATATGGTGGTAAATTATTTTGTTTAGCCACTTTTTTGGTAAGGTCTTTTAGCATAGCATACAAAACTTCATCAGTACTATGAGATCCTTTTCCACCAACAATATCATCATCGTTATCACTTTCAGCATTACTGAAATCATTATCACGTGTGAACTTAATGCTAAACGGACTCTTTAAAAATTCTTTACCTTTCTCAGTTATTTTTACTAAACCGTAATTTTCAATGTCTTTTGAAAAGAAGCCATTTACAAGTGCCTGACGCATCACAGCATTCCAGAATTTATCATCCTTATCGGACTCAACTCCTTCGCCCCATGTTTTCAATTCATTATGCTTGTAAGATTTTCCGGTAGCAGTTAAGTTTCCAATCAACAAATTAATGATATCTTTTACCTTGTGCTTTTCTTTACTTTCTTTCACAGCTTTAATAGCGAGCGTTAGATCGTCCTGAGCTTCAAATTTTTGTTTTGGATGACGGCAGTTGTCGCACATCTCATTACATTTGGCATCGTTGAATTCTTCTCCAAAATAATGAAGAATAAATTTACGGCGACAAGAAGAAGTTTCAGCAAACGATGCGGTTTCCGACAGCATTTGTTTTCCTATTTCCTGCTCATTTACCGGCTTATCCTTCATGAACTTTTCCAGTTTCATGATGTCATCGTAACTATAGAAAGTTAAACAGTTTCCTTCTCCTCCATCACGGCCGGCACGTCCGGTTTCCTGATAATACCCTTCCAAAGATTTTGGAATATCATGATGAATAACAAAACGCACATCCGGCTTATCAATACCCATTCCAAAGGCGATAGTGGCCACAATCACATCAATGTCTTCCATTAAAAAGCCATCCTGTGTTTTAGCACGCTCTTTTGCATCTAAACCTGCATGATACGGAGCCGCTTTAACGCCATTTACAATCAGCGCCTGAGCTACTTCTTCTACCTTTTTGCGGCTCAAACAATAAATAATGCCTGATTTACCAGCATTTTGCCTTGCATATTTAATGATCTCTTTAATTACATCTTGCTTGGCGCGAACTTCATAATATAAATTATCTCGGTTAAATGAAGATTTAAACAAACTGGCTTCCAGCATGCCTAAATTCTTTTGAATATCCTGTTGAACTTTAGGAGTAGCTGTTGCTGTTAAAGCCATTACAGGCACAGAACCTAATTTATCGATGATTGGACGCAATCTTCTGTATTCAGGGCGGAAATCATGTCCCCATTCTGAGATACAATGCGCCTCGTCGATAGCAAAGAAGGAAATTTTAAATTCAGAGAAAAACTCAATATTGTCTTCCTTATTTAAAGTTTCAGGAGCAACATATAGTAACTTCGTTTTCCCGGAAAGTACATCTTTCTTAACAGTGGCTATTTCTGACTTATTTAACGATGAGTTTAAAAAATGCGCAATGCCGGTTTCATTGCTGAAACCACGAATAGCGTCAACCTGATTCTTCATTAAAGCAATTAACGGTGAAACGATAATAGCAGTTCCCTCGCTCATAATAGCTGGCAACTGATAACAAAGTGATTTTCCTCCACCTGTGGGCATGATAACAAAAGTATCCTGCTTGTTTAATATATTATTGATAATAGCTTCCTGATTTCCTTTAAAACCACCAAAGCCAAAAAAAGCCTTTAACGGTTCTACTAAATTATGGGTTTCAACTTCTGCAACCATGTTTTTATTGATTAAAATGTATGTTTTATTGAGTGAATGTAGTGGTCAATTCTATATAAAGATATAATTAAATTTTTGAATAAAACAAAACAATTTGACAGTCAAATAGCATTTTCAGACTAATTAACTTTTAGATACGATGAATCGATGAAATAGTAGTTTTTAAAAAAGAAGAATGTAAGAGAAGTATAAATCCTTGATTTCGTGAGAGATATAAGGTTGAGAAAATTGGTCTTACCTGTTTCGCGAATAACGTCAATTATTAAACAGATACAGAATGCAAACAGAGATATGAGATGAATTAGATTTAAGTGCTAGAACATCCATCAAATTTTATACGACTCCTTAGAGAAAGAATCAGGACATCCATTTGTCCATCATATCACCTAAATCACTTACTCCTAAGGTGAACATGATTATGACAATGCCCAAAATTATTTTTATAATGGTTGGGATAGTGAACCCTATTTTTTTACTAATCATGGAATTAACCGGAGGTATATAAATAGAAGACAAAACAATATATATAATTCCCGGCACAGGGTGTACCAAAATAATATTCAGTATCCCAATTAAGAAAACTAACAGGCCAAAGACCCACGGGATGATATTAATGAATGGTGATGGACGATTCATATTTTAAATTTTAGTTGTAAATATTTTTTTAATGCCACATAGTGCCGGCCAAACCAAGGACGATGCCCATCCATAAACCAATTATATAAACCACCAGGCTTAGGAGAATGGCTATGGTTCTGTTAAAACCACGAGTGCTTTGATAATCCATAAAAGAGTAAAATGCCCCACCGGTGGCTCCTGCTAACGGACAAATCAGTAAAGGCCTGATCATCCAATATTTTGGCCAGGCTGGGTTAGGTGCATCAACTCCAAATACAAAAAAGGAGATGAGTATTAGGCCTATGCCTGCTCCGATTAACATCGGCTTAACCAATGAGTAAGCATGAAAGTGGTGGACGTTGTTTTCTTGTGTCATAATAAATTAAGTTTTAAGTTGTTATAGTTGATCCAATATTAAAAAGTACTTTGAGATACAAAGTTAATTTAAATTTCAATTCTTTGCAAGAAAAATTGAAAATAAATTAATTGTTATAAGAATGAGTGATGCCAACACTAAATAACAGTGGACTTAATTCATAAACCAGGAAAGTAATGGAGAAAAATTTTTGTTTTTGGATTTAGTCTTCCATCTTGATCTTTTCGATCATCAGGTGCTTTTTAAACTTGTGCACCATATCTGCCATTTGCAATTCTCGCTCCTCAAGATCTTTCATATCCAGATCTGATGCTTCTGTTACAGGTTTTAATTTAGCAACATTCGCTTTCATGGCTTCTAATCCTACCTTAGTTGCTTCAATGCTTTCATCAGAGGAATCAAGTTCTGCCATTTTTTCTTCGGTATCGTAGATGAATTTTTCTACATATGGGATCATATCCCAGGGATTATTAGGCGCATTCCAAACAAAAGCAATATTACACCGGCGGCATTTGTATTTGTTGCTTTTCCAGCCCTGCGCACTTGTTTCAAAACCAATGACTTTAAGCATTTCATTGCTGCTGCATTTTGGACATTTCGCATTGTCTTTGATCATTGCCTCCAATTGTTCCCGTTCTGAAAGAATGGTCTCCCTGTTTTTTGCATGAAGAAAAAGTTGCTCGCTTAATTTATCGCAGGTTTCAAGCATCTGTCGGTATTCATCATCGAGTTTATCTTCCGTAATCAATACCTGTGCACGTCTTTTAAAATATTGCACCAATTTTACTAATTCACGTTCTTCGGGTTTAAGGTTCTGCTCCATGACGATTTAATCTTTTTTCAAAGATAAATGTTTAAAGGAGTTTTACAAAGTGTTATGATAAAACAAAGAAATCTTCAAACGTAATCACGTTAAAGATTCCGATCCATTTTCCGGTAATGGATCATAAAGAAAATGATAAATAACACTGAATAGAAGATGCTGAAAAAGAAACGAAATCCATACAGGTCTAAATACATAAAAGTTAGTATCCTGATGCAAAACATAATGATGAATAATTGAACTCCCCATTGTTTCATATGCCAAACACCAATAAGGGAAACGAACTGCAAGGTGATAATGATTCCGAGTATCATTGGAACAAAATCTCCCATACGTTTAATAGATGGCATGAATAACATGGGAAAAGCCAATAGAATCAATACAATAGCAATTACAGTGATGACAGAGATGGTTTTTGGTCGGGCTATTTGTGCCATTTCGTTTGGTAAATTAATTTGTACGGATAGCTTCCACAGGATCTAACTGAGAGGCGCCATAGGCAGGAATAAATCCGCTGATGATACCAATCAAAACCGATATGGTTAATCCTAAAATAATATTGGAACGGGTTAAAGTGATTTCCATATCAATTACCCCATCAGCCGCAAAGGTGAGAATATAAATGAGTAAGAGTCCTATGATGCCTCCAATTAAAGATAAAAACACCGCTTCGAATAAGAATTGCGCCAGGATAAAATAATTTTTTGCTCCTAAAGATTTCTGTATGCCAATCAGGTTTGTTCGCTCCCGTACTGAAACGAACATGATGTTGGCAATACCGAAACCACCTACCAATATAGAAAAACCCCCAATAATGGCGCCAGCTATTCCAACAATATCAAATAAGCCATCAAAGTTCTTACTTAATAAATTGGTTTCATTCAATGCAAAATTATCATCCGCCAAAGGCTTTAAACCTCGAATGCTTCTCATAATTCCGGTGAGCTCTTCTTTTAGCTGATCATTAGTAACGCCCTGCTTTGCTTTCGCAGCAATAAACGGATCACTGTTTTCAGATTTAACATCCATGAACAATCTTGCAAAATTATACGGCACCACCGCCTGGTTATCCATACTATTGCCAAGCATACTTTCACCTTCTTTTTTAAAAAGGCCTATGACTTTGCAATTTCTCCCCGCTACTTTAATGCTTTTTCCAATGGGATATTCGTTATTCGGAAACAAACCATCCGCCAGGGTATATCCTAAGATTACCACATTGTAACCACCTTCGGCTTCATCTTCTCTGAAATAACGTCCATCAACAATATCAAAAGCTTTTACTTGTCCGTATCCATAAGACCAACCTGAAACCAATCCGTTTTCAATAGTATTATTATTATGCCTCAAAATTCTTCGAGATCCTATTCGGAATCCAACCGCTTCTACACTTTTTGCTTTACGCTCAACTTCTGCAAGCTCACTGTACTCTGGCACGGGGCGGTTCATGTACTTCCACCATGGATAATCAGGTCCAAAAGTCCAGGGCCATTTCATAACAAACACCACATTGTCGCCAAGACTTTGTACACTTCCGCGAATGTTGCGCTCTAAACTGTCAACTATTGTAAACACTGTGATAATGGCAAAAATTCCAATTGTAATCCCAAGCAAACTCAAAAAGGTGCGTAGCTTATTTGCCACCAAAGCGCCCCAGGCAAATACAATGCTTTCTTTTAAAAGAGTTAGTACCATCCTGTAAATATATATGATAATCATTTACAATGAGCCGATTTTGTTTTAATGATTTTGAATTCGGATAGAGGGTGTTTGAAGCACTATTTGTTTTAATACTTTTTAGGACTTTTAAATAACACATCTTCTTTTGTTATTGAGCAATTAAACTTAAATTTGATTTTTACAGATATACATGAGGGTCTTATTTTTATTAGCTATTGTTCCGATTCTGACACTTACTTTTTCATCGTGTCGGAATACACATGCCTATGAAAAATACGTAAAAGAACTGGATAGCCTGAAAGTAGTCATGCAACAAGCTGTTACTAATTTCAAAACCATTGACAGTGCAGACTGCGTAAAAGCATATTCTAAACAATACACCTACTCTCAGTTTTTAAACAGCCATTTGAAAGACACCGTTCCAAAAACGGTTGCTGAAAATTTACTCAATTTTCAATCTGTGGAAAATGGTCTCAGAGATTATATGGCCATACGGTCATCCTTGTTAAACGAAGCGGAACTTTCTGTGGACCAATTGCAGTCTTTATCACATGACCTTAAAACGGGAAGTATTGATGAAGAAGACGCGGTAGAGTTCATCAACGAAGAAAAAAAACAATCGGAAAAGATTATTGAAGAATTAAAAATTAATACACAAATGATTCGTAAACACATGGAGCTTTTTTATCAGTCTTTGCCGGCATGTGAAAGTCTGGTAAAACAATTAAACTCAGGAGTTCTGCCTGCATTATTAAATCCCGAAATTAAACACTCAACTATCACAGATTAATTTGAAACACTTTCTCATATGTATTCTGTTCTTAGCATCGTTTACTTTTGTATCCGCACAAAAGTCAACAGATGATAAATTAGCAATGCAGTTTTATGAGCAAAAGCAGTATGATAAAGCCATTGTATATTTTGAGAAATTGTATGATAAACTACCAGACGCTTATTTCATTTATTATTTCAAATGCCTGATTGAAACTAAAGATTATAAGACAGCAGAAAAAATTACCAAACGACATATTAAACATAGTAATTCCAATGCTCATTTATATGTGAAGCTTGGATTAGTTTATAAGTTAATGGGGAATCCTGATAAGGAAAAAGACCAATACGATAAAGCAGTTAAAGAAGTTATTCCGGAACAGAGTACTGTTTTTGCTTTAGCGCATTCGTTTGAAGAAGTGGAGTTGTATGATTATGCCATTGACGTTTACAAAAAAGGTCGAAAGGCAACGCCTGAAAACTATCCTTACTTTTATGAAATTGCAGAGGTCTATAAAAAGAAAGGTGATCTGAAAGCGATGGTAAACGAATATTTAGATGCGATCGAATTCAGGGAAAGCGAATTATATACTGCGCAAACAAATCTGCAACAATCACTTGGTTACGACGATAAAAACGGTGGTTTTAATAACCCTATTTTAAAAGAAGAATTACAAAAACGAATTCAGCAAAAATCCGATAAAACTGTTTTTTCAGAGTTCCTGATTTTTATTTTAAATCAGCAAAAAGATTTTAATGGCTCCTTTGTTCAATCCAAGGCTTTAGACAAACGCCAAAAAGGTGATGGTACGCGTTTGATGGAACTAGCTAAACTTGCTCTAAGTAATGAAAATTACGAAGTGGCAGAAAAATGTTATCAATATGTGATTAGCAAAGGAAAGGATAATCCCTATTACGATCTTGCAACAATAGAAAAATTGAATGCAAATTATCTTCAGTTAACCAGGCGGTCAAATCCTATAGTGACAGAAGCAATGGGACTGAATACCGAAATGGAAGATGCGATCAAAACATATGGAATCAGTAATTTAACGTTTCCTCTGATCAAAAAATCTGCTTTATTAAAAGCCTATTATTTAAATAAACCGCAGGAAGCTATTTCGTCGCTAGAAGAAACAATGACGCAATATTCTTTTGATAAAAACCTTACGGCTGAACTAAAATTAGATTTGGGAGATATAAATTTATTGGTGGGGAATATCTGGGATGCCTCGTTATTGTATTCTCAGGTAGAAAAAGATTTTAAATACGAGACTGTCGGGCAAGGTGCTAAATTCAGAAACGCAAAATTAAGTTACTATGCTTCAGACTTTAAATGGGCTAAAGCGCAGTGTGATGTGTTAAAAGGGGCAACAACTAAAACCATCGCCAACGATGCCCTGGACTTGTCTCTGGTTATTACAGATGCAATTGGTGTCGACACCAATGCAGCACCTTTAAGCATGTTTGCTTCTTCGGAACTATTGATTTTACAGCATCAATACGACAGGGCAATTTTACGACTTGATAGTATAAATCTTGTATTCAGTGAGCATACATTAGGAGATGATATATATTATAAAAAAGCAGAGATTTTTAAACTCACAAATCGTTATACAGAGGCCGCAAAAATGTATGAGAACATTTTAGAATTTTATCCTACAGAATTATATGGAGATGATGCGTTGTTTAAAGAGGCGGAATTGTATGAACGCAATTTAAATGACCAGGAAAAAGCAAAACAATTGTATCAGGATATGCTTGTAAAATATCCTGGCAGTATTTATGTGGTGGATGCCAGAAAACGTTACAGGAATTTAAGAGGAGACATTGTTAATTAAACAAATAACAGTTGCTGTTTAAATTTTTATTTTAGGAAAATAGAATACTCATACAGAAACCTTCTAGACAAAAATATTATAACCATGTATATATACAACGTAACAGTAAGTATTGATAAAACCTTAGCAGAAGAATGGCTCAATTGGATGAAAGCCACACATATACCTGATGTTTTGAAAACAGGCCATTTTATTGATAATAAAATTTGCAGGGTGATGAACGTTGATGATGAAGGGGCCACTTTCTCTGTTCAATACACGTTTAACACAATGGAAGAAATTGAAGCTTACCAAAAAAATCACGCTTCTCGTTTACAAGCTGAACATAGCAAACGCTACGAGGGGAAATATGCCGCTTTCAGAACTCTGTTAGAAATTTTGTAAATGAAATTTATACTGTTCATAATTTTTTGCGGCTTCATACGTTTCTGTCATGCGCAAAAAATATTGGAAGTAAATTACCATTCACTTTTCGGGAAACCAAAATCCTTTCAGTTCTTTAACAACTCCGATTTAGATTATAAATTAAAAGGCGATTTATTCTACAAGACTCAAAAACTGGTAAACATGAATGATAGTTTCTTAGTTTTCGACAATGACTCCATAATAAAACTAAGTCAGATAAAAGCTATTAAAATAAGAGGTGCATTAATAAGTCCCTGGCTTTTCGTATCCGGAGTTTTGTTTTTTTTAGGCGATACTGGAAACAACATTCTCAACGGACATACCACCATTGTTAATGAACAAGCAATTATTGTAAGTTCGGCGTTGTTATTAAGTGGAATCATTGTTAAAAGAATTCAGGACAAACATGTGTATATTCGTAAACATGTTGCGCTCCGTGTTATGGATACAGATTACCGCAATTTAAACGTTACTAAATAAAAACACATTGGCATCACCTGTAAAAGCAAAGAAACACCTGGGTCAGCATTTTTTAATTGATCTAAACATCGCGCAAAAAATAGTGAATGCGCTGCCTCAGGATGATCTGGCAATACTTGAGATAGGACCGGGAACAGGCGTATTGACCCAATACCTTATTGAAAAAGATAATTTTACTGCTTTTGATATTGACACTGAATCTATTGAATTTTTAAAACAAAAATACCCGCAACACGCACATAAAATTCATTTTCAGGATTTTCTGGAAGCTGATCTCAAACCATTTGCAAGCAAAGGAAACTTTAAAGTAATTGGCAACTTCCCTTACAATATTTCCACACAGATCATGTTTAAGGTATTGGAACATCGGGCTGACGTATCAGCTTTAGTAGGTATGTTTCAAAAAGAAGTGGCAGTGCGCATCGCTGAAAAACCTGGATCGAAGGCTTATGGAATTTTAAGTGTCATGCTCCAGGCTTTTTATAAAATCGAATATTTATTTACTGTCAGTGAGCATGTATTTAATCCTCCGCCAAAAGTTAAATCGGCTGTTATTCGTTTAACAAGGAACACGACTGATAAATTAAACTGTGACGAAGCTTTGTTTTTTAAAGTAGTCAAAGCATCTTTTAATCAACGAAGGAAAACGGTTCGCAATTCAGTAAAAGTATTAAGCGGAAATCACAATGTGGATTCAATATACCTTGACAAGCGCGCTGAGCAATTATCCGTGCATGAATTTGTAGCCTTAACTAATTCTATTGAAGAGGCATTAAAAAAATAATTTCGCCTACGAAACATCTGAATTAGCCATCCTGGCGTCCAATACATTTGGGCAAACTGATGAAAACGGAAAACATGAAGACTGGATCGAATTATTTAATACTACCAATACAACTTTAAATTTAAGTGGACTTTATTTATCTGATGATTATACTAACCCTACAAAATATATTTTTCCCGATAACACCATTATTCAACCAAATGGATTCCTCACTTTATGGGCAGATTAAGACAACACAAATGGCACGAACTTACTTGCAATTTTAAATTATTGAATAGCGGAGAAAAAATTATATTAAGTCAAGGAACAACTATTTTTGATAGTATTAGTTTTGGATTCCAGGGTGCTGATATTTCGCTTGCGCGATGCCCTGATGGAACAGAACCTTTTGTGGCAGTTTCAAATCCGACTTATAATTCAAGTAATTGCGCTGTTGGGCTTTTTGAAAACAGTTTTTACAATTCAACTATTTCAATTTTTCCGAATCCTGCTAATCAATCATTCACTATTCAATCCTCCTTACAAAAACCATTGCAAATTGATATAATTAATTCGGTGGGAGAAAAAATATTAAGTGAAACTTTACAGCAAAAAAAAGAAATAAATACCTCAGCGTTCAGCCAAGGCATTTATTTCATTTCTATTTCAGGTACTACTTTTAAATTGGTAATAACCCACTAGTTTAGTCGAACCTATAGATTGGCTCAATATCCTCGGTGCCATCATGAATAACACTAAGGTCAGTGACAAGGCCATTGTTAATTCCATAGACCCATCCATGTAAATGCAATTTCCTCTTTTTCCAGGCTTCCTGAACAATAGTTGTTTTTGCTAAATTACGAACCTGCTCAATTACGTTTAATTCCGTTAATCTGTCTGTTCGTTTATCTATATCGCTGATAGCTTCCAACTCTGTTGAATTTTTATTGTAAACATCTTTAATATTCCTAAGCCAGTTGTCTACAAAACCATGCAGATTGTTGCTCATTGCAGCCTTAACTCCTCCGCAGCCATAATGCCCGCAAACAATAATGTGTTTTACCTCAAGAAATTTAACAGCGTATTCAAGGACACTCAATAAGTTCATATCGGTGTGCACCACTAAATTAGCAATATTACGGTGCACGAATATTTCACCACTCTCGGTGTTTGTGACCTCGTTTGCAGGAACCCGGCTATCGCTGCAGCCGATCCATAAATAATCCGGTTTTTGTCCTAAAGACAATTTTTTAAAATACAGTGGGTCTTCAAATTTTTTCGCCATTGAAAAACGTTTGTTCCCTTCTATTAATCGTTGATATGAATCGTTCATCCTATATACTTTTTATAATTTACTTGTGATATTTAAAAAACTCTACTTCTATTTGTTTCTTTTTACTATTTATAACAAAATCAGATATTACATCTCGTGCATCGCGATTGATGCTCTTATTGATGCTTCCATCAATAATCACCTTACTGTCTTCGTTCACTGACTTAAAGAATTTTATCAAATACCCTTTATTAAAAAAAGTAACCTGTTGTGGTAATTTTAAAAGGTAATATTGTTTTCCATCCATTTCTTCAGTGCTAGAATCAAAAGAAAATTTAATGTTATCTCTGATAATAAAAATAACGGATACAATTACGCCCGCACAAACGCCTTTCAACAAATCAGTTAATAACATAACCATAACTGTTATTACAAATGGAATAAATTGTTCCGCTCCAAACTTCCATTGTTCTCTGAATATTGCCACTTTAGTAAGTTTCAACCCTGTCATTATTAAGATTGCTGCTAACGCTGCATTTGGTATTAAGGCCAGAATGCCAGGTAATAACAAAACACTTACTAATATCAAAACTGCATGAATGATGACTGAACTCTTTGTTTTAGCTCCGGAATTAATATTTGCGGAGCTTCTAACTATAACCGATGTAACAGGTAGCCCACCAAACAAGCCACACACAATGTTACCAATTCCCTGGGCCATTAATTCTTTATTAGTATTAGATTCATTTTTTTCAGGATCAAGTTTGTCAATTGCTTCGATCCCTAATAATGTTTCCAAACTTGCTACAATAGCGAGAGTTGCAGCTATAATCCAGAAGCCGGAAGTTTTCGCAAAACTAAAATCAGGAAAAAATAAATTATCCTTAAAGTCAGAGAAAGAAGAAATTACCGGAAGATTAACTAAATGTTGGGAATCAATAATTAATCCGGGATATGCTTTAAAAGCAATTGTAAGCAATGCGCCAAACACAACTACTAATAATGGCCCTGGTATATTGGACAGAATCTTATCTTTTTTATAAAAAGCCTGATCAGCAATAATTAAAATAATAAAGGAAATTATTCCTATCACTACTGCACCGGGAGTGATAAAATTAATCATGTTAACCAATTCAGTAAATGAGTTTTCACCATCTATTTGTATAAAGTCCTCGTCTCCTTGTGGATCCCTATCGTAGCCAAATAAATGAGGTATTTGTTTGATGATTAATATAATTCCAATACCTGCTAACATCCCCTTGATAACAGCATTGGGAATGTAATTTCCAACTGTTCCGGCCTTTATTGCGCCAAGAATGATCTGAAAAACACCCGCAAAAACAACAGCAGCTAGAAATGCTTCAAAACTGCCCAGTTGCGAAATAGCCGCAATAACAATAGCGGTTAATCCGGCGGCAGGCCCGGAAACACTATATTTAGAGCCACTAAAAGTTGTAACAAGGATACCTCCTACAACACCTGATATAATACCTGAAAATAAAGGCACTCCGCAAGCCAAAGCTATCCCGAGACATAATGGCAATGCTACTAAAAATACTACAATACCCGATTTTAAGTCGGCTAACTTATTACTGTGTGACATAGAAAATTTAAATTTAATTTAATGAATTGACAAAACTTCCGTTATAAAAACGGACAAAGCATTAAATTAAAACTTAGGAGGAGGTATGGTAATTTTTTTTGTACAAGAGAGGTAATCTTTTTCTGTAGTCGACCAGCGAATTTGTTCCAAATTATTCTTATCAATAAAACCGTCGCGATGCATCATGTAAAATAATTCATCCACTTCTTCATCACCGTCATGGCTTTCTTCCTCTTCTTCAGATACAGGATTGGACTGACTCTGATTTTTGAACACTTTACTTTCTTTGCATAAACTAATTACAGAAGCTTGCACCGTTAGTGAGAACAAACTAAAGATGCAAATAAAAATAAAAATATGTTTTACTCTTCCTGTCATTATTCGATTTAATCTACCGAAACAAACTTCATGTTTATCTCATAAATCTCTGCAAAATAATTAAATTAAATGGAATTTGACTAATTTTAAAGTTTATTAACAAGCCTTATAACTAACTACATATATCATGAAGATTAAAGCAATTCTTTCCTTTTTAGTTTGCATTATTTTAATTTCATGTAAAAAGGAGCCCGGAGAAGGCGGGTTTGCATCCATTGAAGGAAAGTTGTACGTAAAGAACTATGATGCCTCATTTACATTATTAACTTCTGAATATTATTTGCCGGGTGAAAACGTTTACATAATTTACGGAAATGGGTCGGAAGTTGGCAACTCCGTTAAAACCTCTTATGATGGCTCCTTCAAATTTAATTATTTAAGGAAGGGCAAATATAAAGTATATGCAATTGGTAAAGATTCTACAAGGCCATACCTTTCTGTTCCTAAAGAAGAATTAATTGAAATTAATATTACCGAAAGAAAACAGAAAAAAGTATTAGGAGATCTTGTGATCATTAATTAATTCATGACAATCAGATTTATATTTTTTTTAAGCAGCATCCTACTGTATGCTTTGCCATGTATTGCGCAACAAAGCAATGACGCAGGGATGTGGGCCACTCTAAGTTTGCAGCACCCTTTAACTAAAAAAATTAATTTAGTTGTGGATCAGGAATTCAGGCTCAAAGAAAACTACCAGCGTATCAATCTGTTTTATACAAATATCGGTATTGACTATAAGCTTTATAAGTTTCTTAAGATAAGCCCCTCCTACCGGGCCATTCAAAAAAAACGATTGGATGGATCATTTAGTTACAGACATCGATTGATGTTAGATGTTACACTAAAGAAAAAATTAAAAAAATTTACTCTGAGTGAGCGGGTTCGATATCAAATTGAAGTTCAGGACCTCTATACGAATAAAAAAGGAAAGCTTGCAGAACAGTTTCTTCGTTTGAGAACTGATTTAAAATATTCATTGAACGAACATATCACGCCTTACTTCTCATGCGAATTGAGATACCAGATTCGGTCGCAGAGGGGGGATGGACCGCTTTATAATGATGGATTTCATAGGATCAGAAATGTTTTAGGATTTGAATACCAACTCAATAAAAAAAACTCAGTGAATATTTATTATCTCATTCAATCAGAATTTGATATTTCAACGCCTGAGAGTATTTATATTTTTGGAATAGCCTATTCCTTAACAATCTAGTAGTGTTTCTTCCTCTCTGGAATTTGTTGTTTTGCCTATTTTATATAAATTTAAAGTAAAATTTATATTACTTTTATATTAAATGATTTACATGAAATTTATTCTTTTTGGCGGTAGTTTATTTTTAACTTTTCTATCAACTGCTCAGTGGGATCCAAATTTATCTAATAGCACTCCCATTGCAATTGCACCCAAATCACAGGATAATTGCCATTTAACATCAGACACTAAAGGAGGGGCTTTGATATCATGGGATGACAACCGAAACTCCTCAACTAATTCCTCCGATATCTATGCTCAGCGGATGCGAAAAAGTGGTATTGATAAATGGACCGTTGGTGGGCTTTCAGTTTGTACGCATACAGCTACCCAAAAATCTTCTGCCATTACAAATACAAGTGACGGAAGCGCCATTATTACCTGGGAAGATAACCGTTCAGGAAACTACGATATATACGCTCAAAAAATCGATTCATCAGGAAATATATTATGGGCTTCTAACGGTATAGCAGTTTGCGCTAAAACAACAAATCAAAAAAACCCAAAAATTACTTCAGATAACAATGGTGGAGCTATTGTTGTTTGGGAAGACTCTTTGAATAATTACTGGGATATATATGCCCAGCGCATCAGTTCAACCGGAACACTCTTATGGACTAACACAGGCGTGGCCGTTTGTAATTCTCCCAATACTCAAAACAATCCAAAGCTTGATACGGATGGATTGGGCGGAGCCATTTTCACCTGGCAAGATAAACGAAACAATGTTGATTATGATATTTATGCGCAGCGTCTTGATGATTCAGGCGTAAGTTTATGGACTTCAAATGGTGTATTGGTATGTAATTCCGTTAATACACAAAACAACCCGCGTATTGAACCGGATGGATCAAATGGTGCCTTAGTTGCCTGGACTGATAAACGTAATGCCGTGGATAATAATATTTATGCTCAACGCATAAACGCAACCGGAACTGTTCAATGGGCCGCTAATGGCCTTCTGGTTTGCGGGGCAACAAATAATCAAAGCGCGCTTGATATAAAATTTATGGGGTCATCAGGATTGTTACTTACCTGGAAAGATGACCGAGGCAGTGCAAATGCCATTTATGCCCAAATTGTTTCAATGGCAGGCGCAAACCAATTAACATCAAATGGAATTCTGATTTCAAATGGATCAAAATCAATCAATCCTAATGTTATTAGTGATGGAAATAATGGAGCTATCATTGCCTGGCAGGATTCATCGTCGTTGGGCTGGGATATAAAATCACAAAAGATAAATTCATCGGGAACTCTTCAGTGGACAGCCGGAGGTGTAACTGTGTGTAATGCCGCGGATGATCAGGTAAATCCATCACAGGTTAGTGATGGAGAAGGTGGAGCAATATATGCCTGGGAAGATCACCGAAATGGAAGCAACTACGATATTTATTGCAATCATTTATTTTCGAACGGAAGTCCCGTTGTTGGTATCAACGAATTGGTTTATCAACCGGCGGTGCAATCCATCTGTTTTCCAAATCCAATTAATTTGCATTCCATAATTCAATTAAATCACAATACATCCCACTTACCATGGGAAATAAAAATTTTTGATGTGTATGGTAATCTCGTTAACTCAACCCGTTTAAACGCTGACGCATCCTTCTCATTGAATTCATCAGACTATAGTTCTGGTATTTATTTTTATGTTATTAACTTAGAAAATAGCAGTGATTATTCAAAAGGTAGTTTTATTTCCGCGTACTAAAAATCAACACATGAGACAACAATTTTTATGCTTCCTTTTCATACTGTCAACTACCCTTTGCTTTTCTCAAAGTAAAAAGGAAGTTAAAGAATATAAAATAAAAGCGGCAGCCGTATCCACTATTGAAAATGGTAAAACGATCAATGAGAGTAAAACGATTTTTGATGCTAAGGGAAATGAGATTGAAACGACTGATTACAACAAAGAGGGGAATGTTAAAGCTGTTCACAAAACAAAGTATAACAGCGACGGCGACGAAATTGAAGATGAGCAGTATGATGCAAACAATAAATTGGTAGAGAAAAAAATAACTAAATATAATTCCTTAGGAACTAAATTGGAAGAAACTTTTTTCGATACTGAAGGAAAAGCCACCAAAAAACACCTCTATACTTATGATAATAAAGGTTTAAAGATTGAAAGAAAAACAACTGATATTGAAGGCAAAGTACTCTCCATAAAAAAATATGTTTACATTACTAAATAATGATTGGTTTTCCGTTAGATAATTTAAATGCTTTTGAACCTATTACTTTACAGGAAATGGACGGCGTAAAATTAATGGATAGAACAGACACTAAGTATCTGTTCAACATTCAACAATTATCTGCCGTACTCGAAGAAGCGAAACCATTTTACAGAATCCTTGATGTTGATGGAAATCGAATAAGTCGTTATAAAACCCTTTATTTTGATTCCGATAATTTTAAACTCTATAATGAACATCATAGTGGAAAGCTTAACCGTTATAAAATAAGACATCGTTCCTATTTAGAAAGTAATCTTGGTTTTTTAGAAGTAAAGTTTAAAAATAATAAAGGACGTACGTTAAAAACACGAATCAAGGAAACTGAAGTCCCCGCGCTATGTGATGGGAAAGCATTTGAGTTCTTAAAAAAAACTTTGCCCTTTGATCCCCTGATTTTAATTCCAAAAATCTGGATCAATTACAGTCGTATTACGCTCGTTAATAAAATCTCTGCCGAGCGTTTAACACTGGACTTAGGATTAGAATTTGAAAAAGAAGGAGAAAAAGAACTCTTAAATCAACTTGTGATTGCTGAAGTGAAGCAAGACAGTAAAATTGCTTCACCATTTGTTACCATCATGCGAAAAAAACATATTCGTGAAGGCTCCATCAGCAAATATTGTTTTGGAGTTGCCAGCTCCTATTCCCATGTCAAAAAAAATAATTTCAAAAGAAAACTTTTAAACGTAACTAAAATAATTAACCCATGATGCTATTACAAATTGCTGAAGACGCAGCAACCGCCCTATCGGGTTTTGAAGAATTACAGAAACTGTCTTCTAAAATATTTTTCAGGTTATTAATCGATCTTACCGCTGTATTTATTTTAGTGCGCCTTATTTACTACCCGATCTATAAACATCGCGAACTTTTTTTCACCTATTTCATTTTCAATATCATCATCTTTTTAATCTCTTTCCTTTTAAATAAAGTTGATCTTTCTATGGGCGCTGCATTTGGATTATTTGCTGTTTTCAGTATGTTAAGATATAAAACCGAAGAAATCGCCATCAAGGATATGACTTACCTTTTCCTGACTATTGCCATTGGTTTGGTTTCTGCCGTAACCAAAGTAAAAGATACAGCTGATCATATCGAATACATATTCCTGATTGGAATTAACGCCGTAGTGCTTTTAATCACTTACTTACTAGAGAGTAATATTTTTATGAGAAAAGAGAGTGTAAAAACCATCTTATATGAAAATATAGAACTCATTAAGGCTGGAAAAGACGAAGAATTACTCGCAGATTTAAAATACAGAACAGGTTTTAATGTTCACCGCTATAACGTTCACAAAATCGATTTTTTAAAGGATGCTGCCCAGATAAAAATCTATTACTACAATAAATAGGTTTTTTCCTTAAAAAAAATTCATCTTTTTTTTGCAGGTTTCAAAAAAGCCGTTATATTTGCACCCCGATTTGGGAGATTAGCTCAGCTGGTTCAGAGCATCTGCCTTACAAGCAGAGGGTCACAGGTTCGAACCCTGTATCTCCCACTTACTAAAAATCCTGTAGCACAAGCTGTTACAGGATTTTTGCTTTTATGGTACCGAGAAATCCAGAACCCCGGGCTGAAATACGATATACACGGCCTCATCCTGCATTTAAACGGATTGTCTGGTATTGTGTTGAATTAATACACCGGAAGAAAAATCAAGGTTGATTTAAAAGGTTCTGGCAGACCGCAAAGCGCAGATAACCAGCAATTTACATATTTGCTTAAACCAAAGAGGTCATAATCAATTGCTTACGGAAAACATAGGCTTAAGACGCATTATCTACGCTTATGGTACGGAGTAACCATACGTGAACCTACGTTGATCCATGGATAAGCGTTAGGTTAAAGAGCCTGTCGAGTAAAACCAACCGCTTAGGTAATTGTTTTGTATTGAGGCCCTAACTGATTATTTTTACTGTAAGAAGAACATGGGACGTAAATTAAGGATCGTACAAGATATTACAGAAGGAGGAGCATACCGAGCGAAGATGCGTGACGAATTTGTACAGATATACAAGAAACCAGGTGTGAGCGGCAAGCGTATTAAAACCGATAACGCTTTTACCAATACGAGGCTGCACAATAATGAATTTAAGGAATGTGCGCTGGCCGGTAAAATTATAAGAGAGCAATTAGCGCCTTTATTATCTGATACAAAGGATAAGGGACTAGTGGGGCGGGTTTTGAAACTAACACATAGCATACAGAACACTGATGATACACCACGAGGGTATAAAAGCTTTGCGGGGATGGCTGAAAAGGAAGCAAGCCTATTACTCGCAGGCTTTAACTTTTTAACCGGAAAAGGTTTAGACGCGTTAATTTTTAAGCAACCATCTATTACGAGAGACGGCATCTGTTTTAAAGACTTTGTTGCATTAACTGATTTTTTGATACCGGGTGGGGCGACACATGTGGAGCTTCGAGGCGGGTGCATATATATTGATTTTGCCGGCGGCGTGGCTAGTTCAACGTATTCCAAACCGGTGCGCGTGCCCCTCAATGACCGTGTGCGGGAGATAAAATTGAAAGCAACAATGGACTCTTTTACAAAAGGCGTAGGTATTTTTGTATTGAAATTAAACTTTTATCAAAAGACATTTAAAATGGGTACGAAGGATACAAGCGCACTTCAAATCATCAAAGTGGTTTGTGTCAGCGACCAAAAGAATGTAAATGCGGTGTGAAATAATTTCAGATGTCACAGGACGTTTTGTAATGATAAAAACAAAACAATCAATCCTACCTAAATGGTGGGTTTTTTTGCCTAATAATTTTTAAAGACCTACTCTGCAATTACTTAGCTTTTAGTTGCCAGCAATTCTCAAAGTCTTATTAATATTTTCAACTGTTTAACACCCAAAACTGCACCCATTAAGTTCGGTATTCTTAAAACCAAATTAGTGACATTTTAATGTAAAAAGTATGCCTAGAAATAATATACAATATTGAGAAAAAGACATTACATACTTTACATGTTTTTTTGAAAAAAAAAAAAATTTATTATTTTTGCAAGTACCGCCACATAAGTGGTAAACACCCATGGTTAAAAAGTTGACTCAAACTAAAAGTAGCAAAACAAAAGTTTTAGAAAAAACACAAACCGGTATAGCCGGACTTGACGAAATCACTGAAGGCGGGTTGCCAAAAGGGCGACCTACTTTAATTTGCGGCAGTGCCGGTTGCGGGAAAACATTAATGGGTATGCAATTTCTTATAAAAGGAATTACAGAATTTAATGAGCCCGGCGTTTTTATGAGTTTTGAAGAGCCTACTGATGACCTTGCAAAAAATGTTTTGTCTTTAGGATTTGATATCAAAAAATTGGCAGCAGACAATCTTTTGAAGATTGACCATGTAATGGTTGAACGTTCTGAAATTGAAGAGACTGGTGAATATGATTTGGAAGGCTTATTTATCCGTTTGGAATATGCCATAGATTCGGTGGGGGCAAAACGCGTAGTTTTAGATACAATAGAATCACTTTTTGCAGGACTTAACAATGCGTCCATACTTCGTGCAGAACTGAGAAGGTTATTTCACTGGTTAAAAAACAAAGGTGTAACTGCCATCATTACCGGCGAAAGAGGCGAAAAATCTCTGACACGTCAGGGTCTCGAAGAATATGTTTCTGACTGTGTTATACTTTTAGATTTCAGAGTGATTGATCAGATTTCCACAAGAAGGTTAAGAATAGTAAAATATCGTGGCTCTACTCATGGCACCAATGAGTACCCTTTCCTGATTGATGAAAATGGGATTTCCGTTTTACCAATAACGTCATTGAAATTAGATCATTCAGTTTCCAATAAAATTGTATCAACTGGTATCAAAGGCTTGGATGAGATGTTTTCTCGTGGGGGCTATTATGAAGGTAGTAGTGTTTTGATTTCAGGCACTGCGGGAACAGCTAAAACAACTTTAGCAAGTTACTTCGCAAACGAAAACTGCAAACGTAAAGGTAGAACTCTCTATTTTGCTTTCGAGGAATCGCCAAATCAACTGACCAGAAATATGCTCTCGGTTGGGATAGATTTACAGCCATACCTTGATAAAGGGTTGCTGCAAATTCATTCCTCACGACCATCTCTGCAGGGACTTGAAACTCATTTATTATACTTAAATAAATTGGTGAAGGAATTTAAACCTCAAGCTGTAATTATTGATCCCATCAGTAACCTCATCAGTGTGGGCTCACTCAGCGATGTACGTTCATTTCTCGTGCGATTAATTGATTTACTAAAAGTAAATAATATCACAGCTGTGTTTACTTCATTGACACAGCAAAATGTAAGTTCAACTAATGAACTGACAGAGGAATCTGTCTCTTCCCTAGTGGATACCTGGATCACGGTACGAGATGTGGAAGGCATAGGAGAAAGAAACAGAGGACTATATATTTTAAAAGCGAGAGGAATGGGGCACTCCAACCAAGTGCGTGAGTTCATTATTAATGATAACGGAGTTGAACTTTTGGAATTTGAAGTTGGCCCGGAAGGGATGCTTACCGGTTCGGCACGTGGTAAACACAGGCAAACACAATCAGTTCAAAAACTTAAGAAACAAAAAGAGTTGGAAAGTCGCGACCGAGAAATTGAAAGAAAGCGACAAATACTTGAATCAAATATTCAGGCTATGCGAACAGAGTTTGAATCTGTTGCGGAAGAGTTAAATAAATTGAAATTAGAAGAACTGGAGCTAGCTGAAAAAGCTAAACCATCTGCAATTAAAAAAACAAAAAAATAGTCGATGGTAAAGGCAAAAGAATTTTGGCAATTAAAACTTTATGTTGCGGGGCAAACCCCGAAGTCCGTTACGGCCTTAAACAATATAAAAAAATATTGTGAGGAACATCTGGATGGTCAATACAAAATTGAGATCATAGATCTATTGAAAGAACCGCAGCTGGCGGAGGGCGATCAGATACTTGCTATACCTACTCTCGTACGAAAAGTACCTGTACCCATTCGCAAGATAATCGGAGATTTATCTAATGAAGAAAAAGTTTTAGTTGGACTCGACATTAAACCATTAAAAACTAAAACCTAAATCAACAGACGTTAAGATGAACGAAGAAGAGAATTACATTTTGAAACTATTTGTAACCGGGATGTCAATTACTTCTGTGAAAGCGATAGAAAATATAAAAAATGTTTGTGAAACTTATATTAGACACAATTATAATTTAGAAATAATAGATATACATAAAAATCCTGCTTCGTTACAAGAGTTTGATATCATTGCTTGCCCTACCTTAGTGAAACTTGCACCAGGTCATTTAAAAAAATTAATAGGCGACATGTCAAACGAGGAAAAAGTATTAACAGCTCTAGGGATTAGACAAGAACGCAGTGAGAGAAACGTTAACTAAAGAGGATTTACTAATCCTTGAAATTGAAGCTTTAAAGCGCCAATTAGAAGAATATAAAGATTTAGTGAGCGCCATACGAAATGGCGAAGTGGATGCTTTAGCTATTACCAAGAATGGTAGCCCAGATATATTCACTTTAGAATCGACAGATTATGTATACCGTGTTTTGGTAGAAAACTTTGCGGAAGGTGCACTTAATATTTCCGAAACCGGAATGATCGTATATGCCAACTTCGCTTTTGAAACAATTATTGGCTCTAGTACCACTTCCATTATGGGAGTTGATATTCAAACAATTATTGATCCTTCCTCCAGAAAAGAGTTTAAACGTTTATTTCAAAAATCATTTTCAGGAAAAAGTAAAGGCGAGATTGTTCTAACTTATAATGGAAAAAGCATTCCGGTATATGTTTCTCTAAGCAGCTTGTATCCAAGGTTTCCAGGCATAGGAATTATTATCACTGATCTTTCTGAAAAAAAGAAACAAGAAGAGAAGTTGTCAAAGCAAAAATTGTTATCTGATGATCTTGAAATAAAAGTTCAAAGCCGAACAGTTGAATTAAGTAAAAAAAACAATCTGCTTCAGCAGCAGAAAGATTTTATTGAAGCCGTCTTGAATTCATCCCATGATATTATTTCCGTTTACGATGTTGAATTAAGATACGTATTATTAAACAAAAAAGTAGAGGAACTTTATAACATCAAGAGGGAAGATTTAATAGGCAAAAACATCTATGAAATTTATCCAAATTCAAAAGGTTCAGTAATCGAAAAAAACATACGTCTTTGTTTAAAAGGGAACCATATTGAAGAAGAGCCTTACTTATCTCCTACTCTTAATAAATGGTTACAGTCATATTATATCCCAATAAAGGATGAAAAGGGAGTAACGTATAATGCTTTAATGATCTCGAGAGACGTTACGGAAATGTACGATGCCAATATTGCTTTGGAGAGAAAAAACATAGCTTTAGATGAGTCCCAATCTTTTTTTAAACAGATACTAGATGCGTCTGTTGAATTTGTTTCTGTTTTAGACACTAATCTAAAATTCTTGGCGGTGAATAAGAATTACGAAAAGTTAATGAACATGAAGAGCGAGGATTTTATTGGGAAGAAGCTTTTTGATTTAAACCCAGCCGTTGAAGGATCTGAAAGTCATCAATGTATTTTGAAAGCATTGGAAGGGAAACAAGTCAAATATGAAAAACAACGTGGAGTTGCCAAACCGGATATGTTTTTTGACACCTATTTTATTCCTTTAGTCATTCGTAAAAAAGTTAAAGGTGTTATTATTATGTCTCGTGATATTACTGATATCGTGAACAATGCAACCAGTAAAAAGCATTAACCGTTTCCGAAAAAAGTTAAATTTATTTTAACAATTCACTCAAATCATTTTTGATTTGCGCACTTCAATTTCGGAGTATTTCTGAAGTTTTCTATTAATCTCTTAACGTCAAACATTTAACTAGTTTAGTTATTTTGTTTGCATTTTTTTTATCAAAAAATCTGTTAAATCATGTAATGTTACAGAACTTTAGTACTTGATTCTCGTATCAGTATACAGTTCGTTGAAAAGGGAAAAAAAATAGCCAAGCGCTATAAATGAATAGCCAATAACTAAAAAAGTACTGGTTATATAAATCCTTTTTTTAAGTAAAAACCTGACAGCTTTTTTAAAATAAAAGCTGTCACTAGTAACATACCATGAAAAACAAATTTCTTACGGCCTTTTTATCTGCATTTATATTTACAGCAACCTTAAAGGCTACCACTTACTATATCAGTCCAAACGGAAATGATAACAACTCAGGAACTTCTTTAAGTCAGGCTTGGAAATCCATTAACAAGATTAACTCAACTTCGTTTGCACCGGGTTCAATTATTTTATTTGAAGGGGGGGGCACTTTCACCGGCAGCATCTATATTGATAATGGCGATGGCAATGAACCTTCCAATCCCATTGTCTTTTCATCATACGGAACTGGCAAAGCGATTATAAATTCTGGGGCGGCAATGGGTTTTTATGCTCATAATACTCAAGGTGTCACAGTGTCCAATTTAATTTTTGAAGGGTCGGGGGCAAGCATTAATAACTCAGACGGCGTGATGTTTTTTACTAATTTGTCGGGAAATACACGGTTAAGCAATATCAATATAATTAATCTGGAAGTGCGTTATTATGGAAAGACAGGTGTATCAATAGCATCATCTGTTGGAAACTCCGGGTATAAAAATGTAATTATCGACGGCGTTCATGTGCATCACATTAAAACAAATGGGATCATGACAAGTGGATATACTTCAAAATCACATGTTGGCTGGTCTCATCAAAATGTAACTATAAAAAATTCAGAAGTGCATGATGTTACGGGATATTCAGATCCGGGCACGCATAGAGGCAGTGGAATTATTTTAGGCCAGGTGGATGGCGGACTGATTGAAAAATGTTCGGCACATCACAATGGTTCAGCTAATACCCATTGCGGTGGACCAGGTGGAATATGGACATGGGATTCTAACAGTATTATTATTCAGTCTAGCGAGAGCTACAAGAATTCAAGCGGCTCCGGATGCGACGGACTTGGCTTTGACTTGGACGGTGGAGTTACAAATTCTATCATGCAGTATAACTATTCTCACGATAATGATGGTGCAGGATACTTATTAGGGCAATACTCAGATGCCCGTGCCTGGACAAATAATATTATTCGTTATAATATCAGCGAAAATGACGGGCGTACAAATGGTGGTGGATTTACCTTGTTTAACGGTCCCGGATCAAGTATGTCTGGTTGCAAAATTTATAATAATACTGTTCATCTAACTCCTTCCGCAACCAATCCTAACGTAGGTGCTTTTACTATTATAGATTGGGCTAAGAATATTACGGGCATAGAAGTTTACAATAATATATTTCAAACAACCGGTGGTGCTAGTTTAGTTGACGTTCCTGTGGGCTATAGTGCTTTTTTTGCAGGTAACCTATACTGGTCATCCGGTGCTGCTTTTAAGATAAAATACCAGGGGGCCACATACTCCAGTATAGCGGCATGGCGTACAGCAACAAATAATGAAAAAGTAAATTCTACACTTACTGGAGTTACCGCTAATCCAAATTTCAACAATTCAGGAAGTGGTGCAGTGTTGTTCCCAAATCAAACCTACCAGTTGAATGCTTATAAACTGTCAGCAGGATCTCCGGCCATTAATGTTGGGCTTAACTTAACTAGTTTATACGGGATGAATACCGGTAGCAGGGATTTCTTCGGGAACCCAGTTGGAAGCACAGGAATGACAAGCATTGGTGCACATGGCGCAATCGTTAACATTGCAACTTCTTTAGGTTTAATTAATAAAAACTCTGAAGAAATAATTTTATATCCAAATCCGGTGAGAAGTGGCGATCCAATATTTGTGAAAGGAATTGAACTTCCTTATTCAGCGGAATTAATTTCAATAACAGGTCAACTGGTATGGAAAAAAGACAAAATTGAAACCGAAAAGTATCCCATTCCTACCGGAAACTTTGCTGCAGGGCCGTATATATTATTATTAAACGATGCCAATGATCAGAAAAAAACACACAAATTGATCATTCAATAATTTAATTTTTCTCTTTAACAAAAATCCCACTAAACGTGGGATTTTTTTTGTCAATTTCCAAATAATTATCACGAAAATACGTCCCACGCTTTACAATCTGCCAGGTATACTGAATTGCTTTGTATGTCATCATTCTGATCCCTATTCAATAACCAATAATAAAGAATAAGTTGGTGTTGAAGTTTAAAATATTCGGATAAAAGAAATAAACGTTATGAATTTTCTAACTTCTTCAACCTATTAAAACTATATAAGTTTTGATCGGAAAGATATAATATATTTTCATTTCTGTATATACATATTTGGCATATACTTAATTATCAAAAAAGACATCTATATGGAAAAGGAAAAAGGAATTTTAACGAGAGCAGCAGTGTTTTCCGCATTTTTAACAATGCTTATACTCGCCATATTTACCGTTGCGTTCATGTCCTGTGGGAGCAAAGAAAAACCTTCTAAAGATTCAGAGGCGATTGCACATGAAATGAATGAGCAAAATCACATAGCACAAAAAGAAATAGACGCCAAGTTTTTAGTTAACGCTACAGTGGTTAACTTAAAGGAGATTGAATTAGGACAATTGGCTCAAAGCAATTATGCTTTGATAGAAGTTTCTAATCTTGGCAAAATGATGGAAAAGGAACACTCCGAAGTTTTGAAAGAGTTAGAGTCCCTGGCTGCTAAAAAAAATATAACCATTCCAAAATCCTTAACAGGAACCAGCACTGATGATTACCAAAAACTTAAAAATCTAGTTGGAGCTGAATTTGATAAAGCTTATTGCGATTTGATGGTAAATGGTCATCAAAATGCAATTGATGATTTCACTAACGCAGCCACACATTCATCAGATAGTGAAATCAAAGCCTGGGCAGAATCCAAACTACCTTCATTAAAAAATCATCTGGAACATTCATTAACCTGTCAGGCAAAAGCAGGTCTTGCTAATGATACCCATACTAAAGCTACAGGTACACAAGCTAAATAAATAATATCATAAGTAGTTTTACGTACTTCTATCTTGTTTTTCCAGACTTTTATCTATCTTTAAAAAGATTGAATTGAGTCATTGAAAAAGCTTACAGTCATATTTTGTTTTATTCTTATTACTGTGCTTTCCACAGGAACATTCCTGATTCATTTACACTATTTAAAATCCTACAAAAAAGAATTCAAAATATTTTTAAAACAAACTAAAAATATTCGCTCCAAAAGCACCATCTATGTTAATCCCAATGAATTGTATGCCAATTCTGAAAAAATTTCATGGGAAGACGATAACAAAGAAATATCATATCAAGGTATTTTATATGATATTATTCGCATAGAAAATAGAGGCCTTAAAGTGGCGATCATTGCCGTGTCAGATGAGCAGGAAATGTTTTTAAAAAAGCAGTTTGCAGAATTATTCGATCTAAACGCTAATGAAACAACGAAGAATCCATTGTGCCAGTTGAAAAGTTTTTTCAATCTAAAGTGCATTGTGGCACATTTAAATTTTGACACTCTCCTTCATTTTTACAATCACAATTCTAGCACATTCCCACATTCATTTCTAATTTCACCAATCTTCCTTGAGACGGAAACCCCACCTCCTGATCTTCTATCATAAAAGCAGTTAAATTTCAAGATTTATTATTTCAAAATACTTTCCGACAATTGTCGAGAAACAGTGTATGGATAATTTTTATATTTTATTATAACTTAAGTTTTATGAAAACACCCTTTTTGCTCACTTTATTTAGTGCTGTATCCACAGTTTCACTTGCTCAAACACTAACAGTGAGGGATAACTCCACACGTGAAACTTTACAGGATGTAGTGATCCAGGATAAAAACAAAGTCCAGGTAAAAACAGACGTTAAAGGCAAGGCTAACCTCTCTTCCCTTTTAAAAGGAGATTCAGCTTTCGTTTACTACTTTGGCTATGCAACACAAAAAATAATGCTTACGGAAGGCGCTGATATTTCCGTTAATTTAAAAGCGCGTCACGTCAACCTTGATGAAATTGTTTTTTCTGCAAATCGCAAAGCGGAATCCAAGATTGATGTTCCATACCAAATGGAAATTATAAAACAAAAGGAAATAGAATTTTCTAATCCTGCAACCAGTGGAGATCTTCTTCAAAATACGGGTCAGGTGTTTGTTCAAAGAAGCCAGGCAGGTGGTGGAAGTCCTAGTACGAGGGGATTTGAAGCTAATAAAGTTTTATTAGTTATCGACGGTGTTCGCATGAATAATGCAATTTATAGGGGCGGCCACCTTCAGGACGTTATGACTATAGATCCAAATATGCTTGAAAGAACAGAAATCATCTTCGGTCCATCATCGACTATGTATGGTAGTGATGCGTTAGGTGGTGTTATGCATTTTTATACTAAAAATGCACAGTTTAGTGCAGATGATAAAATATTGGTGAAAGCTAACGCAATGGTACGGTATGCTTCAGCGGCTAATGAAAAAACCGGGCATGTGGATTTTAATCTTGGCTGGAAAAAATTTGCCTCCTTAACGAATATCACTTTTTCCGATTTTGGGGACGTAATGAGTGGATCCACGAAATTAAGTGGTTATACGAACTCCTGGGACAGAACTTTTTTTCAGGAAAGAGTAAATAACCGTGATACTATGAGTATCAATTCCAACAATAATTTGCAAAAAGGAAGCGGCTATACTCAAATGGATCTTATGCAGCGTTTCAATTTTAAAACGGGAGATCACATAACACACAATTTAAATTTTCAATATGGTGCGTCAAGTTATTTGCCTCGTTACGATAGATTAAACGGTGATTATTCCGGTGGGAAATTCCGGTGGGCAGAAAATGGTTACGGTCCTCAAAAGCGTTTACTAACTGCCTATACTTTGAATTTTGATAAGAAAACATTTATGACAGATAATATTAAAGTTGTTTTAGCGTATCAAAAAATTGAACAGGATAGAATTACCAGACGATGGCAAAAAACAGCAAGGGTCTCTCAAAGGGAAGATGTAACTGTTCTATCTGCTAATTTAGATATCTATAAAGTGATCAAAGAAAAACATGAACTAAGATATGGCATGGAAATCACTGCAAATGATGTGAAATCTGTTGCCGACTCCACTAACATACTATCCGGCGGCGAAGGTAAGGCCCAAACACGTTACCCCGATGGCGGAAGTCAAATGAATACATTTGCAGTATACTTTTCCCATGCGTGGGAAGTTGATGAAAATTTTGTTGTAACGGATGGCCTTCGCTATACAAATACTGGTTTATCCTCTAAATTTATAGATACAACCTTTGCCTCTACCCGCTTGCCTTTTAATGATGCGAAACAAAAAAATCAAGCAGTTACAGGGTCATTAGGCTTTACCTGGAAATCAAATAATGATTATAAAGTAAGTCTATTGGCTAATACCGGTTTCCGTTCTCCGAACGTAGATGACATGACAAAGGTTTTTGAAGGTACAGGTGGTAAAGTAATTGTTCCAAATCCAGACCTGAAACCGGAATACTCTTATAATTTTGAACTTGGTATTAGTAAAGTAATTCAGGAGAAATATAAATTTGATATCACGGGGTTCTATACAAGTCTTACAAACGCATTAGTGGTGCGCGACTTTATTTTCAATGGAAAAGATTCAGCAACATACCAAGGAGTAAAAAGCAAGGTACAGGCAACGCAAAATGCAGACAATGCATATATTCTTGGTTTATCAGGAGGAGTGCAGTTTGATTTCAACGAACATGTGTCTTTCAAAAGTGTGCTAAATTATTCTTATGGCAGATATACAAACACGAAAACCGACACGGTTGTTCCTTTAGATCACATTGCTCCAATGTTCGGTCAAACGAGTCTTATTTACAAAGCTAAAAATATAGATGGGGAGTTTTTTGTAAGATACAACGGAAAGAAAAACATCAATGATTATAGCCCAAGTGGTGAAGATAATTTACCTTACGCAACATTGTATGGGATGCCTGCCTGGTTTACATTAAACATCAGGCTTGGGGTAAACATCACAAAATCATTGCGATTAAACGCAGCTTGTGAAAACATAACAAATAACCGTTACAGAACCTTTGCTAGTGGAATTAATGCTCCTGGGAGAAATGTAATCGTTAGTTTGAGATACAAAATGTAAATTGCTTATTTTGTAATTAAAGACAATTTTTTATAATCTGGTAATCCTAATCTTTAGCGAGAGATAATTAAGATTACCAGATTTTTTATTTTGCATACTATAAATGGTTTACATTTATAAAAAAATAAGATGTTCAATAAACCCTCTTTGATTCTTTTGCGCGGCCTTCCCGGAAGCGGCAAAACCACTCTGGCAAAATTACTTTCCGAAAACAATACCTATCCTGTATTTTCAGTAGATGATTATTTTACTGATGAAGCAACAGGAGAATATATTTTCAATTTTAACAACAATCACCTGGCTTATAAAGAATGTGAATCTTTAACCAAAGATGCAATGAAACAAGGTATTCAAAAAATTTTCGTTCATAATACATTCACAATGGATTGGGAAATGGAGCCCTATTTTAAATTGGCTTTAGAAGCTGATTACGCAATATTCGTAGCAACTTTAGAAAACTATCACCAAAGTAAAAATACTCATGATGTGAGTGAAGAGCAGATTCGAAAAATGGCAGAAAAATATAAAGTGAAACTATTTTAAACAAAAAAAAGCCTTCTGAAACCAGAAGGCTTTTTTTTGTTTATTTTAATAAATTACTTTTTAGGCATTTTATCTTTAGGAATTAAGTAAACAACCGAAAGGTCCATATAAATCATGGCATTTTCAGGGAAATTACGAACGTTTAATTGTTCTAATCGGAAGTTCTCATCGTAGAATATTGGCATAAATGGTGCTTCGTCTAAAACAATTTGTTCTGCCTGAGATAATAAATTATAGCGTTTTGTTTTGTCTGACTCTGTAAAAGTCGCAGCAAACAGGGAATCAAATTTTGCGTTTTTAAATCTAAAGTAATTAATAAAAGATTTTTCTGAGGCATTCGCCGGTACATGTTTTCCGTAAAATAATGTCAAGAACGTTTCTGGATCCGGATAATCAGCAATCCATGCAAAGCGGAAAAAATCAGATTTTCCGGATTGAATTTGTTCAATATGTTCAGCAAATGGAACGATATTTATATTAATATCAACATTCAGGTTCTCCTTTAGCATCTTTTGAACTACTTCAGCAATTAACCCATTTCGGTCGCCACCGCCACTGTTTATTTGTAAAGTTACTTTCGGAAAGCCTTTTCCATCAGGATAGCCGGCTTGTTTTAAATACTCTTTTGCTTTCGCTACGTCAAACTTATACCCTTTTAAACTTTTGAAATCATAACCGTCTTTTTCAAATGCATCAACATAAGGCACCATTCCATAATCTCCGGAAGTACCTTCTCCTTGGATTGTAAAATCAGCAATTTTATGTCTGTCAATCGCATAGTTAAATGCTAAACGTGTTTCTTTTTTTGCGAAAACAGTTCCAGCACAATTGAATCCTAAAAAGTGTGTGCTAAATGCCGGGGAACTTAAAATCTGAAATTCCGTTTTACGGTCTTTAGCATGTTCAAGGTCACCCATTATCTCATGGAAAATTTCAACCGGTAAACGATAAACCATATCAAGATTACCTGATTTAAATTCTAAAATTTCTGCTTTTTTCTCGCGAATGAATGTGTATTTTAAACCATCTAAATAGGGTAATTTGTTTCCGTCTTTATCAACCCCATAATAATTAGGATTTTTCTTCATAATTAAAACTTCCCCTTCTTTCACTGTTTCTAACTGGAAAGGTCCGGTTCCAACAGGATGAATGCGCAGATCCAAACCGTATTTGTCTAAAGCTTCTTTTGGATAAACCCAACAGCCAGGCATTGCAATAATATTTAAGAATCCTGCGAATGGCGCTTTTAAATTAATAACAATTGTTGTGTCGTTAACTACTTTAACACCTGAAACAGGTAAATTTTTTCCGGCTTTAGATGCATCAAACGCCTCGTTAGCACCTATAACACGGTCTTTGAATGTAACATCAAATTGTGCGTTATTCGGGTCAGAGGTACATAATTTATCAAAACATAATTTTACATCGGTAGCAGTTAACGCCCTTCCTTTTCCATCCGGGAAACAGGCATCAGGGTGAAACATTACTCCCTGACGCAAATGAAACGTCCACTCCGTCTGATCGCTATTGCTTTCCCAGGAACGCGCAATAGCAGGCTGAATCGAAAGATCATTTTGATTAAACTTTACTAAGCCTTCAAAAAGCTGAGTTCCCACGTGGAAACCAACAATTTCATTAACAGCAATAGGATTTAAGCTTTTAAATGCTTCAACCTCGTTCATACGCATAACACCACCCATGTAAACGCCGCCTTTCCCTTCTTCGCCGTTATGGGTTTCTTTTTTATCGTCTGAACATGATGAACATGAAGCTAAGCCTAATGTGAACACACTGGCTACTAATGGAATAAATATTTTTTTCATACCTAAGTACATAAGTTTTTACTAACCACAAATATAATCTTAATATCTAAAAAACCTAAAACAATCAGGCGATTTTGTTAAAAAGCAGGAATCTGTATGTGAGCGGTAAAAATCGGGTTTCTGTGTGTTAAACCTATGATTTTTAATTTACTAAATACACGAATTTATAAATCAATTTCCATTAAAACGGGACAATGATCGCTATGCACTGCATCAGGCAATATAACAGATCTTTGGAGTTTTTCGCTGAGATGATTGGCCACTAAATTGTAATCAATGCGCCATCCCAAATTTTTACCACGTGAACCTGCACGATAACTCCACCAACTGTATTGGTGGGGATCCTTATTAAAATGTCTGAAGGAGTCAGTAAATCCGGATTGAATGAATTGTTCCATCCATTCTCTTTCGTCAGGAAGGAACCCTGAGGTTTTCGCATTTGATTTTGGATTATGTATATCGATTGGCTTATGGCAAATATTATAATCACCACACAAAATAAGATTAGGTAATGTTGCTTTTAATCCATCAATATAACCGTGGAAGTCAGATAGCCATTTCATTTTAAAAGCCTGCCTCTCCTCACCGCTACTGCCGCTTGGATGATAAATGCTAGCCACCGAACAATGATCAAAATCTACCCTTAAAACCCTGCCTTCAAAATCATAAGCATCCATTCCACAGCCATACTCAATATGCTTTGGTTTTATTTTAGAAAAAATGGCTACTCCGCTATACCCCTTTTTTTGTGCAGGATACCAATACATATGATAACCCATTTCTTCAAACGCACTTACATCAACCTGGTCAGGGGTCGCTTTAATTTCCTGCAAACACAACACATCCGGCGCCGAAGATTTCATCCAATCTACCAATCCTTTATTCATCGCGGCACGTATGCCATTTACATTATATGTTATAATTCTCATTCAAAGTCTGTTTGTGGCTTTAAAAATACAATTTCTATATTTATAAACCGTTATTAGCATGGTGGGTTTTAGGTTAATTATTATAAAAATAATGTTGTGTGGATTTGTTATTCAGGCACAGGTACAAACGAACCTTAAACAAAAATATTATTTTCTAAGATCAGACACTTTATTCCTGGACACGCTAAGCCTGATTCCCGGAACCATTAAACTGTCTACAAAAAATTCACCTTTAGATACTTCAACTTATAAAATTCATTACCCTTTAAAAGCTATTGTTTTTAAATCGATTCCGAAAGATCCATTATTTGTTGCCTACAGGACATTTCCGTACGATTTTGAAAAAAAATATTATCATCAAAGTACTTCCCAATTAACGAAAGACCTTTCACTCCCTGTTAATCCTTTAACGCTTGCCTTTGCGGGATCGGCTGTTCCAAACGAATCCTTTGTATCAGATGGGCTGAATAAAAACGGAAGTATTAGCCGGGGAATTAGCTTTGGAAATAATCAGGACGTAGTTGTAAATTCAAGTTTAAACCTGCAGGTTAGTGGAAAACTTACACAGGAAGTAGATCTCCTCTTGGCCGCCACGGACGACAATATTCCTTTCCAGGCAGATGGAACAACAGCTCAATTACAGGAATTTGATAAAGTGTTTGTACAACTTTCAAATAAAAATTCAAAGCTTATTGTTGGTGACTTTCAGCTTCAGCGTCCAAACAGTTACTTCATGAATTTTTATAAAAGGTCGCAGGGGGCTTATTTTGCGAATAACTATGATGACACAATCAATAAAAAGCCTGTGGTGTTCAAGACTCAAGTCAGCGGTGCCGTTAGTAAGGGAAAGTTTGCGCGAAATATCATTCAGGGAACGGAGAATAACCAAGGGCCTTACCGTTTAAGAGGTGCGGATAACGAGCAATTTATTATCGTATTATCAGGTACCGAACGGATTTATATCGACGGACGTTTATTACAACGAGGTCAGGAAAATGATTATATTATTGATTATAATACCTCAGAACTAACCTTTACAGCTAAACAAATCATTACCAAAGATAAACGGATCATTGCCGAATTTCAATATGCTGAAAGAAATTACGCAAGATCACTTTATTTTTTTAGTGAGGAAATTGAATCTGATAAGTTAAAAGTGCGATTGAATTTTTTTGGCGAGCAGGATAACAAAAACAAAACCCTTCAACAAACCCTCACTGAATCTCAAAAACTGACAATGTTCAATGTAGGAGATACATTAAGTAAAGCAGTTACGAGCGGCGCAGAACTTGCCGAGTTTAATACAAGCGATATATTTTACTGGAAAAAGGATACTGTATCTTCTGCCGGCATCTACAAAGGTATTTTTGTTTATTCCACGAATCCTGATAGCGCCAGGTATCGTGTAAAATATAGTTACGTAGGAGAAAACAACGGTTTCTATATTCAGGTGTCTACTACTGCGAATGGAAAAGTTTATAAATGGGTTGCGCCAGTGGGTGGCATCTTACAGGGAAATTATGAGCCAGTTATACCCTTGGTAACTCCCAAGAAAAAACAAATGTTCACAACAGGAGTCAATTATCAGTTCAACAAACATCATGGGATAGATGTGGAAGGAGTCTATACAAAAAATGATATTAACACCTTTAGTAGGTTTGATTCAGAAAATGATGATGGTTATGGTATTAAAGTGAACAGCAACAACCAGACTGTTATAAAAGAAGATACCTTTACGAAACAATCTCTGAATGCAGTTTATAATGTAGGTTACGAATACATTCAGCAATTTTTTAATCCTATAGAACGCTACAGGGCTATTGAATTTGAGCGTGACTGGAACAGACCTGTTAGCGCTCCAATTAATGCGGATCAAAACGTAGGATTTGCACAAGTGGGTATTCAGAAAAACAATAAACTTAAACTTTTATATGGTATTAACTTTTTTGATGAAGGGGTTTTTTATAAAGGGTTAAAACACAGCATACAGAGTTTTTATAATACAAAAACAAGTGAAATTGGATATAATGGTTCATATCTCACCAGTAATTATAACTCACAATTGAGCGAATTTTACCGACATAAAAGCTCTTTCTCCCAAACTCTTGGTAAAATTAAATTAAACTACCTGGATGAATTTGAACAAAATAATTTCAGGCAAAATACAACGGATGTGCTACTTTCGAGAAGTTACCAATTTTGGGAATGGGAGGGAAACATTACAAACAAAGACACCACAGGAAATTTATATAAATTATTTTACCGGGAACGGCGGGACAAACAAGCTTATAGCGGAATTCTTAAAGATTCTACCTTCGCTCAAAACACCGGATTTTCAGCCAACGTTAACAGCATTCGCAATCATCCTTTTTCAGTTATTTTTACGTACAGGGAACTTCATTTAAAAAATGCGAATCCTTTATATTTAAAGCCGGATAATACTTTGTTAAGCCGAGTGGAATATTCACCAAGATTAATGAAAGGATTTATTACATCGAGTATTTTTTATGAAACAGGTTATGGCCTGGAAAATAAAAAGGAATATTATTACTTACTTGTTGCAGCGGGTCAGGGTACCTATGCCTGGAACGATTATAACGCGAACGGAATATCTGAAGTAGGAGAATTCGAAATTTCTCCTTTTCCTGATCAGGCTTTATATATCAAAGTCTATACACCAACCAACCAATATGTCAAAGTACTGCATGATCAGTTCAGCTTCTCATTAAATCTTCGTCCTTCTGTATTTTTACAAGACAGTTCGGCAAAGGCGCTACGCTTCATTAGTCGTTTTGCAACACAATCCGTTTACAGGGTTGACAAAAAATCAAATGACAATGGAAAACTGTTTACATTCAATCCCACCGATATCCGATTGGATGACTCTTTATTGCAAGCCTTAACCTATTCATTAAGACAAAGCTTATTCTTTAATCAGAGTGCGGCAGTGTTTGGTACCGATTATACCTATCAAAATAACCTGAGCAAACAGTTACTCACCAATGGTTTTGAAACACGTGGAAATACTAGTCACGAATGGCGATGGCGATGGAACGTAACACGTTCCTGGAGCTTAAACAGCACAAACATTTACAGTATCAAATCTGCGGAATCCCTCTTCCTGTCTAATCGTAACTATATTATTGAAGGATATGACCTTGAGCAAAAACTCAGCTACCAACCCAATACCGCTTTTAGAATCAGTATTCTTTATAAACACAATAAAAAGCAAAACATTCTTAAAGAAGGTGGACAAAAAGCAGAACTAAATGACCTAGGATTGGAATTTAAATTTAACCAGGTTGAAAAGGGAAGTATTACCGGGAAGGCTGATTTTATAAATATTACTTACAACGATTCAAAAAATGAAAATACTCCTGTAGCTTATGAAATGCTAAACGCGTTAAAAACAGGTTATAATTATACCTGGGGATTGAGTTATCAGCGTAATCTATCCAATAATATTCAAATCAGTATTAATTATGATGGCAGGAAATCACCTAATAGTAAAGTGGTAAATATTGGTGGTGCTCAGGTGAGGGCGTTTTTTTAAGTTTAGTATATTTGTAATATGTTTACAGGAATAATTGAAGGGCTTGCAAAAGTAGAAGCTGTTAAAAAAGAAAACTCGAATGTTCATTTTACTTTCAGCTGTTCCTATACGGATGAATTAAAAATTGATCAAAGCGTAGCTCATAATGGTGTTTGTTTAACTGTGGTTAACATCGTAGGAAACAAATACACCGTAACAGCCATTGATGAAACTCTTCAAAAAACAAACCTGGGATCTTTACGAATGGGTGACTATGTCAATCTCGAACGATGCATGCCAGCTAACGGGAGATTTGACGGGCATATTGTACAAGGTCATGTTGACCAAACGGGAACAGTTACATCTATTACCGACAACAAAGGCAGCTGGACTTACGTTATAAATTATGATGCCCGAACAAATAACATTACTGTTGAGAAAGGAAGCATCACGATCAATGGAACGAGCCTGACAGTGGTTGATTCAAAAGAAGATTCATTTTCTGTTTGTATTATTCCATACACTTATGAGAATACTGTTTTCAAGTATTTAAAAGCAAACGATGTGGTGAACCTTGAATTTGACATCGTTGGTAAATATGTAGCACGTTTGCTTAAAAAATAGTCATGCAACAAAAAGTAGATTTTCTAATTATAGGAAGCGGCATTGCCGGATTAAGTTATGCCCTTAAGGTAGCTGATCACGGCTCAGTTTTTATTGTTACTAAAAGCAATGAAGATGAATCCAATACCAAATATGCACAGGGCGGAATTGCCGCAGTGTGGCACGACAAAGATTCTTTTGAAAAACACATTCAAGATACATTGGTTGCTGGTGGCGGTTTATGCGATGAAGACGCCGTTCGTGTTGTTGTATCAGAAGGAACTGAACGGGTAAGGGAACTTATTGAACTGGGCGCTAATTTTGATAAAAACAAAGAAGGTGATTATGATCTTGCCAAAGAAGGTGGGCACTCAGAACATCGGATCCTACATCATAAAGACATTACCGGCTATGAAATTGAAAGAGCGTTATTAGCTAAAGTTCGGAAACACAAAAACATTACAATTCTTGATCATCATTTTTCTATTGATATCATTACCCAACACCATTTAGGAGAAGAGGTCACTTCCCAATCAAAAGATGTGAAATGTTTTGGCGCTTATATTTTAGATACCAAAACACAAAAGATAGAAACAGTTCTTTCAAAGATCACATTGATGGCAAGCGGTGGAGCGGGCCACGTTTACGCAACTACTACAAACCCTGTTATTGCAACAGGTGACGGCATAGCTATGGTTTACCGGGCAAAAGGCAGGGTGAAGGACATGGAGTTTGTTCAGTTTCACCCTACCTCTTTATATAATCCTGGTGAACATCCCAGTTTTTTAATCACAGAAGCGATACGGGGATTTGGTGCGGTTTTAAAAACCATTGACGGAAAAGAGTTCATGCATAAGTATGATGAAAGATTATCCTTAGCTCCAAGGGATATTGTTGCCAGAGCAATTGATAATGAACTTAAGACAAGAGGTGAAGATTTCGTTTATTTAGACTGTCGACACATCGATCGGAAAGGTTTTATAGATCATTTCCCCAATATTTATGAAAAATGCATGGGTCTCGGAACTGACCCTTTTATGAAAATGATCCCTGTAGTTCCAGCCATGCATTATTTATGCGGTGGTATTCAGGTAAACAAGGAAGGTCAATCTACGATTCATAACTTATTTGCAGTTGGAGAATGTGCGTGCACCGGCCTTCATGGCGCCAACCGCTTAGCAAGTAATTCTTTGCTGGAGGCAGTTGTGTTCGCACACAGGGCAGCTAAATCAGGTATTAATGCTCTTTCAACTGTTTCCTATCAGGAAGGAATTCCAAACTGGGATGCGGAAGGCACGGAAAATGCAGAGGAAATGATTCTGATCACACAATCACAACGGGAAGTTCAGCAGATCATGAGCAATTACGTAGGGATTGTACGTTCTGAGTTACGCTTAAAAAGAGCTTTTGACCGTTTGGAAATTATCTATAAAGAAAATGAAGCCTTGTATGAGCAAACTACCGTGACACAAAAACTCTGTGAACTACGTAATTTAATTTGTATTGGATACCTTATTATTAAACAAGCCATTCAGCGCAAAGAATCTGTTGGTTTGCATTATATGGTGCACTATAAGAACTTGTAAAAAGTATACATTTGTTCGATGTCATGCTGAACTTGATTCAGCATCTCATTTCGAGATTTGAAAATATTCCAAAGCCTTCTTCTCTTCTTTTTGCTTGAACAAAAAGAAGCAAAAATTCAAGGCGAAACGCCAACTTCAATTCTTTTCTCACGCAAAAAGCCTGCGCAATCCCGCCGAAAGAATTGCAGTTCGCTCCGTTTCGCAAAAGCCAACCGCACTATTACCAACATATGCACGAGTCCAATAAGACTTAATTCCTCAAAAAGATTATTTTGACTTTTTTTTCTTAAATTTTAAAAAAAGCAAAAAAAACATTACATTTGTAGCCCTAAATGGTAGATGTAGCTCAGTTGGTTAGAGCATCGGTTTGTGGTACCGAGGGTCGAGGGTTCGAGCCCCTTCATTTACCCTTTTAAAAGGCTGTCTGAAAAGGCAGCCTTTTGTTTTTAAAACCTTTTCAATTGATTTTCCTCAAACGTCCACTCAGGAGTATAGAATTCGCTGGCATCATCTTCTAATTCATACCAGGGAGAAATGGCTGGTTTGTATTTATTAATGAGAACATGAATGTCCTGTGCCGGCATATAGCTCTGAGCTATCATAAATAATTTTTTTTGAGTTGTAGGATGAACTGCCATATCTACAACGATTACTGCGTGTCCCGGGGAACCTCCTTTAATAAATACATCCCCGACTTGCATTTGAGATAATGAAACAGGTTTTAATTCTTTTGTCAAAGATGCTGTTCCCGCATAGTTGAATACCATGTTCAGGTATTCACGAAAGGATTTATAGGATTGGCTTTCTTTGGAAGTTGGAACCCAATTGACCTTGTTTTCCTTCACCGCAATGCGCTGACCTTTTCTCCATTTATTATAATCCGCTTTAAAACCATTTGTGAAATTGAAATGCAAAACATCGTATTGTTTGGTTTTATATAAAAACTCTGCTCTTAGTCGCATTACTGCATCAGCGCATTGCTGCAGGTCTCTGTTACCAACATCATAAGCTAAAATAGCTGCTGCAACCTTGTTTGGTTTTTCTCTACCATCATAATAATGAACCAAAGTGCCATGGGGCTTTAATGCTGATGTTTGCAAAAACTCTGCAAATGAATTTTTCTCTGATGCGATTCTCGTATAACCAGTTGGAGCAGAGAAACGTTCGGCAAGTGTTTCGCCATTTGGATTAAGTATTGTTGATAGCTGTTGCTTGCGGAAAGCGAAAATGCAAGCCAGGCAAAACACACTGATTAAAATTAAAATTTTAAAGTAAATGCTTTTCAAACAAAAGTTCTAAAAATATAAATCGTCTGTTTTGAGTTTCAAATAGCGGCTTACAGACAGAGCGGCGCTTAAACCCGAAATCAGAACTCCCATTAATACAATGCAACCAAACAATAAAGCTAATAAATTCGGATCCTGTAATTGCAACAAATCCGGAATGTATTTAGTGCTTAATATCAAAAAACCTGCTAATAAAAAGCCTGCTACGAGTCCGGCAATAATTCCCTGGCGAATTCCTTTCATTATAAAAGGCTTACGAATAAAACCTTGTGTTGCGCCAACCAGGTACATTGTCCGGATCAAAAAACGACGCGAATAAATTGATAACCGGATGGTATTATTAATTAATGCGATAGCAACGATCATAAGCAAACTACTAAAAACCAGAATATAAATGCTTATTACTTTAGCATTGTCATTTACCTGTTTGATCATATCCTTATGGTAAATCACCTCTTTCACAAAATGCTTTTGCATGATTTGCTTTTCAAATCCCGCCAGGCTGTCTATGTTCGCATAATCTGAATTTAATTTTACGTCAAGAGATGGCAACAAAGGATTGTATCCTAAAAACGTAATAAAATCTTCCCCTAAATCTTTTCGCAATTTTTTAGCGGCTTCGTCCTTACTGATGTAATCTACCTGTTTGGTAAAAGCAGAAGAACTGATCTCTTGCTTCAAAATGTCAAGCTCTGCTGTGGTAGTTGTATCCTTTAAAACTATCTGAAAACCAATATTCTCTTTAATATGATTGGAAAGTTTCTTTGCATTTATAACTACTAATCCTAAAAGGCCCAACATAAATAAAACCAAAGCCAGACTAATGACCACGGTTACAGCAGATGTTTTTAATTTTTGAGAGGTAGTTCTATTTGACACAGTTACTTATTTTATATACATCTAAAATAAGCCGAATCTGAAAAGGCCTGGCGCTTTTAAAAAGTAATAATTAACAAGTTATTGTTTGTTCTCAAAGAGAATCCGGTTGGGTTTCCTTCTATAAAACTATAGCAACAAATCAGGCCTGCGTAGCTTTGTTCGTTCAATGGATTGTTCATGTCTCCATTCTTCTACTTTTTTGGTATTACCACTTGTTAAGAGTTCGGGCACTCTCCATCCATTATAATCTGCGGGACGCGTATAAACAGGTGGAGATAATAAATTATCCTGAAAGGAATCCGATAAAGCAGATGTTTCATCATTTAATACGCCAGGTAATAAACGAATGATTCCATCACACAAAACTGCTGCAGGTAACTCTCCACCGCTTAAAACATAATCTCCAATGGAAATCTCTTTTGTAATAAAATGTTCCCTAATGCGTTCATCAATACCCTTATAATGTCCACAAAGAATAATAATATTTTTTAAAGTCGACAGACGGTTGCACATTCCCTGTTTCAACGTTTCGCCGTCCGGAGTCATGTAAATTATTTCATCGTAAACTCTTTTACTCTTTAAATCGTTGATGCAATTTGCTATTGGCTCAATCATCATTACCATCCCTGCACCTCCGCCAAATGCGTAATCATCTACTTTTTTATGAGGCTCTATTCCGTAGTTTCTCAGGTCAACCACATTCACTTCTACCAATCCTTTTTGAGCAGCACGTTTCAAAATACTATGGCTAAAAGGGCTTTCCAATAATGGAGGATGAACTGTAATGATATCAATATGCATGTGCAAAATTAACAAAAAAACAAGAATTAATGCGCCTATTGTATCGGTTATTCCCCCGATCCACTATATTTGTTAATCTAAATATAAAACCTATGAAATATTTTTTATTAGCCACCACTTTATTTTTTAGCTTCTTCACATTTGCACAAGACAAGGATAAAGTGAAAGAGAAAGATAAAAATAAAGCAGACGTAAAATATCTATACAAAGAGGCGACCGTAGAAACGGATGATTACAAAATCTATATCATTGATGCCATATCAAATATTAAACAGACAAAATTCAAGATCAAGATTTTTAATAAGACCAATGACTATTTATTAATCAAACCCACAGAATTTAAATACCTGGCAGGCGGTAAAACATTATTAGGACATGATAAAACCTTTGTAATTTCACCTAACGAAGAAGAAACAGAAGTCATTGACTTTAAAGGGGCTGACATGCTCTCTGAAAAATTTAGTGTCGAATTTAAAGGCATTTACAAAGCATCAGCTGGTGGAAAAGTTTACACAGTTCCTGTTTTTGAACTACCTGCCAGTAAAAATGATTTCACTGTTGAAAATTTTACATGCACACTCAAAAAAGCGGATCTTAAAACAGATAAATCAGCCGTGAAATTTGAATGCGTCTACGTGGGTGATGGCGTTGGTATTATTAATCCTATGAAAGCCACTCTCATTATGCCTAATGGAAAAGAAAATGTAAATTCTAAAAAAAATCAACCGATGATTTTAGAAAAAGGAAAAAAAGATGATTTTACATTGGTGTATGCCGAAGTTGCCGGTGCAGGAGATATGCAGAAAAAAGCGGTTCAGGTAAAATGGAATGAAACACTTCGTGAATCTAAATTGTTACCAATCGGCACCTCAAAACTTGAGCTTGTAAAAGAATCGGAGAAAAAATAAATTTACTTTTTCTCTAACCTTCCCCAAACACCCAATGGCAATTTCACGCCGCTTTTTGCCTCCAGGTATAATTCGCCAATACTTAAATTCGATTTGTGCTTAATGGCAAAAGGTCTTAATAAATTTTCAGGAACCAAGGCAGAAAATCCCAGAGAGTAGGCATTTAGTATCAATAAATGTTGTTGCGGATCCAGAATCTGTAAAACTGTATCCATCATTTCTAAAATATTATCTTCGAGTTTCCATTTCTCTCCATTTGGTCCATGGCCAAACGCGGGAGGATCTAAAATAATTCCCTGATATAAGTTGCCACGGCGCTGTTCTTTCTTCGCAAACTTTAAAGCATCATCTATCATCCATCTAATGTTATCCAAATTAGATTTTTGCATATTTTCATTGGCCCAGTTCACCACTTGCTTTATACTGTCAACATGAGTAACATCTGCGCCCGCTGCCCTTGCTGCAATACTGGCTCCTCCTGTGTAGGCAAATAAATTTAAAAATCTTGGTTTTTCTAAAGGCTTCAAATAATTATAGATGACATCCCAGTTGCAAGCCTGTTCCGGAAAAATACCCACATGTTTAAATGAAGTTAAACCTAAGCGAAATGTAAGTGTATCTTTTAATCCTTTTCCTTCTTCTTGCAAACCATATTCAATGGTCCATTGTTCCGGCATTTTATTAAGCATTTTCCATTCGCCGCTTGAACTGCTTTTTGAAATAAATTTTACATGGGCCTGTTTTTCCCAGTCTGCCTCAGAATATATTTTTTTCCAAACTGCCTGTGGTTCCGGGCGGATGGTAATAAACTTACCAAAGCGTTCCAGTTTTTCGAAATCACCACAGTCCAGTAATTCATAATCCTTCCAATATGTCGGTGTCAGTAATTGCATGCTGTGAAATTATAAATAATGGCGTTAGTTTGAAAATTTCCTTCAATAAGTAGTAAAAAACAGTCTGTTGATAAAGTGCCGGTTTAGCATCAAATTATGATAACGTAAATACATAACTTGTCGTGTTTAACAATCTATTTTCTATGCAAACAAACCGCTCGGCATTTGTCACACTCATCTCTGTATTTTTTTTCTGGGGCTTTGTAGCTGCCAGCAATGACATATTAATTCCTGTGTTCAAAGAAAAATTAAATTTAGAACAATGGCAGAGTCAAATGATTTCTTTTGCATTTTATGTGGCCTATACCGTTGGTTCCATTATTTACGTCATCGTATCAAAATTATACGGTGGAGATATTTTAAATAAAATCGGTTATAAAAATGGGATTGCCCTTGGCCTGGTAATTTCGGCCTGTGGAACTCTCTTATTTTATCCGGCTGCACAATTGGTTTCGTTTCCATTAATGATTACCGGCCTGTTCATAGTAGCGCTAGGATTCTCTTTACAACAAACAGCAGCTAATCCTTTGGCTATTGTCATTGGCGACCCATCAAACGGGGCACAGCGGCTTAGTCTAGCAGGAGGAATCAATAATGTTGGAACTACTATTGGCCCATTGGTTGTTGGTTTTGCAATCTTTGGCTCAGTTGGCGATCACAATGCGCTTACAAATTTATCAGCGGTAAAATTTCCCTACCTGATCCTTGGACTGGCTTTCTTAATCGTAGCTGTTTTATTCAAATTTTCTTCCCTTCCAAATAAAATTGAAATTCCAACAGGAGATGATAATGATTCCGGTATTGAAGAAAAAAGTATTTTTTCTTACCCACAATTATGGATGGGCATGATAGCCATTTTTGTTTATGTAGGGGTTGAAGTATCGACGGCGTCTAATTTACCTGACTATATGAAACAACACGCTAACATTCCAACAGAAAATACGGCGCCTTATATTTCATTGTTCTGGGCCAGCTTAATGATAGGCCGGTGGACCAGTTCGGTAGGTGCCTTTAATATTTCAAGGAGCACACAATTGGTTTTGCGGATGGTAATACCCTTTGCCGCTTTTGGTGTGTTTTTATTGGCCAACGTAATTGCTGGGCACGACCTAACGCCATTCTATCCTTACTCTTTTGTGATCTTATTAATGATTGGCGCTGACTTGCTCAGTAAAGGAAATCCAGCGCGCCAGCTTTTGATCTATTCAGCCTGTGGTATAATTGCTTTAATAACCGGCATGCTTACCAACGGGCTTATAAGTGTTTACGCTTTTATCAGCGTTGGTTTATTCTGTTCAACTCTATGGCCATGCATTTATACACTGGCTATTTCAGGGCTAGGAAAGAAAACCAATCAAGGTTCGAGTTACCTGATCATGATGATTATGGGAGGTGGATTTATAAGTCTATTCCAGGGATGGTTAGCTGGTCCCGATATTATCGGAATCAATTTAAGTTATATTGTTGGCGTGTTTTGCTTTCTTTATCTCGCTTTTTATGGATATAAAACCAAACAACTTTTGAAAACGCAGGGCATAAATTTTGACTCTCAAGTTAAAGCAGGACATTAATATTAATAATAAACAAAAATGGAAGTAACTATCAACGTAAAGCTCGTTAACTCTAAATTTAATCAGGCTTATGCCGATAAAGAGAATGAAGGGGACGAAACAGAAGACAATATTAAATATTTGTGGGAAGATGAATTTGAAGTGCAGGGGAACGTTACCAATTTTAAAGTGGTTAATAATACAACGTATCTTTTAAAAGGTTTATACCCTGACGACGATGAGTTTAGCTTTGAAATACCGGATATGACGGTGTTAGAATTTACATTGGAAAACGGCACGGTTAGTTTGTTTCCCTTCTCCAAAAAAGCGATCAGCAAAACCGAAAAAGTAGATGCCAAAAACGGCTTTACATTTTTCGTACAGTTAAAAAGTATTCGGGAAGTGGTTAACCCAATGACCGGGGTATATATTTTGAAGGATGATTATCCCGAAGAATTATTAAAACTTCATAACGATGAAGAGGAATAAAACTACGATTAAGTGCTATTCAAAGTGGATTCATCTCTAAAAAACAAAAAGGAATATAACCCTTTCTGTTTGCAAAAAGCCGTTCTTGTACATTATACTAATTGACACGAAACCTTAATTTGAATTTTAAATATGTTAACTCGCGCTTATTTTCATAGCGGTATGTTGATCTAACATGTTAAGCTTTTACATTATTTCAGTATTTTTAACCCTACTTTTTATCCGACTGTTAAATTTATGTTGAGAGCATCGTATATTTTCTTGTTCATGTTTTCTTTGTGCCAGGTTGCGTCTTCGCAATCATCGCATGCACAATTTGTAAATCCATTTATTGGTACTGGTGGTGCAGGGCATACATTTCCCGGAGCAGTAGTTCCATTTGGAATGGTTCAGCTAAGTCCGGACACAAGAATAGATGGTAGCTGGGAAGGCTGTGGAGGCTATCATTTTTCAGACTCTATTATTTACGGCTTTTCCCATACCCACTTAAGCGGTACAGGGGTCAGTGACTACGGCGATATTTTGATTATGCCAACGATTGGCGAAACAGATTTCAAAAACAAAGAACACGCCACTAGATTTTCTCATTTAAAAGAAAAGGCCACTGCTGGCTTTTATAGTGTACAGTTAGAAAATAACATTCTGGTTGAACTAACAGCAACTCAAAGAACAGGTATTCATCAATATACTTTTCCTAAGGGCGAAAAAGCGACTATTGTGATTGACTTGTTTCATCGTGATAAGACGCTAAAAAGCCACCTTAAATTAATTGATAGTGTTACGGCAGTAGGTTACCGTGTTAGTGAAGCATGGGCGGCAGAACAATACGTTTACTTCATCATGAAATTCAACAAACCGGTTACCTTTAAAAGAATTTCCTCGGTGCATGTAACGGGCAAAAAACCAAACGAAGAACTGGATAAAACAGAGGCTGCTATTTTTCAATTCAACAATAGCGATAATTTACCGTTAATGATTAAAGTTGGCATTTCTCAAACGGGTATTGAAGGTGCAACAAAAAATTTAAACTCCGAGGCTAAGCATTGGGATTTCAAAAAATATAAACTGAATGCAGAAAAAAGTTGGGAAAACGAACTATCCAAAATTGATGTGCAAAGTAAAGATCCTGAAAAATTAAATATTTTCTACACCGCATTGTACCATTGTTTTATTCACCCATCTTTGGCAGGAGACGTTGATGGTAAGTACCGTGGCCGTGATCATAAAATACACACCGCAGTTGGATACACACCTTATACTATATTTTCATTATGGGATACTTTCAGGGCTTTGCATCCTTTGTTTACAATTGTGGAGCAAAGGCGAACGACTGATATTATTCATTCATTCCTTCACCAGTATAAAGAAAGCGGGCGGTTACCGATGTGGGAACTCTCTTCCAACGAAACCAATTGTATGATCGGGTTTCACAGCGTTTCGGTGATTGCCGATGCAATTACCAAAAACATAGGCGGTTTTGATAAAAATGCCATTTATGAAGCCATGGTAGCTGCTTCAAACAATAAAAACTTCGGCGTCCCTGTATTTAACCAAAACAATTATCTGCAAACGGAAGATGAACCGGAAAGCGTTTCCAAAACATTAGAATATGCCTACGACAATTGGTGCGTTGCCCAGGTTTCCAAAAAGTTAAACAAATTAAGTGACTATAACGTTTTTATCAAAAGAGCGCAGGCCTATAAAAATGTATTTGATAAACAAGCCGGGTTTATGCGTCCACGAAAAAATGGTAATTGGATGTCACCTTTTGATCCTAGAGAAGTTAATAACCATTATACAGAAGCCAATAGCTGGCAGTATACTTTTTTTGCACCACAGGATGTTTCCGGTTTAATTACCTTAATGGGTGGAGAGAAAAAAATGGAACAGAAATTGGATGAATTATTTAAGGAATCCACAGAAACAACCGGAAGAACGCAGGTCGACATCTCAGGTTTGATTGGACAATATGCTCATGGTAATGAACCCAGCCATCATATGACCTATTTATATAATTACATAAGTAAGCCTCATAAAACCCAGGAAAAAGTTTACCAAATTCTCACAGCATTTTACAAAAATTCTCCGGAAGGTTTGATTGGAAATGAAGACTGCGGGCAAATGAGCGCCTGGTATGTGATGAGCTCAATGGGTTTCTATCAGGTTTGCCCGGGCAAGCCAGAATATACGGTTGGATATCCGTTATTCGATACTGTTAAACTTCATTTGGAGAATGGAAAAACGTTTAATATAACCCGACAAACATCATCAACTGGCTTTCAATACATACAATCCTCTTTACTCAATGGTAAAACGAATAATTCATCGTCAATCATGCATAACACAATCATGAGCGATGGAAAATTAGAATTTTTCATGCAAGAAAAATTGGCTGAGAAGAACGGGTTTGGAAAATCTGAACAGTTAAGGCCTTCTACTGCGATCATTGATAAGCCCATTATTCCTGTGCCGGTAATTATTGCGCCGGCTAAACTTACAGAAACATCAAAAACTATACGAATAGAACATCCAGACAATAATGTTATTCTACACTATACAACAAATGGCTCTGAACCGAATATGAATTCCAAGGTATACGCAGGTGCTTTTATCTGCGATACAACAACAGTTATTAAAGCGATTGCTGTACTCAAAAATGAACACAGTAATACGGTGACCGCAATTCTTCATAAAAAACCAAACAACTGGTCTATTACGTTGCAAAGTGAGTATTCTAAACAATACGACGCTGGAGGATCCGATGGAATTATCGATGGGCAACATGGTACTATTAATTGGAGAAGTGGTGGCTGGCAGGGTTACCAGGGACAAGATTTTAATTGTATCATTGATCTAGGTAAAGTTACGCCTCTCCAATTTGTAAATGCAAGTTTTCTGCAGGACACCCGTTCATGGATTATTTTTCCAAAACAGGTTGAATACTATGTTTCAGAAGACGGATTAAAGTATGTTCCTTTCGGGACTGTAGTAAACGGTGTTCCTGCAGATGACTATTCGTTGCAGATGCGAACCTTCTTTCAAAAGGATACAATCAAAACCAACGCACGGTTCGTAAAAATAAAAGCAACTAATTTCGGCAAATTACCAGAATGGCATCAGGGAAAGGGTGGCGATGCTTTTATTTTTATTGACGAAATTGAAGTCAGATAATAGGTTTTATCGAAAAATAATTTTTATTTAGCACCATGTAATAACCCGCGTGAAATTTTTAAAATTCCAGGCATCTCTGACCAACATAAAAAAAATTTAATGAAACGCCTGTTGCTCCTATTTATTTTTATCTCTTTCTTTTCTTCTGCCCAACTTAAAACAGGTACCTGGCGTGGTGTGCTGTACTTAAATCCAAACAAGCAAATTGAACTTCCATTTAATTTTGAAATTAAAGTTTTTAAAGGTAAGCGTCAGCTCATTATACATAATTCGGATGAACGAATAGTTGTTGATGAAACGATGTTATTGAAAGATTCTTTTATTTTCAAGATGCCCATCTTTGATACTGAATTTAGAACACAAGTTATTGGTGATAGCATTTTGAAAGGGATTTGGATCAATCATACAAAAAAAGAAAACAATGTAATCAGTTTTACTGCGCATTGTGATAACAGCATGCGCTTTCCGTATGTGCCGGGTAAGGCTAATTCATTTTACGAAGGCAAATGGGAAGTTACTTTTAACCGAGGCCTTGCAGATAGTTCAAAAGCGATTGGACTATTTACACATGTCAATAACAGTGCTTATGTTACTGGTACATTTTTAACAGAAACGGGCGATTACCGTTTTCTCGAAGGGCTGATGCATAACGGAAAATTATACCTGAGTAGTTTTGATGGCTCGCATGCGTTTTTATTTATAGCAGAGAACAATGGTACAGAAATTATCAAAGGTGATTTTTATTCCGGCGCCAAAGGATATGAAAGTTGGGTGGCCAGGAGAAATGAAAACTTTGAATTACTGAATCCTGAAAGTCTGACTTATTTAAAAGATCCACAAACCACAATAGATTTCTCCTTCTATAATACCAAAAATAAGAAAATCAGTTTGGGTGATGCGAAATATAAAAACAAAGTTGTGGTAATACAGGTGATGGGAAGCTGGTGTCCCAACTGTATGGATGAAAGCGCCTATTTATCGGATGTATATAAGCGATATAACAAAAACGGTTTGGAAATTATTGCCTTAGCTTACGAGCGCACATCGGATAAGGAAAGAGCGAAAATAAATTTAATGAGACTGATCAAACGCTTTAATATTGGCTATGAAATCTTATTAACCGGATTCACCGGGAAAGAAAAAGCTTCTGAAAGTCTTCCCTTTTTAAATAAAGTCATGGCCTTTCCTACAACTATCATTTTGGATAAGCAACACAAGGTTCAAACCATTTACACAGGTTTTAGTGGCCCGGCAACCGGAAATGCTTATGAAGAATATAAGCTGAAGACAGAGAAGTTAATTAGTGAGTTGCTTTCTAATAAGTAATCTTGAGATTTATTGATAAATTTAGGGTGATGAATCTTTGCCAGAAAATATACATTTCATTATTCTTTCTCTTTGCATCTTTAAACTTTTTTGGACAAAAAGATTCAATAAAAAAGCAACAAGTCTTTTTATCTCTTAGTGTTGGAATTCCATTGCATAATCAAATTGGCTACACATCAGATTACCCTTATTTCGAGAGAAAAGCATATTCAAAATCAAAATCTTGATATAATTTCAGTTTTGAACACAATATAAAGCGCTTCACAATTAATTTTTTATATACCTATTCACAAAACGAATTTAATGGTGCACCTTATATAATTCAGGGCAAATATTTATACACTCCATATCATAGTCAATCAGTTTACAAGAGTTTGGAAATTTATCAAAAAGTTAAATACAATAATTTTCAATTTGGCATTGGACTAGGTTATAACCGCTGGATGAGAAAGCAAAATATTTCGATTACAATTAATATTTTACAAAACATCTTTGATAGGGTTATTGTTAGCTCCTATTTTGTAAGAAACTCTGCATACAACGACCAAGATACCACAGCTATTACTTTAGCAAAAAATTACCGCAATACCTCTTCTGAAAGAGGCATGTTTACAATGGATGATTTAGGTATATATGCAAACTTAAAAGTAATGCACTCATTTGCTTTATATAAAAAATTATTTTTTTCTATTTCTTTAATCGGATCATATGGACTATTGAGCAATTATTCAAACAACAATACTCCCTATTATGACAACTACACTCTTGGCTATCGTTTATTTAACCAGAAAATAGTGTCCTGCAATATCGGCGTGAGATACAAACTCTACTAAAATTCTTAATAAAACAAATTATTATACGGGAACCGGATCACATGCACTTTTTTCACCGTATCGTAAACCAGTTTTTTAAAGTCAGCGATATTCTCTTTGTTTTTGGCACTGATATAAACGCAAGTCTGATCGAGATTCGTCATCCAGGTTTTCTGCAATTCTTCCAACGACAAATTTTCACGGGTTACAGGTGTCAAATCATCTTCATCTTTTTTGATGTACTTAAAGGCGTCTATTTTATTAAAAACCAGTATTGTTTCTTTATCTCCTGCTCCTATATCAATGAGTGTTTGGCGAACAACATTAATATGATCTTCAAAATTTGGATGTGAAATATCTACGACGTGTAACAAAACATCAGCTTCGCGAACCTCATCCAGTGTACTCTTAAAACTTTCTACTAATTGAGTAGGCAGTTTTCTGATAAATCCAACAGTGTCCGTTAACAGAAAAAATAAATTATCGATGGTCACTTTTCTTACAGTGGTATCTAAAGTGGCAAACAATTTGTTTTCCGCAAATACTTCGCTTTTACTAATCATATTCATGATAGTAGATTTACCGGCATTAGTATAACCAACTAACGCTACACGAACAAACTCTCCACGGTTTTTACGTTGCGTAGCCATTTGCTTGTCAATCACCTTGAGATCTTCCTTTAGCTGGGCAATTTTATCCCGCGCAATACGTCTGTCTGTTTCAATCTCTTTCTCCCCTGCTCCACCGCGCGTGCCAGTGCCTCCGCGTTGACGCTCTAAGTGTGTCCACATACCGGTTAAACGTGGTAATAAATATTGAAGTTGAGCTAACTCAACCTGAGTCTTAGCATGTGCGGTTTGCGCCCGTTGTGAAAATATTTCAAGAATCAAAGTGGTTCTGTCTAATATCCTTGTGCCTAATTCCTTTTCTAAATTACGTTGTTGCGAAGGCGTTAACTCATCATCAAAAATCACAATTGTAATTTTGTTTTCTTTTATATACGTTTTAACATCACTTAATTTTCCTTTACCTAAAAAAGTTGCTTTATCAGGCCTCTCCAATTTTTGAGTAAAAACTTTCTTAGTTTCAACACCATAGGTTTCGGCTAAAAATGCCAATTCATCTAAATACTCAAATGATAAAGCTTCATTTTGGCGTTTATTAATAACACCGATGAGAACGGCAGTTGGTATTGAGGTTTCTGTTGAGTGTGTATCCGGTTTCAATGTATTATTTACCTTTTAAATCAGTTTCTATATAATCTGAAACAGCTTCAATCTGTTCAGGTGAAAGGGTGCCTTTATAGGAAGCCATTGTATTTTTTCCTTCAGTCACAATGGTTACAATACCTGCATGATCCAATTGCGTTATAGAAAGATCCTTCGCTCCACTCATTCCTAATTTTCCATCGTCTCCATGACACAAGGTACATTTTTCTTCAAAGATTTGCTTACCACTAATGGTTACAAGTTTTTCACCTGATTTTTCTTTTTTTACTTTTTCGGCAATTCCAAAAGAAACTACTATTAAAAAAAATGATAAAGTGGCAAGTACTTTGTTTTTCTTTTTATAACCAATTACAGCTAAAGGAATTGATAAAATTATCAAAGCAACCTTAACATACATGAGTGCAGGGATGTGAGGCATCTGGGTCATTAAATATATACCTGTTGCCAGGAACCCAAAACTTACAATCATTTCAACGACCTTAGTCTTTTTTTTAAATTTTTCCAAAAGTTCATCCCGATCACTTAAAAGCAAGATCGTTTTTATCATATAGATTAATGTGAAAAGCACTACAAATAAGTAGTGAGAATGTAACATGCCTGTTGCCATAGTCGTAGTTTAATTGACTCAAATTTAACAAATTATCTTTGATTAATTACGAGCTTGAAGTTTTAATACCTACGGCAGAATGTTATATTTGTTTTAATAAATCTTTCGCCATGTATAAATTTTTTGCCTCCATACTGTTCCTTTTTCTGATTTCATCGAGTCTGTTTTGTCAGACAACATTTCCTGTAAATGGCGCACCAAATAATAGTCATAGCATTTATGCATTCACGAATTGTATTCTTCATGTGGATGCGGAAGTAATTATCAAAAATGCAACATTACTTGTGCAGGATGGTAAAATTTTACGTGCAGGCGAAAAGCTAGAAGTCCCTAAAGATGCGATTAATACAAATCTGCGAGGGAAACATATCTATCCTGCCTTCATTGATCTTTACAGTGACTATGGCATGCCGGAAATTAGACGCTCAGATTTTTCAGACCTGCCAAAAAAAGGAGCATTTGGTTGGAACCAGGCAATTAAGAGTGAAAGTGAAGCTCATATGCTATTTTTACATAATCAACAAAAAGCAGACGAATTACGAAAACTTGGATTTGCATCTGTGGTGACTGTACAAAAAGATGGCATCGTGAGAGGCAGTGGAGCGTTAGTTAACCTTACTACTTTAAAGGAAAATGAAAGCATCATCAAAGACAGGGCAGCGGGATTTTATTCTTTCAACAAGGGAAGTTCTCCCCAGGAATATCCTTCTTCCTTAATGGGAGCCATGGCCCTTTTGCGTCAAACATATTATGATGCCGAGTGGTACAAAAACAACACTTCCGCTATGCTCAGCAACCCTCAGTTAAAAACCGAGTATAATATTTCTCTTGATGCTTTTATTAAATTACAGGAACTTCCGGCAATTTTTGAAGGAAACGATAAGTTCAATGATCTTCGTGGAAAAAAAATAGCCGATGAATTTAAAGTAAAATATATTATAAAGGGCGGAGGAAATGAATATCAGAGAATATATGACATTCAGAACACCGGTGCTCAATTCATTATTCCTGTAAACTTTCCTGAAGCTATTGATGTGGAAGATCCTTATGATGCAGAACAGGCATCGTTATCCGATTTAAAGCACTGGGAGATGGCCCCTGCTAATTTAGCTGAACTGGAAAAAAATAATATTTCTTTTTGCATTACAACATCCGACTTAAAAGATAAATCTGCATTCTTAAAAAACCTGCGTAAAGCTGTTAAACATGGCTTATCAGAAAAAATGGCCTTACGGGCATTAACTTTTAATCCTGCAAGTTTTATCGGTGTACAGGATAAAATAGGGAGCTTAAATACTGGTAAATTCGCAAACTTTTTTATTACATCCGGGCCTGTTTTTGAAGAAGAATCCATCATTTATGAAACATGGAGCAATGGCATAAAACATGTTTATAATGATCTTTCAGCACCTGAGATAAAGGGTGTCTATCAATTAAGCTACAATTCAAATACCTATAAACTAACCATCAGCAAGGAACAAGAGAATTATTCAGGCGTGGTGCTTTTAAAAGACAGTGTGAAAGCAAAAGTGAGTGTGGCCTTCAAACATAATTTACTGACTTTAAGTTTTCCATACGACTCAACTTTTGCAATTCGGTTATCAGGAAACTATAATGAAATTGACTCATCTTTTTCTGGTGCTGGTCAATATGCAGATGGTACCTGGTTAAACTTTAACCTGCGTAAACGTTCAGCAGCCGATACATCTAAAAATAAAACACCAAAGCCTGAATCGCCAATTAATTACGGGAAAGTGATTTACCCATTCACAGCATACGGTGAAATTGTAAGCGAAGGTGCAATCAAAGACACCTGGCCTAAGTTTAAGAGCCGTTATGATGGCATTCTGATTCAACATGCTACAGTATGGACCAATGAAAAAGATTCTGTTTTAAATGATCAGGATGTGTATGTTGTAAAAGGTAAAATTGAACGCATTGGGTCAAATCTAGAAATTCCAAAAAATGGTAATATTAAAATTATTGATGGGAAAGGCAAGCATTTGACGCCTGGAATTATTGATGAGCATTCACACATTGCCTTATTCAGCGTAAATGAAGGAGCCGAAGCCAGTTCAGCCGAAGTAAGAATGAGCGATGTAATCAATTCCGATGATATTAATATCTATCGTCAGTTATCAGGAGGAGTTACCACAGCGCAATTACTGCATGGGTCTGCTAATCCGATTGGCGGCCAAAGCTGCCTGATTAAATTGAGATGGGGAAAAAGCCCTGAAGAATTTAAATACGAAAATGCTCCAGGCTTTATCAAATTTGCTTTGGGCGAAAATGTAAAACACTCTAACGGTTTAAATCCTGACCAGGTGAGGTTTCCTCAAACAAGAATGGGCGTGGAACAGTTGTATTATGACTATTTCAGCAGGGCAACTGATTATAAAAAACAAATGGCTGCTTTTTCAAAATTAACACCTAAACAAATTCAACAAAGCAAAACTGCTGCTCCAAAACGTAATCTGGATTTAGATGCGATCGTTGAAATTTTAGACAACAAACGTTATATCACTTGTCACAGTTATGTTCAAAGCGAAGTAAACATGTTAATGCATGTGGCAGACAGTATGAAATTTAAGGTGAATACGTTTACGCATATTTTGGAAGGTTATAAATTAGCTGATAAAATGAAGGCTCATGGTGCCAATGCTTCAACCTTCGCCGATTGGTGGGCCTACAAACTGGAGGTTATGGATGCTATTCCATATAACGCTTCCATGTTGACTAAAGCGGGAGTAAACACTGCCATCAATTCGGATGACGGAGAAATGGGAAGGCGTTTGAACCAGGAAGCTGCTAAGTCCATTAAATACGGTGGCTTAACGGAAGTGCAGGCTTTAAAATTAGTAACATTAAATCCGGCAAAAATGCTGCACATTGATGATAAAGTGGGAAGTATTAAAGTTGGTAAAGTTGCAGACCTTGTTTTATGGACGGACAATCCACTGAGTATATATGCGAAAGTGAGCAAAACTATTATTGATGGCCAGATTTATTATGATACAGAGGAAGACGGGAAATTACGTGAGGACATCAAAAAAGAACGGGCGCGCATTATTGCTAAATTAATTACAGAAAAAAACAAAGGCGCGAAAGTAATTAAGCCACAACCTAAAAAGCAACAGCATTTTCATTGCGATAGTGAGGAAAGTGGGTTCTAGATCAGTAAAAATTAAAGCTCACCACTAAATCTCGGTGTCCTGTTTGGCTGTGACAACCGATGCATCCATCACCATTTTTATTTACGCTATAGGCCACCGTACCATCTTTGTTGACTTCTGACCAAAGCCATGAGCCTGACTTTTTATACATTATGGCATATAATCCGTTAGATGGGATTTCTTTTACAATCATTGATCCATCAGGGAACTTTTGCCCTGCGGGGAGCTTTCCATTATCTGTCAGTGACAGGAGTGCTTTTTTATTGAACTTTAATTTAAAAGCTCCATGGGGGCCGTTTGTTCCAGAATAAACTGAAGTAGGATCATTTTTATAATATGCAAATGCCACTGTGTTATTAGCACTGTCCAATAACGCTTTATCCGTAAATGCTAATAAAGGATTTTGCCCTATATCTTTTTTGCACGAAAAAAAAATACAAGAAATCATTACCGCAGTGAACCCAATTCCTAACATCTGTTTTTTCATGGTGTTTAAATTTTATGCGTTTATATACTTTGAAAGCCAGGTTTTGTTCAAAGGCTGTTTCCAATTTGTTTCTAATTCAGAAGATTGAGTGATTGTATTATTAAACACCAAGGTGTTTTCAGTGATTTTTCCAGAAGAAAGTAAGTCGCCTATTTGTGATTGCTTTACCACTTCAATAGTACCGTCACTTTCATAAGCTACCAAAAGCCTATTTAATAATTCAACGGAAAAAGCCTGTTCAAGTTCTTTCACAAAACGAACCTGCTTATCGATACTACAACCACTTGCATTATACTTAACTTCATTCACTTTAAATATCAGTAAACGGTTTTGATACAATTCAAAAGAAGCGTCAAGACTAACATCGTGAGCTGTCCAACCAGTTACAAAATTTTGGCAACGTCCTTTAAAATCAGTTAATTGTTCCTGACTTAATTCTTTGCTTAGAGTATAGATCCAGATTCTTTCGTTCATACTTTAAATTTAAGGATTATGTACTTTAATGTAATTATATAAATTTACACTTACGACTTGCAAATGCGCACATCCGTAATAAGATCAATCCATGTTTAAATCTAGATATATTTGTTTCACCATAGGTACGTTCCCTATAACGGATAGGCACTTCAACAATTTTTAAATTTAGTTTGTGAGCACCAAATAATAAATCAAAATCTCCGAAGGGATCAAACTCTCCAAAATATTTTCTGTTTTTAGTCAACTTAATATAATCCTCTCTGAACATTACTTTGGTTCCGCACAAAGTGTCCTTAAAGCGCTGATCCAGCAACCATGTAAAAGCCCAGCTAAAGAAATGGTTACCTAGATAATTTAAAAAACGCATCGCTTCCTTATCCATAGGATATACTAATCGTGTTCCATTTATAAAATCACCTTTACTGCCTGCAATGGCATCATAAAATTTAGGGATATCTTCCGGCGGAACCGTTAAGTCTGCATCCAGGATCATCAGGATATCACCGGTAGCAATTTTATAACCTTCACGCACTGCATCAGCTTTTCCTTTCCCTTTTTGCTGCCCTATTTTAATATCATGCGTTGCCGCATATTTCTGCTGAATTTCCTGGATTTTTTGCCAGGTATCATCCGTACTATTTCCTTCAATAAAAATAATCTCAACATGCTTTCCAAATTTTGGCAACCTGGTAATCGCATTTTCAATATTACCACTTTCATTCCTGGCCGGAATAACAACTGTTGTGGAATATTTGGTTTTAAAGTCTTCGGGATTACTTATTGGCAAAGGCTTTGCAAATGAATAGGTATTTAAACTAAAAAATCTGAAAATAGGAAATTTAGCTAGAAACAAATTATGAAATTCTGCAATCAATGGAATATAAAACGGAAAAATAAAACGTTTACTGTTCCGGTATACATCAAAGCCTGATACAAATAATAAATTATTAACGTCTTTTGTATTCAACCAGTTTTGCGTAGGAGTTTTGGTTTTCAAACCTAACAATTCTCCAAATTTTAAAACCGGTTCCCATAAGGAATTATAATACTGAACAAGGACCTTGGTGTTTGGATGAGATACTTTTTTCACCTGTTCAAATACAGCTTGTATGTCATCTACAAAACCAATCAGGTTGCTAATGATAATAAAGTCGTAGGGACCTTCAAGAGTAATATTATTGGCGTCCATTAAAAGGAACTCAATGTTTTTTCCGGCATGCTTTTCCTTGGCCCAGGCAATTTGTCCTTCGCTAAAATCAATACCTGTCTTTTTACTTCCCGCAATGCCAGCTAATAAATCCCCGCTTCCGCAACCAACTTCTAAAACGGAACTATCTTCATGAGAAAAATAATTGCAATAATTAGTAATCTCTTTCCAATAATAATTTGTGATGCCCCGCCCTTTTCTTTTTGAAGCAAGAATGTTAAAATATTCTTTTATGTTTTGCACTATTCGTATAATTAAGAGGCCTAATTTACAAAGTAAAATCGATACTTAATAGCTATCAATTTTTCAATTTGTCGGCAAGAAACTTCCCCATACTAAAACACGCCTGTAATAAATACCCACCGGTTGGCGCATCCCAATCCAGCATCTCACCAATGCAAAAATGATTCGGTAACTTTTTCAGTTCTAAGTTTTCAGTCACTTCTTTCAGATCAATTCCTCCCACCGTTGAAATGGATTCATCAATGGGTGCGAAATCGACTAACATTATTGGATATGATTTGATTAAACTACATAGAATATTTGGCTGATGATAGTCTTCTTTACTAGTTTGGTTTTTTAATAACTGAATCTGCACCGCAGACAGATTAACCTTCTTTTCTAAAATATCTTTAACAGAAAGTTTGGTGTTACTTTCAAATCTATCCAGTAATTCCTGTAAAGACAGATCCGGTTTAAAATCGACAATAAGCTCAGCTCTTCCGTTTGATATTAACGAAGTTCGTATTTCCTTACTTAAGGCATAAACTCCGCTACCTTCAATACCAAAATCAGTTAAAACAGCCTCGCCTTTTTTAATGGTAGGCCCACACGAGAATTCGCAATTTTTAAGTGCCTGTCCTGAAATCTGCTTTGTAATACCTGGTTCCCAATTAATTTTAAAAGCACAGTTAGATGGATAGAAGGGAAGAATGTTAATTCCTTTCTCTTTCAGATAAGAAGTCCAACTGCCATCGCTCCCTGTTACTTTCCAACTGGCGCCTCCTAAAGCAAAAACGACCAAATCTGCTGACACAATTTTTTCTTCTGTTTCATGTAAAAAAACTAGTTTATTGCCGGTCCATCCTTTCCATTCATAATTACAAAAAACGTTGATGTTGTTTTTTCGTAACTGCGTTTCAACAGCTTTTAATACTTCAATTGGTTTAATTCCTTTAATGGGAAATACTCTCTTACTAGTTCCCACATAGGTTTCTATTCCAACAGACTTTAGCCAGTTTCTAAGATCTATGTTAGAAAAACATTTTAAAAAAGGTTTTATAAATGAATTTGGATGATAACGCTCTGAGAACTGTTCTAAATTTTCGGAATGTGTCAGGTTGAATCCTCCTTTGCCGGCCACTAAAAATTTACGTCCCAGGGCAGCGTTTTTTTCATAAATGGAAACCGTAACCTTATCAGTGTTTAAAGAACAGGCCAGCATCAGAGATGCTGGCCCGCCACCAATAATAATTACACTTTTTTTTTGCACTACTTAGCTGTAAAATATTTATAGAACAACGGAATGGTTTCAATTCCCTTGTAATAATTAAAGAGTCCATAATGTTCGTTAGGAGAGTGCAATGCATCGCTATCCAAGCCGAAACCAAATAAAATACTGTCCATTCCTAATTCTTTTTTAAACAAAGCCACAATAGGAATACTTCCGCCACTTCGTGTAGGAATAGGTTTTTTACCATAGGTCTCTTCCATCGCTTTACTGGCAGATATAAATCCTTTAGAGGTAATAGGAACAACAACAGGTTCTCCGCCGTGATGTGCTGTAACTTTCACTTTCACGGATTTCGGCGCAATACTTTCGAAATGTTTTTTAAATATTTCACTAATGTTATGAGAGTCCTGGTTTGGAACAAGGCGCATCGAAATTTTAGCAAAAGCCTTTGAAGGTAATACCGTTTTTGCACCTTCGCCGGTATAACCGCCCCAAATGCCGTTCACATCAAGAGTGGGACGAATGCCGGTACGTTCGTTTGTTGAAAATCCTTTTTCTCCGCGTTCTTCTTCAATATTTAAATCTTTTTTGAACGCTTCCAAATCGAAAGGGGCCTTGGCCATCTCTGTTCTTTCATCCGCGCTTAACTCCTGAACGTTGTCGTAAAAGGCAGGAATCGTAATGTGATTGTTTTCATCATGACAGGACGCGATTAACTTACATAAGATGTTAATAGGATTAGCAACGGCTCCCCCATAAACACCACTGTGTAAATCACGGTTAGGCCCGGTAACTTCAACCTCCATATAAGCTAAGCCTCTTAATCCGGCATCAATACTAGGAATGTCATTAGCGATGATAGAGGTATCTGAAATTAAAATAATATCTCCTTTTAGTTTTTCTTTATTCTCAATAATCCATGGGCCTAAGCTTGGGGAACCAACTTCCTCTTCACCTTCAATCATAAATTTCACGTTACACGGTAAAGTGTTTGTTTTCATCATAATTTCAAAGGCTTTCACATGCATGTACATTTGTCCCTTATCATCACAACTTCCACGGGCAAAAATAGCGCCTTCCGGGTGGACATCCGTTTTTTTAATGACAGGTTCAAACGGAGGTGAATCCCAAAGGTCAATCGGATCAGCGGGCTGCACATCATAGTGTCCGTAAACAACTACTGTTGGTTTTGCGGGATCAATTATTTTTTCGCCGTAAACAACAGGATACCCTTTTGTCTGACATATTTCCACATGATCAGCGCCTGCTTCGATTAATCTTTGCTTCACAGCCTCAGCTGTTTTTTCCATATCCGGTTTGTGTTCAGGTTTTGCACTGATCGATGGAATCTTTAATAATTCTAATAATTCATTTAAAAAACGTTCTTTATTTGAATTCAGGTAAGATTGAACTTGATTTTTGTCCATTGTTGTAGGATTTTTGCACTAATGTAGTTTTTTTATCTAAAATGGAATTTGGATGATTGAAAAAGTTGTTAATTAATTGATTTTTAGATATTTTTATCTGATGAGACGATTATATAAAATTTTCATTTTCACCCTGTTTTTTGTAAATCATTTAACCGCACAACTAACTACAACTCAAACTTTAACGCCGCAGCAACTGGTACAAAACGTACTATTAGGTAGTGGTGTTACGGCTTCGAATATAACATTCACGGGTAATTTATCACAGATTGGACAATTTTCAGCTACCGCCAATACTAATCTTGGTTTAACAGCCGGAATTTTGATTTCCTCCGGACACGCTTCCACCAGCTCCATTAATGGGCCCCAAGGGCCAAATAACAACACAGGAACAACTACTTCATTTAATAACGCAGGAGACCCGGATTTAAATATTATTTCAGGAAACAATACTTATGATGCCGGAATTCTTCAATTTGATTTTATTCCAACGGGTGATTCATTAAAATTCAGATACTTTTTTGGCTCGGAAGAATACCCTGAATTTGTTAATTCCTCTTTTAATGACGCTTTTGGGTTTTTTCTAACAGGTCCAAATCCTTCTGGAGGTACCTTTACTAATAAAAACATTGCATTAATTCCAGGGACAACAACTGGTGTATCGATTAATAATGTAAACGCTTCAACAAACAATACGTTTTACAGAAGCAATACTGGGAATATTATAAATTGTGAATTTGATGGTTTAACGAAAGTAATGTATGCTTTGGAAAATGTAATTTGCGGACAAACTTATCATATAAAAATTGCAATTGCCGATGGAGGTCTTGCTCCGTTTGGGGATTATACATATGATTCAGGAGTGTTTTTAGAAGCAAGCTCATTCAGTAGTTTACCCCCATTGGCTTTAAATTCAACCAATCCAAACTCAAATGTTCCCGATTCCATCTTATCTGAAGATTGTAATATCAATTGTTTTAATTTTATCAGAAATGGGAATACTTCATTAGCTGACTCTTTTAACTTACAGATATCAGGAAATGCGATTCTTGGAACAGATTATATTCAGGTTGGTAATCCAGGTTTTACATGGCCAAACAAAGTAGTGTTTGCGGCTAATCAGGATACTGTAAAGTTTTGCAACCTTAGCGCTCTTCAGGATAATTCACCTGAAGGAATTGATACAATAAAAATATCGCTGTCAAGTTTTGTTACTAGTACTACATCGTGTCTATCATCCAATGCCATAAATTTTAATTTATATATAAAAGATTATACTCCAATAACTATTGCGCAAAATGACATAACATTATGCGCCGGCCAGTCAACTATTTTAAATGCATCAGCGTCATTCGGGTATCCTGCGTATTCATATACCATTAATCCATCATCTGTAAATACTCCCACTCTAAATACCGGACCAGTTACATCGATAATCGTTTATACGATAACAGTAAATGATGTCTGTGATAAACCAGTTTCTAAAGAAATTACGGTTACCCCGGTTGCTAATCCAACTGTTGTAGCAACAAATACAATGAGCTGCGGAACTGGCAGTGTTTATGTTTCCGCTTCCGGAGCATCAACTTACACATGGAGTACCGGGGTGGTTTCTGATTCTCTTTTAGTTAATCCTTCTACACAAACCAATTACACGGTGATTGGCGCTAACGGTGCGTGCACAAACTCTGCTGTTTCAACCGTATCCGTTGTAGGACAAACTTCTATCTCAGGAAATAATCTTCTTTGTATTGGAGAAAGTTCAACGTTAACAGCCTCCTCGTTTGGTTCATCCTATCTTTGGAATACAGGTGAATCAACCACAAGTATTGTGGTAACCCCAACCACCAACACAACTTATACTGTAGCCTCTATCGTAGGTTCTTGTACAAACATAGCAGTATATACAGTAAGCGTTACTTCCACACCTACATTAACTTTTGCTGCACCAATAATTTGTCCTGGGCAAAACGCTGTTATTAGTGCTTTTGGCGCAACAACCTATACATGGAGTACTGGAATAGTGTCTAACTCAATTACCGTTAACCCATCCGTTCCTACAACGTATACTGTTACAGGAACGCTAAATACATCATGCACTAACACTGCCGTTTATACATTAACCGTAGTGCCAACTCCCACTTTGATTGCAACCGATACAGTTATCTGTTTTGGCGATAACGCGCTGTTAGGAGTTACCGGCGCTAACAGTTATTCCTGGAATACCGGAGCAATATCTCATACAATTAGCGTAAACCCTGCAATAAGCACGGATTATACCGTAACAGGTTCCGTAGGCTCCTGCACAAGTATGGCAGTAGCTACAGTAAGTGTGATTAATCAATTTGTTTCAATTACCGGTAATAATCATATTTGCGCAGGCCAGAGTACTACTTTAACAGCTTTAGGCGGCTCCTCTCTTTTATGGAGCAACGGGCAAACAATAAATCCAATTGTTGTATCGCCAAATGATACAACTACCTATATGGTAACTTCAACCTTAGGAGCCTGTTCTGTGAATTCAGTTAAAACGGTTAGCGTTGTTCCCAATCCCACTATCAGCGTTGTAGGCACTTCTATTTGTCCGGGTCAAACGGGTATTATTACTGCCAGCGGAGCATCTACATATACCTGGAACACAGGAGCTATAACAAATTCTATTAACGTAAATTCAAATTCAAATACCACTTATACGGTTATTGGCAGCAGCTCACCTTCATGTAAAGACACCTCTATTTATACCGTTAATCTTATTACATCACAACCAGTGATTACTCCGATAAGCCCCGTTGTTATGTGTCTGGATTCTATAAAACAAGTTTCTGTTATGGTTACAGATGGAAATCCGCCATATAACATCAATTGGCTGATTCCCAACAATGGAATTACGCCCTATGATACTTTGAACAATGTTTATTATTTCTTAGAATACAGAATACCAGGTGTAGAAAATTATACCGTTACTGTGAGTGACCAATGCGCCTTTAAAGATACAATTGTATTAATAATTGAAATTATTGATTGTAATGTCGTTATACCAAATGTCATTACAGCAAATGGCGACGGAATCAACGACTATTTTATCATCAATGGTTTACAGAATTATAGCGGATCTATTTTGAGCGTTTTTAATCGTTGGGGAAAAAGAATTTATACTAATAGTGATTATAAAAATGACTGGAGTCCTGATGAAAATAATGGCACTTATTTTTACACACTTAATTTAACGGACGGAAGAAAGTTTAACGGATTTTTTCAATTATTTAAAGACTAAACGATCAGAAAACTTAAGACATATTTATTACTTTCTTTCTTAGCTTTATTTAAACTAGCAGAAGCAACTCACATAGTTGGAGGAGAAATCTTTTACGATAACCTCGGTGGTAACAATTATAAAATAACCATGAAGGTATATCGAGATTGCTTTAATGGTATACCTCCTTTTGACAGTCCCGCCTTTTTTACTATTTTTGATATGTTTGGAAATCCTGTGACAGATTTTCAAATCAGCCCTAATAGTATTATCGCTGTCCCTCCAACTAACAATAGTCCATGTGCCCCAACTTCTTCCGGTAATGCCTGTGTTGAAGAAGCTATTTATGAAAAGATCATTAATCTTCCGCCCATAACCGGTGGTTATTATATTGCGTATCAAAGGTGTTGTAGAAACGGAACTATATTAAACTTAATAAATCCGGGCGGCGTTGGTGCAACTTATTGGGAGCATATTCCTGGTCCTGAAGCGGTATCAGGAAATAGTAGCCCAAGATTTTCGAACAGGCCACCAATATATATATGCAATGATATTCCTATAGCATTCAACCATGTGGCTACCGACCCTGATGGCGATTCGCTGGTTTATAATTTATGCAGTCCCTTTAATGGGCTGGATGGATGTTGTCCGGTTATAGGAACATCACCAGCGTTTCCAGGAGGACAATGTTCAAACCCACCTGGTAATTGCCCGTCAGTTAATACACCACCCCCATACATTTCTGTGCCATTTACTTCGCCATATTCATCTTCGTATCCCATGTCTTCAAGTCCTGCTATCAATATAAATCAGGCTGGCTTTTTAGACGGGGTTCCTAATATTATCGGGCAATGGGTTGTTGGGGTTTGTGTAAGCGAATACAGAAATGGAGTTTTGATTGGTGTACATTATCGGGACTTTCAATTTAACGTTATCAATTGTCCATTTGTTGTGGCAGCCGATATTGTTTCTCAAACAACCACTAATAACGGCCAGGGAACTGGCTATTGTAATGGCTTTACTGTTTCTTATGCAAACAATAGTTTTAATGGTTCAGCTTACCATTGGGATTTCGGAGACCCGGATACATTGGCAGATACATCAAATTTATATAACCCAACTTATACTTTCCCTGGTCCTGGCGATTATACGGTAACTTTATATGTAAATCCAAAAACACCATGTGGAGATACAACGACAGAAATATTTCATATTGATTCTTTGATTTTACCAAATTACCTGGCACCAACTTCACAATGTTTTTTAGGAAATAATTTTAATTTTAATGGTGGCGGTTCGTTCCCTGGTGCGAGCACAGTAAACTGGAACTTCGGTGCAAATGCATCTCCCCCCAGTGCCAGCACACCAACAGTAAACAATGTAATTTTTAATGCGCCAGGAGAGTATCCGATACTTTTTACAGTTTCTAAAAATGGTTGCAGTGCAACCATTACAGAAACCATTACTGTATGGCAAAGTCCTGTGGCCTCCATTGCCAATTTCCCATCGGCTGGTTGCGATCCTGTAACTATTACATTCAGTAACACAAGTACTGCCGGAACTCCTATGACTTATTTATGGAGCTTTAGTGATGGGACAACCTCATCAGCACAAAATCCAACACATACATTTTCACCTCCCGGTCTCTATGGTTTTTCGCTTACTGTAATTACTGATCAAAAATGCATAGATACCAGTAAAGTCATTGCCGGTAACAGTATTAATGTTTTTCCAACCCCAATAGCTAATTTTACTTATTCGTCCCCAAGCGGAGAGTGTTTTAATAATCATAGTTTTGATTTTATAAATAATACATTTTTCCCCACACCTGGTACAATTACTTGGAATTTTGGTAGTTCTGCCTCAACACAAACATCTTCTGCACAAAATGTCTCGAATATAATTTTTAACACTACCGGTAGTTTTCCAATTATGCTGATTGCTAATGAAGATGGCTGCATTGATACGGTTACTAAAATTATTGCATTATACACTAATCCCGTTGCTTCCATAGATCCTGTTATTTCGTTGGGTTGCGACCCAATGTCCGTTAATTTTTCAAACACAAGTACTTCGGCCTCACCATTAAATTACTTATGGAATTTCAGTGATGGCACCACTTCAACTCTGCCAAATCCAACTCATGTTTTCACCCCTCCTGGTATTTATACTTATACGTTAACCGTCATCACTGATAGTAAATGTATTGATACCAGTAAGTTTGTTTCCGTGCAAAGTATTACTGTCAATCCTTCACCTGTTGCCAATTTCGTAGCGTCACCTTTAATTACATCAATTTTTGAACCTGACATTTTCTTTTTTAATACATCCGGCACAACAAATATTGTAAGTTGGTATTATAATTTTGGTGATGGATCAGGATCAGACGAAATAAATCCAATGCATACATATTTAACCTGGGGTGACTATTACGTGACGCAAACTGTTACCAATGTTTTTGCTTGCCCAAACACCATTGGAATGACAATTCGAGTGCTTCCTGAATTCAGATTCTGGATTCCAAATGCATTTACTCCAGGCAATAAAGATAATTTAAATGATGTTTTTAAACCTATTGTTATTGGAGTAGAAGACTATACCTTTATGATATTTAACCGATGGGGGCAACTAATTTACACCACAACCGATACGGAAGCAGGGTGGAACGGCGCCTTTAAAGGTGCAGATAGTCCGATGGATGTATATGTATGGAAATGTGAATTCAAAAATATTGTGTCCAAAGAATATGAATCCCGCATCGGTCATGTTACGCTGGTGCGTTAAAATTAAAGTAACAACTGCTATGTTCATAAACCTTTTTTCTTTTTTTAATTCAACCACTAAAAATTACCTTCATTTGTCATAGTGAATAGCCTATTTACAAAAATAAGAGATAAGCATGCCCTTTGGTACAAAGGCATTGTGTTTACCGTATGTGTTCTTTTTTGTGTTTATCTTTTACCGAAAAATATTTCGCAGCAGCTTAGTAATATCAATGAAGGAGATGTATGGTTAAACGCTGACCTCGTTTCTCCTTTTGATTTTTTAGTAAAAAAAACTACTGATGAATTGGCAAGGGAAGAAAAAGAAACGAAAAAGCAAATAGCATATTTTAAAAAAATACAAGTTGACGTTTCGTCTATTTTCTCTGACTTTCAAGAATTAACCGATAATCAAAAAACTGCAACGAAATTATGCATTGACAGTATTTACAGGACTGGTCTCTATTTTTCAAATATGCCCGTTTCATATATAGATTCTGTAGTATATATTGTTGACGAAAACGAAGTAACTTATACAAAAAGTCAGGCTCTTTTTAACTATGAAAAGACAAAACATTATTTATCTGAACAAATCCAGAATGACGTTTCGGTTAACAAAATTCTTGCCCGTTTAACCCCAAACATTGTTTTTGATGAGATATTGTCAAATCAAATGGCAATTAACGAAGAGGCTGAAGCACAATATTTATATAAAGCTAAAATAGAAAAAGGGGATGTACTTGTTAAAAAGAATGACAATATAACAGAAGAACAGAGTAACATTTTACAAAGCTACAATGCCGAATTAGCTGATCAGGATACCAAATCTCCATTATTAACTATTGTTGCAGGCCAGGTATTACTGTGCGTATTGGTTATGGGAATTATGATGTTATTTCTGGCATTTTTCAGAAAAGCTATTTTTAGTCAAAACACACAAGTAACATTCATCTTTTTAATCATCATGATCATTGTATTAGTTACAAGCATTGTTATTAAATACAATAATAGTTACGCCTATGCAGTTCCTTTTTGTTTAGTTCCCATTTTAATAAGGGTGTTTTTTGATAGCAGAACATCACTTTTTAATTTTTTAAATATTATTTTAATCTGTGCATTTTTCGTTCCTGATAAATTTGAATTTGTTTTTGTTCAACTTATTGCCGGCATTGGAACAATATTTAGTGTTGCCGACATGGGTAAACGTTCTAAATTATTTATTTCGGCATTATTGACATTTGTATTTTATGTTTTAGCCTACGTGGCTTATCACTTAGTAAACAATACATCACAGGCTATCAGTAATCTTCAAAACTATATACCTTTTTTAATCAGCAGTGTTTGCGTTTTATTTTCGTTTCCTCTCATCTATATCTTCGAAAAAGTGTTTGGTTTTACCTCAGATTTTACCCTGCTTGAATTATGTGATTTAAACTCACCTTTACTTCGTCAACTATCCCAAAAAGTGCCCGGCACCTTTCAGCATTCATTGCAAGTTGCTAATTTAGCAGAAGAGGCTTGTTATAAAATCGGGGGTAATCCACTGTTGGTGAGAACAGGAGCGATGTACCATGATATTGGAAAAATGGTAAATCCTCGTTTTTTTATTGAAAATCAGGTTGGAGAAGTAAGTCCGCATGAGGATTTAACTTCCGAAGAAAGTGCCCAAATTATTATCAGCCATGTGATAAAAGGCGTCGAAATTGCTAAAGAAAATAAACTTCCAGAAACTGTGATTGATTTTATAAGAACACATCATGGTACTACCGCTACCCGGTATTTTTTACATAACTACAAAAAAGAACACGAAGGCCAGATCATAAATGAAGATTTATTTAAATATCCCGGCCCCATCCCATTCAGTAAAGAAACGGCTGTTTTAATGATGGCGGATGGTGTGGAAGCCTCTTCCCGTAGTTTAAAAAAATATGATGCAATTGCCATTGATGGACTCGTTGATCAAATAATAAATCACCAGATCAATGAAAATCAATTCATGAATGCTGATATTACTTTCAGGGATATTACACAGATTAAAAAAATATTCAAAAAACGTTTAATGAATATTTATCATGTTCGCATAGAATATCCGAGATAAATTATTAATAAAGCTTTTTCTGTAGTGCTGTAATTTTCTTTAAAGACTTTACATCGATGTCTTTTTCAGGATCGATCCTGTAAACTTTTATTTGTTTTCTTCCTTCACTTTCAAGATTTGGAAACTCCATTAAATAACCTTTTACAAAACCAATATAAATTTCATGTTTTCGTTTTGCACTATAGGATATATAGCAAAACCACTTTCCTTTGAAATTATAAAAAGGAGTATTAAATTTTATATGCTCTTCCAACTTCATTTCTTTTATCATGAATTGTCTCAGGAATAATAAAGCAGATTGCTGAGGCTCGGGAACAGACAAGAAAAAATGGTCGATTGATTCCATTGAAAAAATTAGAAATCCCTATAAAAGCGATGCACGCTTGTCTTAACTCCAAAGTAGATATAAGGGGATTGTAAATTATAGTAGTAATCATCCTCGATACTTCTTTGAATATATCCCACTTCTAATCTCAGGTTTATTTGAGGAATAAGGTAATAAGTAAATTTAATGTCGCTTTGCATCAATCGTCTTTTATTTCCTTGCGTTGTATTATGTCCGTACTCATAAGGACGTGTTGTATAACTTTCGAAAATATTCTGACCCATATTTACACCTAAACTATCCATACCAATAACGGCAGACAAACCTTGCAGACTTAACATCCAACGATTAGCTCTGTAGCTAACAAATCCCAGATACTCTTTAAAATTTGCGCCAAATGGATGTGCGAGAGCTTGTCCATAATTGGCATAATTTTGTTGAACGCTTCCATGTGTATAAGTATAAGGCCTAACTTGATTATACTCAACTTGGAGTGTTAATCCTTTTACCTTAAACGCATTAATATATTTTGCCCCAAATTGCCATCCCTGCTTATTTGCCCACCACCCTTTTTTTGCTCTGATCTCTTTTAAGAAAAACTCATCGGCTACCACCTGTGCGTATAATTTTAAGTGACCAAACAATTTTGCTGAAGCGTTTAATCCCATCATGGAGTTATCTGCAGATCCAACAGAATATTCCTGTGGACGATAAAACACAATTGGATTAAGATAATTTACATCGAAAGTTCTTACACGATTAGTGTCTGTTCCTTGCCAGACTACATTTTCAAAAAAGGATATATTGAACTCCTTTAAAGCATTAAAACTTAAATAATGAAAAGTGCCATACTTGTTTTGCAAACTCTTTTGTGATCCATCAAAAATTGAGAAATCCTGCATCCATGAATACCACACATTATATTGAATTCGCCAAATGTTAGCATTAATTCCAAAGAAAGGGTTGTTGTTTGAAAAATCCGATAGTAACAGAGAGCGATAACCATCTCCGATAAAATGTTTGTCTTTGCCTAACTGGAAATTAAAAATTCTATTAGGACTATAAGAAACGTAACCAGTTAAATTTGAAAAATTATAACTTCCATCTCTATTCTTAAATCCCCTGCCTAAACCAGGAATAATAATTCCATTAGATTGTATGGTGGTATCAATGAACCCCGGATAGCTTACTCTTCCACCAATAGCAGTTAGTGCAAATGTAAAATCATTATTAATATTTAATTTAACGTGCGCACCTCCCACAGTTTCTGAAACAATTTTTGAGGATAGCATATCATAACCCGTTTGAAGATCGACGATAGGCAAAACCTGAAGATTATATTGATTCCTTTTGTTTGGCCCTTCATTAAACGTTTTAACTAAAAAAAAGTTTTTAACAGGGTGGTGCAAATACCCTATCGAAGTATCTGAATAACTCTCTAATGTCGAAAAAACGTAAGGTTGGAAGGAAGAATGAAAATCTGTTTGGGGAGATTTTATATTCCAGATATCTATGCTTTGTTGTGTTTCTGAATTTATAAATACGTTTTGTGCCTGAGGATCATTTTGAGAAAAAAGTGGTGAAACACAAATACAATACAGGAAGACCTGATTTCCTAAAAAAAATAATGAGTTTAAAAGATTTTTCATTTTACTGAATCGCATTCTTAATTCTCTCTTTGTGATAAGCATTTCGGGAAGAAAAATATACAAACAAAATAAATAACCCACTACATCCCAGAACCGCAACTAATGAAAGGCTCGGGCTTAAGTAATAACTTAATAAAGACACACCTACAGTTATCAAACTATACAAATAAATTATTACCACTGTTTTTACATGAGAATATCCGCAATCTAATAAACGATGATGTAAATGATTTCTGTCCGCAGCAAAAGGCGAAAGGCCTTTGCCTGCTCTGATTATAAAAATTCTTAAGGTATCTGTTAATGGATAAATTAAAGCGGCAATTACAATAATCGGGTTAGAGATCCTTATCCAAAAATCATCCAGTCGGGACAATGGGTACTCAATTAGTTTTATACTCAGTACACAAATAAACATGCCAATAATTAAGGAGCCGCTATCACCCATAAAAATTTTAGCAGGGGAAAAATTAAAAATTAAAAAGCCTAATAATGCTCCTGATAAAGAAAACGACAATGAAGCGAGCGTATACTCATTGGCGAATATAAACCACGTGCCAAATACAGATGAAGCAATAAAACCAACACCGGCAGCTAAACCATCAATACCATCGATAAGGTTCATTGCATTAACCACAACGATATATGTAAATAAAGATAAAAACACACTTCCCCATTGTGGAATTTCGTTTATCCCAAAAATTCCATGTAAGCCAGTAATTCTTATGTCTCCCATTAGTACAAGAATTAATCCGACTAAAATGTTAGCAAATAATTTTTTAACTGGCGAGGTTCCAATAATGTCATCTTTTACGCCAACAAAAAATAAAACCAGGCTGGTTGCCACTAATATTTTAAACTCTTTTACCGATTCATAAATCTGGTCGTACTCATGTAAATCATCAATATTGTACCATAATGAAAATGAAAATAAAGTGGCTGCATAAATGATAATACCTCCTATTGTTGGAACCGCTCTTTTATGAACTTTTCTATCTTCTGTAGGCAAATCAATCAGGCGTTTTAAAACAGCTACCTTAATTAGTGCTGGTGTGCAGTAAAGAACAACAGCAAATGCAGTGATGAATACTAAAATTAATATTGCCATGAATATGTTTTAAAAATCATAATAAGTGTTGAATAAATTTGATTTTAAGCTGATGGTATAAAATTTTGTTGTGTTATTTGATTTATCAAACCCAAAAAAATCCTGGAACCTATAATTATAGCCTAAAGATACATTAAAATTATATGCGGGATTAATGGTGTATCCGATCTGAACCTTACTGATAGTATTACTATAGAGTTGATACTTATTTAGAGTGAGCCATTGTAAGTTTAATTTGGCATTTAAAAAGGCACGCTTGTATCTAAAATCACCTAAGAAAATTAATTCTTTTCCATAACCCGGAGTATACGCTAAATTTTGATTATAGTGAGAGAAACTTTGATTACTATATGTTCCAAAAGGGCTATTATAGGATCCTTCTGCAACATCATTGTATTCTGCCTGCAACATTAAATTCTTTAATCCTAAGGCATCAAAGTACTTTGCTCCTACCTGATATCCAAATGCATTACCTAAAGCAAACGTATTACTAAAATCATCACCCATAAACTGTCCGTAAACAGAAACCTGGTTGGTGAGTTTAACATTTGCAGTTGCACCAATAACAATATTATTTTTGTTGTTAAGGCCATAAAATCCAAGATTTGAAAAAATCACAGGATTAAAATATTGCCACTCCATATGTTGCCTGTTCAAACTATCTGCAGCGCTCCAAATCATACCCTGGAACAAACCAACATTTATTCTTTTATTTACATTGTAACTTAGGTATTGAAAGGAAACAGCCTTCTTTTGAAATAACGGCTCTGTAAATTGGGGTGTTAACGCCCCTCCCGTTGTTAAGTTCATTAACACTGCATAAATATTCGTGTATTGTAATTTGCCTTTCAGCCATTCTGATGTTATTCGCAGGTAAGGATAATTAAAAGCATTATCACTTAACAGTATTGATCGGTAACCATTTCCTATTTTTTGTTTACCGTGACCTAATTGTATGTTTAGTTTTTTTATTGGTTGATAGGAAATAAAACCTGATGAAAAAGCATAATCATAACCGGTTGTTTTAAATACTTTATATCTACCCTGACCCGGGACAATTTTTGTTTGATTATTATAGTTTGAAATATAATGTGGAAACTGGCTTTGGTTTTCCGAGAACATTGTTTCAAAATAAAAATCTTTACCTATAGATCCGCTGGCAATAAATCCTCTTGTATTAGTTGAGATCCGTTGAGATTGTGTTGTATCATATGAAGCTCTCCCAAATTCTATATTTAATAAAGGATCCACTTTGAACTCATATTTTCCTGACTTTGGTTTTATATGTATCAAATGATCAAAAAATATTTTCTGAATAACAGGATCATCCGCTATGTATTTCATTACAAGATGCGAATCGCCAACAAATTCATATTTCTTATTAAAAAAAGGGATATAAGGCTGAACACCTGAATGAATCTGCTGCGAATCGACACGAGCTAATTGGCGCTGAGAGATAGTATTAAAGAAGTATTCATTTGGAAGATTATAAAATTGAGACTTTAGTGATATTGATAAAAGACACAAGATAAAAGATAAAAGATTCTTATACCTCTTTAACAGTATATGTATATTGCTTATATAAATCACTAATGAGGCTGTCTTAAAACTATTTTTTACCACTCCTTAACGCCTTCTTTCTTTTTAAAATCTTCGTACACTTGTTTAATACCTTCCGGTAATTCTATTTTGTGTTTCCATCCTAAAGAGTGCAAGTATGAAACATCCATTAATTTACGGGGCGTGCCATCAGGTTTCGAAAGATCATGAATGATTTCTCCCTTATAGCCAACAATATCTTTAATCAAAAGTGCCAGATCTTTAATGGTTAGATCTTTTCCTGAACCAATGTTTACAAATTTTTCACCATCATAAGTATTCATAAGGTATACACAAGCGTCTCCCAAATCATCCGCATGAAGGAATTCCCTCATCGGAGTGCCGGTTCCCCACATCTCAACGGAAGCTACATTATTTTCTTTCGCATCATGAAACTTACGAATCAACGCCGGTAATACATGAGAATTATTTAAATTGTAATTATCATTTGGGCCGTACATATTTGTTGGCATCACCGAAATAAAATTACATCCATACTGACGTTTGTAGCTTTCACACATTTTGATACCTGCAATTTTTGCAATGGCATAAGGCTCATTGGTTTCTTCTAATAAACCTGTTAACAGGTATTCTTCTTTTAAAGGCTGCGGTGCTAATTTTGGATAAATGCAGGAACTCCCAAGAAACATTAATTTTTTTACTGCGCTTAAATATGAATTATGAATCACATTATTTTGAATCATTAGATTTTCATAAATAAAATCAGCGCGGTAAATATTGTTAGCTTGAATGCCACCAACTTTGGCGGCGGCAAGGAAAACATATTCCGGTTTTTCAGAGGAAAAAAAGTCACTAACAGCTTGAGAATTCCTCAAATCTAATTCTTTAGAAGAGCGTGTGACGATATTATTGAATCCTTTCTTTTGAAGATTTCTCATGATTGCAGAACCAACCATTCCACGGTGTCCTGCAATGTATATTTTGGAATTAAGTTCCATGTGCATTTATCATTTAAAAAAACCTCTAAACGGAGGTTTAATTTTTATTCTTTATAGTTTAAAATCTTATGTCCACCTTCTAATAAATATTTATCTCTTTTAAAAAGCTCCACATCTGCTGCAACCATTTCTTTGCAAAGCTCAGAAACAGTATAAGTAGGTGTCCATCCCATATTGGTTTTCGCTTTAGTTGCATCTCCTACTAACAAATCAACCTCAGCCGGTCTATAGTATTTTGGATCAATCTCAACTAACACTTTCCCGGTTGCCGCATCCATTCCTTTTTCATTTTCTTCCTTACCTTCCCATTTCATTTTGATTCCAACTTCAGCAAAAGCCATATTAATAAATTCACGGACGCTTATTTTTATTCCTGTTGCTAACACATAATCTTCGGCGACATCCTGTTGGAGCATTCGCCACATACCTTCTACGTAATCTTTTGCGTGCCCCCAATCTCTTTCCGAATCAATGTTTCCCATAAACAACTTCTCCTGAAGTCCTAAACTTATTTTTGCAACAGCACGTGTGATCTTACGAGTCACAAATGTTTCACCTCTTAACGGACTTTCATGATTAAATAAAATTCCATTGCAGGCATACATTCCATAAGCTTCCCGGTAATTTTTTGTGATCCAGAACGCGTATAATTTAGCCACGCCATAAGGACTACGCGGATAGAAAGGTGTTGTTTCTTTTTGAGGAATTTCCTGAACTAAACCATATAATTCAGAAGTAGATGCCTGATAAAAACGTGTCTTTTTCTCAAGTCCCAAAATACGAATAGCTTCTAAAATTCTCAAAGTGCCAATGCCGTCTGCATTTGCCGTATATTCCGGTGTATCAAAACTTACTTTCACATGCGACATTGCCGCTAAATTGTAAATCTCATCAGGCTGCACCTCCTGAACAATTCTGATAAGGTTTGTACTATCTGTTAAATCTCCATGATGCAATTTAAAATTGACATGTTTTTCATGTTGATCCTGATACAAATGGTCAATACGATCCGTGTTAAATAAAGAACTTCTTCTTTTAACCCCATGAACTGTATAACCTTTACTTAAAAGCAATTCTGAAAGATATGCTCCGTCCTGACCTGTTACTCCGGTAATTAATGCTACTTTTCCCATTTTATTTTATAGAATAGCAATATTACGAAAAATTAACCAAATCTTTGATGGATTTTTCTCTTATCCAGCGCTTGTTAAATGAAGATTTTTAATAGCTTTGCTAACAAAATTTAAGGAATGAAAACAACATTTGTCAAACAAAACTATCAGATCTTTATTGCAGGAATTGTACTAATCATATTAGGCTATCTCTTAATGATAGGTGGTGGAAGTGAAAATCCTGAAGTTTTTAATCCCGCTATTTTTGATACACAACGTATTACTATTGCTCCCATGGTATGTTTATTGGGATTTGTAACCATTATTGTTGCCATTATGTGGCGTCCTAAAACTAAAAACGAAGAGGCTTAATTTCTTTTTTTTATCTTTTTAATATGACTTATTTTCAAGCGTTGATCATTGCCATTATTGAAGGCCTGACAGAGTTTTTGCCTATTTCTTCTACTGGCCACATGATCCTAGCTACGTCATTAATGAACGTAGATGATCCGGCATTTGCGGAAACCTTTGAAATTGTAATTCAATTAGGAGCAATTTTAGCCGTTCTGTTTCTCTATATTAAACGTTTTTTTGTAAGTGTTACCATTTATTTAAAATTATCGGTTGCATTTCTTCCTACCGGCATTATTGGTTTGCTGGCTTATAAAACAATTAAACTTTATTTATTCAATCCCTATGTGGTAAGTGTTTCACTAATTGTTGGGGGAATTTTTTTATTGTTTTTAGACAAATGGAGTTCAAAAAAGGAATCAGAGTATAAAGAGATTGAGGATATCAGTTATGCAGGCGCTTTAAAGATTGGATTAATTCAATGTATTTCTATGATTCCAGGGGTTTCAAGATCTGCTGCAACAATTTTTGGAGGAATTTTTTCAGGATTTAACAGGCAACAAGCTGCTGAATTTTCTTTTCTATTGGCCATACCAACAATGTTCGCCGCATCAGGATATGATTTACTGAAAGAAAAAGATAATATCCATGGTAACGATATTACTATTTTATTATTTGGTGCTTTAGTTGCTTTTATAGTTGCTTTTATAGCCGTAAAGGCATTCGTTACATTTTTGAATAAATACGGATTTAAGCATTTCGGTTATTACCGAATCGTTTTAGGCGTGCTATTTTTAACATACGCACTAAGCACAGGTTTGGAAATGACTGCTTAATAAACTTGTAGAAAACTAAATATCATAAAAAAATCGTGATAGCTTTCGTCATCACGATTTATATTTTCATAATTGAATTTTAGTTCTTGATAAATTTCTTATCTGTAAAATTATTTCCTCGCTGAACCCTGATAAAATAAACGCCATCCGTTAAATCATTTAAAGACAAACTAATTTTCTTCCCTTCATAAACTTCATTTGATAAAACAACTTTACCTAAAACATTCGTTACTGCAATCAGAGTCATTTCTTTAACTTCTGTAATGAAGGAAACAACCAATTCAGTTGAAGCAGGATTTGGTGAAATTGAAAAAACATCTCCCTTACTAAGTAATGAAATCCCGGTGAAGATATTGAAATTGTTTTTTACATTGGATTTGGATTTATTGATTTGTTGGGCAGTTTTTGAAGTAGCATTACAACTAAATCCGTTTCCAATCACACGATAATTTGCATTAGGAAAACTTGAAAAGAGTGGGTCCGTTAGCGAACTCTGATTTCCGGCACAGCTACCTGCAGACACCCAAGCGTTTGTTCCTAGATTATCCCTTATTAATTCAAAAGTTAATATAGGAGTGGATGGCTGAAATTCAATGTTATACATGTTCCAGAAAAAACTCCCCGAACTATTGGTGAGAAAATAAATTGTGTTGTGATAAGGACTCATTTCGCTATAGTTGCCGCAAGTGTCGCGTATCTGTAGTTTATAACGATAAGATGTTATGTTTGGATCTCCATTAGCCGGCCCTATACTTCTTGCTGTATCTACAAACAAACTATACGCACTTTGATGCTGTGCTCCAATTCGCCTATATGTGCCTGTGCTCACTTCACGGTAAACTATAAAACTATCTACATTATTATATAAAGTTTTATCCCAGATAACATTATTATATTGAGATAGGGAGTCAACCGTTACCTCGCAAATATCCGGGGTTTGTGGTGAAACTAAATTTAAACTAAAAGTTGCCGACCCTATACAGCCATTTGCATCCTGCGAGTTCACTGTATAAACTGTGTTTGAGGAAGGCTGCGCATTTATTGTTGGACTTACTGTCGAGCCGGGAGACCATGTATACGTTGCAGCTCCATTAGCACTTAAAATATTAGGGCTATTTAAACAAACAAGACTATTACCGGTAACTGCAATAGTTGGGCTTGCTACTATGTTTAAAGCAAGCGTGGCTGTATTTTCGCAGCCATTTGCATCCGTTCCCGCAACCGTATAGGTTGGTTCTCCCATAAAGTGTTGTGTTGCAACTCCGTTTGGTACAGTTGGCGACCAAATATAAGTAGATGCGCCACCACCGTATAAAACAGCAGAACTTCCGTTGCATATTGTTGTAGGGGAGGAAGCGGCAGTAACTGAGGGCAAAGGATTTACAACCACTGAACCAACCGTAGTAGTTACACTTGAACAGGCATTGGTACCCGTTACAACTATACTAAACGACGTTGTTCCTGTATAACTTATAGTTGTTGCTGTTCCTGTAGTCGGGCTAATAACAACTCCTGTTGCCCCTGTAGCACTCCATTTATATGTCACATCAGATTGCGGCGTACTAATAGCTGCGGTGAATGAATTCGAAGAATTCTCGCAAACTGTATAGCTAGCATTTGCCGCAGTTATAGTTGGGGTGACACATGAAATCTTTGAAACAAAAAAATCACTTCCGCCAACACTGGTTAAAGTCGTGGTTCCAAAAGAGGAGGGTGCTGATACCTGAATAGTACCGCAGGAATATACATTATCATTTGCATCCGCTTCTAAGCCTTTCATTGAAACCGAACCCGCACCCATTGAACTCCGTGACCATTTAAAGGCTAATGAAGATGATATCTTAGTGACGAAACCATTTATTCCACCTCCGGAATTAGTTAATGTAGTACTCCCAATAGCCAATGAGGAGCCTGAATAAGTAGCCCCCAAATAAATGTTTCCTTTATCATCACTTCCTAAGCCATAGCCTGCTTCGTTTCCAGCAGACGACCCTATTTTAACTGAAGAACTATACAGGCCAATAGATGCCCATTTGGCAACATAAACATCTGAACCACCTACTGCAGTTAATGTACTGGTGCCAAAAAAAGTGTTAAACAGTAAGTTCGAATTATAACTTCCTGTTACAAAAACACTCCCTGCAGTATCTAAAGCCATGTCATATAAAAAATCAACGCCGCTGGTACTACCGAAAGATTGTGACCATTGCCATGCACCTGAACTATTATATTTTGCAATAAACAAATCCTGCCCGCCTTTGGTAGTAAGAGTTGCACCAATTGTTGTTGTTGATCCTGTAACCGGTTGAAATGATCCGGCAACGTAAATATTTGATTGTTTATCGATCCTGACTCTTTCCGAAACATCGCTTGATGAAGAACTTCCGGCTTTTATAGCCCAGGTAGGGCTTGCGGAAAATGGCGCGACACTTAGTTTAGTTAAAAATATATCATTGCTGGTTGTTGAATTAATTAAAGTTGTAGAGCCAATTGTTAAGGTCCCAGTAAAAGTTCCCGTCATGCAGACGCTGTTATCAGAAGGTGAGTAATAGCAACTTTTTGCCGACACTCCATATGGAGACGGTGATGTGCCATATTTATTAACCCATAATGCACTTCCTGAACTAGAAAAACATCCAATAAAAAGATTCGAAATTGTATTTGCTGTCAAACTAACTGTTGTTGTGCCAAACATTAGAGTTGGTCCGCTGAATGTGCCACATACATATATATTACCATTTGTACCCGTACAAACTGACCCGATAATTAAGCTTCCGTTACTGCCAATACTTTGTGCCCACACAACAGTCCCTGCACTATTATGTTTTGCAACAAATAAGTTGTTGGAGAAAGTTGTATTCAACGTTGTAGCGCCTAAAATCAATTGAGTCCCCTGATAATATCCCGAAATGAATGAATTTCCAGAAGGATCAAGCGCAAGCGTAGAAGCTTGGTCGCCATTATTAGTTCCATAGGATTTTGCCCATTCCCATTGCTGCCCAAAACTGTTCAATCCGGTAAACAAGCACAGAATTAAAACTATAGTAAATTTTTTCATGTTTAAACTTTTAAAAAATAGAAAGGTAAATATAACCTATTTTTTGCGTGCAGATTGTTAAAGTCTCGCTTAATGTGTGCGTTAAAATGAAACAATTAAGATGACGAACGACTTAAATCGGTTCAGCACTAATAAGGGATAATGGCTATTCCAATTGAAAAAGGATTAATTCCTTTTGGACCATTTGTGGTAAAAACCTCGCTGAAATAATAACAAGCAGTTAAACACACTTGCTCAACTCCAATTCTGAAAACCGCACCATAGCGCAAAGGATTAATGTTTTTAATATTATATATTCGAATCCGTCCATCAGCATCATCGTTCTTTTTAAAATTTGAAATTACATACCCAATTTTAGCACCTAACATCAGTTTAAAAGCCCGAGTAGTCTTGGTTCTGAATCTCAACTCCAATGGAACCTCAAAGCTTCTTTCATTGTAGCGATTAGCAATGTATGGCGTTGTTTTGGGTTCAATAACCGTATTAACGTTTTGCCCTATACTGTCGAACTCATAAATAAAGTTTGCGTTTGAACTGAAGTTGTGACTATAAAACCCTAACCCATAACCAAAGCTGAAATTTGAATTTGAAATTGGTTTATCAAATAAAGTATAAAACCCAAAGCCTATACATTTCCAATCAGTTTTAATATTTGATGGTGTTCCAAGCCATCCTGTATAGTTTGCTTCAAAAATTAACCGGTCTTTTGGATCTGATTTGTAATTCTTAACATCAAATTCTGAAAGAAGATTTTTTAAATCAGAAGAGTCTTTCTGCGCCTGCACATTTACACAGTAAACGACAATACATAAACTATAAATTAACGTTTTCATTCGTTTGGCAAAAGTAGATAAAAAACCATAAAAACATTGCAAAATATCAAGGTTTTGACGTGTTTTATGTACCTTTGCTATCCAAAATTTAATGAATGGCTAAAGCAGGTCCTATCGTGTGTTCGTTTTGCGGACGGGATAAAAAAGAAGTAAAAGTTTTAATTGCAGGGGTTACAGGTCATATTTGTGATGCTTGTATTTCACAAGCTTACAAAATTGTGAGTGAAGAAGCGGGCGCGCAAGGTAACCAACAGGTTCAGCATGCTTTAAATGTGTTGAAGCCCCACGCCATTAAAAAACACCTGGATGAATATATTATTGGGCAGGATGAAGCAAAAAAAATATTAAGCGTAGCAGTTTACAACCATTTTAAACGTGTTTCGCATGTTGCAGATGCTAAAGAAGATATAGAAATTGACAAATCAAATGTAATTTTAGTTGGTGAAACAGGAACAGGAAAAACCTTAATGGCACGCACCATCGCGAAGTTATTAAATGTTCCTTTTTGTATTGCAGATGCTACTGTATTAACGGAAGCAGGTTATGTTGGAGAAGATGTTGAAAATGTTTTGACTCGTTTGTTACAGGCTGCGGATTATGATGTGGCAAGTGCTGAACGAGGAATCGTTTTTATAGATGAAATAGATAAGATAGCCAGGAAAAGTGATAACCCTTCTATTACACGCGATGTAAGCGGGGAAGGTGTTCAACAGGCTATGTTAAAATTATTGGAAGGCTCAGTGGTTAATGTTCCGCCACAAGGAGGAAGAAAACACCCGGATGCAAAAATGATCCAGGTGAATACCCGCAACATTTTATTTATTTGTGGCGGTGCTTTTGATGGAATCGAGAAAAAAATTGCTCAACGCATGAATACTCAGGCAGTCGGTTATTCAGCATCTGTTGCTTCTGATGATATTGATAAATCTAATCTGTTACAATACGTTTCTCCTCAGGATCTTAAATCATTTGGTTTAATACCGGAATTAATCGGGCGTTTGCCTGTTCTTACATATTTAAAGCCTTTAGATAGGGTAACGCTTCGTTCTATATTAACAGAGCCAAAAAACGCGTTAATTAAACAATACGTTCATTTATTTAAAATGGAAGGTGTTAAATTAGAATTTGAAGAAGAGGTGTTAAATCTTATCGTTGATAAGGCGCTCGAATTTAAATTAGGAGCGCGTGGTTTACGCGGTATCTGTGAATCCATTATGGTGGATTTTATGTTTGATATACCCAGTGACGAAAAAGCTTCAAAACATTTAACCGTTACGTTAGACTACAGTTTGGAAAAACTGAAAAACGCGCGATTAACGCAGCTATTAGTAGCTTAATTTTAAATCAATCCTATTTGCTTTTTTATCTTTGGAGGTAGCTTCGAAGATATCAAGCGATACGATTGTTCTGCATAATATTCCCATTGTTTTTTGTTTAGTCGGTTGATATCATCCAGATGAACCCATTTATACCTCGCTAAATAAGGGGCCGGCATGAACCCTTCTTTTTGAGACAACTCATCAAACTCCTCATCCGATACTTTGAAAGATGCGGAGTGGGGAATTGCATCCGGGGCAGTCACTAAAAACATTTTCTCACCGACATTAAAACATAAATGATTTTCCCATTTAATATCTTCTGTCATGCCTTTAAATTTTTTACAGATCTTTTGCAATTCTTCGATACTCATATTAATTAAATTTTTTTAATGACTTTTTGCAAACGTACTTTCTTGGTTTATTTTTCAAAATCACTTGGGCTCAAGGTCAATGCCTTCACAAAATCTTTTCTGCACTTTCTGTCACATAATTTTTTCCATTTTTATATTTGCTCTTTCGTAATGTCCAGTTTCGAGATACACTTCATGAAATCCAAACTTTTTATACAAATGAATTGCTGATGATAAACTCTTGTTTGAATATAATACAAGTTTCTCAATACCTAGCCGCTTGCTTTCATTAACACAATGCTGCATTAACACATTTCCTATTCCAAGGCCTTGAACTTTGTCTGTTACAGCCATTTTTGCCAGCTCATAAATATTCGTTTCCACCTTCATTAAGGAAACAGTAGCTACAATCTCATCATGATGTTTTGCGTAATAAATATAACCTCCTTTATCAATGATTTCTTTTTTTGGATTTGATAACTGAATGATATCATTTGGTTCGATTTTGAAAAACTTTTGTAGCCATTCTATATTCAGAGTTTTAATCTGATCTTTTAAATCCTCCGTGTAATCAATTATATCTACTCTATCGTTCTGAGATTTTGGCTGAGAAATCAACAGAAACGTTAGATCCTCTTTTCCTTTATTTGAAATTTTATGAAGTGTTTTATTCGGCACATGAATACTTTCTTTTGGCAAAGCAGCGACGATTTCACCATTGAGTTCAAAAGTTGCTTGTCCTGATAAAATATAAAATACTTGTTGTGTATTTTTGTGATAATGTAAAGTCTCCATACCTTGAGGAGGCATTCTTTCCTGTATGACACTCAATTCATCTGACTTAAGCAAGTGCCAGCCATCACATGTTTGGCCCCACTGATAATGCTCTGAATTTTGAATGGATTTTTTCATAAAAAAAGGTTATCCTCTTTTGGATAACCTAAATTAAAATAATTCCTGAACAGATTAATATAATCTATCTAAATATTATGCTTTTACCCGCGCTAATTTTATAATGCGAAGTTTATCTAATAAAAGTATGATCGGATATGTTGGATCAAATTCATACCACTTCGCGGCAAAATTTGGTTTGGAGCCTGCATGATGATGGTTGTTCTGAAACAACTCGCCCATCATTAAAATATCAAGGAACAATGTGTTTTTAGATTTATCTCCGGATTCAAAATTACGGTAACCGTATTTATGACCGGCCCAGTTTACAATAGCTCCATGAATTGGCCCTATTAAGAAATGAATTGGTAAAAATAAGAACATCCACCAGTGGGTTGCAAAAACTGCATAAAAAGCAACATAAGCCGCTCCAAAACCGATACGTGTGTACCAATGATCGGCAATGCGATCAATCGCAGGATACTCCGGAAAATTTCTATCAAACTTCTCGTCAATTACGACACGCTTATTTAAAACATCATTATATATTTTCTTTGTATGCATCATCATCGTGAACACTTCCTTAAAAAAGTGAGGTGTATGAGGATCTTGTTCTGTATCACTATAAGCGTGATGCATACGGTGTAAAATGGCATAAGCACGAGGATTTAAATAAGAAGATCCCTGCGTTACCCAAGCAAAAATATAAAAGAATTTTTCCCAGAATTTATTCATCGTAAACATTTTATGAGCACCATAACGATGTAAGAAAAAAGTTTGTCCGAAAAGGGAAAGGTACCAGTGAAGTATTAAAAATAAAAGAATGACCATTATAATAAATGCGTTTTAATTTGCAGGTCAAAAATCGTCATTTATTCTCTGATCTTATTGCATTCTGTCGAAATAATTGTCATTATTTGCAAATAAAGCTTAAAATTTAGCCCTTTTAAGTGCACCTATGCCCATCTACTTTATCAGGATTTCTGTTCTTCGGTTCAGCTCATTCTTGTTTTTTGATAGATTAGGAATTGGCTTTGAGCTGCCGTGCCATTCCACAATTATATCCTCCTTTTTAATTTTATCAGAAGCAATGATTAAATAGCTTTTTAAATTCTCTGCCCGCTGTTTTGACAAATTGATGTTTTTTGCTTCATTTCCTGATTTATCAGCATGGCCTAAAATAACAATTTTCTTAGTTGGATTTGACTCGTAGTTTTTTATTATCTCGTTTAAATCCGTTATGGTTTTAAAATTCAATTCGATTTGGTAAGGTTTGTAAAATAATGGTGAACAATTGCAACTCAATATATAATCCTGAGTAACGTTTTCAGCTTTCTTCAAAGTGTTATAGTCATTGTCCTTTAAAGATTTTGTATCCGTTAAAAGTTCTTCTTTTGCATTCAATGATAATGTTTTACGTGACAGGCTCGGATTTGCAACTGAATAATTTTTTAACTCATTGATAATACTTAGGAGTTTGAAAATAGAATCGTTTTGCCTTGACAACTCTACCTTTAACTCATCAATTTGCTTTTGATAGGTGTTGTTTTCATTGCCAATATTATCAATCGTATTAATACGATTTTTTAAACCTTCGATCATTAATTTATTCTTAATCATCGTTGAATCGATACTGGTCTGTGACGAGCAAATAACAGGCAAAATTAAAGCAATCAGGAATAATCTAGTTTTCATTTAGTAAACGTTTTTCTATAAATTTTAACTTTTCATCTATGCTCATTAATTGCTTTGATACCTCTTCTGCCTTTGCCGGACTGGAATTGTCAATCTCCGCTTTGCTCAGCAATTGTTTTATTCTCTCCAGTTCAGCTTTAATATTCTCACGGTTTGTGCTGGTAACATTCTCTTTAGAAAGCTTATCCAGGCGGGCAATTATTTCATTTAACGAAGCATTATCGCTTACCGGTCTGTTCCCTGTTTTAGTCCGTTGAGGAATTTTAATTGAGAAAGACACTTCATGGGAACCTTTGCTCACATCGTTAAACTGTTTGTTGCTAAATCTAAATCCATATCCCAAAGAAAAATTCTCCACGTTTACACCAAACATCGCGTGGAATGTCTGATTGCTCTGATAACCTGCTTGTAGCCACAACATGTCTTTATACATGCCTTTTACATATCCAGAAAAAACACTTTTGGTTACCGGAATACTCTGGTAACAAATCCATGGTGTAACCTTAAACTTATCTCCGGCCTTTATGGTATAAAATGCTGCCGCATGAGTATAGCCGTTTAATGGTTGGTTGGTAGAAACGATGTGCGGCAACGAAACGCTCACATCCAATGCCTTGTGGGAATACAATAAGCCGGCACCGGCAGCAAATTGGGTTGTGTTATAATAGGATTTGGTTAAAGTTGGGTCTGTTTGAGATAATAAGTCATAATTTTCGATACGACTGGTTACTAAGTTATTATTTAAAACGCCAGCTAATATTCCCATTGTCAAGCTTGACTCTTCATTAATTTTAGCAATGTAAGCGTATGACAGGTCTGCCCTTAATAACTGAAATGGTCCGCGTGTATCATTGATTATTTTTCCCCCTAACGCCTGCTTAGCGGATATTTTAGAAAACACACCCAGCATGAAATTCTTATTCGCATACGGTACGCCTTGATTCTGCGATTGTGCATTAAGCATCACATTTAATCCGTCGCCCTTCCCTGAATAAGCCGGATTAACATTATACATGTTATTCAACCTGAAAGTGTAAAAATCGTACGACATGACCTGGCTATGAGCTTCTGCTGCCAAAGCCGATAAAATAATATATAGTAGTTTTTTCATAGTCTTTTATTAATCGTTTAAATCGAAAATTCTAGTTAACGATGGCAATGTTGCCTTTAAATTGTTTCTTATCGTTTTGAAAAATATAATAATAGTTACCTGTTGGTAAGGGATTGCCATTATACTTTCCGTCAAACTCATTGTTGTAATTATTAGGCACACTATAAATCACCTGTCCAAACTGATCGAAAATTTTCAATTCAAACTCTTTATATATTTCCACATTAACTACTTTCCAAAAATCATTTTCACCATCACCGTTTGGAGAAATATAATTGGTAGACGGTAGAGGGATCTCATTACCGGCAATGTCCTCTATTTGTAAAACAAACGCTTTTTCAACACTTAATCCTCCAACGTCTGTTGATTTAAGGCGGAACTCATAAAAGGATTTAACATCATAATTGGCTTTGCCACTAATGCTCAGCTTATCTCCATTGATAACAAACTCCGCATTATCAGTATCACCAGAGCCTGATACAAGACTGTAAGTGTAAAAATCCGGGTTGTCTAAATCAACAGATCTTATGCGACTGATATAAAAGAAAGGCTCATTGTCTTCTTTCACAGACAGCGTGTCAATAAGAATATCGGTGGGCGCTTCATTCACATTCAATATTTTTACAAGGAATATTTTCTCAAATGCTAAGCCACCGTTATCGGTACTCTTAACTCTTATGCTATAATGCTGGCCTGCGAAAGTGTAAGAAGCGCCTGACAGTAACTGATTTCCTGAAATCACAAATAACGAGTTATCGCTATCACCTGCACCCGCAATTAAAGAATAAGTATGCGCCGAGCCCGCATCTTCATCGCTACTTGTAAAAGTTCCAATCAATGTATTTGCCGGTTGAGCCTCTGCAATACTGTCTCCTGCCAATAGAATTTCGGTTGGATTCTCATTAATATCATTCGCAGTAAACGTAAACGTTTTAACAATGCTTGCATTGCCAGTATCAACTGATTTAATTCTAACATAAAAAATGTTTTTAGTCTCAAAATTTATTGCTGAATCATTCTGTAACACATTTCCAACAATACTGAAATAGCTATTATCAGTTGAACCTGGGCCTGAAACTAAAGTTAAAGTATGGTTATCAGTAGCATCGTTATCAATTGTCGATAATGTGGTAACCGGTGTTCCAATGAGAATGTTCTCATTAAAAGAAGTGCTTGATGGAATAATATCAGTAGGCACATAGTTACTATCCTCTATAACAATCAGACATATTTTTTCATAAAACAAACTGCCGTTATCCGTTGTTCTTATTCGGATACTATATGTTTGATTCGTAAAACTATAGGTAGCCGCTGTTGTTAATGAATTACTGTTAATTGAAAATAAAGCATTGTCAGTGTCGCCTGGCCCCGTTACTAATGAATAGGTGTAAAGGGAATTGAAATCTTCATCTGTCGTTATAAAGTGTCCGACCATTGAACCAACAGACAAACCTTCTTTTACTGTTGTATCATTCAAGACTAAGTTTGTAGGGGCTTCATTTACGTCCGTTACTACAATTACAAACGTTTTGGTGAATGTCGCGTTCAATGGATCAACTGTCTGAATTCGCACAAATAATGAATCTTTGATCTCAAAATTATACGCACCGTTTGTTTGCAAAGTGCTACCTATGATAGAGAATAGCGCGTTATCTTCTGAACCTGTGCCAGAAACTAAAGTTAAGGTATGTGTATCGGCTAAATCGGCATCAACCACGCTCAGTGTTCCTATCATAGTTGCCAAGGATGTGTTCTCAGCAATAACATTGTTGCTTAAAATAATATTTGTCGGGGCATCGTTTACATTCGAAACGTTCAAGGTAAATGTATTCTCAATAAACAAAGCGCCAGGATCTGTACTTCTCGCTCGTATGAAAAAAATGGATTGAGTGTTATAGTCAACCATATTCAAATTATATAGCGTATCATTCTGAATATAAAACTGAGAATTATCAGCATCACCGGATCCGGTTACCAGTGAATAAATATGAGTGTCATTTAGATCAGGGTCTGCGGTAAAAAATTGCCCGATGTAGCTGCCTGCCTGTTGATGATCATAAATTGTGGTTGTTGTTAACGTAAGTGCGGTTGGTGAATCATTGGCATTAATAATATGAATCGTAAATGTTTCAACGTACTTACAGCCGCCATTATCATCAACCTGAAGTTCAATTATTTTAACGGAATCCGATTCGTAATCAAAGAGGGAATTTACTGACAGGTTGTTGCCGCTGATACCGAATTCAGTGTTTTCCGGTTGAACTGTGGTTAATGAATAATTAAAAGTACTCCCTGCGTCCTGATCAGTCGCGGTTAAAGCAGACATAACTGTGGATACCGGAGTGTTTTCGTTGACGCTATAGGTCGAGATTGAAATATCTGTAGGTGCATGATTTGTATACAATACGAATGGATTGTTTAATGTGCCCATCGCGGCGCCCTGAGCAAAAACAACCGAATCCAATACATTTAACACCGTGTTGGTGGAGGCTTTATAAATCTTGAAGCGTACTATTTCTCCACTGACTACGTTGCTCTTAATCGTTAACAAGGCCAATAGGTTTGGGTTAACGGAAGTATTGGTTTTAACAACACCCCTGCATTGTGTGCCCACAAAAGCAGCCACGTAGTTATTCGGATCTAACAAATCAATACATGCCTCATTTGCCTTACAGGTAACAGACATTTGATACGTATAAGCAGAAGGATTGACTGTCCATGTTGACGGGACCTGTGCCAGCGAAATAGTGACAAGCTGGCAAAAAATGGTTACTAAAATTAATTTTCTGATTTTATTCATAAAATGCTTATTTATAAGTGAGCGCAATGTTCCTGATTGCGCTCACTATGTTTTTTTAAATTATTTTGCTTTAACAATCTTAATTTGTTTGTTTACATCTCCAGTTAACCTGATATAGTACATTCCAATGGCTATTCCTGTTTTGCTTCGGTCAAGGTTTAAGGTAAAGTCCTTTTTGTCTTTTATGGTTGAAGCATATATTACTTTCCCTAAAACATCTACTAACTCAATTTTAGCATTAACTACTTTATTAAATGTTAGTGTCAAAATATCTTCAAATGGATTTGGATAAATACTAACTGTGTTTGCATTGGCTCCCTCATTAACACTCGTTGCTATTTCAACAACGTAACAGGCAACACTGTCATTAACATTAGCTACAAAAGGTGCAGAAGGGGTGCCAACTAAGACGTCAGTTGAAAAAGAGACAACTGTATTTGTTGGAATAACTAAACCGTCTGTCGTATTAAAATATTTAATGCTTAAATTCTCTCCTTCAGTATTACTATAGAGCGTTAGGAAAAATCTATAATCATTGTTTGTTAATGTTGGATAAGCGAAGCCTCTTAATGTATTTGTATTATCAAATGCACCTACAGCAAAATTTCCATTATCTAAAGCATCATTACAAATGTTCCCGCTGATGATAGCTGACATTGTATTGCTATATTGTTCCGGGGCGAAAGGAAAAATGTTTTGATAAGCTTTTTCACCCGAGCCACTAATATTTTCCGAACTCGCCATTTTACCAATAAAAGTTGATAGCGGATAGTTAAATGTGCTTGTTCCTGATGACTTTAACATATAACCTAAAGTTGGTTTCATGTTTGTTAAGCTTCCAGTCCAGCCAGTGGCATTATCATAATAAGCAAACTCATACTGACTCTTAATTAAATCACCTGTCACCACGCTATAATTTCCGAGTGCTTCAGAAACAGAAACATTTTTATTTGAAACATAACCGATCCAGTTCCATCCCGGCACTACATTAATTTGGGCCTGCAATGAATCAGGGTTTAAACGCATACCGACATGAATTAAGGTATCCGCAATCGCCTTTTTGATCTTATACGATTGGTTATTTAAGTATCCGCCATTCTGACTAATATTTCCCATCCATCCTAAGCCTGCTCCATATTGGTCATAATCAGAAATTCCAGTACTGATATCGCCGTTTGAGGGCGTGATACTTGTCATTAACGAATTACTGGTCAACAATTTAGTAGATTTTAACGGGAACGAAACCCATGTCCAACCTGCATTTAAAGGGATATCTCGTGCAATTTCAGTATTCGCCACAAATGTGATTGGATTTATAACTGTTCCAACAACATCATTCTCAACAAACATTAAAGACGGAGTTACATTTACAAAAGTTAATCCACTTGCTGCATCATAGATATTAAAACGAATAGAGTCGCCGGTAATTTGGTTATTATATACATTTAAAAACACTTCGTATCTGTCGTAAGCAGGCAGGTACTGCAGATTAGCGACTCCACAAATAACACCGTTACTGAAAGCAGCAATTTTATTTTCTGAATTTGTAGCAATTACGTTGTCAATTCTTAATTGTCCAAACACATTCATAGAGTAATTAAAGTCAGCAGGATTTACTGTCCAGGTTGGTGCAACACCTTTTACTTTTAAATTAACTCTTAGGATTTCCGCAAAATTAAAGTCTGTTGTTACACTCACCTCAGCATCATACTCTCCAATGGTTCCACCTGCAGGAATTGTAAATGTTACATTCTGAACGCTGTTTGGAGCAATTGTGCCACTAGTAATATTAGCAGTCATCCAGCTTGGTAAACCATCGATAGTAAATGCTTTTTGTGCCCCTCCCGAATTAACTATTGGTGCTACAAATGTAATGACGCTATCGACCGTTTTTTCGAAATCAAATTGGTCGTCCTGCCATTTCACCTGGTTTTTATTGATGTAGGCAATCCAGGTTTTTGGAGATTGCATTTTATTACCATGCATGTCCAATGCATTTTTAACTGTAATATCTAATGTAACATTCTCTAATTGATCCGGAGAGGTGTTCGTTGATAAAATAATCTTATCATTATTTAATGCCCAGGTATAATTTACCGCCTGAATTGGACGAGGTAATTTAATAGTTGGTGTTTGAGCTATTAACGTTGGACTGTTTTGAGCAGTAACTGTTATAGAGGGCGTTAAGGATTGATTACTAAATGTTGGGGTTAAAGATGGTGTACCTGAAACAACAATATAATTCTCGAAAGGTAAATACGCTAATAATCCGTGTTCGTTACCCAACATTCTATTTTGCTTATCACGTTTTATTTGTTCTGCTTTACGTGCCGTGCTCCATAAACGAAACTCATCCAATTTCCCATTATAATAATCACTTAGCGCAGTCGAAGTTCCTGCTACTGTAGCCTTTGCTCCTAAATACATATAAGAACCTGTTAAACTGTTGAAGTTGATCCCCTGCATTGAATTTTGCAAGTTACCATCTACATAAGCAGATAGATTTCCTGTACGTTGCATGACCAACGCAAAGTGATGCCAGTTACCATTAAAATAATTAGTTGTTGATGCAACAAAATCTAACCCCTTATGATAAACATGGATTTTTCCTGTCGCATCTTTTTGTATCGTCCAGGCATCTAACGAATCTGCTGTTGTTGCAATTCCTTCGCCGTTTGAGAACAGAGTAGAAATACCAGGTTGTGTTGAATTAAACCAAAACTCCAGGGTAAAGTCCATTTCTTTATTAATTGCAATATTTCCTGAACTTACCTTAATATTATCATTTGAAGAACTGTTTAATTGAACAGCATTCCCATTAGGATTTACTTCCCATGTTGCTCCATAAATGTCGGCATTTCGGCTTCTAATATCATCATGCGAAACAGTTCCGTCTGCTTCATCCATTTTCCAATTATACACTAGGCCAGACTGATTGCGACTTAATGTTTTGTTCATTGTCATTGTGATTTCAGAAATAGTACGTGCCTTACTCCACAATCTTACTTCGTGTGCATTACCATTTAAGAAATTATTATTTCCAGGCAATGCCTTACCAAACGCTAACTTTCCTGATCCAACATAATCCACTATAAAGTTATTATTTGTGCCAGCTAACGATCCATCAACAAATAAACTCGCGTCCGAATTTGGATAATCGTAAACTACCGTATAGTGATGCCAATCTGTTGGTAAGGCAATTGGATTAGTAGATAAGGCAGTTTGATTTCCTAAACCGAATTTTAACCTGTTGGTTGCATCAAATCCAATACTCATTTTTTGCACAGCATCTGTTCCCTGGCTAATAACTGTTTGCTCTACTCCTGTAGAATTAAACTTAGCCCAGAACTCAAATGTAAATGAACGCTTTTGTAAACTTGCTCCACCAACAACGTGCGCATAATCAGCAATTCCATCAAAGTTTAAACTTTCGCTGTGACGAATCGCAGTACCGTTTAATACGCCTCTTATATCAAAAGTTGATCCCGGATTTGAACTTGGCGCGTAGCTTAAGCTGCTAATATCTATTGGTTCATTAAACTGAATCGAAATATCATCGTTAGGATCTAATATCCCATCTCCAGGGCTTGGTGTTCCAAAAGGAGAAGGGTTTACTCTGTCCATCACGCCTTGTAATACCGGAGAATAAATCGTGGCATAGCTCCCGTCTTTATTATAACAAGACGATTTTGCACGGATTTCATAATTGCCATCTGCGTATGCTTGTGGTGTTACAGTCCAGGTGTATGGTGTATATACTTGGCCATTTGGAATAGGATATAATGTAGACGCACCTGCTGCGATTGCAACTGCCGGGGACTTATAAAATTCTTCTATTTGTAACCAAGTACTTGAATTACTAGGTTTAAATTCAAATCCAATTTTTTCAAATCCAAATTCCGGATGTGCTATCCCTGTAACTGTACTTGTATTTTGTGCAACCCCATAATTATAGTTATAGTTTTCAATAGTAATATTACTAATATCATTATTAAAATTATTAATAATAAAATTATTTGCAGGAGCCGTAATTTCTAAGTCTGTACAAGTAGGAATAAAATGTACGCTTACATAAGCTGTGTCCGCAATATCTTCGCTACAAGCCGATGAGAAAATAACCATTAAACTATCGTAGTTAATTTCAATTGGTCCTCGCTCAATCGTTAAGGTTTTTACTACAGAACCTCCACTTGGTATATTAAATATATCGTTCGCGTTTTGTCCGTCAATTTTACAAACTGCTCCATTTGGGTTACTAACACTTGCTATGCGTACTTGTAAATCAATATCATTATTTACAGTTAACGGACTTTGATTATTTAATATTAGTTGGTACACTGCTGGTTGATTTGACGGAATGTTAAATTGCACAGCTGGTGTGATTGAAATATTTGGCATTTCACGTTGCACCGTTGCATTAGATAGTGTATGGTATCCTGTTTCATTATAGTTATGGGAGCTAATCCATTTATTCGGGAACGCCGGATCCCAATAATGGCAAACGACCGCATCCTCGTATGGGCACATGGTTTGTCCGCCACGTGTTACAAAAATATTACTTAAACCATATCTATATACATCAACACTCATTACATCTCCAGGATCCCCATCGGTTAATGTATATTCCATAGAGTTAAAACTAGTATTGGTTGTAGAGCTTCCTTTTGTATTTCCTTGTGTAAAAGAAACGTGTGGATTAAATTGAAATCCTAGGCCACCTAAATCAGCGCCGATTTGACCAGCAAGAGATTCATCAACCGCAACTTCATAAGATTCAGAATATGAATCTTCATTATCAACTTGATAAGCATTAGTAATAATAGCAGAGCCTAGTGTAAAATTATCTTGCAACAACGGAGGATAAATTGTAATTGTTGGACTATCGGTAAAAGGATTTTGAAAATTAGGGTTAGTAACCACAGTTGGTGTGCTAGTGGAAAATTTCGCTAAATATTTTTCTCTTTCATTTTGTCCTAACGTTTTTTTCCATAACGCTATTTGACTATTTAATAACCTAACGGTATCTGTTTTATACTGTCTTAATCCTTTAAATATATATGATTGGCCAAGTGTATCGGCATCCTCATAAATTGCAGGATTTGTAGATGTTGCAGAAACACCCCACAAAGGATCATCATTATTTGATGCATATAATGAATGAGTAGATGGAGCAACTATTGAATAATAAGGTCTTGATGTTAAAATAGTATTTCTTAATGCTTCTAATGTTGGAATAACAACTGTTTCTATTTCACTTTGTGTATAAGAGAAACGTGTTTTAACTCCATCAGGAGAAATAGCAAATCCAGTTGTTTTAGCCATTTGTTTTCCGCTAATTATAGGCCCAAAACATCTCCCAGAACATTTTGCAACATCAATCATTTCAATACTACCTGTTGGCCCCATTAACCAATTACGAGCTCGACCTATAAAGATATCTGCTGTTGCGCCAACATTATCCGCATCATCACGCGTGCTTACAGCAAAAGAAGATGATATAGTTTCAGTCATAGATTTCTCAGTATCAAAACTTGTTGAAACATTTAAACCTAATGTAACGTTGTTATCTACTTCAATTGATTCAGCATATCCTAAACCAACATGTGCAGATTTTCCAACTAACAAAGATGTTTCTAAACCAGTAGATGAAGAGAAATTGGTGCTTATACTTGTAGATTTAGTAACAGAGTTACCTGTTGCCCAAGTTGATGAACTACCTGAACCCGGAGGATCGCGCAATATAAAATCTACCTTTTCAGGCCCCTGAGTTGATATACCTGTTCCTGTAACTCTTTGGCCGTAAACATAGGCATGATAATGTTTATTTGAAGGAGTAATTACTGTATTTGGCTCCCAATAAATAGTAGCGGCTCCATCTGGAATAACAGCAATTTGAATGTTTTTAGTGTAGCTAATATCAGGTAAGCCTGGTATGGTAGACAGGTTTGGTTGTCCACAATTAAAGCTATATGTTCCTACGCCATTTATAAAACTAAAATTTGCATTTGGGTCATTCCCATCTACCATTTCATTCGTAATACTAACAGAACCACTTAATAAAACAGTGTCTTTTAATCCATTATCATTATTTGTGTAAATTTCATTAGCAAACACATTAAAACTATATGTTTTTCCTTGCTTAAATATTGGCCAATTTAAATTTCCCCAACCATAATTACCTAATGTTGTTGTGTTAGTTGCAACGGGTCTGATTGCAATTTTACTGCCGGCAAGATACAATGTATCTTCGCCATGTAATATAGATTTGTCGCCATTTCTTACATCAACTTTAGGCGTATTCCTATATATAAAATCTAGACGTTTATGAAATTTAACCGAGTCTATACTTACAATTCCTCCTAAATTATCTTTTAAAGTATCAATTGTAGTTGGTTGTAAAAATGTATTTGTTAAACTAACTATATTATTTGTATTCGACAATTGATTTTTGCCAATTACAACCGAATTAGTAAGCACATATGCATCAACTACCTTATAATCCATTGGTGGCACATTAAACACATACTCTCCGGTTAGTGAGTTTGTAATAACAGAAGTTGTAAAACAAGGTGTACCGGTAAGTGGGGTAGCTAATATAATTTTTGCCCGACCTATGTTGTTTTTTGAACGACCCAAGCCTGGTGCTTTATCTTGTTCTATTTTACCACCAACAACTCGTCCTACTATTTTAACTAATGTGCTATCGATAAACGTAACTCCTGAGATTGGTGCCTGAAAATTATGCACCCCAGTTGTTGGATATCTTCCTGCCTCCATTGAATGTGAATATTTTTCAACTTCAACAAAATGTGCTCCAATAGGAACTGAGACACTAAATGTGCCATTAGCATCTGTTAAAACTGGGCTTCCATTTTTTATAACTTGTAGTCCATCAATTTTTAAAGCTGCGTTTGGTACAGGACATGTAGTATTTTTATAAAACAGAGTTCCTGTTACTAAAAAAGAAGAATTATCAATGAAATCCTGATTATTGTATACAAAAGAGCCATCACCAATATAAACTGAACGAGAATTTGGAGAAAAAGAATGAGTTGCATATGAAGGAACTAAATTAAAATTTTCGCCAGTTCCTAAATATTGGATTCCTGTAGCAATGTAATTTCCTAGCGCATTAGTTACACCAAAATAACCCAACTGAGAACTTGTTGGTTTATTTGATGACCAAGATACATTGCTGGAAATAGAACCATGATTACCATTAAAAAATGTTCCCACTTTTGATACATCATAAGCAAAATTTCCAACAGCCTCATTAAAATGTAAATTACATTTAAAATTAGTTTCATCTCCATTTAATATTCTATTTGATTCAACAGAAATAACAGAGTCAGCTTCCGCTTGTCCAATCAAACGAAATTCATCTATAAAAAAATCAGAAGTTGGGCTACCAAAAACCAGGTTATTGGCATTATCTGTAATTGTACCAGTAGCGGATGCGGATGCTGTAATAACACCATTAACAAAAGCTTTCAGTGCTGATCCATTATAAATAACAGCCACATGGTTCCAATTTCCCAAAGAAATGGATGCGGTTGGTATTGTAAGAGATGTTGTTGCTCCTGTATTAATACTTGCTACCCAATTTGAGCCATTATGAGAGAATCCAAACGCAGTGCCTTTGCTAACTATATCGCCCGCAGCAACAGTGGTTGGATTTAGCCAAAATTCCATACGAAGTTGCGCTCCTGGCTCTAATGTTGAAGCATCGTTTACGGTAAGGGTTCCGTTATTGTCAAAATCAAGGGAATTACCTCCTAAAGCTCCGCTTTGTTGAATAAAAATTTTGGCGCCACCAACTGCAATACCTCCATTATACTCAATGTGGCCGCTAACTAAACCTGTTGGATTACGGAAACCAATATCAGAACTAATATTAGTTAATAAATCAGAGCCATTACATTGTTTTACGCCCACAATAGTATATCTATAAAAAACACGGGCATCAGCGGTGTTATCAATATATAAAGCATTACCGCTTCCTAATGATGTAATTTGAACTGAATCTAAAGCGGTTCCTAATTGTTTACGATAAATTTTAAATAAATCAATATTTAATCCATTATTGTTACTCCATTGTAGCTCCACCCTATTGCTAAAATAACCTTTACTGGCCGTTAGTTTTTTCACTGCCGTAAACGTATTTCCTAAGTTTGGCGGGGGTAAAGTCATCGTTGCTTGTGAAGTTGATAAAAGTCCACTTAATACACAATCATTAAACACCCTAACTTTATAAGTGTATAAACGACAGGCAGCAGCCGAAGCATCACTATACGATGTTTGATTTGGGTTAAGGTCTGTTAAGATTGTATTACCAACATCGTCTGTTCTTACAACTTGATATTTTGTTTCGTTATTAGCATTATCCTGCCAGGTTAAATCAATAGAATTTGTTAGTGTATTAGAAACCGCCGTAACGGAAGTTGGAATAGCTGGATCGGCAGGAGAAATACCATTACATTGCGCCGCAGCAACAGATAGTACCGAACACGTATTTATGGAGTAAATCTTATAATAATAATCTTGGCCACGAATTACACTATTGTGCGAATAACTTCTATCTGTTCCGGTAATTGTACTTGTTAAGGTAGAATAAGTACCTGCAGGGGTTAAAGAATAATCTATTTTGAACCTTGCTGGATTTGTGCCGTTAAATGCCCATGCCAAATCTATTTTATTATTACATTTATTTGTAGTTGCAGTTGGAGATAATGGTTGATCTGGTTGCACTAATAAACTACCCGTAGCTATATTAGAAAAGGAGCTTTGCTGATAAGTACTGCCGCTTGGATAGATCCGAATTTGCTTTACTTTGTAATCGTAATTTTGCCCAACAACTAATGCTGCAGCATCTGTATATGTAGTTACCCCACTACTTACTGTCGCTAAATAAACACCGTTTTTATAAATAACATTTTTTATTGTTGAACCAGTACAACTGGCAAAACTCTGATTGGGCTCTGACCAATTTAACACAATATTGTTACAATTAGTTTTAGTTGCCGTTAAACTAAATGGAGCATTTATTGAAGAGTTGGCAAAACTCCATTCATAAACCCTTTTAACTCCAGTATCATACTCTAGATATGCTCTTACCTTGAAACCATTTTGACTTGAAATCATTTCAGGCGGCAAATTTTGAACACTAAATCTTAATCCAAATACCTGGTTTACACCAGCACCCGCATTAATATTTTCAACTTCAGTTCCGTTTAATACCGTGTAGAATTTGCCATATAATGAATGTGGTGAGGTGCAAGAAGTGGTTTGAATATTATAATTTGAAGCAAATAAATTATTAGATGATAATTGTGGGGGGTAGTTTCCATTATAAACATTTAAAAGGCTATAGCTACCTATATAAAATTGTCTACTTATAAAACAAGCGTTAATCTCTGCAAATTTGTATGATGTTCCAGCCATACCTGATGTTGTTTGGCTGCCATAATAGGAACTATTGCATGGTAGGCCGCAGCCTGAATTGCTCCACCCAACGCTTGTGGTGTAAGTACTATTTTCATGTACTGCAAAAACCGGATGATACGAACCATCATAATAAAATTGCAAGAGTATTTTTGAAATAGTTTTATCACCGCATTTCATCGCTTCTGCCTCAAATTGAACTTCACCCTTACAAGCATCAAAATTACACCATGTTACATAATTGTTTGACGGTCCAGTGTATTGATAAAAATCAGACGTTGTTACAGGCCCAGGTTCACCATTATATAATTGTATCCATGTTTGAGCTTTGGAGTTGACAAAAAACAACAATATTGTAACGCTTAATATTAATTTGATTTTCATAGGTGTCTTTGTTTTTGGTATTATGGGAGATAAAAATAATTTTGTTTTTATGAGAAAATATTTAAATAAATTATTTCTCATAATCATATGTTTGTTTTATGTGGTAATATTATCGACAACAGTCCTGGTTCACAAAACCAGTCCTATGTTGCATAAATCCCAATAAAAGCTTACAAAAATATTACAATATTAAAAGTTCGGATAGTCCAAAAAGACATTTTTTATTCAAATCTTCATGAAACTATTTATTAGGTTAGTTTTTAGAAGGCAGGCTTCCGTATTTTTTTTTGTAGGCTAAAGTGAATTTACCCGCGTTTTCATACCCAATATGATTTGCAATTTGTTTAATGTTTTGTTCCGATTTTTGAATTAATTCGTGTGCATACTCCAGTTTTTTATCTCTGTAATATTGATAAACAGAGTTGCCATGAGTTCTTTTGAATAAGACCTTAAATTTAGTAGGCGACATGCCGATTTTTCCACAGATCATTTCAATTGTAACCGCTTTTCCACAAATATTATCTAACATGAATTGGGTTGCTATTTGAATTTTTTTTCTGTCAGCATCTGAAAATTGGAATTGACTATTGTTTACTGTGTGTTTTGAATAATGACTTAAAAACACATCAAAGCATTTTAGTGTGAGCGTTTTTATTTTTTTCTCAAATCCTTTTTCTTTTATACTAATGCATTCAAAAAATTCATCAAACGAAATTTTATCATTTTCAGAATAGGGCCAGCTTAAATACTCTACATCAGAGTTTAGGAAACTATTTATGCTCGACTTTATAAAAGAATCGTTGCCTGTTAGCTGCTTGTCGAGCCACCCTTGATTAAAATTTATAGTAACGTTGAGTTCGTCTGTTCCTTTAAAATGACAAATTGATTTTGCTATTAATGGTTTAAATAATACCCAGTTTTTGTTTGAAACACATAATCCATTAACAACCATTTTTTTGTTCCTGATCGTTTTAAAATTCTGATTAAAATTTAAAAAATAATAATTATCAAGGTTTTCTTTTAAATAATAATGGAAAAACTGCATGTTTTTATTGTAGTGTGATTTGGAGATATAAATCCATAAGCCATCATCTAACTTAAGATAATAAAATACGACCTCCATAAACAGGTTCTTTACCACAATTTTATTGCCCTTTTTATCATGCTTCGTAAAATAAAGTTTATCAAAACTCTTAATGGTCATTTCAGGTGAACCTGCCATGTAGGGTATTTCAAAAAAGCCGTCTTTATATCTGATCTTTTTACTTAAGTTTTTTAGAAAAATATTAATGGACTTAAAAAGCGACATGTTTGATGATTTGCGCTTAAATTTCAGAATAATTGTAATAAAAACAAAAAACCGAGAAGGATTGAAAAAGAAAAGCTATTCATATCGGAAACATTCAAGAAACTGAAGCAAAAAGGTATTACATTATTAAGATAAGATCAGTTCATCTTACGGTAAACTAACTGCTAAAGAATGGAATTTAACTTCTGTCAACAAGCCGTGAGTTTGCTGAGTAAACACTTCAAAATTTTTGCCGTCAAATCTACATAGAGCATTTCTAAAACTTTAACACTAGTTAAGATTAACTTTAAATAGGGGGCCTTAAGGGGTTTTATAGAAATTTATAGGGTAAACTACCAAAGCTTGTGTGTGAATGAACAAACAACTGACAAATTGTTTTCAGATTCCTATTAAGCAGGCTCTTATCTTATTCAACTATTAATAAAAAAACCTTCGCAAAATGCAAAGGTTTCTATTTGTTCTAATGAAATGTTGAAATTATCCGTTCAAAGCTTCGGCTCCTGCAACAATCTCTAGGATCTCTGTAGTAATTGCTGTTTGACGGGCTTTATTATAAGAAATTTTAAGATCACGCAACATATCTTTAGCGTTGTCAGTTGCTTTATGCATTGCTGTCATACGTGCACCATGTTCAGAAGCGAAAGAATCCAATAATGATTTATAAAACTGCGTTTTTAATGAACGAGGGATCAGATCTTCTAAGATAAATTCTTTGTTCGGTTCAAATATATAATCAGTTGCGCTTCCTCCTCCGGCTGTTTTAGTTGCAACAACTGGTAAGAATTGTTCGGCCTGCACAATTTGCACCGCTGCATTCTTAAACTGGTTATATACCAATACCACTTTATCGAACTGTTTTGCAACAAACACTTCCATAATTTTTTCCGCAATGGGTGCTACTGTATCATACTTTAAATTATCAAACACTTCATTCAATCCATGAGGCAAATCTGTTCCATGAATACTATGATCTGTACGCTTAAAAGCATCGTTCGCTTTTTTACCAATACTAATTACAGAGACATTCTTATCCGAATAATCATTTTTAATTAAGCTCCAGGCTTTTTTAATTACATTAGCATTAAAACCACCTGCTAATCCACGATTTGAAGAGATAACAATCAGTAATACATTTTTACCATTAGAATCACGGGCATAAGCGTTTTCAGAAGTATCCAGACTTGAACTCACATTTTGCAAAATTTCCTGCAATTTGTTAGCGTATGGACGCATTTGCGTGATAGCATCCTGAGCTCGTTTCAACTTGGCAGCACTCACCATTTTCATGGCACTCGTAATCTGCATGGTTGAACCAACTGATACAATTCTATTTCTTACTTCTTTTAAATTTGGCATCTTTCTTTAGTTTTTAGTTGTCAGTGTTTAGTTTTTAATAGCGTTATTAAAAACTAAACACCAAACATTTAAAACTTATTTTAATACTTTGTCGATAACTCTTTTGCAGTTGCTTCTAACACGCTTGTAATTGAATCATCAAATTTACCCGCTTTCAAAGCATCTAATTGCTCTTTATGTTTACGCTCACAAACATCTAAAAATTCTTTTTCGAATTCTTTAACTTTGTTTACAGGAACGTTACGTAATAGGTTTTTAGTTCCCAAATAAATAATCGCAATTTGCTGTTCAACACGTAAAGGAGATGCATTCGCTTGTTTCAAAATTTCCACGTTACGTGCACCTTTATCTAATACTGATTTAGTTGCTGCATCAAGATCAGATCCGAATTTTGAGAAAGCCTCTAATTCACGGTACTGAGCCTGATCTAATTTTAAAGTACCAGCTACTTTTTTCATTGATTTAATCTGAGCGTTACCACCAACACGTGATACAGAAATACCTACGTTAATTGCCGGACGAACACCTGAGTTAAATAAATTTGTTTCTAAGAAAATCTGACCATCTGTAATCGAAATTACGTTGGTTGGAATGTATGCAGAAACGTCACCAGCTTGTGTTTCAATCAAAGGTAAAGCCGTTAAAGATCCGCCACCTTTTACAATTGGCTTCAATGATTCAGGAAGATCATTCATGTTTCTAGCGATCTCATCAGAAGCATTGATCTTAGCAGCACGCTCTAATAATCTACTGTGAAGGTAGAAAACGTCACCTGGATATGCCTCACGTCCAGGAGGACGACGTAATAATAAAGAAACCTCACGGTAAGCTACTGCTTGTTTTGATAAATCATCATAAACAATTAAAGCAGGACGACCGGTGTCTCTAAAGAATTCACCAACTGCAGCCCCTGCAAATGGCGCGTAGAACTGCATTGGAGCAGGATCCGAAGCGTTAGCAGCAACAACTACTGTGTAAGCCATTGCACCATTTTCTTCTAACGTACGAACAACGTTCGCAACAGTAGAACCTTTTTGAGCAATCGCAACATATATACAGAATACAGGCTTACCTGCATCATAAAATTCTTTTTGATTAATGATCGTATCTAACGCAACAGTAGTTTTTCCTGTCTGACGGTCACCAATGATCAACTCACGCTGTCCACGGCCAATTGGAATCATTGCATCAATTGCTTTGATACCCGTTTGTAGAGGCTCAGTAACTGGCTGACGATAAATTACACCTGGAGCCTTACGCTCTAAAGGTAATTCATAAGTTACTCCCTGGATAGGGCCTTTACCATCAATTGGGTTTCCTAAAGTATCAATAACACGGCCTAACATACCTTCACCAACATTGATAGAAGCAATACGCCCAGTACGTTTTACAGAAGATCCTTCGCTGATACCTGTACTTGCACCTAATAATACAGCACCAACGTTATCTTCTTCTAAGTTTAATACAATTCCTTGTAAACCTGTTTCAAATTCAATCAACTCACCTGATTGAACTTTAGATAAACCGTAAATACGAGCGATACCATCACCTACTTGTAATACAGATCCAACTTCTTCTAATTCAGCTTCCGATTTGAAACCTGATAATTGTTGTCTTAAAATTGCAGATACTTCTGCTGGTTTTACTTCTGCCATTTGTATATGGTTTTTGTTTTAGTTTAAAGCTTTGTTTGTTAATTCTTTCTTCAGGTTACTTAACTGACGAGCAACAGATTTATCCAACTGCTGATCCCCAATTTTCAAAACAAAACCACCGATCAAATCAGCGTTTGTTTTTTCAATTAATTCAATTTCTCCGTTCAACTGCGATTTTACTAAATCTAATGCTTTTTGTCTTGTTGCTTCATCCAAGCCATTAGCTGAAGTAATAACCGCAGTCATTATGTTTTTATGAGTTCTATACTGTTCAATAAAGCTACTCGCCATTTCAGGAATAACCGACTCTCTTCTTTTAGATGTTACAATCGATAAAAATCCTGAAGTAATATCATTTAATTCTCCTGCAAACACAGCCTTCATCGCCGCGATTTTTTTATCCGACTTAATGATAGGACTATTTAAGAAGGAGATAAATTCTTTTGAACCCTCACACACTTCTTTAACTTGTTGCATGTCGTTATAAACAGCTTCTAACTGCCCTTTCTCAACTGCAAGGTCAAGTAATGCTTTAGCGTATCTTGATGCAACTATCATGATTAGTTAAGATTTACGTCTTTCATTAAATTGTTTACTAATGCTTTTTGTTTTTCATCGCTTGATAACTCAGAGCGTAAAATTTTCTCAGCAATTTCAATTGAAAGAGTTGCTACCTGATTTTTCAATTCAGCAACAGCTGCATTTTTTTCATTCATGATTTGCTCACGTGCAGATGCCATGATTCTATCAGCTTCTGATTGAGATTTTGCTTTTGCTTCAGCGATGATCGCGTCTTTTGTATCACGTGCTTCTTTCATTAAAATATCACGTGCAGCACGCGCTTCATTTAAACTCTTTTCATTATTTGATTGCAATTCACGCATATCATTTAACGCACGGTCGGCACTTGCTAAAGCATCTTCAATCCCTTTTTCACGGGTTTTGATTGCAGATAAAATTGGCTTCCAGGCAAACTTTCCTAGTAAAACCAATAATAATATAAAGGTGATGGTTGTCCAGAATATTAAACCTACTGCCGGCTCAATTAAACTTGCTAAAATAAATAAGTTCATTTTATATTGTTTTTAGTTTTATTCTTTTGTTCTCGACTTCGCTCGAACTGACACTTATTGTCACACTGAGCGGAGCCGAAGTGTTTCTTGTTTTTGTCACGTCGAGCGGAGTCGGAATGACTAAAAGTTTAAACCAAAGCCATTACCAACCGTAATAGCTTTGGTTTGTTTGTTGAAGACTACTTCGACATTAAAGCAACTACTACACCGAATAATGCAACACCTTCTACAAGGGCTGCTGCGATGATCATAGCTGTTTGAATTTTTGCCGTAGCTTCTGGCTGACGTGCAATGGCATCCATTGCGTGTCCACCAATTTGTCCGATACCGATACCAGCGCCTATTACTGCTAAGCCTGCTCCGATTGCTGCGATACTACCTGTCATTTGTTTTTGTTTTTATTGGTTATTAATTGTTCTCTTTTTTAGTGTCCTGCTACCAACTTCTCATCATCCTCTGTATGCATGCCATCTTCATTATGGTCTGCTACTGCAGATCCAATAAATAAAGCGGTTAACATGGTAAAAATATATGCTTGTAAAAATGCAACCAAGCATTCTAATACATCAATGAATAAAGCAAAGGCTACTGAAACAGGTGCAATGTAAATGGTTTTGAAAACGAAGATCAAGCCAACTAATGAAATCACGATAATGTGTCCTGCCGTAATGTTTGCGAACAATCGAATCATTAAAGCGAAAGGCTTAGTTAAAATACCAACGATTTCAATGGGGATTAAAATTGGCCAGATGGCTTTAGGTGCATGAGGAAGAAAAATGTGTGACCAGTAATTTTTGTTACCATTAATATTAGTAATAATTAAAGTTGCTACAGATAATGCAAGTGTAAAAGCAATATTTCCTGTTAAGTTGGCACCAATTGGAATCAATCCAAATACATTATTTACCAGAATCATAAAGAAAACTGTCAATAAGTAAGGAACATATTTATCAGAGGTATGACCGATATTACCTTTGGCAATATCATCACGCACAAATACAATTAATGGCTCAAAGAAAGATTGCTTTCCTTTTGGCGCTGAAGTTACTCCCTGGGTTTTATAAGCTTTAGCAATTGAAGTAAACAACCAAACTAACAAAGCAACTGAAATAAACATCTGCGTTACGTTTTTAGTTATTGAAAAATCCAATGGAGCAGCATTAGAAACAGTCACTTCTTTTTCTTCTGCAGTTAACGTAACATATTGCCCGTACTCATTTGGTGTTTCGTTAGCGTAGTAAATTTTTTCTTCAAAATTTACAAAACGTTCGCCGTTTTTTTCAACTACAACAGTTCCTTGATTATCATGATGAAATTCAGACGACATGAAACAAGCAATCCCATTATCTCCCTTTAAAATAACTGGCAATGGCGCAGAAACAGCATCGTGTCCTTCGCCCCAAAAATGCCAGGAGTGAGAATCCAAAATATGTTCGAATGCTACCTGAGTAATGTCCACCGGACCCGAAGATTCGTGTCCATGGGTTGCGGCATCACCATGAGTTTGTTCAACTTCTACTTCCTGAGGTTCAGAAGCCGATATTTTAGTTGAAAATCCCATCAATAGGGAAAACAACACTAATAAGGTACTGAAAAAGCGTTTGTATGTATTAATTTTACTAGTCATTACGAAAAAAGGTATTTGTAAGCTTTAAAATTCGGGTGCAAATGTAGGGATAAATTGACAAAAGCGAAACTTTTTTTCGGGTTTTAGACGAACAACAAAGAAAAAAGCCGTAGTTACTAAAAAGCAAGATAATCCTGAGGATTTATAGCAAAACCATTATACCAAAGCTCAAAATGAAGATGATTCCCTTTACTGGTCTCGCCCGTGTCTCCAACTACAGCTATTGGATCACCTGCTTTCACAAAATCGCCTGTTTTTTTTGAAACCAAGGAATTGTGTTTATAAATACTGGTGAGATTGTTACCGTGCTGTAATTGAACTACATAGCCATCTTCAGAGGTAAATCCTGCAAAAATCACTGTCCCATCAAGGGTAGCTTTTACCAGTTCGTTTTCTTTTGACACAATATCAACCCCGTAATGTTCTTCTTTGAGGTTAAATGATGTTGTTATTATTCCTTTTAAGGGAGTAAAAAAGAAAAAATTGCTTAAAGCATTTATTTTATTAGCAGATACTTTATCACTAGTGGAAACTAACTGGTTGGTTTCTATATCGCTGCGTAATTTCTGATCCCGTTCGCTCGGTTTTACATCTGTGTTTGCATATTTACCTGTAGAATCTTTCACCGGTTTCTGCGGTTTACCTTCCGTTTTCCCGGAAAACACATTTAGGAGGTTGCTTATATACCAATCTCTGGAGGTTAAGGTATTTTCCAAAGAATCCGCCTTTGCAGTTAACCTGATAATATCTTTACGATCATTAACGTTACCATAACCAGGAATATATTCCCGTAACGGGGTAAACGCAACTAAACTAATAACAAAAGTTGTCATAACGATTGTTACGGATCCTAACAAAATGATTAAGCCCAAAGGTGATAAGCGCAATGAAAATTTTTCAGCAAATGAGTCGTCGTTTAATATTACCAGTCGGTATTTATTTCGTAATTGATTGGTGAAAATTTTCCAACGACTATTTTTGATTTCCGGCATACGTTCGACACAAAAATATACTAAATTTACGATTTTGACGTTATTAGCTTATTTTGAACCTAAATATTGAAATTTAAATTCACATATATCTTTTTGTTTTTTGCATTTCTGATTTTTCTTTCGGCCTGCAAAACCAATAAAAATACTTTCATTCACAGAGGCTATCATAATTTAACTGCCCGATACAACGGTTATTATTATGCCACTGAAAGCATCAAAGAAGGTGAGCAAAAAATTGTTAGTGGTTATAAATACGATTACGACCGTTTACTTCCTGTATTTCTTGTCCCTAATAATGAGACTGCAAAAACAACTTTTCCGGAATTTGATAAGGCTATCAAAAAATCCTCTAATGCTATTCAGCGTCATACAATAAAGGATAAGAAAAAAAACATAGAAATTACTACCGCTGGAAAATGGATTGATAACAACTGGAATGTAATCGGTATTTCACATTTTTATAAACGAGAGTTTTTTTCGGGTATAGAAGCATTTGAATACGTTATCAGAAGTTATAAATCACGGGACAAATACAAAGCACTAATTTGGTTGGCGCGTTCTTATAATGAAATTGGTGCTCCATCGCAAGCAGAACCAATTATTAGTTTACTAAAAGAAGACAAAAAAATATCTAAATACGCAAAAAAAGCACTTCCAGCTGTGCAGGCCGATTATTACATTAAACGAGGCATGTATAAAGAAGCTGAAACTGCATTGTTAACTGCTTTAAAAGGTGGAGGAGATCCGAAAAAGGATAATTTTATTGGGAAAGTTTCAAAGATTTTGAATGGTCGTCCATCAAAGAAAACAAGAGCGCGATACTCTTTTATTTTAGCTCAAATGTATGAAGAGCGGAAGGACAATAAAAAAGCTATTCAGTACTATAAAAAAGTAGTTGATTTAAAGCCTGAATATGAAATACTTTTTCAGGCTAAAATGAAACAGGCAAGATTGGCGGATGTGAAGTCGGGCAACATTGCCAAGTTAAAGCGTGACCTATTGAAAATGACCAGGGATGTGAAGAACACAGAATATCTTGATGTGCTTTATTATACCTTAGGTGAGATCTACGAGAAAGAAAATAATGTTTCAGAAGCTTTTGCTAATTACAAATTGTCAGTTAAAAACAGTATTCAAAATCCAAAACAAAAAGCACTGTCATATTTAAAGCTTGGAGAACTAAGTTTTGAGCAGGCAAACTATACTGCTGCTGGTGGTTATTATGACAGTACAATGATTACGCTTCCAAAAGACTATAAAGATTATCTCATTATCAGTAAACGAAAAGAAACTTTAGAAACTCTTATTGGATATATACGAACCATTCAACGTGAGGATAGTTTGCAACGCATTGCAAAAATGTCTGAAGGCGATCGTAACCGCTTTATTCAGAAAATGATTGCAAAAATGGAGGAAGAAGAGGAGCGGAAAAAAGAAGAAGCAGAATTACTACAGGCTCAAAATCAAAATCCAGATTATAATAGTCCGGTTATTCCGAATAATGGACTTCCCAATATGAGTAATGGCGTTAAAGGCGACTGGTACTTTTATAATCAAACTACTTTGAGCTTTGGTATCAACGATTTTATTAAGAAATGGGGAAATCGCAAATTAGAGGATAACTGGAGAAGGAGTCAGAAAGCATTGACTATGGAAACGCAGAATAACAATGTGGATCCTGAAGACTCTGTTAAACAAACTGTAGCCGGTACAAAAACTATAACGCCAACTGATAAAAAATCAGTTGAATTTTATTTAACTGATTTACCACTGGCTGATTCCTCAATGGTTAAATCTGATAAAATAATTATTGATGCGTTTTATAATCTGGCCAGCACTTATAAAGATGAATTAAATAATAATAAAAAAGCGATCGCCACATTTGAAGAACTCAATAATCGATATGCTGATCATAAATATAAACTGGCAACCTACTTTCAGTTATATCGCATATTTACTGATGTGAAAAACAAAAACCAGGCAGACTTTTACAAAAACAAAATACTGAACGAATATCCAACCAGTGAATATGCACAAATCATTAAAAACCCTAACTACGTTTCTGATAAAAATGCTCAAAAAGGAGAGGTAGAATTATTTTATACAGATACTTATAATGATTATGTAACAGGTAATTATAGTAGCGCTTATAACAAATGTAATGAGTCAGAATTGAAATTCGGAAAAACAGTTGATTACTCGCCAAAATTTGCATTCATTAAGGCGATGTGTATTGGCAAATTAAAAGGCGCTGATTCGCTCGAATCTGCTTTAAAAAAGGTGCAGATTTTTTATCCAAAAGATCCGGTGACAAATCAAGCACAGGATATTTTGGAAATTTTATACAACATGAAACATCCAAGCGAAGCCACAGCAGATGGACCTACCAATCAAAAAGATACTTTTAGTTTAGATCTGAATTCTCAACATTTTGTGATCGCAATATGTCCCGATGATGCAGCCATTGCAAACGTTTTTAAAACCTCAGTGGCAGATTATAATAATAACTTCTATAGCAACGCTAATTTAACCATCTCCAGCAGTCTATTTGGAAATGCAGATCAGATTACCATTGTGAAAACATTTAACGGTGCTCAGGAAGCATTGGAGTATATTAATAATTTAATTAAAGATCAGACTGTATTTGCAGGGAGAGTGAAGAAGGAACTATTTACCATTATGGCTATTTCAGCAGATAATTTGCCGAGGCTTTACCGAAAAAAGCAGGTGAGTTACTATAAACCGTTTTACGACGATCACTATAAATTAAAATAAACTCTTTACTTCAAGAGGGTCACATGACCGACGTATTTGTGAAGGTTGCCTTTGAAATCTACTACCTCAATTTTATAAACGTACACTTCTTGCTTTGCGATATTTGAACTGTTTTTGGCTTTTCCATCCCATCCGGTGTAAATATCCGTTGTGTGAAAGATCTTCTCACCCCAACGGTCAAAAATCCACATTTCAAACTTGTCAATGTTAGTTCCATAACCGGTAAAAAAATCATTCGCTCCTCTCGTTGATCCGGGAGTAAAAGCATTAGGCACATAGAACGTAAAATCCATTTCTATATTTAAACAGGCAGTCTTTCTATCTGAACACCCAAATTGATTAAAAGCCAATAAATTAACGCAGTATTCTCCGCCATTCTCAAAAGCATGCACTGGATTTACTGTTGTATTGAGCAATTCAGAATTGTCACCAAAAAACCAAGACCAGGCAACTGCATTTGTGGAAGTATTTGTAAAACTAATTTCAGGATTTGAAGTTGTAGCATCCTGAGGAGTAAACGAGAAATCTGCTACAGGTAGCGGGTGAATTGAGATGGCAGTGTTTTGATTGCTAGTGGCTATGCATCCGTTTGCCGTAGTTCCCTTCAAAGAAATAGAATAAGTTCCCGTTACAGTAAAACAATGTACGGTATTTTGTAAATTATCAATAGGGCTATTGTCTCCAAAACTCCATTCCCAATTAGTTAAGATACCAGCAGGGGTACTTGTATCTGTGAATTTAGGACAAAAAACAGCACAACCGCTGGTATCATCAATCGCAAAACTCACAATTGGTTTTGGAAAAATATTTAATGTAATGGACGCAGTGTCTTTACATCCAAAACTGTTTGTAGCAACTAAAGTAGGATTGAATACTCCCGTTAATGCGTATGTATGAGTTGGTGCTTGCGTTGTATTAATTGGGGAACCATCTCCAAATGCCCATAACCACGACTGAATAGTTGCTCCCGGACCCGGATCAGAAAGGTCTGTAAATTGAGAGGACAAATTCAAACAAGCGCTTGAAACAGAAAAGCTAGCCACCGGTAAAGGAAAAACGCCAACAGTTTTAGTAAGTGTGGCAAAACATCCTTTGGAACTGGTAACTGTAAAACTAACATTAAATGTTCCGGGAGAAACATAAGTATGTGTTGGACTTTGACTTGTACTTGGTGCAGAAAAGTCCCCAAAATCCCATTCCCAGGAAGAGAGCGTGCCGGATGTAACAGAAGACAAATCGGTTAAAGTAACCGTTTTATTAATACAAACATTTGGCGCATTAAAATCAGCTGTTGGGTTTGGAAATATATCGACACTTAATGTGTCAGAATTAAAGCAGCCGTTACTTGATACGGTGGTTAAGATAACTGAATAAGTTCCGCTTGCCGTGAAACTATGCACAGGACTTATGGCTGCAGAATCCAAAGGTGAGGAATCTCCAAAATTCCAAAACCATTTCACGTAATTTGAAGACGATGAATTAGTAAACTGCGTGCTGCTGTTAAGGCATCCGTTTGGTGCGGAAAATGATGCAGAGGGTAACGTAAAAACGGTTAAACTATGCGTGATTGTAGAAATACAATTGTTATTACTGATAGTGGATAACGTAATAGTAAATACCCCTGCCGAAGAATAAAAATGCACCGGGTTTAAAACAGTTGAAGAGTCATTATTTCCCGAGCCCGGATCACCAAAAATCCAATTATAATTGGTAATTGACCCCGGGGATATTTGAGATGTGTTAGTAAAGCTAATGCTTGAATTGGCGCATATAGAGTTCAATAGGAATCCAGGGTTAGGGTTCGGATAAAAAGGGGTACTTAGTGAAAAAGAACTAATACAACCTATTGCCGTCTGAATAGTTAGAACTGGAGAATAACTTCCAACAGCAGTGTATATATGTGATGGGTTTTGGACTAGAGAAAAATTATTGCTTCCTGAAAGTGGATCGTTAAAATCCCAGCTCCATGAAATAATGGAATCATTCCCTTTAACAGAAAGGTCTGTAAAAATTGAGGTGTCAGTTACACAGACTGTGCTAATGCTAAATCCTGGACTCGCTGTGGAAATTCTCGAAGGCAATACAACGGGGAATAATTTTAAACATCCAAAATTATCTAAAACGGATACTGTGTAAGTACCTGCCATTACATTTGAAATAGTTGAATTATTTCCACCCATAGGACTCCAGGTATAAGTATAAACACCACCTCCACCACTAGGGGTTATAGTTGCGCTTGCATTGCTGTATCCACAAGTGGAGGCAATTGTTTGAGTAGCAATGATAATCGGAGTAGGCTCTGTAACACTCACGCCGGCGGAAGTATAACATCCTGTGCTGTCTGCTACAATAACTGAATAACTTCCTGCCGCTAATCCCGTTTGTGTTTGACTACTGATTCCTGTAGGTTCCCAATAATAATAATATGGTGGAGTTCCTCCGGTTCCAATCGCCGAGGTAACTCCATTAGTTGCCGCATTACAGGTAATGTTGGTGTTTGATGTAATTGCGCCAACTGCTGATAATGGTTGTTTAATAATAACATTAGCCGATTTAGTGCATCCTATATTATCCGTGACTAAAACTGAATAGGTTCCAGCGGATAAACTTCCTATAATGGAAGTCGTTAAACTATTAACCGACCACAGGTAGGTGTAGCCAGGTATCCCTCCGTTAGCATAAACAGAAGCGGTGCCGTTATTTCCGCCATAACAACCTACACTTGTCGATCCCGTGAAAAGTGTCAATGGGGTTTCTGTCACTACTGCAACAGTTGCTGAATTGGAACATGAGGTTCCGGTAATATCAGAGACAGTCAATGTGTAAATTCCTGCGCCTGCAACAATAGTTGAAGTGGATACTCCATTATTCCACAAAAAGGAATAAGGTGTTTGACCGCCAGAACCGGAACCCGTTACAGTTGTTGTTGCAAGCGGACAAATGACAGCCGGTGTTGCTATACTTGCTACGATAGGTTGATTCTGAATCACATTAACGCACGCGGATGCTATACATCCACCGGCATCCGTTACATTAACGCAATGTGCACCAGCCTGCACGACCTGTGTTGAACCTACTGCATTATTATCCCACAGGTAGGAGAAGCCACCAAATCCTCCGCTTGCTGAAACCGAAACTGTGGTGCTAGCCCCGTAACACAAATTAGCCGGCTGAACAATGGTAGCCGTTAAAGCATTGTTAGCAGCCTGTACTGATACCGTATGAGTAGCAGTACAGCCCAATTGGTCAGTTACTGTGACTGTATAATTACCTGAATAAACACTTATGTTTTGTGTATTGCTGCCATTACTCCAGGAGTAAGTATAAGAACCGTTACCACCGGAGGCTGAGGAGGAAACAGCAATTGCTGCACTACATGAGATCAAAGCTTCAGGTGTAGCAGTTACCGTTAATACAGAAGGTTGCGAAATTGTAACAGCGGAGGTTGTAACAACGCAATTCTTTGAATCAGTAACAGTAACAGAATAATTTCCGGCCATTAAATTTCCTGCAACCTGTGCTGTTTGAGTTGGAGCTGTATTCCACGAATAAAAATAAGGGGCGTTTCCCCCAGAAACAGCCACATTTGCCGTTCCATTATTTCCCCCATTGCAACTCACATTATTCACTAATGCAACAGTGGCAGTTAATGGCAATGGCTGCCCAACAGTTATGATTTGTTGAGTTGTGCAAAATTTTAAATCTGTAGTAGTTACCGTGTGCTGCCCTGCGGCTAAATTATTTGCCGTAGCTGATGTGGCACCACTTGGCAGCCATTGATAAATATACGGAGTGGAACCTCCAACACCTGTGATGGTAGCTGACCCAGTGCTGCTGCCAAAACAAGAGGTACTGGATACGCCAATTAAACTAGAAGTTAAGGCTGCTCCGGGTTGTACAATAGAAGTTTGTGCCGTTTGAAAACAACCCTTGGAATCTGTAACAGATACGATATAATTTCCTGCATTTAAATTAGAGGGGGTTTGAGATACGTTTCCACCAGGCATCCACAAATATGTATAGCCTGCTGTACCACCATTTGGAAAGGCTGTTGCTGATCCGTTGTTGCCGCCATAACAACTCACATGATTATTAATCGTAATTGATACATTTAGCGCTGTCGGCTGATTAACAACAATTGAACTGGCAACAGAACAGCCTATTCCGTCAGTAACAGTAACACTAAAAGTGCCTGCTAACAACCCACTAGTCGTCGAGCCAGAGCCGCCATAAGGCGACCATGAATAATAATAAGGTAACGTTCCGCCGGCCGCCACAACAGAAGCTTTTCCGTCGCTGCTGCCAAAACAGCTTGTCATAGTTGAATTTACAACTGCATTTATCGGTGGCGCCTGATTAATTGCAACGGATGCTGATGCGGTGCAGCCAATTGCATCCGTGATTACCAGCACATAATTCCCTGCCACAGCGGTTAATGCAGCTCCGGTTTGTCCATTGCTCCATGAATAATTATAAGGCAATTGTCCTCCCGATATAAAAGGATTAACAGTTCCCGATACTCCATAACAAATGGTTTGAGGAGCCGGCATCGAAATATTTATCGGCGAATTTTGTATTACTGAAACACAGGATGACGAAATACATCCCCCGCCGTCAGTAACTGTAGCACAGTAATTACCTGCACCCACCACAATATTGTTTGAAGTAGAATTGTTGCTCCATAAATAAGAATATCCTCCAAAACCTCCCGTAGCAGAGACGTTAAGAGTGATCGTTCCTCCATTACATAAAACTGTGGGTTGATTAACTGAAGATACTAAGGCACTATTAGATGCCAACACGGTTACAGAATTTGTACCTGTACAACCTAACGCATCGGTAACTGTAACAACATACGTTCCGGAATATACATTTGTAGAACTGGATTGTGCTCCGTTACTCCATAAGTAAGTTAAAGATCCGGATCCTCCTGATGCAGAGGCGCTGATAATAGCGAAGGTTCCACAGGAAATAGAGTTGTTTGGCGAAGTAGCTACTATAACTTGTGGGTTTGATGCAATAGTAATAACAGATGATGTTGAACAGCCAACACCCGACAAACTATTGATCGCCACACTATAAGTTCCTGCAACTAAATTAAAAATGGCTGATGTAGTTTGACCATTACTCCAGGAGTAAGTGTATGGCGCAAATCCACCTGTTACGTTGGAAGTAATATTAGCGGTTTGTCCGAAACATACTACCGGAGGAGCGGTGAGGTTTACTGAAATAGGCGGGGCAATTTTTATAATCACTTGATCAGAAACAGCACTACAGGCTCCATTTCCAGTGGAATTAAACGTTAAAACAATTGTTCCGGCCAGTAATTCAGCCTGAGTTGGTGAGTAAACCGCATTTGGTGATGTTATAGCTGGAGAGTATGAACCGGCGCCGCCACTCCAAATACCGCCCGTAGCAGCAGAAACAGAACCTGCTAAAGTAACTGATGTTCCGCATAATGTTTGGTCTGGACCTGCATTTATGGTTGGCGTGGGACTAACAGTAACAGTTACATTGGTTGTTTGCGGTGGACATGCCGGATAATTTTTGTCATAAACAATTAGTGAATAATTTCCGCCGGAAGTAGCCGTATAATTTAATGCAGTCCCCACAATAGCGCCGCTTCCATTTAACCCATTTGTCCAGGCATAGGTATAAGGTGGAACACCCCCATTTACATTTCCTGTCAAAACAATACCCGCTGGGTTATTGGCGCAAAAGATAGCAGGGTTCGGAGTAATAGTATTAATAATTGGAGAAGAAAAATGGATTCTCACAGTGTCGCAAAATAAGCCTGAAGAGACGCAGGCACCAGCAGCTGGCTGACCGCAAACCATATAATCAACATAGGCTGGAGCAGAGGGTTGCCCGGAAACTGTTGTTGCCGTGCAACCTGTTGTACAACTCAAATATGAATTATATGCTCCTTGAACGCCTGGGTAAACAGATGTCCATGAAATGGAAGAATTAACAAGTAACCCAGATGCATACATGGTAGTTGAACAACCATTTCCGATTGTGTCATCCGGCGAAATGGCCGGCGCTGCAATGGAAGTAATAGCATAAGTATTAATGTTGTTTCCTGGCTTGCAAAAAGTTAACGAATAAGGGCCAGGGCCATTTAAGCATAATGGCGCTCCAACTGCAACGGGTGGTCCACAATTAATTTGATAAAATAAAGCTCCCGGTGGCACTGCTCCAGAGGCAATTTGAAAATTAATTGCAACTGCTAATGGTGAAAGTAGGATTTTAAATTCAACGCATTTATCCGGCGCTACAGTTCCACAGCAATTCCCAACTCTTGGTAATGCAGAAGAAGTCCAGGTACCATTAGGGGTAGAAGATAAATTAACATCAAAAAAAGGCGTAACAGGATCGCAATTACCTGAAGTTTGGCAAATTGCTAATTTTGCAATAATAACAAAAATCAGTGAAAATAATATCTTCGACTTTATTTTAAAAAAAATATTCATTTTAGCGCTAAAAAATCAAATTTAGTCTATTTCTAGATGGAAAGCTTACATTTCCCTCATCCAAAACAAGCTTTTAATCATCTGCATCGAACAACAAACGGTTTAATTGCAATTAAATTTAGCGCTTTTTTTAGCTTTATTTTCATTATATTCGTAAATCAAAAAAAATAGACCATGTTTCAAAAAGTAAATAAATCTTCTGCTATAGACAGTTCTTCGATTAATTTAATTGGTAATGGCACTTTCATTACCGGAGATATTAATTCAAATGGTGACGTTAGAATTGATGGTACTCTTAAAGGAAATATTTCTATATCCGGAAAGTTAGTTGTTGGTCCTTCAGGAATCATTGATGGTAATGTTATATGTCAGAATGCTGATATATCTGGAGAAATAAAAGGAAAAATCAATGTGAGCGAATTATTATCACTAAAAGCAACAGCAAAACTATTGGGTGATATAGTTACTGCCAAGCTCTCAATTGAACCAAGTGCATCATTCACCGGAACCTGTAGTATGGGAGCCGTTGTAAAAAACATTTCTAATGCTACAGAAGCCAGAGAAAAAGCTCCGCAAACCGCTTAACGCCTACGCGAAATATAGTGCATTAGGCATTCAGATGGCGGTGATTATTGGCGGCGGTTGTTATGGTGGTTATAAACTAGATGAATACTATAAAAACACCACGCCTATTTTTACAATTATATTAAGTTTAGTATCTATTGGTATTGCCATGTACGTTGTATTAAAGGATTTTATTAAGCCTCAGTCCTGATTATGTTAAATCAAAAAAAATATTACTTTCAATTTTTAATGGTGTGCATTGGGGCTCTGCTTCTATCGTTCGGATTAAGTCAGATTCAAAACCGTTATTTAAACACCCCCCATTTTTGGATTCCCACGTTGTTTTTTGCTATAAGCACTCTAGGCATTAATGGATTATTGACAAAAGGAGATAAATCTTCTAAAGAATTTGTTTTTAAAACCCTCGCATTGAGCATGGCTCGTCTGTTGGTATGCATGATATTTGTTTTTGTTTATTCTTTGATAAATAAAGATCAGGCATTGGCCTTTACCTGCCATTTTATGATACAATACTTTATCTTCACTGTTTTTGAAATTTCATTCTTGTTAAAATACATAAAACAAGCCAGTTAAATTTGTATCAAACCAATCAACACTTAAAGCCAAATTATTCTTACATAACTTCTACTTTTACTTAATATTACTAATTAAAAACTTAACATGAAACAATTAATATTATCTCTATTCGCTATTTCTGCTCTTTCACTAAGCGCACAACAAGCTGCATATCAAGGCCCATTAACCAACATGAAAGGAAGTGAATATAAATTCACTGTTGTAAAAACCCTGGATGCCAACGCTGTTCAAAACCAAGGTCAAACAGGAACTTGTTGGTCGTTCTCCTCTCTCTCATTTTTTGAAAGTGAGTTGATTAGGATGGGAAAAGGAAAAGAATTTAATTTAGCAGAAATGTATATTGCGCGCAAAGCCTATCCGTTGAAAGCAGATAACTATCTTCGCATGCATGGCCGTGCTAATATGGCTGAAGGTGGTGGGTTCTCAGATGTGGTTAATGTAATTCGCAGATATGGAATGGTACCGGAAGAAGTTTATACCGGTAAAAAAAATCCTAAAGACCAACACAACCATGCTGTATTGGAAGCAACTTTAAAAGGAATAGTATCCGCGTCAGCAGATGATAAAAACAATAAAATTGATTTCGAGGCTGTGCATCAGGCAGTAGAAAGTACTTGTGATGCCTTTTTAGGAAAAGTTCCTGAAAAATTTAACTACAAAGGAAAAGAATATACCCCAAAAACATATTCTGAGGCTACAGGAATTAATCCCGATGATTATGTGTTTTTAACTTCGTTTACGCATCATCCATTCTATAGTAAATTTACCCTGGAAGTACCTGATAACTGGAACTGGGATCAAATGTATAATTTGCCATTAAATGAATTTAAGGAAGTTATGCAAAGCTCTATCAACAATGGTTATTCATTTGCCTGGGCTGCTGATGTTAGCGAAAAAGGTTTTCGTTTTAAAGATGGGTTAGCAATCGTTCCTGAAATTCCATATTCTGACATGAGCGACGAAGAGAAAGCGGAACTTGTAAAAAAACCACACACACAATTAAAAGTAACTCAGGAAAATCGTCAACTTGCATTTGATAATTATGAAACACAGGATGATCATGGAATGCATGTTGTGGGACTTGTTAACGATCAGAATTCAACACCCTATTATATTGTAAAAAACTCATGGGGAAAAGACCGTAATGAATGCGATGGCTATTTTTATGCTTCAGAAAGTTATTTATTATATAAAACAACTAGTATTATGCTTCATAAGAAAGCAATTCCTGCTGCAATAGCTAAGAAATTAGGCATCACACAATAAGCGTTAAATTAAACTAATTAAGAACCCTTAGTGAAAAACTTTCGCTAGGGGTTCTTAATTTTATCTTATTTTTGAGAAATATATTATTTTGTAATGGAGGAAAATACATCGAACGAGAATCGTAAAAAGTCAGGGTTATTATGGATCTTAATTGCTTTGTTGGCAATTACCAATGGCGTTACATTTTGGATGTACTTTCAGGAAAAAAATAAAGCTGCAAATGAAATTGTAGTGAAGGAGCAGGTTATCGTTGAACGTGATAATGTTAAAGGCGAATTGCTACAACTACAAAAAGATTTTGGTAATTTACAAACGAACGATAAGGCCCTGCAAGCTGATATCGATGCTAAAAAGGCTGAAATTGCTCAGTTACTTGAAGACGCTGAAAAACATAAAGGCGACACATACATCATTTCTAAACTAAAGAAAGAATCAGAAACTTTAAGAATGATTATGAGAGGCTATGTGAGAACAATTGATTCTTTAGGCACTTTAAATAAAACTTTAATAGTAGAAAAAAACAATGTTTTAAAAGAGTTAGATAGTGAGAAAGGTAAAACAACCACTCTCAATAAAGAAAAAGATGATCTGAAAGCAACGATTCAAAAAGGATCTATTTTATCCATATCAAATATTGTAGCCAAAGGCGTGAAATTTAAAAGTGGTGGAAAAAAAGAAAGTGAAACCAACAAAGCTTCACGTGTTCAAAAAATTAAAATCTCATTTACATTAGGAGAAAACAAAATCGCCAAGGCCGGTGAAAAAACAATATTTATTCGCATAGTAACTCCTGACGGAAAAGAAATGGCAAAGAGCTATGATGATAATTACCGCTTTAGCTTCGATAAATCCAGTGGCTACTTTGCCGGTAAACAAGGTTTAAATTATGCAAATAGCGAAATCAGTGGTGTTGCTTATTGTGAAGGACAAGGTGAATTAGTGCCCGGTAATTATATAATTGAAATTTCCTGTGATGGAACAATTATTGGAGGCACAAGTTTAAGATTGGATTAAATCAACCTTTGATTTGTTTTTGTTCTTTAATAAGAACGCACATTGTTTCTAATTCAAAAACTATTTTTTCTAATTCAACTTTTATAAAACGTGTTTTCTCGTTTCTTGAAAATACAGTTGATTCAAATGTTTCTTTTATAGCGCTAAAGTCCGGTGCTAATTTAGCAACCAATGGTTCTCTGATATGTAATGAAATCCAATCAAAAATTACAACTGCGTTCTTCAAATAGTGAGTCAATTCTGTTATGGAGTCTGAATATTTTTCATCATTCATTAATAATGCCAAAGAGGTTATTTCTCTTGAAATCCGAATATTAACACCTGCCATCGTAAAATATACATCCAATCCTTTTTTAATATGCCCAGGTTCTTCCACCATTCTCTGAACACTGGCAAATACTTGGTTATTACTTCCCTCTGCGGCACTTATGCCATGTTTCGCCGGTTGCCAAATCTGTATTATAAAAATTAATGACTTGCTGCAGATAATTTTTATTATGAAGCAACGACTTAACCATTAAATCAGGGAAACGCTCCTTCTCCCAACTTGGCCAGAATGCGTAACTTACAACTAATGCTAGCAATGCGCCTATGAGGGTAGACAAAACCCGCCAACCAATTAACTCCCATGAGCCTTGCTGTGAAAGTTGCATCAGTATCACCATCATAACAGTAGTAAAAAAAACACCCACCTTATAATTATTTCGCAAATAGTAGGCCACTAAAAAAGAAACAAGGATTAATAATCCAACAAACACTTGGTGCGGTAAAGGCAATAACATAATTACTCCGCCTAGTACAATCCCAGCAACTGTTCCAATTATACGTTCGATTCCCTTTTTTTTAGTAGCACCAAAATAGGGCTGAATAACAATCATCATAGTTAATGCTATCCAATGCCCATGATCAATATTGAAAAATTTATAAACCAATACACCGATGCATAAACCAATTGCAACTCGTAGAGCATAAATAAAATGTTGTGAATTAAAATTAAAAGCCTCGTTAACTAATTCTACCAGAGCCCTGGGTTTTAAACCAATCAAAAAATTATTAAACGATAATTTATAATTTTCAAGGTAATCGCTTTTTTTAAGATCTAATTTTTCTTCAATCTGAGAAATTGTTTGTAACAAATAAGCCAAGGAACTACGAAGCGTTTCTGTAAGATGATTCAGGATTAATTTTTCTTTATCATCTAAATTTAATTCTTCACCGGCTTCCTCAAAAAGACCAATTGCTATCTCACATCGATTTATCCTGATCTTTGCCACAGTAAGATCTTCCGCACGAAACGTAAACATAACTACTGATATCCGGGCGCTGGCCTGGGCAAAAGCAGACAATGTTTTATACAAAACTGAATTTCTTATCTTCTGAAATTCTGGCGTCGTTAATTCCTCAAGCCCCTCATGTATTGCATTTAATGTAGCCGCAAACAAAGAGGAAGTTCTTCTTAGCTCCATCATCATATTATAATGTTCAGTTTTCAATTTAGTCTTTTCCGTTTCTCGTCTTGAAAACAATTTGATAGACTGATTAATCGTTTCCCTGATCGCCAATTCCTTTTCAAGAACCTTCACGTTTTCCGCTTCTTCGTCAGAAGAATATTTTTGAATTAAAATGTCTAAAAAATCCGTGTTTGCTTTCCAGATATTAGCAACAGATCTTCGTAAGGGATTTGATGGCTTGAAAGGAAAAGAAACTATTGTAATAAAAATAGCCCACAGTGCCCCCGCAAAAACATAAATTCCATAATTCAAAGATTCATCAAAGGAAACAGGATTGGATAATCCGAATAAAAAGAAAAAACCAGTTGCTACACCTATGCTTGCTCCATAATTGCTCCAGTTCCTTATCAATGCGGCAAACATGCCCACAATAAACATAGCTATTACAGAGCCCACTAATGACTTCGAAACGTTCATCCCAACAAGAGCCGCCAACACGATCAATGCCCCTTCCATGGCCTGTATCATTATTTTCTTATAGTGAGGGCCGCGGTAGTCTATTAGCGAAGGCAGATATGCACCAAATGCCATCCAGATAATTTCGTAAGAAAAACCTTTCCACAATGGCACAACTATAAGCGGGACATTTAAAGCTAGCACAACACGAAACGCCCAACTAATAGTCGATTCAAAATACTCTTGCTTTAAAATTGTATTTAATTGTTTTACAGGTTGAAAACGCATTCTGGTAATTTTACACAGCAAATGTAACAACGGCAAGTCAAATTGCTGTTGCTATGTGTTTTTTAATTCCGATAATATTAGCCTATTTTTTTTTATTTGAATTCTTGTAACCAGTCTTTTTTCCTGGAGGTTCCGCGATTACCTCACCCATTTTTAATTCAGGTTCAGGTTGATGTTTTACAGCAACCTTGCCCTTAACCACTTTTTTACCAATGTCAGGTTTTATACAAGTCGTTGTGGTGTCTTTTTGAGTGGACATAACTCTTGCTCCACCCATAATGGCAGAGCGATTAATTTCCACATCACCTTTTAAGTGCTCATTTGTTTGAGCAGTTGCGGAAGAAGCGCCAAACAACCACAATCCGAAAGTAAAATATACAATCACAGCAAAGCGTTTCGTAAAATTAAACCCTTTAAATTCAGAAAAAAAAGCATCAAAACTTAAAGAGGTTAATTGCTGTTTATCAAAACGCCCGCATACTTTTTCATTAGGCTTACTCTCGAAAAAGTGCTTTATCTCCACTAAGGATTTTGTACTGAAGTCAATTACTGTCTTTACACATTTGCCACAAAAGGCACCTTGTTCATTTTGGGCCATCATATCCCAATTTTCATGACAGGGTTTTTTAATTGAAATTTCCATATTTTCTGTGTTTTTAAATACAGATGAAGGAAATCAAAAATTCCATAAACGATCGTTAATTTTCTATTCAGGAAATATGTGCATGTAAATAACACGGGAAAGTTTATAGTTTTTCATAGAGAGTAAACAAATAACTGCTAAAATGATTAATACTACTGCAATTGTTGGAATACCTGGAAATAAAAAGTGTAAAAACAAAAACGTTAAAATTCCCTGGAAAACTGCCAACCCATAACTGATATACATTGCCCCTAAAAAATAACCCGGTTCGCGATCAAAATGATAATGGCATAAATCGCACTTTACTTTCATTACAGGCAATTCAAAAAACTTTTTCTTTTTTTCATACACATTGCCTTTTTCACAATTGGGACATTTTTCTTTTAGAACATTCATGATCAACCTATTTTTGGTATCTGAGTTCTTATCTTCCGTTTTCATACTCATGAGTTTTAATATACAAAAGTAAATAATTGTTTTTTAAGTGCCTTCCATCAAATACGCTTTATATAGGATAATAAAGACATTTTTTGTATCTTCATTTTATGAAAGCCAAATTGCCCATATATAAAATTCAACATTTCAAAGAAACATTTAATGAAAAGGATTTTTATGCCAACGATTTCATTTCTCATATTAAACACAATCATATTATATCTGTCGCGCATAAACATGACTTTTTTCTGGCAGTTCTTTTCACCGCAGGAAGCGGTATTCATGAAATTGATTTTAAGAAATATGCTATTAAACCAGGCTATGTATTTATGATGTCGCCAGGACAAATGCATCATTGGTCGCTGTCAAAAGACATCGACGGCTATGTATTTTTTCATACCAAAGATTTTTATGATAGTGGGTTTACGTTATTAAGTGTCTTGGATTATCCTTTTTTTAGTTCAGTTTATAACCCACCATTCATTTCCCTTAACAAAAAAAATTCAGATATACTCTCCCAAATATTTCAGGAGATTATTAAAGAGTATCAGAATAATGCTCAATTAAAATTTGAAAAACTACATGCATTAATCACTTTGGTATACATCGAACTATCGCGACATTACGCTCTTCCTTTAGAAACAAAAAATGAAACATATTTGCTTAAACTCAGAGCGCTTGAAAAGTTTATAGACTATCATTTCAAACAAAAAAAATTTCCTCATGAATATGCTGATCTGATGAATATCAGCGAGAAACATTTGAACCGTATCTGTAAGGAGAGTTTGAACAAAACAACCGGTAATTTTATAATTGAGCGGATCATTCTTGAAGCAAAGCGACTCTTAATTCATTCCAGGCAAACCGTTTCAGAAGTATCATTAGAACTTGGATACATAGATAATTCGTATTTTTCCAGGGTTTTTAAAAAACATACAGGCGAAACTCCTGTAGAATTTCAAAATAAATATAAAATCCATGAAAGTTTCTGAAAATATATTGAAGTGGGCGATGCGTCTTTACCCACCCTTATTGTTTCAACGTATCTGGGTAAAAAAGATCCATAAAGATTTTTTAGGTGCTGATGTAAAAATCAATAAAAGCATTTTGACAATGAATTTCGGCTCTGCAATTTTTGGCGGAACCATTTATTCCGCAAGCGATCCATTTTATGCCATGCTATTTGGGCAAATTCTATTACATAAAGGTTACAAGGTGAGTATTTGGTTACAAAGTGCATCCATTCGTTTTCTGAAACCAGCTAAAGAAAACCTCTATTACAGTATTCGCGTTACTGCAGAAATGATACAGGAGGTAGAAAAAGAATTAAACGAAAAAGGTGTTTGTATAAAGTCCTATCCAATTGAAATCTATTCCAAACATGGCCAATTGCACGCTGTAGCCAAAAATGAAATTCATATTCGAAATAAAACAACTACTAAGAAATAGGCTAAAGTCTGTTGTTATTCTACCCAACAATTTAACTGGGGACTGACCTTCATAAGGTCTTACAAAAAACTCACAAGCAACCGAAAGGCGAGTCTTTGTTAATTCTCAAAAGTTTAGGGTGATAATATTATAATGATTATTATACACTTATTGATTAGCTTCGGCCGTGTAGGTTAAACATATTGAAACGTCAATTAATATATACAATAGGAGTAATAGGGTTGCTTATTGCAAAACATGCCCATTCCCAACTGGATAGTACTGTTAAAGCCGTGGCCGATACTGTGATTAGTAAGCTTATTGTTGATGATATTCCAAAAAAAAGTTTCAAGGATAAATTTATGTATCCGCACAGATGGTATGTAAAGCAATTGATGAAAAGGCGAATCACTGATTTTGATACCACTTATATTTTAAGTAATAAAAGAAAACTCACTATCACTATTCCTATCAGTAAAAAATATTATGGAGTTAACCTCATTGATCCAAAAACTAACAAAAAACTAAAGATTTCCCCTAACAATTACTACAATATCGGTTTTAATTTCAGTAATATGTTTTTAACATTTGCCTTTGTTCCGCCTCTTAAAATAGGGGCTAAAGAAGGGCGAGGGAATACCAAGAGTACAGATTTACAAATAACAATTATTGGTAAACGGGTTATTACGGATATTAACTATCAAAATTACAAAGGCATGTATGTTCACTCAAATAATTTTTTAAAAAATAATGAAGAAAATCAACTGATTGATGTGAGAAGTGATATTAAGATTATTTCGTATAGCGTGAATACTATGTTTGTTTTCAATAATAAAAAGTATTCTCTTCGCGGAGCATTTTCCTTTACGGATGTTCAACGAAAAAGTTCGGGATCATATATGGTAGGATTTTATCACTCCCATGTTGATTTAACGTGTAACGATTCTTCCTTTGTAAAATATCCTTTAAAGCCACTTTTTACCGAGGCTCTATATAATATTACAAGTCTATCTGTTTTGGGCGCAGGACTAACTGTCGGTTATGGTTATACGTATGTACGGAAAAAAATAGTATTTAGCACCGCGTTGAATGTAGGAGCCGGGGGTCAAAAAACAGACTTTGCTAAAAATGATGGTAGCTCAGAAAACATGCCACTTAACCTGACTTTGCATTTAAGTGCCAAGGCTGCATTGAGGTATGACAATCTTAAATTTTTTTCAGGAGTACTGGCGACCTACGACAATAACTATACTCCATTTGTTATCAGCTTCAATTCAGAAAATTATATCGGAAAAGTTGTTTTGTTTGTTGGTTACAGGTTTAACATTCGTAAGAATGGCGAAAAAATTCTAAAGAAAATGGGACTCATCGGCTACAATATGTAATATCTATAAAATATTTTCAAACATGTGCAATGATTTTTATAGGCATTTAGGCCTACTTTGCATATTATAATTACTATTAATTTTTAAAAGCGGAGGGTCATATGCAAACGCAAGGAATAAATTTATTTATTGTAGACGATAATAAATTAGTACTTACTGATCTTAAATATTATTTACAGAACCGTTTCGGATCGGATTTGAATATATCAACATTTACAACCGGGGAAGGTTGCCTGGAAAGAGTAAACAAGACTACAAATATTGTAATTCTCGATTACTTTTTAGGTGGTAAAAATGGTGTTGAAATACTTAAGTTAATTAAAGAAAAAAATCCGCAAACCGAAGTGATCATGCTGTCAAGTAATGAAGATGTTGCTTTAGCTGTGCAGGCATTTAAAAACGGAGCAACGGAATACGTGATTAAAGGCCAGGGAGCGGTAAAAAAAATTACCAGATTGGTATATAGGGTCATTACAGAACCCATTAGAATTCTGGTCAGAGAGTTTGGCGTGTCAAAATTTATGGCTATATTCCTATTAACTTTCACTACAGTTGGGATAGTAGTTTTTGCTGCATTGTACTTTATGAGAAAATAATTATGAATGGTGTGAATGAAAAAAAATTATAGAGCAGAATCATTAAACCCGAATAATTCGAAAGAACTCTTCGGGTTTATTATTAAATATCGAACAAAATTTCAAAAATGAATCGCCTAAGTCCCAAATTAAAAAAAACATTACTCATTGTATCAATTATTATTGTTGCTCTAGTTGCACTTATCATCATATTTATTTCGCCAATTGCTAAATATCTGGTTGAAAAATATGATGTCAAATATATCGGCCGTGAAGTCAAAATGGATTGGGCATACGTGAATCCCTTCACTGGATATATTCACTTTGATGATGTTAAAGTGTATGAGCAAAAAAGCGACTCAGTCTTTATTGAATTTGATGGTATTTCGGCTCATTTTGCTATGAGAAAACTATTAAACAAAACCTACGAAATCACTTCACTCACCTTGGAGAAACCAATAGCCAAAATCATACAAAATAAAAAAGTTTTTAACTTTTCTGACATCATAGATCTTTTCACGGCCAAAGACAAACCGAAAACAGACAAAGGCCCCGTACATTTTAACTTGCTGAATGCTGAAATTAACGAAGGCACTTTTTATTTCTCCGAGCCCACTACCCCTATTGATTATTCCATTATTCATGTAAATTTTAAAAGTGATGGCAAACGCTGGGATAGTGATACGATCAATGGAAAGATCACTTTTGAGTCGGGAATCGGGAGAGGAAAGGTAGACGGTAACTTCTCTATAAACACAAAAAATCTCGATTACAGATTTGGTGTGATAGTAACGCATTTTGATATGAAAATTATGAAACAGTATTTAAGAGATCTAGCCACTTACGGAAATATTTCATCGGTACTGGATGCAAATCTTCAAGGAAAAGGGAATTTTAAAGACAAACAAAATATCGATGGTAAAGGAAGATTAGTAATAAGTGATTTTCATTTTGGAAAAGATTCTACAGAAGACTATGTTGCCTATGAAAAACTCACCCTAGCAATTACTGAACTTGCTCCCGCTAAAAAACGATATTTCTTTGATACTGTTTTATTACAAAAACCTTACGTGAAATATGAGCGTTATGATTACCTGGATAATATTCAGCGAATGTTTGGCCATAAAGGATCCAAAGTAAAACAAATAAAAAGTAATCCCGAAAAATTCAATTTAATTATTGAATTGTCGAAATACATAAAAGTTTTATTCAAGAACTTTTTAAAGAGTGATTATAAAATAAATAACTTAAATATAGAAGACGGGGATATTCACTTCTCTGACTACTCTATTAATGAAAAATTCTCTGCTTCCCTTAAACCACTAAACATACGTGCAGACTCAGTTGATAACCAAAATCAATGGGTAAAGGTTAAATTAAACAGTGGCGTTAAACCCTATGGTTCTTTAGATATTTCGGTGAGTATGAATCCCAAAACTAACTCAGATTTTGATTTGAATTATAAACTGCACCGTATTCCTGCGCCACTATTAAATCCGTATCTGGTAACTTTTACTTCTTTTCCACTTGATAGAGGAACAGTAGAGTTATTTGGAACATGGAATATACGCAATGATATCATCCAAAGTGATAATCATTTTATTATGATTGATCCTCGACTTGCCGATAAGGTTAAGAAAAACGATAGTAAATGGATCCCTATGCCTTTAATTATGGCCTTTATAAGAGAGCGCGGAAATGTAATTGACTATAAAATTCCTATTACCGGCGATTTGAAAAATCCGAAGTTTCATATCAAAGACGTGTTGTTGGATTTACTCAAAAATATTTTCGTGAAACCACCCACTACTGGTTATGGATTTGAAGTAAGAAATGCAGAAAGTAAAGTAGAAAATTTAATGGCCCTCACATGGAAGCTTCGTCAAACAAAGGTAGATGACGACCAGGATAAATTTCTAAATAAAATGGTAAAATTTCTGGGGAAAAGCCCTGTTGCCAATATAACTTTTCAGCCATTCGAGTTCACTGAAAAAGAAAAAGAATATATTTTATTTTTTGAAGCAAAGAAAAAGTTTTACCTCGCTAATGATGGCAAAAAAGGCCGCAGTGTTTCTGAAGAGGATTCAACAAACATTGAGCGACTTCCAGTGAAAGACTCCGCCTTTATTCTATATGTTAACAAACATGTTAAAGACACTATGATATTCACCCTGCAAGAAAAATGCTACAAATTGCTTGGCAGGGCTTTTATAAATAATAAACTTAAGCTATTGGAAAAACAAAGGAAAGACGCTATTCTAAGTTATTTTAAAGAAGCCTATATTGAAAAACAGGTTCATTTTCTCGAAAAGAAAAGCGTTACACCAAGAAATGGATTTACTTATTATAAAATAAATTATAAAGGTGAAATTCCAGAAGATTTGAAAGAGGCCTATGACAAACTAATGGAAATTGATCAGGAACCTCCCAGAGATCGTTACTTTAAATTCAGACGCCGAAAAGAAAAATAAAACCGGACGACCTTCAATGACTGTGAATGAATCTACTCGACACATATGGAAAAAACAATCACCTTCATGTGATTATTGAAACACCGTCAGGGAACCGGAACAAATTCAACTACGATAAAAAAACCGGCTTATTTAAATTAAAAAAACTTATGCCAGTCGGTCTTATATTCCCTTGTGATATGGGCTTCATTCCTGGAACTTTAGGAGAGGATGGTGATCCTTTGGATGCATTGGTTTTAATGGATGACTCTGCATATCCCGGTTGTTTGATCGAATGCCGCCTGGTAGGTGTTCTTAAAGCACTTCAAAAGGAAAAAGGTAAAAAGAGGTTCAGAAATGATCGATTTCTTCTGGTGCCTGCTAACATAAAACATTATAGTCATATCCAAAAGATCAAAGATCTGAATCCACAAACACTGGATGCCATTGTGAACTTTTTTGTATCGTATAATGAATACGAAAAAAAACAATTTGAAGTGGTTGGCTTCTCAAATTCTAAAACAGCTCATCGTCTTATTAAAAATCAAAAACTATAAAGGGCATGAAAGAGCCAAAAAAGCTTTACTCAATTAAAACCTACCGTTTAAAAGATGATGGTATATTTCCTAATAGTCAATTATTGGTTATTCACTATAAAAAGATCATACAACTCCCTTTTTTCTTTCCCGGCAGTTACCTAAAAACCTTGTTCAAAAAAAACAACTGGAAAAATGCCTGGAAAAGTGGCATCTATAATTACCATCATTACCATAGCACAACACATGAAGTGATGGGAGTATATAAAGGCAAAACAACACTGCAGTTAGGCGGAAAAAAAGGTATCAAAATCAAAATTAGTACAGGAGACGTATTGATCATCCCTGCCGGAGTTGCACATAAAAACCTCGGGAAGGAAAATGCGGTTAAATGTGTAGGGGCCTATCCAAATGGAAAAAAGTATGATATCAAAGTTGGTGATAAAAACGAAAGAAGTAAGTCCATTAAAAATATCAAAAAAGTAAAAATGCCTAAAAAAGATCCTGTCTTTGGAAAAGAGGGTGGCATCATAAAATACTGGACATAAAACATTTTTAAATGCCGAAGCTTTACTTTGATAACAAGCGATACGCTGATCTTCCTTTACATTACGGAAGGGTACCGCAGTGGCTGGCTGAGCGCATGAGTAAACTAGGAGGTGCCATTATTGAGGCGATTATTCTGGAGTACGGCCGAGCTGAAGTACTCGCGCGGATGAGTGACCCTCTATGGTTTCAGTCATTGGGTTGCGTAATGGGAATGGACTGGCATTCGTCAGGTATTACAACGTCCGTGATGGGAGCTTTAAAAAAAGCATTGAACCCAAAATTTGATGAATTGGGAATTTACATTTGCGGTGGTAAAGGAAAATATTCCAGAGAAACTCCAAGCGAACTAATTTCCCTATCCGAAAAAACGGGCCTTAATGGCACAGAGCTGGTAAAGAATAGTCGCTTGAGTGCAAAGGTGGATACCAGTGCTGTTCAGGACGGATTCCAAATCTATTTGCATACCTTCATCGTTACAAAGGAAGGAGAATGGAACGTTATTCAACAAGGTATGAATACCGATACGGGCATGGCCAGGCGATACCACTGGCAATCCGCAATATTAAAATCTTTCACCCGAGAGCCGCATGCTTTTATCTACGGCGCTAATCATGGTTCTATTTTAAATTTAACAGACAAAAACGCCGATAGCACAAAAACAGGAATTCTAAATCTCGTTAAAGAATCACCACAGATCATTCTGCCTGAAATAAGAAAAATTGTGATGCCTACACATCATGATGTGCGCGCAGAAAATGTGGATTTAAAACGTTTGGGAAGTATATTAACCTTAGCGCATGAAACAAAAATAAATGATTTCGAATCGTTGCTTTTGCTCGAAGGTGCTGGGCCACGAACGATACAGTCACTGGCACTTGTCAGTGAAGTGATCTATGGCACCCCTTCCCGCTTTACTGATCCGGCTCGTTTTTCGTTTGCCCATGGTGGAAAGGATGGGCATCCTTTTCCTGTTCCTGTTAAAACTTATGACTTTACGATTGATATACTACGGCAATCCGTTGAAAAAGCAAAGTTGGGTGAGAGTGATAAATTAATGGCAATCAAAAATCTTTCTTTGATCTCACAGATGATGGAAAAAGATTTTATACCAAACGAAAATTTCAACAATCTTCTTGAAAAGGAAAGACGAGAATCTTATAAATATGGGGGGAGAACAGTATTCGGGAAAGCAAAACCTCCGAAGAACAACGGACAACTTAATCTATTTGACTAAAATAAAAAAAATTATGCATAGGCTGTTCAGGATATTAGTATTATGTAACTGAGTACAAAAAGCCTTAGAATTAAAGAGATTAACCAAAGTATAAATTATGCCTGAAGGACCATCGATTGTTATCATCAAAGAAGAACTGAATTCTTTTAAAGGAAGAAAAATTCTGAAAGTGGAGGGTAATTCTAAAATTGATATTCAAAGACTTGAAAAATTAAAGATCAATGACTTCAAAAGTTGGGGAAAACATTTCCTTATTTGTTTTGATGATTTTTATCTTCGTATTCACTTACTCATGTTTGGGACTTATCGAATTAATGAACGAAAAGAAACTCCTCCTCGATTGTTACTCCAATTCAAAGGTGCTGAATTTAGCTTTTATACATGTAGTGTAAAATTGATCGAGGGCGATCCCAATGATCTATATGACTGGGATTCTGACATCATGTCGGAAACCTGGGATCACACTAAAGCAGTTAAGAAAATTAAGAAACTAAAGGGCTCATTAGTTTGCGATGTCTTGCTTAACCAGGATATTTTTGCCGGAGTAGGAAATATCATAAAAAATGAAGTGTTGTTCAGAACAAAGATCCATCCTGAAACCATGGTTGGATCATTATCTGAAAAAAAACTTAAAAGCCTGGTAAAAGACGCGCGTGATTATAGTTTACAATTCTATGTTTGGAAAAAAGAGTTTGTATTAAAGAAAAATTGGCTGATCTACAAAAAAGCCGAATGCCCGAGATGCAAAATAAAAACCATTAGAACCTATTGCGGTAAAACTGCCCGACTGACCTGTTACTGTGCCCAATGTCAGAAATTATATAAACCTAAATAGATTATTTCTCCAGCCGCTTCAAACACTTCGCTAAATCAATTCCTTTCCCCAGAACCGGAGCAAACAAGTCTCCGGTTTTTTCAATTCGTTTCAACGCATTGTGTATGTTAAAGTCGTGTGGCGTTAAACCTTTTTTTACCTCTTTCCAATTCAATGGCATAGAAACTGTTGCGCCATCTTTAGGCCGCAAACTATAAACTGATGATATGGTTTGTCCACGTCTGTTTTGCAAATGGTCGAGGTAAATCATTTTATTTCCCCGTTTTTTAAGATTTCGTTCCAGGCTTGTAAACATTGGCAGTTGCTCTTGAACAAGTATGCAAACCAAATGTGAAAAATCTTTTAACTGGTCATAAGTATATTTTTTTTGTGTTGGCACGTAAATATGTAAACCGGTTGCGCCCGAAGTTTTACAGTATGACTCAACACCGGCTTTTTTAAATACATCACGGACTACATTAGCTACTTCTATAACCTGCTCAAACGTATTATTATCAGACGGATCAATATCAATAACCAGGTAATCTGGTTTATCCAGTTTCTGAACTGTAGAATGCCAGGGATTAATCTCAATACATCCTAAATTATTCAAATAAGCTAATGTTGCAGCGTTATTGCATAATATGTAATTAATATCCTTATTTGTTGATTCAGAAAAAACGGCTTTACTCTTAACCCAATCAGGTGCCTCCACACCTGCGTCTTTATGAAAAAAACCTGTATCCTTAATACCATTCGGGTTTCGCTTTAAAGATTCAGGTCTGTCTTTTAAATAGGGCAATATATATTTTGATACACTTTGATAATAATCAATAACATCGCCTTTTGTGATTTTTTCGTTAGGCCAGAAAATTTTATTACGGTTAGTTACTTTTACTTTAATTCTTCCAAATGAAATAAAATCATCTTGCTCAACATCCACTTCTTTTTTTGATTTTTTTGCTATCTCTTTGTTCTTAGAAACCGATGCTATTTTAGTTGATGATTTCTTTTTTGAAGTGGATTTTTTAGGCGCTTCTGATTCGGGATTAATTATTGCCATTGCTTTGGTTGTTATCTCTTTTGTTTTTTTATCTTCCCGTAATCTTAAAAAAATTGGATGCCGCAGATGTGCGTCGCGTGTCCATTCAGTATATTTTACTTCACAAACCATTTTTGGTTTAACCCAGGTAACAGGCATGTTGGTTTTAACTGTTGTATTAAAAGGTGACTTTTTTTGAATCAAAGGTTTCATGAGTTTACTCATGTGCTCAAGTGTCTTGGAGTCGAATCCTGAACCCGTATGTCCTATATACTTTAATTCTTTTCCTTCCCATACCCCAAGAACTAATGCTCCAAAATGTTTACGTCCTCCGCCTGGTTCTGTAAATCCAGCAATCACTGCTTCCAGCGATTTATGATTTTTTATTTTTAACCATGAATTAGTTCTTACGCCTGGATTGTAGGTTGAGTTCGAGTCTTTTGCCATAATGCCTTCAAGATCATTCTCAACGGCCATTTTAAAAAACTCAATTCCTTTTTCTTCGATATGATCTGAATATTTTATAACAGGGCTTTTTGGAAGTAACATTTTCAGAAGCTCTTTTCTATCTGTTAATGCCAATGAACAAGTATCCTGTCCTTTAAGAGACAATAAATCAAATACTCTAAATTCCAAAGGAACAGTTCCATCGTTCTGATAATATTGCAGCGACTGAAAACTGGATTTACCATTTTCATCAACGACTATAATTTCGCCATCCAGTACAGCATGAATTTTCAATTTTTTTAATTCCTCCACGATTATGGGGTAAGAATAAGTAAAGGTGTTTCCGTTACGCGAATATAATTTTACCTCGCCTTCGTTCACCTCCGCAAGAGCCCTATATCCATCCCACTTAAATTCATAGATCCAATTCTTATCATTGAATGGCTGATCTGTTTCCTTGGCTAGCATCGGTGCAATGTACTTGTCAAGTTTTTTGGTCTTTCCTGGGAGAAAACGGTTATTGCTTTTATTCCCAGAAACTATAGATTCTTCCTTTTCTTCTTTCGATTCTTTTTTCCTTTTTGAAAGCGCTCTCCGAACAGGTAGCTTATTTTCCTTTAACCATTTATTAATGGGCGAATCTTTAGGTGTGAAGGTTTCACTATTATAAATTTCAGTTACACTATGTTCATCATTATGTTTAATCAACAACCAGGCGTTTTCCTGTTTGCCTTTTAATTTTACCAAAGCAAACTCGCCTTTTAGTTTCTTACCGTACAATCTGAATTTTAAACTTCCTGAATGAATGCCGGCCTTGAGATTTTTTTCAGCAGTTTTTTTATCTGAATTATTAATATCAGACAATTGGCCTTCATCCCAAATCTCAACAATACCAGCGCCATAATTGCCTTCAGGGATAATGCCTGTAAAATTTTTATAATTGTAGGGATGATCTTCCACCATCATAGCTAATCGTTTATCTTTTGGATTTAGTGAAGGGCCTTTGGGTACGGCCCAGCTCTTTAAAACACCATCCATTTCTAAACGAAGATCATAATGAAGGTGAGACGCTTTATGCCGCTGAATGACAAAAGATAATTTAGATTTTGATTTTTTTACACTACCTGATGGTTCAGGTGTTTTTTTAAAATTTCTTTTCTTGTTATATAACTGAAGTCCCATTTTAAGAAGCTTTTTTTCGTGCTGGTGTTAAGCTGGCTTTCAATTGATCCATGAGGTCTTTTGATTTACTGTAAACAACTTTCATTTTTGGTTCTTTTACCTTAACACCTTTAGCCTTGGCTTTAATAACTTTCAATAATTCTGAACTATAAGTGTCCTTGAATTTTTTTATATCAAATTTTCCTGAAAGCTGGTTGATCAATAACATCGCCATTTTTAATTCAGTAGCTTTCACTTCTGTTTTTGCGGGCAAACTTAATTCATCAGGTTTACGAATCTCTTCTTCAAATCGAATACGGTTCAGAATAATAACCTTTGAGTTCGCCTTCAGTATGGCTAATGTTTCTTTACTCCTCATAACAAAAGTTGCAATACCCACTTTTTTGCTTTTTAACAAGGCTTCTCTGAATAATGCATAGGCGCGTGTTCCAGACTTATCTGGCTCCAGGTAATAAGGAGTTTCATAATAAACGCTTTCAATTTCTGACTCATTTACAAACTCTGCTATTTCTATGGTTTTTGTTTTCTTTGCACTCGCCCTTTCAAAATCCTTTTCATCCAATACAACATAATCGTCATTTGGCAACTTATATCCCTTAACTATATTTTCCCACGAAACCTCTTTTCCTGTTTTTTCATTCACGCGTTTGAATCGAATATTTGAGTGGTCTTTCTTATCCAGCATATCAAGATCCAGGTTGCTGGTTTCTGTCGCACTGTAAATCTTTACCGGAATATTCACTAACCCAAATCCTATAGAACCTGTCCAAATTGGCCTCATGTGATTTAATTTAAAATGTTTACACAAAAATGCCCTGCTAAAAAGCTTTATGCATTACACAGCCCTATGAAAATCTTGTATATATTTCATAAGAGAATGCAATAAAACCGCACGATTGTGTAAGATCAAGTTGACTACTTGCATCGATCTTTGATGCTGTTACAGAAATTTTTCCGATGAAATTATACCTTGTATGCTTTCTGATATTTTTTGAATTAGTTTCATTGGCCCAGCATAACAATGAAGACAAAAGTCCGACAGTTCAATTTCTGAGGAAACGCGGTTATACTTTTCCTGATATAAAAGAACAGGATTCCATTCCGGATAAAGTAAAGAGGTGGCCTGATACGCTCTATTACAACACAGTATATGTTTCAAAGCTATTGGGATCACCAACTATTCCCATATCTTTCAGCCGTATCGAATATGTGGATGGCAAATATCAAGTGAGTCCAACAATCAGTTTAGGCCTTGGCTATACATGGTTCACCGGAAACTTTATTTTCAATGAAAATGATAAAATAACCATTGATCCCAAATTATTTTTTGGAATGGTGGCTGACGTCGGCTTGCAAAATGATTTTAGCTTTAAAGAATTGGCCGGAATTTTCGCAGGTGGTTTCATTGGTTTTGGTAATTTTTCCCTTTTCAGTGGATATGACTTCATAACAAAATCTCCATCCATAGGGCTAGGCGGAAGGATTGATCTTTATACTGTTTCTCAAAAATTTATGAGGCCCATAGGAAAAGTAAGTGAACTCCGCAAACATAAAAAAAGAGCTACGCCTATAGAAAATGAATAATACATTGCCTATGCAACAGTAAAATGTGTAAGTGCTTTTTGAAAAAATATAATATTTTATGAAAATCAGAATGGCACCTTTGTGAAAAACTAATAAAAAACATTGTTATGAAAGGATTAGGTATAGGGCTTATTGTAATAGGCGTTGCATTAATGATCTTTACTGGAATTAATTTCACCACTAAAGAAAACGTAGTGGATTTAGGTCCTTTGGAAATCAACAAGGAAAAAAATCATCCGATAAAATGGTCTCCTATCATTGGAGGGATTATTCTGGTAAGCGGTATCGTTGTTCTATTGGTTAAAAAGAAATAATTCACAATGAAATCAATTATTTTTGCTCTGTGTGCAAGCATCTGCTTCACGTCCTGTGTTTCAAAAAAGAAATTCTTAAAAGAATTATCAAGAGTCAAGGATCTCCAGGTCGATAGTATAGGAACCCATAATAAGCTTAACGATTGTTATTCTTCTGTGGCTGCTTTGCAAAAAGATAAGGAGTCAGTACAAAATGATTTACAAGCACTGTCCACCAGTTCAAAAGATTCCATGGCGAAATCTCAAATGACTATTGTCGATCAGGCTAAGCGTTTGAAAGACCTTCAGGAATTAATTCAGGGACAAAAAGATGTCATGAATAAATTGAAGAAAACAATCGCTGATGCGTTGGTTAATTTTAAACCAGATGAATTAACTGTTTCTATTAAAGACGGAAAAATATATGTTTCGTTACAAGAAAAATTATTATTCAAATCAGGTAGCGACGTGGTTGACCCATTAGGAAAAGAAGCTCTAAAATCTGTCGCAGATGTACTCAACAAAAATACGGATATAAGTGTTCTTATTGAAGGGCACACAGATTCCATTCCAATTCGTGGTCGTTTTGCAGATAACTGGGCGCTGAGCACAGCCAGGGCAACATCCATTGTGCGAATACTAACTGATGCCTATGCAGTGGATGCAAGGCGTGTAACAGCAGCAGGGCGAGGAGAATTTTATCCCGTAACTTCTAACAGCACTCCTGAAGGGAGATCCAAAAACCGACGTACAGAAATTATTTTAGCGCCAAATCTAAACGAACTATTCAAGTTGCTGAATCAATAATGGCCGTCAAATAAGTATCGCTTATTCTCGGTAATGATTTACTTTCGAGTATCACTCTTTCCTCAATAAAGTTTCTTTCCTTTAACAACACATTTTTATCTAAAAATGTGTATTAATTTGATACAATAATTAAACATTTGCTATCAGACTATAAAGATTATGGTTCTCGCTCATTAATGCACTTCTGTGAAACTACTCATACCTATTCTTTGCAATATAAACTCAAAGGATATAAAAGAATAGCGTAAAACACTCTCAATTGATATTCTCAATGCGGAAATGATCCATGTAAAACATTCAAATAGCGCCACTTCGTGAGGAAATACGCATAATAGGTCTCGCATTATTTGCTAAAACAGCTAACAGTGAATTATGTAATTCTTGCTTTTACTTTGTAACAGATTCGTAATTAATCAAACCACCTTTACCATGTGAAAATTCTTTCACAAAATTAAAATCTTTCCCATGAAAAAACAATTACTTCATATTGTAACATCAGTTACACTATTATCTTTACCGGCGATTCACTTCGCACAAGCTCCCAATTTAGGAAGTACAGTTAACTATGTATTATTTTCTACAAATGGTGCGGTAACAAACACTGGCATTTCACAACTAACCGGAAACGTTGGAACCAGTATGGTATCAAGTACAGGTTTTGGTAACGTGAACGGGGTAATGAATAACAATAACGGTTCAACCTCTGCAGCATCGACTGACTTAATAACAGCTTATAACCAATTGGATAACACCGTGTTCACATCAACACTTGCCCCTGCTCTTGGTGGTGGCCAAACCCTTACCTCAGGTGTTTACGCAATTGCTAGTGCGGCTAGTTTAAACCAAGGGCTAACATTAGATGGACTAGGAAGCGCATCTTCAGTTTTTATTTTCAAGATTGCAGGCCCACTTTCTACCGCTACTAATTCAAAAGTAAAATTAATCAATGGCGCTTTAGCTTGTAATGTGTTCTGGAAAGTAGAAGGACTTGTTGATATGGCTGCAGGAACTTCCATGAAAGGAACTATTATTGCAAACAATGCAGCAATTAATATGAATACAGGTGATACGTTAGAAGGCAGAGCACTTTCTATAACTGGTGCTATCAGCACAGATGGGGTGTTAGCTTACACTCCAATAGGATGTGGAAGCCCAAGCTTAAATGGTCCCGTTGCACCTGATTTAGGAACTACAGCTTGTTTTTCAATTTTCTCAGCTAATGGTTATGTTACTAACACTGGTAATACTCATTTAGATGGGGATGTTGGAACAAACGTAGGTTTGACCACCGGATATAATGCGCTATTTGTTGGTGGTATGATTCATCCAATTAACGATGGAGCAACATCTGCTTGTGCGGCTGATCTATTACTTGTAGATGATTATTTACTTAATCTTCCTTACGATATCGAATTATTATACCCTGCACAATTCGGAAGAAGCCTGGTTTTAACACCGCACACATACGTGATGAACGCAGCTGCAACATTAACCGATACCTTATATTTGAATGCCGGGAATAATGCCAATGGAGTTTTTGTTATTAAAATCAACGGGGCATTATCTACCAGCACTTATGCTAAAGTTAAGTTGATTAATGGGGCACAGGCAAAAAATGTATTCTGGAAAGTAAACGGAGCAGTTGAAATTAATAATTTCTCAAATTTTAAAGGAACAATCATTTCTAAAGATGGTGCTGTTAGTCTTAAAAAAGGAGTTGTTATTGACGGTCGTGCTTTAACTACAAGTGGGGAATTCACAACGGATTCTATCAAGGTAACTCTTCCTCCAACAACATGTGCTTCAGTTGGAATAAACAACCTATATTCAAAAATCACAAACAGCCCTGTATTCTATCCAAATCCAATGGCATCAAATGTGACAGTTACTTTGAATGAGGCATCTCAATCAAATAGCAGTGAATTGTCTATCTATAATTCTTTAGGTTCATTAGTAATGATAAAAACACTAACTGAAAAATCAACAACTATTGAAACAGAATTTCCAACAGGATTATACTTTTATAAAGTAACTAATAAAAACAAAGAAGTTCAATCCGGACGATTAATTGCTCAATAAAACTATTTTCATTCTCACGTATTAAAACCCTCTGCTTGTTTGCAGGGGGTTTTTAATTTAAACTATTTTTTCATGACGCACGCGCACCACTCAAATTATATACTAATTAGAGCCGGCCATTTAAACAGAGCCATCTTTAAAGTATGAATGATGTAACATATCTTGTTAGTAATGTAACACATCCGCTATGGTCGTTAATCATCTTTGCATCAACAATAATTTTAACAAATAAACCATGAAAACTACAACTGAATTAAAAGGGCACTGGAATGAAACAAAAGGGAAACTTAAACAGAAGTTTGCAGTACTAACTGATAATGATTTATTATTGGAAGAAGGAAAAGAAGATGAATTATGGGGGAGACTTCAAACCAAGTTAGGAAAAACAAAAGAAGAGATCCAAAAATTTATTTCTGAATTATAACATAAACCCAAATAAAAAAAACAACTAAAAAAAAGAATTATGAAAAAAACAATTTTTATCCTTGCCGTTTCTACCCTTTCAATGGGTTTCATTACAAGCTGCAATAACCATGCAGAAAAAGTTGAAGATGCTAAAGAAAATATAGCTGATGCTAAGGAAGATGTGATCGAAGCACAACAAGATCTTGAAAAAGCTAAAGTTGATTACGTTCAGGAATATGAAAAATTCAGAACGGATGCTGATATGCGAATGACTGAAAGGGAAAAAGAGATTGCAGACTTGAAATTACGTAGAGCAGAAATGAAAAAAGAAGCCCGTGCTGATTATGATAAGCAAGTAGCTGAGATTGAAACCCGCAATGCTGATTTAAAAGTAAAAGTAAGAGACTACAAAAATGATGAAAAAGATAACGAAAAGTGGGAGACCTTCAAGCGTGAATTTAATAGCGATATGGACCAGCTTGGAGAATCAATAAAAAACCTTGGTAAGAATAATGCTAAATAGCATTATTCAATCCAAAAAATTATGATAAAATAAAATTAATTTAAACTTAAAAATAAAATTATGGGAAATTTACTTTACATCATCGCAGTAGTATTGATTATAGTATGGGCGATAGGATTCATTGGATATAGTGCCGGAGGAATAATTCATATATTATTAGTGATTGCTCTGATTGCAATAATATTAAGAATTATCCAGGGTAGAAAACCACTTTAATCATAAACAATCTAAAACAAGTATTATGAGCAGAGGAAACATTTTAATCGGTGCATTAGCGGGTGTAGCTGCTGGGGCGATGTTAGGAATTCTATTAGCACCTGACAAAGGCGCCAAGACAAGAAAGAAACTGTCAAAGCTAAAATCAGACACAACAGATGATGTAAAAGAAAAAGTTGATGAGATTATCAATTCAGCTTCTCAAAAATTTGATGCTTTGAAAAAAGAAGCGTTTAAAATGCGCGATAAGTTGGCTGTTTAACTTATAAAAATAACATGTACAGCATCAGTAATATCCTTTACTATTTAGCAATATTGTTTGGAGGAATCTGGGCTGTTGGGTTTTTTATTTATAACTCAGGTAATATCATTCATGTATTTTTAGCGCTATCTATTATCGCACTTATACTAAGAATAATCAGGGGAAGAGATTCTTCCACCTGATTTTCTTATTTATATCAGATCATTGGCCTACATAAAATCATATGACAATTGAAATTAACAACCATAGGAAAATATTTGCAATTCAAAAAGAATTCTCGGAATTGTTTCCTTTTTTAAAAATTGAATTTCACGAAAAGCCAAACAAACATGGAGGTCCGCCATCCTTAAAACTTGTTAAGAGCAGTAGTAAAACTCTGTCTGATTGCAGGAATATACACAACGAAGGGATTATCTCAATTACTCCACTCATGTCAACAGGAGAATTAAAACAAAGTTTCAGAGATAATTTTGGTTTAACCATCGAACTTTCTCAAAAAACAAGTAATCACATGTGGCGTAAGATTCTCGCTGATGAAAATGCGGTTCTGGACGAACTCAATAAAGAAGCCGCTTATTCGATATCAACAATTTAATTATTTAATGCAGTTCAAAACCCCACAATTATGAAACCTCATATCGGTATTCCCGAAAAAAAACTGCACGCCATCACTGATCTATTATCAGTTGTTTTGGCTGATCAGGTAACATTATATACCAAAACACGCAAATTCCACTGGAATGTTTGCGGTGAAAGTTTTATGGAACTTCATAAACTTTTTGAACAACAGTACACCTTACTGGAATCTTTTATTGATGAAACAGCGGAACGAATAAGTAAATTGGGAAGTAAGACTATTGGAACAATGGCCGAGTTTGCAAAGATTACAAACATAAAGGAACATCCAAATAAATATCCTTCATCTAAAGACATGATTAAAGAATTACTTCAGGATCATGAATCTATTATCATTGCTCTTAGACAGTATATAGATAAATGTGCTGAAAAAAATCATGATGCCGGCTCTGCCGATTTTTTAACAGGCCTTATGGTTCAACATGAAACTATAGCCTGGACATTAAGAAGGTATATAATCTGATCCTATGAATAAGTTCGATGTATCTTCAAAAAAAGAGAATGAGATTGAGGATGAAGCAAGCGGCCCATGGTTTCCCCTCATGTTCACTTTTTTTTCTGAGATAACATTACTCACACGTTTTACAGTACAGTATTTTCGAAATCTTTTCATTCCACCCTATGAAATTAATGAAATACTAAAACAGTGCTATCTGATAGGTTATAAATCACTCCCTCTGGTTGGTATTACCGGCTTCATTATGGGTCTTGTATTAACTATTCAATCAAGGCCTACATTATCCGCTTTCGGCGCAGAATCATGGCTTCCCGCCATGGTTGCAGTTTCTATCATAAGGGAAATAGGTCCTGTTATCACCGCATTAATTTGTGCTGGTAAAGTTGGTTCCGGAATTGGGGCTGAACTTGCTTCCATGAGGGTAACCGAACAGATTGATGCCATGGAAGTTTCAGGTATTAATCCGTTTAAATACATTGTAGTCACCAGAATATTTGCCTGTACCATGATGCTGCCTGTGCTTGTTGTATTTTCAGATGTGATCGCCTTATTGGGTTCTTTTCTGGCAGTTAATATCAACGGTGATGTCACATCAACATTATACTTTTCACAAGTCATAGAATCCCTCGACTTTTCAGATGTGTTTCCTTCATTCATTAAAACCTTTTTCTTTGGTTTTGCTATAGGATTAATAGGTTGTTACAAAGGTTACAATACTGATAAAGGAACAGAAGGAGTCGGACTATCTGCCAACTCAGCCGTTGTATTAAGTTCACTACTCATTTTTATTATGGACATGATCGCTGTTCAAATCACTGATCTATTATTTTAATTATGGACAACTCGCAAACTGATACGCCAATAGAGAAAAATCACGATGATTCCGGGAAAGAGGTAGCTATTGAAATTTCAAACCTTCATAAAAGTTTCAAAACCAAGAGAGTTTTACAAGGGCTTAATCTCGTTCTTGGTAAAGGGGAAAACCTTGTGGTTCTTGGCAAATCAGGAACCGGAAAATCCGTACTGATTAAATGTATAGTTGGTTTAATAGAACCAGAAGAAGGAAGCTTAACGGTATTAGGAGAAAACGTTTTAGAACTGCATGACAAAAAACTCAACGAATTACGAAAAAAAGTAGGGTTTCTTTTTCAAAGCGCCGCACTCTATGACTCCATGACTGTGAGAGAAAATTTGGCTTTCCCATTGAGAACAAACTCATCCATTAAAGAAGATGAAAAAGAAGCATTGGTGAAAGAGGCCTTGGAAAATGTAGGGCTTTTGGATGCAATTGATAAAATGCCTTCCGAACTTTCCGGCGGAATGAGAAAGCGTGTCGGCTTAGCAAGAACTCTAATCTTAAAGCCAGCAATTATGCTTTATGATGAACCAACCAACGGACTAGATCCTATAACATCCAAAGAAATAAGTAAACTCATTGTTGATGTGAAAGAAAAATACAACACCTCCTCCATTATCATCACACACGATATTGCTTGCGCAAAAATAATTGCCGATCGAATAATTGTGTTAAAAGATGGTGTGTGTTTAACCGAGGGAACATTTGATGAGTTACAAAATTCGGAAAACGCTGAAGTACGTGCATATTTTGAATAAAAAATAAAGGACTATGAAAAATACAAGTAGAAATAAAATTAAACTGGGAATCTTTGTTTCAATAGGATTGACACTGTTCATTCTTGGCATCTACCTTATAGGAGACAAGCAAAAAATGTTTAACAAAACGTTTTCAATCAGTGGTATATTTAAAGATGTAAGTGGCCTTCAGGTTGGAAATAATGTTCGCTTTTCTGGTATAACAATTGGCGTGGTGGAAAATATAGAAATTGTTTCAGATACTGCGGTGAGAGTTGATTTTAGCATTGATGAGGAAACTAAAAAATTTATTAAAAAAAATGCAAAAATCACAATTGGCTCTGACGGATTAATGGGCAATAAGGTGGCTATTATTATACCCGGCACTATCGGCAACAGAGAAGTGCAAGATAAAGATTATTTAGTAACAACTGTTCCTGTGAGTATGGATGAGATTTTGGTGAAACTAAAAACTACAAGTAACAATGCTGCAACTATTACAGATGATTTAGCTGCAATGATGCATACCATAAGATCAGGAAAAGGAACCGTTGGAAAGTTGTTCATGGATACTGTTTTTGCGGATAACCTGGATAAGACCTTAGTTAATATAAAACAGGGTGCAGGAGGGTTTAAAAAAAATATGGATGCTGCAAGCAAAAATGTTTTATTGCGGGGCTTTTTCAAAAAAAAGAAAAAAGATAAGGATAAGGATTAATAAATATATAATATTTTAAAGGGACTGTGCAACACACAAAAGCCAATAATATCTCATCTTTGAACATAACCCTTAAAAAGAATATTTATGGCAATAGGAAAAAAGCTAGGAATATGGATGGATCACGCAAGTGCGCACTTCTTCGAATTTCCAAATGGTTCTACTGAACATCGAGTTATCGAATCTGATTTTAGCAAACAAGACAAGGAAGATGCTTTGACCAGAGGCGAGCATTTGATGCATAACAAAGAGCAGCAAAAGCAAGCTTTGTATTATAAAGAAATCGGTGAAGTTATCAAAAACTACAGCGAAGTATTGTTATTTGGCCCCACAGATGCAAGGCTTGAATTGTTTAATACTTTAAAAGCTAATCATCACTTTGAAAATATTAAAATTGAAGTTCAGTCAGCCGATAAAATGTCAGATATTGAACAACAAAACTTTGTGAAAGAGTACTTTTCTAACATCATAAAAAAATAAAGATGGAAGTACAGGAAACATTAACCAAAACAAGTTGGGCCATCGATCATACTCATACAACTATAGAGTTTAAAGTGAAACATTTAATGATCTCCAATGTAAAGGGTTCATTTATGGATTTTGGAGCCGACATATATACAGATGGAAATGATTTTACAACCTGTGAAATTGACTTTTGGTTAAATCCGGCTTCCATTCAAACTGGAGATTCAAACCGTGATGCTCATTTAAAAAGTGCAGAATTCTTTGATGTAGCGAAATATAAAAAAATTCTATTCGTTGGAGAATCAATGGTAAGAAAAGATAAAATTGATTCCTACGAATTATTTGGGGAATTAACTATAAAGGGGATTTCTAAGAAAATTAAACTGAACGTGGATTTTGGTGGAAACGCTACAGACCGTGGTACTGAAAAAGTCGGATTCTCAACAACCGGATCCATTAATAGATCTGAGTGGGGTTTAATATGGAATACATCACTCGAATCGGGAGGCTTATTGGTAAGTGACGAAATACTTATCAATTGTGATTTAGAATTGTCAAAAGAAGCTTAGGGTTAATCAGAATAGTATACTTTACTATATAGAATTATAAAAAAACAATTATGGACTGTGAAAATCATTATGAAACTGTCTCTGAAGCAATAAACGAACTTCAGAAAAAAGGGTTTAGCATCGACTTCAATCTTAAAGAAAATAGTCTGGATCAGCATCCCGAAAAATTTCAAACTGAATTCGAAATTGTGGAAGTATATCGCTACGAAGGAAATTCCGATCCCGGTGATGAAGCTGTTGTGTATGCACTTGAATCAAAATCAGGAGAAAAAGGTGTACTTGTTACTGGCTATGGTATTTCGGTAGACTCTAAAACAACTGAAATATTAAGAAAACTTCCTATCCGTTCCAATAAACCCATACAGCCTTAAAAAATTATTCTGGTTAATATACAATAGTGTTCTTCAATATATACTATTTAATTCAAAAGCCTCGCATTTCTGTGAGGCTCTTGAATTGCTGTCAGTATGTGTGTTTTACCAAACTAAAATTTAAAACTTAATCCACCAGTTAAATAAGATATTCCGTAACCGGCTTCGGCAAATAACGCTACATTTTTAACGAAATACCATCTCGCTCCTGCAAATACAGAAAAAGTTGGAAATACACGTCCGCCTGAATTTACACTGTAATTTACTGCGTAAGGATCAGGATTGTTAGTTTCATATCGGTATGATTGTATGCGAAGACCTGCTAATGCGCCGAAATAAACTTCAGCCCTTTTTGAATTTAGAAAGTCGAAGTGATACGCGCCTCTAGCAGCTACCATAAAATTATTCCACGAATTTTTATAATAATAATTATTATCATACCCATTTTTATTCCAATGGTAATTATACGTAGCGCTTGCGCCTTGATACCCTAAATAAGCACCGAGGCCTAAAAAACCAGGTCCTAGTTTTTTTCTAAAAGCTTGCTCATAAGAAAAACTAAAAGCAGGACTGCTTTTGTAGTTGTAACCGCTTCCTCGATATGCTGTATAATAACTGTTATTTCCAAACCCAGCTCCTAAATTTATAACATGCGTATTTTCATTGAAACATTTTTCGCCATTTCCTGGAGAGTTGTTCGTTTCCTGAGCAGTTGCTATTCCAAAGCAGGAAAGCAACATAATCATCATACTTTTTCTAGTAATATATTTCATATAATTACAATTTTTAACCTTCAGTTGCTCTGTTGCCAGCTCTTCAGTTTTACTGTTGCCTATTATTCGTATTTTTTGTTATACTAATTTTAACACCCGGAAACTCTCAATACAATTTTTGTATAAAAACAAATTGTAAGGTATTGTACTATTTTTTAACTAGTTTTTTTTCGCTAACGAATTGATTGAATGCCGAAATTATTGTTGAGGAATTTTTATTGATAATTGCGCCAGCAACCTGTTCCGCTAATATTGACCCTATAAAACCTCTCACACTTCTTGATTTGCCTAAAACAGTGTCAATTATAAAGTCAGCGCCTATCTTCAACCCAACCGTTTTCAAATCATTTCGCAGTTCTTTGTCTCCTGCCAATTTGTGCAACGAGTCCTTTACCAGAGCGAAAGGGCTGAGCGTATTTGAAAACAATTTTAAGGCTGCCTTAAGTTCGTTCTCTTCAGTCATTTTTTTTGTCTTCAGTTGCATAATACGCAACTCTAATTCCGAATGGTTCGAGATAATTATCTTTCCCATGTCTTAGTCTGGATTATTTAACTTTGAAGGTGTCTCTATAATGATATCCTGCGATTGAGTATTACGAAGTATATTTTCAATAATCTTATTACGTAATGGTTTTTCTATTAGACTTACACGCGCTAGGACTAGCACCAGAACAACTATTAATAAAAATCCCGCAACAACGCCAAATCCCGCATAATTATTTCCGAAAATAGTTGAAAGGTAAAACACAACTCCCAAGCCTATAAAAAGACTTAACAAAAAACAAGTCATAGCTATCAGGAATCCGCTGATCAAAGATGATCCTATAACGGAGGAATGACTAACTGCCTGCAACTTGAGTATCTCACAATTTGTTTTCACATAATTTTCGAGTTTAGTTGTTAGATCTTCTAATTTTTCGTTTTCCGACATCTGTTTCAGATTTAATTTTTACGATTAACCCTGGGTTTTCTAAGCTATTTGCTTTGCCCTATTCAATGTTTCCTCAAATTTTGCATCCGCGGAAATTTCTAATTCTTCTGCTTTGTTGCGTAAGGCAGCTATTTCATTTTTTATTCTTGCCATCACATCTTCTCCAAGATCTTTTGCTCCACCGGCTATTTTGGCCCTGGTATTACTTCCTTTATCTGGTGCAAATAAAACACCTAATGCGGCACCTACTATGGCACCAAGCGCCACTGCTCCAATCACTTTTATTGTATTGTTAGAATTTCCCATGTTTTCTTTTTATTATTAAATTATATTATTTCCTCGGATCACTCTTAATATGATAGCAATTAGTGCTATTACAAGAAGAACATGAATAATGCTGCCTGCGCTGTAGGCAAAAAAACCTGCTGCCCAAATGATAATTAAAACTACTGCGATGATATATAAAAGGTTGCTCATATTATTGGTTTTTTGGTTTATGTTTATGTTTAATATTTAATTGAATCTATGTCTGACTATAGTTTATATAACCTGTAACCGATAGTTGCCTGATACCACATATTTTTATATCGAGGTGCAGTTGATGCTCCATTACCGTTGTTATTTTGAAGATCGCATCCGGCTCTCGCACTTAGCACAATATGTTTCATTGTAATGTCTAACCCGCCAGTTGCACATAAGGTGCTATTACGGATGTTATCATTTTCAAACTGTGTTTGCTGTTCTGAACTTGCTAATGAACTTACAAAAACATCTCTTTGTTCTATTAGATAAGAATATTGTGGGCCAGCAACAATCGTAAAAAATTCACTTACCTTTAAAGCAAGTAATACTGGAACATCAATATATGTTGTTGTGCGAGTAAATTTATAGGGGCTACCAAGGAACGAACCTGTTGCACGAAATCCTTTTTGAGAATATAATAGTTCTGGTTGCAATCCCAGATATTTATTAAAAGGGATTGCTAAAAAAGCACCGCCCGCAAAACCGATTTTGGAATCAGCCCTAAATTCCTGTCCTTCTGAATCATAAACATTTGAAGAGTTGGCTCCGGCTTTTACTCCAAATAAAATTCTTTTACGTAAATCAGTTGTGCTTTCCTGGGCATTCGAATTGACTGCCGTTGCTATGATTGCTGTAAATATTATAATTAGTTTTTTCATTATCATTTATTTAGTGTTGATTAATCTTTATATGACAAAGGTGCTTTACTAAAGTCGGTTTCCTTTACAAAGTGAGGTCTATGATTTACATTATTCACTTATGTTTTTTAAGATACTATCAAACATTTACAAGAGAGCTGAGCGTTTTTAGTCTAAAATTTGGTAAAAATCTATTTGGTAAAAAAAGCGTTGGAACCAATTATAAAAGCCGCTGAAATCAGCGGCTTTCAAAAAATAAAATTTTAGAATTTATTATGGTGTGTAAATAAATTATTGTTTTACAATAGTGTTTCCCGACATGGTAACGGCACCTGTTCTTGCTAATGCCCGTCCATCAAGTTTAGCACCTGTGTTAAACGAAATTGATTGCATAGCCATTACAGTTCCTTTGAAAACAGACGTTGTTCCGAAAGTCGCAGAAGTTCCAACTTGCCAAAAAATATTAGATGCTGAAGCGCCATTTTTTAAAAACACCTGACGTCCTGAAGTAGTTGTCAATGCCGAAGCAATCTGTATAATGAAAACAGCATTCGGGTTCCCTAATGCATCAAAAGTAACGTCACCCGAAGATACTGCTAATGTTGACGTAGATTTATATAGGCCCGGAGTAAGTGTTAATCCACCGATATTTCCTGAAAGCGTTACAATATCTGTACTGGTTCTTCCTGCAGCATCATTATAAGCTGCAGTTAAATCAAGCTTAGCTTGATTTGCTATTGCATCATTGATGTGTTGTGTTCCAACTAGTATTCCCGGAGGAAATCCGCCGATAGAAGTTCCAGGACTTAAACCCATATCTCCTGTAATGTTAGTGGCTCCTGTATTAGTAATTCCAGATCCTGCAAGCACAGCAAGACTGGCTGCGCCTGACATCATTACTGGTGCATGAGTTGTGGTTTGTGTGGGGATCGTCATAAGAGGTACAGGCGTTCCTGAACCTGTATTTGAATTTTTCTTTTTACATCCGGCAAATAAACTCGCAGATATAATGGCAATAGTTGTAATGATTTTAATAGTTTTCATGTTTTTGTTTTTTAATTTTTTCTGCAAACTTGCTACAGAGGTGAAGTCATTTTCACAAGACAAAGGTGCATTCATAAAATCTGAATCCGTTGTAAGTCGAATTCTATTAGTTATATAATTCACTGACATGGATACAAACAATTATTTATGTTTGTTCCTCTAGTCCAAATCTTCAAAAAGGGATGAATCGCCTAAAATTTCTAATTTAACTTAAGGATTTTTAACTCAACTCTTCTGTTTAATTGTCTTCCTTCCGGATTATCGCTTCCATCTGCATTTTCATTTTGGGCAGCCGGCATGGTTTCTCCATAACTATTGGCAACCAATCGTGATTTTGGAATCCCTTTCGCTATTAGAAAATTTACCACGGCTTGTGCGCGTTCTTTAGAAAGTTTTTCATTATAAGCAATACTTCCTTTCGAGTCGGTGTATGCACCGATTTCTATCACCATTTTCGGGTAACGGGTTAAAAGTTTGAAGATATTTTTTAACTCCACGTTCGATGTTTTTCTTAGAGTCGCTTTATCGAAATCAAAAAAGATGTTGTTAAGAGCAATTTTAGCACCTACAATTACTGGTGGCAATTCCACCGGCTTGTAAACCTCATAGTAGTTCGTATTTTTAGCAATGTACCTGTTCTCAGAATAAAATAAGAATCCCTCGGCCTCATAAGATATGTTATAGTTTTTTCCGGGAGTAAGAATGAAAACGTATTGCCCGGTTTTACTATTGGGTTTATAAACACCTATCACTTTTTCTGTTTCATTATCAGTAACTGTAATGATCACATCTTTTGGAACAGCGTTGTCGGAGTTTTTTACCACACCCTTTACTAAGGTAAGCGGTGCTTTCTTTTGATCGAGGAATGTAATCACGTAATTATCTTTTTCTCCATAACCTCCTTCTTTAAAAGAAGTATAGTATGCTTTTGTTTTATCCGGCGATACAACATAAAAAATATCGTCATCAGGAGAATTTACAGGATAACCAACGTTAACAGATTCCTGCCACTTGCTGCCATTTTCCGATAAAGAGCTATAAAGAACGTCAAAGCCACCCATAGTCTTATTACCATTTGAACTGTAAAATAAAGTAATTCCATCAGGGTGAATAAATGGAGAATCCTCATCATATTCTGTATTTATTAATTTGCCCATGTTAACAGCTTTACCCCATTCGTCTTTTTCAGTTTTCATGCTGACGTAAATATCCCTTCCCCCAAATCCACCGGGACGATTACTTGAAAAGTAAATAGTTTGTCCGTTAGCAGAAATAAAAGCGCTGGGTTCCCAATGTTTACTATTGATGTTGGAATTAAGTTTTACCGGAGCCGACCATATATCACCATTCAGTGTTGTTGAATAAATGTTACCGTCGCCATTATCATCTTTATAAATCAATATTTCCTGACCATCGGGTGAAATACCTACACTTGCTTCATTGTCGTCAGTATTAATAGGTGTTCCGATATTTTCTGCAACCGACCATTCGTTATTGATGTAACGAGAAATATAAATGTCTTCAAAGAATCGACCACCCTCGTAAGTTTGCCCCCCTGTACTGCCTGCCCTTCTTGAAGTAAAAATCATTGTGGACTGGTCAGCTGTTAAAACCGGGGAGTAATCGCCATAAGGCGAGTTCACAGCCTTTCCCATATTTTCTATTGTTACACGAACAGGATTTGCCATTAGTTTTTTCCCAATTTGACACATCGCCATTTTACGGTGAGCGTCTTTAAAGTTCTCGGCATCCTTCTTTTTATAGAATAACATTTCACGGTTATAATTCTCGTAGCATTGAATGGCCTTATCGAATTTAGAATGGATATGATAAGCATCTCCTAATAACTTGTATGCTAAAATAGGCGCGCCTTTTTCTTCGACGGATCCTTCCTTGTAGTTGGGATTAATAGATTTTACAGCCTTTTCAAGAAATGGCAATGCATTTGCCTTACCATTTCTAGCTTTCAAATGGCAACAGCCAACAAGATAATTGATATTGGTATTAGTGGTATCCTGACGGTAAAGTTCTAAGTACATTGGCAACGCCTGAAAATAGTTTCCAGAAGTATATACTTCGTTTGCCATTGTAAATTTTTCAGTGAAATGATTCTGAGCAAATGTGCCCAATACGTTAATGAATAGTGTGATCAATAATAATTTTAGTCTCATGCGTTCAATTTGTTTTAGTTTGTTATTGAATTCTTAGGAATAGAAAATAGCTACGCTGTGGTAATTATTTTCAAATGCAAAGATGATCCCATGAAATGTGAAAGCGTTATGTAATGCGTGAGAGGATTTACATTAATCCCACATTTAACGTATACCGATTTATGTGCGTTAGTTTATCAACTTACTTCAAGCAAAATTTAGAAATAGCAAACTACTTAACGGGGCCGGGCATCACAAAAAAATGGCCGGCAAAAAGCCAGCCATTTATATTAAAAAGTCATTGTTTTATATCGGAAGAGAATCACTCTTACATTTTTTGCATGTACCAGTTCAGCTCTTTCTCCACTTTTTGGTAATGTAGAACTACAGTGATAATATTTTTTAAGCGTGTGAAAGCAGTTTCACTTTTTACAACATAATCCACTGCTTTGTGATGCATACAATTAATAGCTACATCAATTTTATCCTGAGAGGACAACATAATAACAGGAATGTCAGCATTATATTCTTTAATCTTATCTAGTGTTTGTATGCCATTCATCGCATCTTTCTCAATACCATCAAGCTGGTAATCCAGAATAATAACATGTGGATTTTCTGACAACGCCGCCACACAATGTTCACCGGTGGCAAAGGTTTGTATAGTAAAGTCTGCAAGTTCTAAAAATTCAATTTCGAGGGATTTTAAAAATACGGCATCATCATCTACCAGGAACAGGACTATTTTGTTGGGGTTTTCCATTTAATTGTTGGTTTTAATAGTATTATATTCAATTTCTAATTCTTTACATGCATGGCCACATACTTTTTCAAGTTGTAGCACAAGGTCTGGTATACCTTCCGAATCTACCATTGACCCGGCAAATTCCTGGACTTTCTTTGCCATATTTTCAAACTCTACGCCAATTCCCATAATGGAGAATGAAGGTATCATTTTGTGAACGGATTTATGCAGCATATCCCAGTCTTTGTCGCCAAAACTCTTTTTCATTGAATTGATTAAAGGCGGGGTTTGCTCAAGGTACATGGCAATCATTTCCATCATTAACACCGGGTTTGATTTGGTGCGGCGTTTCAGGTAATCCATATTTACATACTTTATCGCACTATCAATATTTAGCTTCGGTTCTTCTGGCATATTTGATTTTATGGGTTTTTTTACCAGACCTATCATCTTAGTATAAAGTATCCTTTCATCAATTGGTTTGGCTATGTAGTCATTCATTCCTACCGCATTACATTTTGCCAGATCAACTGTCGTCACATCCGCCGTAAGGGCTATGATCGGAATTTCAGATTTCATTATTTTCCGGATGTGTTCTGTCGCTTCAAAGCCATTCATCTCCGGCATCTGCAAATCCATTAAAATAATATCGTATGCATTATTCTGTAATTTTTCAATAGCAATTCTTCCATTAGAAGCTATGTCAGGATAAAATCCAAAATCATCCAGCACGGTTTTCATTAACAGTTGATTGAGAGGCATATCTTCAACCACCAATACTTTTAAATTTTTTATTTCTTCGTCCATTTCAACCATTTCCGCATCTGATTGAGCTTCTGCTTTTGTTTTTGAAAAACTTAACGTAAAGCTAAAGGTAGAACCTTCGTCAATTTTGCTGGTAACATTTATTGTTCCGCCCTGTGGCTCTATCAGTTGTTTTACAATTGCCAATCCTAAGCCTGTTCCTCCATATAATCTGGAGGTGCCACTGGTTGCCTGTTGAAAATTTTCAAAAATATGTTCCATCTTTGTTTCCGATATACCAATGCCAGTATCTGTGACGGCAAACTCAATGATTACTTTTTCAGCATCTTGTTCAATTAATTTTACGCTGACAACAATTTTTCCTTTGGCTGTAAATTTTACGGCGTTGCTCACAAGATTTAAAATAATCTGGTGCAACCTAACCGGATCTCCCACTAAAACTTCCGGAATATTTTTATCATATTCTTTAACAAGTTCCAGATTTTTTTCCTGGATTTTCGTTTCAAACATGTGAAGCATAGCTGACACAGAAGAGGCCATTTTAAAAGGCGTATGATCAAACACCATTTTTCCCGCATCAACTTTAGCAAGGTCAAGTATGTCATTGATTAAAACAATTAAAGCATCGCCGCTTACTTTAATAGCACTTAAATATTCTTTTTGTTTTGCAGTTAAATCGGTTTTCAATACAACTTTTGTAAACCCAATAATAGCGTTCATCGGAGTTCGTATTTCATGGCTCATGTTCGACAAAAATTGTTGCTTGGCTTTCACGGCGTTCTCCGCAATACGTGTAGCGCTTTCAGCCTTACTTTTTGCCTCTTCCGCAATGCCGGTTGCTAATTCAGCAAACACTTTCGCCTCTGTCAATTCGGTAGCAATTCTCTTTTGTTCAGTAACATCCCTCGCTACAATAACAACACCCAGCACCTTTCCGTTGTCATCTTTATAAACCGATCCGTTAAATAAAACGTCAGTTAGTTTGCCATTTTTATGCCTGAGCGTAAGCGGTAAATCGGCCACCGAACCTTTTGCAAACACTTCCTGGTAAACTTCACGGGCTTTTTGCTGATCCGTAAAATAATCAAAAAAGTCTGTGCCTGTAAGTTCCTCACGGGTCATTCCTGTAATTTTTGCAGTGGCATGATTCATGTCCGTAATTTTTCCCTTCGGACTAATAGTCACCAATGGGTCACGGCTGGCTTCAATCAGACTCAAAGAATATTGAGATGCAAGTTTTGCTGAATAACTTAAGGCCTCTAGTTCCTTATTAGCTATTTCGCGTTTTTCCTTTTCTTTATTTTGAAAAACAAGTTCTATTTCAGCAATAACTAATTCTGCAGCACGTTTTTCTTTTTCTTTGTTTTGAAAATCAAGCTCAATATCCGCGATAACTAATTCGGCAGCACGCTTTTCTTTCTCTATGTTTTGGAACAAAAGTTCTTTATTAGCAACAATTAGCTCGTTGGCCCTTTTTTCTTTTTCTTCGTTTTGAAAAGCCAATTCTTTGTTAGCCACAATCAGTTCATTAGCACGTTTCTCCTTTTCTTGGTTTTGGAAAGCAAGTTCTTTATTTGCAATAATGAGTTCGTTGGCGCGTTTTTCTTTTTCAGTATTTTGGAAAGCGAGTTCCTTATTAGCTATGAACAATTCATCTGCACGCTTTTCTTTTTCTTCATTTTGGAAAGCCAATTCTCTGTTAACCAGTATGAGTTCGTTTGTTTTCTGTATAATAACGTGTCGCCCTGTCATCACCACCCCGGCAATGGTTCCATTCTCGTCTTTATAAACAGATCCATTATACAACAACTGTGTGTTTTTATCGGCAGCCAAACTAAGAGAATAATCTACTATAAACCCTTTTTCAAATATCAATTCATACGCTTCTTGTGCTTTTTTGGAATCACTAAAATAGTTCATGAAAGGTGTCCCAATAAGACCTGCTCTTGAAATTCCTGTCATACTAACAGTAGCTTGATTTACATCTGTTATTTTACCGTTGGAGCTAATAGCCAGTAACGGATCGCGGCTTGCTTCAATTAAACTTCTCGTATAATGAGAATCCTGATTTGTCATTTTCCTTTGTTCTATTTAGTTTAATTTCCTATTTCATCAAGCGGACTGCGTCTTCTGTCTTTTAACTGCTTAAAGTGAGACGGAGATAATCCGGTAATCTTTTTAAACTGATTAGATAAATGCGCTACACTACTGTAATTCATTTTCCAGGCAATTTCTGAAATACTTAATTCATCGTAGATGATCAATTCTTTAATTCGTTCAATCTTATGAACGATAATAAATTGTTGAATTGTAATACCTTTTACTTCTGAGAAAATGTTAGATAAATATGTATAATCAAAGCCAATTTTTTCCGCTATGAAATCTGAATAATTTACCTTTGGCACTTCATCGGAGTGGTGAATCATTTCAATAATAACATTTTTCGTTTTTTCAATCAGTACCGCTTTTTTATCATCCATTAACTCAAGGCCAGTAATCAGTAAATTCGCCTTTAGCTCTTCACGTTGGCTTAAAGTTATATTTTCCATAATTTCAACTTCACCTAAATCCACCACAATAAAGTGCAGGTTCATTTTTTTTAATTCTTCTTTTACCACCATTTTGCAACGGGTACTTACCATGTATTTAATATATAGCTTCAAGTTATTTACTTTTAAGAGATGCGTTAAAAACTGCACAAGGGTAGAGAAAAATGCTGTACAACGTGAGATTGTTGTAATGTCCTTTATCGGCGATGCGTAATATCTACAAGGTAACTCTAATTAATGGATAATGAAGGAATCTTTCGTAATTTGATCTGTATTTTTTATATAATTGGCTTAATTCATCATTTGATACCCAATAAACGTAACAATTCCTATTGCAACAAAAGTAAAAAGAAAAACTGCCATGTATTTAGAGATGCCAAATTCCCTGGCTAAAATTCTAATAGGTTCAGTGATAATCTGATAAACAATACTATTAATCTTTCTCATTGAACCTTGTCCTTTTGTTACAAAGTCTGTTGCTCCCATGCGGAAAGATTCGATGGCAATGCCAATATCTTCATTGCCTGATAACATAATCACTTCCGTTTTAGGGTTGATGTCTTTAATTAGTTTTAAAGTTTCAAGTCCGTTTTTACCATCCATATGATAATCCAGAATCACCACATTGGTTTCCTTATCCACCTTTTTTAAACAACTGTCGCCATCGTTAAACGTTGTGATATTGATTCCATCTCCAAACTTATTTTGCAAATAGTATTTAAGGTCGGTCACAGTTAATTTATTGTCATCAACGATGAAAAGATTTAAGACGGAAGTATTCATAGGTAGTTGGATAAAGATTATTGTATCCTGCAAATGTGAATCTTTATATAACCTTTAAGTTGTATTTCTAAAAATGTGACTTACATATATCACTGATTGCGAACAAGAAAGAAATTTTAATTAGTTCTTTTTTTGCCTTTTTTTACAAGATTGGTGGCAAACTTGGTGAGATCCCGAGTGTAGGTGTCTAGCGCATTAATGGATTGTCTTACATAATCCAAAAGTTTCTTTAAAGTACCTGACGTTTGTATTTTCTCCAAAAGGCCGGACAAGCCTACCAGATGAGCCAATGGTTGCCTGACTTCATGAGAAATCATATATAACATCTTTTCAAGTCCATCAATATAGTCTTTTTGATATTTCTCTACTCTCAATAATTCCTGGTTTGCATAATCCAGTTCTTCCGCTCGTTTTACTTTTTCCTGGTTCTGAAAAAGCAGTTCACGGTTTGCTTCAATAAGTTCTATGGCACGTTTTTCTTTTTCTTCGTTTTGAAAAACCAATTCATCATTAGCAAGAAGAAGCTCCGCAGCTCTTTTTTCCTTCTCTTTGTTCTGAAAAGCCAGTTCTTTATTGGCAAGGAGAAGGTTCGTAAAGTTTTTATGAGTTTTCATAGGTCACAATTTAAAGGTCAATGATAATACTGAAGCAATTAGAACCCGCTCTTCTTAAATCATGATTATAACTTTTCGAGCATAAAGAATAATAAAAGAACAAATATTAATCTCCTAACAGTTGTTTTCATTTAGATTTAATTTACATAAATCCCATCACGGCATTCTTATCCCTTACTTTACATTCACTATTCCTGAAAAATTGGTGATTATAAAACCATTTTCCTATCTAATGTTTTCCGGTCTCTATTATCCTATACATGATTTCGATATCAAAAACTATAAATAAAAAACTCCAAAAAAAGCTGAAACTTTCTTTGGAGTTTAACCCTGTATGAATAGCTGGTTAATGTGCAAAATATCGACCAAATGTAAGGTGGTCTGTCTCGTTATTACCACCACTGATATGCTCTAATTTTAAATTAGTATACGTTTCATTTTTAATATCCCAATCATCGTTAAGCTCAGAAAGTGGGCTTGATGGGAAACTAATTCTAAACTTCATATGATCACTTCCTTTAATGGAAGACCAGGTGCCGATGATTGAATCGTTATTTTTAGTGGCCAATACATTTCCATCTTCTTTAAACATAAATAAATATCCCAGGTAATTCGCTGTTTCATCTGTATTGCTCTCCTGAAATAAATCAACCTTCCATTGGCCCCTTGTAAAGGTTGGGTTACTGGTGGATGTTACTTCTGTCTCTGTAAAATTGGGCATAACAGGAGATGGTGGATCTTGTTTTTTACAGCTTAAAAAAGCAACTGATACGATCAAAAGCAGTGCCCAAAACTTGTTTCTTAATGTTTTCATGATATTTTGTTTTTATTACTACAAAGGTACATTCTCAGTATGGCCTTACTTTATAAAATCGGTAAGGAACCCGCGGCGTGTTGCTGCCTTACCTTTCTTATCGCTCGAAATGATAAACTTACACTAACCTGTTTTAGAAATATTAAAATATTAAAAAGGATAAATCATTTTATGTAAGCATATGACAAGCTCCTCTAAATATATTTGTGCTTTAATCAAAACCAAAACATGAAACAACTAATTATACTATTAGCAATTGCTTTAACGGGATGTAACAATGTTATGCGCGAAGGAGAGGAAACGCAATCGGAAGGAACAACCATTCAGGATACGACAAACAACGTAGACAAACTAAACAACATCATCAATGAAAACCAAGAGGCCGGTGACAGCATGAAAGGTGTAGAAAAAATGGAGCCGGAGCTTAAAAATCCGCAGTAATATTTAATCTGTTACATTAGGGTTATTGTGTTTTTCCGTTTTCGGAGTTAAAGGATGGTATATTTGATCTTCCAAATTTATATATATGCCGCCAAAAGAAAGTTTCGATTTTGAAGAAACACAACATTTAACCAATTGGTTTGCGTGGGTTCTATCCATAGGTACTTTGAGTTTAGTGCTCACTATTCTGATATATCAAATAGTTACTGGAATCCAGGTCGGTGATCACCCTGCCCCAAATGGGGCTTTGATTGGCTTTATTTTAATTTTTTGCGTTCCTTCAATCGTATTACTAAAACATGCTAAACTTACAATTCGTATTAATAAGCATGCGATTTATTACGGCTGGAACCTTCCAACAAGTGAGCTCAATAAAATAAACTGGGAAGATGTACATTCCTGGGAAATAATAACATACCCCTTTTTGGGTTATGGTTATCGGTTAACAAAAAAATATGGAATCGTTTATAACACCAAAGGAAAAAAAGGTTTACAGTTAACTAAAAAATCAAGTGAAAAAATATTATTGGGTTCTTTACTAACAGAAGAACTTCATGAGATTCTGACAAAAATCAATCCTTGCCAAAGTAAGTAAGTACTAACTCTTATCTGTTAAATTCAAGAGGAGTTTGTGTGCATCATCATGCCGTTTTTCATTGAACACCATCGGTTTTATAATATAACCGGCTACACCTAACTGTTGCGTTGATAGCATATCATATTCTTCGGCAGATGTTGTAATAATGTAAATTTTAATGTCTTTGAGGCTATAATAATTTTTTATTATTTGTAGAAATTCAATTCCATTCATTTTCGGCATATTAATATCCAACAAGATGACATCTGCTGTAAATTTTTCATAATCATTAAAATTGCCTGTTAACATTTCTAAAGCGTCCGCACCATTATGAGCCACGTGCAGGATATGTGGTATAGCCGTCTTCTTTAAAGCGCGCTTAACACTTTCTACATCCAGGTAATCGTCTTCAACCAACAAAATTGTTTTTTCTTTCATACTTTTATGCTTAATTATTTTTAGGCCAGGTGAACACAAAAGTTGAACCCGTGCCAAGTTCAGATTTTACTTTGATAGTTCCCTTATATTCTTCTATGATTCTTTTTACGATCGCCAGCCCTATCCCGGTACTTTCAAACGCATCCCGTTCTTTCAGAGTTTGAAATATCTGGAATATTTTATCAAAATACTTCTCATGTATTCCCTGGCCATTATCCGTTACAGAAAACTCAAAATGATCAATCTGCTCAATGGCGCAAATATCAATACGAGGTTGCTGATTGGTGTTATGCTTCACCGCATTGCTGATCAGATTCGATAATACCTGCTCTATGCTCACTTTTTCTGTATACATTTCTTGTACACGTATATCCAGATTCACGATGTAATTTTTAGGAACAATCATCTCCGCAATCTCCCGAACCATCTCTTTAACCTGAATGCGTTCATAAGCTTTTTTTGTCTTTCCAATTCTGGCATACTCCAATAGTCCGTTTATCATGTTTTCTAGCCTCACAGTTCGATCGGTAATTAATCCAAGATTATGCTTAACTTCTTTCGTGAGATCATGTGTATGGTCTTCTTCTATCCATGAAATAATATTAGAAATTCCCCTAAGAGGGGCCTTCAAATCATGAGAAACAACGTATGCAAACTCATCGAGATCTTTGTTTTTCTTAGTCAATTCTGTAATATTCTTTTCAAGAGTCCGTGACATGCTGTTTAGTGAGATCGATAATTTATTCATTTCATCATTGGTTGTGTCCTTCACTTGTTTAAAATCACCCATAGAAATATTTTCCGCAAGATCCACCATTTTTTTAATTCGTCTTGTGATGTTCCTGATAAAATACATACCTAAAGAGAATGCGAGGAACACAGAAAACAGGGTTAATCCAAGATTAATGTTTCGTGTATTTACCACAGAAATCCTGAGGGCTGATCTACGGGCAGAACGTAGTCCATATTCATAATTATCGAACTCTGTAAATATGCGCTGTATTCGTTCATTTAAATTTTTACCCACTTCCATTTTAAGCTTTGTTTCAAAAAGCTCATTATATTTTTCAGTGGCTTCCGGCAGAGTATCTTTTTTGGTACTAATTAAAGCATTGGCATATTTTACCCACACAGCGTTTAATCGTGCAATTGAATCCAGTTTGGCTCTTTGGTGATTAGCACTAACGAGAGTGCGTTCTTCCTTTAATAATTCAGGTACATTTTCTAAGCCTTCATAATACTGTTTCAAAAACGTTTCTTTTCCGGTTAAAAGAAACCCTCTAAATCCACCTTGCATCTCGATGATGTTTTTTTGAAGCATGTTTGAGTTCCGGATCACTGATTCAGATCGGTTTACGTAGGAAGAGTTTCTAATAACTTCAGTGGAAAGCCCTTGATTAACGAAAAAATCTGCAATGAAAATCAGTACCAGGGAAAAGAAAGCCGCGAAGAGTTGAAACCGAATAGACATATTTTAAAATTATATGAATCAATCTATGAAGCTAGATTTGCAATTGATTTTATATTCCACGAAACTATTTTCGTTTTCAAACGCTATTTCCAGCACACTAATAACTCACTTCATATTGATCTGCCAAAATACGCTTTCCAACATAATTTTTAATAGATTAGAGTTTGCAAATTTCCAATACTATTCATATCATTTTATAGACAAAACGATGATTCATTTTTAAGAAGCATTATGAACAAGCCCCTCTTTTTTAAACTTTTATTTGCCTTCGTGCTGTGTACGATAGTCGGCACCGTTACCCATGAATTGGGCCATTATGCAGTCGCGAAATCTCTCGGTTATAATCCAAAGCTCCATTACGCGTCTACCGCTTGGAAATCATATGATCACACACCAACTAAACCAGGAGATTCCTTTCTCATAACACTTGGGGGACCAATGGAAACGCTATCTATCGGCACATTGGGATTTTTCCTTTTAGTTTTTTACCGAAAACAATTTCAAAAGGCAGATGCATTAGTTTTCAAGCAATGGGTCATCATCTTCATGGCACTCTTTTGGCTTAGACAGCCTTTCAATCTTTTTACCTGGCTAGGTAATAGTTTTGTAACCGGAAAACTGTCAGGCAGAGGGGATGAAATAAAAATTGCCAAATACCTTCAACTCCCTGTGTGGTCAATCGTAACAATAGCAGCAACTATAGGCATTGTTATTTTAACAGTTTTAATCTTCAAATTTATTCCATTAAAACAACGCCCGACATTTATTGCTTCAGGTTTGGTTGGCGGTATGGCAGGTTACTTTTTTTGGTTGGTTTTATTTGGCAAATACATCATGCCATAAAATGGATTTAATATATTAAAAACATTTTAGATCAAATCAAGCCTTCAGATTTTTTACTTCAATTTGAAGGTTTTTATTCTCACTACCAAGAGTTTCTTTGAGCAACGATTCGAATATGACACCAAATTTGTAAATCTCCTCGAACGAATTGTAAAGAGGGACTGGCGTTAATCTTATCACCTCAGGCTCTCTCCAATCACCAAGCACGCCCTTCTCTACTAATTTCATAAAAAATGCTTTCCCTTCATTTCCCACGATAATGGATAGTTGTGCGCCACGTTCAGTATCCTTTTCCGGAGTTACAATTCTGATGGAAATAAAATCAGCATATCTGTTTTGTATGTCGCATATGATCTCTTTTAAATAACCAGTAAGCAGTTTTCGTTTAGCAACTAAGTTATCAAATCCTGCCTCTTTAAATTTTTCTAGAGATGTTTTTAAAGGCGCCATCAGCATAATAGGTGAAGTACTTAATTGCCATCCGTCTGCTCCAAACGCAGGCGAAAACTCCCGGTTCATTAAAAAACGAGTGGATACTTCATTCCCCCACCAGCCGGTGAATCTCTGTAAATCAGATCTGTTCGCATGTTTCTCATGAACAAAGGAAGCTGCAATTCCACCAGGGCCTGAGTTTAGATATTTATAGGTGCACCAGATGGCGAAATCAACATTCCAATCATGCAATTCCAGTGTAACATTTCCTGCTGCATGCGCCAGATCAAAGCCAACTATTGCACCAGCCTCGTGCCCGGCACGTGTTATTTCTTTTAAATCAAATACCTGTCCCGTGTAGTAATTTACACCACCCATTAAAATTAATGCAAGATCGTCTTTATGCGAATGAATAGTAGACAATATATCCTCTGTTCGTAAAGTGGCTTCTCCTTTCCTTGGCTTAAGTTCAATAATAACATCTTCGGGGTCATATCCTCTGAATTTTGCTTGCGACATCATCGCATATAAATCAGACGGAAAAGCCCCGTGCTCACAAATTATTTTGAACCGCTCTTTTGTTGGCATATAAAATGAAACAAGCATCAAGTGAATATTTACACTCAGGGTATTCATGATGGCAACTTCAAAAGGTTTAGCCCCAACAATTTCTGCCATATTTTCTTTCAGATTTTCATGATAGGTAATCCATGGATCTTCGGGTTTAAAATGTCCCTCAACACCGAATTCGCCCCATTTATCAAGCTCACACATTATCTGATCTTTTATTCCTTTGGTTTGCAAGCCTAAAGAATTTCCACAAAAATAAATAATCGGTACGCCGTTATTATGTGGTAAAATAAAATCATTGCGGAATTTGTCCAGTGGATCTTTTTTATCCATCATCTGCGCATATTCAAGACTGTTAGTTTTCATATATGTTTGCTGTTTTTTTATTGTCATGTGGTTTAGGTATGTTAACCTCATTTTAGTGTGCTGGCATAACATGACTATTTCATATTAAAAAGTGTTGCTTAATTTGTTATTTAAAATGCCATTAATAAATGCAGGAATATTTTCTTTTAAATTTCCATTCTCTATAGCTTTTACAAAAGCGCTACCAATAATGACGCCATTTGAAAATGTATTTGCCCTTTCAAATGATTCATTATCGGAAATTCCAAATCCTATCATGATAGGTGTTTTTATTTGAAGAGATTTAATGTTGGAATAACGTTCACTGTCGAACTCGGCTTTTTTTCCTGTTGTCCCTAAGGAAGCAACCAGGTAAATAAATCCATTTGATATGGAGTCAATCACTTTAATCCGATCAGTAGTTGTTTTGGATGTCACCAGAAATATAAAAGAGAGTTGATTTTTCTCAAATAGATTTTTATACCTCTCACAATAAACATTGGGAGGGAGGTCTGGTAGAATAACACCATCAATGCCTGTTTCTTTGCATTTTAAAACAAAATTCTCCATACCGAATTGCAAAACCGGATTTAGGTATCCCATCAAAACAATAGGTATTTTAACTACGTCACGCAAGTTCTTTAGCTGTTCAAATAATAGTTTAAGAGTCATCCCATTCTTAAGTGCTTCTTCACTGCTCTTTTGAATAACTGGCCCGTCAGCCAAAGGATCGGAAAAAGGAATACCCACCTCTATCATATCCGCACCATGCGCTTCTAACAATTTTATTATTTCTCCCGTACTGTTTAGCGATGGGTATCCGGCCGTAAAGAAAATAGAAAGCACGCGTTTGTTTTTTCTTTCAAATAATTCTGTAATTCTGTTTTTCATATTTACTTGTTTAAGCTTTTTGTGTATTTCGTATAAGCCAGCATATCCTTATCACCACGACCTGAAAGGTTAACCACAACAACATCACCTTCTTTAAGCTTTAATTTATTCAAGGCAGCAATGGCGTGCGCAGACTCAAGTGCCGGGAGAATGCCTTCTGTGCGGCAAAGATCCAGTCCGGCTATTATTGCTTCTTCATCAGTAACATACACAAATTGTGCACGTTTCGTTTCAAATAAGTTAGCGTGCATAGGACCAATACCGGGATAATCCAATCCTGCAGAAATTGAATACGGTTCTATAACTTGTCCATCCTCGGTTTGCATCAAAATAGTTTTACTACCATGTAGAACGCCAGGTTTTCCTAAGGCAGTGGTTGCAGCGGAATGGCCGCTTGTTAAACCTTTTCCGGCAGCTTCCACGGCAATGAGTTTTACATTTTCATTTTCAATAAAGTGATAAAAAGCACCGGCTGCATTACTTCCCCCTCCCACGCAGGCAACAACGTAATCGGGATATTCGTTGTTTGTTTTATCCAAAAGTTGAGATTTAATTTCTTCACTTATGATTGCCTGGAACCTTGCAACCATATCAGGGTATGGATGAGGACCCACCACTGACCCTATAATGTAAAACGTATCTTCTGAATTATTAATCCAGTCGCGGATCGCTTCGTTTGTAGCGTCCTTTAATGTTTTACTTCCTGAAGTAGCAGGTATAACCCTCGCACCCAATAATCGCATACGCTCTACGTTGGGCAATTGACGCTCGATGTCTATTTCTCCCATATACACAATACACTCAAGGCCCATCAATGCGCACACAGTTGCTGTAGCAACTCCGTGCTGCCCAGCCCCAGTTTCGGCAATGATCCTTTTCTTGCCCATCTTTTTTGCCATTAGGATTTGTCCCAACGTATTATTGATTTTGTGTGCGCCCGTATGATTTAAATCTTCGCGCTTCAGATAAATGGATGCGGAAAATTTTTCTGAAAGTTGTTTTGAAAAATATAAGGGCGAAGGTCTTCCTACATAATCTTTTAATAATAGGTCAAGTTCTGCTTTAAAAGAATCATCGTTAATCACATCAAGATAAATTTCCTGTAGTGCTTTTACATTTGGGTAAAGCATTTCCGGAATAAACGCTCCGCCATAATCACCATAGTATCCATTTTTATCAATTTTATTTTTCATAACTTTTTGTTTCTTAGTTTGTTTATTAATTTTCTCACTATCACACTATCTTTTATCCCTGGTGACAATTCCGCGCGGCTGTTTATATCAATGCCATACAAATACATATTGTTTATACTTTCAGCCTCTTCGATGTTCTCCAGTCCAATGCCTCCGCTTAAAAAAAATGGTACATCGTGCTCATAACGTTCAAGTAACTTCCAGTTAAAAGCATATCCATTGCCACCAGCTAGTTGTCCCTTTGTGTCAAATAAAAACTGATCACAAACCTTTACGTAAGCTGCAATTTCCTTAAAATCAAAATCATTACTGATAGAGAAAGCTTTAATAACCTGAATTCGTTCTTTAAATTTTAAGCAGTATTCCGGAGACTCCTGTCCATGCAATTGTATCGCATCAAGATTATATTCCTTAATAATTTCTTCCAACTCATCCGGCGCAGCATTTACAAAAACACCTACCTTCTTCGACTTCGTCTCTTCCACCATAGCAGGGGTTAAAGAGTCCTTCATGTAGCGAGGTGAGTTTTTATAGAAAATCAATCCAATGTAATCTGGTTGAAGTTCAGAAATAGCCGCGAAGTTATCGGGATGCTTTAGTCCGCATATTTTAATTTTAAAATCCATAAACGATATGCGTATTTGTTTTGATTTGTATCTGGTTAATAAACTCTAAACATGAAATCGCCGGATCAGGCGTTACCATAAACTTTTCTCCAATTAAAAAACCGCTGAACCCTTTTTGTTTTAGTTTTATTAGCTTATCAGGTGAATCAATTCCGCTTTCTGAAATTTTGAGAATGTTAGATGGAAGCCGGTCATACAAGTCCATTGATCTTTGTATCGATACTGTAAAATCCTTAAGGTTACGATTGTTTACACCAACCACATTAATGTATTCGTTTAAATGATCAAGTTCTTCTTCATTGTGAATTTCCAGAAGAACTTCCATTCCAGCTTGTCTGGCAATTAATGCCAGTTCCATCGTTCGACGAGGAGTGAGAACTGCGGCTATCAATAAAATAACATCTGCGCCCATCAACTTTGATTCAATGACCTGATATTCATCTATGATAAATTCTTTTCGTAATGTGGGACAATCGTTAACTTTTCTGGCAATTTCAAAATCAGTTTTATGGGCACCGAAAAAGTATTCGTTAGTTAAGACCGAAAGCGCAACTGCTCCTGAGTTGATATATCCTTGAGTTATATTTTCAACATTGGCATCATCTTTTAAAGTTCCTTTAGATGGAGAACTTCTTTTAAACTCCGCAATAATACCAGAATTGCCGGGCGCGCTGAGTGCTGCGCTAAAAGAAGTTGGTGCAGAAACCTGTAGCATATTTTCAAGTGTTTTAAGAGATGTGCTTTGTTTTTGTAAAACAAGTTCTTCTGCTTTTTTGATTACGATTTGATCCAGAATAGTTTTCATAAGTAGATTTTTTTAGTTGTCATACTGTATAGTCATGCTATCTTCATTTGTTTGATAGTGACAACATGATTATTTTATTATTAATTAATTAGGTTTTTAAATGTTAGTAATGCTTTTTTTGAATCGAGTGATTCCTTGGCTATTTCAATCGATTCGAAAGTGCTCAGGGCCGGCTTATAGCATTTAATTGCCGCTGCAGCATTAGCGATGACTACCGAATTCTGTGATGTGGTTCCATTACCATTAAGTATATCAATAAAAATATTTGCTGAAGATTCAACGGATGTCCCTCCCACAATCTCGCTTGCCTGAATAGTTTTAAAACCTTCTTCTTCGGGGTTAAATATAGTGTCAGAGTGCCTTTCTATGATACGGTATGGCCCTGTAAGTGAAATTTCATCAAAACCATCGAGCGAATGAACGATGCAGTAATCTTTATTGGTTTCAAAAAGAAGCTGAGAATAAAGATCGGCAAGCTCCATGCTGTAAACTCCTAATAATTGTTTTTCAGGAGATGCCGGATGAATGAGCGGGCCTAACATATTAAAAAAAGTTTTAACCTGAAGTTCTTTACGAACACCAGCAACTTTCTTTAACGCAGGATGAAATAATGGCGCATGGAGAAAACAAATACCTGATCGTTCCAGATGTCTTTTTAATTCATCTTCGGAATCCGTAAAACGGTACCCAAAGTATTCGAGTACATTGGATGAACCGCAGGAAGAAGATACAGCATAATTACCATGTTTTGCAATGGGTATTTCTGCGCCTGCAACTATAAAAGAAGATAGCGTTGAGATATTGAAAGTATCCTTGTTATCTCCACCGGTTCCACACAAATCCATTGGTAGAAAATCTGAAAGATCAACTTTTGTTACCAACTCAATTAATGCATCGCGAAAACCCGCTAACTCTTCTACAGAAATTTTACGCATTAAATAAACAGTCATAAAAGAGGCAATTTGCGCAGGAGGAACCGAACCGGTTGCTATATCGATAAGTGCATTTTTTGCTTCAGTACGAGTTAGGTGTTTACTGGTAAAAAGGGTGTTTAATATGGTCTTCATTTTCTTTTCTATAATTTTTTAAATTGACATAACAAAAAAAGCCCGCTGTGAACAGCGGGCTTTAATTTTCAATTAGATAAAAAATTATTATTGCCAGGCAGTACACAGTTGGGAGTTCCCACTGTGCCACCACTTGTTTATAGAAAGAATTGATTTCATTTTGTGTGGGACAAATATAAAGAAAGTATTTTGATCGCCAAGTTTTGAATTGTTAAATAATAATTTTTAAAAAAATTAAACGATGCTCCAACTCGATTTAAGCTAAAAGAAGTCGGGGGAATAAAAAAGTGTTACATCCTTTAAGTATTTATCTCCTCACCAAATCCAGACACTCTTTTTTCTCGTATATGATATCAAACCATAAAAATATAACCTATGAAAAATTTATTTTTGGCTGTAGCCTTATTATCATTTGGCTTGAGCGCAGAGGCAAAATCCTCTTTAAATTCTGAATTGACAATTAAATTAAACGGACCAGACTGGAAAAAATCTGAGACTGGAACATGGATGGGTGCCAACAAAACATGGTATAAACTTAATCCGAAAGATGCGTCCGTTTGGATGTCTATGGATGGAAAAAAATGGGATGCAGTGAAAGACGGAATGTGGCAGGATAAATCTGGAAAATGGCTTAAAATAGTAGACAAAAAAAGTTTAAAGTGGTCTGCTGACGGTGGTAAAACCTGGTCTGATGTTCCTGAGTGGACTTGGGAAGGTGGCGATGGAAAATGGTACAAATTTGATGCAAGCTGGAACCTTTGGGTAGCATAAATTATTTTTCTATATCAAAAAATCAAAAAACAGCTGAAGCAATTCAGCTGTTTTTTTGTATTAGTAATAATTGTACCTTCATGCAGATTTGACACCTCAAAAAACATATCATCAGGATGAACTGATAGTCCTTATCAGGGAACGAAACCAAAAGGCTTTTGCTTATCTCTATGATAATTATTCAAAAGCTTTATATGGCGTGATTAATAACATAGTGAACGATCAGGAAGAATCAGAAGATGTTCTTCAAAATACTTTTTTAAAAATCTGGAATCACTTCGACTCGTATGATGCTTCTAAGGGCAGGCTTTATACATGGATGCTGAATATTTCCAGAAATTTAGCAATTGATTGCACGCGTTCAAAACATGAAAAGATAAAAAATAAAATCCAGGAACCTTCAGATTCCGTATATCATAAAAACAAATTGTTTGTGGAAGATAAAACTCATGAGTCGATTGGTTTAAGAACGATGGTAGATAATCTGAATAAGGATCAGAGAGAAATTATTGATCTTGCTTATTATCAGGGCTACACACAGGATGAGATTGCCAAAAAATTAAGTCTGCCTTTGGGAACAGTTAAAACAAAAGTGCGGCAAGCTCTTTTAAAATTAAGAGAAGTAACCAAAGAAGATATAAAACAAACGGGAGTACAACAAAGATAATGACAATAGCAGAGGAATATATAAAATCAGGCATAGTAGAAATGTATGTGTTAGGCATGACCAATGCCGAAGAGACTGCAGAAGTAAACCGAATGGCTGAGACATACGCTGAAATTCGTCAGGAAATAAAAGAAATAACTAATGCACTGCAAATTGACGCTGAAAGAAATGATGCGAGGCCAAGTGAAACCTTAAAGCCTTTCATAATGGCTATCGTGGATTATTCAGAGAGATTAAAAGCTGGTGAGCCGGTAACCAACCCACCGCTATTAACAGAAACATCATCAATGCAAGATTATTTGGAATGGACAAGCAGACCAGATATGGTTTTACCGGATGATTTTGAAAACCTGCACGCTAAAATAATTGGCCATAACGCTGAAGCTATTACTGCAATTTCATGGGTTAAATCTTATTCCCCACCTGAAGTTCATACCAATGAGTTGGAACGTTTTTTAATACTGGAAGGTTCTTGTGACATTACGATTGGCGACAAGAAACATAGTTTGGTAGCCGGTGATTTTCTTGCCATCCCTTTGCATGTTGTACACAGTTTAGTGGTCACATCAGATATACCTTGCAAAGTTATTTTACAAAGACAGGCCGCATAGAGGTGTTTCATGTATGCAGTAGAATAGACGATCATTATAACAAGTGTTTTCTATAAACTGAAATGAAATTAAGTAATCTCAATAAGGTATTTAAACTCGCCTTCCTGTCATTATGCTTATGGCTTGGATTCAGAATATTTGTTTTTCAGGTCTATACAGTGCCAACGCCTTCCATGAACAATGCTTTATTAGAAGGAGATCGTGTTGTTGTAAATAAACTGGCCTTAGGTGCCCGGCTTCCTATGACACCACTGTCATTGCATGTGGGACATATAAAACATTTTCTGGATTGGATACAAATCCCATATCTGCGTTGCCCCGGATATACTAATATAAAAAATAATGACATCGTTGTTTTTAACCTGCCCTCTGAAATAGAAAAACCGGTTGATGAAAGAAAAGAATCTGTTAAACGATGTGTTGGATTACCCGGTGATATTATTTTGATTACAAATGGAAATCTAATAATCAATAAAAAGTATCAGGAAGAATCATCAGTATTAAAATGGTTTTCTTTTAAAACCGAAGCAGCGTTGGCCGATACAATGTGTTTAAAAAGATTAAGAAACTCTTTACAAATAATAAAGCCCGGTGAATCCGATGCATTTTTATCCTCCTATGAAGCGGCCATTCTCGATAGTTGTCCCGGGCTTGTTTCTGTCTCAAGAAAAACAATTTCTAAAGAAGACTATTCTCCTCATTACTTTCCAAATGCACCGCAGATAAAATGGAACCTTGATCATTTAGGGCCTTTTTACATTCCAAAAAAAGGCCAGGGAATTTACCTCACAAAAGCAAACCTGCTCTTGTATCAGTCACTGATTGAACAACATGAAAGAAACACTTTGAAATTTAAAGGCGATTCTGTTTTCGTAAATAATAAATTAACTGATTTCTATATTTTTAAAATGGACTACTATTTTGTATTAGGAGATAACCGATACAATTCCATTGATTCCCGCTATTGGGGATTAGTTCCCGAAAACCACCTCATAGGGATTGCCAAATAGATTTATACTTTTCTTGTGCTTTTCGTTAAAATGCTTGTTTAAAAAGATAAAGAAGTATTTACATCCTTTAAAGTCAGAAAATAAAACAGTCTGATTTCTAAACGGTTATCTTTTTACTGTTATATAAATCCAAAGCTTCCTAATCTGAATGATCTCTGCTCTCGTATGTTATTTTAATTGGGCAACAGCAAACTGAAGGAAGAAACTAATCCGTAAATAAAATTAAACATGAGAAAAACTACTAAAAAAATTCTCACTCTAACAGGTGTGCTTGCAACAGCGGTCACAGTTGGAGTATGGGATTTTCAGTCGTCCTTTGTGGAAGCGTCAAGCCACAGGGAAGCGCCTTTGATTGCAAATGATCCATTGGCAGACAACACGGACTTGTATGCATTCCGTAGTCCGGATGATACAAATTACGTAACTATTATCGCTAATTATGTGCCGTTACAGCTACCTCAGGGTGGCCCTAACTACGCATCGTTTGGTGAAAATATCCGTTACGAGATTCACGTAGAGAATGATGGAACAAGTGGTGATGATATCACTTACCGTTTTACTTTCACAAAAATGAACCAAGACCCAACTACCTTTTTCAACATCCGTTTAGGTCAACAAAATCTTAAAACGAGTTATATGTGTGAAAAGAGTATCAACGGTGGTGCATTTTCAACCATTGTAACTACAGGAATCGTTCCGCCTCCAAACATTGGGCCGCGCTCAATCTCTGATCCGGTTGTTGGATTAGGCGCATCAAATTACGATGCTTTAATGTCATTAGGAACTTCAACTGCATCGGGTGGCGGTGGAGAGTTCGTTTATTGCGGTCCTTCTGAAGATCCTTTCTTTGTTGACTTAGGTGGAATTTTTGATCTAGGTCAAACAAGAGCAGCTAACGGTCCGCGCGATGGAGTAGGACATAAAAATGTTCACTCAATTGCCCTTAAAATACCTATTGCTACTTTACAAAAAAATGGATTGCCGGTTACATCTGCAACCAATATTTTAGATGGCAATTTTGTTATTGGTGTTTGGGCATCTGCCAGCAGACCAACTACACGTACACTTAGTACTTCAGGAGCCAATCCGAATGATGCTGGTACTTATGTACAGGTTTCTCGTTTAGGTATGCCGTTAACTAACGAAGCAGTTATTCCAATTGGTGATAAAGACAAATGGAATTCCTTAACGCCTTATACAGAAGATCCTGCAATGGAAGCATATTTCTGTAATCCTGAATTAGGATTATACATGGATGCCTCTTTATATGGTGGAGCAGTACCAGGATTGGCTCCTTTAAGAATTCAACGTAATTCTTTACAGGCATATGATTTTGGAAACACTCAAGCAGGGTTATTTCCTCTAAAAGGCACTGCAGCGGTTGCTGGTACAGCTCTAGATGACGCGTTATTTGGTAACTATTTACTGCGTGCAAATAAGCCACGTTCAGTAGATTTATTGCCAATTTTCCATACAGGAGTTCCTAACTTACCACCGTATCAATTAGCTACTGGTAAAGCAGGAAACCCTCTTGCTGTTGGTAAACCATTTATCAATAACTTTTTACCAACGTTTGGTGATATGTTACGTTTAAATATGGCTGTTCCAGTAACACCACGTAACCACCCTGATTTTAGTAATTTAGGAATTGTTCAAGCTGCCGTATTAGGATTAACTAATCCAACATATGCAGGTAGTTCAGCACTGCAATGGATTCCAAACATGGATGGCTTCCCGAACGGTCGTCGTTTAGAAGATGATGTTACTACTATAGAATTACAAGCGGTAAGTGGCGTTGCGTTAGCAGCAATTGGTCTATGGTATGATGATTATACAGCAGGAGGAGCTAATCCGGTAACGCCAAAATTACTGAATGTACTTGGTTATTCAGCAGGAGTTCCTAAAAACGATACAACGTTTAAAGCGAACTTCCCTTACGTGCAAGCACCATGGAGTGGTTACGCTAATCATAGTGGACAATAATTTAGAAATTATTAATAATATTTAATATAAAGAAAATGAAGAAAAAATCTATAGGCACAGTCTTAACTGTAACCGGTATACTCGCAATGGCAGTAACGGTTGGTGTTTGGGACTCACAAAAATCTTTCGTGGAGGCATCCAGCCACAGGGAAGCACCCTTGATCGCTAACGATCCGCTAACTGACAACACCGATTTATATGCATTCCGTAGTCCGGATGACACAAACTATGTAACCATTATTGCTAATTATGTGCCGTTACAATTACCTCAGGGTGGCCCTAACTATGCATCATTTGGTGAAAATATCCGATACGAGATTCACGTAGAAAATGATGGTACTAGCGGTGATGATATCACTTACCGTTTTACTTTCACAAAAATGAATCAAGACCCAACTACTTTTTTCAACATACGTTTAGGACAACAAAATCTTAAAACAACTTATGTGTGTGAGAAAAGTGTTAATGGTGGAGCATTTACCACTATTGTAACTTCTGGAATTGTTCCTCCTCCAAACATTGGTCCACGTTCAATTTCTGATCCTGTGGTTGGTTTAGGAGCAGCAAATTATGATGCTTTAATGGCCTCTGCAACTGTAACTGCAACCGGTACAGGTGGAGAAAGAATTTACTGCGGTCCTTCTGATGATCCTTTCTTTGTTGACTTAGGCGGTATTTTTGACCTAGGCCAAACAAGAGCAGGTGGTACTGGCATTAATAAACCTGAAGATGGTGTTGCTTGTAAAAACATTCACTCCATTGCTATCAAAGTTCCAATTGCAACTTTACAAAAAAATGGTTTACCTGTTACAGCTGCTACTAACATTTTAGATGCTAACTTTATTATTGGTGTATGGGCTTCTGCAAGCAGACAACAAATCCGTACTTTAAATACTAACGGTACAGAATCTTACTCTGGTTCATGGGTTCAGGTGTCTCGTATTGGTATGCCACTAACTAACGAAGCAGTGATTCCTATTGGCGATAAAGATAAATGGAACTCTTTAACACCATATACCGAAGATCCTGCAATGGAAGCTTATTTCTGTAATCCAGAATTGGGATTATATATGGATGCTTCTTTATTTGGAAATGCAGTCCCAGGATTAACACCATTAAGAATTCAACGTAATTCTTTACAAGCTTTTGACTTTGGTAACACGCATGATGGTTTATGGCCAATCCGCGCTACTAATGGCGGTGCAGGTACAGCCTTAGATACCAATTTATTTGGTAACTATTTACTGCGCCAGGGCAAACCACGTTCAGTGGATTTGTTGCCTATCTTCTACACAGGAGTTCCTAACTTACCTCCGTATCAATTAGCTACAGGTAAAGGTGGTAATCCATTGGCAGTTGGTAAACCATTTATCAATAACTTTTTACCAACGTTTGGAGATATGTTACGTTTAAACATGGCAGTTCCTGTAACGCCCCGTAACCACCCTGATTTTAGTAGTTTAGGAATTGTTCAGGCAGCCGTATTAGGATTAACTAATCCGACATATGCAGGAAGTTCTGCACTACAGTGGATTCCTAACATGGATGGTTTTCCTAACGGTCGTCGTTTAGAGGATGATGTTACCCGTATTGAATTACAAGCTGTGAGTGGAGTTGCTTTAGCAGCAATTGGTTTATGGTACGATGATTACACGGCAGGTGGAGCAAATCCGGTAACGCCTAATTTGTTGAACGTATTAGGATATACTACAGGTATTGAAAAAAACGATACAACGTTTAAGGCTAACTTCCCTTATGTTCAAGCGCCATGGAGTGGTTTTGGTAAATGTGGCGGACCTTTAGCGGTAGTTAATACTCCAACAGGAATTAGAAACTACAATAGCGGTTTAGGAGTTGCGGCTCCAGCAGGAATGATCGAAAGTTTTCCTAACCCGGCTAGAAGCCAAACTACCATAAAATACAGAGTTGCTGAAAGTTCTAATGTTGCTATCACGATTTATGACATCAATGGAAGAAAAGTAAGTACTTTGGTTAATCAAAAACAAGATGCAGGGATTTATGAGCTTAACTGGAACGCGGATAATGCCACCAGTGGCGTTTATTTTGCTTCATTGGTTGCAGATAACTCAACAATTCAAACTATCAAGATTATTGTTACTAAATAAATTATTACCTAAAGACCGGATGTTTTAAACGTCCGGTCTTTTTATCATTAATCATTATCTTTAATCCATGCGTAAATATTTATACATTATTTTAGTCAGTGTTAGTGCGGTTTTTCTAGGGATGATTTTAATTTTTTCTAAAAAACCAGTAAAAACAATTCCTTCTTTTAAAGAACGGACAGGAACCATTGCCCTTTCAGGAGAATGGTTAAATACCAAACAGGCAATTGAAGCCTTGTTGAAAGACATTGAATTAAATCCAGAAAATTTTAAAGCCAAACTACAGCTTTCCCAGGCATATATACAAGAAGCGCGTATCACGGGTGATCATGGTTACTATGATGCGGCAGCATTAGAACTGTTAGATGATGTTATTAAAAACGAACCCGGAAATTTTGATGCTTTATGTTGTAAAGCAACAGTACTATTGTCGCAACATCATTTTACAGAAGGATTATTAGTGGCACAACAGGCAATACCCCTCAATCCAAATAGCGCTTTTATATATGGTTTAATGTGCGATGCATATGTTGAAACCGGAAATTATAAAGAGGCAGTTAAAGTTTGTGATAAGATGATCTCCATTCGGCCTGATATGCGTTCTTATGCTCGCGTTTCTTATTTAAGAGAAATACACGGTGATCTTGACGGGTCTATTCAGGCAGCTAAATTAGCTGTATCGGCCGGTTACCCCGGGCTTGAACAAAGCGAGTGGACACGTATGATCCTAGCTCATTTATTTGAACAAAAGGGACAATTGGATAGTGCTGAGATACAATATAAAATGGCATTAGCTGAACGACCTGATTATCCTTTTGCTATCGCAGGACTTAGCAACATCGCTAAACAAAAAGGAAATTACAAAGTAGCAATTGCAGGTTATGAGAAAGCAAAAAAAATGATCATTGAATATTCTTTTGCTGATGAATTAACTGATCTATACCAATTAAATAATGAAATGGAAAAGGCAAAAGTTTCTGCGGAAGAGGTAATCGCACTTTTAAGCCCGATTGCTGATGTGGATGAAGGAGAGAGCGGTCATGGTCATTATGCAGATAAAGAATTAGCTTATGCCTACCTAAAAGTGCCGAATACTGAAAAAGCTTTAAAGCATGCTTTATTAGAGTATGAAAGAAGACCAGATAATATTGATGTGTGTGAAACACTTGCCTGGGTTTATTATAAAAAAGGAGATTATGTGGAAGCCAATCGCTTAGTTGACAAAGCGATGAGAACACATTCTCAAAGCCCTACATTGTTGTGCCATGCAGGATTAATAAAAATTAAAACAGGCCAAAAAACAATTGGAGATGATTTGATTAGACAGGCATTGAAAACTAATCCTTACCTGGATATTGAATTAAAAAGAGAAATCAAAGGAAACATTGCTTCATTATAAAATGGAATTCTTAAGGAAAAATAAAACGGCTGTTGCATTCGTTCTTATGTTGGTGGCTTTATTCATTCCAACAACAGGTTTCTCACATCCCATGGATGATGCACTTAGCAAATTATCTAAAACAGATGTGGCTTTAGTATATCTCAAACTTGGATTTACACATATTCTTCCTTTAGGTGTTGACCATATTTTGTTTGTGGTTAGTATTTTTTTATTAAATCCGAAATTAAAATCGGTAATCTGGCAAGCAACCGCATTCACTATTGCACATTCAATCACACTTGGATTAGCAATGTATCAGGTAATTACACCGCCTACTCATATTATTGAGCCTATCATTGCACTTTCAATTATGTTTGTGGCCATTGAAAATATCATTACCGATAAATTAAAATCTGCAAGAATCTTCATCATATTTATTTTTGGATTGATTCATGGGATGGGCTTTGCCTCCGCACTAACGGAGTTGGGTTTACCTCAAAACCAGTTTTTTACATCGTTAGTAACATTTAATGTAGGTGTGGAACTCGGTCAAATTACAGTTATCCTGATTACCTGGGTATTAATTGGTAAATGGTTTGCTCCTAAGGAATGGTATCGTGCAAGAATTGTAGTACCCATGTCTGTTGTTATTGCCATGATGGGATTATACTGGACGGTAGGACGAACTTTTTTTGCATCTTAAATCTATTTTATAAATTATTTCGTATATAAATAGTGAAGAAACAAAGAGAATATATTTTAGGAACAGCATTTATTTATTTAATGCTTGGTATATATACTTTTGGTTTAGTTAAACCAGTAATTCCTTTAGTAAAAGATATTGTTGCGCATAGTTTTTTTGAGAGTTCACATATGGCTTCTGTGCATTATGAAAACGGGCGCTACCATATACATCTGGAATTGAAGGAAGAGGTGAAAAATACCACTGAAAAAGCTCCGGTAATTTCAGAAAAAGATAATTTTTCAGTTCATGTAAAATCTAATAATTTACAATCAGAACACTATTTCCTGCAAGCGATTAAGGTTCTTACACCATATTTAATTGCTTCAATAGATTTATTTACTTCACCTCCTTTTATTCCTCCTAAAGCTTAAGATTTAATTGGTTAAATCCTTTGTTCTAATAACAAAAATGTTTTAAGAAGGCATTTTTACATTTATTGGATTCATACTATTTTACATTTATTTCAAAATTGTTTAATCATAGATTAGTCATCTTCACTATTATCCTATTTAATCTATACTCATTCAGGTATTAAATACTGGGTTGTAATTAGCCAGTTTTGCATGCTTGATAAATTAAAACTTATTTTTATGAGAAACTTTTTTACTCATTATAAAACCCTCTTGTTCATTTTTCTATTTTTTAATATTTTTTCGTTAACATCGCAGACATCAGTGATAAAGGGCAATATTAAAGACAAAGATTCAGGCGAAAATCTAGATAATGTTTTTGTGAACATTGAAAAAACCAATAACCATTCACATACTGATGGTGCTGGTAATTTTCTATTTATGAATGTTCAAATTGGCACTTACGATATCGAGTTTCAAAAACCAGGCTATGAAAAGCAAATGTTAAATTACAAGCTGGCGTGCTCTGATACGACAGTTATAAGTGTTATATTAATTTCTAAATCAGTTGCTTTAAACGAAGTTAATATAGCAGTTGACAGGCCTGTTTCTGCTGCTTCTTCGTCCTATTTAAGTCAGAAAGATTTTACTAACCGACCAAAAAATTCTGCACAGGACATGTTAAGATTGGTGCCGGGTTTATTTATTGCTCAGCATGCAGGCGGTGGTAAATCTGAACAAATATTTATTCGCGGTTTTGATTGTGATCATGGTACAGACATCGCTACTTTTGTTGATGGCATGCCTGTTAATATGCCAAGTCATGGTCACGGACAAGGTTACGCAGATTTACATTTTTTAATTCCAGAAGTTGTAGAAGGAATAAGTATTTTTAAAGGAACTTCTTCTCCACTTTATGGAGATTTTGCGACGGCCGCCGCTGTGAATTTTAAAACATTAGATTCTTTACCAACCAACCTTGTTCAATTTGAAACGGGTTCTGTTCCGCAAACTAACGCAGTAACTAGTAATAGAGGTTTAGCACTTTTAAAAGTGCCTATTAACAGTGGTAAGGTTACTTCCTATTTTGCCGCGGATGTTATAAACAACAAAGGTTTTTTTAACAGGAACCAGGATTTTAAACGGGTTAATTTGTTTTCAAAAACCATCCTCGCCATCAATGAACATAGTCGGATCTGTTTTTCTGTTTCCGGATTTGGCTCCTCATGGAATTCCTCCGGACAAGTTCCAGAACGTGGCGTTGAAAAAAAAATAATTTCCCGATATGGTAGTATCGATCCTAACGAAGGCGGTACCACTCAGCGTAATAATTATAATTTAGTTTATAATAATAAATTAGGAGTTGGTGAATTTGAAGCACAGGTTTATATGTCAACATATCGCTTCAAATTGTTTTCAAACTTTACCTTTTTTTTAGTTGACTCTGCAAACGGAGATATGATTGAACAAAATGATAACAGAACCGTTCGAGGTTTAAATACTAAATATACAGTTGGTCATAAATTTTTCAATTTAAATAATAGGTTTACATTGGGTGCCTCATTTAGAGCGGATGATATAGAAAACAGTTTGTGGAATTCCCCACAAAGGGAGCGTTTAAAAGTAAATGCCCATTCACAGATTCATCAACGTTCAAGCGCTGTGTATGTCAATGAGGTTTTTCGCTTCAATGATCATTTTAGAGCAGAGTTGGGATTGCGGTACGATTATTTTATTTTTGATGTTCAGGATTTACTTCCAACCGATTCCCTTCATACAAATTATTCAGGATATAATTATCAATCAGCATTTAATCCCAAATTGAATTTAATTTATACGGTAAATAATAAAGTACAATTCTTTTTTAACGCCGGGAGCGGTTACCACTCCAATGATGCCCGCTCCTCTGTTCAGGATAAAACTCAACATCAACTGCCAATTGCTGTAAGTGCCGAGTTGGGCACATTACTTCATGTAAATAGTAAAACTGTTATTTCAGCAGCTGCATGGGGAATGGATCTGAGTAATGAATTAGTTTATGTGGGTGATGACGGAACTACTGAAAATAAAGGCGCGAGTAGAAGAGTTGGAATCGATATCAGTGGAAGAGCACAATTACTTCCCTGGTTATACATGGACATAGATATTAATGGATCAAAAGGTAGGTTTATTGATACAGTGTTTGGTTATGAAAAAAAAGTGGATTTTTATATTCCACTTGCACCCACATTAACTTCTGCAGGCGGATTAACAGCTAAATTTAAAAGCGGTTTAGAGCTTGGCTTACGTTACAGATATATGCAGGACAGGCCCGCAAACGAAACTAATACCATTATTGCACGCGGCTATAACGTTGTTGACTTAAGTGCTAACTATAAAACCAAACATTATAAAATAGGATTGTTTATTGAAAATCTTTTTAATGTAAAATGGAATGAGGCGCAGTTTGCCACAGAAACCAAAATGCGTAATGAGACTCAGCCGGTGGATGAATTGCATTTTACACCAGGCACTCCCTTTTATGCAAAGTTGGTATTTGGATATATGTTTTAATTGTAAAAATTTTAAAAAATCTTCCAATTAAATGAGTCGTAAAGCATCCGATTAAATTTAAGAAGCAATAATTATAGGATATACATCGCTTAAAGCCTATATTCAATAGCCGGCACTTTTTAACACTAATTTAACAAAGAGTTTTAAAGCTCATCTGTTCATAGAGTTTTTATCATCCTGAAAAATTTCCTGAAATAATTTACAAAAGCTGTCACTATTAATCTGTGGCGATGTTATAGTTAAAATAAGCAAATATGAAAATTATGGTCTACATGTTGCATTCTTTTAAGTGTACAACGCTCGTTAAAATACACAACACAATGAAAACCCTCAGTACAACAACATTAAGTCAATTTGGTTTTATGGAAGATCATATGAAATCAAATCAGGTCATAAAAGTATTTCAAAAGATAAATTTGAAGTCGTTTTTAAGGATAATTCTTTTTATTATTCTAATATAGGTATAGATTACCCATTACATGATGTGGCAGCACTCAAAAAATTATATAAGGAAAACCGCAAAACAGAATTAGTTCCTATTATTTAAAATGCGTCTACATTAATTTTATTCACTTCTTTTAAAATAAGGTGCAAAGAGTATTTTCTATACATAATTTAAACTCCTTACAAGTAATACTATTTTCAGGGGCACTGCATCGAACTTACGTTTAAGTATTCTTTTCGTCCAACAAGAGATAGAATAATAAGTATGAATACCTGTAAAAAATATAAGTGGTTTTCATCATGAACTTATAAATTTGGTAAAAAAAGTGAATGACAATGAACCAGAAATTAACTCCCATATTTCAGGGTAACACCATCACGCTTCCTTATGCCCATCCTGTAGTTCTTAAAGGCACCAAGGAAGATAAAAATTTCGCATTTATATTTAGTCATAACGACGAAAGCTTTTATATTTTCGTAACCTTAGAACAAGGTGTCATTAATAATAATCTTCCAGGCTATCTTGATCAGACTAGTAAAGATCTGTTAATTGACGCCGTCAATCAATACTGTGAACTCTCAAGACAAGGCTTCGCTGATAATATCTTCAAATCAAACCATAAAAAAAATATTTCCGATCAACCCACTGAAGGGAATGCCCCAACACACTGAAGCCGAAAATTATCTGAAAGCTTTTGATCGCTTAAATTTTTAAAACAGTCTATCTTACATTGCTAAGTGACGGAAACTTAAGACATGCTTCGCTTTGGCAATGCCTATAAATTACCTATCTAATCCATACCTCCTGTAACGCAAGTATATGTGTTATAGAGATGTTGATAGGAAAGAGTGAATTGTTAAAACGAAAAAACCCCAGATTTCTCTGGGGTTTTACACGTACACATGAAGGGACTCGAACCCCCACCCTTGCGGACCAGATCCTAAGTCTGGCGCGGCTACCAATTACGCCACATGTGCATTAGGACTGTAAATATACGACATTTTATAAAAATGAGAAGAATTCCAGCGAAAAATCTCTAAAAAATCACTTATATTTTTTTAATTTGTACTCTACTAAAACTAAAACCATGTACGGAAAATTCCAGGATCACTTACAAGCCCAGCTAACCGAAATCGAACAAAACGGTTTATTTAAAAAGGAACGCATCATCATCACACCACAAGGTGCCAGTGTAAAAGTAAGCGACGGCAAAGAAGTGATCATTTTTTGTGCCAATAATTATCTGGGTCTATCCTCTCATCCCAAAGTAATCGAAGGTGCCAAAAAAGCATTGGATACCCACGGATATGGTATGTCTTCCGTGCGTTTCATTTGCGGAACACAGGACATTCATAAAACATTAGAAAAAAAGATTGCTTCATTTTTAGGTCAGGAAGATACCATTTTATACGCCGCAGCTTTCGACGCTAATGGCGGTGTGTTCGAACCTTTGTTTGGTGAAGAAGATGCCATCATCTCTGATGAATTAAATCATGCATCTATTATCGACGGCGTGCGTTTATGCAAGTCACAACGCTACCGCTACAAAAACTGCGACATGGCTGATCTCGAAGAACAGTTAATTAAATCACAAGCACAACGCTACCGTATCATTGTTACGGATGGTGTATTTAGCATGGATGGCTTTGTGGCTCCTTTAGATAAAATCTGTGACCTGGCTGATAAATATAACGCCCTGGTTATGGTGGACGAAAGTCATGCTTCCGGTTTCATTGGTAAAACAGGTCGTGGTACCGTTGAATTAAAAAACGTCATGAACCGTGTGGATATCATTACCGGTACTTTAGGAAAGGCATTAGGCGGAGCTATGGGAGGTTTCACAACCGGTAAAAAAGAAGTGATTGAATTATTAAGACAACGTTCACGCCCTTACCTATTTTCCAATTCCTTAGCGCCAAGTATTGTAGGTGCCAGCATCGCGGTATTTGATATGTTGAGTGAAACCACAGAGTTAAGAGATACCTTAGAAAGCAACATCGCTTACTTCAAAACAGGCTTGCGCAAAATTGGTTTGGAATTCAAAGAAGGCGATTCTGCTATTGTTCCGGTGATGTTATACGATGCAAAATTGTCTCAGGTGTTTGCCGATAAAATATTATTGGAAGGCATTTACGTGATCGGTTTCTTTTTCCCGGTTGTTGCTAAAGGGCAGGCACGTATTCGTGTTCAGTTATCAGCAGCTCATACCAAAGCGCATTTAGATAAAGCCTTAGCTGCTTTCGAAAAAGTAGGTAAAGAATTAGGAGTCATTAAATAACTTTTAGGTTTAAACAATTTGGGCGCGACCGTGAAAAACGGTCAGGCTTTTCGTTGCAATCTTTTTGGGCTTTCGGCATTTCGAGAGCCTCAACGACCTAAAGCCGCCAAAAAGGATTTGCACTACAATCCTTCGCGCAGCTATTCCTTCAATGAGAACTTTAGCTTTAGTGTGTATACCTCTTGCGTAAGGATAGAGGCTTTGATTGAGCTCTTTTTATTTGCCTCAAGAGTAAATAAATAAGCGAGTGCCGATAGCCCTTGTCCGCCAACTGGCGGAACACGCCCAACTATTTCAAAAATCAATGAATCCTTACTTCCGTTGCGCCGTATCCATACTCTTTATAAGACGCATCAAAAAACTCAATATCATCTACCGTTTTCAATATTGCCAATATCTCCTGCTTTAGTTTCCCGTTCCCCACACCATGTATTAAAATTAATTTCTTAATCCCGTTACTCATGCAGTATTGCAACTCCTTTTCAAAACGTTCCAGCTGAATGGATAAGATCTCATAATTGGTAAGGTTCTTATACGAGTCAATCAACTCGTCAATATGCAGGTCTATTTCACGCGTAAGGTCTTTGATTTTTTGTTTGGCAATAGAAGTCTTTTGAGGTTGCTTAAATTCCTTAATGGCCTTTAGTCGAGTTAAATCCTCCATGGTCATCGTCTTTTCAATGATTTCTTTATCCAGGAAGTTTTCTTTTAAAATATACGCATACACCGCATGCTTAAATTCATTGTGCTGAATTAACGTGGATTGAGAAATGATCTTTTCATTAATATATAAAATTTCCGCCAAAGGAATCTGCGACTTGTAATGCATGTTTTTATAAAACAAACATTCAATTTTATGGTACGCAAATTCTTTAAAGAAGTTTCTCTTAACCTGCTTTAAAAAAACTTTTTGATAAGCACCCAGCTCACCATGCTTCAGCGTTTGAAAATACTCATCATCTTTCACTGAATAAGAAAAGGAAACATTATAGGAAGAAGAGTTGAAGAGATAAAATTTATAATCACTCACCAACATGGCCATATCATGATCCGGCTCAATAATAAAATAAATAGAATCGGACAAAATGGTTTCCAGTTCCATTTCCATATTTTCTACCTCAGGGTTTAAAATCAACTCTGTATGAATAGGTACCAAATGCTTACACAAATAAGGAATTTCAAAACCGTCCTGAACCTCAACAAAAACGGTATCTTTATCTTTAAAGCGTGTGATGATTCCTTCACCTACCTCGTTTAAAAAACGAACCTTATCACCTATTCTTAATTTCATAGTCTATATTTTTACTTGTAAAGCGCCTTTTTCTTTAATCCAATAAAACGGTAAATCCAACATCTGACAACGCTTTTTTAATCTCCTAACAAAGTTATAACTGTTCGAACAATCTGCAATTATCAATGGTTTTGTTTTACCATTAGTTGTGATTTGAATGTCTGTATCATTGCTCACAAGAATATAATCGGGATGTATCTCTGAAACATCAACGCCTGCTTTTCCTACAAGTGCAATAGTATGCGCAGCATTTTTTAAAACGCCTTGCGTCACAGGTACAAGTGTAATATCAGAAAAGCCAAGCAGGTATGGTTTTACATAGCGCTGAAATTCTTTATCTGACAGTTGTGAAAAATTACCATAAACCGTTTTTCCTTCCCGCAACACAAATACCGATTTTCGATTCACGTGAAAGGCTACAAACTCTTTCTGGTGCAATTCCTGGTAACGATAAAAAACAGATCCGGCTAACCAAAATATACAAACGAATCCCAATAACATGACTTGGTTATATCTTTTCTGAGCAATGATGAATAAGAAAAGAATCAGGGCGACTGTTCCGCAGATCAAATCAAACCTGGAAAAAGAAATTGAATCGATGAACCCCATCCCCGGTTGATCCGTTAAACTTGCAAACCACAACATAATTGAAGTTGCGGCATTAACTATAGCCACAATGATCTGGTTAACTAAAAGAAGTTTATAAAATACCAGAATTAAAACAGTCGCCATCATGATAAACATACTGATAGGAATAATCACCAGGTTTGATAGTGCGAACCAAATCGGAAACTGGTGAAAATAATACAAGGATACAGGCAAGGTTAACAGAGTGGCAGCCACAGAAATTAATACGCTGGCCCACAACCATTGCAGGATTTTGTTTTCGAAGACATAGAGTTGACTCAACACCGGATAAAAATACATGATGCCAAACACTGCAAAATAACTCAATAGAAATCCTATATCGTGAATGAGGTTGGGATTATAAAGCAATAATAAAAAAGCGGATAATAAAAGTGTGTTATAAGAATTACCTTGCTTGTAAAACGTTTTCCCTAACATCACCAGGCTCAACATTAACACGGCCCGCAACACTGATGGCGAGAACCCTGTAACCGCCACAAACATCAGCAGAGATAGAATTACAAATGCACACTTCCACTTCCGGTGCCGATCAAATTTATCGAGCTTCGAAAATATAAATATCAAAATAGCATATAATACTCCTGTATGCATACCTGACACCGATAAAATATGAAGCGTTCCTGAATGAGAAAAGCTTTGCATAATCTCATTGTCTATCTCATCATCATAACCCATTAGTAACGCAGCACAAATCGAAAACGCTTCCTGAGACAAGCCACTGTTTCTTAAAACGGACACCAGCTTTGATTTTATATGAATTCCAAAACTATTAATAGAAAAACCATCTTCCTGATGTGTAATAAATCTAACCTGTTTTGCATCGGCAAAAACCGTATGAAAAATATTCCTATCATTCAAATACGTTTTATAATTAAATTCATTGGGGTTTTTCGGATCAGTGAGATATGAGAACTTCGCATGAAACAGTAGTGCATTACCCGGTAAAATTTGTTCTGCCTTCAGGTCTTTCAAATAAACCAATACGTTTCCAGTGGCATAATGCCATTTACCCTGAGACTGAATACTCGTCATCTTTAACGACACTTTCGTTGCCTTATCTGTAGCAACCGGTAAATCATCTACCACCCCTATAAAGGCTTGCTTACGATGTTCTAAGTTGTGGGTATAATGATCGCGATCATTTTTAGCATTAAACAGATAACAAGCCTCAAAGGCTAATACAAACAAAAACACATTGATTGAAATAATGTAAAGGGCCTTCTTAAAATAAACTACTGGTTTATAATACGTTTGAAATAGAAAACTCCCGATGAAAAACACAAAGGATGCGAAACAAAAAAAAGAAACATTGGGGAAAATTCCAAAGTTCAAAGCGCAAATAATTCCCAGAAGATAGGGCAAGAGGATTTTAAAAAACGGTATCGATTTAAAATTTATCACTTCTGAATAAGAATTAAACTTTTAATCCAATCAGTAAGATGTCATCCGTTTGCTCATAACTCCCTTGCCATTCATTAAGTTCATTAACCAGTTTTTCTTTGAGTTGTTGCAAAGGTAAATGATCGTTCACTAATAAAAACTGGCGCAAGCGTGTTGGATTATATTTCTTATTTCTCTCGCCACCAAATTGATCGGTAATACCATCTGTAAACAAAAACAATAAATCATCATTTTTTATTGAAATAATTTTAGAAGGGATAACACTTTCAAAATCAGCATGGCCTCCTATGCTTACATTTTCCGATACCAAGGTGATTAGTTCACTGCTTGTAATGATATACAGTGGCCTGTTTGCATTTACATATTCAATCGTTGCTTTTTCCTTGTTATAGCATATCAACGAAATATCCAATCCATCATTAATCTGATCAGAGGAGTTTTGCCGTAACCGTGCGTTTACTTCATGCCTTAAAAACTCCAGCATTTTTGCGGGGCTGTTTTGTGTTATACTCTCGTCAATAGATTCATTTAAAATACTGCTTGTGATAAGCGACATAAAGGCACCAGGTACCCCATGACCCGTACAATCTACTACAGCTACATAAATATTTCCGTTTAATTCTTTAATCCAATAATAATCTCCGCTTACAATATTCCGTGGTTTATAAAAAACAAAACTCTCTTTAAAATAATTATCAAGTATTTTCAAATCGGGCAATATCGTTTGCTGTATACGCTTCGCATATTTAATGCTGTCCGTCAAATCTTTGTTAATATCCTGAATGAGCGTGTGCTGCAATTCAATCTCTTTCTTTTTATTTTCAATTTCGGAAGTACGGGCCTTCACCTGAAGTTCTAGTTTAAGTTTTTCTCTTTTTAATCGACGCTCGCGGCTTATTACAAAAAAATACAAAAAGGCAATAAAAGCCAATCCTACCATTATGTAAAAGAGCTTGGTTTTCCAAAAGGGTGGTGTTACGGTAAAATGATACGTGAATTCTTTTGCATTTGAAAAGTCGTTACTTAAAGATGCTTTAACAACCAAACTATAATCACCCGCTGGTAAATTCCTGTAGGTAATCTCATTATCACTAAACAACTGAATCCAATCCTTATCATAACCAATCAACTTGTAACTGTAATTCATTTGTTTTTGTTCCGCCAGGTTGTCGGTATTTAAAACAAATTGTATGGTATTATGCGTATAATCCAGTTGTAAGTTTTTCGGCATTTTATACCAATTATAATACCCGTCAAAGTCAATGGAAGAATAATCCTCGGAAGTAAAAAGAGAAGAATCTGTCCAATCGATGACCTTATTTTCAATTAAAATATTATTAATAAACACATTGACCTGTTGCTGTTCTGCTGGGGCTTCACTTTCCACCAGGTTTTGATAATGTGTTAATCCTTCAACAGATCCTATCCATATTAATTTATTGTAGTCGAAGACGGAAGTGTTTGGTTTATTATCATACGATGCGAACCCTTGCCCTTTGTTATAAGATTTTACTTCCTTAATTCGGTTGAGATAGCCATCTATTTTTAATTCGTTAATGCCATTGTTAGAAATAAACCAAGCTACATCTTTATCAAATAAAATAGTATTAATGCAGTTACTGCTAATGCCTTCTTTGGTTGTAATTTTTTCAAAGGTATTAGGCTGGTTGTTTTCAAAATACCGGACCTGCAATTTGTTTTTTAAAATAATGGCGCCCACGTCCGAACTTCCAAGCCAGATATTGCCGTTCCAGTCTTTTGCCATGGTTTGGATGTTTTTAAAAATCAAATACTCATTGCTGATATATCCATTCTTTGGAGATAATTTCCAGACACCCTCATTTGAGGTTATCCAGATATCCTGATTATCATCCTCTAATAAACAAGAAACATTAAAGTTCAATAAATTAGTTACTGGAAATGTGGTCACTGAAAATGAAAAATCTTTATTTAAGATGATCCTGTCTATTTTTGAATTTCCCTGATAACCCACCCAAATAGCTCCATTAGAAGCCTTATACAAATATGAAATATAATTAGAGCTCAGGTTACTATTCTCAGAAATTGTTTTACTAATTTTTAAATCCTTATTAACATTCTCCTTTGGAATAATACTGATGCCACCACCCACCGTTCCCAGTAAGATATTTCCGGATGCGTCTTCTGTAATGCTTTTAACAATGGATTCACTAATCCCCTGATCCCAAAAGCAACGGGTAAACTTTTTGTTCTTAAAACGAAATGCTCCGCCTCCGTATGTGCCCATCCAGATTGAACTATCCGATGAGCTGAACAGGCTAATTACTTTTTCTTCCTCTAATCCTGACTTCTGATTGTAACTTAACGAGCTTTTGTTGTTCATCACAACTAACCCATCGTTTAATGTACCTACCCATAAATTCTGAAATTTATCCTGCTTGAAGCACAGTGGATTGTTTCCGAAAAAGCCCTGTCCGTTATTTAACCATAAAATATTTTTAGATAAATAATCATTTTCATTCGTGTTTTTATCAATAGGTATTTTTAAAAAACCAAAGCCGTCGGTAGCCAGGTAAATGTTCCCATCGTCATCCTTACTAATATTGATGTAACGATCAATTTTTGTGATTTCAGGAATAATGGAATCAAGATTTAGATAATCTGCATAAAATCCGGAGTTATTTATAAAATCAAACCTGATTTCCGCTAACCCATTATTCCAATCACTTACTAATAGGTTTTTCTTTTTATCAAATTCTATGGAGTAAATAGTTTCTCCTTTAAATAAGTTCGAAGAATTAAAATTAGCTATACGGACCAGTTTATTATTGATAGACGTAGAGGCGACCGAGTTTTGAATGAGTACAAATTTTGGAATCTTGGTAGAAATATTTTTTTCGATAAAGAATAATCCTTTTTTTATGGTAGAGATCCATAAGTTTCCATCTTCATCAAATTCAGCGTCGGTGGGGTTTTGAGAAGTAATATTGGGAATTGGCACAGAGTCTAACGTAAAGGTAGGTTTATTAACGTCCAACAAATAATATCCCTTGGATGTAATAATATGCAACACCCCTTTTTCATGAAGTATTTTTTTTACACTACCATTAATTCTTTTATATAAAACACGTGAGTCAATTTTATTACCTGTATAAGCACAGAATCCTTTTTTGGTGCCTATAAATAAAATATCGTGCGAAAAATTAAGACACATGACCTCATTTGATGGCAATCCATTTGTGGTAGTGTAATTCTCAAAATTTTTCCCATTAAATTTAGAAAGGCCATAATTGGTGGCTAACCATAAATTTCCATAATTATCCTGTTCTATTTGTTTTACGGTAGATTGGCCTAAGCCTTCCTTTACCGAAAACTTTTGAAGATTCATTTTCTGAGAATATCCCATCAGGATATTCATCAAAAATGCCAATATAAAGCATGAGCGTATTTTCACAGAGTGTTTACTTCTACTACAAGTTTAACAAAAAAATGGTGAAAAAACAGATAATTATTTAAAATAGTGCAGTTAAACCTGCGTGAATTTTTCCAATACGCATATCAAAGCCAGCACCAAATTGTTTGCCAATTGCATAACTTAAATTAAAAATACCAGCCTTGGTTTCAAAATTTATTCCTGCGCCTACACTTATCGGTGTGTCATCAAAATTACTGCTCACGCTATGGTTTTCGTACCAGGCACCTTCTGCGAACAAAAATAAATTGGAATTCTGTTCAAAAAGGAAACGGTACTCAATGGTAGGAATGACATATGTGGAAGCAAAAATACTTTCTTCATCAAAACCACGTAATGTTCTCAATCCCCCTATTCTAAACAATTCATTTCTGTAGATCGTATTTCCGAAAACACTGCCAAACTGTGTTGAAACCTTCAATACATGATTTTTTACAGGATTTACATAGCCCACTACTGTTCCTTCCACTTGATATTGCGAACTCTTCAAAGCTATTGTTGAGTATGCTACATCATTTATTTTGGGATTTTTACGGATTTGCCGGCTACCAACTGAGCCTAAAACATTTAATCCTACTCCTTTTCTTGGATTAAACCGATAATCCATTTTTTCAAAAAAAACACCTGCTCCATATGCTTTTGTAATCACATCAGCATATTCGGGAAGAATTTTAATGTTTTCTAAACCGGCAGTTGATAATAGATTGGCGTTTCGTTGCTTGTAAAATACCTTAATATAATTCAATCCGCTAAAATAATAATTCAATCCAATGGCATTATTCACATCTAAAAAGGTACTGTCTTTTTTGTAAATTTTTATAGTATAATCAGCGCCAACCGGCAACCCTCCAATATAGGGGTAAATGACAGAAGCTTTCAGATCCTGAGTTTGTGTTTGTAAGCGCCGCCAATTTATATCAAAGGTTTCGCCGGTTTTTAAAATGTTGTTGACTAATTTAATTTTTAAATCTCCGGTAAAAACTGTTTTCCCTTTGTCGTTTGGCAGAATTCCAACGATGCCATCAAACTGGGAAGCATTTCTTTTTTCTAAAAATAAAATTAATTTATTCTGCTTGTCTGTAAGTTGAATTACCGGAGGTTTTTTTTCAGTTAAAAACGGAAGTTGCCTGATTTTTTTTGATGCTCCTCTGAATACCTCAGCATTATAAGGCATTCCATTCTTAATTCCTAAATACCGGAGTAAAAATTTCTGGCTCACTTTTCCGGAACCTTCCGTTACCAGGCTATCCAGTTTAATAAAAATATTTTTATCAACTCGTAATTTAGCCCTTATTCCAGCATCTTTAAATTCAATGCTATCTAATTTAGCCGATACAAAAGGATAGCCGTTGTTTTCATAATAAAGGATTACTTTTTCCATAAACTTTGAAAGTTCATTAAAGCGAAAAGAACGATTAGAAAAAAACCGTTCGTTGTATCCTATTTTATTTATAACGCCCTGATCCTTTTTAGAATATCTTAAATCTACCCACTTATATTTTTTGCCGGCAGAAATGTAAACCCGATACGTTTGGAAGTCTGGGACAATGCTGTCGATGTTGGCGGTTATGTAGCCCTCATTGATCAGAGACACATAAACTTTATTTGCTTCATTGAAAACAAACTCTTTACTATTTAGCTGTTTTTTATAACTGATCTTTTTGAAAACACTTTGAGAATCTGTATTAATAACATGCAATTTGTATACAACCTGAGCTTTAAGGAAAGTTATTGTAATTAACAATAGAAGGGTAAAATATGTAAGTTTATGTTTCAAGAGGTATTAGCTTCTAAGGTAATTATTTTTACCTTCACGTTAAATTTAATCCTTATTAAAAACGTATGAAACGTATTATTATTATAGTGGCTCTTGGAGCGGTGGCTTTATTTGCTTTAAGTTATGGTTGCAACAAACGTAACAGCTTTGTTGATTTAAATGAAAATGTTATTTCGCAATGGCACCAGGTGGAAAGCCAGTATCAGCGCCGTTTGGACCTTATTCCGAATATTGTAAAAACTGTTGAATCTGAAGCTAACTTTGAGAAATCAACATTGACTGCTGTTGTGGAGGCTCGTGCCAAAGCCACACAGATGACTATTGATCCAAGTAATATGACTCCTGAAAAAATGGGTCAATTCAAGCAGGTTCAGGGAGAATTATCCTCAGCGATTTCCAGATTATTAGTAGTAACGGAGAATTACCCGAATTTAAAATCAAGCCAGGCATTCAGTGAATTACGTGTTGAACTAGAAGGTTGTGAAAACAGAATTGCTGTTGAACGCATGAAATACAATGAGGTAGTTAGAGAATTTAATGCAAGCATTAAAAAAATACCGGGAAGTTTATTTGCATGGGGATATAAAGACGCGACGTATTTTGAAGCGGAAGCCGGGGCAGAAAAAGCACCAAAAGTTGAAATGAATATAAAATAAAATGCTTTTTAAAAAGAAATTATTATCTGCCGAAGATGAAACGCGTTTAATTAAAGCGATTCATGCTGCCGAATCCAAAACTTCCGGTGAAATGCGTGTACATATAGAGGAAGCCTGTGAGGGAGATGCTTTGGAAGCCTGTAAAAAACTTTTTACAGACCTGAAAATGAACGAAACCAAAGACAGGAACGGTATTTTATTTTTCCTTGCTATTGAATCCAGGGCTTTTGCAGTTTGGGGCGATGAAGGAATCCATAAAAAGGTAACAGATGAATTTTGGAAACACATCACAGAATGTGCGATCGGTTATTTTAAGCAACACGATTTGATTAACGGTTTGGAAAAATCCGTAGAAATGTGTGGCGAAAAACTTCAGCATTACTTTCCTTTGGAGCATGACGATAAGGACGAACTTACTAACGAAATTTCTTATTAAGTGAAAACTCTATCGCTCATATTTAGTTTATTTATTTGTTTTTTCGCGGCACAGGTCTTTGCTCAGATTCCTGAAAGGCCAAGCCCTGAAAGGCTATACAATAATCTTTCAAAAGAATTTCCTGGTTTTTTATCCCAGCAGGAAGCTCAGCAGCTTGAACAGCAACTTCAAAATTTTAGTTTAGAAACTTCCAACCAAATTTGTATTGTGATTGTTGACGACCTCAACGGCATGGATCAATCTTCCTTTGCTGTTGATGTTTTAAACAAATGGGGTGTTGGCCAGAAAGGCAAAAATAACGGTATAGTCATTTTAGTAAAGCCAACCGGCAACTCAGGGCAGCGAAATCTGTTCATCTCCGTTGGATATGGATTAGAAGGAGCTATTACAGATCTTCAAACCAAACACATCAGGGAAAACGAGATTGTGCCCTACTTCAAAGAACAACGTTTTTATGAAGGCTTGGAGGCAGGCTGTCAGGCATTGATGGCTGCGGCAAAAGGAGAATACAATGAGAAAACCAAACCAAAAGGTTCAGGGCTGGAGAGTTTTGTGAGAAGTCATCCTATACTGTTTTTAATTTTTGTCATTCTTATTGTATTGATTTTTTTTAAAGGCGGTGGTGGTAGAGGAGGAAGAGGGATGACCTATTTTGGAGGTGGTTCAGCATTTGGAGGATTTGGTGGTTTCGGAGGAGGAGGAGGCGGTGGTTCATCGTTTGGCGGTTTCGGTGGCGGTTCCGGTGGCGGTGGCGGATCGGGAGGTAACTGGTAATAAAAAGCTGTATATTTATATTTCAAACACAATTTGCCATGAAGAAACTCTTTACTTTACTATTTGTTGTTAGTCTTTTTACTTTAAAAAGCCAGATTACGATAACCTCTACTAATATGCCGGTAAGTGGCGATACCTGCCGTTATACTAATGTAAGTCTTACAAGTATTGGAGATTATACAACAACCGGCACTAATCATAACTGGGATTTTAGCACAATGGATTCTACAGGTCAGGCTATTCGTAAATTTCAAGCGGCATCTGGTACTCCTTATGCATTTTACTTTGGCACTAAGTACGGGGAAAAGACTTTAGATTCTGTTCCAATTCCCAGTATTCCAGGTTTCCCTTTAACGATGAAAAATATTTATAGCTTTTATAAAAAAAACGGGGCTATCTCTTTTAACGGAGAAGGTGTAGGTATTACTCTATCCGGCATTCCGGTGGGCGCTTCTCCGGTGGCCTTAAATAGTGACGAACTTTATTTTTTTCCGTTGACATATTCCAATCGCGATTCAAGTACCTTCAATTTCGCTACTCCTGGTTTTACCTCTATTCCTTTTCAATATAAAAAACACGGTCACAGAATTACGGAAGTGGATGGCTTTGGTACTATTACCACACCTTATGGAACAGAATCATGTATCAGAGTAGTTACCACCCAATATGCGATTGATTCAATAATTATAAATGCATTACCTGCTCCTTTGAACCGCATCGGATTTCCTAATTATGTTCGCAGTTATCAATGGCTCACCCTTACTGAGAAAATTCCTTATTTAGAGATTTCCGGTACGGTGGTATTTGGTAACTTTGTACCCAACGTTGCCAGGTATAAGGACAAAAAAAGAAATGTTGTAAGTGTAAAGGAAGAATCAATTTCACTGGACTTGTCTGTTTTTCCTAATCCATCCTCTCATGAGTTAAGTATTATTACACCAAAACACGATGGATCTGTTAAAGCTGAATTAATTGATATTCAAGGTAAACTCGTGTTAGAAAAAAATTTAGACAATAATTCAATGATGGCAAATCAACACCACTTAGATGTTTCTTCACTGGCTAAAGGCCTGTATATTTTAAATCTGTCAAACGCATCCGGTAAACAAACCTTAAAAATTTCTATACAATAGTTTTGTTTCATCAATAAATAAATTATTTTTACCACATAAAAAATTAAACCCTTTAGTTATGAGTTCTCATCACGATCACGACAATCATCCGCAGGAAGCAAAACCAGTTGCGTTTCGTACACCATTAATATTAGCTTTAGTAACAGTGTTAGCCATTTTATTGGCTGTAAGCACTTGTGATAAAGGGCATGGCTGTTGTGAAGACGGTGAAAAATGTGAAGCGGCTTGCGATGCAAAGCACGAAGCACATGGCGAACATGGTACTCCTACTGAACACACAGCAGTTGAAGGCCACGAACATGAAGTGGTAACAGAAGAAACTGCTGCGGTTACTGATTCTATTATGAAAACAGATTCAACTCATACAGCTGTTCCTGCAAAAACAGAAGAACACGCACACCATTAACTTTTCTTTTTATTTATATAGTGAAAACCCTGCAGGAATGCGGGGTTTTTTGCGTTAAAATTGTAAGTCCTTGATAATCTTTTAGTTATGAAAACCATATACTTGACACGCACTATGTACGGGTATGCTACGCTTTAAGTACGGGTATACCTACGTGGAAGCATGGATAAAAGTGCTGTGGGAAAGTTAAAAGGGGCTCTAAAAACACACAACAAGTCGCTCCAGATGAACTAATAATTTCATGAGCACACTATTTAAAGTTTCTTCTAAATGTGCTAAAAACTGCTTTAACAATAGTTCAAATTTCAATGCTGCTTATAGTTTTACTACATCAAACAAAAATGTTATTTTTAGCTTATAAATACCTTTTTCCAATTGACACTACCTATATAAACTTAACTTACTAATTGGATTCAGGCCCGGCACTACTTCTTCAATTTTATATAACTCAACATAAGATAAATTTCAAATAACATAAAATTATAATCTGTGAGAAAATTAGTATACCTCTTATTCATTGCTGTTCATTTCAGCGCTTGCCAAAAAAAGGTACAATCAGAAGGAACCGTGTACTCAAAACACAATTATCCGGTTGCCAATGTTACGGTAGTTCTTGCCGAATATACAAGTGGAAAAGATGCCTCTTTAACCAGTAGATCTACTCAAACAGATAACAATGGAAGATTTACGTTTAACTATCTAACCGCCAAAAATAGATCTTTTAGTCTTGATGTTTTGTGTGATAGCGGCTGGGCTCGTAAAGAGTCCTTAAATAGAGATGAGTTGAAACATATTGATTTGAGGGTGCATTAAAGAATAGAAAATAAACCAGCATGAAAAAAGTCTGCGTATTAGTTCCAATAATTTTCGGATTGTTTAGTTGTTATAAAAGTAGAACTATTACTGTGAAAGCAATGGATGTCGACACCAACAGCCCTGTAAGCGGAATACAAGTAATAATAACTGATGTCCAACACCATAGCAGTGGAAATACAGAGACTGTAATTTACACAGATGGCAACGGAGTGGCCACAAAACAAATTATAGTTCCTAAAAAGGACATTATCAAAATTCAATTAAATGGCCAGAATGGCTATTCTATTATAGGGGAGAGTTACAATTATTACCATTACCGACGTAAAACAAATATAATGGTCATGGTAAAAAAATAAATATGAAAAAGCTAGCCTACATGTTATTTATTGGCATTTGCCTCACAGCCTTCACAAAATGTAAAAGAAGTCCAGAGCCTGTTGATCAGGGATTTAAGTCTCCCGTAAATCAGGATTTATATGATTATGCTTATTTTAAACCTGGTACTTATTGGGTTTACGAAGATAGTATTAGTGGAATTTTAGATAGTATTTATATCACTTTTGCAAACAAGGGCACTTATACAAATGGTGATGCCGAAGTAGCAAAGGGACTGTATCGAGGCACCTTTAGTTGGTTTACATGCAATGCTTTGAGTAGCTTTGATCATTACAAATATCAAAACTGGCTGGATCAGAGCTATGAGGTTAATAACAATATTCCTCGGATTTTTAGGAAAGATATATAATGCCAGGTAGTGGCAATAAAAATGGATTGAATATTAATATAGCAGTTGTTGATGTGGGGAAATCATTATATATATATCAATGGATCAACTTACTTATATCAAGTATTACAATTTGTTTATATTAAATTCTAAAAACTTTTCAGCTACTCAAAAATGGTTTAACTATGGTAGTGATTGTGATGATGGCCAAAATACAACTTATTACATAGCTAAAAATATAGGTATTGTCAGGCGTGAACAATTAGATAGTAATCGAACCTGGAATTTAATACGTTATAATGTAGTTCAGTAAGTGTATTCAAAAATTCTTTGCTTGTCATACCATTTGGAGGGTAAATCCACAACTAAGCCACGCCTTTTTCTTTTGTGTGTTCCACAGTATTTTTGTAATATTACTGACTTTAAAAAATTATAAAAATGGCTACAGATAACTTTCAGGCACACGATTATTATTTAATGGATGAACTCTTAAGTGATGAACATAAATTAATACGAGATACTGCCCGTGCATGGGTAAAAAAAGAAGTAACTCCCATCGTGGAAGAGGCTTGCCAAACAACCACTTTCCCAAAACAATGGATCAAAGGATTAGCGGAAATTGGTGCTTTTGGCCCTTATATTCCTGCTGAATACGGTGGTCCGGGTTTAGACCAGATTTCTTATGGGTTAATCATGCAGGAATTAGAACGTGGTGATAGTGGTTTACGTTCTACTGCTTCAGTTCAAAGCTCATTAGTAATGTATCCTATTTTCGCTTACGGTAGCGAAGAACAAAAGAAAAAATATTTACCAAAATTAGCAGCCGGTGATTTAATGGGTTGCTTTGGTTTAACAGAGCCGGATCATGGAAGTAATCCAAATGGCATGCTAACCAACTTTAAAGATAAAGGTGATCATTATTTATTAAACGGCGCTAAAATGTGGATTAGTAATTCACCATTTGCTGATATTGCTATTGTTTGGGCAAAAGATGAAGCCGGAGAAATCAGAGGCTTAATTGTTGAAAGAGGCGATCCGGGTTTTACAACCCCTGAAACTCACGGAAAATGGAGCTTACGTGCAAGCGCAACCGGTGAATTAGTTTTTGATAACGTAAAAGTTCCTAAAGAAAATTTATTGCCAAATGTAAAAGGTTTAAAAGGGCCCTTGGGTTGCTTAAATTCTGCGCGCTTTGGAATTGCCTGGGGTGTTATTGGTGCAGCAATGGATTGTTACGATAGTGCTTTGCGTTACAGTAAAGAACGTGTACAGTTTGGGAAACCAATTGGTGCGTTTCAGTTAACACAAAAAAAATTAGCTGAAATGATCACGGAGATTACCAAGGCTCAATTATTAACCTGGAGACTTGGTGTTTTGAAAAATGAACACCGCGCTACTCCTGCTCAAATCAGTATGGCTAAACGTAACAACGTGAGCATGGCTTTACAGATAGCGCGTGAAGCACGCCAAATACATGGTGGTATGGGTATTACCGGCGAATACCCAATCATGCGTCATATGATGAATTTAGAATCTGTAATTACCTATGAAGGAACTCACGATATTCACTTGTTGATTACCGGCATGGATGTGACAGGCTTTAACGCTTTTTCATAATAACCTCTTATATATTACAGGAACCCATTAGCTGTTGTTACGCTAATGGGTTTTTTGTTTAATTTTGATTACACGTTAAAAGACATTCCTTATGAAAAAAAATTTATTTCTTTTCTTAGCGTTCTCTTTAAATAGCTTTTCACAGGTTCCACAGACTTCTGTCTGGAATTACTTACAACAGTTTCCGAATACCAAAGCTAAAATCAATACGACATCTACCCGCATCAATTTAATTGACAGCTCGTTCAGCAAGAGCTGGTCTACCAGTATAAACAATTGGAACCCTACCTATAGGATTATATATGACTACAACTCATCATTTAAAGAATCGGGTTCAGTCGGAGCTTCCTGGAATGGTTCATCCTGGCCTGCTAATTCCAGAACTATTGATTACACTTTTGATGGTCAAAATAACTTGTTGACTAACGTAGAGCAGTACTGGAATGGTTCTGTATGGGTAAACGGCTCGAAAACCATCAACACATATGACGCCGCCAACAACAAGTTAAGTGATACGCACCAATTATGGAACTCGGTAACCTCGGGATGGGACAATTCCAGTAAATATGTTCGTACATATGATCCTACCAATAACATGCTTACATACACCACTCAAACCTGGGATTCAATAACCTTAGCCTGGGTCAGTAATTATATGGGTAGCTTTACTTATGACGCTTCACACAATATGCTAATAAGTTTAAAACAAATCTGGAACACGACAACTTCGTCCTGGGTAAACGACACTAAGTTAACTTCTACTTTTACTAATGGAAATCAATGTTTAACTCAGGTCGGTGAAATATGGGATTCTTCCACAAATTCCTGGGTAAATAACGAAAAACTTGTTAATATCGTTTATTCAAACAATGATTTAACAAGCGTTGAACGCCATGTCTGGAATACAACAACCTCTTCATACTATCCATATGGTAAACGTACAGGGAGTTTCGATGGAAATCATTGCCTTTTAAATGCTTTAAATCAAACATGGAATACTATGTCTGGTGCTTGGATTAATTCAACAAAAGATGAATATAGCTATGATGATTATGGCAATAAACTTAATACATTAAATCAAAACTGGAATTCAAGTACAAATTCCTGGGAAAACTTTTGGCATCTTGAGAATTATTATACTTCATTTATTGTTGTAAATGAAGAAACTCCTCCTCAAAATATGACCGCTTACCCCAATCCATTTTCTGATGTGATCACCATTGGAACTGAGACAGACGAATCAAATTATATTTTAGTGGATGCACTTGGTCAGATAATTATGAAGGGCCAATTAGAAGGAAAATCCGTGATCAATACCAGTTCGTTCAAAAATGGATTCTATACAATAAATATTTTAAACGAAACCGGCAAAGTGATAAGATGCATTAAGTTATTAAAATGATTTTGTGCGCGTAGCGGGGTTAGGAGCCGGCCTTGGGGAAACACATTTTGAAACGAATCAGAAAAAAAATTACTTATTCGTTTTTTAATTTACCCAGTTCATCTTCTAATAAACCTTTGGATTGTAAAAATAAGTCTTCTATTTTTTTAAAATTAGAGTTAATGTTTTCGAGTGAGCCATTTGATTTAGCAAGGGTTTCAATTTCCTTTAATAATCGGGCCGCCTCATTCACTCCAAGTGTTAAAAACAAACCCTTCATACTATGAGAAGTAATTTTAATTTTTTCGTAATCCTTTTCGCCAATATCTGCTTTCAATTGTTCCAATGCCCCTGGTGTATCATTTAAAAAAATAGAAATCATTTCTATAATAAAACCAGTGTCACCATCGGCGTGTTCTATCACGTAACTTAAATCATAAGGTAAGGAAGACGGCTCGATGTCTTTATTAATATGGGTGGTATCTTGCATGATTTGACTGCTGTTACTGGTGAGTTGAATGATTTTATCTAATAATACTCTTGAATCAAAAGGCTTTGATACGTATGCATTCATTCCAATATCCAAACACTTCTGCGCTTCTTCCTGAGAGGCATGAGCCGTTAAAGCAATGATCGGAATCCGGCTTTTGATTTTGTCTTCCAATTTTCTGATAGCTTTGGTTGCAGCGTAACCATCCATTTCAGGCATTTGAATGTCCATTAAAATAACATCATAGTTGTTTTTTTCCAGCATCAAAATTGCTTCTTTTCCGTTTCCGGCTATTTCTAAGTCGTGGCCCCATTTATAGGCTATTTTCCGAATCAGCTTTTGATTCAGAAACGTATCTTCAGCAACCAAAATATTAAGTTTTTTACTCTCCTCCTTTTTCTGAAGAAGGGATTTGTCGGCTTTAGGTATTGCGGTCGAAGAAGTATTATCCTGTTTAAAGGATAGATAAAATGTAAAGGTAGATCCTTCCCCTTCGATACTATCAACGGAAATTTTTCCACCCATCAGTTTTAAAAGCTGATCCACGATGGTTAGTCCTAATCCTGTGCCGCCATATTTTCTGGTAGTATCGGGAGTAGCTTGTGTAAAACGCTCAAAAATAATACCCAGCTTATCTTTAGCAATACCTATTCCTGTATCCTGAACACTAAATTCACATAGCACCATATCTGCCTTTGCGCTAATCAATTTACTGGAGATGGTCACAAAACCATGTTCGGTAAATTTCACGGCATTGCCAACCAGGTTTAGCAATATTTGATTAAACCTTGCATTGTCTCCAAAAACGGATGCTGGTATGGCAGGATCATGATTTAAGATTAACTCAATGTCTTTTTCCTTTGCATTAAATTCTATCAGTTCCTTTACAGAATTCAGGGCTTGATTAACGTTGAAAAAGCTTTCGTTTAAATCGAATTTACCGGCTTCAATTTTTGAGAGATCTAAAATATCATTAATAATCACCAATAGATTTTTCCCTGCAAAGTCGATCGATTCGACATAATCCATTTGTTCTCCATCGAGTTTTGTTTCTTTTAATAATTCCTGAAATCCAAGGATAGCGTTTAAAGGCGTCCTGATCTCATGGCTCATAGTTGCCAAGAACTGTTCCTTCACTTTCTTTGATTGTTCTGCAATAGCTTTTGCGTCTAATAGTTTTTCGTTTTGTAACTTTAATTCGTTTGTTCTTTCTTGAACTCTGCTTTCCAACTGATTATTGGTTTCATATAAAGTTTGTTCATGTTTCTCTATTTTCTCAAGCATGTTATTAAACGCGATAGACAGTTGTCCAATCTCGTCCTTCGATCTATAGATGGAGCGCACTTTATAATTCATACTACTTACCACGCTCTTCATCAACTCCGCCAGATCCACAATAGGTTTAGAAATGTACCTTTGCAAAATGGATGAGACAAGAAGGGCCATTAAAAGTCCGATGAAAAGTGTCAAGGCAGCTATTCTCACTTTATAATAAAAATGTTCCTTAGTTGCTGATAAGTCTGCTTTAAGGCATACAGTTCCCAACCACTCATTATCCTTTCTGATTTTATAATAGATAAACAGGTCGTTTTTTGTTCTTTCTACCCTGTTGGTTTTGAAAGAAAATCTCTTGAAATCAAAATCTGTTTCTCCTACCTTATTATAAGAACCTATCGCCCTAAGATTGGTGTCAAGGATACAGGCATTGGTAACATCCGTTTCTACTTTTAAATCATTTAAGATATCATTAGCAGCTTCCGAATCGTTAAATAATAAAGGTGCTTCCGCATTGGTACCAATAACCTTAGCAACAACAAACAGATTCTTAGACTTGTTTTCAAATAAAGTATTATAGTCAAAATACAAATACAACCCTAAACATACATTAACCACAAGAGTAAATGTTATCATTTGCATGACAATAAGTTTCTTATTTATGGAGGTGTTTGTTAACATTCCTTAATACTGTATGTTGGTTGCCAGTTTTAATAATTGTGAACTTGCTTTAAGATTTGATTTTGTGAGTGATCGCACATTAATTTCAAACTTAATTTTGTTTTCCATTATCAAAAAATTAATGGCCGATCCTTGTGTAAGGAAGCCTTTTTTTTCTGAAATAATTAATACGTTACTGGTGCTCAAAGATGAAATGAATTCCTGAAAGTCTTCGCTAGACACATTTTCTGGAACAAATAATATTTCACAGCGACAGTTTTCTGCAGATGTGGCTAAACATCTTACAACTTCAATTTTTTTGCCATTGATAGTTTTAGTTGAGGCCAAACTAAGCAAATGTTGCTGTATGGGAGAGTCCCCAATTACTCCGATAACGAAACTAGATTTAGGATTCGAATCCGTATTACCCCACTCGACAAACTTAGTGAAGTTATATATGAATGCTGTTTTGGCGGTATACTCATCTACCTCATTTTTTTCTTGCTGAAAAAATGAAGATGTAACTGCAACAACCAGCAGAAGCATTATCTGACTCACTCTCTTTACCATCTGTCTAGGCACTTTTTACAAGCACGGCAATCGCAATTTAAATTCATTGATATTTTATTCTTCCTTCAAACTTAGGGGTAACGGGTGAATTAATAATTATATATTCCTTCAGTAGATTTGCTACATCTTCTCCGATCGATTCTTTTAACGAAGGCGATAAATTCTTGAAGGTGACATAGCCATCATTTCCTTCCGCAATAAAATTGGGCATTCCAACTGTATATTCCTTTAAACTATCAATTTCAATGTTGTTTATTTTTATCGAAATAATTCTTTTGCCTGGAGTAACAATCGCTGTATTTTCAATATTTAATACTTGTGGCGAGCGAGTGGTATCAACCAATACTTGAATCTCTTTAGATACTTGCAGAAAATTACCTTTAGCCAGAGGATAACTGGCCACTGATCGTTCGAATACTTCTTTCAATTGCTTGCCATTTACTTTGGTAATTACGGTGACGTCTCCAAAGGGTAACATTTCATCAGCCATGTCGGCCGAAAAATCGCCTGCTTTATAGATTCCTGATGCCCGCTTAGAGGAACTATATCTGATGATTCCAGAATTCACAAAAGCAAAGTCTACCGGTTTATTTTTATTTTCAAAATCCTCTTTTAACGCGTCGGAAATCATATTTCCAATAAGCGTTTCTTTTTTCCTCACAACATTTTGGTTCGCATCTAAATCCACGGTAACAGTTCCAATTATTGCTGGCTCCGGAACCCTCTTTTTTCGGTTACATGAATTTATGGAAAAGGCTATGCTAAGGACTAAACTGATTATAAGTATTGTTTTCTTTTTCTTCATATAATAAATTCTTTTTTTGTCTTTGCCACAATTGTAAACTAGTCTTACAATTCTTTCATTCTTTTTAGCTCAATCAAGCACTATGTTTTTAACTCAATAATGTCCTTATACTTTTTTCATTTACAACTTATACTTTACTTGTAACATAAATGAAGCGCCCGGTTGCTTTAACCCTTTTGATCCGAAGGCATTAATGTTAGTAGATTCATCAGGATCACTATATTTTTCTCCAATGTTTTGTCCAATAATACTCACTTTGCATTTTGAGGTAATTGAATATCCAAAATTGAAATTGCCTTGCAAATAAAAAGGGATGTTTACAAAATGGTCTTGCTCTAAATAGAAACGGCTATTGTTATAAGCCTCGTTACCGTAATTAGCACCCACAAACGCATGAAACTTTTTAATAGTGGCTTCAACACCAAGGTTTAAGCGTAGTGTAGGAATGTTGGTAATGTTTTTTAAATCATCAGGTTGCTTTTCGTAAAACGCCACATCGGCCTTACGTACCTTATCCTTATTCCAAGTAAAATTACTAACGAATTGAGAATAGTTGGCAAACAAATACACTTTTGGCATAATGGTAATCACTAGCTCTACACCATTCCCATAGGTAGATAAATTGCCAATGTTTTCATAGCTTCCTACACTTCCTCCACCATGGGGATCGTAAATTTGAATTAAATTATTTGTTTGTAAGTAAAAGACATTATATTTTAATACTACTTTACTATAAGTGATTTCGGTACCCAATTCGTAGGAATTTATTTTTTCTGGTGTTAAATTCAAGTTTCCTTTTACACCGTATTCATTTCCTAATGTGGTGTTATCATACAACTCTTGAAATGTTGGGGCCCTAAAAGCTTTCCCGTATAATCCTTTTAAAATCCAATGGGAATTGGGTTTATAATTCACGCCAATTCTAGGATTAATTGCCGAACCAAAATCATTATAGTCATCGTACCGCAAACCTCCAGTAAAATTAAATTTTTTAATTTTATAATTTCCTTGTACAAAATACGCGAAAACATATCTGCGCTTATTTTTTTGATCAAATGGAATGTGATCATAATTTTCAAAAGACTCTTTATATTGATCGCCTACAATTTTATAATTCCTCGTCAGTTCATAATTAGCCATAGCATGATCTTCAAACACACTTCCGGTTAATAAATCAAAGTGTTCGTTAGCTTTAATATAAATATCTAACTCTGTTCCATAGGTTTTCCCAAGATATGTTTCTTTTGATTGTTTGCCATTGGTAAAAAGATTGCCTGAGGTAGTGGAGACATAATTTTTTGGCGTTTCCTGATTTAGGAAATCGTGATAGTTTAAGTTTCCATATACCTTTGGGGTAATAATAACATTTTCTCCGATTTTAAAATCATAATAGAGGGAACTCGTTAGTTGATTAGTTAATAATTTAGAGCCAGTTGCGGCAATAAAAACCGGACCAACATATGACCCTTGCTGGCGAACCATGTCAAAAATTTGAAAATGCAAATCTCCGGAACTTAACTTGCTGCTCAGGTATGCATCTTTGTTCCAACGGCTTGCCCTGAAGTTTTTTTCCATATGAGTTAAACTCCAGGATTGAACCTCTACCTTATCTGTATCAATGATAGCGCCAGCGCCATCGGTAGATAATGCTCCGACAGAAACATTAAACTGGGTTTTCTTTTTTTCAATAAAATAATTTACGTTTGCTTTAATTGTTCCATTGTTTCCTCCTGAAACAGTGGCTGATGTTTCGCGAATGGTAAAAATATTTATTACACCCGCCATGGCGTTACTTCCATACAGGGCGGATCCGGGGCCTCTGATAACTTCTATTTTTTCAATAAATTCAACCGGCAAATCAAAAATAGCTCTGCCGTTATAAAAATCATTAATTTGCTGGCCATTGATTAAAACTAAAATCTCTCCGTTTTTCCTGATCCCTCTTATTGAAACCCTGTAAAATCCATCACTTCCTATGGTAGCCTCCAATCCTGGCACATACTTCAAGACATCAATCATAGTTATAGCACCCAATGTTTCTATTTGTGCCCGAGTAATGGTAGTCATAATAGCAGGCGCTTCACTCTGTCGCTGCAGTTTCCTCGAAGCACTATAAACATCCACATCCAATAATTCTTCCAGGGATAATTCATTCAAATCCACAGGTTTCAGAGTAGAATCCAATTGCGAAAATAAAGAGACCGAACATAGCATAAAAACCAACCAACACAGAATTTTCATGTACTAATAGCTTAATTTTATCGATTAATGTACCGAATTTATGAAATTTAATTTATAAAACAAGGGTTTGTCTGTTTTATGTAATATTCCGATAAAGGTTTTCGTTTTTGGGGCACAAATATGATTTGGTTTTTCCCTAAAATAAAAAAACCCTCATTAGTTTAATGAAGGTTTTGAAATGTTTCTTACGTGTTTTAAATATATGCGATTATTTTATCCTGAGTGGTTGTTCCTGCGGTCCATGTTAATTTCCATCCATAAGCACATTGGTTTGAGCCGACTGTAATAGGAACTCCTGCAGAATTTACACCGAACAAACAATCTAAGTCAAAACTTTTACTGGCTACCTTAATAATTAAATGTCCCGAAAGAGGTGCACCTCCACCACAGGTTGTATTCCACACGATTGGCGAAGTAACCTGGCTGGTAAATGCGTCCCCATCGCGAGTTGTTCCATAATTCTCTAAATTACCGATGCCATTAGAGTTTCCAATACCTTCGCCTGTGCAGGTTAAAACGTAGGCAGCGCTCAATGTATAGGTAAATTTCCTATGAATGTTATAACTGGCAGTTCCTGCTCCATTAAAATTAACACTTAAATTAGTCCCCGTTACTGAACTTGATAAATTTGGCTGTGCAAATGTATATAACTCCCACCAAGTACCTCCGCTAACGTTGGTAAGATTTTGAATCCCATTTAATTCAATAAACGCCGCATCAGAAGCACGGGTTACGCGATATGCTAAATATTCAACTTTCATAACACATCCTGCCAGTTTCCATCTTTGTCCGGATGCATAATTTAAAATTGTCAATCTGATTGAACCGCTGCGTTTTCTATTATTAACAACCGTTACGCCATCATAGTTTAATTTGATAGTTCCCATATAAGAGCCAGTTGTGTCAATTGTTAACCCTCCAATCGTATTGGTTTGAGCGCTTTGCGACACCCGTCCATGCATGTTAGGATAATCACTAATTGTTTTATTGATATCATCAATTGAGATATCATTCTCGCCAATTGCTTGTCGTGAGTCAGAAGACGCTTGTCCACTTTCATCCACTTTTGGTTCTTCTTCTTCTTTTTTCTTACAACCCGATAGGGTGAATAAAATAATAGCAGACATAGCCGCTATCTTGAATACTGTTTTTTTTGCAATCATCTTGAAGTTTTTAATTAATGAAAATCGAATTTAGCACATTTTTACAATAACCATGCCTCTATGTGAGAAACTTGCAATTACTGGTATTATAATTTTCCTTTTACAATATCCTCCACAACAGTGGGATCTAACAATGTAGATATGTCGCCAAGATTGGATATATCGCCTTCTGCGACTTTGCGTAAAATGCGGCGCATGATCTTACCACTTCTTGTTTTAGGTAAGCCACTTACGATTTGTATTTTATCCGGTTTGGCAATCGGGCCAATAATTTTGTTGACCTCAGCGATAATTTCTTTTCTCAATATGTCATGGTCTTTTGTAGTGGAAGGAACAATGACATACGCATAAATTCCCTGTCCCTTAATATCATGCGGGTAACCTACAACGGCACTTTCTACCACATCAATATGCGCATTGATGGCGCTTTCCACCTCAGCAGTCCCAATACGATGACCGGAGATATTCATCACATCATCTACCCTTCCTGTGATTCTGTAAAAACCATTCTCATCTCTCCTGCATCCATCGCCTGTAAAATAGAGTCCGGGATATGTTTCAAAATAAGCTTGTTTGCAACGGGCGTGATCACCATAAGTTGTGCGAATCATAGATGGCCACGGAAACTTAATGCATAAATTTCCCTCAACATTATTCCCTGTTATTTCATTTCCTTTTTCGTCTACTAATATGGGTTGAATCCCTGGTAACGGTAACGTAGCAAAACTTGGTTTGGTTGGAGTGATTCCTGCAAGTGCTGAAATCATGATTCCTCCTGTTTCTGTTTGCCACCAGGTATCCACGATGGGACATTTTTCTTTTCCAATATTTTTATGATACCATTGCCAGGCCTCTTCGTTAATGGGTTCGCCAACACTTCCTAATACTTTCAAAGAACTCAGCTTATACGGTTTTACATAATCCGACCCCATAGCTTCAAGTGCTCTTATTGCAGTTGGTGCGGTATAAAAATGGGTGACTTTATATTTATCAATTACCTTCCAGAAACGCCCGGCATCCGGAAAAGTAGGTACCCCTTCAAAAAGAACTGAACTCACTCCTGCTAATAATGGTCCATAAGCAATATAGGAATGGCCTGTGATCCAACCCACGTCAGCTGTACACCAGAACAAATCACTTGAATCTTTTTCTAAATTCATTTGAAATACATTCTGAAAAGAATAACACGTATAAACCATATACCCACCACAAGTATGAACCACTCCTTTTGGTTTACCAGTAGAACCAGATGTGTAAAGTATAAACAAAACATCTTCGCTATCCATTAACTCCGGTTCGCATACTGAAGAAGATGCGGGAACAACGTCCTGCCAAATAACATCTATGTCTGTAACATTAATGGGCGTTTGAGTGTGTTTATAAACCAATACTTTTTCAACACCAGGACATTCACGCAGCGCTTCATCAACAACCGATTTAATCGGAATAACTTTAACCCCGCGATAGGCACCATCAGTAGTTAATATAATTTTACAATCACTATCCTGAATTCGTCCTGCTAAAGCCGAGGCTGAGAATCCTGCAAATACAACAGAATGAATTGCTCCAATCCGCGCACAGCCAAGCATAGCAAAAACAGCCTCAGGAATCATTGGCATATAAATGCAAACACGATCGCCTTTTTTTACACCTAGCGATTTTAACGTATTGGCCACTTTGCACACCTCATCATGTAAATTCTGATAGGTAATGGTTCTTTGTTTGGAGTCAACATCATTTGGCTCCCAGATGAAGGCCGTTTTATCAGCTTTTTGCGAAAGATGTCTGTCTATCGCATTTTCTGTAATATTAAACTTACCGTTGATAAACCATTTCACATTGGGTTCGTCAAAATTCCATTCCAGTGTTTTTTCCCATTTCTTTTTCCAGGAAAACTGGCAAGCAATTTCATCCCAAAATTTTTCGGGGTTCTCAATCGATTCAAGGTACTTTTCGGTGTATTGTTGGTGCGAAGCTATCATCATTATATTTTAATTTAAGTCCATCGTGAGCAAGTTGTTAGGCAATGCGAAAAAGTAGTTACGTAAAAATAGCAAACAAAATAGAATGTAATTATTTAGAATCTATTTAAATAAGATTCAATGACACTACGATGACAGATAAAAGGCCTGTTTTTCCGATATTTACGACGCAGAATGAACTCTTTTAAAATAATTTCCCTTACCCACAAATTAGCTCCGCTGGAGCTTATCGGAAAATTACATTTAGATGAAAATCACCAGCAGGATTATTTAGGTGGACTAAAGATCAGAATGGATTTAAAAGAGCTGATGTTTTTAAGCACGTGCAACCGTGTTGAATTCGTGATTAACACAGATCGTGAAATTACAATAGAATTTTTATCTGATTTGTTCTTCTCTATCAATTCCCGATTATCCACTGAAGATATTCTTAATCTTGTTGAAAAAACAGTTACCTATGAGGGTGATGCTGCGCTTACCCATTTATTTGAGGTATCGGCGTCATTGGATTCATTGGTGGTTGGCGAACGGGAAATAATTACTCAGGTTCGCAAAGCCTATGAGTTTTGCAACCTGCTTGGTTTAACGGGTGATACGATTCGTTTGGCGATAAAACAGACGATTGAAACTGCGAAGCAAGTCTATACAGATACTGACATCGCAAAAAATCCTGTTTCTATCGTCTCTTTAGCATACCGACAACTTAGAAGTTTAGGAATTAAAAATAATGCACGTATTTTATTTATTGGCGCCGGGGAAACCAATGCCAATATGGCCAAGTATTTAAAAAAACATCAGTACGCTAACCTTACCGTGTTTAATCGAACATTGTCAAACGCAGAAAAGTTAGCTAAAGATTTAAATGGCAAAGCAAGAGAGCTTTCCTGCATTGAAGATTTTAATGAAGGTTTCGACGTTTTGATTACTTGTACATCTTCGCAGCATCCAATTATTACAGAAAAAGTTTATGCATCTCTTTTAAATAACGACGCACAAAAAAAAGTGATTATCGATTTAGCCTTACCATCTGATGTGGATAAAAGTGTTATTGAATCCAATGATGTATTCTATATTGATATTGAATCTCTTAAAAAACAGGCAGCTGAAAATCTTTTGAAACGCGAAGGCGAAATAGAAGCGTGTAAAGCAATTATTTATAGTAAGGTAGAAGAGTTCAAGCAGTTGTTCCAGGAGCGTAAAATTGAATTGGCTTTTGGCGAAATTCCAAGGCAAATTAAATATATTAAGGAAACCGCTTTGAATGAAGTATTTGCTAAAGAAATGAATTCATTAGATCCTCAGGGTAAAGAAGTGTTGGATAAAGTACTAAGTTATATGGAAAAAAAGTATAATGCGTTAGCTATTAAAACTGCAAAAAAAGTTTTTTTAGAAGAAGACCTTTAAAACAAACAATTTTATAAATGAAAAATTTTATTTTCCTGCTATTAGCAATTTTTATTTTAGACTCGTGTGCCAGCAACAAACCAGCGTGCGGTTCTAAAAGACAACACAAATCAAGAAACGCTAAAATGCGCAGAATGGCTCCAAGCATGAGCCATTAAGATTCAGATTTAATTTTTAAGTTGATATTCTGTAACATCTCATGTTCAAAAAATAAGTTATCTTGTAGCCTCTAATTTTACTTTTTATTATGATTATTATTGGTACACGCGGTAGCGACCTCGCACTCTGGCAAGCAAATTTTACAAAGGATCTTCTAGAAAAACAAGGTCATGAAGTTGAAATAAAAATTATTGAAACCAAAGGTGATACATCGCAACAATGGAACACGAGCTTCGATAAACTGGAAGGCAAAGGTTTTTTTACCAAAGAACTGGAAGAAGCGTTATTGGCAAAAACAATTGATGTAGCCGTGCATTCTCACAAGGATTTGCCAACTGAAAATCCGGACGGTTTAATCATTGCAGGTGTATCATCGCGTGAAAATCCTGCTGACTGGTTGATTATGCGAGAAGAAGCGGAAGATGATAAACAAAAATTTAATTTAAAAAAAGGTGCAAAAGTAGGGACATCCTCTGCCCGAAGAAAATCGCAACTATTGGCGTTCAGGCCAGATGTTGAAATATCTGACCTGAGAGGAAATGTACCTACACGAGTAAATAAATTAAGAGAAGGCCAATACGATGCCATTATTTTAGCAGCCGCTGGTCTGGAACGTTTAGAGTTGGATTTATCTGATTTTACAGTGGAACAACTGGAGCCCTCAGAATTTATTCCTGCGCCAGCACAAGGTGTGTTAGCCTGGCAGATACGTGAAGATGATTATAAGTTAACAGATATTTTTGATGCGGTATGTGATTATGATGTCATGATTAACATCAATATTGAACGTCGTGTTTTAAATTTACTGGATGGTGGTTGTCAATTACCATTAGGTGTTTTTTGTGACGCTGAGCTTAATGATCAGGATCGTAAATTGTTTAAAGTATCTGTATCTTGCGCTGACGCCTGGGACAAACAACCAAAGCATTTATATTACGAAACTACCAATACAGAAGACCTTCCTGAAAAAATTGTTGAACATCTCCAGCGCATTGCTCCAAAATCGATTTTCATTTCAAGAGAGGCGCACGAAAGCAATAACCTCAACCGTTGGTTAAGCAATATAGGTTTTAAGGTAGAAAGTAAAAGTCTGATTGATTTAAAAAAGTTAACCATCAAAGAACTACCTAAAAGCGACTGGTTGTTTTTCAGTAGCAAACATGCCGTTGAATTTTTCTTTATGCAAAAGCCGGATATTGGCACTACTAAAATTGGTTGCATTGGGAAATCAACATCACAAGCGATTCGTGAACTCGGATTACGTGCTGATTTTATCGGACAGAGTACAGACACAAAGCTAGTTGGAAAACAATTCTCTGCACGCGTTGGTTTAGGGAAAGTTGTGTTTCCGATTGCCAGGGAAAGTATGCGAACCATTCAATGGCAGTTTCCTAAACAACAAAACGTAATTGATTTGCCTATTTATGCAGCATTGAAAGTTCCTCATGAAGTGGCAGAGACCACTGATATTTTGGTGTTCACTAGTCCGAGCAATGCGGAATCCTATTTAGAAAAAAACAAAGTTCATCAACACCAAAAAATCATTGCGATGGGTGAAGCCACAGAAAAATCATTACTAAAGGCAAAAATAAATGAATCTCAAATTACCAAGCCCTATTCATTTGATGATATGGGTTTGTATAGAGCCATTTTACACACGCTATAAAATTTAAAATTACAGAGATACTGAAGAATGACACCCTTTCAAAATCCAACCATTTATCTTGGCGATCTGCGAATAGATGAGCCAGTTACCGCTTTCACAAATCTGATGTTCGTAGCGATGTGTTTGTTTGCTTTTTTAAATACAAAAGAACAAAGACATTTTATCGGCCCGAACTTATACCGATGGTTCTTTCTGGCCATTGGTTTATCCGCTCTTATAGCAGCGTTTATTGGTCACGCATTTTTATATCACTTTGGCTTTGGAGCTAAAATATATGGTTGGGAAGCTAATATTTTAGGTGTAGCTTTCGCACAAACAGCGGCTATTTATCATACCAGGCCCTCGATCAAAGAATCTGTATTCAAAACATTATTAATCGTCAGTTATATTCAAATAGCAGTGGCTATGGTATTAACCTATACTGTTTTTTCGTTTATAGTGGTAGAGATCCATTCAGCTATTAGTTTGCTATTTATCGTTTGTGTGTTAGAAGGCATTCACTATAAAAACACAAGATCTATATTAAGTAAGTATATGTTGATTGGTGTTGGAGTCACTGTTTTTGCTGTGATAGTCCACGTATTTAAACTGGCCATTTCCGTTTGGTTCAACCATTTGGATCTTAGTCATATCATTATGTGCGGCTCTATCTATTGTTTTTATAGAGGTGTTAAATTAAATACAAATAGTAAATCAATTAGCCATGATCACAAATTGTCCGCGCATGGCACCGAGGATTAAACGGCTCTGCACTGATTTTAAAAACTTAAATTAACAAAAAAATTATCTGGGGCCATCACAAAAAACCTGTGTCATCCGCGTCCCATTACAAAAACATACTATGATCACACATCGTCCACGAAGAAACCGTAAGTCAGAAGCTATCCGAAATTTAATTCAGGAAAATCATGTGACCGTGAATGATTTTATATTTCCACTATTTCTAATCGATGGAAATAATAAAAGATCAGAAGTAAAATCAATGCCGGGCATTTTTCGCTTAAGCCCCGATTTAATGCTGAAGGAAATTGAAAGTTGTCTGAAATTGGGTATTACCACCTTTGACGTGTTTCCAAGTTTAACAGATAAATACAAGGACAAAACAGCCACTGAAAGCACCAACAAAAATGGTTTGTATTTAAAAACTTTAGCACTCATTAAAAAGAAATTTCCGGAAGCCTGCATCATGACTGATGTTGCTATGGATCCATATAGTAGCGATGGGCATGATGGGCTAGTAAAGAAGGGCGAAATCGTAAATGATGAAACCCTGGAGATTCTTGCTAAAATGGCTGTAGCGCAAGCAGAATGTGGTATAGATATTATAGGGCCAAGCGATATGATGGATGGTCGCGTGGGTTATATTCGTGATTCTTTAGATGATGCAGGGTTTACAAATGTGTCGATCATGAGTTATACTGCAAAATATGCGAGTGCTTTTTATGGGCCATTCCGCGATGCATTAGATAGTGCTCCAAAATTCGGTGACAAAAAAACATATCAAATGAATCCCGCTAATAGCAAAGAAGCTATGATTGAAGCGCAACTAGATTTGGAAGAAGGGGCGGATTTTTTAATGGTGAAGCCGGCTTTATCTTACCTGGACATTATTAAAGACCTCAGCACTAATTTTGATTTGCCAATTGCAGCTTACAATGTGAGTGGTGAATACGCAATGGTGAAAGCGGCAGCAGCCAAAGGCTGGATAGATGGAGACCGGGTTCGTGATGAAATATTATTAAGCATGAAACGTGCAGGCGCTTCGGTTATCTTAACCTACTTTGCTAAAGAGTGGGCATTGAAACATAAATAAATCAGGGTTTAGAAACCGACCATGCCCATTTAATTAACACAAACTGTAATAACAATCGTCCTAAAAAAATCCAGAACATTATATGAGTTGGACTAATGTGATCGATTAGCATTTGTACGTGCACCGGTATAAATGCAATGAGCATGGCGATAATTAGCCAGGCTGAAACCTTTCTCGTTTTTTGAAACAAAAGCATTGTGCCGAATACAATTTCACAAAGGCCACTGATATAAACCAACTCCAAAGGAATTGGAAAATACACAGGCATAATTTTCAAATAAAACAGTGGGCTTAAAAAATGGTTTATTCCTGCACCGATATAAAGCACACTCATACCAATCCGCGAAATTTTTCTCTTATCCACTTTATTTAACTTCCGTCACAACACCATCCAAGGTTGTATAATATAATGGTGTTGTTGCTCTCCTTAAAGCTATATAAGAAGCGTATATATCTGAATAGTTCTTTCGTTCGGTGACAGCTAAATCATAATTACCGTTTAATCCCATCATTAATTCACACGCCTCTCGTACTGCGCATTCCCCGCTTGTAGAGCCAGTTACATAATCCGCTAAATGATGTTTTAAAACATACTCATTGAATAAGGGGTTTGATTTGCGCGGAATAAAAATCTTCAACCCACATACTTCCGCTAAACCAAGATCCAATACATCATCAAATACATAAGCGATCTCACTGATGTGTATGTTATGTGCGGAGCATAAATGGTTGGCCGCATCGATCTTATTTGCAAATTTAGAATAGGAGGCATGTATTCGTTCACGGTCAACAAATAAAAACGCAGAGCTGTTTTTTTCACCGGAAATGATGGCTGTTGTTGGAAGTTTTTTATGGTTCAAGTAATAAGAAAACCGTAACAAATTAGTTCCCATGCTATCCACCTCGTTAAAGCGACTGTTCAGCTGGTAATCTTTTCCGCCATCTGTAAATACACCGTCCCAGTCGAACACAAACGCTTTGATGTTCTTCATCTTTTCAATTAATGAAGCTTCGGGTAAAATAAAATCTCCGCCTATCTGCGTAAATACCTTAGTAAGATGTGACATAATAATTGTGTTTTGAAAAGTAAATTTATAAAAAAAGCTTTACCTATTCAGATAAAGCTTTTTTTATGTAACTATTGTATTCTATTATCCTTTCATATCCTGGATATCCAACATGCCAACCGGTTTCCCACCATCAGTAACAACAATCGTATCTACGTTTGTTTTCTTGAACATAGCACTTGCGTCGTTTAACAGAACACCACCGTCGATGGTAATTGGCTCACGGTATTCTAAATCAGATAAATTCTTAGTTAAGATGTCGCGTCCTTTTTCTCCTATTAATTTTCTTAAGCTTCCATCAGTGAAAACACCTTTAATACTGCCATCTGCTTTAGTCACTGTAATAGCACCATATCCAAATTCAGTCATTTTAATGATCGCATCAGTAATAGAAGTGCTTTCCGACACAATTGGGTTTGTTCCTTTGATCGCTTCTTTCACTCTAACCATCATTAAACGGGTATCTTGTATAAACTGATCTGTACCAAGTGTTGTAAAATTATTTTCAGTTAATTGTTTAATTATTTTTAATGGAACAGTAATCGTGTGAACACCAAGATTAATAGCATTGCGTACATGTTCTGCATTACGTACAGATGAGAACATAATTTTCGTATCGTAATCATACAAATCAACCGCATCAACACATTGTTGTACCAAAGCTAAAGCATCGTGCCCTTGATCCTGTAAACGACCCACTAACGGACAAACATAAGTTGCGCCCGCCTGCATAGCCATATAAGCTTGTTGTAAGGTATACACTAAATGTACATTTACTAAGTAACCTTTATCGCGTAACATTTTACAAGCTCTTACGCCTTCTAATGAAACCGGAATTTTAAATACAGTTTTCTTTGGATCCAATCCTAACGCTAACTGACGCTCTGCCTCTGCTAATACTTCTTCCGCTGAGTTTCCTAAAGCTTCGATCTGAAGCACAGGAACAATTTTGCTAAGTTTTACAATAGTACCATCAATATCTGTAATTCCTTCTTTCTGCATGAAAGTAGGAGTAGTTGTAAGACCGTTTAAAAATCCTAATTTAAAACCTTCTTCAATTTCTTTAAGGTTTGCTGAATCTAAATATAATTCCATGTTTTGTTTTTTTGTTAATGATTCAAATATAGGTTTTTAAACTTTAAATAGTTCGATTTTAGTGTGAGGTTATTCTCCTGTTTTCAACACTAAAAAAATGCGGCGAAAACTAACCCTCAATAGCTCTCACTCCTGGCAAACTACCTTGTTCAATATATTCCAACAAAGCGCCGCCACCTGTACTTACGTAACTTACCTGATCTGCTAAATGATACTTGTTAATCGCTGCAACACTATCCCCTCCTCCAATTAATGAGAATGCTCCTTTCTTAGTTGCTTCCGCAATTGCCAATGCCACTTCCTTAGTTCCTTTTTCAAAACTACTCATTTCAAAAACACCCATTGGTCCGTTCCATAAAATGGTTTTTGAATTTTTTATTACCTCACTATATGTTTTAATGGTTCCATTGCTAATATCCAATCCCATCCATCCTTCAGGTATTTCATTGATGCCACATTCCTTTGTGTTAGCATCATTCGCAAAATTATCAGCAATGACAGCATCTGTTGGAATGTACAAATTCACTCCTTTTGCTTTGGCTTTTACTAATAATTCTTTCGCTAATTCCAGTTTATCATCTTCACAAAGAGATTTACCAATTGTTCCTCCCATTGCTTTTACAAAAGTAAAGGCCATGCCGCCTCCAATTAATATATTATTCGCCTTTCCCATTAACTGCTCAATGATCAGGATTTTGTCGCTCACTTTAGCCCCACCAACAATAGCTGTGAATGGCTTTTCGGCGCTGTTAATTACTTTGTCGATACTGGCAACTTCTCCTGCCATCACATATCCAAAACACTTAGCGTCTGCTTTAAAAAATTGGGCGATTACTGCTGTGGAAGCATGAGCACGGTGCGCGGTTCCAAAGGCATCGTTCACATAAATATCGCCATGCTTGCTTAATTTTTCTGCAAATGTCACGTCTCCTTTTTCTTCTTCTTTATAAAAACGCAGATTCTCCAATAACAATACCTGTCCGGGTTTTAACTGCGAAGATTTTGAAAATGCGTCTGCACTAATACAATCATCAGCAAAAATAACCTCAGCACCGGTTAATTTATTGACTGTGCTGACAATGTGTTTTAATGAATATTTCTCCGTAGAACTGGTTGCGGAACCAGTCGAAGCATCTTTTGGTCTGCCTAAATGCGACATTAAAATAACGCTTCCGCCTTTTTCAAGAATTTTTTTTATCGTTGGTGCGGCAGCCCTGATACGCGTATCATCTGTTACTTCAAAAGCATCATTCAATGGCACATTAAAATCCACACGAATCAACGCACGTTTATTTCCAAAGTTTAAATTATCAATCGTTTTCATTTACATCATTTTTTTTACCGCACAAATTTAATGTAATATCTAAAACAATAATTTATTATCTTTAATTATGTATTTGAAATTTTTACTTATACCTCTTCTTTGCTTTTCAGCAATCACTTACGCCAGCACAATAAGTTCAGTAAAGGATGGGAATTGGGAAGATGCAAGTACCTGGAGCAGCAATCAAGTACCCTCCAATCCTGATTCTATTATTGTAAAGCACTATGTTATTGTTAATCAGAATTTCAACATCTCTTTTTCTTCTGTATTATTCATTACCGCATCCGGCACTATCTGTGGTGATTACCTAATGAAAACTTTATGCGGAGCAAAATTCATTAATTATGGGCACATTTTTTTGGGAAGTATTGAAACGCGGGATGGTTCCAATTATAATGTGATACAAAGCAAAAATTACATTAGTATAAGCGGATGCTCCTTTGCTACCAATGGGTTTTACAATTATCCTCCTAATGGAACGGTTAATGTATGGCCACCGGTATTTTGTCAAACACAAGACACTAACTGGGAAATGGGGACTCTCGGATTGGAAGAGTTAGAATATTCTACATTTAATTTTTACCCAAACCCTATTACTGATGGGCAACTAACGGTTATTTGCGAACCTGCTGCGACTATCAAAGTAGTTGACCTTTTAGGAAACGAAAGACTAACAACCACTTTTAAAACTTCAACACAAATTGATTTTAGTAGGCTGTCAAATGGAGTCTATTTTTTAGAATTGGCAACAGGAGAAAAGAAACTAGTCAAAAAAATTATTAAAACTGATTGATCTTATTTTCGTGGGATGTCTTTAAACCTGCCGGTTAGTGAGGTAATTCCGCCTCCGCTTCCATTGCTTACAAAGTTACCAGATATTTTATTGCTGGAGTTTTCCGAAATAATAATAGCACCTCCTGACGCTAGGTAAGTGAAGTTAGTTTCAGAGTAAGACACAGTATTAGCAGATGATGTTAGTGTGTAGGTTCCTGCCGCCTGAGAAGATGTTTTGATATTAACCCTGGTTGCAATTCCATTATAATAAGAGGTGATTGTCCTGAATGAACTATTAAAAAATGCAGAGTCAGCTTTAATATCAGCGCCACCGTTTTTTGAATAAATAAACCCAACCGGCTCAGCTGCGCCTCCTACATCACAAGAGCTACAAGACTGTTCGGGCTCTTTTTTACATGAAACAAAAACGACAACTATTGTTGCTAAGATGCTCAATAAAACGTCTCTTCTCTTCATAGTTTTAATTGAGTTTCAAGGGCCTTACTTTACTTTTTACAATAAAAGCATAAGGAAAATCTTCTTTTATTTTCTTTAGCAATTCATAAGCCTCCAACTTTGTTTTGAAATCGCCCACATTAATTACAAAATTAGGCTGTTGATATTCCTCATAGGTTGGAACGCCTTGATACTTTGAAGAAAATTTTGATTCCACTTCGCGGGCCCTGGTTTTATCGGCGCTAAAGTGAATCTTTACTCTATAGCCGTCACTCTCACCATTCGTGCGCTTGTGATATTCCGCTTTTTTTTCCTGCAAAGCCTTTACCTTCAAAGAAGTTTGAATAGAACCGCTATTGGGATTTTCCTGAGAAAACAAACCTTGAGAAAAGGCAATAAAAAGTATTGATAATATTGTGTATTTCACAAAACAAAAATATGCATTTTGAAGTTATGTTGTATATTTAAATAACTCTAAAAAATTGCCCTTTGCGACGTTCCGTTATTCAGAAGACGATCCTATTAATGTTTATATTCTCAACTTCTGCAGTACTGGGGCAGATCTATAATTTTGGCACAAAGGCCCGCATCAAACCAGAGCCCAATTATCTACTAAGTATTTATGGTTACGGGGATCTCGTCCGCGAATATGGAATTGGGATTCAATATCAGCTAAATACCAGATACAATTTTGATTTTTCCATTTATTCAATTAACCCCAACACATATTTTAAAGATAAAATCCAGCAATGGGATTATTACGATTTAAAAGGCTACGGCGTTTGCTTTAAGCCTAAATATCAATTTGGTAAATTGAGCAGGGCTTATGTGGGGTTAAATCTTGCTTATGAAAAACTATCTCACGATAAGGTTTGGGTGGAATATTATTATGGAAAAGGCTCCTCTTACGTTTATCATTATCTTGAAGACGCTAGTGGTTATGGATATACAATAGGACTAACGTTTGGTAATAAAATTAGATTTAAACAAGTTTTTGTAGAGCCATTTTTTGGCATAGGAATTACCGCCTCCAAACTTGACAAACCAAATATGAAGTCGATCATAGGGAACCTTATGATGAAAAATTTCCATATTCTTACTCAGAGAAACTTGCGTTTTTTCAAATGAATATCGGTTTCAAACTTGGTTTTTCGTTCAAAAAATCTAAAAAGCATGCCGCTATTGACAAAAAATTTGACGAAGTTTTTATTCCTAAAGCAACCAAATTACAAGGTTATTTCAAGACAATAGATTCAAAAAAAATTGAAGACTCAAGACATTTAAGAATGGCATATAGAAGGTCAAGAATGTTAAATCACTCCATTTTATGGCGTTATAAATGGAATTACAGTGATACAGTTAAATTTTATAGCAGGATCGATACCTTATTCCATAAGATTGATGAACTCATCATCAAAGCGAATTGATAGTTTATTTAGTTTATTTCATTAAAAATAAAGACTTTTTTTAGCCTATTATTTATCCCTGTTTCACATTAAAATCCTTAAATTAGCCCTGTTTTTTAACGAAAATTAAAATGGACAAATTTTCCTATG
>JAZKDO010000001.1:0-694573 GCA_040387555.1 Bacteroidota bacterium | reverse complement strand
TCCTTAAATTAGCCCTGTTTTTTAACGAAAATTAAAATGGACAAATTTTCCTATGTTGGCACCAGCGATGTAAACGCTATTGAAAGTTTATTTTTACAATATACTCAGGATCCAAATTCAGTTGATGCTTCATGGCGCGACTTCTTTAAAGGCTTTGAATTTGCCCAAACCACTTATGATACAGCCGGTGGAGCAATTCCCGAAAATGTTACGAAAGAGTTTAAAGTAATTGGGCTAATTACAGGATACAGACAGCGCGGGCATCTATTCACAAAAACAAACCCTGTTCGTCAGCGTCGTACATACGAGCCTACACTAGACCTTGCAAATTTTGGATTATCAGATAAAGACCTTGAAACTGTTTTCCAGGCGGGTAGCGAAATTGGGCTTGGGGCTGCAAAATTAAAAGATATTATTTCTCACCTGGAACAAACCTACTGCCAGAGTATTGGTGTAGAATATTTATACATGCGTGAACCAAAGGTCCTTAAATGGATGCAGGAGCGCATGGAAAAAAACAAGAATACGCCTGCTTTCTCTAATAGCGAGAAGAAAACAATTCTTAAAAAGCTGACGCAAGCTGTTGTTTTTGAAAGCTTTTTACATACAAAATTTGTTGGTCAAAAACGTTTCTCGCTTGAAGGTGGCGAATCAGTGATTCCTGCGATCAATACACTTATGGAGCATGGGGCAAACTTAGGCATTGAAGATTATGTCATTGGTATGGCTCACCGTGGGCGCTTAAATGTACTCACCAATATCATGAACAAAAATTATAAAGATGTGTTCACTGAATTTGAAGGAAGACCAAGCGAAGATTCGTTATTTGATGGAGATGTAAAATACCACATGGGCTATTCATCTGACCAGTTAAGTGATGATGGCAAAAAAGTACATATTAGTTTAACACCAAATCCTTCGCACTTAGAAACCTCCGCAGCGGTGGTTCAGGGAATTGTTCGTTCCAAAATAGATAGTCGACATGGTGGCGACAACTCTAAAGCTTGTCCGGTTATTTTACATGGAGACGCGGCGATTGCAGGTCAGGGATTGGTTTATGAGTTGGTTCAAATGAGTCAATTAGACGGTTATAAAACAGGAGGTACTGTTCATTTTGTAATCAATAACCAGGTTGGTTTTACTACTAATTTTTTAGACGGACGATCTTCCACATATTGCACAGATGTTGCAAAAGTGGTTCTAAGCCCGGTGTTTCATGTAAACGGAGATGATGTGGAAGCATTATGTTTCATTTCAAAATTGGCTATGGAATTTCGCCAGACATTTCACCGCGACGTATTTATTGATGTTTTATGTTATCGCAAATATGGTCATAATGAAGGTGATGAGCCTCGTTTTACACAACCTATGTTATATAAAGCGATTGCTGCTCACGCTAACTCAAAAGATATTTACGTTGAAAAATTAAAAGCAGAAAATGCTGAATTAGCAAACGAAGCTAAAGAAATTGAAACCACTTTTAAAGCCGAGTTAGATGCTAATCTGGATGAAGCTAAGAAAACAGAAAAAGCCAAGATCACCTCTTTCCTTGAAGGAAACTGGAAAGGTGTGAAAATGGCCACTGCCAGTGATTTTGATGAATCGCCGAAAACCGCTGTGGATGAAAAAACTTTTTTAGAAGTGGCAAAAAAATCGGTTGAATTACCTAAGGATAAAAAATTCTTTAATAAAATTCAAAAGTTATTTGAAGACCGCAAAACGATGATCGCTAACGATACTTATGATTGGGCGATGGGCGAATTGCTGGCTTATGGTACTTTAATGAAAGAAGGTTTCCCCATACGATTTAGTGGACAGGATGTGGAGCGTGGTACGTTTTCACATCGTCATGCTATTGTAAAACTGGAAGATAGTGAAGAAGAATACACACCATTAAACAATATTGATGCGAAAGCAAAATTTGAAATCTATAATTCATTATTAAGCGAGTATGGAGTTTTGGGTTTTGAATATGGTTACGCCTTTGCTGCACCAAATACATTAACCATTTGGGAAGCACAGTTTGGTGATTTCTTTAACGGAGCCCAAATTATTATTGACCAATATTTAACCTCAGCCGAATACAAATGGCGACGCATGAATGGCCTGGTTATGTTATTGCCTCATGGCTATGAAGGGCAAGGGCCTGAACACTCCAGCGCGCGCATGGAACGTTTTTTACAGGCTTGTGCTGAAAACAATATGCAGATAGTTAATGCTACAACACCGGCCCAACAATTCCACGTATTGCGCCGTCAGTTAAGTAGAGATTTTCGTAAACCACTCATATGTTTTACTCCTAAAAAATTATTGCGTTACCCAAGCTGCGTGAGTAAATTAACTGACTTTACGAAGGCTAATTTCCAGGAAGTGTTGGATGATTCTATCGAAGCTAAAAATGTGACACGTGTTGCTTTCTGTTCTGGTAAAGTATATTATGATTTAATTGAACGAAGAGAAAAAGAAGGCGCCAACGATGTCGCATTTATTCGTTTAGAACAATTATATCCTTTTCCTCAGAAACAAGTCGGTGCTATTTTGAAGAAATATAACAAGGCCAAAGATTATCTATTTGTTCAGGAAGAACCTGAAAACATGGGTCCTTGGCGCTTTGTTGATCAAAATATGCGTTCATTGAATTTAAAATATTTCGGTAGAAGTGCGGCGGCAAGTCCAGCGACTGGTTTTGCAAAACGTCACGCTGCTGAAAACGAAGAAATCATGTCTAACATTTTTTCTAAAGTATTAGTGAAATAATCATTCAAAAAATTATAATCAATAAACTGTTTTATGGCAATTGTAGAATTAAAAGTACCTAGCCCGGGAGAATCCATTACTGAAGTTGTTATTGCCCGATGGGTAAAAAACACCGGTGATGTTGTTGAAAAAGATGAAGTGTTAGCCGAGATCGATTCAGATAAAGCAACCTTAACTTTAAACGCTGAAGAAGCGGGTAAAATTGAAGTGTTAGCGGCAGAAGGTGATACGGTGAAGGTTGGACAAGTAGTTGTAAAGATCGACACCTCCGTGAAGCCCGAAGCAAAAGCGAAAACAGAAGCTCCTAAGGTGGAAGTTAAAGCCGAGGTTTCGGCAAGCCCAACCACCAAAGCAGTCACTTCGAGTGTAGTTGACAAGTCTACAACCTATGCCACAGGAACACCAAGTGTGGCTGCTGCAAAAATAATGGCAGAGAATAACATTCAATCCGGCCAATTAAATGGTTCCGGTAAAGATGGGCGCATTACTAAGCAAGATGTATTAGCAGCTTTATCAAACGGTTTACCAACTGCCTCTAAAGTATTAAGTAATAGCTGGCAGGGCGGAAGGGATAAAGATCGTGCAAAGATGACATCTCTTCGTAAAACTGTTGCTAAGCGTTTAGTAGCAGTTAAAAACGAAACCGCTATGTTGACGACTTTTAATGAAGTTGACATGAGCGAAATCTATGCGATCCGTGCAAAATATAAAGATAAATTCAAGGAAGTGTACGGTACCAATGTTGGTTTCATGAGTTTCTTTACCAAAGCAGTTACTGAAGCGTTATTCCATTATCCAGCAGTAAATGGAATGATAGATGGAGAAGAACTAGTGTACAATAAATATTGTGATATTGGTATCGCGGTAAGCGCTCCAAAAGGATTAATGGTTCCTGTGTTACGTAATGCTGAACTGATGAGCATTGCTGATATTGAAAAAGGAATTAAAGATTTAGCGGTTAAGGCACGTGATGGAAAATTAACGATTGCTGATATGGAAGGTGGTACTTTTACTATTACGAATGGCGGCGTGTTTGGTTCTATGATGAGCACTCCTATTATCAATCCTCCTCAAAGTGCAATCTTAGGAATGCATAATGTTGTGGACAGACCAATGGCAGTTAACGGACAAGTGGTAATTCGCCCAATGATGTACATTGCATTAAGTTATGATCACCGTATTATTGACGGAAGAGAGTCTGTAGGTTTCTTAGTAAAAGTAAAAGAGATGTTAGAGAACCCAAGCCGTATATTATTCGGAGGTAAATTACCTGAAGAAGTGTTGTTGGGATTGTAATAGTGCGATCTTTGCGAGCCATACGGAAACAATCTCATATTTAACCAAAAAACCCTCGATAATTTTGAGGGTTTTTTGTTTTAGAGAATTATTATATATTTAATATGCTTTATGAAAAAACAATTTCTTCTCTCTGTCATGTTTATAGTATTCTTTGGCCGCTTTTTTGCTCAGGATAGAACCATTGACTCTCTTTTAAAAACATTAAAAACCACGCAGAAAGACACAAATTGGGTAAAAATTATGAATTTGGTGGCCGAACATTCGGCTTGGAATAATGAGAATTACGATACCGCTCTTTATTATGCCAATTACTCAAAAATATATTCTGAAAAACTAAATTATAAAGCAGGATTAATAAGATCACACAATAATATTGCTGCAATTTATCATCATTTAGGTAATCTTCCGGAAGCATTAAAAAACTATCACTTCACACTTAAAGCCAGTAAGGAAGCAGGAAATAAAAAAAAGACCGCAGGTGCCTATCTCAACATTGGACTTATTTATTACGATCAGGCTAATTACATTGAATCCTTAAAAACCAGTTTCGCTGGATTAAAAATATATGAAGAACTGGGTAATAAAAAAGGAGTCGCTCAGTGTAATAATAATATTGGTGCGGTTTGCCGCATATTAGGTAATTTTTCCGAAGCACTAAAATATTACACAGCAGCTCTCGAAATAAGAAAAAAAATTGAAGATAAATATGGAATTTCAGAGTCTTATGTCAACATTGGTATTGTATATTCAGAATACGGCAATTCAAAAGAAGCTTTAAAAAATTATTTTGCTTCGCTTAAAATAAACCAGGAAATGGGGCATCAAGAAGGCGTTGCAGACATTTACAATAATATTGGAGCAGAATATGATGCTCTTAGCAGCTCCCTTAAAATTGGTTCCATAAAACGAGACTCTTTGCTTAATCAAGCGCTGACACACTTTTTTAATTCACTTAAAATATATGAGGAGCTGAAACACAAGGGAGGAATGGCAATGGCATACAACAATATAGGAGGGATATTCATAAAGCTCAATCGTGCGAAGGAAGCGAAATCGTTTTTTGAAAAAGGCCTTGCTTTGAGTCGGCAAATTGGAAATATAGACGACATTAAAGATAGCTATAAAGGCCTTTCAGCTGCAGATACAATAGTGGGTAACTATAAAAGCGCATTTCAAAATTACAAAAAATACATTGCTTGCAAGGATAGTTTATTCAATGAAGAAAACACAAAAAAAAGCGTACAGTTAGAAATGCAATATACTTTTGGAAAAAAAACAACTGCTGATAGTGTAAAGGTAGCAGAAGAAAAAAAGGTAGTAGCAGTTCAATTAAAACAAGAAAAGACACAACGCTTTGCACTATATGGCGGACTTGTTTTGGTGGTTTTATTTGCTGGCTTTATGTTTAACCGCTTCAAGGTCACTCAAAAACAAAAAAACATAATTGAGATTAAAGAAAAAGAAACACAGTATCAAAAACACATTATTGAAGAAAAACATAAAGAAATAACAGATAGTATTAATTATGCCGAACGAATACAAAAGAGCTTCTTGGCTTCTAAAGAAATACTGAGCTCTAATCTAAAAGATTATTTCGTCTTCTTTAAACCAAAAGATGTAGTGAGCGGTGATTTTTATTTTGCGAATACTTTGAACAATGGAAACTTCGCTTTAGTTACAGCAGATAGTACAGGACATGGTGTCCCGGGCGCTATTATGAGTTTACTAAACGTGACGAGCTTAGAAAAAGCCATTGAACATCATACAAACCCTGCTGAAATCCTAAACCATACGCGGTTAACTATCATTGAACGTTTAAAAAAAGATGGCAGTGCTGATGGTGGCAAAGATGGTATGGATTGCAGTTTATTGGTAATTGATTTCGAAAAAAATCAACTTCATATTGCCGCTGCAAACAATCCTGTTTGGATCATTCGTAGAACAGTGACTGAGGCTCTCGAAGGCACTGAACTAATCGAAATAAAACCAGATAAAATGCCGGTAGGAAAAAGTGAACGACAAAATGAATCCTTTACTCTACATACTATTGAATTACAAAAAGGCGATTCTATCTATGCTTTAACAGATGGTTTCCCTGATCAGTTTGGCGGACCAAGAGGCAAAAAATTCATGAGTAAAAAATTAAAGGACTTACTACTTGCCAATGTTCATTTGCCCATCTCTCAACAAAAAGAATTATTAGATACAACCTTTAAAAATTGGGTTGGTGATTTGGAGCAGGTGGATGATGTTTGTGTGGTTGGAATTAAAATATAACATTGTTACTTTTAACACTGCTCTGAATTATTAAATTATGCGAATAATTATACTTCTCTTGGTTTCTTTAAGACTTTTTTCTCAAACCAAAAAACTGGATACTATTTTTTGTGATTGTACTCAAGCAAAAGTAATTACTATTGTAAGTAAAACTGTTTACGGTAAAACCATTGCGCCCAAAGGTTCAGGAGGATTAAAAGAAATAAGCCCTTCCAAACAAAAAACAAATTTTGCTTTTGAAAAAGAACACAATAGTTCCTGGCATAAATTAATAATCCAATCGTCGGGTCAATTAACCTTTAATATTATTCCTTCAAAAGCTGATGATGATTATGATTTTATGTTATTTCAATCAGGCAAAAATGATTTTTGTGATAGTTTACAAAAACACAAAACAACTCCGTTGCGAGCCTGTATTAGCAGGGATAAAGAAGAATTGAATGGCAAAACAGGACTGAATTATAAATCACAAAATGAATTTGTAAAACATGGTGTTGGTCCTGCTTATTGCAAATCGATCTCCGTAAAAAAAAGTGAGATCTACTTTTTAGTGTTGGATAACGTACACGAAAAAGGAGAAGGTTATACATTAGAAATTGAAATATCAAATCCCATTACTATTTCCGGAATAGTAACCAACGAATCCAACAAGCCTCTAAAAGCAGAAATTGCTTTAACTAATCAAAAGGGTGATACCATTCTCTTAGAAAACACAAAAGAAGATGGCTCATATAGTTTTATTACACCTATGACTAAAAACCAAAGTTATAATCGGAATTTCTATAACGACAGTTCTTTCATCTACACCAAAACAATTACAATTGGAGACACTATTCAGTTAAGGGCACTAAAAACTCTTTTACCTAAATTAAAAAAGGGAACGAAATATTCTATCGGTTCCATTAATTTTGTTGGTGGTTCTGTTCAGTATTTGCCACGCGCAGTGCCTTCCATGTACAATCTATACAAACTCCTCAAAAAAAATCCGAATTTAAAAATTAAAATTATCGGTCATTCTAACGGGAGGGAAAACATGACTGAAAAAGGTGTTAATGATTTCACAACGGGACGAGCGAGGTCCATCAGAAATTATTTAGCAATCCAAGGCATTGACGAAAAAAGAATTGAAATTGACGGAAAAGGTGATCACGAAATGTTATACAAGTTGCCAAAAGCTACCACTGAACAACAGGAAGAGAACAGGCGTGTAGAGGTGATGGTTCTCGAGTTTTAATACCCAGGATTATCTCTTTTGAAAAAGAAAGCATATTATTCTATATTCCTAAAGCCACAATTTATGATATATTTGATATTACCAAATGACCCTTCCAGATTTTTTTATATTTAAAAACAAGCTATGGCTATTTTGTTTTTGTGTTTTCGCACTCAATCTAACGACTTCTGTAGTTTATAAGCATTCCGGTTTAAAAGATGCCCCAAAACATAGTACAATGTACGGCGGTGATGCCAGAGGTTATTATGAATATCTTGAATGGGGAATAAGCGGTAAAAGTATAGATTATGAAAGTAACAATTCATATAAAAGAGACCAGGGCCGAATTTTAAAATACGGCTACGGTACCGCATTGTTTCAGTTGCCTTTTTACTGTGCAGCCTCTGCCCTGCAGGCAAATCAACCCGATAATTTCGAGTATACCCAAATTGATGATGTTTTTATTTCTATTGGTGCAAGTCTTTATATTGCGCTGGCGTTATTTTTGCTTTACCAACTCCTTGGGAAGTTTACATCGTCTTATACTTCGAAATACATTACGGTTGCCCTCATCTATTTTGCAACCAATCTTTATCATTATTCTGCGATTGAATTAATGATGTCTCATTTGTATTCCTTCCTAAGCGTTACCGGTTATTTATATTTTACTCTTCACTATATCGAAACAAAAAACAAAAACCATTTTTTCGTTTCTCTTTTATTTTTGTTTCTCATTATAGCCATAAGACCATTTAATGTCTTAATTGTTATTCCAATTTTGGCCTATTTATACCTGCAAATAAAATCATTATCAAGCGTAGTGTTTTCTATAGCGTCCATTGCTTTTGCGTTTTTTATACAGTTGGTATTATGGCACCTACAATGCGGCTCCTGGACTTTTGCTTCCTATGACGGAGAAGGTTTTTACTGGTTCAATCCTCAACTTACGAATGTTCTGTTTAGTTTCAGAAAAGGATTGTTCATTTATTCGCCTGCTATATTTATAGGATTTATAGGATTGCTGATTGCATTTCGTTCGCACACAAAACTAATTTTTACTCTTATTTGCATTTGTATTTTTTTTACCTATGCTGTTTCATGTTGGTGGCATTGGCCTTATGGTGATAGTTTCGGACACAGGGCGTTTATTGATCTGTACGCCTTACCTGCCATTGGAATGGTTTTCCTCTTTAATTATAATAAGCGCTTAATTGTCAAAACCAGCCTCTTTGTTATCCTTTCAATATGTTTGATATTAAATCTTTTTCAAACATGGCAGTATGGCAAATTTATTTTATCTCCCGAATATATGTCATACGGCAAATACAAAGCAACTCTTTTTGAAACCGATCGCAACTTGATCAATGGGCTTGGCGGAGCGAAAGATATTTTTCCTTATAAAGCAAAATATACGCGCGTAATTGATAGCATTCCTTCAATAAATATGAGCAGTAATGAGTATTCGCAGGCACTATCTTTTAATAACCACCCCAGGCTTTATAAAAAATGCTATGTCGATGTGAGCTTTCTGAAAGAAGAGCTATTGCCAAATCAAACATTCGATGCCCGGTTATTATTCCAGAGAACCGATACTGTTAATAAAGAGGTGGGTTATTTTGGTGCTTGTTTAAATGAAGGAAAAAAAGATTATTTAATACCCAATAGTAAATCGTTTTCATATCAGTTTGAAATTTCTGCATTAAAATCAACGGAAGTTTTATTAGCCTTTTTTACAAATCCCGAGCATAAAAATTTTGCAATTAAAAACTTCAAGGTTTCTGTTTATTACATCCAATAGAATAATGAAATTATTAATGCTTTTCTTCCGGCACAACAATCGTGCTTCTAACCGCTTTAAAAAATTCCATCAGTTTCAATTTTTGCTCGTCACTTAATTTAGCATCTTTATGCATCCAGGTATAGGAATTCAATGGCATTTCATTTTCCTCCACCATTTCAATACATTCTTCAAGTTTGTGATTTTTTCGCTTTTCGCTGTAGGTGCCCCATATTGAGAAGTTCAAATGATGTGAACCTTCGCTATAATGGTTTTTGATCCACCACGAAACGGGTGCAATATTGGAATACCATGGATAAATTGGTTGGTTGGAATGACAATCATAACAAGCTGATTTAAGTATTCCGGATATTTCAGAATTTGCAGAAGTAAGGCTAATAAAATCAGTAGCTGTATTTAAAGGTTCTGTTGTTTTATCAATTCGTATGGATTGAATTAATAAAAACAGGAAAATCAAAAAAATGGTAATATTCTTTTTTGTGAATCGTTTTTTCATAGGAAATTTAATAAATAATAACACTATGTAAATATGCCATTAATTTTGAAATCCTACCTTTACATTAACCATTTATTTTAGTTACTTTTAAATCATGCGTAAACTACTATCTTCCAGCCTTTTGTTACTAAGCATTACTGCGGGCTTTGCACAATCAAAAAACTCTATTACGGTTGCTTTTTATAACTGTGAAAATTTCTTTGATACAAAAGATGATCCGAATAAAAAAGATGATGAATTCTTGCCTGAATCAGCAATGAAATGGGACGACACTCGTTTTATGAATAAGCTTACTAAAATTGCGCAGGTATTGGATTCAACGGTTGAAGGAGTGGGCTTACCTGCACTAGTTGGGTTAGTGGAAATTGAAAACAAAGAAGTTTTAGAAGAACTTGTTTCTAAGTCCCAGTTCAAAGAAAAACCTTATGGAGTTCTTGCAACGGATAGTCCGGATGAACGCAGCATTGATTGTGGTTTATTGTATGATAAATCTGTTTTTACGCTAGTCGATTTTAAAGAATTGAATGCCACTAATCCTTCGCTTGGAGATTATAAAACCCGTAATGTTTTATTTGCTACACTGAAGGCCACTAATGGTGATGTAATTTTTGTATTTGTAAACCACTGGCCAAGCAGACGGTCAGGCGAAACAGAATCTGAACCACGTCGTATTTATGCCGCCGAGCAAGTAAGAAGTAAAATTAATGAAATTCAAAAAAAAGATCCAAAAGCAAAAGTGATTGTAATGGGTGATTTAAATGATCATCCTACTGATAAAAGTGTTTTAAATACTTTAAAAGCGAGTGATAAGCCAAAAGATAAGGGTGACCTCTATAACGCTTACCAAACATTAGATGCCGCCAAACAAGGAACACATTACTATGATAAAGAATGGCGTGTGCTTGATCAGATCATTGTTTCACAAGGATTTATAGGCGCCAAAAAAGGCTATAAATTTGATCCTAAGAACGCGCACATTTTAAAGAAAGATTTTGTGCTTTTTAAGAACAACAAAACCGGAGAAGAAAAACCTAACAGAACTTATAGCGGCGAAAAATATTTCAATGGTTATAGCGACCATTTATCTGTTTATATCACGCTTGATTAATCTTTTGTACTTCCTGTAAACACCATTTTTCTGCTTCTTCCATTGAATTAAATACCTTAAAAGGAAAAACAGGTTTATTGAATTTAAAGTAAAAACTTGCCAATAGTTTATGGGCTAACGATTTTACTATAACCGCATTGCAGACCTTCGGAAAAGAATACTCTTCTTTTTTTGCAAAATCTCTTCCGTCATTTGTGACAACCACTGAACTATCTTCTGCAAAATAAATGAATGGGTATTTTTTTTCGTCCACCATCTCGTTATACTTCCCGAAAACTTCTTTAAAAACCGCTGCATTGATCTCAGCTTTCTTTCTAAACATCACGCGAATAATTCCATCACTACACATCGAAATCTCAACAGTTTCTAAGTCTGTTCTTTTTATAACGCTAAAATGAGGCATGCCTGCTGTAAATTAATCTTGTTTTATGTATTGATAGCACCACTCTTCTGCCTCCTCCATTGTTTTGAAAAGTTTCGAAGGATAATGCAGCTTTTTCTTTAAATAAAAGTTGCCTAACAAACGATGCGCTAATGATTTAACTATTGCTGCGTTGCATTTTTTTGGTAAATCACGTTCATGCTCTCTTGAATACTTCGTGCCTTCATTTGTAAAAGTCACGGACCCGTCTTCCATATAATAAATGTAAGCGTACTTTTTTCCGTCAGTCATTTGATGTAATTTATCATACATCTCTTGTAGTATGGATGGAATTATTTCCGAATTTTTCCTAAACTTCACCCTTATAATGCCGTCGCTACATATAGAAATTTCAACTGCTTCCAGCGCTGTTTTTTTTGTAACAATGTAATTTGACATTTAAAAAAAAAGTATATTAGTACAAAACAAATATAATAAACTAATCGACAAAATGAAGTATTCTGCCATAAAAAAAGACCTATTCATCGATAACAGAAAGAATTTTATTAAGCATTTAAAACCCAATTCCATTGCTTTGTTTGTCAGTAATGACCTATTGCCAACTAACGCAGATGGTTCTTTTGGTTTTGTTCAAAACAGTGATTTGCTACATTTATCGGGGATTGACCAGGAAGATACCGTTTTGATGATTTTTCCGGATGTTAAAGATGGAAAACATAAAGAGGTTTTATTTATTAAGGAAACGAGCGACTTAATTGCTGTTTGGGAAGGCGCTAAATTAACCAAAGAACAAGCTAAGGAGGCAAGTGGTATTGAGAACATTTACTGGCACCATGAATTTGATAAAATGTTCAAGGGCTTTGTTTTCCAGGCAGATAATATTTATTTAAACAGCAACGAACACACCCGTCGTTATATCGATATGGAAACAGCAGAAATGCGTTTCAATAAAAAGATAAAAGAGCAGTTTCCACTTCATACCATTCAGCGTTCGGCACCAATCATGCACCGCATACGTGCAATTAAACATCCGTTGGAAATTGAACAAATTCAACAAGCTTGTAACATTACAGAAAAAGGTTTTCGTCGTTTATTGAACTTTGTGAAACCCGGAGTCATGGAATACGAAATTGAGGCCGAATTGATTCATGAATTTGTACGCAATAGAAGTCGTGGATTTGCTTACGGACCCATTATCGCAAGTGGCGCGAACGCCTGTGTATTGCATTATGTAGAAAACAACCGTGCTTGTAAAGATGGTGATGTGATCTTACTGGATGTTGCTGCCGAATACGCAAATTACGCCAGCGATATGACACGTGCCATTCCTGTGAACGGGAAATATACCAAACGTCAGAAAGAAGTGTATAATGCGGTATTAAGAGTCATGAAGTCCGCAACAAGCATGTTAACAGTTGGTAACACGTTTGAAAAATATAATAAAGCGGTTGGTGAATTAATGACCGAAGAATTATTGCAATTAGGTCTTTTGAAATCTGATGAAGTAAAAAATCAAAATCCTGCCTGGCCGGCTTTCAAAAAATATTTTATGCATGGCACCTCTCACTTTCTAGGATTGGACGTGCATGATGTTGGCTTTTTCTCAGAACCTATGCAGGCTGGTATGGTATTTACCTGCGAGCCGGGTATCTATATTCCCGAAGAAGGTTTGGGAATTCGTTTAGAGAATAATATTCTGATTACCCCGAATGGTAACGACGATTTGATGAAAAACATTCCGTTAGAAGCGGAAGAAATTGAATCCTTAATGAATTCCTAAACATCTTATTTACTGAAAATCAGCTTTTTAAGTCCTAAACCTGCTTTGAAAAGGGTTACCTTTACCCTTCCCTGGTATTAATATAAACAGACTTTATGTCGAAAGTAGCGTACACAGACCTTGAATTTATTGAAGGGCTCAAGCATAACAACGATGCGGTGTTACGTGCTTTATACAAAAAGTATTATAACCTCGTTCTTAAATATGTTGTAAACAATAGTGGCAATAGTGAAGTGGCGGCCGACATTTATCAGGAAACAATTATTGTTCTCTATGAAAATGTTCAGAAACCAACATTTACTCTAAATTGCCAGCTTCAGACTTTTATTTTCTCCATTGCCAAACGCCTTTGGTTAAAACAATTAAGAGGTAACGGACATTTATCCCGTTTCAGAGAAGACGAAGAAAATGAAGTAGTTGACGTCACCGACGAGATCACTGATCACTTAAAAAAAGAATCAGATATTGAAAAGATGAATGCCAGCATGGAAAATTTAGGTGAGCCTTGCAAAACACTATTAAAAGACTTTTACGTCTATAAGTTAAGCATGGATGAAATCTCGGAAAAATTCGGATATACCAATTCAGACAATGCGAAAACCCAGAAGTATAAATGTTTACAACGATTGAAGCGGAGTTTTTTTGAAAACTAAAACATAGAAAGGGCAATAAGAGATGAGAGCAACAGAACAATTTGACAATTACATTTTCGGAACATTAAGTGCTGAAGAAAAAAATGAATTTGAACAACGTTTAAAAACGGATGCAGAATTTGTAGCTGCTTTTGACAAACACAAAACATTGATTGAAGGCATCAATCAACATGAGCAACGTGTTCATTTAAAACAAATCCTATCAACCATTCACAGACAGGAATTCGGAAAAGATGGTAAAATTGTGAGTATTAAAGAAGATACCTTTATTAAGAAGCACGGTAAAACATTTGCTGTTGCTGCATCTGTAGCAATTATCGCTGTGATTAGTACCGTTACCTTGTTGAGTGCCGGTGGTTATTTGTTAAAGCAACAAAGCAATGCCATTACCGATTTGAAGCGTGATGTTACGGAATTAAAATATTCTCAGGATGCTATTATTGAAGGCATTAATGATGCCACACACAAACGGATTAAAACATACGCCCCGGCCAATATTGAAGGAACTGGTTTTGCGTTAAACAATAAAGGTTATTTCATTACCAGTTTTCACATGGTAAAAAACGCTGATTCTGTTTTTGTGACAAATGCTATCTTAGATAGAGCTTCTGCTAAGTTAGTAGCTAGCGAACCTTCCTTAGATATTGCGATTTACAAGATCGACAACATTGAAGCTATCAAAAATTTAAGTTTTCCTTTTTCTTTTAAAGAAACAGGTTCTGAAATCGGTGATAAAATTTTCACCTTAGGTTACCCGCGCAGAGATGCTGTTTATGGTGAAGGAGCGTTGAGTTCTATGACCGGTTTTAACAATGATACTACCATGTACCAAATCTCTATTCCTGTTAACCCAGGCAATAGTGGTGGTCCTTTAATGGATGAACACGGTAATATTATTGGTGTTATTCGCGGGAAACAAAGCTCTGCTGAAGCAACTGGTTTTGCTATTAAATCAAACTTCATTAAACAAACCATTGATAAATTAGAGAATGATTCTTTGAAAAAAGAATTGAGCCTTGTTACTAAAAAATCTAATTTAAAAGGTTTGAAGCGTAGTGAACAAATTAAAAAAATTGAGCCATTTATATTCAATGTCATGGTCTATAAAAAATAAAATGAATTCATAAAAAAAAGCGGCTAGTAAACACTAACCGCTTTTTTTATACTTAAGATCTTTTTAACCCTTATTGTTTTTAGATTCTTCCAGTCTTAGCTCTTCTTCTATTTCTTTTTTCCTCTCTTTCTCTTGTTGCATCGACGCTTTTTCGCGACGCATCCGTTCTTTATTTTCTAAAATGTAACTATCTCGCATTCGCTTACTTTGTATGCCACTAAAATAATCCTTAGTAGTAATTATGATTACTCCGCTGGTGTTATCTCCATACTGAGCCGGGACGCCTCCGGTAATAATTGCCAGATTTTCTATTGACAAAGTAGGAACGCCAGAAATTCCAGGTGATTTGACACCATCCACGATAAACGCCGTTGCATCTCCCCTTCCGCCTCTAACATGGAAATCGCCATTAGGGTCACGTACGGCCTCACAGGTTATATTCATTACAGCCTCGCCAATATCGCTTTTGTTCCAGGCCATATGCATCAAATCCTCGCCACTGATTTCTTTAATATCCATAAAAGTTCTATCAATAGCTTCCTTACGATACGCGATAACGTCTATTCCGATGAGGGTATTACTTGAAACAGAAACATCCAGGTAAGTTGTTTTTTCAGAACTCACCCGGACATTCGTCACCCTCTTGGTTTGGGTTTCCTGACTTGAAATCAAAACATCATAGTTGCCCGCGTTTAAAGGTTTATAAGTATAAATACCTTCGATATCTGTGGAAGCACCTCCAATGAGGGAACCGCCCTGTAGTATTTTTATAAGCGCCCCAACAACGGGCTCGTGATCTGAATTCAGAATTTGTCCTTTAATGCCACCCATGGAATTTTGAGAAAAAACCGATTGACAACCTATTATTATCAATAAGGCGGCTAGCATGCTTTGTTTTAAATTTTTCATGATTTTTATTTTTACTGATTAAACTTCTCTTTTTTAAAAATGCATTCTTTAACTTTAAGACGTGGTACTATATTCATTCCATAAAAACCACCAAAAAAATACTTTTATGGAATATGTAGATCTGAGCGTCTGATTATTAGATATGTGGCTTTTTAAGAAAAAAGAATATTCAAGCGATGAAGAATTGCTAAAAGCGTACAAACAAACCGGTAACAAGGAATTGTTTGCCGACTTGTTTAAAAAGCACGTGTCTGTAGTATACGGTACTTGCTTATTTTATTTGCAGGATAAAGACGAAGCGCAGGATGCCACAATGATGTTGTTTGAAAAATTAATGCTGGATATAAATAATCGGGAGATTGATAATTTTAAAGGTTGGCTGAGCTTTGTAGTAAGGAATCATTGTATTTCACTCATTAGAAAAAATAAAGCGCAGTCTAAGCATATTAAGTCTTATTATGAGTTTGAGTTCGCGCCACCTAGCCTGGAAACAGAAGAAAATACTAACGGCGTGAGCGATGAAGTAATGCTAGAAAAAATGAAAGAACTCTTACCGCAATTGAAAGAAAACCAACGGTTGTGCATTGAACTGTTTTATTTAAAAAACAAAAGTTACCAGGAAATATTCAGTGAAACGAACTTTAGCTTAAATGAAATAAAAAGTTACATACAAAACGGAAAACGAAATCTGAAAATATTATTAGAAGATGTTTCATCCGCGAAAAACAAACAAAAAAAGTGAACATAATAAAATGCTAAAACCGAGCGACATATCAAAAAAGAATCTGTCTAAAAATGACAGGGCTCTTTTAGAGAAACAGATACAAAGTACAGATCTCAGCTACCTGGCGTCTATTGCATTTGAACAATTCAATAGCACTGATTCTGATATTGACACGCTCAATACTTTGGTAGACAAAAGAGTAAATCGTAATTCCGGACTCTTCGGAGCGGTTTTTATTGCTGTTTTGTGTGGTTTGTTAATTGGTATTTCTGTGTTTTTTGTAATCTTTCAAAAAAGCAAAACTCATCCCTCTGTTTTTCAACTCATCGAAGCAGAAAAAAAAGCGTCCCTAGCGCTACAAAATAAAGTGTCCGGACAAGATACGTTATTTCCAGTTTTAAAATCCAAGCCAATTGAACATTATCTTACGGTGAGCAATATTCCGGAAGAAACTATTTCAGACAATTCCATAGAAACCTTGCCAAGTATTCCACTTCACTTGGAAACAGAAAAACCTGTTGAAGAAGATGTTATTTATAAATTCAGTCCAAATGCGCCAGTAATCTTTATTCACGGATTAAAGGTTACGAACTATCGTATGTACTACTTTAAACAAAACGAGTCTATTGAGTTGTTAACCAATACAGGGTTACCAGCTCAGTATGGAAGTAAGTCAGATGTTGAGTCGCAACGTATCAATAAATCCAGTTCTTATTTCGCGCACAAAATTATACAGAAAGCCATGCTCTTGTTTAACGCTAAACACATTGTTAATTGCATTGAAGAATTAACTTTGCTCTACGATTTCAATAAGAATGATGCTAACGCGCAATTTTATTTAGGGATGTCTTATTACCTGTTGGGAAAATATGCTGTCGCGCAGAATTTTTTTGAAAAAAATCTGGATAACGTTAATAATATCTTTCATCAGGAATCAGAATTTTATTTGGCTTTGTGTTTATGGAACACTAAACGGCAAGAGGGAGCGTTGAAACAATTAAAGAACATTGCATCAAATAAAGGTTTTTATAGTACAAGGGCGAGAGACATTTTAGAACAAGGTCAAAAATAGACTCGTTGAGTTTTAACTGACTGATTTGTATATTTGTAATCAAATGACGACGGAAAAAAACATACGATTAGATAGCTATTTATGGGCTATACGGATGTATAAATCCCGCTCACTTGCAAGTGATGCCATTAAAAACAATAAGGTTAAATTAAATGATGAGCCGGTAAAGTCTTCTCATTTGGTGAAGATTGGTGAACGCTACACCTTGTCTTTTCCTCAGAGCGTCAAAAAAATAATTGAGGTTTCTGGCCTAATTGATAAGCGACAAAGCTATGAGGTTGCCAAAGAAAATTACATCGACCATTCTCCACCAATTGAAAAACTAGATCATTTGCCATCGGTGTTTTTTATGCCCAACATGCAGCGCGACCGAGGTGCGGGCCGCCCTACCAAAAAAGACAAACGAGATATGGATGATTTTAGAAGGGATTAAGTTTATTGAATATAACTCAATTTCAACATGTTCGTGCGCCCTTTCTCTTTCATTGGCATACTTGCTAAATTGATCACCAATTCATCGGCCTTTACAAACCCACCATCTTTAATATAATCTTTTAAATCAGAAATGGTTTGATCTGTGCTTTCATATTTATCATAATAAAAACCTCTTACGCCCCACACTAAACTAAGGGCATTTAATAGAGACTGGTTATCTGTAAAAATATAAACATTAGCTTTCGGACGGTGACTGCTTAATTTAAAAGCAGTGTAGCCACTGTGCGTCATGGAAATAATCGCCGATACATTGGCTTGCTTTGCCATTACACTGGCATTATAACAAATACTGTCTGTAATATAAGTCACTGTTTTTAATTCAGGCTCATGTTCTTTATAATAAATACGGTCATCACTTTCTATTTGCGTGATGATCCGTCGCATATACTCAATTACTTTTACCGGGTAACGACCAACAGAAGTCTCCGCGCTTAACATTACAGCATCTGCGCCATCCAACACTGCATTGGCAACGTCGTTCACCTCAGCCCTTGTTGGCGTATATGCAGTAATCATACTTTCCATCATTTGAGTCGCAATAATAACCGGCTTCGAAGCAGCTATACATTTGTTCACAATCATTTTTTGTAATAACGGAACCTGTTCCATAGGCATTTCCACACCTAAATCACCACGAGCCACCATAACCCCATCTGTCACTTCTATAATTTTATCGATTTCTTTAATTGCTTCAGGTTTTTCAATCTTCGCAATAACACGTGCATTTTTTTTCTTGGAACGAATAATGTCTTTTAACTCTACGATATCCGTCACACTTCTTACAAACGATAAACCGATCCACTCAAAATTATTTTCCAACGCGAAATCCAAATCGCGCAAATCTTTTAAAGTTAAACAAGGCAATGAAATTTTAGTATTAGGAAGATTCACGCCTTTTTTGGATGATAAAATTCCACCCGCAATAATAGTCGCGCGCACTTCATCTTTACGATTTGTTTCAATCACTTTTAACGTAATCTTTCCATCATCGATCAAAACTAACTCGCCCGCCGAAACATCTTGTGGAAACTGAGGATAAGTAATGAATATTCGTTCTGCTGTTCCTTCACACTCTTTGGTAGTTATTGTAATTTCGTTACCGTTAATCAAATCAACCGCATTGTCTTTTACTTTTCCGATTCTCAATTTTGGACCTTGTAAATCACCTAAAATTCCTACGTGTCGGTTCAGTTTTTTATTTAATATTCTGATATTATCGATAACGTGTTTAATCGGCTCATAATCACCATGGGAAAAATTGATCCTGCAAATGTCTAAACCGGCATTAAATAATTCTTCAAGTACTGCAATGTTCTCGGTTGAGGGACCCATTGTGGCAACTATTTTTGTTTTATTGTATATGAAATTCATAGTGTAAAATTGGTACACGAATGTAATAATTTCAAAATGAAAAAGCATTATTAAATCATTATCAATTTTAGTACCTTAGCGGACTTTAATACTGATTATGCCTAACAAACTCGAAAAATTTGCAGAATTAAATACGTTTTCCAACACATTCTCTTTTCATCATTTGGATATCCCCAACGGATTTGCAAAAAAAGGTAAATGGCATGATGAAGTATTTAAAAACCAGAATCCTATTGTTGTGGAATTAGGTTGCGGTCGTGGAGAATATACAATCGGTTTATCGGAAAATGACACTAGCAAAAATTTTATTGGTGTTGATGTAAAGGGAAACCGAATATGGACAGGGGCCAAATATGCTACCGACAAAAATCTGACTCATGTTGCATTCTTAAGAACAAGAATTGATTTTATTGACCATTGTTTTGCCGAAAATGAAGTATCCGAAATCTGGATTACTTTTCCCGATCCACAGCCACAAAAAAACAGAGCCAGAAAGCGGTTGACTAACCCTGATTTCTTTTTAAACCGTTATAAAAAAATATTAAAGCCAGGTGGACTTGTACATTTAAAAACAGACAGCACCTTTTTTTATGAATATACCATGGAAGTGATCAAGGAAAAAAACCTTCCTTTGATTTTTGCAACAAATGATTTGTATAAAAATTGTCCTGATGGGCGCGAAGAGCTAACCCGGATAAAAACATATTATGAAGGCTTATTTACTGCCAAAGGAGAAGATATTAAATATTGCTGTTTTCAATTACATTAACCAACTACAAAAACTTAAACTTGTTATATGCTATCACTCTTTGTAAACTGGAATCCGAGTCCCGAAATTTTTACCATTCCCGGAATTGATTGGCCTGTTCGCTGGTATGGCCTTTCCTGGGCGCTGGCTTTTATTGGTTGTCATTTTTTCATGAACCGGATCTATAAAGCTGAAGGGCGCAGCGAAAAACAACTGGACACTCTAACGCTATACATTGTTCTTGCTACAGTATTAGGCGCGCGAGTTGGACATTGTTTGTTTTATGATTTCCCATATTACTCAACTCATCCTTTGGACATTTTAAAAGTTTACGAAGGAGGCTTAGCAAGTCATGGTGGAGGTATTGGAATTTTAATTGGTATGTGGTTGTATTGTCGTAAAACCAAAGAAAGCTGGCTATGGCTGTTTGACCGTTTAATTGTGGTTGTTCCTTTTGCTTCTTTTATGATCCGTTTTGGAAATCTCATGAACTCCGAAATTGTTGGTCGGCCAACTGATGTTCCCTGGGCATTTATTTTTCATCAGGTTGATGAGTTACCCAGACATCCAACACAGTTGTATGAAGCAATTTTTTACTTCTTCTTGTTTATTTTATTTTACTGGCTATGGAAAAACAAACGGGCTGATTTTGGTAAAGGATTCATGTTCGGACTATTTTGTGTATTAATGTTTAGCTTCCGTTTTTTAATGGAGTTTATGAAAGAAAATCAGGAAAGTTTTGAGGATTCTCTTCCCATCAACATGGGCCAGATATTGAGTATTCCATTTGTATTAGCCGGGCTATACATGATCTTCCGTTCTAAAAAAGAAACAACTCACATTAATTCAACATTACAAAACAATGAGTAACACGCCTATCTTAAACACCTTTGATCCTAAAACTACTGAAAACGTATTTAAACGTTTAGAAAATTTAAACTACACTAGTATTCCGCAATGGGGCAAAATGAACGCGGCGCAGATGCTCGCCCACTTAAATGTGACTTACGATTTAGCCTATGGGAAAATTAAATCCAATCCGGGCTTCTTCTCTAAACTCATATTGAAACTATTTGTAAAAGGTATTGTAACAAACGAAAAGCCTTATACACAAAATTCGCGTACCGGCCCTGATTTTATTATTACTGATAATAGAGATTTTGAAAAAGAAAAATCAATCTTTATTGATTATGTAAAACAAACTGAAGCCAATGGCGCCAGGTATTTTGAAGGTAGAGAAAGTTCATCTTTTGGAAAAATGACTGCTAAAGAATGGAGTAACCAATTCTATAAACACATTGATCATCATTTCAGACAATTTGGTGTTTAGGCTTTTGTGCTGAGATAAGGTTCGCTTGTCTGACTAATTACATTTTTGGCAAAATAAACCGAATAGCATCCGGCACCTCGGTGATCCTCAATCCAAATGTTAGTTCATGCAAACCCGAAGTTACAGTATGAAACTGGCTGTTACTGGACTTATAGCCATAGCCTATGCTTAAATTTTCAATCGTCACTCCAAACATCGCGCAAAATGTTCTGTTAGTTTGATATCCTACCTGTAACCAAACTTTGTCATTATATGTTCCCTTCACAAACAAGGAAGTTACGTCTTTCGTCACAGGAATATTCTGATAACATATCCATGGTGTTAGCTTAAACTCTTTATTTACATTTATCGTATAGAACACAGCACTATTGATATATGTGTTCAAAGGTTGATTTGTTGCAATAATGTGTGGCATTGAAAAGCTAACATCAAGTGTTTTATAATTATATAAAATTCCTGCTCCTGCGGTAAACTGGTTAGTGTTATAGTACGACTTGGTTAAGGTAGGATCAGATTGATCAAGCGATTGATAATTATCTATACGATTGACTAAAAGACTGTTCTTTAAAATTCCTCCTGACAAACCCAAAGTAAATTTCATGTCTTCACTTAACTTAGCAATGTAGGCATATGAGAGGTCGGCTTTCAACACCTGGAAAGCCCCGCGGGTATCAGAAATGATCCGTGTACCTAAAGCTTGTTTTTTGGAGATCCGCGAGTGCATTCCTAACATAAAATTTTTATTCGCATAGGAAACTCCCTGGTTTTGAGTTTGTGCGCTTAATATAATATTCAGGCTTTCATCCCTGCCCGAATACGCTGGGTTTACATTAAACATGTTATTCACTTTAAAAGAATAAAAATCATAGGATAACACTTGTGAGTTTGCGCTCAGTGTAATTATTAAAAAAAGAATATATAGCGTGTGTTTCATTTAAAAATATTTTATGGGTCAAAAATTAGTTTACAATTGTGATGTTTCCTTTATAGGTTATTCTTTCGTTTTTAAAAACGTAATAATAGTTTCCTGTTGGCAAAGTGTTTCCATTATACTTACCGTCGAATTCATTATTATAATTATATGGCACTTCAAAAATGATAAGGCCAAACTGATCAAACACCTGTAAAGCGAATTCATGATAAATATCTACGTTCTCAACTTTCCAGAAATCATTTTTTCCATCACCATTTGGTGAAATGTAATTCGTAGAAGGCAAAGGGATTGTATTTCCAGAAATATCGGTTACGGTAATATCAAATTGTTTTTCTACAAATAAACCTTCTAAATCTGTTGATCTGACACGAATATGATACACATCTTTTACATCATAATTTGTTTTGGTTAAAATAAATAAATCATCACCCTGAATTTCAAATTCCGAATTATCCTCGCTTCCCTGACCGAAAACCAATGAATAAGAAAAATCATCCGGGTTGTCGTTGTCTACTGTTCTTATGTTACTGATGCGAAACAAATAATCATTATCTTCCAATAAGGAGGTTGTGTCAATAATTATATTCAATGGCGCTTCATTGACATTATAAATTTTTATGGCAAATATTTTCTCAACAAGGAGGCCTCCATTGTCTGTAGAACGTACCCGAATGCTGTATGTTTGGCCGGTATATGTATAAGTTATATTGGAAAACAATTGATTGCCTACAATAACAAACAAAGAATTATCTGTGTCACCTGTGCCGCCCGCAAGAGAATAATTATGTGTTGCACCCGCATCTTCATCGGTCGTTGAAAAGTCACCAATAAGGGTGTTCACGGGTTTCAATTCCTGGATGCTATCGGTTGATAAGGAAATGTCTGTTGGAACATCATTAATGTCATTAACAACAATAGTGAATGTTTTTACATAATATGCCGCATACGGATCAGTAGCCCGTATGTTTACAAGAAAAGTATCTTTCGCCTCAAAATTAAAAGAGGCATTGGTTTGAAGAATATTTCCAACGACAGTGAAACTCAGACTGTCTAAACCCGGATCAACCGTAAGCGTGTGTGTATCTGCCAAATCATTGTCTATCACTGTCAGTGTGCCAATTAAAGTTCCAACCGGCATGTTTTCATCCACGTTTACGTTATTAATCAAAATGTCGCTTGGGGCGTCATTTACATTAGAGACATTCAGCGTAAACGTATTCTCTATAAATAATCCTCCTAAATCTGTTGAACGCGCACGTATGAAATAAACAGACTGTGCTGTATAATCTAATGTAAAAGAATTATAAAGTGTATCATTTTGGATATAGAACTGTGAGTTATCTGTATCCCCTGTTCCTACTACCAGACTATAAACATGGGCATCATTCAGATCGGGATCAACGGTAGAAAATTCTCCCATGAAGCTTCCGTTCTGCTGATGGTCACTAATTAAAGGAGAACTTAAATACAAGGCCGTGGGCGCATCATTTCCATCTATAATAGATATGGTAAATGTTTCAATATATGAACAGCCCCCAATATCATCTACATGTAATTCAATTATTTTTACTGAATCTGTTTCATAATCATAATTAGCATTTACTACTAGTTGATTTCCACTGATGGAGAATTGATTGTTTTCTGCCTGACCTGTTGTTAAGGAATAGTTGAAAGTTGAACCTGCATCCTGGTCCGTTGCTGACAACGACGCGATTGGTGTTCCCAATGGAGAATTCTCAGCGATGGTATAACTTGAAATAGCTATGTCTGTTGGTACGTGGTTTGTATAAAGCATAAACGGATTTGCCAAAGTACCTGTTTGTGTTCCATGATTAAAGATAACAGAATCCAAAACGTTTAAAACTGCATTATCAGAAGCTTTGTAGATCTGAAACTTTACCAACTCACCGGTAATAATATTGCTTTTAATTGTTATCAATCCAAGCTTGTTTGCTCCTACCGTAATCTTAGTTTTTACAACGCCGCGGCATTGATTTCCTACAAAAGCAGCGATGTAATTATTGGTGTCTGCCAAATCGATACACGCTTCGTTGGCTTTACAGGTCATTGTCATTTGGTACTGGTAACTGGCAACATTGACGGTCCAGGTAGAGGGAACCTGTGAAAAAATTATTTGCGAAAAGTGTAATAAAATTACAACTAAAAAGATCTTTTTTGTTTTACTCATAATTGAAAATGAATTAGTAAAGGCTTCTTTTAGAAATAAAAGAAGCCTTTGACCTAAGAAAATTATTTTGTTTTAACTATTTTAATTTGTTGATTAACATCGCCAGTAATGCGGAGGTAATACATGCCCGAAGAAATGCCGTGATTTCCGTTTAACGAAATGGTATGTTCTTTTTTGTTTTTAACTGCTGACGAATAAACCACTTTGCCTAACACATCCAACAACTCCATTTTGCAAGTTACCGATTCGGTAAAGTTGACCGTTAAATTATCACTGAACGGATTCGGATACACGCTGATATTTCCTGAAGCATCCAGATCTTTAATGTTCGTTGTCATGTTAACCACATGACACGCTAATGAATCTGCTACTCCAGCCATTAAAGGAACAGTGGGCGTTCCGGCCAAAGCGTTGGATGTAAAACTCAATACACTACTAGTAGGAATCACTGATCCATCTGTAGTATTAAAGTATTTTAAATTCAAGGCGTCGCCATCTGTGCTGCTATACAAGGTCAGATAAAAGTTGTAGGAGTTATTTGATGTGTTTTTAATTGGATACGCATATCCTCTTAATGTATTAGTCACATCAAATGCACCAATAACTACATTTCCTTGTTCCAGGGCTTCATTACAAATGTTACCCGTAATAACTGCCGACATTGTATTATCATAAACCTCTGGGGTAAAAGGGAAAATAGCTTGATTTTCATTTGCTCCCTGCGCGTTTCCTGGTTTACCTATAAAGGAAGATTGTGGATAATTAAACGTACTTGTAGCAGTAGACTTTAACATGTAACCCATTGTAGGCTTCATATGTGTTAAACTTCCTGTCCAACCCATTGCATTATCATAATAAGCAAATTCATACTGACTTTTAATTAGATCACCCGTTACAGCATTGTAGTTTCCTAAGGCTTCTGCTATACCAACATTTTTAGTTGACACGTAGCCCACCCAGTTCCATCCCGGAACCACATTGATGGCTGCGATTGTAGAATCAGGATTGATTCTGTTACCAATATGAATAAGCGTGTCAATGTTAGCGGTTTTTATTTTATAGGATTGATTATTAAAGAAGCCTGAACCCTGAGAAATATTTCCTAACCAACCCAGGCCTGAATCGTACTGATCAAAATCAGAAGTATTTAAAACAATATCTCCTGTTGAAGCGTTCAGATTATTCATTAATAAATCACCGGTTCTTAGCTTTGCAGATTTTAGCGGAAGAGAAAACCACGTCCAGCCACTGTTCAATGGAATATCCAGTAAAATCTCCGTGTTTGCAACAAACGTAATTGGATTAGTTACTGTACCAATCACATCATTTTCTACAAACATGAGAGAAGGGGTCACATTCACAAAAGTTAATCCACTGGCCGCATCATAAATATTAAATTTAATAGAGTCGCCGGTAATGTTATTGCTGTAAACATTTAAAAACACTTCATAACGATCATATAAAGGAAGGTATTGCAAATCTGCCACTCCACAAATCACCCCGTTATTAAATGCGGCGATCTTGTTCTCCGGATTTGTTGCAATCACATTATCAATTCTCATTTGTCCGAAAATATTCATGGAGTATTGGAAGTCTGAAGGACTCACGGTCCATGTAGGAACATTTCCTGTTACTTTTAAATTGACTCTTAATACTTCGGCATAGTTAAAATCTGTAGTTACAGTAACATCCGCGCTGTATTCGCCTATACTTCCACCTGCTGGTATTGTAAAGACAATGTTTTGAACACTGTTTGGTGCGATATTACCACTTGTAATATTTGCCGTAATCCAACTTGGTAAACCATCAATAGTAAAAGCTTTCAGCGCTCCGCCGGAATTAATAATTGGCGCAGTAAAAGTAATCACGCTATCAACTATTTTCTCAAAGTCAAACAGGTCATCCTGCCACTTCACCTGATTCTTATTAATATAAGCAATCCATGTTTTAGGAGACTGCATTTTATTACCATGCATATCATAAGCATTTTTTACCGTGATGTCAAGTGTAACGTTTTCAATCAACTCAGGAGAAGCCGTTGTTGTTAAAATGATTTTATCATTGTTCAACGACCAGGTATAATTTACTGATTGAACCGGACGAGGTAACTTAATCGTTGGTGTTTGAGAAATTAACTGTGGTCCGTTTTGCGCGGTAACGGTTAAGTTATTTACAGATTGGTTATTAAACGTAGCTGTTAATGAAGGAGTACCTAAAACTACCGCATAACTTTCAAATGGTAGAAAAGCTTGAAGCCCATATTCATTACCTAACATGCGATTTTGTTTATCACGCTTCACTTGTTCTGCTTTACGCGACGTGTTCCATAACCTAAATTCATCCACTTTTCCGTTATAGAAATTGTCATAATTAGTTATAAGACCTGTTTGATAAGCTCTTGCACCTAAATACATATATGAGCCAGCCAGATTATTAAACGATAGGGCCTGTACTGAGTTTTGTAAATTACCATCTACGTACGCTGAAAGATTAGCGCTTCGTTGCATTACTAAAGCTAAGTGATGCCATGCGCCATCAAAATAGTTAGTAGTAGTTGCCACAAAATCCAACCCTTTATGAAGAATGTGAATTGCTCCCGCTGCATCTTTCTGGATATTCCAGGAATCTAATGAATCAGCTCCAATACCGTCTGCTTTTCCATTTGAAAATAAAGTTGCTACACCACTTTGAGTGGAGTTAAACCAAAATTCCAGGGTGAAATCCATTTCTTTATTAATCGCAATGTTACCTGAAGAAACCTGGATATTATCGTCAACACCATCAAACTGGGCAGAATTGCCATTAGGGTTTACTTCCCATGTTGCGCCATAAATATCTGCGTTTCTACTTCTGATATCATCTTTTGCTAAAACACCTTCAGCTTCATCCATTTTCCAGTTGTACAATAAACCGGATTGGTTGCGGTTTAATACTTTGTTCATGGTTGCTGTAACCTCAGTAATTGTACGTGATTTATTCCACAACCTAACGTCGTGCAGATTACCATTTAAGAAATCTGTATTAGAAGGTATCGCTTTACCAAAAGCCAATTTACCTGAACCAGTATAGTCTACAATAAAATTATTATTGGTTCCTGCTAAAGCTCCATCAACAAACAATGTAGCATCTGTTCCGGCATAATCATAAATTACAGCATAGTGATGCCAGTCGGTTGGAATAGAAACCGGTGATATAGATAATACGGTTTGACCACCTAAACTAAATTTCAGTTTATTAGTGTTATCAAAACCAATGCTCATGTTTTGAATTGGGTCTGTTCCCTGACTAATAGCAACCTGATCAACACCTGTCGCATTTAATTTTGCCCAGAACTCAATCGAAAAATTACGTTTTTGTAAGCTTGCTCCGCCTGAAACTTCAGCATAATCTGATGTTCCATCAAAATTCAAACTTTCTGCATGCCGTATGTTTGTACCATTTAATACACCTCTGATATCAAAATTCTGAGAGGATAAACTGCTGATATCGATCTCTTCATTGAATTGAATGGATATGTCATCGTTCGGATCTAAAATTCCATCGCCCGGAGTTGGTGTTCCGAATGGCGCAGGATTAATTCGATCCATAATACCTGCAAAGACAGGTGAACTAACAGTTGCGAAGCTGCCATCCTTATTTAAACAATATGATATCGCTCTCAATTCATAGTTACCATCTGGAACGGTTGCAATATCCCAGTTATAGTCACTATACACCTGATTGTTTGGTATTGTATCTTGCGCTGAAGATGCAGGATATTTGTAAAACGCATTAAACTCTGTCCACACATTTGAATTCAAAGGCCTGAACTCTACTCCTATTTTATTTAATCCTAAAATGGTTGTGGTTGTGCCCGTTAAAATGGATGCGGTTCCGTAATTGTAGTTATAATCTGAAACCTGAATATTTGCTACGTTATTATGGTTGTTATTAATGATCCAGTTATTAGTTGGATTAATTAAAGCAAGATCGGTACAGGTAGGAATAAAATGAACTGTTACATATGCCGTATCTGCTATACTTTCACTACATGCCGAACTGAAAATAACCATTAAACTATCATACTCAATTTCAATAGGGCCGCGCTCTATGGTTAACGTTTTAACCACTGAACCCCCCGAAGGAATATTGATTATTGTATTAGCATCATTGCCATCAATTTTTAATACTGCCCCATCAGGATTGCTTACACTTGCCACACGCACCTGTAAATCAAGATCATTATTTACTGTTAACGGACTTTGGTTAGATAGTAATAACTGATAAACGGCCGCCTGATTAGACGGTATGTTATATTGAAGATTAGGTGTGATAACGATGTTTGGCATCTCACGTTGCACAGTTGCATTTGAAATGGTATAGTAACCAGCTGCACTATATGAATGGGAACCGATATCTGCATTTGGATTCGATGGATTATAATAATGCAAATCAACCGCATCTTCATAAGGACACATCGTTTGTCCACCCCTGGTAATAAAAACATTTCCTGTTCCTTCCGGAGACTTATAAACATCAATACTCATGATGTCGCCAGCATCTCCATCGGTTAAAGTATAATCAAATGTGGTTGAGCTTGTAACCCCGTTGGCAGTTGAATTACCTTTTGTTTCCAACAAAGTTACTGCAATTTCTGTTTGAAACCCTGTTCCTCCAATATTAGCGCCAATTTCCAATTTGGCATTTCCCCCAAGCGCAAGCTCATATGTTTCAGTGTTGGCGGTTTCCTGATCAATAGAATAAGCGTTAGATACAATGGCAGAACCCAGGGTGAAATTATCTACCAGGGTTGTTCCCGATGCGTTGATTTTACACTTGTATTTTTCGCGTTCATTTTGAGCTAATGCTTTTTTCCATAACGCAATTTGTGTATTGATAACCCTTACGGAATCGATTGTGTTTTTAGTAGGATCTTTACTGATACCAAAATGCACTGTATAAGAAAGACCTGTTGTATCGGCGTTTTCATATATGGTAGCGGTTGTAGTTGATCTTGTTGATAATAAAGGATCATCATTATTAATACCAAACAATGGGTTGGATGCGGTAAAATGAGATGTATATTTTGCTGTGTTATTTAATAAAAATGAAGCGCGGATACTTTCCAATGTAGGAATAACCGTTTCCTCAATTTCACCCTGAGTGTATGAAAAGCGTGTTCTTATTCCGTTTGGTGCAATCGCATAACCAACAGTTTTTGCCAATTGGTAGCCATTTACAACCGGACCAAAACAAGCGCCGCTTGCTGAACAAGTAGCAACAGGTCTTAATTCAATATTATTGGTTGGGCCAACAAGCCAGTTTCTTGCTCGTCCAATAAAAATATCAGCAGGTGCGCCTACATTACCCGCATCATCTCTGGTTGCCACGGTGTTGAAGGTTGTCATGGTTTCTGTATAAGAATCTTCTGATCCTTTTTCATATGTATTATTAAACCCTAAACCAATAGAGTTGTCAAATTCAACTCCCGTAATCACACCTATTCCCACATAAGATTTTTTTCCTAATAAAAGTTTTGTAGTTGTTTCAGCTTCCTGGCTAAATGCTTTAGAATAAGAAGTTGTTTTACTAACGGTTGTTCCACTGCCCCATTGGGAAGAACTTCCGGAACCGGGAGGATCGCGCAAAATATAATCTACTTTTTCTGGTCCCTGGGTGGACACACCGGTACCGGTTATTTTTTGTCCGTAAACATATGCATGATAATTAGGGGCTGAAACCATTGATACAATATTTGGTTTCCATACAACAGATGCGGCACCATCAGGAACAACCACTACCTGAATATCTTTTGTATAATCCAAAGCAGGATTTGAAAGGTTTGTTGAGTTGTTTGGTTCACCGCAGGTGAATGTGTAGATGGCTACACCATTAATCATTGGTATAGAAGGATTTGGATCTGTTCCATCAACTAAATCATTTGTAACAAAAGCAGTTCCACTTAATAATACAGTATCTAACTTAGCATTATCTGTGTTGGTGTATATTTCAGAACTATGGATTTTAGCAGTATAATTATTTCCCTGAACGAATACGGGGAAACCAAAAGGCCCCCAGCCGGCTCCTGTAGGTTTTATACTAAGTCGAGAAGTGCCAAACGATAGAGTATCTTCTCCTATAAATAATGAGCCGTTTACCCGTGTTACGTTAATAGAAGGTGTGATACGATAAGTCATATCCAAACGTTTATGGAATCTTAACGAATCAATACTTACAATCCCACCAAGGTTATCGAACAATGTATCTACTACCAAAGTTTTTACTGCCGCCGTAGCCATATCAATTACCTGGTTGGCGTTGGTTAAACTTGTTTTATTAATGATTACCGGATTTGAAACAATGTATACAGAATCAATACGGTACTGCAAAGGAGGAATGTTAAGTATATATTCTCCAGTTAAACTATTTGTTTGAACCGCTACCGTATAACAAGGTGTGCCGGCAATTGGAGATACCAGTTTAATTCTTGCGTTACCAATGTTGTTAACGGAACGTCCCATGCCTGGGGCTTTATTTGTTTCAACTAAACCTCCTACTACACGGCCAACTAATAATCTTCGTGTACTGTCTGTAAAAGCTAGTCCAAATACAGGCGCCTGGAAATTATGAGTTCCTGTGATAGGATAACGCCCATCTTCCATTGTGTGTGAATTTTTATCAACCGAAACAAAATGGTTTCCAATTGGCACCGTGATGCTGAAATTTCCTGCCGCATCTGTTTCGACAGGTGAACCATTAGAGATAACTGCTACACCATCAATTTTCAAAGAAGCGTTTGGTACAGGGCATGATGTGCCTTTATAAAATAAAGTTCCTGTAACAGGAAAGGAAGAATTATCAGTAAAATCCTGATTATTATAAACGTAAGAACCATCTCCAATATAAACCGAACGTGAATTTGGAGCAAACGAATGTGTTTGAAATGAAGGAACGAGGTTAAAATTTTCTCCTGTTCCTAAATACCTGATCCCTGAAACCGAATAATTTCCTAAAGCGTCTGTCACTCCAAAATAAGCTAATTGTGCATTGGTGGGCTTATCATTACTCCATGAAACTGAGCCGCTGATTAAACCATGATTCGCATTAAATATATTTCCAACCTTAGACGGATCATATGCGTAGTTTCCAATCGCTTCATTAAAATGTAAATTACATTTAAATCCGGTTTCATCTCCATTCAATATGCGTGCAGCTTCAGCAGTAATCACAGAATCAGATGCAGCTTGACCTAATAAACGAAACTCATCCAGTAAAAAGGCTGATGATGCATTTCCAAAAACCAAAGCACTCGCATTATCAGTTACATTACCGGTTGCAGACACGCTCGATGAGAATACGCCATTTGTAAATAATTTTAGTGAACTACCATTATATACAATAGCCACATGATTCCATTGATTATCCGGCAATGATGAAAGAGGTGCTGTAGTTGTTTTAGAAACGCCGCCAATAAAAACCTGCGCCTGGTAATTTCCTGCTGTCTTTTCAAAGCTAAATGCAGAAGCTTTGTTTAAAAAAGTTGCTGTTGCTGAAACGGGTTTTGTCCAGAATTCCATTCGCATTTGACTTCCGGCTTCTAACTTTGCATCATCGGCAATAGTTAAGGTTCCTCCAGCAGAAAAGTCTAACGAACTGCCTCCTAACGCACCGCTTTGTTGCACAAAAACTTTCGCACCGCTTACAGCTATGCCTCCGCTATATTCAATATGTCCGCTTACTAAACCTGCAGGATCACGAAATCCAATATCGGAACTAATGTTAGTTAACGACTCACCGTTTAAACAAGTTTTAACTCCTACAATCGTGTAGCGGTAAAAAACTCTGGCATCAGCTGTATTATCAATATACAAAGCACTCCCGGTAGGCGGTGTTGCAATCTGAACAGAATCTAATGTGGTGCCAAGTTGTTTACGGTAAATTCTAAAAAATTCAATGTTAATGCTATTGTTATTGCTCCAGCTTAACTCTACCCGGTTTCCAAAATAACCTTTAGAGCAGGTTAATTTTTTTACAGAAGTAAATGTATTATTTAAATTAGGAACCGGTAATGATACCGTTGTGCTTGGTGCGGAGGCAATGCCACTGGCTACACATCCCGAAAAAACCTTAACATAATATTTGTAAGCTTTGCAAGAAGTAACCGCATTATCAGTATACGTTTGGGCATTGGCATTAAGGTCAAAAAACACCGAGTTGCCAAGATCGTCTCTTCTTTCAATCTGATATTTGGTTTCATTGGTGGCATTGTCAGTCCAAGTTACCAATACTTGATTATTAGGAACATCTGTAACCGCATTAACCGATGTTGCCATAGCCGGATCACTCGGAGAAATACCATTTATATTAACTTGCCCCGAAGGACTCAAACAACTATTTCGGGAGGTGATCACATAATTATAAGTGGTTCCTCTTGTAATGCCGGTGTTATCGAGGTAAGACCTATTGTTTGCGTTGATCGTGTATACTGCTCCGCCAGGAGATCTTGTGATAATAAAGTCATTTGGGTTTGCGTAATTAAAATCCCATGTTAATTGAATGGTACCGTCACATAAATTGGTTGAGGCCATAAAGTTATTTGGAGAGGGAGGAGACGGTTTTGATCCACCTGGTACTGCTGACGAAAATGCGCTTGTTACATCTGCTGAACTATAGGCGTTTGGCTTAAACACTTGTCTTACCTTATAAGAATATGAGGTGTTTAATGCAACTGCATTGTCTGTATATGTATTTACACCTGCCGCAACTGTAGTAAGATAATTATTGTCTCTGTAAATTTGATTTTCATAATTTAAACTTGTGCAACCGGAAGCTATTTCCCAGGTTTGAAAAGGATTATCCCAGCTTAAAGTTACTTTACCACATATATCAGTAGAAGCTACTATATTATCTGGCTTTTCAATTACGGGATTATACATAGGTCCCGACAAATGTGTGCCGTTATCCGTAGCATCACCTTGTCCCTGGTGGTTTGCCCAGGAATAGTCAAATTTAAATTCATATGGATACTTCATATCTGAAGCGCGGTCATGCAAGATAACATCCCGTGAATGGACATCTGTTCTAATGGCATAACCTCCCCCTACTACACCATTAAAATATGACAAGCCGTTATTCCACGTGTGAAAAGACACCCAGTTCCCACTTGTGTTTTTATATTGAAGATTTCCACTGATAATGTAATCATCATCACAGGTTGAGCATCCAATATTATCATAATTGTATGTAATTTTTATATAACCCGTACATTTATCATAGCTCCAAATTGTACCATCAATAGGGTTAGACAGCGCATTCTTTCCTAAAAACACTAACAATAATGTTAAAAAAAAGAAGTTTAATCCTTTTAGGTTATTTAAAAGGTTTAGGGGCAATTTTTGATTCATGGAGGGATTTTTTGTTGAGCGGCAAATGTAGGCAATTTTATATAAAGCACCGGCTCTTAATCACTTACAAACTGTTAATTTGTTGGTCGTTTGGTAATCATATTTTATAATAAATAAGATGTGCGATTACGCGTATATATTTTCTTCTACTAAAAACAGTTGTTTAAAACTCCGTTGATGGTTTTGACCAATTTTTCATGTTTCATCCTTTATTTATTATTTATATTTACGATAAGTGATAGCTAATATGCTTCACTCATTCATTTATGGCAAAATCTAAAAAGAAACAACCCAAACGCTATCTGTTCGAAGAAGTATTAGCGTTCTTAAAACATAATGATGGCAAAACATTCAATTATAAACAATTAGGCTCCGCTATGGAGATTGATAATGAGGGCGATCGCTTTGCATTGATAGAAACCCTGGAAGAATTAAAACATCAGGGTTTTGTAATAGAAACCGAAGTTGGAAAATATCAGGCAAAAGAATCGAAAAGTTCACAAAGCGGAACCATTGATTTTACGACACAAGGCACCGCCTTTGTAATTATTTCACCTGAGTTACCGGATGTTTTTATCCCATTTAAAAAAACAAAAGATGCCTTACAGGGTGATCTTGTAAAGATAAGCGTTTATCCCCAGCGAGGAAGGGAAAAGCCTGAAGGAGAAGTAATAGAGGTTATCCAGCGAAAAAAAACAAAGTTTGTAGGGACTATTCAGATCAATCCTAAGTTTGCTTTTGTAGTGCCGGATTACACAAAGATTCACGTAGACTTTTTTGTTCCATTATCAGATATTAACGGGGCTAAAAACGGACAAAAAGTTTTAGTGGAATTAACAGAATGGAAACGAGGTTCTGACAATCCTAACGGAAAAGTAATTGATGTATTAGGAACTGCAGGCGAGCACGAAACCGAGATAAATGCCATCATGGCAGAATTCGGGTTGCCTATGGTATTTGCTCCTGAGGTTGAGGCCGCAGCGAAAAAATTAGCCACCGATATTACTCCCGAAGAAATTGCCAAACGCAGAGACTTTAGAGGAATAACTACTTTTACAATAGACCCGGTTGATGCCAAAGATTTTGATGACGCCTTGTCTTTACAAAAGTTAGAAAACGGAAACTGGGAAGTTGGTGTTCACATTGCTGATGTTACCCATTATCTTAAACCAAATACTATTTTAGATGACGAAGCTGTTAGCCGCGCAACTTCTGTTTATTTAGTAGATCGATGTGTACCGATGTTACCTGAAGTGTTAAGTAACTTTGCCTGTTCACTTCGTCCGCATGAAGAAAAATATTGTTTCAGTGCGGTTTTCGAACTAGACGATAATGCACAAATACAAAATCAATGGTTTGGCAAAACAGTGATCTATAGTGATCATCGATTTTCTTATGAAGAGGTTCAAACTATTATTGAAACAGAAGAAGGTCCATACAAAGATGAAATTTTTACATTAGATCGTTTGGCAAAAATACTTCGGGCCGAAAGAACAAGTAAAGGCTCCATCTTTTTTGATAAAGCAGAAGTGAAATTTCAATTGGATGATAAAGGTGCGCCAACAGGCGTTTATTTTAAAACACAAAAAGATGCTCACAAGCTGATAGAAGACTTTATGTTGTTGGCCAATAGAAAGGTGGCGGAATTCTTAGGAAAAAAAGGAAAAGACGATCAACAACAAAACCAGAATCAAAAAAAGGTTAAAAACGAAAAGGGATCTGATCCGGTAGTTTATCGTATTCATGATGTACCCAAAGATGAAAAATTAATGGAATTAAATAATTTTGTTGAACGCTTTGGATATTCCGTAGCTGTTGGCAATAAAATGAAAACGGCCCAATCCATTAATAAATTATTACAGGACGTAAAAAATAAAAAGGAGCAAAGCATGATCGAATTACTCGCCGTTCGTTCAATGCCGAAAGCGGTGTATACTACTAAAAACGTAGGCCATTATGGTTTAGGTTTTGATTATTATACGCACTTTACTTCTCCGATACGTCGTTACCCTGATGTAATGGTTCATCGGTTATTGGAGGCAAAACTCAATCACGCTCACTATTTAAAAGCAGATGAATTAGAATTACTGTGTAAACATTCTTCAGAGATGGAGAAGCTAGCTTCTGATGCTGAACGCGCTTCCGTTAAATATAAACAGGTAGAATTCCTTGAACACAAAATAGGTCAGGAATTTGAAGGAGTGATCAGTGGTGTTACTGAATGGGGAATTTTTGTTGAGATCATTGAAAACAAATGCGAAGGGCGCGTGAGTATGCGCGACATGAAAGATGATCAATATTCATTTGATGAGGATAATTACCGTGTTGTTGGAAGAAGAACAGGTCGTGTTTTTACCCTAGGCGATAAAGTAAAAATTATTGTGAAGCGCGCCGATTTAATTAAAAAACAATTGGACTTTGAATTTGTGTCAGGCATTCCTTCCGCAAAAGAACCAGAAATACGTAATCCTAAACGTTATAAAAAGAGAAGGTAAAAGACCTATAATAAAAAACGCGCTGAAATAATTCAGCGCGTTTTTTATTAATGTTTATTTAATTATAAAATTGCCCTGAATAATAAAAACAAACCTCCGGACAAAATCATTGTTACCGGCAGAGTTAACACCCAGGCTAATAAAATATTGGTAATTGTTTTTCGTTGTAAGTTTTTTAATCCTTTTTTAGCTACCATGCTACCCATAATACCAGAACTTAGCATGTGAGTTGTACTAACAGGAACACCATAACCAGTTGCAACGCCAATTCCCATAGCAGCAACAATTTCTGCAGACGCGCCTTGCGCATAACTCATATGCTGTTTTCCAATTTTTTCTCCTATTGTTTTTACAATACGTTTCCAGCCTATCATTGTTCCTAATCCTAACGAAACCGAGATCATAATAATTACCCACGACGGCGCATATTCCACCAGCTTTTTAGCTGACTTAATTTCTTCTTTTAATGTGCGTATTTCTTTTAAAGACAAAGATAAATTACCACCCGTAATTATTTTTTCTGTTCCTTTTGTAATTTTTATGACATCTTTTCTTACTTCAAAACGGCTGCCCAAAGCCACCTCACCCGACCTCATTTTTCCAGAGGTTACTGAATTAAAGTGTGTGGCATGGGTAAATATTTCTTTATAAAGCTTCAACTCTTTTCCCGAAAGAATCGTTGTATCTGCTTTTCTCATCATCACCTCAATATGATTGACGTTAGCGTTTACACCCTGTAAGTTTACACCATCATCTATAGAAAAATATCCGGGCATTATGGCTATCAGAATCATCATTACAAGTCCCACTCCTTTTTGTCCATCGTTTTGTCCATGAAAAAAACTAACTAAACCACAGGTTGTCCACAACATCATACGGATCCAAATTGGCGGCATTTTTCCAGGAATAGGTTCTTTATATATAATATCATTTTTAACAAGGCGCTTAAAAACAAACATCATAATAATAGCTGCAGTAAAACCCGCTAACGGCGAAATTAATAAGGCTAAACCAGTGTCTTTTGCTTTATCCCAGTTTACAGCGCTTCCGCCAACATTATCAGGTAAAAAATAAAACGCTAAACCAATTCCTATAATGGAGCCAATTAATGTATGAGAGCTTGAAGCGGGCAAACCCATCCACCAGGTTCCTAAATTCCAGATAATTGCTGATAATAATAAGGCGAGAATCATTGCAATACCATGATAAACATTAGAGTCCACTAAAACCTCCGCTGGCAATAAATTAACAATTCCCATTGCTACGGCTATTCCGCCCGTCATAACTCCTGTAAAGTTTAAGATGCCGCTATAAACCACCGCTACAGTTGGTTTCATGGAGTTGGTATAAATTACAGTTGCTACGGCGTTAGCCGTATCGTGAAAGCCGTTTACGAATTCGAATGTACATGCTAATATTAAGCAGATAACTAAAAAGACGATTAAAGAAGTTGTCATTTTGCTGTTTTTGTAAAAGTAAAGCGTTATATGCTTTCCTGTGTTATGTTAATGTTAATTTCTGAGGCCTAAATTCCTAATTCTATTTGGATTACGCCAAAAAAATATTGATTTTGTTCTTCCTGTTTATTTAAGTCTCTTTCTCTGTTATAAAATAAATTGCCTTGCACCTTAAGCTTGTGTTTATTAAGATACTTGGAAACTCCTACTCCATATTGTTCATTTTCTCTGACTTTTAACAACAAATCATTATGTGGACTTATTAAAGAATGTCTTAAGGCTATTTCAAACATATTTCTAAAACAATAACTCAACTGTGTGTTTATGCCGTCTCCTGTTACAATCGTCTTGGTTTTTCCATCGCTTCCGGTTACTAAAGGAGATCCATCTGTATCTCGCCGGATGTATTCACTGCTTAGGGCAATACCTCTATATTTGAAAAGAAAATCTGCCATGTATACATTAAAACTTCTTGTTGCTAACAAATCTTTTCCCAATTGTCCTCCGGTTCTTACCGCCATATCATTTAGTTGATAACCACCGGCGATGGAAATTTTTGGTTTTGGTTCCCTCACAAGGTCACCTTCATAGTAATCGCCACCATCTGTAAATATTCCAAGGGGCAACAATTCTAAACGGCCGGTATAAGCTAGCCCTGGATTGCTGCTCACGGAATTTCTGCCTTCACCGCTGGTTGCAGCGAGTTTCGTTAAAATTGTAAAGGTTTTTCCTAAATGTGTTATGTAAGTTACAAACACACCAAAATCCCTATCCGTCGTAAAATTTGAATTTACAATTGACCTGTCATAAAATTGCTGAGCGCCTGATGAAATAATCCTTTGTCGATTTCCAGGCAGCTTACCTTGCCCCAAACCTAATTGAAGATTTGTAACAGGCTTGTAAAAAATCATGGCGTCCCTCACAACATTTGGACTCGTGTTTTGCACAGAAGCGTCAGCATCACTCCAATCCATATCTCCTCTAGAAAAAGATAGCTGTAAATAGTAACTCCATTTAGGATTAACAACATGGCCAGTGAAGCTTAAACGACATCTTCGTACCCTTGCTTCCCAGCTTCCGGTTTCTAGATGATCTTCGTCTTTCGTGTTCATTAAAAAGCGATTCTGAATTCTAAACCTAACGCTAATCGAGTAAGAGCTATCTGGTGTTGCAAACCCCAAACCTGATTTATAATTAAAATAAGGCAGCGTTTTAAATTTGTTCGCTTTTAAATCATTAATTTCTCTTTGTAAAAGTCTAAATTCTTTAACAAGGCTGTCGTTTGAAACCTCATTTACTTCTTGTGATTGAGCGTTTTGAAGGGCTAAAAAAAAAGTTAATAGTAAAATTATTACTTGTCTCATGTAAATTTAAAGTATAGAGCGTCAAAAATAAGCCTTCCTATGTGATTTTAAAGTACTCTTAATGTTACTAAATTGTTAAGATGCGCGCCCAAACTTCATGAATGTTTTAGTGAAAACAGAAATATAATACATGATTTATTATAAACCGTTACTGACGAAAAAAATTAAAAAGCAAAGTTAAGCATTAAACAAACCGTGTATTATCAACGTAAAGCGGTTTAAAATCCTAAGGTTTCAGCATGAATGTATCTTAGAAAATCGAGTGTGGTTTTCTTGTTATTGTAAACATAAAAAGTTCCCCATTCATTAACTCTTTGAATGTTTACGTCCTTATATTTTGCAGCACATAAACTATCTAAATTATTATATCTGGTGTAAATTATAAAATCAGGATTGACTCTATTTAACTCTTCGTCTGTTCGCCACCGGCGGCGCTCGAAGTGAGGCTTAAAAGTCTTCGGATAATCATCATTCAGCGCCGGTCCGCCATAATTAATCGTATTATCTCTCCAGGACCATCCCACTATCATAACCATGTTAGTATTATATTCTTTACAAACGCTTTTTAATGAATTTGATTGATGAAAAGCATTTTCTAAAGAAAATATGTTGACATCAACCCAGTTTTTTTCCAGTCCATAATTTTCAATTTTACTCTGATAATTAAATAATTTAATTCCTGTAAAAATTAACGTTATTAAAGTGAAAGTCGGTACTAATTTTTTTAATGGATACCTGATCAAAACAACAGAACATAAATAAAACACAGGAACGGCTATAAACATTCTGCTTAATGAAAAGAATGGCCACGACCCTCCGTGTGAAATTTTCTGAAAAAAAAGAGATCCAAATAATATGAATAAAAATAAGCAAAACGAATAGAACCATTTTTTATTAGTCTTAAAAAAATAGGTACCCACAAAAACAAAAAGAATAAGAGTAATGGCGCACGAGCCCTCTATAAATAAACCAATGTGTCCAAAATGTGCGTCTAATCTTGAAATCGCTTTTTCAAAATAACTCCACTTAAAAGCATTATCAAATGTGTATACTATGTGTTCGGGATGAGATCTGTAAAATTGATTTAATAATAATTCAAACGGAATAGCTGCGAAAAGTCCTGCAAATGAGATTAGGTAATATTTTTTATCTCGGTAATTATGCAAAAACAAATAAAAAAGAAACGGAACAGATATTAATAAAGAGTTAGGATTAACTAAGTATCCAATCAAAGAAAATAACGTATTAATAAAAATGAATTTATAATTATTTGGGCGTAAAAGATTAATTACAAAAAATAATGTGAAAAAGGTTCCGGTAATAAAGCCTCTGGGAATGGAAGTCATAACATCATAGCCAACAGGCATGCATAGTAATAACAGGAGAACGAAAATAGCTTTTTCCTCTAATTTATGTTTCAATAGATAAAAAGCGGTAAAAAGAAAAGGTGTTAAAAATATAATGTGAGTTGCTAGAGGAACAGCAAAATAAACCGGCATTTTAAACCACATAAACGGAACCGCCAACAAAGCTTCCATAAATGTATTATAAGCCTGACCATAAAACCTTGGTTCGTGAAATATTCCACGCGAATAGTCTTTTGCCCCTAGCCACATAATAATCTGGTCATCATCCAGATAATTTAAGTTTATAGTGAAAAAAACAAGAATGTGCTGGCCTATTAGAATAACCAGTAAAAAATAAAAAATGGTTTTTAGAGAAATATTTAAGTTATAGCCTAACAATCTATCTTTTTTACTCTATCAGCATGTCTTCCGCCTTCAAATTTTTCCGATAAAAAAGCGTCTACACATTTTTTTGCTTCCTCTACAGTCATGTACCTGGCCGGTAAAGTTAAAATATTGGCATCGTTATGTTGTCTTGATAAGGCAGTAATTTCAGCGTTCCAACATAAAGCTGCTCTAATACCTTTATGCTTATTGGCAGTTATATTTATACCATTTCCGCTTCCACACATTAATATGCCAAGTTCGGTTTCATTTTCTAAGATTGAAGTTGCAACAGCATGCGCGGCATCAGGATAATCTGCTCGCTCTAAGGAAAAACAACCTTTATCACTAACGTCTACATTTTTTGATTTTAAATACGGTATTAATACCTCTTTTAATTCAAAGCCGGCGTGGTCGCTTCCTATTGCAATTTTCATTTTTTATAAAATTTTCCTAAAATTATAAAATTAAACGTCGGTAACAACATCAAGCCCTTTAAAAACTTCCAACAACCACAAGCATCGTATTTTTTGGGCACTTTATTGTTTTAATTTATCCGTATTCTTGCTGTAACCTTACTAATTTCATTCATATATTATTTGGTTTTAGTACTCATTTATCATCCCATAACATCATATTAATAAGCTCTGGCTATATAAAATCAGTCTTTACCGATAATCTTCATATATTGCTCTTTTAAATGCTAAATTAGTATCTCTATATGTTCAAAGACGGAGTGGGCGCTACCTTTAGCAATTTTGATCATATCAAAGTTTTGTTAAAAGGTTGTTATAAACGTTAATTAACACTCATAACAACAAGCGCTGATTATGAGCGCTTTAAATACAGTGCGAGTTAACAACATTGCTGTGGATAATTAAATTACACGTTAATAAGTTTCTGTAAATATTTAGCGCTTTGTTAATAGCTAATTTACTTAGCTTAATTTTTTGAACTTCAAAATTTACTTTCAAAAACTAGTGGGTTGCTTATACAGTTTTACACACACTAAATTTACCTCATTCAAACTAATCTTATTAACCATTTCATTTCTAAGAGACATTGTTCATTACTAACGATCTTTCTAAAAATCAACAATATATATAACATTTAATGGTTTAATAAATGTTAACAGAACGTAAATTAGCATTAATACAAGTAAACAAAAGCTTATTTTTACACAGTACTAACAGCTTATATACTATAACCATATTTTAAAATTTTAAAATTCTTTTATTAATATTATATGAATTTAGAAAAAGGTTTCCTCGAAAAAAAAATAGATCCATCGCTTGATTTGTTCAAAGAGATTGCGCATCTTAAGGAAACCAAGAACGCCATCATCCTCGCTCACTACTACCAAGACGCTGATATTCAAGATATTGCAGACTATATTGGTGACAGTTTAGGTCTTGCTCAACAAGCCGAAAAAACCAAAGCTGACATCATTTTATTTGCCGGAGTTCATTTTATGGCAGAAACCGCTAAAATATTGAATCCTAAAACTAAAGTTTTAATTCCCGATTTAAAAGCAGGTTGTTCTTTAGCTGATTCTTGTCCGCCAAATGAATTTGCCGCATTTAAAGCAGCTCACCCTGATCATGTGGTATTAACCTATATAAACTGCACTGCAGATATCAAAGTGCTGTCAGATGTCATTGTAACGTCTACAAATGCGGTTCAAATTGTAGAGTCATTCCCTAAAGATCAGAAAATCATATTTGCTCCTGATAAGAATTTAGGAGCCTATATAAATAAAGTGACCGGTCGTAACATGGTTTTATGGAACGGAGCGTGCTTGGTACATGAAATTTTTAGTTTAGAAAAACTTATAAAATTAAAGGCTCAACATCTAAAAGCCGTTGTCTTAGCCCATCCTGAATGTGAAGAGCCAATATTAGAGCATGCGGATTTTATTGGAAGTACCACGGCTATATTAAATTATAGTAAGAAATCCGACGTACAGGAATTTATAGTGTTAACAGAGGCCGGTATCATTCATCAAATGCAAAAAGCTAGTCCTGAAAAAACATTTATACCAGCGCCACCAAATAATAATTGTGCCTGTAATGATTGTCCGTATATGAAATTAAACACTCTTGAAAAAATTTACATTGCTTTAAAATATGAGCAGCCAGAATTATTAATGAGTGATGAATTAATTGAAAAAGCAAAAAAACCAATTGCAAAAATGCTTGAATTATCAGCTAAATTTGGTTTGTAAACTAAATTTCAATTTTTGAATTATAAATTTTAAATTAGAAGATTAATACCCAGATGTTATTGAATATTAGCTTAAAAAATATTTTTTTATTACTTTTTTTTCTGGTTGCAGTTCAGAAGGTATCTATTGCTCAGGTAACGAATCCCAACGGTTATAATATTTTTTACTACGAAAATGGATCAAAATCTTCTGAGGGAACCATGCGTGATGGAAAAGCGGATGGATATTGGAAAAATTATTATAAAAACGGAAAATTAAAAATAGAAGGAAATCGTAAAGATTTTCAATTGGACAGTATTTGGAAATTTTATTCAGAAAAAGGAAGAATAACAATATCAGTTAACTATTTAGAAGGGAAGAAAAATGGCTATACGTTTAATTATGATACCAATCAACGAGTTTCCAGTAAAGAACTATTTGTAAATGATATTAAGCAAGGTAATATGTTTGTTTATTATCCTTCAGGTAAAACAAAATTATTAACTCCATATGTTAAAGGAAGGCCTGATGGATTAGCTTATGAATATTCCGAGGATTCTGTAATTATTTCAATCATGAAATACCAGGGAGGAATTTTAGCCTCCGTGGAACGTTTAAACAGAAAGGATGAGAATGGAAAAAAACAAGGTTTATGGAAAGATTTCTTTGAAGACGGAAAAGTAAAAGAAGAAAAAAAATATAAAGATGATGTGATTGACGGTTATGTAAAAGCTTATGATAAAAAAGGAAACTTAACCAATACAGAAAAATTTAATAATGGCAAGAAAGTTAAAAATGCACCTGAATTAGCAAAACTTGATGTATATAAAGATTTTTATGAAGACGGGACCATGAAATATGAAGGTGGTTATATTAATGGTATGCCTGTTGGTACCCATTATCATTACCGTCAAAAATATATGTGTGATTCATTACCAGTGGCACGCGATGATACCAGTGATGTAATGATAAAAAAATATGTATGTAGAAACAGGGCTGTTCCAGATTCTGCAATCACATTTTTAGAAGGAATTAAATTAGAGTATGGTGCTGTTGATTCTATGCGAAACAAAATTGGTATATGGACAGAGTATCATAATTCAGGCGAATTCAGAGCTAAAGGTTTATATGCTAATGGAAAGCGCGTTGGTGATTGGATTTTTTATTACCCGAATAAGCAAATTGAGCAACGCGGAAAGTATGATAAGAAAGGACGCGCTCAGGGCGACTGGAAATGGTTCTACGAAAATGGTGCTCTAATGCGAGAAGAGCTTTATCTGGATAATTTAAGAGACGGCTTAATGACTGAATACACAGAAGATGGTAAAATTATAACGAAAGGTGAATTTGTTGAAGATATGCAGGAAGGTCTTTGGGTTTATGAAACACCGGAGTATAGAGAAGTTGGAAAATATGTGAATGATAAACCCGATAGTTTATGGAAAAGCTATTATATGCCTAAAGAAAAATTACGATTTGAAGGACGTTTTTTAAATGGAGACGAAGATGGGCAACACACCTGGTATTATGAAAATGGGCGTAAGATGACACAAGGAAGTTTCACAGGTGGAGTAAAACAAAACGATTGGAAGTTTTATGATGAAGCCGGCTTTAACTACCTTACTATTTATTATGAAAATGATATAGAAGTAAAATTTCAGGGAGTTAAAGTAACACCCACCTATGAAGAAAGTTTAAGAGATTATTCATCCATCTATAATAAAAAACCGGATAAAACCATTTTATTAGAGAAAGATAAAAAGAAAGATGAGAAACAAGGTGATGAATAAAAAACCAGTTTCAAAAAAGGTAGGCTCTAAAATCACTGATTCTGTAAAGGATGCAGAATTAATATCAGTACTTGAAAAATTACCAATAGCAGTAGTAATTTTTACTTCCAATAAAATTTTATATCTGAATAAAGAAGGTTTAAAAATTTTTAAACCTTCTTTAAAATTACAAAAATCCCTTCATACACATTCAATTTTTGATTTTTTATTACCTGAATTTCATATAAGGATCAAGGAAAACATCAACAAAATTTTAAAGCATAATGCGGAATTTATTCCATTTGAACTGAAAATTAAAAATGCAAAAGGTCAGGTCATAGATTTAGAAGTTAAATCAAATGCTATTTTATTTAAAGGACAAAATGCAGTTCAAACTATATTTTCTGATATATCTGAGCAGGTAAAGTACCGTGAAGATTTGGCTTCAGCTAAACAGAATCTTGAGCTAATAACAGGTAACGCAAATGATCTTATTTATTTTTATACGTATCATCCAAAACCAAAATATATATATATCAGCCCTTCCATTAAAAAGATTCTCGGTTATGCACCCGAGGAATTTTATAAAAATGGAAATTTAGGAACATTAATTGTCACGGATATAAAAGCGTATAAAGCTTTTGATTTAAGTATTAGTAAACGTCAAAAAAATAACACTTTAAAACATACCACAGCTACTTTTCAGTATAAAACAAAGTCAGGTAAACTTATTTGGTTAGAAGATAATTATTCACCAATATTTGATGAGAAAGGTAAAATCAAATTTATTTTAGGAATAAGTCGTGATATTACTAAGGAAAAACATGCTCAATTGGAATTAGAGCAAAAATGGAATAATTACAAAAACTTATTGGATACTTCACCAATTGGTATTTTTATACATAAAGGTATTTGTATATATTCAAATAAAACGGCTGCCAATATATTGGAAGTTAAGGATCCTAAAAAGCTGATGGGGAAAAATCTTCTTGATTTTTTATTACCGGATCAAAGGGAAAGGGCATTAGATAGAATGCAAAAAGCTTTAAAAGGAGAAGAACAAATAGATTCTCCTTATCAGGCAAAGACGATAAAGGGAAAAATTATTGACGTTGAATTAAAAACAGTGCCTTTTGTTTATGATGGCGAACCCTGCGTACAGACAACAATCATTGATATTTCAGCTGAAAAAGCTTTATCACGTGAAAAATTAAGAGCAGAAATAGCAGAAGAGACTAATAAATCTTTGACAAAGGAAATAAGTTTTCGTCAAAAAATTCAACATGAATTAATGACTCAAACGTTGAAGTATGAGGCTATTTTTAATAGCACGTCTCTTCTAATTTGGACAATAGACAGGGGCTTAAGGTTTACTTCGTTTAACTTGAATTATTATAATCATATAAAATATAATTTTGGCCACAATCTTGAAATTGGACAGAATATTTCAGAAATAAAATCTAAGCCCCAATCTAATTTAAAAGTAGATCTGTGGAATAAAAAATATAAAGAATTCTTTAAACATAAAAAAGACAATAAGGCTGAATTTTTTGAAATTAAGAATACGAATATAAAAGGCGAAACATATTACAGGGAAATTTATTTACATCCGATTAGAAGCTCAGAAGGCAAGATCATTGAAATTGCAGTAATAGGGCAGGATACAACGGAGCGAAGATTGTCAGAACAAAAAATTATTGAACAGTCGGCAAAACTTCAAGCTATTTTTGAGAGTGGTAAACAGTTGATTTGGACGGTTGATAAAAATTATTTTTTTACATCTTTTAATAATAATTTTTCTGATGCGATGTACGATGTTTATAAAGTAAAACCAAAAATTGAAAACAAAATATATCGCCCTCAAAAGACAAAAAAAGGAATTGAATACCACAATTGGTGGATCAAAAAATACAACGAGGTATTTAATACCGGCAACGGAATAGAGTTTACAACTGAACAACTAGATACCAATAAAAAGAAAGTTTTTAGACAAATTTTTTTACATCCTATTTTACGAAACGGAAAAGTTGAGGAGGTTTCTTGTATTTCTAATGATGTTACGGAGCTTAAATATCTGCAAAGCGAATCTATTAATCAGGCGGCAAAACTTACTTCAATATTCGAAAGTTCTTCCCATCTAATTTGGACCGTGGATAAAGAGTTTAAAGTTACCTCGTTTAATAAAAATTTTAGCAAATCATTTAAAATTTATAATAAAGCTACTCCAGTATTAAATTGTCAATTGCACACTTTGTTACCACAGCGTTTGCAGGCAGAGTATAAATCATATTGGTACTCAATTTATAAAAAAGTTTTGCAGGGTAATACATTAAAACTTGAAAGGCAACAAAAAGAACCAAACGGCAATATAAATTTTAAAGAAATTTATTTAAACCCGGTGAGAAATGCGAATAATGAAATTATTGAAGTTGCTTGCCTTGCACATGATATTACCGAGAATAAACAATTTGAGCAGAGAATCATTGATCAATCTGCAAAGTTAAAAGCGATTTTTGAAAGCGGCAACCATTTAATATGGACCGTTAATAAGAACCTGGAATTGACATCATATAATAAAAATTACTATAATCAGGTTAAAGATAATTTAGTAAAAAGAAAAGCAGAAGGAAAGAAAGTAATTTCTGTTTTAGATACTATTTTAAATAAGGCTAAGAAGGATTTTTGGATTAATAAATATAAGTTAGTATTAAAAGGAAAGCCTCATGTATTTGTTCATGAAAGCACTGTTAATAAAGTAGTTGTTTATCGAGAGATATATCTATATCCTATTTTCTTAAATGACAATGTTGTTGAAGTATCTGTAATTGCCCAAGATATTACAGAACGCATTGAAAACGAGAACAAAATTATTGAACAGTCGGCTAAATTAAAAGCAATTTTTGAAAGTGGCGATCAATTGATGTGGACCATTACCAAGGACATGAAACTAACCTCCTTCAATCAAAACTATGCTAATAGTGTTTATGATTTTTATGGATATTATCCGGAATTAGGCAAGTCGGTTAGAAGCAATAAAACAACAGGTTACCATAATGTTTGGGATGAGAAATATGAAATGGCTTTTCAGGGAAAACAAGTTGAATTTATTTCTGAAAGATTAAAAAAAGACAATACAAAAATTATAAGACAGATTCTTTTATATCCCATTAAAGACATCAACAACAGAGTTATTGAGATCTCGGGAATCGGATTTGATATCACGGAAAACAAGCGTAATGAAGAGAAAATAACTCAATCGCTAAAGGAGAAAGATATTTTATTAAAGGAGGTGCATCATCGCGTAAAAAATAACATGCAGGTTATATCCAGTATATTGAATTTGCAGTCTTCTTATGTTAAAGATAACTATGCACTTAATTTACTTAAGGAATGTCAGAACCGTATTAAATCGATGGCCTTTATTCACGAAAGTCTGTACCAAACAAAGAATTTCGAATCGGTTAATTTCTCGGAATACGTTACAACGCTGTCAAAGAATTTAGTTCACACTTATTCCATCAGCACAAAGAAGATAAAATTAATTTTAACCCTTGATAATTTGTTCCTAAGTCTTGATGCATCCATACCTTGTGGACTAATTATTAATGAAATTATATCAAATTCATTAAAATATGCGTTTCCAGATAATAGAGATGGAATAATCTTTGTAACTTTGAGGGTTATTAAAAAACAGGTTAAAATTGAAGTAGGTGATAACGGAATTGGAATCCCTGAAAGTATTGATGTAAAAAACACACAAACACTAGGATTGCAGTTGGTTGAAACCCTTGTAGAACAGCTTAACGGAACCTTGAATTTGAAAAGAAAAAACGGCACCACTTTTAGTATAGAATTTAAAATATAAATTATGGAGAATAACAACAACATTAATGTTTACATTGTAGAGGACGAAAGTATAGTTGCCAAGGATATACAAAACAGCCTGAAAAAGTTAGGATACAATGTTTTGGGCATCAGTAATAACGGTACCGACGCCATTAAAAATATTGTTGATTTGGAACCACATATTGTTCTAATGGACATTATGATTAAAGGTAATATGACTGGCATTGACGTTGCTGAAACAATAAAAAAAGACTATAATATTCCCGTAATCTTTTTAACTGCCTATGCAGACGAAAGCACTTTGTCAAAAGCAAAAATTACAGAGCCTTATGGTTATATATTAAAACCGTTCAAAGAGATTGATTTACATTCAACTATTGAAATGGCTTTGTATAAGCATAAAAAAGATACAGAGGTTCAAAAAGAAAGGGATTTTTTATATTCTTTAGTTGAGAATAAAGATGACGCTGCAAAAGACATACTCTTTGTTAAATCAAATAGCCGCCTTGTAAAGGTGAATTTAAAAGATATATACTATGTTGAGGCCCTTAAAGATTATGTAGTTTTAAATACGCAATACACGCGTTATACGATCCATTCAACAATGAAGGATATTGAGAAAAAATTGGATAACGGAGATTTTATTCGTGTTCACCGCTCTTTCATAGCACGCATAGATAAGATACAAACTATTGAAAATCAAACAGTTGTATTAGAAGAAAACAAAAAAGTGATTCCTATTGGGGGTTCTTACCGCGATGAATTGCTGGCTAAATTAAATATGATCTAATTTTAGTATTTAAGAAGTAAGATAGAAGATTAAAGATTGTTTGTACCATTCCTGAACCTAAATTTTACTTCTTAAATTTTACTTCTTTTCAAATTGAATTCACAATATGATATTATAGTAGTTGGTGCCGGCCACGCAGGTTGTGAGGCTGCTGTTGCTGCTGCAAACATGGGATCCAAAGTTTTGTTATTGACAATGAACATGCAGACCATCGCTCAAATGAGTTGTAATCCTGCCATGGGTGGAATTGCAAAGGGTCAAATTGTTCGTGAGATTGATGCCCTCGGAGGATACAGTGGAATTGTTTCTGATAAATCCGCCATACAGTTTAGAATGCTAAACCGATCAAAAGGTCCCGCCATGTGGAGTCCACGAACTCAAAATGATAGACAGTTGTTTGCCACTACCTGGAGAGAAATGTTGGAGCAAACTCCTAATGTTGATTTTTGGCAGGACATGTGTCGCGAGTTAATTGTTTCAAAAGACGGTAAAAGAATTGAAGGCGTTATTACAGGAATGGGTTTGGAATTTAAAGCCAGAGCGGTTGTTTTAACTAACGGTACTTTTTTGAACGGATTAATTCATTTAGGAGAAAAACAAATTGGTGGCGGTAGAAGCGGTGAGTCTGCTTCGTATGGAATAACAGAACAATTAGCAACATTAGGGTTCGAAACCGGAAGGATGAAAACAGGTACACCTCCACGTATTGATGGACGATCCTTGGATTATTCTAAAATGGAAGAACAGGAAGGTGACATCGCAACGGATAAGTTTTCTTATTTGGACCATACTTCACCGTTTGTTTCTAACAATGGTTCGCCTGTTAAAAAGCAAGTGCCCTGTCACATTACTTATACGAATCAGGAAGTACATGATATTTTAAGAACCGGCTTCGAAAAATCGCCAATGTATTCGGGGCGCATTCAGGGTTTAGGCCCAAGATATTGTCCGAGTATTGAAGATAAAATTACGCGTTTTTCCGAAAGAGACAGACATCAATTATTTGTGGAACCGGAAGGTTGGGATACAGTTGAAATTTATGTCAATGGATTTTCAACGTCTTTGCCGGTTGATGTTCAGCAAAAAGCTTTACGATTAATTCCTGGTTTTGAGAAGGCCAAAATGTTTCGCCCGGGTTATGCAATCGAGTATGATTACTTTCCACCTACTCAACTTCAATTGACTTTGGAAACCAAGTTAGTGGAAGGTTTATATTTTGCTGGTCAAATTAATGGAACGACCGGGTATGAGGAAGCCGCTTGTCAGGGACAAATGGCAGGAATCAATGCCCATTTAAAGATCAATGAGAAAGACCCTTTTGTATTAAAAAGACATGAAGCTTATATTGGGGTTTTGATTGATGATTTGGTGACCAAAGGAACCGACGAACCTTATCGCATGTTTACCTCGCGTTCTGAATACCGCTTACTGTTAAGGCAGGATAATGCGGATGTTCGTTTGACACCCCTTTCCTACTCTATTGGTTTGGCAAGCCAGGAAAGAATGGATCGTGTATCTGAAAAGATAAAAAATTATGAGTCTGTAATTAAGTATTTCAAAAACACTAGTGCTGAACCGGACGAGGTTAATCCCTATTTGGAGAGCATTAATTCCGCACCCCTTAATCAGAAGATGCGTTATTTTAGTGTACTTTCTCGTCCTGACGTAAACGTTGCAGATCTTGCTAGGCACGCCAATAATTTGAAGGAATTCATTGAACCATTAGATGCTGATACTATTATGCAGGCGGAAATTCTAATGAAGTATGAAGGTTATATAGAGCGTGAAAAAGAGAATGCCGAGAAAGTTGCTAAGCTTGATAATTACGTAATCAAACCTGACTTCGATTTTAAAGCGGTAAACAGTTTGTCTTTGGAAGCAAGGGACAAGTTAACAAAACTGCGTCCTGCTACTATCGGACAGGCAAGTCGAATCTCTGGAATTAACCCGGCTGATATTTCGGTTTTATTAGTGCATTTAGGAAGATAAATATTGTTCCACGTGGAACACAGTATAAACACTTTGTTAGTTCGAGCGTAGTCGAGAACAGTTTTGAAAATATGTTAACTATAGAAAAATGTTTAGTATGTGGCTCAAATCAGTTTGAGCCTTTTTTAGTTTGTAAAGACTACACTGTGAGCCAGGAAGATTTTAATATCGTTTCTTGTAAAGGTTGTGGGTTTAAATTTACTAATCCCCGCCCAGACAATTCTGTCTTAGGAAATTATTATAAAGCCGAGTCTTATGTGTCTCACACAAATAGCAATAAAGGAATAATCAATAAACTTTACCACTTGGTTAGGACTCGAACGTTAAAGCAGAAGGTGAAATTAATATCGTCTTATGTTTCACGTGGAACAATTCTGGATTATGGTTGCGGCACTGGTATGTTTTTAGCACAATGTAAAAAGGCTGGATGGGAAACGTTTGGAATGGAACCGGATGAAAGTGCGAGGCAAATTGCTTCTGAGCAAAACCTGAACTTGTTTGCGGATAAAAATACCCTCCAGTTACATATTGCCGAAAAGGAGTTTGATGTCATTACGCTTTGGCACGTTTTAGAACACGTGACAGATATGTATGACACACTTGCCTTCTTTAAACATAAGATGAAACCGGGTGGTGTTTTGATTATTGCCGTTCCAAACCATCAATCGTATGATGCAGAATGTTATAAAGAGTTTTGGGCAGCTTATGATGTTCCAAGACATCTTCACCACTTTGATTTAAAATCTATGACAGCTTTATTGGATCATAGCGGTTTTCAATTAGTGGAAACCAAGCCTATGAAATTTGATAGCTTTTATGTGTCGATGTTAAGCGAGAAGTATAAGACTGGCTCTGTCAATCTTGCTCAGGCATTTAAAACCGGCATGATTTCTAATATGAAGGCTAAAGATTCTAACTCTTATTCAAGCACGATCTATATCTTTCAACACAAATAGTTTCACGTGGAACATATATATATGCTAAGCCCCAAATTATTATTTGGGGCTTAGTTGTTCTCACTCCCTTTGTATCCAATTTTGGGATTAGAATGAATTCATTCCATCCGGACTAATCATGATAATTAGGGCTAATTTTCCTGTGTATTCTTGTCTGCTTTGTGTAATACTTATTCAAATACGTTCTTCAATTTGTAAGTTTGGCGTGACTGTATCTGACTTGGGTATATGTTTTTACTTGTTGTATTGAAACAAGAAATTTGCATTAGCATTGTTGCGCTGACCTAGGTTTTTGTTTACACTATGGAGCATGGGTTATTGTCTTTGATTTGTAAGTAGCTGCGAACGATATACTGATTTCCGCGATCGAATCAAGTACTGTTTTTGTTTGGCTACGTCGTCACGTGATTAATTCTTTATAAATCACGAAATACATTGACGAGGTTGCAGATCAAATTGGGATCTGAACCCATTGCTTTCATTTTATATTATCCTGTAAATTATGCTATGAAATCTACCCATACTTTCTATGCATTTTTAATTGTTCGCGACTATTGTTGATCAAGATAATATGCATCTGTCCTCGTTCGAACACTTTTATTATGTCATGCATTTTTAAGGTCCGTTGTAACTAGATATAAAACTCCACGCATATCTTACGAAGGTTACCCTATGCTGGATTGCGACATGGTAGCGATTAATTCAACTTGTAATGCATCTCATCTAAACATTATGGTTATTTGTTGCTCGGACTCTCGCTATGCTACCCGCTCGCCAATACGTAAAGTGACATTTACTATAATTCTTTTACAGAACTGTTATTTTATTTGCAGCGGATGGAAGGATACTTTGTTATAAACGTTTAGTTAAATAAGTATTGAAACTGCAGTTCTTTTTAAGTTCAAGTATTATTAATCCAATTTATTAAAATGGTATAGTTAGACTTATGGTTTCGCGTGAAACATTTTCATTTGTACAACAACAAAAAAGCCTTTCCGATTTGGAAGGGCTTTTTTATTTAGCGAATAAAATGTTATTTCATTTGGCTCAGGAATAATTTGTCAAATAATTTGTCTGATAAAATTCGTCTTACAAATAACAGAAGTCCTGCTCCGCCCCCAACAGCATATCTTGTTTTAGGATTAACTGAATGAATGGCTCTGACAATTGTTTTAGCAATTACAATGGGTTCAGATCCGACACGTTTATAAGTTTCATCAATCAGATTTGCGTGTTTTTCTGCCAGGCTTTTATAGGCTGTATTGCCCGAAACTTTTAACAGGTTTTCTTTGGCTATTCCTCCCCACTCCGATTTAATAGCTCCCGGTTCAATAATAACTACGTCAATGTTAAACTGCTTTAATTCCATTCTTAAACTATCACTCAATCCTTCAACTGCAAATTTGGTAGCATGATACCAGGCACCGTGTGGCTCTCCAAATTTTCCCCCCATTGAAGAAATATTTATGATCTTACCTAGCCTCTGATCTCTCATTTTTGGCAGCACTAATTGTGTAAGCCTGGCAAGTCCGAATATATTTACTTCAAACTGGTATCTAGCTTCGGAAATAGGAACATCTTCTAAAGCACCATAAGACCCATAACCGGCATTGTTTACAAGAACATCAATTCGCTTCTCTGCATTTAAAATATGTTGAATTCCTTTAACCATAGAATCTTCATTGGTTACATCCATCTCTAATAATTTTATGCCTAGCGTTTGAAGATCCGACATTTTATCTATTCGCCTAGCGGCTCCATAAACGATACATCCGTTTTTGATTAGAAGTTTTGCTGTTTCTTTTCCAATGCCAGAAGATGCTCCGGTTATTAGTACTACTTTATTTTTCATAGGTTTTATTTGTTTGTTATTATTTATTTAGAAAGAAAATTTTGTTAAGGAAGTAACTGTATACATTGCAAAGTGGAGTGAATTTTTTATTTTTCCTAGATTTGTTGATTGACTAATCACTCTATAGTGAATCAAATTTTTTTAGCTAATCATATCCCATAATAAATCAAAAGATTCATCGATAACTTTCTTTTGTTTCGGTGATGAAAATTCTTCTGACGATAGGTATTGATTGATTCCAACGATATGACTGTTAATAAGTGTATAAAGCAAATCAACAGGCAGTGGTTTTATAACGGCTGCTTTGATCCCTTCTTTTAAAAAATCTAAATGTGGCTCAGCTTGTTTTCTGATTTCTTCAGGCGAGATTTGTAAATAATAGGGTGACGTTGAAAATTGTTGTATAAAGTAAAATTCGGCTTTATGCTCTTGTGCCCACTCTATGGTATTCGTATATATACATTTAAACACTAATTCCAGGGAATCGGCTGCGCTCACATTTGAATACATGTATTCGGTTAAACGTTTTTTGGTGTTACTATACAAGGCTATTATAAGTTCGTCTTTGGTCTTATAATAATGAAACAGGGTGCCGTTAGCTACGCCAGCTTCTTTAGCAATTTTACTGGTTGGTGTGGCATGAAAGCCAAACTCAACAAATAAATTTAGAGCTGCTTTTAATATTTCTTCTTTTTTATCCATTATTTCCTCTAATGTCGTTATTCTCTAATATAATTTTATCGTTTCCATTTAAACCCACGGAAACCATTTTCGAAGCTAACTGAATAGAGGTGAGTCCAATGTTGGGGTAAATTACAGAAAGCGGTTTGTAAAAGATCCTAAAGAGCTTGTATGCTAAATTAGGTTCATTTCGCGGTGTTACCGGATAAATATATCCCGGACGAAAAATGAAAGTCTTTGAAAACCCTAAGTTCAATAAAAAGTTCTCGGCAATACCTTTTGCTTTAGCAAACAGTACGGAACTTTTCTCTGAACTATCGGCACCAGCGCCACTTAAAAAACACACAACCGCATTTGGACTTAACGTTTTTAAAAGAGTTCCGAACGCTTTTGCATAATCAATCGTTATTTTGTTGAACTCATCTTTAGGAAACTGACCAGTGTAAACTCCCAGGCAATAAAAACATAGATCAATATTTAGGAAAGCCTCTTTTACAGGTTCTAAATTCATATAATCCGTATGAATGATCTCTTTTACCTTGGGATGATGAACATTTATCGTTTTTCGGTTGACCAATGTAATTTGACCGATAGCAGGATTGTTCATGCAATGTTCCAATACAAGGCCACCAATCATTCCGCTGCTCCCAATTATCAAAACGTTTTTCATATACTACTTTCTTGTATAAATTGACTAGTCACTCTACAAATGTATGGATTGTTTTTGAATTACAAAATCTATTTTATAAAAAAGTTTTGGGCGTTGCCTTCGGCCGGGCTGACTCGCTGCAATCTTTTTGCAAAGAGGCAGCAAAAAGGATTTTCGCCGCATCCCTAACGCGGTGCTAAACTGTAGAGAATTTATTTTTGGAAAATGGGTAAGTATTTGTTTTTGCAATTTTATAGGCTATTAATTGTCCCTCACTGAAATTGTTTTCATAATGGCTATTTTGATTAGTTCTTGCTAAATTAATAACCCTAATTTTTATTTTTTACAATAGTATTTTTGAGATTCTACCCAAATAACCTGTTGCCAATTATTTTCCTGCCATTTTCACAAAGTAAATTTGCCAAGAAATTATATGCAGAGTCTATTGTACAACATTGTTTACATTCGAAAAAATTTAAATAATCGGATAAAACAGGCGCATTTTTATTAAATTCGTCCATCTAAAACAAACACTACTATGGAATTCAGAATCGAAACAGACACAATGGGCGAGGTTAAAGTACCAGCCAATGTTTATTGGGGCGCTCAAACAGAGCGTTCACGCAACAACTTTAAAATTGGTCCAGAGGCTAGTATGCCAAAGGAAATAATATACGCCTTTGGTTACCTGAAAAAAGCAGCTGCTTTAGCGAATTGTGAATTAGGTGTTTTATCAAAAGAAAAATGTGATTTAATTGCTAAAGCCTGTGATGAAATTTTAGCTAAGAAATTAGATGATCAGTTTCCGTTAGTGATCTGGCAAACAGGTTCCGGTACACAAAGTAACATGAATGCGAATGAGGTGATTGCTTACCGTGCTCATGTGATCAATGGCGGAAAATTATCTGATGAACCAAAAGTTTTGCACCCGAATGATGATGTGAATAAATCTCAGTCATCTAACGATACGTACCCAACAGCTATGCATATTGCGGCTTACAAGCAGGTAGTAGAAATTACTATTCCTGGAATGGAAAAATTACGCGATTCATTGGCTAAAAAAGTGAAAGAGTTTGAAAACATTATAAAAACAGGCCGTACGCACTTCATGGACGCTACACCACTATCGTTGGGACAAGAGTTCAGTGGTTACGTACAGCAAATCAATATGAGCATCCGTGCTTTAAAAAATGCGCTTGAAGCAGTTAAAGAATTAGCCTTAGGAGGAACAGCTGTTGGAACAGGATTAAACACTCCAAAAGGATATGATGTGTTAGTAGCTAAAAAAATTGCTGAATTAACAGGCTTACCATTTGTAACGGCTCCCAATAAGTTTGAAGCGTTGGCGGCACATGATGCTATGATTGAATTAAGTGGTGCATTGAAGCGCAGCGCAGTCGCTTTATTCAAAATAGCGAATGATATCCGTATGCTGTCTTCTGGTCCGCGTTGTGGAATAGGGGAGATTGTTATTCCGGATAACGAGCCAGGCTCTTCTATTATGCCCGGAAAAGTAAATCCAACACAACCGGAAGCATTAACGATGGTTTGCGCTCAGGTGATTGGTAACGATGTAGCGGCAACTGTTGGTGGCTTAAACGGACATTTCGAATTGAATGTATTTAAACCATTAATTGCAGCTAACGTTCTGCAGTCTGCGCGTTTAATTGGAGATGCTTGTGTTTCTTTTACAGAGAAGTGCAGCGATGGTATTACTGCTAATTTACCGGAGATTAAAAAACATTTAGAAAATTCATTGATGTTGGTAACAGCGTTAAATACACATATTGGTTACGAGAAAGCAGCTAAAATTGCTAAAACAGCCCACAAAGGAAATAAAACTTTACGTGAAGCTGCTATTGAATTAGGCTACGTCACTAACGAACAATTCGATCAATGGGTTCGCCCCGAAGACATGATTGGAAGTTTGAAGTAAAATTATGCAGAACTGTCACTTCGAGCGGAGTCGAGAAGCGGCATCTCATGAGACCCTGAAACAAGTTCAGGGTGACTATAACAAAATTGCCCCGGGAAATTCCCGTCGGGCAGTTTTAGTTTATAAGCGGCTTAATACGGTTATGTAATCTAATAGTATATTCTACTATTAAGCTATATTTGATATCAAATCAAATCTTATGATAAACAAGCAATTCATCATCGCAGGAATTTCAGCCGTTGTAATGGCCTCTTGTAATGATAAAAAAACCAATGAATCTGTGCAGCAAAAACTAACCTATCCCAAAACAGAAAAAGTAAGTCAGGTAGATGATTACTTTGGTACTAAAATAGAAGACCCGTATCGTTGGTTAGAAAACGATACTACCGAGAACACAAAGCTTTGGGTGAACGAGCAACGAAAAGTAACAGAAGATTATCTTTCTAAAATTCCCTTCCGCCAAAAGCTTGGTAAGCGAATTGAAGAGTTGATGAATTTCCCGAAATACAGTTCGCTATTTAAAGTAGGAGAATACCTGTTCTTTTATAAAAATGATGGATTGCAAAATCAAAGTGTATTATATTTTCAGAAGGAAAAGGAAGAACCAAAAGTGTTCCTTGATCCAAATACACTATCTAAGGATGGCACTGCTGCTATGAGCTTGATGGGTTTCTCAAACGATAATAAATATGTGGCTTATGCGATTAATCAATCTGGAAGCGATTGGGAAACTATGTATGTAATGGAAATTGCTACTCAGAAAAAAATGAGTGATGAATTGGAGTGGGTTAAATTCAGTGGCGCTTCCTGGAAAGGTAATGGTTTTTACTATAGTCGTTACGACGCGCCTGTTAAAGGAAAAGAGTTTTCGAATGTGAATGAATACCATAAAATTTACTATCATAACTTAGGTGATCCTCAATCAAAGGATCAGTTGGTTTATGAGGATAAGAAACATCCTAAATTATACCTGAATGCCGCAGTAACGGAAGACGAACGCTTTTTGATTTTGTATTCAAGCGCCGGCACTTCAGGTAATGAAGTGTTTTATAAAGATTTGACAACGGGACAAAAAGATTTCGCCTTATTATTTAAAGGCTTTGAATACGATTATGGTGTGATAGATAATGTTGGAGACAAGCTATTGGTTAAAACAAATGATGGCGCACTAAATCAACAGGTGGTTCTTGTAGACCCAAAAAATCCTGCTAAGGCAAATTGGAAAACGGTGATAGCAGAAAAGCCTGAGTTTATGGAAGGAGCATCGACCTGTGGCAAAAAGTTATTCATCACATATTTAAAAGATGTAGCTACACACGTTTATCAGCATGATTTAGCTGGTAAATTGGAACATGAAATCGTTTTACCAGGGCTTGGCACCGCCGAAGGATTTAGCGGCAAAGCAAATGACAAGGATTTTTATTATACCTACACCTCGTTCACGGTTCCAACAAGTATTTTCAAATACACTGTTGCAACCGGTAAATCAGAGTTATTCCGCAAAACAGAAGTTAAATTCAACGTGGACGAATATGAATCAAAACAAGTGTTTTATACTTCTAAAGATGGAACTAAAGTGCCGATGTTTATCGTCAGCAAAAAAGGCTTGAAAAAAGATGGAACAAATCCAACGCTATTGTATGCTTACGGTGGATTTAATGCATCCATGAATCCTAGCTTTAGTTCAGCCCGCATTGCGTTTTTAGAACAGGGAGGGGTTTTTGTGTTGGCTAATATCAGGGGTGGTGGAGAATACGGAGAGGCCTGGCACAAGGCAGGAATGCTTGACAAGAAACAAAATGTGTTCGATGATTTTATCGCCGCTGCAGAATATTTAATCAAGGAAAAATATACTTCTTCCGAAAGACTTGCCATACAAGGCGGTTCTAATGGTGGTTTATTAATTGGCGCTTGTATGACGCAGCGCCCTGATTTGTATAAGGTATGTCTTCCGGCGGTTGGCGTGTTGGATATGTTGCGTTACCATAAATTCACAGTAGGCTGGGGCTGGGCTGTTGAATATGGATCGAGTGATAGCAGCAGCCAGTTCAATTACCTGGTTAAATATTCACCTTTGCACAATGTGAAAAATGAGAGCTATCCTGCAACCATGATCACAACAGCGGATCATGATGACAGAGTGGTTCCGGCGCACTCTTTTAAATTTGCAGCAACATTACAGGAAAAAAATACCGGAGCTAATCCGATGATTATTCGCGTTGACAGTAAAGCTGGACATGGTGCGGGAAAACCAACAGCTAAAGTTATTGAAGAACAGGCGGATATTTATTCATTTATTTTCTACAATATGGGAATAGAGCCTAAACTGTAGATTGGTTTTTCAAAGTCAATCTTCGGTTATTTATGTCGTGAAGCGCAGGCCTCAATTTGCAACCTATGCTGTTTTTGTGTAATGATGATGTAATATTTTAGGTAAAAATAAGCTATCTTTAGCGCCTCAATGTGGTGGAACGGTAAGTTTTGGGGCGAATTAAAAAACAAGCAAGCAAACCTTAATACAAATGTATTTTTATCAGGATTGCGCGGATCCTCGTTTGCCTTTTTGGTAAACGATCTGTTTCAAAACACTTCTGCCAACTTCTTTATTGTCTGTAACGACAAGGAAAAAGCCGCTTATTTATTAAATGATCTTCAGGCATTGCTTCCTGAAAAACACATTCATTATTTCCCTGAAAGTTATAAAGTTCCTTACAAGGAAGAGAAAACCAGTAATGCGTCCGTTCAGGAAAGAGCTGAGGCGCTTAGTAATTTGAGTAAAGAAAGCTACTCCGGGATTGTAGTAACTTATGCTGCAGCATTGGCAGAAAAAGTGGCTTCTAAAACCAGCTTAAGTAAGAACACATTAGTCATTAAAAAAGGTGAAAAACTGAGTATTGATTTCATTCAGGAATTTTTATCCAGTTATGATTTTGAGTTATGCGATTTTGTTTCTGAACCCGGCCAGTATGCGATTCGTGGCGGAATTGTTGATGTGTATTCTTTTGCACATGAATTGCCTTATCGCATTGAGTTATTTGGGAATGATGTAGATGCCATTAAAACTTTTGATCCTGCTTCCCAGTTATCTAATCATAATTATGATTTTGTGACGATTATCCCCGATATACAGTCCAATCAGGTTATTGAGGTTCGTCAATCCATTTTCGATTATATTTCGGAAGACACTGTTTTGTGTTTTGACGATGTGTTGTTTTCAAAAGATACAATTAATAAGTTGTTTGAGAAAACAGAGAAAGCGCATGCCGCCTTATCGGGAACCATTGAACATTTGCCTCCACAGGAATTATACCTTCAGGGAGAAGATTTTTTATCACTGATTAAACCATTCACTATTATAGAATACGGTTTGCAAAAGCACATAGCTTCACAGGAAATTGCTTTTAATCAGAGTGGGCAACCTCAATTCAATAAGAATTTTGACATGCTCATCAATGACCTGAAAGCTAATAAAGCCAAAGGGTATAAAAATTACTTAACAACTGATAATACTAAACAAGCGGAGAGGTTAAATACAATCTTTAATGATTTATTGTCCAAGGAACACCGCACGGCAGATAGTTTAATAGAACACGTGAACATTAATATTCATGAAGGGTTCATCGATCATGATCTGAAGATTGCTTGTTATACCGACCATCAGGTCTTCGAGCGTTATCACCGTTTTCATTTAAAGGAAACAAAATATAAAACATCTGAATCCCTCACTTTAAAAGAAATTTTGTCACTTAACCCCGGCGATTTTGTCACACACATTGATCATGGAATTGGACGATTTGGGGGCTTGGTAAAACTGAATGTAAATGGTAAGGAACAGGAAGCTGTGAAGCTGGTGTATAAAGACAATGATTTTTTGTATGTGAGTATTCACAGTTTGCACCGCATTAGTAAGTATACAGGCAAAGAAGGAAATGTGCCACGAATCGACAAAATTGGTTCAACCACCTGGAGCACTTTGAAACAAAAAACCAAGAAAAACGTCAAGGAAGTTGCTTACGATTTAATTAAGCTTTACGCCAAACGAAAAGCGCAACCCGGACACCGTTACCCTCAGGATAATTACTTGCAGCATGAATTAGAGGCTTCGTTCATTTATGAAGATACGCCTGATCAGATCAAAGTAACAACGGATGTAAAAAAGGACATGGAAAAACCGCATCCAATGGATCGCTTGGTTTGTGGTGATGTAGGATTCGGTAAAACAGAAATTGCAATCCGTGCCGCATTTAAGGCCGTGTGTGATAGTAAACAAGTCGCTATTTTAGTTCCAACAACTATTTTAGCGTATCAGCATTTTAAAACTTTCCAGGAAAGGCTAAAAGACCTGCCTTGTAACATCAGCTACATTAACCGTTTTCGTTCAGCGAAAGAAGTGAAAGAAGTTTTAGCGAAAACAGCCGAAGGGAAAATCGACATCCTGATTGGTACACATAAAATTGTTGGAAAAGATGTGAAGTTTAAAGATTTAGGTTTATTGATCATAGATGAAGAGCAAAAGTTTGGAGTTGGTATTAAGGATAAATTAAAGACGTTTAAAACAACAGTAGACACACTAACTCTAACTGCTACACCAATTCCGAGAACCCTTCAATTCAGTTTAATGGGCGCGCGTGATTTATCGGTTATATCAACACCGCCGGCAAACCGGTATCCGGTACAAACTGAATTAATTTCGTTTAGCGAAGAAGCCATCCGTGACGCAATTTCCTATGAGTTAAATCGTGGAGGACAGGTTTATTTTGTCCACAATAAAGTTCAAAGTATCCAGGAAGTGGCTGGTATTATTCAGCGCTTGGTTCCAGAAGCGAGAGTAGCGGTTGGGCATGGACAAATGGAAGGTGATAAACTGGAAGACGTAATGTTTAGTTTTATTGAAGGCGAATTTGACATTTTAGTAGCCACCACTATAATTGAATCGGGATTAGATATTAGTAACGCGAATACAATTATTATTAATGATTCTCAGAATTTCGGTCTGAGTGATTTGCACCAAATGCGGGGTAGGGTAGGGCGGAGCAACAAAAAAGCGTTTTGCTATTTACTAACACCACCATTTATAAATTTAACATCCGAAGCAAGAAAACGGTTAAAGGCAATTGTTGAATTCAGCGACTTGGGAAGTGGATTTCAAATTGCTATGAGGGATCTGGACATTCGGGGCGCAGGAAATTTATTAGGCGGCGAACAAAGTGGTTTTATTAATGATATGGGTTTTGATACCTATATGAAAATATTGAATGAAGCCATTGAAGAACTGAAACAGGAAAATTGGTATAAGGATGTAGTGGAAGATGGAGAGGGTGCTAGTACTGATAAATCTGTCTTCTCGCGACAGTTTGTGAAAGAAACGGTTGTAGATACCGATTTGCAATTATTGATCCCTGATTCTTATGTGAGCAACCTTACCGAGCGTTTGTTGTTGTATCGTGAGCTGGATAGCGTGAGTAAAGCGGAAGAATTGCTGGTATTTGAATCGAAAATGAGGGATCGTTTTGGACCATTACCTATTGAAGTTTCTGAATTAATCAATGTGGTTCGGATGCGATGGGCTGCGATGCAATTAGGCTTTGAAAAGATCACGCTGAAAAATAATAAAATGCTTTCTTACTTTTTAAGCAAGCAGGATAGTGAATATTTTAATTCGCCCATGTTTAAAGCTGTGTTAGCTTATGCCCAAAAAACACCTAAGCAAACCGCTTTAAAGGAACAAAACAATAAGTTATGGCTTACTATCGAAAACATTAAAAGCGTTGACGAAGCCATTGTGGTTTTAGAAAAAATAGCTAATTTAATTGCCGATCCGATGGGATCTGAAAGCAAACCCTAAGCGATGGAAAAAGAAATTTTAATGGCAGTTATGATTGTGGGATTGTTGTCTTGTAAAAAGAAAGCATCACCAGTTAATTTAGAATCTGGAATTTCAGATCCTTGTTTTAACTCTCACTATAACGGTGCTTATCATGGCCACGGGTCTTCTTCATCTAATGCCTTCTCTTTAGGAAATTTGACGATTTCTAAAACCGGTTGCGAGAGTTGTAGTATTTATCTCACTACAAATACAGGCGGGACTTATTCGGACAATATAACCCAATTGGTTTCAAAGTCTAGTGGAGGATTTGAGGGAAAATCAAGTAACGGAAATAATGTCTCAATAGTTCTAGGTAGTCATTTAGATGTAATAGCCACCGGATCCTATACTTTTACTGGCCAGAAGTAATGCTCTTTAAATAATTGAATTTTTAAACATAAAAAACCCACTTCAAAGTTGAAGCGGGTTTTTTGTTTTAGCTTATGATAAAGAAAATTACTCTACGATCATTTTCTTAGTAGTTACATTACCATCTACACTTAAAGAATAGTAATAAACTCCAGCAGCGAAAGTTCCTAATTTAATAGAATGAGTTCCTGTTGTAGTTGCCGCTTTTTCCGAAGACACAACGCGTCCCATAATATCCGTTACTGTAAATGTTGCCGTGTTAAAGTCTTTGTCTAAAGTGTATTTTACGACCGACTCTTTTGTGTACGGGTTAGGAATGTTTTGGCCTAATACGGCATTGATTCCTGAAATATGTTCCATGCCAACAGAAGTATTATTAGCGTGAATTGAAAAATCGATCCAAAAGCCTTCAACAACCGAATTTCCAGTTGTGTTGCTAAATAAACCAGAAGTCATGCCGTATCTTTGTGCCTTTGAAATATTGGTAGAGTAGTTTTTTCCAAATCCAAAATCGTCGTAGCCATCAATATAACTCGAAACTCCCGAAAGGGGCGGATTCACCTGTTGTGTCATGAGGCCAGCATAGCCGCTTGTTGTAACACCAACGGTTCCCGACCCGTAGGCAGTTGATATTGCGCCATTTGTATGAGTTCCACCAGCATTAAAAGTGTAGGCGCAGTTCACAATATTTCCGGCAGGTATCAATTGGCCAATTGCGCCATTAATTGGAATAGCTATGAAATCTGTTGTAAGTGATTTTATCGAATCGGTTTTCGTTAATACATGTTTTATTCTCATTCTGTTGGTTAATGGTGCTGAGTATTTTATTTTATCGCCGTGACTAACAGATGTACTGTAAAATGGGTTAATATATGTTCCCCATGATTGAATAGGCATAGAGTTATAATAGAAACGGTTAAATACATTGAGGTTTGCTGTATCAGCCCAAACAACATCAACTATCAATGTATCATCAATTGTATTACCTCTTCTTTGGTAGGTTCCTCCAATCCATACCGTATCAAGATAATATGAGTCGTTATTAGTAACAAGAGGCTGTGTATTTCCGGGACTGTATATAACTGATTTTGGATCAAAAGACATTCCCGGATACATATCAAGAATTACTGCAGGGTTGGAATTGTTAAACTTTGCTGTTGTAGTTGAATCGCAAAAAACAGGAATGACATAATTGGTGTAATCTGCATCTGATGCTCCAATAACGTAGTTGTGTGCCAATGGTAAAGCAAAGTAAGGTTTATATCTGCCTTGAAAACCACCGGAAGTCGTTTTTGCATTAATCACCGGCAAAAATTGGTTTTCTTTTGGCGCATAGATTTGACTTTGTCTGTTATTGTTAGCTTGAAAGCCTGCAAAATTTGTTTGCGATATAAGCAAGCTCGATGTGAAAGCTAAAAAAATTGAAGTAAAAAAGTGTGTCATAGATTATAAATTATTTGATAAATTTAATTAATAAAACTAAACAAACATATTATTAAACAAAAACCCCGCTTCAGACTTGAAGCGAGGTTTTTTAATAGGAGAATAATATTACCAGTGAATTTCGTATATAATAAAAACTTTTTTGTTGTTACGCCCTACACACCCCCCAGCTGCTGGTGCAATCAATAAGCAGTAGGAGTTTTAAAATTAAAACTCAGTTGCGTCTGACTGAATTATTTAGTGAATCTAATTTTGCTGTTACTACAAGCCACAACTTAAATTATTTTATAAAAACAAAACGGATCCAAAATACATCCAATAAAAAAGCCGCTCTGAATACCTATCAGAGCGGCTTTTTTTATTAATTAAGAAATTATTTTGTAACAATAAATTCTTTAGTAATTACATTACCATTTGAACGTAATTGGTAAAAATAAGAACCGCTAGCATAAGAAGATGCATTTAAATCTACTTTATAATCACCAGCTTGTTGAGTTCCAAATTTCTCACCATAAACTTTTTGTCCATGAATGTTAAATACATCTAAAGAAACATTGTTAGATTCTTTTTCTAAAGAATAAGAAATTGTAGCAACATCTTTTGATGGGTTAGGGTAAATAGCGTTTAATTTAACGCCATTGTAATACTCATTAACTGCAGAAACAACACCTAATACAGCAAAGAAGCCAATATTATTATCTAAATCGCCTTCAGCATAAGCACCACCATCAGTTTTGTACCAGCTACCACCAGAAGTTGCGTGGAAAGTCATGTCAATATTTTGTGCAGCACCAACTGCATCACTAATCCAGCAAACTGTATCAGTTGCAGCTAAACCAAAACAGTTAGCAGAAATTGCGAAGTCAGAAGAAATTTGGATTGGTGTAGAAAAAGTTGCTACTGTCCATGCAAAACCTTGAGAGCTTGTAGTTGTAGTATCAACATTTGCAATATTAACTATTGCAGTTGGTGTTCTTTTAACATTTGGACCGTAAGAATCTAATGTAAAAGTAGCCGTAGCGTCAACATAAGTTCTTGCTTTGTTTGCAGCCATTGACCAGATGTTAACAGAAACGTTGGACGTAGCTAAAGGAGCAGGAGCCATATCTTTAACAACTGCCCACATAACAACTTTTTCAATAGAAAGAGGCGTAGAGTTTACATTGTAGTAGCCTTGTGCACAAGTGCTGATACCGCCACCATTTTTTCCATAAACGTACCCACCGCTTGCAGAACTAAAAATAGATAACTGGCCTCCACCTGCACCAAATTCAGGTAAAAAGTCAGCTGTGTTATCCCATCCAGCAGTATCACCAGCCATTGCTGTTGCTGTTCTTGCAGATGAAAGAGTAAGTTGTGGTACGAATTTTACATCTCCAGTTTTTTCTTGTTTTGATAACTGAGCTTGAGCCGCTACCGACAAGCTAATAGTAGCCAATAATAAGTAAATTTTTTTCATGTTTATGTTTTTAGTAAATTAATGTTTACACAAATATAATAAAGAAATAATACAAACCAAAAAACCAATTTGAATTTTAGCTCTCCTTTTTGTTAAACCATCAGTTGCAAATTTATTTTAGCGCTGATTTTTGATGTTGTTTTTCTATCAATATTTAAAATTGTTCTATAAACTTAACAAATTTTCCCTTTACCAAGGAGAGTTTTTGGAGGAAAATGATTTTTTAAAAAACACTTGATAAAATTATTCATACAAGAAGCTGTAAAATTTACAACACCATTGCCTTAAGCATTTATGAAATAAAAATGAAACCATTCTGAAAAAAATAATGAGATCATGATCTTATGTACGTTTAAAAGACTGACGAGGCCTTAAATATAAGGGGTTGTGTTAAAAAATTATCTGCTATCTTTGCCCTCATGCTCAAAAACACCACCCACTCCCTTGTAAAATTCAGTGAAGTTGATTCCTTACGCGTAGTATGGCATGGCCATTATGTTCGGTATTTCGAAGATGGAAGGGAGGCCTTTGGAAATCAATATGGTCTAGGATATTTAGATATTTACGAACACGGGTTGGCAGTTCCATTAGTTGATTTACAGGTAAACTTTAAAAGAATTCTGGAGTATGGTGATACCGCAATTATTGAAACTACTTTTATTAATTCGCCTGCTGCTAAGTTAATATTTGAGTATAAAATTACCAGTGCAAATCATGGATATTTAGCGTGCATTGGTAAAACAACACAAGTATTTATGAGTCCCGAAAAAAAAGAACTTTTTATAACTATGCCACCCTTTATGGAAGAGTGGAAGAAAAAATGGGACATTTAATTCTTATACTTTCTTAACATCCCCGCCGAAAACCCTCGCCCTTAAATTCCTATTTTTGATTTATGAAAAAATTGATTTTGTTATTCCTGTTTCCATTTCTAGGGTTTTCCCAGACCTTTAAAGCGGTGAAGGATACATCTGCTTTAAAACAAAAGATTGAAAATATGAGCAAAGCCACCAATTCGATCGAATCTGACTTTACCCAGGAAAAGAACCTGAGCATGTTATCAGAAAAGGTAATAAGCAAAGGCCACTTTGTATTTAAAAAAGAGAACCTACTGCGCTGGGAGTATAGCTCGCCTTCTAAATATTTGATTGTTATAAATAAAGACAAGGTTATAATTAAAGACGAAAAGAAAACAACAAAATATGATATGAACAGCAACAAGGTGTTCAAGGAAATTAATGATATTATGCTGTCTTGTGTACAGGGAACCATTTTCAGATCAAACAAATTTAAAACGCTTTATTTCGAGAATGAGAAATTCTATAAACTGGAACTGATACCGCAGGCGAAAAACATGAAAGATACTTTCAAAAAAATTAATTTGTATTTTGATAAAAACGTAACTTCGGTGGCTAAAATGGAAATGATAGAAAACAATGATGATTTAACATCACTTGATTTCACTAATAAAAAACTAAATGCTGCGGTATCCGAAACCATATTTACTGTTAAATAGCTTTCTTTTTTGTCTGTTTTTTTCATCCTGCAAAATTTGCGACTACAAAAACAGAACAATCTCTTCCCACGAAAAATTATCTTCTCAGCATTTGTTTCCGGTGATTAATGACGAAGGAAAAGTTTCGAAGTATAAAGCTAGTATTGACGTGTTAAACAAGCATTTTAGCGGACTAGTGATTGTAAAAAAAACAGATTCAATAACCACTCACGTCGTATTTATTACAGAGTTGGGTATGAAAATGTTTGACCTTGAAAAAAAGGATTCGTTATTTAACATGGTGTATGTTTTTGAACCGCTTAATAAACCGGATTTAATAAAGGTACTTAAAAGCAATTTCAAAAATATGTTGCTCATGGATGTATATGGAAAAACCATAAACGAAGGAATAACCAAAAAGAAAGAAAAGGTTTATGAATTATATAACCAAAAAGAAAAGCGTTATTTTGTTGTTAAAGATTCAAATCAATTAATGCAACAAGCGGTGTTCTTCAAACGAAAAAAATCCTCTCGCATAGATTATGGATACGATTCAGCAACTAAAACTTACAGTAAAATTAATTCGCTTCAATACGGGTTAATTAAAATACGCATTGAGTTAAACGCGGTGAACGATTCAAATTAAAAACATTTAATATTAGAAAATGAATACATTTTTACTAAACGATTTCTACAGCATAATTTCGATACAAAAAGCAGATGCATCTTTCATTGCCCGGATTCAATTAGATGTGAATCATGCAATATTCAAAGGACACTTTGAACAAATGCCTGTGGTGCCTGGTGTTTGCCAAACTCAAATAATAAAAGAGTTGTTGCAGGAGGAGTTATGCCTTGATCTTGTACTTACAAAGGGCGATAATATTAAATTTACAGGAATGATTATACCCACTCAACATCAAACTATTTTTTTTGAACTGTCCTATAAAAAAATAGAAAACGATTATGTAACCGAAGCGAAATTGTTTTATGAAGAAACCGTTTTTACAAAATTTAAGGGTACATTTGTTACTACTTAAAACATGGACACTCACACTTTATTAAACAAGCAAAATGATAAAACAGTCTTTAAAATTGTTTTAGCAGTAAGTGCCCTTATTTGCGTTGTGGTTGTGGTTTTAAATCAAAAATTAATTCCCGTACCTGATTCTTTTCCATCTTTTATTTACAAGCTTCCTTTACTAAATGCTTTTCTTAACGGTTCGTGTACTTTGTTATTAATCGCCTCTTTATGGGCAATAAAAAAAAGAAACTTTGAGTTACACAAGAAGTTGAACCTCACCGCTTTTCTGTTTTCTAGTTTGTTTTTAATATCCTATGTGACCGCACATTATTTTATCCCTGACACAATGTATGGAGATGTTAATCACGACCATGTTTTACAATCCGACGAATTGTCTGCAGTTTCAGGCATAAGACCCATATATTTGATTATTTTATTAAGCCATATTTTATTAGCTGTTATTGTTTTACCGTTGATTCTTTTGTCTTTTTATTATGCTTTAAAAGACGATAGAGTTAAACACAAAATAATAACGCGTTTCAGTTACCCAATTTGGTTATATGTTACTATTACCGGCGTTGTGGTGTTTACAATGATATCACCTTATTACAATTACTAAAATCTATTTTATCGTAAATGTTTTGAGCCCCGAAAATTTTCAGGGCTCTTTTTGTATATTTGCTAAATATTATGGCACTTAGGCAAACGCAGCATTTAAAGCTATTACAAAAATTATCGCCGCAACAGATTCAGTTAATGAAACTATTGCAATTGCCTACTGTTGCCCTGGAACAAAGAATAAAAGAGGAACTCGAATTAAATCCCGCTCTTGAAGAAGATAACAACGATTCTGACAACGACGATCTGGACAATGAATACGATGATGTAGACAACACCGAAACAGAGGAAATTGGCGAGTTTGAAGAAAAGGAAAAAGAAGTAGACAAGATTGATGATGGATATGAGCTGGAAGACTATATGGATGCTGGCGATCTTGATGCCTACAAATATGAGATTTCTAACCGCAGTGCGGATGACGAAGTGTTTCATCCTGTGGTGGTAGAAGGCCCTGACTTTCATTCCCAATTAGAAGAACAATTAGGATTAAGAGATCTAACAGAAACGCAGTTTGCTATAGGATTGTATTTAATTGGATGCATTGATGAGGATGGATATATTAGAAGAGAGTTAGACCTGATTGTTGATGATCTGGCGTTTTCGCAAAACACCAGTACTACCAAAGCAGAACTGGAAGATGTTTTAAAAACCATTCAGGAATTTGATCCGGCAGGAGTGGGCGCAAGAACCTTACAGGAATGTTTATTAATTCAGCTTGAGCGAAAACCGGTTAAAGCAAAAGAGACACATTTGGCGATTGAGGTCGTTAGAACCATGATGGATGAATTTTCGAAAAAACATTATGATAAGATTATCCGAAAATTAAATATTGGGGATGACGATCTGAAAGATATCATCGCAGAAATTACCCATTTAAATCCGCGCCCGGGAAATTCGGAAGGTGACAACAAAAGCCAGATGTCTGAAGTAGTGCCAGATTTTAATATTAGTGTTAATGATGGAGTGGCAGAGTTAAGCATTAACCAAAGGAATTTACCTGAACTTAAAATCAGCAATGATTATATAGAAATGCTGAAAGAATATTCTCGCGCCAAAGAAAAATCCATTAAAGAGGCTGGTTCTTTTGTGAAAGGGAAAATAGAATCTGCTCAGTGGTTTATTGAGGCGCTTCATCAGCGTCATCAAACCATGTTAGTGTCAATGCACGCTATCATGGAGTATCAACAGGAATATTTTGCCAGTGGGGATGAATCTAAATTGAAACCAATGATCCTAAAAGACATTGCTGATAAGGTCGGCCTGGATATTTCTACTGTTTCACGTGTTGCTAATAGTAAATATGTTCAAACGCCTTATGGTACATTTTTACTCAAAACATTTTTCTCCGAATCCCTTAGTACAGAGGGCGGTGAGGAAGTAAGTACCAGGGAAGTAAAAAAGATCCTTCAGGAGTGTATTTCAAATGAGGACAAAAAGAAGCCATTAACAGATGACGCGCTTTGCGAAATATTAAAAGAAAAAAAATATAATATCGCCCGGCGTACGGTTGCAAAATACAGGGAACAATTAGATATTCCGGTTGCGCGAATGCGAAAAGAAATTTAATTCCCTAAGAATTTTGTCCTCATAATACTATCAGGTTACACCTTGATCAAAATCTTGTTTTCTACAGATTTATTACAGAATATAACGCTTTCATAGGTTTTAATTGAGTAAAAGATCAGATCAAATGATTAAAAAAACGCTCATTTTTTTTAAGATATCATATCTTTGCGAAAACAAACTACCAAATTTTAAACCCCGATGAGAAACACACTACTGATTTTATCTTATTTTTTGATCTTTATTAGTGCACACGAGATTTTTGGGCAATCAAAAACCACCGTTAAAAACAGTTATAACATTCATCCAAATCGTTCGCTTAATAATACCGAATCAGATTTTTTTGCTAAGAGCATTGAAGAGGTGGACTTTGAAAAATACAGATTGAAATCCAAAGATGTTGTTCTAGTATTTACTAACGGGTTTAATCTAGTGTTAACTGCTGCAGACCGTTTATCCCTTAATGGAATACTTGTTAATACGGCTGACTATTCCGAGGATGCTACATCAGAATATATTTATCCTTCGTTTAAAATTGACGAGTCTGGCATTGTAGTGACAATGTATAGAACCAAGCCTGTTAAATCAGAGTTGAAAAACATAACAAAATAGTTTACGAAATTCCACTATACTTATTTATTCGCAAAATGAAAAATTTATTCTTACTGTTAAGCATTTTATTACTTTCCACAAAAGCTTTTGCACAGCCTTCTAATAACGAATGTTCAACCGCCACGAATATGGGATCTTTGCCCGCGCCTGGTGCTTGTGCTTCCGGCCTTCAAAATGGCGCTGTTGTTTCTTTCACGGGAACAAATGTAGGGGCTACTCCTTCTTTGCAGGGTAACGGAAACTCTTATCAGTCAATTTTAGATTGCGAAGGCATTTTGTTAAACGATCAAGGGGGTCCTGCATTGGATGTTTGGTATTCCTTTGTTGCTACAGGTACAAAGGTTAATATTAATATCGGTGGATATGCCAACGCCAATTTTGGTATTTGGACTGGAGCATGTAGTAATTTGCAACCAGTTGGTTGTAGTACAGATGGAGCAATCGTTTTGGAACAGATGAATATTGGGCAAAGTTATTATATTCAGGTAAGTGGTGATAGCCCAACTTCTACTGATGCAAGTTTTACGGTAAATATTGATAATGACATTGATTGTAATGATTGTTTCAGAGATGGAACATTGTCTGTAAACCCTCTACCGGTTAACGGTCAATATGATCCGGGACAATCTGTGACATTTTGTTTTCATGTGGATAAATTTCAGCAAACAGCAACTAACTGGCTACATGGTGTTCAGTTTGCTTTTGGAGGCGGATGGGATTTAACTACCCTTACCGCTGCTTCAGTTACTGCAAATGCGCCCACAACGGGTAGTTGGGCTTATTATCCGGGAGGGTGTACGAGTACAGCAACAGGCCTTACTTTTGGAGCAGGGTTTTATTTTAACAGATCTATTAGAGATATAGCAGCAGGTGAAGGTGTTGTAAACGCTAATCCGGGAAATAACTTTGGTGATGGATTGACGGGTGGCACATCATCTGTTCTTACCGTTAATTCGGGAGTTTGGAATTTTTGTATTACTCTTAAAACATCTGCAGTATGTAATCCGGGAGCAAGCTTAGGACTTACGATTAATACGAGTGGAGATGGAGAATCCGGCGGATGGGATGATCCAGGTTGCAGTGGAGATCCGGCAACAACTTTTGTCGCATATTCAGCTTGTTGCCCGCCTACAATGTCTTCAACATCAGTTTCATGTAACGGTGGAGCAACTGGCTCTGCAACGGCAACCCCAATAGGAGCAACCGGACCCTATACTTATAATTGGTCGGGGCCATCAAGTTACTCGAATAATCAGACGAGTGTAGCTGGCGCTAGTACAATTTCAGGATTAGTGGCGGGTACCTATACATTAATCACTACAGACGCAAGTTCTTGCGCAAAAACTACAACAGTAATTGTTACACAACCAACCTCTATAACTGCAACTCCTACTTTTACAAATGCAACATGTGTGGCGTTAGGCACAGCAAGTGTCGCATCTAGCGGAGGCACCCCTGGTTATACTTATTCCTGGTCGCCATCAGGAGGAACTGGATCATCGGCAACGGGCTTATCCGCAGGAGCTTACACCGTTGTAATTAGGGATTCAAAATTATGTGCTATTACTAAAACGGTGAATATTAATTCAACCGGAACTGTAACTTCTACTTTTAACGGTGCAGGAACCCAATGTTTAAACGGCAACACGTTTACTTTTAATAATACCGGCTCGTCGGGAACAGGGATTACGCATGCGTATTCTTTTTCACCAATTACAGGTGCTCCCGCTGCTTCCTCAACAAGTACTGTTGGCACTTACGGGCCAGTTAGTTTTACTGCGCCAGGAACTTTTACAGTTACACACACAGTTGTAAATGGTGTTTGTGTAAATACGACAACAGCGACTGTTATTATCAATCCAAATCCATTAGCGACCCTAACATCTACAAATCCTACTTGTGGGTTAAATAATGGTCAAGTATTTATTTATGATGGAAGTTTAGGTGTTCAAACAGTAACATTATTTACGAGTAGTTTAGGAACAACTGGTGGTAGCCAAACAGTAACAGCTCTGGGAGCCGGAACACCAATTATTACCTTAACAAATAATTTCGGATGTACCTTTACTGTTTCTGCAACATTAACCATGACTCCTGGTCCAACGGGAATTACAATTACTCCGACAAATGCTACCTGCGGAAATACAAATGGAAGTTTTACATTTGGAACTCCTGTTGGTGGAACATCAACCTATAGTTATGCAATCAACGGAGGAGCCTTCTCTGCTACATCTCCAACAACCGGGCTGGCACCAGCAACTTATTCAGTAACAATAAAGGATGCAAACGGCTGCGTCTTTACAAAAACAACATCTATCATAGATATTCTTGGTCCAACCGCAATAGCTGGGGCTTCAAGCCCGGCAAGTTGCGCCGGACCAACGGGTTCCTACACAGTTACAGGCGTTACAGGAGGAACATCAACTTACAGTTATTCGATTGATGGGGGTGCGTTCGCTGCTACTTCAGTGATTTCAAATTTAGCGTCCGGAACACATTCTATAATTGTGAAAGATGCTAATGGCTGTACTTTTCCCACAACTTTTAGTGTGGGAGTAATCGCAGGTATTACTTCAGCTACGGTTAATGCCTCAACAGCAAGCTGTGGAATCTCAAACGGATCATCAACTGTGACTGGTGTTACCGGGGGTGTAGCAGCTTATAGTTATTCCTTTGATGGAGGTGGTTTTACGGCAAGTGCAAGCACAACAAGTTTGGCTGCAGGAAATCACACCGTTATTGTCAAAGACGTTAACACTTGCACATTATCAGTGCCTTATACGGTTTTAAGTTTAGGAAGCCCAACTACTTCTATCACAAGTTTTTCAAATGTGACTTGTTTTGGATTATCTAACGGATCGGCCACTGTTGCAATTCCTACCGGAGGGGCAGGAGCACCCTTTTCCTATTCAATATCAACGTCGCCTTTAGCATCAAATGGAACGGGTCAGTTTTCAGGTTTACCTGCCGGTTCTTATAATATTACAGTAAGAGATGTGGGTGGCTGTATCGCCACCACAACGGTTACTATATCCCAACCAACAACTGTTTCTGTTACTCCTTCTTCTTTACCGGCTAAATGTTTCGGAACACCAACAGGAACAATAAATGTTGTGGGATCAGGAGGAACGCCAACTTACTCCTATAATTTAAATGGAGGATCATATCAGGCTTCGACTGTTTTTGTAAATCAAACGGCCGGAACTTACTTAATGGGCATTAGAGATGCCAATGGTTGTAATGCTACTCAAACAGTAACAATAACACAACCAACAGCTTTAGCTATTTCGGTTTCTTCACAAAATGCAAATTGTACTGCAGCTAACGGTATTGGTTCATCAACCGTAACGGGTGGAACAGGAACCATTACTTATAGCTGGACTCCTACAGGTGGAGCAGCAGCTACATCTAACAGTGTTGTTGCAGGAAATTATTCGGTTACAGCAATTGATGCTAATGGATGTGTGGTTTCAAGTCCTGTTGTTGTTGGATTAACACCAGGAGGTGTAGCATCTATAACTGGATCAACTAATATTACGTGTAACGGATTATGTAATGGAAATTTAACTGCTGGCATGACCGGTGGCACTGCTCCTTTTACTTACTCATGGACTTCTGTACCAACTCAAACAACTGCTGCGGCAAATAATTTATGTCCTGGAACTTATTCATGTACAATAACCGACTTTTATGGATGTAAATCAACAACATCGGGCAGTCTTACACAGCCCCCTGTTTTGACTTCAATTATGAATTCCAATAACGTTAAGTGTTTTAATACGCCTACAGGTACAGTAGCTGCTGCCGGAACAGGCGGAACAGGCCCATACACTTATTCATGGCCAACCTTAGCGAGTACATTATCTACGGTGCCTAATGTAGCTGTCGGAAATTATACTTGTATAATCACTGACTTTAACGGCTGCTCCATTAGTTCTAGTATTACAGTAACGCAACCAACGTCTATTACACTAACATCTTCTGTTACACCAGCAAATTGCGGTCAGGCAAACGGCTCGGCAACTATTAATATTTCAGGTGGAACTTCAGCCTATACTCAAACATGGAGCCCTGGCTCAACAAGCACTGTTCAATCAGGTGTAGCGGCAGGAACTTACACCATTCAGGTAAAGGATGCAAATAATTGTCTGCAAACCCTTGCTGTAACTATCCCTAATACAAGTGGTCCTGCCATTAGTGTTATAAGTCAAACAAACGTATCTTGTTTTGGAGCATGTAATGGAATAGCTACTACTTCTGTCTCGGGAGGTATTACGCCTTATAGCTATTCGTGGAGTAATGGCCAGGTAACCACCTCAGGAACAAATTTATGTGCAGGTATATATACGGTTTCTGCAACTGATTTTGCAGGATGTGTTACCTCTACAAGCGTTAACATCACACAGCCCACAGCTTTAACAGTTACAATTTCTCCAACTAACCCCAAATGTTTTGGAGCCACTAATGGTTTTGGTACTGCGGCAGCACTTGGAGGAACTCCATCCTATACTTATAGTTGGGGGGTAAATGGCAGCGGACCTACAAGTAACCAAATTGGAGCAGGAAGTTATGGACTAACTGTAACTGATGGTAATGGATGTGTGGTTACATCCAGTATGGCATTATCCAATCCGCCTGCAATGGTGGCAAGTTTAACATCCAGTAATGTAACTTGTTTCAACGCCTGCAATGGCTTAGCTATTGCAACGGTTACAAATAATATTGGCGCAGTGAGTTATGTGTGGACGGGTGGAGCAAGTCCTGTTTCTTCTCAAACATTAACCGGTGCTTGCGCAGGCAATTATACTGTGTTGGCAACAGATCAAAATTCTTGTACAGCAAATGTTGCTGTTATTATTTCTCAGCCAACCCAGGTTACCGCAAATATATCTGCAACAGGTAGTGTTACCTGTTTCGGAGGAAATAATGGTTTTGCGGTTGTAACTCCTGGCGGGGGCACAGGTTCATTTACATATTCATGGTCGCCAAACGGAGGAAATGCTGCAACGGCAGGTTCGTTAACAGCAGGACCATACGTTGTAACGGTTGCAGATGCTAATGGTTGTATAGCAACTGCAACAGCCACGATAAACCAACCCGCAGCCTTTACAACAACGTTAACAACTACAAATGTAAAATGTTTTGGTGCCTGCGATGGAACAGGAAATATTGCGTTCACAGGTGGAATTGGAATCCCCTCTATTTTATGGCAACCTGGTTTACAAAATGGAAATTCGGTAAATAATTTATGTGTTGGAAATAATACTGTAACGATTACTTCCAATGGGTCTTGTATAAGTGTAATTACTTTTACCCTCACAGAGCCTGCGGCTTTAACTGCAGTAGCTGGAGCTACCAACTCTAATTGCGGACAAGCAAACGGAAAAACGTGTGTAGTTGTTGGTGGGGGAACCGCTCCCTACTCTAATTTGTGGAGTAACGGGCCAACTTCATTATGTAATAATGGTATTGTGGCAGGGGCCTATAGTTTTACAGTAACAGATTTATATGGATGTAAAGCTGTGGCAAGTGGTTTGGTTAATGATATTGCCGGCCCTGTTGTTGCAATAACGAGTCAGACAAACATTAGTTGTTTTGGAGGCTCTAATGGAGGGGCAGATATAAATGTGACTGGCGGGGTTACTCCTTACTCTTATTTATGGTCCGGAACATCTTATACAACGGCTAATGTTTCGACGTTTAATTTTGGAATTAAGAACATTACTGTGACTGACGCTGCAGGTTGCGTGGGAACTGCTTTTGTAGACATTACTCAGCCAACACAATTGACGAGTGCTATTGGAAGTTTTACAAATGTTTCTTGTTTTGGACAAACCAATGGAGGCGCAACAATGCTAGTAAACGGAGGCACTCCAAACTATTCTTATGTGTGGACTCCTAGTGCTCAAACCTCTTCCATATTAGTCAATGTAGGAGCAAATAGTTATACTTGTAATGTTACTGACGGTAACGGGTGTGTAACATCCAAATCGGTTACTATATCTCAACCGCAAGCTTTAACTATTACAGCATCAAGTTTTACAGATGTTTCTTGTTTTGGAGGAAATAACGGACAAATATCTATTACTATCCAGAATGGTACGCCCGCTTATGGCTACACATGGACGCCTGCACAACCTGGCTCCAATGGCTTTTTAACGGGTTTAACCGCAGGTGGCTATACGTTAGCTTTAACAGATGCGAATAATTGTCCAATAGGAGCGAACTTTACAATTTCACAACCCTCTGCTTTAACATCAACCTATACTTCTCTTCCTGCAACCTGTGGTAATCCAAATGGATCTGCTACTGTTACCATAACGGGAGGTACTCCAACTTATTCCGTAAGTTGGAACACTAGTCCTGTCCAATCAGGAACGGTAGCAATTAATATGTCTCCGGGTTCAAATTGGTCAGCAGTTATTACAGATGCAAAAGGTTGTTCTATTTCACAATCAGTAGCTATTGCTAATCCTTTACCTCCTTCAATAACCGGTTTTAGTGTAACTCAACCGGCCTGTACAGGAATGTCCAACGGAGCAATTACTGTTAATTATACTTCGGGCACCGCTCCTTACAATGTAATCTGGTCCAACCCGATTTCACAAACAATTACTACTTCTGCATTAACTCAAAGTGTAAGTGGTGTTGCTGCCGGACAATACAACGCAACAGTTGTAGATAATTACGGTTGCTCTGTAACTCAGCCCGTATATGTAGCCCCACCTAACATTTTAGTTTTAATACCTTCTTTAAACACAGCAATATGTTACGGGCAGTCCACACAAATATCTGCCGATGCAAGTGGTGGAGCACAAGGAGTGTATACGTATAGTTGGACACCAAATTTGTTTAATGGAGGCGGCCCGCATACGGTTAGCCCAACTACAACCACTTCTTATATTGTATCCGTAACAGATATAAACGGCTGCCAGAGAGGACCAAGTGTAATTACTGTAGCGGTGACACCTTCGTTAGCTATTAGTGGATTTTCTGTAACTAAATGTGCGGGTGATTTTGTTACATTATCTCCGACAATCTCAAGTCCGGGTAATGGCGGCCCGTATAATTTTGCCTGGAGTACCGGCCAAACCTTCTCTGCCACTCCTACTAGTTCGATTTCGATAGTTACCAATTCGACTATGGCATCTCCTTCACAATATACGGTGACGATTGATGACAAATGTACTATTCCAACCGGAACGGCAGTTTTCACAGTAAATATTAATCAGTTGCCGGTAATTGATTTTACAGCTCCAAGTATTGGTTGTGCCCCATTATCAGTTACATTAACAGGAACATCGAATGGGGGAGCTAATGATGTTTTTACTTGGAATAGTAATAAAAATGTAGTATTAGGTCCTGGTAATCCTATGTATTCAACGATTAGTGATTCCGGAATCTATGCGATATCTTTAAATGTTTTGAATACATTAACTGGTTGTTCTAAAACGATTACCAAACCAAATTATATTGAAGTATATCCTCAGCCAACCGCTTCGTTTTACGCTGATCCTTTAAAGGTTTCCATTTTGGATCCGAACTTTAATTTTATAAATACTTCGCAGGGAGCAACAACCTATTATTGGGATTTTGGTGATCCGGCCGCTTTAAATGGTTCAAACACGTCAACAGTAATGAATCCGAGTCATGGATATAGTTATGTTGGAGAGTATAAGGTGAATCTGATTGCCATATCGCCACGTGGTTGCCGAGACATCGCATCTCAAATTGTGGAGGTGATACCTGATTTTTCAGTCTACATACCAAATTCATTTACGCCCGATGAAAATGGGTTAAATGATATTTTCCAACCTTTAGGGGTGGGTATTGACGAAGAAAATTATAGGTTGGATATCTTTGACAGATGGGGCGAAAACATTTTTACAAGCAACAATTTCAGAAAAGGTTGGGATGGTTCTGTAAAAGGTGGATCTAAGCCTGCACCACAAGGCGTTTATATTTATAAATTAATGGTTCATGATATACTAGGAAATAAGCATCCTTATGTTGGTCATGTAACGGTAATCAGAAGAAACACCAATTAAAATTTTTTTCTACTTAAAACGCCGCTTATTTAGCGGCGTTTTTGTTGCATATATATTTTTGTGGCTATACTTATTTTTTGCAGCCAATAGTGTATCTTTGCAGACTTATTTTACATTCAATGAAGAACATACGTAACTTTTGCATTATTGCCCATATCGACCATGGTAAATCTACTTTAGCCGACAGGTTATTAGAGTATACTAATACCATCACAAGTCGAGAAATGGAAGCGCAGGTGCTCGATGATATGGATCTTGAAAAGGAGCGTGGAATTACCATTAAAAGTCATGCTATACAAATGGAATACGCCTTTAAAGGTGAAAAATTTGTACTCAATTTAATAGACACGCCCGGACACGTAGATTTTAGTTATGAGGTATCACGTTCTATTGCAGCCTGTGAAGGAGCATTACTAATTGTAGATGCAGCACAGGGCATACAGGCGCAAACAATATCGAATTTATATTTAGCCTTAGAACATGATTTAACCATCATTCCTATTCTTAATAAAATGGATTTGCCGAGCGCGGAGCCTGAAATGGTTACTGACCAGATTGTTGATTTAATAGGATGTGAACGCAGTGATGTTATACCAGCAAGTGGTAAAACAGGAATGGGAATCGAAGCAATCCTGACAGCAATCATTGAGCGCGTTAAAGCTCCCGTGGGTGATCCCGAAGCCCCATTACAGGCATTGATTTTTGACAGCGTTTTTAATAGTTTTAGAGGAATTATTGCTTATTATAAAATTTTAAATGGAACAATTAAAAAAGGCGATAAAGTAAAGTTCTTTAATACCGGTTCAATATATAATGCTGATGAAATCGGCGTGCTAAAGTTAAAACCGGAAGCCCGCAGTTCAATGAGTACGGGCGATGTTGGCTATATCATATCAGGTATAAAAGAAGCGAAAGAAGTAAAAGTAGGCGATACGATTACCCATTTTGACAGGCCGTGTGCCGAAGGAATCCATGGTTTTGAGGAAGTTAAGCCTATGGTATTTGCGGGAATTTATCCGGTAGATACTGAGGATTTTGAAGAGTTACGTTATAGTATGGAAAAGCTTCAATTAAATGATGCTTCTTTAACCTGGGAACCAGAATCATCTTTGGCTTTAGGTTTTGGCTTTCGTTGTGGATTTTTAGGAATGCTCCATATGGAAATTGTGCAGGAAAGGTTGGAGCGGGAATTTAAAATGACTGTTATTACAACAGTTCCTAACGTATCTTATATTGCCTACCAAACAAACGGAGATGTTGTAAAAGTTAATAACCCTAGTGATCTTCCTGATCCTGCGCGTATTAATTACATAGAGGAGCCCTATATTAAAGCTAATATTATCACAAAATCTGATTTCATCGGACCAGTGATGAGCTTATGCATTGAAAAACGCGGACTTATTGTTACTCAAAATTATTTAACAGCAGACAGAGTAGAGTTGGTTTTTGAAATGCCTTTAGGAGAGGTGGTTTTTGATTTCTTTGATAGACTGAAATCTATCTCAAAAGGATATGCTTCTTTTGATTATCATCCTATTGGAATGCGTGAATCAGATTTAGTGAAATTAGACATTTTATTAAAAGGGGAACCTGTAGATGCTTTGTCTTGTTTGATTCACAGAAGTAATTCTTATCACTTTGGAAAAAAAATCTGCGAAAAGCTAAAAGAATTAATACCAAAACAACAATTTGAAATTCCGATTCAGGCTGCGATTGGCGCTAAAATTATTTCCCGTGAAACTATTAGTGCTATTCGTAAAGACGTAACGGCAAAGTGTTATGGAGGAGATATTAGTCGTAAACGTAAATTATTAGAAAAACAAAAGGAAGGTAAGAAGCGCATGAAACAGGTTGGTAATGTGGAAATACCGCAAAGCGCCTTTATGGCGGTATTGAAATTAAACGATTAACGCCGGTATATATACAAAAGTAAAACGCCAATAAACTAAAAGCCATCCTCTGTATAGTGGATGGCTTTTTACATTGTTAAAACAAACAAACAATTTTTTATTTAACAAGCATAAATTTTTTGGTTTGTATTTCGTTATTAATAGCTAACGTGCACAGATATACTCCAGAGGGTAATTCTTCAACTTTGTTATCCATATTGAACTCAAATGTATTGTTGCCAACTTCTATGTTTTGAGGATAAAATTCACCAACAAGTTTGCCCATAATGTTATACACTTTAATAGCTACATCTGAATTTTCTGTTTCAATGTGATATGAAACTTTCAATATAGAGGAGGTTGGATTTGGTGCTAATTGAAAGTCAATTACATTGTCTTTTGGAATTGTTCTCAGCAATGATTCCACTTCCTGTTGCGGTGTTTCCGTGATAACTAAAGCTGAAAAATTTGTGTTGGATGAAAAACTCAATTTCATGTTAGGACGATTATAAGAAAGTGTCCCGGTTGTATTTAAACACGTTCCACCCGCTGCCACATCTGATCTTAAGAATAAGGTCTTATAAGTGCTCGCGGTTGTATAATATACTTTTGAATCCGTGGTGTACGCGCTATTATCAAAACAAATTTCAATAAGCAAATTATCTGTTCCATTATAAGTGAACGGAGTTGAAAAAGGGTGTGTTTTCCATCCTGCAGAAACAGACGTGTTTGCCGAATAAACGGTTGTCATTCCTGTACTACTTAAAAATGACGTACTGCTAAATGAACTTGCCGTTGTATGTTTTAATTTAATTGTAAACCCATTCATTGTTTGAGTGCTTGCTGTTGCGACATTGAATGCAAGTGATTTCAAAATATTATTGGTTGAGGAATAGCCTGCTGCAGCTAACTCAGCTTTAGTAATGAGATACTGTACTTTTTCATCCATATAATATGTGCCATAAGGAGTAGTAGTAAGGCCTGTCCCATTGCCAAGTGTTAATGTGTTTGTTGTACCTGTCGGAGTCGTAGTTGATGTTGTCACGCCACCACCACAAGCCGTTGAGCTTAATAAGCTATATCGTGCGCCTGTAGATGTGAACAACGATTGCATGCGTGTTTTTTGTCCTGCAGAAAACATATTCATACACGCGTCATCTGTGTAATCCATATAATTCATAAACATATCTCCGCTGGTTGTATTAGAACAGGTTCTTCTTGGATAAGTGGGGCAACTATAATTAGAGGTTTGTTGTGTTGGTGTATCATTTACTAAGTCGCTACCGCAGCTGGCATCGCCCCATATGTGGCGTAAGTTTAACCAGTGACCCACTTCGTGAGTTGCGGTTCTACCTTTATTATATGGAGCAGATAGAGTCCCGGTTCTTCCAAAAGAAGAGTACAATATAACAACACCATCTGTAGCTGCCGGCCCACCTGGAAATTGCGCATATCCTAATAGCCCGCCACCTAAATTACAAACCCATAAATTTAAATATTTACTCGTGTTCCAGGCATCGTCGCCACCAGAGGATGAATATTTTACGGCATCGTCAGTAAAAGAAGTTTTAGTGGTACTTTTTCTGATAATCCCTGTTGTAGATGCGCCAGATGGATTCTTGGATGCCAAACAAAAATTGATTTCTACATCTGCAGCTAAAGTTGAAAAAGCCGATGGTGTATTTACTCTATCGGCATTTAAACGCCTAAAATCTTCATTCAAAACATCTATTTGTGACTTGATCTGGGCATCTGAAATATTTTGGGTTGTTGTATTGTATAATACGTGAACCACGACAGGTATGTTTACTATGGTGCCAGTGGTTTTCATGAAAGTTTGATTTTTTTCAAACATTGAAGTTTGTTCTTCTATTAAATTCATTCTGGCTTCCAGGGTAACGTCCTGAGCTTTTAAAATTTGCAGGTTTTGCATCGTTCCACAGTTTCTTTGTGGCGTTTGCGATACTATTGTAGTTGATAGAAGAGAAAAAAAACTTAGTAGTGTAAATGCTTTTTTCATATGATTTTTAGTTTAATATTAGAGTTTTATTCAACGAATCTAATCCAATAAAACTCCGATATTAAAAATCCAGATTAAATACCAAATGTTTTTTTTAAAACTGTAGAAAGCCTGTATTTAGTATCGTTTTAGGTGTGATACGACTTAATTTTTGTAGAAATTTTGGTTTTTAAAGCATGATAAATTCACACTCACTTATAATATTTTGAACCTCTTTCGTTTTCAAAATCTATCTTATATTGAAAGCTGGCTAACCATAAAAAAAGTGTTTGAAAGAAAATAAAAAATGTGACACCAGATTGTGTTTCTAAAGTATCTTCTGTTATAAATGATAATAAAGATATTAGAAAAAAAGGCCAATATAGAAGGTGTATTTCTTTTCGCAAGACTATAGCCGGATAAAATAAATATATTAAGAAAATGATTAATCCTAATATTCCAAAGGCAACAGTGATGGCCAGGTATTGATTATGGCAACGTAAGCGCCACTCTTTGTCAAGTTTGGAATGTGTTTGTACATACATTTTATCATATGCACTTTGTATATCTCCTGTTCCAACTCCAACAATGGGGTTTTCATGAACAATATAGCTACCGTTTTTCCAAAACGCCATCCGCATGGTTAGTGTTTGTCCTGACGGATTTTCTCCTCGTTTATATTTATTATATTCCCATACAAGCGACCGCCATTTTGATATTAAGCCACTATTAATATTGTATTTGTAATTTGGGTTTCCATTCTCAATATTGACTATATCTTTTTCAGATAAGGAAGCAATACCTGTCGAGTCTTTTGTAAAACCTCTACTTGCAAGATATCTTAATATCGTAAATTTTAATTCGTTTCCTTTCTTATCCTCTTCGTTGTAATTCATTTCACTTCTTTTTCTCCATTCTGTTTTCATTTCATCTTCATTTATGTTAATAAAGATTAAGTTGCCGTTTTCAGCGATTGTGGAAACTGTATCATGAAAAAAATAGCGGCCATTTTTTGTTTTTTCTAAAAGTATATTTGAGGAATTATGGTTTGACTTTTCAAAAATATTCAACTGTGAAAACGCAAAATAAAAAAACAGCCCAAGCATAACAGCTAAGCCGGATAGCACTGCAATTGAAAATGGTTTACTTGTTTTTTTTAGACTAAAAAATACTATCAAAGTGGTGCTTACTATTGTCAGACAAAGAAAACCTGTTGCCATTTCAAGTTTATACATAAAGAACAAAAGCCATAATGATGATATCAAACATATAAATCGGATTAGCGTGCTCTTTTCTTTCAGACTGCCGTATATCATTCCAATAATTGCAAAAGCAATAAAAAGCGAAAACCGAATATGCGACATAAAGATGGATGCATTGCGAACATCGATTATGTTTTTTTTTGTAAAACCCGCATATACTAAATAACAACAAATAGAGCTTACAGTCACACTCAGAAAGAAAAAACCAAAAAGCAAACGAAATTCTTTTCTTGATAAAGGAGTGGAAGTAAAAAGAATTAGAGGAAGGATTAGCAAAGGCATTTTGTTTCTCAAATCACTCAAACCTTGCTGAGTATTTTGGGTATAAGACATTCCAATGAGATGTAAGACATATAAAGAGATAAGAACCCAGAATATTTTATTTGTCTTTACCTGACGCCATTTATTATCAAAGTTTCTTTCAATCAGCCAATTGGCTGCTAATATAATCTGAGGAATACTTGTAGGCACTGTTCCAAAAAGCATCCCGGCAGCCAATCCAATAATTCCAAATAAAAAGATATAGCGGTGCCAGATTGCAGGAAGCATAGGGTTTAGTTAAATAACAATAACGCCATTTTTGTGGCAATATTGTATAATGACTGTGATTATTTTTCGATAAATTTGAATTAAAACCAACTGTTTTTTTTCCGATTTCCGCCCAGGCCTAATACCCCTAATAGCCCTCTGGCAACTTCTTTCATTACCGTTCTACCAACTTGTCTAACCATGGTGTTTTCGCTTAATTTTTCAATTGTGCTTTTTTCTTCTTTGACTCTTTTTTTTGTTGGCTCTTCCTGATCTGCAACTTCTTTTATTTTTGATGCTAACATTTCAAAGGCACTCTCTCTGTCAATAATTTCATTATACTTCTTACTGATAGAACTGGACGAAACATTTTGATTTATTTCATCCGCTGAAAGTATGCCAATTCTGCTCATGGGAGCTCGTAAGTGAGTTGCCGCTAATGGAGTTGGAATGCCTTTTTCATTTAGGGCAGAAACAAGTGCTTGGCCAATACCGAGACTGGTAAGCAGTTCATCTGTTTTATAAAATTCAGAGATAGGATAATTTTCTGCGGTTTTCTTAATCGACTTTCTGTCTTTTTCAGTAAATGCACGGAGCGCGTGTTGAACTTTTAATCCTAATTGCGAAAGAACTGCTTCAGGAATATCATATGGGTTCTGAGTACAGAAATAAATGCCCACACCCTTGCTTCTGATTAATTTGATAATGGACTCGATTTGATCCAACAATGCATCTGACGCTTCTTTGAATAATAAATGAGCCTCATCAATGAATACACATAGTTTTGGTTTGTCTAAATCCCCGCTTTCCGGAAAAGTTTGATAAATTTCTGCAAGCAAGCACAACATAAAAGTAGAAAAGAGTTTTGGTTTATCCTGTATATCGGTTAGCCTTATAACTGATGCAATTCCATGACCGTTAGTGTCAAACCTTACCAAATCTGAAACTTCAAATGAGCGTTCACCAAAAAAAGAATCTGCCCCCTGAGATTCAAGTTCGATAATTGATCTTAAAATTGTACCCGCTGATGCCTTTGAAATATTACCGTAATTTTTTTGTGCATCATCCTTTCCGTCTCCTACCAAATGATTTAACAGGCTTTTAAAATCCTTTAAATCTAATAAGGGTAACTGATGATCATCCGCATATTTAAAAATTATCGCAACGATTCCACTTTGTGTTTCATTAAGATTTAATATTTTTGAAAATAGTACGGGTCCAAATTCACTTATAGTGGCCCTTAACTTTGCTCCATTTTCGCTTGATAGCGATAGAAACTCAACAGGCGTTTCTTTTGGTTCAAACGGAAAACCAATAGAGTTATGCCTTTCTATAATTTTTTGATTGGCTGAGCCTGGTTTTGCAATCCCACTTAAATCACCTTTTAAATCCATCAACAATACCGGAATTCCTTTTGCGCACATATTTTCTGCTATAATCTGCAAAGTAACTGTTTTGCCTGTTCCCGTAGCACCTGCAATTAGGCCGTGTCTGTTCAACGTTTTTAAAGGAAGTTTAACGACGGCATCTTTTTCAGGATTACCCTCATAAATTGCCGAGCCAAGTACAATATAATCACCGTTGGTTACATAACCTTCTACGATAGATTTTATAAATTTTTCTTTACGTTCCATATAGCTGATTTATTTAAATAAAAAGCCCTGCCGATTCATCACCAGAGCTTTTTCGTAATACAAATTTATTTATTTATGAAGAATAGTAACGTGCCCCATTTTTTCATAATGAGTTCTTTTTTCATCCTGAAAATGAATCTTCCATACATATGTTCCTTGTGGTAAAATTGCTCCTGAATTATTTCTAGCTCCGGTCCATGACTCTAAAATATCATTTGATTGGAACACTAATTCACCCCATCTGTCATAAATAAGAATGCTATAGGTTGAATAATCAGCACCACTAGGAGGAATAAATATTTGAAATACATCATTTAAACCATCTGCGCCAGGAGTAAAAACGTTAGGCACATACATTACAACATCCGGATTAACTTTAATTACAACGGAAGTGTCATCGGTACATCCGTCAATTGTTGTAGCTGTCAAGGTTACTACATAGTTCCCAGAGTTAGCAAATAAGAACGACTCGTTAATTTGAGTGCTATTATATAGTCCCTCAATATCCCACGCATACGTATTGTCTGCTAAAACTGTAGATTGATTCGTAAACTCAACCAGCCCATCAACGACCGTAGTTTCAGTAACAGAAGGTTCAAAAGACGCAACTGGCAACACATTAACTTTTATGCCACTACTTGCAACCGTTGTGTCTTTACAACCTGCTGGATCTGTATAATAAAGGGTTGCAGTGTATGTACCTGGAATATAATATATATGAGTTATAAGTAAACCGGTATCTCTTGGTGTTCCATCACCAAAATCCCAAATTGCGGTACCTAAATTAACTGTTGATGTGGAATAATCTATGCTTACGGGAGTGCAACCAACAGTTGTATTAGGAACTGCATTAGCATTTGGTTTTGCATTTACAATAATGGAAAGTGTTTCAGTGTCCGGACATAATCCTGCGGGAGCAGGATCTGTTTTATAAGTAATTGTATGATTACCGGCACCTGCAGAAGTAGGAGAAAAAGAAGATCCTGTTACTCCATTGCCCGACCAAACGCCGCCTGAAAACTGAGCTGTTGGCTGTAAATTTACAGAAGGATTATAAATACAATAAGGTCCTAACGCACCAGTGATTGTAGCAGGAATAAATTTAATAACTGTAATGTTAACCGAATCTTTCTTTGAACAAGGTGCATTTGTTAAGGTATAATATATTTTATTAGTACCAAGTGAGCTGGATGCGGGAGAAAACAAACCTGTCCCTGACACACTGCTTACCATGCTAGCAGGGCTCCATACACCTCCCGATGGAACAGCGGTTAACTGTTGAGGGGAAGAATTATCGCAAAATGGCCCGGCCGCTGAAACTGTTGGCTGAACTACTGAATTTACTGTTATGTTAATGGTGCTTGAAGAAGGACATAAGCTTGTAGTTGGAGAAGAATTTGTACTATAGGTTAATGTATGAACTGCAGCTCCGGCATTAGCTGGATTAAATGCAGTTCCCAACACTCCGTTTCCGCTCCATACTCCAGCGCCTAGAGTTGAGGTAGAAAGGGCAGCCGATAAGTTAACTGGAGGATCACTAATACAAAGTGGGCTAATGAAACCAGTTATTGTAGAAGGTACATATTGTTCAACAGAAATTGCGAGAGTGTTTGTTGCCGAACACGTAGAAGAACCCACCGTATAAGAATAAGTATTAGAACCAACTACAGCTGTGGATGGAGTTAACACTCCTGCTGGAGTTAATCCAACTCCTGTCCAAGTTCCTCCTGTTGGAATTGCTGAAACCGCAAAGGTACCCGCATTTGTACAAAAAGGTCCCGCAGATGTAAGGGTTGGTTGAGTTGGTGCATTCACCATTACCGCAGTTGTACTTGATGAAGGACATAAACTCGCTGTAGGCGAAGAGTTTGTGCTGTAAGTTAATGTATGAGTTCCAACACCTGCAGCATTAGGATTAAATATGGTACCAGTAACCCCGTTGCCCGACCAGACACCTGTTCCAAGAGTAGATGTGGTCAATGCCGTGGAAAGGTTAATAGTAGAACTTGGAAGACATAAGGGATTGATGGTTCCTGTAATGGTTGAGGGGAGATAGCGTTCTACCGAAACGCCGGCAGTTGCAGTTTGCAAACATGATGATCCGCCATAGATATATGTTATTGTATTATTTCCTATGGCTGCAAGGCTTGGCGTAAAGACACCTGTTGTTGACGTTGAAGCGGTTAAACTCCAGGTCCCTCCTGCTGGCAAGGCTGATAAAGAAAAAGAAACAGCATTTGAACACATCGGAGAAACTGCTGTAATTGTAGGTTGTGCCGTTGAAACAACAGATACCGCAATAGTACTGGAGGAAGGACACAAACTAGTTGTAGGAGAAGAATTTGTACTGTAAGTTAAAGTATGAGTTCCACCACCGGCAGTGTTAGGATTAAAAATAGTGCCCGAAACACCATTACCCGACCAGACGCCCGTACCAAGTGTTGAAGTTGATAAAGCGGTTGAAAGATTAATTGTTGAACTCGGAAGACATATAGGATTTATGGTGCCCGAAATAGTTGATGGTACAAATCGCTCCACGGTTACCACAGCAGTTGCTGTTTGCATACAACCTGCTCCACCATACATATAAGTTACCGTATTATTTCCAATAGCTGCGAGTGAAGGAGTGAATACGCCCGCGGTTGTGGTTGTTGCTGTTAAACTCCAGGTTCCTCCTGCCGGTTGTGCGGATAAAGAAAATGAGCTAGCGTTTGAACATTTAGCAGGAACAGCAGAAATAGTAAGGGGTGCAGTACTAACGATGGTTAAACTCGTAGTGCCAACATTTGAACAGGTTGCAGCCGCTGTTGGAGTAACCACTACAGTATAGACTGTATTGGCAGAAATATTGGCTGTAGGATTAGAAACAGATGTACTGCTTAGACCCGCTGCTGGAGACCAGCTATAAGTAAAAGACGATGCCGGCGGAGTTGATGAACAGTTCCCAAAACGCACATTTGGTCTTTGGTTACCTGTCAAGTAAACAGTGTTCAAAGCACATTGATCAATGTCGTCGTCTCTTTCATGTTTGGATGCAGTAAACGCCATTGTAGAATATTCTACCGAAAGATTGCCGTCCCATTCAGGATTGAAATAACACACATCAACCAACAAATTACTGATTCCGTCCCATTCGTAGGCCTGAGTAAAGTTATAGGTATTCCAACCTAATGTGGCGTTAATTGTTGTTGGGTTAAATACCTGAACTAAGCCAGTGTTATCCATGGTGGTGGTAGGCAAAGTTGAGTATGACACACACTTCATTTTTATGGTGAAGTTTTCGAAGGTTGTGTTATTAAAATTTAAGTTAGTAACTTTAAAAGCCAACCTGTTCAACTTTCCACCAACGATACCAGCCGCAAGTAACTCACTGGCCCTAAATAAATACTGGTTTTTCTGACTATCATAAACCCCTCCGTAAGGACTATAAACGCCAGAAGAACCTTCTGTTGTAGCTGAACCTACTTGTAGTGTATTTGTTACAGCACAGCCTGAAGTTGCTAATGCGCAGGTTGCAGGAGGGCCGGAACCGAAAGTAATAGATAAAGGAACTGCACCGTTGCAAATAGTTGTATTTGTGGGAACCACTGTAAACTGAGGCGTAACAACAGGATTGGCTGTAAAAGCAATATTCGCCGATTGTTTTGTACATCCAATAGAGCTGATTGCAGTTAGAGTGTAATTATAATTTCCCGGTGTTGAGTAAATAGCACTTGTGTTAGCTGTATTAGTACTTGTTAAAGGCGCTGCCGGGCTCCATGAATAAGAATAAGATCCTGCGGGAGAAACATTACTGGTAAATTGAACCGCAGAATTTAAACAACCACTGGCCGTAGCCACATTTGCAGTTAGAGTAAAATCAGGCACAACATTAACAACGATCGTATCTTTGTTTTTACAATTTGCACCACCACCAACATTGGTAACAACGTAGGTAGAAGTAACAGCAGGTTTAATAACCGGATCTTTACAAGGGTTGCAACTGAACGCCGGCCCAACAGGCACTGGTGTTCCTGCCAGATCACTCCAGGCAAATACAGTGGAAGAGCCGGTAGCAGTAACAGATGCTGACTGTGAGCCACAAATAGTTCTATCAGGCCCTGCGCTGGTTGCCGGCAAAACATCAATAAAATAATTAAGAACTTGAGTTCCAGGTACAGGACAAGCATTATCTTTTACCACCAACACAAAACTTGTATTTAAGCCTGAACTACCCGCAGGAGGAGTCCAACAAATTGTGGCTTTTACTTTATTTTTTGTTCCTGGTGTATAGGTCATAACCATTGACGATCCGGGCAATGTAGTTGACATATTTGGAGAACTGATTTTCACAGAATCCCCAACATTTGGATCAGTAAACGTAACATCAAAACAAAAAGGAATATTTTCACAAATCTGTAAAGTATTCCCACTTGGGGCGGTCCCGGAAGTAACATTTGAAATTGCTCCCTGTCCGCAGGTTACAGTTTGGTTACTACAGTTGGTAACAATAACCTGGAAATCGCGCATAATGGTACCAATAATATTTCCGTTAGCGTCTTTTTCTGTAATTTGAACAGTAATAACAAAATCACCTATGGTTGTTGGGGTAAAATTAATCTGGCCGGTTGCAGGATCAATCGTAATTCCTGTAATTGGCACGCCACCGGTATAACCAGCGTTGTAGGTAACAAACGTTGTAGCAGTTTGGTAAGCAGCAACAAACGCGTAGCTTAAGGTGTGACCATCTACTTCGGTAGCCCCGAGATTGAAACAAGCTGGTTGGTTAACACAAAAATTAGGCAGAGTTCCAATAGTTATATCAGGTGAATTGTTGCAAGTAACTGAAGTGTTGTTTAAGGAAGCCATGTGATAATAACTGGCTGAGGTTCCACCGGAAATATTTGTAATATTTCCTCCACGACAGCAACTTCCAATTGAAAACACCCAGTTATTGCAAGCAGAAGGAAGTGTTATGTTGCCAATATATTCAATTCTTTTTTTACAGGTAGTGAGCCCACTATTGGGGCATAATCCATCAGCAGAAACGCCATCACCGGGCGTCAATGTGCTTTGGTTAACAACAACTGTTAAAGCTGTTCCACAACCGTCTACATTAATGGTTTGAGAAGTGCCCGGGTTAAATCCTCCTTCACAATCCCAAAAATAGGTGAGTTTTACCTGATAAACATTGTTTCCCAAACATTGGTAAGTAATTTGGCCACCAGAAATATGGGAAGCTCTTACAGATAATGAAAGAAAAAATATGAAAAGTATTAGTAATTTGTTCATAGCTTTCTGAAGTTTGCTATAAAGTTAACTTAAAAACTACCAAAAAACGAGTAGTTTACTCGCTAAAACCGTACTTCTACGAACTTTTTAGACAAAACGCCTTAGGAAATCACCGGAGGCGGGTCCATAACAGACATACAAGCTTTGCAAGTCCTTAGTTCCTTCGAATTATAAAACTTAGAAAAAACACCTTGAAATTGTGAAGCGATGTCGTTTAAGACAAATTTTTCTTCATAAAGTTTGGCGTTACATTTTTCGCAGAACCACATTAATCCGTCCATTTCACCTTCGCGTCTTCTTCGTTCAATTACTAAACCAATTGTATTGGCAAAACGAATTGGATTATGAGGTATTTTAGGCGGTAACAGAAAAATATCCCCTTCGCAAATATCAAACTCTTCTGACTTCCCGTCAATTTGTAATTTAACTTTTATGTCGCCTTTTAATTGATAAAAAAATTCTTCACTTTCATTGAAGTGATAATCTTTTCGTGAGTTGGGGCCCCCAACAACCATCACAATAAACTCTGTGTCTTTGTAAACTACTTTATTATTAACGGGCGGCTTCAACAGATCCCTGTTTTCATCAATCCATTTTTTAATGTTGAAAGGCGGGGTAAGTGACATAATTTTTAAATCAATAAATTAATAATTAATTTCCTGGAAATTGTGCTTTACGTTTTTCTAAAAAGGCATTAACGCCCTCTTTAAAATCACCGCTTGAAAAACTTTTTCCAAACTCTTCTATTTCAACTTCGTAACCGTTTTGCTTGTTGTTATAACCTGCATTAATAACCCTAATAGCCGTGCGTACTGCTACAGGAGATTTTGAACTTATTTTAGAAGTAATCTCAAAACACTTATTTAACAATTCTTCCTGACTTGTAACATAATTCACTAAACCCCACTTATAAGCATCTTCTGCATTAATCATGTCAGCCGTTACAATCATTTCAAAAGCTTTCCCTTTCCCTACTAATTGTGCTAAACGCTGGGTGCCGCCGTATCCAGGAATTACTCCCAAACTTACTTCCGGTAAACCCATTTTTGCATTTGAGCTTGCAACTCTGATATGGCAAGCCATAGCTAACTCTAAGCCGCCACCTAAGGCGAAGCCATTTACTGCAGCAATAACCGGTTTGGAATAATTCTCAATAAAATTAAAAATTTTAAAGTGTCCGATCGAACTTAATTGTTTTCCTTCTTCCACACTATAATTGGCAAATTCAGCAATGTCTGCACCGGCTACAAATGCCTTTTGTCCCGCACCTGTAATAATTAAAGAGCGGATATTTTTATCATTTTCTGCATCAACAAATGTTTCATGAAGCTCTTCGATGGTTTGTTTGTTTAATGCATTTAATTTATCAGGACGATTAATTGTAATTACCAATACGTCGTTTTTTATTTCAGTGGTTATATTTTCTAAAGCCATTTCTACAGTCATTTCATTTATATTTTAATTCGAAGCAAATATAATGCGATAACAAGAAACAGTATAAAAAGTTATTAACCCATAATGATTTAACATTTGTTATTTTACGAGTGTTGATTTGCTTGAACTGAAGATCTACCTTTGTTTTATGATTATTTACGCCATTCCAGGATTAGGAACAACAGAGAAGCTTTATGTAAACACCGAAATAAAAGACGTTAAAATTGTTGTTCTTCATTGGCCTTTACCAGAAAGGAATGACACCATGCAGTCTTATGCACGTAAATTTTTACCTCAGATAGATACGAGTAGAGCGTTTTGTTTATTGGGAGTTTCATTTGGCGGCATGCTTTGTACAGAGTTATCTAAACTTATTTCACCACAAAAAACTTTTCTTATATCTACTTCAAAATTAAGGAAAGAACTTCCATGGTTTATTCGCATGATGAAACATATTCCCATACATAAATTAATTAGTGAAACAAATCATCGAAAGATGGCTTATCAAAGCGGATGGCTAATAGGATTCGGAAAGGCTTATATACCAGAATTTTTAGGAATGGTGGATAGCATGACTGAGAATTATTTTAAGTATTGTATTAATATTATTGTTTCGTGGAACAACAAAGATTTGCCGGCGAATGCCGTTCATATTCATGGCAATTCTGATAAATTATTGTGGTATAATTATGTAACACCACATTACACTATTGAAAAAGGTTCACATGCAATGGTCCTTTTTCAGGCAGAAGAAATAAACCGAATTGTTGAAAAGGAACTCAAGTTAATTTAATTACTTGTGTTGTTGTCCCGCATTTTCAAGGGTTCCCGCTGAGAAAAACAGTTTGGCTTTATTAATATAAAGTTAAAAAATGAGCAGTAAATAACTCAATCAAAGTGAACCTGGAAATCGCTTATCTCTTAGCAATAAAGCAATTGTTTAATAAATTTTCACGATTATATTTCATAGGTAGTTGGGTTACGTTATCTATTAATGACGCATTTGCCTCTTGAAGGATTGCTTGCCCTGCAGCCGTATCCCATTCCATTGTAGGGCCAAAACGAGGATATTCATCTGCAATGCCTTCTGCCACCCAACACATTTTTATACTGCTTCCAGTTGTAACTATGTCTACGTTTTTATGTTTTAATTTCAAATCTTCAATGCGCTTATACGTTTCAGTGCTCATATGTGAACGACTCGCCACAACAACATAATTTTTTCTATCAATGATAATCGGAAGTTTTTTAGCTACCCGAAGAAAATCATCAAGCGTTGTGGTTTGAATGGTTTCGATTAGAGGCGTAAAATCTTCCTTATCGATTTTATAAGAACCAATTCCTTTTGCAGCAAAATATATATCCTTAAATACCGGTGAATAAATAACCCCAAGACTAGGAGCGTTATCTTCCACTAAAGCAATATTTACAGTAAACTCTCCATTTCTTTTTATAAATTCTTTTGTTCCATCCAAAGGATCAACAATCCATAATTTATCCCAGAGCTTTCTGGTTTCAAAGTCAGCATGGAATCCCTCTTCGCTTAAAACAGGTATGTTGAAACACTTTAATTCCTCAACAATTTTTTCACTGGCTCTTTTATCCGCCATAGTTACTGGCGATTTATCATCCTTATATTCTATTTTAAATTCAGTATGATAGACATCTAAAATTTCATTTCCAGCTAAAACAGCAGCAATAATAGATTGATGAAGGAGTAAATTGTACATTAATTAAGTTTTTTTAAAAATTAATATAAATCGAAGAAGTAATTAATTTAATACCTGAAATACTAATAGGGAAGAGAGATAGGCAAGACCTGTCATAAATAACAATTGGATAGCCGGCCATTTCCAGTGTTTTGTTTCGCGATAGGTTGTTGCAAGGGTGCTCATACACTGCATAGCAAACACATAAAATATTAGTAAAGACCAACATACTGCGTTTGAATAAGAAGGTTGTTGAGTATTATAATTTTTTTCGGCCATTAATTTTTCACGCAATGTTTCAGTATTATCAGCATCGCCACTGCTATATATAGTAGCCATTGTACCAACAAAAACTTCACGTGCAGCAAAAGAGGTAATTAAGGCAATGCCAATTTTCCAATCAAAGCCCAGGGGTTTTATAGCAGGCTCCATTTTTTTTCCTAAAATACCTGCGTATGAGGCTTCAAGTTTTTCAGATTGCATTTGTGATTCTAAAACCGTTTTTACACTATCGTTTGCAGAAGCTGAAATAGCTATTTTGTAATTAGTTTCTATTTGATTTATGTTATCAGAGGGAGCGTGAGAAGTTAAAAACCAGAGGACGATGGAAATAGCTAAAATGATTTTACCGGCATCAAACAAAAAAACTTTTACTTTTCCCAGCACCAGCATAATTACTGATTGCCATTGTGGCTTTCGGTAAACCGGGAGCTCCATTATGAAATAACTTTTTTCTGTTGTTTTTAAAACGTGTTTTAAAATAAAGGCTGCTAACAACGCTGAGGCAAATCCTAAAACATACATTCCCATTAAAACCATTCCCTGGTAATTGAAAAACCCTAATGATTGTTTACCGGCAAACATAATGCTGATTAATAAGGTATAAACAGGTAAACGAGCCGAACAACTAATAAGAGGCGTAACCAAAATAGTGATAATTCTATCTTTCCAATTGGTAATAGTTCTTGTGCTCATAATAGAAGGAACAGCACATGCCACACTGCTAATCATAGGAATTACAGATTTACCATTTAAACCAAAGCGGCGCATTATTTTATCTAAAATAAAACTTGCCCTTGCCATATATCCTGTGTCTTCCAAAATGGCAATAAAAAGAAACAATAAGGCAATTTGAGGAACAAAAATGACAATGCCACTCAAGCCTGCTAAAATTCCATTTACGATTAAATCATTTAATTTTCCTTTTGGTAAAGCATTTGATGTAAAGTTCATTAGCTGGGCAAAACTTTCTTCGATGAGAGTCATCGGGTATTCTGCTACAAAAAAAATGAATTGAAAAATCACGAATAAAATAAAAAAGAAGAAAATAAAACCAAATATTTTGTGTGTGAAAAATGAGTCTAACTTTTGTGTAATGCTTTTATTAAGTTGCTCGGGTTGTTTCAAACACTTGGCAACTATATAGTTTATTTTTGAGAAGCGATGTATGTTATCGGCCAGTTCAAACTCATTGATGCCGGGTTTATTTTCTAAAAATTGTGATTCTATTACCTTTCGATATGAAATACTATCAGGCAACAATTGTTTTTGTTTTTCAAAATTATAAAAAATAGAATCCGACACTTTAGCTTTAACAATAGCTTCCTTCAGTTCAGTTATGCCAAGTTTCTTTCTTGAATTAACAGAAACAACAGGCACATCAAACAATTTCTCTAATTCATTTTTATAAATGGTGATATTGTTTTTTTCTGCCTCATCAATCATGTTTAAAACCAACACACATGGTTTTTTTAAATCTATAACCTGGGTTGTAAGCAAAAGGTGCCTTTTCAGATTTGAGGAATCCACAACGATGATAACAACATCTATAATGTCCTTTTCGCTTAAAAGGGCTTTGCACGCAACTTTTTCGTCAATTGATTTAGGATACAGGCTATAGGTGCCCGGCAAATCAGTTATTTTATAATCAGTGCCTTTGAATTTATAAGATCCATAATGTTTGTCAACTGTAACACCGGCGTAATTGCCAGTTTTTTGATTGAGTCCCGTTAAAGAATTAAACAACGTAGATTTCCCACTATTAGGGTTTCCAATTAACGCAATAGAAATATGAGGACTATTAGATGACACAGGACTCTACTGTATTTTGAGGAAGTATTTTTACAACAATGGTTGACGCTTCTTTTTTTCTCAGACTTAAAAGATAACCCGAAACTTCAATAGCAATAGGATCTCCCAAGGGTGCAACATTAGATAACTTAACTTTTTCGCCCGGTAAACAACCCATCTCAATAAACTTTAACGACAAAAAATCATCGGTAAAGTCAATTATGGTTGCTGTTTGTCCCAGCTCTAAGGTGTCGAGTGTTTGCATAAAAGCATATAAAAATACGTTTTTATATGCTTTTTAGTTATACCTTAAACATGGTAGCTTGTGCTTTTATCAATGGGGTTGTTAAAAATCTTTTCAAATAAAATTTGCCAGCTTTATTGTTAGTGCTTCTGAAGCAAATTTCTTTATGTTCTGTGACATAATAGAAAAAGTATTAGTGGCATCTGCTTTATGTATCGTGTAAATTAAATCACAGCATCTTGCAGTTCGACCCGGGAAAAACACAACTCAAGCTATAGCACTAAAACTATTTTTTACAGAAGTTGGTAATCAGATAAAAGATAATAAAGCGAATTTTTATCTAAAGATTAAATAATATCGAGGGCATGCAAATAAATTATAAGAAACCCGCCAATGAACAAAACCAATAAGGTATTGGCAATTTTTAGTTGTTTTATTTCTGATAGGTAATCACCGGCCAATATGCTTAAAGGAATAATGCATGGAAGCAGAATCATGTCTGACATTTGTTCGAAAGAGAGCATGATAAAACTAAGTAAGAGCATCCATAATAAAATATATTTTGTTTTTTTTGTTTTTACTTTTCCTCCAAACCCCTTACCTAAATAGTGCACAATTGAAAATATAGCAGTCATTAGAGAGACGAAAATGATGGTTATATAGTATTCGGAAAGAATCGGTTTTTGAATGGAAGAAGTAGCCTCTTTCATCATTCCGAAAACTGCAAATGTGTTCATTGAGGAGAGGTAAGAAATACAAACATAGATGTACAAAGGTGTTATTAATCCAAGAAAAAGCACTGTCCATTCGCGCCAGTTAAATGGCCGAAGTATGATTAATGCTATAAAACACAACGGGAACATTACAATATAATGAATACAAAAAAAAGAAGCAAGCCCCATAAAGAGTCCGGATTTAAAAAACTCAGCTAGCGCATGATCCTGGCGATAACTGTTCATTAGAAAGTAGAGTGCCGGTAATATCAAAATATTGGCTGTTAACAAAGGCTCTATAATCCCCTTAGTATTTGCGGAAAAAGCAAAAAGAATATATAAAAACGCTGGTAAATAGTTGTTTTTACTGGTTATCTCCTGCTCAATTGCCAGGAAATTGGTAAAAAAAGCTCCTATCAAAATAATAAAGAGAGTTAATACCTGTCTCAGTGTAAAAGAAAAAACAGAGTCAAATGTATAGGAATAGAGAATATGTTCATTATGGTTAATGTTTGATACTTCTGCATTTACAAAACCAAATGTGCCAATCCAAGACCCTACGCAAAATATCAGGAGAAGTATGATGGAAACCTGAACATTACTTTTTAAAGTGCCAACTATCATTTTTCGCAGAAAATCGTTTTTATATTAAAAAAATTATATTTTTGTGGTGTAAACTTACAAAATTAGATTAATATGACTTCTTTAACGATTACAATGACTGATGTTTTTTATGCTATTGGAGATTTTTCTTACTTAGTGTTTAAGGGAATGCGCGTTTTAGGACATATTCCAAATTTTATTCTTTGGACAATCATTGCGTTTTTATTGGTTTACCAAACCCTGCAAATCATTAAACAAAATAAGGAAGCCGACAAAAACGGTACTCTACGATAAATTTTTCCTGAAAATAATATGCTAAACCCTGATAATATTGTCAGGGTTTTTTTTATTATATTTACTTAGGTGGTTAAACTCAGACTTATAATAGTATTTGTTTGTATTTGTTTGCGCGGTGTTGCACAGCAGGCCGTAAGCGCTCACGAACATCCTGGGGTAACTTTTACCGAAAATGCTGGTCAATGGGAAAATAACATTTTATTTAAAGCCACTCTTGATGGAGGCGCACTTTTTTTGGAGAATGATAAACTTGTCTTTAATTTCTATGATAAGTATAAATCCAGAAAGTTCCACTTTAATCACATACATCCAGGATCGTTAATTGATGATATTATTAAAGGCCATGCTTACGCAGTTGTTTTCGAGGGTTGCAACCGAGTAAACACCATAGATAAATACCAAAAAGGCAAATATTACGAAAACTATTTTGTTGGAAGCGATGATTCTAAATGGAAGGGTGAAGTCAGTAACTATCACCAATTATTTTATAGGGAGCTTTATCATCAGATAGATTATGAAATACTTACAGCTGTTACTAATATCAAATACAATTTTCATGTAAAACCAGGAGGAAATCCTGATGATATCAAACTTCATTATGAAGGCATTGAAAACATTCAGATTAATAAAGGAGTACTCGTTATTAAGCCAAATGCCAATGAAGTGTTTGAACAAAAGCCTTATGCCTATCAAGTGATTAATGGTATAACAAAGGTTGTGCCTTGTAATTTTTTATTGATAAACAACACCATCTCGTATGAGTTTCCAAAAGGGTATAATAAAAAACATGAACTGGTTATTGACCCTTTGCTTGTATTTGCGGCGCAAAGTGGCTCAACAGCAGATAATTTCGGAATGACAGCCACCTTTGATTCACAAGGAAATTTATATTCTGGCGGAACTATTTTTGATATTGGCTATCCTGTCACTTTAGGCGCCTATAGCTCTTCTTTTTTTGGACCGGCTTATTATGGTAATACTGATGTGGTAATAACTAAATATAATTCAACGGGAACAAACCTTTTATATTCTACATATTTTGGAGGTAATAAGACAGAAAGCATAAATAGTTTAATTGTTGATCATAACGATAACCTTTGTTTTTATGGAGTTACAAGTTCAAATAATTTTCCTACAGGTATTGGAGCCTATGACAAAACATATAACGGAGGCCAGTTTATAATGTTCGTTAATAATGGTTTGCGATTTAATAGCGGAACAGATATATATGTTTCCAAGTTTAATTCTACAGGTACATCCTTATTAGCATCAACTTACATTGGTGGAAGCGGGAATGATGGGTTGAACCACACCGATGCCGCTAATTTTTACCCTGTACCAGTGCCACCTCCCGGAACAGGATCTCAAGTTGTTGCCGAACCAAAATACGACAGCCTCCAACATAACTACGGAGATCAAAGCCGTGGCGAAATTCAGGTAGACGCCCAGAATAATATTTATGTGGCAAGTTCAACGCGTTCAACAAATTTTCCGGCTGTAAATGGTTTTGATAATTCTCTTAATGGGAAACAGGATGGTGTGATTATGAAATTTAATTCATCATTGAGTAACTTGTTAAGCTCTTCTTTTATTGGAGGTAGCAGTACAGATGCCGGGTATGGTTTGGTGATTGATAATAATTCTGACATATACGTAACAGGTGGCACAACGAGTAACGATCTTCCATTTGCAGTCAACGGATACCAAACATCATATCAGGGTGGTAATGCAGATGGATATGTTTTACGAATAAATTCTGCCGGAAATACAGTATTAAACGGAACTTATTATGGAACTCCAAACTATGATCAATCTTATTTTATACAATCCGATAAGCAAAATAATATTTACATATATGGTCAATCACTTGGCGACATGCCGGTAATTAAAGCAGCAAGTTCGGCTACTGTATTCAATGTTCCAAAAACGCACCAATTCATTTCGCGCTTTGATAAAACGCTAAACATTCTTAATATGTCAATGGTTTTTGGCCATGACACCGTAAGTACAGATATTTCACCTTCGGCTTTTTCTGTTGACAAATGCAGTAATATTTACCTCTCCGGTTGGGGCTCGAGTTTATTTGTAGCACCATCAATGTCAAACATGCCATTACTATCTCCTACTCAATCGACAACCGATGGCAGTGATTTTTATTTTATGGGCCTTGATTCCTGCGCAGCGGCCCTAAAGTATGGTTCTTATTTTGGCGGCAGTTTAAGCAGGGAACATGTGGATGGAGGAACTTCACGTTTTGATCCCTTAGGGAAAATATATCAATCGGTTTGTGCCGGATGCAATGGCAATGATGATTTTCCGGTTACTCCCGGTGCGTGGCCATGCCTTACACCTGGCGACTGCCCGCCGGGACCCAATCTTAGTAGTAACTGTAATAATGGAGTTATAAAGGTTGATTTTGAACTGCTTGTTGCGGTAGCAACAATTAATACTAATACCTTAAGTGGTTGCGCCCCTGTAACCGTAAATTATATGAATGCCAGCCCGGGGTTATCATATCTTTGGTATTTAACCAATACAGATACAACATCAACAATTCCAAATCCTATTGTTACATATACTAATCCCGGCACATATTCAGTGTCACTTGTTGTTTATAATCCCGCATCTTGTAATATAAAAGACAGTGTAGTAACATTTGTTACTGTTTATGAAAATCCGGTAGCCGCTTTTACTAGTACATCTTCTCCCTGTTCCAATACTATTACAACTACTAACAACAGCACCGGCTCTTTGGGCGCCAATTCCTATTTATGGAACTGGGGAGATTCTACACCAACCTCTACTTTGACTGCACCTTCGCACACTTATAATTTAAACGGCACTTACACTCTATCGTTAACCCTTACCTCTATTGAAGGTTGTAAAGCAACAGCAACTGAAACAGTAAGTGTTTTTACCTATACTCCAACCGCTCTTTCAAGTACTATTTGTGCGGGAAATACAGCTAATTTAAACGCTCTTGGAGGTACAAGCTACACGTGGGAGCCTGCTTCAATGGTCAGTAACATTAATATTCCTAATCCAACAACAAGTCCATCTGTTACAACAATTTTTACTGTTCAAATAGGCAATAGTTCTTCCGGCATTTTCTGTTCACAAACATTAACAACGCAGGTTATTGTAAACCCCGATAATTCACCTGATTTTAATTTCTCCGTTTTCCCGTGCACAGATTCTGTTATTTTTAGAAATACATCAACCACTACAGCTCCATCTCAAACGATCAGTTGGAGTTTTGGTGGAGGGCAACCTGGTAGTAACAGTGACACCATTACACAAGTATACGCAAATGGTAATTATTCGGTGACATTGGTAGCAACAAATAATTTTGGTTGTAAAGATAGTATCATGAAGTCTTTCAACGTTTTTAATTTTATGCCGGTTGCTGCTATGGGAGGAAGTATTTGTCTTGGTTATACACGTACTCTGCTAGCGGATGGGGGAACAAGTTATAGCTGGTCTCCAGCTTCCCTGGTGAGCAATTCATTAATTGCAACGCCAATCACAACTCCTTCAACAACTACAATCTACTCGGTAACTATCGAAAACAATACCTCTGGTGTTTCATGTGTAAGAACTCTCACAACAAGTGTATTTGTTTTTCCTGCCATTACATCTTTATTCTCATATACCATAGGAGCATGTAATAATGATGTTCAGTTTGCCGATATGTCTGGTAGCTTGCCTGTCAGTTGGGATTGGAATTTCGGCGATGCTAATTTTTCATCCGTACAAAATCCACTTCATTTTTATACATCTTCGGGAACGTACACCGCATCCCTGATTGTAGCAAATGCGAGCGACTGTAAAGACACCAGCACACAAATCATCACTCTACCGTTTTTTTCTCCGATATCAGTTAATGCTTCCATTTCAAAATGTGAATCGGATAGTGTTCAGTTAAATGCTACCGGAGGTGATTATTACTTATGGTCACCAGCAACCAGCCTTTCAAATTCGACAATTGCTAACCCAATGGCATCCCCAGCAATAACAACGATTTATACTGTGACTATTGGAAACGTTAATGGAACAGATTCTTGTGAGAGCGCAATTACAACGACAGTTGCTATAAACCCATTTTCCTATAACACAGCTTTGATTAATGTTTCGGCTAGTACTATTACATTAGGGCAATCCTCAACTGTTACTTTGAATGGCTTTAGTTTTAATGGAAGTATAACCATTGTTCCCCCAACCAATAGCTCGGTAATTAGCCAAACAATAATTATAATTACCCCCAAAAAGTCCGGAGAATATACGGTGTATTATACCGAACCCGGTGGTTGTCGGTATACCTTGAAAACAATATATGTGGAGGTAATTTCGGATGAATGCAACGAAGGCGTTGTTTACCTTCCTACTGGCTTCACACCAAATGATGATGGTGCAAATGATATATTATTTATCCGGAGTAATTTTATTACTGAGGTTTATTTAACAATTTACGACCGCTGGGGCGAAAAATTATTTGAAACGAATGATGTGGCTAAAGGATGGGATGGAACCTATAAAGGCAAAAAATTAGACCAGGGTGTTTATGGATACTACATGACTTTTAAATGCAACAATGGGCAGGAATCCTTTAAAAAGGGAAACATCACATTGATGAGATAGAATGAGGATTAGAAATCAACATATTATTTTTTATAGAGTTGTGCTTTTTGCATTCTTAATTCTTAATTCTGCACTTTTCTTTGCTCAGGACATTCATTTTTCTAATTGGAACATGTCTCCCTTGAATTTAAATCCCGCAAATACAGGTATGTTTGAAGGCGATGGGCGCCTGATTTTTAATTATAGAAATCAGTGGAAAAATGTTCCGGTTCCTTATAGCACGTTTAGTTTTGGGGGAGATTTTAATTTAAAGAAATCATTGATCAAAAATACAATTGAAGCAGTTGGAATAATTTTTAATCATGATGCGGCTGGAGATGGAAAATACACTATCACAGATTTTAAAATACCCGTTAATCATAAATTTTCTTTTAAAAAAGACACAACGTTTACAATTGCTGTTGGAGTTTTGGCGGGCCTTACTAACATTAAAATTGACCCAAATAAATTATCGTATGATAAACAATGGGATGGCGATGCATATAACCAGGGATTGGGAAACGGAGAAACTTTTGAACGGCAAAGTAAAGTATTCGGAGATATTTCGTTGGGAGCCGTTATACAAAAAACCATTAACTCCAAAATAAAAGCCACAGTAGGTTATGGCATCAGCCATATCAACAGGCCAAATATATCTTTCTACAATACGCCGGGAGTAGTGCTCAGAACAAGGCATAATGAATCTTTACAATTAAAATATAGTTTTAACAACATCTCTTCTGTCATGTTTGAGTATTATGGAAATCAACAGCAAAAATTCAAAGAAAATCTTGTAGGCTTGTCTTATTACCATTCCATTGATCCAAAAACAAATACTGTTTTTAATGTGGGAATTTTAACCCGCATCAAAGACGCAGTTATTACTACTGTTGGTTTGGAGTACACAAATATGCGTTTGCAGGTTTCATACGATTATAATTACTCCCAATTTAAAAAAGCAACCAATGGAAAAGGCGGCTTCGAAATTTCGTTTATATATATTTGGGCTAAGCCAAAAATATTTGTTCCTAAAACACAGGTGTGTCCCATATACATGTAACAGGTATGAAAAAAAATAAGGTTAAATTTTTTCTGTTTGTGACTACTTGTTTTTTTGCCTTTCATGTGCAAGCTCAAAGTATTAAACATTTATTAAAACAAGGAATGGAAGCCAACAATAGAATGGATTATTCTTCTTCGGCCCAAATTTTTCAGCAGATTATTTTACAGGATTCTTCTAACATAGAATACCAGTTATTATTTGCAGACGCATCCAGGTTGAAATACGATAATAACATAGCCTTGCACTGGTACCAAAAAATTTATAAAAAAGATAATGGCAAAACCTATACAGAAGTTCCATTTTATATTGCCACTTTATTAAAAGGGACTGGAAAATATAAGGAAGCAAAAAAGTATTTCGACAAATATTATAAGAAGCAAAAAAACAGCAAGGATAAATCAAAAAAGCAACGGTCACTGAAAGCAAAACAGGAATTTGAATCTTGCGATATTGCACAGGTGTTGATTAAGAACCCTGTTGAGGTTAAAGTTGTTCACTTGGATAGCGCAGTGAATAGCAAAGTAAGCGAGTATGCGCCTTTTGAGTACGATAGTTTGTTATATTTTTCATCCTTACGAGACAAATCAAAAACGGATGCTACCGGTGTTGGATTTAATAAGTTGTATACAGCACATAAATCTGCCACAAAAGAAAACAAATTTCTAAAGGCTCAAGAGTTAGATTCGTTGTTTAATAGAAGCAACATTCATAATGCCAACACTAGTTTTAATACAGATTTTTCAAAAGTATTTGTATCCCGCTGTAGCGCATTAAACGCGAAGCAGTACCGTTGCGAAATTTATGTTTCTGATTTTAAAGAAGGACACTGGACAGAATTGCAAAAACTACCCGCGCCAATAAATGTAAACGGAGTTAATACAACTCAACCTTGTTTAAGTGAAATAAATCAAAGACAGGTGTTGTTTTTCTCAAGCGATAGGGGAGCGGGTGAAGGCGCAATGGATATTTGGTATGCATATATGAATGATGATGGAACTTTTGAAACACCGGTCAATGCCGGAAAGAAAATTAACACTATTGAAGATGAGATTACACCCTGGTATGTGAAAGAGAACAAAACCCTTTATTTCAGTAGCACGTGGCATAAAGGATTAGGTAATTTTGATATTTTCACTTCTGAGTTTAAAGGCAACGCTTTTGCTGATCCTCAGAATATAGGTTACCCGATTAATAGCAGTTATAATGATATTTATTACAGCGTTAATTCGAAAAAAGATAGAGCATATATTTCATCCAACCGGCTGGGTTCTTATTTTGAAGATAAGCCAAATTGTTGCAATGATATTTATAGTTTCCCCATTACGCCTTTAACAGAACCGCCAAAACCAATTGACACCACAGCTTTACTGGTTAATCAAATGAAGGTGTTAGTGCCTTTGACTTTGTACTTTCATAACGATGAGCCAGAACCAAAAACCAAAGTAATTGTTACGAAAAAAAACTACAAAAAAACCTATGAAGATTACACTGCGTTAAAACAAAAATATTTTACCGAATATGCCAAAGGTTTGGATGGAGATCAGAAAGATTATGCAGTCAATCGTGTCGACAATTTTTTTGAGGATAGCGTGGATGCCGGTATGCAGGATCTCGATAAATTTGCCTTGTTGCTTGATCAGGTATTGCAGCGCGGTGAAAAAGTAAAAATTACGATGAAAGGATATTGCAGTCCGCTGGCCAGCACTGATTACAATGTAAATTTAGCCAAGCGACGCATCAGTAGTTTACGTAATTACTTTATGGAATACGATAATGGTAAATTTGTAAAATATTTAGATAATACAAATGAATCAGAAGGCCGGATTGAATTCTTCAATGAAGATATAGGAGAACTGCCCGTCAGTAAAGTAAGTGATGATGTGAAAGATGTGCGAAATTCGGTTTACAGCCCTTTTGCAGCGAGCGAACGAAAAATCCAGATCATCGCTATCAGCTATTTAAGGTAATTGTTTTTGTCAGTTCGAGCGGAGCCGAGAAGAGGTAGATTTAAGGTTCCATTGATCCTATCATTCGCTTTATTCTGTTTCTACTTGGTTAAAAACCTCAAAATCTGACCACTTATTGTCCAAAATCAACCAGTTATAAAGCCGCCATATTTTATTCTAAAAAACTCGCAATATTTGCATTAACAAAACGTCAATCAACCAAAAATAAGCGTTATAAACATTAACAAAAAGATAAGTTCGGAATATTGCTATTTAGAAACCTTTTTGTTATGTTTGGCGTCATTCTAAAATTAGAAACTAACTAAAAAAACAACTATCATGAGTAACAAAAAAACATCAGGCGGTTTTCCATTAATCGTTTCAGCAATTGCAATCGTTATCTGTTTATTGATTGGAATCGTGGTTTATAAATTTGTATTAGGTGATCCATCCAATTTTGATGCAGAAGGCCCGGAAAAAGGACATCCACAAAACTTCTTCGGAATTATGTACAAGGGTGGATTTATCGTTCCGATCTTATTAGGAACATTGTTTACAGTAATTTGCTTTTTCTTTGAGCGTTTAATCACGATTCAAAAAGCAAACGGAGCGGGAAATACAGATAAATTTGTTGCTAAAATTAAAGGATTAGTTGCAGCTGGAGATTTAGAAGGTGCTATCGCTGCATGTGATAAACAAAAAGGATCTTTAGGAAACGTAGTTCGTGAAGGTTTAATGAAATATAAATTTGTTCAGAATGATCCAACAATGGATAAAGAATCTAAAGTTGCTGCTATCTCTAAAGCATTAGAAGAAGCTACGGCATTAGAGTTACCAATGTTGTCTAAAAACTTAAGTGTTATTTCTACTTGTGCATCTATTGGTACATTAGTTGGTTTGATCGGAACGGTTGTAGGTATGATTCGTGCCTTCGGTGCATTAGCAGCAGCTGGCACTCCTGATACGGCAGCTTTAGCAACAGGTATTTCTGAAGCTTTGGTTAATACATTAGTTGGTATCTTATCTTCTGCATTAGCAATTATGGCTTATAATTTCTTCTCAACTCGTGTAGATCACATCACTTATGCAATGGATGAAGCAGGATTCTCTATTATCCAGGAATTCCAAACTTCAGGAAAATAATTTTTTAATTCCTTTATGGAATTGAAAGCTATTTTTTATCTATTAATTAGTTAACAAAAACAAGACATGGGAAAGATAAAACCAGCTAAACACGCACCCAGCATAGATATGACTCCTATGGTGGATCTGGCGTTCCTTTTGGTTACCTTCTTTATGCTTACCGCGTCGTTTCGTATGGCAGAGCCGGTGATCGTTGATCCACCTTCTTCTGTATCTGATAAAACCCTTCCTGAAAATACCGTTTTAATTACGGTGGATAATAACGGAAGGGCATTTTTTGGAGTAGGAAACGGAGAAGCAAGGACAAATACTTTAGCAAAAATGAGCGAAAAGTATGGCGTTAAATTTAACGCTGACCAAATCAAAAAATTTGGTGGTTTGTCTAGTTTTGGCGTTGAGGTAAAAGATTTACCAAAATACCTGGATGCTACAGAAGCTGAACGATTAAAGTTTCAACCTCAAAAAGGTGTTCCATTAGACTCATTAAATAATCAATTAAGAGACTGGATCAATATTTCAGCTACTGAATTGAATATCATTTATATGAGGAATAAGGAAAAGGCTGAAGAAACAGGACAGGAGTTTAAAGGAGAAAAGCCTCGTTACGCAATTAAAGCGGATGCGAAAGCTAAATACATTTATGTAAAAGATGTATTTAAAACCTTTACAGATATGAAAATTTACACTTTCAATTTGATTACGTCAATGGAAGGTGGATCGTCGGTTCCTGCAGCTACTGTTCCAGGACCACCGGCAACTCATTAATTATATAAACATTAAAACAAATTTAACATGGCAGAAATAGCAGAAAGCGGCGGCGGCGGGCATGGTAAAGGCGGTAAGAGACGCGCCAAGAAGCAAAGTACCCGCGTGGACATGACTCCAATGGTAGATTTAGCGTTCTTGTTATTAACGTTCTTCGTTTTAACATCAACATTCAGTAAACCAAAAAGTATGGAGTTAAGTTTACCGGCTGAACCGCCTCCTGGAAGTCCACCACCACCTGAAGTGAAAAATGGTGTCACTTTTTTATTAACTAAAGACGATAAAATTTTCTATTATGTTGGACAATTTTATGCGGCTGGAAATGAAAAAGGTGTTCCTCCAACTGACTTAAAAGAGACAAATTTCAGTTCTGAAGGGTTACACAAATTATTAATGGAACAAAACAAATGGGCCGTTGATGAAATTAAAGGTTTAGCAGAGAAGAACAAAAACAAGCAATTGGCTGATACAGCTTTTAAACGTATGGCGGTTGATGCAACAGCTGATAACAGAGCAATTACAGTGCTAATTAAAACAGATGATCAGGCAACTTATAAAAATGCTGTGGATATGCTGGACGAATTAAAAATTTGTAATGTTGGTAAACGGGTTTTAGGTGTAGAAATGATGGCAACTGAATACGCATTATTACAAGAAAAAATAAAATAAGATGACAGCAAATTGGAATAATGTAGTTGACGACTCAAGGAACGATATCGTTTTTGAAGGGCGCAACCAGGCCTACGGAGCGTATCAGATACGCCGTAGATACAATTGGACCGTTACTCTGATTCTTGGCTGCATGATTGGTGCTTTGGCATTAGGTATGGCAACTAAGTTTGTATTGGGTTTAAAAAGTGATGACATGGAAAAGGAAACGGTGTTGGATATGACAACCATTGATTTGACGCCACCACCGGCTGATAAAAATGAACCACCACCACCACCACCACCGCCACCACCACCAGTATTGGAAACTGTAAAATTTGTGCCTCCTGTAATTAAGGATGATGCGGTTGAAACGGATCCACCACCACCACAGGAAAAATTAGCAGAAACAAATGTAAGTACTGTTACCCAGGAAGGTGATGGAGATGCAGTTGTAGTTCCAACCGGTGAAGGTAATGGTGTAGTAGAAGAAAAAGCACCTGAGATTTTTACCGTAGTAGAAGAAATGCCGGAGTTCCCGGGTGGAGCCATGGAAATGATGAAATACATTCAAAAAAACATTCAGTACCCTCAAATGGCTAAAGAAGCCGGTTTAAGTGGAAAATGTTTCTTGAAATTCGTTGTTAACGGAAGCGGAAATATTACTGATGTAACTGTTTTGAAAGGTGTACCTGGATGTGGAGAATGTGACAGAGAAGCAATTCGTGTTGTGAAGTCCATGCCAAACTGGAAGGCTGGAAAACAAAATGGTAGAGCAGTATCTGTATTCTTTAACTTACCGATCAATTTCCAATTAAGATAATTATAAACTTAGTTTAAGAATCCCTTCTACCTATTGGCAGAGGGGATTTTTTTTAAATATAAATTAGATATATGAAAAAATCTCCAACCGAATTAATTAACCTTACTTTTAGCGGACTCATGGTACTGTTAACGTTTGCAGGCGCTGTTGTTTTTTTCTTTACCGATCTATTGAGCGATAAGGCTTATGGCAGTAAAAGAATGATCTTAGGCGCCGTCTTCTTAGCCTACGCTATTTATCGATCTTATAGGATTTACAATGCCCTTAAAACAGACAAAATAAGCGAAGAATAGAAATAGTATAAATCATAAATTAGTACTTTTAATTGTTCGATCATCCCTTTAATTAAACTATGTGCGCATTAAGAACCGTTAACGTCACCAGATATATCAGTCCCCTCAGGGAAGGTGGTTCGTTACCGGCATTAGCAGAAGCCGATGATGATTTTAAATACGTAGTTAAATTTAAAGGTGGAGGTCATCGGGAGAAGGCACTAATTGCTGAATTGATTGGAGGGGAAATAGCCCGAGCCTTAGGATTAAGAGTTCCTGAACTTGTGTTTGCAAATCTTGATGAGTCGTTTGGAAGAACTGAAGGGGATGAAGAAATTCAGGATTTATTGAAAGCCAGTCAAGGGTTGAATTTAGCTTTGCATTTTCTTTCGGGAGCAATAACATATGATCCTTCAGTTACAATAACCGATTCGTTGTTAGCCTCTCAAATTGTATGGCTTGATGCTTTTGTTACGAATGTTGATCGCACATTTAAAAACACTAATTTATTAATTTGGAATAAAGAACTTTGGCTGATCGATCATGGCGCCAGTTTATATTTTCATCATTCCTGGAGCAACTGGGAAACAGCAGCCAAAAGTTCATTTACATTTATAAAGGATCACGTGTTGTTGCCACAGGTAAAACAGTTGGAAGAAGTTGACAAAGCATTTAAAAATATTTTGACCAATGATGTGATTCGATCCATTGTGAAATTAATTCCAGATGAATGGTTAAACTGGGACGATACTGAAGAAACGCCCGAACAGTTGAAAGAGGTGTATTTTCTGTTTTTAACAACCCGACTTAAGCATTCTGATATATTTGTAAAAGAAGCATTGCATGCACAATAATCACTTATATGAATATGCTGTAATAAGGCTAGTGCCGTTTGTGGAAAGAGAAGAATTCCTGAACGTTGGAATTATTTTGTTTTGCAAACAGCAAAAATTTATTAAGGTGTTACATGCAATTGACGAAAAAAAACTAAGTCTGTTTTCAAACACTACAGATGTTGAACAGATAAAACAAAATTTGAGAGCGTTTACAGAAATTGCGGATGGTAATAGCGCTTGCCAGAGTCCAATTTCGAAATTAGATATTCCATCGCGTTTCCGATGGCTAACTGCCGTGCGCAGTTCTGCCATACAAACGTCCCGACCTCATCCTGGTTTATGTGTTGATCTGGAACAAACCACCCAGCGTTTATTTGAAGAATTAGTTTTGTAAATTGTTCAAACATAAAAAAAGAGGATCTTTTCAGAACCTCTTTCCTAAGAACCCTAGTTGTTATTTTATTTCCCCGAAGGGCTTTTAAAGAAATCAGTTGCAGCTTTGTTTGAAGGATCGATTTCTTTAACCAATGTAAAATATTCTTTCGCTTTGGATAAATCTTTTTCCTTTGAAAATGCATAGTGAGATCCTAAATATAAGTAGGCTTCAATTAAGTTTTGTTTCACACCTGCTTTTTCTTCAGGTTTCACTAAACTAACCGCTTTCTCATAATGAGGTTTAGCTAAACCCTTATCATCTTTCAAATCCTGTTGCACATTAGCCTTACCTCTCCAAAAATAAGCGATTGAATAAGACGGACTTAATTGAGCTAATTTAGAAAAACAGGTATCTGCTTTAATGAATGATTCTAGTGCTTCTGCATCTTTCTTTTCACGTTGTTTGGCACCACCATTATAATAGTATGCGCGACCAAATTCGTACCAATCCTGTGTGGTTAAATTTTTAGGGTCACCAGCCATTTTCTTTTCGTATGTTTCAATAGCTTTTCCGTACTTTTTAGATTTCATGTAAGCCTTTGCTACTTCATTAATAATTTCACCGGAAATTTTAGGATCAATTGCAGCTGCTTTTTCCATTTCAAGAATGCCTAAACTATCCTGTCCGGTTTTGGATAATAAAATTCCCTTGTATTTATAATCCGTTCCTACATATTTAAAGTTTGGAACCTTAGAAGATTTTTCAAAGAATTTATTGATTGATATTAAACCTTTCCTATATGCAGATGTATCTGTTTTGTTTCCCAATTCTGCGTAAGAGTAACCCAGGTAACGATCTAAATATAAATTACTGTTTCCTGCATTTTGTAATTTTTCTATTTCAGCAATCGCTTCAGGATATTGTTTGTTATTGAAAATAAAAGCAGCATAACGCTCACGCGCTTCATCCGAGTTATTTAATTCAAGGTATTTTTTATAACTCTCAACTGCATTAGATTTTTGTCCTGCAAAATGATATAACTCCGCTTTTTCTCTGTAGGCAGGCGCATAAGTTGGATCAATTGCTTCCGCTTTTTTATAAAGATCTAAAGCTAATTGGTAGTTGCGCCCACGCTGATACAATTTACCGGCACGCAAAATTCCTTTCGGTGATTTAGGATTTAACTCAGTGAATTTATCGTATTGTTTAATTGCAGGGCCACCTTCAGTTGGATTTTTTTCCAATAATGCATCTCCCATTAATAAATAGTTCTCCGCATTTTTAGGTTCAATCTTGATAGCCGCGTTTAATAAAGTAATCGCTTCATCTAAATTTTTATTATCTGAGTTGATGTAAGCTTCAGCAGTTTTACGCATCACTTCTGTGTTCTTATTAGCCCCTAAAGTTGCAGCCTTAAAGAATTGAGTTTTTGCATCCGCTGAATTACCTTTATACCATAGTACTTTTCCTAAACCAACATAATTCAAGGGATAGGTTGCGTTTACTTCAACTCCTTTTTGATAAAACATATTGGCTGAATCCAAATCGCCTTTTTTAAAGAAGTTTTCTCCATAATAAAAATAATTTTCTCCTTTAGATGCTTCACGTGAAATTAAAGAGCGGAAGTCTGAGGCTGCCGCCTGATAACGTTCGTTTTCTGATTTAGTGATGGCTTCCTGTAAGGTTTGTGCGAAAGAAAATCCGGTTAAAAATACCGTGGCACTTAGTGCTATTATTTTAGTTTTCATTGATTTTATTTATAATGATAAAAATACGTTTTTTAGAAATCAATTTGCCTGCCAGTCTTTTGGTGCTGATAGTAAATCAGGCCAAATTTAACATTATTTTGATGTTTGCGGGAAAGTATTCATTACACAAATCCAAATCATTTCAAAGGGGTCATATCCACTTCAATGAGTCGTTCTTCCTGTCTGTTTGGCGGCAAGCCTTGTTTTAAAAACATTAACTGCCCTTTATCCCCGGCTATAAATGTCTCAATACCTTTTCCAAGGCTGAATTCGGCAGACCTTCGGATGATACAAATAGTTCTGCATAAGGGATAATCATTGGTGGCTATATTTGATTGATCCGGCATATAAGCTGTTTCATTATTTTTTTTTGAAACGGCCAGAATCTTTACTTTTTTAAGAAATTCTTTGGTTGTAATATCGTCTTTATCACTCAACCAGGCATAATCACAGATACCAATTGCCAAAGAATTGTTTGAAATAGCTTTCACTAATTCATATGTATTATTTAGAGCAGTACAGTTTTTACCAAATATGTCTTTTGGAATTAAAGAATCTTTTAAGTGACGAGTGCTTCCTGAGTTTGGATTATCAAATACAAGATTAATGCGTTTGCCTTTTATAAATGTACTATCGTTTCCTTTTAAAAGTTCGGTTAACTCAGTAAGAGAAAGAGTTGAGTCAGAAAAATCTTTGTTGACAATAAAAGCAATTGCATCTCCTGCTACTGTTGAGGTTTGAGGATACACATTTTTGACTTGAAATTGTTTGAGCTCTTTTTCAGTTAGTGGCCGAGAAATAGCAATGACTTTACTACTGTCGTTGTATAATGCTTCAATGCATGCTCTCTCATTCGAAGGACATAAAACAATATCAGCATTTTTATAAGTTGTCTGAAATGTATAGATCTGGTTTTTGATATGTAGTGTTAAGCCTTCATCAAAAAACAAATTCACCTTACCGGATGTTGGCGTATCTTTTTTGGTGATATCGTCTTTCATACCGCAGGAGGTGAATAAAAATGAACTAACGATTGCGATAAATAAAGATTTCATATATTTTACTCTGTTTGACAAATATACTGACTTAAGTTAACTACTTTTCCCGACTTTGTAATTGGTTGTATTTTTGGGATACCTGGTTGTTATGGAATAATAACTGGTGCGATTGCTGAAATGTAAAAATGATCAACTCAACAATCTGATTGATTTTTTTAATGCTTCGATAAACAAATCTATTTCTTCGAACGTATTATAAAAAGCAAAAGAAGCACGTATCGTTCCAGGAATATTATAAAACTGACAAATTGGCTGTGTGCAATGGTGTCCGCTTCTAATGGCAATGCCATACTTATCTAATAGTGTTCCAATATCAAAAGGATGAATATCTCCAATATTAAATGAAAGAACAGAGGTTCTGTATTTTGATGAACCATATATTCTCACACCATCAATTCCGGATAATTTTTGAGTAGCGTAATTCATCAATGCTTCTTCGTGTTGTTGAATCTTATCAAATCCAATAGCGTTAACATAATCGATCGCCGCAGCCAATCCAATACCGCCTTCAATGTGCGGAGTACCTGCTTCAAATTTTAAAGGAGCATCCGCAAATTCTGTTTTTAGAAGTGTCACCGTTTTAATAGTTCCACCGCCTGTTTGGTAAGGACCAAATTTATTTAACCATTCTTCTTTAGCGTATAAAATACCAACACCCGTCGGACCAAATAATTTATGGCCACTGAACGCATAAAAATCACAATCCAGATCCTGAACGTCTGGTTTTAAATGCGGTACGGCCTGGGCTCCATCAATCAACACAGCGGCTTTAGAAAGTGAACGGATTGTTTCGATTATTTCTTTCACCGGATTAATAGTTCCAAGTGTATTTGAAATATGAGTGAACGCAACCAGCTTTGTTTTAGAAGACAACAATTTAGGGAGTTCTTCTAAGATTAATTCGCCGCCTTCGTTAATTGGGATATATTTTAAAATTGCTTTCTTCTCTTCACATACTTGTTGCCACGGAACAATGTTGCTATGATGTTCCATTTGGGTGATGAGGATTTCATCACCTTCAGAAACCGCTAAATTCCCAAAACAGTGAGCCACTAAATTGATGGATTCAGTTGTTCCTCTGGTGAAAATTATTTCATGAGGATGAACTGCATGAATGTGAGTTTGAATTGTTTTTCTCGCCTCTTCATACGCAATGGTGATCTCACGACTTAAAGTATGAACGCCACGATGGATGTTTGAATTTTGATAAGCATAATAATGAGAAATAGCATCTATCACCTGTTGAGGTTTTTGAGCTGTGGCACCATTATCAAAATACACCAGTGGTTTTCCGTTTACGGTTCTGTTAAGAATGGGAAAGTCTTTGCGTATCTTATTTATATCAAACATAATTATATTTTGTCTGAAACTTCTGTTCTCGACTCCGCTCGAACTGACAGGTTCATTGTAACAATGTATTAAAGTGCTCTTTCAAATAAATGAAGCACTCTTTCTTTTAAAGAATCTACTTCTATTTTATCAATTAATTCCTGCGCAAAAGCTTGTAGTAATAATTTACGGGCATTTTCTTCACCAATACCACGGGCTTTCAAATAAAATAAAGCCTCTGTATCTACTTTTCCCGTTGAGGTTCCGTGCGAACATTTTACATCATCCGCATAAATTTCCAGCTGAGGTTTAGTGTTGATGGTAGCATCATCACTCATTAAAATATTTTTACTACTCTGATAGGCGTTTGTTTTTTGGGCATCCTTGCGGACAAATATTTTCCCGTTAAAGGTACCGGTTGATTTATCTTTCGCAATCCCTTTATATAACTCATTGCTTTCGCAATTAGGCATTTGATGATCAATCAGGGTGTGATTATCTACAGACTGAGTTCCATTCGTGATAAATAATCCATTTAAATGGGCTTCACAATTTTCGGCAGCCATCTCTACGTTATGATTGTTACGAACCAACTCACCACCTAAAGTAAAAGTGTTATTCGTGTAATTTGAATATTTACTGATCTTAACCTGGTTGGTGTTTACAGAGTAGGACAAAGGCCCTTCATTTTGAAATGTGTAACAAGTTAATTTTGCATTTTCTCCCACAAACTTTTCACTAACAAAATTTGAGAAAACTTTTGATGAACCGATATTGAAAAAACTTTCAATCAGGATTACTTCTGAACTTGCACCAATATGAGTAAAGTTTCGCGCATTAGTTACAAAATTGGTACTACCGCTGTTCACGTAAATAATATGAACCGGCATTGGTATGACATTGTTTTTGTCGATTTGAAAAAAGATCCCGTTCCCGCAAAAGGCTGTGTTTAAAGCAATCAATGCATCTGATTCGGATTTTGCTTGCGATGACAATAATTCTTTTTCGGAAGAAGTTAAATCAGTTAATGATTTAATGGTTAATCCTTTCACGATCATTTTTTCGCTTAAGGATTCATTATAATTTCCGTTCACTACCACTAAATTAATGGCTTCTTCTAATTTTAAAGGAGCAATATCTTCAATCGAAAGAGTATTCAAACTCTGTTCAACTTGTTTGAATTCTTTTCTTAAAACAGATTCTATATTACAATATTTGTAATCTTCGTGTTTGTTATTTGGAATGCCTTTGTCTTCTAAATGCCTTATCGCAGAAACAATTTCTGCATCGGGCATAAAAACGATCTTTCCAGCGTGCTTTTGTAATTGCTCTAATAACGTTTGAGTAACAGCACTTTTAGTTTCTACCATCATCGACATCTTAGTCTGCTATTTCAAATTCTTTTTTAATTTCATCGTAGCCTTTCGCTTCTAATTCAAGAGCGAGTTCTTTACCACCACTTTTTACAATGCGCCCTTTATAAAGAATATGTACAAAATCAGGAACGATATAATCTAGTAATCGTTGGTAGTGTGTAATTAAAATAGTGGCGTTATCTTTTGATTTTAATTTGTTGACACCACTTGCTACAATACGCAAGGCATCAATATCCAAACCAGAATCTGTTTCATCAAGGATTGCTAATTTAGGATTCAACATTGCCATCTGAAATATCTCGTTACGTTTTTTCTCTCCACCACTAAATCCTTCGTTTACGCTACGGCTAGCTAATTTTGAATCCAGTTCAACTAACTTCGATTTATCTTTTACCAATGCTAAAAAGTCCTTCGCAGGCATTTCTTCCTGTCCGTGATATTTTCTGATCTCATTAAGAGCGGTACGTAAAAAATTAATGTTACTTACGCCAGGAATTTCAACCGGATATTGAAACGCTAAAAATAAACCTTCACGTGCTCTGTCTTCCGGAGAAAGATCCAACAAGTTTTTCCCATTAAAAGTTACTTCGCCTTCAGTCACATCATAATCTTCTCTTCCTGCTAAAACGCTTGATAGAGTTGATTTACCGGAACCGTTTGGTCCCATGATTGCATGGACTTCGCCGGCTTTCACTTCTAAATTAATTCCTCTTAAAATTTCTTTTTCGCCTATAGAGGCATGTAAATTTTTTATTGATATCATAATATTATCCTACTGATCCTTCTAAACTAATTGCTAATAATTTTTGTGCTTCAACAGCAAACTCCATCGGGAGTTTATTTAATACTTCTTTGCAGTAACCGTTTACAATTAAGCCAATAGCTTTTTCGTTATCGATGCCCCGCTGCTTGCAATAAAATAATTGATCTTCACCAATTTTACTGGTTGTTGCTTCGTGTTCCACAACGGCTGTTTTATCTTTTATTTCGATATATGGGAAAGTATGTGCACCGCATTTATCACCCATCAACAAACTATCGCATTGAGAGAAGTTACGGGCGTTGCTTGCGCCTTTTTTAATTTGTACCAAACCTCTGTAGCTGTTGTTGCTGAAACCTGCAGAAATTCCTTTTGATATAATGGTTGAACGCGTGTTCTTACCAATGTGGATCATCTTGGTTCCGGTGTCGGCTTGCTGATAGTTATTGGTAACTGCTACCGAATAAAATTCACCTACCGAATTATTTCCTTTTAAAATAACAGAAGGATATTTCCAGGTTACCGCAGAACCGGTTTCAACCTGTGTCCAACTGATTTTTGAATTGTCTTCCAAACAAATACCACGTTTGGTTACGAAATTAAAAATTCCGCCTTTACCGTCTTTATCTCCAGGATACCAGTTTTGTACGGTGCTGTATTTTACTTCTGCATTTTTATGCGTGATAATTTCTACCACCGCTGCGTGTAATTGATTTTCATCACGTTGGGGAGCTGTACATCCTTCTAGGTAAGATACAAATGCATCTTCATCAGCTATGATTAAAGTTCTTTCAAACTGACCAGTGCCACTTGCGTTGATACGGAAGTAAGTTGATAGTTCCATGGGCGAACGAACACCCTTTGGAATGTAACAAAATGACCCATCTGTAAATACTGCAGAATTTAAAGCAGCATAAAAATTATCGGTTGGCGGTACAGCCATGCCCATATATTTTTTTACTAAATCAGGATGATCATGAACAGCTTCGCTGAAGGAGCAAAAAATAATGCCTTTTTCGGCGAGTGTTTCTTTGAAAGTTGTTTTAACGGAAACGCTGTCAAAAACAATATCTACTGCAATATTACTTTGTACTCCGGTTAAACGTTTTTGTTCGTCAATGGAAATACCTAATTTTTCAAATGTCTTTAATAATTCAGGATCTACTTCATCAAGGCTTGCTAATTCTTTTTTAGGCTTAGGCGCTGAGTAATAAATAATGTCCTGAAAATCCGGTTTTTTATATGATACGTGTGCCCATTCAGGTTCTATCATATTTTGCCAGTTACGAAATGCTTTTAATCGAAATTCCAGCATCCATTCCGGCTCATTTTTCTTGGCAGAAATAAATCGAATGATGTCTTCGTTTAAACCTTTGGGCGCTTCGTCAGCATCAATATCTGTCGTAAAGCCCCATTTGTATTCGTTCTGTATATGTTCTTCTAATATCTCGTTTGCCATTTCTTAGCTTCTGTATAATTTTTTTAATGCCTCAGCATCTGTAGTATCTTTTAGTCTTTTAGATTGTTCTTTTTCGCTTATTAATGTATTGATGTGGATTACTTTAATTTTTACTTCTTCTGTTAAGCCGAAAACGTCAGCTAAATTATAACACTCATTATAATTATCCTGTTTAAAAAATTGTAAGTCGCTCATTAAATCAATTCGCATTCCATTGTCCAACATTAATTCAGAATAACCTGCAATAAAAGGTAATTCATTATAAACATCAGCACCTTCTATTCCATAATTTTTTAATGCCGCAATAAACTTTTTTCTATTCTCTTTACTATCTTTTATCCAAATATCAATATCACCTGTAGATCTGTTAAAACCGTGATAGTTAACGGCTAAACCTCCCACTAAAATAAAACTAACTCCCTCATCATTCAAGTGTTTAAAAAAAAGAACGATTTCATCTTCAAATAAATCCATTATACTCCCTTAATAAGAATTCCTTTTTTAAACGCAGAATTTTCTTTTTGTGAAAACATAATAGCCAGGCGCATTAATTTAAATGCTTTATTAATGCGTTCTTTATGCGTTAATTTAAAATCCTCGAATAAACGTTGATCATTTATTTCGTCCACAGAAAGATTTTTATGAATAATAATTTTTGCCATTTTTAAACACTGAAGCTTTCACCGCACCCACAAGAGCGAGTTGCGTTAGGGTTTTTAAAAATGAATCCTTTCCCGTTTAATCCTCCGCTATAATCAAGTTCAGTTCCTACCAAATACAAAAAGCTTTTACGGTCAACTACCACTTTTACTCCATTGTCTTCAAATAGCTGATCACCTTCTCTTAATATATTATCAAATTCAAGGTTGTACATTAATCCGGAACATCCGCCACCATCAACACCCACACGAATGAATGTATCAGCCGGTTTATTTTCATCTTTTATTAAATTGACAGCATGTTCTTTTGCTGCGTCGCTCACTGTTATCATTTTGTAAGTAATTAAATGTTAGTTACTTGTGCCTTATCCTTAATTAGATTAATTCTAAAGGGAGTACAAAAATACCACTTTTATGGTATAACAACAAATTATTTAGATAATTTAGCTTCTAGAAGATTTCTTAGTTTATTCTATGGAGAACCGTGTTCGCTCGAAGAAAAAGAAGCAGTGTTTTTTTGAAAATAAATAGAAAATAATTAATCCTTCACTCTGCTAAATCTCAAAGCTTTTAAAATAAAATTTGGCAATGCTTTTTTAGGATCTCGTTTGCGAAGATCTAAATACCATCCGATTTTTTTAACCACCGGTAATTTTTTAGTTTCCACGAATTCAATCAAAGTTCCATCAGCATCTTCAATATATGTAAAATGCCCTGCTGCTTCACCCATTTCAAAACCTGCGCCACCATCAACCGTAAATGGTTGTCCCGCTTTCACACAAGCCGCTTCTAAAGCTTTCATGTTTTTAATATCAAAACATAAATGAATAAATCCACAGTCACCCCACAAACGATTTTCAAATATTTTTTTTGGTGTGTAGTCAAACGCCTGGATTAATTCAATTTCATTATCTCCCAATAACGGCCCAAAACTTCCTTCGCGTGGTTTGCTATTTCTTAAAATAACTCGTCGGAATTTTTTTTGTGAACCATCAACGCCTTGCCAGTCATTAAACACAGAGGTCGTGTCGCTTATGATTTTATCAAAACCTAAAACCGTTTTATAAAGACCAATAGATTTGTCAATGTCTTTTACCCCGATCACAGCGCCTAACACTCCACCCGTGGTAAAGTCTTTCTGCTGGTACCAGGATGTTTTTTCTTCAATTACTTCATACACATTTTCCCATAGATCATGTATATAAAAATGTTTTCTGCCATCCGGAGAATCATTAATTTCAGTCAGCATTTTTGCACCGAAATTTTTTAAATGATGGTACGATTTTTTAATATCATAAGACTTTATTTTTCCTGCAAATATTCCGATATCTCCCAATTGAATTTTAAATTCTGCATTTTGTGCCTGTCGGCTGGTGTATTGCCAGATCTCAAAGCCTCCACCACCGTTCATGCTGATCGCTAATATAGCATGTCGCGCATGAGGCATATTTGCGGTATAAGGCAACATCAATTCAGCCATGGCGGCTTCTTCAAATATTTTTATATCAGTCCCGAAGGCTTTTCTGTACCACTTGAATGTTTCATGGACATTGGTGTTTCCAACGCCTAATTGCTGTATGCCAGAAATGATGTAACTCATGTTATTAAATTTAAATTGTAAAATTAAAGTTTTAAATCTTATTGCCAATATACTTCATTACCACATAGGCTTCTGGAACCATTAACTCTGCTGAACAGTAATTTAATTTGTCAGCAATTTCTGGGGGGTATTGATCCACAATTTTAAAACCTAATTTTTTGAAATATTCGGGAATTATGCAGACCAGGTAAATTGGTTGTGTGGCAATTTTTACCCGCGCTTCAACTAGAGCCTTTGCTATGCCATTGAAGCGTTTCTTTTGAAGCACACCCAATGAACAGAATTCATCGCAGCCGTAATGTTTTCTGATTCTGCCAAACCCTACCATTTCATTGTTTTCTTTTGCCACCAAAAACTGGTGAATCTGAAGGTCACGATTATCCAAATCAAACTCACGTATATAACGTGTGATTAATTTGAAGTCGGTCGAAGTGGCGATATGTATGCTTAGTGTTTCGATGTTTCTGGTAACAAATCAATGACAATAATACTAATTATTAAACAGAAATATTTGTGTGTGAAATTTGTTTTAAATGCAGGCTTAGGCTATATTAATTTCGTATTTTTGCTTACATCTTCTAATTTATTATTATGCAAAAAGAATACGACGTTGTTATTGCCGGAGGAGGTTTAGCAGGCTTAACTCTATCTATACAATTGAAACAGGCTAATCCTAATATTTCAATTCTAATTTTAGAGAGCCGAGACAAGGCAGCAGCGATAGCGGCTCACAAAGTGGGTGAATCAACTGTTGAGTTAGCAACACATTATTTCAGAGAAGTTTTAGGATTAAAAGATTACCTGGAGAAATTTGAATTACCAAAGCATGGTTTGCGTTTCTTTTTTACGGATGAAAAGAAAACTGAATTATCGAACAGGGTGGAGTTGGGGCCGCGATTAAAATTGCCCGTTCCAAGTCATCAGTTGGACAGGGGAACATTCGAAAATTATTTGGAGAAATATACAAAGGAACTGGGTACTGATTTTTTACTGGCAGCTCGCGCTAAAGATGTGGTGTTTGGAGAAAATGACGAAAAACATGAAGTGATATACGCTCATGAGCGTGAAGACAAAAAAATAAAAACGAAGTGGTTGGTAGATGCAACAAGCCGAATAAGCTTGTTGAAGAAGAAATTAGGATTTCAGAAAGAAGCGCCACATAATGTTAATGCCGCCTGGTTCAGAGTTAAAGGCGTAATTGATATCGACGAATGGAGTGACAATAAAGAATGGAAAACGTTTTTAGCGCCAAAGCTGCGTTATTTAAGTACGGTCCATTTTATGGATAAAGGCTATTGGTTATGGATAATTCCGTTGGGTTCCAAAAACACGAGCATTGGAATAGTTGCCGACGAAGATATTCATCCCTTTGAAACAATTAATACCTATGAGAAAGCAGTTGCATGGATTCATAAACATGAACCGCAAGCTGCCAAATTTGTTTGTCCGAATAAGGAAGATATATTGGATTTCAGGATACTCAAACATTTTGCACATGATAGTAAGCGAATTTATTCTTCTGACAGATGGGCTGTAACAGGTGAGGCCGGAGCATTTTTAGATCCGTTCTATTCTCCCGGAAGTGATTTTATTTCTTTAAACAATACGTGGCTGAGTGACCTGATCTTAAGAGATTATAAAGGAGAAGACATTACGGTGCGCGCGCAGATTTATGAGCAGACTCATTTATCGTGGTTTGAAAGTTGGTTGCCGATTTATCAGGATAAATATAAATTGATGGGTAACACCCAGATCATGGTATTTAAGATATTCTGGGATTGGGCTATTTATTGGTCGGTACCTTGTTTACTATTTACTAATCATGGTTTCACTGATTTAAAAATATTGAAAGAATTATTTGTTTCTGAAAAGAGTTTGGGAAGAAAATTCGGTAAATTGAACAAGGCTACCCAGGATCTGTTTTTAGAATGGTTGCCATTTGAAAAAGCGATATTCGAAAACCGTTATATTGATCCGTTGGATCTTGACTATTTAAAAAGCTTTCAAAGAGGTATTGATGAAATGCACGGACCAGGTGCTATTGTAAATAAAGTGGCCGAGAATATGGTTGTTCTTGAAAAAGTGGCTGCGGAATATTTCCGATTGATTAGTCATCAGGTTAATGGAACCCCATTAGATATAATAGTTGATCCCTACGTTATGACATTGAAAACACCATATAATGCTTCAGCACATACAAATGGTTTACCTGTAGATGAATTGATTAAAAAGGATGTGGCTAAAATGTGGTTTTATAAAGAGAAAGCAATGAGTCTGAGTTAATCTTCGTCTTCATATTCTAACTCAGCATCTTTTTCCCAAATTTCCATTTCGCATGGTTTACAATTGAATTTTAATTTGTAAGCATTGTCGCCATGCGTTAAAGTAAGGGGCTCCACTACTTTTTCGCCCATGGTTGCGCGTTGAAATCTGGCGCATTTGCCAAGCTCATATTTAACGCAGTATTTGGTAACCATCACACGCGATTTACCGGGATCCCATTGTAATTCAAACGCTTTTTCAATTTCGATTACGCCGTGTCTTTTATAGAAAGCTTTTGCTAAGTGGTTCGACACATTGTAAGTAAAATCTAATTGCGATACAGGATAGGGATGATCTGTTTTTGTAATTTGAAATTCTTCACGGTGATACTCTTTTATTCTGTTATCAATTAATTGTTCTAATACAACTCTTCTTATTTCGTTAATTTTAGAAATAGGTAAAAACCAATTTTGAGAAAAGAGCACATTAATATCATCAATAATAAATGGTGTATTGCCAGCCTTCGATAAATTTTTTACGATGTTTGGAGTTGTTGATTCCTCATTCTTTGCGAGTTCCTTTAAACCTTCAATGTTTGAAATACTTTGGTGTCCATCTTCATCTATTGCTAATAACTGAAAGCCATTTGGTGTTTCGCTGAAAGTTAGATGAACACCAATTTTTCTGATGGCGCTATCGTCTCTCTCCACTAACTTATTAAATTCAGCATCGGAATTTCTGTAAATAATAGTTCCGGGCGCTATGTTTTTAAATGTGTTAGGTACGACAATATTATTGACGATGATATTAATTTGCATACCGTCTGGCTCATTGTTTTCATTAATAAAACATAAGCCATCGCCATTATTTAATTTCTCGTAATTTTCAATGATGTATCCATTGGCTTTTGTTTCAATCAACTTTCCAATGAATTGGCCTTGTGATTTTGGACTATCCCATGAACCAATTTTTTCGGTACGTTTATTTACAAAATAATCGGTGTAACCTCGGTTAAAACTTCTATCCATTTCTGCATCAAAATTAAAGAAGGTTCTACCGGAGGATGCTTTCTGATACTGATCATTATTTTCTAAAAACGAGTCTAATTTTTTACGTAAGTAAGATGTGTTATTTTTCACATACACCATGTCTTTTAAACGGCCCTCTATTTTAAAAGAGGTAACGCCTGCTTCAACCAAATTTGGTAATTGATCACTTAAGTCTAAATCTTTAATAGATAACAAGTGACTATTTGCAATTAAGGTTTTTCCTGTACCGTCTACTAAATTATAAGGGAGTCGACAATTTTGAGCGCAAGAGCCTCTGTTGGCACTTCGTTCCCCATTGGCAATACTCATATAACAATTGCCGCTAAAGGACACACAAAGAGCACCTGATACAAAAAATTCTAATTCAACATCGGTTGCTTTATGAATATCTTTTATTTGATCTAAATTTAATTCTCGGGCCAGTACTACCCGTTTCATTCCAGCATCGGCCAAAAACTTTACGTGATTGGGGTCTCTGTTATTGGCTTGAGTACTTGCGTGAATCACAATGGGAGGCAGATCCATTTCGAGTACTGCCATATCCTGAACAATCAGCGCATCAACACCAATGGCATATAGTTCATGTATTAATTTTTTGCAATCTTCTAATTCGTGATCGTATAAAATGGTATTAACTACTACAAATACCTGTGCTTTAAAAAGATGAGCATAACGCACTAATTCTTCAATATCTTCAAGTGAGTTAGTAGCGTTTGAGCGCGCACCAAATTGGGGAGCTCCAATATATACGGCATCAGCACCGGCATTAATGGCGGCCATCCCTTGTACTAGGTTTTTGGCTGGTGCTAAAATTTCAACTTTTTTCTTCATTTCGATTTGCAAAGGTCTGTATTTTTATTTGATCGGCTGCAAGAAAATCCAAGTTATATGGGATAATTTAACGTTATTCCATAAAAAAACTCCTGCTTATTAAACAGGAGTTTTTTTATGTTTAAAGAACTTGTGATTAATGTCCGCCACCACCATCTTGTTCACCATCTGCTAAAGGAACAGTTTGAGGAATAAAATCGTGCGGAGATCCTGGTTTACTATAATCATATGCCCAACGGTGAACTACCGGCAAAGCACCAGGCCAGTTACCATGAATATGTGCCATTGGAGTTGTCCATTCTAATGTATTAGAATTCCAAGGATTCTGAGGAGCTTTCTCTCCACGGAAAATACTATAGAAGAAGTTAAATATAAAAATGAATTGGCCTAATGCTGCGATGATTGCAAAGACAGTTACAATCTCATTGATATCTACCAGGTTATCAAACATTGGGAAAGCACTGTTTGTGTAGTAACGGCGGGGAACACCTGCAAGACCTAAAAAGTGCATTGGGAAGAAAACACCGTATGCACAAATAAAAGTGATCCAGAAATGAAGGTATCCTAATTTTTTATTCATCATTCGTAAGAACATTTTAGGGAACCAATGATATACACCAGCAAACATACCAAAGATGGCAGATAATCCCATTACAATGTGGAAGTGAGCAACCACGAAGTAAGTGTCATGTACGTTAATATCTAAAGTAGAATCTGCTAAAATGATACCTGTAACTCCACCAGTTACGAATGAAGATACTAAACCAATAGAGAACAACATTGCTGGTGTATACTGGATATTACCTCTCCATAAAGTAGTGATGTAGTTAAACGCTTTTACAGCGGAAGGAATTGCAATTAATAAAGTAGTAAATACGAACACAGACCCCAAGAATGGGTTCATTCCTGTTAAGAACATATGGTGACCCCAAACAATAAATGATAAGAAGCCAATAGCTAACATAGAACCAATCATTGCTCTGTAACCAAAGATTGGTTTACGAGAGTTGGTAGAGATAACCTCAGACGATATACCTAAGGCAGGTAATAATACAATATAAACCTCTGGGTGACCAAGGAACCAGAATAAATGTTCAAATAAAACAGGGCTACCACCAACGTTATCCAAAGGACGGCCACCAATATAGATGTCTGATAAGTAGAAGCTTGTTCCTAAACTTCTGTCACAGATTAATAACACTACACAAGAAACTAACACCGGGAAAGATAAAACACCTAATATAGCGGTGATTAACATCGCCCAAATAGTTAAAGGCATGCGTGTCATTTTCATTCCTTTTGTACGAAGATTAATTACTGTTACTACATAATTAATACCTCCTAATAATGATGACACAACAAATAAAGTCATAGAGATTAGCCATAAGGTCATTCCTAACCTTGAACCTGGCATAGCTTCCGGCAATGCAGATAGTGGAGGATAAATTGTCCACCCGCCTGATGCTGGACCATCTTCAATAAATAAAGATGACAACATGATCGCACTTGATAAGAAGAAAAACCAGTATGATAACATATTTAGAAATCCTGATGCCATATCGCGGGCACCAACCTGGTAAGGAATTAATAAGTTAGCAAATGTCCCACTTAATCCTCCGGTTAGTACAAAGAATACCATGATCGTTCCATGAATAGTAACTAAAGCCAGGTACATATTTGGATCAAGAATTCCGTCTTTCCCCCATTTGTCACCTAACATGGCATTAATGAATGCAAATTTTTCTCCAGGCCATGCTAACTGCATACGGAAAATGATAGACATCGTCATTGCGATTACAGCCATAATAATTGCTGTAATCAAAAACTGACGAGAGATCATTTTGTGATCCATACTGAAAATGTATTTACTCACAAAACTTTCTTCATGCTCATCATGATCATGTGCGTGATCGTGGTGCCCTAAGTGTCCTGTTAAATCTGCTGAATGTTCGTGTGACATATTATATGCTTTATTTTAAGTACAACAATTTTTTATTTATTTTATTTTGCCGCTAATGGTTTTACTTGTTTTTGTTTAGCTAACCAGGCATTGTAATCTTTTTCGCTTTCTACAACGATATTCATTTGCATGTTATAGTGAGATACACCGCAAATCTTGTTACATAATAAAAGATAGTCAAACTCAATAGGTTCATCTCCTTTTAAAGCACGGGCTTCATTGATACCTGCCATCATTTGTATGACATAAGGATCCTTTCGCATTTGAGCTGTAGTTTTGTTGGGAGTAAATTTAAATTCAGTGATCATACCTGGCACACAGTTCATTTGTGCACGGAAGTGAGGCATATACGCAGAATGGATAACGTCACGGGATCGCATTTTAAATTCAATCTCTCTGTTCACAGGAATATGGAATTCATTCTTTACAATAATATCATCATAACCTTTTGTATCCAAAGTATCTAATCCCACAGAGTTTCCTCCATCAATTTGACGGTAATCTGTTTCTCCTAAAGTTTTGTCATTTCCTGCATAACGTGCACTCCAATCGAACTGTTTAGCGTATAATTCTATTGTGATTTTGTTTGGATCCGTTGAGCGATCAGTAATTTCATTCCAGTATTTTAAACCAAATATAATGATGAATGCAAGAACAACAGCCGGAACAATTGTCCAAATCATTTCTAAACGGTTGTCATGGGCAAGGTAAGTAGCTTTTGTGTCTTTAGTGCCACGATATTTATAGGCAAAATAAAACAATACTGCATTTGTAATTACAAATACCAATACAACTAAGTACATATTGTAATCCCAAAGCGTATCAATTTTCAATCCATGCACAGAGGCCGCCCCAGGTAACGCATTGTCATTCCATCGGTCTGCCTGCCAAAAGAAAAAACCAATGAAAGCAAATCCAAATGCTAACATGGCTTTTCCGTTAAATGCATTATCACTGTCTTTTACAGACCATTCATTACCTTTCTTAAATTGGCGTGATAATTCAACAACACGCATTAATTGATGGACAGCGATGATTAAGAGTACAAGTCCGATTAAGATTAACAATTTCATATCTTGATATTTATTTTTTTAGTTGTCTTGTGATTTCTGAGTTTGTACTCATTATTCACATCAAATAATTTTTATATTCTTTGTTTTTTTAATTAGTAGGAATGATGAGCACTTTCTTCCAGGAACGGGTGATTTTTTACCAATAACGGACGTTTGGAAAGATTGGTTAGTATTACATAAATAAACACCCCTAAGAAGAACATGAAATTTCCAACTTCCATCCAGCTGATACCTGTCCAGTGATGACCAACTGTTCCAGGCATTACAACCATGATGATATCTAAATAATGTCCGATGAAAATGATAACACCAACAAATATTAAGAAGAAATAATTTCTTTTCGAATCGCGGCTCATTAACATAATCATTGGGAAAGCAAAGTTTACGAATAACACAGTCCACATTAATGCTTTGTATGATTCCCAACGCGTTTGGAAATAAACAACTTCTTCTGGAATATCAGCATACCATATCAACATGAACTGAGAGAAGTATAAGTATGTCCATAAAAAGGAAATAGCGAACATCCATTTACCGATATCATGAACTGTACTTTCTGTTACAAACTCCAGATATCCTAATTTTTTTAACCAAACAACGAGAACAGTAACGGTTATCAAAGCACTAACCCACATTCCTGAGAAGATATACCAGCCCATCATTGTAGAGAACCAATGCGTGTCAATACTCATGATCCAATCCCAGGCAGAAGTAGATGAGGTAACAGCAAAAACTACCATAAACCACGCACTTAACTTTACATTTTTCCAGTGAAAACCTTTTGCTTCTTCGTGTCCTAAAGCATCTGCATCAATGGAATTTTGACGTAATTTCCAGGTAAACATTACCCAGGCTACCATATATAAAATTGTTCTTATCCACCAAAATATTCCGAAATACCCAATTTTAGCAGCGATTACAGCATCATAATTTTCAGATCCTTCAGTAGCAATACCTTCGGCCATCCAAGGATAAATTGTATTCATGTGTAACTGGCCGAATATGAAAAACAATAGTAAAAAAGACAGACCTACTGGTAAATACCATGATACTGCTTCGATAATTCTTTTGATAGTTGTTGCCCAACCGGCTTCAGCAGCGTATTGTAATCCTAAAAAGAAAGCAGCACCAAGAGCAATCGCCATAAAGAAGAATGAACCGGCAAATATATTTGCCCATGCACGTGTTGCATGATAATGATGATCATCTGGTTGTTTGTCAAACATAAACATGCAAATGATGGAAACTAAACCAACTCCCATCAAAATCATTGATGTCATTTTTGCTTTAGCGGGTACTACGAAATTTAATTTATCAGTGTTCATATTTAAAAATCTGTCGTATTTAAAAAATCGTTCTTAATTAATGTTTTTTAGTTGAATCTGCCGGAGCAACTTTTGTACTATCAGATGCAACTGTTTTTGGACCTTGTAGTTTTTGTACATAGTACACTAATTTCCAACGCTCTTCCTGAGTCAATAAACTTTGGTGTGGACCCATTGACCCTTTTCCATAAGTAATTGTGTGGAAAATTTTTCCTTCAGGTAAATTTTTCAGTGCTCCGTTATAAGCAGGCGGTGGACCAGGTAATTTTGCACCTACTTTTCCATCACCGGCTCCTGTTGTACCATGACAATGAACACAGAATTTACCATATAAGTCTTCTCCATCTTTCTCTATAGCCTCAGAGTAGGCGATTGGGTTTTTTAAATACAGGCCAGCTTGCTCGTATGCTTCTGGGGTATTTGGATAAACGTAAGGAATAAATCCTCTAGCAATAGTACCCGTAGCAGGTAGTAACGCATTGTATATCGTGTCTCCATTAATAACGTGGGTTCCATAATATTCTACAGATGGTGAACGATACATGTCTGGCATAAATTCAAAACCAGGACTGTTCGTGTCTTTTTTACCACATGATGTAAAACCCGCTACCAGCATAACTGCAAAAGTTCCGCAAGCTACCAGTTTAAGATTTTTGTATGATAAGTTCATATCGTTTTATTTATCTAATTAATATTTTGGTTCAATTGTAATAGTCCCTTTGTAGTTTATTTCTTCAGCACCCGTAGCACGTAAGATTTCATCTGCTTTTTTAGATTGCTCGTCATTCAACTCTAAATAGATCATGAATTTATCGTCAGTAGTACGAGGATCAGGATTTTTTGCTTTAGCTCCTGGTACTAACCAGCAACGCAATAAATAGGTTAGAGCTAAACCGTGAGCCGCACAAAATACGGTAGCTTCAAAAGTAATTGGAATAAACGCAGGAATTGCAGAATAATAATTCCAGTTTGGTTTACCTCCGATGTCATTTGGCCAGTCATGTACCATCATGTACCACATCATTAATGTAGCCAATGATAATCCGGTAATTCCGTAAATGAATGCGCAAATTGCTAATCGTGTACGAGGTACACCTACAATTGGATCAATTCCATGAACAGGAAATGGAGTAAATACATCTTTAATACGTAATCCTGAAGCGCGTAATTTCGAACAAGCCTCTAATAAAGGAACTTCGTCTGAATAGATGCCGTGTATAATTTGTTTAGTTGCCATATTATAATTTCTAATATCTTAATTATAAATCTTTGTTCTAGTGATGAGCGTGATCTGCAGCTATTTTTTTGTGTTCTTCTCCCGAAGCTTTTAAAATAGATTTTAATTCAGCCTGAGCAATTACAGGGAAAGTACGTGAATACAATAAGAATAAAGTAAAGAACATTCCGATTGTTCCAACGAAAATTCCAACATCAACAAATGACGGAGAATAAGAATTCCATGTAGATGGTAAATAAGTACGACACAATGTAGGTACGATAATTACAAAACGCTCGAACCACATACCAATGTTTACCACAATAGATAAAACAAATGTGAAAGCAATGCTGGTACGTAATTTTTTAAACCAGAACAATTGTGGGGAAATAACGTTACACGTCATCATGATCCAGTATGCCCATGCCATCGGACCAGTTGCTCTGTTTAAGAAAGCATATTGTTCCCATTCAACTCCGGAATACCAAGCAACAAATAACTCAGTTAAATAAGCCACACCAACAATAGAACCAGTAACAATAATTACAATGTTCATGTATTCAATGTGTTTGATAGTTAGATATGCTTCCAATTTATAAACTTTACGAACGATGATCATTAAAGTTAACACCATTGCAAATCCTGAGAATACAGCACCTGATACGAAATATGGAGGAAAAATGGTTGTATGCCATCCTGGTACTACAGAAGTGGCAAAGTCAAAAGATACAATAGAGTGAACGGAGAATACTAAAGGCGTAGATAAACCGGCTAATACTAATGACACTTCTTCAAAACGAGACCAGTGACGAACAGAACCGCCCCAGCCAAAAGATAATAAAGCGTATGCTTTTTTCATTCTTGGTTTAACAACACGGTCACGAATCATAGCGAAATCAGGAATTAAACCGATGTACCAGAAAACGATAGATACAGTAGCGTATGTAGATACCGCAAACACGTCCCATAATAATGGTGAGTTAAAGTTTGGCCATAAAGATCCGAACTGGTTTGGTAAAGGAAATAACATGTAATCTAACCACGGACGCCCTGTGTGTAAGGTTACGAAGATGGCAGCACATAATACCGCAAAGATCGTCATTGCTTCAGCAGAACGGTTAATTGCCATACGCCATTTCTGACGGAATAACAATAATACAGCGGAGATTAATGTACCGGCGTGACCGATACCAATCCACCAAACGAAGTTTGTGATATCCCATGCCCAATCAACGCCATTATTAGAACCCCAGGCTCCAATACCAACACCAATTGTGTAAGACAAACAACCGATACCCCACATAAAAGCCAAAGAGGCTATGGTAAATAGAATATACCATAATCTGTTTGCTTTTCCTTCAATAGGAGCAATAATATCGTCGGTGATGTTTCGGTAAGTTTTGTTACCTAATATCAAAGGTACCCTTATCTGTGATTCTGCGTGCATATTATTTTTAATTCAGAATTTATAAATTAATTTTTTTCTATTTATTATGAATGGTGTTCTTCTTTATGCTCTTCATCATGGCTTGTGCCTGTTGGTGCCGCATGTTCTCCATGATGAATCGCTTCTTCCTGGTTTCTTACTTTTAATAAATAAGATACCGTTGGTTTAACACCTACTTCTTCTAATAAGAAATAGTTTTTATCGTCATTTCTCCATGTGTTAACTTCTGAAGCCTCGTCATTCACATCTCCAAACATGATAGCGTTTGTAGGACAAGCCTGTTGACATGCAGTTTTGATTGCTCCATCAACAACTGGCATTTTAGCAGCTTTTGCAACTAATTTACCAGCTTGTAAACGCTGAACACACATAGAACATTTTTCCATTACACCACGGGAACGTACTACTACGTCTGGATTTAACACCATACGCCCTAAGTCTTGCTGAGCCGGATTAATATCTGTGAACATATCGTTCGCGTTATAATTAAACCAGTTGAAACGACGTACTTTGAAAGGACAGTTGTTTGCGCAGTAACGTGTACCGATACAACGGTTGTAAGTCATCATGTTCAATCCTTCTGTACTATGGCTGGTAGCTAATACCGGACAAACCGTTTCGCAAGGAGCATGATTACAGTGCTGGCACATCATAGGCTGGAAAGTTACCTTCGGATTTAAAGAAGGGTTTTCCATATCCAGATACATTTGTTTAGAACCAATATGTTCTTCATGAGCTTTTTCCTTGCTCATGTCTGAAGAATAGTAACGGTCGATACGCAACCAATGCATATCGCGCGTCATTGCAACTTCATCTTTACCAACAACGTGAACATTGTTTTCTACTGTACAGGCAACAACACAGGCAGCACAACCAATACAGGTGTTCATGTCGATTGTCATACCCCACTTGTGATTCATGCGAGGATGCGCATCCCAAAGATCAACTTCTTCAACAGGTTTTTTTCCTCCACCATGCATTGGTAATAACGCTGTAGGATTCCAAACCTCTTTTTCTTTTGATTTGTATTCGTTTAAAGAAACTTCTCTTAATAAATATTCCTCACGACCCATGATTGTATGATGGATCTGGGTAGCCGCAAATTTATGATCACCTGCAGTTTTAGCTACAGAAGCAGTTAAGCTAACATTTTGGATAGCGTCATCTGAAACAGTCAAAAAAGGATAAGCATTTACACCAACACCAAAAGCTACTTTCATTGATTCAGCCGTTCGGCCATAACCAATTGCTAAACCTATAGTACCTGCTGTTTGACCAGGTTGAGGGTATACAGGCACTTTAATAGTCATTCCGTTAACAGTTAAGTCAACGACAGAACCAATAATATCCTGGCGTTTCATTTCATTTAATCCTAATGCCGCAACATCTGCAGGATTCATTGTAATATAGTTGTCCCAGGTTACTTTAGAGATAGGATCAGGTAATTCCATTAACCATGGGTTATTACTTTGATTTCCATTTCCTAAACCAACTTTTTCATATACTACTAATTCAAATGCACCACCTTTTGCTTTGGTAGCCATTGAAGCTGCTTTATTATAATCAGCCGTTGGCATAGTTGAAGCAGGTTCTGCTACTGTTTCTTGGTGAGCAGCAGCATGATGAGCAGGAGTAGCAACAACTTTCGTTGTATCAGCAACTACATCACTAATGATTGCAGCAACACCAGCCATTAAAGGCTTTCCTGTAGAATCTTTTGCCATTGGGGCAACCGGCATATCTTTTAAAACAGATACTTTTAATACACCATCGTGTAAAGTATGTGCCCAGAAAGAAGCAAAATCCAAATATTTTCCTTGTTGAGGGAAAACATGATTGTTCCAGTATCCTTGTAAATAAGTTAAATAATCAGCTTTGATGCCTGACCATTTTAATAATGTGTCCTGCACCTGACGTGTTCCTTCGTAGCGAGGAGCTGCGAAAATCTGACGAATAGTAGGTTGTTGTAATGAATAATGTCCGCGTTTCGGACTAGCATCACCCCAAGACTCTAAATAATTATTATCAGGACAAACGAAATCAGCTAATGCAGATGTTTCGTCTAATGATTGAGAGAAAGAAACTTTTAGAGCTGCTTTTTTATAAGCTGCTTCAAATTTCAATGAAGCGGGAGCTGTATAAACCGGGTTACAGTTATAAGTCATTAAAACTCCAACTTTTCCAGCATTTAAATCCGCCACCAAGTCGATAAAATCTTTATCGTTACCTTGTTTTAAATTGAAGTGCATGTCAACATCTACAGTTTTTCCGTAGTTATCTAACATTTTGTTGATTCCGTTTACCAAAGTCTGGCAACCTTCATCATTGAATCCGCAAACAACAATTGATTTTCCTTTATTTTCAACTAATTGCTTAGCTGCTTTTGAAATGGCTTTTACTGCATCTGCATTTGAAATATTGGCAGCAGAAACTTTAGTGTTTCCTGTTGAACCGGCTACTTCATTATATAAGCTTGCAATTACTTTTCCGAACTCAGAAGCTTTAACCATGTAACGCTCATCAGCATTAGCTCCGGTTAAAGATAAATTAGCTTCGAAATGGTAGTGTTTACTCATTTCTAAATTCTCGCGGCTAACTTTACGTGTTTTGCTGTATTGATTAGCAAATTCGATTGGGTTTAACCAGGTTCCTAAGAAGTCACAAGCAATACCAACAATAGTTTTTGCTTTAGAGAAATCGTAGGAAGAAACAACGGCCTTACCAAATACATTCTTATTAGCTTTAATTAAAGCAGAATAAGATACCGCATCATAAACAACGTGTTTTGAATTAGGGTATTTAGCAGTAAACTCAGCGATAACAGCCTTTGTAGAAGGACTGATGATTGTTGAACTTAAAATAACATTAGTTCCGGCAGTCAATGATTTAGCAACGGCATCATCTACATTTTTCCAGGTAGTTGGATTTCCTTTTGCTAATGGCCCATTTAGACGCGCCCCATCATATAAACTAAGAACGGATGACTGAACACGAGCACTTGTAGCACCATGACTTACTTTGGACAAATCATTTCCTTCGATCTTAATAGGACGTCCTTCGCGGGTCTTAACTAATACAGAAGCATAATCATGTCCATCATAGAATGTGGAAGCATAAAAATTTGCTACACCAGGAGTAACTTCTTCTGGTTTTACTACGTAAGGAATAGATTTGTTAACAGGTGTTTCACAAGCCGCTAAAGCAACTGCTGCTGTTGAGAAGCCCATAACTTTTAAAAAGTCCCTGCGACTTGTACCTTTAGAATTAGCATCATCACCAGTAAGGAATTCTTCCATTGGTAAATTCTCTGCAAATTCATTGTTTTTGCTTTTTAAAAAGTCTTCGCTGTTGTTTAATTCAGGCAAACCTTTCCAGTATTTTTTCGACATAGTCATCTGTGATATTTCTTGTAATTACCGGTTTCTAACAATTAATAGTGACACTTAGCACATTCAAGTCCACCGATTTTATCAACCGTAAACTTAACATCGTACTGTCCTTTGTATTTTTCTTTTAAAGCTTTGTGCATTCTATCGTAGTATGCATTTCCTTCCATTGCTACTTCCGTTTTACGATGGCAATCAATACACCATCCCATTGTTAACGGTGCTTTTTGCTCAACTGTAGTCATTTTCTTTACATCACCGTGGCAAGTTGCACACTCTTGTTTTCCTACAACTACATGTTGAGAGTGATTAAAGTAAACGTGGTCCGGTAAGTTGTGAACCTTGATCCATTTGATAGGGTTTTGAGGACCAGAATAGTTTCCTGATTTTGGATCAAATCCAGCAGCATTATAAATCTTTGCAATTTCTTTTTCAGCAAATTCAGGGCCAGTTTGAATTCCTTTGTGACAGTTCATACAAACGTTAACGGTAGGGATACCAGCGTGACGGGATTTCTCAACTGAGTTATGACAATATTGACAAGCAATTTCATTATCTCCTGCGTGTAGTTTATGAGAGAATTTAATTGGTTGCTCAGGATGGTAACCTTTTTGAGTTTCCCATTCATAATAAACACCTAAATCATAACATGCGTCCCAACAAGATTTCATCCCTCCAAAAAGAATTAAAATTGCAAATACACCTACTAAACGACGGTGACCACTAATCCAGGATTTTACTTCTTCGCCAAAAGTAGTTTCAGGAAGCTCTTCATTGCCTTCTTTGCGATTGTATGAATTTTGAAGTGCATGTCGAACGCTTCTTAAAGCACCGATAATAATAGCTATAATAACAATAGCACCTAATAAAAGATATAATGGATCAATTCCGCCTTTCTCCTCTTTTACCTCTCCGCTGCCGGTTGATGGGCCAGAAGCAACATCTGTTTTAGGCGCTGGTGGGTTTTTGATGTAAGCTAAAATAGCATCTACATCCTGATCAGTCAATTGACCTGCAAAAACAGTCATTGCAGCTTTACCGTTTTCAGTGTAAATTTTATTAGCATAAGCATCACCTGACTTGATAAGCTTAGTGTTGTCCATGATCCAATCATGTAACCATGGGCCTTTTGGCGCGCGGTCAAAGACACCCGCTAAACCAGGACCAGTTAATTTTTGATCAGTTACCGCATGACATACGGCACAATTTTGTTTAAATAACTTAGCACCGTCCTGTGCTTTCAATCCAAAGGAGAAAGCAAAAAACAGGAAAACCGCGCCAAATAAGGATTTTAAAGAGAAATGAGACATATTATTTTGCATAGAATTATATCTAATTTTGTGTGTAATGGCAGTTTAATGACACTTTAATGACACTTTAATGACAAAAAAATTCACGACAAAAATAACAGAATGTTATATACGTAGCGTGGAAATTTTAATTTTTATTAACATTCTCTCTAATTTATAATTATTCTAAATAGTAAAAATAGCCGGAGTGTTCAAAACTTAGAAATCAAAGTTATTAAGCGTTTTGACGTGCACCAAAATTACATAGATAAATATTGAATTTTAACAGACAAAAACAGAATTTGCAAAATTTCACTCTCCAAGAGAGATTAGGTTGATAAATAAAATTGCGAGGAGGCGAAAGAATTACTCCTCCCAGTAATCGATGATTAATCCGTCATTTGGACTTATCCCAATGGAACGTTTCTCGATTCCAAAACTTATGATCAGTGCGTCGTTTAAAAATTGAGAATCTTCCTTACTTAATTCAAACGCTTCTATGGTTTCACCAATAACATCTGTCCACATTTTAGTTGTGGAAGCGTCGATTGGAATCATTTTTATTTTATCGCCAAACTCTTGCTTAAGATGAGCTTTTTCTTCTTCAAAATTAAAATCATCAAGAGTGTCAATTCCGGTTCCTTCTTCATTAGAAGTTATGACTAACGATGTTTCATCCGTAAATACTAATTCTACGTTATCAATTAAATCCACGTGTGCATCAGGATTAAAGCGGTTAACCCAAAAATAAACGACTACTTTTTTTAGGGTTTTACCTTCTGCTGAGGTTAAAAGTTTTAATTGATGATCGGTGAAATGAGACATTGTTAAAGAGATTAAAGAGACAGTTTGACTAAAGGGAAAAGTTAGAGGGATAACCAAGCTTTTGCAGCTGTCCCCATGATTGTTGTTTTGATTTCATCAGAAAGAGGAGCTTCACGAACTAACGTTCCCGGAACTGCTTCTCCTAAAGGAAACGGGTAATCGGATCCCTGAACTACTTTATCTGCGCCAACTAAATCAATAATGTATTGTAGCATTTTATGGTCGCATACATGAGAATCTACCCAGAATTTCCCCAGGTATTTCTTTGGGTTAAATTCATTATCAATAGCTACTAAATCAGGGCGACATTCCCATCCATGTTCGATGCGACTAATAGTTGGGAGAAAAGATCCGCCACCGTGAGCAAAACACACTTTTAAATTCGGATATTTTTCAAAGATGCCTCCGAATATCATACTACAGATTGCACGGCTGATTTCTGCAGGCATACCTACTAACCATGGCAACCAGTATTTAGTCATGTGTTCCTGTCCCATCATTTGCCAGGGGTGCACTAAAATTGCGGCATTCAATTTTTCTGCCGCTGCCCAGAATGAGTGGAACTGTGGTTCACCCAAATTAATATTATTAATGTTGCTTCCGATTTGAACGCCTTTAAAACCAATACTCATACAGCGTTCCAATTCCTGAACAGCGAGTTCAGTGTCCTGCATTGGAACAGTCGCTAATCCAATAAATTTATCCGGATATTCTTTAACTGTATTCGCAATATCATCATTTAAAAACTGTGAGATCTCCAAACAGTCTTTTGGTTTTGCATCATAACTAAACATTACCGGAATAGTACATATTACCTGCATATTTGCCTGATGCTCTTTCATATCTTTAATGCGAACTTCAGCATCCCAGCAATTTTCAACAATTTCTCTGAAGCGCTTATCTCCCTGCATCATCCAGGCTCTCCCCGGTTGATGATGATCCAGTTGAATAAAATTTCCATAACCGAATTTTTTTGTAAAATCCGGGATGTGTTTGGGAATAATGTGTGTATGTGTGTCTATTGTGAACATTTGTCAAAGTTAATTATAAAAAACAATTCTTAACTTTCTTCCCGTCTTTCCGGCAATTAAATATGAAATAATTTTATGGATACTATTATTGAAACAACCATTGCTTTTGTTAAGCAAGCCCTTGTTGGTGCAGAAGCAGGACACGACTGGTTTCATATTGAGCGTGTATATCGTACTAGTCTGTTAATTAATAAAAATGAACGCGGCGATGAACTGGTGATTGCTTTGGCAGCCTTATTACACGACATTGCAGATCCAAAATTTAATAATGGTGATGAGGAAATTGGGCCGCGTAAGGCAGAAGAATTTTTAAGATTGAATAACGTTGACGAAAAAATTACCGAACACGTAAAACGTATTATTGGGAATATGTCGTTTAAAAACAGTTTTGACAATGGTGGATTTACTTCCCTCGAAATGAAAATTGTGCAGGATGCCGATAGGTTGGATGCTATTGGTGCCATTGGAATAGCAAGAGCGTTTACTTACGGAGGGTTTAAAAATAGAACGTTATATGATCCGGCTATAAAACCTGTGAATGAACATACAAAAGAAAGTTATAAAAACACAACTGCACCCACGATCAACCATTTTTATGAAAAACTGCTTTTATTGAAAAACAAAATGAATACAGAAACAGGAAAAAAGCTAGCCGATGATCGGCATGATTTTATGCTAACGTTCCTTGATCAGTTTTATAAAGAATGGGAGGGAAAGCAGTAGTTATTTGCTCATCAATTCCTTAATGTATTTAACCGGCGCGCTACCATAGCTCAAGAACTTTTCGTGAAATTGTTTCAGGTTAAATTTATCACCTTCTTTTTTCTTTAACTCTTCACGTAAATCATAGATCTCTGAATAACCGGTAAAGTAAGAGCAAAGTTGCACCTGTGTTACTGAAACACGTTTCCATTTCCCTTCGGCTTCTGCCTTTTGTTGAAATGCTTCGTCCACTAATAAATGCATGGCATCTTCCTTACTCAGGTTATTGACATGCACTCCATAATCTAAAATGGTGTTACAGGTGCTTCGTAAATTCCATTTGTAATACATGAGCCACATTTCATCTTCATCATTCCCATAACCATTCTCCAACATCATGCGTTCTGTATAAACCGCCCAGCCCTCAACCATAGCGCCGTTTCCAAAAATAGCTTTGATAATACTTGGCGATTGATTGGAATAAATGAGTTGTGTATAATGGCCTGGAATAGCTTCGTGAATGTTCAAGATCTGTAGAATGTAATGATTGTATTCTCTTAAATAGCTTTCAATTTGTTCTTTACTCCAACCCGAAAAGCTACCGACATTATAATAGGTATTGCCATTTTTATCATAAGGACCAGGCGAAGAAATGGAAGCTCCTGCTACACCTGCCATGTAAGCCGGCTCTTTACGAACTACTAAAGGTTTTAACGGATCAAGATAAATCAGGTCTTTTTCTTGTATGAATTTTACCAGCCTTGGGATTTGGCGTTCTATTTCTGTCTGGAACGAATCAGCCTGCACATGCTTAACCGATAACACATCGATCATTTGCTTAATAGCTAATAATGTGTCTTTAGGTATGATTTTGCCTTTCATGTGCAGAGGCCAAAGTGTGTTTGTCAATGTGAACATTTGTGCGTGAAGTTCTTTCTTATGTTCCAGCGCTTTTTGGTAAATCTCATTGGCAGTATAACCGGATTGAATATCATGCTCGAATTTTTTAGCGTATAATTCTTTTCCTAAACGAAAGCTGCGAGGTGTTTCATTTTTTAATTCCTTTAAGAATTTTACATAGTCATTGATGGCGCCAATTGCCTCTTTTGCTCTGGATGAAACTTGTTCCTTTTCTTCAGCTTTTAAATGAGACTTAAGTAATGCATCGTTCAAATCAGCATCAAAGGTTGAAGCTCCGCCCAAATTTTGATCGATGGCTAATTGAGTGTGCTCTGTTGTCGGACTTTTAATTTGTTGCTTAGCTGTTTCGTAGTAAGCCTTTACGTTTTTCATACGTAAATAGAAATTACGTAAACGCGTATCCAATGAATCATAATTATTGGCTAACATTTCAGCGAAACTTCCGCAGACATTATAATCACTCGGGTTCCATTCGTACGATTTGTAATCGGTGATATACCATTGCGCAGATTTCAACTGCCCTTCGATCATATAATAATCTGTTTTGTTATTGTCGGATAAAGCATTCAAATCAAAAGCCTTTAAGGAATCTAAGTTCGCTTTGCAAAAATCCAGTTCCCTATTTCTTTGTTCCTGGTTTGGAATAGTTAATACACTGTCAAATTTATGATAACCCTGGCTACTTGCCCATCCCGGATATAGTTCCCATAAATGCAACACAAAACGTTCTTTAAAAGCATCAAATGTTGTGTCTTGATTTTTGGAAAGACCCTCTGTTTTTTCCTTATCCCCACCGCAGGAAAATAAAACAAAGATTGATAATAAGGCAAGTAATTTTTTCATGGTTGGTTGTGTTATTGACAATCGACTTCAAGTGAAGCGATAGTATATTGTAATTAAAATAGATTAATTAAGATCGATTCATCCACAAAATTTGGCATTGTGACTTTCAGATTTGGAGTTCGTTCCATTTCACGTTTGATCGCAAAATTCGCTTCCTTATTCCGTGCCCAACTTCTTCGTGCAATTCCATTATTCACATCCCAGAACAGCATGGACTTTAATCGTCTGTCAGCATCTGCACTGCCATCCAAAACCAAACCGAACCCACCGTTGATCACTTCGCCCCAACCAACGCCACCACCATTATGCAAACTGATCCAGGTTGCGCCGCGGAAACTGTCTCCTACAAAATTTTGAACCGCCATATCCGCCGTATATTTGGAGCCATCATAAATGTTGGAGGTTTCGCGGTAGGGCGAATCAGTTCCGCTCACATCATGATGATCTCTTCCTAAAACTACAGGCGCTGAAATTTCTTTATTAGCAATGGCTTTATTGAGGGCTTCTGCAATTTTTACCCTGCCTTCGCTATCCGCGTATAAAATACGCGCCTGAGAACCAACCACTAAATTATTTTTCATTGCATCTCTAATCCAAACAATATTATCTTGTAATTGAGGTTTAATTTCATCCGGAGCAGTTTTATAAATTTCTTCTAATACAGTTAAAGCAATCTCATCTGTTTTACGAAGATCCTTTTCAGTGGCACTGGTACACACCCAACGGAATGGCCCGAAACCATAATCAAAGCACATAGGCCCCAGAATATCCTGTACGTAAGAATTATATTTAAAGGTAGCGCCAACGTGTCCGCCTTTTACAGGTTTTTCTATTTTATAAATATCTGCGCCAGCCCTTCCTGCTTCCAGTAAAAAAGCGTTGCCGTAATCAAAGAAGTACATTCCTCTGGCATTTAAAGTATTGACGGCATTCGCATGACGCACTAACGTTTTCTGAACTTCCTCTTTAAATTTTTCAGGATCAGAAGCCATCATCTCATTGCTTTGCTCTAATGATAATCCAACCGGGTAGTAGCCGCCGGCCCATGGGTTATGTAACGAAGTTTGATCTGAACCAATATCAATCTTCATGTCTTCTTTTACAAGACGCTCCCAAAGATCTACCACATTGCCTTGATACGCCAAGGATACTGCTTCTTTTGCAGTTGTTGCTTTCTGAATGCGTGGAATCAGAGCGTCTAAATTATCAAATACTTCATCTACCCAGTTTTGAGATTTACGAGTATGTACTGCTTTTGGATTGATCTCTGCTGTGACAGAAACTAGCCCTGCAATTTTTGCTGCTTTAGGTTGTGCGCCACTCATGCCTCCTAATCCACAAGTCACAAATAATTTGCCAACACGATCTTCTTCTGATTTAGAAACTTTACGGGCAGCGTTCATTACCGTAATACAGGTTCCGTGCACAATTCCTTGCGGACCAATATACATGAATGAGCCGGCAGTCATTTGTCCGTATTGAGTTACCCCTAATGCGTTGAATTTTTCCCAGTCATCCGGTTTGCTGTAATTTGGAATCATCATACCATTTGTTACAACAACTCTTGGGGCATCTTTATGCGAAGGAAATAATCCCATAGGATGACCACTATATAGCGCTAATGTTTGTTCATCAGTCATTATTGCCAAATACTGCATCGTTAATAAATACTGCGCCCAGTTTTGAAACACAGAACCATTTCCACCGTACGTAATCAGTTCATGCGGGTGTTGCGCTACCGCATAATCAAGATTATTACTAAGCATATGCATAATAGCAGCTGCCTGAATAGATTGATGTGGATAATCATGGATGGGACGTGCAAAAATTTTATAGTCCGGACGAAAACGGTACATGTAAATTCGTCCGTATGTTTTTAACTCTTCGGCAAATTCTTTAGCTAAAACAGCATGGTGTTTTGGTTCAAAGTAACGCAATGCGTTTTGAATAGCTAACTTTTTTTCTTCAGCATTTAAACTATCCTTGCGTTTAGGAGCATGGTTGATAGTGCTTTCGTATATTTTTGGCTGAGGTAATTCAGAAGCAATTCCCTGTAAAATATGTTGTTGAAATTCTTTTAATTCCATGATTGTGCAATAGTAATTATTGATTAATTTGACGTGATGAATTTACACGAATTTTTTAAACTTTCAATTGGATTCCGGGTTTAATATATAATGGAAAAGGTAACTGTATTTTGGTTTAGAAGGGATCTGCGTTTGGAAGATAATGCAGGGTTATATTATGCTTTAAAAAAGGGATTACCTGTTTTACCCATCTTTATTTTTGATAAGAATATTTTAGATCGGTTGGAAGATAAAAAAGATGCGCGGGTTGAATTCATTCACTCCGTTATCGAAAAACTAAGTGTTCAATTAAAAGAACTTGGCTCATCCATCAAAGTATATTATTCAACTCCGGAAAAAGTATTTAAGGAACTGATTAAAGAATATACGATAGAAGCTGTATATACAAATCATGATTACGAACCATACGCCCTAGAGAGGGATGAGTTGATAAAGCTGATCTGTGAAAAGCAAAGCATCACTTTCAAATCGTATAAAGATCAGTGTATCTTCGAAAAAAGTGAGGTAACAAAGGATGATGGAAAACCTTATACCATATTTACGCCTTATAGCCGGAAATGGAAAGCTAAACTGAATGATTTTTATGTTAAACCGTATCCGAACAAAAAATATTTTAAAAGTTTCATTAAGCTTACAACAGAATCAATTCCAACATTAAGCGAAATGGGTTTTGCAGAAACAGATGTTCCAATTCCATCTCGCACTATCAGTAAATCTATCATCACACAGTACAAAGAACAACGGGATTTTCCAGCGGTCAATGGGACCAGTCGATTAAGTGTGCATTTGCGTTTTGGAACAGTAAGCATTAGAGCGCTGGCGAAACAGGCTATGGTATTAAATGAAACCTGGTTGAATGAATTAATCTGGCGCGATTTTTATATGATGATTCTTTCGCATTTTCCTCATGTAATTAAAAATTCATTTAAACCACAGTATGATAGGATTGAATGGCGTAATAATGAAATTGAATTTAAAGTATGGTGTGAAGGAAAGACGGGGTTTCCGATTGTGGACGCAGGAATGCGCGAACTCAATACTACTGGCTTTATGCATAACCGTGTACGCATGATTGTGGCTAGTTTTTTAGTAAAAGATCTATTGATTGACTGGCGTTGGGGCGAGGCTTACTTTGCACAAAAATTGTTGGATTTTGATTTAAGCGCCAACAATGGCGGATGGCAATGGGCAGCTGGAAGCGGTTGTGATGCATCCCCTTATTTTAGAGTGTTTAATCCCACAGAGCAAATTCGAAAATTTGATCCAAAATATGAATACATTAAAAAATGGGTTCCGGAACTCAACACGTCAAAGTATCCAACACCCATTGTAGATCATGCTGCTGCAAGGCTAAGAGTTTTGAAAGTTTATAAAGAAGCGTTATCGGAAAACAATCAAGTGAAATTGTTTTAGCAAGGAAATACTAAACTTACACAGGCGCCACCTTCATTTTTAAAAACGACTTTGGCATCTATCTGATCGGCTAAGGATTCAATCAACGATAAACCAAGTGCAGTTTCTTTTCGATTATGAGCATCTAAAAAACCAATTCCATTATCACATAATGAAATACTGATCCTGTCGTAAATCAATTGCATCTTAATTTTTATGATAGGATTTTCTGTTTGGGAAAAAGCATGTTTCAATGAGTTAGTGAGCGCCTCATTAATTATTAAGCCAATTGGAACAGCTTTTGTAATTTCAATTTCTGCTTTATCAAGTTCTTCTATTATCTGAACTTCTTTTTTATTAACCTGAAAGCTTTTAACTAGTTCGTGTATTAGTTCCGATAAATACAGTTGCAGATTTATTTTTGATAAATTATCTTTTTTGTATAAACGTTCATGAACCATGGCAATACTCATTACCCTGTTTCTTGATTCTATCATTAATTGCTTGGATTCTTCACAAGGCGCTTTTTCTGTTTGAAGATTTAGTAGGCCAGTGATAATTGCCAAGTTATTTTTTACACGATGTTGTATCTCAGCCAGTAATGTTTCTTTTTCTTTTAATGATTGCGCAATTATTTTTTGAGATTCCCGCTCTTTATTTAAAACATGGAGCGTGTCATTATTTTGACGGTTAATTTGTTTTACAACCAAATACACCATGATTATTGTCATGAAGAAAGTTAAAAGACTGTTATAGATTAACAACACCTCATTGTCCTTTTCCGACACGGTAGTGTTTTTTAAACTTTCTATTTCAAAAAGCCAGGCGCAGACAAAACTAATTGCTATCAGGGCAAATAAAAGTATAGTTCGAGAATTAGGTTTCGTTGGATTATGCACCAACGCCACACAAAATATAAGAGGAAAATAGTAGAGGTAATTTCCAACATTCGCCGTGTATTGTTGAACAATTACGAAAATAGAAACATTGGTTGTAATTACAAATGCAAAGGTTGCGAGGTTGTTAAATCCTTTGTAATTTAAAATTAAAACTGCCAGTGCCGTAAACACAGAGAACATGGCAATAAAGGTTGGATAATTTGCCTTGATGAAAAACACGGTGGTAATGCCCGCTACAGACCCAACAAATGCGATCCAGGCAAAAAGATTAACCATTCTCGCCTCTCGCTTTTCGTAAAACTCCATTTCGGGTTTAACCCCAAGGTTTATTAAATTTCCAAAAACCATTAAAACTTATATCGTTAAGTTAAGGTTTTCAAGATAAACATTTTTTTGAAAAATAAAAGTTCTGGTAATTTTTACTTAAACGATTTAGTAAAATTTTTAAACCACCATGTTTACAATCTTCTTATGAACCACGATCACTTTTTTAGGCTGTTTGCCATCCAACAGTTTTTGTGTTTGTTCGTTGTTCATCACTTCTGTTTCAACTTCCTGAATAGTTAATGTAGATGGTAGTTCCAAGGTAAATTTTAATTTTCCATTTACTGAAACAGGATAGTTGATATTATCGTCTACTAAGTAAGCTTCATTAAAATCAGGAAATGATACTGTTGAAATACTTTCGTTATGGCCTAATTGTTTCCAAAGTTCTTCAGTAATATGTGGCGCGTATGGTGACAAACAAATCAATAATGGTTCAAGAACTGCCCTTTTATTGCACTTGGCATCTGTTAATTCATTCACACAAATCATAAAATTACTGATGGAGGTATTGAATGAAAAACGTTCAATATCTTCCGTAATTTTTTTAATAGTTTTGTGTAGTGTTTTTAATTCGCCTTTAGTTGGTTCGTCATTACTAATAATTAGCTGGTCGCTGAGCGGAGCCGAAGCGCCAGCTGAATAGAACAAGCGCCATAATTTTTTTAAAAAACCATGTACACCTGTGATGCCGTTAGTATTCCATGGTTTACTTTGTTCTAAAGGGCCAAGGAACATTTCATATAACCGCAACGTATCTGAGCCAAATTTTTCGGCAATGTCATCGGGTGACACTACATTGTATTTGGACTTTGACATTTTCTCGATTTCAACTCCACAAACATATTTTCCGTCTTCCAGAATAAACTCTGCAGTACTAAAATCTTCACGCCATTTTTTGAAAGCATTTACATCTAAAATATCATTATCAACAATATTTACATCTGTATGAAGTGCTGTAACGTCATAACCTTTTTTTAAGCCATTGGAAACAAATTTATTTGTACCATTTACTCTATAAACAAAATTACTTCTTCCCTGAATCATCCCTTGGTTGATGAGTTTTTTTGCAGGTTCTTCAATATTAATATATCCCAGATCTTTTAAAAATTTTGTCCAGAAACGTACATACAATAAATGTCCGGTTGCGTGTTCACTACCACCAATGTATAAGTCTACCTGTTGCCAGTAATCCATTAATTTCTTATCCGCTATCCCAGAAGCGTTATTTGCATCCATGTATCTTAAAAAATACCATGAACTTCCTGCCCAACCAGGCATTGTTGAATGCTCGTAATCGTATTTGCCTTCGTGTTTCCAGGATGAAGCCGCGCGCGCTAATGGCGGCTCGCCATCCTCCGTTGGCAAATATTTATCGACTTCAGGCAATATCAAAGGTAATTCGTTCTCGATTAACGCATATGGAATATCATTTTTGTAATAAATCGGAATTGGTTCTCCCCAATAACGTTGGCGGCCAAATACGGCGTCGCGTAAACGGAAATTCACTTTTCCTTTACCTAGTTGCCTGATTTCAATTTCCTGAATCGCTAATTTGACGGCGTCTTTTACCTGTAAGCCATTTAAAAAATCAGAATTAATTAAAACCCCTTCTTTCGCATCATAGGATTCTTTTTCGAGGTCACCACCTTTTACCACCTCTAAAATGGATAAACCAAAATATTTAGCAAAGCTATAATCTCTGCTATCATGCGCGGGAACTGCCATCACTGCCCCAGTTCCATAACCGGCTAGTACATAGTCACCAATCCAAATTGGAATTTGTTTTCCTGTGAATGGATGTTCTACATACGATCCTGTAAATACTCCAGTAATTTTATTGATGTCTGCCTGGCGTTCGCGCTCACTTCGGTTTTTTGCCTGGCTCACATACGCTTCCACAGCCGTTTTATTTTCAGGCGTAGTTAGTTTTTCTACTAATTCATGTTCAGGAGCTAGTGTAACAAATGAAACTCCAAATACAGTATCTGGACGCGTAGTAAAAACTTCAATCCTTTTATCCGAACCAGCAATTTTAAACCTTAAACTTGTCCCTTCACTTTTTCCTATCCAGTTTCGTTGCGCTTCTTTTAAGGAATCCGTCCAATCCAGTGTGTCTAATCCTGTTAATAAGCGTTGTGCATAAGCGGTTATTCGCATGCTCCATTGTTTCATTAATTTGCGCTCTACAGGATATCCGCCGCGCTCACTAACACCATCTTTAATTTCATCATTCGCTAAAACAGTTCCTAATTGAGGACACCAGTTCACATAAGCTTCGCCTAAGTACGCTAACCGATAGTTCATTAATATATCTGACTGTTCTTTTTCAGAAAAGGATTTCCATTCAGAGACAGTGAATAAACGTACAGATTCTTCGCAGGAAGCGTTCACTTTTTTATTTCCGTTTATCTCAAATTCAGAAATTAATGAAGAAATGTTCTCTGCTTTATCTGTCGTTTTGTTATACCACGAATTAAAAATTTGAATGAAGATCCATTGTGTCCACTTGTAATATTCAGGATCCGAGGTTCTTACTTCTCTATCCCAGTCAAAGGAGAAACCTATTTTATCAAGCTGTCTTCTATAGACTGCAATATTATTTTCTGTAGTAATTTTTGGATGTTGTCCTGTTTGTATCGCATACTGTTCTGCCGGTAAGCCAAAACTATCGTAACCCATTGGGTGCAATACATTAAATCCTTTATGGCGTTTATAGCGCGAAACAATGTCAGAAGCAATATAACCCAAAGGATGTCCTACATGCAAACCTGCGCCTGACGGGTAGGGGAACATATCCAATACATAATACTTTGGTTTATCACCTCCGTCTTTTGCAGCAAATGTTTTATTTTTTGCCCAATAGGCCTGCCAGTTACTTTCTATTTCTTTAAAATTGTATTCCATGATCGTTGAATTAGCGAGTTGTAAAGATAGGATTTAGAGGCAAAGAGCCAAAGGGTTTTCATTAAGCCATTGAAGTCTTATGAGAAGGATTTTTTGGGCGTGCCGGCGCAAAGAGGCAGCGCCGTCAGGCTTTTCATTGCAATCTTTTTGCAAGAGACAGTCAAAAAGGATTTCCATTGCAATCCTTCACGCGGAGTAATATTTGAACAGAAGTTTTTTTTAAATTCGGATTGATGCGCAAGGGATGCGAACGAAAATCCTTTTTTTGTGCAACAAAAAAATATTGAAGTGACAGCCCGGTTAGGCTTCCGCCGAATGCGCCCAAAACATTCTACTAAATAAAAATTTAATACTTTATCCCTGAAACCCCAATGTTTTCAATTGGATGCCAGGTGGTTTTAATTTCTTGCAAATCGGTAATAAAGTAAGGCCCTTGTTGATTTTCATCTGACCAGTTTTTTTCCCAGGTAAAAACACGCTTCACATTTAAGGAGGCGTTCTCACCAATGGTTTTATTAAACTCTTTTTCGGAATTACAATTAATAATGGCATTTACATCCATGTGTGATGAAAAGTGGGCGTGTAATTCTTTACGGTTACCAGTAACAATATTTACAACACCTGCAGGAACATCGCTGGTTGCAATGACTTCTGCAAAGGTAATGGCACAGGTTGGTTTGCTTTCAGATGCAAGAACGATGCAGGTATTTCCCCCGGCGATACATGGAGCGATCACCGAAACCAACCCTAATAAAGCGGTTGATTCATCAGCCATGATGGCCACCACACCCATTGGTTCAGGAACAGAAAAATTAAAATGTGAGCTTGCTACCGGATTTACAGAACTGAATAATTGCTGGTATTTATCGCACCATCCTGCATAATATACTAAACGGTCAATACTTTGTTCTATTTCTTTTTTTGCGGCAGCGGGAGTATAACCCAACTGTTTTAGTTCTTCTAAAAACTGTTCTTTGCGTCCTTCCAGCATTTCAGCAATGCGGTATAGAATTTGTCCACGGTTAAATGCTGCGCGGGAACTCCATCCACTGAAAGCACCACGGGCCACAACTACAGCATTTCTAAAATCTTTACGGGAAGACAAACTTACATTCACAGTCATGTTGTTCTTTAATTTTAAAGGGTAGTAGCGCCCGCTTTCAGTACGTGGAAATTGTCCGCCAATAAATATTTTGTATGTTTTTAAAACTTCTATTCTTTCCATAACGTTTAAAATTTTAAATAAGGCATTAATCCATGTAATCCGCCTTCACGGCCAAAACCACTTTCTTTGTATCCACCGAAAGGCGAAGTAGGATCAAACTTATTATAAGTATTTGCCCAAACCACCCCCGCGCGTAATTTAGAAGTCATGTTGAAAATGCGTGACCCTTTGTCTGTCCACACACCAGCACTTAAACCATAAGGTATGTTGTTAGCTTTTTCTATCACTTCTTCCACAGTTCTAAAAGTCTGAATCGCTAACACCGGCCCGAATATTTCTTCCTGTGAAATACGATGTGATTGAGAAGTATTTAAAAATAATGTTGGACGAACAAAGAAACCCTTCTTAGGAATGGAACAAGAACTTTGATACATCTCAGCCCCATCGTTCACACCAATTTTTAAATACTCATTGATTTTATTCAATTGAGTTCTTGAATTGATCGCTCCAATGTCTGTGTTCTTATCTAACGGGTCACCAACTATTAATGTTTCCAAACGGTCTTTTAATTTTCGGATCACTTCATCTGCTACACTCTCCTGCACAAATAAACGGGAACCTGCGCAACACACATGCCCCTGATTAAAAAAGATCCCATTGATAATTCCTTCTACAGCCTGGTTAATGGGCGCATCTTCAAAAATAATATTAGCGGCTTTGCCACCTAGCTCCAACGTTAATTTTTTGTCGGTACCTGCAATTGCTTTTTGTATCCATTTGCCAACCCCGGTGCTTCCGGTAAAAGCAATTTTATTAATGTCTTTGTGGTTCACCATGGAAGCACCAACAGGTCCGTGTCCGGTAATAATATTTACTACACCATCCGGCAAGCCACTTTCCTGGATGATCTCTGCTAATTTAAGTGCTGTTAATGAAGTTGTTTCTGCTGGCTTTAAAACCACCGTGTTTCCTGTAGCTAATGCCGGGGCGATTTTCCATGCTGCCATTAATAAGGGGAAGTTCCAGGGAATCACTTGTCCTGCTACGCCTAAAGATTTTGGGTTACGGTTAGGAAACGCATATTCTAATTTATCGGCCCACCCTGCATAATAGAAAAAATGATTCGCAGCTAAAGGCACATCTATATCACGACTTTCGCGAATGGATTTTCCACCGTCTAACGTCTCGATCACTGACAATTCACGGGCACGCTCCTGAATCAAACGGGCAATACGGTAAATATATTTGGCGCGTTCTTTAGCTGGCATTTTGCTCCAGGTTTTGTCATACGCTCCGCGAGCTGCTTTCACTGCGCTATCCACATCTTTTTCATTTGCCTCTGCTATGCTAGAAATGTGTTCTTCCGTTGCCGGGTTAATGGTATCGAAATGTTTTCCTGAATTAGGTTTTACAAACTTACCATTGATAAACAAATCATATTCTTTTTTTAAACTTATATGATCTGTTGCTTCCGGTGCCGGTGCATATTTCCAATCAGTAAAGTATTCCAGTTTTTTAGGTTCTTTTTTTGCCATTGTATTGATTATTTAACCGCAGAGGACGCTGAGTGTTTGCAAAGGTCACAGAGGGATTAATAGGTAATTTTTCTTTTTTTCTTTTTTACTATGCGAAAAAACTTCGCGCTTTTGCGGTTAGACTTTAATCTACAGATATATAATCTTTACTAAAATAAACTCCTCTTGCTTCTTTCTCTAATTGTAAAATTAAATCGTTAGCTAAAGAGCTAGCGCCAAAACGAAACCATTTATTATCTAACCAAGCGTTTCCTAAAGTTTCGTGTAGCATCACTAAATACTGTAAAGCTCCTTTTGCAGCGCTAATTCCTCCGGCTGGTTTCATACCAACCATTGTTCCGGTTTTAAAATAGTAATCTTTAATAGCATCTAACATTACCAAAGTAACTGGCATAGTTGCTGCGACGCCTATTTTTCCTGTAGAGGTTTTAATAAAATCTGCTCCTGCATAAATTGCAATATCACTAGCACGACGAACATTATCTAATGTAGAGATTTCACCTGTTTCAAAAATAACTTTTAAACGTGCATTATGTTTATGGCATAATTCTTTAATCGTAGCAATTTCATCGAATACGAATTGATAATTGCCTTTTAAAAATTCACCACGACTAATTACCATATCTATTTCGTCTGCGCCATTATCCAAAGCAAACTTCGTATCCAGTAATTTAATTTGCATAGTAGAGTTTCCACTTGGAAAAGCTGTTGACACGGAAGCTACTTTAACAGAGCTTCCCTTTAGGGCGTCCTTTGCCGTTTTTACCATTGTTGGATATACACAAACAGCCGCTGTGCTTGGTAAATCAGGCATAGCAATGTGAGGATGAATAGCTTTATAGCACATCTGTTTTACTTTTCCTTCGGTATCTTTTCCTTCAAGAGTAGTTAAGTCGATCATGCTCAGAGCCAACTTTAATGCCTGAACTTTGCTTCCTTTTTTAATACTGCGAGTATTAAATCGGGCCACTCTTTCCTCAATTCCTACCTGATCAATTACAGGACTATTTTTAAAATCGTATGCCATGTTAATCTTTAATAAAACAGGTTATTTCCTTCAAAAGTAAGATATTTAATTGTATTTTTAAATTCTAATTTTGTTATAATTCTGAGCCATTTAAATTATATTTTTTCGATCAATATGTTCTGTTATGGAATGTTTATAAAGGATATTCTACAGACATGTTTGACAGTTTATATAGATTTTTAGTTATTTGATGTTTTTGATCTGTGATAAAATATTAAACAGGAACATTTTAAAACCGAATAGGAAACTATTCAGTAATTATACCTTCACATGTTTCGAAGAAATCACGTCTGTTCCGGAAGAGGAATGGACGAAAGCACTTCAAGAAAAAAATGTTTTTTTATCCTATTCATACCTGAGTGTTTTACATAAAGAAAAAACACCACATTTCAGATTCCGCTATGTCATTGTTTATAATAGGAAGAATCCAATTGGTGTTGTTTATTTTCAGATCAATGATTTTTCCGCATCTTTATTTGGAGAATTAATTGAACAACAGATTAGTGAATTAAAAAGTAAAAAAGCATCTGTTTTTCAAAAATACATTGAAAAGAACGAGAATGAAACTATAATGAGGCTGGTAACTTGCGGCAATAATTTCATTAGTGGTGAACATGGTTTTTATTTTGACGTAAACAACAAAAAAACAGTCTTTAAATTAGTAGAAGGTGTGATTGACTGTGTGTCGCGTGCGGAAAAATTACGCGGTAGAATTTCTGCTATTTTGGTAAAAGATTTTTATGAAGAAGGCTTTGGCGACAAAGATTGCTGGTACTGTACACGATTTATTCATTTCAATGTTGAGCCAAACATGATCATTGATCTGCCTGAGGGTTTAAGCAATGTGAATGATTATATAGCACATTTTTCAAAAAAGTACAGAAACCGCGCGAAAAATATTTTAAAGTCTAGCGAAGGATTAATTAAGAAACGGCTGAATGCTGAAGAAATCATTGGATACAGTGAAGTGATATATAGCCTTTACACCCAGGTATTCAATCATGCGAAATTTAAATTAGCGCATCTTTCCAAAAATTATTTTAAAGATGTAGTAGAGTCAAAGACTGATACTTTTTATATGGATGCATGGTTCAAGGATGAACAAATGGTTTCTTTTGCTTGTGGTTTTTGTTTGGAAAATGAAGTAGAGGCACATTATATTGGCTTAGATTATAGTTTGAATAAGGAATTTGAATTGTATCAAAACATATTGTATAGTTATATTGAACAGGCTATTCAAATTAAAAAAAGGAAGATTAACCTGGGACGAACCGCATCCGAAATTAAAACTACTGTAGGCGCTAAATCGCACGAATTGATTTGTTATATTAAGCCCCAGAATACAGTTTCCAAATTAATATTAAAGCCTTTTATGCAATTTTTACAGCCTACCGATTGGATTCCAAGAAATCCGTTTAAGGAGGAAGCTTAGGGAGCAAGATTTAAACATAAAAAAAGGAGAAATTAAATTTCTCCTTTTTAAGTTTAATTAATCATCAGTTGGATCGGGAGCTTTTTTAGCTGCTGCTTTTTTAGCCTTGATCTTTTTTGGCCACAAAACATTAATTAATTCATTGTGAACGGTAATCATTGATTCGCTGATTCCGTTTATGATATCAACATCCTTATCTGAATTGTTTTTCCATGTTCTGGTTACAAGTTCTTCAGAATTATCTTCTTTAATAATATAAAATTTAACAAGTTTTTTTTGTCTTACTTCAGCTTTTCCGCTCCAGCAGTTAGCTTTAGATCCTATGCGGGAAGTTATTATAACATCTGTATAAATACCGTCTTCAACCTCCTCAGCCCCGCGCTCATCAAATTTTTGAGACCATTTATTATAACAGGTTAATTCTCTTGCAACATCTTCGGTTTGTGCCTGGATTTGAAATGACGTAAGAGTAATGGCAAAGACTAGAAATAAATTTTTAATCATGTTTCTGTTTATTTTAGATTTATAAATATATGTATTTTATTAAAATTAGAAAGTGCTTCGGGATGATTTTTTAATAATTAGACTTTTTAATAAAAAGAACGTCGGTTTTCTCGTTTTTAAATAAAATTTCCCATGATTTTAACATTTGAAATTCAGGGTCGTTTTTAAATAGATAACAATAGTGTTCTCTGCCCGTAATTCCATTTCGATGTGTTGGATTAAGCCACTTTAAATTTAAACTATATCTGTAAAAATTTGTGCTCGGTTCAAATAACCAGTTTATCCCAAGCTTAATTTGTTTTGCAGGATACTTTTCATGTTCTGAAACTAAACGTTGAATAACTATTTTTGTGTCTTTGTCATATTTCCAGTCCTTATAATAATTAAAGTTATGATTCTTATAAAAGTTGAAAGCCAGCATCAATGCAAAAAAGTAGCTGAGAAAAAATCCTGTCCTTGGATAATGTAGTTGTAAGAAATAAATAAACGAAATAAGGTTTAGGATAAATAGAGGGTAGAAAAATAAAGCAAAACGGTGAATATAAAAGTCGTTATTTAATACTAGGTGCTGCAAGTGCATTATCAATACATTAATAAACAGAGTGAGATTTGTAAATACTAGAAAAGGGTTGTTTTTAAAAAAAGTAAAATCTTTTTTGATAAGTTTCACTAGTAGCAAACCCAAAATGCTACAACTTATTGTAAGAGTAAAACCCTTAATACTTAGTGATAAAAAATCAGGAACGGCCATCTCATAAAATAAGTCATCAATCGATGATCCAATTGTATTGCTAATAAACCCATTTTTTCCTCCGAAATCAAGAACGCTCATCTTAGATATTCTGCGCAAAGGTTCATATAAAATAGCAGTTGAAATTAGAACCCAAACCAGATTGATTTTGTTCAATTTTAAAAATGAAATCTTTTTTTCGGTTACGTTTGAATTCAGCTTCATTATTATATAAGAAAGCATATTAAATACAAGAAGCGCAGCTATATAATAGTTTAAAAGAGAAAAATTACTTAAGCCCGACAAAAGAGACATGCCATTAAAGTAAATAAGGTATTTGGATTTTAATACTGAAAAATACCGACACGCAAAATAAATGCTCGCCATCAAAAATGCAATTGATAAGCCATATCCCCTGGCAAGTGCAAAAAACTCTAATAGATAGGGGTGAAGCGTTAATAACAAATAGCCTGGTAAAAGCAATTTAATGGAATATGTATGTAAAAGCTTTATGGCAAAAAAGCTATATACTATAAAGGCCAGGATGTTTGGTAAGCGTAGAACTAATTCGGATCTTCCAAAAAACTCTTCGCTATACTTCATTAGCACTGTATTTAAAATATGGTTATTCGTATAAGGTGTTTTATAAGAAATAATGTCCATAAAATCCTGATGAACATAATGTAGATAAGTATAGCACTCATCATGAGTAAACGATAAATGCGCTGCCTTATAATATATATATATAAGTAATCCAAGTCCAGCTGAGATAGCTAAAAACAATTGCGGACTATTTTTTTTGTAATGTTGCAAATTAACCCCTAAAAGTAATAGCAAATGTAGCATTTAAACACTTGTAAAATATAAGCGATAGAAGTTGCTACGATTTGTAGCAGAGTGATGCTTCTTTTTGTTGTTAATTTGCGACAAAACTAATTTATGCTTGTAAAAACATTTGGAAGCGCAGTGCACGGAATTAATGCGACAACAGTAACGGTTGAAGTGCACATTGGACAGGGAATAAATTTTTACTTGGTAGGTTTGCCTGACAGTGCCGTGAAGGAAAGTCACCAGCGTATTGATGCCGCATTAAAGAATAATAATTTAAAAATTCCCGGGAAACAAATAACAATTAATATGGCCCCGGCAGATATCAGGAAGGAGGGTTCGGCCTACGATCTGACTATTGCCGTTGGAATATTAGCAGCTTCAGAACAAATTAAATCTGAAGAAGTTTCAAAATACATCATCATGGGTGAATTATCACTGGATGGAGAATTGCGCCCTATTAAAGGAACCTTACCCATAGCAATTAAAGCAAAGCAAGAAGGATTTAAAGGAATTATTTTACCGGATATTAATTCTAAGGAAGCGGCTGTTGTTGATGGCCTTGAAGTGTATGGTGTATCTACCATCAAGCAAGTGATTGGTTTTTTTAATGGAACTGAAACATTAGAGAAAACAACCATCGATATTGAACAAGAATTTTTAGTGCGGCTGGATGAAACCGAATTTGATTTTGCAGATGTGAAAGGCCAGGAAAACATTAAACGCGCGTTAGAAATAGCGGCATCCGGTGGCCATAACGTTATTTTAATTGGACCCCCGGGTGCTGGTAAAACGATGTTAAGTAAACGAATGCCATCAATACTTCCACCGCTTACTTTGGATGAAGCACTGGAAACCACTAAGATTCATAGCGTAGCGGGGAGAACCTCAAAAACTATGGGACTTGTAACGAAACGTCCTTTCAGAAGCCCGCATCATACAATTTCCGATGTGGCTTTGGTTGGCGGCGGCATGAACGCGCAACCAGGCGAAATTTCACTTTCTCACAATGGCGTTTTATTTCTGGACGAATTACCGGAGTTCAAACGAACTGTTTTAGAGGTAATGAGACAACCATTAGAAGATCGTATTGTAACTATATCTCGTGCAAGATTTAGTGTGGAATATCCGGCTAGCTTTATGTTGATGGCTAGTATGAATCCTTGTCCTTGTGGTTATTATAATCACCCAGAAAAGGATTGTGTATGTGCGCCAGGTGTTGTGCAAAAATACCTTAATAAAATTTCAGGCCCATTGCTGGATAGAATTGATTTACATGTGGAAGTTACGCCAGTTCCCTTTAGCGAACTCAGTAAAGTACAAAATTCAGAAAATAGTAAAGAAATAAGGAACCGGGTTATAAAAGCAAGACAAATCCAAACGTTACGATATAAAGCATCAGACGGCATATATTGCAATGCTCAAATGCGAACTAAAGATCTTAGAACTTTTTGTCAACTTGATGAAGCCGGAAGTAGTTTGTTGAAGACGGCCATGGAACGGCTTGGATTATCAGCAAGGGCTTATGATAGAATCCTTAAAGTAGCAAGAACTATTGCCGACTTGGATAATTCTTCAAGCATCAAAACTAATCATATTGCGGAAGCTATTCAATACAGGAGCCTTGACAGGGAAGGTTGGGCCGGATAACATTTTTATCAGACTCTTAAAAAAAGTTATTTTTTAATTGATCTTCAAAACAATTTAAATATGTCCTATAGAGTATTAACTTTGTAGGTATGAATACATTATTAATCAAAATTCTGGTTGTTTCCTGTTTTCTATTTTCATGTAGTCCACCTAACGAGGAAGATCTTGTGGTTCCAAAAAATTTATTGACGGAAGAACAATTGATCCAGGTTTTAACAGACATTTATCTTGCAGAAAGTGCATCTGGCATTAATATAAAAGCTGTAGCAGGTGAGAAGTTTGATTCCGCGTATATTTTTAAACCATTAAAAGACAATCAAATTAACAAAGGTAAATTTGATTCAACTTTGAATTTTTACACCAAACATCCTAAAAAATTAAAAATCGTTTACGAAAAGGTTCTTGATAAGTTGAGCGTTATACAAGCTAAAGGCAAACTTGAATAAGTTATGGTTGCAATAGATCATATAAAGCAATTAGCTCAGAATTATTTTGATGAAATAGTTTCTTATAGAAGACACTTGCACATGCATCCCGAACTCTCATTCAAAGAGTTTGAAACAAGTGCCTTTGTTAGCTCCATTTTAAAAAAGCACAACATTTTTCATACAACAGGCATTGTACAAACAGGTATTGTTGCAATTATTGAAGGAAAGAATCCGAAAAAAAAAACAATTTTGTTGCGTGCAGATTTGGATGCGTTACCTATTAAAGAAAATAATGAAATAGATTACAAATCCCAGAACGTTGGAATCATGCATGCTTGCGGACATGATGTGCATTCAGCCTCAGTATTAGGTTCGGCTATAATTTTAAATGAATTGAAAGACCAATTTGAAGGAACGATTAAAATTATGTTTCAACCGGGCGAAGAAGTGTTGCCTGGAGGATCGTCATTAATGATTAAAGAAGGGGTGTTGCTCAATCCTCAAGTAAATGTAGCTATTGCGCAACATGTTTTTCCGAGTATGGAAGTTGGAAAAGTTGGTTTTAGAGAAGGCATGTATATGGCCAGTACGGATGAGTTACATATAACTGTTATAGGCAAAGGTGGACATGCAGCTATGGCCGGAGATTATAATAATCCACTTGTAATAGCGGCACACATTATCACTGAAATTGAAAAACAATTTCCATTTACAATAGATGAAGAAGGAGTTGCAAGAAATACGGAAAATAATATTCCAACAGTAATTGCCTTTGGTAAAATTGAAGGAAAAGGCGCAACGAATGTCATACCTGAATCTGTTTACTTGGCGGGAACACTGCGAACAATGGACGAAGGCTGGAGAAAAGAAGTGAAAGAAAAAATACAAATGATTATAACTTCTATATCACGTAATTACAATGTAATAACAGAGATAAACATTCTTGACGGTTATCCTTTTTTAGTAAATGACCAATTTGTAACTGAACAATGCAAGCAATCAGCTATTGAATATTTAGGAAATGAAAATGTGGAAGACTTGCCTTTACGCATGACTGCAGAGGATTTTGCTTATATCACTCAACAGATTCCTAGTTGTTTTTATAGATTAGGTACTGGTAACAAAGCAAAAGGAATAATTTCCGGAGTGCATACTTCTACTTTTAATATCGACGAAAAAGCATTAGAAATATCAACTGGCCTAATGGCATGGATGACATTAAATCTTTTACAAGCTTAATTAATATCTCTAAATAAATCGCAATAAAAGCTTAACATAAAAAAGAACTTCTTTAGCGATTTAAAAGTAGTCATCAATTCAAAATTTTTTATTGTGCCTTGAAATGCCTGTAATGTAAGGCATTTCGCGAATAGTCTTTTTAAAAATGTTAAATTAAAAAGAAGAGTATAAACAAAAATGTTTATTCTATAAACGCTACACTTTCATAAAAAAAAATAGGCTATTTTTTAATTTCCTTCAACTAAGCATTCTGTTGCTTTGACAAAAAATCACAATTTTTCTTTATTCCTAATGGATCTTTGAATCACATTTTAATCGACTTATTTCCATAATCGTTTCACTAAATTTTTAATGCATGAGAAAAATATTTATTCTGTTCTTTAGCTTTATTATTGCCAGCAATCTTAAAGCACAATGTACGGCTCCGAGTTTCACTGTTGATTTAAGAGCTTCAATTGACACTACAGCGATAATTTCAAATCAAACCAGAGCAGGTGTGTGTTGTGGTTCGTCTAATTGTGTAACATTCTTAGTGTATTCCAACATTAATTCTGATTTAATTAGTTTTGATGTAACAAACCCTTCGCCTTCTGGTTCTGCCTATTATCAAGTCAATTGCGGAACTCCGGTATCAATTGGCACACCGTTATGTATTAAAGGATTAGCCTCGCCGTTTACCATTACTTATTGCAAACCAGGAGGAGACGCACCAAATTATGTACTCTCGGCAGGGAAGACAGTGCATGGTTCAGAGGATATCTCCATTCAAAAAACAGGATGTAAAGACACGCTTTTTGTTACTAATGTTAATGTTTCAACTATTAACTGGACTTCCATTTATCCGGGTGTACAGGGCGCTTATAATTCTTATTTGAGTTGTACATCTGGTTGTAATTCAACAATTGTAACTCCAGGCGCAAACCCTCCGTTATATATAGATTTCAAGGTCTCTGGCTCGCCGAATGTTACTTGTGGAGCATTTACCAGCGATACAATCCGTGTTTATTTTGTTGGAGTTCTTACAGGTACTATTACGCCTTTAAATCCTGTTATATGTTCCACATCAGGCTCAACGTTGGTGCTCACCGCAAATGTATCTGCTGGCGCAATGCCTTACAAGTATGATTGGAATAACGTTCCGGGAACTAACAATTCCTACACTACTTCAGTTTCTTCTGCGGGAACATATAGTGTAATTATAACAGATCAGACTAAATGTCCATCCATCACTCTTACTAAGGTGATCAGTACAATTCCTGTTACTTCATTCTCTTATTCTGCCTCCAACTTTTGTAAAAATGATGCAAACCCATCACCAATATTCACAAGTTCAGGTCAGGCAGGTGTTTTTTCCGCAACCCCTGCAGGACTTGTTTTTTTGAACTCAAACACAGGTGTTATAAATTTAGCTGCATGTAACCCGGGAACATATGTTGTTACAAATACGGTTTCTCCTTCCGGGTCATGTTCAGGATCGAGTGCAACTTCAACAATAACTATTAATCCATTCCCAATAATGACAAGCGCAGCCACTGCAACGATTTGTAGTGAAAATGCAGTGAACATTGGCTTGACAAGTTCCAGCAGCTCGAATTTCACATGGATTGCTTCTGATAATGTTAATACCACTGGAGAAAGTCTGACATCACAAACCAATTCAAATTTATCAAATACCTTAGTTAATCTAGGTACGGGAAATCAAACAGTTATTTATACTGTAACTCCAACATCCAATTTAGCAGGCGGCTGTGTAGGAAATTCGCAAGTGGTAAATGTAACCGTTAGACCAAAAGATGATGCATCGTTTAACTATCCCTCTTCTACAAATTGTCAAACAGGATTTAATCCTGTAGCAACTATTTCGGGTTTGTCAGGTGGTATTTTTTCAGCTGGTGCAGGATTAGTGTTCTCGAATTCTGTTGGAAACATTGATTTATCAGCAAGTGCTATTGGATCGTACACGGTAACATATTCTGTAAGCGCAGTTTGTCCAAATAGCAACACGTTCCCTATCAATATCACTACTGCTCCAATGGCTGATTTTAGTTTTGCAAACTCTCCTTATTGTCAAAATGCTGCAAACCCATTCCCAACCTTTTCTAATGGCTCGAGTGCAGGAACATTCAGTTCTTCATCAGGTTTGGTATTTATGAATAATCTTACAGGAGAAATTGATTTGACTTCAAGTGCAGCTGGCACATATACGGTAACTAACACGATTTCTCCATCTGGTCTTTGCGGAACTTCAGCGGCAACCGCGGTAGTAACAATTACACAATTAAAAGAAGCCGGATTTATTTATACAGCATCTCCTATTTGTCAGAATTCATCAAATCCTTTACCAGCTTTTATTCTTAATGGTGAACCCGGAACATTTACATCAACATCTGGATTAGATTTAAATTCTTCTACAGGATCTATCAATTTATCGGGGAGTGTTGCTGGAACTTACACGGTAACGAATACTATACCTGCAATTGCTGGATGCCCGATAATTATCTCTGAAAATAACATAACTATTACGAGCCTGCCTATAGCCGACTTTAGTTATTCTGCATCGCCTTACTGCAGTACATCGCCTAATCAATCCCCTACTTATGCATCTGGTGGAACTGCCGGTTTATTTAATGCATCCTCAGTATACTTGAATATAGATCCTTCTACAGGGTTAATAAATATCGTGAGTAGCACTGCAGGTGATTATGTGATTCAAAATACCATTGCAGCTGCAGGTGGATGCCCTGCGGTAGTTGCCAGTACATCAGTTACTATTACAAAGTTACCTGATGCAACTATAACTTATGCAGGGCCATATTGCTCTAACTCTGCTAACCCTACCCCTGTTTTGAGTGTTGATGGAACAAATGGAAATTATACTTCTAACCCAACAGGATTAACTTTAGAATCCACTGCAGGTACCATAGATATTTCTTCCAGTACTGCAGGAACATATACAGTTACTAATACAATTTCTGCAGCCAACGGTTGTCCAGTAGTGACTGCGGAAAACATCGTAACTATCACTAGCTTGCCTATAGCTGCCTTTAGTTATTCTTCTTCGCCGTTCTGTAGTACTTCATCTAATCAGTTACCGACCTTAGCAACAGGCGCAACTGCCGGAAATTTTAATGCCTCATCGGTAAGCCTTGATATTGACCCATCGACTGGCTTATTAAATATTGTGAATAGCACCGCCGGTGATTATGTAATTGTAAATACAATTTCTGCTACAGGTGGATGTCCTATTGTTGTATCTAATGCATCAGTTACGATTACAAAACTGCCAAATGCCACTATTTCTTATAATGGACCATATTGCTCTAACTCTTCTAACCCTACGCCGGTTTTAAGTGTTGATGGAACAAATGGAAACTATACTTCTAACCCAACAGGATTAAATTTAGATGCGACGGCGGGGACAATTGACATTGCTAGTAGCGCGGCAGGAACTTATACGGTTACTAATACAATTTCCGCATCTGACGGTTGTCCTGAAGTTAATGCTTCATCTTCTGTAACGATCACCAAACTTCCGGAAGCCACATTTAATTATTCATCGGGTTCTTATTGCATCGATGGCAGCAATCCTTCCCCGTCATTTCAAGGTGCGGGAACCGCAGGCACATTTTCTGCCAACCCGGCTTTATTAATGAATACGTCCAATGGACAGGTTGATTTGACTGGATGCGTAGTAGGTACTTATTCCATTACGAATACAATTCTCGCGGCTAATGGTTGTCCGGATGTTTCAGCAGATGGAGTGATTACAATTAATCCAATTGCAACTGTTAATGCGGGTATTGATGCTGCTATATGCGCTGATGAATCTTATACTTTGTCTGGTGCTATAGGAGGGTCTGCTTCTGGGTTATTATGGACATCCAATGGTTCCGGTATATTCAGTAACCCGAACTCTGCAACATCATTATATACTCCGTCTGTTTCAGATATCAATATGGGTACAGTAGTTTTAACTATCACATCTGATGATCCTGCCGGGCCATGTTCATTTGCAACAGATTTTATGACGTTAACAATTAAAGCTACACCAACAGTTTCTGCGGGATCAACAAATACTTTAACCTGTTCCAATACAACTCTTTCATTAGGAGGTTCAGGTGACGGTACTTATGCATGGCAGGGTCCTGGAATTGTATCAGGGGCCACGAGCGCTAATCCTACTATTAATCAACCGGGCACTTATAGTTTGGTTGTAACATCTTCACAAAGTTGTTCTTCGGAGGTTTCTACGGTTGTAATTTCAAAAGATACAATTGCACCAATCATTACTTCTGCAAATACAGGATCATTAAATTGTACGACTTTATCTGCTAATGCAAGTGTGACTACAATAAGTTCACCGGTGAGTTATAATTGGAGTGGCGCAGGAATAACCTCATCTACAAACATTAATACGATTTCGATTACACAAGGTGGTATTTTCTATTATGCGGTTACGAATACATTCAATAACTGTGTAACAACAGGATCTCTCTCCGTACTTCAGGATACAATTGCACCAACAGTAATGATTGCCGTACCGTCTATTACCACTACATGTTCTAATCCAACCACACTTTTAAATATCGGTTGTTCACCGGCTACTGATGTTGTGTACGCTTGGTCTGCGCCATCCACCGGCTCTTTGGATTCTTATACAAGTTTAAATCCAACAGCAAGTGGGTGTGGTGTTTTTACAGTTGTTGTCACAAATACTCTTTCTGGTTGTGTATCCACATCTCTTGCTCAAAGTTCAATAGAAGTAATCGCTGATATAGGTATTCCAACAACAACTTTATCCATGACTTCCGTTGATATTACATGTGCTAATCCAAATCCTTCCGTTACACTTTCATCAAACACATCAAATGTAACTTATAGCTGGGCACCTGTAAACGGGATTGTTTCAGGCACGGAAAATACAGCAAGCCCTTCGTTTAGCGTGGCAGGAACTTATAGCGCAGTGGTTACAAATACAAATAGCGGATGTTCAACGTTTATAAATAATAATGTGGTAACTGCAGTTCTTAATAATAGCATACCTGTTGTAAGCTTAACTGGCTCTGTTAATAATGGAACAATAAATTGCTCCACTGCAACAGTTGTTGCTACCTCATCTGTAACACCAGGAAATGATCTATCATATACATGGACATCACCAAATGGAACTGGAATCTCCGGACCATCTAATCAGGCCTCTGCTACTTTTACTTCTTCTGGTATCTATACCCTTGCTGTTACCAATACCGTTACAGGATGCCTTTCAGTATTAGATGCGAATAGTTTATTCACTGTTTTCGTTGATACGATTTCTCCTGTTGCCAATTTCAAATTTGTAACGGGTTGTTCAAAAGATTCAGTCAAATTTATAGATCAGTCTTCTATTTCTGCGGGAAATATTACTGACTGGACATGGAACTTCGGGGATGGAAATAATTCTTTGCTTCAAAATCCTGCAAACATTTATTCTCAAGTCGATTCTTATTCAGTATCCTTATTAGTGCGTGCTGCAAACGGATGTGCAAGTGCAGCGAATGGCACGGTAAGTTTGATTCCGCCCGTAGTTGCTGATTTTGTTCCCGGTGGAGGAGAATATTTAATAAATCAACCAATAGTTTTTACTAATCAATCATCTGGCGCGTCTAACTATATATGGAATTTTGGGGATTTAACGACTACTTCATCATCAAATCCTACGCACGCATTTACTTCTTTAGGATCTTATGATGTAATGTTGGTATCTTCAAATAGCATCGGATGCAAAGACAGTATAAGTTTTGTTCTGAAGATTAATCCGGCAGGTTATGCAATCCCAGGGGCTTTTACTCCAAACGGAGATGGCGTGAATGATGGTTTCTCAGTTCTTGGCGGACCATTTATTAGCTACGAATTAAGAGTTTATAACGCATGGGGAAATGAAATCTTTATAGCCAACTCTCAAAATGATAAATGGGATGGATCTTATAGAGACACTCAGCAGCCTGCAGGTACATACATATACATCTTTAACGGAAAAATTGCGGATGGAGATGACTTAAAATTAAAAGGAGAAGTTCACATTATTAGATAAAAAAAGAAGTTCGTGTTATGAAAATTTTTAAATGAATCACTAAATTATGATATTATGAAATCAAAGATATTACTACCCATTATTATAGCCTTATTTATTTCGGCAAAAAGCAAAGCACAGGATTTCCATTTAACTCAATACGATGCGTTTTCACTATATATTAATCCGGCATTAACCGGTGAGTATTTAGGAGACGATTGGAGCTATAAGATTCACACAGTTTATAGAACACAATGGAAAACACTTCCTGTTAAACCTTACCAAACTTATGGATTGGGATTTGACAAGCCTTATAAAAGAGTTGGAATTGGAGGCTATTTGCTCGACAATCGTTCAGGAGGATTGGACTTTAACACCCTTAATTTTCAATTATCAGGAGCTTATTATATTACTGATCCTGAAACCTCACCTCATACTTTAAACGTAGGTGTTCAGGCAGGATTATTTTATAAAACAGTTAATTATAATAAAGTTCTTTTTGAAAATCAGTATGATAATGAAACGGGCTCGTTAAACTCTTCAATGAGCAATGGCGAATCCTTTAATAAAACGAGCAGAATAAACTTTGATGCAAATGTTGGAGTATTTTATAAATACAAAGACAGAAGAGCAGCATTAAATCCTTTCCTTGGCTTTTCGGTTTTTCATGTGAATATGCCAATGGAAACTTTTGACGGTAATGGCCAAAGATTACCTATGCGGTTTAATTTGAACGCTGGAACAGATATAAAAATAAATGATACCTGGAAAGTAGTGCCAATGGCTTTGTATATGAACCAGGCACAAGCATGGGAGTTAAATGTTGGCGCGCTAGCCTACTACAGATTCAATAAACAAAATGACTGCGACCTTATTGTTGGAGCAAACTATCGCGTGAAAGATGCCGCGATGGCACAGTTGGGAATGAAGTATAATAATTTTATTCTTAGAATGAGTTACGATGTTAACACCTCTTATTTGAACACCTATACTAATAAACGTGGCGGTTACGAAATCACCTTACAGATATGCGGAAAAAAACCAAAACATAAAACCGGAGCATCATTTTAAACATTATTACCTTGAAGAGATAAGAAGGTGTTTCAGCAATGAAGCACTTTTTTATTGCAATCTTTTATATTTTTGATATAAAAAAGAAGTACCAACTGAAGCTAAAAAAAAGACCCATAGTTTTAAGATTTCTGGCCATATTTCTTTTAAGTTAGAGTTACGGATAAATACAGCATAAAATGATTCTAAGCCCCAGTTCAAAGGAGAGATTACTGAAAGGGTTTTCATAAAATAAGGCATTACAAAAGTGGGTACCCACACACCACCAATCGCTGCAAGAATAATAATAAAGACGGATCCAAACAATGATGCCTGGTCGTGACTTGTTGCAATGGTTCCAACTAATAGTCCGAAACCAGTAGCCGCTAAACCGGCTGATAAAGCAATCAGGAATAGCAATGGTAAATTATTGCCGATGTTTAATTGAGGCATTCCTAATAAAGGAAGAATAAACACACCTACACATAACATCAGGATAAATTGGATCAAACTCACAATGGTATAAGCAACCAGCTTACCAAGCATTACGATAAAGTAAGATCCGGGCATGGTCAATAAACGAAATGCACTTCCGTCCTGTCGCTCTTTAATAATATTACCCGCCAATGGTATGCAAATGAAAAACATAGCAAACAATGTCCAAGCCGGCACATTATGTTGTACAGCATTTGGGATGATAGACGAATGATTATAAGAGGCGTATTCTTCAGTGACATTTAAGAGGGGAGTGTTTTCAGGCGCCGATGGTTTTGCATCAGGAAAACTTTCTTTCATTTTTGTATTGAGTGCAGCTATCATTCCCCGCATTTCAATTTGAGAAATGATGCGTTCAATAGCACTGCCAATGGTGGTTTTAAATGACTGTTTTGTAACAGGATCAAAAAATAAATTCAGGTGTATTTTGGATGTGTCTTCTAAACTTGTTCCTGTTGAATCTCCACTAAAACTATCCAGTAATTTAGTAATACGTGCGGATGAACGTTCTCTTAATTTTTTGCTCGTATTTTCAGGAACAATAATGCCAATCAAAAAATGTCCTTGGGCAATTTCTTTTTTTACATCCTCGTTGCTTAATTCTTTTTTTGTAATTGAAAAAAATTTAGAACTGTTAATATACTTCTCCAGTGTTTGTGATAAGGAGTCGTTATCCCTGTCTACAAACAATAATGGAACAGATGATTCATTCACTGATTTAAATGTTGAGTCCTGTATCAAAGTCATAATCAGGATTAAAACAGTTGGCATAATAAAAGTAATAGCAAGGCCAGCCCGGTCACGGATCAACACCTTATATTCTTTATAAATGCTGTAAATTAATTTCATTAATCCCTGAATTTAGTCCCTGTCATTTTTAAATAAACATCTTCAATACTATTGCAATTGTTTTGCAAAATAAGTTCTTTAGGTTGACCCTGAGTAATTAGCTTCCCTTCATCTATAATGGCAATGTGTGTGCAAAAATCTTCAGCTTCATCCAGGTGGTGTGAGGTATATAAAATAGTCATACCGCTGTCTTTGTTTTGTTTCTTCAGATGTTCAATAATAGCTTGTTTAGATTGAACATCTACTCCAACAGTAGGCTCATCCAAAATCAGAAGTTGAGGATTATGCAACAGGCCGGCAATTAAATTAACTCGGCGTTTCATTCCACCTGAGTAAGAAATTATTTTTTGATGTATGTTGTTTTCTAAACCAAGTATTTTTAAATTTTCTTTTATTTTTTCCTTAAGTGAATCTCCTTTAAGTCCATACATATGACCGAGAAACATTAGGTTTTCCCAGGCTGTTAATTGCGGATACAAAGCAATTTCCTGCGGAACTACACCTATTATCTGTTTGCATTCTTTACTATGTGTTTTGTGGGTTTGACCATGGATAAAAATTTGGCCACTGCCTGGTGGAAATAACCCACACAGCATACTGATAAAAGTTGTTTTGCCAGCTCCATTTGGCCCAAGCAAACCGAAAATTTCTCCTTTTTGAATAGTTAAAGAAAGGTCGTTCACAGCAGGCTTTGGAGCATCTTTGTATTTTTTGTATACGTGTTGTATGTCAACCAATATGCCCATTAAGCGTTTTCCTGTAAAAATATTTTCATCTCGCAGCTGGCCACTAATTTGTGGTTGCAATAAGAATTGGCTTCAATAATGGAAACATTCATTACTTGGGTTTTGGTTTTCACCTCGGTTAAAATTTCAGTATTAGACTCAGGCAAAAAATGGATGACAAGATTTTTAACGTTGGCAATAAAACCAACTCGTGGTTGTGACTTTTTTATTACTGCTTCGTATCCAGCCATGCTGGCTGCTGTTTGAGCCATGTTCTCAATGATACCAGATTCCGTCAATCTTCCCTTTTGTGTAAAAATATGTTCATCAGTAATGTCGAAACCTGTAATAACAGATGATTCATCGCAGCTATAAATTCTGCTGATTAAAACAATAGGTGGGCGTTGTGGAATGTATTCTAGAATAGTATCTGAATTTACGATTGGCGTACTAACTGAAATCATTTTTTATTTCAAAAGATGTTGAATTACAAAAATACAGTTATAAATGATTCGGGCAACAATAAAACGCAGACAGGGCCTTTCCAAGTCTGCGTATTAAATGAATTATGCAAACCATTTTTGTCTTAATACAATCTTAATCAGCAATATCATTCCTGTAACAACAATTGCAATTGGCCATAGTTTTACAAAGAACAATATTATTTCCCCAAATACAGATGCGCCATCGGTTACTGCAGAAAAGAACTTAGTAGCAAAATTTGGTGAATATGGTTCTGATGGAATTGAATATGCGTATGCTTCTTTTTTAGTTGTTTCTTTTTGGTATATATTAATACTCACTGTACTATATGAAACATCATGAGCTAATTCCATGGTGTTTAATCTCGAATCATCTGCCGATTCCTGTTGGCTTACCAATGTGTTTTCGGCATCTACCATTTGATCTAATTTCTGACCTTTAGTATCAATCGCTTTTTCAAGTCGTTTTTTATGGCCTACAAATCTGGTTTCTGATAGTTTAGCTGAGTGAAATTGTTTTGTCACATCTTCTGCTTTTATTTTTCTGAAATCTAAATAATCTATCAATCCGGATATCTCCGTTAGAGTTTTGTCTAGGTTTGAATTTGGTATACGAATAATGATATCATTGTGTACGGAATAGTTAATGATATCTAACATACTATCTTTACTGGTTCTAACCGAATTTTTATAATTTACATTACTTTCTAAAATAGAAGAGGTTACATAACCATTATGTTCAGATACGATTCGCTCAATTTCAAATGTTGCTGTTTTTACATCCTTTACTTTAAAAGATAAATCAGTCGTTCTTACAAATGAACGACTACTATCCGCTTGCAGGGGTGTTTTATTTATGTTTTGAATAGTTGTTGAGACGGAGTCGGCAAAGGCTTTAGAGGAAGCTTCTTGCTCGGCCATGTGTTCTGCTGATGCACCGCAAGAAAATAATACAATAGGTACACTTAAAACTATTACTGATAATTTTAAGAACGTGGTTGTTGAGTTTTTCATATGGTTGTGGATTTTATTATTTATGCCACAATCATGATTTTAGTAACCTAGTGAATTTGTTAAGTTAGGTTAAACGAAAAACCCGCTGCAAAAATACTTTGCAGCGGGTTTTTTGATGAGTGAACAAATTTATTTTTGTTCGAATTTTTTATAATCTGCAGGAATTGCAAGTTTCGATGCATCCACATTTGATTTATTGATTTTAGATACTTCTAATTTGCTTACCAACTTACCATCAGAAATAGTTTTTTCTTCAGATAATAATGGCATTGCTCCTTTAGGTAAATCTTTAATTTGATTGAAGTAAATACTTTGTTTGTCCTTTCTGTTCCAGATTTTAACTAATGGAGCAAAAAAGTCATATTTATTTGCAGCAACCCAATAAGTGATTTGAGTGTTTTCTTCTGTATTTTTTACAGTATACTCTGTACATTTCTGGCCTTGAACCATTTTGGTAGTAGCGCCTTTTGTGGATACACAAGTTCCTTTTATCATGGGCGCTGTTTCGCTTTTATGTTCTCCCCATACTTTACGAACAGGATTCACGAATTTAATTTCATTTGAACTCAAATCAAAAACGAAACTGCCTTCTACTTTACCTGATTTACGTCCAATCTGATCAAGTTTTACATCATTACCTTTTACATAATAGATGTTTGTGGTTGTATCTTTGGATGTTTCCATTTTAAATTCGATACTTCCTTCATAAGATTGTGCAATTGCCATTACAGATAATGAAAGACTTGCTACTAATAATTTAATTTTATTCATTTAATTTGAGGTTTAAATTTTACACTAAAATAATATAATTTAGTTATATATAAAAATTATGCCAAATAATACTCAAAAAGGAATTCTAGGCGAAGAAATTGCTATTGCGCATTTGCTTAAAACCGGATACGAGATCCTTGAAAAAAACTGGAGGCATAAGCATTTGGAAATTGACATCATAGCTAGCATCAACAATACACTGGTAGTCATTGAAGTTAAGTTAAGAGCAAATAGTTTTTTTGGAAATCCTGAAGAATTTGTCACTAAAACTAAACAAAAAAGAGTAATTAAAGCCGCTGAATTTTATATAAAGGAAAATAACATATTTTGGGAAACAAGATTTGATATCGTGTCCATTATCCAAAATCCAACGGAGTTAACAGTAGAACATTTTGAAGGGGCGTATTATCCCACATTATAAATTTGCTTTGTGAGATATGTTAATGCCTCCTAGTGTTAAGGCGTATGATGTTTTATCTTTGTGCGAGTTTTCGTCACCGTCAACTGCCTTAACGCCTAAATGATTTAAGTTTTTTAAAGTACGACTCGCCAATCCCCAGATTCCTTTTTTCTTAAGTTCCGTTTTAGTTGACAATGGTTCATCGTCGTTCTCTGTAATAACATCCACAATAGTTTTGGATTGAACTGCCGAACTTAAAGTATTTATAGCCATGAGCGACTCGTTTTTGCTTAATTCTATTGCCGGCTCAATGCGTGATTTTTCTTGTTTTAGTGTATCTTTTAAAAGAGAATTTTCATTTTGATTCGGCAATGAATTTTTTGTGATAGATGTTTTATTTTGATTTGAAGCGAACATTTTTTGAGCAGCAGAATTATTTGGCTCCTGTTCTTTTTCTTTTTTTACAGGGGAAACAATTGGTTCTTTTAGTTTAGGATTAACCACATGATTAACCGCTAATTTAGAATTGGAAATATTGCTATCCGATTTTGGCCAAAATATATATAAGCCGATCAAAAATAGAATGCATGCCGCAGCGAGATATTGTGTTGCTGATGAGTTGAACCAGATGACTTTAGGCTTGCGCTTCAATCGATTTTTGTCTGAATAAACTATAGACACATCCGCTGCAGCGATTGTAGATTTATAATGTTCCAGTTCTTTTGATAAAGAGGGATTTGAGAAACAACTTTTTTCTAAAACCAATCGTTCATCAGAAGAAAGTTGCTTTTCAATATAGGCAATGAATTGTGTTTCGGAAATCAGTTCGGATTCGGATTTTTTTAGATTATTTTTTTCTAGGAAAAGAATGGCTTCTTTTTCAACTGAGATCATAGATACATCATGAAGGTCTATATTTAATTCAGGATGTTGAATTAAAAACAGCTCTAATTCCATTTGCATTTCGTCGTTCAGGTTTCCTTCTGAAAGATCCAATAAAAAAGCTTCATAATTATGTATATCAATTCTCCCCATTAAATAACAACTTCTAATTTTCCTATGTAATTTTTTAAAAAAGCTCTTGCTCTGAAAATATAAACTTTAACCTGACTTTCACTCAAGTTCGTGATCTTGCCAATTTCAGAGTAATCATATCCTTCGTAGTCCCTAAGCAAAACAACACTTTTTTGAATCTCAGGTAATTTATCCAAAGCCATGTTTAAAATTTCCTTGATGTCAGAATAGTGCTTGTCGTGTCGCTGAGTATTTTCCAAGGCCTCTGTATAGTCTGCTTGTTTTTTTGCCTTTCTGGTATAATCTACTAATGTGTGATGCGCTGTCGTGAACATGTATGACTTGGCATTTGAGCTTTCGATATCGTTCACTTTACGCCATACTTTTTCATATGTGTCCTGCACAATATCTTTTGCCACATCTTCATCTTTAATATGCTTTAAAATAAAGCGATACAATGAATCAGAGTGGCTATCTACGCAATGATTATATTCTGCTACTGTCAAATACTATACATAAGACGGAAGTGAAACGGAAAAAGTTACAGGCCTGTAAAAACAAAACCCTCTGATTATCAGAGGGTTTTTAATTTAGGATACAAGTTTTATACGTTGACCCATTAATAACTGAGGGTTTTTCTTGAGCCCGTTAATCTCTATGAGTTTATCAACGCTAATGTTATATTTTTTAGAAATACCGTATAAAGTCTCACCTTTTTTTACCTTATGAATTTTCGTGTCTGTGGAACTATTATCTGCTATTTTTTGAGAGGCACTAGCAGTGTCTTTATTGGCAAGATTTGTTGGAGGAGCTTTAGGCGTATCATTTTTAACAGGTGTTTTTGGCGAGCCTACATCCTGCTTTACATAAACAATTAGTTTCTTTCCAGATTTAATGCCCTTCTTACCTATATAATTCCATGATTTCAAGTCTGCAACAGTCACGCCATATTTTTTAGCAATGGTTCCCAGTTTTTCACCATTTCTCACAGTATGAGTTTTCTGAACTTCTTTCACCGCTAAGGTACTTTCAGAAGCTACCAAATGTTGTGATTTAATTGCTGCATAAATTTCTGTTTCATTCGAAAGAAATGTTCCGATCTTTGCCTTTGGAAGGGTTAGGCAATTGCCACCTGCCGGAATTTCACTTTTACGATATTGTGGGTTGAAATAAGCAATTTCTTCTATAGAAATATCTAAAGCAGAAGAAATCTGATTAAATGTCATGGATTCTTTAACAACGGCTGTATCAACTTCAAAGTAGGTTTTGCGAGGCGTAGATGCATAGATATTATGCTCTGTAGGATAGTTCATCACATAGTTTGCAGCAATAAATGCAGGAACATATGCCTGAGTCTCTAAAGGTAAATACGGTCGAATTTCCCAATATGTTTTTTTTCCTCCACTACGACGAATAGCTTTACTGATAGTCCCAGGACCTGCATTATAAGCAGCTAAAACCATTTGCCAATCGTGGAACATGCCATACAAGCTCGATAAATATTCAGCAGCGGCTTCTGTAGCTTTATAAACATCCGAACGTTCATCAATGTAGGAATTCACATTCAAGCCATACATTTTTCCTGTTGGATACATAAATTGCCATAAACCTGTAGCGCCACATCTTGATCGCGCATTAGGATTCAATGCGGATTCAATAACCGCTAAATGTTTTAATTCTAAAGGAATATTGTGTTTGTCAAATACTTCTTCAAACATAGGGTAATATAACTGAGCAAGTCCCATCATACGACTTACCAACTCCCGTTTACGAACAGCATATAATTCAATAAATCCTTTTACATGAGGATTATATACTAAATCAAAAGGAGACGTAGCGTCTAGTTTTGCTAAACGGCTTTCATATACAAAATCTTCAAAACGAGGAACACTATCTACGGCATATTTGTATTTGTTTACTTTTGGGTAAACCGGCTTTAATAATGCCTTTTCAAGCACTTTTTGATTCGCAAGACTATCCAGCATTGCTGCTACCGGATTATCAGAAATAGTTAGTGCGTTTTGCGCAAATAAACTTCCCGTAGCCAATCCAGACACTAATAGTGCCTTGTGGAGTGTATGTTTTAATTTAGTAGTAGTGGACATCGCAATTGGTTTATCTATGTAACGTAATAACCAGCAAAACGTTACAAAAATTATTAATTCTTTATATACAATTATAAAAAAAATATTTAATAAACAAAAGTTAAAGTACTTTAATTTTTAACTTTACAGTGTGAAAAACAATGAAGAAGAACCCAGGGAATATTTTGAAAGAAATATTTTATTAGTTGTAGTTACTACAGTATCAGCTTTAATAATAGATTGGTTGAGTATTAAAATGTTGTTAGATGTTAATCCTTGGGGCACAGCAACTGCCATTCCTGGGTTGATGTTAACGCTGCAAGGCTTGTGGTTTATAGTAAATCCCTATGCGGTAGTTTATGAAGATCGGTTTGAAATTAAGCAGTCTCTGATTTCTAACAAAGAGTATTATTACTTAGATGCAAAATCTGTTGACCAAAAAAAAACACACTCGATGCATTTAGTTTATAACGATGGGGATATTGAAAATATCTCCTTGATTGGAATGAGAGATTCTCACAAATTAAAATTTAAGGAGGCTTTGAGTACTAAAATTGTAGAAAGTCTGAAAACCCGAAGTTTTTAAAAAGTGTACTGATGAAAAATAAAAAACTTCTTTTTTTTGTTATCCTTTTATTTCCTGCATTATTAAAAATAACATTAGAGTTTACCACGATTAACTCTAGAAAACTACCATATTATGGACCTAAGCTATTGTCTGGAAAGGATACAGTTTTTTATAAAGTGGGCTCGGTTTTCAAAAAATTAAATACTACTGATTCCGAATCAATGAAAACAATTGAAGTGGATACAGTTAACTTTCCCTTGTATGCAGTATGTTTTATAAAACAAAGCTATAAAAAAGATGATTATCGTATGGCTGGCTTGGCAGAATATGCTCAGTATAAAAAAGATAAAATAAAGTTTATTCCATTTATCATCGTTACACCTTGCACCGGAACCGGAGATACAAGTTGTTTAAGAGAAATGGAAAAGCTGTCGGTTGGAAATAAAAACATTCTAAATCTTTATTGGCACCCTCAATCATTTGACAGTTTGAATTTGAGTTATTTTAAGGAAAAACCTCAGCATATAGATTATAGTTTTTTTGTATTAGTTGATAAGAAACGCCATGTAAGAGGATATTATGATACAAGATATATTTCTGAAATTAAAAGGCTAACGGAAGAGTACCAGCACCTTAGACTAAAAGAAGAGAAAGATCAAATGGTGCAAGTGAATAAAATAGAAAGTAAATAAATGAAAATACAATTTTTGGCATTAAGTGTCACAGTATTATTTTTTGGTTGTCAAACGAATCCAACAGAAAAGAACACGTTATTTTTACCCGTGATTGGCGAAAAAAAACTGGCCGGGATTGATGGCACTGATACTATTTATCATACCATTCAACCGTTTTCATTTGTCAACCAGTTTAATGATACCATTACAGATAAGACCATTGAAAATAAAATTTATGTAGCTGATTTTTTCTTTGCAACGTGCCAAAGCATTTGTCCTAAAATGAGTTCTCAATTGGTACATGTTCAAAATGCATTTAAAAGTGACAATAATGTTTTGATCCTTTCTCATACTGTGAATCCATCAAACGATACGGTTGAAGTATTAAATGGATACGCACATAGTTATGGGGCATTAAAAAACAAATGGCATTTTTTGACAGGAAATAAAAAAGCTATTTATGATTTAGCGAGGTATAGTTATTTAGTAAATGCGTTGGAAGAGGATGGAAGCGCAGAAGGCTTTTTACATAGTGAGTTATTTATTCTGGTAGATTCTAAAAAGCGTATTCGTGGCATGTATGATGGAACGGACAGTGTGGCGGTAGTAAAGCTAATCTCGGATATTAAACTTTTGAAACAAGAATAAAGCATGCGGCTTTTAATGATCATAATTTCTGTTTTGCTATCTCCTTATTTGTTTTCAAAAAATGATTTGGTAACAGTGAATTATATTGATAGTGCGAATACGCTCATCTCGTCTGAAGGCATTTTCATTAGTGATAAAAAACCTAATCCTATTTTTCAGTTAATCCGTAAAAAGCAAAAACTAAACAAAAAAATCACGGCTGCGGTCTTGGCGTTTCCATTTCCTTTTGGAATAGTTGGTCTTCACCGAATTTATTTAGGAACCAAGCCCTACGTGCCGGTAGTATATATAGCGAGTTTAGGTGGAGTGTTTGGCATCCTTCCCTTTATTGATTTTTGCGCTATTACTTTCGGTAAAGGTTTTGACCAATATCGAAATAATGAACAAGTCTTTATGTGGATAAGAGAATAGATCTTTATATTTTAACATTTTTACTTATTTTTGAAACTGCCTTATAAACTATTTATAAATCTTAAAACCTACTACATGAAAAAAGTTATTTTAACTATGGCATATGTTGCCTTCTTCAGCGTAAATGCTGTTGCACAGAATTTTGAAAAGTTATTCTATAAAGATTTTTCTAAAGAAACGAGTGATGTTAATATTAGCGTTGATAATGCGGTATCAACCGCTGGAGAAACCAAGTTTAAATTAAAGATAACTAATAAAACAAATGACTACATCATCTATAAACCAGTAGAAAGTAAATTTATAATTGATGGTAAAGAATTCAAACCAAAAGAAAAGATGATGATAATTAGGCCTAATGAATCAAATTTTGTGACTGTTAATTTGAAAGGCACAGGTTATAATGCTGTAAAAAATTATTCCTTTTTAGTAGAAGGGCTTTATCGTGTTTCTCCCGATGGTAAGAAAATTGAAGTACCAAACTTTCAATTACCGGCTTCTCAAAATGAATTTAAGGCGGGTGATTTTAATTGTGCTATGACTAATATTACAAAAGAAAGCGATAAGACTGAAGTGAAATTTAAATGTTCTTATAATGGAGATAAAATCGGTGTGATTCATAATACGAGGGCAAGTGTAAAAATGCCTGATGGTAAGGAATATGCTAACGCTAAAAAACCGGGCTTGATGGATTCAAAAGCAAAAGAGGTTTTAGTGATGAAAGGCGAAGAGGAAACTGTGAATTTGAAATGGGATAGAATGGAAGGTGGAAGAGCGATGGATATGCAAAAAGTATCAATGGATATTGTGTGGAATGAAACTTTCACAGAGGCACCGGCGGTAAAAATGAACGGAGAACAAATTGAACTGGAATTTGACGAAGTTACCAGTATGGCTAAAGGAAAAAAATAATTAAAAAAGCTGCATCAAGCAGCTTTTTTTTATTCTTCTTCAAATTTATACGAGTACTTTCTCCATTTGTCAATCACTTGTTGCATGTCATCAGGCAATTCGCTTTCAAAAAATATGGGCTCTTTAGTAATTGGATGAGTAATGCCTAACGTTTTAGCATGCAGCGCCTGCCGAGGTAAAATTTGAAAACAATTTTCAATAAATTGTTTGTATTTATTGCTTGATAAACCTTTTAGAATTCTGTCTCCTCCGTATTCATTGTCATTAAACAAAGGATGTCCCAGGTGTTTCATATGAATACGAATCTGATGAGTTCGCCCTGTTTCAAGTTTACACTCCACAACAGTTACGTATCCAAAACGTTCGATAACTTTATAATGAGTAATAGCATGCTTACCGTGATCGCTATCTGGAAAACAAGCCATCACCTTCCTGTTTTTTAAGTCGCGTGCCACATTACAGGTTATCGTACCGGAATCTTCTTTTACATCACCCCAAACAATGGCAATATATTTTCTATCTAAATTCCTATCAAAAAAATCTTTTGCTAAACGTGTCATAGCCAACTCCGTTTTCGCTACGATGATAATTCCTGAAGTATTTTTATCAATTCGATGAACCAACCCTGGACGGTCGATTGATAAATTTTCAGTTAACTGAGTTTTTGAAGTAGGTAAATTTTTAAAACGGTAAGCCAATGCATTTACCAAAGTTCCGGAATAATGACCATATGCGGGATGAACCACCATTCCAGGCTCTTTATTTACTACGCATATGTAATCATCTTCATAAACTACATTTATAGGAATGTCTTCTGCTAATACTTCCACATCACGCGGTGGTGTAGTCATCAGAATAGAAATCTCATCAAGAGGTTTTATTTTGTAACTGGACTTAACAGGTTTGCCATTCACTAAAATGCATTCTGCATCGCAAGCTTGCTGTAGTTTAGTACGGGTAGCATTTTGAATTCGGATCATTAAGAATTTATCAATTCTCATCATCACCTGGCCTTTTTCTACCTTAATATTATGGTGCTCGTAAAGTTCTTTGTCTTCTTCACCTGATTCAACCTCTTCAATATCGTCTTTCATGTTATCTGGAAATAAGCAGTTTTTGTGAACTAAAATTTATGTCCCTGCTTTTTAAATGTATAAAATATAAGCCATCCGGTAAAGTGCTGATGTCTATTTGTTCATTGCTATTTATGGTTTTTGTAAGAATAAGTTGCCCTAACGAATTAAGCATTTCCATCGTACTATTTTCTATTTGGTTGCCAGTTTCGCTAATGGTAATAAAATTTTGAGCTGGATTTGGGTACACTTTAATTTCAGAATGTTTAGCTAATTCCATAACGCTCACCGTAGGCGTATTACAATCCACAAGTTCTGTTGGAAGGGCACAACCCATAACTGGATTAATCATTAAGGAGCCTGGTACAGCAGACTGTACCCAACTACCGGAAATATTATAATATAAAGCGTCTTTATGATTGGTGTTCTTGTCAAAACCAATATTTAATGGCTGGTTGGTGGTTTGTTGAATGCCAATATAATATGTTCCAGAGTTCAACGGCAAACAGGAGGTCAGTTTATAGCTGGGCATTAAATTATGGCATCCTGAAATATAGGCAGGATAAGAAGTACTGTCTTTGTAAATAATGTTTCCCGGACCATTACCACTATTATCCCAAATAATTATTCTAAATCCGGAAAGCACAATCGCTGATCCATTAACAATAGGATCAAAGTATATTCGAACTGAGTGTAACGTATCAGGCACATTTAAAGAAAATCGCACGGCCGTTTTTGCACCATATGTATTTAGATAGTATCCCTGCTCAGCGGTGCCATCATCATAGGCATAATAATTAGTAAATCTTTGAATATGTGTTAATGTATCATTGAATTTTTTAGTATCACCTGCAACTGAAGTTGACAAAACATGTTGAATTGAAAAATAAGCGGAATCGCTAAATGAAACCGGAAATGGCTGCAATGTAAATACTGGCATAGCGGCGTTGCCTGAATAATATCCATTGTTTAAAAAAGGTAAGATTCCCGGATTATCAAATGTTCCATAATTATCTGTTGCGATGGTTCCTGTTTTAGTGCTAACAGAATAATTATAGTCTGAAGCTTTTGGCACATTAAAATTGCTCCGTATATAATTTCTAAATTTAGGTGCCATTTCTGAAGAATTATATTGCCTGTAAGGCATTACCGAATAATTTTTCAAAAAAGAACTGGGCTTATATACAAAGGCAATGTCATCAGGTACGGTATCATTGTAGTAGTATGACATTTTAATTTGCACATAATCTATGTGCCAATGATCTAGGCTTCCGCTTGCTGTTCCTTTATTTCTAAAGCGAAATTGAAATAAACTATCGCAATATGAAGTATCAGCAATTGGCACCCGTACTCTATAAAACGCTGTATCGGATGAACTGGGATTATATCCTTTAACGCCCCAAACTTTTTTCCAAACCTTCTGTCTGGCTTTATAAAAATCAAGACATAATGAATCATTAGATTCTGGCGCTTCTCCATTTCCTGCAGCCTGATAATAAAAACTCATATAGATTGTATCAGCCGGACTGTAAATGTGAGTAGATGTAGCTTCGAGATTGATGGGCCTGGATAGTAAAGTATCTGATGACTCAGAATAATTTACCGGATTCCCGATTTTATATGGATAGCCTTTTTTATTCAGACCGTCAAAAGTAGCAACGCCTAATGTTATTGGTGCAATTCCAAATCCGGTGTTTACATAAACATTCGAGTCTACCCAATTTGCTGCTGATGGATAAGGAGACTTATAAGCATAAGAGAAGTCGTCGAAGAAAGGTAAATCTAAAGGTGTTACTGAGGTAGTTTTATTTATAGAATTAAAAGGAATGACTTTATTCAAATTAACATTGTGGCTTAATGGCATAAGTTGTTCCTGTGCAAAAAGGGAACTGCCAACAAAGAGCAAAATAGAAATATATTTAATCAAATTAAATCTGTGCATTTCAAAATTTCTTAGTTTTCTTCAGCATCTGGAACCGCGGTGGAAGAATCTGTTGGTAAATTATAACCATCGTCTTTTTTTCCTACTGCTAAATCAATTTTACTTCCTTTTTTAATCGCATCTCCAGGAGCAATTTCTTTACCATTATTATATTGTTTTAAAACACACCCTTTGCAGTCTCCGGCAATTTCAGTAATCTTCCCAACCTTGAGACCATAACTCTCAATCATAAAAACTGCTTGTCGTGTACTTCTGTCCACCAACTTAGGCATCGCCATTTGCGGAGCTTGTGTACTAGTAACGTATAAATAGATAATTCTATTGTGCTTTACGAGAGATTTTGCTTCTGGATCTTGTTTAATAACAATACCTGATTTTTCTTTTGGATCATAAACGCTGTCAATTATTAAATATCCAACGTGTTTATCAGTAACAAAGCGTTCGAGGTCAGAAATATCTTTACCCTTAAAGTCTGGTACTTCGGCGGTTTCACCATGGTGGGTATAAACACCCATTAATTTAAATAAGCCCCATAATACAAAACCCAGACAAAGTAGAGCCAGTATTATATGTTTAATAAAAACTTTTGATTTTATATATCCGAAAAAATCTTTCATAAATGATACAAGGCGCAAATATACTTAAAATAGGGAAAATGAGAGAGTTCAAACGAATGATTTAAATGAGACTCTGTAAAGTTTAAAACATCCTAAATTGAAAGTGAATTCGTTAAAAATTCAGGAAGGCAAGAAATTTCTTCAAAAAAGAGACCCTAAATTTTTGATTTACAATAAAAAGCATATCTTTGCAGCCCGATTTTCAATTTTAAATCGTTGATTGTAAATATTTTGTATAAATGACTAAAGCAGATATAGTAAACGAAATTTCAGAAAAAACAGGTATTGAGAAGATAGTTGTGCAAACAACTGTGGAGGCTTTTATGAAATCGATTCGTACTTCTATGACAGAAGGAAAAAACGTCTATTTACGTGGATTCGGAACCTTCGTTGTGAAAAAAAGAGCAGAAAAAGTGGGTCGTAATATTTCAAAAAACACGACTGTTGTTATTCCTGCACATTTCATTCCTGCATTTAAACCCGCTAAAACATTTAGCGAAAGGGTAAAACGTAACGTAAAAGTGGCTGAACCACTTGATAATAAACAAATTGAGTAATGACATTGACTCGTAAAACACAGATTGGGTTATTAATAACAGCTGTTGTTTTATTCGTTCTTTTATTTCTTGCACCAAAAACACAACATCCGAAACTGGAAAACCATGGAAACATGCTTTCCGAAACTAAAAACCTTAGTTTGGAAACTTTCATATCGAAAGCAGCGGGATCTTTGAAATCGGAAGAAAAAGCGGTTTATGATGCTTTATTAGCAAAAGCGAAATCATCTAAAAATGATACTGCTTATGTTCCTGTTGTGCAATTTTGGGATAAACAAAAAAGACCTGATTTTGCAGCTTATTTTGTGGAACAAACAGCTGAAATAATGCAAACATCTGCGGCATATAGCAAAGCAGGGGATCGCTATTATTATTCTGTAAGGTTTACAAAAGACAATGCAGAAATTCCGGTATTATATGAAAGAGCAATTCGTTGCTATGAAAGAGCAATTGAAAAGGACGCTAGAAATAGTGATGCAAAGATTCAATTAGCTGCTTGTTTTGTTGAAGACGGAAAGGATCCGATGAAAGGAATTGGGTTGTTAAGAGAGGTTGAAAAAACAGATAGTAATAATGTAAAGCTTCAATTGACATTTGCATTTTTCTCTGTTAAATCGCAACAATGGGATAAAGCTATTAAACGTTTTGAAAAAGTGTTGAATATTGACCCGTTGTATATAGAAGCTTATTTGCATTTGGCAGATGCTTACGAACAGCAAGGGCAGAAGAACAAAACAATTGAAATGCTTGAAAAATATGCCAGTGTAACGGAAGACGCTATGGCAAAGCAAGAAGTAAAAAAATACATTGAACAATTAAAAAAATAAACAATTAACCTAATATAAATTTTTTAAAACCTAAGGATTATGCCAAGCGGAAAGAAAAGAAAAAGACATAAGATGGCGACACACAAACGCAAAAAACGTTTGAGAAAGAACCGTCATAAGAAAAAATAATCAGCAATAGCTGATTAGATTTTTCTAAAAAGATTATACACAAACGGAAAGACGATTCAGTCTTACCGTTTGTGTTATTTGTGTATGTTATTGTTTGCTGTAACTTAAACGTTATGTAGCATGCAAAACGTTATTATATATAAATTAGGACGTCACTAAAATTAGTTTTTATAGGCAAACAGGTTTTTAGAGCGTAGTCCGCCAGTTGACGGATAAGTTTTTAAAACTCAGTTTAACCACAAAAAGCAATTTTATAGAGACGGCCATTAAAACTATTTTAAAGTGAACGTAGAACTAGTAATAAATTCTACGCCTAACGAAGTTGTTATAGGACTATTGAACGATAAACGTTTAATAGAACTTCATAAAGAAAAAAATAACATAAAATTTTCGGTAGGCGATATCTACCTTGGTAAAGTTAAGAAGGTAATGACCGGACTTAATGCAGCCTTTGTAGACGTGGGATACGAGAAAGATGCATTTTTGCATTATCTGGATTTAGGGCCGCAGGCCAATTCATTATTTAAATACGTGGATGCTGTTCGTTCTGGCAAACAGAATGTGAGCAATTTAATGTATTTTAAAAATGAGGGAAACATCAATAAAGATGGAAAGATTAACGAAGCTGTAAAACCAGGACAGTATGTTTTGGTTCAGGTTGCTAAAGAACCTATCTCATCTAAAGGCCCAAGAATAACCACAGAAATTTCAATTGCAGGACGATACATTGTATTGATTCCTTTTTCGGATAAAGTGTCTGTTTCTTCAAAGATCAGAAGCAGCGAAGAAAAAACAAGATTAAAGGCATTGATTCAAAGCATTAAACCAAAAAACTTTGGTGTAATTGTAAGAACAGTAGCTGAAGGAAAATCCGTTTCCGACATTGAAGGTGATGTTGCTGACCTGGTTTCCAAATGGGAAGAATGTTTTAAGGTATTACAAACGGCTGAGCCACCTTTCCGATTATTAGGAGAAGTAGACAGAACAAATGCTATTTTAAGGGATTTCTTAAATGCTTCTTTCAATGCTATTCATGTAAACAGCGAAAGAGTATACGATGATTTAAAATCGTACATCAAAACAATATCTCCTGACAAAGTTGAAATTTTAAAACACTATAGCGGCAAGGTTCCTATTTTTGATAATTTTGGAATTGATCGTCAGATTAAATCACTGTTTGGAAAAACGGTCTTTATGAAAAGTGGTGCTTACCTGGTTGTTGAACATACTGAAGCATTGCATGTTTTTGATGTAAACAGTGGTAACCGTTCAAAGAGTGATAAGTCACAGGAAGAAAATGCTTTAGAGGTTAATCTGGAAGCTGCTGTAGAAGTTGCACGCCAGTTGCGTTTACGCGATATGGGTGGAATTATTGTGATAGATTTTATTGACCTTCATAGCCCGGAAAACAGAAAATTACTGTTTGATAAGTTAAAAGAAGAAATGAAGTCGGATAGAGCCCGACACAATATTTTGCCTCCAAGCAAGTTTGGATTGATTCAGATTACCCGTCAGCGTTTGCGTCCTGAAGTAAATGTTGAGGTACTGGAGTCTTGCCCTAGTTGTAACGGAACAGGGAAGGTTCAGCCAAGTATCTTATTTGTTGAGCAAATTGAAAATGCCTTACGCTTTATTGTTAAAGAACAGGCCGCTAAAGATATAACGCTTTGCGTACATCCTTATATCGAAGGATATTTAAAACAACATGGTCTTTTCAGAAGCAAACAATGGAAATGGTATTTTGAATATAAGCAATGGATAAAAGTTATTAAATCTGATAGCTACGCTTTCATGGAGTACCATTTTTTAAATAAAGATCTGGACGAAATAGTTATTTAGTGATTACTTCATAATAAAAAAAGCTCTGTGATACCACAGAGCTTTTTTTATTGAAACAAATACTAGAATTATTTCACCAATTTAATGGCTTTCAATGAAGTGCTTTTTTCAGTAGCGATAGTTAAACTATAAAAGCCTTTTTCTAAGGAGCTTGTATTTAAAATTGTTTTTGATTGGTCAATAGCTCCTTTTAATACAACTCTTCCCAGGGCATCGATTAAAGTATAAGTCAGCTTCTGATCGGTTTGATGTGTCGCTTCAATAATTAATTCATCGCCTATTGGATTTGGATAAGCATTTAAGCTAACTAACTTTTCAGTCTGCTTAATTCCTGTTACTGTTAGCGGAACAACATTCATTTGGCTCATTAAAAAGGAAGCTGTTTTTTGAACACTTGATGAATCACAATAAGTATCTGTACAAGTAGAGGTTCCGAGTGCGGTAGTATATGTTGCATTCACGGTTAAGCAAATAATATATTGTCCGGGAACAGCGTATTGATGAAAAGGATACTGTTGAGTCGAAGAGGTTCCATCTCCAAAGTTCCACAAATAAGAAGTTGTTCCTGTTCCATAAGAGGTGTTATATGCATAATAATTTCCACTGTTTGGATTTACTGAATCAGGATACACGATAAATTGAGAGGCTGCCTCACAATATCCTGTTGGATTAGAACAATTGACATCGATAACTGAAGAAGCTGAGTCACAAAATGTGCCATTGGAGAAAGTAGCCAATTGGAATTGAGAATAGCCCTGAGAAAGATTTAAGCTCAGATTTGCAGAAGTTCCCACTAAGACTGGATTATTCATATTTGTTATATCATACCATTCATAAGTTAAATTAGTGCCTGTGGACGTATTTGTTAAATGCGTCACGCAGGATGTATCTGTAAAAGAGGTAAAGTTTGCTACGCAAGAAACAGTATTTGCACCACTACAACCAACGGTAATAGTCTGGTATGCAGAATCGCATGGCTGACCTGCATAATACGTTTGTAATAAAACAGGATAATTTCCATTTGGCAAGCTTACCGATGGATTAATAGAAGAGTAAGTCGCACCATTAATGTTCCACTCATATGTAAGCGCGTTGCCTGTAGAGGTATTTGAAAAATAAGTCACACAATTACTGTCAGTATAGGCAATGAATGAAGCACTACAGCTTGATGGTGCCATATTGGTGATAGTAACTGTAGTACAATATTGGTTTGACCAGCAACCATTAAGAGAATCAGAAATTGAGGCACAAATAGTATAAGTCCCATTAGCAGGAAACTGTCCAGGAGCGCTGGCTTGGTTCGTTGGAGAATTTTGCTGTATACCGGGAGAAATTTGCCAATAATAATTTGTGTACATCGGACTTACAGTGCCAGTGAAGATAGGAGTAAGTGTTGCCGTTCCATTGGCCCCTAGTTGTGCGTTTATACCCGTAATAGTGGGACATTGGGCAAAAGCAGATAAGGAAATCACGCAAAGCGCTAATCCTAAAATTGTTTGTTTAATTGTTTTCATGTGGATTTGTTTAATTTATAATTTTTACTCTTTAATAAATGGTACTCTGTAAGATTTTGTTTCAGTGGTAATAATCATCCAATAAGTACCTGTTTTCAATTCAGAAACATCAACAGAATCTGAAGAAGGAAGCTCTTTTACTTTTCTACCAAATACATCATAGATGTTAATCTTATTGAAGTTAATTGACAGAGTTGACATTACATGGAATTGACTGGATACTGGATTTGGATATAATATAACTGGATTTTTTTCAAGCTCCAAAACACTATTCAAATCATTTACCCAAATCACAGCTCTTACACTGTCGCCAGGAATAGCGCCACCGGTTGCAATGTATGGCCAAACAACAATAGTGTTGCCATTGCCTCCTGATTTAAATCCGCTTGGTCCTGGATCCGGAGTAAATGTTATAATTACTGGTATACTATCGTTTGGCTGCAAAGAAGTGCCTACAGAAACGGAATCGGCTACTGCTCCCGAAAGGGTATCTCTTTTTGTCAGAATGGTTAAAGATCCTGAAAACGCGACATTGCCGACATTTTTTACATAGGCCTTGAAAGTGACAGAAGTGCTATAGGTAACCGTACTTGAGGGTGATGTTGCATTCGCTGGTGTAAAAGAAAGAACAGAAGTCATTCCAATCTTCGCCTGTCCGTGAACTGCAAGTTCGGTTAAAACAAAAAGAAATATCAGTAAGCGTTTCATAGTCAATGCCTTTGCTAATTTAAAATTAAGTAAAATAATCACAAAAAATACCCTATTTTTAAAATTCATTACACAGTCAAATTATGGATATTTTACAAAACCTAATCAAATCGCTGGAAAAAGAGGAGCTAAAAAGCTATAAGTTATATGCTAAACGTAGCCATAATTTCGTTGATAGAAAAGATATAGAATTGTTTGATCTAATAAAAAGAAACGAAAAAGCAACGGATAAAAACCATTTTGACGTAATTTATGAAGGTGCAAAACCTGATGCTAAATATTACAGACTCAAAAATAAAATAGTAGACGATATTGGTGTTGTTTTGTCAAATTTGAACCATAAAAAATCGGAAATCGATGTTTTGCATTTATTAGGTTTGGCTAAAATTTTCATTTCCAGACAACACTTTTCGCTAGCCGGTCATTATTTAAATCTTGCCGAGAGAAAGGCTCTTGAAAAAGAAGAGTATGCGATGTTGGAAGCCATATATGAACAGCAGGTGAGAATGAGTATTCAAAACACATCTGAAAGTCCTGTGATAATTATTGAGAAAAGAAATGAGAATAATCAACGTTTAAAGTTATTACAGGAACTTGAAAACAACCTGGCGGTTTTATCTCATGAAGTAAAAACAACCCAGAATTTAACCACAAAAAAAGAAATCACCACGTGGCTGAGTCATACCTTAAAGAATACGATAAAGCTTTCATACGTAAAGAGTAGCGCACAGTTGAGAATGCGAATATTTCAAAACGTTAGTCGGTTAATGTTACTTCTTAAAGATTATGTTTCTCTTGAATCGTATTTACACGCTTGTTTAATAGAATTTGAAAAAGATAAATTGTTTACGATACAGACGCATGAAGTGAAACTGCAATTACTTGTCTATCTATGTAATGCATCTTACATGTTGAATAAGCATGAGCGCGCCATTCAATTTGCCAGTGTGTTGCACGAAGCAATTTTTGAGTTTGACAAAAACCTCTATGATCAATATATATTTTATTATTATAATATCCTGGTCAACAACTATAGTAAGACAAATCTTTTGAAGGCGATTGAAACTTTAGAGGAAGCCCAGAATGAGACACAAATAAAAAACAATTCTCACCAATATTTTTACGTATTGAATAATCTTGCGATTTTGAATTTTGATTTAAAGAAATATAAGCAGGCCGGGAAGTTTTTTAGTCAAATGTACGTGTCGCAAAATTTTAAGACTTTGGATAAATCTTTTGTAGTTAAGCTTTATGTGTTTGAATTAATCAACCGACTAGAAATGCATGAATATGAACTTTGTGAGAAACAGTTGATTCAAGTGCATAAGACAATTAAAGAATTAAAGGAAAGAGAATCAATAAAAATTGATCTTGCAATCCTCGAAATCATTCACCAGTTTTTAAATGAAGAAAAATATCGTTGGAGGCCTTTAAAAGTAGCAATCAACCATTTTGTTAAAAAGTATCAAGTAAATAAAGAGAACGCTGGGTTGATAAATTATACTCAATGGATTAGTTCTAAAATTTGATCACATCTTCCAGAAATCATAATAATTAAACCATTGGTGCGGATAGGTTCTGGCTATTCTTTCAACATGGCCAATGTACTGCTGAAGTAGGTCTTTACAAACTTTCTCCAATTGTTCTTCACCTCTCACTTTTGAAACCTGAATTGGCTTTTCAATGGAAAAATCATATGTGTGTTTGTTTATCTTGATCGCAAAAACAATACATAATGGAACGCCAAATTTAGCGGCCATTATAAACGGCCCGGCAGGAAATTTTGCAGGGATTCCAAAAAAGTCAGCGGTGAATGTTTTTGCACCTTCTCTGTAACGATCGCCATGCATTACCACCAGTTCATTATTACTGAAGGCCCGGTGAAGTTCAATGATGTGGCTTTTGGATTCTTCGTCGATGGCGATGATATTTATTTTTTTCTCTTTCATAACCCCATCCATGTACTCTTTTACTTCTTCTTTTTCGTTAGCGTACATTAAGATATTAAAAGGCGTGCCTAATCGATTTAAGCCTTGTCCTGCAACCTCCCAATTGCCAATATGAGCGCTGACTAATATGCCGCCTTTCCCAATGGCTGCTAATTCTTCAAGCATCTTACCGTTTGTATGAATAACTTTAAAAGGGTTTTTAGCGCCAGCCATTACTGCAACTTTATCTATAATGGTTTGTCCGAGTAAAAAATTATTTTTGTAAACAGCGAGGTGCGCTTTAAAGTTGGAGTAGCCATGAGCTTTCATAAAATACTCCTTAATGTATTTATTAGGTTTTGAAAATAAAAAATAATAAAATGAAACAAAGCGCAAAACAAAATAGGCAGGAGATAAACCGAATGTATTTAGAATAAATACAAAAATTTTAAAACCCCATACTTGAGCCTGTGATTGCCCGTTCCATTTCGCTTGATCTGCCATGACTTTTGATGTCTATTAAATAAAAAAACAAAACACAAGGGTGTTTTGTTTTTAAAATTCGTTTTGATGTCGGAGAATTAAACGGTTGCTTTTTCCTGCACCTTGTTAAAGCAATAAGTATAAAAATCCTGGAACGTATGAATATTAAGAAAGTCCTCACCAACTACTTTAAAACCAAAATGGCTTTCGATAACAACAACTAAATCCACATAATCCAAACTATCTAATTCTAAAGTATCGCGTAAATTTGCATCAGGCGTAATTTTTGATTCTTCAACTTCAAATTCCTCAACTAAAAACCCGTTAACGGTTTTAATAATTTCTTCTTGTGTCATGCTGGTAATACTTTGTTTTGGGGTTAAAAATGCAATAATCCGTAAAATTAGGCAAATTTTTTGATAATCAAAGTAGAATTTGTGCCGCCAAAGCCAAAAGAGTTAGATAAAACAGTATCCAGAGGAGTTTGTTTTGTTTGTGCTATGATGTTTATTTTTTGCGAATCCTCATCTGGGTTTTCAAAATTAATATTGGGCGCTATAAATCCGTTCTGCATCATGAGTGTGCAATAAACGATCTCACTGGCGCCAGCCATCCAGCATTCATGCCCTGTCATTGATTTAGTAGAACTTACGGGGGTTTTTCCACCAAATACCTGGTCAATTGCTTTTGCTTCAACTCTATCTCCACCAACGGTTGAGGTTGCATGTGCATTTATGTAATCAATATCACCTGGTTTCAAATTTGCATCTCTCAATGACATTTCCAAAGAACGCACCTGGCCATCCACACTTGAATTACTGATATGATCACCGTTACTCGAGAAACCATAACCTACTACTTCGGCTAAAATTATTGCGCCACGTTGTTGTGCTGATTCTAAACTTTCCAGGATCACTGTTGCTGCTCCACCGCTAGGAATCAAGCCATCTCGGTCTCTATCAAATGGACGAGACGCTTTAGTGGGTTCATTTTCACGTATCGAAAAAGCACTCAGGCCATCAAAACTTCCAAAAGTGTAAGGGTTTACTTCCTGAGCACCACCACAAATCACTTGTTTTTGTAAACCAGTACGGATCAATAAATATCCCATGCCAATAGAATGAGAGCCACTGGCACACGCTGCAGCTAATGTGAAGTTAATCCCCTTTAATTTATAGATCGTGGACAGGTTCATGGTAACCGTTGAATTCATCGATTGAAAAGTCGCTCCTGAGCCAACCAGCATCGTATCTTTTTTTAACCTTACTGTATCAATGGCTTCCATTGTAGATTGAGCCACGCTGTCGTTACCATAAATAATGCCCACTTCCTGGTTAGCGATCCAATCAGGATCCATTTTAGCCATGCGCAGTGCTTCCGAAGTTGCCATGTATGCAAATTCAGCGGGCTGACCCATGCTTACGCGCGCTCTTCTGTCTAACAAACCTTTTAAAACCGGAGTTTCTACTATACCAGTTAAAGCAGAGCGATAACCCATATCTTTTCTGATCTGTTCAAAACCAATTCCTGATTTTCCGGCAAATAAAGAATCTTTTACTTCGTCCACGTTTTTTCCCAAACACGACCAAGCACCTATTCCTGTTATAACTACTCTATTCATTTTCAATGCGTTTTTAGTGTTAAGTTTTTAGTTATTGATATTAAAAACTAAGAACTAAAAATTAATAACTAACTATACAATCCTCCGTTAACTGAAATTACCTGACCTGTAACATAAGAGGAATCTTTACCAACTAAAAAAGCAACAACTCCTGCTACTTCTTCTGGTTCGCCAAAACGATTCATCGGCACCATAAATTTATAATCTTCTTCTTTAATATCCTCCGTCATGTCAGTTTTAATAAATCCGGGCGCAACAGCGTTTACTGTAATTCCTCTTTTGCCTACTTCTTGTGCTAGTGCTTTGGTGGCAGCAATAACAGCACCTTTAGCGGCAGAATAACTCGTTTGTCCTGGCATTCCTTTTAAACCCGACAGTGAAACAATATTTACAATGCGCCCTTTGCGTTTAGTCAACATGCTTTTTACAACATGACGCGTTACATTATAAAAACCATCAACAGTAATATCAATCACACGTTTCCAGTCTTCAGGTTGAATAAACACCATGATGTTATCTTTACGGATTCCGGCATTGTTTACTAAAACAGTAATCGCTTTATCTTTATTCGCGTTTATCCATGTTTCGATATGAGAATCAGATTCTTCGGTACTGCTCACATCAAATTTCATTAATACAACATCAACACCTTTAGCAGTTAGCAGTTCTTTGGTTTTGTTTGCTTCTGTATCGTTGGATGTATAATTTAAAATAATATTATATCCCAAGTCTGCTAGTCTTAAACAAATTGCTTTTCCAATTCCACGACTTCCGCCGGTTACTAATGCATATTCCATTTTTAGTTTTTGTTTTTTGTCAGTTTGAAGTCGAGAATATTTTTTTCGCCTTGTTCTTAGACTCCGATCCGGACAAGACTATTTTTTTTAAAGTATTTCAATATGGTTATAAAATATAAAATCCCTTACTGCTTTCACATCTTTGTACTTGGTGCTATCCTCCACAAAACACGGAAATATTTTACGAAGTTTTACATAGGCATCTTTTGATTTGGATGATAATTTATCCTGCATTTTTAAATAATCAATGGCTTGTAAAATAGTCATCCATTCAATGGCCAATACTTCAAAACTGTTCATGATCACTTTTTTGCAGATCAATGAAGCATTAGCGCCCATGCTTACAATATCCTGGTTATCATTGTTACTTGGAATGCTATGAACATACATTGGATTGGAAAGCATTTGGTTTTCAGCTGTTGTTGAAGTGGCTGTAAACTGAACGCCTTGCATTCCTAAATTTAATCCTAACACCCCATGATTAACAAAGGGAGGTAAAATATTATTCAATTTATTGTTTAATAAAAAATTCAATTGTCTTTCAGCTAACATAGAAAGCTTAGTAATGGAAATTTTTAATTTATCCATTTCCAAAGCCACATAATCACCATGGAAATTTCCACCATGATATACATTCTTGCGTTCCCAATCCACTATCGGATTATCATTAGCAGAATTGATTTCATTAATCAAAACTTCTTTAGCATAATTTACGGTATCAACAATTGGCCCTACAATTTGCGGAACACAACGGATAGAATAATACTCCTGCATTTTTTCTACCAACACATCTACCTCCACTTTTTGGTTGTAATGATGTTCTTCGCGGCTTTTTACCAGTTTGCTATCCTTCAGAGTTTCCTGCAAAGCTTTGGCAACAAGGTTTTGCCCGTAATGATGTTTTACTTCGTTCAATGGTGTTGAGTAATGATCATCAAAACTTTGCACCAGTTCCATGATAGTTGCTGAAGCTAAAAGACTCCAGTTCATCAGGTTCTCCGCATAGATCACATTCAGCATACCAATGCCACTCATGGCAGAAGTTCCGTTCATTAATGCAAGGCCTTCACGAATATGGATTTCCATAGGCGTGATTTTTTCTTTTTTGAATACCTCTGCCGTTTCAGTAATTACACCGTTATAATAAACTTCGCCCTCGCCAATTAATGTTAAGGCTAAGTGAGCTAATTGCACTAAATCTCCACTGGCACCTAAACCACCATGTTCATAAATAACAGGAGAAATATTTTTGTTAATCAGGTCTTTAATTAAAATCAAGGCATCGGGATGTATTCCTGCAAAACCCTGCATCAATGTATTTAAACGGGCAAGCATCACAGCTTTACAATCAATCTCAGGAATAGGGATTTCCTGAACCGGAGCAATGACTGCGAATCAAATTATACTGCAATTTTACCTGATCGTCATGATTGATTCGGTATTGCGCCATTGGCCCAAAACCTGTATTGATGCCGTATATTAATTTTTCACGAGTAAACTCTTTTAAAAAATAATGACTGCGATATACCTTTCTTAGCGCTTCTTCATCTAGCTGAAGCTCTAAATTACTTATTAAAACCTTGTAGAAATCATTCGCCGAGATTTTCTTGTCCCCTATCTTTACCATATTTGTGCCTGCAATTTACAATATTACAAACAATTTCACTATCCGTAGAGATGGGTATTTTTATTTTATTAAGAAAATATAAAAAATATTTAATCTTTTCCTTATTTTGGTGCTCTTATATAGCACGTTATAATTTGTTTAAACTATGAATTTTTTTACTAAAGATACTAAATCAGCTTTTGAAGCCATTACTAGCGCGCAATTTATAGCCTTTGCGCCTATTGTTTTTCAGGCGACAAAATCTTTAAGAGATCTTGGGATTTTAGCTGCTGTAGAAGATGCAGGAGAAAATGGAATAACCCTGGCAGAACTTTATCCCAAATTAAAATTGTCTGAATATGGCGTAAGGGTTCTTTTGGAAGCTGGATTGGGAATAGGTTTAGTGATTAAAAACGATGATAAATACATAATTACCAAGACGGGAAACTTCATTTTAAATGACCGTATGACCCGTGTCAATATGGACTTTACCAACGACGTGTGTTATGAAGGTATGTTTTCTTTAACAGAAAGTATTAAACAAGGAAAGCCAACTGGCCTTAAAGTATTGGGTGATTGGCCTACTGTTTACGAAGGCTTAGCTCATTTACCAAAGCCAATACAGGATAGTTGGTTTAATTTCGACCATTTTTATTCGGACGGCTCCTTCGATCAGGCATTGAATCAGTTATTTAAACGCAAACCAAAGCACATTTTGGATATTGGGGGCAATACTGGTAAATTCACGATGAAGTGTTTAACCTACGATTCAGATGTAAAAATGACGATGTTAGATTTGCCGGGACAATTGGCAATGGCTAAAGAAAATATTAACAAGACAGCTTTTTCAGATCGTGTTAGTTATCACCCAATTAATATCTTAGACGATGCACAACGTTTCCCGAAAGGAGCAGACGCCATTTGGATGAGTCAGTTTTTAGATTGTTTCAGTGAAGATGAGATTGTAAGTATATTAAAACGTTGCCACGAAGCTATTTCGGATGATGGAAGCATCTATATCATGGAAACTTTTTGGGATCGTCAGAAATTTGAACCGGGCGCTTTCAGTTTGCAAATGACTTCACTATACTTCACAAATATTGCTAACGGGAACAGCCAGATGTATGATAGCGAAGTGTTTAATCGTTTGATTGACAAAGCCGGATTCAAAGTAGCAGAACAAATTGATAACGTGGGTATTAGCCACACTATCCAGATTTGTAAAAAGAAATAATATTTTTAAGCACTTCTTTTCTTATATCATTCCCCATAAATTTGGAGGATTCACAATTGCTTACCATTTTTACTAGATGAAAAAAGACATCACAACTTCAGCAGATGCAGAATTAATGGTAAGAACATTTTATTCAAACTTAATGTTGAATGAGGATATAAAACCCATTTTCGCAAACGTTGATTTTGAAAAGCACATGCCCCACATGATCGCTTTTTGGGAGTTTGTATTATTGGATAAGGAAGGGTATACCACCAATGTTTTTGATAAGCATGTGAATTTACCTTTGAAACCGGAACATTTTGCCACCTGGCTCAAAACCTTTGAAAACACTGTCCGAAGTTTATTTGAAGGTGAGAAAGCGGAAATGGCGATTCAGCGGGCTCAAACGATTGCCTATTCTTTTGAAACCAAGATGAAGCAAATGGGGAAATTAGGCTAATCTCACCACTGAGACACAAAGAAACAGAGTCTGCAAAATACGGATTTTGTAAACCATACTTATAATTCTAACTTTTGGTTTTAAGCCAAATTTTTGTACATTCGCTACCCTTAATTTATTAAGAAACAACCCTTTGCGCCCTTTGCATAAACTTAGCGCTCTTAGCGGTTAAAATCAAATTATAAATGAAAAAGTACCCTACATATACCCAGTTGAACTTATCACAAATAAGTAAAGACATTTTAGCTTATTGGAAAGAAAAAGACACTTTCGGAAAATCAATTTCTACCCGTGAGGGAAAAACGCCCTGGGTGTTTTATGAAGGCCCACCTAGCGCGAATGGTATGCCCGGCATTCATCACGTGATGGCGCGTACCATTAAAGATATTTTTTGTCGTTATAAAACCTTACAAGGCTTCCAGGTTAAACGTAAAGCCGGTTGGGATACTCACGGGTTACCAATTGAATTAGGCGTGGAGAAAACACTGGGGATTACTAAAGAAGATATTGGAAACCCAAATAGTAAGAAATTTATTTCGATTGAGGATTACAACAAAGCTTGCCGCAAGGAGGTAATGAAATACACTGACAAGTGGGAGGATGTAACCGCAAAGATGGGTTACTGGGTGGATATGAAAGATCCGTATATCACTTACGATAACAAGTATATTGAAAGTGTTTGGTGGTTATTACAAAACATGAATAATAAAGGTTTGTTATACAAAGGCTTTACTATTCAACCATACTCACCGGCTGCAGGAACAGGTTTATCTTCTCACGAATTAAACCAACCGGGTTGTTACAGAGATGTGAAAGATAGAACTGCAACTGTTCAGTTTAAAATAAACGGAACCCTTCCTGGGTTTAAAGCCCATGAGGGGTTAAACGTTTATTTCCTTGCCTGGACAACCACACCGTGGACATTGCCTTCTAATACTGCTTTGGCAGTTGGTAAAGATATTGATTATGTTTTTGTAGAAAGTTTTAATCCATTTGGAGGCAATCTTCAAACCGTTATTCTGGCTAAAGATTTAGTGAACAAATATTTTTCTGAAAAACATACCGACTTAAAATTTGAAGATTACAAACCGGGAGATAAAAATATTCCTTTTAAAATTGTTGGGCATTGCAAAGGTTCTGATTTAGCCGGCATATCCTACGAACAATTATTACCATTTACACAACCAGCCGATGGCGATGCTTTTAAAGTAATCATTGGTGATTTCGTAACAACTACCGATGGTACAGGGATCGTACACATAGCGCCAAGCTTTGGAGCAGATGACTTTAGAGTTGCTAAACAAAACGGAATCGGCTCATTAACTTTAGTTGATAAACGCGGACGTTTTTTACCTGAGATACAAGATGGAACATTTTTGTATGGCGAAGAATATGTAAAAGAAGCGTATCATACAGATGCAGAAAAACAAGTTGAGTTTGAAAAACAAAAACAAATTTTAGAAGCATCTGGAAAAATCAAAGAATTAAAAGCTTACTTAAGTGTTGATGAACGAATTGTTTTGAAACTCCAGGAAGAAGGGAAATTATTTAAAAAAGAAACCTACGAGCATAGTTATCCGCATTGCTGGAGAACTGATAAGCCTGTTTTATATTATCCATTGGATTCCTGGTTCATCAAATCAACAGCGGCAAAAGACCGTATGATCGAACTGAACAAAACCATTAACTGGAAACCAGAAGCTACAGGAACCGGGCGTTTTGGAAACTGGTTAGAGAATTTAAATGACTGGAATTTATCGCGTTCCCGTTTTTGGGGCATTCCCATTCCAATCTGGACGAGCGAAGATAAGACCGAACAAATTGTGATTGGCAGCGCTGAAGAGTTGAAAAAGGAAATTGACAATGCAGTTTCTAAAGGGATCATGACAGAAAATCCTTTAGGTAAATTTGTTCTCGGGAATTTCAGTACTGAAAATTACGATACGTTTGATTTACATAAACCTTACGCGGATAATATCGTTTTAGAGAAGAACGGCAAAAAATTATTGCGCGAGCCTGATTTAATTGACGTGTGGTTTGATTCGGGCGCTATGCCTTATGCGCAGGTGCATTATCCGTTTGAAAATAAAGAATTGATTGACGATAAAAAATATTACCCGGCCGATTTTATTGCGGAAGGGGTTGATCAAACCCGTGGCTGGTTTTTTACATTGCATGCGATCGCTACTATGAATTTTGATTCGGTTGCTTATAAAAATGTAGTGTCTAACGGATTAGTGCTGGATAAAAATGGAAATAAAATGAGCAAGCGTTTAGGTAACGCCGTTGATCCGTTCGAGACCATTGATAAATATGGCGCTGATGCAACCCGTTGGTACATGATTGCGAACGCGGCACCATGGGATAATCTGAAATTTGACACGGAAGGAATTGGTGAAGTACAACGTAAATTATTCGGAACACTTTACAATACTTATGGGTTTTTCGCCTTATATGCTAATGTAGATAATTTTGTGGTTGATTTAAGCAATACCGTAAACGTTAGTAACCGTTCTGAATTGGATCGTTGGATTTTATCGAAATTAAATTCGCTTGTAAAAGATGTGACAGAACAATATGAGACGTTTGAACCGCACAAAGCGGCGCGTTACATTGAGGAATTTGTGGATGAGCATTTAAGCAACTGGTATATCCGTTTATCGCGTCGCCGTTTCTGGAAAGGCGACATAAGTGATGATAAAAAAGCGGCTTACGAAACTTTGTTTGAGTGTTTAAATACATTATCTCAACTGATGAGTCCAATTGCGCCGTTTTTTGCGGATTGGTTATATCAGAATCTGAATGAAGTTGCAGGCGAAATCAATTCAGTTCATTTAACTAATTATCCAAAGATAAACACTTCATTAATTGATCTTAGTTTAGAAAAACGTATGGAAATGGCTCAGAAGATTTCTTCTATGATCCTATCTATTCGTAAAAAAGAGAATTTAAGAGTTCGTCAGCCATTGCAAAAAATCCGCATTCCGGTTTTGGATCCTGAATTTAGACGACATGTAGAAGCTGTGAAAGATATTATTCTGGCTGAGGTTAATGTAAAGGAATTGGAATTTGTAACGGAAGAAGAAGCACACATCATTAAAAATTTAAAACTGAATTTTAAAACTCTTGGAAAAAAATGCGGAAAGCACATGAAAACAGTTCAGGCTTATGCTAACGACCATGGACCTTTAATTATTTCTGAAATTGAGAAAACAGGAAAGTTTAAAATGAACGTGGAAGGTGAAGAAATTTTGTTGGAGGTGGAAGATGTGGAAATAATTCCTGTTGATATTCCGGGTTGGAAAGTTGCCAATAGTGGACAAATAACAGTTGCTTTAGATGTTACTTTATCAGATTCATTAAAAGAAGAAGGTTTGGCCAGAGAGTTAGTGAACCGTATCCAAAACCTTAGAAAAGACAGTGGAATGGATGTAACTGACCGTATTTTGGTAAAAATACAACAAAATGATGCCTTGGATACCGCCATTAAGAATAATTTAAAGTATATTTGCGCCGAAACTCTGACAGGAGACCTACAAGTGGTACAAAATTTGTCCTCGACCACCGCAAGTTCTGTTGAAGTGGACGAATTGGTATCTACCCTTATTTCTATAGAAAAGTTAAATTAATTTTAAGAAAAGAATTATGGCAAAGAAAATAGTAAAACCTGCTAAGAAGGCAAATAAACCGGCACCAAAAAAAGTTGCCACTAAGAAAGCAGCGAGTAAGCCGGCCCCTAAAAAAGCAAGTAAACCTGCGCCAAAAAAAGTAATTGCAAAACCAGCAGCTAAAAAAGTTGTGGTAAAAAAACCCATATCCAAACCAACTGCCAAAAAGGTTGTTGCAAAAAAACCCGCACCAAAAAAAGTGAGTAAAGTTCCAGCAAAAAAAGTAGCAAAACCGATTAAATCTGCCCCTAAAAAAGTAGAGAAAAAAACAAGTAAACCGGCACCACAACCCGCCAAAAAAGCAGTTGCTAAGCCCGCCAAAAAAGTTGAAGTAGCGGTTAAGCCAGTTAAAAAAGCGGCGGCTCCAGTTAGTCCTGCCCCTAAATCAACTAAAGTTGTTGGAAAACCAATTGATGCTGTTGCAAAAAAAGGATCTAAGAAAAATGCGAAACCGGCAAAATCATCAAAAAAAGGTAAAAAAGGAGATGATGATGAGGATGATGTTGAGGCAGAAGAGGAAGATGATTCTGATGTTGATGTAAAAGATGATTACGAAAAACCAGAAGAGGAGGATGATGCAGTAGTTGATTTGGATGAAGCACCTGTATTGGATCTTGAAGGTGGTGGTATTCCTATAGATGATGATGATGATGATGAAATTCCTGAAAAAAGAGGACGTGGTCGTAGAAAGAAAAGTGAAGGGCGTTCGTCAGGTTCTGAATCTTATATCAGAAACAGACCATTGCATATTGATATAACAAAGCCTCTTATAAAAAAACCTCAAGCGCCTCAGCCAAAACCATTCTTAAATACAAAGGATGATAGAAGTCGTTATTCAGATAAAGAATTAACAGAGTTTAAAGAATTGATTATTGATAAACTGACAGAAGCGCAAACTGATTATGATTTATTAAAACAAACATTATCTAATGCTGATAATCATGGAACAGATGATACATCGCCTTCATTTAAATTATTAGAAGATGGATCGGATGTGTTGTCAAAGGAAGAAACCGCTCAGTTAGCTATTCGCCAGGAAAAATATATTGTGAATTTAAAAAATGCTTTAATGCGTATTGAAAATAAGACGTATGGAATTTGCCGTGTAACAGGCAAATTGATACCGAAAGAGCGCCTTCGTTCTGTTCCTCATGCAACTTTGGGAATTGATGCTAAGTTGAATCAATCCAACTAAATACTATTCTAATTTCAACTAAAAGGTTATCTTTGCAAGGTAACCTTTTTTGCTTTTATAAGCTCTATGCTTAAACAATACCGACTCCCAATAATCACCGTTTTTGTAGTTCTGATAATTGATCAGTGTATTAAATTATACATCAAATCAAATTTTCCCATCGGTGAGGTGTGCCGGCTTATTGGTGATTGGAGTAGAATTACTTTTACTGAAAATCCAGGAATGGCCTGGGGATTAGAGTTCGGAGGTGATTACGGAAAACTGGCATTAAGTTTATTCAGGGTAATAGCCGTTTTTGCGGGCGCCTTTTATATCAGAAAAATAGTAAATGATGGCGAACATAAGGGGTTTGTTGTTTGTGTTTCTTTAATTTTAGCGGGCGCTTTAGGAAACATACTTGATTCTGCTTTTTATGGACTACTCTTTGGAGAAAGTACTGAATACCAGGTTGCAGAATTCCTGCCTGTTGGTGGTGGATACACAGGATTTTTACAAGGTCACGTGGTAGATATGTTTTACTTTCCAATTTATGAAGGTAATTTTCCTAATTGGTTGCCTTTTTGGGGAGGCGAACACTTCGAATTCTTCAATGCTATATTTAATTTCGCTGATATGGCCATATCTTTCGGAGTGGGTATTATTCTCGTTTTTCAAAATAAGTTCTTTAAGGTTAAAAACAAGCCTGAGGAGAAAAATGTAACCATTGAAAAGAATGTAAATGAATCTTAATACTCCCGGATACTAAAAGAGGGATAAATTCGTTTTCATATAGAATGAAAAATTTTTTATATATACTCATTTTTAGCTTGTTGTCTTCCCAGGCAATTTCTCAGCACAAAGAAGAAAGTGGAGTTAATTTACCAAAATTTTATAAAAACAAAATGCATTTTGGTTTTGCTCTTGCCTATAACAGGACAGATTTCAGAATCAATACTATTAAAAATTCGTCTTTCCCGGATACTGTTATCGGCGGTGTTACCTATGGAATGAAAACCATTTATACCAAATCAGATCCAGGCTTTGCATTAGGAATAATTTCTGATTTCCGATTGCACGAGTACCTTAGGTTAAGGTTTACGCCAAATCTTAGTTTCGCTTCAAGAAGTTTAGAGTATACTCTCGAAAATGCTAAGCGTGATAGCACTAAAAAGTATAAAAAAAGTGTTGAATCAACCTTCATTATTTTACCTCTTGAAATAAAATTACAATCAAAGCGTTTGGATAATTTCGGTGCTTATGTAATTTTAGGTGGCGGTTATACCATGGACCTTGTTTCAAAAAAGAAAGGGCAGGCTACAGGCGGTGCTAATCAATTGGATGATGCTGTGCTGCTGAAACGAGACGATTTTTTTTACAGTGGAGGTGCCGGTGTTGATTTTTATCTGCAGTATTTTAAATTAGGCTTGGAGGTTAAAGTGCTTCAGGGTACTAAAAATCTGTTACAACCACTCAACAATATATTTTCGAATAGTATCCAAAAAGTAAATTCCAAGATGGCTATTTTTTCGATAACATTTGAAGGATAATAAATAAACTGAAGAATAAAAATCTTCCATTATGAAATCGGCATGCCCAGAACAATCGCAGATTTGCGTGCATGACGTATTCCATATGGCAGATCAGAACAATAGAATCTGCGTATGAAAAAAGAATTGAATCTGGCTATTGCTGCCCACATTGCTTATGATGAGCAATTGTTGAAACAAGAAGTTGCTGAAGAACTTTCCTTAAAACCAACGGATACCTTTTATATTAAACCACTGCGTCGGAGCATTGATGCACGATCACGAAACATAAAAGTAAATTTAAAAATTGCCGTTTGGATCAACGAACCTATGAACGAAGATAGTTTAGGGATTCACTACAAAGATGTTTCAAAAGCAAAAAATACCATCACAATAATCGGCGCCGGGCCAGCCGGTTTATATGCAGCTTTACGTTGCCTTGAGTTAGGAATTAAGCCAATCATATTTGAAAGAGGAAAAGATGTCAGGGACAGAAGACGTGACCTGGCAGCTATTAACAAAGAGCACATAGTAAATCCCGAAAGCAATTATTGTTTCGGTGAAGGAGGAGCAGGAACATATAGTGACGGTAAATTATATACACGTTCCAGCAAGCGCGGAGATATCGAACATATTTTAAAAACGTTTGTTTATCATGGTGCTGACGATGTTATTTTAGTGGAGGCTCATCCTCATATCGGAACAAATAAATTGCCGAACATCATTTCCAACATGCGTGAAACAATTTTAAAGCATGGCGGTGAAGTTAATTTTCATTCAAAGTTGGTAGATTTAAATTACAGTAATGAAAAAATCTCTTCTGTTCTTATTGAAAAGTTTGTCACTTCGAGCGGAGTCGAGAAGCAAACAATTGACCACTCTTGCTCACATGTAATTTTAGCAACGGGTCATTCGGCGCGTGATATTTATGAACTATTAGATCGAAAAAAAATTGCTATTGAAGCGAAGCCTTTCGCATTAGGAGTGCGCGTAGAACATCCGCAAGAATTTATTGATAAGATTCAGTACAGTTGCCATACGCATGACGAGGTGGTTTCCAAGCGTTCGTATTTGCCGGCTTCTTCTTACAGTTTGGTGCATCAGGCACAAGGGCATGGTGTATACTCTTTTTGTATGTGTCCCGGCGGAATCATTGCGCCTTGTGCTACTGCGCAAGATGAGGTTGTGACTAACGGTTGGAGTCCTTCCAAACGAAACAATCCATACGCGAATAGCGGGATCGTAGTGGGATTAGAGTTATTAGATTTTGAGCCGTATAAGAAATATGGTGCCTTGGCTGGATTGCAACTACAAAAAGACATAGAGCACAAAGCATGGCAAATGGGAGGAGAAACCCAAACGGCTCCTGCCCAGAACCTGATGGATTTTATGAATAATAAACTAAGCTCAAAGTTAATAGATTGCTCGTATCAACCTGGAACAAAATCTGTGCAAATGATGGACGTGGTTGGAAAAATGATAGGGTCCACTTTACAGCAAGGCTTTAAGGCTTTTGACAACAAGATGCGTGGTTATATTAGCAATGATGCTATTATAGTAGGAGTTGAATCACGAACATCCACACCGGTTCGCATTCCCCGTGATAAAATCAATTTACAGCATGTACAATTGAAAAACTTGTACCCGTGTGCAGAAGGCGCCGGTTATGCTGGAGGCATTGTAAGCGCTGCCATGGACGGGGTAAATTGTGTGAATGCGATTGCAGCCTTATATTAAATCTTTTTCTGTCTTAAAATTAATCGTAAAGATGAATCTTTTGTCAGGTAACTCCATGCCCAGTTGAAGAAAATGATAAGCTTGTTGCGAACACTTAAAATGAGCATTAAGTGTAAAAACATCCAGATGAACCACGCAAAGAACCCCTGAAATTTTATGAAAGGAAGATCGACTACTGCTTTTCGCTTTCCGATGGTAGCCATGGAACCTAAATCTTTGTATTCATATTCTTTTAATGATTTTTTATGCAGCTGATTCAAAAAATTCTTAGCTAAAGTTTTTCCTTGATTAATAGCTACGTTGGCTAATTGTGGATGTCCGTTAGGATAAAGTGGTGTTTCCATATATGCAATATCACCAATAGCGTAGATGTTCTCTGTTGACTGAACTTTATTATAGCGATCAACTTTGTACCGGTTTTTAATAATGTTTTCTGCAGGTAAGCCATCGATGATATTGCCAATGACACCGGCAGCCCAGATTAAGTTAGTAGTTGGAATGGTTTCTCCGTTATTTAAAGTAGCTGTCCGGCCATCATAATTGGTAACAATCGTTTCTGTTTTTACGATAACCCCTAGTTCCTTCAGATATTTAAGAGAGGCTGTTTTGGATTCTTCACTCATACTGTTGAGCGTTTTTTGACTTCCTTCCAGTAAGATCACTTTTAAATTTGAAAAATCGATATGAGGATAATCCCTTGGCAAAATATGATTTTTCATCTCAGCGAAAGCTCCTGCTAATTCAACTCCTGTTGGACCCCCGCCAACCAACACGATGTTCATCAAAGCTTCGCGATCTTTGTCTTCAGCAGAAATGATCTTTTCAAACGTCAGTAAAATGTTATTTCTAATCTCAATGGCTTCTTCTGTTGTTTTCATTGAAAGCGCATGCTTACTGATTTCTTTATTTCCAAAAAAATTAGTTTTACAACCTGAAGCAATCACCAGATAATCGTAATGATAATCGCCAATGGATGTTTCAATTTTATTTTCATTCGCAACAACTTTAGTTACCTCCGCTAAACGAAACTGAATATTTTTGGATTTCTGAAATACTTTTCGGAAAGGGAAAGATATATTGGAGGGTTCCAATCGCGCGCTTGCTACCTGATAATAAAGCGGCTGAAACTGATGATGATTTTGTTTGTCAATTAAAAAAACATCAAACGCCTCGTTGTTTAATGCCTTTGCTAAATGCAAGCCGGCAAAGCCGCCACCAATCAAAATTATTTTTTTACGTTTTTCCATGATGTGTTTTTGTTTGCATGTAAACGAGTAACCAAGATTAATTACTTAAGGTGTCAGGAGGAATATCACCGCTTTCCCTTTTTGCCATCGTCTGACGTTGTTTTTTATAAATATAAACACCACCCATAAGCAAAGCTGCAAAAATGAATAAGCCTATCATGCCCCACACTAAACCACTCGTTGAACGTACAATAATCAAAAATACAATGGCTACTAAAAAAACAGTCGCTAATTCGTTAAACAGCCTTAATTTAAACGATGAGGGTTTAAAGATTCCCGCTTGTTGTTGTTTGAAGTACGCGTGACATTGCAAGTGGTATAAGGCTAATAACCCAACAAATATTAATTTAAGCCACATCCAGGGCATAGTTAAGAGTGTGGGATTTAAATAGAGCATCCATGGTCCGAAAACTAAGGTCAGAATGAACGATGGCCATGTGATAATATACCATAATTTTTTCTGCATGATGTTAAGCTGTGCCGTTAATATGCTTTTGGAAGGTTCTGCTTTTTCGGACGCTTCTTTGGTATATATAAATAAGCGTACCATATAAAATAAACCGGCAAACCAGGTTACAATAAAGATTACATGAAGTGCTTTGATATATAAATAGTCCATATTATTTTATTTAGTGTAAAGGTAGTATTTTTACCCCATTAATAAATTACAACAATCTCGTATGAAATCTAAAACAGCCAAAGAATCATTAACGATCAATACAGAAGTTGTATTGCCAAACGACACCAATCACATTGGTAATTTATTTGGAGGCAAATTGTTGCAATGGATGGATATCACTTCAGCGATCGCTGCTGGAAGACATTCTAGTAGAGTAGTGGTAACGGCATCAATTAACCATGTGTCGTTTGATAATCCTATTAAGCAAAATTCAGTTGTGACTTTGGAAGCAAAGGTATCCCGCGCTTTTACGAGCAGCATGGAAGTACATATTGATGTATTTGTGGAAGACAGAATTACAGGACATAAAACAAAATGCAATGAGGCAATTTTTACCTTTGTTGCCATTGACCAGAATGGCGCACCGTTGCCTGTTCCTCAGTTAATTCCTGAAACTGACGAAGAAAAAAAGAGGTATGAAGGGGCCTTACGTAGACGTCAGCTTTCATTAATTTTAGGAGGAAGAATGAAGCCCGATGATGCGACAGAATTAAAAGCCTTATTTGCAAAGGATTAAAAATTAGCGTTCTTAACGTCAATATCATTCATGCATTTAAAATGTCTCTTCGGGCATTTATGATACCCTAATTTTGAACACGGGCGACAGGGAAGATTTTTTACTTCCAATATTTGAGAATTAACGCCTGGAAGATATGGACCCATTCCAAATTCAGGAATAGTATTTCCCCATACAGAAATAATATCTTTTTTGTATGCTGCCGCGATATGCATCAATCCAGTGTCAGAGGTAATCACTGTTTTTGATTGTTGAATGATCGAAGCGGACTGATTGATATTCAGCTTGCCACACAAGTTGATCGTCTGGTCCGAGAAACTATGATAAACTCTTTCTGCTATTTCAAAATCATCTTTGCCGCCTAATAATACGATAGGCTTTGAACTTTGCCTGCAAATTTCTTTGAGTTTGTTTTCCGGAATTTGTTTTGTAAAATAGGAGCCACCAACTACTAATACATTATAACCGTTGTGAAAATGGCTTGGTAGATAGCTCAAAATATTGATCTGATCCTTCTCATGAATAAAATGATCCAATCCTTTATTGTCATTATTAACTCCAAGTGGGGCAACCGTTTCAAAGTACCGATCAACAATATGTTGTTTTGGCAGCTTGTCAATTTTAAAATTGACCATTAAAAACTTTTCAAAATTTAATTTATTGAAAGAGACAGCCTTTTTTCCTAGAGCCATTTTTAACCGAAGCGTTCTTACGTTATGGTGAAGATCGATAACGTAATCATAATTTTCTTTTTTCAACTGAGGAATTACCTCATAAAGGGAATCTTTAATTGCAAAAAAACGATCCACATAGGGATTGTTTTCTATCACATTCAGGAAATTTTGTTTGCTCAGGTAATGGAGTTCAACATCTTTTACCTGTTGTTTTATACAACGCAATATTGGTGTCGTTAAAACAACATCACCGATAGAACTAAATCGTACAACTAAAATTTTCACAGGTATAATGAAAGATGCTTATCTTTACAACAAAAGTAACTAATTTTTTCATGTTTATAGATACGCACACACACCTCTATTCCGAAGAGTTTAACAGCGATCGCTTTGACAGGATCAATGATGCGATCTCTAAATCAGTGACTAAATTTTATATGCCGAATGTGGATAGCAGAACCATTGATGGAATGCTGGCGCTAGAAGTTCATTTTCCCGAAGTATGTTTGCCGATGATGGGTTTGCACCCGTGTTCTGTAAAAGAAAATTACCGTGATGAACTCGAGCTTGTAAAGAAGTGGTTGGACCTGCGAAGATTTGCTGCAATTGGTGAAATTGGCATAGATCTTTACTGGGATAAAACTTTTATTAAAGAGCAGGAATTGGCGTTTCGTGAGCAAATTTTCTGGGCACTTGAATATAATTATACAATCGTGATTCATTGTAGAAATGCATTTGATGAAATTTTTTCCATTTTAAAATCTTATGATAAATTGCCGAAAGGAATTTTTCATTGTTTTAGTGGCGATTATATACAGGCACTAAAAATCTTATCCTTAGGTAATTTCAAATTAGGCATCGGTGGCGTTGTGACGTTTAAAAATTCAGGATTAGATAAGGTAGTTGAGCAATTGCACCTTAGCGACATTGTGCTTGAGACCGATGCGCCTTATTTGGCACCAGCGCCATTTCGCGGCAAAAGAAATGAGAGTGTTTATATTCCTTTGATCGCACAAAAGATTGCAGAGATAAAAAACATAACTGTTGAAGAAGTAGCTGCAGTCACTTCGGCTAATGCGGAAGAGATTTTTGAAAACTAAAAACTTCATATCCTCACCTTTTCTCAATGCCCTTGTTTATGGCAATGTGTTTATTGCGCTTTGCGCTTTCATGCAAGTGTTATTAACCTATCATTTTTTTCCTGTCCCGGTAAATTTCGACAATAACTCTTACCTGTTGTTTGTTTTGCTGGCAACTTATTTGCAGTATAATGTACAACGAGGGTATTATATTGTTAACCATACAAATACTTCCTCTCCCAGATCCCAGTGGGTGCTTAAGTATAAAAAAATAATGGGTTATAGTATTGGCATAGCCCTCATTATTTTATTGTTTCTCTGCAACAAACTAAGTATGCTTTCTATAGGAATTATGGTAGGCGCTGAAATTATTTCGACTTTATATTACTTACAACCTTTTAATTTAAGGCGGCACGGATACATCAAGCCTTTTTTGATTTCATCTGTTTGGGTAATCAGCTGTGGATTGGTTCCGTTAATTGAAAATCAATTGCTCACCGCACATAGTTTTTGGTTCTTAGCCTCTCAGTTTGTTTTTATATCCGTGCTGTGTATGTTATTTGATATAAAGGATAACGATAAGGATTATTTATCAGGCGTCAATACATATGCCAACCGGTTTGGAGTAAATGCGACGAAAATTATTTGCGCAGTATTGGTAGTTATTGGCTTTACCTGCTTTTATATGTTTAAAAGCGATATAAATTCTTTTGTAGCCTCAATAATTTTAAGGGTGATACTTCTTGCAACTATTTTATATACGAATGATAACAGGCATGCATTTTATTATTATCTGTGGGTGGATGGCTTGCTGATTATTCAAACCATCCTATTTTTTATTTTCTAGTAATAATGTTTTCCAATCAGGTAATTTGTCACATAATCATGCACGCCTTCCTCTAAACTAGCGAATGGCTTTTTATAACCTTGTTCAATTAGCTTATTCATATTAGCCTCTGTGAAGTACTGGTATTTATCCCTGATATCGATAGGTGTATCAATAAATTCAATGTTAGGCTCTTTATTTAATGCTTTAAATGTTGCATTTGCAAGATCCAGAAATGTTCGCGCTTTGCCACTACCTAAGTTATAAATGCCATTTTTCAGATTGTTTCCGTATGCAAAATACAATACATCAATTAAGTCCTTTACGTATACAAAATCTCTTAGCTGCCCACCGTCACTATAATTTGGATTATGAGAACGGAATAGTTTCACCTGACCCTTTTCATTGATTTGGTTAAAAGAATGAAAAATCACCGATGCCATTCTTCCTTTATGGTATTCATTAGGCCCGTATACATTAAAGAATTTGAATCCGACCCATTTTGGAGGACAAGCTTTTTGTGTGATAGCCCACTTATCAAAATCATTCTTGCTATCTCCGTATGGATTTAAAGGTTTTAATAAATTAATTTTTGTTTCATCGTCATCGTAACCGAATTCCCCTAAGCCATAAGTTGCTGCAGAAGAAGCATAAACTAGCGGAATAAAATGTTTGGTGCAGGTGGTCCAGATGGATTTTGTATAATTCAGGTTCAACTCATTGAACAATTCCACATTAAATTCAGTAGTGTCTGTTCTGGCACCGATATGATAAACAAAAGTCACTTCCGCCGCATGCTCTTCGAACCAACTTAAAAACTCAGACCGTTCCATTTTATGGATAAAATTTTTGGTGTGGTAATTCTCAATTTTTTGAAGCTGAGAAAAATCATCCACTAAAATTAAATTTTCGTGACCTTCGTTATTTAATTTTGTAATCAAACAACTTCCAATAAAACCTGCGGCACCTGTAATGACAATCATGTTCTTATTTTATGATGGTTAATTTTTTTGTTATGATGTTATTTTTAAAAGAAACCTGAATGCTGTAGTTTCCTGATGGCAATTCCTGTACATCCAAAGTATGACTTACATTCCCCGCATTTACATTTTTTGTTTCAATGGAAACTAATTCTCCAAGAGCGTTATAAATACACACCTTTACAAATTCATCCTGCTTTAAGTTATATGTCAAATAACAAAAATTGTGCGCTGGATTAGGAAAAACATTTAGTTGCATATCAGAAGCTGTAAATTCTTTTACACTAACAAGAACTTCTGAATTAGAAGTTAGTTTTACTTCAGCCGCATTTAATATACTACGGTTTTTTATATCAGCCGAATACTCACTAAGAGTACCAATCAGGTAAATATTATCTGCATTGTATCTGAATTCGCCACCTGTTGGAGAAGGCAATGTATACGTATAAGTCTTCGAAAACGTCAACCCATTAGTAGTAGCGTTTGAAGGAATAATTCCAGCACTACCGTAAGCACCGTCAGCGATATTATTGACAACATTCTGATGAGTATATTCAGATGTATTTAAAATATTGGTGGAAGGATTCAAATAAGTCCCCATTTGGTAGTAAGGCGAGGAACCTATATTAAACAAGTAACTGTGTTGATTCCATTGATTGTCAGTATTATCATTTACAGGACCATAAACATTATTTTCTTTAATGTAAAGATTTAATCTGTAATCACCTTTTACGTCACCCAAAAAAGTTGTTGAAACAGTAGCATCTATTTGACGGGTCATCGAATTGTAACTAATGTTAGTAACTGTAACAGTTGCAGGCGTTTTCATGGCTAATCGTTGTGCAATATAAGTGTTCCAGTTTTCTCTGGGCAAAGAAGTTTTTTCGTTTGGAGAAAAGTAATACTGATCAATGGTAGCACTTGGAAAAGTTGTTGTATAATCTGCAATCAAAGTGTTTCCTTCGGCCGTTGACATATTATCGTTATCATGAATAGATGCGGCAATAACATTTGTATTAGTGTTAACTACTGATTTTAAAGTGGTGTAAGAATCCGGACACCAACCGCACCAAGCTCCGGTAAATTCTTCTAATAGAACTTTCTTTGGTGGAACAGATGATGAAACTGTAATACTGCCTGTAATAGTATCGTCTGTCTTTACCTGATCCATTTGTCCATTAATTAATTCTGCCCATATTTTATAGGAAGTATAAAGTGCTGTTGAAGAATTATAAGGCTGTGTAAAACTAATTGTTCTGCTTTCCAGATAATTTAAGGGTGGAGATAAAATTTTTGTCTCTGTTACCGTGGAACCATTTCCCATCATGTATTTAAGAGTAAGGGTATTTATTGCGGTGTAGCCATTGTTTTTAAATGTGGCTGACATAATATTGTTTGAGTTTATTGAAGAATATTTATAGATGTTTTGTGATACAGCAGCAACATCATATGCATTAGTAATGTTCTTTACCAAAATATCATCCAGCCACAATTGGTATTTATTGGTTGAATTATTTTTGAAGGCAATACGAATGGTCTGTCCGGCAAATGAAGCTAAAGAAACCCCATGGGTTTGCCAGGTGTTTTTTTCAGAAGAAGTGCTAAACAAAAGAGTAGTGAAATCTCCTGGAACGGGTGTATTTGTAGTATTAATGGCAGCATAAACTTCGAAACCATCTGCATTATTAAGGTCGGGCGACATTGATGCCCAACTCAAAATAGAATTGATTGTGATGCTACTTATGGCCGGTGTTATTAGAAAAGCAGCTGCGGTGCCTGCGGGGTTTAGCCAGGACGTAGAAACAGCAAATGTATCAGTGCCGTTGTAAGGCATGTAACTTAACCATGCTTTTTGTTTTTGTCCATTAGCACGAAAGGGGTAGTTTCCTGTAAGAGTGTCTGCTGTTAAAGTGCTGCTGTTGATAGAGTGCATTCCGTTTGGCACATCGGTGTATAAGTAGGTATTGGAATTTGAAGTAAATGTACCTGTATTCATAGCGAGTGTATTAAACCTTTCGCTATATAAGATCTGGGAAAAAAAGTTGTTGACGATAAAAAGGAGAAAAAATAACGAGAATAATTTTTTTAACATAGTATATAAATAATAGAAGGCTGGCATTTAGTGCCAACCTTCACAAAAATAGGGTTTTTAATTAAAACACGCCTTTGGGAGGCATTATTTTATAACCCATTATGCCATTTTTAGTTAAATATATAATACATTTTGGGCCAATTATAAAACACAAAGGCTGATGCACCCATCAGCCTTTGTGTTAAACAAAAAAACAAAACAACTATTTCGTAACTGATAATTTTTTCGTAACAGATCCGCTTGCAGATGTAATAATTACATTATAAATACCTGAAGCATAATTTTTTGTATCTAATTGCAATACACTAGATCCAGCACTTAATTCAGCTGATGAAGTATATACAACCTGCCCCACATTGTTAATTATATTTACAGTAACATTAGACTCATTGATTAAGCTAACCGTTAAGGCTGTTTCGTTACTTGTTGGATTAGGAAATAACTCAACTGCTTCAATAACATTGGTAACTTGTTTTATTCCTGTAGCTAATTGAGATACATTAACATTGTCAATATATAAGTTGTTACCGAAATCATTTATTGTAACAAATTTAACTAAGACCTCAGCGGCATTAGCATAAGTAGTTAAAGGAATGTTTACAGTTGTCCATTGAGATGCGGTTGGAACAAAAGCTACAGTTCTGGTTGGAGCAGTAGCCATTGCAGCGCCGGAATTAGAATAAATTGTATTCCAGGAAGCCCCACAATCTGTACTAATTTTAACATCTAATCCGTCATTTAATTCAGTTGATCCGTCTAAATAAGTAGCATAGGCCAAATCAAATTTTAAAGCAGGAGAAGTAACACCTGTTAAGCTCATTGCTGGCATATACAATTCATCAATATCTCCAATGTTTGCATTGTTATAAAAACTATATTTTGCACTACCCGCAGGTGTAACTCCATATGCCCCAACTGCAGTTGTACGGGCCCAGGTTGTATTTGAAGCGCCAGCATCTGAATTGATTAATAACCAGCCCGTTCCAGGAAAAGTAGCTAAAGAATAGGTTTGAACAATCGGAGCGGCAGCATAAGTACTAACAACAACAAACGATTGTTTTTTTGTATTGTTTCCAATATTATTATCGCCCGCGTTTACTCCTACAATATTTACTGAAAAAGTATGATTACCTCCGGTTAAACCAGAAAGAGGATTTAATGTAATTGAAGCAGTTGCGCCTGCTGCAATATTGCCACTAAAAACAAAAGGTGTTTGAGCTGCTGCATCTACGTATGCATTAATTGTCATAGTAGTTATAGCATCAACGCCATTGTTTTTTACTATAGCCTGAGGTGTTGCAGTTGGTACACAGTTAATTGGATTTAACCCTGCAAAACTTTGGGCTAATGCATCAACACCAACGGGCGCAGCTTGACCCAAACCAGCTTGCAGAACCATTTTATTGCCGTCATCTTGAATAAAACCAACCATTTCAATTTGGCTCTTATCCCAAATATAGGATGGAATAGGGCAAACAATTGAAAAAGTTTGTGTTTGAGCAGTTGTCCAAGAACTAACCATTGCTGTACCATTTGCTAAATCAGGAAAAGATTTACGGGCAACCCAATGAAAATCTTTTTCGCCGTTAGAGCCAGGTGCAGTTGTATAATGGATTTCTTTTTCAGTCATCACAAGTATGAATTTTAAAGGTCCGGTTGCAGTATAATTTTGTGAAGCAGTAATTGTACCGGTTACTGTAATAGATGTATATGAAGGATCAAAAGTTCTAATCATATCAAGTGTAAAAGGTGAAGATACAGCAGAAGAACTGGCAATTAAGTCGTCATTAATATTGCTTGCGTGATCCGGGTAATCTGGATCAACAGCACCAAAAACACCCATTTCCTGACCATCTAATTTGCCGGCTGGAGCTGATCCAATTGAATAATAAGTATCGCGTGCGTTAATTTCAGTTTTGTTTTGTTGATACAACGAAGTTAAACTTGTTGGCGCACTTGGAATTGCAACTTGCCATTTCAAAGTGATGCAATCAACTCCTTGATGGGGAGCTAAAATTGGATCAATATATGGATTTGTACTGGCGCAAGGAGGACAGTTTTCGCCTGTAAATTCTTCAAAAAGTGAGATGCGCGGACTTTGAGCAAAACCAATTGTTGTTATGGCCATTAAGCCTAAAAAAGTAGTTGTTTTTTTCATGGAGATATGCTTTAGATTTTATTATTTATTTACTGTAAATTTTTTTACGATTTTATTATTGCCAGAAGTAATAGTGGCAAAATATATTCCTGAAACCAGATTTTCTGAATCTAAAAAAATATTATTTTTTCCTGAAGAAATAGTGACATGTTTTGATGATACAATAGAGCCTAAACTATTGGTAATAGTAATAACGCTAGCAACCTCGGCAGTTGATACTATATTAATATATGCTTTATTATTAGTTGGATTGGGGTAAACACCTGCTGTAGAAGTAACAAGAACGGATGATTCTTTTATAGAAGTAGTAATGTCATTGTATTTTAATGTAAAAGTAAATACATCATTCAAATCATTCACATTATAGATTTGATATCTTATAGAAGAGTATCCTGGACTAACGCCTTCTTCTAAATCTAATAAAAATGCTAAGTTTTGGGATGATAAGGTTTGGTTAGGGGTTAATGTTACTGTAATTGGTGATGTAAATACACTAGGTGGGTAACAATTTCCTCCACCCACACAAAAATAAGCACTGGCGTCGGTGTTTAGCACATCGTCGAATCGTCGTAATTTATAGTATTTTGTGGCATTGCTTGTATTTTCGGCATCAATTTCAGTGGTAATATGATCAGATATGACAGTTGTATAAGATATAGTACTGTTATTTGCAACGGATGCCATGCCGTTATTTATATCGATAACAGATAACGATGATTGTGCAACTGAGCAGTATGAGTAAAGAAATAAAGCTGAGCAAAGAAGTAGAAGTTTTTTCATGAATTAATATTTATTTATACAATAATATGAAAGATATACTCATTATTTTAATGTGATTTGAATTTAAATCGGAATCCTAACATTAAAAAACAGGAAGCAAACAGCATGTTAATTGCCCTAAAAACGCCAGTTAAGGAAAATAATGCAGATAATTGACCATGAAAAACTGTAAAGTATATAAACTTTAATAAGCTGATTAATAAGAGCCAATTAATCCCTTTAAATAGATTTACTTTTTATAAAAATGCATTTCATCCAGGTATTCCCATACAGTTTTTGGAACAAAGAAAGACACATCTTTTTTTGCTTTGATAGATTGACGTATCATGGTAGAAGATATTTCCATAATAGGAGCATTTGTCATTACAACATTCGAATGATTTTTTAATTCTTCAACTTCTGAACCTGCACGGGGATATACATATATGAAGTGATTTTTTAGAATTTCCTCATAATTTTTCCACTTAGTGAAAGATTGTAAATTGTCTTCTCCCATAATGAGAGAGAATATATGTTGAGGATATTTTTCCTTTAAATGAGCTAATGTATTAACAGTGTAAGAAGGCTGAGAGAGGCCAAATTCAATATTACTGCTTTTTAAATCAGGATGATCACCAATGGCTAAATTTACCATATGTAGTCTTTGATTTTGATCAAGCAAGGAGGATTTTTCTTTCAAAGGATTATGAGGAGAAACCACAAGCCAAACCTGTTCAAGATCTGTAAACGATAGCATATAGTTTGCCATCACCATGTGTCCAACATGAATTGGATTAAATGATCCAAAAAATAATCCTATATGCATACTGCAAAATTAAACATCATTTTCGATTTAATTCGAAATAATAATAATCTAAATATGTAAATTAGCCTGTGCTTTTTAAACAAATTATAGGACAAAATCCGGTTAAAAACAAACTATTGAATATGTTGCATGATGGCCGCGTTCCTCATGCTTTAATGTTTACGGGGCCAGAGGGAAGTGGTAATTTGCTCGCAGCATTTGCTTTTGTACAATACTTATTTTGCAAAGATAAAAATGAATGGGATTCCTGTGGTGTTTGTCCTTCCTGCTTAAAGGTAAATAAACTGATCCATCCCGATCTTCATTTGGTTTTTCCAATTCCTTTAAGCAAAAATGTTAGAACCAGTAATGATCTGTTACCTGAATTCAGGGAAGCGTTTATTGAAACTCCCTATTTAACTATACACGATTGGTTTGATAATTTAAGTGCTGAGAACAAGCAACCAACTATTCCAACAGATGAAGCGAATGATATTTTAAAAAAGCTATCCTATACCAGTTACGAAGGGGGTTATAAAATAATGATCATCTGGCAGCCAGAGAAAATGAATGCATCGTCTGCCAATAAATTGTTGAAGATTTTAGAGGAACCACCCGAGCAAACATTGTTCTTATTAGTGTGCAATCATCCTGATCAATTGCTTTCAACAATTATTTCCCGGGTTCAGCAAGTTCCGTTTTATAAAATTGAAACAGAGGAAATTGCAAAAGGCTTGGTTGATGAATTTAGTTGTCAACCTCAGGCGGCCAGGCAGGCAGCAATGCTAAGCGATGGAAGTTACCGTGAGGCGCAGTTATTAGTTCAGCATCTTGATGGAGGAACGGCTTATCTTCAGAATTTCAGAACATTTATGTTAATCGCATTAAAATTTGATGCTATTAAAGCGGTAGGATGGATTGATGAAAACGCAAGGATTGGCAGGGAAAAACAAAAACAATTTCTGCAGTATGGTTTGGAGATTTTCAGGGATTGCCTCATGTTTAATTTTGGGAGTGTTGATTTGGTAAGGCATTCAGGAGAAGAAAAAGAGTTTATTACAAAATTTGCAAGGTTTATCAATCAGCGCAATTATGAACGATTGCTGGAAGAATTTAATTCGGCTTTTTATCATGTTGAGAGAAATGCGAATCCTAAAATATTGTTCATGGATTTAATCATGAAAACAAATGAGTTGATTAATTTGCCGGCTTAGTCAATAAAAAAGCCGATCCATTAGATCGGCTCCTTAATACTATTTTTTTATTTTATTTAATTATTTTAAATTCTCCAGCGCCTAAAAATTGCCCGCGATTGATTTGTTCTTTAGTAGTTCCAACGGCTTTGTCATTTTCATCCACATAAGTAGTTGTTTTTTCAGTCGGTACATCTGTCCAGATTTCCATTTTAAAAGTATGCTCACCAGAACTTAAATCATCATACATTTTTGGAAAATCTTCCGGGAATATATAAGACCATGAAGACCAGGCATCATCCAGCATATTCTCACCACTGTATAGAAGTTCAAAGTTTGACAGCTTGCCATCGATGTAAAAACGTGTAATAATACCAGAAGGTTTTCTCTCCAATTGGCCAATGCTTTTGGGCAAAAAAGCCCTGCCATAAAAAGTTTCACCTTCTTTAAACGTTGAAGTTATATTTTTTTGAGTCTCAGCGATGGTGCCAAGGCGTTTAATTTCCTGTTTTGAAAAGACAATCACCCCTTTATTCCACCATTCCTGAGGTTTACTTTTGTGACGTTCTTCCTCTGTTTTTTTTAGAATGGATTTATGAAATTCACCTTGTGGTTGCGCCTGTGAAAAAGCAAAGCTACTGATTGCTAAAAATATTATCCCTACTATCGTTTTTTTCATACCATATAAATTTAAAAATTGTGATATAAATATAATAATTATAACACGTTATTGAGATTAGAAAATAAAAAAATCCCCGATAAATTTACCGGGGATTATACTTTAAAAAAAGATGGTTTATTTAAATGAAGCTGATGTTAATTCACGATTCATTCGGGCAATATTTTCTAAGGAAATTCCTTTCGGACACTCTGCTTCGCAGGCACCTGTATTTGTACAGTTACCAAACCCTTCTTCATCCATTTGGGCAACCATTTTCAGAACGCGTTCTTTACGTTCTACTTGTCCTTGAGGTAACAATGCTAATTGAGAAACTTTTGCAGAAACAAATAGCATAGCGGACGCATTTTTACAGGCGGCTACACAGGCACCACAGCCAATACAAGCAGCCGCACCGAATGCTTCATCAGCCGCAGTTTTTGGAATTAAAATATTATTGGCATCCTGGGCATTGCCTGTATTTACTGAAACATAGCCACCACTTGCAATAATTCTATCAAATGCCGTTCTATCAACTGCTAAATCTTTTATTACAGGAAAGGCTGCACTTCTCCATGGCTCCACAACAATCGTATCACCGTTATTGAATGAACGCATGTGTAATTGACACGTTGTTACTAAATTTTTAGGGCCATGCGGACGACCATTAATGTACATACTGCATGCACCGCAAATACCTTCACGGCAATCATGATCGAATGTAATTGCTTCTTTTCCTTCATGAATTAATTTCTCGTTCAAAACGTCAAACATTTCAAGAAACGACATATCGGTTGATATTCCGGTTAATTGATGTGTTTCAAAGCTTCCTGTAGCCTTCGCGTTTTTTTGTCTCCACACTTTAAGTGTTAGATTCAATTCTGTTCCGTGTCCTGATCCCATATTAATTATTTATAACTTCTTTGAGCAATTTTAATATTCTCGTATTTTAACTCTTCTTTATTTAACTCCCATTCACTAACTCCTTTGTATTCCCAGGCAGCAACATAAGCGAAGTTATCGTCATCACGTTTTGCTTCGCCTTCTTCCGTCTGGTGTTCTTCACGGAAGTGGCCACCGCAGCTTTCTTCACGGTGCAATGCATCTTTACACATTAACTCGCCTAACTCAATAAAATCAGCTACTCGTCCCGCTTTTTCCAAATCAGGATTCATTTCATCGGCACTTCCTAGTACGCGTACATCACTCCAGAATTCTTTGCGTAAAGCCTGTATTTCTGCAATAGCTTCTGTTAAGCCTTGTTTGTTACGAGCCATACCACATTTGTTCCACATGATCAATCCTAAACGTTTATGGAAGCTTTCAACAGATTGAGTCCCTTTGATCGTCAAGAATTTATTAATTAAATCAGTTTGCTCTTTTAACGCCGCCTCAAAAGCAGGATGATTGGTTTTTAATTTATCAATAGAATCTGTTTTATCTTTTTCTGCACTCATACGGGAAACTTCATCCGATAAGTAAACACCTAAAGTATAAGGAATCACATAATAACCATCTGCTAAGCCCTGCATTAAAGCGGAAGCACCCAAACGGTTAGCACCATGATCAGAGAAGTTAGCTTCGCCTAATGCATATAAACCTTTTACAGTAGTCATTAAGTTATAATCAACCCATAAACCACCCATTGTATAATGAACAGCTGGGTAAATACGCATTGGGTATTCGTATGGGTTTTCACCGGTAATTTGTTCGTACATATCAAACAGGTTACCATATTTCTCTTTTACCACTTCTTTACCTAAGCGCATGATTTCATCCTGGCTAGGATTCTGAATATTTTGTTTAGTCGCTTCTGTTTTTCCGTAACGTGCTGTGTTGAAAGCAAAATCCAAATACACTGCCATTTTGGATTTACCTACACCGTAACCTGCATCGCAGCGCTCCTTCGCAGCGCGGGAAGCTACGTCACGAGGAACTAAGTTTCCGAATGCCGGGTAACGGCGCTCTAAATAGTAATCTCTTTCTTCTTCAGGAATATCCGTTGGTTTGCGGTTATCGTCTTTCTTCTTTGGAACCCAGATACGCCCATCATTACGCAAAGATTCGGACATCAACGTTAATTTAGATTGATGATCGCCTGAAACAGGAATACATGTTGGATGAATTTGAGTATAACAAGGGTTTCCAAAGAAAGCACCTTTTTTGTGAGCTTTCCAGGCAGCCGTAACGTTACTTCCCATAGCATTGGTAGATAAGTAGAAAACGTTTCCATATCCACCGGTACACAATAATACAGCATGTCCAAAATGCTTTTCCATTTCGCCTGTAATTAAATTACGGGCAATAATTCCGCGTGTAACGCCATCAATGGTAACCACATCAAGCATTTCATGACGTGAATATAAGGTTACATTTCCTGATCCAACCTGGCGCTGTAAAGCTGAGTAAGCTCCTAATAATAATTGCTGACCTGTTTGTCCCGCTGCATAAAATGTACGTTGTACCTGAGTACCACCAAAAGAGCGGTTACTTAACAAGCCACCATATTCACGTGCTAATGGAACTCCTTGTGCCACACATTGATCAATAATACTGGAAGACACTTCTGCTAAACGATGCACGTTTGCTTCACGCGCCCTATAATCTCCTCCTTTAATAGTATCATAAAATAAACGGTAAGTGGAATCACCATCATTCTGGTAATTTTTTGCAGCATTGATTCCTCCTTGTGCAGCAATCGAGTGAGCACGACGTGGAGAATCCTGAAAACAAAATACTTTTACTTTATATCCCATTTCAGCTAACGTTGCTGCTGCTGAAGCGCCCGCTAACCCGGAACCAACCACTAATACTTCTAAACTACGTTTGTTGGCAGGATTTACAAGATGTACTGTTGAACGGTATTTCGACCATTTCTGGTCAATGGAACCTTCAGGAATTTTTGAATCTAATTTACTCATATTGAAAAATTAAGAATGTAAGATTGAAATTTTTAATTATTTAATAACGCCTGCATACATTAGTATTGGCATCAATGCGAAAATCAATGGAATCAAAATCGAAAAAGCTACCCCCGTTTTTTTAATAAGTGGCGTATATGTTTTATGATTTAACCCTAAGGATTGAAACGCTGACTGAAAACCGTGTAATAAATGGTACGATAAGGATATCATAGATAATACGTACAAAATTACTACCCATAACATTTTAAATGTTTCCTGCATTACAGCATATAAATTTTCGTTGCCATTAGCGTCTTCTCCCGGTAAACCGGTAAAACGCGACTTCACCCAAAAATGAATAAGATGAACAATTAAGAACATTAATAATAAAGTTCCTAATAAACCCATAGAACGGCTATACCAAGAGGAGTTAGCAGCACCATTGAATTTTGCATAACCAACGGGACGTGCTTTATTATTTTCGATAGTTAGAATTAAAGCCTGAATAATATGAAGTATTAAACCTGCGAATAATATAAGTTCACCCGCTCTGATTAACCAGTTATGAGCCATGAAAGCCGCTCCTATATTGAAGGTTAAGCCGCCATCGTTAAAAAATATAAGGCTGTTAATAAAGCAATGTACTACTAAGAATGAAATCAGGAATAAACCCGTAAGGCCCATTACAACTTTTTTTCCAATCGATGATTTTAAGAATCCTTGACTCATATGAGAAATATGTTTAATTTTTTACAAGGCAAATGTATAATCGGGAAGCCTTTAAAACAATTTTTTAAGAGCCTTTTATCAATTAAATAACCAGAATAAGCCTAATTAAGGAAACAAACAGACCAAATTGCACTTATTTGGAATGGTTCTAAATTCAAAAATAGAATGAAATCATTTCAAGGGCTTAAACCTGCTAATTCGCCACAATAAGTTTCGGTTTAAAATATTGATGGCTGTTACCACTCCAGAGAACATTGCTGAGCAAACGCCAACAGCGATAATATCCTGGCCTGTTAAGTATAGATTTTTATAGTTAGTTTTAGGACGCAACTGTTTCAATTCAAAACGCTGTGGCGTATGTTCCAGACCATAAATTTCTCCTTTATCATAATTAGAAAAATGTTTTGTAGAAAGAGGAGTGGAGAGTTCGCAAATTTCAACATGTCCCTTTATTTGAGGAAGCGTTTTGTATAATTTTTCCAGAAAAACTTTTTTTAATTCTTCTTTAAGTGTCTCGTAGTCTGCGCCACGTTTTTGCCATTTCTTGTGTTCCCATTCTTCCATCCAGTTAAACGGGTAAGAACCTAGTATTTGTATAGAAGAGGTGCCAGGGTGTTTTTGCTGCCATTCCTTATCTTTTGCTGAGGGAAATGAAATATAAAATACCGGTGATGCACTGTGTTTGGTTTTTAAATGGAGTTTATTGGCTTCATCAAACTTATAATTTTCGTAAAGCCATATATTATATTTAGGTAAATTCAATACTTCATCAGTAGCATTTAACCCCACATACATACAAACATGTGATACGGATGGTTTTATTTTGTTTAGCTCAAGCGTATTTTCTTCTTTTTGAAATTCTTTTAAAATCAGTTTATTAAAAGTATTATGTGCGCCAGCGTTGCTAATGATATTTTTAGCAAATAATTCATCGCCGTTCTGCATCAAAACGCCTATGGCTTTATTGTTTTTTATAATGATGTTTTTTACATCCGCTTTAATTGCTATTCTTCCTCCATACGTTTCAATAACGTCTCCCATTGTTTTAGGAATATTGGCTGCTCCTCCAACCGGATATGCAGCACCTTCCATATAGTGAGTCACCACGAGCGCATGAATCCCAAAACTGCTTTGCTTAGGTGTAAGGCCATAGTTCCCACATTGCGCACACAAAACAGCAATCAGCTTTTCGTTCTTAGTTAAACTACTTAGGACTTCGTAGGTGGTTTGCCTGGAATAGTTTAAAAAACGTTTTTTTAACTGATACCCAACTAATTTACTTAACCAGTTGGGCATTGTTTTTTCGCAAAAGAAAAGGGAAGCGTGGCCGCTAACTTTCACAACAAGATCAAAGTATGCGCGGATGGCTTTTTCATCGGTCGGAAAATAAGAAGTGATTTGGTTAACCTGATTTTTAAGTCCTTTTTTAAAATTATAGGTTTCACCTTCTATAATTGCCTGATCATAGATCTCGCCGACATCATCCCATTTTAATTTTCCGTTGGTGATATAATCAAAAGATTTGCGGATTAAACTAGTTTCGTTATTTACCTGACCAATGTAGTGGGCCCCAACATCCCATTCAAATTTTTTGCGTTTAAAAGTATGAGTGAAACCTCCAACCACATAATGTTTTTCAAGAACTAAAACTTTTTTACCCGCTTTGGCTAAAAATACGGCCGTTGTTAAACCGCCTATTCCAGAGCCAATTATTATTGAATCATAACTTGATTTTTTGAGCTCGGAAGTATAGAGATTTTTCAAACAATAAGTTATAGAGGTGTTGAATGAAAGTAAATTATTAGAATAATTAAATTTTCAATGCTTAATCAAATATAACTATTCTATAATTGTTCTAAATGTTAAATTTATTCGGGGACGTTTTATTTGAGTAGTGGGTGGTAAGCGATGCATCCAATGTGTTTGTGTTTCATCCTTCATTACTAGCAAACTCCCGTTTTCTAAAATAAGTGACAACGTATGTTTTGTTTCTTTATGTTTGAATGAAAATTTTCTCTCAGCGCCAAAACTTAAAGAAGCAATAGCGCCATTCTTTTGAAGCATTTTTTCTCCATCGCTGTGCCAGGCCATTCCTTCATTTCCGTCATGGTATAAATTAAGTAAACATGAATTATAAGTGGCCGCAGTTTGTTCTTCAGCCAGCTGTTTCAAAAACAATAATTCTTTTGTCCACGGCAGCGCCTTTTTAGTTGTGTTGGAATAGGTATAATTAAAAGGCTTGTCACCATACCAGGCAACTTTACGGTTAGTGATAATATGTTTCCCAAATATAACGGCTTCATCGTTTCTCCATTCAATGGTATTATAAAGTTCGTTGAAGTAATGATTGGCTTCAGTTAATGAAAGCACCTTGCCGTAATAAAGCACCTTACCGCCAAAGGGCAGTAGATTTGTGATTTGGTTATCGCTGAAAAGATCCATGACTTGATCTCCAAAAATACGAATAGAGTTACATATTCATTTCATTTATTATAGTATATTCGATTCATGCAAAAAATAATGTTTTTATTATCTGTTTGTTTTATGTTTTTAGGCATAAACAGTTTTGCACAAACGGAAACCTCTTCCTGGCAAACTCCGGAAATAGATTCCATACTCGTACTTCTTAAAAATGATAAAGCAGACAAGACGCATATATTTCATTTAAATGATTTAACCTGGGAATGTTATGCCACCGCCGCTTATGATCAAGCCCATTTTTATGCCGATTCTTCCATCAGGCTGGCAAATACCCTTTTAAAAAAAGCAACAGAGCAAAAAGTTGTCAATACTCTAAAAAAGGAGATTGCCACCTCTCTTACCAATAAGGGTCTTGTTTATGAAGCGCAGGGTATATATCCGGAAGCCTTAAAAAATCATTTTGAGGCTTTGAAAATAATGGAAGGTGTTCGCTACGAGAAAGGAATATCTGCTTGTTATAATAATATTGGCAATATTTACCTGGACCAGAGCAATTTGAGTGAAGCATTAAAGAATTATACTAAAGCGTTTCAGATTGATAAAGTGCTAGGAAGCAAATCTAATCTATCAAATTCTTATAATAATATCGGCCTTGTGTATTATGAGCAGGGAAAGTATGAGGAAGCTTTAAAAAATTTTAAGGCATCTTTAGAAATAAAATTGAAAAAAGGAAATAAAAAGGGAGCGAGCTATACATTCAATAATATTGGATTAGTGTATGCGCAACAAAAAAATTACTCAGAGGCTCTGAAAAATTACGAGATCTCTTTGAAGATTGAAGAAGAGATAGGTGATCAGGCAAGTATTGCTAATTCCTACAATAACATTGGTGATATATACCTGAATCAAAAAAAGTATGAAACCGCCGAAAAGTATTTTGTTAAAGGCAGGGACCTGGCTAAGGAATTAAATTATATTGAAATTTTACGAGATGCTTATGAAGGTTTAGTTAATTTGTATAGTGTCAAAGGCAATTATAAAGATGCTTTTGCCAATCATAAATTATACATTCTTTATCGAGACACCTTGGACAATGAAAAGACACGGGAACGAATCATTCAGAATCAGCTTACGTACGATTTTGAAAAAAAGGAAGCGGTTGCTAATGCTGAACACGAAAAGGAACTTGAAAAGCAAAATGCCGTAGCGGAAGAAAAAAGCGCTAAGCAAAAATTGATTCTGATGTTTGTGGTCTTTGGCTTATTGATCATTATTATTTTTTCTGCATTTGTATTTCGATCATTAAGAGTTACCAGGAAACAAAAAGACATTATAGAATCCCAAAAAAATCTGGTAGAAGAACAGAAGGACGAAGTGGAGTTACAAAAACATCTTGTGGAAGAAAAGCAAAAAGAAATCATTGATTCAATTACGTATGCAAAACGTTTACAAAAGGCTATTTTGCCTTCAACCGACACATTAAAAAAATACTTGCCTGATAGTTTTGTTTTGTATGAACCTAAAGATATTGTAGCGGGTGATTTTTATTGGATTCATGTAAATGGTGATTACGTATTTATTGCCGCCGCCGATTCAACTGGGCACGGTGTCCCGGGTGCTATGGTGAGTATAGTTTGCAGTAATGCACTCAACCGGGCTGTTGATGAGTTTAAATTATTAGAGACAGGGAAAATTTTAGATAAAACCCGGGATTTAGTCTTAGAAACTTTTTTAAAAAGTGGAGAGGAAATTAAGGATGGTATGGACATTTCATTATTATGTATAAACCGGGCGAAACAACAAATTACCTGGAGTGGTGCTAATAACCAGCTTTGGTTTATACAAAACGGTTCTGTCAGTTCCAGCGGAGTTGAGAATAAGGTATTAAATGAAATAAAAGCTAATAAGCAAGCCATTGGAAAAACAGACAATCCTTTACCTTTTACAACACACACCATCGCATTAAATAGGGGAGATATTTATTATTTAATGACCGATGGTTATCCCGATCAATTTGGCGGACCAAACGGTAAAAAATTTAAATACAAAGCCTTGAGTGATAAATTAATTACTGTTGCGCATCTTGATTTGCAAGAGCAGAAACAAGAATTGTTGCATACTTTCCAGGATTGGAAAGGGGAATTAGAGCAAGTGGACGACGTTACAGTTATTGGAATTAAAATTTAAGATTATCGCATAGAGGAATTAAATAAATTTAAGGACTCAAACTAAGACCTTTCTTTATTGGCATAAAGAAACGCGAGAAATTTGTAAATGATTAAAGGATATTTAAACCCTGATTCCCACTAACAACACATCATCAATCTGCTCTAAGCTTCCACGCCAATTTTCAAAACTTTGATCAAGAAGTAATTTTTGCTGTTCCATTGGAAGATGGCCATTTGTTAATAGTAAATCTTCTAATTGCTTGTATTTGTATTTTTTTCCTTTGTCACCGCCAAACTGATCAGGGTAGCCATCGGTGAGTAAGTAAATAATATCTCCTTTTTGCAATGTAACCTGGCGAGATGTAAATGACTCTTCATCTTTTGGGGATTTACCCACCGGCATTTTATCTGCGGCAAATTTTATCAATTCATTATCACGCATAATATAAAAACCATTATTAGCAGCAGAATATTCAAGCATATTATTTTTTATGTCAAAGGCTAACAAGGTGCAATCCATACCATCTTTACCACCTTCTTCGCTACCATCACTTTTCAATGACTGTATTAAACGAGTTCGTGTATGGTTTAATATCTCGTTAGGCTGTTTAAGTTTTTTTTCGGTAAGCGATTCATTTAAAAAAGATATATTGAGTAAGCTCATGAAAGCACCCGGCACGCCATGGCCGGTGCTGTCACACACGGCTAAATAAAACACACCTTCGCTATCTGACGAAGCCCAATAAAAATCTCCACTTACAATGTCTTTTGGTTTAAATAAAATAAAGTAATCACTCAGATGATTATTTAATAATTCTTCACTTGCCAGTAAAGCATGTTGAATGCGTTTAGCATAGGTAATACTGTCAAGTATCTCTTTTTGTTTTTCTTGTAGGGCTTCCTTTTGTTCCACAATAATCTTATTGGCTGTGTGTTTGGCCTTATATTGTTTGTATACTATAATCCCCATTACAATAGCAATCACTAATGCAATTCCAACAACCATTAAAAAAGTGCGTTGCATCTTATTTTCTTTTGCTTTCAGATTGTTTTCCACACTTAGTTTTTCAATACTCAATTGTTTTTTTTCGGAATCAAATTTTTGGCTCATTTCATTCAATGAACTAATATTCGTTTCATTAATGATAGAATCTTTATAGCTTCGAACAGTATCTAAAAGAAAATAAGCCTTTTTAAAATCTCCTTCAGTAACTGCCATTTCTTTCATGTAAGAATAAATTCTGGAAGTGCGATCTCTATCACCTACCTGTTTACTAATATTCAGAGCTTTCTTGTAGAATTCATTGGCTTCCTTATTTTTTCCCTCCTCATAAAGCATATAACCATAGTCTCCATAAGAATTGGCGATATCACCTGGCACACCAGCTTTTTCCCTGTACAGCAAAGCCTTGAAGTAATAATCTTTCGATTCTTTTTTCTTATTGGTATAATAGTATATAAGTGCAGTATTGGTATAAGCATTTCCCAATGCAGAAAAATCATTTCTGGGCAGAGCAAGGCTAATCACTTCATTATAGTGTTTAAGTGCCTGATCATATATTTCGAGATTCAGTAAACAGTTTCCAAGATTAGTACTGGTAGTCATAATGCCATCCGTGTCATTAATGGATTTATAAATTTCACGCGCTTTCATGATATATTCCTGCGCTGCTTTTAGGTTTTCCTGCCGTTTTAAAACAAGGCCAATATTATTTAAAGAATGCGCGCTTTTTTTAGTGAGTTTATTGCTTTCAGCATAGGTAAATGCTGCTTGATGAATCTTTAATGCCTTTTCTAATTCTCCTTTAACTCTCAGGGCTTCCGCTTTGCTGTTTAATCCAAGCCAATAGGTTTTATGTTGTTTTAATTTCTGGGATAGTATGATGGTGGAATCGGAGTAGGCCTCTGCAAGTGCAGCATTGTTTTTACGGTATAACGCGGCTAGTTCCACAAACACATCCAACTTCTCTTGATCGTTATGCGCTTGTTTAAGCAGGGCTAACTCTTCAAGAATGAGTTCAGGATTTGACTTCTGTGTAGACTGACTGTAGTTATATATAGGGAAGAATACCAGGAGAAATAACGCACATAACAAACGCCTCTTCATTTTTACCATAGTAATAAATGTAATTAAAAAAGGATTAAGAAGAAATTTAAATTTTTAAAATAGATTTGCGTAATCGAATGGTTACGCATATATTTGCTATCTAATTGATGAAAATGGAAATCCGTAGAGATGTTTTTCAAGCCATCGCAGATCCTAACCGAAGAGCGATCATAAGTTTGATTGCAAAAGAAAAACTGACCTTAAACGGAGTGGCTAACCACTTTGACATAAGCCGTCCGGCTATTTCAAAACATATTAAAATTCTAACGGAATGCGGCTTAATAACAATCGAACAGAATGGAAGAGAGCGCTATTGTGAAGCTAAACTTGAAAAACTAAATGAGGTTTCGGATTGGGTAAAACAATACAGTAAATTCTGGACGACTAAACTCGATGATCTTGAAAATTATTTGAACGATCTGCAATTAAAAAATAACGTGAAACCAAAAAATAAAAAACATGGAAACAAAAAAAAGTAACGAACTGGTCATAACTCGTCTGTTAAATGCATCTCAGGAATTGGTTTTTAAAACATTTACTGAGGCAGGCCATCTTGCCCATTGGTGGGGACCAAAAGGCATGAAACTGGAGGTAATTAATCTTGATGTTCGGAATGGCGGAAAATTCCATTATAAAATGATTTCAGCGGAAGGACATGAAATGTTTGGTGTGTTCCATTATAAGGAAGTATCGCCGTTTGGAAAAATTGTTTTCACAAATGGGTTTGCTGATAAAGATGGAAATTTAATCAGAGCACCTTTTGCAACAAATTTTCCGATGGAAGTTTTAAATACATGGACTTTTGAAGAAGAGGATGGGAAAACCAGGCTAACGTTGAAGGGAATACCTTACAACGCTACTGAAGAAGAAAATCAATTTTTTGAAGCTATGCATGCTGGCATGAACCAAGGATTTGGAGGTACATTTGAACAATGGGAAAATTATTTAACGAGTATTTAAAAGAACAGATATGACAAATTCACCTTTTATAATCGAACGAACTTATAATGCGCCAGTATCGCTTGTTTGGAAAGCAATAACCGACAAGGAAGAAATGAAAAAATGGTATTTTGATTTTTCAGCGTTCAAACCTCAAGTTGGTTTTGAATTTGAGTTTGTCGGCGGAACCGAAGAAAAAAGTTACCTGCATTTGTGTAAAATAATGGAAGTGATTGAGAACAAAAAGTTAAGCTATAGCTGGCGTTATGATGGGTATGAAGGAAATTCTTTAGTGACTTTTGAGTTGTTTGAAGAAGGGAATGGTACCAGATTAAAATTGACACATGCAGGGCTGGAAACTTTTCCTGCTGTTAAAGATTTTGCTAAAGAAAATTTTGAAGCAGGATGGAATGAGATCATTGGCAAATCTCTGAAAGATTTTGTTGAGAAAAAGTAGACCTACACAATATATATTATTGGAAGCATTGCTTTTATAATTTTTGACGATTGGAAATAAAAAAACCCGGGAGCAATCCCCGGGTTTTAAATAATCGTGTAAATAAATTATTTACAACTATCGCGAAGTGCTTTTACTTCATCATGTGCTTTTAAAATTTCAGCGTTTTGCTTTGTAATAATAGCTACAACATTTGGTGCTAATCCATCGATATCACTTAAAACGTCTTTGTAAGTTTGTTTGGCTTTATCTTCACCAAATTCACAAGACGATAAAACCGCCTTGCGGTCATTAGCCGTAATAGCTGCTTTAACATCCATCCATACACGGTATAATTTACCAGTGTTTTTTGTTTCATCATGTTTCGGCATATCATCTGAATCAGTAATAAACTGTCTTAATTCGCTGGCAAATCCACGGCTCTGTTCACTGAATCGGTTAAATAAAGCTTGCAGATCTGTTTCTTTTGTTTCAGAAGCTGCTGTTTTATAACCTTCTGTACGGTCATTATTAATAATAATAAGATCTCTTACGGCGGTGTTGGTTTTTTCTGTCGTTTCCATTTTTATTTTAGATTTTAGTTATACCTTGTTTATTAAACAAAGATGGTAAGTGGCTGAATGAAATGTATTATAAGGTTTTATAAATTTGTTGTAAAAAGTATTACATCCTAATAGATCAATACATATTTTGTGTACCGTAGAAAAAGGATATCCGGAAATAAAAAAAACGCCAGATATTATCTGACGTTTTCTTGAGGTCCCGTCCAGGTTCGAACTGGAGTAGCAGCTTTTGCAGAGCTGAGCCTAACCACTCGGCCACAGGACCATTTTAGGTTTACAAATGTAATAAATATTTCGTTACTTGTAGCAAATTTATTTTTATGGATTTTTCCTCTAAATTGCCAGGCATCGGTACTTCTATCTTTACGGTAATGAGCACCTTAGCTAAGGAACACAATGCTATTAATCTTTCACAAGGCTTTCCTGATTTTGACTGTGATCCAAAATTACTGGAGCTAACACATAAATATGTAAGCGGAGGTTTTAATCAGTATGCGCCTATGCAGGGAGCACTTGCCTTGCGCGAACAGATAGCTACTCTGATGGAAACTTGTTATGGCGCCTATTATAATCCAGATACAGAAATAACCATTACAGCGGGTGCTACCCAGGGGATTTTTACCACGATTGCTGCTTTTATTCAGAAAGGAGATGAAGTCATTGTTTTTGAGCCCGCCTATGATTGCTATACTCCAGCCATAGAAGTAAATGGGGGAATAGCGAAACCTATTGCTTTAGAATACCCCGGATTTACTATTAACTGGAAAACTGTAAAGGATTCGATTACGAATAAAACCCGTATGATTTTAATTAACACTCCTCATAACCCGAGCGGTACAACTCTTACGCAACATGATTTGAAAGAACTGGAGAAATTAGTAACTGGAAAAAACATTATTGTTGTGAGTGATGAAGTATATGAACATATGGTTTTTGATGGACAGCTTCATCAGAGTATAGCAAGGTTCAAAAGTTTGGCATCACAATCTTTTATAGTTTCATCCTTTGGGAAAACCATTCATGCTACCGGTTGGAAAATTGGTTATGTAGCCGCTCCGAAGGAGTTGATGGTGGAGTTTAGAAAAGTGCACCAATACCTGGTATTTTGTGTGAATCACCCATTTCAATTGGCCTTGGCAGAGTATTTAAAGAATGATGATGTTTATAAAAAGCTCTGTGATTATTATCAGACTAAACGGGATTATTTCAGAAAATTAATAGCAGGCTCTAGATTTATCATGGAGCCTTGTACAGGAACTTATTTTCAAGTGTTAAACTATAAAAACATCACGAATGAAAAAGACACTGATTTTGCCATACGTTTAACTAAAGAAAAAGGCTTGGCAAGCATACCACTTTCTGTATTTTCAACTCACCATCCTCAACAGCACCTGTTGCGTTTTTGTTTTGCTAAAAAAGAAGAAACTTTAAAGAAAGCCGCTGAAATTATTTGTACCTTGTAATTAAATATATTATTTATTCTTATCCATCATTTATGCGCATTATTAAATTAAGTCTTTTATGTTTAGCAGTTTCATTTTCAGCTAAAGCACAAGACACTCTTTTCTTTAAATCGAAACAGAAGCAAGTAGTAATTGTTAAAGAAGTTTCTCCTGCTGAAATACAGTATAAAAAACTTGAATTGCCCGACGGCCCAATGTATATAGTCAGTAAAAATGATGTAGAGAAAATCATTTATAAAAATGGTTATGCGGATGTTTTTAAACCGACCATAGAGGAAACAAAACCAAGCGAATCCTTTGCAGTTTACAATAACCAGGAAAGTTTAAATCATGAAAAAATTACATATAATGATGCCAAGGGTCGATACTATCGTTTAGTAAGTCTTTCTGACCGGCATCCTGATGTAAACAGAAGGCCAAATCTTATGCTGAAAGCAAAAAACTTAAGAACATTAAAGATGCATCAGGACGGAACCAGAACTTGCGCTATCATTTTTGGTGGCTTCACTATTGCCGGATTAGGATTGTATGGTCTTGCCACCGCAGCTAGTTACGGCGGCTATGTGGATCCTATTTATGGAATTCCGCCAATGGTATGTGGTGCATTAGCGGTTGCTTTCGGCGCAACCTCAATTGCTGTTAATCTGAAATTAAGAGAGAAGCGAAAAGAATTTGTGAATTTATACAATGAATAAATTTATTGCCGGAATTTTTTTTTTAATTTTATCATTGTGGTTAAAATCACAGGACTCGATTTTTGTTCATTCCAATGAAATTCTCTTAGTAAGGGTTCTCGAAATTTCATCATCAGAAGTTACATATAAAAACTTCTATAATCCCGATGGAATTATTAGAAAGCTTGCTTATAAACAAGTTGATAGAATAGTTTATGAGAATGGAATGACAGAATCGCGTTTTCTAATGAAAGAAAAAACAACGGGGGCAACGAAACAATCACAGTTATTTGTTGTTGAAGGAAAGCATATTGCTTTAAACAATATAGATATCACTCATAAGGCTGCATTTAAGATCATGCTCCTAAATGATCCTCAAACCAATTCAGATGAATTAAACGGAGCATTGGTTGATGCTGATAGTAAGAGAAACGGACAAATTGCATTCAATATTTTGGCACCTGCAAGTTTTATTGGTGGAATTTATTTCGCTCGACAACACCGTTATAATGATCCAACTGAAAAATTGAAAGCACGGGTTTATTTCATTAGTGGTTTAAGTATATGCATCGTTTCCGTTATTACGGCACAAATTTATAAAGCGATTAAGAATCAGCATATCCGTCGCGCCACTTTACTCTATAACGCAGATTTATTATAATTTAATGATGATCGCAACAAAAGGGAGGATATTTATTTTATTTTATTTTGTTCAGTCATTACTTGTGGGGCAGGATACTTTATATAAACGGAGCGGCGAAACAATTGCAGCGAAAATCCTGGAGATTAATATTAAAGAAGTTTCTTATAAACGGAGCGACCTTCTTGACGGACCTTTGGTAATAGTTTCAAAAAATGAGATCCTAAAAATAAAATATGCAACGGGCCAGGTAGACTCTTTTACTGTTGTAATTCCTCCAGTGCAGAAGCAAGTCGTAAAAACGTATGAACGAGTTTATGTTAATCCGGAATGGATTAAGTTATCGATGCGCAGAGGCGTTTATATTTATCAGAATCATAATATTTCAGACAGAAGAGTGTTTTACCTGGTTAATAAAAGAGATGTCACAGAGAATAGCAAAGAGGTGTACGATAATATACTAGCCTCAAAAAAAAATAAAATTGTGCAATACGCTGTTGGTTATGGCGGGACGGCATTTGGCATTGCCTGTTTAATTGGTAGCGCTGTTGCGCTTGGAGATAATTCAACGAATAGCAATATTCTTCTCGGTTTAACGCTAGGCTCTATTGGAGCAGGCGCAATTGTGTCTTCACAGATTGTTTCCTTTTCTTATAAATTAAAAAGAATTAAACATGCAGATAAAGTGGTTGAATTATATAATCAAACTTTAAAATAATGAAGGATTTAAATGTCACGATAATTCAAACTCAGTTACACTGGGAGGATGTTGCCATGAACCTATTGCATTTTGATGCTAAAGTTAATGAGATTACAAACCCCACAGACATTATTGTATTACCGGAAATGTTTACAACCGGATTCACTATGACGCCAGAAACCTTAGCTGAGGAACATGGAGGTAAGGGTTTACAATGGATGCAACAAAAAGCAATAGAAAAAAAATGTGCCATTGTAGGAAGTATTTCAGTGAAACAAAACGCCAAGTATTTTAATAGGCTTTACTGGGTAAAACCGGATGCCACCTATGAGATGTATGATAAACGCCATTTATTTAGAATGGGAAATGAACACGAACATTATCATATAGGTAGCGAAAAAATTGTGATTGAAGTGAACGGTTGGAAAATTTGTCCTTTGATTTGTTATGATTTACGCTTTCCGGTATGGAGTAGAAATACACAGAATAACAGGTATGATGTTTTGTTGTATGTAGCTAATTGGCCTGAGGTAAGGACCTATGCCTGGAAGCACTTATTAGTAGCAAGGGCGATAGAAAATCAATCTTATGTTGTAGGAGTAAATCGTATAGGTTCAGATGGAAATGGCATTGCTCATTCAGGAGATTCTTGTTTTATTAATCCCCGAGGTGAATTGTTGAAGATTTTTCCATCACAAGAAATTAGTGAAACGCATACCTTATCTTACCAGTATCTGGAGGAGTTCAGAAGAGCTTTTCCGGTAATAATGGATGCCGATGAATTTACAATATCCGGTAAAAACACGGACATGCATTCCTAAATCGTGTAAGGAGGTTTGAAACATGAGAACCAATTGGTTGATTACATTTCCCACTGTTTTTCATGTTACACTTTTCTTATTGTAAAATTGCAAATGTAAACTTGTATTAAAAAATTGTGCCTTCAGGAAACTTCTTCCTGGCGATTGAAAGTTCTGCTTTAAAGATTAAAACCCGATTGCAAACCTAGATGTTTTACTTTTAAATCTTAGCGAATGAAGAACGCGCTGTTATAATGCAGTAGGAATTTTACGGTTTGTTTATAGAACAAAAGTAATCGTAGTCTATTGCTAATTAAACTAAGAAAAAATAAAATTTAATTTGTATGAAGAGAACTCTACTTTTAATTTTTGTCGGCTTGTATATGAGTATGAATAGCCAACTGTATAATGCAGGTACCATGTTTGAGGTGTACCATGACATTGATCCGGACACTCTATTAAATTATGCCATAACACCATACACTAATGAAACTTATGGGTTTAATTTATTTGATGATAATAATGATGACTTACAAATAGTTGCGCGTGGAGCGGTTAGTTCCAGTGGATCTTCAGCCTTTATTCGGGTAACTTCCCTTAATCAAAATCTTTCAATTTTATTCGGTAGATGGGACTCGGTGTTTGTTGCCGGAACTTCTGGATGGGATGTAACAAAAATCGCTAAGGCTCTCATTGTTACAGATCCTATTGACGCGCCTGATGCAGTTTGGGATAATACAACCTTATACTTAACGGATCATTCTGGCCACAGCGGAGGAAACAAAAATGTAAATGACTTTGTGGGAATGGAAAAATTTATAGGTTTCAGGTATGATAACAATGGAAATTATAGCTATGGATGGATTAGAGTAAAATGTGCAACTGAAGACTCGTGTTATGTTAAGGATATTTCTTACTCTGCTTTAGCTATTGGCATTAGCGAGAATGATGAGAGTTCTGTAGATGTTTTTCCAAACCCTTCTGCAGGGAATTTTTATATTAGAAATGCAGATCCCGCTTCATTAGATCTTGAAAAATTATCACTTACAGACATCCTTGGGCGTAAAGTAAATTTCAGTTTTGAACATATCGGGAAGGATATAAAAATTGTTACGGAAACTGATTTAAAAAAGGGATGTTATTTTCTTAAATACGTTTCAGAAAACAGAAACTTTTCAAATACCCTCGTTAAAACATTTGATGATTGATTTGCATTAGGGAGAAAAGGTAATAAGATGGCAGACCCATTTATTAAAACCTTTGAATTTAAATAATAGCAAAATTTAATTGACCGATTTAAATATGGTTTTCAACAAAATTCAAAAAAACACGGCTATTCGTACCTTATTATTGTATTTAGGAATAACTAATCTATTCCTGTTGTTAACATGAAAAAATTAATCCTACCCTTTATTTCGCTTTGCTTATCATTTATATTTATTATGCTATCGGCCTGGAAATATAATGTCCCGGCACCACCGTTGAAAGTTGAAGTAAAAAAAAATAAAAATAGTTTTCAGTTATACCGAAATGGAGAGCCTTATTTCATCAATGGTGCTGGTGGTTATGAACATTATGATCAGTTAAAACAACATGGAGGAAATTCTGTTAGGATATGGAATACAAACGGCGCAAAAGCTTATCTGGATGAAGCCTACAAAAATGGTCTTTCTGTAACATTAGGCATAGATATGGCTCTTGAAAGACATGGGTTTAATTACAGCAATAAAAAAGCAGTTAAAGAACAGTTAGAAAAATTAAAAAAAGAAGTTCTCGCTTATAAAGATCACCCGGCCTTATTAATATGGGGAGTTGGAAATGAGCTCGATCAGTTTGCCAAAAATTATGAGGTATGGGATGCGGCAAATGAATTAGCGGCGTTTATTCACGAGGTAGATCCCAATCATCCCACAACCACAATGCTTGCTGGTGTTCCTGAATTACACATCAAAGAAATTATGAAGCGTGCCCCTAATATTGATATTTTATCGATCAATGCGTTTTCTGATCTTCCTTATATCAGGCACAAAATTGTAAAGGCCGGATGGAAAGGCCCTTATTTAGTTGGAGAGTGGGGCGCATCCGGTTATTGGGAAGCACCAAAAACGCCTTGGGGTGTTTTTTTAGAAGAAACGAGTACGCAAAAAGCAGAGGTATGTGATGAGCGTTATAAAAAAGGGATTGCTTCTAATAAGGATTTTTGTCTTGGGAGCTATGCATTTTATTGGGGATGGAAACAGGCGCGAACACATACATTATTGAGCTTGTATCTGGAGTCAGGGGAAAAAATTGCCGTAATCGATAAATTGCAAGCGCATTGGACTGGCATGGAGCCTGCGAATCACGCCCCATTAATTAAGCCACTTGGAATTGATGATAAACAAGTTCATAAAGGAATTTATCTTAAACCTTCAACCAATCACATGGCCTATACGGATGCAAGTGATCCTGATAATGATCAGATAAACTACAAATGGGAAATTTTGTATGAAAGTTCTGAAACAAAAGAAGGCGGTGATACCGAAAACAAGCCGGATAAAATTGAAGGACTTATTTTGGACGGAAAAGGCAAACACTTATCATTTAAGAGCCCTGCAAAGGAAGGTGCGTACCGTTTGTTTGTGTATGTTTTTGATGGACACAATAATGTGGCCACAGCAAACGCGCCGTTTTATGTAAAGAATTAAAGCAACTTTGATTTAATTATTTCAAATGGTAAACCGTGTTATATGTTCGGAAGATGTATTTAGTTTAAACTGTACTTGCCTTTTTGCCTACATAGAAAAAATTAGAGCCCTTTATAACAGAGGTTTTTTTGGTTGTCGCTGCGAAACTTAACGTACAAAGACTCTTATATACAAATGACAAACTGGATTGTGAATTATAAATTAATCATCAAGCCTATTTAGTTTTCATAAGTACTAAAGCGACGATCATTTTTTTTCGCTTTTCAACAAAGGTGTTATACTCTTTTTCTGAGAGTCCGAGTATATTTTGGACAATTGGTTTTGTAGAGTATGGGTAAGCACAAAGAGCCATCATGTTTACAATAAAGTCTATAGGACTTATGTGAGGTATTTTATTTACCTTAATATACTGCTCTATTTCTTTTAGAAATTTTTTGAGGAATGTTCTACCTTCATTAATTAGCGGTTGGGTTAATTGCGGATCTTGTTCTTTATTAATTTCACTGATAATAAAACTTTCAATAAAAGGGTATTGAGCGAGGCAGTCAATAATATGATGAATCGCTTTTTCGATTTTTTTTTCAAAAACTATTTCTTCTGAGAGGATTGAAAACATACGGATAAAAGTTTCATCCACGGCTTCTTTTAACACGACCTGAAAAAGATTATCTCTGTTTCTGTAATAGTAATGGAGAAGTGCCCTGTTAAGGCCAGCATCATCAGCTATTTCGTGCATTTTAGCGTTTAAACGACCTTTAGCAAAAAATAGTCTTTTGGCGCTTTGTTTAATTAAATACTCTGTTGTTTCTTCTTTCATAATTCAAATTTAACTAAATAATTTAACAAAAATGTTAAACTTTATTGATAAAATATTCTAACTTTGTAGAACCAAAAATAAATTAAAACCAAATTATTCAATGGAAACTGAAACACCAATTTATAAAGTCTTTTTTTTGGAGGATGAAGATTATGTAACGATGGAATGGAGCGGATACGCAAACAGTACTCAGTTCCGTGAAGGCACAGAGAAAATGTTCGAAGAACTTACTGCCCATAAGTCAACAAAAGTTCTTGGAAATATTAAGGATATGGTATTGATAAGTGCTGAAGATCAGTTATGGCTTCACGAACAATTTCTCCCAAGAGCCATCGCGGGAGGTTTCAAAGCAATTGCGTTGGTTAGACCAATCCATTATTTTAATAATGTAGCCATTGAAAGCATTGTTTTTAAAATCAATCAAGATGCATTAAATGTTCAGGTTTTTAACAACCTGGAAGATGCAAAATATTGGCTTAAAAATTTGGAATAAAACTGTTGTTTCCTTGATTAAAAATCCAAAAAAAATGATTGCTGGAAGATTTAAATGGCTGTAAAATAGTCATGTTTGAAGGTTAAGTTTTTTGGTTCTCGTCAATCACTGGCACATAACTTATATGTTTACCTATCTCCAAACAATGGCGATGAAAAATTTTTAGTGTAGACGTGAAATAAATTGGGAGGAAACGTCTCTTACGAATGCGACTAAAATATTTGAAATAGTTTAATACGATACCCGGATAGGCACAGAAGCAGTGGTTACATTTTTAACGCCATCGCTTACATACAGGTATAGTCTGTAGTTGGAAGGTTCATCCGGAATTTTTATTTTAACACTACGTCCATTTTCTGATGGTTCCAATGCATCGACGCTTGCCATATATTCATTTTTCAAAAGAATCCACTCATATTCGAACTGGTTACCTGAAGGCGCATTTGTTATAGTTGAGATATCATACTCTTTTCCCGGAACTAATTTTTTAGGCATTTCAATTGTTACTGAAGGAATAAAATCACTTTTCTGATTGGTCCACTTTTCTTTTAATGCATAGTAGCTGGGTTTAAGCCTGCCTTGATGATCACTTAATCCAAACCATGTATAACTGCCCTCCATGCGGTCATGCCAACAATAGGCAAAGCCCCCTATGTTATAACCTTTATTGTTAAGCACATAATTAGTCCATTGTTCTGTAAACCATTTTGCTTTTTCAGTATCCGTGTCTTCTATTTGAGCACCATTTTCCGCCTTATTAAAACGTGGGTCCCAATAGCCACGTGGGCCGAATTCTGAAACTAAATAAGGACGCATTGAATCAAAACGACAGAAAGTTTTTTTAAGTATTGTAATTTGTTCCTTGTAATATGAATTGATGCCGATTACATCAATGGATGGCGCTCCATCGTGGAAGGCAACTATTTCTCCTGCTAGCTGGTATTTTTCATGTTCCATGGAACTGAAAACAGGACGCGTTGGATCTAATTCATGAATTCGTTCAGCCATGGTTTCGAGCATTTTAACGTAGCATTCACGAACTTTTGTTAGATAGGGTTTTGCATAACGGTGTTTTAAGAGACCCCAGGTTTCGTTTCCTACCGACCAGGCAAGCACGGAAGGATGATCCCGGAATGCAATTACTTGTTTTTCTACATCTTGAATGTATTCCAAAACCTTGGCCGAATCTCTGTAATAATCTACCTTTGGATCAAACCAGAAACCATATTGTACTTTCAGATTGTATTCACCGGCAATATTTAAAATGTTTTTATCATATATGCTAAATGAATATCGTCGGATTGTATTTGCACCCATATCCTTGATGTGTTGGAAATCTTTTTCAAGCCTTCTTCTGGTCAATGGCATGTTTCCATCTCTCCAATCGTGTCCGGTATTATATGCTACTCCGCGAATGTACCATGTGGTATCATTTACCATCAATTGAAAACTTCCTTGTTTTCCTTTTATAAATGGTGAAACGTAGTTAGTTAAATTTGATTTATGGTTGATTGTTTTGAAGAATGGTTTTTCCTTAAAGAAAGTTGATGAATAGACTTCTTCCAATTCTAATATGGATTTTGGTGTGATATTAAAATTAGCGACCTGCGTTTCCTCTTTATTATTTTCTTTCTGACGCCATTGTTTTTTTAGATTAAACAATATAGTTGCTTTGATCTCCTTAAATTGTTTTATGTCCTTATAAGCAAGTTTTAACCAATTACTTTGGGTCTCTCCTTTCAATGAACCAAACTCTGTAATCATAATTGGTTTTTGAAATTCCAGCATTGCATTTCTTTCAGGCGAATATAGTTCTTTGAAAGAATGCCAGTTTAGATCATGCTCATCCGTTGAGTAATTGAGTGTTCGAACACCAACCCAGTCTATGAATGTTGAGCCGGGATAAAACATTTTAGGATCTGTGCAGGATGGTGTCCAAACCCAGGTTATGTTTGATATCCCGGATGCTGTAAAAAATGTATACAGATATTGCCATCCTTTTATCATATCGTAAGCGTTCGTTGTTTCCCGGTTAATAGTTAGAACAGGGTTTAAAAAGACGGGCGATACAAATTGACGAAGTGACTGAGCGTATTGCTCGAGTGAAGCATCATATTTATTTGAAATAATTCCTTTCCAGTCTGTTTCATGCTGATCATTTTCAGGAAGCACCCAATTAATTAATGGTGTATACCCATTTGTTTCCATAGAGCTGAGTAGGACGTTTGTTTTATCGATCGATTTTCCGAGGGTATCCTCTGCCGACACTATATCAAATTTTCTTCCGATTGTTTGTTCAAATGATTTAGCGGCAGTGATATTTTTTGGATGTAATGTTATCCCTTGGTAAAAGCCACCAAGAAATTTTTCCTGTCTCATCTCTGAAATTTCAAGGTCGGTTTCAATATTGTTCACACTCAAAAAAACAAGTGCTACTGCAATTAAAAGAACAACAGGCGCACTTTGAAGGATAGTGTAAAAACTGGTTTTAATTTTCAATTGCACCCAGTTGGCAAAATTCAAAAAGGGCCGAAGAAATTTAATGCTCATTAATTTTTCTGAAATAGTTTTGAGTAACTTTTGCTGACTCATCACTACGACGTAGCCTAATATAGCCGCATTTATAAATCCATAAAAAGCCATCGCCATGCTATAGGGTGTCCAGTCAATTGATAATCCGTAAAAAATAACTACTACGCAGAATAAGGCTATTAAAAAATTAGGGATGCTGAGCTTCCAATAATTTTCGTGAACATCTTCTTTAGGAGTTGGTATATATGGAACCTTAATATTGAAAATTGAATAAATAAAACCAACCAAAAAGATCCACCAGGTAGCCGTTCTTAATATGCCACCTGCTAAATGTAAGCCACGTTCATGCTTCTCGAGTAACCATCTTTGAGCGTACAATCTTATGATGAGTGAGAGAGAACATAAAGGAACAAACAAAATAGCAAAATTACTGATATCCACCTCCCAGGGCACTTCAGCGAATACTAAAGCCAACATGGGAATCAAGACATCAATCAGGTTAATTAAGCCGAATAAGAAATAAAGAGGAATGCACAAATAGTGAATTTTCTGACGCCATGTAAAATTTTTGAAGAGGCCAGGGTAGGTTTTGAATAGTAGTTCAAAAGTGCCGCGAGACCATTTAAGTTGTTGTTTATAATAAGCAGAAAGTGTTGCTGGCACCAAGCCCTTCGTGAGCATCTCAGGTACATATATTGAACGCCAGCCTTTTGCATGTAGTTGCATAGCGGTGTGCATGTCTTCTGCGAGACCTGCTGCATGTCCTCCTATAGTATCCAAAGCCTTTCTTCTGAAAGTACAATTAGCACCAATGGCCTGAACAGTTCCATAGGTATTCATGCACATCATCATAGGCCCATAAAAATGATAGGTTTGCTCTGCTGCGCCCCGCGCAATTATACTGTCATTTTGATTATAATATCCCTGCACGCATTGCACATATCCAATAGTCTCATCTTCAAAGTAAGGGAGAACACGATCAAGAAATTCTGGAACCGGAATATGATCAGGATCCAGAACAACACAAATCTCACCTGTTGCCTGATTGAGAGCATTATTTATATTTCCGGCCTTGGCATTTGTTTTTATTTCCCTGGTTACATGTATAATTCCCCATTCTTCACACACTTTTTTAAGAACAGGATCATTGCCCTCATCACATAAGTAATTTTTATGTGGATAGGTTATTGCAACCATTGCCTTAAGTGTATTTATGATCATTTCCTGCGGCTCTCCCGGGCAAGCAGTAGTGAGCACATCCACAGTATACGTTTTAGTAGTTTGAGGAAGTTCAGGAATGCTAAGGCTCCAGTAATGATACCATTCATGGAGCATTTTTACAAGTTTGAATGCCAACCCTAAACATAGCAGCCAAAATAATGGCCCACATCCAATATGCTCCGGCCGGGCAAACCAAAGCACAAATATTAACATCGTGATTACAGCACAGCCTATTAAGAATCTTATGGTTCTAATATCTCCTTTTTTTAAAGGATTTACTTTAACTATGGGTTGTGTTGTGTAATCCTGTTTCATATCTTCCTTTTCTCAGAATCTCTTTTAAAAGATATCCACCTTTTTACCAATATTACAGCGGTATTTGGAGATTTTATGGAGGATTCGTTAAACGAGGAGATCGCATAGACAATGTTTCTGATAATTGCATATTAATGATATTAAATATCGAAATTGCAGGTTTTCACTGACTAAAGAATCAATGAGTACACTATATAATCGAAATCGTTAAGAAAGAAATGTGATTTATTTGTATTTGTCTTTATGAAGAGATTCAGCCTCTTCAACCGAATGAGATGCCGACATGTCTCTTTCTTTTTTAGCCATGTTACCCAATTGCTTATAAAACTTATGAAGCAGGTCCAATTCTTCTTCAGTTAATTCTTCTACATCAACCAGCCTGTTACTTGGCCCTTTCAACGAGGCTACCAGTTCATTTAACTTTAGATGAATAGCTTTGGAATCCTTATTCTGTGCCCGTTGTATAAGGAAGACCATTAAAAATGTTATGATAGTTGTTCCCGTATTGATTACCAGTTGCCATGTATCGGAGAAATTAAAAATTGGACCGGTTACCAGCCATATGAGAATGAGTGAAGTCGCAATGACAAAAGCCAGCGTTGATCCACTAAAATTTGTAACATGTCGGGCGATGTTTTCAAAAAAAGTACTGTTCTTATTATTAGACAATTTTTTCATTCTGCTTTTAATGACCAAATAATTATTTAAATTTCATCAAACGGTTTAGATGTTGTTTTTCTGTAATATGTGCACTCAAGACCAGTAGGAAAATAAATAGTTAGGGATTTGAAAGATTTATCATTTTCTGAAATATATAAGAGTCTAGTGATAATGGCATTCGCAATCTGGTGTTGGTTAATGTAAAATTTTATTTGTGGATTATAAATTAGTTCTGTTTCCCTAAAAAAAGATCGGTTTGATTTTATGTAGAATGTTGTTCATTTTTTTCAGGGTGAAACTCTACCCTTATTTGCACCCTTTCCGCATCCGCTTCTGTTGTTGGCTTTACATGGACTTGACGGCTCTCATTAAAATAATTTGCTATTCCTTTGATAATACCGACAGCCAGGCTGGCAAGTTTTCTTTTTGAATGATAATCAATGATTAAAAGATGCTCGTTAACTTGAGAAACGTTTAATATGGGTGGATGTGCTGTACTATTTAATTTTCTAACGGCGCCATGCATGACTGTTTCGGTATTTAACAGTACATCAAAGGTCTTCCAGTTCGGGTTAAGATAGTTGCCATAAATTTTGAATAAATCAGGAACAAGATACTCGCCAAATTTTTCCTGTAATTCTTTAATCGAAAGATTCGTGTGTGTTGAAGCTGTTTGCATTATGCCAAGAATATCAGACAGGTCATAGCTTTTTGTCATTTCAATGCCGCTTTCTTCTACATGAGCTTCTGCATTTAAAATGTGCCACATCTCTTCTGAATAGTTGTTGATAATGAATTTTCTTAATAGAAAAAAGATAGATCCGTGAATATGTTGATGGTTATCCTGCATGATTTGAACCTATCAGGTTTAATCTAAATAAATTCTAAATTATAACTCTTCTTCAATTGAATTTTCCTGCCAGTAATCAATAATTAGATTAATTTGCTTTTCATCTTCTGCATGAGCATGATTTTTTTTAAAAAATCCTTGAACATTCAAGTCATAGGATTTTTTAAAATTCAGGCGTGTGGCTGATGCTGTTCGAAAAACAAAGGGCGTCGCTTTTTTCTTTAAATAAGGATTGCTGTTAATGCGTTCTCTTAAGTCTAATCCGTCCATCACCGGCATATTAATATCACAGATTATAATGAAAGGATCATCTTTGGTTGTTTCTAAATAATCCAAAGCAGTTCTTCCATTTCTAAAATAAATGACTTTATTTTTCAAAGGAAGAATAGCCTGATAAAGACCTATTTCTCTTTCTTCATCTTCAATTATTATGATGGGCCCGGTTTTGCTCATACAAATTGGGTTTCAATATTAATTGGAGATGGTTTGTCCGCATGAGACACATATTTTTTCTCCCGTCGTTACTTTTAACTTTAGAAAAGAATGGTAACATTTTTCGATTTTGTCCGATACAGTATATTTTTCTGTAACTTTTTTTTCTTGCTGTGACATATGCATTGTTTTTTTATAAAAGTATGAGTAGTAATAAACAACCTTGCACTATTTTGATGAAAGCCGTTTTTTTCAGGTTAAAATGGCTCTTTTCCTAATGGAGAGGTTAATTATTTGGAATAAGGTAAACAGATTACTTCCCCACAAAGCATGCAAACTCTATCGTTTTGTGTTTTTCTAATTTGCAAGTAAGGATGAAGACATAAATGCTCCTTAGATATTTTTTGATTTTCAAGTATTTGATCCGGTTTCATGGTACAATGTTATTTGGTATTATAATATTACGTCAACTTGGATGCGTTTATATAATAATTTTGATTAACGCCTAAATTTAAAGGCTCAATGCATAAGAATCATTTTGCGGTTCTTGATGCAATAATCAATAATTATTTATTTGATCTAATCTTAAACTAAAAACAGAGAAATCCTGTTACTCCTTAATTTAGTTTTATACTTTTTATTTACTAAAATGTTTGCGAATAATTTAAGGGTTCTGGTCACAACATTGGCACTGTTAAACGAATAAGCAAAAAAACGACGTGAAACGGACTTACCTTTATATTAGAATTAGTAATAATTTTTAAAATTGAAATCATGAAAAGCTTAATTGTATTGGCTATTGGTGCAGCGATAGCTGCAGTGGCCGCTAAATATTATAAAATTAATTCTTGGAACGATTTGAAGAATTTAGTACCGGGATTGAAGGAATTCATTCCTGAAAAAACTAAAAACGTAGTGTCTAAATCTAATCAGTTCGTTTATTAGAAAATAATTTTAATTTAAGCCCGGATGTAACATCCGGGCTTTTTTGTGCTTTGTGCTTTTTACTATAATCTCTAGACCTAATGACTTTGGTAATGCTTTATGTTTTACTTAAATCAGTAATTAATGTAACTTATGGAATTGCTTGTGTAAAATAAAAAGCTACAATAAACCCATCTTTGATATCGACTCAAAAATACTCTTGTTTCATTAAAAAAAATCTCATGAACTCAATAAAAAAATTAGGTATGTCTGTTACCTTGTGTTTGTTTATCTCTACAGGAACTACATTTGCACAAAGTGATTCAGTAAAAACAAAAATTGCAGAAGAAAAAAAAGCTGAGCAAAGAGATAAAGAAATTGCAAAAGGACAAAAAAAAGTAGACAGAAAAACAGAAGACGTTAGAAAGGCACAAAACAGAGCTGATAACAAGGCAGAAAAAGCCCGCGCTTCACAAAGCAGAACTGATAACAAATCCGATGAGCTTAGAAAATCGCAAAACAGAACAGATGATAAATCTGCTGATGTAAGAAAAGCGAATGATAATGTGAAGGAGAAAGAGAATGATAAAAGAGAAGCAGAAAAAAAACTGGAGCTTAAAAAGGAAGATATAAAAAAAGAAGAACTCGAGGATGCTGAAAAAAAACAGCGTAAATTGGACAAGGAAAAAGAAGAGAATACAGTTAAACCAAATTAAATTCCGACTGAATTGATTTTAGTGCTACTTGCCGAGTGTTCTCTAGTTATCAACGAAAAGCAGGTATATGACGTTATTTAGTTATTACCTTTATGGTAGATTACTAATTTAAATAATGGAAATCATGAAAAATTTAATTGTATTGGCTATTAGTGTTGCAATTTGGCAACTGGCGGCAAAATATGTAAATACTAATACTTTGAACTATGTTAAAAAAATGGTACCTGACTTAAAGTCTTTTGTACCAGAAATTAAGAACATAAAGATTAAACAACTTGTTTCTTAGAGAACAAACTTTAATTTAAGCCCGGGTATATTATCCGGGTTTTTTTTATGGATAAAATTTTGTAGATCCTGAACAGAAGCAAGGTTAATCTTGTTTTATAATATTTCTTTTATCGGATAATATGATCCAACAATACACGGCAAAAAGCGCCCCCAATACCGGTGCTGTTAAATATACCCATACATGTTCGAGGTGCCCTGATATAATTGCGGGGCTCAATGATCTGATTGGATTCATAGATGCTCCGGAAATTGGCCCGGCAAACATCGCTTCCAGTAAAACAACTGAACCAATAGCCAAACCTGCAAACATTCCTTGTTCCTTACTTCCTTTTGCAACATGAAGAATAGTAAACATGAGAATAAATGATAAAATAATTTCCATTACAAACGATTGCATATCAGATCCTAAAGGTAGCGTTGCCCCTAACAATATGTTTGCAGGAAAAAGGAAATGGAGTGTTGTGCTTGCGGCAATTGCCCCTATGAATTGACTGATGATATAAGGCATTATTTCTTTTCCCGGGAAAGATCTCGCAACCCAAAACGCAATCGTTACTGCCGGATTAAAATGGGCGCCTGAAATATCACCCAGTGTGTAAATCATGGCTGCAACTATTAACCCAAAAGTTGTTGCAATTCCGGCATGCGTAATTACTCCCCCGGTCTCCTGATTAATAATAATGGCTCCGGTACCACAAAATACAAGTGCGAATGTTCCAATAATTTCGGCAAGGTATTTTCTCATATTATCCAGTGGCTTGTTGTTTTTTAAAACTACAGAATATAAAATTCTGAATGGTATTAAAAGGTGTTTTGTGATCGACGGAAATGCATTTTACTTTATGAAAAAAGCGTTTTAATTTTTCGACTATTGTTTTTTCAGAATATTGTTTAATTTCAATTCCACTGCATTTTGTAGGTCCATCTTCGGAAAATGTTCCTAGAATTAAAATGCCGTTTTGCTGAAGATGATTTTTGATTGTATCAATATAATTTTCAATTTCAGGTTCGTTGGTTAAGAAATGAAATGCCGCTCGATCATGCCACACATCGTAATTCTCTGACGGATGAAAATCAGCCGCGTCTGCAACAATCCACTTTATTCGCACAGCATTTTTACCCAATCTTTTCTTCGCACGTTCTAAAGCTTGTTCTGATATATCTAGAACCGTAATATCAGTATATCCCATATTCAGTAAATGATCTGCAAATAAACTATCACCACCGCCAACATCAATTATTTTAGCATTTAAAGATGGATTGAATTCTTTAATAAAGTCAAGTGAAGTTGTTGGCTTTGATTGGTACCAGCTTACGTCCGTCAGGGCTTTAGTTTGATACACATCTTCCCAGTGTTTTTTTCTGTTTTGCATTATAATTTTATTTTTGAAAATACATATAAAATTTCCATAGCAATTTGTCGGCAGCGCTCATCGTATTTTTTGTCTTGCAATGGCGAATTATCAAAGCTCTTAGGATCATCATAAGCGGTTGCAATTATTAAATCTACACCGGGTATAAAAGGGCAATTTTCTTCTGCATCACTGCAAGTCATAATTGCCGCAAAACCGGACCTGGGATTTTTTTCATCATCATAGGTTTTAGAGTAACAAACAGAAGGCATTTCATTTAAATCATGGTATAGTTCATATACAGGATTTTTTTCTTCTGAGGTTTTTCTAACCTCGAAACCTATTTTTTCAATCGCACGAATAGCATTTGGATGAAAGGCCGTTGCTTCTGTTCCGCCTGAGTAGGTTTTCACATTTGATATTCTATAATAACTGGCAGCTACCTGCGCCCAAACCTGTCCGAAATGGCTCCTGCGGGAATTATGAGTACAGACGTATAGGAGCTGAACAGCTTCATTGTCGTTCATTTTCCCCTGAATGTAATTGGATATCTTATCAAGAATTTGTTTCCTTAAAGCAGGAATCGTTTCAAATTCTTCGGTTAATTTATCACAATAGGATTTTATAGATGGAATCATAATTCGCTTTTAGGTTAACAACATCCGCCGCCTGGAGTACAGCATCTTCCCTTGTTTTCATTTTGCAACTCTTTTAAATTTACTTTAAGTTTTTCAGCTGGGATTCCACACGAATCACTTGCTAAGCAAGTTGTTGTTTTGGAAGTTAAAAGAAATTGTTTACCGTTAAATTCAACTCCATATTTGCCAATGGTGTCGCTCTGATATTCCACTTCTATTTCAGCGTCTTCAACTCCTAAGATCTTTTCGGAAAGGGAGATAATATCATTTAGTTTTTTAGGCGCTAACCGATGGTCGTAATCACCGGCTTCCCATAATTGAAAACTTACGACTTTTTCATTTCGAACATCACCGCCACAGTCAATGAAATGTTTTGTGATCTGTCCAACTTCTGTAACATGAAAATGTTTTGGAACGAGTGTGCCGTTTGGTAATAAAAAGTTTAGCTCATTAATTGAGTTTAGTTGGTTTTTGAATTCAGATAGTTTCATGGTATTATTGTTATAAATATTAATCGTTTTTTAACGATAGTATAATTCTGTTTTTAGCAGCATTTAGTTTTAGGTACATAAGAGGATAATAAGGCAGCAAGATAATTCTTTGCCATCGCCCATTCTTTTTCATCAATGCAATAACAAACTTTGGCCCCATCAATATCTCCTTTAATTAAACCTGCCTCTTTTAATTCTTTTAAATGCTGTGAAACCGTGCTTTGTGAAAGAGGTAACTCATCCACTATGTCGCCACAGATGCAACTTTGTTTTTTAATAAGGAGTTGAAGAATAGCAATACGGGCAGGATGTGCCAGGGCTTTTGCATATTTGGCAATCTTGTTATCGCGCACAGTAAACTCTTCTGTTTTGGTAATTCCCATTCGTTATAATTATTAATCGTAAAAATACGATTAATAAATTTGTGAAGATGTTAAATATCTAGTTATTATTTCTTTAAAAGTATTTAATAAAAGATTTATTCCCCGTTTTTGATTTCTTCGTTAAGAATCATTTCTGCGGAAGGTGTTTGGTTCTCTGAAATGTTTATTTCTGCTTTTATGAAATTTAATGAATCCTTGTGGATAAACCCTTTTGAGACAGCATGCTCCGCGGCTAATAAGCTATTTTCCGCAAGAATCATTTCTACTTTGTGCGCTATTATTTCTTCAGAAATCTTTTTAACTTCAATATCACGTTCCTCCAGTGTTACGTCTCTGATATAAGAAGCCAGAATTCTTCCGGGAAATTCTTTAATAATTTCTGCATAAATCTCTGGATCGTGCTGGCCACTATCGCCTATAAGTATAAAATTAAGATGAGGATAAGCATTCAAAATGTTACGGATCTGTTTTGGTTTATGAGTACCATGAGATTCGGTAAACAGTTTGTTGTGAGTGAAGCCATAGTCTTTTAAAAACAAAGGCCCTTTTGGAATCTTATTAAGATCTAAAAAATCAACCAGTAAATCATACAGGTTCCACGGACTGCTGGATACATAAAAGATAGGATTCTCTTCTGCGCCTGAAACTCCTTTTTGCAAAGCATGATAAAAGGCAGAGACACCCTCAAATGGTAAGCGCGAATAGGCGTTATTCATAAAGGTCATGTATACTGATTTTACAAGGCTTTGCGCATGTGTGGTAAGAACAGTATCGTCAATGTCGCTGATGATGCCAAATTTGGCCGTAGATGGAGGCGTCATCACTTCCGCCCTTGTGTGCACGGGTGGCTCAAATGGAAATGGTAATTCCATGAGTTCAATTAAAGGGTGGTGCCATAATTCTTCGGCCGGTAATGGATTTTTAAGGCTGATAGGGAGTTCAAAATATCCATCCTCATCTGAAAAAAACTCATGCTCAGTATCACTGAATTTAACCTTCAGTTTGGCCCCGGCAATTTCTACACTGCTTAGTCTTTTATAGGTATTGTGAAGATTTTTCCAAATAGTATCACGGTCACTTATTTCAATATTTTTATTGATCAGCACCCGTCCACGAATATATAATTCTTTTGAATTTGCATAGGTCATGTAAGTTGCGATTTGAATATTCATATGAAGCCCTAGTCGTTGCCTTAACCTTAACCTCAAACTATCAAAATACGTTTCGGATGAATTACCAAGCCTGTAAAATATTCGTTTCCAATCTTCCATATTATTATGTAAATATTTTAAAATACGCGGAAATGTATGTTATATAAATTTAAATAATGTTATGTATAAAATATAATTATAGGATTTGTTTTTGCCGCGTTAGATTTTGACAATCACGACTGTTCATCAATAAGTTCTATTCATGTTATGCGGTTAATGGTGTTTGAAATACGGCGTTCATGAGTATCAACATGATAATTGGAAATTTAAAAGCTATAAAAAAAATAGTGCAATAGAATTTCTGGCGGGTTAAAATACATTTGTGGGAAATGTTTTTTATCTAATAATTAATTTACTGATATTAATGAAAGCTCTCGTATTCCATGGATCAAAAGATGTTCGCATTGACAATGTGAAAGATCCGGTTATAGAAAAATCGGATGACATTATCGTCAAAATTACTTCAACAGCCATTTGTGGTTCGGATTTACATATTTACAACGGATTTTTTCCTCAACCTCGTCCAATGACCTTAGGTCATGAATTTATGGGAATTGTTGTGGAAGCCGGAAAAGATGTAACTAAAGTTAAAAAAGGGGATCGGGTTATTGTACCTTTTCCGGTTTCATGCGGACATTGTTATTTCTGTTCTAATAAGTTGCCAGGGCATTGTGAAGAATCTAACCCCGAGAATTATGGTCCTGATGGGCATGTAGCAAAAGGCAAAGGTGGTGGTATGTTTGGTTACACGGATATGTATGGAGGATACGAAGGTGGTCAGGCAGAATTGGTTCGTGTTCCTTATGCCAATGAAGGGCCAAGAATTGTTCCTGAAACTTTAAGTGATGAAGAAGTGCTTTTTTTAACGGATATATTTCCTACCGGATATACAGCAATAGATTGGGCAGAATTAAAGGGGGGCGAAACAGTTGCTGTGTTTGGATGTGGTCCTGTTGGATTGATGGCTCAGAAAGTGGCTTGGTTAAAAGGTGCCGGTAAGGTGATTGCTTTAGATGTGGAAGATTATCGCTTAGCAATGTCTAAATCCATTAGTAAAACCGAAACAATTAATGCCCGTGATAAAGATGCTATTGAAAAAATCCGCTCCTTAACAAATGGACGAGGAGCAGATGTGTGTGTTGATGCAGTAGGTATGGAAGCAGATCATACGATGTGGGACAAAGTTGGAAATATTTTCCACCTCCAGAAGGGATATATCAATGCGTTATTAATGGCATTCGATGCTGTTAGAAGAGGTGGTACAGTTTCAATAGTGGGTGTGTATGGTTATCCTTATGATAATTTTCCGTTGCATCAGATATTCGACAAAGGCATTAAAATACGGGCAGGCCAGGCTCCTGTCCATAAATACATAGATCATCTGGCCGACCTTGTAGTAAGCGGTAAAGTTAAGCTGAACGATATTATCACGCATCGCATGCCATTAAAAGATGCCCCAAAAGCCTACAAAATCTTTGACGAGAAAAAAGATAACTGTGTGAAAGTTATTTTAAAACCATAAACCTTGAACTATAATTGCTAATCCTAAAAATTCAAACAATGAAAAAAATATTCTTATTCTCCTCGTTATTATGTCTGATGTTTGTATCCTGCGAAGATGGTGGAAATAAAGCCGATGATAGAAAAGATGAAGGGCCTTACAAATATAGAAATGATACTGATTCTACCAACGCTCATTAATTGGTAAGTCTTCGTCGATAAAAAAATAAACCTGATTTTAAGAAACTAAATTCATTATTTTTTGATATTTCTGGGTAAAGCTGAAAAAAAAGGATTCAATATATTCTTTGAATCCCTGACAATTGCTGTACGAAATCTAATGAATAGTCAGTAGCTGAGAAAACATGCGTTTTGTTTTAAACAAACATAGTGTCTTTAGCCATTTATTGACTTTTGTTTCTAATAGTAGTACTTGCATCAATTTCTGGTGCATGAGGATATAAATTAACCATTAGTACATTTAAAAAAAATAAGGGATGTGAAATGAACTAAAAAATCTTCAGGACACTTTAAAGTGGACACGTTTTAGGCTGCTTAGCACTCTATCTGGCAGTTCAGGCTGTAATTGCCTGTATCATCACTTCCACTTTCAACCTGCGCTTTACATTTTTCTTCTGCGCCGCTTCTTGAGTCTCTATAGGTTTTAACAGAATACTCGCGAATGTTATTGCCAGTGCTGTTTTTATAAATTTTGGAGCAGCTACAAGTAAAATCTTTTTTACAAGATGTAATGCAGGAAGCAATTATCAAAGTTAGTATTGAAAATAAAGCACGTTTCATCAACAGTAAAATATTATTTTTGACAAAAATAAAACAAGAATAAATTGCTATTAAAAAACTCGTTAAAAAAGGAAAAAGAGTAGTTCAAAAGCCTAAAATGTAAATAAATCTGCAAGAATTGAATATCATTGGTTCAGGTATTTTGCAAGGAACGCCGCTGTCTGACTTAATTTATTTTGGGAAACATCCTGCGGGCTACCTTGCGCTACCACTTTGCCTCCTTTATCGCCCGCACCGGGTCCTATATCTATTACCCAGTCGCTTGATGCTATAACGTGCATATCGTGCTCAATCACAATAACTGTATTCCCGGCATCAACCAATTTATTTAACTGGATCATAAGTTTATCAACGTCCGATGGATGCAATCCTGTTGTTGGCTCATCTAACACATAAAGTGAATTTCCCTGATCTATGCGTTGCAATTCTGTTGCTAATTTTATGCGTTGCGCTTCTCCTCCCGAAAGCTCTGTTGCAGATTGTCCTAGTTTCAGGTAACCTAATCCTACCTGCCTCACAATATCCAACGAACGGTTAAGTAAAGGTTCGCTTTTAAAAAATTCCCATGCAGTGTCAACGGTCATTTGTAATACCTCTGCAATGTTTTTGCCTTTATATTCTATTTCCAGAGTGGCTTCGTTATATCTTGCTCCTTTACACACGGGACAGGGAGAATAAACGCTTGGCAGAAACAGGAGTTCCACCATCACAAATCCTTCACCTTCGCAATTAGCACAACGTCCCGTTACCACGTTGAATGAAAACCGGCCTGCGTCATACTTTCGGGATTTTGCTGTTTTTGTAGATGCAAATAATTTACGCACATGATCAAATAGCCCCGTATAGGTTGCAAGATTAGAACGTGGAGTACGGCCTATTGGTTTTTGGTCAACGCATATTAATCTTTTTATTAGATCAATTCCTTCCGTCACCTTTCCAGAAACGGTTTCAACCTTCTGCTCTAATAAGTCCTTCTCGGCATCAGTTGATTTTTCGGGCGACTGCCCTAAATGTTGAAGGACTAATTCTACCAATGCCTGGCTTACCAAACTGCTTTTACCGGAACCAGAAACTCCTGTCACACTGGTTAAAACTCCTAATGGAAAAGAAACGCTTAGATCATCTAAGTTATTACGGGTTAGGTTTTCTAATCGTAATACACCTTTAGGTTTTCTTTCGATCGACTGTTGAAAGGGTTTGTTCTCAAAAATATATTTCCGGGTCACTGAATCGTTTACATGTTTGAGTCCCTCCAGCGGCCCACTGTATAATACCTGACCGCCATTCACTCCTGCAGCCGGGCCAACGTCTACTATCCAGTCGGCATGACGAATAACATCTACTTCATGCTCCACAACAAATAAAGAATTGCCTGAACCTTTTAATTTATCAAGTGCCCTTAATAAAGCTTGTGTGTCAGCAGGATGAAGACCGGCCGATGGTTCATCAAGCACATAAACCACACCAAATAAATTTGAACGTATTTGGGTTGCCAGTCTGAGTCGCTGTAATTCACCGGGTGATAAGGTGGGTGTATTCCTTTCCAAAGTGAGATAACCCAATCCCAGATCAAGCATGACATGAACCCTGTTTACAAAATCCTGTGCAATGCGTTGTGCAACCATGGCTTTTTCAGGATGATCTTTTTTAATGTTGGGTAGGGCAGAAGCTTTACCGTTAGCATAAGGTATGAAAATATTATGTAAGCTGTTTAATGGCTGACGCGACATTTCAGCTATATCGAGGCCGGCAAATGTTACTGAGAGCGACTCGCGGTTTAATCTTTTGCCATGACAGGATGGGCATTCGCTACTAAGCATAAATTGCTGCACCCTTTTTTTCATCAGCTGGCTCTGTGTATTAGCAAATGTATGTAACACATACTTTTGGGCACCGGTAAAAGTTCCCATATAACTTGGTGCGGCCTTGCGCTTCAGTGCTTTTTTTACATCTTCTGCATTAAAACCTGAATACACAGGAACAGTAGGTTGTTCTTGTGTAAATAAAATCCAGTCACGATCTTTTTTAGGAAGGTCGCGCCAGGGGATATCCACATTATATCCTAAAGTCATTAATATCTCCCGGAGATTTTGTCCTTGCCAGGCACTTGGCCATGCTGCAATGGCTCGCTCTCTTATGGTAAGCGAATCGTCAGGTACCATTGATTTTTCGGTTACTTCAAACACTTTTCCCAAACCATGACATTGATTGCAGGCTCCTTCAGGCGTGTTGGGAGAGAATGCCTCCGCATAAATAATAGGAAGGCCTTTTGGATAATCGCCGGCCCTGGAGTATAGCATTCTTAAAAGATTTGAAAGTGTAGTAACACTGCCAACGGAAGATCTTGTACTCACAGAACCACGTTGTTGTTGTAAAGCTACGGCCGGAGGTAAACCTTCTATTTCATCTACTTCCGGTACCGACATTTGATTGAATAATCGCCTTGCATAAGGAGAAACAGACTCCAGGTAACGTCTCTGCGCTTCCGCATATAAAGTGCCAAAAGCTAAAGAGGATTTACCTGAACCGGAAACACCTGTAAATACAACAAAGGCATCACGTGGAATTTGAAGATTTACATTTTTCAGATTGTTTTCGCGAGCCCCATAAATAGTGACAAATCCATTAAAGCTTTTTACATCAGGGTTTTCCATATTTTAAATTTAATCAGGAAAACAGGCTAGGTCTTATATTTAAAAACAAAAATGTTATTTTTTCATGAAGTACTTACAATTTTTTAGTGGGAAAAGCCAAGGATGTTGAAACTTGCTGATTAACGCCTTTTGTAAAATAGAGTATGGTAGAAAAAAGGCCAAAGCATCGCTTCAGCCTTTTCTTTATTAGGGATATTGTTCTGTTTTAGATAATTCGCTTAAGCATTTTAATTTCAGGCGCGGAAATAACTCCTGATTTTTGACCGGCAGCTTTTAATTCAGGGCTCGCCAGAATCGCTTGTGCGATTTCGGGGCTTGGCATTTCAGATATGATCGTGACGTGGTTCTCATCTTCTACAGATTGAAAAACACCTTTAATAACAATGCCTAATTCGTGACGCATGTTTTCGCCGGCTTCAAAACCTTCTTTCCATTTTGTAAAATTTTCTACCTTGTGTGAGTTGATAATTGTTGTTGCCATCTTTTTTTGTTTTAGTGATTAATAATTTATAGCACAAAAATAAGGCACGCACCAATTGAAAAACGTTGACTAAAGTCAAGAAATTAGCTGTTGAAGATTTTTTTCCTGATCCTGCTTAATGTCTCCGGACTGATGCCCAGGTAAGAAGCAATATAATGTTGAGGGACACGTTGGAACAATTTCGGTTTTGCTTTTAGTAAATTTAGGTATCTCACTTCTCCCGTTAAAGTATGTCGTTCTGCTAATTGCTGTTGTAATAGCATCGCCCATTTTTGGTAACCGGTTAAGTGGGCAGTTGTCCACCACGGAAATTCAACAAAGGCTTTGTCCCAGTTTTCAGCGCTAATGGTCAATAATTCACACGCTTCAATAGCCTGAAAATTATAGTTGGAAATGGTTTTACTTCGCAATGCTGCCAGGTCTCCAATAAAGTGTCGTTCTTCGGCAAAATATACAATGGATTCTTCACCCGATTCAGCAACAAGGTATTGGCGCAAACAGCCTTTTAAAACAAAGATTGAAAATTTATGAATTTCGCCGGCGTGCAAAATAAATTCATTCTTTTTAAATGTTTTAAATTCCCAAAGTTTCAGGAATGCATCCAGTTGTTCTTTAGACACATTAACTCTTTTCTTGATCTCTTCAATAAATAGCGTTGTGTCGACCTCGTTTATTTTTTCCTTAGCCATCATCGTAAAAATAAGAACTTATTCATAAAATAGGGCAAAATATATGGTCTGATAGATCCTGACAGGCGTCTGTGTTTAAACACATCCAACACTTATTTTGAAAGTTTTTTCGGATATTTGACTTTAGCACAACAACCTTAAATAGTTTTAAATGGATTCATTATCACACATTGTTATTGGCGCTGCAATTGGCGAAACACTCCTTGGAAAAAAGATAGGACGATGGGGAATGCTCTTAGGCGCCATTGCCAAAAGTGCCCCTGATTTCGATTTGTTTTATACCGGCTTGGCTGATCCGCGAGCATACATGTGTGATCACAGAGCGCATACTCATTCCTTATTTATTGAAGCACTTTACGCCATACCAATTGCCTGGTTGTTGGTTAAATTATTTAAACAAAAAGTGTCCTTTCAGCGCATGCTTTTATTTATGCTCACATGCCTGTGGGGCCATTCATTGTTGGATTGGTGTACGAACTTTGGAACCCAATTATTGCTCCCCTTTACAAATGAAAATTATTCATTAAATACGCTGGCTATCGTTGATTTATTATTTACGTTACCAATGCTGGTGCTTGTTTTAATAGCAATTTTTTATAAGAAAAATGAGGTGCGAAGGTATAACCTTGCCAGGGCAGCTATAATATATTGTTGTGTGTATTTAGGCTTTACCTTTATAAATAAATTTCGTGCAGAGGGAATTGTTCAGGAGTCGATTGTAAAAAACCATATCCCCGCATCGAATCATATCACAAATCCAACCATGCTTAATAATCTGTTATGGTATGCAGTAGGAAGTAATGATAGTACAATTTTTATTGGAGAATTTAGTTTGTTGCACAATGCAAATCCAATCACCTGGCACAGTTATTCCCGCAACCAACAACTGATGATGCAAAGCAAAAGTAAAAAAGATGTCGCAACAACTAGATGGTTCAGCGATCCTTATACAATTGCGCAAAGTAATGGCGATACCCTTAACATGTACGCCGTAAAATTTGGCCGAACGAACATGAATGAAAATGAAATGCAAAAAACATTTGTGTTTCATTATAAACTGTATCAGGAAAATGGTGAGGAAAAAATGGGTATGGAAGAGGCCAATGGAAAAAATATGAATTTTAAAGAAAGCTTTATTGATCTTTGGGAAAGAATTTGCGGCAGGCGATATTGAGGTAGTTCACTTAGCACTTTTCGGTTTCACCGGTAAACCTAAATATTTCAAAAAAAAGGCAGACACTTCAGGAATTGTCCAAGGTTAAAATGACATATTTGTAGAACGTTGTGATTCCAATAACTTAATCACTTATTTAAAAATTTTGTTGCAGATAAATGGCCTTCACCGTCTTTTCACCTTTTACTTTAATTTCCAGATAGTAAATTCCCTTAGGCTGTTTTCGTAAATCAAATAGTGCACGCTCATCATGGGCACATTGTTGTTTCTTCACACTTTTTCCGTTGGCGTCAAATACACTGACTTGAGCATCGGGAAGAGCGTTTAAGTTAACAGACACAAGGCCCTCAAATGGCTCCGGGTTTATATTAATTTCCGGGTTAACATGTATTTCTTCTTCTTGGATATCAGATACGGTTGAGTAATCCATAAGAGAGACAGTTTCGTTAGTGGAATTTTTTATGTTATTGCTGGCGATAATTTCGGATGTAGTTGATTGACCATAGGAGATGCAGTAAGCAAGAGAAAGGGTAGCGAAGTAGAGTTGAATAAGGCTTTTCATAACGGGTCGTTTTAATGGTTCTTTGACAAAGGTAATAGCGCATTCTTTTTTTCTCGTGGTATTTTCGTTTAGGAAGTAATCTATATAGCTGTTGAAATGATTTAAATTGGTAGGAGAATATATTCGCATGTTCATTTACAAGGCCTTGATAACATTGTCGCAGAGGTTTAAATAAATAGAAAACAGCTTCCAATAATCTTCTTTCAGCCACAGTAATTTTATGAAGCTAGACGAGCAATTAAAATGCATCGTTCAGAGAAGTTTTTTTGAAGGTTGGGCAGTGAAATGAAAGTATCAATCATGTGCAACAGGATGCATCTGATTATTCTGATCTGTACAATTGGAATAAGCTGAAGGGCTTTGTGATGGCGTGTGCTTTACTTAAAATCATACAATGAAATAGATATTCGTATAAATAATACTTAGTGAACTATATGCATTTCGTAAGGTTGTATATGCTAAAAACTATTACCCTATAATACTTTCAAAATTATGCAGACAGGATTTTCCCCCTATTTAAATTGGTAAATGCACCACACCATTTAATTATTTTTCCATGAGCATCCTTAATAGGTTCGCCTGCCACACTATGTAAAAAGTATTCTCCCTCTTTACTTCTCAGCCTTACTTCTGCATCATATCTTTCTCCTGTTTGTAGTGAATGAGACCACGCTCCGGCAATGGTTGATAAATCTTCCGGATGCACCAAATCAGCCCAGGTTTCCGAATTCTGAGGGTCTATCCCCGAATATTCCAACCAACGTTTTGAAACGTATTCCTGATTCCCTTTTTCATCTGTGATCCATACAAGATTAGGAAGTGTCTCCGCCAGATTTCTGAACAGCTTCTCACTCTCTTTAATTTCATTCTTACGCTTAACCTGTTCTGTAACATTTATGGCATGACTCATGACCCCATCCACCATTCCATCCTTATTTACAAAAGGTTGATAAACAAAATTGAAAAAAGTGTCCTCTGCGATGCCATCATTATCTGCATCAAGCTTAATCAGAATTTCGTCACCGTGAAAGGCAACGCCTGTTTCGTAAACATCCCGTAAAATTTTTTCTATGGGCTCGCCCACGAGTTCAGGAAAAATGGCAAAAACGGATTTACCAATAATCTCTTCTGTTCGGTTAACCATGTTCAGGTAAACGGGGTTGGCAAATTCATAGATGAAGTCTTTGCCTCTCACCACAGATATCATGGCAGGAGCCTGGATAAACAATTGATACAATCGGTTCCGTTCCGATTCCACAGCTAACAAAGATGTATTTTTGATTTCCGCATTTTCTAAGTGGAACTTGATACGGTTCAGTAGCTCTTTGGAACTGAAGGGCTTTACTAAATAATCATCCGCACCAATCTGGTAACCTTCTGTTCTGGATTCTTCGCCGGCCCTGGCAGTTAATAAAATAACAGGGATCAGTTTAGTTTTAGGATTGGATTTAGATTCTTTTAAAAATTCATAACCGTCTTTTATAGGCATCATGATATCACTGAGCACCAGATCAATTTTGTACTCTTCCAATTTAAGAAGTGCATCCAGCCCATTAGCCGCCCCTACAACATTATAGTTTGTTTTCAGGAGATTGCTAATGTATTGCCTCATATCAGGATTATCATCTACAACTAAAACGGTAGGGGTTCCTTCTTTGATAAGAGAAATTGCATCCCGATCAAGCATTTGTGTATCTAAATCTACGAGATTATCAAAATCCAGAATGTAGGTACTTACTGTCGTATCTTTCTCAATATGTTCTAACGGTAACTGCGAACTTTTTATGTGGTCTTTACCAAAAGGTAACTCCACTATAAAGAGCGAACCTTTTCCTTCTTTACTTTCTACGGATATATTTCCTCCTTGTAATTTAACGAGTTCTTTCACTAATGAAAGACCAATTCCCGTTCCTTCAAAACTTCGTTGAGTAACATTGTCTGCTCTGTAAAAGCGTTCAAACATTTTAGGAAGTTCTTTTTCCGGAATACCCACACCTGTATCTTCTATGATTAATTTCACCGCTTTTTTATCATTCTGAAATCTCACAATGACCGAACCTTTAAGCGTGTATTTAAATGCATTGGACAAAAGATTAAATAAAATCTTTTCATACATGCCTTTATCTAAATACACCGGTTGAATAAACGTGTCCGCTTTAATGATCAAATCAACGCCTGTTTTTTCGCTGATCGAACGAAAGTTGCTGGCAAGGTCGCTTGTCAAATCAACGAGATCCACTAATTCAAACAAAACCTCTTGCCTGCCGGATTCTACCTTGCTGAAATCTAAAAGTGTATTCACCAATTTTAGAAGGCGCAAAGCATTGCGATGAGTCGTTTCCAGGCTAACGCGTTCATCTTCGATAAAACTGGTAGATCTGTTGTTTAATAAATTCTCCAGTGGCCCCAGCATTAAGGTGATAGGCGTACGAAATTCATGGCTGATATTTGAGAAAAAAGCAGTCTTTGCTTTATCTATGTCTGCCAATACTTTTGCTTTGGTGGTGGCTTGTTCAATAACTAAAACACTATTTGCTTTCATCGAAATCTGATCTGCAATTAATTGTGCAAACTGAAGATAAGACTCATCAAATTTTCGGTAGGGGTTTAGCGCCGCTGCTATAACGGCGATAGGTTGATCGTCGCCTTGAATAGTAATAGGAATATAAACAAAATGAGTGGCTTCTTTATCCCAATGCCCGGTTGGTAGATTTTTTCCTTTGCCATTGTTTTCGGTAACTAAAATTTTACCGGAAGAAAACGCTTTAATAAATGCACCGGAATCTTTATCTGCTTCGTTGCAAGAAATGGAAGAAGGAAAAACAGTCTGATCTTTTTCTATCCCTGAAAAGCCAACAGCACTAGCAGTAGAATCTTGCTTGTTGATTTTATAAATAACAGCAAAAGGAAAATCTTTGTTGTTTTGTTCTAAAGCCTTAGCTAAGATGATAAACATCTCATCAAGGGACATCGTAGACGTATCTATAACACTTAATTGACGAAGTGTTAATAGCTGCCGTTCATTCAAAATGGTTTTTGTAGTCTCTATAACAGCGTTGAATACACCTTCCACTTTACCCTCTTCTCCATAAATGGGCGTAAAAGTAAAGTCAAAATAACATTCTTCCACATAGCCATGTCGCTCCATGGGCAAAAGCGCGTCCTTTGATCCTCCGGGTTCTCCATTAAAAGCTTTCTTAAATTGCGGCTCAATATCGGCCCATATTTCAGGCCACACCTCGGTGGCAGGTTTGCCTAAAGCCCAGGGATGTTTATTGCCGGGAATGGGGCTCCAGGCATCATTATAAATGAGGGTAAGTTCTTTGCCCCAATAAATGGCAATAGGAAAATTAGAATTTAAACAGATACTTAAAGCTGATCTCAAACTCTGAGGCCATGTCTCCACGGCTCCAAGTGAAGTCTTGGCCCAGTCAAGGGAGCGAATTTGGTTTCCCATTTCTCCACCACCGGATAAAAATGCTGTTGCTAATTTGGAATTGGATTTCATGCGGATTCAGAACTTACTTTAATTTTTAAGGTATAAGTAATCAAATTATTTATTAGAAGTGTTGTACATTTCAATACTCTTAAGGATACTTTGTTTTAACAGTTCTACTGTGGTTTCCCCCTTGATCAGAAAATCGGTTGCGCCTGAGTTTTTAGCTTCTTTTATAACTAACTTATCAGACATTCCTGTATAAACGATAATGGGCGTGTTATAGGTGCTCACAAATTTTTTCAAAGTATCTAATCCCCTGCTGTCAGGCAGTGAAAGATCGAGGATGATAGCATCAAATTTTTTTGTTTCACATATTTGTGTGGCTTTTAAAAAATAATCAGTGGTTTGCAAATGATGGGCATCACCAAATGCTTTTTTTAATTGAATACCTGCAAATAGTGCATCTGCCGGGTTGTCCTCTATAAGAAGTAAGTTAATTTTCTGTTCCAATTTTATAAGTATTCAGGGAAGTGTTTTTCTAATATATCATTCAGGATTTCAACTGATAAAGGTTTTGTTTTATAACCTGTCACATCTTCCATTTCCCGGGCTTTTCTTATATCGTCAGGGTTGGCGGATGTAGTTAACATCACAATGGTTATTTTGGCTTTCCGTTGAGCATCTAAATGTTTGTATTGTTCAAGGAACTCCCATCCATTCATTTTTGGCATGTTAATGTCCAGGAATATAAGTTCAGGTACAAGAGGATTTTCTTTTTTCAGAAAGGCTAATGCCTCCAATCCATTTTCTGCAACGGCAATGTTTTCAGTAATGTTCATTTTTTTAATGACCATTTGATGATAGAAACTATCCTCATGATCATCGTCAACCAATAAAATGCAATTCAATTTTTTTTTCATAATACTATTTTTTTAGGTAATAAAAAACAAAACATGCTTCCCTTGCCAAGTTCAGATTCAACCCAAATCTTTCCACCTGCCAGGTCCACTATTTTCTTGCAATGCGCTAACCCAATCCCCGTTCCTTTATATTCTTTTCTGGTGTGAAGACGCTGAAAAAGTTTAAATATTTTATCGTGGTAAATTTCCTCTATTCCAATGCCGTTGTCAGTAATTTCAAAACGCCATTCTTTACCCAAATCTGTTGCGGTTATTTTTACAACCGGAGAAACATCTGGCTTTTTAAATTTAATAGCGTTAATAATCAGGTTCTGAAATAAAGATTTGATTCTGGTAGCATATCCACTGATGATTGGTAAGGTTCCTATGTCTAGTTGCGCATGGTTTTCAGTGATGGTATTATTTAAATCTTTCAATATCTCATTCACCAACTCATTTAGGTTAATATCAATAGGGTGCTTATCCTTCTCAATTCGGGTGTACTCTAAAAGGTCTGTAATCAGTACTTGCATGCGCTTAGAAGCGCCACTGATAAAGTCAAGGTAAATATCTGCGCTTTCATCCAGTTTCCCTTTGTAATCATCATAAAAGAGGCCAATATAATTAGTGATCGTACGCAAAGGTTCCTGCAAATCATGCGAAGCGATATAGGCAAATTGTTCCGTTTCACTATTTTTTTGTTCTAAGGCATTGGTATAGGCTACCAGTTTTTCTTCCGCCAGTTTTTTTTCTGTAATATCCCTTACAATTTTGGACGCGCCGATTATTTTTCCTGTTGCATCCTTGATAGGAGAAATGGTTGCGGACACCGAAACACGACTTCCATCTTTTCGTTTACGTTCGGTTTCATACGCTATAAGCGGATTTCCCTCTTTGATGTTTTTTAAGATTTCTTCTTCTTCATTCAATCGCTCTTCAGGAAAAACAATGGAAATATGCTTGCCTAAAATCTCTTCTTCTGTAAAGCCAAATAACTTTTCTGCTTGTTGATTCCAGCTGGTGATTTTTCCATCTAACGTTTTACTGATAATAGCATCGTTAGACGACTCCACAATAGCTGCCAGCATTCTTGCTTTCTCCTCAGCGTTTGTGAGTTCAGTAACATCCTGCACCGTCCCCACCATCTTGGCTATATGTCCATTGGTGTTCAGGATAATTTTTCCCAGACCGCGCAAAATTTTTCTGCTACCATCTGGTAATATAATGGGATAGGTAGTGGCAGGAATAGCAAATTCAAGGCTCTGTTTTTCTTTAAATAACAGGAGTGCTTCCTTCACGTACCTTTCCATTTTGGCGTTAGAGGGAGCGATGTCCTCGGGCAACATCCGTTCTCTGGCTGATTCATAATTAACTTCAAATCGCTCATCGCCATAACCGTAAACGTTATACATCTCGTTTGACCACTCTACTTTTTTTGTGGCTACATCCATTTCCCAACTCCCGATGTGAGCTAACCGTTGCGCTTCGGCAAGTTGAGAAAGGGATTGTTTTATTTTATCCTGACTATCATTTAACTGTTTAATATAAGATTCTAATTCCTCTCCAATGAGGTTAAGTCCGATAACAATAGAATCCAGATCATCTCCTTTTTCGGAAACTTCACCGGGTTTCGTAAAATCAGCGTTCGCCAATCTCACAATGTGTTCTGATATTTCTAGTAAACGCTTATCCTCTTCCATTTATAAGTACTGTTTGATCCACTGTTTAGCATCTTCCTCATTCTCGAAAAACTTTACAGGATAAGATTGCTTTTTTAGTGTAAAGAATAAATTGGCAGCCATTCTTCCAACAGATGAACGTGAAATAATAGCGATGGCCTTAACAATTTCAGGAATAACTTCTGCAGCATAATCACGCATTTCTTTATTCACCGCGGGGGAATCGGTATTGTCAGAGATCATGCATACTTTTTTGCCACCTGTAATTTTCAAAAAATCAACCATAGTGGCTTTTGCCTCTTCAACAGTTTGTGGTGGAACTTTTTTTGCAACCGAATATAAAATCCCATCATCATCAAACCATATGGTGGATGTTGGTTGGTCTATGACCTTTGCATCTTTTGGTGGAATCATACTATAATTAATTTCAAATTAGAGGTTATCAATCACGTTTCATTTTTCGAAATAAAATCAGCAAAACCCGGGAAATAAAAAAATGTTCCTGAACGCATCATTTATAAAAATGGAGCCTAAAGGTAATAAATAAAAATAGGCCCGCTGAATATCTAGAGGGCTGAAAACAAGGATTGGTCGGATAATTTTATAGAAAAATCGATTTTTGACAACGCGACCGAGCGGCAGAATGTTAAAGGATTTTGCCATTTATAAACAAAGACCAACAATGAAAAAGGCTCAGACGATCAACAGATTATAAAGATGCTTAAACCAAATAATCAATCCTCTCATCTAGAAATTGTTGGAATGAAATGAATAATTACTATATTGGTTATTAATTATATCTTCAACAAAAAGTTCCATGAATAACACATTCGGTAAACCAATCATTCCCAAAAATGAAAAGCAGAGGCTGAAGGCGCTGAAAGAATATGCGGATTTGAACGGCTTACCGGATATATATTTTAATGCCATAGCGGTCACCATCGCTAAAACGTTTAATGCTCCTATCGCCCTGGTTTCACTAGTTGCAAGCGAACACGTAGAATTTAAAGGAAACTATGGAATGGAAGGAGTTTATACCGTGGACCGTGGTTTGAGTTTATGTTCCCTGGCAATTCTCGATCCGGATCCTACCATCTTTCCCGATGCCCGTAAGGAGCCATGTCTTCTTAATAATCCCTTGGTGGCTGGTGAATTCGGCCTTCAGTTTTATGCCGGTGTTCCATTAACAACCAAAGAAGGGTATAACATTGGCACGGTTTGTATTGTGGATAAAGAACCGAGAGAATTCTCAGAAAAAGATACCGCCTTACTTTCCAAATTTTCTAAAAGCATTATTTCCGAATTGGAGAACAGGAAGATTTTAAAAGAGAAAGTTTAATGTGGAGTTTGACTTCTTAGAAAATGAGTTGCTTCGAACGGAAATTCATTACGTTATTTATTCAAGGTTTCGCAATTATAGACTCTGTGTAAAGAGTGTAGAGAATGATGATGGCGAACGGCTTACTTGAGGTCCACAAACCCAAAATTTATTTCGTAATGGGTTCCCGGACCTTGAATTTTGGTAAGCGTGCCATCTAATTGTTCTACGAATGATTCAATGAGTCCAAGCCCCAGACTATTCTTTTTAATTTCGGCATTTGGGTCAATGCCAGAACCGTTATCCCCCATTAGTATTTTAAAGTTTCCGTCGCCTTCATTTGTAAAACGAAAAAGTATTTCTCCTTGTTCAGTGGCTTTAAAGGCGTGCTTCATGGAGTTCAAAACAATTTCACTAACCAATAGCCCCAAAGGCACCATCATTTTTGTAGGCATTTCAACCGGATCCACCTGCACATTTTGTTTGATTTCATTACTGATATTACCTGAACTGATGATATCATTGATCAGTTCAGGGAAGTAATCTTTGGTATTGATTTTTGTCAGGTTTTCCGATTGGTACATCTTTTCGTGAATCAGGGACATGCTATAAATACGGTTTTGACAATCCGAAAATATTTCTTTCGTTGATTCATCTTCTACTTTATCTGATTGCAGACGAAGGAGACTCGTGATAATCTGAAGGTTGTTTTTGACGCGATGATGCAGCTCTTTGATAATGTCCTCGATCTGATGTTTTTGTGCTTTCACAATGCCGTTCTGACGCTCTAATTCAGAGGTGCGCTCCTTGACGTCTTGCTCCAGTTTTGTTTGATACGATTCAATGGCCAGTTCTGCTTTTTTCTTGGTGGTGATGTCTGCAAAATAAATAGTTAATCCATTTGGAGAGGGATAGATATGATTTTCAAACCAGAGATCATACGGCGGATAATATTCCTGGATGTATTCATATTTTTGTGTCTCCATCGCCCGATGATACGCTTTGTAAAATGGCTGATCAATGCCTTCAGGAAATTCAGTCCAGATATGTTTGCCAACTAAGTATTCCGGTTTCCTGCCAAATAATTCTCCTGCTTTGCTATTCACGTAAGTGTACTTCCAGTTTTTATCCAGGGCCACAAAGGCATCCGATACACGTTCCAAAATGATTTTAAACTCATCATCTTTTTTCGCCAGGTCTAATTCAACCAGTTTGGCATCAGTAATATCAATACAGGCACCATACATTTTCATGGGTTGTTCCTTATCATCCAGTACTACATAAGCCCATGATTTTAAATAACGGATATCTCCGTCGGGCCTCACGATGCGTTCTTCAAACGAGACCTGTTCTTTTTTTATCAACGCATTTTCAATAGTAGTTTTTATTCGCGCGGCATCTTCTGAATGTATTCTTTCGAGGTATCCGGCAAACGAGGCTTTAAATGTTTCCTTATTCAGTCCGTATATTCTGTAAAGTTCATCAGACCATGTTACCCGATCAGTGGGAATGTCCCAATGCCAGTTACCAATATGAGCAAGCTTTAATGATTTTTCAAGCCAATGTTTATCATCACTTAAATCCTTTATGATCTCTAAATCTTTCATTTTAAATTTTTTGACTACCAATTAGTGAAGTACAGAAAACCCATAGAGACAAATAACCATGCGGTAGGGAACAGTGAAGTTAACTTAATTAAGCAGAATTTGCATGGTGAAGATGGAAATTTATAACACGATTAAAGAGGACGTATATAACCAAGTGATGTTATAAGTGTCTCTAAAGTAAAACCAATGTTGCTTTAATTAAGCATAGGCAAAAAACTAGCACAGTTCACTTATATCCCTGGAGCAATTTTGTTCAGTGTCCGCCCAACTATTTTCCGCTTTAGGCTATAGTATATCCTGATTGACTGAAATAGAAAAAATAGTATACAAATTCTCTATAATTTTATCATAAATATACAACGTACTTATTATTCTTATGACAAAACAAGAGCAGGATGCAATAGACTATTACATCGACATGTGTTACAAATCTGTAAATGAATGCCTCCAATCAACAAAGCCTTTTATCGAACTACCTGGTGTTGAAACCTGTGTATGGTTGTGCACCATCTTTCTTGAAAAATGTAAAACATTCAGAATCCATTATAAAAATAATTCAGGATCTAAATTAAAGTCTTTGGATGTCTGTATCAATGCCTGTCAGGTTTGCCTGAATCATTGTGCAAAGCATGGGAATGCGGAACTGAAAGAGTCCATTAAAGCTTGTTGGTTATGGATCAAAGAATGCGAAGCTGTACTAAGAGGAAAATCTGTTGATTTGCAACAAAGTGTTCTTAGCGCTTCGCTTGCCTAGGATAATTAAATCTTTTTGGAACACCCTCTAATAGAACTTTTAACGCTCCTGCTAAATGATTAATACCCACTGGTGGGTATTTTACGTTAACTACTTTATCAGTTTAATTATGTTCTTTATTTTTGCAGACAAAAGTAAACATGGTCCTATTTAGCGTATTCGAGATGATCGAAGATTCAGAAGTTTTGAAAAAACCCACTATCAAAAAACAAACGGGTAAACAAAAAAAAGTGAAAAAACCGCTTTCTCCTAAATCTAAAAAAAAGTAATTTAAATCTATTCGGTATTCTGCCTCACCCTTCGCGTGCCTTCTTCTTCATTATTTTTAATCATATAAAAAGTCGCTTAGCGGTTTACTGAATTGTAATTAAATAATAGTGTAGTATAACAAACCGTTGACAATCGTGTCAACGGTTAATTACCGTCCATCCGTTTTAAAATACTGCATCACGCAAAATGTAATAGTGAGCGCACCCGCTAAACCTTCAAACAAAGTGGTTCCTGCAACGGTTAATGGGTTATAAGCACTACCTGGTATAAGTCCATGGGTAGATAAAGCCGCCGGGTAAAAGTAGGTGTACACCAATAAAAATAAAGCATGTATCACAACGGAAACTAATGATGCATACATGCCTGTTTTAAATCCTTCGAAATATTCCACACTGCCCCTTTTCCCGTTCGGACTGATGTGTTGTATGGCGAAGTACGCCCCAACTGAAATCAGGAACATATTGATGACACTTAACTGATGAATCTCAAGACGATTGGTTATACCACAAAATGCAAGGAAGTTCATTATTAAGAGAACCGAAGTGAGAATACCATTCTTTAAACAAATTTTATGAATGGATTCATTAGAATTATTTCTTTGAAATTGCTCGTTCTTTGACAAGCTTTTGTTTCGGAATAAATCAAACGTAGCCATGGTAATATTTATTTTTTAATTGTTAGATAAAAATGGGCAGGCTTTACCTGCCCATGAATAAATCAAATTAGTTAATGGCAATTAGCTTTTTCAGGCTTTCCTTGGAAGAATCCTTTTTAGGGACTGTAATTTGAAGAATGCCATCTTTATAAGTAGCACTAATAGTATCATCCTGTACCAGGTCTGGAGGTAAATTGAAAGACCGACTGAACGAATGGTAACTAAATTCTTTACGCGAATATTTCCCATCGTCTGTTTTTTCTTCAACCTTGTTCTCCTTATGGGCTGATACAACTAAGGTATCCTTCACCAGTTCTATTTTAAAATCTGTTTTTTCCATTCCGGGCGCTGCCATTTCCAGCTCGTAAGCGGTCTCATTTTCCTTTATATTCACCGCAGGCACAGAGATTTTAGCGATGTCCGTGCGGAATGGTAAGTGAAAAAGATCTCTTGTTATAAAATCATCAAAAATTGATGGTATTTCCGGGAACATAGGGTTTTGACCATTGCCGTTCCATTTTACTAACGTTTTCATAGTTGACTCTTTTTTTGGTTTCGGTTGTATCCGAAACTGGTTAAATAATTATTTTTTAGTTATAGTTTGATGTTGATACCTTTGGAGAGATAGGTTAAGGTGGCACCTTAACTTTGGGGCCCCGCAAGTTTTCAGTTGCTATGACCGATCTTTTCATTTTTTCGTCTGCTTATTAATTAAACAAAGTCTGAATTTCTAAGATTGCTATTTGAGTTTTTAATGTCAATTTCCATGTAATCAAGTGCTGTGCCCCGTGGACCAAACTGAAATTTTGACAAGGAAATTGTAAAAAACCGTTAAAAGTGCTTGAAATATTTTCAGGTTAAAATGACAAATTTTCATTTTTCTACTCTCTTGTTTGGTAGAAATTAAAAGGGACAAACCGCTATTCACGGTAGCGATAGCGGATCTGATAGAGAGTTGATGAGTTTAGTTCTAGGCCCAACCTTGCGACGAAGAATTAAATATTTTTGGAACAGTTGTAAATTTTTTTACATACACAAAGATCGTATCTCCGTAGCAGATGTAGATTTCATTACCATATAAACTCTGTAGATTAAGAGCTGGATACTGGCTAGGCAGTGTCTTAATATGTTCCCAGGAATTTGTCATGATGTTGTTTTTATTTCTAAGTTATATATATAACCTTTTTAATAATTATACTTTTGGTAAACGCTCCTTTTTAATCGCTGTTTTTGACTAAAATAGAGCCTTACATATAAAATTCTTATTAGCTTACATCACTCGCTTATAAGTACAAGCATCTAATTTTTTGAATGATAGCGAAATCTTACAACAACACCTTCCGATCCATCTTCGGCCGCTTATCCACTTTATTAGGTGACAGCATCGTTCTCACGGTACTTTCAGAAAGCGGTTGTTCATCCTTGTCCACAAAATTATTGACGATGAACTGCGTAATCTGGCTGGCATTTGCACTGAGGTAAGATTGACCGTTCGCTTTCTTTTCGTGCAGCATCTGGTAAAAGGCGTCTACCAGAATATTGATTTGTCCGCGTATGACTAATCGGTTGCTCGCTGTTTTTAATTTCACATTGGTTTCGCGGTGCTTACCTTTCTTCTTCAGCAATCTCAGGTTCTCTATCTTTTCAATTTCTACGCGACATTTTTCATCAAACGGAATACCCGCTTCAGCGCCTCTGGGCTTATTCTGCAGGTAGTCGGCCTGCGCTTCATATAACAGTCGTAGTTGTTCTTCCGGTGTGTCATACGTTGTTAAAGTGTGCTTTATCGCGTTGAAGTCAAACTGTTTCACAGAAACCTGTTCACGACATTCTATATCCTGTCGCAACAATTCAATCACCATGAGCACTTTATCCCGCTTAATCTTTTGGTCTCTGGTAGCAAACAGCTCATGGTTCAGGTCCATCAGTTTTTCCAGTTTATTAATCCACACCAAAGAGTCATTCACTCTCATACACTGGTATTGTATAAACGGTTTGATCTTAGATTTTGGTAACGAAAATAATTTTTGCAAGAGACATTGGCAATAGAGTGTCAAGTCAAAAATACCTTCCTTCCTAAAATTAGTAGAGGCTCCTTTTTCAATAATAGTCACATCAAATTCTCCTGCGTCGAACAGGGCTACATCTACAATCGGATGCTCGATAAACGGGGAACAAATAACTCTTTCGTACATATACATTAGTTTAGCTTTCTTTAGCTAAGGTACATCAAAAAGACCTCTTTTAAAATCAATTTCTCAAAATGTAGCATCGTTTAGCTATAATTTGTAGCAAATCAATTACTTAAAATTGTTTAGTTATTGGGGACAATTTCTTAATCCCTTCACTACGCTCATGGTCTAAGGGACAGTCTTTATGTTACTTTTTCTCTTAGTCCCGTCGACTCCGCTAAGGGTGCATTATTAGTATGGTATGGGTAGGTGTATGTGATAGAGGCGCTTCGAGAGCCTCAGCGACGCGAGGCGGTTAAACATGATTTTACTTTCATTGCTTTCACATAGTAACTCTGCAACAGAGCCTCCACATCCGAGAGTCGGTAATAGAATTTATTACCGATCTGCGAATACCCTATTTTACCGGCGGTTCTCCAGCTTTGTGCGGTACGCTTTGAGATTTTCATGAGCAGTATAAACTCCTGGTTATCGATGTATTTTTCTGCAGGGCTTTTGTCTTCATTGGCAATTTTTGTCCTGAGTTCTGTGAGTGTTTTTTCAAGGCTTTCATACTGGCTCTCTGTTAAAATAATACTTTCCATGGCTTTTATAATTAGACTGCAATAATCCAAAACTTTCTAAGGTCACAGTGGTCAAAACCGGTCACATGTGACCATAATGTCAATTAGGCCTATAGTATCGCCACTTTAAAATGCAAACAAAAAAGAGAGTGCCCTAAAGCACCCTCTTGATCAAACCCGATTCATTAAAAAAATTTAACGTACCTCCTGAAACGTCATAAAACATTTCTCTGAAACACTCATCTCGACTACCGGCGTATGCCCTGTTTCAACCGGCAAAACGCGCACAGAGATAAACACTTCTTCATTAAACGTCGCCACACGTCCGGCATCCGCTTTGGTAAGCTTCGAACCCTCTGCCATTACGGACATGGTTATTTTACCTGAACAAGGATCATCCTGATTCTCATGGTTCATCATTTCCATGGTTCCATCTTGTCTTTGTGCTTTACGCTCGCAGGGCACTACTTCTACCGACACTTTTCGGGTGGGTTCTTTACTGATTTTATTTTCTTCTTTCATTTTTTTAATTTTTAATGGTTATTATTTTTTCTGTTACACCAAGACCGGGCTAAGGAGCTGGCAGTGCGCGGCTGATATCGTATTATTTTATTTTCGGAGAGTCATCCTGATTGGCCATCCGGCGAGTTCAGTAGTTGCTCTGTTTAAATTAGCGATATGACACTGCACCTGCCACTGTTTCCTTTACTCTGACTACTTCTCTTTCACAATCACCGTTGAGGTACTGGACGCTGTTGCGGTTACTGAAGCAGCAGTTCCCTTTGATTCTTTGCTTGCCTGAATCACTTTGATTGATGAACCTGAAGAAGCATCTACAACTGCCTGGCTCACCGCTGTGGCCACACTTCCGGCGACGATGAGGTATCCGCCAATGGTAATTGCTATAGCAGGCAGAGCAATGGGTGTGGCTACTAACACACCGCCTGCTGCGGCTAATCCTAAACCAACATTTCTAAGGATCTTGAAAAATTTAGGAGTTGGTGCTTTTAATCTGTCTATAATTGTCATTTCTTTTTTTTGTTTTAATGATTTATAATTTTTGTTTTTAAAGGACTTCAATAATGCTCAGTGCATTGTGTTCACCGTTGCTTAAGTGATACTGTATGCCATTCATCAACTGAAAGAATTCAATCTGTAAGGCGTAGATATTGATACCTGTACCGGTTGCAGCCGCTGACGGCGTTAAGATCACGTTGCTTGAAACATTGTTCAGTGGTACATTGACGACGTTTGTGAGTTTTGCATCACTCACATTGGTATTAAAATCCAGTTTGGCCCAGCAGCCTTTAAGGCTCATGTGCGTGGCACCAGACGGAGCAATGACATCCGTGCCAGGGACCAGGCCGTTGATGGTGATGACACCGGTAGCCGTGTTTACCACATAAGGTCTGAAAAAGATACTCCCTAAAACTGCCCTGGAGTTAAAGTTAAAACCTTTCAACTGCGCTTTGGCAGGAGCAAGCGCGATGGCTGCGCCAACATTTCTTTTACCACGCACCGAGGTGGCATCCATATTTTTAATGTTAGTCATGACCTTCATCAAGCGACCTGTTACACGGCCATCTTTTGCGGACATCATTAAGGGAAGCAAGGCGCCACGCACCAGTTTTCCGGAACCGGCCGATGAACCGAATTCAGCACCGTTTTCTCTTGTTCGCACAAAGGCTGGGTCGTTGGCAATGCGTGCACCATCTAGGCCTGTTTTTTCACGAACCAGGTATCCGTCGCCTGATTTGTAAAAGGTAATATCGCCCAGCGTACCTTTTATTTTGATTATTCCTTTTTGTTTTGGCATTTTCTTTAATTTTTATAGTTTGTAATTCCAAAATTTCATTTTGTTGGCTGCAGCGCTACAGCTTTCAAAACGGCCAGTCTTCCTTTTAACCGCGAATCAAATTCCGTTGACGATACAAACTTAGAGCAACAAAAAGCCAAAACCATAAGCTGGTTTCTTTTGCTTCGTTTTGCCGGTTTTAGGTTTAAATTTCCACGTTTGGAGAGCCTGAAGCGAACCTGAGTATGAGGAGGTAAATCATTTCTACAAAAACACGAACTAAACACGCAGTATGTATGCTTTATGTATGCTTTATGTATGGAGTATCTATGGAGTAAAGTTTGGGGTAACTAAATAGGGGTTGATGTTACAAAAGGAGCGCCCTTTTTTGTTTGACCATATTCTAGTTCTATTTACACCATATTAAGATCTTACTATTGTGCTTTTGTAAATGCTTTAGAGATCGCCTCAGCTTTTCTGATAGTAGTGTTACATCGTTTAATAGTAGCTATTTATAATGCGGGCTTAGCGAAATGTGATGGCAGAGTTATTATTCTCTCAATACCTTTACTCAAAATTATCTAAATGAAAAACAAGGTCCTCTTCTTTTTTTTTCTTCTAAAGATGACCACCTATGGACAATTTGGTGTCTTAGATAATAGTTTTGGGGTAGGTGGTGTGGTAACCACCGATTTTGGAAAAGATGAATATGGTTCCTCTGTGGCGATCCAAGATGATGGAAAAATTATTGTTTGCGGCCAAATTTATGATTACCCTTTTTCTCCAATTGCCATGGCACGTTACAATACGGATGGCACATTAGATAACAGCTTCGGCATTGGAGGAAAAGTAACCACGAGTGGTTTTTCAGGAAATAAAGAAGCTTATGGCTTCTCAATTGCTTTGCAGAGTGATGGAAAAATTGTGGTGCTTGGTGAACGAGCTATTGTGCGATACCAGGTTGATGGGAAGTTAGATACTACGTTTGGTGACAAAGGAAAAATTAATCATGGTAGTGGAAATTGCATCAAGATTCAACCTGATGGAAAATTAATCGTGGGAGGCCAAGCCGGCTATCCACCCAATGATGATTTTGGACTATGGCGATACAATACCAATGGTAGTATAGACAGCACTTTTTCCTCAGATGGATGGGCAAGAGTGGATTTCACGAGTTCCGATACGCCAATTTCTTTATCCTTGCAACACGATGGTAAAATCATCATAGCTGGTTATTGTTATACACCCACTATAGATTTTGCGTTAGCACGTTTGAACAATGATGGCACATTAGACCAGAGTTTTGGTGATTCTGGAAAAGTGATCACCGAAGTAGGCAACTACGGAGATCGTGGATATGCAGTTGCTCTCCAAAGTGATGGAAAAATAGTGTTAGCCGGTACCAGTTTAAGTCCTGGTACGAGTTATGATTTTGCTTTAGTGAGGTATCATAGCGATGGAAGCCTGGATAGCACATTTGATTTCGATGGAAAGGCGATCACAGCAATAGGCACTTCAGATGATTTTGCTAACGCAGTTACCATTCAGAATGACAATAAAATTGTATTAACGGGAACAAGTGTGGGCAAATTCGCCCTGGCCCGATACCAAACTAATGGCGCATTGGATTCTACCTTTGGATCAAACGGCACGTTAACTACTAATGTAGGAACGATTGAAGATGGTGCAGCCGCAGTGGCTATTCAACGTGATGGTAAAATAGTGGTTGCAGGATTTAGTTACAATACCGATCGCAACTCCGACTTTGCCGTTCTACGCTTTACAAGCGGGATGGTTGGTGTACAACACAACACAGTCTTGAGTGAATTGAACATTTATCCAAACCCTTCTTCAGGTATTTTTAATTTAGTTTTAACGGGGCAACCTACCGATATGAAAGTTTGTGTTTATGACGTTTTAGGCAATTGCGTATGGCAAGAAAATTATCAAAACGAGTCCGCTTTTAAGATTGATTTAAGCAAAGAAGCAAAAGGGATATATTTTGCGGAAACAATCATTGACAACAAAAGATCCATGAACAAAATAGTCTTTCATTAAGTGTGTGGGAACGATGTCAACCAGGTCTGTTATTTTTATAAGATAAGTAGTATTAAAAATGTAAGCCCTTTTTTTAAATGACTCTATCTTAAAGTACTATTCAGTAACCACTAATTTACTACACATTATGGTTTTATGGTCTTCAGTCAGGCGGATCACATAAATTCCATTCACCATATTTTCTCTGGAAAAATTAATGGTTAAGCCTTCAATATGTTTTAGATGTTTCACTTCCCGCCCATAAAGATCCATGATGGTTAGCTCTGCATTATGAAGAGCTCTATCCATCTTGATGACAGCAGAAGTTGTACAAGGATTTGGATACATTTTTACCTTACTGTTTTGGTCGATGTCATTTACTCGGGTGAGATTCCCATCTAACAACTGCTTAAATTGATAAAACACATAATTATCAATTTGATAATGCCTGTACACGGCGCTAAAATTGAAAACCCCAAAAGAATAATAATCGATGTTATCAGTATACAAAAAAGTACTCCCGCTTTGGCCGCTTATGCCCCAGGCTTGTGGGCTAAGAACTCCCAAATCAGTACTACCATTAAGTTGGGTAATATGGCCGTAATTATAAAAGAGAGTGTCGCCATTGTAGTGCGTTGTATCAGGATAAATAGCTTGACCCGGATAGCTGAATTTATGAAATACTTTTCCGGTAAAATAACTGGTGTCTGAACTAAAGGCCATTCCTGTCCAACCGATTTGATACCCGATTGGTTGCTGCAAATGAACAAGGGCAACATCAATGAAATTACTACGATCATAGAATCGTTTAAAGACATATATTTTATCCACCATCGAAGTGGGCAACGATGTCTGGTACTTTCCATTATCATAACCGGGTGCAACAAGAAAACTATCCGTATAAAATCCGGGAGGTTGAGAAAAGTAATTATAAATACAATGGCCTGCTGTCATATAATAATCCGGTGCAACCATTATTCCCGAACAATTCCATGCAGTGTCCCCGTTATCTATACGGCGCAAGGCAGCAGCTGTCCGCATGGGATATTGCGTAACATCAAAAGAAAGTTCCGCCCTTGTTATTTTACTAAAACTGGAGTTAGAAAAAAGATTCGAGGTTGGTGGGGTCAAACTTAATGGCACCTGGTTGCCCATTGAACCAATCGATGAGGACGTGTAATCAAAAGTAATCGACGGATCAACAGTTACAGGCAGGATAGTATCAAGCGTATGGGTAATCACGTCATAAACCAGGATTGTATCACCGGGTGCAAAACCTTGTGATTTATGAATTTTTGGAATAAATAGGAGTGTTGTAAGTAAAATTAAAAACTGTCTCATAGTTGTTGATTTTAAATTATGCTAAGAGGCCTTAGCCAAATATAATAAATTACTTCATCTTTTCCTTATTCAATCCACTTTGCACCGGATAGGGTTAGCACTGTGTAACGCTGGCATTTTCTTTCATTTTATAAAAACGATTGCCTAAGGTTTCATACTTAAAAGAATGGCGTAATTTCTGAATACCTGGCCATTAAAAATTGCGTTTTAACGAATTGATAAAAGCGGTCGTGACTTGCCTGCATAACTTTAATTAAATCTTCAAAATGAAAAAAATTATATTTTTCCTTTTTTGCTGGAGCCATTTATCGCTTTTAAACGCCCAACAATGGGAGTGGGCAAGAAAAATGGATAATCATACTTATGCAAATTTTCTCAGACTTTTTCCCTGTGGTCATTCGGGATTTTATGTAACCGGTAACTATACTGATTCTCTTTGGATTGATGGACACACGTTATATAGGGATACCAATATGCGTCATCCGGGTTCACCTGAACTTTCAGGCTTTTTAGGGAAATTTGACACAAACGGACAATGCCTCTGGCTAAAGAACACCTTTTATAGTTTCGATGCCTGCCCAGATGCAGCAGGTAACATTTACCTTTCCGGATTTTTCTCAGGCCAATTTATTTTGGATGGCAATATCCTAAATACAACCAGGGATTATGCGACTGCTATTGCAAAAATATCCTCTTCGGGAACTCTTTTAAATCTGGAAAAAGTGGATGGCATCGGACGCTGTGAAATGGAGTTGAACTCTGCAAACCAATTAATAGTGGCAACTGGTGTGCAGGATTCATTAATTTATAAAGGCACCGTATTTAAAGATAGTACCGGCCTTGTTTTGAAACTTGATTCAAGCCTCACATTGTTGCATGCTTCCCAAAGTAATGCTTACTCTGTTGTGGTACAATTAGAATTGGACATGAAGGATTCTATTTATTTGGTGGCTCACAAGAGCTATCCTTGCATGTATTGTGTAGATTGTAAAATAATAAAGTATTCACCTTCCTTGGAGTTTTTAATTGATTATTTCCATTCAGGCGGAGTAACTTCGCATTATTATAATGATCCTTATATCGTCAGTCATACAGATGGAAATTTGTATATCATAAAGCCGCGCACCTATGGTGATGCAACGGTGATGAAATACAACACTCAGCTTCAAAAACTATGGACGAAAAAACCTGTTTGGCGCGGGAACGTAATCAGCAATAATAATAAATTATTTTTGATAGGTGAAACAACGGGCATGTATTGCGGTGATTCCGTTATAAAATCGTCTATTGTTATAGAATTAGATACCTCTTTAAATTGTTTGGCATATAAAGCTTTACCGCTTGAAAACATTCTTACCGGACCCGGACCTTTTTTTAGAGATGGGTTCGCCGATGAGTTTAATAATATATATGTAACGGGCTTAACAGACAAGACAACAAATTTTGATTCTACCACCATTACCGGTGCCACTGGCAACCGTGCTGTATTCATTGCCAAATTGAAGTTTGATGGAGTTCCTGATGCCGTAAAAAGCTATGCGGCTGAAGAAATGATTTCTGTTTATCCTAATCCTAGTTCCGGGGTTTTTACTATCAACTTCAATACCCAAATTACAGAAGCGAAAATTAGCGTTTATGGTGTACTTGGAAATTGCATCTCCACAAAAGTGTGTAAAAATGTGATGACGGATCATCTTGATTTAGGTTGTGAGATTAAAGGAATTTATTTTATGGAAATAATATCTGGTGACGAAAGATTGGTAAAGAAAATGGTATTGCACTAATGTTCAGTTTGTACATTTTTTCTTCATCTATTTAAACTACCGACTTAGGGAAGTGGAAGGTGAGTGATGAAATGTTCCTGATGAAACTGTTTCTATAAAATCCGGTTCTTATCCTATTGGTTCATTTCTCGATAAAAAGGGCGATTTAAAAGGACAGTTTACCGAAATTTAAAATTTAAACGGGTAACACATTGTAACTTTAAACTATCACTTTAAATATATATAGATGTTGCAGTCCAGGGTTCGAAGAATGTAGGCTACTACATCCTGGACTGCCGCCCTTATATTAATAATCGGTTTAAACAATCATTATGAAAGCATCAACTACAATATCCTTATATCAATCGTATACTGAAAATGGTGATGGTAAATGTCTTGGGCCATCATGAATTCACCTAATGTTATCGGCATCATTGCGAGTGTGTTTACAGCCTTGTCTTTGTTACCGCAATTAATTAAATTGATCAAAGAGAAAAAGGCGGAGAGTGTTTCCTTAGGAATGTTATTTGTTTTATTTGCAGGATTAACCTGTTGGATCATTTACGGCAGTGTCAAAAAGGACCTGATCATTATCATTTCAAACTCGGTGTCATTGTGTATCAGCATCATTACCTTTTGCTTTACAATGAAATACAAGAACACTTCCGGAAAATAGGTCGCTGATGTTTAAGGGCGATTAGATTATCTGCATGCTTAATGGTCGTGCCATTAAAAGCGCCTCCAGTTCTAACGTCACTTCAGGTAAAAAATCAAGCAAACTGTGCGTATCCCAATTCCAATTCGGTTCCGCATAATGGGTTGAAATCATGCCAATACATTTTTGTCGGTTATTGAATACAGGAACAGATTTAACAGCCCGATACCCTGCCTCTTTAGCAGCGGGCCTGTTGGCCTCATAACCAATGTCCGTTTCAATATCGTTGATGACAACTGTACTGCCGATCCCGAAGGCACGGCCGCAAGTAGAGGTATCAAATGGTTTTACAACTGAAAAGTGTTTCAGGAATGATTCTTCAAAACCAACCTGGGCAACGATCTTCAGTCCGTTTAAGGAAGGATCATATAATTGAATATTGCCTTTGGAAGCATGTTCACTGGTAACAATTTTTTGCAGTAGCTGCTGAAGGTGAGAGGGGTTCTGGTCCATTTCCACAAAGGTAGGGAAAATCCACGTGTTGAATGGCTGCGCCACGTTTTGATTATCGGTACCTAAATTGGTATAGAGATAAAAGTTTGTTGATAGCTGTTGAAGGCAGATTTTTCATCAGGGAAATCAATGTTTCTTTATATTTATACAAATTCTCTCTGAAAATGGAACCTTTAAAAATAGACGAATCAAAATTCAAATTCCAGTACTTACCCGATTTCGCTAATTTTATTTTAAAGAATAAACTGGAGGAATTTGTGACAGTAAGCATTCGCTATTGCAGGGAAGAAAACCTCCCGATGTTACGCACGCTTGCCAGTATGCCCGAGAAAGATCTGATACATATTAGTATTGAATCTAACAGGGAACTCCTTACTGCATTGGCTGAAAACAATGTGGTTCCTTTCATTAAAAAAAATATTGAAAAGATCATTAACAATGATGTGAAAGATAAGGATGGAAACAGGGTCTTGAATGTTTCTGAAATTTTGGTGGAAGATATTATCCTGGCTTTCTTTTTGCGAAGGAAAACGTTTGCCTTTTTCTTACATGCGTATACTCAAAATGCCGTGTTGCATACCTTACTAATGACTGAACTGGATGTGTATACCACGCAGGAACATTTGCTCACCTCCAAAACCATGGTTCGATTGAATTCACAAAAATCAGAAGAATAGAATACCTGGCCAACGCTACCCACTTCAAAGTGGTAACACAATCCTCCGGAATTAGAGTTTCACGTTATAACCAGCGTTTAACTGCTTCGATACTATCTGTTGGATTGGTATTAAAACATACTTTGGCTGTTGGTGCAAATTCATGAATAGTATTGATCATTTTTTCAAACAATAAAAAATTGCTTTCCACTTTTCGTATGCCGGCTCCTATCAACACACAGTCGAACGGTGTTTTTTGTAAATGACGTGCTAATACCTCCATAGCCGTTTGCCCAAAATCCGTCCAGCATAATTGCGCATCATAGCCTAGTTCAATGAGTTTGCTGATTGAACCTTTAATCCCTACCTCTACTTTTTCCGCGGTTAAGCCTGGTACAGCAGCAAATTCAGGTGAAGTAAAATCAATCAGCGCAGGATCGATACCGATAATCAAAACTGTTTTCTTGTGTTCCATAGTTTCTGATATTAAAATTTATGCAACAAACCTACGGAAATTAAAATGGGTACTCCTTGACAAATGTCAAGAAAGTTGTACCCTGCAATTTTCAGTCTGCTTAATTTTGCTTAATAGTTTAAAGACAGTGCTTCAAACGTAGCTGAGAAATGATTTATTTCATTGTTACTCTTCGTTGTTTTTCATTTTCATAAGAAGCGTATACGCATTTTTAGTTACAAAGGTCTTGTCCTGTAAATCCGAATGATCAGGAAAGATGATTTGTGTGAATCCGTTTTCAGAATTTTGTGTCGTTACTTCCTGCATTTCAAATTTCTTATCGGATAGTTTTACAAACACATATTGTTTTCCTTCAAACAATACGATGCCTTCATCAGGAACAACAAAGGCATTATTGGTTGATACTTCAACCTCTGCATTCATATACATACCCGGAATCAATATTTTATCATATTCCATAAAATGACAATGCACAGTCACTGCTCTTTCGCTTGAAATGTCCTGGCCAATTAAAATGATCTCGCACTTGTATTTTTTTGGTTCAGGGCCATTATTGTATGCAACGATCTTTTGTCCGATAAATAATTTATGAATGTCTTTTTCAAATACCGTTAAGGCTAAATGTATGTCTTCGGGATTAACCAGTTCAAATAACACATCCGTATGATTGGCATATTTTCCAACGTTCATTTTTACCCTTGATACAAAACCATTAATGGGAGAAACAATGTTTATACTTCTGGAGATGCTGTTTTCGTTTAAGTTATCGGGGTTTACACCAATTAACTTTAGTTTCTCTGATAAAGATTTTGTCAGCACTTTTTGCGAGGTGTATTCCGCTAAGGCATTTTCCAAAACTTTATCACTGCTGGCCTTACTTTCATTAAGGTCTTTTTGTCTGTTATACTCTTTTTCAATAGAGATCAAATGCGCTTTAGCGGTTAAATAATCTTGTTGTAACTGAATGTATTGCTGATCTTCAATAGTGGCAATAACCTCTCCTTTATTTACGTGCATGCCTTCCAGTAGTTTGGTAGTTTTTAAATAGCCACCCAATGGAGCACTAATAGATACCATGTTTTGTGGCGGCACATCAATTCTGCCATTAACTTTAAGCAAGGAAGAAATAGCACGTTTCTGAATTTTGCCTGTTTCCAGCTTTGCATTTTTAAGTTGGGCATCTGTTAGTTCAACAGTTGTTTCGTCAATGGTTTGTTCGGTTTTTGTTTCTTCCGGTTTAGTATTGCAAGCGGCCATGCCAATTAACAATAATGCTATGATGAAATAATTTTTCATGTTTATTTAGAAATTAAATAATTAAGTTGAATGATTGATTGGTTCAATTCTCTGATGGCTTCGGTGTAATCACTCCGAATGGTTGCCGCGTTATTAATATGCATGGTCCAATCAAAGTAGTTGATGCTACCATCGGTAAACTGCTTATTGGCTGCAGAGGTGATTGTGTCCGCATTTTTTAACGCCGTTTCTTCAAAGTACCTGATGGATTGAAGGTGTAATTCATATTGTTTCAATGCTTGCTGGTACTCCGAATTTAATGAGCGCAAAGTCAACTGGTAATTATTTTCAGAAATTAATTCGAGTGTTTTTGAAGTAGTAATGCGTGCTTTTTGCGAACCGAAGAAAAGTGGTATTCCAATACCGGCATGTAGGGAGCTAAAGCGCGCCGACCTGGCATATAAATTATTATCTGCTCCCATTCCCTGAATACTCTGATTAGTGTAACCAAAAATAAGATCGGGTAATAATTTTGATCTTTCCAGTTTTGTATTGACCACTGAGATTTGTTTTTGTTGAATCAGCCATTTAACCTGAGGATGGTTTTCTATCCCTGAATTAGATACTGCAAATTCCATTTTTGGAGTTTGTATAGTCGGGGAAAGGTTATTGGATGTATTTAATATAAGCTGAAACCGCAATTGCGACATTTCTAATTCATTTTTAAGTTGATTGAGTTGAAGGGTTATTTGCCCGCGTTGTGTTTCTGCAGTTGTCTTTTCAAGGATGTTGCTTTCTCCTTTTTTAAAACGCAGTTCTGAGTTTTTGAGAAAGATAGAATAAATACTATCTGTTCGTGTTAAAATCTCCTGCTTTTGTTTCAGGTATAAAATCCAATAAAACTCTGTACTTACTTGTTTTTTCAACTCCGCTTGTTTTACCGCAATGTTCAATTCGGCACTTTTGAAATTTTCGTTTTGAAGCGCTCTGCGTTTTGCATACACCGTTGGAAAATTTAAGGATTGGCTGATACCAAATTTAGTGTCCTGGTAAAAGGAATTGATCTGTCCGTATTCACCGGTTACGGTAGTTAGCGGAATATCAATGGCGGCAGCCTTTAGCTTCTTTTGATATTCAGCGTTAAGCTTTTCATTTTTCACTATTAAACTGTTTTTAAATGCTGTATCAATAGCCGCTTGTAAAGTAACAGGTTGTTGTGCGTTCAGCCCCAGGGATGATAAACACAACAACAGAATGATGGAAGGTACATTGGTTTTGTTTTCTTCTTTTGCAAAATGTTTCTTTTCAAAAAGAATGTAAAGTACCGGTAGCACAAAAAGTGTTAGAAGCGTAGCGAACAACAGGCCACCTATTACCACTGTTGCTAAAGGACGTTGTACTTCGGCGCCTGCGCCATTACTTAATGCCATCGGCAGAAACCCTAATGAAGCAACAAGGGCTGTCATTAATACCGGGCGTAAACGATTGCTGGTTCCTTCCAAAACAATTTGTTTAATATTACTGACTCCATCTTTACGTATTTTGTTGTATTCGGAAATTAAGACAATGCCATTCAGTACAGCAACACCAAACAAAGCGATAAAGCCAATTCCAGCGCTAATACTAAAAGGCATTCCGCGTGCAGCTAAAAGCAAAATACCGCCTATGGCAGATAATGGGATAGCTGAGTAAATCAATAAACCCTGTCGCACGGAATGGAAAGCAAAATACAGAAGTAAAAAAATCAAGAGCAAAGAAATGGGTACCGCTAAGGACAAACGTTTTTTGGCGGCTACCAAATTTTCAAATGCACCTCCATAAGTTACATAGTATCCTGTCGGCAACTTTAATTTTGCTGCTTCATTTTGTATATCATTTACCACACTTTGTACATCTCTGCCTTTGACATTAAACCCAACAATAATTCTCCGCTTAGCATCATCCCGTTGAATCTGATTGACACTTTGTTTAATGGAAACATCGGCAACTTGTTGTAAAGGTATTTGTGAACCTTGCGGAGTAGGGATCAATAAATCTTGAAGGTCTTCAAGATTTTTTCTGTTCTCTCCTGCCAAACGAACTACCAAATCAAATCTTTTTTCATCTTCGTAAACAACTCCACTTTTTTCACCGGCAAAAGCAGTATTCACAATCCGGTTAATGTCTTGTATGTTTAGTGCGTATTGTGCAATGAGTTTGCGATTGTAATTTATAATGAGCTGCGGGAGGCCGTCTATTGCTTCGATATAAATATCCTCTGCTCCATCTATTTTTTCAGCAATTGCACCTACCACTTTTGAATATTTAGAAAGGGTATCTAAATTTTCTCCAAATATTTTGCAAACCACATCCTGTTTAGCGCCTGTCATTAACTCATTGAATCGCATGGCTACAGGGTACTGGAAGCTATAGGTTACTCCGGGAACCTCCTGTAATGCTTCTGCCATCTTTTCAGATAATTCATCCCAGTCATCCGCAGATGTCCATTCCGATTTATCTTTTAAAATGATCATCATGTCAGATGCTTCCATGGGCATAGGGTCTGTTGGAATTTCACCGCTACCTGTTTTACCCACGATCTTTTCAATTTCAGGGAATTTGTTTTTTAAAATGTGTGCAGATTTCATAATAGCCTCGGAAGAAGTAGTCAGGTTGCTACCCGCTAATACTCTTGTTTCTACAGCAAAATCTCCTTCGGGAAGAGAAGGTATAAATTCTCCACCCATGTTAGAAAATATAATTAGTGCAACAGCAAACAACACAACCACAGAGGCAATAACCGTTTTAGGAATATTTAGAACTTTGGTTAAATACTTACGATGTACATTTTCCAGTGACCTCATAATGCGATCTGAAATATTTTGTTTTTGGTTAACATGCTTACTTAAAAACCACGCGGCCATCATTGGAACATAAGTTAAGGACAGAATAAAAGCACCCAACAAAGCAAAAGCAACCGTTTGAGCCATTGGCTTGAACATTTTTCCTTCGATGCCTTCTAATGTAAAAATGGGAAGATACACGGCTAAAATAATTAATTCTCCAAAAATAGCAGCGTTTCGCATCCGGGTGGATGTTCTATAAACAATATGATCCATTTGTAACTGATCAACTTTACTTTGCTTAGACGCATGTAACTGAAACATACAGGCCTCTACAATAATAACTGCTCCATCCACAATCAAACCAAAATCTAAAGCACCAAGACTCATCAAATTACCACTAACGCCAAAGATGTTCATCATAATGACTGCAAAAAGCATCGCTAATGGTATGATGGATGCCACAATTAACCCAGCTCTTAAATTACCAAGGAACAAAACCAAAATAAGAACAACGATCAATGCCCCTTCCAATAAGTTTTTAGTAACTGTTCCAATAGCACTGTTAACCATTTTTGTCCTGTCCAAAAAGGGTTCCAGTTCTATCCCCTCAGGTAAGGTCTTTTTTATCTGTTCTATTTTTTCTTTTACCTGTCCAATTACCCTGCTGCTATTATCACCTTTCAGCATCATCACAACAGCTCCTGCTACTTCACCTTCATCATTATAGGTAATTGCACCATAGCGTGTCGCATTACCAATACGTACTTCTGCCACATCTTTTAATAATAAGGGAGTCCCGTCTATAGTACTTTTTACAACAATGTCTTTAATGTCATCTATATTTCCAATCAGGCCTTCCGCGCGAATGTATAAAACAGTAGACGCTTTTTCAATGTAAGCACCGCCTGTATTTTCGTTGTTTTTTTCCAGGGCGGTAAACACATCATTAATGGTAATGTTATATGATTTGAGGGTTGAAGGGTTAACAGCTACTTCATATTGTTTTAATTTACCGCCAAAACTGCTCACATCGGCCACTCCTTTTACGGTAATCAATTGACGTTTAACAATCCAATCCTGAATGGATCTCAATTCAATGGCATTATATTTTGTTTCATAACCAGGCTTCGGTCTTAAGACATATTGGTAAATTTCTCCAAGCCCTGTCGTGACAGGCGCTAACTCAGGTGAACCTATTCCTTTTGGAATGGATTGTTCAGCTGTTTTAAGCCTTTCTGTCACCTGCTGCCTGGCCCAATAGATGTCAACGTTATCATCAAACACGATTGTAATAAGTGACAAACCAAATCGGGAAAAACTCCTGATTTCTTTCAGTCCGGGAATATTACTACTGGCCTGTTCAATAGGAAAGGTAATTAAGCGTTCGACATCCGGTGCGCCCAATGAAGGAGTAACGGTTATGACCTGCACCTGGTTATCTGTAATATCAGGAACGGCATCAATAGGCAGTCGTGTAATTTCGTAACTACCATAGCCTATTAGAGCCAGGATAAATAAACCTACGATTAATTTGTTCTTTATAGAGAACTCAATAATTTTATTAAGCATTTGTTCTACTTTAATTTTTGATATAAGATGTAAAATTGCCCATGAGAAGAGCAGATAAAACAGTTACCTGTTTATGATAATAAAGAAGGTGGCGCTCTTAAGCCTTTATTAGAAAGGCAACGGCGCAAAAGGGGAATATGATCGGTGGAATGCCGGAATATAGGCAGCGGACTCTTCACGGCTTTGATATAGAAATCAAAAAAAGTAACAACGTAGGCTATTGCAATACTATTGCATGAAAATTTTTGGATAGGTTGCTGATGAAGATCACCGGTGGCTCCGCTATGAACGTAATTTTCAAAATCGTGAGACAGGCTGTTTTCATGATCATGGTCGGCATCATCATGGTGATCATCGTGGTGATATGTTAATTGCGTCGTTTCATGTTCATCATGGTGATGGTGATGTGGAATGATACTATGCGCCAATACGATTGTATAGGCTGTAAAAAGCAGAGTTAAGATGATAGACCTTTTAACCACATTTCAAATATACAGAAAAAGGTATTTAGCTCATAGTTAATTGCTGTTACACTTGAAAAGGATTTTAAAAAACCCGGGATGATTTTCGAATTTACTTGTTGAATAGAGTTACAAAAATCAAATAGTATAGAGGTTAATATGTAAGAAAGTGCTCAACCATTTTTGCATATAACTAAGATAGAATATAGTACATTTACGTGAATCATTTTAAAACCTATGCCATTCATCATTAATATAAACGAAAGAGAACCCTCATTACTTTATGAAGCCATTGCGCGTTATGCATTTAATGGTGGTAAATCGGATCCGGAAGGCATTACGGACGCTGGGTTTTTTGATGGCAATTTCATTGCTTCCTTAACTCACGAAGGGATGTTTGCTATGTATGCTATCCTTGATAAATTAATTGAGAAGGAAGTTAATACAAGTAAGGTGGAAGATTATTATGGTATCAGAAATTCCCTGGAAGTAGGGATGGAACATGATACTTCTATAGAGCTATTAATTTATTTAGCCGATCTTATCAATGACCATTAAACTGTGTTTTAATCACGGTTGCTTCTGGCAATAATACGTTTCCTGTGTTTTGATCCCCACTTTTCAAGTTCTTCAATAAGCGGCCTTAATGTTTTACCGTAAGGTGTGATTTCATATTCTATCGAAACAGGAGAAGTATCGTAAACATGCCTGCTGGCTAATTCATTTATTTCAAGCTCTTTTAATTCTTTGGATAACATTTTAGGAGTGAGCCCGGGAATTTCGCGTTGTATCTGTTTAAACCGTTTCTTACCGAAGGTTAAAGAAAGTATGATCTGTAGTTTCCATTTGCCGCTCAGAATATCTAATGCATCCTTAACAGGTAACAGATGTTTTGTGCATTCAACGTTTGATACGTGTGTAGGACATTTTCGTTTATCCTGTTCTATAATTTCCATAAGCGTATTAATTTGCTCAACAAAGATACCATCAAAATTGCTTTCTTTTTTATATCGCTTTCCTAAAGTATATCGGTATCCTTTGGGAAAGTGATACCTAATGGATACTTAATTGAGATAGTTTTGTATCCTAATCTAAAACTAAAAACATGACAACAACAAAAACAACCCGCATCATTTCCATTATATTAACGGTCATCCCATCTCTCATGCTAATCATGAGCGGAATTATGAAATTAGCAGGTGCAGAACAAATAGTTACAGGATTAACAAAGGCAGGCCTTGGCAGTTATGTGACTTTATTTGGCATCATTGAGTTGGCAGCAGTGGCATTATTTTGGTTCCCAAAAACTTACAAAATTGGCTTTCTGCTTATCTCCTGTTATTTAGCAGGCGCCTTGTCTATTGAATTAACCGGGAGTGGCACACCTACAGCAGCCATACTTTTAGTCATGTTATGGATAGGTCTTTATTTAAAAAACAAACACATGTTTGTACTGCCTAAAACCGCAGATGTTAACGTGTAATTCTGAAAATGAAAACGTGTGCTTGGAGGATCTTTTGTATCATGCGCCGGCCTGCCCAGGAGGGTGGGCCTTTTTTGTATCGCTTTAAAAATAGCGAAGTTACCGGCACTCCCGTTTTTAATGCGTTGATGAATCCAGGCAAATGAAATTCATTCTTTAATTATTTTTTCGAATAAAATGGGGCTATGCTTTTTTTAATATCCCTTTTTCCACACTTTCGTTAATTAAATTTTCTGCATAGTTCCAAAGTGTTGCCGACCCATTTTTAATTACCTTTTTCTTTTCGTACACCTTTTGATAAGGCACATTAAATTCTTTCCAGGTTCCCCCATTATTGGAAACGTTTTGTAACAAGGGCGCAAAACGGTCCATTGATTTTGCAAACTTTGCTTCATCAGTAATGCCTTCTTCAAATTCATTCCAAACCGAAATTAATTCTTTGGCTTGTTCTGCCGGCAACAACCCGAAGATGCGTTTTGCTGCCAATTGTTCTTCGTCTGTATTTGAATGATTTTTTAATGAGTCGTAAATAAACGTGTCGCCTGCATCAATCTCAACAATATCATGAATCAAAACCATTTTTAAAACTTTTAAAATATCAATGGGCTTGTCGGAATGTTCTGCCAATACCATGACCATCATTGCTAAATGCCAGCTATGTTCGGCGTCATTTTCGTTTCGGTCGCTGTTAAATAATTTAGTTTTACGTTGAATGTATTTTAATTTATCGATCTCTTTGATGAAATCGACTTGCTTTAATAAATTGTCTGTCTGCATGGTATCGAATTTGGCAAAAATATTTGAAAGATTTGATTGATTTTTACAGCCAATAATAAAACCTGATAACAATTACTAAACTCACGAAAAAAAATATTCGAAAACATCCTTCATGGGCACCTGATACCATTAACGTAATATGGTTTCAGTAATGCATTACGGCTTTAGCCGGCCTTCAATGGAATCATCCAGTGTTTTTCCTATAGCCGCACCGATCATTATTTTAATACCTGCAATGGCATTACCATGCTTATTATCCCAATAATACCCATCTTGCGGATCAACCGTTAACACCGATATTCTTGCATCGTCCTTACCCTCGGTAAACCAGGTTTTTAAAATAGGGTTCCACAACTCCTCTATGATCTGTTTATCTTTTGAAATGGACGCTCTACCAGTTAAATTAAGAAAATCGGAGTGCTTGGATCCCTGAAAATATAGCTGTACCATGGGATCAGCTTGTAACTCTTTGTTTTTATGACTGTCTGTGGCGCTTAGAAATAAAAGCTGCCCCTCATCCGTAACTTTAAGAACACTCATGGGGCGGGTGGGGTTAGCATGCGAGTTTAAATCGAAGGTGGAAAAAAAACAGGTTTCAGCTTTCTCCACAAGCTCCTTTAATTTTTCAATTGCTTTGGAGCCGCTTAGGTTGCTTTTGTTATGCTCCGGTTGGTTTTTATTGATGCTATCCATAACGTGTTTGAAGATTAGTGCTTTCATCAAAAGTAGGCCGGCGCAGGGTTATTTGTGTTGTAAATTTTACGTCACTGTTTATATAGTTCTCGGAAACGAATGCTTTAGTTGTAATTCTTGTAAAAGTTAGTGCCTTTCCATGAAAAATTATCAGGTTAAAATATACTTTGCTAATTTTTTGACCGTACCCATAGGTTGCTCTTGTGGTTTTATGATAAAAAATTCCTTAGTTCAAATTTGCAAAACCCATTTGCTCAATTTTCTTTGATGTTTCGACAAAGAAAATATCAAGTGCATATTCTGTTTTGTCTTTTATCATTAGTATCGAAATTTTATCAGTTGATTCAGATATTATTTTTTTGAAATTTGAATTTTGAAGTTCTTTAATTAAGACCGGCATATTTTGAATTATTTGACTTCCACTCCGTTTGTTTAAAACAGACTCATCAAAAGATTTTGAAATTGCATCAATCATTTTTTCATCAGAGTAGTTTTCTAGTGCATCCACAATTCTTTTAGCTGCTTTACCTTGCTCTGTCATTGGAAAATCGGCGTCTTCGGATGGATTATTGGAAGGTGATTCCTTTAGGGACAAAAGATGAGCTGGATTGGCGTTTTTCATAGTTTCTGTAATCCAGTTTTGAAATTTTGAAACTCTTACAAAATGTTCAATCGCTCCATAAGTCGCTGGTCCATTTTTTCCCGGTTCGCCCATTGAACTTATGCCTGCGACAAAACAAGTATTTTCCTTTTTTATAAATGCAGGGCCGCCACTATCACCCGGGCCACTTGTTCCTTCATTTTTAGTGGGATTATTTTCCGGAGCATCATAATCAAATACGATATGGGTTTCATTTATCTGATCAATCATATTTGTGTACGCTCTTAATTTTCCATCCTTTATCCACGTCCCATCAGCTTGCTTCTTATCGCCATGTCCTGCTAAAATTATCATTTGATTTAATTCATTTGTATCAGTATAGATTTTAGTTGGAACAACTTCTTTCACCTCATGTTCAAGTTCAAGTAAAGCGATGTCATAAATTCCCATGGGTTCAAATTTCGGATGTAAGAACACGTTCTTTACTTTATACTCACTTCCGTTTTCGAAATAAACGGAAAGGTCTGCATTACTTCGTTTAAACATCCCTTCAGCAACGTGCCCCGCTGTTAATACCCAATTTTTTTCAATTAGTGTTCCGTCTCCGCCTTTAATACCAACCTTGCAAACGGATATAAATTCCTTGCCAAATTTTATTGGATCTAATACAGTCTTTTTTTCATTAATTGAATTCTGGTTACTATTGCAAGACAAGAAGCCGTGGACGAATATTATGGCAATACCTAAATTTTTAAGAGAACTCATGTCAGTTTGTTTTATATTATTTACAGTTTTCAGTTATTTTGTTAAGAAGTCGTTTTAGCGTTTCGATCTCTTTATTTGAAATGCCTTCAAGCGCCCTTTTTCGATTGGATTGAATAACCGGAGCCAGCCCTTTTAGAACTGCAGCGCCTTGTTTAGTTATGGTTAAATTAAATCTTCTCCTATCGTCTGCATGGAAGTCTCTATTTAAGATTTTTTTTTCTACTAAAAGTTCAACAATTCTTGTAATAGAGGCATAGTCTTTAAATACATTTATTGCAATTTGTTGCTGACTTATATCTGGATTATTTTGTATTGTTTTCAACACCAACCATTGATCTATAGTTATATCAAGCCCCTTCTTATTTATACTTTTTTGCGCAAATTGTCTATACGATTTAATTGACTTTTCCAATGAATAGAAAATAACTTGGTCTAAACTTTCCATAATGACAAATATTAATTGATACAAATATACTTGATATATCAATATAATTCCATGGTCATTAAGATTTTATTAGATAGCGAAAGGGTTATTAGCCTTTCTAATAATTCAAAAGATGTGGGAAAATAAAAGAGGTGCCGGTGGAACTTTCGGAACTAGCTTCCAGACTCGATCCTTATCCTATCTTAGAGATTGAGTTTATGAAACTTTTTGAATGATTTAGATGAGGATTAGGGTTTTGATACATTCATGTCAAAATGATTCGCCCACAACAAAGTAAAAGTAACCGCCTTCTTTTCCGTATCCGTAATCTAATCGAATGTTAAGCCGTTCACCCGGATTTGCTATAAATCGTAAACCTGTACCAATAGAATATTTAAGACTTTCTATTGAAAGATCTTTATGATTTGCAAAAACATCCCCTGCTCCGGCAAACGTTACCATACCAAACCGCCAGAACAGCGGAAAGCGATATTCTAACTGTCCTCCGATGAAATTAATGTCCTTGAATCGGTTCTTCGGATATCCTCTTAAAAGATCATCGTTCCCTACGGCTGACATATCCAAAAAAGGAACTTGCCCAAACCCGTAACGAGCTTTAGTTTGAAGCGCAATAATATGTTTGGGTTTTACCTGCCAGAATTTTTGATAGAGTGCATTCACAAAAGAAAAATTGAAGGTGCTTCCAATAGGCTTTAAATAAAAGTACGACGATAATTCAAACAGACTTCCTTTGTAAGTATTGATTACGTTATCGCGGCTATCGAAAATACCGACAAGGCCAATGGCTGATTGTACGCCTCCCTTATAGCCTGGTACTGTGCCGGCTTCAAGAATTCCACCTGGGGTATATGCAAATCCATACTCCTTTTCAAAATGGTAGTCAAGGCCCACAAATACGGAGGGGAATATTTTTTTAAGGAAAAGTGTTTTAAAACTTAAAAGATTATATTCATATTTTTCTTCAGCGCTTTTCAATGTAGAATTTCCTATGCCATAAAAACGGTCCGGAAAATTCCTATAACGCATTTCGCCTTTTAATAAATAATTTTCGTTTCGTGTAAATACATTCCACTGTCCCCACACATCCAATTGTTTATTTTGTGTATAATCACAAAGGAATTGGATGTTGGATACCCTTGTTTCATGTTCAGTACTGTCCCTGGCACCTAATTTAAAATAATAGACACCTGCCGCGCCTCCTGCCCATCGTGTATCGGGGGTATAATAAATTAAGGGTAGTATAAAAACGCCCTTTTTTTCTTCATCAATAGTATCATTAAGGTTTTTAAAACCAAACACGCTCCTCTTATGCGTTCGCTTAGTCTCCTGAGAACACAGACTCAAAGAATAGAAAGCGAGTAAAAATAAAAGAATGAGTTTCCGAACCATTTAAACTAAATACAAATATAAAAAAGGATCAAGGCTCTGCCCCGATCCTTTGCAAAAAAACAAAAACCTCAATCTTGCGACTGAGGCTAAGTTTCTACCTGGAACTTGGAAGCTCCCAGGTATTGTACCCTACGGGTTGGATTTATCGAACTTTATTGATGATTTCCAAGCACTTAGAATTCTGATGAACTCTCGTAGTTGGAAGTCGCTGTTATAATTCAAAGAATCGCCTCTTAAATTTCTTTGAGCAAAGGTATTAAAAATTAAAGGTTTTGTCATAGTTTCCTTAATTCGTGGGTTTCTAAAAGATAAATTGCTAAGGTTGATGCAGCTCCCACCGCCAATTTTGCATGTCGTGGCTGGAGTCCTACAAATTTCCCATCCTTTCCATGACCACTTCCGTATTCATTTCTAATCTCAGAGATTCCCTGAACAACTGATGAAAGGCTTCCTAAAATTTGTTTGATAGAATTTGCTGCCTTAATTTCATTTGGAATATCATCCGGAGTCAATTTTAAAAGTTTAGTAGTTTCCTTCATTAATTTGGGTAGATCCCAATTCTTGTCATATTCTTCCTTTCTTTCTTCAAATATTGACTTACAGCACGTTTCAATTAATTCCTTTGCAATACCTATGGACACATGGGGCGAATTCTCAATAGAAGTCTCCATTAAGCTTATTTGCTGAGTTACATAATCAGCATTGAGTATTTTTTTAATAATAGCCCCTTTATTTTGCAGGAATTCTTGCCCTGTTATTTTTATTCTACCAACAAAAATTGGTTTTCCGGAAATTTTACTTTTTTCAACTATCTCGTAATTATCCTCTTTAAGATTTTCATTAAATATCTGAAGTAAGCGATTGACTTCTGAAGAATCTACCCGAACTAAAGGGTGGATCATTTCGCACAAAAAGTTTAGAAAAACGGAATCATCACATTGAAGAAGGTTAAACCGTTTGTCGGTATAAATCCAATTATCCTCCCAATCATTAGGATTGTTAACTCGATGTTGCCAAATATCACCTGCTGCATTTGGGAAACGCCCATCATATGATTCTAAATTATCAAGATCAAATAATCTTGATAAAAAATCTATTTCGCTCATTCGACCTGACCACCAAAGTTGTTCAGCTTGAATAAAATCGAAAATATTTCTTCTGCTAATCTGTGTTATTTTATTGTTCAATTTTCTTTATGTATTAATTGGATTAAAGATACAATAAGTTAGAGAATGGGAAAAGCGGAGAGTTACTCCGCTTTTGTTTGGATTTACCTTTTACTATTCGATTTTATGTATTTTTTTTGCTTCATCAAAGCCAACCCATTTACCTTTGCTATCTTGCCCACGATTAGCCAATTCCCTGCGCACTAAGTAAATCAAATCAAAGTCTCCTTCGATAGCCTCAGCAAGCAGTTTACTACTTGTTAAACTAAATAGAAACGCAGGGTTGTCATCATCCTTTCTATTTGCATAGTAACGAGGATCAAACTTTCCTTTTGATTTCTCGGCAGTTTTATCCCAAACTTTTAATGCCATAGCCATCTGTGTCATAAACGCAGTAAGGTTCGGATGCATTTCAGTTACAACATCGTAAAAATTTACGCTTTGCTCTTGAGCGATGTCTAAAATTTCAATGTACTCGCCATCCGTTAATTCAAGATCCCACTCACGTTCAATTACCCCTTTTAAAGAACGGATTGTCGAATTAAAAACGATTGTTTGTTTAGGCTTTTCTCCTTTAACCATTTCAGAAGAAGCTTTGCTGTGTTTTGCTTTTAATCTTTCTTCTCCTGTTTTAGTTAACTGACCACCCATCTTTTTCCAAATGTCTCCGGGGATTTCCTCCCTAACAATCGTATCCGTTTCCATTGCACGGTTCATCGCTTCCTTATACTTCTTTGCTATATAAAGGCGATTAATTTCTTTTAGAACTGCGTGATCACTTTTATTTAAGTGTTCCGGCTCAGTCCAGTCTTCGGTTTTTGTTGCTTTCTTTTTCATAGTGTCTACGTTCGATACTTTCTTTGGAACTTCCAAGTTCTTTCCGCTTTTTCTGACACCATTTAACTCTTCCATATCTCCAATGGGCGCATCCTCGAATACTCCCATCTTTCCGCCTTGATTAAAACGACCGTATTGAGTTGCAATACCTTTTTCCGGTATTTCAATTACAACATCAACATCGTGTTGAAATTCATTGTTGCCTTTGAACTGCCCACCTTTTGTTGCCTGAAAAATAAAGACAAAAGATTTTCCTTTGTTTTGCGTTTTTAATTTTTCCAGGTCTTTCGCTGTAAGACCAAGTTTGTTTACAGAGTCAAGAAAAATAAAGTCGTAAGAAGATAGATCTGTTGGAAGCGCATCCGATACAAATAGATTTTCATGAGCAACATCTTTATCTTTTAATTTTTTCTGCAAGGTTGCATCAAGCTTCTCTTCTTTTGCAACGTATAACACCTTGCCATGATTTCTCGCTAAATAGCCGGCAAAATCAATGCACAAATAACTCTTTCCCATCTTAGGCATTCCAAATACCATCGCAGTAAAACCCGGAGCAGGATCGCCAATAAAGTCAAGCCATTTTCCTGTGAACCCGATTGTATTAAAATGAAGGTTTGTGAATTCCTTACTCGGCATGATGTTCACCGGAACATTCCCCAATCCGTTTAAGTTCTTCTTTTGCTTTTTTTCTTTAGCATAAGACTCGTCAATATCATCGTAAGCGTTCTCATACTTTTCAATGATGCCTTTAAGCTTCTTAATTACTTCAGGACGCAACATAATATGCTTGGCGTTTCTCATAGAATTAAACGCTTTCAATGCAGACTCCTGCATCTCCATGATTTCTTTTGCAACAGGCGACTTTTTTGTAATCTTTTTCTCCGTGATTGCTTTTTGAAGATCATCTATAAATAAACCGATGGTATTTTTATAAAGAACCTTATCGTGGAAATTCAGGTACATGTGAATGAATTTTATTTCATTGCTAATACCTGCAAACTTGTTTTTTGAGCTACCGGATACACCATTGCTTTTCCCCTCTTTAGCAGCAATAGCTTTTTCCAAAGCAGCCTTTCTAATTTTAATTTCAGGAGTTAATCCATCTTCCAATTCAGCATCAAGTTCCAAACGATAAATCATTTTTAATTTATCGAGTGGCAAGTCTTTGTATCCTGCGGCATCCTTCTTTGCTCTGTCAATGATTGGGTTGCCATCTAAGCCTGAAAGATCTTCTTTGCGGTCGATAAATTCCTCAAGTTTATCAAACGTCAAATCAAATACTTTTTTTGCTTCAGCATCATTTTCATAAATGCCCCAATCGTTGCCTTTGTTAGTTTTCTCTTCAATCACCAAGTGAGATTTTTTAAGCACCTCCGGCAGATTCTCAAAACCAACTTCACTAATGGCTTTAAAATAATTCTTGGTTGTTATTCTCATTTTGATTTAAATTTTAATTGCGTTAATTGTTTCGTTAAACTTTGTAAGTCCTTTCTTTCCTTCAAACTCAGCGTGTGTATAAAAGATTTAGCTTTTGCAGGATCGTAATTCATAACGATCATTTCCGTTTTTACTTTATCGGTGTGTTTTGTTACTGCAACGCTTTTAGTAACCTTTTGAACTTTCCACTTGTACTTATTGATGTAAGTGGTTAGAATTTTTGAAGGATAAGAACTTAACAAAAACTTTCCCTTTACCTTGGAAAGCGCATTGAGAAGTTCTCGGTAATCGTCTTCCGTATAACCTTTATAATGACCTTGATCCGAACCAATGTACGGAGGGTCTGCATAGATAAATGTTTCTTTGTCATCGCATCTGTTTATTACTTTGATTGCACTATTATTTTCGACTTGCACTTTTATAAGTCGGTGTTCATACTCCTTTGTAAAAGCATCTCTTTTATTTGCAAGTGCTGCTTCTTTTGAATCATCCTTACCAAACCCCCAAGAGCCTATCATGCCAGCGAAACCTTGATTGGTTGCTGTCCATAATGCCCATGCACGTTTCACATCTGAATACTTTGTGGGGTTATTATAAACCTCCATCGCTCTTTTATAAAGTTCACGACTGTGTAAGGTTGATTGAATTTCTTTTTGAAGTTCAGGGAACTTCGTTTTTATTACTTTGAAAAAATTAATGACTTCATTATTGATATCATTAATCACTTCTACTTCCGATTTCGGTTTAGCAAAAAATACTGCACCACCACCAAAGAACGGTTCGCAGTACAATCTGTGCTGCGGAATCAAAGGGAGTAGGTATTTTAATAGGGTTTGTTTCCCTCCGTAGTATGTTATTGGTGTTTTCATTTTTAATAAGAATAAAGAGCCTCCCGAAAGAGGCTCTTTGATTTTAGCTATAGATTAATGCTTTTCTGTTGTTCCAAATTTTGTCGAAGTTTCTGTTGCCTCCTGCCCATTGGTAAGAATAAACACCATTCGTTTTGGTTACTTTCTGAATTGCCCAAACAGGCGCATCAACTGCTGTACCCGGCACTGCAAATCCGTTATAAACTGCATTAGGACTACTTTCATCTACCAACTTAGGTTGGAAAAATGTTTTATCATCTAATGAATTTACTTTCGCTTGCAAGTTCCCAACAACAGCTTGAAGATTTTTGATCTCGTTGATCTCTTCTGTTTGTTTCGCTTCGGTTGCTGTTCCTGTTACATTGGTTTGTAACATTCCAATGATTTGATCTCTTAACTCCTCAACTGTTGCAGTTGCTGGCGCAGTAACATCTGCCTGATCAACATAGATGTTGTTTAGCGCACCTTGTCCGATATCAATTTTGATAATGGTATCTCTGACGATTTCCACTTCACGAACTTGATACTTCAGAACAAAACGTGATGCGCCATTCTCGGTAATTTTTATACTACCTCCGTTATTTTCAATAATAGTTGCCATACTTAGTCTTTTTTATTTTTGTTTATATATTCAACAATGCTCTCTCCGATAACCGCTCCCATAAAACCACCAATCATCACATAGGGAACTGCGTCTTTTTGTGCGGTTCTCGCATAGAAGTACATCAGTAGAGAGGCTGCAAGTGTGGTGGTTGAAACGATAGTTTTTTCTTTTATCATTATTGCTGTGATTTAATAAATAGTGTTGTTGTTATTCCCGACATTATCATTAGCCCATAGGTGAGCATTTTGTTTTCAAAACGCTTCTTTCTGTTTTGCTTGTAAGCTGTGTTCAACTCTTCTGCTAATTGCATTTGTCTTTGCTGATTTTCTTTTTGTATGTCGAACATGGATTGATAACTCCTGTTACACATTACAATTTGTGAATCCCTGACTGCAACCGCTTGATTGAGCGAACTAATGGAAACGCTGCATAAACTATCTTGAGCATTACATAAATCGTTCAGCACTATAACTTCCTTTCGTAATGTATCACAAGGAATGTTGCTCACAACAATTGTTTGCTGTTTCTTTAGTAACGCTCTTGTTACTTGCAGTTTTACATTTAGCTTTTGGTTTTCAGTTTTCAAAGAATCGGCAACCTTGGAGAACTCTTGTTTCGCTTTCTGATAGTTTTGCTGAATCGTTTCCGCTAAGTTGCCGGAGGTTTTAATCTCCTTTTTGATTTCTTTTACATTTACCTGTTTTGGTTTGTCACCGCAGCTTTTAACTGCAATAAGACAAACGAGGATGCCTATGATAAAGGCTGATAATAACTGTTTCATATTTATTAGTTTTTAAATTTTACACTTGTTTTTTTTCAATCGAATACCCGAAGCAACCTGCTCCCACAAGGGTTATAAAACCATAAAACATGTGTTCGGGCATTTGTAATTCAAAGAACTGATCCGCAATCCAACTCACGAGCAACACAATCACAAACAAGACTGTGACTACTTCACGCAGACTGGTATTACCATTTTTGTCTTTTAGCAATTGCGCTAAAGCTGTTATGAATCGATTTTTCATTTTTGTTTTTTCTTTTTCCTTTTTAGAATTCCCCACAAGGCTGTTAAACCTAATGCTACTGTTACCGTTCCGATTGCCCAACGTTTAATGGTTTGTCGCTTTACCGCTCTAAAATCAATCAGCGTGTATGTAAAACTGTTACCGTATAAACTCAAGTGCTTTTCGCACAAACTCAAGAATTCCTTGAACTCATTGATATTTGAAAACACTTGACATCCGGCAGAGTATTTATCTACTTGCTTTGTGATCCCATTCAAACTTGCACGGTGGATATTAATCCCATACATCCCTTTGCTCTTTGTGCCATTTTTAAAATCAAGTTTTGCATCTCTATCGTAATCTCGTATTACAGTAATTGGTTTTGATTGAACCAATGCTTTGTACTTCCCTTGATGCATTCCGATTCTATAAGCACCTTTGTATTGCCCTTGAGCTAAGATGGCTGTACCTTGAGGTTGCATTGGATTACGCAACCAAAATGTACCCGGATCGGTTGTTACCTTGTAAACATGGTAATGCCATTTTAATGGGGCTACTTTGTAAAAGACATGAATCTCATCATCAAAACGATTAGGGATTGTATTTGGTGATCTAATCCCAACTATGTTTAATTGATTCGGTTTTGTGTAGAGTTCATATCCTTTGCTTCGTAGAATTCCTTTGATCTTCGATAGCAACATTATGCAGCGTTTCCTAAATCGGGTTCATACTCACTTAACCACTTCTTCACATCGAAACAAGGACAAGCTTTTTTCACTCCTGCAAAATCACGATGTCCCAACACTTGTGCATTTGGATATTTCTCAGTTAGAGAAACAATCAAATCAAACATGGAATGCTTTTGTGCATCAGTTCTGTTATCTTGTGGTTTGCCATCTTTATCAATTCCACCGATGTAAGCAAGGCTAATGCAATTTGAATTGTGAGCATATACACCATAGCTGTTTTTGCTTTCATCTAACAACTGAATTAAATTCCCTTGTCGTTGGATCAAGTAATGGTAGCCCGGTGTGTCACCCCAACCACGCTGCTCTTTCCAATAGCGTTTAATGGATTCAACTGTAGTTGTTGGTGGCGTTGCGGTACAATGCACCACGATATATTTAATGTTTCTAAGATTTTTCATTTTTAAATTCTTTAAAGGATTTTACTTGTTCTTTTTTAACCCTGAAAAGCTCTGTGCTATTCTTAGGAATAAAGTAAATCCAACCTTGATGTGTAAACTCCTTCTCGCCAAGCACAATGTGCTTTGGCACTTTCATTTTAAAGTTGCCTTTGGATTTATAGATTTCAGTTTCAACAATCGAAACGATCTCATCTCCATGTTTTATTATTCCGGCAAATCCGCTTGCACCAACAAAAGAATTATAGGTGGATTCGTTAATTGATGTCGGCAACTTAGCCCTCACTAATGCTGCTTCAACCTCTTTCCCGAACATTCCATCTACTCCGTATTTTGGAAGTATGCTTGCTCCGAATTTTTTTACTAAGGCATTTTGAAGTTGTGTTACTCTGTTTCCTTTGCTCCCTCTTTTTAAAGGGAAGCTGTCGTTTTTTGTAGGCGCAGTATTTACGCTTGCAGTTTCTGTAAAGGAGGTTGTATCTTCTTCCTGATTCGCTTTCTTCTTTTTCCAGTAGTTCCATCCTAAGAAGCCAGCGACACCTGTTCCTAATACACTCAGTCCGATCAGGATTATTTTTCTTTTATTTTGTGTTTTGCTTTCCATTATCCCTTTGGTTTTGATAGTATCATTTTCAAGTAATCATTGTATTCCCACATCTCTAACTCGCTTTTCAAATCGGTCATCATGTCTGTTGCATATAGTTTCTTGTAAACTACTCCGGTCATGATAAATGCTTTTTGAGTTGGCATTTCATTAAAAACTGCTTTGATCGCTTCTTCATCTGTTCCCGGTATAAAACCGTATTCTTTATCAAAGGCTGCTTTTAAACGCTTTGCCCACCCATCATACACTAAAGTTGGACTTGAAGGCTTACCGCCCGTTTTATCCGGCTTCTGTGCAATTATTTGAAGCATCTCATTGTACTCAGTTGTTTGCAACTCATCACTCATGTCCGTTATCATATTTGAGTTGTAGAGTTTTTTATAGGACTCCTGAACTTTGAGAAAAACTTGTTTGCTTGGGATCTCCCTTAACGTGCTTCTTAACTTCTCGGTATCCGTTCCCCACCAACCATCATTGTCAAACGCCATTTTAATTTGCTTGGCGAAGGTTGCAGGTGTACCATCTTCAAAAGATTTCTTCTCTTCACGATTGGCGACTCCTTTTATAACAAGTTTTCTCCCAAAGAAAATACCACCGCCCACAATCCCAATTCCGATAAGGGAATAGAGAAGTTTCTCTTTCAAGGTTAAATCATCTTTGGTGGTATTCTTTTTCATTTTATACTCCTAATGCTTTTTTTGCTAATGCAGTTTTTACAGGATCGTTTTGTACGATGTCGGCAAGCTTCACTATTTCTTTAGTGTTTAACTTCTTTGCAATCGTAGTTAACGCTTTCATTTTAGAATCGGCTTCTGCTTCAGTAGTCGCTTCAATGGTTATTTCATAACTAAACTTTTTCATTTTCTGTTTTTATTTCTAATAGTTCAAATACTGTTTCGATGTTCTTTGGCTCTTCAACAAAGGATTGTAGGATGAGCATTATTTTATCAAGTTGTTCTTGATTGAATTGAGACTCTAATTGTTTTAAGAATCCAAGTTGTGCTTTCATCTCTTCAGACATTCCATCTTCAACTGGCGTTTTCTTTTTAAACACAACTTCACTTTCAATTACTTCTGCTGTTCCATTTTCTGTAGCTTCCTTTGCAATCAATCCTGCAAGTGCATCTCCACCCGGTAATTTGGCAACCCAATGTGGGTTTCGTTTAACCATTCCCTCTAAAACTATAGAGGCAACTTCGCCAAGGTTAACATCACCTAAATGCAGCTTTTTACTTTTATACACATTGAGTTTTTCTTCTAACTCTTCGATGTAATCTTCTGCTTCGGTTAGTTTGTTTTGACAGGTTTCATAATCACGCTTCATCAAATCATTTTGCCAACGCTCACGCTCTTGCGCTAAGGACTGATTGATCTTGTTTTCTAATTCAATACCGGATAGCCCTTGTGGTTGTTGAACTTGTGGCGTTTGATTTTGAACCGGGTGTTCAATTGGTTTCTTTTTTTCGATGAAAAAAGTGAATTGCTGATAACGGTTTGAATTTTCAGTATTGTAAGTGAAAACTTTTACTGTTTCTGTCGAATCGTCAAGATAAACTTTGTGGTCATCGATGGATTCAATTCTGTTAGTGCGAGGCACAACTTTTACATCGTCAACGTACACTTCAATATATTTCCCTTCGCCTTTGTCGACCATGTCGTGAAGCCACATTTTAAATTGGGAAAGCTTCACATCGTTATATGGATTGGTATGTTGCATTACTTTTACTTTTTAATTGTTGTTTTGTTTTTTGGTATTACCTGAATGAATCTTAAGTGATTGATACCGGATAAATAATTAGTGATTTGTATTTTACTTTGATGTTCGTATTGCATTTCATTGGTAGCACTTTCGCTCAAATCGAATATTCCTGTTTCACTTTCAACTCTTACATTCTGCGCTTCTTCAACGAGGTAATAGAATTGAGTGTGTGCATCAATGGTCAGCTCTTCATTTGGTTGTAACACCAAGTGTCGGAAGCGGATAAAGTAATCTGACTTGTATCCTAATTCCTGCATCCTTCGTGGGATGTATTCTAAGGCAAGATTTATTGTCATTTTCTATTCCTCCACATTAATCCATACATATACTTTTATCTCGTAGTTGATGTCCAACTTTTGCGACTTCCCCAATGCATCTAAATACCATCCGTTTATAATTGTTGACTCGGCATCTACCTTCACAACTTCTTCTGTTCTTTTATTGCCATGAGTGAAATCATTTACCGGAAAACCTGTTTGAGAAAAATCTCCCCAATTCAAGTTGGCATCGTTTCCAAAAACATCTGCTGCATAAAACCAATTCGCCTCTTCACAACTTTGCAGTTTTAACTCTCCGATTAATTGGTTTCTCTTAAAGAACGCTTTGGGTTTATCATCTCTTACTGCGCCTGATTCAATAGCTGAATAAATAACCTCTACCAATTTTGCATCCGCTTTGGCTTTTGGTGCAGGGGCTTCAATAGCACCTTCTGTTCTGCTTATCAATCGCCCTCCGTATTCAACGCCGATGATAAACTTGGTATCCTTTGGAAGCCTGATTTGAAAGTGTTTCCGTTCGCCTTGTCGTTTAATACTTATCGTTTTAATTATCACTCCTTCTTTCATCATAACTCATCCTCCATTTCACAGTCTAAGTACAAACTCACTCGGTAAGGCGTGAACATCGTTCTGCCATCATCCAAATCTTTGTAAGAGATTTGAACTCTGCCATTGCCGGGTGCAACACCACCTAAATCATAGTAGCGTTGTTTTGGTGCTACATTGATTCCTGACATTAACAATTTGCTTTCGTAGTTATCAGGAAAGAACTCTTCTTTATTTATTTCAATCTTCTGAGTTCCTCTGTAATACAATAGATCGTCCTTATCCGATGTAACCAACACCCCGTGCACTTTCACAATGTTCTTCTCCAATTCAAAGGTTTCACTCACCGTTGAGTTCGCCACAAGAATTTTTATATCAAATCTTTTTTTCGTTGCTTTTAACATGGTATTGCTTTTTTAAAAGCCGGGAGATTGCTCTCCCGACTTATTAGGTTATTGATTAAGGAGTTGTAATAGTTCCGTGTAAACCAACATACAATTGGGTTTTTGGATCAAGTCCTTCCATTGAGCCTAACTCAACTGTGAACTCTAACAAGATGTCATCGTGAATCAAGCGTGGATTCGCCAACTTGTAATATCCCAATGGAACGCTGTGCATGTTTGATGTTTTGAATGCAGCAACACTTGTTTCAGGGATGATGATTTTTTTGTTTGCTTTTAAGCTGAACTCTCCGTTTGCAATTGCAGGGAAATCTTCCAACTGAATAAACTTCGATCCCATTACTTTATCGGCAGTTGCATTTTCAGGGATAGATGCCAACAGCACAATTCCGCTTACTAATAAGGCTTGGTTCTTTGGTAATTTGGCGTTACTGATATTTCTCAAACCAACTTCTTTTACATCCTGAGTTTCAAACAACTTAATTGTTTATGAATTCACAGGTTTGATTGAATACACAATGGTATCTGCCAAACGCAATTCTCCTTTTGCTAATGCACTTTTGATGTGTGCAGGTAACTCACGGAAATGTTTCTCCATTTCTGCACGAGAGCCTTTGCTTCCTGCTCCCGGATTTGCCAACTTGTTAATGGTGCGTTGACGAGCAATCGGATTCATTCTACGAAGCGCACCTAACAGCTCTTCGCTTTCTGCACCTTCTAATCCTAACAACGCTCCTGCGTTATTGTACTCTTCTGTTCCGTCTAATAGTTCTAACATAATTTTTGTTTTTTAAAATTTAACTTTTGATTTATTGTGTGTGATGGATGTTTGATTTTTGTTTAGTAGATTTTTTCTGATGGTTCTACTTCGCCCATGTCTTCTTCACCGCTTAAGAGATCTACTTCAATCCCATTGACTTGATTGTACTTCATTGCACTTGCTTGAATTTGTTGTTGGATTTTATCCAACTCATTCATTTCAACTGCACCCATTGAGTCTTCTGAGTTTGGGTAAACGAAGTATTGTACTTGTCCGAGTCCGTTCGTTCCTTCTTCTGTTTTCTCTTCTTTCTTTTCTTTTGCTTTCAAAACTTTGTCAAGAAAAATTCTCTTCTTCATGTCGTCCTTTAAAGCCATTAATCGCTCTTTCACGCCATCCAATCCTGAAGTGGGTTTCCCATTCATACTGGTCATAGTTTGATAAGTGCCTGAAGCCATCATTCCTAAACCAAGTGCTGATGCAATTCGGTTTTTCGCAAAATGACCAACTCCTGTAACAGCTGCTCCAACAACAAAAGACAATCTTCCCAACACAGCTCCTGCAACTCCGCCACCGATTACTCCAATCACGATGTCTTTTCCCAACTCAGTTGCAGCGTCTTTCACTTTAGCACCTGTGCTTGCATCGCCAGTACCACTGAGTGTTTTTTTGAGTGCGGCTTTCTGATAACTGTTTTTTCTCTTTGTCATTTTCTTTTTTTTTAATCGTTTTTCTTTTTTTACATGTATGCTACTGCTTGCTTTTTCTTCTTGCCTTTATTTCCTCCTTTCTTTTTTCTTCGTGATTTTAATCCCTTGAGTTGACCTGATACAGCAGTTGTTTGCGCAGGAGGTTTTGGCTTGTTCATCATTTTGTATCCGAGAAATAATAAGCCTAATCCTGTAACACCTATTGCTGTTGGTTTTAACCACTTTTTATTTTTCTCCCAAAATCCGGCAGGCTTATCTCCATCTGTGCCTGTACCTGATCCTGAATCTCCACCGCTGTCTGTTGTACTTGCACTTCGCATCATCGCTTTTGATCCATCGCCACTTCCTCCGCCATCTCCGCCTGAACCACCTGACTCCGATCCCGATTCTCCACCGCCTCCTGAACTGCTTGTTGTGGTTGTTGATTCTCCTGTATCGCTATTGGTGATTTTTACATTTGCTGCACCTTGCGATACTTCTTCTGCTGTTGTTCCATCTCCTGTTTGCGATTCGGTGTTTTCAAAGTCTTGTCCTTCTTTCTTTTTCTTAGGGAAGATGTTTCCGATGCCTTTTAGTAATCCTGCAATCGCACCGATGATGCCTGTTGCTGCTGTTATTGAAGCAGCAGTTGCTGTTGCTGAACCTAATTCTCCTAATCCATTAAATCCTTCATCGTAGAAAACTTCAGTACCAAGCAAATCGCTCATTGAAGAAGTTTCATCAAGACCACTCATGTCATCCACGATATATCCTAAACCGCTTACTTCATGATTTTTATTTCCTTTGCCTGTGAGGATTGCCTTCTTTAAGTTTTCAGGTTTACCTCCAGCATCATAAAATATCTTCTCTAATTTTTCTTTCACTTTTTTTAATCGGTCGAACTTGCTCATATCAACTTCTTTCTGTCTCGCTTGCTCATCTGTTAGATATGCGAACTTTAGTCGTTGAGCTACTTTGAAGAGATTAAGTTTCATACTGATTAAAACTCCTGATCGGATTAAAGCAGTTGCAGGATTTATTCGGTTGGTAACATGAAGTGCCTTATGAATAAAGTTTTTTAGTTTACCGCCTTTCTTTCCACCATCGCTTCCCGGAGGTTGACTCAGCTTTTTGAAAATTCCTTTTTTCGCTCCGCCACCACCACCGCCTGATGCAGCCTTTCTTTTGAAGAGTTTACCTAAGTCGCCTCCTTCTAATTCTTCCCAACCCATTAGGTCTTGCACATCTACATTGTTTGTGCTGGGTACGCCATTTAAATATTCTAATTCCATAGTTGTATCTTGTTTTTCTGAGTATGGTTCTTCGTAATTGAATCGGTCTACCACACAATCGACCGTGATGTAATTTCCTCCTGTTGTTGGCACGATTGGATAGATGTGCTGAAAGTGATCTTGTTTGTATTTTGTGATTCGCAGTTTGTGCTTTATTTTTAAGTTGCTCAATATGCTGCTGATAAACACCGTGTAACAATCGCAATCTATCCCATGAAACCTATCGTGCCAGCCTCTTGCCGGACTTCTGATTTGTTCTTTACCATTTGCATCTTTCTTATAGGCGATGTGGTTGTATACAAAATCCCAAATGTTCTTGCAGGTTTCATACACGTTTTTTCCTTTTAGAAGTGGAGCTAACTTTGCAGTTTGAAACAATGTTTCTCTCACTACTTGTGGAATGAATCGAACTGTGTCGTCAACCGTTGCACCTTTTTTAATTGTTGGATCAAGAAACAATGGCTTTGGAAATAAATGGTCGAACTCTTCTCCGCTTCTTATTTTTCTTTTTTTAGTTGCTTCCATTCTGCGCTCCGATTAATTGTACTTCATCTGTTTTTTCAAAAGGAATTTTCTTCCACCCTAAATCAATTGTTGTCATGGTAGTAACACCAATTTTAAATGCTTCGCCTTTTTGTACCGCTTCTAATAAGCCTTTGGCAGTAGAGAGGAGGCTGAACATTGGAATGCGAATCATTATCGCTTCGAACTTTGCCTCACCGAATGCAGGTATCGCTATGTCTTGATTGACTGCTTGCGAACTTCCGATGCTGCTTCCCTTAATCAGTAATTTGATAAAAGGGAACTTGAGCTTTAAACCCGTGCGAGTTGGATTTTTCAACTGCACATCTATTCTCAACACCACTCCTTGCAAATCCAACTTGTGCAGCTTAACCGTTGGAACTATCTCCAAGTTAATCGAGGTCTTATTCAATCTCCACAGATACATTCCGCCTGCTACCACACCTCCTCCTATGCCTAAGCCTAACAGTATTTTTTTAATGCTTGCCATTTACTTTTTTCTGATTTTGTCGCTGAAATATTCTCCGCCTACTTTAAATGCCATCCAAATTGCTCCACCTACAATTGCTTTAATCGCATAGTCCAATAAACTGGAGTAGTCAATGTTTGCAAATAGGATGCTCGCTGTAAGTAGCATGTTTCCTGTTCCATCCGGTGTTCCGGCATTGTGTTTAATTTCTGACATTTCGTTTTCTTTTTTAGTTAGTAATTCATCCATCACGGTACAAAGTTGCAGCGGTTGTCTGAGTCGCTTTCTCGCTTTAGGCTTATGTTCCCAAACTCTGCCGAGTATGGCACACAATGGAACTTTATAGCAGTTACAAATCGATTGTTTTTGGAGTTCCTAATTCTTGGAATATCAATTCAACTTGTTTGATGTTGAAATATCTTCCGCTTCTTTTTCCTAACTTATCTTTGAATGCAGCTAACCAACATCTAAATGTTTTTTCACTTACTTGATAGTACTTCGCTAATTCGCCCGGCATGTAAGGCTTTATAGGGAGTGCCTTTATTTCTTTGTTTCCCATTTTTAATTGTTGATTTGAAAATTGATAATACTGTTGTTGAAGATTTGTAAGAGATCGAATTGTTTTTGTGCAATCAGTTTTTTGCGATACGATACAATCGTTTTGATTGTAGGTTCTTGTAGATATTTTGTGATTGCTTTTGCAAGAAGTGTAATTCCTTTATTGTATTCAGGTACACTTATGCGTTGCAAACAAACTTCTTGATGCCAACCTTCAGTACCTGCCAAACCTTTGTGGTAATTAAGGTTTAACCAATCAATTGGTTTTGATAAATAGCGACCACGTTTTCTATTTACATAGCGTTTCGCTAAACACACACGCTCAATGATCTCTTCAAATACTTTTGTTGGATTTTTAAATGTGTTGTAATGCTCTGCGATTAAATTTTGAAACTGAGTTTCTTCTTTATTAGTAAACTCGCTATTGCACCATAATGCTGCGTGAATAAAAATCCAAGTGTTCTCAATTGTGTTGTTGTTTGGATTTGATTTACCACCTTTTATTACTCTTAAATGTGGTGTGCCTGATTTGATTTTTCTTACTGCTGACATATTATTTAGTTTTATAGATTACTTTTTTTGAGTCGTTTGTTATTGACGATACAAAGGTGCAGCAGTAGTAAAGAGTGCTTTCTCGGTTTGGGTTATAAGAGAAATATTCTGACGATAAAAGCGAAAATTTGCAGCTAAAAGAAAAATTCGGAACGTAAAAGCACCGATGAGAATGTATGGTGAGCTAAGAGAATTTTTGGGAAGATTTGGGCAGTTTTGGGTAAGGAATTTTTATCGGGTTTATTCCAGATTTATTCGGGGAGAATCGGGGGAGATTCCGGGAAGAGCGTTAAAGTGCTGCATTTTATCGGGGATTACCGTGAAAGTAATCGGGGGGCATTCGGGGATGAATTGATTAAAATTAAAAAGGTGGTCATAAGACCACCTAACACTAATTTTTCAAGAAAATAAACGAGGATTAATTTACAGTACCCGGTACTCCTAATACCTCTAACATTGTTTTAACTTGGTTCACTGTGTAATAGCGACCTCTCTTCATACCAATTTTATCTTCAAAAGGCTTTAACCATGCGTTAAAGGTTTTTACTGATACTTGATACTTCTCTGCTAACTCCTTCTTGGAGTAAGCTTTCAACTCAAACTTGTCTGTCGTGATGCTCATCTTTCTCTCTGTATATAATTGTGTCTAACTAAGAATACTTACTTAAAAACTCATCTTCGTTTGAATTAAAAAACAAAGCGAGTTGTTTAACATTTAATTTTTGTTTGTTTTTGTAACTGGTAATCATATCTCTCAACTTCATTGGGTTTTCTCTTGGAATATCCAACTCAGCAGGTTCTCTTCTGCGAATATTCATCGAATTGAATTGATTTATCAAATACCGTTTTTGATTATCTGTAATTACACCGATATCGTTTGCCCTGTATAACAAGGCTTGCATGGAAAGTTTCCATTTACGTTTTAAATCAGCTAAGACATTTAAATTTACACCATCTCTAAAATCACCCTTAATGTCCTTTTCCGGCATTAGAAACTCCGCAGCAAATTCATTTGCTTCGTGACTAATATCTCTCGTGAAAGTTGGATTGGTTTGTAAATGCATTACTAAGTGTCCCAACTCATAAGCTAAAGTAAATCGTTGACGATCCCCTAAACTTCTTTTGTTTGAAAAAACCACAGGAAATTTTCCATCCGCTAAAATGCTCATTCCGTCTACACGTTCGGTGTTAAAATCAAAGTTAATTAAGAACAAACCGTTGTCTTCTAATACCTGTGTAAGATTATTAATTGCTCCTTTTTCAATTTTCCAAAGCTTACGAAGTTTTCGTGCAGCTTCAGCAGGCGATCCTAACTTCTCGATATCTAATACAGGTAAATTAATCTCAGGTTGACCAATAGCTTTTAAAAGCTTTTCTACGTTTAAACGATAGATATTTACTTGCGCTTCAATTGGAAGCATGATTTTTTGCGCTACAACATTGCGTTTGCGAAGTGCAAGTGCAGGAGGAAGCGTTTCGCCTTCTTGATAAAAAAACTCTTCAGGATAATTTAAAATAGTTGAAATTGATTTTAAATGATTTTCGCCCACTTCAATAAAATCTTGTTCCATTCGGGATAGATTAGAAGGAGATAAGCTTAACTTTTCAGCTAATTCAAGCTGAGAAAAGCCTCTCGATTCTCTTGCAACCGTAATCATTTTTGGATTTAATTTTGTGGTAGTCATCATTTCTATACTTTCAGTTCAACTGCATATCAAAAGTATAAATAATCTGCAATTTTGCAAAATAAATTGCATTAAATATATTTTGAAACATATTAATACTTGATAATCAATGTAATATAAAATTGATGGTTGAAAAGTAGTTTAAAAATAAAATCCCCTAAAAATTGCCCAAGATTTGAAAATTGATATATTTGACTAATTATGACAAGTCAATACTATTCAAATTGAATACCCTCGGAGAAAAAATAAGACAGGCTCGTGAGAGCCAAGGTTTGCTTTTGCGACAGGCTGCTGCATTTCTTGAAGTGGATACCGCTTTAGTAAGCAAACTGGAGCGTGGCGAACGCAGACCGCAAAAAGAACAAGTAATAAAATTAGCTGAATTCCTTAAAATTAAACCGGAGGAGTTACTTGTGCTATGGATGGCAGATAAAATCACCGATTTTATAACTCAAGACGAATTAGGCGTTAAAGCATTGGATTTGGTAAAAAAAGAATTTAGCAAAAAATGAAGCTACAAGAAATAAGTTTAAAAAAATCGCTTAATAAAGCTTACAGGTTAATAAAGCCAAAGCGACCGGATATTGAGTTGTTTAAAGGCAACCTTATAAAGTTGTTAGGACAAATTGACGAAAAAGAAAGCGAAGAGAATGTGAAAATTCATTTGATGGATTTTCTAAAAGATACTTGGTACAAGCAAGATTACCTAGTTGCTACAAAAGGTCGTACCGATTTTGTTATTCACACAGGTAAAGAAGCAAAAGCACCAAGTGGAGTTTTGTTTGAAGTAAAACGTCCTACTAATAAAGGCGACATGGTTACAAGGCAGAATCTAAATGCCAAAGCCATGCACGAATTGATACTTTACTATTTGCGTGAACGTGTTAATGAAAAGAACATTGATATCCGCCATTTGGTAATAACAAACATTTACGAGTGGTTTATTTTTGACGCTTCAGTTTTTGAAAAAGTATTTGCGAAAAATACTAAACTCGTAAAATCTTTTAAAGATTGGGATAGCGGACAAAAGGTAAGCACCAATACCGATTTGTTTTACAAAGAAATTGCAAAACCATTTTTAGATGAATTAAAAGATGAGATTTCTTTTACATGGTTTGATATTCGTGAATACGAAAAACCGTTAAAGAATAACGACAAAGCAGATGACAATAAACTCATCGCTTTATTTAAGATCTTCAGCCCAATACATTTATTAAAAATTCAATTTGCGAATGATAGTAACTCTTTAGATAAAGGTTTTTATTCTGAGTTATTACACATCATCGGTTTAGAAGAAGTAAAAGAAGGTAGCAAAAAGTTAATCCGAAGAAAGCAGGAAGGAAAAAGAGATGCAGGTTCGCTGTTAGAAAACACCATTACGATTTTAGACTTAGAAGACAGCCTTCATAAAGTTCCGGATATATCTTCTTATGGCGATAATCGTCAGGAGCGATTGTTTAATCTTGCATTAGAACTTTCAATCACATGGATTAACAGAGTATTGTTTTTAAAATTACTTGAAGCACAATTAATTAAATACCACAAAGGTGATCAGTCTTACAAGTTTTTAAACTACACTAAAATATCTCAGTACGATGAGTTGTATAAACTCTTCTTTCAGGTATTGGCAAAAAAGCAAAGTGATAGAAACGAAGCTATAACTAAAAAGTTTGGCAACATTCCATACCTCGATAGTTCTTTATTTGAAATTAGTGAGTTGGAAGACCAAACTATTAAAATTAATAGCCTTGATGATGCTTTAGATTTGGACTTATACAGCGGAACCGTATTGCGTGATGCAAAAAACAAACCTGTAACAAAGAGTTTAAATGGATTAGAATATTTATTCGACTTTTTGGAAGCCTACGATTTTGCATCTGAAGGTTCAGAAGAAATACAGGAGGATAGCAAAACATTAATCAACGCATCTGTATTAGGTTTAATATTTGAAAAAATAAACGGTTATAAAGATGGTTCAATCTTTACGCCCGGCTTTATTACAATGTATATGTGCCGACAAGCCATTCGTTTGGCGGTGTTACAGAAATTTAAAGATGCTTATGGATGGAAATGTGAAGCCTTTGAAGATTTAAAAAACTACATGGCTGACCGCAGAACCGGAAAAGATGTATTAGAATTTAATGCGTTAATAAACGGTATGCACCTATGTGACCCTGCTGTGGGTTCAGGTCACTTCTTAGTTTCTTCTTTAAATGAAATTATTTCCATTAAGGCAGAACTCGGCATATTGGCGGATGATAAAGGTGTGCGTTTATCCGGCTATGAAATAGAAATTGAAAATGATGAGTTGATTGTTACTTATAACGATGGGCAGGATATTTTTGAATATCAAGTAAACAACGGTAGTATTAATAAAGAAACCCAACGAGTTCAGAAATCACTCTTTCACGAAAAGCAAACCATTATTGAAAACTGTTTGTTTGGCGTTGATATAAATCCCAACTCAGTAAAAATTTGCCGTTTACGATTGTGGATTGAGTTATTAAAGAATGCTTACTATACCGAGGAAACTAAATTTAAGGAATTAGAAACGCTACCAAACATTGACATCAACATTAAATGCGGAAACTCTTTAATTAGCCGATTTGCTTTAGATGCCGATTTAAGTAAGGCATTAAAGAGCATTAAGTATAACATTAACCAATACAAGGGCTTTGTACACGATTATAAAAATGCTCACGATAAAGAGTTAAAGCGTGGCTTAGAGCAAATTATTAACTCAATTAAAAATGATTTTAGGGTTGAAATAAGCAGTAACAGTAAGGAGTTAAAAGATTTAAATAAATGGAAAGGCGAATTAATAAACCTAACCATGCAAACAGGATTGTTTGAAAAAACACCAAAAGAGAAAAAGGACTACGATCTTGAGGTGAAAAAACTTACCGAAAAAATAAGTAAGCAAGAAGCGTTAATAGAAGATATAAAAAGTAATGCTATTTACCGCAATGCTTTTGAATGGCGATTTGAATTTCCGGAAGTATTGGATAAGGATGGGAATTTTGAAGGTTTTGATGTGATCGTTGGAAACCCGCCTTATGGTGTAGAGTTACAGGAAAGCGTTAAGAATTATTTTAAAGAAAGATTTAATACTAAAAGCGGTGAACTTGAAATCTATGCCTTTTTCATTGAATTAGCTTTGAACAATCTAATAAAGAAAAATGGAGGTTTAACATATATCACATCAAATACTTGGTACTATTTGGATAAATTTTCTAATTTAAGAAAGCAGATTATTGGAAATTCGACTGTAGATACCTTAATTGAGTTGGAGAAAAATGTTTTTGCTGATGCCCCAGATATAGTACCGGCAATTTTTCTTATAAAGAAAGAAATTCTAAACTCTCCGATTAAATTATATAAAGCACTAAAAACAAGTTCAAAATATGATTTAGTAAATTTTATTGATTTTGATATAAATGAAACAACAAATGCAAGTTTCCTAAAGTCTGAAAATTGCATATTTAATCTAAAAACTAATAGTGAGGTCGAATTACTCCTGGAAAAAATAGCGAAATATGATAAGTTGAGTGTCTCGTATAAAACCGTGTATGGTATTAAAACGGGTGATAATAAGGCTAATCTTAGTAAAGAAAAGACAGGAAGTGGTAATTGGAAAAAATGTGCCTCATCAGCAAATAATATTAGAAAATATTGTATGCAATGGAATGGCGATTATTTAAATGTGGGTAAACACTTACCCGGTCTTGGTAAAATTAACTATGAACAGCCGAAAATATTAATTCAATATATCAGAAAGTTGAGTATGCCTGTACGTTTGGTTTGTGCTTTAGATACCAGTGGGGATTTTTATCCGCTTAACAATTTTTCTTTTATTGTGTCAGAAAAAAATCACTCTCTTAAGTATTTGTTAGGCATCATAAATAGTAAATTAATGAATTGGTATTTTTCTAACACTTACATAGATTATAATATTAAACCAAAATACATCGAACAGTTGCCTATAAAAATTGACAATAAATATTTATCCTCTATTGAGAAAATTATTGAGCAGATTTTGGAAGTCGAAAGCAACTCAAAGAAATTCGAAGAATTGGAAAACAAAATTGACCAATTAGTTTACAAGATTTATGATTTAACGGAAGAGGAAATTAAAATTGTGGAAACGAAATAAGAAAGATGAAAGAACTTGATTCATATGAGGAAAAATTAATTAATGTCAATGAACTTAAAAACTCAATTAGTGAATTAATTAAGTATTCAATTGATTCAAAAAAATTCAAATTTGAGAAATCGGAATTTCAGTTTGATATCTCACTTCTTGAAGCAAATGAGGTTTTAGTTGGAGAAGAATCAAAACTAATAATTTCTGAGTCGGCACTCTATTATTCTGAGTTTTTTAGTCATTATTCAAGCCATTTAAAATTTGAATTAACTGAAGATATAAATGAAGCTTTTGATTTTATAAGTAGAATTGAAGAAGAATTAAAAATCGAACAACCCTTTAATACTAACGTATATTCCTTTTTCAAAGGGTTTAAATCGTTTGTCTTATTTTTAGTGTACAAGAAATTCAACACTGATTTTTCAGCTTTTATCAAGACTTTAAACAAGGAATCAGGTAGTATTCTTTATGATTTTAATTACACATATGCAAAATTAGTCCCATTTTTGAATACTCCGACAGATGTTTTATATAATAATTTAAATCATTTGATAATAGGTGTAACGAGTGATGTACAGTATAACTCGAATCTTTACGAAATTTCAAATTCCATTCGAGAGTTTTGCAAAAAAAATCCTGAAGACGGCAAAAAGCTTCTACAGTACGGGATTGAGCAACCTACGATTTTACATAATTTAATTATTCCGGCACTTGGCGGTCTCTACGAAGATAGTCGAGATGTTTTTTGGAATGAGATTGCGGAATTAGTGAAGAAGCCAGAATTAAGAGTTTCTGTTATTTGCTCTTTGTCTTTTACTCATGCACTAACAAATGAAGAGGCAAATAAATATTATTCTACAATTACCATCATTGGAAACTATATCGAAGAGGAATTGTTTAATCTTCCGAAATTTTTTATTAGTATAATAAACAATAAAGTTATTGATGATGAGTCATTAAAAGAGTCTTGTTTTTTAAAGCTAAACGAATTAATTATAAACCCGAATCAAAAATTACGACAGGTAATTTTAAATGAACTATCCTTTGTAGATGGTTATGATTCAAAATGTATTAAAGTTTTAAGAACGCTTATCGAAGACGAATATTTTGATAAGGAACAAATTGGATTAGTTGGTCACGTATTTATCAGAAATAAAGATTTGTTAGGCTTTATTGAACTAATTACCGTTTACGGAGAAAGATTTAAACTTGATTTTAAAGCTGAGAATTTCAGTTCTGCATTGTATAATTTCCGACAGGACTTTAGTGAAAATCTTTCTAAGGAACTCATTAAGCTGCTTACTCATGATTCAGGGGCTATAAGGTATATAGGGGTAAGAATTATTGAGTACTTAACTCCTCATAATGGAAGATTCATTTTTCAAACAGATATCTTGAATTGTGAAGCTATTACTCAGTATAAATTATGGATGTCTATTATAGGAGAGATAAAAGAGCCAAAATATACGCTGCCAATGATGTTTCCATTACTTAACTCATCTTTTTCATTTGTTAAGGAAGCATTCATTTGTAGGATGGAACAACTTACTGAAGAATATGGCAGTTCGGTTTTAGAAACAATGGAAGCTGAATTAGATCTGACCAAATTGGATTACACTAGCATTTACACACGAATAAAAAAATATAGCGATGATTTTTGGGCGGAAATATCAAGAAAAAGAGGAATAAAAGAATTGAACCCACTTTATACTCAATCCGATTTATACACTCTTTTTTCGAACAACTATGGAAAGTCCTTTAACAAAAATCTCTCTGAAGGAGTCGAGAAGAAAAGTTTTTTTATGCAATTCGCTACCACTATCATATTAGCTAAGGGAGGTGGATGGAAGCATGAAAAGAAAGGCAAAGTTGAGAAATTAGGTCAGGTAAGCACAAGTTTTCAATTACCAAGATCTCATTTTGTAAATCCCGAGTCTTTTGATTGGGAATTCAGAACCAACTATTTTGAAAACTGGAAAAATAAATTTAAAAAATGGGAAGCAGTAATATCATCGTAAGGGAATATTTAGAAAGTTTAAAGGAGGACACTGAATTGGATTATTTGTTTCCCATTATGCTTAATATAATGGGATTTAGAATAATAACTACGGCAAAGGAAGCAAAGGGACAATCTCAGTATGGAAAAGATATTATTGCAGTTGGTAATGATGAAAACGGAGTAATGCATCGTTTTTATTTCGAGTTAAAAGGACATGATGCTAAAGATATCACAGATTCAAATTATTTTGTAAAAGATGGCGTAAGGGAATCTATTATTGAAGCGAAGGATACAGCATTCAATGATGCTTCCGTTCCTAATTTTAATAGTCTGCCCATAAAAATTGTTTTTGTTCATAACGGGACAATCAAAACGAACATCCGACCAACTTTCGATGGTTTTATAAATACAACATTTCCCAATGGTGGATTTGAAAGATGGGATATTTACAAATTGACAGATTTGTTTAGTCAATATTTGTTTAGCGAATACTTGCTTACTGATGAAGAAAGCTTAAGGCTTTTTAAAAAGACACTTGTTTTATTAGATGCTCCGAATAACGATTTTTCGGACTTCCAATCCCTTGTTGATCTTCAGATAGAAAAAATACAAGCGGTTAAAGGTGGCAGAGCTTTAAAGAAATTCTTTGCAACTTTAAATCTTCTTTCAATGGTTATTTTGCATTATAGCAAAGAAAATAATAATTTATTTCCAGCGAGGGAATGTTTAACTTATTTACTACTGAAAGTTTGGGCATGGGTTTTAAAAAATAATTTAGAAGAGAAAAAACCGATTTTATCAGAATACAGAAAACTTGTTTCAATTCATTTTGAAATGTTAGAAGCCTATTTTGAAAAAACTATTGATGTCGCAAAAACTGAGGATGGTTTATATTCAGAGAGAGGTGGGCCTTTTGAAGAGGTTGGATATCCAATTCGATGTTTTGATTACTTAAATTATTTAGTCTATTATTTACATGCAAGAAAACAATGGCCAAAATTTTCAAATGAGTTACCAATTACTAAAGATAGAATCTTAGGAAAATTCCATAAAGCATTATTAATGAAAATTCTTGATAACAACGATGGATGCGCAAGACCACTACTCGATAACCATTCAATTGCAATATTGAATTCTATTCTCTACTTTTTGAAAGACAAAAATCTTACACAAGCAGAATTAAATTTTATTGGAGGAGATTATTTGGTGAGGATTTTTAACAATTTAATGATTATCAAAACAATTCGTGGTAGATTTCCGGAACTACATAATAATGCTACAACATTAACTGAGTACGTTTCAACGAAAACTCGACCCTATAATTATGAAGATAGGTCGTCACTTTTAATTCCTATTTTATTTGAGCTTGTTGCATTGTTTAATGCAGAGTCAATTTATAAAGATTTTAAAGATGGTATTAAGGGGAAAGTAAATTTACAAACTGCTTGCCCAAATTTTCAAGAGTTTGATATAGAACAATTACTTTTTGAGAAGCACTTTAATGAAGAATATTACATTGAGCACGACATAGAATTAACCGATGAACTCAGTGATTTTAAAAAAGCTGTTGAGGAAAAGGGAATAGAAGCAATTGATTATAGAACTGATAAAGCTGGATTTTCTTTCTTGAGAATTTTAGCACACGTTTATTATGAAAATGAATTTTTTCCGCACGAATGGAGGGTACTGTTTTCTAAGAATGGATTAGTTAAGTAAGCATTTTTGATTAGAGCTAATTGTTATAAAGTTTAACATAGAAAGTGTTATAATCTCAAGTAAACGCCTATAAACCAACTATTTGCGCTGTATTCTTAAAATCTGTATATTTGTATCGTTGAAAAAAGCATTTTACATATTATTCTGTTTCTATTTTATTTCGCTTGCTGTTGTGCCTTGTGGAGACAAGGACGATTGCAATGAAATAAAACACAATGAAACTTCTCAAAACACAGGAGATCATCAGGATGAAACCTGTACTCCGTTTTGTGTATGTTCATGCTGTGCTACACATTTTGTAGTTAAACCTTTTCAAACTATACACACTCAAATAGCGGAAATTAATTCCATTTATACGGTTCATCCTGAATCGGAAATTTCATCAGCGGTTATTGCCATTTGGCAACCTCCTAAGCTTGCTTAATTTTTTCTTCAGTTAATTACTGATTCAGTGCAGGGAAACCCTCTGCTCAATTCTCATTTTATGTATTAACCAAAATAAATAAGGTTTAGCGCCTTGTTTATATTATCAATTATAAATTATGTTAGATAAAGTCATACACTTTTCTATAAAAAACAAAATGATAATAGGCTTGCTCACGCTTGCACTTATCATTTGGGGAGGTTACTCATTAACCAGACTCCCTATAGATGCAGTACCTGATATTACAAATAATCAAGTGCAGGTTATTACCGTGTCGCCTTCATTGGCAGCAGAAGATATTGAAAGATTGGTAACCTTTCCGGTGGAACAAACAATGGCAAACATTCCGGGCATTGAGGAAGTGCGTTCTTTTTCTCGATTTGGTTTGTCGGTTGTAACAATCGTATTTAAAGACGAGATTGATGTGTACTGGGCTCGTCAGCAGGTTAGCGAACGGTTAAACGAAGCCAAAACAATTATTCCGCAGGGTGTTGGCATTCCGGAATTAGCCCCTGTTACAACGGGCTTGGGTGAAATTTACCAATACGTTATTCACACCAAAAAAGGCTACGAGAAAAAATACACACCAATGGAACTCCGAACTATTCAGGATTGGATTGTTCGCAGACAACTGTTGGGAACAGAAGGCGTAGCAGATGTGAGCAGTTTTGGAGGTTATTTAAAGCAATACGAAATTGCTCTAAATCCTGACAAACTGCGAAGTATGAACATCAGCATCAACGATGTATTTACGGCATTGCAAAAAAACAATCAAAATACCGGAGGTGCTTACATTGATAAAAAACCAAAAGCTTACTTTATTAGAAGTGAAGGGTTAATTGGATCGAAAGAGGATATTGAAAAAATTGTGGTAAAAGTAAACGACAATGGCATTCCTGTTTTAATTCGAAATGTTGCGAGTGTAGATTTCGGTCACGCCACACGCTATGGTGCAATGACACGAAATGATGAAGGTGAAGTTGTGGGTGCTATTGTTATGATGCTGAAAGGTGCAAATTCATCGGAAGTAATTTCCAATGTAAAGGAGCGCATTGTACAAATAGAAAAAAATCTCCCTGAAGGTGTTGTGATAGAACCTTTCCTCGATAGAACAAAATTGGTAAACAATGCCATCGGTACGGTAACTAAAAACCTTGCAGAAGGAGCCTTGATCGTCATTTTTGTTTTGGTATTATTACTTGGAAACTTTAGAGCAGGTTTAATTGTAGCTTCTGTTATTCCATTAGCCATGTTGTTTGCCATTGCCTTAATGAATTTATTTGGTGTATCCGGCAACTTAATGAGCTTGGGTGCAATTGACTTCGGTTTAATTGTAGATGGTGCTGTAATTATTGTGGAAGCAACGCTCCATCATTTAACAGGCAGGACACTATTACAAAAATTTGGTGGCAGAAGATTAAGCCAAGATGAAATGAATCTTGAAGTTTACGAATCCGCTTCTAAAATAAGAAGTTCAGCAGCATTTGGTGAAATTATTATTTTAATAGTGTATTTACCAATCCTTGCTTTGGTGGGGATTGAAGGTAAAATGTTTAAACCCATGGCTCAAACTGTTTCCTTTGCCATTCTCGGTGCGTTTATCCTTTCTTTAACTTATGTGCCAATGGCTGCTGCTTTATTTTTAAATAAGAACACGGTTCATAAAAGAAACATCTCTGATCGCATTATGGATTTCTTTCAGAAAATTTATAAACCAATGATACATTTTGCATTAAAACGAAAAGTGGCTGTTTTAATTACTGCCGTGTTAATGTTTGTTTTTAGCGTTGCTGTATTTATGAATATGGGCGGAGAGTTTATTCCAACTTTAGATGAAGGCGATTTCGCAGTAGAAACAAGGGTATTGCAAGGTAGTTCCATTTCGCAAACCATTGAAGCGTCATTAAGGGCTGCAAAAATATTAAAAGCTAAATTTCCTGAAGTAAAAGAGGTAATTGGAAAAATTGGTTCGGGTGAAATTCCAACCGATCCAATGCCTGTTGAAGCTTGCGATTTGATGGTAATCTTAAAAGATAAATCGGAATGGACAAGTGCCGAAACGAGGGATGAATTAGCTAAGAAAATGGCAGAAGCCTTAGAAGATATTCCAGGCGTTACATTTGGTTTTCAGCAACCAATACAAATGCGATTTAATGAATTAATGACTGGCGCAAAGCAGGATGTTGTTGTAAAAGTATATGGCGAAGATTTAAATACGTTGACTGATTATGCAACCAAACTTGGTAAAATTGCAGCCACTATTGATGGCGCACAAGACATCTATGTTGAACAAGTGACCGGACAATCACAAATAGTGGTAAAATTCGACAGAGATAAAATTGCGCAGTTTGGGTTAAATATCGAAGATGTTAACCAAGTGATTAACGCAGGATTTGCAGGAGAGTCTGCCGGATATGTTTATGAAGGAGAAAAACGATTTGATATGGTTGTTCGTTTGGAAAAAGAAACCCGTCAGAGTTTAGATGACATTAAAGGTTTATTTGTAACAGCACCAAACGGAAATCAAGTTCCTGTTTCGCAATTAGCAGAAATTGAATTTAAGATTAGTCCAAATCAAATTCAGCGTGATGATGCCAAACGTAGAATTACTGTTGGATTTAATGTAAGAGGCAGAGATATAGAAAGTGTTGTAAAAGAAATGCAAAGCAAAGTAGATAAAGAAGTAAAATTTAGTGCAGGTTATTATCCTACTTACGGAGGAACATTTAAAAATTTGATTGAGGCTCGCCAGCGTTTATCAATTGCAGTTCCTGTGGCTTTACTTTTAATTTTTATGCTCTTGTTTTTTACATTCCATTCGTTCAAACAAAGTATTCTCATTTTTACTGCCATTCCGCTTTCAGCTATTGGAGGCGTGTTTGCGCTTTGGTTAAGAGATATGCCATTCAGTATTTCGGCAGGTGTTGGTTTTATTGCTTTGTTTGGTGTGGCAGTATTGAACGGAATAGTTTTGATAGCAGAGTTTAACAGATTAAAAGCAGAAGGTATGACAGATATAAAAGAAATTATCCTGCAAGGAACATCGGTACGTTTGCGTCCGGTGATTATGACGGCATTGGTAGCGTCTCTTGGCTTTTTACCAATGGCATTATCGCACGGTTCAGGTGCTGAAGTTCAGAAACCATTGGCAACAGTTGTAATTGGAGGTTTGCTAACTGCTACACTACTAACATTGTTGGTGTTGCCAGTATTGTATTGGTTTTTTGAAAGAATGGGAAATTCAAAAAATAAAATTCAGATCAATGCAGCAGTAGTTATTCTTATGCTATTAGTTCCTGTATTTAGCAATGCTCAAACTAATAACCCACTTACATTGCAACAAGCAATTGATGGAGCATTAAAAAACAATGCAGGTATTAAAGCCGGGAATTACGAAATCGATTATAGTAAAGCCTTAAAGAAAACATCAACAGACATTGGAAAAACAAATGTGTCGTTAATGCACGGGCAATATAACTCTCTTAATACTGATAACAACATTTCAGTTTCTCAAAGCATTCCCTTTCCTACATTGTTTAGCAGTCAAAGTCAACTGAACAAAGCCAACATTAAGGGAAGTGAATTAAAGTTGCAGTTAACTCAAAACGAATTAATCAATCAGGTTAAATCGGTTTATCATTATTTAGAGTATCTGCAAGCTGAAAGAAATTTGTTGTTGAGTCAGGATAGTATTTTTACTTCTTTCTCCAATGCATCTATCAGTCGTTTTAAAGCAGGTGAAAATACGCTACTTGAAAAAACAACTGCGGAAACACAATTAATGGAAATAAAAAATCTGCTGGCACAAAATCAATCGAATGTTTTTATTTATCAATCGCAATTGCAAGCATTAATGAATAGCAAAACGCCTGTGCAGATAGAGCAAAAGCCAATTGCGAAACTGGAACTAAACCTTCCTTCCGACAGCACAGCATATGCTCAAAACCCCTATTTGTTGTATATGAAGCAACAAATAGAAATCAGCAATAAACAAAAGAAGGTGGAGACGGCTAAAGTGCTTCCTGAATTTTCCATTGGTTATTTTAATCAATCATTAATTGGCTATCAGAATACCAACGGAACAGACCAATACTATGATGCATCAAAACGTTTTACCGGATTTCAGGTTGGAGTTTCTATTCCGCTTTGGATAGTTCCTCAAACCGCTAAAGTAAAGGCTGCTGGATTAAATCAAAAGGTTATGGAGAGTAATTTTGAGCAATATCAAACTAATGTTCAAAATCAATATTCTCAATACTTGCAGGAATATATGCAGGATAAGAACACCTTGGAGTATTACGAAAAGAGTGCGCTTCCGAATGCCGAATTGATAATCAAACAGGCAGACAAGGGGTTTAAATACGGGGAGATTGGTTATGTGGAATATTTACAAAGCATCAGAACAGCTTTAACAATTAAATCCAACCATCTATCAAGCTTAAATCAATACAACCAAAGCATAATAAAACTTGAATTTTTATTAGGTAAAAAATAATTTTAAAAAAAGTAATATGAAAAAGATAATCATCATAAATAAAATTCTTGCCTTTGTGTTTACCGCTGTTCTTATTAGCTCATGCGGAAGCAAGTCTGAAGAAGCTACAACAGAAGAACACCATGACGAAGAAGCAAGTATTGTTGAATTAACACCAGAACAGGTTAAAATAATCAATCTTAAATTAGGTAAGATAGAAATGAAAGACCTGAGTGGTGCAATAAAAGTGAACGGAATGTTGGATGTTCCACCACAAAATTTGGTTAGCATTTCCGCACCAATGGGAGGATTTGTAAAAAGCACGGAGTTGCTACAAGGTGTGAAAGTAACCAAAGGACAAGCCATTGTGGTTATGCAGCACCCTGATTACATTCAAATGCAACAGGATTTTTTGGAAACCAAAAGTCAGTTAGAATATTTGGAGGCAGAGTATAAACGCCAACAAGAATTATCAAAAGACAATGTCAATTCCCAAAAAACTTTGCAACTGGCCAAGTCGCAGTATGAAGGAATGCTTGCCAAAAATGCCGGATTAAAATCGAAATTAATGATGTTGGGAATAAATGGAGAGAAATTAACAAGTCAAACCATGCAGAATTCAATCACGATTACTTCACCGATCAGCGGATATGTAACAAGTGTAAACGTAAACATTGGCATGTATGTTAATCCAACAGATGTAATGTTTAAAATTGTTGATACAGAACATCTCCATGCTGAATTAACTGTTTTTGAAAAGGATGTTCCTAAAATAAAATTAGGTCAAAAGGTTCGTTTTACTTTAGCCAATGAAACAGATGAGCGCACAGCAACCGTTTATTTAATTGGAAGAGAAATTAGTTCCGATAGAACAGTTCGCATTCATTGCCATTTAGACAAGGAGGACTTAGATTTGTTACCGGGAATGTACTTGAAGGCTTATGTTGAGGCAGGAACTCAGCGTTTATCTGCATTGCCAAATGAAGCCATTGTTAATTTTGAAGGTAAGGATTATGTTTTTGTAACTGAAAAGGAAGCGAATCACTTTAAAATGTTAGAAGTAACAAAAGGAATCAGTGAATTAGGATACACCGAAATAGTAACAAAAGAAGGTTTGAATAATGAATCGTTGATTGTAATAAACGGAGCATACGACATACTCGCTAAAATAAAGAACAGCGAGGAAGAAGGCGGTCATGGGCATTAAAACATAATGGGCGGAGGCTTGGTTCCTTTTAAGTTTGATTAAACTTTTTTCATAGCCAAGGTCTCTTGCCCACCAAATTAAAATAAAATAGAAATGATTAATACAGATCCAAACCATAAACACACCTACGATGAGCAAGGCAAAATGACCTGTTGTACGTTAGAGGATAAAATTTACGCAAAGGCTGAAGAGCATTCTCATGAAGGGCATAATCACGACCACGAGGAAGAATCTGCGTGGAAAGAATACTTACCTGCAATAATTAGTTTTGTTGTTTTAATGTCAGGAATTATTCTCGATAATTTTATCAAGCCGGATTTTTTCAAAAATTACGTTCGCCTCATTTGGTATATCGTTGCTTATCTTCCTGTCGGAATTCCTGTATTAAAAGATGCAGTAAACTCTATCGCAAAAGGTTCGTTTTTTTCGGAGTTCTTTTTAATGAGCATTGCAACCATTGGCGCATTCTTTATTGGAGAATACTCAGAAGGCGTTGCTGTAATGTTATTTTATGCGGTTGGAGAGTTATTTCAGTCGGCAGCTGTTAAACGTGCAAAACGAAGTATTAAAGCTTTGTTAGATGTTCGACCTGATACGGTAACTGTACTAAGAAACGGATCAACAATTACAGTATCGCCAAGTGAAGTAATAATTGGAGAAATAATCCAAGTGAAACCGGGAGAAAAGGTAGCATTAGATGGAGAACTCACCTCTGAGTCATCCGCATTTAATACAGCTGCTTTAACCGGAGAAAGTAAGCCTGATACAAAACGAAAAGGTGAACATGTATTGGCTGGAATGATTAATTTAAATACCGTTTCTGAAATAAAAGTAACAGCACTTTTTAAAGACAGTAAACTCTCAAGAATATTGGAATTAGTTCAAGAAGCAACTGCACGAAAAGCACCTACACAATTATTCATTTCCAAATTTGCAAAAATCTATACACCAATTGTTGTCTTCTTGGCAATAGGTATTTGTTTGCTCCCTTCACTCTTTGTAAGTGATTATGTATTTAACGATTGGCTTTATAGAGCATTAGTATTCCTTGTTATATCTTGTCCTTGCGCTTTGGTAATTTCTATTCCTTTGGGATATTTTGGAGGAATTGGTTTAGCATCCCGAAATGGAATTTTATTTAAAGGATCAAACTACTTAGATGTAATGACAAAGATTGATACCGTAGTTATGGACAAAACAGGAACACTAACCAAAGGTGTTTTTAAAGTTCAAAAAATAGTTGCAATTGGAGTTGAACAAAATGAGTTATTGACTTTGGCAGCAGGTATTGAAAGTAAATCAACACACCCCATTGCTATCGCAATAACACAACATGTGCAAAACAGCAAGGCAATAGTTGAAACAGTTGAAGAGATTGCAGGACATGGATTAAAAGGAGTTGTTAATGGCAAGCAGATATTGGCAGGAAATGCGAAATTGCTCCGGAAATTTAATATAGCTTACGATACCGAAATAGAAAGTATTGTTGAGAGCATAGTTGTTATTGCTATAAACAATAAGTATGCAGGTTATATTACAGTTGCTGATGAAATAAAAGAAGATGCTCCACAAGCCATTGCTGACATGCACAATCTTAATTTAAAAGTAGTAATGCTATCAGGTGATAAACAAAGCGTTGTAGATAAAGTTGCTAAGGAATTGAATATTGTAAACGCATTTGGCAACTTATTACCGGAAGATAAAGTAAACAAAGTACAAGCCTTAAAAAACGAAAACCGAACAATTGCTTTTGTAGGCGATGGTGTAAATGATGCACCTGTAATTGCATTGGCGGATGCAGGTATTGCAATGGGAGGATTAGGTAGCGATGCAACGATTGAAACCGCTGACGTTGTGATCCAAAATGATATGCCCTCTAAAATTGTAACGGCTATAAAAATCGGAAACGTAACAAGAAAAATTGTTTGGCAGAATATCACAATGGCAATGGTGGTTAAAATTATTGTGCTCGCATTAGGTGCAGGCGGAGTAGCCACCCTTTGGGAAGCAGTATTTGCCGATGTAGGAGTTGCATTGGTCGCAATTTTGAATGCAGTTAGAATACAAAATATTAAATTTCATTAATGCAAATTTCAAGGGACGAGATAATTAAATTCATTCTTACCAATAATCCTCTTTCAAAACAAGAGGAATTGGAGAAACTATCTTTAACCGCATTAGTGATAATGAAAACACAAATTGAAATTGAAAAAATAAAGAAATGAAATTGCATTATAAAATTCCACATGGTTTAAAAAAGCATGTAGATGAAGAATTATTAAAATCAAAAGAAATATTTTCAAAAGGAGATTTACAAACCGCATGGCGACATCTTGAACGAGCGCACATTCTTGGGCAAGCATGGCCGTATGAACATACTCAAACTCATTGGCACATGTTGTTATTCGCATTCCGAATAAAAAATGGAAAAGAAATCATCGGACAAATTCCCCGGTTACTTGTGGGCGGTATAAAGTCTTTTGTAGGCGAGATTCCATTGGGGAATTCGGGCGGAGCAAATGTACCACCACTAAAACCAATGGAAATACCTGCGGATTTAAAGGAGATTCTCGCAGGGTATTAGAATTAAGATTTGCTTAAGAATTTAATCGGATATTTGAATTATGAAAATTCTGCTCATAGAAGATGAACCTGAACTTCGGAAATCAATTAAGCAGTACCTGCATCAGGAAGGCTATGTGGTTGAATCAGCAGCCGATTTTGTAAAAGCATCTGAGAAGGCAGGGGTTTATGATTACGATTGTATTTTAGTAGATATAACTCTACCTAAAGGAAGCGGTTTAGATATAATAAAGCAGCTGAAAGAAAATGGTTCTAAGGCTGGAATTATTATTATTTCTGCCAAAAACTCTTCAAGTGATAAAATCAAAGGACTTGATTTAGGTGCGGATGATTATCTGGCAAAGCCATTTGATTTAGCGGAATTAAATTCACGTATTAAAGCACTAATTAGAAGAAGAAATTTCGATGGGAATAAATCCATAGTCGTAAATGAGATAACCATTATTCCTGAACAGAGACAAGTTAATGTAAATAATGAACTTGTTACATTAACAGCTAAAGAATACGATCTCTTATTATTTTTCATTTCTAATAAAAACAGAGTTGTTTCAAAAAACACTATTGCAGAACATTTATGGGGCGATGACTCAGACCAAATGGATAGTCACGATTTTATTTACGTTCATTTAAGAAATCTTAGAAAAAAATTGATGGATAAAGGCTGTGCAGATTATGTGCAGACAATTTATGGAATTGGATATAATTTTAAAGTAAACGGATGAAATTAATAAGTAAAACACTCATTTATTATCTCTTAGTTAGTTTGCCATTGCTGATTATTGCAGGACTGCTTTCATATTTTCTTATCAATAGCGAATTGAAAGATGGTACGGATGAAACACTAATGAATGAGAAAATTAATGCTGAGAGACTTATTCAATCGTTGAAAGAACCTAAAAGTATCTATTTGAGTTCCGACAGTCTTTCAAATATTAAACTCATTTCGGGTGCTGAATTAAACGATGGTTTTATTGATACTCTTATTTATAATCGAGAAGAAAGCGAAAATGTTGGAGCAAGGATGTTAAGAAGTTACTATACTGTTAACGGCAACACCTACCAAATTACTCTCCTTAAAACAACGATGGAAGAAGAAGAATTGTTAGAGGGTATTTTAGCAACTTTTGCCATAATTGTTGGGTTTCTGATCGTATCGTTTGCTATTGTAAACTGGTTGTTATCAAAAACACTATGGAAGCCTTTTTATAGCACACTTTCCGAGTTAAATAAATACGAAATTCAGAACCATGAACAACACCATTTTAATGAAGTAAATACACTTGAGTTTAATCAGTTGAATATTGCTTTGAATAAAATGATGGATAAAATTTATTCTGATTATCAAGAGCAAAAGGAATTTACTGAGAATGCTTCTCACGAAATGCAAACACCATTGGCAGTTATTAAAGCCAATCTCAGCTTATTGATGCAATCAGATAATTTGAAAGAAGATGAAATGAATCGTCTTCAAACAATTGAAAACACCATTAAAAAATTAGCATCGTTAAATAAGGCTCTTATTTTATTATCTAAAATAGAAAACAATCAGTTTAAGGAGAGTGAATCAATAAGCATTAAGCAGTTTACTTCTAAAATAGCAGATAATTACATAGATCTATTTCAGTCAAAAAACATTGGTTTAGAATTGAATTTATCAGAAGATGTTATAGTAAAGATGAATCCAACTTTGGCTGAAATTCTTCTTACAAACCTTATTCAAAATGCAATCAGACACAACAGTGAAAATGGAAAAATAATTATTGAATTAAAGCAAAATCAATTGACCATTTCCAACAGCGGTAAACCATTGACTATTCCCAAGGATCATTTATTTATTCGTTTTAAAAAGAATGATGCCTCCAAAGATTCTCTTGGTCTTGGTTTATCGATTGTTAATGGAATTGCTAAAACCTACGGATTTAAAATCAATTACGATTATTCATCATCGTTGCATCATTTTCAAGTAAATTTCAACTAAAGATTTACTTTAGAATTGTACAGTAGGTTTGTGATATGAAAGTTAAAAATCCCTCCATTTTAAAAAGAACAATTGAGTGCTTGGTACTTCTGTTGCTAAGTATAAATGTGTATTCACAAACACAAAACATTTCTGTTTCGGGTCTAATTAAAGAAAAAAATACAGGAAGCCCTTTGCCTTATGTGAGTGTATTAATTAAAACGGAGAAAGACAGTTCCTTAGTTGTGGGGACTATCACCAATGAAGAAGGGCGTTTTACATTAAATGGTTTAAAGCAGGGTAAATATTATATCGAAGTTTCGTTTATTGGTTATGCGACTTCAAGACAACCTTTCTTTATTGGTAGTTTGAGTTCGTTTTTAGATGCAGGTACAATTGAATTATCTGAAGATGCACAAGTTTTAAATGAAGTTGAAGTAACTGCAAAGCAAGACGAAGTTTCAGGTAAGATGGATAAAAAATCCTATACACTTGAAAATAACATCTCTCAAAGTGGCGGATCGGTATTACAAGCCGTACAAAACTTACCGGGAGTAACAGTACAAGAAGGAAAAGTTCAGATAAGAGGCAGCGATAAAGTGATCGTATTAATTGATGGGAAACAAACTGCATTAACAGGTTTTGGAAATCAAACGAGCCTTGATAATATTCCTGCATCCGCTATTGAAAAAATTGAAATCATAAATAATCCTTCAGCTAAATATGATGCTAATGGTAACGCAGGTGTAATTAATATCGTTTACAAAAAAAATAAACAAGAGGGATTTAATGGTAAGGTAGGATTGGCAGCTGGCTTGGGTGCTTTATGGATAAAGCAGGAAAACCTACCAACGATTCGACCGCAATATCAAAACACACCTAAGTTTAATCCAACGCTATCACTTAACTACAAAAAAAAGAAAATTAATTTATTCCTTCAGGGCGATTACTTGCTTACCAACACATTGAATAAAAATGAATTTGTAGATCGCTACTATGATAGCGGAGAAATTATTCGTCAGCAAACGAAAAGAAATAGAAACACTACAGTTGCTACAGGAAGATTGGGATTTGATTATAATCCCAATGAATACAACCAATTTAGCCTATCAGGTTTATTTAGTTCAGAACGAATTTTGGATCACGGAGATGAACCATTCTTTAACTCTGATTTATCAGATAGAAAACGTCTGTGGCAATTTTTAGAGGATGAACTTAAAACAACTGCTACAGCATCATCTTCATACTTACATAAATTCAAACAGGCTGGACATACTTTAAACATTGGATTGAATTATACATTTCACAGAGAGGATGAAAAGTATTACTTCACGAATGTGATGCCGACCTTTACAGGTTATGATGCCTTTAAGTTAATTTCTGACGAGCATGTAGCAGATTTCAATCTCGACTACATTAAACCCTTAAAACATGGTAGAATTGAAATGGGAGGTAAATTCAGGTATAGAAACATTCCAACAAACATGTTGTTCTTTCCGGGACTTAATTCTCCTATTGATTCGGCAGCAGGAGGTTGGGCAACGTATAAAGAAACGATACCTGCGTTGTATGGGAACTATGTTCTTGAAAATAAAAAATATGAATTAGAGGCAGGTTTAAGAGTTGAGTATGTTAACGTGAATTACCAAGTAATTCCAAACCATCCTACCTATAAAAGTAATGGTTACAATTATACGCAGCCCTTTCCAAATGTAAGGTTTGCATATAAGTTTAACGACAACAACAAGATTTCTTTATTTTATAATAGAAGAGTTGACAGACCAAACGAAGTGGATATTAGAATCTTCCCTAAATACGATGACGCAGAAATTATAAAGGTTGGTAACCCTTCATTAAGTCCGCAGTTCACTAATCTGTTTGAATTAGGTTATAAAGGAAACTGGAAAAATGGGTATTTTTATTCGGCAGCGTATCACAAAATAGCAGACGGTACAATTACTCGTATTGCAAGCGTTGTTCCCGGTAGCACTTTGATTTATTCTATTATGCAAAATGCAGGAAGGAGTTATAATACAGGATTAGAATTAATTGTCTCCCAAGATGTAAAAAAATGGCTTTCTCTTAATATGAATTTTAATGGTTATCAAAGCACCATTGAGGCTTTTACAGCTTACAATAAATATCCTTATGCAAACACTTATACTTCTGATAGGCAGTCACTAATATCTTGGAACTCAAAACTGAATGCCACTTTCCATTTAAAGAAAAGTACCGACTTTCAATTAACAGCGATTTATCTCGCTCCTGATTTAATTCCGCAGGGAACTATAGGATCAAGGTTTTCTTTGGATATAGGAATGAAAAAACAAATTCAAAAAGGTAAAGGCGAATTATTTATAAATGCTACCGACCTTTTGAATACGATGCAGATTAAGAAATCCATTCAAGGAAACGGATTTAGGTATGTTAGTACCGATTATTATGAAACACAAGTTGTGAGAATTGGATACAGTTATAAATTCTAATTTATGCCTAAAGATTTGCTTTAGAATTGTGTTGTTACTTTGAATCATAAATTTAAAAACAGATAAAAAAATGAAAACAACAATCGCAACAATCGCATTATGCTTCGGGCTTAGCTACGCAAATGCACAAAACTTAAAAGAAGCAGAAGTTCCTGCTAATGTTAAAGATGGCTTTGCTAAAAAATATCCCGGATCGAAGGTAGATGAATGGGAAAAGGAAGGTGCAGATTACGAAGCTGAATTTCATTTAAACAAAGTTGAATCCTCTGCGGTATTTGATGCAAGTGGAACATTTAAAGAGTTAGAGCAAGAGATTAAAACATCTGCCTTACCAAAAACTGTTACTGATTATTGCACCAAGAATTATGCAGGTTATAAGTTAACTGAAGCTGCAAAAATTACAGATGCAGCCGGTAAAGTAATGTATGAAGCCGAAATGGAAAAAGATAAAATGCACTTTGACGCTTTATTTGATGCAAACGGAAACTTTATCAAAAAGACCGAAGCAACGAAAGAAGAAGAAGGAAAAGATTAATTTTTCATAGTTTGTTAGTTTAGCTTAAGCCTCCCTTATGGGGGGCTTTTTTTATTTCTGCCTTTTTCGGCAGTTGTGTTCCGATTCCAAACAGTAAGAATTATTTTGTGCTATTCTTCGGAGTAGAATCCTAAACCACGAAAGCAGCACCAAGCATGGGCATAGTTTTGCCTTGTGTTTTGTTATACCCCATATCCCTGTAAAATAGACGATTCTTAGTGGTATTTGCCATTGAGTATGGCACTTATATTTTGAACGTGCAAGTTTATTCCCTTGATTTTTTCCCCTCAAAAAAAGAAAGTCGAATTCGCTACCACGTTCAAATAAGTGTACCGTACTTCAAATAAAGCAAGTAATTAATCGGAGTATGAAAATTGAAAAGAACGTGAAGATGGAAAGTGTTAATGGAAATAAAAAACACAAAAGGTTGAGCGTTGCTGAATTGAGAAAATGTAAAGGCTTTGAAAATATTTCTGATGCGGAAGCAGAAGAAACAATAATTGCTTTGGAAAAATTATCAATCCTGTTTTATGAATTATACATGAAACAAAAACATAGCAAGCAAAAACTAACAATTATAAAAGGAGGTGATCTTGATGGAGAACAACGAAACGCTGCTTAAAAAATTTGCTAAAGGCAAAGGAGCCGCATTGAAAGATGAGTCTATTCAAAATTGCGTTATTTACACAAGGGTGAGTTCCAAAGAACAAATGGACACCAATCAAAGTTTGGAGTGGCAAAAAAAGTATTGCATTGATTACGCCATAAAAAACAAGTTGGACATTAAAGGTTATTTTGGTGGAACTTATGAAAGTGCGAAAAGCGATGAACGGAAAGAGTTTACTCGAATGCTCAAATTTGTAAAAGCGAGTAAAGAAAAAATCTCTTTCATTTTAGTTTATAGTTTGGATCGATTCAGTAGAACTGGAGATAGCGCAATTTTTATAGCGAGCGAATTAAAAAAGACCGGAGTAAGTATCATGGCTGTTACACAACCAATCGATACAAACTCTCACGCAGGAGCATTGCAACAAAACATCCAATTCATCTTTGGTAAATACGATAACGATTTACGAAGACAGAAAACGATTGATGGAATGCGAGAGAAATTATTAAGAGGAGAGTGGATTGGAAATGCACCAACAGGATACTCTTTTGTAAAAGGTGCGCCTACTCAAACTATTGTATTTAGTGATAAAGGGGAAGCTATTAAGCAAGCATTTATTTGGCGAGCTAATGGAATGACCTACGATCAAATTATTGAAAAATTAAAATGCTTGGGAATTAATATGCCTAAGCAGACCCTTGGCGGCATATTTTCGAACCCTTTTTATTGTGGGTTCATGTCGCACAATTTATTGAATGGCGAAGTTATTAAAGGAAAGCACCCTCCTTTAATTGATGAAGATTTATTTCTAAGGGCAAACGAACTCAAGAAGACCGATGGCTTTAAAGTCAATAAAGCCAATGATAACCTGCCATTGAAGGTATTTGTAAAAGATGCAGAAACTGGAGCCCCTTTCACCGGATATATCGTGAAGAAGAAGGGGCTTTATTATTATAAGGTAAATAGGATCGGAATTAAGGTGAACCGAAGTATTAAAATCATGCACGGCAAGTTTGAAGAATTGCTTTCAAATTATACGGTAAATCCTGCCCTTGTCGAGCCTTTAGAAAAACAACTGCGCTTTACTTGGGAGAACCTAACAGAAACCAGCACAAGCGAGAAAAAAGCCCTTTCTTTGAAGCTTAACGAAGTTGAGGAGGAGTTCTATAATTTGCGTAAAAGACATGCTATTGGGTCTGTAAGTTTGGACATTTACGAGGAATTTTCTACTGAAATGAAGAAGCGTAAAGAGGGTATTATGGAGTCCCTTGAAAAGTTGGAACAAAAATTATCGAACCCTAAAGAATTGATAAATTTTAGCTGCCGATTATCGGCAAACCTCGCACCTGTGTGGGCTTCGGGGGACTATTACCAAAAGCAAACTTTCCAAAATGTGGTATTTCCTTCCGGTTTGGTATATGATACGAAAATCGAGCATTATCGAACCCCTGAATTAAATCGGGTCATCGCCCAAATAGCCCAATTATCAAAGGGTTTGGGGGAAATAAAAAAACCGGACTTCTCAAATTTTGAAGAGAAGTCCGGTCTAGTACCCCCGACCACACCAAACATAAACGACATCCTTGAAGATACAAGGGCTTATGCTCGGATTTGGGACTTGTATGGTCACCTGATAAAGGAGGCGTAATTTCTCGCTAAATCGTGCTAAAAAACAACATTGCCCCCTGAAGCCGGATCAGTTCAGGCAGAGTATAATTATTCATCACGTATTGATAAGATTTCTTTGTCAAAAGGCTTATGAGATAGCTGTCCCTTTGAAACTGTTCGTTTTGTTTCATGCGTACAAGTTATAGAAAAGATTGAAGCATCGAAGGACACTTTTACCACTCCATGACATTTTCTTATAAGGCTCCTGCATTCGGAACTGGATTTCAAAGGACACTTTTTACCTTCTGTGACATTTTTTGCTAAGAGCAATGAATCACTACTAATAAATCTACCATCTTCCAAAGGTATTCGAAGCTCAGGTCAAAAAAGCGTTTTAAACGCTTATAAACGGATAAAAATGGTTAAGATGGAGGCTTGTTGAATGGTCGAAGCCATGCTAAATTAATAGTATGGCTTCTTTGTAAGGCTACTCCCAATATGGTTATAGAACTAACCAATGGACGATACAATAACCAAATATAAATAAAAGGCGGTAATCCTCAATTTTTAATCAATTAAAAATAGGTCTCTGTTTTCAATCAGGGAGTAAAGCAGCCTGGCTTTTTCTTGTAAAAAATTTAACTCTGATCCATCTTTTAGTTTGATGTTTTCCTCCGTCCGCTCACAATAGACAAAAAATAAACTACCGCTGTCGTTAAAACTTTTTGAAAAGAAAGCATCATCATTCGGCAGAAATATTCCTCTTTTAACTGAATTCTCCGCTAACCTACCGGAGCAATGACTTATTACATTATCCAAAGAGGCTTCATATAATTCAGGCAAACCATTTTCATTCAAACACTCTTCTTTAGTCCTACCAATTCTGTACAAAGCTTTATTGGTTCTTTTTATAAGTAATCCTTTACTGTAGCATTCAATTGCTTCTAAAAAATTTTCCATTCCTGAGTATATTCTTCCTTTTAAGTAATAGCCAATCTCTTCATCGCTTTTCACCTCAATATATTTATTTATACTAATTAATGCCGCTTCAAATTCTTTACTTAACCAATAGGCAAAGGCTTGAACTAAATGAAACTGGTATGTCTCACAATCCAAACGCAAAGGTTCACCTACCATCTTATTTAAACCCTTTTTTAGCCAGTTGCCGAGAAAGCAATCACAAGTAATAAATTCATAACCCTTAATGATGTTTTCGTAAGCACTATTGAACTCACCTTGCAATATGTGTTCATTAGCTTTTCTTAAATGACACTTTCCAACAGCATCTAAATTGCCTGTTTTTAATAAATTAATTATTTCTATATCAAGCTCCATTTTTTACAGTTAGGTATAATACCGATTGGTATAATTGGTTACAAACTAATATAACTTAGCGGACTCTTGAATCCTTTTTGAAATTCTGTGTTGAAAGCTTTCCGGACTTATAACCTTTACTGTATCTCCAAAAGACAAAATGAGTTTCTCCAATTCATAATTAGGGATAACCTTTATTGTCACTTCGAGCCCATCTTCTGTGTTCCTGATTATTTGGGAAGGATGGATCGGCTTAGTTACAATATAGGGAGCTTGGCTTGGAGAAAACCATAATTTAATTTCCACTATCACCTCATTATTTATTTTTGTAACACCAATGAAATCGTCAAAATACTCTTCCCAATCAACATCCGTTTCTACATATGCAATTTTTGTTTCTTCAACGCTTTTTATTCTATCTAATGCCATGTTCCAAAAGGCATTTTGATTATACTCATTGTAGCCAAAAACAAACCAGCGGTTATTAAATTGCTTTAAATAATATGGGTGAAAAGATATGTTATAGGGTAGAGAACTCTTGAAATCTTGGTACTGAACACTCAGTGATCGTTTATTTACAATAGCATTGAATAAAGGTGTTATAAATTTTGATCCCTCATAAAAGAGATTAGACTCATAAGATATTATTGGCTTTTCAACTTTTATTAATCCAAACTTAGATTCTAAGGCTGGAATTATTTCATTTATTATTTCGAAGCCCTGTAACCCTGCAAAGCGTGAAAGGACTTGAATCGTCTGCTTCAGATGACTGATTTCAGTTTCATTCATTGGAGCATTCTGAATCGAGTAGTTAGGATCTTCATAACTATAGTATGTGGTTTTACCCTTTATTTCCTTTTTGATAGGAGAATTATATACCCGATACTCTAAATCTTTCAAATCCTCAAACAGTTGGGTTTTGCCAATTTTCATCGGTGTTTTCGTCTTTGGATTAATCTCCTCGCTAAGAACTTCATTCACAGCCTCCAATAAATCAAACCAAGTCCATAGCCTTCCCTTATTTCTTAAGCATTTATCTATGGTAAGGTAACGTATTTGAGCTTTTTTATTGATTGACATAGTTGAGTTCAGTTTGACTGAACAAATGTAGTGTTTGTTTGCATCATAATTAAATAAATGATTGAAAATGCAGCCAAACAAAAAATATAATTCAGTTCAGATTCACTGAACGAATGGATTTCAACTTTGCTTCAACAAACAAAAATAAAAACCAAAACATGGAAACTATGAATAAAAATTACGCTACCGATATTAAATCAGCAATCGCAGTAAATCCAACTTTCAAAGCTATCTGCGAATTCAATATTCAGAATTTTCCAGCTGATGGATACTCCAAATATTATAGTCAATTGAGTAATGGGACAGCGATCCTTCAGACACCCGAACAACTTAACACCTATTTGGCTTCTTATGGCGACATGCATCAACATAAGCTCAATCTTGCTTTTGCTTCACTATTTAGCAAAGACGATTTTAACAACAAGTCTGCTGAAATAATAGACTGGGGATGCGGGCAAGCTTTTGCTTCGGGAGTTTTGATTGACTTTATTAAAATTAATAATATCAATCTCGATTTATCAAGATTCACTTTGATTGAGCCATCCTCAGTTGCATTGCAAAGGGGCTTAGAACATATCGATGCAATTTATCAGAGAAAGCCAAAGCCCGACACTATGGCTATTAATGAAAAGGCAGACACTCCTCTTTCTATTAAGACCTTTCAGGAAAAGGAAAAAATAAAGATTCACCTATTTTCTAACGTGTTAGATTTAACAAGCCTGGACTTGAATGTAGTCTTTCAAAACGTAACAGAGAATTTTGAAGGTTTGAATTATTTCGTCTGCGTAAGCCCCATAAATGGGCTGAGGTTAGAAACATTTTATAAAATGTTTAAACAGGCTGATCTATTATCCTCCAACGGTAGTTCCATAGTAACAGAGGTTTTCAGACCAAGTGCAATGAAAAAAATAACTAAGTCAATTTCAAGAGTTGAATACATATTTAAAACTAACCTATAAATCAATTAAATTTACAGACATGGACAATAATAATCAAGCAAACTTATTCGGGCAAGCCATAGAAACTCCGAATCCATTAATAAAGTTAAGGGATGGAGAATTACTTTATCATCCTGCATTCTTTAATAAATTACAAAGCGATATAATATTAAAATCGCTATTAGAAAAGATTGAATGGAAACAGGATAAGATTATGATGTACGGTAAAGAGCTGCCATTGCCAAGGTTGTCAGCGTGGTATGGAGACAACAACAAATCATACACTTACTCCGGTATAAAATTAAATCCATTACCTTGGACGAGCGAGCTTTTAGAAATAAAAGAAAAAATTGAAGCAGAGGCAAAAGTAAAGTTTTCAAGTGTATTGTTAAACCGTTATCGTGATGGACAAGACTATGTCGGTTGGCATACTGATGCTGAAAAAGAATTAGGTAAAAATCCGATAATTGGTTCGGTGAATTTTGGAGCAACTCGTAAATTTCAATTGCGAAGAATTGATGATCATAAAGAAAAATATGAAGTTGATCTAAAACATGGAACTTTCTTGGTTATGCAAGGAGCAACACAACATTTTTGGCAGCATCAAGTTCCCAAAACTGCAATAAAAATTGGTGAAAGAATAAATTTAACATTTAGAGTAATAAATTAAATATGCCCATTGAAGTGCCAACCAAATGATTTTGAACTGTTCATTGCGATTTGCAATGTCGGCCAGTAATGGCTGTGAAAATGGTAGTTATTTTCATTGTTCAGCATTGAAATATAATGAGACATTATTGACGATAGTTGTTGATATGGAATACATTATATAAAATATGAATACATGGATCTCCATTGAATTTATGAGGATTTATCCATAAAGAAAATCTACAGTTGGCACTTCATTTTTTAAAAGACACATGCGTTTACAACCTGCCCATATAGAAGAAATAAAATCTCGCTTTTCCACAACGGAAACAGTGGATGAATTGGCGCAATTGTTAAATTGGATATATGAAATCAAGTTTCCATCAAAAGGCAAAGATACTAATGTACGTATTGAACCTAAGCATTTAACTTATTATGCTTTTAAAGCAACTGATAAATACAAAAGATTTTCTATTAAAAAGAAAAGTGGTGGTGAGCGATCAATTTCTGCTCCTCGTTATAAATTAAAAACGATTCAAAAATGTCTTAACGAAATATTCAATGCTGTTTTTACTCCACACTTTGCTGCAACAGGGTTTGTTCCTAAAAAGAGTATCGTAGATAATGCTAAAGTTCATGTAGGAAAACAATTTGTTTTTAACACCGACTTAAAAGACTTTTTCCCAAGCACTGAATTCAGAAGGATCAAAACGGTATTAGGATTAGCACCATTTTATTTGACAGATCAAAACGAAATAAATTCTAATAAGGAAAAAAAGAAAGTTTCGGATGAAAAAGGAAAGGGTCATTTAGCATACCTAATTGCCAATCTTTGTTGCGAAAATGGGTTCCTACCCCAAGGCGCACCAACTTCACCAACACTTACAAACTTAGTTTGCCAAAGTCTTGACAAAAAACTATACAAGTTTGCAAAAAAAATAAATGCCACTTATTCAAGATATGCCGATGATATTACATTTTCTGCTAACAAATCTATTTTTAATGATGACTTTAAAAAGACCTTAACTCAGATTATTGAGGTACAAGAAAATTTTAAAATCAATTTTGAAAAGGAAAGGCTCCAAAACGGTGGAGAAAGACAATCAGTTACCGGTATTGTTGTTAACAGAAAAAGTAATGTTGACCGAAAATTTATCAAAGATGTACGCTTTTGGTTAATGTGCTGGCAAAAATTCAATGCCGGAGAGACACAAAAAAAGTTTCTTATCCAATTCCCGGATAAAAAGGGATTCCTAAGATATAATGGAGTCGCTCCGCAGTTTTATAATTATCTATACGGAAAAATTTTGTTTTTAGGAATGGTAAGAGGATCGAAAGATGAAATGTATTTAAAGTTTAAAACTAAATATGAAAATTTATTTTCCAATATGAGTGGTAAAGAACTTACGGTTGCTACAACTGATGCAGTTCTACAAAAGCACGAATTAAACATATATTCCCTATTGGAAGTATGGAAAACTGAAGGAATTGAAAATGCAATAAAAAAATATCCTCTATGAGCATAGATCCGCACAAATTGAAATTTATGATGTCGGTACAAAAAGAGATTGACAACCTTACGCTCAAACTCGGCCAGGAGAGCCCCATTGTTATAGAATTAAAAAACCAATTTGAAAAGCTCACTCAAAATGAAATAAAAAAAAGAAACGATTCCGAAATGTTTCACCAAGATTTAATACCTATAAAAACTGACACAGAAGCTATAAGAAACCATTTATCAATTAGAGGAAATGCTTCCATAGATTATAGTTTTATAAAAAACGAAATAGTGAAAAGTCAATTAGATAAAGATAACTTGAGAATGGAAAACGCAAGATTTGAAATAAGCGGAAAGAGCGAATTAGATAGATTCTACGACTTTTGCGTTAATGCATTTTATCAAATTGAGCAATTAATTAATTATTACTATGGCACAAAATATCCGTTAATCGAAGATCTATTACTTCATTTGGAATCTTTACAATTTCCTAAAAAAGAAAATGGGGTCGAAGTTTTAAAGAATAGCTTTAAACGAAACGTTTATAAACCAGAAAAGTCTATTGATGAAATTACAATAGGCAGTAAATTATTCGCTTTCAGATTGGAATTTTTTAACATAAAATATGATTTTACAAGTATTAATCTTGATTCGCTACGTTTAGTCCGAAACGAAGGTCAGCACCGATGTGAAATCATTAAAAACAATATAAATGAAAACAAAGCTCTTTTTAACTTCTTCAAAAACAATAGTTTTGATACAGTCCATATTTTAGTGGAAAAAGTAAAAAATAAAGTAAAAGAAAATCTTTAGGTTTATGAGTTTAACCCAAATCAAAATATCTAATCAAACTCAAGCAATTCAACATTTCATTGAAAGGATGGATATTGAAATGATTGATGCTTTTTTGGATAACAATAAAACCTATCAGGATTTTAAAAAGTATTTATTTATTAGCAAGCTTCAGAAAGCATTTGAGCAGTTTTCCGATTCAGGCGATACACATTTGTTTTCAATTGAAGGCAAATGTAATAGTTGTGACAAAACTAAAACAGGATATTCGTTCATTGGAAACAATAGCAACAAATATATGAACGTAATTTTTGACGTCACTGACGGAAAAATTAACGACTTATATGAATGTAGTGACTTTCAAAACCATAAAAGTAATTTGATTCTAAAAGAAAGAGTTCACATAGATGACGACTTTGAATTGCCATTTTGAATTCAATATCTATAAGTGTCATTTGCAGAATCTTTCAAATTATTTTCGGATAATATAAATAAACACAAGAGCTGGACTATCCAGCCCTTGTGTTTTTAATTTCAAGATGTCAAAGAACTTTTTAGCCGTTATTTTGCGATCCTATGGATTTTTGCAGCCTCATCAAATCCCACCCATTTTCCTTCGCTATCCTGCCCACGGTTTGCCAATTCTCTACGAACTAAATAAATTAGATCGAAATCGCCTTTAATTGCTTCTGCGAGAAGTTTACTACTTGTAAGGCTAAAGATGAATGATGGGTTATCGTCATCTTTTCTATTCGCATAGAAGCGAGGATCAAATTTTTCTCTCGACTTCTCTTCTGATTTGCCTTTTGTTTGATCCCATATTTTTAATGCTCCTGCCATCTGCGTCATGAACGCAGTAAGGTTTGGATGCATTTCAGTTACTACCTCGTAAAAATTAACGCTTCTTTCCTGAGCAATATCTAAAAGTTCAATGTAGTCTGCATCGGTTAATTCAAGATCCCATTCCTCCTCAATGACACCTTTCAAAGCACGAATTGTTGAATTGAATACAATCGTTTGCTTCTGCTTTTTCTGTTCGGTAACTTTTGGAGAAGATTTTCCTTTCTTGGCTTTCAGCTTTTCTTCTCCTGACTTCGTTAATTGCCCACCCATCTTTTTCCATACATCACCGGGAATTTCTTCTCTGATGGCTGTGTCGGCACTATTGGAAGCATAGTCCATTGCCTCGGATAGCTTTCCTGCCTTGTATAAATCATAAATATGCTTTAGAGCATAATGATCTCCAGCGTTCAAATGCTTGGGAGTCGTCCAAGCCGGGTATTTGCCCTGTTTTTTAACCCCTGACAGCTCTTCTGTCTCTCCGACAGGCTGATCCTCAAATATAGCCATCTCGCCTCCCTGATTGAATCTGCCGAACTGAGTGGCTCTTCCTCTTTCAGGGACTTCAATAACTACGTCCACATCGTGCTGATAGGAATTCGCGCCTTTGAACTTTCCATCCTTCGTTGTTTGAAAAATGAAGATGAATGATTTACCGGGATTGTTCTTTTTAAGGTCTTCCAAGTCTTTAGGACTTAATCCAAGTTTGTTCACGCTATCCAAAATGATGAATTGATACTTGCTGAGATCTTCAGGCAAGTAATCACTTACAAATAAATTCTCGTGCTTCACCTCGGTATCGTTTAGTTTCATTTGAAGCGTTGCATCCAACTTCTCTTCATTAGCAACATAAAGTACCGTACCGTGGTTGCGAGCCAAATAACCTGCGAAGTCAACACATAAATAAGACTTTCCCATTTTTGGTCTTCCGAATACCATCGCTGTGAATCCTGGACTCGGATCACCAATGAGATTTAACCATTTGCCGGTAAAGCCAATTGAATTAAAATGAAGCTTTGCAAAATCAATGCTGTTCATTAAATTTTGCTTGGGCTTTGTTTCCACTTCTTCTTCAATACCATTCAGAGTTTTCTTATTCGCTTTTTTCAAAGGACTTGCTTTTAGCTTATTTAAAGCCAATTGAAATTGCTTCTTTGTGGTAGGAGATATTCCGACCTTAATGTTTTTGCCCATTGAATTTACCAAAGACAAAAGTTTATTTTGAATTAACAGAACCTCCTTCGATAAGGCATCCTCTTTTGTGATCTCTCTTTCCTTGATAGCAACTTGCACATCATTTAGAAATCCCTCAATTTCATTTTTTTGATGTGTTTTGCCATCAAGCAATAAAAATCGCTTAATGAATGTCTGTCCCAATGTTGATTCTTGTTTCATCGTTTCCTTTCCTTCCTTTTCCGCAATGGCTTTTTCTAACGCCTTTTTTCTGATTCTAATCTCCGGTGCTATCCCATATTCCAACTCAGCATCGCATTCAAGTCGGTAGATCATTTTAAGTCTCTCAAGTGGTAAAAATCGATATCCTTCGGCATCAATCTTAGCTTGAGCAACCAACGGATTATCGACACCGGATAAACCATCCTTCCTAACAATAAACTCTTCCAGTTTCTCAAAGGCTAATTCAAATACCTTCTTTACTTCAGGATCGTTGTCGTAAATGCTCCAGTCTTTCCCTTCATCGGTTTTGAGTTTTATTACCAAGTGAGACTTTTTAAGCACTTCCGGTAAACTGTCAAAACCAACTTCACTAATGGCTTTAAAATAATTCTTGGTAGTTATTCTCATTTTATTGTAAAATTTAATCGTGTTAATTGTTTTGATAGACTTTGCAATTCCTTTTTATCCTTTGTATTCATGGTGTGCTTAAAGGCTTTTATTTTTTCCGGATCGTAATTCATAACGATCATTTCTGTTTTTACTTTTTCAGTATGCTTTGTAACAGCAACACTTTTAGTCACTTTTTGAACTTTCCATCTGTATTTCTTAATGTATGTTTCAAGAATTTTTGAAGGATAAGAACTCAATAAAAAATTTCCTTTCACCTTGGCCAGCGCATCGAGTAATTCTCTGTAATCACTCTCCGAATAACCCTTATAATGACCTTGATCCGAACCAATGTACGGTGGGTCTGCATAGATAAATGTTTCTTTGTCATCGCATCTTTTTATTACTTTGATTGCATTATTATTTTCAACCTGCACCCTTGCAAGCCGATCTTCGTATTCGATTGTGAAGGCATCTCTTTTATTAGCAAGTGCTGCTTCTTTTGAATCATCTTTTCCAAATCCCCAGGAACCAATCATCCCCGCAAAGCCTTGATTAGTTGCAGTCCACAATGCCCATGCTCTTTTCACATCTGAATACCTTTTTGGATTATTATAAATTTCCAAGGCTTGCTTATAAAGTTCACGACTGTGTAAAGTGGATTGAATTTCTTTTTGAAGTTCCGGGAACTTCGTTTTTATTACTTTGAAAAAATTAATGACCTCTCCATTGATATCATTAATAACTTCTACTTCTGATTTAGGCTTGGCAAAAAATACAGCCCCACCCCCAAAGAACGGTTCGCAGTATAATTTGTGCTGCGGTATCAAAGGGAGAAGGTATTTTAAAAGGGTTTGTTTCCCTCCGTAATATGTTATTGGCGTTTTCATTTTAAAAAGAATAAAGAGCCTCCCGAAAGAGGCTCTTAGTTTTTAGCTGTAGATTAATGCTTTTCTGTTGTTCCAAATTTTGTCAAAGGCTTTAGTTCCTCCTGCCCACTGGTAGGAGTAGACACCGTTTGCTTTTGAAACTTTTTGAATCGCCCATACTGCTGCATCGACTGTTGCACCGGGTAACGCAAAGCCATTATAAACCACGTTCGCATTGCTTTCATCCACCAACTTAGGCTGATAGAATGTTTTATCATCTAACGAGTTTACTTTACTTTGCAGGTTGCCTACAAGTGCTTGGAGATTTTTCAGTTCACCGATCCCTTCGGTTTGTTTTGCTTCGGTCGCTGTTCCTGCAACTGTACCCTGAAGCATTCCCATGATTTGGTCACGCAGATCTTCCACCGATACTGAAACCGGAACAGTAACACTTGCCTGATCAACAAATATGTTGTTCAATGCTCCCTGCCCGATATCAATTTTAATGATCGTATCCCTTACGATTTCCACTTCACGAATCTGATACTTCAATACAAAGCGAGATGCACCATCCTCGGTGATCTTAATACTCGCACCATTATTTTCAATTGTTGTTGCCATAATTATTGTTTTTTATTTTTGTTTAGGTATTCGACAATGCTTTCTCCGATCACTGCACCCATAAATCCACCGATCATCACATAGGGCACAGCATCTTTCTGAGCAGTCCTCGCATAGAAATACATTATGAGCGAGCTTGCTAATGTTACGGTGGAAACGATGGTCTTCTCTTTTATCATTTTTGCGATTTAATAAATAGTGTTGTTGTAATTCCTGTCATTATCATAAGCCCACAGGACAGCATTTTACTTTCGAACCGTTTGCGTTTATTATGCTTATATGCAACATTCAGTTCATCAGTCAGTAGTTGTTCCCTCGTCCTGTTCTCCTTTTGCAAGTCAAACAATGACTGGTAGTTCCGATTGCAGATAACTAACTGAGAGTCCCGAATTGCAATTGATTGATTTAAATTATTGATGCTTTGAAAGCACAAAGAATCTTCACTATTTATCAAATCATTTAGCACAACTATCTCTCTCTTCAGCGCATCACAGGGAATATCCGCTATAACCTTAGTTTGCTGTTTCTTGAGTAACGCTCTTGCATTGGACAGCCTAAAGGATAAATCCTTGTTTTGCTTTGATAGAGAATCGGTTTTTAATTTGTACTGTTTTATTTCTTGCTGATATTGTTTGTGCGAGCTGTCAACTTGTTTGTTTTCAAATTGAATGTGTTTTTTAATTTCAGCAATGTTTACCTCGTGGGGCTTGTCATTACAGCTTTTTACTGCAATGAAGCAAACCGCTATGCCTATGATAAAGGCAGAAATTATTTGTTTCATTTTTCTTCGTTTTTAGATTCAACATTTGTTTTTTTCTCAATGGAATAACCAAAGCAACCTGCACCTACTAAACTCACAATGCCATAGAACATATGCTCCGGGATTTTAACTCCAAAGAATTGATCTCCTATCCAACTGATAAGAAGTATTAGTATGAAAATGGCGGTTGCAACTTCTCTCAAGCTGTGGCTTCCGTTTTTGTCCTTTAGCAATTGAGCTAAAGCTGAGATGATCTTGTTTTTCATTTGTGTTTTTGTTTTTTCTTTTTCCTTTTTAAAAATCCCCACAAGGCTGTTAAACCCAATGCTACTGTCACCGTTCCAATTGCCCACCTTTTGAAGGTTTGTCGTTTCACCGACCGGAAATCAATCAGCGTATAAGTAAAACTGTTACCGTGTAATGACTTGTGTTTTTCGCATAATCCCATGAATTCATTAAATTCATTGATGTTGGCGAATACCTGACATCCGGCTGAGTATTTATCTACCTGCTTTGTGATCCCATTCGAACTTGCGTGGTGAATATTGATCCCGAACATTCCTTTGCTTTTAGTGCCGTTTTTGAAATCAAGTTTTGCATCTCTGTCATAATCTCTGATTACAGTTATCGGTTTAGCTTCAACCAACGCTTTGTATTTTCCTTGATGGAAACCGATTCTATACGCACCTTTATATTGTCCTTGGGCTAAGATGGCTGTACCTTGAGGTTGCATCGGATTACGCAACCAAAAAGTACCCGGATCAGTTGTGACCTTGTAGACATGGTAAAACCACTTTAATGGGGCTACCTTGTAAAAGACATGGATCTCATCATCAAACTTATTGGGGATGGTACTTGCTGACCTGATCCCGACTATATTTAGTTCGTTTGGTTTTGTGTAGATATCATATCCCTTGCTCCGCAGAATCCCTCTGATTTTTGCCAGTACCATTATGCGGCATTTCCTAAGTCGGGTTCATACTCACTCAGCCATTTTTTTACATCGAAGCACGGACAGGCTTTATGCACACCTGCGAAATCACGATGTCCCAACACTTCTGCTTTTGGATATTTCTCAGTAAGAGAAACAATTAAGTCGAACAGAGTGTGTTCTTGAGTAACACTTAAGTTTTCTTGCGGTTTGCCTTCTTTATCGATTCCACCGATGTAAGCAATGTTTATGCAATTAGAATTGTGCGCATAAACTCCATTGCTGTTTTTACTTTCATCCAATAGTTGAAGAATGTTTCCTTGTCGTTGGATCAAGTAATGGTATCCCGGTGTATCTCCCCAACCACGCTCTTCCTTCCAATAGCGTTTTATGGATTCCACGGTTGTAGTCGGTGGAGTAGCGGTACAATGCACCACGATGTATTTTATATTTCTAAGATTTTTCATTTTTTGAATTCGTTTAAAGATTTCACCTGCTCGTTTCTCACCTTGAATAATTCTGTACTGTTTTTTGGAGTGAAATAAACCCAACCCTCATGAGTAAATTCTTTTCTTCCAAGCACAGTATGTCTTGGTGCATTGAGCGGATAACCGTTTTTTGTTTTAATGATCTGACTTTCTTTTAGTGTAATTATCTCATCGCCATGTTTTATTATCCCGGCAAATCCACCTGCTCCTACAAAGGAATTGTATGTAGTTTCGTTAACCGATGTTGGCAACTTAGCCCTCACTAAAGCTGCTTCCACTTCCTTTCCGAACATTCCATCCACTCCGTATTTTGGCAGTATTGCTGCACCGTATTTTTTAACTAAGGCGTTTTGAAGTTGTGTTACCCTGTTACCCTTGCTTCCTCTTTTCAAAGGAAAATCATCATTTCTCGCTACCGGGGTATTGATACTTGGTGATTCTGTTATGGAGGATGAATCCTCTTCCAGTTTAGCTTTCCTCTTATTTTTCCAGTAGTTCCATCCTAAGAAGCCAGCGACTCCTGTTCCTAATACAGTCAGTCCTATCAGGATTTGTTTTCTTTTATTGTGTGTTGCTTTTTCCATTATCCTTTTGGTTTTGATAGTATTATTTTCATGTAGTCATTGTATTCCCACATTTCCAACTCGCCTTTTAAATCTGTCATCATGTTCGCTCCGTATAATTTGTTGTAAACAATCCCGGTCATGATAAAAGCTTTTTGGGTTGGGATTTCGCTGAAAACTGCTTTGATCGCCTCTTCATCCGTACCCGGCAAAAAGCCATATGATTTATCAAACGCTGCTTTCAGTCTCTTTGCCCATCCCTCGTAGCTTAAAGTTGGACTCGGTGGCTTACTTCCTGTTTTATCGGGCTTCTGTCCGATGATCTGTAGCATCTCATTGTACTCCGTTGTCTGCAACTCATCACTCATGTCAGTAATCATGTTTGAGTTGTAGAGTTTTTTATAGGACTCCTGGACTTGGAGAAAAACCTGTTTACTTGGAATCTCTCGCAACGTGCTTCTCAGTTTCTCAGTATCTGTTCCCCACCAACCATCATTTTCAAATGCCATTTTTATTTGTTTGGCAAGGGTTGCAGGTGTACCATCTTCAAATGACTTTTTCTCTTCACGATTGGCGACTCCTTTTAAAACAAGCTTCCTTCCGAAGAAAACACCACCACCGACTATCCCAATTCCGATGAAGGAATATAGAAGCTTCTCTTTCAGGGTTAAATCATTATTGGTGGTATTCTTTTTCATCTTAAACTCCTAATGCTTTTTTTGCTAATGCAGTTTTAACAGGATCATTTTGCACGATGTCGGCAAGCTTCACCAATTCTTTAGTGTTTAACTTTTTGGCAATCGTGGTTAATGCTTTCATTTTAGAATCGGCTTCTGATTCAGTAGCCGCTTCAATTGTTATTTCGTAACTAAACTTTTTCATTTTCTGTTTTTATTTCTAATAGTTCAAATACTGTTTCGATGTTCTTCGGTGCTTCCACAAAGGATTGCAGGATCAGCATTATTTTATCGAGTTGTTCCTGACTGAAGTGTGACTCAAGTTGTTTTAGAAAACCTAACTGCGCTTTCATCTCTTCCGACATTCCTTCATCGACAGGAGTTTTCTTTTTAAACACCACTTCATTTTCAATAACCTCTGCTGTACAATTTTCAGTTGCTTCTTTTGCAATCAGTCCAGCAAGGGCATCTCCTCCGGGTAATTTGGCAACCCAATGCGGATTGCGTTTTACCATTCCTTCTAATACAATCGAGGCAACGTCTCCAAGATTTACATCACCGAAGTGCAGTTTTTTGCTTTTGTAAACACTCAGTTGTTTTTCCAAGTCATCGATGTACTCCTCGGCATCCTGTAATTCCTTTTTGCAGGTATCAAAGTCACGCTTAAGCAGATCTGTTTGCCAACGCTCCCTCTCTTGCGCCAATGACTGAGTCAGCCTTTCATTGATCTTGTTTTCCAATTCAATACCGGACAATCCTTGCTGTTGAATCTGCGGTGCGTGATTCTGAACAGGATGTTCGGTTGCCTTTTTCTTCTCGATAACGAATGTGAATTGCTGATAGCGGTTTGAGTTCTCTGTGTTGTAGATAAATACTTTTACCGTTTCAGTTGAGTCATCGAAGTAAACTTTATGATCATCAAGGGATTCAATCTTGTTGGTGCGTGGTACAACTTTTACATCGTCAACGTACACTTCAATATATTTTCCTTCCCCCTTGTCGACCATGTCGTGAAGCCACATCTTAAATTGCGACAGTTTCACATCATTGTATGGATTTGTATGTTGCATTATTTTGTTTTTTTAATTTTGTTTTTTGGTATTACTTGAATGAATCGCAAGTGGTTTATACCGGATAAATAATTCGTGATCTGTATTTTATTTTGGTGTTCGTATTGCATTTCATTGGTAGTGCTTTCGCTCAAGTCGAAAATTCCTGTTTCACTTTCCACTCTCACATTTCCGACTTCTTCAATGAGATAAAAGAACTGGTTGAATGCATTAATGGTCTGTTCTTCATTGGGCTGTAGCACCAAGTGCCTGAACCGGATATAGTAATCTGAACTGTATCCTAATTCTTTCATCCTTCTTGGAATGTATTCTAAAGCAAGGTTTATTGTCATTTTCTATTCCTCCACATTAATCCATACATAAACTGTTACTTCGTACCTTATGTCTGTCTTCAGCGATTTGCCGAAGGCATCCAAATACCACCCCTGAATGATTGTTGAGTCGGCATCTATCTTCACGATCTCTTCTGTTCTTTTGTTGCCGTGTGTATAATCATTAACCGGGAAGCCACCTTGAGAGAAATCACCATAACTGAGGTTTGCATCACTTTCTAAAACATCTGTGGAATAAAACCAATTCGCTTCTTCACAACTTTGAAGTTTCAGATCTCCAATCAATCGACTTCTCTTGAAGAAGGTTTTGGATCTTTCTACACCAATAGCTGCTGATTCCAACTTCGCATCTTCAACAGGTTCTATAATTACATCCCCATCAGCCAAACCAATCAATCTTACATTGTATTCTATTCCCACAATGAACTTGGTGTCGTTAGCCAGCTTAATTTGAAAGTGCTTGCGCTCACCTTGTCTTTTGATACTTATCTTGGTAATGATCACTTGCTCCTTCATCATAACGTGTCCTCCATTTCGCAGTCCAGGTATAAGCTCACCCGATAAGGTGTAAACACCGTTCTGCCATCGTCCTGATCTTTATAATTGATCTGTACTCTTCCGTTGCCGGGAGCAACACCACCCAAATCATAGTACCGTTGTTTTGGTGATACATTAATTCCTGACATCAATAATTTGCTTTCATAATTATCAGGAAAGAACTCTTCTTTATTTATTTCCACTTTTTGAGTACCTCTGTAATAGAGCAAATCGTCCTTATCCGATGTAACCAACACGCCATGTACTTTCACAATGTTCTTGTCCAATTCAAAGGTGTCGCTCACAGTTGAGTTCGCCTCTGTAATCTTTATATCAAATCTTTTCTTCGTTGCTTTTAACATGGTATTGTTTTTTGAAAGCCGGGAGATTGCTCTCCCGACTTATTTGGTTAATGATTAAGGAGTGGTGATCGTTCCGTGTAATCCAACATACAGTTGGGTTTTTGGATCGAGACCTTCCGTTGTTCCCAACTCAACTGTAAACTCTACCAAGATGTCATCATGGATCAGGCGAGGGTTCGCCAGTTTATAATAACCCAATGGCACGGTTTGCATGTTGCTTGTTTTGAAAGCAGCAACACTTGTTTCAGGGATAATGATCTTTTTGTTGGCTTTCAAACTAAACTCGCCATTTGCAATTGCTGGAAAATCCTCCAATGCAACGAATTTTGATCCGATGATCTTATCGTGTGTCGCATCTGCTGGGATGGATGCCAACAGGACAATTCCGCTTACCAATAGAGCTTGGTTCTTTGGCAACTTCGCATTGCTGATGTTACGCAAACCAACTTCTTTCACGTCCTGAGTTTCAAATAACTTGATGGTTTTTGAATTCACCGGCTTGATGGAATACACGATTGTGTCTGCCAAGCGTAGGTCGCCTTTTGCCAATGCACTTTTAATATGAGCAGGCAACTCACCAAAGTGTTTTTCCATTTCTGCACGTGAGCCTTTGCTCATTACTCCTGGGCTTGCTAACTTGTTAATCGTGCGCTGACGAGCAATTGGGTTCATTCTGCGAAGAGCCCCCAACAGTTCTTCTCCTTCTGCGCCTTCTAATCCAAGTAATGCTCCGGCATTGTTGTATTGTTCTGTACCGTCTAATAGTTCTAACATAATTTTTGCTTTTTAAAATTTAACTTCTGTTTATTTTTTGTGTGATGGATGTTTTGTTTAGTAGATTTTTTCTGATGGTTCTACTTCGCCCATTTCTTCTTCACCGTTTAGTCCGTTGGTTGCGCTGTTCTGAATTGACTGGTGAATTTTATCTAATGCACTCATATCTAATTCTCCCATTGATTCCTCTGTGTTTGGATACAGGAAGTATTGCACCTGACCGAGGCCATTCGTTCCGGTTTCTTCCGTTTTCTCCTCCTTTTTTGCCTTTAAGACTTTGTCAAGGAAAATTCTTTTTTTCATGTCGTCTTTTAAGGCGAGCAGTCTTTCTTTAACTCCATCAAGTCCTGATGCAGGTTTTCCGTTCATCCCGGAAAGACTCTGGTAAGTACCCGAAGCCATCATTCCTAAACCGAGTGCTGAAGCGATCCTGCTTTTAGCGAAGTGACCAACACCCGAAACTGCCGCTCCAACAACGAAAGACAATCTTCCCAACACAGCCCCTGCAACGCCACCTCCGATTACGCCAACCACAAGGTCTTTTCCCAACTCGGTTGCTGCATCTTTCATTTTCTCTCCAGTCGTTGCATCTTCTGTTCCGCTAAGAGCTTTTTTGAGTGCTGCTTTTTTGTAACTGTTTTTATTTTTTGCCATTTTAATTTTTCTTTAATCGTTTGTTTCTTACATGTATGCTACCGCTTGTTTTTTCCTTTTGCCCTTATGTCCTCCTTTCTTTTTTTTCTTCCGGGACTTCATCCCTGTTAATTGTGCAGTTGGTGTAGCAATGGTAGGTTTTGGTTTGTGAAGCATTTTTACTCCAAGGAAAACCAACCCTAAACCTGTGAGACCAATTGCTGTGGGCTTGATCCATTTTTTATTCTTATCCCAAAAGCTTGGTGGCTTATCTCCTGTTGAAGCGTCATCACTTGAGTTTTCACCGCTGGTCGAAGAACTTGTTGTTCGCATCATTGCGTTAGAACTTCCTCCTGATCCGCCTCCGTCCCCTGAACTACTTGTGGTCGTGGTCGATTCTCCGGTATCGCTGTTAGTGATCTTTACATTTACAGCTCCCTGTGATACTTCTTCAGGTGATGTTCCATCTCCGGCTTGCGACTCAGGATTTTCAAAGTCTTTTCCTTCCTTACTTTTCTTCGGAAACATATTTCCTATTCCTTTTAATAATCCGGCTATCGCTCCAATGATTCCTGTTGCTGCGGTGATGGATGCTGCTGATGCTACTGCTGATCCAAGCTCGCCTAATCCTGCAAATCCTTCACTCTCATAAATGTCTCCCAGTAAAATATGCGGGGGAGTGTTCTCATCCATTCCTTCCATTTGATCCGGCAGATATCCCAAACCATTTACATCATGTTTTCCTTTTGAATTTCCTTTCCCGGTCAGAATTGCCTTTTTTAAATTCTCAGGTTTACCTCCTGCATCGTAGAAGATCTTCTCAATTTTTTCTTTTACCTTTTTAAGTTTTTCGAACTTGCTCATGTCCATTTCTTTTTTCTTTGCCTCATCTTCACTCAGGTAAGCATACTTGAGTCGTTGAGCCACTTTGAAAAGGTTTAGTTTCATGCTTATTAAAACACCTGTTCTAATTAAAGCGGTAGCAGGATTTATTCGATTGGTCGCATGAAGAGCTTTATGAATAAAGTTTTTCAATTTGCCACCTTTCTTACCGCTGTCACCTCCGGGAGGCTGACTCATTTTTTTGAAGAGCTTAATTTTTCCCAAGTCATCCTCGCCATTGAGTTCCTCCCAACCCATTAGGTCTTGCACATCTACATTGTTTGTGCTGGGTATGCCATTTAAATATTCTAATTCCATAGTTGTATCTTGTTTTTCTGTGTATGGTTCTTCATAATTGAATCGGTCTACCACACAATCGACCGTGATGTAATTTCCTCCAGTTGTTGGCACTATTGGGTAGATGTGCTGAAAGTGATCTTGACTGTATTTTGTGATTCGCAGTTTGTGCTTTATTTTTAAGTTGCTCAGTATGCTGCTGATAAACACCGTGTAACAATCGCAATCTATCCCGTGAAACCTGTCGTGCCAACCTCTTGCAGGACTCCTGATTTGTTCCTTTCCATCTTCATCTTTTTTGTAGGCAATGTGCGTATAAACAAAGTCCCAAATGTTTTTACAGGTTTCGTGAACATTACTTCCTTTTAGGAGCGGTGCTAACTTTCCAGTTTGAAACAAAGTTTCACGAACCACTTGAGGAATGAACCGGACTGTGTCATATACCGTAGCGCCTTTTTTAATTGTCGGATCAAGAAACTTAGGTTTCGGAAACAAATGCTCGAACTCATCACCACTTTTAATCTTCCGTTTTTTTGTTGCTTCCATTCTGCGCTCCGATTAATTGTACTTCATCTGTTTTCTCATAGGGTAGCTTCTTCAACCCCAAATCAATTGTAGTTATGGTGGTCACACCGATTTTAAATGCTTCACCATTTTGAACTGCCATCATCAAATCTTTGGCAGTAGAGAGGAGGCTGAACATGGGAATGCGTATCATTATCGCTTCGAACTTTGCCTCACCGAAAGCAGGGATCGCTATGTCCTGATTGACCGCTTGCGAGCTTCCGATGCTGTTTCCCTTTATCATTAATTTGATGAAAGGGAACTTGAGTTTTAAACCCGTGCGAGTTGGATTTTTCAATTGCACATCTACTCTCAACACCAATCCTTGCAAATCCAACTTGTGCAGCTTAACCGATGGAACAATCTCCAGGTTCACCGAGGTCTTATTTAATCTCCACAGATACATTCCACCTGCTACAACACCTCCTCCTATGCCTAATCCTAACAGTATTTTTTTAATGCTTGCCATTTACTTTTTTTTGATTTTGTCGCTGAAGTATTCTCCGCCAACTTTAAAAGCCATCCAAATTGCCCCACCTACAAGTGCTTTAATTGCATAGTCCATCAAGCTTGAGTAGTCTATGTTTGCGAACAGGATGCTTGCGGTGAGAAGCATGTTTCCTGTTCCATCTGATCCATTGTGTTTAATTTCTGACATTGTTTTTTCGTTTTTTATTAGTTTCACTTCCATCACGGTACAAAGGTGTATCAGTTGCTTGGCACGCTTTCTCGGTTCAGAAATACTTTTTAAATTGCTTTAAAAGCTTTTCATTTCTTTTGTCTTTCTTTCAATACATAATCGTTTTGGGCATTCCTAATTCTGCAAAAATGATCTCTACCTGCTTCACAGACCAGTATGCACCGTTGCGCTTTCCAAGCTTATCAGCAATGCCATTGATCCACTTAGTAAATGTTGGATGGCTTACTTGATAGAAACTCATTAGCTCTTTTGACATGTAAGGCTTTATTTCAATTGATTTCTTTTCTGACTTTTCCATTTTGCTTTTAATTAATTGTTGATTTGAAAATTGATAATACTGTTGTTGAAGATTTGCAATAGGTCAAACTGCTTTTCCGCAATTAGTTTTTTACGGTAGGTAACAATAGTCTTGATAGTTGGCTCTTGTAGATACTTGGTAATAGCTTTCGCAAGAAGGTTGATTCCGCTATTGTATTCAGGAACAGTTAAGCGTTGCAAGCACACATCCTGATACCATCCTTCTGTTCCGGATAAACCTGCATAGTAATCCTTGTTTAGCCAATCAACCGGTTTTGAAATGTAGCGACCACGCTTTCTGTTTACATAGCGTTTTGCTAAACAAACACGCTCAATGATCTCTTCAAAAACTTTTGCCGGATTTTTAAATGTGTTGTAATGATCTGCGATCAGATTTTGGAACTGAGTCTCTTCCTTATAAGAGAATTCGTTGTTGTTCCATAAGGCTGAATGAATAAAAATCCAAGTGTTATCAATGAAGTTGTTTTTTGGATTTGATTTACCACCTTTTACAACTCTAAGATGTGGTACTGCGGTTTTGATTTTTCTTACTGCTGACATTTATTTAGTTTTTATAGTTACGTTTTTAGGTTTGTCGCTTTTGACGATACAAAGGTGCGGTAGCGGTATTCAGCACTTTCCCGGTTTCGCACCTATGTTCTAAATTCTGTAGCTATGTTTCAAACATTGCAGATAAACTGATGGAGGTTCGTCAATGAGATTGCATGAGCATGCAAGTGCATCGAAACGCACGTAACGTGAATTTTTGTGAAGAGATTTTAAAACTCTTTAAGAATTTTTATCTTGAATTTGATCGGGGATTATTGCGGAATTACTCCGGGGGGATTACGGGTTAATTAAAACTCTTTCGCACTTTTTAGGGGATTTTTAGGGAATTATTCGGAATTTAATCGGGGAGGATTTATAAAATAAAAAGGTGACCTGTTGGTCACCAATTACACTTAAATTTCAAGAAGATTTATTGAAAACTACTGCATCATTCCGGGCAAGCCCAATGCTTCTAAAATAATTTTAACTTGGTTCACTGTATAATAGCGACCTCTTTTTGCTCCTACTTTTTCCTCAAACGGTTTCATCCACGTATTGAATGTCCTGATTGAAATTGAATACTTTTCTGCCAACTCTTTCTTTGAGTACGCCTTCAACTCGAATTTGTCTGTCGTGATGCTCATCTTTCCTCCATCTATTATTGTTACTACTACGAATACTTACTTAAAAACTCTTCTTCATTTGTATTAAAGAATAAAGAGAGTTGTTTGATATTTAATTTTTGCTTGTTCTTGTAATTTGTGATCATGTCCCTAACCTTCATCGGGTTCTCTCTCGGCACATCCAACTCAGCAGGTTCTCTTCTGCGGATATTCATAGAATTGAACTGGTTGATCAAATATCTCTTTTGGTTATCGGTGATCACTCCGATATCGTTCGCTCTATAAAGAAGCGCTTGCATAGATAATTTCCACTTACGTTTCAGATCTGCCAAGATATTTAATGTAACACCATCTTTAAAGTCTCCTTTGATATCCTTCTCCGGCATTAAGAACTCAGCCGCAAACTCGTTTGCTTCATGACTGATATCTCTTGTAAAAGAAGGACTGGTTTGCAGATGCATGACCAAATGCCCCAATTCATAAGCTAACGTAAATCGCTGGCGATCTCCCATACTTCTTTTATTTGAAAATATAATTGGGAACTTCCCATTTGCCAAAATGCTCATCCCATCAACACGCTCCGTATTAAAGTCAAAGTTGATTACAAGCAATCCATTCTCTTCTAATACTTGCGTGAGATTATTAATTGCCCCCTTCTCAATTTTCCAAAGCTTACGAAGTTTACGAGCTGCTTCTGCCGGGCTTCCCAATTTTTCAGGATCAAGAACCGGAAGATTAATATCAGGCTGATTTATGGTCTTTAATAGTTTTTCGATGTTGAGACGGTAAATGTTAACCTGAGCTTCAATCGGCAAGAGCACCTTCTGCGCAACTATGTTGCGCTTGCGTAATGCGAGCGCAGGAGGAAGGTTTTCGCCTTCTTGATAGAAGAACTCCTCCGGATAACTTAAAACGCCTGAAAGGGCTTTTAAATGGCTTTCACCAAGGTCGGTGAAGTCTTGCTCAATACGGGACATATGTGAAGGAGAGAGGGACAGCTTTTCTGCCAATTCAAGTTGAGACAATCCTCTCGACTCTCTTGCCAACGCTATCATTTTAGGATTTAATCTGTTAAGAGGCATCTGTTATACTTTCGCTTTAATTGCATATCAAAAGTACAAACATTCTGCATAATTGCAAAATAAATCCCCTGTTATATTTCTAAACTAAACGTAAATGATTGATATGGAGAACGTTATCGTTTTTTAGTCTTTGGGAAATTTCTATGAACTTTACCACTCAAAGTACATCCGCCTTTGGCATGTTGCGGATGCTTTTTTGATATTGTTGGATCTGTTGAATCAGGATTAAATTGCTTCTTGCCCCATTGTTTAAAAAAGAACGCCACCTTTTCTGACGAACATTGTTTTTTAATATCTAAAATCCACTCTTCCTTAATAGGTCGCGCCCCACCTCCTGATTCACCACCTACAATTGCCCAATGGATCTTTTTTAGGTTTAATTTTCCGAGCGGACCAATTAGCGGCTCTAATGAAAGAAATTTTACCTTTGCGCCAGTTTTTCTTAAATCATCAATTCTATTTTTGACCTTTTCGCTTTCTACTGAAACTCCCATCCATATGTTAGGAGTCCAGGTTAGTTCCTTATGATATTTGAGTAATATATCTGAGCGTTTAGTCAAGACTTGAAATGTATGCTGTTGGTTTTCATTCATAACTTTAAAAACCTTCTGAATAAACTCTAATGGAACATCTTTGTGAAACATATCGCTCATAGAATTTACGAAGACGATTTTGGGTTTCTTCCATTTAAGCGGTTCATTCAAAGTTTGTGGATGTATTCTGAGTTTAAAATTATCTTTGTATTTATCCACCCCCATATGATAAAGTCTATTTGACATAACCTCAGCATAACAAAACTTACAACCTGCTGTAATTTTATTGCAGCCGGTTGTAGGATTCCACGTTACTTCTGTCCATTCTATACTTGATTGCGCCATAACTAAAACTCTAACTTTATTTGAGGAGTAACTCTTTTCTGAACCTTCTTAAAAAAATCCTCCCCTGTAGGATTCTTAGTGTAAAAAGACAAATAGTAAAGCGGCAGATTTTTTTCATTCGAACGAATCTGATGCATTAATTTGTTCTCTTGGTAACCAAGCTCCCTCATTTGGGTTTGATACTGTTCTGCTAAAAACTTAACAAAATCTTTCTTGTAAGCTTTTCCATCTTTTTCCATCAATTCACGCCAATTGTCTTTCCCTAAATAATTCGCGATTTTTGTATTCTCTTCTTTAAAATAGGAATCGAAATTTCTATTTGCATCCATGTGTAACGCTTGGAGAATTAGGAAATCCATTAAACCCTTCCCTAATGCTTTGATAGTTGCGAAATGTAGATTAAGAGAAAATGGATCAACAAAGCAAAATGGAAGCAAAGTATTACCTCTCTGAAACTTAGGTATTGCCTTTAACACCAATTCAATGTTTTTATTACTATCACCCTGAATTAATTCGTAATTCAAATGACCAAAGTCTCTTTTTACCCTTTCACTTAAAGCAGCAAACCTTTCCGGATCTTGCTCGCAAAGAATATACTTTGTGAATGGCTGAGGGATAGACATTGCGAGAAGTGCAGAGTTTCGATATATTTTCCCCGTTTCTTCAATTTGAGCATAACCTGCCCCTGCAAACAAATCAATATATACTAATTGATCCCATTTGTTTTTCATTCCTGTTGTGAAAATGTCACAGTAACTACCAACAAGTTTATATTTTTCCAATGACCATTCCCTCACAACAGGAGTAAAGTGCCCATCGGGATCAACTTGAATTTGTGAATTAAATTTTTCCATTTCTTTGCTTATTATGATATTCCTACGCCATTCATAGCGTCTGAACCCTTTATCATTTTATATGTCATTTTACTTGCAACCGCCAACTGTTTTGCATATTCAGCTTTTGCAACAACAACTTCATCTTCGATCATATTATCACCTTTTACTTCAAGAATAATATATGATCCATCATTTAACTTTACCAAAAAATCAGGGTAGTACCCACGAACCGTATGAGAACCTGGATCTATATAACTAATGACAAAATCTGATTGTCCGTGAGTTAACATTCCTGTAAACCATACCTTGTCGATATTCGAGTCATGTAACAATGTCCAATATAAATGACTTTCCGGTTTACTGTCAAAACAGTAATTATCTAAGTGAAAGGATTTAGTATTAAACCGTTTGTATCGTTCATCTAAAATACTTGCAACTAAATTCTTATCTGCCTTAACTCTATAACAATCTCCTTCCTTTGGTTCTTTGATTAGTTCAATTTCAATCTCCTCATCTGTTTTGAATTCTATTATTTCATACAACTCAGAAAAAAGCCGTGGAATGACCCAATCATATAGAAGCTCGTTGTACTCATTAATGTTCTCTAAAATGTTTTCAATTCCTTGTTTTGTTTCACACAATACCTCCTTCGTTCTCAAAGGTGATAAATGAAACTTGCCATTAGAATCTACACCGAAATATTTGGATATTTCCGCTACTAAGGTTAATTCAGAAAATCTTCTTCTTTCTTTTATATGAGTAAAATCCTTATCAGCACTTACCTTTTTAGTAATATCCATTATATTTCGTTCGGATCTGATGATTTTGTATTTCTCGAAATCGATTAGATCAAACTTTAAATCAATCCCTTTCGTGATTGTTTTGTTTTTTAATTGATGTAATTTTCTAACTCTTCTCAATTTGATTTTTACAGGAGGCGGTACTAAACGAATTTCAATAGTTTCCTTCTTGTCTTTGGCGTTGTTTAAATCATCAACAGTCAGTTTAAAATTCTCTTGTAATTCTGCGTCAAGTATTTTAATGTTTTCATCAGAAAGAAAGACCAACCCGGTTTCCTGAAGATCTCCAATTTGTCTTAAACACCGCATTGTTGCTTGTAGAACAAATATTTTTGATTTAGGTTCTCTATGTAGACCGACTGCAAAAAGTGATCGGCAGTTCCAGCCCTCTTTACCTTTGTTTACTAACAATATGAATTGCTTATCTGAATTCGGAGTGTCTAAGTTTTTGAATTCTCTTAAATCATCATTCGTAGTTATTGTTGAATCTCCAACGTTAACCAATATTTTTGAAGAAGGGATATTCATTTCTGAAAGAATCAGCTCAACCGCAGGTTTCAATTCAGTTTGGAGTTCTTCAATATTTGACGCAAAAAAAGCCATTTTAGGTAGCATTCCTTCAAATCTCTTTCCTTTATTAGTTTCCCAAAATTCTTTAATTGCAAGTCTTACGAATGGGATGGTTTGATCTTTTATGTTTTCAAAACCACTAATATTCACCATTTTTAAATACTTGTTGTTTATGGCTTCGCTTAAGCCGTATGCATACACTACCTCTGGCAACAATCTACTTCCGACATAAGGAGTTCCTGTGTAATTATAACATGCTACAACCTTCGAACCTGCGTCTTTAAGATTTGCGGCAAGTTCATTAATAGTGACTCTCAAGCTTGTTGTTTTCTTAGTAGAAATTAGATCATCAGCCAAGGCATTCCCAAAAACGTGATGAGCTTCATCAACATAAATTCCCAATTGACGTAAGCGAGTTAATTTGGCGAACCTCTGATTTGTAATTAAGTCTTGATCAGTGTTAACATCAAATTCATATAAATCCTCAAATCCAACATTTAGGCTCTTTGCTTTGTAACTTTTTCCAGTATCTTCAAATAGAGCCTGCGATGGAGTCTTGATTTTATGCTGTTTTTTAAGGATTATTTTTTGTGTGTTAGAAATAATAATATTAAAGCTTGAGTTTTCAATTGCATTTAATGCATCACCAGTTTCATCTAAATAAAAGAATTTAAGATTTGCGTCTAACCAATTAACATATTCAGGAGGAACCACTTTTGATTTATCAAAGGTTTGTATTTCCTTCAAAGAATATAAAACAGTCTTATCAGGAGCAAAAACTAAAGCATTATGACAATATCTTTCGTCTTGGGGATATTTGTTTGCAAGTAAAAATTCATAAAAGATAGATGTTGCCATCAAAACAGTTTTGCCTAAACCCATTGTTAAAGCAAAAATGTAGTTGGGATATACCTGTTGGAAGCTTTTAATTTGGTTAAAAACCTCCTGAAAGACTTTTTTACCTTCTTCTTGATGCTGTTCAATTGGATCAAAGATTGAAAACTGGCCAGTTCTTTCATTAATTCCCAACTCCTTTCGATTTTCAAATTGGTTTTGTTTATAAAACCAGTCTTCAAATATTTGATATAGATACCTATTGTCACAAAAGTCCTTAAGGAAAATATACATTTCCAATGCTTCAAATTGTGGTTTCCGTAGAAAGGAATTTGAATTTTCGGGATTATTGAAATTTAGAAACTTCTTAGTAAGTGGGGAATAGGTAGAAAATATCCTCTTTTTTTCTTGTTGATAGAACAAGAAAAGGAATTTATAGAAAGGGAAATCTACTTGAATTGCTTTTTTCTTTGTTGTTTTAGCCATTGATTGTCAATTCAATTGATTCACTTAATATATCCGTAATCTTTACACGGATTTTGCCTGCCTTTGCGGGGATTTCATATGTTCCCTTCACGAATTCATTTCCTTCTGGAACATCAACAACTTGCGGTTCAAATACTGATGAATCATAATTAAAATCTATCATAATCGACTCAGTAAGTTCCTTCCAGTCATCAATATTCTCTTTCATTAAACTAAGCTTCTGCAACAAATTCATTGGATAAAATTGGCGAATAACCACTTTGTTATTTTCAATAGTGATTTCTGCTTCTGCTTCACGTTTGAATTCTAAATTTGCTTTGTCTCTTAAAATATCTACTACCTCAACGTCTATGTTATATCCCATTGCCTTAATTTCATTTTTTAGATGAGCAGCTAAGTCCGCTTCGTGACCCATGCAAACCAATGTTATATTTTCAACAGCTTTACCGGGATTTTCTTCATTCCTTTTTTCAAAAGTTTTGTAATCAAACCCTGTAATTAGATCATTTAGATCAACTCGTGTAGCAATTCTGTTTACCGGCATAACTTTCACGAGCCTACCATCCTTTTCACCATCATAAATTGAATTACCTGCGAGTGGCTGCACTTCTAAAGCTTTTAGCAATAATTCTTTTGCTTCAAGCGGATTTCTAAAAATATCGTAGTGATTGACATTATATACTTGTAAGCCGGTGAAGCATTTTTCTTCTTGAATCTTGGCTGATAATTCCTTTTGAATATTTAATAAACGTTTTGTAGTTGTCTGAATCGAACCGAGGTTAATGTCAGCACCAATAAAGCGTCTTCCGAGTTTCATTGAAACAGCTTGCGTTGTCCCTGAACCCATAAAGCAATCAAAAACGAGATCTCCTGGATTCGTGGAAGACTTAATTATTCTTTCTAAAAGTTGCTCAGGCTTTTGCGTTGGATAATTTGAAGTTTGACGTTCATCGGACATTGGATTTAGCATGTTAATATCACTCCATACGTTTGGAATAACATTGCCCTTCAACTCGTGCAAATAGGTTTTATATTGTGGATATTTTGCACCCTCCGTCCATCGTACCTTACCTTCTAATTTTAGTCGGTCATATGTTTCCTGAGAATAAGTGGCGAGGGTATTCCAATAGAAGTAACCATAATCATCCTTTTCTTTAAATCTTGCTTTATATTCCTCCGAAGGTGGAGTGTATAATTTATTGAATTTATAATTATTAATATTTTTTACATACACAAAAAGAGTATCATTTAATGTTGGGAATCGGTTCGCGATTGCTTTACTACTCCCAACTGTAGTGGATCGTTGCCAAATGATTTCTGATAACAAATTGGATGATCCAAAAACCTCATCCATTATGCATCTCAAATGATGACTTTTGTGCCAGTCGCAATGTAAATAGATTGCTCCCTGATCAGCTAACAATTCTCGTAGGAGAATTAATCTTTCATACATGAACTGGAGATAATCATCATTACTCCATATGTCTGTGTATTGCTTTTCTTCAAATGCATTCACATCATTAGCAATAGTCTTTCCTCTTAATTGAATTCTTTTTTTATAATCAGCCTTGCTATCAAATGGAGGATCTATATATATTAAATCAACCTGCCCTCTGTATTGCTTTATCAAGTGACTCATTACTTGTAAATTATCCCCCCAAAAGATTTTGTTCATCCAACCATCAACTTCCTCTCCATATGTTTCCTTTAATTGTGCTGGGAAAAACTGGGTTGAATAAAAAGGTCTTTTGCCACGCCAACGTAGTTCCGGATAACCTTTTATCGGCTGTATTTCAAATTTATATTCCTCTACCGAATCAATATTTTGTTCCGCTTTTAATGCTATTTTTTCTTGTCCAGCCATAATTAAATAATATATTTTCGAGGGTTACAATGGAATCTCATATCGCAATCCCCGCATTGCTTCTCAGATTTTATAATATGATCCATCGCAAAATCTTTTGTCTCAATTTTATTTACTATTTCATCAAAATTCTTTATAGTTGTCTGTATATTACTTTTATTAGATGTGAAAGTAATGTAAGAACTACCATCTTCTTCTTTAGGATAATACAGATGCATCTTGCTAACCCTTGAACCAGTACGTTGTTCAACAAGGTGTGCATATACTTCTAATTGTCTTCGGTATTGCTGAAGCTGCCTCATTGTTTTGGGTTCAGTAGAATTAACATCCGGCTTGTCTCCGGATTTAAAATCAATTAATTCAACAGAATCATTTTCGCCTTTAATAAGATCAATAGTACCTTTTAAAATATAGTTTTCTTTCACTAAGGAAACATCTACTTCAGCTTCCTTAATTCTGTCCCACTGATGTTCATTTTTATCTCTATAACGTAAAACTTGTTTTAGTAATGAGGATATTTGTCCCTGATGAAGGTATGTTCTATGCTGTTTTGAAAGCAGATAATAGTTGTTGTTAAACCATTCGGTTATATTCGAATCCGTTAACAATGCAACTTCATTTTTCAGGACGGTTTTATGAATATCTTCAATTGTTTGATGCAATAAGCTACCTCCTAAAACACCACCGGTACGCACCTCCGTAAATTCTAATTCCTTGTAAAATTTGTATTGAAGCGGACAGTTTTCGTACAATAAAATATGTGACGTAAAAGAATATTCATGTTTTATATTTGTTTGCTTTATTTTCTCTAACCTAAGTTCGCTAATATCAAAACGTGGATCAGTCCAGGAAAATAAATCATTGTAAACAGAGTCAAAATATTTAGAAGGGGTTTTTCCTTTGCCCTCTACCTCATTACAAGATAATACCAAAAGATTTTGAGGTCGTGAAAACGCAGTGTAAAATAATCTGTAGAAATCATAAAACTTATTTTTCTCGATTGGTTCAAAAGGTGGTTTTACATAAAATTGATTTTGAAGAATTACATCTGTATCATCAAATTGTTTAACAGGAACGTTATTTAAGGAGTCAACAATAACAATTGGAAACTCAAGACCTTTTGATTGATGAATGGTCATGAAAGAAACACAGCCTGTAGGTGCATATTCATCAAAGTCTTCGTACTCTTCAATACCTCCTTCAATAATGAATCTAAAGAAAGTATTAAATAAATTTTGAAGTGACTTTTGTAAGTTCTGAGGGGTTAGTACTGAAATATTATGTAAATACTCAAACTTGAATAAGAGTTTACTTAACATTCCAATGTTATAAGCCGATCTTAAATGTACTTTGTTTCCCTTTAAATCAGCTGATAAAAACTCAGCAAATAATGGAAACTCCAACAATTGATAAAGCAATGCTGCAAAAGCATAAGATGTATTAGCTGTTAAAGTGAGATGCTCTTTTGCTCTTTTTTGACACCATTGCAATAACGATTTATGTTTTTCAGGATTACTTCTTATTTCGTTTGCGAATTTTGTTTTCCAAGAATTATACTTGTCCCATATAGCAAGGTGAGCGGATTCATTCCATTTTAAGTCATCAAATAAAGTCGGGAATATAAAAGTGAAAGCACCTAATAATAGTTGAATTTCTTCTCTTTCAAAAAATAGTGCAGATCTCGGTGAAAATACATTTATGCCTCTTTCCTCGAGATAAGTTGCTAATCCAATTACCTTATCATTTTTTACTGACCTAAAAAGAAACGCTACTTGGTTATGGTCAGTCAATGCTCCTTTTATTTCCAGCGTATTTATGAACTTAAATATTTCTTCATAATAGTCGCTAAGATCCCCTGAACTACTAACCTTTATTACTGAAGGCTGAGTACTGAAGGCAGCATCTCTTGGTTTTATCGTTTTGTCGTATCGAAAAGTTTTTCCATCCTCTTTCCAATCACATTGGGTCATCCATTTGTTATAAAAATTAATTATATCAGGATGTGATCTGTAATTTATAGTAAGTGCTACTTGAGTGCATTTGCCTTTCGGAAAATTATTTGGAAATTCTAATATATTTCGGATTGTTGCACCTCGGAATCTATATAGTCCCTGATCGTCATCACCAACTACGCAAATGTTTTGATGACTCTTTGATAATAACAATAAAATTTTTTCCTGAATAGTATTTGTATCCTGATACTCATCAATCATCAAATACTTTAATTTGTCTTGTAGTGACGAAAGTATACTTGGTTGTGATTCCAAGAGATATAGAGCTTCCGATTGTATTGTAGAAAAATCAAGAGCGTTTTCGTCTGAAAGTTGTTGAGTATAAATTTTATGAAACTCGCCAATTGCTTTGATTCCTATATCATCTGCTACGCATAATTTTTCTACGTCAAGACACTCTTCGCTTACTTTACCTAAATATTTAACTAAGGATTTAGCTTTATCCCATCTTGGGGTTTTATGATCCCCTAATAAAATTTCGCTACCTTCTATCTTAATGTAATCATTCAGTTTTCTGAACAAAAAATATTTCTGATCGAAATCATCTAATAAACGATAATTTCTTTTTAAACGAGTAAATTCTCGGTTCTCTTCTAAAAACCGCAGGAATATTGAATGTAATGTACCTATATACATTTCATTCAAATTAACTTTCAAATCCAACTCAAGAAGTCGAGTCGAAATCCTTGTGATTAATTCCTTGGCAGCTTTTTCTGTAAATGTCGCAACCATAATATTTTCAGGAGCGATTTTCCTTTCTTTAACGAGGACAATAACTCGTTCTACCAGAGTTGTTGTTTTGCCCGATCCTGGACCTGCAATAATGAGCATTGGACCATCAACTGTGTTGATAGCTTTAACTTTCTCTTTATCGAGTATTTGTAAGGGAGGCGTCAAAATTAGTTCCTGTTATTTAAAAGGCGTTAAGATACAAAAAATAGCCAATATTAGCCTGTATTTCAATCTATTAAGACCTATAGTTGTTGTGGATCAAGCGTTTAATTTGTTTTTAATTTGTCCGATATCTCGTTTCATTTCACTTAAGGCAAGTCCTATCGAGTCTGAAGCAATTTTATCATTGGGGATTTGATTACTGATGTAACTTACAAATTTCCATATTTCATTAATTTCACTCGCCATTATAGTGTAGTCCTGAAAGGCAGGATTTAATGAATGCAATAAAATTGATCTATCTTTTTTCAAGTTATTGCTGACTTCTTTAAATACTATTCCCTCATCCTTTGTCAGGACTATACATGCTTGCCCATTTTTTATATCATTCCAATTCTCAACAAACTCAGCAATTATGAAAGACTTATCCGGTATAGGCAACATCGAATCGCCTTCAATTTGAAACATTCTAAATTTTCGATTTCCAGATAATATGGGTAATTGAAAGGATTGCAATGATTCAATGAATTCAGGATTCGAATATCCGGCTGTATAGCCTGCTTTCGCTTTGATTGGAACGATCTCAATATTTTCTTTATTCTTTGAATCTATTGTCGTTGCTAATACTCGAATACTTGTACCCATTATGTACTCGTCATTTCCTGCTTCTAAATTTCTAAGTTGTAATTCATTTAACCGCTTAAGGTTTGTCCACAAAAGAGAATCTACGCTTATTTTAAAGTATTGAGTGAAATTTCTCAAGTCTTCCACTGGAGGATTTATTGCAACTCCATTTTCATATGAATTATATTTTGATCTTTTAATTCCTAAATCCGAAGCAAGATCTTCTTGACTTTTTTTCTTCCTCTCTCTCAACAACTTAAGATTCGTTGACAAGTAACTAATTTGTTTTCCCATTTTTATTTGGTATTATTATTAACACAAGATTGTTAATTATATTAACAAATGTACAAAAAAAAACAATTCGGCAAAATAAAATGGAAAGAGCTGTGGTGCATATGGATTTGGACACTTTTTTTGTGTCCTGTATTAGATTGGGTAATTCTCAGCTGAATGGAATACCTCTTATTGTCGGTGGTGGAACGAGAGGGGTGGTCGCTTCATGTTCATACGAAGCAAGGGTTTTTGGTGTTCGATCAGCAATGCCAGTACAGATGGCTTTGAGATTGTGTCCGCAAGCGAAGGTCATAAAAGGAGACATGGAATTGTTTTCAAAGAAATCTAATGAAGTTTCAAGTATTATTAGTGAGCATGCTCCGATAATGGAGAAGGCAAGCATTGATGAATTTTACCTTGATATATCCGGAATGGATAAATTTTTTGGATGTTATAAGTGGACAAATGAACTAACAAGCAAAATAATAAAAGAAACAGGACTGCCCATTAGTTTCGCCTTGTCGGTAAACAAAACTGTTTCGAAGATTGGTACTGGAGAAGCAAAACCGTTAGGCAAACTACATATTACAGAAACAAATGTAAAGCCCTTCTTAAATCCATTATCAATTCAGAAAATTCCTATGGTTGGTGATGTGACCTTTCAACTATTGTCACGAGTTGGCATTCGCACAATACAAACTTTGTCTGAAATGCCTGTTGAAGTTTTACAACAAATGATTGGCAAAAATGGAATTGAGTTATGGAAGAAAGCTAACGGTATTGATAACAATCCGGTAGAACCATATAATGAGCGTAAATCGATTTCTACGGAAGAAACTTTTGATCAGGACACTATGGATATTCCAAAACTCAAATCGTTGATAGTAGCGATGGTAGAACAGGTGGCTTACCAATTAAGAAAAGAGCAATGGTTAACATCAACAGTAACTGTAAAAATCAGATATAATAATTTCGATACGGAAACCAAGCAATGCAAAATCAGTTATACTTCTTGCGATCACATTATTCTTAAGAAAGCCACCGAATTGTTTGATAGCCTTTATGACCGGAGAATGCGATTGCGTTTGATTGGAGTTAAATTAAGTGGATTGGTTAGGGGAACGTATCAAATTAATTTATTTGAGGACACAACAGAAATAATTTCATTGTATCAAGCTATTGATAAGATAAAAAACAGATTTGGGTTCAATGCAATTCAACGTTGCGAAGGGGTTAAAGGACTTAACTCAAAAAAATAGTAATTAATCAGATGTATTTAAATTGTCACTCATATCATAGTTTACGTTTCGGAACAGTTCCATTAGTCGAATTAGTTCAACAGGCAAAGGCATGCAATGTTGAAGCCCTGGCACTAACAGACATAAATACAGTTACGGGAATTTACGACTTCATTAAAGAGTGTGAAGTGGTGGGTATTAAACCATTAGTCGGAATGGAGTTTCGTACAAATCATAAATTGAACTTTATTGGCTTGGCACAGTCATATCAGGGTATAGGAGAAATGTGCCGGGCACTTACTCAGCATAATTTCGGCAATCACCTCCTCACAAATTTTTCTCCTGAATTTAATCACGTAGCTATTATATATCCATTAGAAAACGTACCACTCATTTTAAAAGATTACGAATATATTGGTATCCGACCGGAACAGTTGATTAAACTGCATCGTTCCGAATGGAAATCAAAATTGCATAAAATGGTTATTCTACAACCTGTTACTTTCCGCACCGAAGATGAATTCCGTTTACATAAAATATTAAGGGCTGTTGACACCAATATAATTCTCTCTCGGCTTAGCGAAGATCTCATTTGCAAAAGCACCGAAGTAATGCAACCCCTCGATGAGCTTTTAGCAAAGTACATTGACTACCCACAGATTATTAAAAACACAGAATTTTTAATTCAAGAATGCAATTATCGATTTGACTTTAATACACCAAAAAACAAAAAGTACTACACAGAAAGCAAATACAGCGATATGCTTATGCTTACTAAATTGGCGCATGAAGGAATGATCAAACGCTACGGAACTAAAAATGCGAAAGCTATTGAAAAAGTGCGAACGGAATTAGAGGTCATTGATAAATTAAATTTTAGTGGCTATTTTTTGATCACGTGGGACATTATTCGCTACAGCAATCATAGTGGATTTATGCATGTTGGACGAGGCAGTGGTGCAAATAGTATTGTCAGTTATTGTTTGGGAATAACAGATATCTGTCCAATCGAATTGGATTTATACTTTGAACGATTTTTAAATGAAAATAGAAAAAGTCCTCCCGACTTTGATATCGATTGGTCGTGGAAGGACAGAGATACAATTTTAGATTATATCTTCAAAAGGTTTGATACAAACCATGTAGCCTTTTGTGGAACGATAGCTGAATTTAAATACCGCTCTATATTTCGTGAGGTGGGTAAAGTCTTTGGTTTACCTAAAGAGGAATTGGATGAATTAGCAAAGAATCCAATGAAATTTCATGACAACAATAAAGTAGTAAAAGCTGTTCAGAAGTATGGAATGATGCTCGAAAAATATCCGAATCAACGAAGTATGCATTCTTGTGGAATCCTAATTTCTGAAGAGCCTATTACTAATTTCACAGCTTTGGAGATGCCACCAAAAGGTTTTCCAATAGTTCAATTTGATATGCACATTGCGGAGGACATTGGATTTGAAAAATTCGATATTCTAAGCCAGCGAGGACTCGGAACTATTAACGATACTGTACGCATTGTAAAAGAAAATACTGGAGTGACCATCGATATTCGTAATGTTTCCCTTTCCAAAAATGAAGCAAAATGCAATGAACATTTAAGTAAAGGAAAAACAATTGGATGTTTCTATATTGAAAGTCCTGCTATGCGGGGTTTGCTGAGACGATTGAAATGCGATAACTATAAAGTATTAGTTGCTGCTTCATCAATTATCCGTCCCGGTGTAGCACAGAGTGGGATGATGCGAGAGTATATATTTCGCCACAATAATCCCGACAAGTTTGAATACTTCCATCCAGTATTTAAAGAACACCTTGGAGAAACATATGGCGTAATGGTCTATCAGGAAGATGTGATAAAAATCGCCTTGCACTTTGGCGGGCTAAGCGCTGCTAAAGGTGATATTTTACGCAGGGCGATAAGCGGTAAGAGCAGATCTCTAAAAGAACTTCAATTAGTAAAGGATAATTATTTTGAGAGTTGTGAAAAATTAGGACATTCATTAAAGTTAAGCGAGGAGGTGTATAGACAAATAGAATCGTTTGCGGGATATTCATTTTGTAAGGCGCACTCTGCATCATACGCTGTTGAAAGCTACCAAAGTCTTTATCTAAAAGTATATCATCCAATTGAGTTTATGGTCTCTGCGGTCAACAACTTTGGAGGATTTTATCGAACTGAAATCTATTTGCACGAAGCAAAAATGGCAGGTGCTATCATTCATAATACATGTGTAAACATCAGCAAGAACGATACTATTGTCATAGGGAAGGACGTTTATATTGGTTTCGTTCACATAAAAAGTTTGGATCAATCTGTAGTAAGGATTTTACTGGAGGAACGGGAAGTCAATGGATTGTTCCTATCCTTAGAAGATTTTATTAATAGAGTACCTATTGGAATTGAAACAATTCAAACCTTAATTTTTATCGGGGCATTTAGATTTACTGGAAAATCAAAGAATGAATTAATATTAGCAGCACGCCTGATTTTAGTAAACTTTAAACCAGAGAACAGAAGCTTAATGCTATTGCAAGAACCTGTTAAGGAATATAAGCTACCGCAATTAGAGCGATCAGAGTTCGAAGATGCATTTGATGAAATTGAAATATTAGGCTTCACGGTTTCGTGTTCACCATTTGATCTTCTACAAACTAATTACCGGGGACATGTTTTAGCAAAAGATTTATTGAACCATCATAAGAAAGAGGTTAAAATGTTAGCCTATTTAGTATCTCGAAAACAAGTGCCGACCAAATCAGGGGATATGTATTTTGGAACATGGATTGATTCGGAAGGAGAATTTTTCGATACCGCTCATTTTGCGAATTGCCTTGCAAAATATCCCTTTCAAGGCGGAGGATGTTATTTGCTACTTGGAATTGTTGAAGTTGATTTTCATTTCCCGACAATAACAATTAGCAAGATGGCGAAGTTACCCTTCATTGCTGATCCTCGATATTCAAACTCAAAAAGCAATCAGTTCCGGACTCAGTCTAAAATTAAAGAAGATGTGAGTTCAACCCATAGAGCGCCATATCCACAAGAGCACGAGATCGGATTACCTCGGCACAAAATGGAAGAATGAAAGCGAAAAATTTCGTAAATTTGCTCTATAAATAGTACTTGTAACTAATCATGTGTTATAATAAAGAGATACCTTCAAAAGTTGAAATTGATGATTTTATAGATCAATATTTAGACAACGCTATTCGCAATGATGAATGGGATGAATATTTTTATAGAATGTCTGGATTCACCTTTTCAAAGGTTCCACTATTAACATCGGAGAACCCTGAAAAAGTCCAGTCATTTAATTGGGGCTTAATTCCTAAATGGTGCAAAGATGAGGCAAAGGCAAAAGAGATGAGAAAAAACACTCTTAATGCAAAAAGTGAGACTATTTTTGAATTGCCATCATTTAGAGCAAGCATCGGTAAAAAAAGATGTCTGATTTTTACAAAGGGATTTTATGAGTGGAGAGACTATAACAAAGTTAAATACCCGTATTACATTTACTTGAAAGATCAACCTGTTTTTACATTTGGTGGTATTTATGAATCGTGGGTTAATAAAGAAACTGGAGAAGTCATTAATACAACCTCAATCATTACTACAGAGGCAAACCCTTTAATGGCAGAGATCCACAATTCAAAAAAAAGGATGCCATTAATACTAACTGGAGACGCAATGCATAAATGGATTGATCCATCAATTAGCAAGGAGGCAATTGTTGATTTGATGAAACCATGTGACGAAAAACTAATGTCGGCTCATACTATTTCAAAGTTAATTACTTCAAGAACTGAAAACCCTAACCAGCCGAAAGTCAAGGAAGCATTTTCTTATCCTGAATTACCTGCCTTGGTGTAACGAAAAAATTTTAAAGAGTTTTAAAGTTCCTTAAGGGAAATTTGCAAACGGTCTTAGCAGCCTTTTGCTTGGGCGTAGTTTTGCCTTGTGTGTTGTTGTACCCTATATCCCCGAAAAATTGACGATTCTTAGCTGTATTTGCCATTAAGTATGGCACTTATATTTTGAACGTGCAAGTCTGTTTCTATCATTTTTTACCCTCAAAAAAAAATAGTTGAATTCGCTTCTACGTTCCAAAACGTGTATCGAACTTGTCGTTAGTTCCCTCAATTAGCGATGATGTTTGATTGGTTGTAGTTGATTTTTAAAGAAGGAGAGTAAAATGGAAAAGGCAGTTGAAAAAATTAGTTTGAATAAATGCAAATCAGTTCTTGAATCCGATGGTTCGAAATATTCTGATGAAGAGGTTTTAGAAATAAGAGAGTTTTTATACAAGCTCGCTGAATTAGATTACCGAGTATTCATGAAGCATAAACAAAGAGAAGCTGAATTTGAAAAAGAAAAGCAAAAAAGAGAAGCAGAAGATTTTAAACAAGCAGCATAAAATAAAGTAAAATGAAAAAGGCGATTATTTACATTCGGGTTTCAACAGATGAGCAAGCCGACAAAGGATACTCCATGAGGCATCAGGAAGAGTACCTAAGAAAGTATTGTGAAATGAATTCTATTCAAATGCTTGAAGTTGTAAAAGAGGATTACTCAGCAAAGACTTTTATACGACCTGCATTTAATAAATTGTTGGTTCGATTAAAGACAAAGAAAATTCGAGCCGATTATTTAATGTTCACAAAGTGGGATCGCTTTTCAAGAAATGCCCCTGATGCTTATGCGATGATAAGCACCTTGAATAAAATTGGAATAGAACCTCAAGCAGTTGAGCAACCTTTAGATTTAAGTATTCCTGAAAATAAAATTATGCTCGCCTTTTATTTATCTGCACCCGAAGTTGAAAACGACAGAAGGGCATTAAATACTTTGGTTGGAATGCGAAGAGCAAGAAAAGAAGGAAGATGGATTTCATCTGCCCCGAAAGGCTATGATAATAAATTGGATGATAGAGGGAAAAAAGTAATCGTTCCAAATCAGTACGCTCCAATTATAAGGTGGGCATTTGAAACTTTAGCATCAGGAGATTATGGAGTTGAAGATGTGAGAAGGATGTGTATAAAGAAAGGATTTGATTTTAAGAAAAGTCAATTTTACACTTATTTTAAAAATCCGGCTTATTGCGGAAGGATTATTATCCCTGCATATAAAAATGAAGAAGAGCAAATTATAAAGGGACAACATGAACCAATAATTTCTGAAGCTTTATTTGATAGGGTTCAATTAGCCCTTGCAGGTAAAAGGTTTAAAACCTCCTATAAAATTTGCGCCCAAGAGGAATTACCATTAAGGGGTTATTTAAATTGTCCACAATGTGGCAGGAAATTATGCGGAAGTGCCTCGACCGGAGGAAGCGGGATTAAGCACCATTATTACCACTGTAAATATCCTTGCAAGGAGAGGGTTAAAGCGCATGAAGCAAACAGCGCCTTTTCTGATTTTATCGCCAAATTTCGATTTAAGGAGGGGGTTCACAAGATTTACGATTATATCTCGGAGAACTATTTTAAGAACAAGAGCGGGGACAAAAACGCCAATAAAAACGCTTTAGAAGTGGAGATCGAAAAGAATAAAGAACGCTTGAATAAAGCTCAGCAAATGATGCTGGATGGCGAAATGGATATGGCGGATTACAAAGAAATAAAGCGCAATATCGAGCCTAAAATAGAAGCTTTGTTAGCCCAACAATTAGGCTTCAACCAAATCGAAGTCGAATACAAGGATTATTTGAAGAAAGCATTGACCGCAATTCACAATTTAGGACATCTCTTTGACAACTTGGATGTTAGCGGGAAACAAGACATTATCCGTTCGACCTTGAAGGAAAATGGCGTGTTTTCGGACGGACGAGTTCGAACGGAGAAGATAAATAATCTCATAACGCTGATAACCTACGGAGACGGGCAATATGGAGGGGGTAAAAAAAGGAAAGGGAGCAAAATTTGCTCCCTTTCCGGCTTGGTACCCAGCGCCGGACTCGAACCGGCACGGTTTCCCACAGGTGTTTGAGACCAGCGCGTCTACCATTCCGCCAGCTGGGCATTTTAGACTCCCTTTTGTCAATTTTCCAACAATAAGGGCTGCAAATGTAATGAGTTTTTTCTTTAAACCAAATGTTCCATGCACAAAAAAACAAGTAAAAATATTGTAAAAACGGCTATTTTTACTACATTTGCGTCCCTTAATCACAACATGGAAACAGAAGTTAGATTATTCTCAGGAAGTGCTACAAATACCTTAGCAGAACAGATTGCAAAATCCTACGGCAAAGATTTGGGTAAAATGTCTCATTACCGTTTCAGCGATGGTGAGATTCAGGTATCTTATGATGAAAGTATCCGCGGTCAAAGCGTATTCGCTATTCAATCTACCATGCCTCCGGCAGATAATTTAATGGAACTACTCTTGATGCTGGATGCTGCAAAACGCGCTTCGGCTAACGAAGTAATTGCGGTGTTACCTTATTTTGGATATGCCCGTCAGGATCGTAAAGATCAGCCCCGTGTGGCCATTGGCGCTAAATTAGTAGCAGATATGCTTGCTCTAGCAGGTGCAACCCGCGTGATGACAATGGATTTGCATGCTGATCAGATTCAGGGTTTCTTTGATATTCCGGTAGATCATTTATATGCGTCTTCTATATTTTTACCGTACATACAGGGATTAAATTTGCCTCACTTAACTATTGCAGCGCCTGATATGGGAGGCAGTAAACGTGCAAACGCCTACGCTAAACATTTAAAATCTGAAATCGTTATTTGTTACAAGCAGCGTACAAAAGCCAATGTTGTGGATCACATGACAGCCATTGGTGAAATTGAAGGAAGAAATATTGTATTAGTAGACGATTTAGTGGATACAGGCGGTACGTTATGTAAAGCGGCTGACATGATGATGGAAAGAGGAGCTCTAAGTGTAAGAGCGGTTTGTACTCACGCCATCTTATCAGGAAAAGCTTACGATAATATAGCGGGATCAAAATTAACAGAACTAATTGTAACCGACACTGTTCCATTAAGACAGCAAAGTGAAAAAATAAAAGTATTAAGTGTTGCTGAATTATTTGCAAAAGTGATCCATAGCGTGCAAAACTATGAATCCATCAGCAGCAATTTTATCATGTAATTCCCGTAAAATAAATAACGGTGTGGATAAGATGAAACGGGCATTTTAAAAACATCATCAAACAATTAAAATAAAACAATAATGAAATCAGTAAAATTGAGCGGTTCACCAAGAGCGAACGTAGGGAAAGTAGACGCTAAGGCGGTTAGAGAAAAAGGAAATGTGCCATGTGTAATTTATGGTGGAAAAGAGCAAATTCATTTTGAAGCAGATATCCGTGCTTTCAAACCTGTGATCTTTACTCCAAATGCACACATCGTAGAAATCGACTTAGATGGTAAAGTTTACAGAACTGTATTACAGGAAGCACAATACCACAAAATTAATGATAAATTAATTCACGCCGATTTCTTAGAAATCATGGAAGGTAAACCAGTTACAGCTAATATTCCGGTTGTGATCACAGGTCAATCTGACGGAGTTAAAAAAGGTGGTAAATTAGTATTGAAAATGCGTAAGTTAAAAGTACGCGGTATCGCTGATAAGTTACCTGATACTATCGAAATCGACATTACTAAATTAGATATCGGTGATTCAGTTGCAATTGGCGACATCAGCGTTGAAGGCGCTACATTATTAAACGCTAAAAACGTATCTGTTGTATCTGTTACAACAACACGTGCTGTTGCTGCTGAAGCAAACGCAGCCCCAGCTAAAAAATAATTTTATTTTAAGACCAATTAAAAACCTCTTCCGTTTTCGGAAGAGGTTTTTTTGTTTCATTTTTAATATAAAAATTATAAAATCGATTTTAAAACTATGTGGGTGTGCCGGCAAATAAAGGCAGGTGCGGTCGGGCTGTCGCTTCAATCTTTTCCCGCACTTCGGCACTTCGACAAGCTCAGTAACCTTGCTCAGTGCCTGCAAAAGAATTTACGCTTGCATCCTTCACACAGTTAATCTTCGAGCGAGATTTATACTTATAAGGTGGGTGAATTTGAAAAGAGGGATAGAGGTTTTTGTGTGAGCCGTTGTTGGTGGTTCCGCAGAAATTAATTCAGGATAAACTTTGATTTCAAATCATTCTCAGTTCTGATCAAATGTGTAAATAATTTTATCTTAGGTTTCAGATAATCTTCTTTGTTAATCACTGTTTTTCCTTTGAGTAACTCATATTTTTCAAGTGCCGATAAATCTAGTAAACGGGCAATGCCATAAACATTCGAATGATCAAAAGCATCTACCGGAATAGTTTTTTGTTGAGCAATCCACAGATATTCCTTGGTGAGTTCCTGAAGCAAATGAGAAGGCTTAGCTGTAATTTCTTCCTCGTACTGAATAATACCAGCGCCATATAATTTAGGCGGAAGCACCTGCGAATATTCAATGATCTTAAAAACACTGACACCTTCAATGGCAATATCCATATCTCCGTTGGCATGCTCCTTAATAACATTACTGATTTTAACTTCAATGCCATAGTCTCCAACGGATTTCTGATACAAAAAAGGAATACCAAAATGCGCTTCATTTAATAGACAGTCAGAAATCAACTGCTTGTAGCGTTCTTCAAAGATGTGAAGTGTTTTTGTTTCACCGGGTAATAATACCAGGTTAAGAGGAAACATCGGAATGGTGAGTTGTTGCGTTGCCATTGTATTAAGTTTAATGGTTTGTAACTCGGGGATACGCTAACAAAGTTACAAAAACCGTGCTAGTAATTTGTAAGCGATTCGTGAAATGCCTTTTCCAACTAGTAAAGCCATTGATTTAACTAATGAGCCACTCATACTTTAATGTTACAAAAAAGCATAAATGCCAATCCAAACTGCGTTTTTAGCCGTATTTTTATATAACCGAAATTAATTACCATGAAAAAATATATTGTTATTCTTTGTTTGTGCCTTGCTTCTGTATTTGCATTTAATTTTTCTCAGGATTATTTTGAAATTTCAAAAAACCTGGATGTGTTTAATACATTGTATCGTGAGTTGAATATTGCCTATGTGGATGAAACAAAGCCTGGACAGCTAATGAAAACAGGTATTGAAGCCATGCTCGCTTCTTTGGATCCCTATACAAATTATTATACGGAAAATGATATTGAAGATTACAGGTACATGACCACCGGAGAGTACGGCGGCATTGGGGCTTTAATTCAGGACGTCAATAAAAAAATTACGGTAACAGAACCCTATGATGGCTTTGCGGCGTTTAACGCAGGGCTTCGCGCCGGTGATGAAATTATTGAAGTGAATGGCACCAATGTAATCGGAAAGAAAACGGAAGACATCACCTCTCTTTTAAAAGGTCAAGCGGGAACGCCTATTAAATTAAAAGTAATTCGCCTGGGACAAAGTGTGCCTGCTGAGGTCAACATGAAGCGGCAAGAAATTAAAGTAAAAGCTGTGCCATACTATTCCATGTTAAATTCCGAAGTGGGTTATATCAAATTAACCAGCTTCACAGATAATTGTTCGGGCGAAGTAAAGGAAGCCTTATTAAAATTAAAAGAACAGAACTGCAAATCTTTAGTGTTCGACTTGCGTGGCAACCCTGGCGGCTTGTTGCACGAGGCAGTAAATATTGTTAATCTGTTTGTAGAAAAGAATAATGAAGTGGTTTCAACCAGGGGTAAAGTAAAAGACTGGAATAAACAGTATTTTTCATTGTACACACCTATTGATACGCAAATGCCATTAGTGGTTTTAGTAGATAACAATTCGGCATCTGCTTCTGAGATTGTATCCGGTGCATTACAGGATTTGGATCGAGCCGTGATCATTGGTCAACGTTCTTATGGTAAAGGATTAGTTCAACAAACCAGAGATTTAACTTACAATACAAAATTAAAAGTAACCGTAGCAAAATATTACATTCCTAGTGGTCGTTGTATACAGGCTCTGGACTACACACACAAGGATGAAGAGGGTAGGGTAGAAAGAGTTCCGGATTCTTTGATCACTGCCTTTAAAACGAAGAACGGTAGAATCATTTATGACGGCGCTGGCATTTTACCAGATTATAAAACGGAACCGGTTAAATACAGTAATATATTAGCCACCTTATTAAATAAAAATCATGTATTTACATACGTCAATCACTATTTATTGAAAAACCCACAATATAAAACAACGGCAGCTACAGTGTCTCTTTCGGATGCAGATTATAATGATTTTATGGCTTACCTTAAAGACAAGGATTATAATTACAAAACCCAAAGTGATTTTGCATTGGAAGAACTTAAAGATGATGCATCAAATGAGAAATACTACGAGAGCATCAAAACGGAGTACGAAGCACTGTTATTAAAAATGGCTTCCAATAAAAAGGATGACTTAATGAGGTTTAAGCCTGAAATAAAACAGTTTATAGAAGAAGAATTGGCTTCTCGTTTTGAATTCCAGAAAGGACGAATTGAAACGGCTTTGCGCTATGACCGGGAAGTGTTAGAGGCTAAAAAATTGTTGGTAGACAAATCGAAGATTAACTCAATTCTTACAACAATTGAAAAATCTACCAAACCGTTTAATCCCAATAAAAAATTTTAATTCCAAAATCTTAAAATGTGATAACTTTTATATTTGAAAATAGCATTAATTAAGCTATTTTTGGAGACAATTAATTAAAATATTATTTATCATGGGAAAAGGCGATCAAAAATCAAGACGTGGAAAAATTCAAGTAGGTTCATTTGGAAACCTTCGTCCACGTAACAAGGCAAGAACAATTACTGCAGAAGCGAAAGCAGAAGGTGCAGAAGCTAAAAAAGCAGCTCCAAAAAAAGCGGCTAAAAAAGCAGCAAAATAAGATTAAGGAAACCGCCCTCAGGCGGTTTTTTTATGTCATAGATTTAGCAAGCTTTAAATACATTAGTGTTTGGCCAATCTGTTTACAAATTAGTTTGAGGGATACTGCGTGAAGGATTGTAACGAAAATCCTTTGCATCTTTTTGATGCAAAGATTGAAGTGTAAAGCCAGACCCTGCTGTCTCTTAGCAGGGACACGCGCAAAAATCATTCGCATACTTAATTCATCTCTTTACTAAAAAAAATATTTACCTTTAGTCCGTGACTTACTTTCAGCCCGATAAAATAAAAATAGGCGTCTTAGGCGGTGGCCAGCTGGGACGAATGATGATTCAAAGCGCCATTAATTACAATTTATATATCTGTTGCCTGGATCCCGATGCGAATGCACCATGTAAAACTTTCGCCAATGAATTTACGCAGGGAAGCTTAACGGATTTCGACACGGTTTATAAATTCGGAAAGGATAAAGACATCATTACCATTGAGATTGAGAATGTAAATGTTGAGGCCCTGAAAAAACTACAGAAAGAAGGAAAGAAAGTATTTCCTCAACCTGAAGTGATTGAGATTATACAGGATAAAGGTTTGCAAAAAATGTTTTATCAGCGTAATGATATTCCGAGCCCTGATTTCTTCCTTGTAGAGAATAAAACTCAAATAGAAAAGTACCGTGATTTCTTTCCGTTTTTTCAGAAACTGCGTACCGGTGGTTATGACGGGAAAGGTGTTGTGAAGTTGGGGCACCCCAATAAAATTGAACACGCTTTTGAAGCACCCAGCGTTTTAGAACGTTTAGTAGATTTTGATAAGGAAATATCTGTGATAGTTGCCAGGAATTCCAGTGGAGAATCAAAATGTTTTCCGGCAGTAGAGTGTGAGTTCAACCCGGAAGCCAATTTAGTAGAGTTTTTATTCTCGCCGGCCAACATCAAAAAAAGCATAGAAAAACAAGCAACGGAAATTGCCATTAAAATCGCAGAGAAATTAAATATTGTGGGCATTCTTGCCGTTGAGTTATTTGTAACCAAAGATGGTAAAGTGCTGGTGAACGAAGTAGCACCTCGCCCTCACAATAGTGGTCACCAGACAATTGAAGGAAACATCACGTCGCAGTTTGAACAACACCTGAGAGCCATTTTAAATTTGCCCTTAGGTGATACCAGTATCATTAAGCCTGCCGTGATGATAAACCTGTTAGGTGAAAAAAATCATGATGGCGTTGCAAAATACGAAGGCTTAATGGATGCCATGAAATACAAAGGCGTATATATTCATTTGTACGGAAAAACGAAAACAAAACCATTTAGAAAAATGGGGCATGTAACAGTGATCGATGATGATTTAAACCTGGCAAAGAAAAAAGCAATAACAGTAAAAGATTTAATTAAAATAGTAAGTTGATCTTCTGAACGATCGCTTCAAGCGATGTCGAGGAATAGAATTTTATTAGACCTTTAAATAGGTTCAGGGTGAAGCAACAAAATATAAAACAAAAAGTATAGTTATGGTAGGTATTATAATGGGTAGTAGTAGTGATTTAAAGATCATGAATGACGCAGCAGATTTTTTAGAAAAATTAAATATCCCCTACGAAGTAACAATCGTTTCAGCTCACCGTACTCCGGAGCGTATGTTTGATTATGCAAAAAACGCCCACACTAATGGCTTTAAAGTAATTATTGCTGGCGCAGGTGGCGCCGCTCATTTGCCAGGCATGGTTGCCTCGTTAACAGCGTTACCCGTAATAGGAGTGCCGGTTAAGTCAAGCAACTCTATTGATGGTTGGGATTCTTTATTATCTATTGTTCAAATGCCAAATGGTGTGCCCGTTGCAACAGTTGCTGTTAATGCTGCGCAAAACGCAGGCATACTGGCCGCACAAATATTAGGATGTCAGGATAAAGCTATTTTTGATAAACTGGTATTGTTTAAAGAAGAGTTGAAGGAGAAAGTCATGAAGAGTTTAGAAGAGATTAAAAAATAATTTTACTCTTTTTTTACCGCAGAAAAATCTAATGCTGCCAGGGTATTGATCAATGTAAGCATACTTTTCTCAATCACTTCATATTCTAATTCTTCATTGCTGAGACAAATAAACATCAGATCCAGTTTTTGATCCTTCTGCTTATCGTAAATGACATGTTTGTTTAAACGGTACACTTCTCGCATGCGACGTTTGATCGTATTGCGTTTATTGGCACGCTTATGTTTTTTCTTTGGAACCACAAACATGGCCCTGACAGGAAACGGACTGTCAAACTCTGTTGGTTTGTAAATTAATTTAATAGGAAATTGTGTTTTTGATTTGCCATTTGCAAACAGGTCATCAATGGCTTTTCTGCTGCACAACCGTTCTATTTTAGAAAAAGTGAAACTCATGAGATGTAGCCAGCAATATTATTTCGGTTATACGATCTCAACCAAAGTATAGAATACTTCTAACGTTTGTTCGCTTCTTTAATGTATTCATCCAGTGCCCCTGACATACTTGGATTCTTAGGATTCGGAGCATAGATATCTAAACGGTAACCATGTTTTTTTAATGTGTTAGCAGTGGCTGCACCAAAACAGGCAATTCTTGTATTCCCTTGTTTAAAATTTGGGAAATTATGTTTTAATGAATTAATACCAGCCGGAGTAAAGAAGGCCAATACATCAAATTCATTTAAATTTTTAATGTCAGATAAATCTGCGCTTACCGTTCTGTACATCACAGCTTTGGTATACTTAATATCAATGGCATCTAAAAATTCACAAATCTGTTCTTTGTGAACATCCGCTGCTGGTAATAAAAACCTTTCTTCTCTGTTTTTTCTGATTACATCAACTAAGTCTTGTATAGTTTGATGGCCAAAAAATATTTTACGTTTACGGTATTGAATATATTTCTGAAGATAATAAGCTGTTGCCTCATTAATGCAAAAGTATTTCATGGATTCTGGAACTGTCACGCGCATCTCATTACACATTCTAAAATAATGATCCACAGCCATTCTGCTTGTTAAGATCACTGCCTTATGCTCTAATATATCAATGCGTTGTGTTCTGAAATCTTTAACAGGTAAACCTTCAATCTTTATAAACTGACGGAACGTTTCAATCAGGTTATATTTTTTTGAAAGCTCGTAATAAGGGTTTTTATCGTTTTCAGGTCTCGGTTGAGAAATCAACAAAGTCTTTACTTTATGCTTTGGAAAATTTGAAATTTCAATTACTGGTTGAGGCGCAACAGCAACTAACTGCTTTTTAGTTTTAACTCCAACCTTCACAAATTTTTCGGTGCTTGCTGAAGTTTCTGTTTTTTGGGCCGCCTGAACTTTTAATTTCGGCTCTGACTTTGCTTTTGCAACAACAGGTTTGCTTGTTTGAGCTTTGTTTGATTTTGGAAGTGTTTTCGGTTTTGAAACTGTTGCTGTTTTTTTAACTATCTTTTTTGATGGCGCCTTTTTTGCGGCTACTTTTTTAGTTTTTAAAACAACCTTTTTTACTGCTGCTTTCTTTGCAGCTACTTTCTTTGCAACTACTTTTTTTGCAGACGCTTTTTTTGTAATTTTTTTAGTTATAATTTTTTTTGTAATTTTTTTTACTGCTTTAGTAACAATGGATTTTTTTGCCTTATTGGTTTTTTTTGCAGCTACTTGAGACGCAGGCACTTTTGCAGATTTTTTTTTCTTTATAGCCATATAAAAATCACAGTTAAAAATTAATCAATAAAAATTTTATCACAATCAAAAGAGGTAAAATTTCCAAAGCACAAAGGTATAAAAAAATATATAGAATTCCTATGTTTTGTTCAGCCGCAGAGATAATAAAGCCTCTTATGAGCCTCAATATGTAAAAGCCTAAACAAATAACCAATGCAGGATATAAAAACCACTCGGAAGGATATGTTGTAAATTGAAGAGCTAATATAAAAGGAAATAAAATAATGCCTATGGTTTGCGCAAAAACAACTACATTAAATAAATATTCTTTACCTAATTCAGCATTAGAAGTAATAAAGGAAAGCACATTATTTACCAGGAATTTAATGAGATAGGAAAAACAAACTATTGCGACAAAAAACAAATATTGTTTTAATGGAGTGTATTCATGAAAAATAAGTCCGAAGTAATGGTTAATGTTATGTATAAAAAATGCTATAACTAAAATAAATGCAGCGCCCAAAAATATTGAGAGTCTTTTAGTGAGTTTAAATTCTTCCCTGAATAGTTGTTTGGCCTCCTGCAAGCTAAAAACAGAAAGGAAAATTCTGATTATTTTTTTTGGTTCAGAAACTTTAATTAAAGCGTAAGCAGAAAATATCACAAACAATAAAATTGCTTGCCAATAAGAAGGATTTGAAGGATTAAAAATTGGTGTTGTATGAACAGGCTTTAAAGAATGATTAACGAAAACCGACTCCTTAACATTTAGTGCTGGTATTGAATCTTTACTAAATAAAACAGAATTTTGCTTTGCCACGGGTAATTATATTACAGGGCAAACCATCTGGAAATATTAAAGCCAAGTTTTATCTGACCTTTTGTCCACGTATCCTGAGTAGACGTTAAAAGACTACTTTCTAATATAGCCGGGCCATTTGTATAATTAATGTGAAAAACATGTCCTCCGGTTTCAATTTCTAGTCCCACTCCCAAAGGATTATAATAAGGATTAGGATTATTATTCTGGTATTCAGAAAAATTATAAAAATAATCTACCACTAATGCCATGCGTTTTGATACTTTTAATCTTCCGCCAACACCAAGCGATATTAACGCATTTTGATCTTCTTTCCCGTTAGCTACATTCAATTGCTGCTTTATAAAGTTACGATGAATATAAGTTGGCATGATCTGTAAAGACAACCAGCTATTAAATTTACGGGCAATTAATAATTGGCTAGCATATTGAATGCGATGTGCCTCATTTGTTTTATCAGGGCGAATTGTGCCTGCATATAAATTATCGGTTGTCATGGATGTATAGCCTAGATTACCATAAAAACATACTGACACAGGAATGCTGTTATTGCTTTTTTGAGTTAAAAAACGCCATTTAATAGTTGCGTCATTCATTTCTCTGAATTTACTGCGACCAATTCCAATTGTTAATTCGTCAGTTATTCCATAGTCAAATGATGTTCGGATATCCGAAGAATTATCAAGGCCAAATGCACCATGCGCCGCTTCATTTAAAGCGTTATTGCTTGCGCTATTATAGATGTTTCCAAAACGGTGAGTAACCCTGAAATCTAAATTCCTCTTCTTTACAGTTTCTATATTTTGTGCGTTAACAATCTTTGTTGTTTTGAAAGTAGCGTATACAGATTTAGCCGGTTCGTTTTTAGGGTCTTCTTTTACGAGATCCAGCAAGTCTTCCTGTGCAACTGTTGAAAATGAAATTAAAACAGCTAAACAAGTTATTATTTTTTTAATCATAAGTATTGGTTTTGTTACTCAATTAAAGCTAAATCTTTTAAATTATTTTTTTTCATACGGTTCAAGTACCGCATTTACTTTTACATCAACCACCTCGGCGATGTTTTGCACATACAGGGAAGGAACTTTAATATTATAGTCTGCCACCCTTACTTTAAATGCCGATACAATTGTAATTTCTTTGCCTTTTATTGTCAACGTTCCAGGAGCTTCAATTTCTTTCGAAACGCCGTGAAGGTTCAAGGTTCCTTTTGTAGTTACTTTGTGTTCACCATCTTTTGTATAATCAATTGTTTCATTAATCTTTCCTTTAAAGGTACAGGTTGGGAATTTCTCAGATTCTACATAGTTTTCATTGAAATGCTCCTCCATTAATGGTTTTGGAAATTTAAAACCCACCATAGGAACACCAAATTGAATATCATTGGTAGTTGTTTTTAAAACAATCACTGCTTTTTTATTTGTTGCATCAATATCTTCTAAGGGAGATTTAGAGAAAAAAGAAATTGTAGAGGCATCCGGTTTGCCTCTGAATAACTGAGCATTAACGATGGATGATAATCCAATAACAAAAGCGATGGTAGTAATTAAAGTTTTCATAGTTTATTTTTTATAAATTAATTATTAGGAGCCCCGGATTCCAACCAGCATTTTAACATATTAATTTCATTTTGTGGCAAAGGATTTCCAAGTGGCATGGGGGATGGCACCTGATCAATCACTCGGGCTTTAATTCGTCCGCCGTCAACTTGTGCTTTTATTTGTGTGTAATCAGATAATTCAGGAGATTGGGCACCTGGAGAATGACAAGTAACACAACTATTAGTGAAAATTGGCATGATATGTTTTGTAAAGGTTATTGTATCGCAACCTTCAGCTGGTTTTGGGATCAGATCAGGATTTGGCCCCACATCTTTAGTACATGAGAAAAAAAATATCAGAAATGAGGATACTGTTAAGAGCGAAAATAATTTCATTGATTTGTGGTTACTTGAATATTTTATAACGAAAAAAGTGCCAAATTTTCTAGAAAAATACTAAAAAATTCGGCACTTTTAAAATTTAACAGCTAGTTTTTAATGAATTTCGAGAAATGGTTCTTCCCATTTTCTGAAGAAATATGCAAAAAATAAACGCCTGTAGCTAACTCAGAAACAGAAACGGATTTTGTAATCAACTCCTGTTCTGACACTATTTTAGTGATATTACCATTCACATCGAGTATTTTTCCTTCTGATAATAATTCATTGTTTGAAATATGTAATTGCTCTGTTGTTGGATTTGGAAAAATCATCACACTCGTTTGTTTGGCAGCATCCGCTATTCCTGTAGTATTAGCTAAATAAGTAACGGATGATGTTTTAATAACATCTCCCGATGAGTTATTATTATTGTTGGCATAATTGAAAGCGCCATAAAAAGTTACAGTTGGAGCTGTTGCCGGAGCTGTCCATTTGAAAGTCCAGGTTGCGCTTGCACCCGTTTTCTCAATGGATTGTCTAACGTATTTTGTGGATACGCTCGAACCCGGTGCAGAAATGAGCGTTCCTAATCCAACATTTGAAGTTGGTGTTTGAGGTGTTATTTCATAACCATAAGAAGCAGCACCTGACATGGTCACTGTAAAATTATAAGTAGTGCCGCTAATATAACCAGAGGCCGGAATATCTGAAGAAATTACACCGGTTGTTTGAGTAGCAGTACCCCCATGACAACTGGTGCAGGTTTGTCCCGCATTGTCCATTGGAGCACCCGCGTTTCCTACGTTTGGTAAAGATGAACTAGCATTAGTGGTATTAAGTGTTGATAAAAAAGCAATTGTGCAGAAAGTGAAAACTGAAGAAAGAAGTAAAATTTTTTTCATGAGGATTGTTTTGGTACAGAATTTATTGAATAATTTGATTGCAAAAATAAAAAAAGAATCTATTTATCTTTGTATTTTGACTCATCAACGACATCAGTTTACTCAATGATTATTAATAAAATAAGGGCTTACAGACTTTCTACAGTTTTAAGGCTTTTTATCCAGATATTTAATAATCAATTGCGGAAAAGCAATTGTAGACAGGCTATCTCTTTTTATTTTAATTAAAATATTTTTTAAAGGCTCTTCAATGTCAACATCGTAAAATGTTGCATACAAGTGTTGGTGTGAGAGCACGTGTTTTTTTGCAACAGTAATGGAGTTTACTTTAAAATTTATCCCTAAATCTTTTATTGTTTTATGCTTTAATAATATTTTAGAATCTGTGGCTTCACTAGTTTCTATTAAAAAAAATTCATACAGGTTCTGCCAGATATCTTTTTCAGTTCTTTTTTGAATAAATACATTATCCTTGTAATTAAAAATAAAGTAATGAAGGAATCGCTCCCGTATTTTTATTTTTTTATCCTTAACAGGACGTAAACCAACGGTGTTATTATGAAAAGCCATACAATGAATTTGCAAAGGACAATCTTCACATTTTGGATTTTGAGGTTTGCAACACAATGCGCCAAATTCCATCATAGAACTATTATGCAGTGCCGGTTGCTTTTTATTTAATAATTCATCTGCTACTAACTGAAATTCTTTTTTCCCTTGGGTTGAATTAATTGGAGTACTAATATCAAACAAACGCGATAACACTCTGTAAACATTTCCATCTACAACCGCATGTGGTAAATCAAAAGCAAATGAGGAAATAGCAGCGGCAGTATAATCTCCTACACCTTTTAGCTCTTTAATGGTTTCATAAGTGACAGGAAATTTCCCTTTATGATTTAGTTTAATGGCTTTGGCAGCAGCATGTAAGTTTCTCGCTCTTGAATAATATCCGAGTCCCTGCCATAGGCGCATTACTTTGTCTTCGGGCGCATTTGCCAGTTCAGTAACAGTAGGAAATGTATCAATGAATTTATTATAATAATTAAGTCCCTGTACAACTTGTGTTTGTTGTAAAATGATTTCTGACATCCAGATATTATAAGGATCTTTGGTATCTCTCCATGGAAGATCACGCTTGTTTTTTTTGTACCAGGAAATTAAAAGGTCAGAAATAGGGTGCATTACATTATGAGGATATTTTATTTCGGTTCTCGACTTCGCTCGAACTGACAAATTTTCAAAATCTGCCAACTTTCTCACTCTTGATTAATCCTCTACGGCAAATATTTTATTTATAGCCTCCATATTTTTCTCCTTAATGATCTTCCGCTTTAAGCTCATTTTTGGAGTTAGTTCTCCGCCCTCAATACTCCATTCTTTGTTTAAAATGGCCACGCGTTTTAATTGCTCGTAAGGAGCAAGTGATTTATTCATCAACTTAACATGATCGTTAATCAACCGTTTTAATTCTTCATGTTTACTCATTTCTTCATTAGTTGTCCAGGAGATTTTATTATCCTTACAATATTCTTTAAAATTTACAAATGATGGAACAATGATGGCAGAAGCAAATTTTTGATTTTCACCAACGATCATGCTTTGTTCAACAAAACGGCATTCTTTAATTTTATTTTCGATCATTAAAGGCGCAATATATTTTCCGGAACTGGTTTTAAATATTTCTTTTTTACGATCAGTTATTTTTAGAAAGCGTCCTTCAATAAAAGTACCAACATCTCCGGTATGAAACCATCCTTCATTATCCATCACTTCTGCTGTTGCTTCCGGATTTTTATAATAGCCCTGCATTAAATTTGGCCCTTTCACTAAAATTTCGCCGTCCTCTTCGGCAATTTTAACAGAAACACCATCAATAACAGGCCCACAGGTTCCAATACGTATATTATCTTCGCCAAAATGGTTAACGCTTACAACCACACAAGTTTCTGTTAAGCCATAACCTTGCAAACAAATAATATTGGCGCATAAAAAAATGCGCTCCAACTTAGGATTAAGAGCTGCACCACCGGAAGCAATACAAACTAAATTTCCCCCAACAGCCGCACGCCATTTACTGAACACTAATTTATCTGCTATCTTATGTTGTATTTTATACCAGAGTCCGTTTTTATTATTTAATTCATAAGTATTGGCAAGGCGCATACTCCAATCAAAAATCTTTCGTTTAAAGCCGGTAAGTTTTTCGCCCGTGCCGGTAATTTTTTCGTAAACCCTTTCAATTAAACGCGGTACAGAAACAAAAATTTGTGGTTGAATTTCTTTTAAATTATCGCCAATCGTTTCCAGGCCCTCTGCATAATACACAGATATGCCTTTGTATAAATACAATGTACAAACCATCCGTTCGTAAACATGGTTAAGAGGAAGAAAACTCAATGCTTTCCACCAACTTTTAAAGGGGGCAAAATCCTGAACGGCTAAAATGTTTGAAACAAGATTATGATGTGTGATCATAACACCTTTTGGAGTACCTGTTGTGCCAGATGTATAAAGTATTGTTAAAAGATTTGAAGGTAAAATAGATTTTTTTATAGCATCAATTTTTTCAGGAAACTCATTTTTCTTTCCAAGCTCAATAAAATCCTTAAAAGACATAATTCCATCTATTGCATTAAAACTAATAATGTGTTTTAAATGAGGAATTTCCTTTTCAATTGTAACTAATTTAGAGTAAATTGATTTATCCGAAATAAAAACAGCTTTAACTTCCGCATGATTTAAAATAAATTGAAGATCGTTATTACTGATTGTTGGAAAAATAGGAACCGTTACAATATTTGCCTGCTGGCAGCCAAAATCACAAAAATTCCATTCTGGGCGGTTGTTTGAAATGATAGCTACTTTATCTTTATCAGTTAAGCCAAGCGCTAATAATCCGGAACTTACCAGGTTGGTATAATTAATCAAATCATCACTGCTGTATTTTTTCCACTCCTTGTTCTCTTTTGCAGATAAGATATCATCTTTACGATATTTAGTTTTATATAATTCTAAAATATCAAATACACGTGTAATTTCCATTGTTTTGTTTTTAACTTGGTTATTTTTTACCTATCAAAGATTACGAAAATTGTAAGAAAATACAAATTAGATTTGTAGGTTTCTAAAGCTACAGGTTTAATAATTGAATAACCTCGCCAAGAAAATATTCATCCGTTTTATCGAAGAACTTATAATGATCGCTGTCCACATCTAAAACACCAATAATTTCTTTTTGAGAATTGTAAAGCGGTAGCACAATTTCTGATTTTGACAAAGAGCTACATGCAATATGTCCTGGGAATGCATCTACGTCCTCTACAATAACAACTTCATTATTTTTCCAGGCCGTGCCGCAAACACCTTTACCTAACTGAATTCGTGTACAAGCCACCGGTCCTTGAAATGGGCCTAACACCAACTGATCATTTTTAACAAGATAAAAACCTACCCAGAAAAAATTAAACCCGGTTTTAAGTGCCGCGCAAATGTTGGCCATGTTAGCTATCTGATCTGTTTCGCCATCGAGCAATGCTTTTATTTGTGGAATTAACGAGTGATACTTTTCTTCTTTTGTAGAACCATTAATCTGGAGATCTTCTGCCATGATAAATTATATTATTTGAGCTAATAAAATTTGTTTATTTTTATGTACAAATGTAATTATTTTAAGAGTTATCTTTCAAAACTTAAGATTTAGCATATATCGAAAGGCTCAATGATGATTATATTTGAATAGGACGATTAAGATTAATTGAAATTCTGACAATGTATAAAAACATTTTTCTATCGCTTACGGTTTTTTTAAGTTCGTTTTTGTATTCTCAGAAAAGCCCTCTCGATTCTTTAAATAAAGAATTAGCTAAGGCAAGTTATGATACAACAAAATGCAATCTTTTAATTTTAATTACTGAACTGCTTTACGAATCAAATCCGGATACGGTTATTCCCTTAAGTGAAAAAACACTCGAACACATTGGTAGCGCACTAAATAGAGCTAATGCAAATGAAAGAAACGCCTTGTTAAAAGCTAAAGCCTCGGCTTTGAATAATATTGGTATCATTAAAGCGGAACAAGGCGATATTAATACCGCGATACTATTTTATAAAAAGAGTCTTGACACACATATCGAAAACAATTATAAAATCGGAATGGCAAGTGCTCTGCATAACCTTGGATTCACCTACGATAATAGCGGAGACATTCCGATGGCGCTAGAATACTACCATAAAGCGCTAAAAATACAGGAAGAAATAAATGATAAGGCTGAAATTGCCATGTCGTTAAATGATATCGGTTATCTATATATAAATCAAGGAGAAGTTGTTAAAGCCTTGGAATATTATAATAAGAGTTTAATATTCAGAAAGGAAGCAGGAGACAAACGAGGTGAATCACAATCTCTCAATAACATTGGAGCTGTTTATGAAAAATATGGTGACCCATATTGTAAAAATGAGAGAAAGGAATGTCTGCGCGAATCAAAAGCGAGGGCTTTAAGTTATTATAGGAGAAGTTTCAAAATTCAATCCGAAATTCAAGACAAGAGGGGAATGGCATATTCATTAAATAATATTGCTATTGTATATGAGGATATGGATGATAGTTTAGGAAAGGCGATGGAATATTTTGAAAAAAGTCGTTTTATTCATGAGGAAGTTGGTAATATAGTTGGCAGCGCTTATGTCACAAATAATATTTCCAATTTGTTTTTAAAGCTCGGCGACATAAAAAATGCTTTATCAACTGCTCAGATCAGCATGGCTGTTGCAAAAGAGGTGGGGCAGCCTGAGCTCATTTTAAGGAACGCCGGTACATTGAAAAATATTTACAAGCAGCAGAATAAGTTTGAAGATGCTTTTAAAATGTATGAATTGGAAATTGCCATGCGCGACAGCTTGAAAAGTCAGAATAACAGGAAAGCTGCTCTTCAGAAACAATACCAATACATGTATGAGAAAAAAGCGGCTGAGGATAGCGTGCGTGTGTATGAAGAGAAAAAAGTAATTAACGCGCAACTAAAACAAGAGAAAACTCAACGCTTTGCATTATATGGAGGAATTATATTAGTAGGATTATTTGGTGCGTTTATGTTTAACAGGTTCAAGGTCACACAAAAACAAAACCAGGTAATTCAGTTGCAAAAGACTGAACTGCAAAAACAAAAAGAATTAGTAGAAGAACATCAAAAGGAAACACTGGACTCCATTCATTATGCCAAACGCATTCAATCTGCATTAATTACAAATGCTGATGAGATATCAGAAAGTATCCCTGAAAATTTTATTCTGTTTCAGCCGAAGGATATTGTGAGTGGTGATTTCTATTGGGCAACTACCTTTAATAATAAATTTTACCTGGCTGTTTGCGATAGCACCGGACATGGAGTTCCGGGTGCGTTTATGAGTTTGTTGAATATGGGTTTTTTGAGTGAGGCTATTAAAGAAAAACATATTGAGAAACCCAATGAAATTTTTAATTATGTACGTCAGCGATTGATTTCAACAATTAGTGATGGGGCACAAAAAGACGGAATGGATGGTATCTTAATCTGCATTGACATGAGCTTTTTAGGTGAAGCGGAGTCGAGAACGATAACTTATGCTGCTGCAAATAACGAGCCTGTATTGGTTCGCGATAATGAGATTATTGAATTGTCAAAAGATAAAATGCCTGTAGGGAAAGGTGAAAAAACTGAAGCGTTCACTTTACATTCAGTGGATTTAATGAAAGATGATGCTCTTTATTTATATACCGATGGATTTGCCGACCAGTTTGGAGGACCTAAAGGGAAAAAGTTTAAATATAAGCAGCTTAACGAAATGTTACTTGGATTTAAAGACACATCTTTACAGAATCAAAAGACGCATCTTGAATCGGAATTTTTATCCTGGAAGGGTAGCCTTGAACAGGTGGATGATGTATTAGTTGTTGGAATTAAATTTTAGATGCTAAAAAAATATTTTATAGCAATAGTCCCTCCCGAGCCTATACTGAGTGAAATCAGGAATATAAAACAGAATATTTTTGAGACTTACCAAACCAAAGGAGCTCTGCAATCTCCCGCTCACATTACATTACACATGCCTTTTTCTTTTGAAGAGGAAAAGGAGAATAAATTGATTTCCTGCCTGGAAGCTTTTCAGTTTGATACTCAGTTTTCAATAACGTTGGATAATTATAGTTGCTTCGAACCAAGAGTCATTTTTATTAATGTGGCTGAGCAACAAAAGCTATTTGAATTGCAAAAGCAATTAGTACTGCATGTGAAACGACGTCTTATGTTGTTTAACCAATCAGATGACCTCAGAGGATTTCATCCCCATGTAACAGTTGCTTTCAGAGACGTTAAGAAACCAGTGTTTTACAAAGTGTGGGAAGAGTATAAAGACAAATTATTTTCAGGAAACTTCTCTTGTAATTCAATTGCTCTTTTAAAACATGAGAAAGATCAATGGTATATTTATAAAGAATTCAATTTTACTTTGAAGTAAGTATAAACTAAAAGAGCTCCGATAATTTCTTATCGGAGCTCTTAAATTTTTCAAATTTTATTTTTTCATTAATACTTCGTCAATCATCCCATAATCTTTTGCTTCCTGAGCAATCATCCAGTAATCACGGTCACTATCTGCCCAAACTTTTTCATACGTTTGTCCGCTGTGTAAAGCTATAATTTCATATAGTTCTTTTTTCAATTTCTGGATCTCACGAGCTGTGATCTCGATATCTGATGCCTGTCCTTCAGCACCTCCCAAAGGTTGGTGAATCATTACACGTGCATGTTTTAATGCTGTACGTTTGCCTTTGGCGCCCGCACATTGCAATACTGCACCCATACTGGCAGCCATGCCTGTACAAATAGTTGCAACATCCGGTTTGATAATTTGCATAGTGTCATATATACCTAAACCGGCATATACTGATCCGCCCGGAGAATTCAAATAAATCTGAATATCTTTTTTAGAATCAACAGATTCTAAAAATAATAATTGAGCTTGTACAATATTAGCTACCTGATCGTTAATTCCAGTTCCCAGGAAAATAATCCGGTCCATCATTAAACGTGAAAAAACGTCCAATACGGAAACATTAAGCTGTCTTTCTTCAATAATATTTGGAGTTAGATTTCTGATTCCCGGAGTAATAGCAGAAACATAACTATCGTATGTTAAACTATTGATGCCAACATGTTTTGTGGCGTATTTTTTAAATTCATTTTGATCAAACATAAGGATTGGGTTTAATGTGTTAAACAAATATACTTGTTGCATTCTCTAAAGCCAAATGAATGCCAAAAAGTTTTTAACGCCAAAAAGTCAGAATAAGATGTGTGTTTTGTACAATATAGGATGTATTATATATATGTATACTCTTTTCCAAAAAATCCCTTTCTTTGTAAAAAAATTGCAAAAGTTCCTCTTATATATATGTCTTGTTTTTTTTAGTACACGTTGTGCTCAAATAACCCCTTTAACCGGAGGAAAGAAAGATGCCGTTTCTCCAAAAGTAATTCGTTTTTCTCCTGATAATGCCTCTTTAAATTTCAGATCTAAAGTAATTGAGGTGCAATTCGATGAGTACATCACTATCCGCGATATTGCCAATCAATTTATTATTACGCCTCAAACCAATGAAACGCCTGATATAGAAGTTTCTGGTAAAACAATGAAGATTATATTTAATGAAACATTACTTCCTAATACAACTTATAAATTAGCCTTTGGTAATGCTATATCTGATTTAAATGAATCGAATATATTGCAAAACTTCGAATATATTTTTAGTACAGGTTCAAATATTGATAGTTTAAAATTATTTGGACGTATAGTAAATGCGACAGACCAAAAACCGGCCAAAGAAATTTTGATAGGATTGTATGATAAAGGATCAAGCGATAGTGTTATGTATAAAGAAAAACCTTTATATATTTCCAAATCTGATGAAAACGGAAATTTTAAATTTAGTTATTTGCCAAATTCATTATTTAAGATAATAGGAATAAAAGATCAGAATAAAAATCTGTTATATGATGGTTCGGAAGAACAAATTGCCTATAGTAACGAATTTGCAAAACCAGCCGATACGAGTTCAATTGCACTCACACTGTTTAAAGAACAAGCATCAAGAACCTTTGTGAGAAAAGCGTTTTCAGCAGAATATGGTAAGGCTTACGTCATCTTTAACCGCCCCCAGAAAGACATTACCGAAGTAATAGCTAAGGGATTGATCAGCTATAATCAAACCAAATTAAAAGATACACTTATCGTATATTATAAGAACACGTTTGATACTTTGCAAACAATTATTCATTATACATCAAGAAAAACGGATACACTTTACATTAAAACAAGTAATAAGTTCTCTTTTGATAGACGATTAAAGAGTAATGATATAAAATATATTTTGCGGACTAATCTCACACCTTTACTTCCCTTTTACGAAATGCCTTCTATTGAATTAAATGTTCCGGTTGATTCAGGTAATCTTAGCGAAGAAAAAATTATCTTAATAGAGCAGACAGATACATCATCAAAAAAAATCCCGTTTACTTTAGTTAAAGAGGATAAATGGATTACCTCGTTTAAAATTCGTGCAGAGTTGAAGCCCGAAACTTCTTACGCACTTACTTTTAATAAGGCCGCCATCACATCTGATGATCAAAGAACAAACGATTCAATTACTTATAGGTTTAAAACAACTTCTATTGATGATCATGCTCAATTGAGATTGAAACTTTTTTTTCCAAGGAAAGAGAATTATATAATCAGACTCTTAAATGATAAAGAACAGATTCTTGATGAAAAGATTGTTGAATTTGCTTTAAACTCTACTTCTGAGAAAATAATAGATTATAAAAATTTATTTCCTGGAAATTATTTTATACAGGTAGTTGAAGATGCCAATAAAAATGGCCTTTTCGACACGGGAGATTATTTTTTAAAGAAACAACCCGAACTAATTTTTATAAATCCTGTACCAATAAAATTATTAGCTGGTTGGGAGATTGAAAACGAATGGATCATTAAATAATGTCTTGCATTGTTTAATCATAAATTTTTTTTGAAATACTTTCTCCGTAGCATTTCATTGATTTTAAGTTTTAAAAAGAAATTTGTTTTTGAAGTGCATGTAGATATAAAATACAAACCTCTTGAACGTATAGTAAAATCAGTGCATTCGAAGGTTTTGTTTTTTTTATACAGCACAAGTTTTATGAATTGTATTTTTGAATGTGATTTAAGAAAAGTAGTATTAACAATTTCAACAATTTTATGTTAATAAAATAACTCGCTGAAAATTAGTTAGCGTTGATAATTTTATTTACTTCGTAGTAACAAAAATCTTAAAAACAAAAAACCATGGCAACAACAAAAAAAGCAGCACCTAAGAAAGCTGCAAAAAAAGCGGCTCCAAAAAAAGCAGCAGCTAAAAAAGCAGTTAAAAAAGCAGCACCAAAAAAAGCAGCTAAGAAAGCAGTTAAAAAAGCAGCTCCAAAAAAAGCAGCTAAAAAAGCAGCTCCAAAAAAAGCAGCAGCTAAGAAGAAGTAATAAAAGCCCCGCATTAGCGGGGTTTTTTATTTAATACTATTCTATTCCTTTTATAAATGCCACTACAAAATAGTGGCATTTATATTTTTGTAACACATGCCTTTAACTTATATTTGTTTCAACAATAAAAATTAAATATGAAAAAATTAATCACAGTATTATCAGCCTTCACTCTTTCATTAGTAATTGCATCATGTGGAGGAAAAGAAACAAAACAAAATATAGAAGCTCCTGCGGGAATGGTTGCGTTAGACTTGAGTAAATACGGAAAACAGTTTTCTATTTTTGTTCCGGATACAACAGCGTTGAAGTTAGAAGTAACTGAACAGAGTTGGGGAGCTTTAGAAATTAAGGTTGGGAAAACATTTCAAATATCTATTACAGAAGATCCAGGAGATATTGAATTAAGAAAAAGCGACATCAAATCAAATGACGTGAATATTTTTAAATCATTTGTTATTGAGGAGCCATTAACAATCATGTGGGAAAGTGAGATCACTAAACCTGAGTACCATTTTTATTCCATTCAAAAAGTTGGAGCGAGTACTTATGTATTTGAAGACATTGTTCCGGCTGATGGTAATCCTATGAGTAAGGAAGCCGTAGAAAAAATGCTGGAGTCGGCAAAAAAAATTATTGAAAAACAAAAAGCTGACGCTTAGATAATAGTAGGAATAATAAAACCCCTATCTGTAATTTTCAGATAGGGGTTTTTACTTTTAGGTCAATCCTATTTTAATTTAAATGATACCGGAATATTGAATCTTACCTTTACCGGATGACCTGCATTTTTTCCTGCCTTTTTCCAGCGTGGCATTTTTCCAATCACTCTTATTACTTCCTCGTCACAGCCGTAACCTATTCCTTTCATAACTTTAGCACTTTCCACATTGCCAGTTTCACTAACTACAAATGAAACGTACACGGTACCTTCATTACCAATTTCTCTTGCAATCGGAGGATAAACAATATTCTGACTGATATATCTCATTAATCCCGCAACACCTCCTTCAAACTCCGGCATTTCTTCTGCTACAACTAATGTTTCTATTGTTGTTACTACTGGAGTACTTTCAATATGTATAGATGTTACTGTGGAGGTTTCAGGTCCAACTGGTACCAATCCCGTTGCCGTTTCCGGGCCTATACCACTTATTGGATTATTAGGGTTCTTTGAATTTGTTTCATCTGCATCGTCAACAATAAGTGTCCCAGTTGTTGCTTTAGGAGCGGCAGCACCTGAGTTTTTGTGAGGCTCAATTGCCATGGGCGTCATGTCAACAGGTGTGGTGTAAGTCATTGGTTTGATTATTGGATCATTAAAAAGTATTGGCGCTTCCGCAGTGGGTAGAGTTGTAATCCTGTTGTGCAAAATTACCGATCCAAATACAAGCGTTACAAGTCCGATTAAATACAAAATAGATTTTTTTAAAGAATCATTATAACTTGATCTGATAGCATAAGCACCGTAATGTTTATTTCTGTTTTCAAAAATTACATCATTCAATGCATTGGCATTGTTTCCTAAGATATTCATAACAGTTGTTTTTAGAGGGTTTATATGTGTTTGTTACCAAACTTCTCTTTGTCGCGCTTAAGATGTGTTTGCTGATGTAAAAGTAGAACCGTTTAAAATAAAAAACCACATCCGATTGAGATGTGGTAGTATTTGTTTTATAAGTGGTAGGTTTTTCCTTAAAAATGGATTATTGTTTGGTATAAATTGCGGTACAACTATCTCTGCTGGTGCCTATAGTAGTTGTGTAATTCATTGAAATATTTGTTGCACTGGTTAAGGTACCAGTTCCTTTAGCAAATCCAATGGAGGAAGTGTTATTCTTTATCTGCTGGTATGGAATTGAAACATTGTTATTGGAAATTGTTGCATAAACTGTGTAATTACTAAGCCCATAAAAATTATCAATAATAATTGAACTTGAACTGTTGCTGGATTTTGTAATATTAACAGAGTAGGAGTTAGGTGTAGTACTGGTTGTACTATTCTCTGAAACATTCCAACGGGAAATAAATTTATCCCTAACATCTGTAGTTGGCTCCTGGGAGTTATCATCTTTTTTGTCACTGGCACATGACACTAAAAATAAAAAGAATGGAATTGCAAATAAACTAAATATTGTTTTCATGCTTAAAAATTTTAAAATAAAGTTAAGCAAAAAAGAGGCCTTTAATGGTAGTCAAGCTATTCTCTTAACGTATTTTGAGAATAATACGCTATTTCCTTACTGAATTTTTTTCTTGCCAACAAAGGAGCAAGTCTAGAAAGTATAGTAATGATAGGAGACAGAATTAAAATAGCGGTTGGTAAAACAATTCCAAATATACGGACCCGTGTTTTTCTTTGTTCACTTCCTTGTGTTCCTTTTTTTGAAATAAAGTTCGCATATAAAGGAAATAAAGCCCGACCTCTTCCTTCCATCAATAATAAATTTCCTCTTATATCCAGAGCACCTTGTTGATTAAGTTGTGGTTGTATGTTATTAAGTTGACCGTTTTCCAAATTGTCCATGATGATTTTTCCAAACACAGGAGCATGAGCAATGTCTTTTTCTGTTACGCCATATTTAGGAAAAATGCCCATAAATTTTTCTTTAGTTCCTTTTAAAACAAAGGCCAGCACTGTGACAAGACTTATCAGATTTGCTGATTTGTCAACGAATGTAATATTGCCGACAAGCTTAGCATTAAGGTCTAATAAACGTCTTTTCATTTTTTCCTGCGCACCTAACCACATATTGCGGCAATTGATAATAGTAACTACTGGTTTATTTTTTAATAAATGTTTTGCTTCAAGGGTTTGTAAAAAACTATTAACCGGCACACAAATACTTAAAAACCATGGCTGATACGCAATCATGATTAAGTCATAATTAACGGATGAGTCGATTGACAATTGTTCTAATTCACACGCCACACCTTGAACTGTTTCAGGAAATACATCAAAAAACTGTGTGTAACTCCAGGGATAGGGAAATGATTTTTTTGGTTGGATTAATAAATAGTCAAGGTAATAATTCTTATTTTCTTTTAAAGGTTTCAAAACAGCATCCAATACTGATTTAGCCTGACCAGTTTGTGAATAATAAACAACAAGCACTTTTTTCATGCCCAAAGGTAATTTTTTAATAGTTTTTGGCAATACAATTCTTTGTTATTAGATGAGTTAAGCAATTTGTACTCTGTTTTTGTCGTATTTTTGCAACATGATAGCTATTAATCATACCCTGATCTCTGAAGACATTTTTGATAAGAAGTTTGTTTGCGATTTAAATGCATGTAAAGGGGAGTGTTGCGTTTCTGGCGACAGTGGCGCGCCATTAGAGAAAAAAGAATTACAGATTTTAGATAAGGTATATTCTTCCGTTAAACCTTATATGAACGCTAAGGGCATTGCCGCTGTTGAGAAGCAAGGGAATTATGTGTTGGATGAGGATGGAGATTATACAACTACCCTTGTAAGTGAAGGTGCGGAATGTGCTTTTGTTTTTTTTGATGAGAAAGACATCGCAAAATGCGCTATTGAACAGGCTTACTTAGATGGAAAAATAGATTGGAAAAAACCAATCTCTTGTCATTTGTACCCTATCCGGATTCAGGCGTATAAAGAATATGATGCGGTTAATTATCATTCATGGCATATCTGTAAGCCTGCCTGCGAGTGTGGTCAACAATTAAACGTTCCTGTTTTTAAATTTCTGAAAGAACCTTTGATCAGAAAATACGGACCTGAGTGGTATAATGAACTTGATGCAGTTTATTCAGTGTATAGTACTAAAAAGAAGAAATAATTCCCGTCACCGTTATTATACCCTGGTGAGGGTATTTTAAACGGTTACTTTTAGTTTTATGTTTGCTGAAACTTAAAACTAACATCAATGAAAAAAGGAAGTATAAACCTTGCGACATTTTTAATAGTTGGATGTCTTGCGTTTACAGCATGTAAAAAAAAGACAGAAGACCCTGAACCAGAACCAACGCCGACAACAACAGGCGGAACACCTGCAACGGGTGGATTTACTTGGACACCAAGTGGCGGCTCTGCAACGGTAGCTGATTCTGCATTTTATTATCAAATGTATAATACCATACATGCATACAAAAATGGAAGTGCAAATCATTTCGAAATAAATTTAACTGGATTAGCTGTTGCCACATACAGCATTGGATCCGGTAATGATTTAACTTACGTTATGGGTACTACTTATATGGGTGCAACATCCGGGCAAGTAAATATTACAGCTAATGCTAATAATAAATTGTCTGGAAATTTCAATACTCCACTATCAGGTGGTAGCATAACATCTGTTGCAGGCCAGTTTGTAGATATTCCCAAAAAGTAAAATTCCTAATTAAAATAAAAAGCCGACTTACTAATTAAGCCGGCTTTTTATTTTATAAAAAATCAGGATTTATTCAACGGTTACACTCTTCGCTAAATTTCTTGGTTGATCAACATTACACCCGCGCATTACTGCAATGTGATATGATAACAATTGCCAGGGAATAACTGCAATTAAAGGAACTAAGGACTCATCCGTTTCCGGAATTTCAATTACGTGTTCAGACATGGCTTTCACATCTTTGTCTCCTTCTGTCACAATCGCAATAATCCTTCCTTTACGGGCTTTTACTTCCTGAATATTACTTACTACTTTTTCGTAATTAGGACCTTTTGTTGCAATCACAAATACAGGCATTGCGTCATCAATCAATGCAATTGGCCCGTGTTTCATTTCAGCAGCAGGATAACCTTCGGCATGAATGTAGGAAATCTCTTTTAATTTCAACGCACCTTCTAAAGCTACCGGAAAAGTATAACCTCTTCCTAAGTATAATGCATTTGCCGCGTCTTTGTATTCAAGGGCAATTTTTTTGATAGTGTCATTTAATTTTAATACTTCTTCTACTTTTGCAGGAATGGTTTCCATTTCATACAAAAGTTGACGGTAGCGACTTTCTGCAATCGCACCTTTTGCTTTCGCTACATGTAAAGCCATTAATGTTAATACCGTAACCTGTGCCGTAAAGGCTTTTGTTGAGGCAACTCCAATTTCCGGCCCTGCATGTGTGTAAGATCCGGCATGAGTTGCGCGGGCAATAGAAGAACCGACAACATTACAAACTCCAAAAATGGTTGCGCCTTTTGATTTGGCTAATTCAATAGCGGCCAGAGTATCAGCTGTTTCACCACTTTGTGAAATGGCGATCACAACATCGTCAGGATAAATAATTGGGTTTCTATACCTGAATTCAGAAGCATATTCTACTTCAACCGGTATTCTTGCATATTCTTCAAATAAATATTCTGCTACCATTCCTGCATGCCATGATGTTCCACAGGCAATTATGATGATACGTTTTGCATTAATGAATTTTCCTTCATGCTCTTCAATACCACCCATTTTTAAATGACCGGTTTCAGAATTTAAACGTCCACGCATACTATCAAAAATAGAACGCGGTTGCTCATAAATTTCTTTCAACATAAAATGATCGTAGCCACCTTTCTCAATAGCTTCCAATTCCATTTCAAGTTCCTGAACATAGGGAGTAATTTCTTTGTCACGAATTGTTCTGATTCTTAATTCATCATTACGACGAATAATTGCCACGTGCTCATCCTCAATATATACAACGTTTTTTGTATATTCAACAATAGGTGAAGCATCCGATGCAATAAAATATTCATCTTTTCCGATACCAATAACCATCGGACTTCCTTTTTTTGCAGCGATCAATGTATCCGGATCGTTTTTGTCTAATATAACGATCGCATAAGCGCCATTCACTTGTTTTAAAGCAGCCATAACCGCATAGCTTAATTTCATGCCGGGTTCATGCTGACGAATATCTTCAATCAAATGAATTAGTACTTCGGTATCAGTTTGCGACATAAAAACGTGTCCACGTTTTTGCAAACCTTCTTTGATAGATGCATAATTTTCAATGATCCCGTTATGGATAATCACTAAATCTTTGGTTTGAGAATAATGAGGATGAGAGTTCACATCATTAGGCTCGCCATGTGTTGCCCAACGAGTATGGCCAATCCCTATGTTTCCTGATTTATCTTTATCTTTACTGAATTCCAGCAAGTCCGATACTTTCCCTTTTTTCTTGTAAACGTTCATAGAACCTTCGGGAGAGATCATTGCAACACCGGCACTGTCATAACCACGGTATTCTAAACGTTGTAAACCTTTAATTAAAATTGGAAACGCATCACGGTTTCCGATATATCCTACAATTCCGCACATATAAAGTTTATATAATCTTAGGCTAAGATAACACTATTTTTACAAAATTATTGCGTGTAAAGTGTAATAAAATCACAATTTATTTTCCGAAGTAATCTCTTTTAAAGCCATAAAAAGTGAGGGAAACTTAAACTTAAAACCTATATCCAGTAGTTTTTGATTACTCACGCGGGAACCTGTCAGCAATAGTTCCGCCATTTTTCCAAGTATAAGTTTTAGAGCCAAACCGGGCACCGCTGGCATAAAAAAAGGTCGTGAAAGGCTTTTTGCTAATTGTTTTGAAAAATCTTTGTTACAAATGTGTTCTAAAGAAACAGCATTGTAAATGCCGATGTACTCTGGATCAAAAAGCGTTTTCATATAAACAGAAACAAGATCTTCGATATGAATCCACGGCATGTATTGTTTACCATTACCAAGAGCCGAACCTAATCCTAATTTGAACAAGGGGATCAGTTTTTTTAATGCGCCACCATGTTTACTTAAGACCACACCGGTTCTAACAATACATGTTTTGGTTGAAAACTCTGCTATACTATTATAAGAATTTTCCCACTGAACACAAACATCACTTAGAAAATCATTTCCACTATAATCACTTTCCAGATAATTTTTTTCCGAGGTATTCATTCCGTAAAATCCAATGGCACTGGCACCAACAAAGGAGGTTAACCTTATATTTTGATTTATTATTTCAGACGTAAGCAGTTTCATGCTGTTTACCCTGGAGTCAATTATTTCTTTTTTACGATCTGAGGTCCAGCGTTTATCGGCAATTCCTGTGCCGGCAAGATGAACAACATGAGTAACATCATGTAATGCTTTTTCATCAATTTCATTTTTTTCTAAGTTCCAGTAAAATGATTTGATGGTTTTCGTAGGCTTTGGATTTCTCGAAAGCAAACGTACTTCATGGTTCTCTGCAAGAAGCCTTTCTGTTAGCGCTTTTCCAACTAAACCGGTTCCACCGGTGATTAATATCACTGCCATAATTATAATTACAAATTAAATGTAACTTTGTTTAAAGATAATATATTTATGACATTGAAACCTATTTATGATGTGCATGTATTGGTTTGCAACAATCAACGCACCGGTTCAGAAAAATTGAGTTGTGGTGAAACGCATGGTCTGGAATTGGTTGCTGAATTTAAGAAGCAGCTAAAGGATTTGAATATAGGCTTAAAAAGCCGTGCTAATAAAAGTGGTTGTTTAGGCATTTGTGATTTCGGACCAACCGTTGCCATTTATCCTGAAGGAATTTTTTACGTAGGTGTTAAAAAAGAAGATGTGAAAGAGATCATCGAATCACACATTATCAATAAAAAACCGGTAGAGCGTTTATTACTGAATAAATAATATGGCACCTGATATTTTAAATAGTTTAGAGAAGCCGGGGCTGTTTGAAAAATTCAAGGTGCAGGTTTATAAAGACTTTGAGCTGGCAGGAGCAATGGAATTTTTACCGGTTATTGAATCAAATCATTTAGACCATTTAAAGGAAGTCTTTTTCAACTCAATTATTATGCTGGAAGTAGGTAACGCCCTTAAAAATCTGTTGTATCGTATTGATATTAATGAACTTCAAATTAAACAGGCCCAAATAAAGGATCCTTCTCTTTCTTTGCAACAATTATTAGCTGAACTCATGATCAAGCGTATTTTACAAAAAGTAGTTTTAAAGGAATTATATTCTAAATAAATTTTTACGTCATTTTCGAGCATAGTCGGAAAATTTTTAATTATGATACAAATCAGAAAAGGAACAGAGTCAGATATTACATATGCCTTACAATTAGTAAGAGAATTAGCCGCTTACGAAAAAGCACCGGATGAAGTAGAGGTAACAATTGAAGAAATGACAAATTGGGGTTTTGGTGCTGACAAACAATTTGATTTTTTTGTTGCACTAGAAAATGATGTGATCGTAGGGATGGCTTTATATTATTTTAAGTACAGCACCTGGAAAGGAAAATGTTTATTTCTGGAAGACATCATCGTAACAGAATCTAAAAGAGGAAAAGGCCTTGGCAAATTGTTGTTTGACAAGGTAGTTCAGGTAAGTAAAGAGTTAAAGGTACGCCGCATGGAATGGCAAGTTCTTGATTGGAATACACCAGCAATAGAATTTTATAAAAAATATAATGCAACTCTGGATGGTGAATGGGTAAATTGTAAATTGATCGATAAACAATTAGAGATAATGTGAGATTTAATTGTCAAATGAAGACTCAAAATATCGAAGTCATGCTGAACTTGTTTCAGCCTCTCAAGACCCTGAAACGAGATCAGGGTTACGAAATCCTTTCACAAGGAGCGTAAGAAGGTACCAGAATAAATAGTTAAGATCGCTTCTCGACTCCGCTCGAAGCGACGAACTAAAAATAATAAAAACTACAATCCCTTCACGCAATCAATAAAGAACTTCACTTTATTTTTATCCAGATCAGGATACAAACCATGCCCTAAGTTGGCGATGTAACGTTGCTTCCCAAAAGCAGAAACCATTTTACGCGCTGTTGCTTCAATAGTTTTTTCGTCAGAATACAACATACAAGGATCAGCATTACCTTGTAATGTTTTGTCATGACCGATAATGATGCGGGCATCCTGCGGATCAATAGTCCAGTCGAGACCAATAGTGTTGCAATTTAGTTTAGCCATATCTGCTAAAGCAAAATGTGCATCTTTTGCGAACACCGTTACCGGAACTAACGGTTCAATAGCATCACATATTTTCGAAATATATTTTAAAGAAAATTCTAAATATTGATCTCTACCCAATACACCTGCCCAACTATCAAAGATCTGGATCATATCTGCACCGGCAGCCACTTGTCCTTTTAAATAGTTGATGGTACTTTGTGTTATTTTTTCTAATAACTGATGAGCCAGTTCGGGTTCCTGGTAAAAAAACTTTTTAGCCTGACTAAATGTTTTACTACCACTTCCTTCTACCATGTAAGCCATGAGTGTCCATGGTGCACCTGCAAAACCAATTAACGGAACTCTTTTATTTAAATCTTTTTTGGCCAGTTTAATGGCTTGCATCACGTAGTCCAAATCTCCTGCTTCTGCCACACGTAAATCATCAATATCTTTTTTTTCTTTAATAGTTTTTTCAAAGTTCGGGCCTTTTGCTTCTATCATCTGGTAAGGTAAACCCATAGCTTCGGGAATTACTAAAATATCAGAAAAAATTATTGCTGCATCAACCCCTAAAATATCTACGGGTTGAATAGTAACTTCTGCAGCCAGCTCAGGATTTTTCACAAACTCAATAAAATTTTTAGCACGGGCACGTGTTGCTTTGTATTCAGGTAATATTCTTCCCGCTTGGCGCATGAGCCAAATGGGAACACGTTCTACATTTTCACCTTTTGCTGCTCTTAGTATTAAGTCGTTGTTGTACATATTAGTTTAAAATTTCGTCGAGGTTAGTTTTGATTCTATTACAAATGTCATTCAATGGAAGATCATTATCATCTTCACCAAAAGGATCTTCAATTTCTTCTGCAATTAATTCAATGCTTGCAAACACATATAATACAATAACAGAAATAGCTACGGTGATGTACCCAAACTCGGTAGAAAAAAAGATAGGTAAAGAAATCACGTATAAAAAAATCATTTTCTTTAAAAAAATATTATAAGAGTAGGGGATTGGTGTGTTTTTAATTCGTTCGCAAGCCCCGCAATTATCTGTAAATGATTTTAGTTCATCGTTCAGAATAATCAGGTGTTCATTCGTCAATTCTTTATTAATGTAAAGTTCATGGATTTTAGCATAGAGCGCTTTTGCAACCCTGTTGGGTTTATGATTGGCTGCGGAAAAATCTTTTAAATCGAGAGAATCTGTAGGGGTAAATTCCTCAAAAATTTCTTTTCCCCTTAAGTGATTTTTAAAACTAAAAATATGATTTACGATCAGGTGCTTCAGTTCCTGCTTATTTTTTTGGTTTGTAAGAATGGCTGATAATTTCAAAGACAAATTTCTTGAATTATTTACAGCACTTCCCCAGATTTTTCTTCCTTCCCACCAACGATCATATGCGGAGTTGGTGCGAAATACTAATAGCATTGATAAAACAAAACCAAGAATCGAATGCATCACAGTAGCATTTTTACTGATGATCGGAAAATAATTAGTTTCGAAAAAAACGATGATCGCAGCATAAATTGCAACCCAAATGAGTGAAAAGAAAAGCTGCCTGAACGTATCACTTTTGTGAAACTGTATAATGAGACTGAACCAGTCTTTGGGATTATAGGTTATCATAATTTAAATTGCAAAGTTAACAGCTTTCGGCAATTCAACACTTTAAAACATCACCAAATCGGGCAATAAAACGTTTATTTTTAAGATAAACAAAATATTGTTTGCTGATGGACTTTTCAAAAAGCTCAATGAACAAATCCTCCCTGCAATCAATGCCGCATTTTTTTCCTTTAATAAAACGAACAATGGTTGCTTTTCCTTCTTCATTAATTTCAATAAATAGTTCTGCATAAAAACTGGTGCAGTTTTTACAATTCAGTTTTGATACCTTATAATTTTTTTTAATTTGACTGTAATCAAAAAAATGCCAGTTGTTTTCAAACGAAGTCCACTCTGCTTTTTCGGAATCTGAAAATGAGGCATAGGCCTGATATAAATGAAGAGTATCAGACTGCGCCTTTAAATGAAATAAAAAAGAAGATGAAAGGTATACAATCAATGTAAAAATCCAGAAATTTTTCATAATTGAGCAAAGATTATACAATTTTATGTATATAAATTACCGCCTGTATAGTTTTCGACAAAAGTCATTGTGTTTAACATTTTTATAAGTTAGTTTAGATATTCTATATTTTATTATTTTAAAATACGATCCTAACAAGAATATAAAAATGAAAAAACTAATTCTATTTGTCGCTCTATTTTCTTATGTATCAATTCATGCTCAAACACATTATTGCGCTGAACATAAAGCCAGGCGTTTTAATAATAACCTCGCATCTATCAGTGCAACGCAAAAAGTATCGTCTGTAGCTAGTGTTCCTGCAGAAAATAGTTATGATCTTAAATTTTATCATTTAAATATTAATATTGAACGGAATTCATTATTTATAAGCGGAAATGTCAGAAGCATTGCGAAAGTAGTTGCGCCTACCTTGGATTCCTTTGCTTTCGTTTTACACACCAACCATACAATAGATTCAATATACGTAAATGGTGCTAAACGAAATTTTGTACGCAGAGACAGTTTGGTGCTAGCTACTGCGGGAATACCAATTTTGCAAAACCAGTTGTTTGACGCTGTTGTATATTATAAAGGAACATGCACTACTGCAGGTGGAGCTGCTATTGGGAATGGTTATAATATGGGTACATCCGGATCATGGGGAAACCAGGTTACCTGGAGTTTAAGTGAGAGTATTGTAGCTTACCATTGGTTTCCTTGCAAGCAGGATTTAAGAGACAAAATTGATTCTTCCTGGGTATATGCTACTACAGATTCTTCCAACATGGTGGGATCAAATGGTTTATTGAAAAATGTGGTTACCATTGGAAATAAAAAACGCTATGAATGGCAATCACGTTACCCTATTGATTATTATTTAATCTCGGTTGCAACCGCAAAATATAAACCTTATATTCTATATGCAAAACCACAGTATTTAGTAAATGATTCCATATATATCCAGAATTTTATTTACGATAACGCGATCAATAATACCGCTTGGGCAAGCCAAAAAAATGCTCTTAATAAGATTGTTCCAACAATTGAACTGCAATCCAAGCTTTTTGGCATGTATCCTTTTTACAAAGAGAAATACGGACATTGCATGGCGCCTTTTGGAGGAGGTATGGAACATCAAACCATGTCTAGTTTGGGTTTCTTTGAATTTGAACTGGATGCTCATGAGCTGGGACACCAGTGGTGGGGTGATCATGTGACCTGCGCAGCCTGGAAAGATATATTCATCAACGAAGGATGGGCTAGTTACTCGGAATATTTATGCCATCAATATATGACAGGCACCGGTACTACTGCTGCGCAAAAAATGCTTGATGTTCATACGAATGTAATGTCTCAGCCGGGTGGAAGTTGTTACTTTACAAATGCAGATACGATGAATTCATCGAGAATATTTAGCTCAAGATTAACCTATGATAAAGGTAGCGCTGTTATTCACAGTTTACGTTACGTAGTTAATAATGATTCCTTGTTTTTTCAAGCTGTAAGAGGATTTCAAAATACGTATGGTGGAGGCACTGTCAGTGTTATTGAATTTAAAAATTATTTCCAGACTTTCACAGGAATTAATCTAACACAGTTTTTCAACCAATGGTATTATGGACAAGGTTATCCAACATTTGCTGTTTCCTGGAACCAATCTAACAATGTATTTTATTTAAAGTCCACACAAACACAATCATTTCCAAGTTCTGTGCCTTTATTTATTACTGATGTCGACTATCGTATTTCAAGATCTGCTAAACCGGATACTATCGTAAGATTATTTCATGGTCAGGCGATTGAGAATTACACATTAGCACTAACTGGGACTGTAACAAGTATCGGTGTTGATCCAAATAACTGGATACTGAATAAAACAGGCATTAACTCAAAAGACATTACCTTAAGTGCAAATGAATTGACAGATGAAACACCTTTGGTATTTGTTGGCCCTAATCCTACATCTGATGCGTTAAATATTTATTTATATCAAAACTCTCAAGCTACTGTAGAAGTTATTGATATTACAGGAAAAACAATGATACTTCAAAATATCAGTATGCATGCGGAGTTTGATATTTCTAAATACGCGAATGGTATTTATACCGTGACAGTAAAAAATAAGCATGGAAACGTTTTAAAAACTACAAAGGTGGTTAAGAATTAATTGTCCTTATTTTAATTTATAGTTAAGTCCCGGTCATTGATCGGGATTTTTTTGTATAATAAAATTATAATGCATTTGGGCGTGCCCCTGTAAAAATACAGCAGGAGCCAGGCTTTACGTTCCAATCTTTTACTTCACTCCGTTGCGTAAAAGGATTTTCACTTCAATCCTTCACGCATTATTGCTGATAAGGCGAAATGTGAATTTTCACTTTTAAATAGAAGCGTGCAAGGGATGCAAGCGGAAATCCTTCACGCCGCATTAAGGTGGCGAAGATTGCAGTGACAGCCCATTGCGGCTACCGCCGCATGCGCCAAATCATTTTAAACAAACTACTTCATCTTCCCACACCAATGCGGAAAAGAGCTTAATGTTCCTATTTGTGGTTCGTCTTCAAAGAGGCCAAAAACAGCGCTACCACTGCCACTCATGGAAGCATAAACAGCGCCAAGATCATAAAGTTCATTTTTAGTTTTTTCAACTACCGGGTATAAACTGAAAATGGATTTTTCAAAATCATTTACCAGTTCATTCTTCCAGGTAGAAATTGGCGCTTGAATAATTTCTGATAGAGAGCGCCTAGGTTTTTGAGGTTTAACCAAACTATAAGCTTCTTTGGTATTGCTGTGAACGTTCGGGTAAACAATGGCAATATATAAATGACTCAGATCCAAATCAAGGTCGCTAAACACGTCCCCTTTTTGGACAGCTATCACGGGTGTGTTTTTAATAAAAAAAGCACAGTCGCTTCCTAATTGCCGGGCTATGTTCATACGCTCGGTTTCACTAAACTTTAATTCAAATTGTTCGTTCAGCAAATTGATAAAAAAAGCAGCATCGGCGCTTCCTCCACCAAGTCCTGCACCCATGGGTAACACTTTATGTAAATACACTTCTAAAGGGGGAAGCGTTTTGGATTGTTGTATGAGTTCGTAAGCTTTGTATAATAAATTGTCTGAAACATTTCCTGATACAGGCAGGCCACTTAAATGGAGATTAAACTTCTCGACTCCGCTTAGGCTCCGCTCAGTGTGACAGCTCGAAGTGACAAGCACTTGCTTTTTTGCTTCAACAACCTCCAGTGCATCGTTCCATCCAACCGGGTAAAAAACAGTTTCAATGTTATGAAAGCCATCTTCGCGTTTTTCAGTTACATGTAATCCTAAATTTATCTTAGCGTTGGGGAAACAAATCATCGTACAAAACTATCAATTTTTTCAAGTCATTCTGAACTTGATTCAGAATCTCATCCGTAAGGTCTTATCAAATCGTTGAACCTTTAATGTCGGTTAATTTTGTGTGTTTCGTACTTTAGTAGCTAGACATCCTTTTTGTATGGCAATATGTGTTATGGCTCATAAAACACGCATTGACAATCAGCTACTTACGAGACTTGATTTTTCAATTTTTTAGTATCTTTGCACCCTAACTAATGACCACTATACAATGATTTATCTTGATTTTGAAAAGCCAATCCAGGAGCTGGAAGAAGAACTAGAGAAGTTGAAAGGGATTGCTGAAAAAAGTAAAGTTGATATGAGTAAAGGCATCGCTGAAATGGAAGCAAAAATCCATGCCAAGCGGGTAGAGATCTTTTCAAATTTAACTGCGTGGCAACGCGTGCAGGTGAGCCGTCATCCCGAAAGACCATATACCTTAGCGTACATTGATCATGTTTCGAATGGTTCTTTTATTGAATTACATGGAGATAGAACGGTAGGTGATGATAAAGCAATGGTTGGTGGATTTGGTGATATTGACGGGCAAACCGTAATGTTTATTGGTCAGCAAAAAGGAATTAACACCAAGATGCGCCAGATTCGTCGCTTTGGCATGGCTAACCCCGAAGGTTACCGTAAGGCATTGCGATTGATGAAAATGGCTGAAAAGTTCAACAAACCGATTGTAACATTTATTGATACGCCCGGTGCTTATCCTGGATTGGAAGCTGAAGAACGAGGACAAGGCGAAGCCATTGCCCGTAATTTATTAGAGATGGCCCAGTTAAAAGTTCCGGTAATTTGCATCATCATTGGTGAAGGTGCCAGTGGAGGAGCGTTAGGAATAGGTATCGGTGATAAAGTATTAATGCTTGAAAATACGTGGTACTCTGTAATTTCCCCTGAATCCTGTTCATCTATTTTATGGCGTAGCTGGAGCTTTAAGGAAACAGCTGCAGAAGCACTGAAGTTAACCGCCGACGATATGAGCAAAAATGGCCTTATTGATGGAATCATTAAAGAACCATTGGGTGGCGCGCATAACGACCAACAAGGTATGTTTGCAACAGTGAAAACAGAAATATTAAAACACCTTGCTACTTTAAAAGTACAAACACCAGATCAACGCATTAATGCCCGCATCGAAAAATTCAGCGCCATGGGTGTGGTTCATGAATTGGAAGCATAAAATTAAAAGACAAATACAAACCTTAAAAATATAATACATGGCAGATACAGGCGATATAAACGTAGGATCAATCATCAGATTTAATAATGAATTAGTAATTATTACTGACTGGCAGCACCGCACACCAGGTAACTTACGTGCGTTTTACCAGGCCAAGATGCGTAACTTAATTAACGGAAAACAAACCGAGAACCGTTTCAGAAGTGGAGAAGGTGTCGATGTGGTACGTGTAGAATTTAAGAACATGCAATACATTTACCAGGAAGGTGAATTTGCGGTATGCATGGATAAAGAAACTTTTGAGCAGGTTTATGTTCCTGTTAAGTTATTCGGACCAAGCTTTCAGTTCTTAAAAGAAGAGATGGAAGTGAAAATTTCTTTTGAAGGAGATCAGGTTATTTTAGCGGAAGCACCAACTTTTGTGGTTTGTGAAATTTCTTATGCTGAGCCTGGAATCAAGGGAGATACTGCAACTAACACTTTAAAGCCTGCCACTTTGGATTCTGGCGCAACAGTAAGTGTACCTTTATTTTGTAATGAAGGAGATTTGGTGAAAGTTGATACCCGCACCGCTACCTATGTTGAGCGAGTAAAGAAATAGTTTTAATTAAAAGATAAAAAAAGTCTATTCGCGGCCTGCGGATGGACTTTTATTTTTTTAAATAACCTCCAGTCTATTCCCTTCCGCCATTGTTACCGATCGGGTAATATAGGTTTTCATCAATTCAAGGTCGTGGGAAGAAACGATGATAAGTTTGCCTTGTTCGTTGCAGAGTTTTTTAAGAATGGAAAATAAATGGTGGCGTGAGGTATGATCCAAAAAGGCTGTTGGTTCATCTAACACAATCACAGGTGTTTGTTGTGCGAGTGATTTGGCGATCATCACTTTCTGTCTTTGTCCATCGCTGAGTTCATCTATGAGCTTGTCTTTTAAAGACAAAATGTTCAATTGTTCCAAAGCAGTGGTAATGATTTGTTCATCCTGTTCACTAAGCTTACCAAAAATATTGATGTAAGGCGTGCGCCCTGTAGCCACCACATCCCACGCCGTTAAATTAAATCCTCCTATTTTTTCGGTCACTACTACTGAGAGCTGTTGCGACAGTTGTTGCGCGCTGTATCGTGTAATGGATTTACTATTGAACGTGATCTCTCCCGATAAAGGTTTTAAATTTCCGGTTAGGGTTTTTAAAAAGGTTGATTTGCCAATGCCATTGTCACCCATCAAACCCACTAGGTCGCCGGCATTCAACGTCATGTTCATGTTGCTGAACACGCTCACAGGATGCTTCCTGTTACTGTAACCTATTTCCAGTTGTTTAATAGTTATCATCCAACACTTAATTTAGATTTGAATAATAACCATATAACTACCGGGGAACCAATGATAGTTGTAACCGTGTTAATTGGCAACATCATTTGGTTACTCACCAGTTGGCAAATCACATCAGCCGTCAGTACCACACAAGCACCCAATAATAAACAAAACACCAACTGGTGTAAGTGATGAGATGTTTTAAAAAATAAACGGGAAGCAATAGGTACAGAAATACCCACAAAAGCAATAGGTCCGCAAAAGGCTGTGATCACACCAACCAACATGGCACTGATGATAATAATGGTAATGCGTAAGCGGTTTACATTCACACCAAGGTTTTGCGCATAGTGTTCGTTCAATAAAATGGCGTTAAGTGATCTTATTAAGAAGAAGGCCGCAACGATAGCCGCTAAATAAACAGGCACCATAAAGTATACATCGGTGAGTGTCGTGCTGCCAACGCTTCCCATACCCCATAATATAAATGTTTTTAGATTATCAGCACTGCTCACAAATTCAATGAGGCCTTGCAAAGCGCCCAATACCTGCCCAAGCATTAAACCAACCAATAACAGCGTGACGTTGCTTTTGTTTTTTCGCGACACTAACAAAATAATGAACGTCACAAAAAAAGCACCGCCAATGGAGAACAGCGTCACAATACTTTTCCCCATGAAATAAAACCCCGAGACATTCACAGAACTAATCAGCATGGTAGCAATGGCCACAAATAAACTGGCGCCACTGCTCACACCTAAAACATAAGGCCCCGCTAATGGATTCCTGAATAAACTCTGCATCAGCAAACCACACAAGGCGAGTCCTGATCCGGCAATGATTGACGTGAGCGTTTTAGGCAAACGAATATCATACAGGATGGTTTGAAATAAAGGATCAGAGCTTTGTAATGAAAATAAATTCACGCTTCCAAAGCACAGGTCACAGATGATCAAAGTCATCACGATGAGCGTTAAGATTATTGTGATGGATATGAAACGTGATTGAGTCAAGGCGTTCAAATTTAATAATTAATATCTAATTCGTAGTTCTCGCATATGACCGCAGAGGTTGGCCCAGAGTTTCGCTGAGAAGGGTTAAGCGATAAAAATCCTTGCATCTGGAATGATTTACGCTCATCCTCCGTCCTGCAGACACCTCCTTCAAAGGAGGAATTATTTTAACTCTGCCGGAAACTTTTATTCTATTTTTTTATAATAAACAAACTCATGCTCCGGCATTAACTCCGGAGAAAATATTTTAATGAGATCCGCTAACACATCATCCGGATGCGTAATCCCGGTTTCCCAGTAGTTACTGTAACCATGTGCATTTTGTATTTTGTTGTTATTATAAAGATTGCCATTCTTAAATGCTTTAAACAAACTGTAACGCTCGTCGTAGCTGGTAAGTTCTTTTTTAGTGTTGACGTTGTATTGGTTAATCCAGAAATCACAGTCTTTGGCTTTGGTGTAAACCATTTCAAATGATAGGGCTGTACTGCCAACTTTCTGATCATCTTTCCAAAAATAATTACCACCTGCATCGTTTATTAAATTAGCGATGTAACTTTTTCCGGATGGCACATACCAGGCATCACCGTATTTTATTTCGGTAAGCACAGTTGGTTTGCGTGTATTTTGCTGAGCGATCACTTTCAGTTTGCTATACTGGTTGTCGGTAAGAGAGAACAGAGAATCGGCCAGGCTTTCTTTATTAAAAAAGCACGCAAAAAATTTGATCCATTCAGCTCTCGCCAAAGGCGTTTCTTCTAAATGATCAATGCTAATGGCAATGGGTAAACTTGATTCCAAAAGTTTATTTTCAATATCAGTCTGAGGGTTGCCCATGCCGAAGGTTAGGAATAAATCTGGTTTTAGAGCAAGTGTTTTCTCGATTTCTATCTTCGGACCTTTTGATAATTCCATCACCTTGTTTTCTTTCACCTGTTTTTGAATAAAAGGATTTGTATAGTAGTCCAGGTTGTCAATCGCTACAATCGTGTGTTCGCAATGAAGATCTGCCAGCATGGTCGTATAGATAGAGCTCATAGAAGCCACGCGACTTACAGGAATTTTAATATAGTACGCATTTTGCTGGTAAACCGGTTTGGCATGTTCATATAATACAAAACTGGCAGTAACTTCCGAATCATTTTTATTTCCCAGCAGTTCAAGAACTGTATAGTCTGAACATTTTTTAATCGCAAATCGTTTGGCGTAGGATAAGGGTACGTTAGATAATGTTTGGTTTTGTTTTTTCTCGTCAATAGTTGGATTACAAGCAAACAGAAATAGGGAAAATAAAATAAGAAATGATCTGAACATATGATTAATTTGACACGGATAAAAATACATAATTTTTTGTAGCACTTCGACTTCGCTCAGCGGAACAAAAAAACATATTCGAATTTTTTGTGAACCTCAGCGGGAAAATCTGACCTACCTAAAACTGTAATTGAAAAATGCTTCCCCTGGGAGAATGATCCAATAGCTTAATACGAATGCCATGCAAATCACTAATGCTCTTCACGATGTACAAGCCAATGCCGGTGCCTTTTGTCTTGCGGGTATGTTCGCTGCCGCTTCGATAAAATTTATGAAAAATTGTTTCCTTTTCAGCATTGGAAATGCCGCAGCCCTTATCTTTTATTTCAAGCAAAGCCTTGTTGTTTACCATTTTCAAAATGACATCAATGCTCACGAATTCGAAAGAATATTTAATCGCATTTTCAATTAAGTTGATAATGATCGAGGGTAATAATTCTTTATCACCGAAATAGTGAATGCCTTCTTCAACAGACATTGTAATTATATTTTTTTCAAGTTGCTCTGAAAAATAGCGGGTTACTGTATCTTTAACTAAAGCACTTAAATCAAGGCTCTCCTTCTGCGTACTTAAATTATTATTTTCAATTTGGTTTGCCATGAGTACATTATCCACCAGCTTATGTAAGCGGCCCGTTTCATTCAATGCATTATTTAAAAGTTCCATTTGCTTATTTCTGTCAAGCTCATGTTTCAGTAAGGTTTGTAATTGCAGTTTAGTGGCCGCGATAGGAGTTTTTAATTCATGTGAAACACTCAGAATAAAATTGTTCTTTTGGCCGGCAAGTTCCTTTTCCTTGCGAATAGATTTTCTAACCTGAAACACACCGTATAAAAGTATTAATAAAAAAACAGTCCCTTCGCCTACGATCATATACAAGCGGATGGTTTTCTTCTTTTGTAATTCAGCAATATCTCTTACAATAATTGAATCATCACTGGAAGATAGAGCAGCAATATTTTGCTTTAAAGAAATAATGGTATCTGATTGCCTGACCAATAAAACTTCCCACCACAAAAACTGCAGAACGATATAAGCAACTAAAATAGTAAATATGAAAGTGGTACGTTTAAACACAGTGCATCTTCAAAACTATTTATGAAAAATTTGAAAAAACCCTTTTAAATCTCTGGCCACAATACCTTTCACACGAATTTCATTCACCTGGCAGACGTAAAAATAAGTGCCTTCAGTTGTTAGTGTTTTTGATTGTATTGCTTTTCCATCCCACATAATAGCTGGATCAGTTGTTTCAAAAACTAAATTTCCCCAACGGTTATAAACTTTCAAATCAATGTCTTTAATGAATTTATTTTTGATCGGTTTAAAGAAATCGTTTACACCGTCACCGTTCACTGTAATAACATTTGGCAATTCGTATTCCGGACAATTATCCACGCAAACCTTAATACTTCGGGCGCTCTCGTTTCCAAAAGAATCTACGGCTGTGATAGCGTAACAACCGGCAATCGAATTTAAATTATCAAAAGCTAATATAGTGTCGCTCATTATTTTAATTGAATCCTGAAGGAACAAATCAGCGTCCTCAGTTTCGGCAAAATAGATATTATATTTTACTGCATCATCGCTACAACTATGATTTGGATTATTCCATTGCAAAACCAACGTAGGTATTTTACAATCCGAAACAATCTCTAATTTTGGAGCACATGGAGGTGTAGTATCTTTTGGCTTTCCGCATACTTCCTGAGAAAAATTTAAGAGAGGCCTCATGATGGTAGTATCTGAATACCGGCCTAAAGATTGAACTTTATAACAATACAGGGCGCCATTTATCAAACTATCATCTACATAGGTTTTCAAAGTGGTGCTGTCATGAGGTGTAAATACAGTTTCAGAAGGCCCTTTTCGGTGAATTATATATTTGTAATTGTTCCATGGCGTTTGATGCTGCCAGTTTAAAGTCATTGTATTATCACTCGAAGTTAAAGACAACAATACTGAAGAAGCTTTTTGACCGTTTCCAATAAATTGACCATTTGCATAAAATTCAATAACATAGGTGTGCGCTATGCTTTCTGTATTTAAAGGGGAAGACAAGGATCCCGTATGTGTGAAAGTGGTATCACTCAATTGGTTTAGAGCAAGGAAATAAGGTTTAGTGATGGAATACACATTGGTAAAAGTGCCAGTGAATCCATTATGATGACGTAACCGAAATTCATATGGGCCGGGAACGGTACTTGTATCTAAAGCATCCGTTTTCAAAGAAGGTTTTATCCAGCGCACTAAAACAGATCCGGTAATAGCATCTGTTGTTTTAACATCTACGTTTACGAGCAATGGCACATCACGTGTTAAGGACATACAATCCGTTTGGTTTGAAGCGTAGCTTTCACTACCATCAGTATATACGGCAATAACAATATAAGTGTATTTTGTGCCGTGAACTAATCCATTTCCATTATTAGAATCTGTAAAAATAGTATCATTCAAATTTGCAGTACAACCAATGCGAATATAACCCGTGTAAGCAGGAACGCCCACCTCACAATTGGATGGTACCCAATCATCGCAATTTTCTTTTCGGTACACGCAATATTTTTCAATTTTGTTTCCTATAGTGAGTCGGCAGACTGGTTTACGCCATGTTAACTTAAAACTGGTGCCTAATGCATCGGCAGTGAGAGATGTTGGAGGCGGAGGAACGACACGTATGTTAAAAGTTTCAAAATCGACCAGGCCAACTAATGGATCATTATCTTTAACTTTAGCAGTCACCTGGTAAGGTGCTTTACGAATATGAGCGCAAGTGGTTTGCCAGTTAAAGGTGCCGGAAACTGTTGACAATGCCGGGGATGAGAAAAAAGTGGCAACAGGAGGGGTAACGCCAAACGGCGCGCCATCAGCATCCAAAGTCAGTGCATCCAAATCGGGATCTGTTGCTGTAATGGTTTTAGTAATGACGGTACCTGCCAGAACACAGACGTCCGTCATAGGATTAATATGAGGTTGGTTATTGGAACAGGCCCCTACATCTACCTGCAAATCCCTGAGTACGTATCCAATTAAAAAATACGTTCCGTCATCATCTTTTCTCCATTCTTTAATTATCATAGCCAGGTTGTATTCACCCTGCATTTGAGGAGCGCACCATGTAAGCGTTCCAGTAGTGGCATTCACATTGTATGTTCCACCGCTACCGGTAGCAGGGTAGCTGTAACCCGGACAAGTTGCTCCTAAGTGTCCACGACTTGTAGTCAGTTCATAGGAAAGGCTGTCACCGTCCATATCGTAAGCTCCGGGGTTATGCTCGAAGCATTTACCAAAGCAGGCATCATCGATGGGTGGAAAGGTAAGTATAGGTGAACTATTTCTCCCGCTTAAAAAAAAGGGAATTACTAAATAAGATTCGATATAAAACACTTGATTAACAGAATTTGGAATATTAATTACACCGGCATTACGATTGGGATCTTCCATACTAATTTTGTAATTACCAGGCCCTGGGTAAGTATGTATAGTTACATATTCATTTAATTTGATTTTACCTCCGGGCAACGGTTGCCCTTCACAAGCCGGACTGCAATCGCCATTACATAAACCATTGCTTCTTAAAACAACCGCTCTTGTGCCATCTCCGAAATAAACTGTATCCTCACAACGGTCTGCTAAATTGGTTCCGCCAATATTCGTGTAGGTTGTTACTTTGACCTTATAGGTGTATTTGCCCGGCCCAACCCATGTGTAAGTAATTTCTCCGGCCCGGTTGTGGGTTGCTTTTGCCTGACCAAAAATTGTCATGCAAAATAACAAGAATAAAAAATATCGTAGCTTAAGCATAAATGTGTTTATTGTTTTATAATTTTTTTCGTAATCGCATCATTGCATGGCCCTGTAATTTTCAGGAAATAAATTCCGGGATTAATGTTGTCTAAATTTAAACGAATTGTATTTGCTTGAGTTATATCTTCCTTGGCTGTTAATAATTTGATTGTTCGGCCGGTAATATCCATTAATTCTATATACTGCCATTCCAGTGCTTGCTTATTGAATACAATCACAAGTTCTTCGTTGGCGGGATTCGGAATGGCTTGAAACTCTGCAGTCTCTAAAGTACGCTCGTTAATGCCCACATAAATTTGACTTATGGCAATATTTGAAACCTGGCTTGTTGCTCCATCTTTATATTCGGCTAGCACAACATAACTATAATCTTTTCCGGAAACGAAAGGGTTACCATTATTATAATCTGTGAATGAAGTGTCTGTTATGTTGCCGGAAGTTGATCCGATGTAAGTAAATCCAGTATAAGCAGGGGGAGTTGTTTCGTTAATGGCAGGAAGCCAATTTGATACACTGTCTTTCTTGTAAACATTGTAGCGTAGGAATGGATTTGATCCAGTGGTTATATAGCTGGACGGTTTTTGCCATTTAAGTACAATGTGCTGATAAGAAGGGAGTGCGATAAGGTTCACAGGCGCATGTGGAATTATTTTTATATTAAATGTTTTAAAGTCCACCAGCTTAATATAAGGATCGTTATCGATAACTTTTACAGTTACTTGATAAGGCATGCGCCTTACATGATTAATGGATGTTTGCCATGAAAAAATACCACTAGTTGAAGAAAAAATTGCGGAGGGCATTGGTGCGGCAAATGGCCCTCCCCTGGCTTCCATAGTAAGTACGTCCCCATCGGGATCGTTAGCAGTGATAGTCTTTGATACAGTTGTTCCTGCAACAGGAAAAACATTTTGATTATTTAATACAATGTGTGGATTATTGTTGTTGCAGATTCCTACATCCACCTGCATGTCTCTTTCAATATAACCTACCAAAAAATAATTGCCATCATCATCTTTCCGCCATTCTTTAATAAGCATTGCCATATTATATTCTCCCTGTGCCTGGGGAGTGCACCATTCCAGAGTTCCGGTTAGCGAATCAATAGTAAAATTACCGCTGCCTATAGCAGGATTAGAATAGCCAGGGCAGATGACACCTAAATGACCGCGGCATGGGGTGAGTTCATATGAAATACTGTCTCCATCTATGTCATAAGCACCAGGGTTATGCTTAAAACACCTACCTACACAGGCATTATCTATAGGTGGAAAGGTAAGTATAGGCGAACTGTTTTTACCTATTCCAAATGCCGGAATCACAAGAAACGACTCCACATAAAAAACCTGGTTCACAGAGTTAGGAATATTAATCACACCGGCATTACGGTTTGGATCCTCCATACTCATTTTGTAATTACCTGGTCCTGGGTAGGTGTGAGTTGTTACATATTGATTTAATTTGATTGTACCTCCAGGCAACGGTTGCCCTTCGCAAGAAGGGCTGCATGAGCCATTACATAAACCATTGCTTCTTAAAACAACCGCTTTTGCACCATCTCCGAAATATACTGTATCCTCACATCGGTCTGCTAAATTGGTTCCACCGATATTTGTATATGTAGTTAGTTTTATCTCGTATGTATAAAAACCGGGACCAACCCACTTGTAGGTAATTTGTCCGGCGCGGTTGTGGGTTGCTTTTGCCTGACCAAAAAATGTCATGCAAAATAACAAGAATAAAAAATATCGTAGCTTAAGCATAAATGTGTTTATTGTTTTATAATTTTTTTCGTCATGTTTGTGTTATGATTCCCTGTTATTTTAAGAAAATAAACACCTTCACTCACATCTCTTAAACTAAAATTAAAGGTGTTGTCTTTTGTCTTTACCCAATCCCTTAACAGAAGCTCCACTAACTTTCCATGAACATCCATTAATTCAAAACTTAAATATTCTGGTTCAGATAAATGAAGCTCTACTGAAAAAGTTTCAAGTGTTGGGTTTGGAAATAATAAAAGCGGAGATTGAGTGCTCTCTGTAACTTGGGTTAAATTGGTAATCATGCCCGGATCGATTAACAATTGAGCAACCCAGGCACCATGTTTGTTTTTATTGAAAGTGCTGACATTATAGCCATAAAATCCACTCATCCATATTTCGCCCGGTTTATTATAACGCCGTTGTGAACCGGAGTAATCACCCCAGCGTTCAAGATTATCTGATAAAACATTGATATAGTTGGTGCCGTTCTTAATTCTTAAAACATTCGAAAAGTTGCCACTGCCATCTGCTTTTATGGCAGAGATACCCGGAAACAATTTATTGGAAGAATGATCAAATGAAATCACTGCGGTATGGTCAGTAATGTTTGTTCCGGCATAAGAAATATTTGGATAAGCAAAGTCAACTGTGTCGTTTGGAATAATATACCCGTCAAGAGTTGGAGTAACACTTTGTGGATTATCAATCACGCCATAATATACTGTAACGTGATTGTTAACCGGATTATTTGTATTGTGTACATAGTGAATTTTATTATTCTCATAAAACGCCCCAAGGTTTCTTGCGTCATTGGTGGCCAGACTTTGAGTGGCAACAGTTTGCCTTCCGCTAGGTGGAAAATAATAAGGTTGATTAGTGATTAATGCCTGCGTTAAAACTGTATTACTAGCTGAGCCTATGGTATCTGTCACTTCCACTAAAAATACAGTATCATTTTGTGAAGCAAGGTTTCTGTTGGATACAAAATACATATTCGGAGAATATAATTTACTGCCTCCTTTCGCAGGACATAAATTTCGTATTGCTTTGCCGTTAAATTTTATGTTGCTATGCAGGTAAGAACCTAAGGGCAAGCCGGCATAACCGCTATCTTTTTTCATTTGCCAGATAACAGTTTCTACAAAGCCGGTTTGCCATGAACTATCATTGTATAAAAGATTAATGCTCAAAAACAATTCTTTCTCCGTCATAGAAATCATTGGGTAATCCGACCATAAGTTATTGTTTAAAGGATTGCCGGGAAGCGTGTATAAATTCCAATTCCCATTAGGGTCATTGGTTTGTGAAAACCCAACAATAATCTTGCTCGTGGAATCCACAAAACCTACCGGACACATGATCACGAATTTATCTGCTTTCGGGTCATACATCACTTTGGGATCAAATTCCTGGTGTTTGCTATTAATGGGTGTTGTAAAGGCTGCTAATGATTTTGGCGGGGTTGCTACGCTTGTCTTGGTATTATATACCAAAATGTTTGTGTTTATCACAGATACAATGATGCCCGAATCTGAAATTGCTAAATCATTGTCGGTTGGCGTGCTATTGGCATAAGGATTTGCGAAAAAATTTGAACCCAGGTTTAAATTGGAAAGTGTGGTTTGTGTATTGTTTAATTTTTGATTTTTTTTTTCTGTAGGATAATTATAATACACCATTTTTTTTGAACCCGGTTTTGGCATTTCATTTACAAGCAAAGTAGGGCTGAAATCCTGTTCAATATTGCTAAGATTAACAACTGCTTGTTTAGTATGGCTAAAATAGATTCGGGATGGTTGCGCAGAAACAAACGTTGCTGAAAGTAAAAGGAAAGAGAGATAACGAAAAAAATTCATTATAAACTGGGTTAAAAACAGTAAATAAAGATAATCAATATATTTAAAATCGATCTTTTAAATTGCCTTTTTGCAAGTAAACAGTTTTAGAATTGAATTGTCAAATTTTTTGAAATGTTTATTTTATATTTATTTAACGAAAAAACACTCAATCGGACGGAATAGTAGTAATTTTACCGTTCTAAACTAAGCCAATTGAAATGAGCTCTCACCATCATGGTCAAATAAGTAAAATTACTGCAGCAGGTTTATTAGTTACTCTCGGAATTATTTATGGTGATATTGGTACTTCACCACTTTACGTAATGAGCGCCATAGTTGGAACAAAAATCATTGACGCTGAGGTAGTAATAGGGGCCATGTCTTTGGTGTTCTGGACTATCACTTTACAAACTACAATTAAATACGTTGTTTTTACTTTAAGGGCCGATAATAAAGGTGAGGGTGGAATTTTTTCACTTTATACACTGGTAAAAAAAGCAAAAGTAAAGTGGTTGGTTTTTCCTGCAATTATCGGCGGTTGTTGTATTTTAGGCGAAGGCATCATTACGCCACCTATATCTGTTGCTTCTGCTGTTGAAGGATTAAGATTAATTCCACGCTTTGCTGACATCCACACAATTCCTATTGTTATTGCAATCATTACTTTTTTATTTTTTATTCAGCAATTCGGAACTAAGTTTATCGGAAAGTTTTTTGGTCCAGTTATGCTAGTTTGGTTTGTTACTTTAGGCGTTGTTGGATTCATGGGGTTATGCCATAATTTCACCGTCCTTAAAGCATTGAATCCTTATTACGGAATCAGTTTATTAATAAATCATCCAGGGGCTTTCTGGTTATTAGGCTCTGTTTTTCTTTGCACAACAGGTGCCGAAGCGCTATATTCTGATATGGGGCATTGCGGAAGAAATAATATTCGAATCTCATGGATCTTTGTAAAATCAATGCTCGTATTAAATTACATGGGACAAACTGCCTGGTTAATGACTATGGATGGTAAAACATTGGATGGTAGAAACCCTTTTTATGCGATTATGCCGGAATGGTTTTTACCAATTGGAATTGGAATAGCCACTGTTGCAACCGTGGTAGCTTCCCAGGCTTTAATCAGCGGTTCATTTACATTGATTAATGAAGCTATGCGTTTAAATTTCTGGCCAAAGGTTGGTATTAAATATCCGTCTGATGCCAAAGGCCAGATGTATATCCCATCCGTTAACTGGTTATTGTATGTTGGTTGCGTTGCCATTGTGCTGTTTTTTAAAGAAGCGAAAAACATGGAAGCTGCTTATGGTTTAACCATCATTTTAGGTATGATCATGTCTTCCCGATTGCTAGGATTTTTCATGCGTATTAAAAAATACCCCAAGCTGTTTATCAATTTTTTTATCGTTTTGTATATCATTATAGAATCAGCGTTCCTGATCGCGCTATTGGAAAAATTTCCGAAAGGTGGTTACATTACCTTAATGATAGCTTTATTATTAGCAGGCGTTATGGCTTGTTGGTACATTGCAAAACTGATCCGGCAACGGTATACAGATGTTGTTCCATTGACCACCTACACTCAAATGCTGTGTGATTTAAGTTCAGATCCATCCATACAAAAATATGCTACCCACCTGGTATATATGACCAGTGCCAACGATCCCTTAACTATTGAGTCAAAAGTCATTTATTCTATTTTACAAAAGCGTCCGAAGAAAGCCGATATCTACTGGTTTGTACATGTTGATGTGATGGATGAGCCTTACCGTATGGATTATAAGGTGACGCATATTGCAAATGAAGACATCATCCGGGTAGATTTTAAACTGGGATTTAAAGTTGCTCCAAGGGTAAATTTAATGTTCAGAAGAGTAGTAGAAGATTTAGTGAAAGCGAAAGAGGTGGATATAACCAGCCGTTATGAATCCCTGAACAAAAATAATATTATCGGCGATTTTAAATTTGTGGTATTAGAAAAGTTCCTTTCATATGAGAACGATCTTCCTTTCTTTGAGAAAATGATTTTAAATGTGTACTTTTTCCTTAAGAAATATAGTTTAAGTGAAGCAAAGGCCTTTGGGTTAGACAGTAGTTCGGTAAAAATTGAAAAATTCCCAATGATTATAAAACCACCTAAAGGATTGAACCTTCACCGTATTCAGTAAATGTTCAAGATGTTTAAGGGTTGAATGGTGATAATAATTTGTCAAACAAGCCTTATTAGTTAAAAATGGTTTTACATTTGGTAAAACCATTTTTTTATGCAATTAACTATTTCCAATGTTTCTAAAACTTATGCCAACGGGCTAAAGGCTTTAACTAATGTCAATTTAACCATTGCGCCGGGAATGTTCGGTTTACTTGGACCAAACGGTGCAGGTAAATCAACCTTAATGCGAACCATTGCAACCCTTCAGGATCCGGACACCGGTTCTATCATGCTGGGTGATATTGATGTGATAAAACAAAAAGAAGAGTTAAGAAAGCTATTGGGTTACCTGCCACAGGATTTTGGATTTTATCCAAAAGTGAATGCCGTAGATATGCTTCATCATTTTGCAGTTTTAAAAGGCATTAATAATAAATCAGAGCGTAAAGAAATTTGCGACGCCCTTTTGCACCAAACCAATTTATACGACGCCCGCAAACGCAATCTAAGTGAATACTCCGGCGGTATGCGTCAGCGTTTTGGTATTGCCCAGGCATTATTAGGAAATCCAAAATTAATTATTGTTGATGAACCAACAGCCGGATTGGACCCTGCGGAGAGAAACCGTTTTCATAATATTTTAAGTGATCTAGGAGAAAACATTATCGTCATTCTCTCCACTCACATTGTAGAGGATATTAAAAATTTATGCCCACGTATGGTGATCATGAACCGTGGACAGGTTTTACTGGATGGAAAGCCAAGTGATACGATTGAGCAAATGCGCAACACCGTTTGGAAGTTGTTGATAGATAAGAATGAATTGAATACTTATAAAGATAAGTACAAGGTTATTTCTGCCAAAGTAGTTGAAGGAAAGGTATTGATTCACGTGAAGAGTGATGGTTTGCCGGATGCCAATTTTACTGTGGTAGAGCCGGATTTAGAAGATGTTTATTTTTCAAATATTCTTTAACGATAACCACATAGGCACATAGAAATAATCCTATGTGCCTATGTGGTTAAAAATATAATACAAGTATCATTCATTAGTTTACAAATTAAAACAACATTATGTTTTTAGAAATTTTTCGTTTCGAATTAAAATATGCACTTAAAAAACCATCTACCTATGTGTTTTTTGCTATTTATTTTGCATTTTATTTATTCCTGTCTTTAGCTGCTTCGGGTGTAATTCCATTAGGTTCCAGCGACAGCAATACATATTTGAACAGTGCTGTAGCTAATGCAAGTTTGTATCTGGCCTTCAACCAAAACATTCTTGCCCTGGTTCACAATATGATTATCATTGCCATTATGGCCACGGCTATCCAGCGTGATTTTGAATACAATTCACATTCCTTGTTTTTTACAAAACCTATTACCAAATCAGCTTACTTTTTCGGCCGATTTTTTGGTGTGTTGGTAATTGCGCTTTTTGTATTCAGTGGGCAGTTCTTTGGTTTATTAGTTGGAAGTCTCATTGGTATTGAGCAACCAACTATTGGCCCGATTCATATATATAATTACATTCAACCCTTTTTATATTTTGTGGTGCCTAATACTTTATTGTTTGGAACCATTTATTTTTCTTTAACCACCTTTCTTCGAAATACAACCATCGCTTATTTATTTACAGTAATTTTCTTTTTATTCGATTTGGCCGCTAATGCTGTTTTGGCCGACATTGATTACCAGAAATTAGCTGCTATGCTGGATCCTTATGGGAATAAGGCTTTGGGACAAGTAACGCAATACTGGACGCCATCCGAACAAAATGAACGCCTATTATCACTCACCGATTATTTATTATATAATCGTTTGGTTTGGTTAGGACTTGCTTTACTGATTATGATTTTTAGTTATGTGAGATTTAGTTTTTCCCAGTTTTTAAATCCATCCAAAGTATTTTCTTTACGTAAAAAAGAAGAAAGTCTTTCGCCGCAAACTCCGGCCATACAACATGTGGGAGAATTACCTAAAGTAACGATCAGTTCATCCGGAAAAGCATTTAGAAGTCAGTTAACTTTCATCGCACGATTCGAGTACAAACGTATCATAAAAAGTTATTTTTTTATCATCATGCTGGTACTTGGTGGTGTTTTGGCTTATATCACCAGTAGCTTCAGTTCACTCATCTTTGGTACAGAAGTGTATCCGGTTACTTATAATATTGTAAGCCAAACAGGTTCTATGTTTCAATTCATGTTATCAATCCTTATAATTTTTTATTCAGGTAACCTCATTTTTAATGAAAAACAATTTAAAGTGGATGAACTGGTTGGAGCTTCTCCTATTAAATCTTCCACTTTGGTTATAGGAAAGTATTTAGGATTAATGGTATCCGTTGGCATTGGTTTATTAGGAGCTATTTTGACAGGATTAATTATTCAGTCTCTCAAAGGCTATTATAAATTTGAGTTGGATCAATATCTGGTAAGTTTATACGGTAGAACCTTCATTAATCTTGCATTGGTGGCGGCAATTTGTTTTGTGATCCAGTTTCTGGTGAGTAACAAATATGTAGGCTTCGTCATTTCATTTATCATTGCTTTTTTATCGCGTATTATTTTTAGCCAGGCACAATGGAAAAACCCACTTTATAATTTTAATTCAAGTGGACCTATGCTTCCTTACAGCGATATGAATGGTTATGGACATACAACATCTATATTTTATTTGTTCAAATTATATTGGGTAGCGGTTATCATTCTCTTATTTGTAGTTGCTATCCGGTTTTATTTAAGAGGAAAAGAAAAAGGACTGAAAGCACGTTTCAAATTTTCGAAATTTGATTCAAATAGGCAGTTCAGAGTTGCAGCTATCATTTCAGGTATTGTATTTATTAGTATAGGATCATTTATCTACTATAACATCAAAATAGCTAATAAAATGTTATCAAACAGTGAAGAAGAAGAATGGCAGTCGAAGTTTGAACACACCTACAAACATTTTAAAAATATGCTGCAACCCAGAGTTGTTTCTAGCTATGTTGAAGTGGATTTGTTTCCTAACGAGCTTGGGGCAAAGTTCAAAGGCTATTTCTTTTTGAAAAACAAACACAGGCAAGCTATTGATACCATCATTGTAAATAATAATTTAAATGTAGATGTAAAAAGTCTTGCTCTATCAGTTCCAAACAAAGAAGTCATTAACGATGGAGATTTTTTTATGAGGGCTTTTAAACTGAATTCACCTCTTCAACCTGGCGACTCAATAAAACTGGATTTTATAATTGATTATTTTCCAAAATCCTGGTTTAGTAATGATGAAAAATCAGATGTAGTTTATAACGGCACATTTATTAATAATTCACTGTTGCCAAGTATTGGTTACAACGAAGCATATGAATTAGGTGAAAATGAAGCGCGAAAAAAATTCGACTTGCCTGTCAAGCAACGCATGGCTAATATTAATGACACAGCGTCCTATGCTAACACTTATATTAGTAAAGACGCAGACTGGATCAACTTTGAATGCGTGGTGAGTACTGGGGCCGATCAAATTGCAGTTGCCCCTGGTTATTTAGTCAAGGAATATTTAAAAGACAAGCGACGGTATTTTCATTATAAAATGGATTGCCCAATACTTAATTTTTATTCGTTTCTCTCAGCACGTTATGAAGTAAAGAAGGATAAATACAAAAACATTAATATTGAAGTGTATTATCATAAAGGTCATGAATACAACCTCGATCGTATGATTAATTCCATTAAAAAATCACTGGCATATTATGAAAAGGCGTTTAGTCCTTACCAACATCGACAGGTTCGTATTTTAGAATTTCCTCGTTACGCATCTTTTGCACAGTCCTTTCCAAATACAATTCCGTATTCTGAAAGCATTGGCTTTATTGCCAATGTGGATGAAAATGATCCTTTAAGCATTGATTATCCTTTCTATGTTACTTCGCATGAAGTAGGGCATCAGTGGTGGGCGCATCAGGTTATTGGAGCCGATGTGCAGGGGTCAACGTTAATGAGCGAATCAATGGCAGAGTACAGTGCTATGATGGTAATGGAAAAAGAATACGGCAAAGAAGCTATGCATAAATTCCTGGCAGATGCTTTAAATAAATATTTATTGGGCAGGGCTACTGAGAAGAAAAAAGAATTGCCCATTATGCTGGCGGAAAATCAACAATACATTCATTACAATAAAGGATGTTTGGTCATGTATGCCTTAAGAGATTTTATCGGAGAAGATTCGGTAAACTCAGCCCTGAAACGTTATATTAAAAAAGTCGGGTTTCAGAGTGCACCTTATACAACGGCTTTAGAGTTCGTTGCTAATATGAAATTGTCTACGCCCGACAGTATGCAGTATGTGATTAAAGATTTGTTTGAAGACATAACTGTTTATGAGAATTATGTGAAAGATCTTAAATCAGTGAAGCAACCTGACGGAAAATTCAAAGTGACATTAACCGTTGGCTCTACAAAATTTAAAGCAGATAGCTTAGGCAAAAGCAAAGAAGTGCCAGTGAACGACTGGATAGACATTGGAGTTTTTAATCAACAGGAAGTGAAAGGGAAGAAAGTGGATAAAGAAGTGGTCTTCAAAAAAGTAAAGATGGATAAAGCTACCAAAACGTTTGAGTTTATTATTGATCAGGAACCATTTTCAGCAGGACTTGATCCTTACAATAAATTAATCGACCGTGTGCCTGACAATAACAGATGTAAGTTTGGGTCTAAGCCAGTTCCACCGGACTTGTCTGCTAACAGTACTAATGTGGGCATTACCATTAACTAATTTTAAAAGAAATTGAGTGAAACGGTGATGCTGTGTGTTCGTTTGTTAGAGTCGTTAATTTGATTCTGAGAAGTTGAACTGACATGATAGCAAATTTCTGGGGCTACATTTTTGCGCTGAAAGATATAATTGATGCCATATCCAATAAAAAAGCCGAATGTCATTTCATTTTCAAAACCTTTGTTTAGGTAGCCGTTGTCGTACTTCTTTAAATTAATTTCCGGTCCAATAACTATATATGGCTGCTTGCTTGTGAGGTAGCAGCTCATATTCCTCGCCATATAGATTATGCCATTTTCATCTGGTTTTTTTAAAGCTATCACAAAGCCATGAGAAATGTTTAAATCAAATGATGTAGCAAATATATGTTGGTTGTTTCGGGTACACGTGTTGGAGAAAACTCCTTCTGCTTTTGGTTTAAAAACTATTCCATCATTCAAGGGCATCCATAAAAACAATCCTATCCCGAAACCAAATTGTGTTTCAGTAATTTTTGTTTTATACTTTGGTAAAACTTGTTCATTACTAAAATTAGCTCGATGTAACGAAGACTGGAAACACATGCTTGTGGAGGTGGAATGAGTGAAACCGAAACTCATTTCAGGAAAGAGATTAGATGACGTTTGGCCCAATAAATGGGAACTGACAAAAACAGAAATGATATATTTTTGAATGTTCATCTGCATAGATAACGCAGACGTTAAAAAAAGTTACAGAATTTATTTTTTCTGTAACTCTGATTATTAATCCTCCAAAAGACTATAATTTACATATAATCACGTAAGCCTCTGTTATTCCAATGTCTTAAAAAAGGAATGATTACTTTTTTATTTTTGCGTATAAATATGTAAAAAGATTCCATGCGCCAACGGCTAAGGAACCTACTATTATCCCTGAAATTAAGTCTAATATAATAGAAGATATATTGTTAAAGCGTTCTGCTAAGTGATGTGCCCACGGAATATAGTGGATAAATATGCCTCCCGAAACCAATAATAAAGCTATTGTTCCAATAAAAGATAAAGCTTTAATTAGCCATGGTAAAGCTATTATTAAGCCTTTACCAACTACTGCCAAAAATCCTTTTTCCTTTGTTTTCTTTAGTAAAATATATCCAGCATCATCCATCTTTACAATAAGGGCCACTATTCCGTAAACTCCCACGGTTGCTATCAGGGCTACTAAACTAACCGTAATAATCTGGTTCATGAATGGCTTATCTATCACAGAACCTAAGGCAATAATTACAATTTCTAATGATAAGATAAAATCTGTTTTTATTGCAGAATTTATTTTCCCCTTTTCCTCGTCAGCTGATAAGGATTCGATTTTTGCCACTATTTTTTCTGTATGGTTAGCAGCAAATAAGCTGTGAATGATTTTTTCTGCTCCTTCATAAGCTAAATAAATACCTCCTAAAATTAATATCCATACAATAGCAGGAGCATAAATATACTCTAATGTAAATGCCAATGGCACTATAATTAGTTTATTTAAGAATGAGCCTTTTGTTATTGCCCATAATACTGGTATTTCTCTATTGGCAAGAAATCCAGTAGATTTTTCGGCATTTACAGCTAAATCATCACCTAATATTCCAGCTGTTTTTTTTGCAGCTAGTTTAGTGCTCATGGCAATATCGTCCATTAGTGCCGCTATATCATCTAACACTACAAAAAATCCTGAAGCCATAAATCAATTATTTATTTAGGTCTGAACAAAAAAGCTTTACTGTTTTTTAATTAACTCTTCCCAGAATTCAGCACCACGACGTGTGTGAGGAATCACAATGGTTCCACCAACGATATTGGCTACGGCAAATACTTCATAAATTTCTTTTGTGCTGCAGCCTTGATCAAAACATTTTTCCAAATGGTATTTGATGCAATCATCACAGCGCAACACCATGCTGGCTACTAAGCCCAGCATCTCTTTGGTTTTTACATTCAAAGCGCCTTCCGAATAGGTTTGAGTATCTAAATTAAATAAACGCTTAATTACTAAGTTATCTTTTCCTAAAATAACTTCGTTCATCTTTGCACGATAGTCGTTGAATTCTTTAACCTGGCTTGACATATTAATTCAGTTTATTTTTTTTAATAACGAAGGCACTTACAAAAATACTGATCTCGTATAATAAATACATGGGAACAGCCACAACCATTTGTGAAGTTACATCGGGTGAAGGCGTTATTACAGCGGCTGCAATCAGGATAACTACCACAGCATATTTTCGGTACTTGCGCATGAACTCAGGCGTTAACAGACCAAGCCTTGTTAAAAAATAAACCAGTACCGGCAATTCAAACACAATGCCTGAAACTAAAACCATCGTTGAGATCAAAGAAATATAATCATCTAACGTATTGTTGGTTTGAACAATGCCACTATCCGATAACTGGTAATTAATTAAGAAATTATAGGACATTGGGAATAACAGGAAGTAACCAAAGAATATCCCGATTAAAAACAGGATGGATGCAATGATTACAAACCATTTTGCAGGTTGTGATTCTGAGTTTTTTAAAGCCGGTCTAATAAACTTCCATAATTCATAAAGTACATAAGGGAAGGCTAAAATAATTCCTCCCAACAACGCGATCCACATATGTGTGAAAAATTGTTCTGAGGCAGAGAGAGTTTGTAAATGAGGATCTTTAACCGTCATACACATGACATCACCGGCGCCAATTTTATAGCCTAAAGAACATAAAGCACGATAAGAAATAAAATCCTGTTTCAAAGGACCAAAAATAACCGTATCAAATAAAAAATTATTGAAACAAAAGAGAACGACTGCAAAAAGAACTATAGCAATAGCGCTTCTAACCAAATGCCATCTTAATGCATCTAAGTGTTGCATAAACGACATTTGCATCGAAAGTTCTTCAGGGTTGTTTTCCGCCATAATTGGCCACAAATTTAAGCATTATTACGGGTATTTTTTGAAAAGATAAGAGCAATTCATAGACATTAGTCGCCCTGAACTTGATTCAGGTCTCTAAATGGTTACTGCAATTTATTTACTAAGTAATTTCTTTGCTTCAGAAAAGATCATAGTTTCCCAAACAGCATATTCTTTAGCAGAAGGATGCAGGCCGTCGGCAGCAACGAGGTCTTTATTGTTTTTCATTTGCTGTGATACAGTAAAAACATCCACACATACTAAGCCTCTCTTTTTAGTTTCTGTTTTGATAATGTCATTAAATTCGGAGATGCCTTCTGAAATATTTCTGCCGTTCCCATATAATTTTCCTTGTGGAGTAACGCCAAAATCAGGAATAGTTATCAGAAGCAAATGATTTTTATTGCTGAGGTGTTTCTGTATTTCATCAATACAATAATTTAAATTTTTGTGATAAGTTTTCATATCAACTTGTCTTACCCAGTCATTCACACCGATCAGTAACGTAGCAAAGTCGAGCGTTTGATTTTTTAAAAGAGGCAGTTCATAATCGATTACATTTTGAGTACTGTAACCGTTTTTAGAGGGATTTGCAACTAAGTCAGTTTTAATTCCAGCTTCTGTTAAATGTTTGGAAAGAATGGTCGGCCATTGCTCATCAATGGCATTAGTTCCGGTGCAAATAGTGTAGGAATCTCCAAATGCTATATATTTTAACGCTGATTTGTCTCTTTGAAAAAGCGGTGTTAAAAACATACCTGTAAGTATTAAGATTAATTTTATCATGTATTATTTACGTAATTTTTGATTTAAGGGATTTTTAAATTTTCCTATTTACTTTTTGAATTGATTACTTAATTATCCAAATAGTTTCCTTAGGGCAGTTGTTTGAATACAGTATTGCGTCGTTGATCCCAAATTTACTTATAGCAATTGAAAATCCGTACATTTGCCAGTCAAAATTTATTTCCCACATACTTACCAGGCACTATGAAAAAACAACTCCTATTTATTGTTTCACTAATTTTAATCCGAACGACAAATTTTGCGCAATGCAGTTTTACAACAGCAATAACATCTGCCGGAGGTTCAACGGTTGCTTGTGGAAATGCTATTTTAACTGCGATCCCTACCAGCAACACCTGGACCCAAAAAGCTAATATAGGAGGGAGTGCCCGCGGCAATGCCGTTGGGTTTAGCATTGGCAGCAAAGGTTACATTGGAACGGGTAATAATGGGGGCCCGCAAAACTCTATGTGGGAATACGACCCTGCCTCAGATGCATGGACTCAAAAAACAAATTTCCCTGGAACAGCGCGGTATGATGCAGCTGGTTTTAGCATAGGAAGTAAAGGTTATATCGGCTGCGGGTATGATAACTCATATAACTACAAGAATGATTTTTATGAATATGATCCAACAACTAACGCATGGACTCAGAAAGCATCTTTCCCTGGAGTTGGTCGCCAGGCACCAGTCGGCTTCTGTGTAGGAACCAAGGGGTATATGGGTTTGGGATATTTTTATTCTTCCGGTAATATATATTATAGCGATTTTTATGAATACGACCCTATTACTGACGCATGGTCAGCTAAAACATCATTTCCGGGATCGGGCAGAGCTTTTGCCACTGCTTTTAGCCTCGGTAGTAAAGGGTATGTTGGTACAGGTAGCGGGGGTTCTGGCGTCTTGAATGATTTTTACGAATTTAATCCAACTAGTGATACCTGGACCCAAAAAACAAATTTACCATCAGCAAGTTATTACGCCGCCAGTTTTGCAGTTAATGGCAAAGGATATATTGGAACAGGTTATGGAACAAGCTATAGCCGTACAAGAGATTTTTATGAATATGATGCCATTGCCGATACGTGGACTCAAAAACTTAATTTCATGGGTTCGTCCAGGGCTTCTGCTGTGGCTTTCAGCATTGGGGATAAAGGTTATATTGGTGGTGGAAATGAAGGAAACTTTACAAATGATTTTTATGAATACAGCCCTTATAATCTTACATATAGCTGGAGCAATGGTGCTACTACTGCTATTAATACTGTAACATCAAGTGGCACCTATTCTGTAATAATAACTGCTCAGGATGGTTGCACGCTTACCGCAATTAAAACCGTTAGTGTGGTTCCCGATGCAACACTTTCAATTAGCGGTCCAACTGTGGTTTGTGCAGGTACTAATATAACTCTTAACGCTATTACCGGCGGTGCAACGACCTATACATGGATAGGCGGTGTATCAAACGGAATAAGCTTTACGCCTGCGAGTTCTTCAATTTATACTCTGACAGGTTCTCTAGGAGCCTGCACAAAAACAGTTACGCAATCCGTATTTGTGAACACTGTACCAATAGCTACCATTACACCAGGTGGACCTACAACAGTTTGTAGTTCAAACGTACTCCTTACGGCAAACACAACGGACAATAACTGGACTCAAAAAACCGATTTCGGGGGTGGATATCGCGGCCAATCAGTTAGTTTTAGCATAGGCTCTAAGGGATACATTACATTGGGATGGACAGGCTCAGTTTCTAAAACAGATCTTTGGGAATATGACCCGATCAGTAATGCCTGGACACAAAAAGCAAATTTCCCTGGCGAAGGGCGTAGTCAAGGAATTGGTTTTAGCATAGGTAACAAAGGCTACGCAGGTCTCGGTGTAATATCTGGTAATAATAAGCCCACTGACTTTTGGGAATATGATCCATCAACAAATGAATGGACACAAAAAGCCAATTTTGGAGGAGTAGGCAGGCAGAGTGCTGTTGGATTCAGTATTTTAAACAAAGGCTATGCAGGAACTGGTTTAAATAGTAGTTACTTAAGTGACTTCTGGGAATATGATCCGGCAACGGATGCCTGGACAGCAAAAGCATCTTATCCTTTTGTTGTTGGATGGGCAGCAGGATTTGCGATTGGCAATAAGGGTTACCTGGGAACTGGATATAGTGGATATTACCGCAACGATTTTTATGAATACAATCCTGCTACAGATATCTGGACACAAAAAGCTTCTGTATTAGGGGGACGCGCTGAAGCTACTGGGATTAGCACCTCTACCAAGGGGTATATAGGTCTTGGATCGGATGGAACTTACAAAAATGATTTTTTAGAATACAATCCTACAGCAAATACCTGGATAGCAAGAACAAATTTTCCCGGTTCGGCACGTGATCTGGCCTCAGGGTTTTCTATCAATAATAAAGTTTACCTTGGTCTTGGCACTTTTCCGAGTGAACAAACAGATTTTTACGAGTACTCACCAGCCGCCAGTTTTTTATGGAATACCGGAAATACCACAGCAGCAATTACAGCCACAGCGAGTGGAACATATTCAGTTACACTTTCAAACCTATCAGGTTGTATTTCTTCAGCATCACAAACGGTTAACATCCTTCCAAATCCAACCGTTACCATTAGTAGTCCTACTTTTGTTTGTAGCGGAGGAAGTACTAGTCTGACTGCTATTCCAAACAGCACCGAAACATATACATGGTCCGGTGGAATAACTGATGGCACCGTTTTTACACCTACTGCTACAGCAAATTATTCGCTAAATGCAACATTAGGTACATGTTCCAAAAGTTTTTCAAGGACGATTACTGTTAATCTTCCTGCAAATATTACTGCAGCCGGTCCAACCACATTTTGCGGAAGCAGCCTTAACCTAACTGCAAGCCCAGCTGGAACCTATACGTGGAACACCGGCGCTAATACATCTTTAATCACTACAACTGTAACCAATACCTATTCCGTAACTGTTACTGATCCAGACGGATGTATATCCGGCAAATCACAAACCGTTAGTATTGCCCCAAGCCCGACCCTATCCGCCATTGGTGGCACAGTAATTTGTGAAGGCAATAGTGTCACGCTCACAGCAGCAGGAGCCACGTCATATTCCTGGACTGGTGGAGTGAGTAACGGTGTTTCATTTACACCAGCCGCTTCTTCAAATTACACTGTAATGGGTGCTATTGGAAATTGTACCCAAAGCCTTACTCAATATGTAACGGTTAACTCAGCACCATCTGCTACACTAACAGCCGGTGGACCAACTTCAGCGTGTGGAAGCAGTGTAGTTTTAACAGGCAGTACAGCTAGTGATACATGGAATGTAAAAACAGGAATTGGTAGTCCACGCCGGTATGCTGTTGCTTTCAATATAGGTAATAAAGGGTATATGGGTACTGGAGGTGTTGGAACGGCTGGAAAAAATGACTTCTGGGAGTACGACCCGGCTACAAACGCTTGGACACAAAAGGCAAATGTTCCTGGAAGCAATCGTTATTCAGCTATAGGTTTCAGCATTAACGGAAAAGGGTATATTGGTACTGGTACAGTGAATGGTTCTACTGTTCTTAATGATTTTTATGAATATGATCCCTCAGCAAATACCTGGACAACCAAAGCTAATTTTGCCGGAGGAACAAGACAAGGAGCAGTCGGCTTTACAATTGGGAACAAAGGTTATGTTGGAACAGGCTTAAGCGTAGGCGTTTATAAAAACGATTTTTACGAATACAATCCTGTTAACAATACATGGACAGTAAAAGCTTCTTTACCTACTGTTAGGAATTTTGCTGCTGGCTTCAGCATTGGAGGTAAAGGATATATTGGAACAGGACAAAGTTCGACATTGGGCACTTCAAGAAAGAATGATTTTTATGAATATGACCCTTCCACAAATGCGTGGACGTCGAAAGCAGTGGTTGGCGCTATGATAAGAGCAAGTGCCACTGGGTTTAGTATTGGAAATAAAGGATATATGGCAGTCGGTATTAATAGTGTTAACGTGAATACAAACGATCTGATAGAGTACGATCCTGCAACTGATTCATGGACTTCGAAATCAGCATTCCCAGGAATAATAAGGAACGCAGCTTCGGCCTTTGTTATTGGTAATAAAGCTTTTTTAGGTACGGGTGTCAACGGCATTACTACAATAAATGATCTTAACGAATATACTCCACTTGCAAATTATACATGGAGTATTCCGGTGAGCTCTAGTTCTACACTTGCCGCTATTACTGCAACTTCAAATGGAACCTACACTTTAATGGTGTCGGATCAGGTAGGCTGTTCAACAGCAATTACACAAACAGTCAGTGTTGCTATTCCAACCCTGGCGGTGAGTGATATGACAATTTGCTCTGGTGTTAACGCAGTTATTTCACCATCTGGTGCGGATTCATACACGATTAGTGGGGGATCATTTACTGTGAGTCCAATGGCCACAACGTCTTATACAATTACAGGGAGTAACAACGATGGTACTTGTGCTGCATCCAATACAGTTATAGCAACAGTGTATGTAAATGCGTCACCAACTATTACGGTAAACAGTGCAACAATTTGTCCTGGTGCTTCAGTGACTTTAGTGCCAATTGGCGCGTGGTCTTACTCAATCACAGGTAATAGTTTTACCGTTGCTCCGCTTACTACAACTTCGTATTCAATAACCGGCACAGACGTAAACGGTTGCAGCGCGTCTAACAGTGCTGTGGCTACTGTTTCAATTAATACTGCTACCACCTTGTCAGTTACCGGAACAACATTGGTATGCTCAGGCAACAGCACCAGTCTTACAGCGAGTGGCGCCAGTTCTTATACATGGACTGGTGGAATAACTAATGGCATCGCATTTACACCAGCAGTTACAACTAATTACACTGTATCAGGCTCTGTTGGTACTTGCACTGGTTCAGCTGTTATAACCGTTTCTGTAAGTGATACTCCAACAATTAGTGCAAGCAGCGCTACTATTTGTTCTGGAAATTCTTATAGCATTATTGCATCAGGAGCTAATACTCTATCCATAACCGGGGGTTCTTTTATAGTATCTCCATTAACAACAACATCGTATACAGTCACAGGCACAAATTTTGTCGGCTGTAGTAATTTTATCGTTTCAACGGTGTCTGTGAACACAACACCAACCATTACAGTGAACAATGCTACGATTTGTTCTGGTAATTCAGCAGTTATTTCACCAACAGGAGCCGGGGCTTATAATATCACCGGGGGGAACTTTACAGTTTCACCAATTAGTAATACTTCTTATACCGTGTCAGGAACAACAAACGGTTGTACTTCGGCAGAGGTTGTATCAACTGTATCTGTTAACACAACTCCAACCATTACAGTGAACAGTGCAACAATATGTTCCGGTAATTCAGCAGTGATTACGCCAACTGGTGCAGGAGCTTATAACATCACAGGCGGGAACTTTACGGTTTCACCAATTAGTAATACTTCTTATACCGTGTCAGGAACAACGAATGGTTGTACTTCTGCCGAAGTTGTATCAACAGTATCGGTTAACACAACACCAACCATTACAGTAAACAGTGCAACAATCTGTTCCGGTAATTCCGTTGTCATCACCCCGACAGGTGCGGGGTCTTACTCAATTACAGGTGGAAACTTTACAGTTTCACCAATTAGTAATACTTCTTATACCGTGTCAGGAACAACAAACGGTTGTACTTCGGCAGAAGTTGTATCAACAGTTTCTGTTAACACAACACCAACCATCACAGTGAATAATGCTACGATCTGTTCTGGTAATTCAGCAGAGATTACGCCAACAGGTGCAGTAGCTTATAACATCACAGGTGGAAACTTTACAGTTTCACCAATTAGTAATACTTCTTATACCGTGTCAGGAACAACGAATGGTTGTACTTCTGCCGAAGTTGTATCAACAGTTTCTGTGAACACAACACCAACCATTACAGTGAATAATGCTACGATCTGTTCCGGTAATTCAGCAGTGATTACGCCAACTGGGGCAGGAGCTTATAACATAACAGGTGGAAACTTTACGGTTTCACCAATTAGTAATACTTCTTATACCGTGTCAGGAACAACGAATGGTTGTACTTCTGCCGAAGTTGTATCAACAGTTTCTGTGAACACAACACCAACCATTACAGTGAATAATGCTACGATCTGTTCCGGTAATTCAGCAGTGATTACGCCAACTGGGGCAGGAGCTTATAACATAACAGGTGGAAACTTTACGGTTTCACCAATTAGTAATACTTCTTATACCGTGTCAGGAACAACGAATGGTTGTACTTCTGCCGAAGTTGTATCAACAGTATCGGTTAACACAACTCCAACCATTACAGTAAACGACGCAACGATCTGTTCCGGTAATTCAGTTGTCATCACTCCGACAGGTGCGGGATTTTACTCAATTACAGGTGGAAACTTTACAGTTTCTCCAACTAGTAATACTCCTTATACCGTGTCAGGAACAACGAATGGTTGTACTTCTGCCGAAGTTGTATCAACGGTATCGGTGAATACAACGCCAACCATTACAGTAAATGATGGTGTCATTTGCGAAGGACAAAGTTTTACATTAACTCCTGGCGGAGCGAATACCTATACTTACTCTAACAGCTCACCGGTTGTCAATCCGGTTCTAACTTCAACATACAGCGTTTCTGGTACATCTTTGGATGGCTGTATCAGTACAATAGATGCTGTCGCCACTGTTACTGTAAACGCTATTCCAACTATTTCTGTGGTATCAGCTTCTATCTGCGCCGGTGCTACAGGAACATTAATAGCTAGTGGGGCAGACACTTATACCTGGAGTACAGGATCTAATGCAAACAGCATTATAGATAATCCTGGCATCACTGAGGTTTATAGTGTTAATGGCACTTCCGCTGAGGGTTGCCTTGGAACAAACTTTTCAGCTACGATAACAGTTGGTTCTGCACCGGCTATTGTGGTTAATTCAGAAAGCGTATGTGCCGGAAGTTCTGTAACACTAACCGCTAATGGCGTCACTAGTTACACATGGAGCACAGGCGAGCACACAAGTAGTATTGTAGTCACTCCAACTGCAAATACAGTATATGACGTTACTGGGCATTTAGCAGGATGTAGCGTTAATGCAACTAATGAATCAACAGTTACAGTAAATGCATTGCCAATCGTATCAATTAACAGCGCTACCATTTGTGAAGGACAGGTTTTTACTCTCATTGCAACGGGCGCCGATTCTTATACGTATTCAAGTGGATCAGCTATTGTAAGCCCGACAACAACTACAACTTACTCTGTTACGGGTACTTCTCTTGAAGGATGTATGAGCGCAAGTGACGCAACGGCGACTGTGGAAGTGAACGCACTAACCGAAGTCACATTGAATATTTCTTCTAATATAGTTTGTTTGAACGGAGCTCCGATTTTATTAAATGGTTTTCCGGCTGGAGGGGATTATTCTGGAACAAACGTAAGTGGTAATAGCTTTGACCCTTTAACAAGTGGCACATTTACGCCGGTATATACTTACACCGATGCGTCTACCGGTTGTGAAAACAGTGCAGTAGAGTCAATCGTTGTTGAAACCTGCACAGGCATTAAAGAGATTGAATCCAGTATGATCAGGCTGTATCCTAATCCCACCAGCAATTCATTTGTGATTGAATCGAATTCAACAGAGTTAAAAACAATAAAGGTAACAGATGTCACAGGAAGAAGTGTTTTAGAGATCAGTTCCGATCGACCATTTTTTCATGTGGATATTCAAAACTTGGCTACGGGGTTTTATCATGTTTCTATTCAAACTCCTCATCATCATGAAACAATTAAACTAGTCAAAAATTAAAGGTAATCTCTAAATTTGAATCCCTTATCATTTTTTTATGATAAGGGATTTTTGTTTGATGTTTGGTATGAATGAAACGGAGAACTAACTAATTAATTGACTAAGAATGCTACGGATGAAATTTAAAATACCCGAGATCTTTTTACTTTAAAGCGCCAACTTTCTGCATTTCTTCTTTGGTCACAGAAGGTGGCATTTCCCCTTTCTTTATTTTTTTTAATACAAGTTGCGCTACTTTCTCTGCATTAGCTTTTGTTTTAAATCCTTTATTGCCTGGCATACCAGGAATAGACGGTTGGCGGATCATCAGCTTACCATCAGAAAAAATATCGTAGCAGTAAGTGTTATCTGCAGTATTTGTTATTTTGTAGGTTAGTTTAGTTGTAGTGGCATTCGACGGAAATTTGGTTTCAGTTTGACCTCCTTGTATTGACTTAGATTCAGGCTTATGCACCTGCGCGTCCGCAATATTTGAAAAGGTCAAAATAAAAAAGGATACTGCCAGTTTAAAGATAGTGTTGTTCATGTTGTTCAGTTCGTGTTGTTTTTTTTGAGTAATGATATTTTTTTGAAGGCTCAAAGATTTTTAAATTACAACAATTTTAAGAGTATTTCTCCGAAACGATAAATATCTTCAAACGAATTGTATAATGGAACAGGCGCGCAACGGATAACGTTGGGTTCTCTCCAATCTGGGATCACACCATTTTCAATTAACTGATTATATAAGTCTTTGCCTTTTCCGTGCGCTACAATACTAATCTGGCAACCGCGGTTGGCTTTGGGAGTAATAATTTCCAGACAATTATTTTTTTGTTTATTGATTTCGCCCACAATAAACTCTAAATAGGCAGTAAGTAGTTTGCTTTTTTCATTCAGTTTATCCATGTCCACTTCATCAAAAATATCCAGAGAGGCTTTGTAGGCTGCCATAGATAATATCGGAGCGTTACTCAGCTGCCAGCGTTCTACACTTTCAATAGGAACAAACTCTCTGTCCATTTTAAAACGGGTTGATTTATCATGACCCCACCAACCTGCAAATAAAGGCATGTCTGTATTTTTGTGATGCTTTTCATGAACAAAAGCACCAGCTACACTTCCTGGACCTGCATTTAAATATTTATATGAACACCAGGCTGCAAAATCTACATTCCAGTCGTGCAAGGCTAGTTTTAAATTTCCTGCTCCATGCGCCAAATCAAAACCAACAATGGCACCGGCCTTATGTCCGGCTTCAACAATCGCTTTCATATCAAACACCTGTCCGCTGAAATAATTTACGCCACCAATCATGATCAGGGCTAATGAATCTTTATTCTCTTCAATGGCTTTATAAATATCTTCATGCCTTACTTCGTATTCTCCTTCTCTCGGAGCAATTTCAATGAGTGCATCGTCAACTTTATAACCGTGAAATTTAACCTGAGATTGCAAAGCGTATTGATCACTCGGAAATGCTTTAGCCTCACATACTATTTTATACCGTTGTTTGGTGGGACGATAAAAAGACACCATGAGCAAATGCAAATTAACCGTCAATTGATTCATCATTACTACTTCTGAAGGCAAGGCGCCAACAATTTTGGCGGTTTTATCTGTTAAAATTTCATGGTAGCTCAACCACGGATTCTTTGCTAAAAAATGGCCTTCTACTCCGAATTTTGCCCAATCGTTCAATTCCTGTTGAATATAATCCTTTGTCGCTTTAGGCTGTAACCCTAACGAATTACCTGTAAAATAGACCATATCGGCGCCATTGTGCTGAGGCATATGAAACTTATCTCTATAAGAACGCAAAAGATCTTTAGCGTCCAGTTGTTTTGCAAAATCAAGTGTATTCAAAAAATTCGTCATAATGTCTGTAGGAATAAAGCCAGGCTAAATTTAATAATAAATTATAATCTTTATCTTTGATTACTTGTCTTTATCCAATAACATACAGTTAGCAAAGAAAATCAGCCTGAGAAAATTAACTAATGCTTTTAAAGTGTGGTTGAGTTATCATGTTTCCAAAAACGGGAGTGGTATCTCTGATTTAGGTTTTCCTATTAGCATGGCTATAGAGCCAACCACTAGCTGCAATTTACGTTGTCCTGAATGTCCCAGTGGCTTACGCCAATTCACCAGGCCGATTGGTATGTTGGAACCAACGTTTTTTAAAAAAACAATTGACGAAGTGTATAGAGAATTAATCTATCTAACATTTTATTTTCAGGGAGAGCCGTATTTGAATCCCAACTTTTTAGATATGGTGAAGTATGCTTCTGATAAAGGCATTTATACGTCCACTTCCACTAACGCCCATTATCTAACGAAAGACCAAGCAAAAAAAACGGTAGAAAGTAAATTAGACCGATTGATTATTTCAATTGATGGTACAACGCAAGAAACGTATGAGCAATACAGAATAGGGGGTAGTTTGCAGAAGGTGATCGAAGGAACTAAAAATATAATCGCAGCTAGGAAAGAATTGAAAAGCCGAACGCCACATATAATTTTTCAGTTTTTAGTAGTAAAGCCAAATGAACATCAGTTAGAAGATGTGAAGCAACTCGCAAAAGATTTAGGTGTGGATGAGGTGGTTTTTAAAACGGCACAGGTGTATGATTTCGAAAATGGCAATCCACTGATTCCGGAGAACATTAAATACAGTAGGTATAAAAAAAATAATGATGGAACTTACTCCATTAAAAATAAATTACTAAACCAGTGTTGGCGCATGTGGAGCAGCTGCGTCGTAACCTGGGATGGTGTAGTAGTGCCCTGTTGTTTTGATAAGGATGCCAAACATCCCTTAGGGGATTTAAAACTCCAGTCTTTTAAAGAGTTGTGGCGATCTGATAAATATCAGGGATTCAGACAATCCATACTGAAATCCCGCGAGGAGATTGATATCTGTAAAAATTGCAGCGAAGGCACAAAAGTTTGGGCGTAATGTGGTTTGAATATTTTTAGTTGGTGTTTTTTGAAAATCAGTTGAATTGAGATGATTTGAATAATCCTGTTACATTTATAAACTCACAAAAAACCTCAGTTTAATGAAACAGTTATTTTTCGCTTCAGTTTGTTTTTTATTTACAATTACTGGCAGTTTGGCACAATCGCCTGTAAATCCTATGCTTCAGCAAAAAATTGCTGAGAAGTTAATCGCCACACAACAGTATATCGACAATAAAGCGAATGGTATAAATAATAACATTTTTGGAAAAGTAACGAGTTCCCCTGAACAGGATTGTAATAGCGCTATCCCAGTTTGCCAGAATGTTTATAATACAGCCGCTTCCTATAGTGGGGTGGGGAGTCAAAATGAAATTCCAAGTAACTCAACGTGTTTGGGTGAAAATGAAAAAAATTCTGTATGGTATACGTTTACATCCGGAACTGCCGGGAATTTAGCATTTCAAATTTCGCCCAATAGTTTAAATGATGATTATGATTTTGCACTCTATGATATTACTGGAGCTGGTTGCGCCGATATTACAAATGGATCATTAAGTCCTGTGCGATGCAACTATGCTGCAGATGCAGGTAACACTGGCTTATCTTCTTCCGGCACAAATGCGTCAGAAGGTGCTGGTGGTAATAACCAAAGTTCAGTTTATCCAACCCAATCAGGGAAGACATATGTTTTAATTATCAGCAATTATTCTTCAACGCAAAGTGGCTACAGTTTAGATTTTAGTGCAGGAACAGCCTCTATTTTTGACAATATCGCGCCAACGATCGTAGATATAATTGCGCCATGTGGTTCAAGTGTACTAACATTTGAAGCATCTGAGCAGGTTCAATGCGCTTCGATTGCGGCAGACGGTTCAGATTTTAGTGTTACCGGAGTTGGTGGTCCCTATAGTGTAACTGCAGCCGCAGGTATAAACTGCGGATCAAATGTTGCTCAAATCAGTTTAACAATTACGCCTTCCTTAACAGGTGTAGGCCCCTGGACGATTGGTGTACAAACAGGTAGTGATGCTAATACATTAATTGATGCCTGTGGTAATGTGATGGCGGCTAATACCAAAACGTTTATTGCAACTGCTCCAAGTGCTTCTATAACGGGTCCCAGTAACTTATGTTCAAGCTCGGTATTTGCACTTAATGCTTCAAGTGGAAGTACTTATACATGGACAGGTTCAGGTGTTCCAGCAGGGCAGGAAAATCAACAATCATTATCTATTTCAGGACTGGCATCCGGTACTTATACATTTAACGTAACGATTGGTTTCGGCTTATGTGGCAATGCTTTTGCCACACATACGTTATCAATAAACAGCGGACCAACAGCTAATTTTTTGGCTGTTCCGGATTTTACGGTTTGTGCGGGAACTCCAGTTACTTTTAGTAATACTACCACTTATACCGAGCTGTCTTGTGGCGGGTTGGGAATTGGTTCCTGTGCAGTGCAAGGCGCAAACTGTGGATTTGGTTTAACATGTGACCCAACAAATCCTAATCATAACTGGACTTTTGGTGATCCCGGTAGTGGAAACAATACCAGTACAAATCAAGATGGTGCGCATACTTACACAAACGCGGGTGTGTATGCTGTGGTACTTGTAGAGCAGCAATCAGGATTTTTTGGTGGCGCTTTAACATGCAGTAGCCAGATAGTAAAAAACATTACTGTATTGCCCAACACGCCAACTTTAACTGCTTCCCCATCAGTGACTTTATGTTCTGGCGAAACAACAAATTTATCAGTGACCGGAGGACAAACATACACGTGGACTCCCATTGATGGTCTAAGTTCTTCTAGTACAAGTTCAACTATAGCTTCTCCAACTGTAACAACTATTTATACTGTAAGTGCACAAGGTTGTTCAACAATTGGTACAAAAACAATTGAAGTGGCAGTTAATAGTTTGCCTCCGTCCATCAGCATAACAGGTGCAAGTACCGTATGCCCTAACGTTAATAATGTGAGTTATAACGTGACGGCTTTTTCTAATACAATTTATTCATGGACAGTTCCTGTAGGAGTAACATTAACGTCTTCCTCGTCAACAACTAATACGGGAATTTCTGTTAACTATACCAATACGGCCGGCACGATTTCCGTTACAGCTACCAACTTATGTGGAACTACAACAGAAACAATAAGCGTTGCTATTACAACAATAACAGTTACAACAGTTCCCAGTTCGATTGTTTTATGCTCGGGTAATTCATTTACAGCCGCTGCTACTGGCGCTAATTATTATAATTGGACACCAACCGTTACTCTAAGTTCCTCAACATCAAGTTTAATTACAGGTTCCCCCACTGTTTCAACAACCTATACCGTTACGGGCCGACAAGGGTTTTGTTATGATACGGCGATCGTTGATGTTACAGTTGTTAATGGAAATGGACCACTACAGGTATCACCCTCTGTTACAACATGTCCAACAGGTTCTGTCACCATTTCTGCTTCTGGCGCAGGCACTTACACATGGACACCTACTTTTGGCATTATCGGATCTTCCAATAATTCCTCAGCGTTAGTAAACCCTTCTGTTAGTACTATTTATTCTGTAACCGGACAAGGATGTTCAGGGACATTGACCAATACAGTCGAAGTAACTGTTGTTGATCCCATTCCCGTCTTGGCTATCGGGTCTCCAACACTTTTGTGCTCGGGCGGATCTTCAACGTTAACGGCGTATGGAGCCAACACTTACATCTGGATGCCTAACAATAATTTAAGTACGTCAAATGGTTCAGTGACTGTTGCTTCTCCTACATCCTCGGCATCATACACAGTTACCGGGTCAATTGGAACATGTACAAATACATCAGTAGTTAATATTACGGTCTCTTCTAGCCCTGTGTATACAATAACTCCTAGTAGTGCGACTATATGTGCCGGCCAAAGTGCTGCGTTAACAGCCACTGCAAATGGGGTTTCTTCTTATACTTGGAATCCTGGCCCTTCGCAAAACACAACAACGGTTTCTCCAGTTAATACCACAACTTATACAGTTACAGGAAACTCGAGCTGTCCCGGACAAGGAACTGTGGCAGTTATCGTAAATCAGCTACCACAAGTTTCAGTTAACTCATCTACCATTTGCGCAAACAATTCAACTACTCTATCAGTTTCCGGCACGGCGGCAACATATACATGGAGCACTGGTTCTTTACAAAATACAGTAGTAGTGAACCCAACGTCAACAACTGTTTATACTGTAACAGGTGCAAGCACTTTTGGTTGTATTAAAACGCAAACTGCCAACGTTACTGTTCATAATCCTATTGCTTCTTTTTCTGGATTATCGAATACAACTGAGACTATTGAAACTATTTTAAATCTCGTGAATACAAGTACCGGGGCAAGTAGTTTTGTATGGCAAACATGTCTGGGAACTATTTCTACAGCATCTGTTATTTCTTTGCCCTTAATGGATCTGGGTATCTGCTGTATTAAGCTATATGCGATGGAAGGGTTATGTGTTGATTCCGTCGAAAAATGTGTTGAGGTTATACCTGTAGCACGCTTAATTGTTCCTAATGTATTTACGCCAAACGGTGACGGCAGAAATGATATATTCACTTTAGACGCGATTGGAATGGGGGATATTTCAATTTCAATATTTGATCGTTGGGGATTGAAAATGTTTGAAACAACTGGTAATGGAAACATCAAGTGGGATGGCAAGAACAAAGGCGGTGCTATTGTGAGCGATGGAACATATTTTTATATGCTGAATGCAACAGGTCTTGACGGTGAAATTTACAAAAAAGAGGGAACGATAAACGTCTTTCAATAGCTGTTTATAAAAATTTTGAAGAGCCATCTGATGATTCAGATGGCTTTTTTTTTAAAGGATATCGGCAACAGTAAAGGTACTGCCGCCAACAAATATGAGGTCGTTTACTTTCGCTTGTTTTTTTGCGTTGTCTAATGCCTCCTGGACGGTTTTAAAAGTTTTACCTTCTAGCCCTGTTTTCTTTCCTTGAATGCATAAATCGTTTTCATCCAGTGCTCTTGGAATACTGGCTTTGCAGAAATAATAAATCGCATCTTTTGGGAGGAGTTTTAATATTTTTGAAATGTCTTTGTCGTTTACAACTCCCAAGACAAAATGCAATTTTTTAAAAGTATACCGTTTTAAATTTTCTAACACTTCTTTAATACCGTCCTCATTGTGGCCAGTGTCTGCGATCACTAGAGGTTTACTCTGAAGTGTTTGCCAACGGCCTTGCAATCCGGTTATTTTTTGTACTTGTGATAGTGCTGCTGTGATATCTTTCTCTTCAATCATAAATCCTTTTTGTTTTAATACATCGATGGTATTTAAAACACCTAAAAGATTTTTCACTTGATAACTTCCCAGTAAATCGAGATTATAGAAATGCCTGGTGTTTGTTTTTTTATGAAGAAGATCGACGGATAAAAAGGAATTTTTGTATTCGGAGGATATAATTTTATAATTTTTATCGGCAAATTCAATCGGTGCTTTTAAATTTTTTGCTGTATCATTAAATACAGGGATTACTTCAAGTTGTGTCTGGCTTATTGTGACCGGTACTTTTGCTTTGATGATTCCGGCTTTTTCCGCCGCAATTTTCGTCAATGTATCTCCTAGAAGATTCATATGATCCATTCCAATATTTGTAATCAAAGAACATACGGGAGTAATCACATTGGTAGAGTCCAATCTTCCGCCCAGTCCAACTTCCAGAATTACCACATCTATTTCCTGTTTTAAAAAATAATGAAAAGCTAACCCCACAGTCCATTCAAAAAACGATGGTTCTATTTTTTCAAAAAGATCTTTATAGTCTTCAACAAATTTAACCACCTCAGCTTTCGGAATCATTTTTCCGTTCACCTTAATTCGTTCCCTGAAATCAACTAAATGCGGCGATGTGTATAAACCAGTTTTATATCCTGCTTGTTGTAAAACTGCTGCCAGCATATGTGAGGAAGATCCCTTACCGTTAGTTCCGGCCACATGAACATATTTTAATTTTTTCTCGGGATTTCCTAATACATTACAAATGGCAATCGTATTGTCAAGATTTGCCTTATAGGCGGCAGCCCCAACACGCTGGTACATTGGTAATTTGGTAAACAGATAATCAAGAGTTTGCTGGTAGGTCATAAACCGTTTTAAATAATTGATTTATGAATAGTGGTTGCATCGTAAAATTAAAAACTAAAGGTTATAGTAATGGTTCCTTTTTGTTCTTCAAATTCACCGCTAACATTAAACGTGGTAGCTAATGCAGCCTGACGTGCTTTCGCTTTCAGCATAGGACTGCTGGTTGTTGTACCTCTTCCATTTGGATCCGCTTTAATCACTTTTCCATTTTTATCTACTGTAATTTCAACCACAACTCTTCCTTCCTCTTTAGTGTCTTTTGACAGAGGAGGAGGGGAGATCACCGCTCTTCCAGAAAGGCTAAATCCATACCCGCCATTTCCCGGCCCTTTTCCTGGTCCTTTACCAGGACCATCGCCACCGCCATCACCACCGCCAGTTCCGCCATTACCATTGGTATTTGGATATCCATCAGGCCTGCCGTCATTACCTTCATGACCACTATTGCCATCGCCGCCACCATTATTGCCTTTATTTTTATTGAATTTTTCAGCAAGTAGCTCAGCCGCTGTTTTTACTTTTGGTTTCACCGGAATTACCACCGTTTGATTGGTATTGGTAGTATTGGTTTCTGATTTGGTAATATTAATATCTTCACCCTGATCAGAGGTAACTAATTCCTGAGCACTATTTTCCTGGTTGGTTGGCGGGGTAATCTCCGTGCTTTCCACAACCTGAACTGCATCCCCAATTCCATTATTTTCAACGTTTCCAGTCCCTTCAATTAAATTACCAATATTAAATTCAATTCCTCCGCCGCCCCCAGGCGATTCAGGGAATGGGGGATTAGGAGTAATAATAATGTAGAAGAAGAGGAATAATAAAAGCAGAACAAATACCAGGAGAGAAATTCCCATAGATATAAATCGATTTTTATTTTCTTCAGCCGGTGATAAAATCATATTTTATTTTCCGTTAGATGGTTTGGTAGCCCATACCATTTTACATTTCAACTTATCTACGATGATCATCACATCTACCGCATCTTGTATACTAAGGTCTTTATCCATTTGTAATACTACTGTTGGTTCAGGGTTTCCATTGATTTCAGCTACTAAGGTAGATTCTAATACTGAGTAATCGATTTCCTTACCTTCTACAAAATAGTGACGGGTATTTGAAACATCTAAGTGAATGGGTTTTTTGTTATTTTCAACTGGCTTGGTTGGTTTTGAGCTTGGTAAGTTTACCTTAATAGCATTAGGGCTTACCATCGTTGATAAAATCAGGAAGAACAACAATAGGAAGAACATAATGTCATTTAATGACTCCGTACTTACTTCTGCGTCTCTATGTGCTTTTTTACGTAATCCCATTTTCAATAGTTTTTAGTGTTAAGTTTTTAGTGTTAAGTTATTTCATTCTTGTTTATTAAGAACTTATAACTAAACATTTACAACTATTTACTTGGTTCGTTTAGTATATCTAAAAAAGCGATTTGTGTTTCTTCCATACGATGTGCTAATTTATCAATGCGGGCATTTAAAAAGTGATATCCCACAAAGGCGATTACACCTACCACTAATCCACCACAGGAAGTAATCATTTTTTGATATAATCCGGAAGAAATAACATCGATCTCTACCGTTTTTGCAACAGAAATATCATAGAATATTTTAATAACTCCAATAATAGTCCCGATGAATCCAAACATAGGGGCAATTCGGCCGGTGATATTTAGAATACTCATGTTTTTTTCGAGACGGGATAATTCTGAAGAAGCTGCTTTATCCATGCATTCACGTATTTCGGTCATGCTCTGACCGATACGGGAAATTCCCTGTTCCAGCATGATAGCTTCTGGCGTATTCACACTTTTACAAAGACTGCGGGCGTTTGCCAGGTTGCCATTGTTGATCATGTCTTTAATACTGGAAAGCATAGTGGCATTTGTTTTTGATGCTTTTGAAATTATCAAGAGCCTTTCTACCATTACGTATATACTCATCAGCAATAAAATAGCCAATGGCACCATAATAACGCCACCTTTAGAAACAATCTGAAACAATGATATTTCATTAGGTGGTAATTCAGGTGCAGTTTGAATGCCGGTTACAGCCGATTGAACGGTGTCGGCTACTGCTGAAGCCACGGTATTGGTTATTTGAAGAATGAATGCCATCATAGAGCTATAGATTTTAATTACACGAAGTTACTTTAGAAAGAAGCGGGTAAATTAAATCATAAGCGATGTTTTAAACAGATTTGTGTTAGTATAATCCTTTTTCAAACAAAAAGATACGATCGGTAACAAAAAAAATCTTCAAAAGAAGATTTTTTACAATTAACTTAAATGGAACTTGCCATGTTTTTTATGGAGTTTCTGATCAATAATATCTTCAATCATCTCCCAACTTTTTCCGAATGCACTTTTAGTTTTTGGAATAAATTCATAAGCGCCTTCAAGCAAAGTGCAAATAGAGGTTGTTATATTTTGTATCTGAGACAATACAATCACCTTAGTCTCTATTCCCCTTGTTTTAATAAGGTCTAAGAGATGTAGGGCCGAGAAGCCATCGTTCAGATAATAATCCGTTAATACAATATCGGTTTCATTATCAAAATTCCGAGCACAATCGTTATAGGAAGTAAAAGACGTAACATCGAAAGTAAATCTCTTCAATAAAGCACTTCGGGCAATATGATTTTTAAGATGTTTGGTCATCAGCCTGTTGTAAAAATCATTATCCTCCAGGACAACGATTTTAAAATGAGGATTAGGTTTCATGATTGCTGTTTTATCGTTTAGAAATAAAAATAATTTTTAAATAAACTGAAGACTATTGATTTGCACTTCATCAATAGCCTTCAGCTTTTATTTACCTGATGATATTGTCTGCCTAGCAAACGCGTCTATTTGACTTCTACGACCAGGTATTTTGAATAACTCCAAAAACGTTCTGGGTCTTTAATTGTTAACTGAGCCATATCATTTCCAGTTGTGCTAACTGTAAATGAACCAGCCGGGTGTTTGGTGATCAGTTTTGGTTTTTTTCCATTTAATACGATGGAGGTAGTCTCTTTTTGATTCAACTCAGTAAATTTGGACTTGTCCAGATTCTGTTGTAAAGTAGCCACCCTTCCTACTCCTAATAATCCACCCTCTTTTGCAACAATGTTTTTACCCTTTAGTTCTTTAAAAGTTCCTTCTGTAAAATATACTCTGTTAAGATCTTTATCCAAAGTGGTATTCCGCTCTGTTAAAGATGCTAACTGATTGTTCTTCTCATCTAACTGTTTGTTCAACTCCGAAATTTTAAACTCATTTTGAGCTAAAACTGTTTTTAATTCTTCAATTTCATTTTCCAACAACACTTGCCTTTCTTTAGCTAAATTAATGGATCGCACTAATTCTTTTTTCCCTCTCTTATAACCAGCTAAACTTTTTTCGAGTGAAGCGAGTTTTGTTTTATTTTCTTCAAGTAGCTTATTAATCATACTAATGTTATTGACGATTCGTTCTCTTTTCGAAGACCTTAAATCAGAATTATTTTTAGGGCCCATAATAATGATGCCTTCTTTATCCCTGATTTTGTCGAGATTGTTGTCAATTTCATCTAACGTAGCAATGTAAACCCCTTCTAAAGAATCCCTCATCCGTTCATCTGAGTTGATATGACTGTTAAGACTAGCAACTTCAGTATCGTATTTAGCTTTAGGAATGGTTTCCTCACAAGAGTTTAACAATGTCAGAGCAGATAGCCCTATAAATACGCTGGTTAATTTGTTACTTGATTTCATAGTATAATGTTTTTTGATTTGCATTATACTACCCAATAGCGATGCCAAAGCGTAATGCTCTCATAAACAATTAATTACGAATATGGCTTTATTTTAGTTTTTCTTATTTTGAAAAAACTTTCTTAAAATGAGAATCAAGATTGAAAAGGAAATTTATCAATCTAAGCTTTTTCATCATCTTCTTTGAGGATACGATATAAAGTTGATAATCCTATATCTAATTTTTGCGCAACCAGTTTCATATTACCTTCATACTTATTCAGATAGTTTCTTATAATACGTAATTCGTATTCTTTCATGGTCATCTCATCCAACATGGTTTCAGATAGAATATCAGGAGAGGAAACCGTAATATGTTCGGCAGTAATTTGATCTGAATTACTCATTACCACTGCCAGTTCAATAGTAGATTTTAACTCACGAACGTTTCCCGGGAAATAGTATCCTAGTAATTTACGCTGGGCATCATCACTCAATACTTTTACAGGCATTTGATTCTCTTTACAAAACGCGTCCATAAAATATTTTGCCAGTACCAATATATCTTTACCTCTTTCCCGCAATGGAGGTAATTCAATCATGAGTCCATACAATCTGAAATAAAGATCTTCCCGGAATCTACCGTTTTTCACTTCTTCTTTTAAATTACGATGGGTGGCAACAATAATTCTGCAATCGATTTTAATCGGCACATTACTTCCAATCCTAGTAATCTCTTTTTCCTGAAGTACACGCAATAGTTTTGCTTGCAGGCTTAACTCCATTTCTCCAATTTCATCCAAAAACAAGGTGCCGCCATTCGCCTCTTCAAAGCGGCCAATTCTTCTTGCGGAAGCGCCAGTAAAAGACCCTTTTTCATGACCGAATAATTCACTTTCAATTAATTCATTCGGAATGGCAGCAACATTAACCGCTACAAAGGGTTTGCTTTTCCTGTGAGAATTGTAATGAATAACTTTAGCAACCACTTCTTTCCCTGTACCGGTTTCTCCGGTTATGGTCACGGTCATATTAATTCCTAAAGCTTTTACAATTAGCCTCGAAACATTTTCCATAACAGGGCTATTGCCAATCAGGGATTGTGAAAAATCATGTTTTTTCTGCAACTCTTTTTCAAGAACGGTAATCCGCGATTGTAGCTTAATGTTTTTTTGAACATTATTGATGATTGCCAGGAGACGATCTTTAATATTTTTTTCTTTAACAAGATAATCGTAAGCACCACTTTTTAATAAACTAAGTGCGGTTTCAATATTATCCTGTTCAGAAATGACAATAACTTCTGTATCCGGACTTAACTGTTTAATTTTTTCAAGAACTTCTTCTCCATCTGTGTCAGGAAGTCGATAATCAAGGGTAATTACTTCCGGTTTCTCATGGATACTTTTAAATAGGTCTTTTGCCGAAAAAAAAGATTTCACCTGGTAATCAGGATTTAATGAAATAGTATGCGCTAAAAGTTTATTATACCATTCATCGTCTTCCAGAACAAAAACTGTAAATTCTTTCGCAGCCATAACTCAACTATTGATTTAATTGCTTTTACAAATATACCTGTAATTCTAAATTAACAGCGTCAACATTTGCTTTAAGTTGTTGCAAGTTTACACTTAAATCATTAGCAATGGGAGCAGTGTCTTTCAAACTCTCAAAATATTTTAAGCAGTTATATAAGTGTATCGCTTCAAAGTGCTTGCACGAAGGAAGAATTTTATGAGCTACTTCTCCTATTTGCTGCCATTCTCCGGCTTTACTCAATTCAGATATACTTTTCAGTCCATTATTAATAGAAGCATGAAAAATTGCGATCATCTCTTTTTTAAAGACTTCATCACCATTCGCTACTGATGAAAGGTCATCAAAATTTAAATTAGCCTGTTGTTCTAAAGCATTAGAGATGACAGGTTCCTTTAAAAACTTATATAAGTTTTCTAATAAATCTTTTTCGGTAAAAGGTTTAAATATAAATCCGTTAAATCCTGCTTTCACACATTCATTAGTTTTTTCTTCACTGATCAGTGCCGTGGATGCTAGAATTATCAGTTCTTTTTTAAATTGTCTTATTTCCACACAAGCTTCAATACCCGATTTTTCCGGCATACGAATGTCCATCAAAACAATATCAAATGGCTGTTGTTTAATAAGAGCTATCGCTTCATTCCCATTAACGCCTTCCGTAATGCTTGCCTCGAATTTTGCAAGGATGGCCTTTAACAATAGGCGGTTAAATTCTTCATCATCCACAATTAATATGCGTTTACCAGTTAACACATTTGAGATCGTTTGGGACGGAATTGAACTGAGTTGAGTATCTGTTGTAGTGAGAGTAGTGTAAGGAAACTCGACAATAATTTCAGTGCCGATGTTTTCTTTACTTTTTACGTTGATGCTTCCGCCCATTTGTTCCAGAATCTTTTTTGTGATTACCAATCCCAAGCCAGTTCCTCCAAATTTATTATCAACATCTTTATGCAGCTGTTCATACTCATTAAATAGTTTCGATATTTTATTTTCAGCTATTCCAATTCCCGTATCATTCACTTGTATCGTTAAGAATTCAGAATCAGTTTCACTTTTTTTTACTATAACGGACACACTTCCTTTTTCGGTAAATTTAATAGCGTTTCCAATCAGGTTGTACATCACTTGTTTTAATTTTGTAAGACTGCCATTGATAACTTCAGGAACATCTTCGTCAACTTTAAAAGTCAGGTCTATATTTTTGTTTGTGCTTTGGTGAACGAATAACATGTGTATATTTTGCAATTCCCTTTTTAACTCAAAATTGACATTCTCAATCTGGAGTTTGCCTGATTGTATTTTAGAATAATCAAGAATGTCGCTGATCACACGAATTAAATGATCCGCAGATTCTTTAACGATGTTTAATTGTTCAAACTGTTCTATCTCTAATTTACTTTTTAATATCTGTTCAGTAAACCCGTAAATAGCATTAAGCGGGGTTTTAATTTCGTGGCTCATATTAGCCAGGAAGGCCTCTTTAGTTTTGGCGAGATCTTCTGCGTTTTGTTTGGCCTCAATCAATGCCTTTTCGTATTTTTTTGTTTTACCAACATAGTTAATAATGAGGTAACTAACAATGAGTAGGAGTAAGGAGATGATGGCAGAAATGATCACCGCTAAAACTTTAATGGTACTAACATCTTTATTTGCATTCTCAATTTTTCGAACAGCTTCTTTATCTTCAATACTTTCCAGTTCTTTTGACAATAAACTGATGTGGGCCATAATGATACCGCCCTCTTTACTTAACATCAACTCTGCATTTTTTTTCTCAGCTAACTTGGTATTCTGTATAAGCTTAACTTTATTCACGGTGTTCTTTAATACTCCTTGAATCTGGCGGGAATGGAACTTGGCAGAATCTATATAACGGATTTTTGGAATACTATCGTATTGCCTTACAGTAGGCCTTAATTTTTTGCTTTTACTTCCAAATAGCCTATTGAAAATACTTTCTTTTTTGGGTGTAGAGATAGCATTATTATCAACTATATTTAAAGTAGGAATGGAGTCATTAATCTTTCTATAACTTTCGTCAATTTTAGCCGAAATCTCATTCAATTCATCAGTAATGCGATATTCATCTCCGGAATAGAGTTGCTTTTTTAGGAGTAATAGGCGGTTTTCTGAAAGGAGAATAACACTATCAATAACAATGCGTTCTCTGTTTGAGGCGATAGTTGATTTTTCAAGTTGGTTAAGTTTTCTTTCAAGTGAAACCAACGAGGTATAGAAAAAAGTCAGGTCGTCGACATTAGTCGTCAGATTGTAAGACCTCACATCGTTTTCTGTTTGCTGAAGATCAATGTGTATTTGACGTAATAGCAGTGAATTTCGATTACTGACATTAACAGTAGCACTGACGCTCTTTGCAATAAAAGAAAGCTTTCGATAGGAAACGATCCCAGTGACGGAGATCATTGCAACAATCAACAACAGTATGATTACAACCCTTAATTCAGATGGTTTTTTTTTAAGTAACATATAAACTCCTTTCCGGCGCCTTGCTGATCAATTTAAATCTCTTCTTCTAACATGACATTTAAATTTAAGAAATAAAAATAGATATAATTTATTAATGGCATTTAAATATTGCTAAATGAAGGTTGCAGATTTTAAAGAACTGGATTATTAAATGATGCGTTAACCTGAGTTGAGGATTTAATTGAAGCCTTATACTATCAATGGTATATGGAATTCATGTTTATAAAGTTATGAAACATAAAAGAGCTCCAAAAATAATTTTGGAGCTCTTTTATAAATATTGTTTTTATTATTATTCAATACTGTTAATTTGATCAGGCATAGCCATAATGGGTATAATCTCTTGAATCTTTTTAGATCGATGAAAAGTAAGTGATACAACTTCGTCTTTTGTATTTTTGCTTTCCAGTTTAATATCAGAATTCGACATCATTAATACATCCCAGTTATCTCTCGTTAGTTGAATCAAAGGATCCATTGTAAATTGGATATTAGCTTTCTTTTCATTTATCAACCACACACCTTTTTCTTTGCCATTATCACTATACGCTTCGGCTGTTCCATCATCGTTTAATTTAAACATGTAGTCGGCAAAAATGTTTGTGCGTACTACTTCACCTACTTTGTAGTTTGTTATTTTCCAGTCATTCATAGTTGCTGCGGGAGTCTGGGGTGTTGCAGTGTTAAAAGACGCCGTTGGCGACATTGGATCTTCTTTTTTACAGCTTAAAAGAGCTACTGAACCGATCAAAAGCAGTGCCCAAAACTTGTTTTTTAGTGTTTTCATGATACAAAGTGTTTTTATTTACATCAAAGGTACAGTCGTTATCCAGAGAAGATATATGAAAATCGTTCAAGGACGAGATGCTTGATCTTGCTTAGGATTTGGCATAGCCAAAAGCTTTTTATGAATTACATAATAAAACAGTTTTTATAAATAGTAGTTGTAAAATATTAACTAGTTGAGCCAATGCGCAAACAGTTAGTGTGTGAAGTTTATAATATTGTTGTTTTTTTACGCTCAAGAATCAATTTTAAAAAATTATTGCCTAATGAAAATTAAATTCCGTCATTATTGATGTTACTTGAAGCAACACAATAAATTTTTAATCATGCGCGATTGCAAGAGTGTTACCCGATCTTAATTAATGAAAACTATAGGCCATGCTTCATACATACTTCATGTCAACTCTATAGATACTATAGGTCAAGCGTATATTTTACGTAAGTAATATTTACCTAAAGGTTGTATCTAGTAATTCAATAAAACCCTAGATTTCTCTAGGGTTTTAAGGTGTACCCAGGAGGAGATTCGAACTCCCACGTCTTACGACATACGCACCTCAAGCGTACTTGTATACCATTCCAACACCTGGGCGTTTATCCTAGTTGCCCTTCAATTAACAATCGAAGTAACACTTAAGCAAAGCCTCATCGTTTGTATACTTTCCGATAACAATCGAAACAAACACTTGAGTACAAAGGCATTTTTCTGGGAAAATTACCGATTGTAAAAATGATAATAATTTTTGATTTATATATTATAATCCAATATTAAATCCAACCTGAATGATTGGGTTTGGATATGGCGTTAATGGTGTTTGATTAAGATTATAAAAGATAGCCGCTACAAAACTCCCTCTTTCAGAAAATGGTTGCCGGTATCCTCCTCCAACTAAGATATTATCAATCCACACACGACTATTCGGGATAGGTGATGTGTAATCAGAAACACTTAACCGGTCCCAGCCCACTTGTCCAAAAAAATTCTCTAAGATAAAATACCTCGCAAATGTATTACTACCATATATAGTGGATGTGTATCTTTGTCCAAGATAAGTTTGACTGTAGTAATTATAAGTAAATCCAACACCAACCGACAGTTCTTTATTAATTTTGTATCCCACTAACGGAGATAGGTTTACATAGGTAGTTGAACCGAACCAGGCACCTACATTTCCTCCAAAAAATAATCGCTCCTTGAAAGTGGAAAAATCCTTTGGCGCTAAAGGTCGGTTTAAAGGTGGGGCCGTACTATTAGGAATATTTTCCTGAGAATAGATGAAGATGCTCATAAAGAGAAAAATAAAAATATAGCATAATCGTATCCTCATTTTACTTCCTCATAATCTACGTATTCATCATCATTGAAATGACGGTTTTTGGAAGATATGTTTTTATCAATAGTTACTTCACCTTCTTTTCTCTTCTGAAAATTTCCTGAATGGTTATTGTCAGATTTTGACCGTGATGTAAATGCTGCATAGATTTTCCAAACTACCCAAATTACTATAACTGTCCAAACTATATCACGCACGGCACCTTGTTTTAATAGGACAAAATTACATTTTTTCCCAATAGCATTTTGTAATTAACAAAAATTACGGGCATTCCTATAATATAAAAACCCTTCCGGTTATGAAAGGGTTTTTATAATAATATAGGTAAGTATTATTCTACTTCTTCTGAATTCTCATCACCTTTAACCTGAGGCTTGTAAGTTGGCTTGTCAGATTTAGGAGCGTTAGGATCTACATAATCCCAGTTTACAATACGGAATACTGTACGACGGTTCTTTTGGTGTAAAGCTTCTTTCTCTTCTTTTGTTTTAGCTTTATTAATCACTACGTCTTTAATTAATAATTTCTCTTCACCCCATCCTTTAGATTTTAAACGCTCTAATGGAATTTTTTTCTCAAGGTTTAAATAATCAACACAGGATTTAGCACGCTCTTCTGATAATTTTTGATTGGCTTTATTATTGCCACGGCTATCTGTATGAGCTTGTAATTCAATAACTATTGAAGGGTTATCCACTAAAGTCTGGTATAAAAAATTCAATGAATCTTTTGATTCTGGACGTAGTGTCGCTTTACCTAAGTCATACTGTACCGCTGGAAAACGGATCTCAGCTTTAACAGGTGTTAATGCGAAATCTTTAACAAAGTCTTTAGATTCGTTTTCATCAACTGTAGTTAATTTACCCATGTCCTTGTTAGCAAGGAAACCTAATTTAAAGCTTTGAGAAGTAGTAGATTTATCAGTAGCAACTGTTACTTCATAAGAAGTGTTTTCTTTTAATTTGTAGTTGTACTTACCGTCAGCAAGTGTTTTAAATTCGTACATATCACCGCTTGAACCTTTCAAGTGGATTAACGCATTCATAACAGGCTCATTGTTTTCTGCACTTACAACTGTTCCCGTTAAGTTAAAGTTTAATGGTGGCAAGATAAATGAATAAATATCGTCACTTCCTTTTCCACCTTCACGGTTAGAAGTAAAATAGCCTTTCATTTTTTTACCTTCGAAAACAATACCAAAATCGTCACCAGCAGAATTCATAGGGGATTTTAAATTCTCAGGGGCTTTTGTAAACTTACCATCAGCGCCTTTTTCAGCTTTAAAAATATCTAAACCACCCATACCTAAATGGTAGTTTGATGAGAAGTATAAATTTTTGTCATCATCAGCCATGTAAGGGTACATTTCATCACCTTGGGTATTAATAGAAGGGCCAGCGTTTACAGGTTGTCCCCACGTTTTTCCTTTATCATCATACACGCTCATCCAGATATCTTTTCCACCGTATCCGCCAGATAACTTAGAAGTAAAGTACAATACCTTACCGTTTGGAGAAATAGCAGGATGTGCAAAAGCGATTGAATCTACGCAAAAAGGCAATAATTCTGGTTCCGCCCATGATGGACCTTGTTTTTTGCAAAAATATAACTGACATTTTAGTTGCTTGTTCTTACCTTCAGGACAACGAGTCATAAACATCACATCACCTTTCTTGGAAACCGAAACTGACGCTTCATTCATTTTAGAAACAATTGTACTTGCTAATGGTGCTGGAGTACTCCATTTTCCGTTTTTATCTAACTTCGCTTCATATAAATCAGAGTGATTTTGACCTGTTGTAACATCAATAGCACCTTGACCACCCGGACGGGTAGAGGTGAAAATTAATGCATTTGCTTTTTTATCTGCGTAAGCCGGACTGAAATCAGATTCTTTTGAATTGATTAAAGCCATATTCTCTACTTTTAAACGAGTTTCCGGAGTGTTCTTAGCATCTTTCCATTGTTTAGCTAATTCACATGATTTAATGCCATTTTCTCCACGAGGATCAGAAGGCATCTCTTTTTTGTAATTGTTATATTCTACAATAGCCTCTTCATACCTTTGTTGAGCCTTTAAAACATCAGCAAGGTTTAAATAAACAACAGGATCAGGATATTTAGCTTTGATAGCTTTACTGTAATAGGTTTCCGCACCTTTCAAATCATTAATTTGCTGATAAGAATCCCCTGTTCTGAACAATATCTTAGCTTTAGCATCTGCTTTTTTTACTTTAGTATACGCTTGCTTATAAAGTTCAATCGCATTAAAATACTGATGATTTTCGTAGGCGACATCAGCATCTTTTAAATAATTTTTCTGAGCGCTCACAGAAAATACAAATGCCATAAAAGCGATAGTGGTTAGTGCTAGTTTTTTTAAGTTTTTCATAGGTAAATTAAACTTTGTAAGGTGCTAATATATATAATATTTTAAAACTTCAAAAATTTATTGACAAAAAATGCCAATTTCATCGGGAGATTTTGAGGTTTTATCTTAAATACAGCATTTCTCTGTATTTTGGTAAAGGCCAGGTAGCATCGTCCACAATTCCTTCTAATTTGTCAACATTGTAACGCATTGATTCAAAATAAGGCTTTACTTTTTCACAATACGCATGTGCTTGTTTTTTAGCATTGTCTAAATTGTTTGCTTTCTTACGCTCTTCCGTCATTAAATCAGCTTCTGTTTTAATGATGGTTACTTTCTCAGAAATTTCTTTAATCAACTCCAGTTGGCTTTTTGCCACAACCTTAAATTCTGCAGGAGTCATAATTTCTTTCATTCCTCTTACTGATTCTACTAAAGTTTTTTGATAATTCAACGCAGCAGGAATGATCTGATTGCTTACCATATCCGCGATGATACGTGATTCGATCTGAATTTTCTTAGTATAGGTTTCTAAAGCAATTTCGTAACGGGCTTCCTGTTCACGGTGATTTAAAATGCCTTGTGACTCGAACATATTCAATGTTTTTTTAGAAATCATTGCTTCTAAAGCACCAGGTGTAGTAGAGATATTATTTAATCCACGTTTTTTAGCTTCTGCTTTCCAGGCATCACCATATCCATTGCCTTCAAAACGAATACGTTTGCTTTCAATGATATATTTTTTTAAGATCTGAAAAATAGCTTCGTCTTTCTCAACTTTCTTGTTCATCAATGCATCCACATCTTTTTTAAATGTAACCAGCTGTTCTGCCATGATTGCATTCAAAACAGTCATTGGCCCGCCGCAATTTGCACTGGAACCAACGGCTCTGAATTCAAATTTATTGCCGGTGAAAGCAAATGGAGAAGTTCTGTTACGATCGGTATTATCCAATAAAATATCCGGTATACGGCCAATGTTCATTTTTAAGGCAGTCTTTTCCTCCGGACTCATTTTCCCGCTATGCACTGCTTTTTCAAGTTCATCCAATACTTTTGATAATTGTTCGCCTAAGAAAACAGACATGATTGCCGGAGGAGCTTCGTTAGCACCTAAGCGGTGATCATTGTTTGCAGAAGCAATAGAAGCACGTAATAAATCTCCATGTTCATAAACGGCTTTTACTGTATTGATAAAGAACGTTAGGAATTGTAAGTTTGTTTTGGGTGTTTTGCCCGGAGATAATAAGTTTTTTCCCGTGTTGGTAGCTAAACTCCAGTTGTTATGTTTACCACTGCCGTTTACACCGGCATACGGTTTTTCATGCATCAATACACGGAAATTATGGCGGATAGCTACTTTTTCCATCACATCCATTAATAATAAGTTGTGATCAACAGCTAAGTTTGTTTCTTCAAAAACTGGAGCGCATTCAAATTGTGCAGGCGCCACCTCGTTATGGCGCGTTCTAACCGGAATTCCTAATAAGTGAGATTCGTATTCAAAATCACGCATATAAGCAGCTACTCTTTCAGGAATGGAGCCCCAATAGTGATCTTCTAACTGTTGGCCTTTTGCCGGTGCGTGACCAAACAAGGTGCGTCCGGTTTGTTGCAAATCGTAACGGATATTATATAACGCAGAATCTACTAAAAAATATTCCTGTTCCCACCCTAACGTCGCAATTACTTTAGTCACATTTTTATCAAAATACTGGCAAACATCAGTGGCTGCTTTATCAACCGCATGCAATGATTTCAATAAAGGCGTTTTGAAATCCAACGATTCACCGGTATAAGAAATAAAGATAGTTGGAATGCATAATGTCTCGCCCCATATAAATGCCGGAGATGTTGGATCCCATGCAGTGTAACCACGTGCTTCAAAAGTATTACGGATTCCTCCGTTAGGGAAAGAAGAAGCGTCAGGCTCTTGCTGAACTAATGCATTTCCACTGAAACGCTCAATTGCTCTACCCCCTTCGATTGGTTCAAAAAAACCATCATGTTTTTCGGCAGTAGCACCTGATAATGGTTGAAACCAATGTGTGAAATGAGTTACACCTTTGCTTTGAGCCCAGGCTTTCATGCAAGCTGCCACCTGATCAGCCATTTTACGTTCCACTATGGTTCCCTGATGCATAGAATTCTGAATGCTGTTAAATGCTTCTTCAGATAAGAATTCACGCATGGCATCCAAACCAAATACATTGGATCCATAATATTGTGAAACTTGTTTATTGTTATTACTGAACTCAACCGGCGTTCGTTTAATAACATCTTGCATGGCTAAAATACGTCTTGTGCTCATAATTTTTGATTTTTATAGGGGGTGCAACTGAAAATTATCAATTTTTTGACAAAAATATATCAAAAAAAGGGGGGGTGCAAGGAAAAAAGTTAATTTTTGGTTTTTTGTTGAAAAAACCTAAGTATTCTAAACGATAGATTTTTATAAAATATGGATCAATAGAACGGCTTTAAACATATATGCTAAAAAAATGTATTTTTACAGTTGATGAATTTTTTATTTCCTACATTTTTAATCGGATTAGCAGCTATAGCTATTCCAATTATCATTCATCTTTTTAATTTCAGAAAGTACAAGAAAGTATATTTCACCAATGTTCAGTTTCTTAAAGAATTAAAACAGGAAAGCGATAGCAAATCAAAATTAAAGGAATGGTTGATTCTGGCGATGAGGATTTTAGCTATTACCTGCCTGGTGTTTGCCTTTGCACAACCTTTTCTTCCTGGAAAAACAAAAGCCATTATTGGAGACAAAGTTGTAAGTATTTACATTGATAATTCTTTTAGTATGGAAAGTACCAACAAAAAAGGTACGCTCTTGGAAAATGCAAAAGAATACGCTGCAGAAATTGCCAATACATTTAATGCCAGTGATAAACTTCAATTAATAACAAATGATTTTGAAGGTAAACACCAACGCTTTGTTTCTAAAGAAGAATTTATTGAACAACTGAATGACATTAAAATTTCCTCATCATCAAGATCCATCAATAGTGTATTAAAACGGCAACAGGATTTTTTACAGAACAGTACTTCAAAAAATAAGCGGATCTATATCTTGAGTGATTTCCAAAAGAATAGTGTGGATATAAATAAATCTGGTATTGATACAGCTATTGTTATAAATTTTATTCCAATTGCTTCTTCTGAAGTGAGTAATATTTATATTGATAGTGTTTGGTTTGAATCACCGCTTCAACAATATGAAACACAGCAAATCATCCATGCTATCATTGTCAACAAAACCTCAAAAGACATAGAAAATGGAACGCTAAAATTATTCATCAATGATGCGCAGGTTTCCCTTAGTTCATACGATGTAAAGGCTGGTAGCAAAAAAGAAGTTAGTATTTCCTTTATGATAAAAGCGAAAGGGGTTAATAAAGGCATTTTGAAAATAGAAGATTATCCTATCACTTACGATGATGATTTTTATTTTAGTTTTAATGCCCATACAACTATCCATTCATTAATAGTTAATGGAAAAGAAAGCAGAACTGCCGGAAATTTCAGGTCCTTAATGCAGGATGATAGTTTATTTGTTTACAAGGAAAATAATGAAGCGTCGATTGATTACAGCATATTTTCTAAGACAAACATTATTGTGTTGAACGAACTGAATAATATTACGAGCGGGTTTTCATCAGAGCTTCAAAAGTTTGTTACTAATGGAGGAAGTTTGGTAATATTTCCTTCAAAAAAACCAGATTTTGAATCCTACAATTTAGCTTTCCAAACTCTGCAATTACCAAAGATCATTAGACTTGATTCCGGAAACACAAAAACCCAAAGTATTAACTTTGAGCAGGGTTTGTATGAAGGTGTATTTAGCAAGATTGATCAGCGAATGGATTTGCCGAAGGTATTTGGGCATTTTGAATTTTCTAAAACTACAAACAGTAATTCTCAGGAACTGGTATTATTGCAAAACGGACGTTTTCTTATTTCATTAAATCCTTTAGGCACCGGTAAAATTTACCTGTTTTCGATTCCGTCTGACGAGGAAAGTTCTAACTTATTAAAACACGCTATTTTTGTACCAACTCTAATTAAAATGGCTATTCTGAGTTTAAAGCCTTCACCGGTTTATTTTAAAACTGCCGTGAATGAAGCTATTGTTTTGAATACAGGTTCCGATTTTTCTGACAAGCCCCTTCATATTATTAAAAATGATGATGTGAAAAATTCCGAAAATTCATTTACTAAATCCTCAAGAAAACTGGATATTATTCCCGAGCACAGGGTGGTGAACAATGCAAATACTTTGTTTACACAGAATCAAATATCAGAGGCAGGGCATTATACTGTTATGGAAAATCAAGTTCCTTTAAAAGATCTGGCGTTTAACTATAACCGTAAAGAGTCGGATATGAACTTTATGACTAACGAAGATCTGCAAAAAATGGTGGATGAAATGACTCTGAAAAATGTTATTATTATCTCGCCTGGAGAAAAATCATTAACAAATATGTTGCAAGAGGTGAACGATGGGAAAAAATTATGGAAAGTGTTTTTGATTTTAGCCTTAATTTTTTTATTGAGTGAAATATTAATTATACGATTATTTAAGCATTGAGAAGTACGAATTTATGAGAATATACGAATAGGTGTATTCAAACATAGTTAAGCTTAGATTCGTAAATTCTTAATTGTTTTGGAATTAAAAATATAACTAAAACTTTGATAGTAGATAAATATGAATTTATTAATAAAACAAGCAACAGTTATTGATTCGGCCAGCCCATGTAATGGTAAGGTGATGGATATTTTAATTGAGAAAGGGTTTATAACCCAGATCAAAAAAAGCATTAATCCTGAAAAAGGAGTAAAGGTAATTGAAGGTAATAATTTACATGTATCAGCCGGGTGGTTGGATATGCAGGTGAATTTCTGTGATCCGGGAAACGAGCATAAAGAAACATTAGATAATGGTCTGCGTGCTGCCGCTAAAGGCGGATTTACAGGCGTGGCACTGATGAGTGGCACAAATCCGCCGTTGCACAATAAGGCTCAGATAGATTACGTGGTTAACAAATCCAGATTGAACGCTGTGGATGTATACCCCGTGGGAACATTGAGTCATAACCAGGAAGGAAAAGATCTTTCTGAAATGTACGATATGCAACTGTCCGGCGCTGTAGGATTTAGCGATTATAAAAAGGCAACCAAAGATGCCGGTTTAATTTTAAGAGCGCTTCAATATTCTAAAAACATCAATAGTTTTATCATTACTCACTGTGATGATAAAACCATTTCTCATGATGGCCTAATGAATGAAGGCGTAACATCTACGCGATTGGGACTTAAAGGGATGCCTGCACTTGCAGAAGAACTTATGCTGCAGCGAAATATCCAGATTCTGGAATATACTGGCGGAAAAATGCACATTCCAACTATCAGCACAAGAGGAAGCGCTGAGTTAATACGAAAAGCAAAGTCGAAGAAATTAAATATCACCTGTGGTGTAGCCGCTTATAATTTATTGTTAGATGATGCAGCTGTGGAAGGGTTTGATACAAATTACAAGGTAAATCCTCCTTTAAGAACAAAAGACGATATTGATGCTTTGCGAAAAGCTGTGGGCGACGGAATTATTGATGTGATTGTGAGTGATCATAATCCGCAGGATATTGAAAGTAAGGATTTAGAATTTGATCACGCCGACAATGGAATGATTGGACTTGAAAGTTGTTTTGGGGTTTTAAATAGAGCTTTGAATCGCAAGGTTTCTTTAGAGCAAATGATCGATACGTTAACGAAAAATCCGCGCGGCATTTTGGGATTAAATGAAGTCAAAATTAAAGAAGGGATAGAAGCTAATATCACCCTTTTTAATCCTGACAAACAATATATTTTTGAAAAAAAGCATATTGTTTCTTCTAATAAAAACTCAGGCTTTATAGGAAAAGAACTGTTGGGGGAAGTGATAGGTGTGATTAATAAAAATACATTCATTAGTTAAGTCCGTTTATTAAAAACTCAATCCAAGGCTCACACCTGCCCAAAACTGAAAATAATCAGGATGAAACCCGAGGGCATCGCTGCTCATAATAACAGGCGTTATCCCAGCTCTTAAAAAAAAACCGTCTTCTTGTTTTTGATAACGGTAACCGCAACGCCAAACGCTGAATAAAATATTTTCCCAAAAGTAATTATCAATTTCATTAGGCCTTTCATTATAACGCCGTTGCATTGTAGCTCCAAGGCCCAATTCCAGGTGATGAGGGTTTTTAAAAAGTATAAAGTTGTTCTCCAGTAAATAAATCTGTTCAATATAAACGCTGTTGAAATGCGGTGCAAACCCACCTCTGACACTGAGTTTAAATTTTTCTTTATAGTAATAAATGAGGTCAATATTTAAGGAATACAGGCCGGCGTTTCCTCCTAATTCAATAAACCCAGCTGTTTTTGCGGGGTTCTTAGCAAAATCCCTTGGAGACGGAAGGGCATAATCATCCTGGGCTTTTGAAAACAAACTCAAGATAGTTAATAGAGCAGAGGTTAGTAAATATCGGAAAGGAACCATTATTCAAACTTACAAATTAAAATATAGCCTGCTTTATTAATTACTTGTTAAAATCTTACTGAAACCAAAACCGATCAAAGCACTATCTTTACCAAGTTTGTTTTTTTGTTTTTTGCAATCTAGCATTTGGCACTATATTCTAACCACTTAGCACTATTATGAAAGATACATCTATAAAATCCGTTTTAATTATTGGTTCAGGCCCTATTATTATCGGTCAAGCCTGTGAGTTTGATTATTCAGGTTCTCAATCTGCTAAAAGTCTTCGTGAAGAAGGTATTGAAGTGACTTTGATCAACTCAAATCCTGCCACTATCATGACTGATAAAGTAACAGCAGATCATATTTACTTATTGCCTCTGGAAGTAAAATCCATTATCAAAATTCTGGAAGAGCGCCAGATTGATGCTGTGTTACCAACAATGGGCGGACAAACTGCGTTGAATTTGGCCTTGAAGTGTGATGATCTTGGAATATGGAAAAAGTACGGAGTGAAAATGATTGGTGTTGATATTGACGCTATCAAAGTAACGGAAGACCGTGATTTATTCCGTATCCGAATGAATGAGATCGGCGTTGCAATGGCACCAAGTAAAATTGCAAAATCTTTTTTAGAAGGAAAATCTGTTGCACAGGAATTTGGTTTTCCTTTAGTGATTCGTCCATCATTCACCCTTGGTGGAAGCGGTGGTTCTGTAGTTTATAAAAAGGAAGATTACGATCATTTATTGAATCGCGGATTACAAACTTCTCCTATCCATGAGGTATTAATTGATAAAGCAGTATTAGGTTGGAAAGAATATGAATTGGAATTGTTACGTGATAAAAATGATAACGTTGCTATTATTTGTTCCATTGAAAATTTTGATCCAATGGGCGTACATACAGGTGATAGTATTACTGTAGCACCAGCACAAACATTAAGCGATAGTACGTACCAAAAAATGCGTACCATGGCCATTAAAATGATGCGTAGCATTGGTAATTTTTCTGGCGGATGTAATGTGCAATTTGCCGTGAGTGATGATGAAAAAGAAGAAATCATTGCTATTGAAATTAATCCACGCGTGTCACGATCTTCTGCTTTAGCAAGTAAAGCTACTGGTTACCCAATTGCACGTATTGCGAGTAAGTTAGCGATCGGCTATACATTGGATGAATTGATCAACCAGATTACTAAATCAACGTCAGCGTATTTTGAACCAACATTGGATTATGTGATTGTGAAAATTCCTCGTTGGAACTTTGATAAATTTAAAGGTTGTAACCGCGAATTAGGCTTTCAGATGAAATCAGTAGGTGAAGTAATGGCGATTGGTCGTTCTTTCCAGGAAGCATTACAAAAAGCCTGTCAGAGTTTGGAGATTAAACGTAATGGGTTAGGAGCAGATGGAAAAGAGAATACGAACCAGGCGGAATTATTAGCAGGTTTAGAACGTCCGAGCTGGAATCGTTTATTCATGATTTATGATGCTATGAAATTAGGCATCTCTATCAAAACCATTCAGAAACTAACACGTATTGATATGTGGTTTCTTGAGCAGATCGAACAAATGATAGCTTTGGAAAATGAAGTATCTAAATATAGGTTAAGTGATATCCCAAGAGACCTTTTATATGAAGTAAAACAAATGGGCTATGCTGACAGGCAGGTTGCACATTTATTACGTTGTTTAGAAAGTGAGGTATATAACAAACGAAAAGAATTGGATATCAATCGTGTCTTTAAAATGGTAGACACTTGCGCAGCTGAATTCGAAGCTAAAACACCTTATTATTATTCAACTTTTGAAGATGAAAACGAAAGTATTCGTACGGATAAAAAGAAAGTGATCATTTTAGGTTCTGGACCTAACCGTATCGGCCAGGGAATTGAGTTTGATTACAGCTGCGTACATGGAGTATTAGCCGCCAAAGAAATGGGTTACGAAACAATCATGATTAACTGTAACCCGGAAACCGTTAGTACTGATTTTAGTACAGCCGACAAATTATATTTTGAACCTGTGTTCTGGGAACATATTTACGATATTATTTTGCATGAAAAACCAGAAGGTGTTATCGTGCAGTTAGGTGGACAAACAGCATTGAAACTCGCTGAAAAATTAGAGCGATATGGGATTAAAATAATAGGCACTGATTTCAAATCATTGGATTTAGCTGAGGATAGAGGAAGATTTTCTAACCTATTAAAAGAAAACAATATTCCTTATCCAAAATTTGGTGTTATTACAGACGCTGAAGAGGCTATTACTTTATCAAAAGAATTAGGTTTTCCGTTATTGGTTCGCCCGAGTTATGTATTGGGAGGACAGTCCATGAAAATTGTAATTAATGAGGAAGAGCTGGAGCAACACGTTGTTAAATTATTACATGATTTGCCTGGCAACCAGGTGTTACTAGATCACTTTTTACAAAATGCGATTGAAGCAGAATCAGATTCTATATGTGACGGAAAAGATGTTTACATTATTGGCATGATGGAACATATTGAACCTGCCGGAATTCACAGTGGAGACAGTTACGCAGTACTTCCTACCTTCGACTTATCTGAGAATGTTTTGAAGCAAATGGAGCAACACACAAAAACGATTGCAGTTGCTTTAAAGACAGTTGGCTTGTTGAATATCCAATTCGCTATTAAAGATGAGGTTGTTTATATCATTGAAGCCAATCCACGCGCATCACGCACGGTTCCATTTATTGCCAAGGCATACGACGAGCCATACGTTAACTACGCAACCAAGGTGATGTTAGGTGCAAAAGTAAAAGACTTTACTTTTGCACCTAAGAAAAAAGGATACGCAATCAAGATTCCAGTGTTCAGTTTCGAAAAATTCCCTGAAATCCAAAAAGAGTTAGGGCCCGAAATGAAGTCCACCGGAGAAGCAATTTATTTTATTGATGATCTGTATGATGAATATTTTCAGAACATTTATAGTGAGCGTAATTTGTATCTAAGCAAATAACTTCTTAATAGTGTAAATGGAAAAAGCCGCCTGCTGATCAGCAAGCGGCTTTTTTAATTAATAGAAGCGAGTTTATTCTTTTACCAATTTAATTGCTTTTGCATTAACCAGTTTTAAATAATATAACCCATTGGAAAGAGATTCAATGCTAATACTGGAATTTTCTTCGTCAAGGCATTCTTCTTTTACTACTGCTCCAAGGTAGTTGATGATTTGATATTTGGTTTTAGCGGTAATCCCCACAACGGTAACTTTATCACTCGCAGGATTTGGATAAAAATAGATTCTATCTGTTGGAGCCAATTCAATTATAGAAGTTATTAATTCATCGACATTACCATCACAATTGTCATCTAAGCCGTTGGTTATTTCTAAACTATTTGGATTAATATTGGCATTTGAGTCATCACAGTCGCCTGCCACAGTAACAGAATAAGATCCAATGGGATCACATTTGGAAATTGAATTAGATGTTACCCCAAAACTATCGCCGTCAGCGTCTAAATAAAAAATTGTAGTATTAATAGCAGATGCGTCGTTATCATCAGCTGAACCATTGCAGTTTTCATCTACATTAGCGCCATCACAAATCTCAACAGCTGCGGGATGAATATTTATGTCTCCATCATTACAATCATTGTTATTTGCAACGTAACCAGTCGGAGCTGTACATGCCTCAATTGTACCGCTGCTCGACATGCCATATCCATCAGTATCAAAATCCCTGTAGTAAGTAGTGGTCAACCCCTCATCAATGAGGCTATTGCAATTATCATCTAGTCCGTTACAAATATCGACTACTCCAGGATTAGAATTAAAATCATTATCGTTACAATCATCAATAGGATCTGTATTTACAGCTTCTCCTGCATCGTTACAATCCATATCGGAACTGTTTACTGTTGACGTGCTGTTCGGCCTGTATCCGTCATTGTCAAAATCAACATAACACACTTCCATAGCATTACAATTCTGATCTATTCCATCACCAATAATTTCAGTAGCTCCTGGATAGCTATTGGCGTCTCCGTCGTTGCAATCTGTATTGTTTGAGACATAGCCTGAGGGAGCAGAGCAGGCAACCGTTGTGCCGCTGCTTGCCATACCATAACTATCAGCATCAAAATCTCTGTAAAAAGTAGTAGTCGTTCCTTCATCAATGAAGCCATCGCAATTATCATCCAGTCCGTTACAAATTTCCATACGTCCTGGATATATATTAGAATTATTATCGTTGCAGTCACCAACAGGGTCAGAAACAACAGCTTCACCCGCATCAGCACAATCCATATCAGAACTGTTTACTGTTGATGTACTGTTTGGCCTGTATCCGTCATTGTCAACGTCAGCATAGCACACTTCCGTGGCAGTACAATTCTGATCTATTCCGTCACCGATAATTTCAGTAGCGCCAGGATACATAGACGCATTTCCGTCATGACAATCCATATTGTTCGGTACATAACCGGAAGGAGCTGAGCATGCAACGGTTGTGCCACTACTTGCCATGCCATATCCATCAGCATCAAAATCCCTGTAAAAAGTAGTAGTCGTTCCTTCATCAACGAAGCCATCGCAATCATCATCCAGTCCGTTGCAAATTTCCATACGTCCTGGATATATATTAGAATTATTATCGTTACAGTCACCAACAGGGTCAGAAACAACAGCTTCACCCGCATCAGCACAATCCATATCAGAACTGTTTACTGTTGATGTACTGTTTGGTCGGTATCCATCATTGTCAACATCAGCGTAGCACACTTCCATCGCATTACAATTCTGATCTATGCCGTCACCAATAATCTCGGTAGCGCCGGGATACATAGTAGCATTTCCATCATGACAATCCATATTATTCGATACATAACCGGAAGGAGCTGAGCAGGCCACGGTTGTGCCACTACTTGCCATCCCAAACCCATCAGCATCAAAATCCCTGTAATAAGTAGTAGTGGTTCCTTCATCAATGAAGCCATCGCAATCATCATCTAGTCCGTTGCAAATTTCCAGACTTCCTGGATTAATATTAGAATTATTATCGTTACAATCACCAACCGGGTCACTATAAGAAGCTTCTCCAGAATCGAAACAGCTCAAATTCGCACTGTTTATAGTGGATGTGCTATTTAGCCTGTATCCATCATTGTCGATATCAATAAAGCACACTTCCATCCCATTACAATTCTGATCTATTCCGTCGGCAATAATTTCAGCAGCTCCGGGATTGATACTTGGGTTTGCATCATTACAATCCGTATTGTCCAACACAAAACCAACTGGCTGGCCAGTTGATGAGGTTTGGCTCATTGATGGATTACCATATGTATCCGAATCTGCATCTCTATAATAGGTAAGTACCTGCGAGTAACTGCTCAAACAGGATAAAAAAAGAACAAGTACATAAATTGCTTTCATGATTGTTTATTTTAAAGGTTAATAAGGGGACGTAAAAAGAGGGCACAAAAAAAGGGTAAGCTACTTTCATCGCACCGCTCAACCATCTACCCTTGCTATGTTCCCATCCTGGGGGATTTGACAGGAGCTGGTCGTGAAAGACTTACCCGCGGCAAAAGTATAAAATTTATTTCATTAATGGAGTAATTTTGATAAAAATTATATGTTAGTTATATTTAGGCTTTCATTAATCACACTCTATGAATATTTCAGTTGTCATCCCTTTATTTAACGAAGAAGAATCGTTGCCGGAACTTCACGACTGGATAAAACGTGTGATGGATGAAAATGGATTTACTTACGAAATTTTATTTATTGATGACGGTAGTAAGGATAAGTCATGGAAAGTAATTGAAACAATTGCTAAAACCAATCATCTGAATGTAAGAGCGATTAAATTCCGACGTAATTATGGGAAATCTCCTGGCTTACATGTTGGTTTTGAAGCAGCTCAGGGTGATGTAATTATTACAATGGATGCAGATTTACAGGATTCTCCTGACGAAATTCCTGATTTATATAACATGATCATTGAAGGTAATTACGATTTGGTAAGTGGTTGGAAACAAAAACGTTTTGACAACAAATTCACTAAGAATATTCCTTCAAAATTGTATAACTGGACCAACCGAAAAATATCAGGTATAAAATTACATGATATGAATTGCGGATTGAAGGCCTATAGAAAAGAAGTAGTAAAAAGTATTGAGGTGTATGGAGAGATGCATCGTTTCATCCCTGTGTTAGCGAAAAATGCGGGTTTTCATAATATCGGAGAAAAAGTAGTACAACATCAGGCGCGGAAATATGGCGTCAGTAAGTTTGGTTGGGAACGTTTTATTAATGGTTTCCTGGATTTATTGACGATCACCTTCCTTTCTAAATTCGGAAAACGCCCCATGCATTTTTTTGGATTGATAGGTACATTAATGTTTATAGTTGGTTTTTTTTCCGCTTTGTATTTAGGTATTGATAAATTGTACCATGTTTTGAATCATATGCCTGCGCGCTTGTTAACCCAACGCCCTTCATTTTACATCTCATTAACTTCTATGGTCCTTGGAACCATGTTGTTTCTGGCAGGTTTTATAGGAGAGTTGATTCTTAGAAATTCGCCTGACAGGAACAATTATTTATTAGAGAAAAAAATTAATCTTTAGTTTTTTAGTGCAAGAAGCGCAAAATGATAAACCCGGACGAAAGCCTAGGATTCCGCTCTCACCGGAAGAATTATTTTACGTTAAAAAGATTAAAGAGCTAAAGGAAATTAAGCGTGTAGAAGATTTTAAAGCAACGGTTTTTTATAAATTCTTTAACCGCGCTAACATAATCTTAGCAGCTTTTTTATCATATTGCGTATTAAGTATTCTTGTTTTTAACCAATGGCAAACTACTTCAATTACAACCTTTAATTGCTCTTATGGTAAATTTGACAATGTGGCTCAAAAACAATCTATTTCTTCCATAGAAATTGAAACTATTTCAGGAGAGGTTGTGCCGATTAAAACAAGTGATTTATATCAGGAACCGGAAAATGGGCAACCATTTTATATAGGAAGGGATTTTGTTTTTAAAAAGATTATTAAAGGTAAACTAGATTACGATGAAAGAACATTTTGGCATCTCTATACATACCCAGTTTTTGGCATTTGCATTATCGCACTGGTGCTTGGCTTTTTTGTTTATAAAGTCAACAAACACTTAAGTGTAAATGGACTCTTAACCGTTTTCGGTTTATTTTTACTGGCGAGTTTGTATTTTATCCTAGTATAGTCTTTATTCGAATCAAGTTCCTGATCCGGATTGTAAGCGCTACCGCTACAAATCCCAGTCCAAGGCTTAGCGCCATCCATACACCATATACGCCATAGCCTAATGGAAAAGCGAATAAATAACAGAGTGGGAGAGCCATTAGCCAATATCCTATAAAGGCAATGTAGGTTGGGTATTTGTAATCTTCAAGGCCACGTAAAGCTCCAATTGCAACAACCTGTGTCCCGTCAAACAACTGAAATAATGCTGCAAACAATAAAAGCCTGGAAGAAATTAAGATAATTTCCTTGTCGGAACTAAAGATGGTGGGTAAAAAAGTGTTGAAGCAGATAAATAGTACGGCCATTAATCCCATGGTAACAATAACTGATTTGTAAGAAGTTATGATGGCTAATTTCAAATTTGCCAAATCATTCTTAGCGTAATAATTTCCAACGCGTATAGTTGTAGCGCTCCCTATACCGCTGGCAAACATGTAGGTAAAGGCTGCTAAACTTAAGGCAATTCCATGCGCATCAATTTGTTCTTTACCAAAAACACCTGCCAGCAAACCCGCAATGGCGAAGGCCGCTACTTCAAATGTAAACTGTAATGCTGAGGCAAATCCTGATTTTAATAATGTCCAAAAATGCAGGGCGTTTAGTTTTACTTCTCCGTAATATTTCGCAAAGGAATTTACGGAACTATGATTAAAAACATAACATAAAAAAGCAATTCCCATAATGACTCGGGAGATAAATGTAGCCCAACAGGACCCCATATAACCCATTTCAGGTAAGCCCCATCTGCCATAAATCAGTAAGTAATTTAAAATAATGTTTAGGACATTTCCTACAACACTGATATACATCGCTGCTTTTGTATTGCTTAGACCTTCGGTATATTGCTTGCACACAAAAAATAAGGCAATGGGGATGATGGAAAAAATCAATACATCAAAAAATGGTATTGCTAATTTCACTACATCTTCCGGCTGCTGCATATATCCTAATAATGGCGATGAAAAATAAAGGATAATAAATAATAGTATAGCTACGATCATGTTAATGAACAATGAATTTTTAAAGAGCGTAGCTTTTTCTTTTTCATTATTATTTACATGGGCATCGGTAACGGCTGGTGTTAAAACATAGCTCATCCCGATGCTGAACACCAGTAAAATGATATATAAATTATTAGAAAGAATACCCGCCGCTTGCTCGGTTTTTCCGAGCCTGCCTAAAAAAATGTTATCTACCATGCCGGTAATGATATGCCCAATTTGGGTTAATACCAGTGGAGCTGACAGTAAAATTGTTTCCCTGATATGAATATCTTTAATTATGTTTTTCACAGACGTTGACAAATGTAATAGAATTTTACATCTACTCCCTTATACGAATGAAGGCTTTTGCCCTAAAACATTGCTACAAAGGCTTTTTTCAATCAAATTTCTGTTATATTTGTGTTTTTACAAAAAATCCCCTGATGCAGCGCGTTACTTTAAAAGATAAAACCTTTGTACCCTATATTACTTCTGATAAAATATTGGAGAGTGTAAAACAAATGGCAAAAAAAATAAACAAGGACCTGGCAGAAGATATGCCTTTGTTTTTGGTGGTTTTAAACGGCTCTTTCATGTTTGCAGCAGACCTGTTAAAAGAAGTTACAATTCCATGCGAAATCTCTTTTATTAAACTTGCTTCTTACCATGGAACAAGCAGTACAGGTACAGTTACCGAGATGATTGGTTTAACCGAAGAAATAAAAGGACGAACGGTTGTAATTGTAGAAGATATTGTAGATACAGGAATTACGCTCGAAAAATTAACAACGCTTCTTACAAAAAAAGAAGTGAAACAAATTAAAGTGGCCTCTTTTTTATTGAAACCCGAAGCTTACCAAAAAACTATTACAGTAGATTACGTTGGTATGGAAATACCAAACGAATTTGTAGTGGGCTATGGTTTGGATTATGATGGACTTGGAAGAAACATGAAAGAGATTTATGTTTTAGAGCAGAAATAGTTTACAATCAGATATAAAATATACACCATAAAAACATCAATAATGAGTAACATGTTAAACATCGTTTTATTTGGACCTCCAGGAGCAGGAAAGGGTACTCAATCTGAAAAATTAATTGAAAAATACGGTTTGGTGCATTTATCAACCGGAGATATTTTGCGTAATGAAATTGCAAGAGGAACAGCCCTTGGAATGGAAGCAAAACAAACAATGGATCGCGGTGAATTAGTGAGCGATGATATTGTAATTGGAATGATTGAAACAAAATTAGATTTAACGCCTCACGCTAATGGATTTATTTTTGACGGTTTTCCGCGCACCCAAGCACAGGCTATTGCATTGGATGATTTGTTGCAGAAGAAAGGAACCGCAATTAGTGCTATGCTAGCCTTAGAAGTGGACAATGATGAGCTAGTTAAACGTTTGTTACTTCGTGGAAAAGATTCCGGAAGACCAGATGACCAGAATGAAGAGATTATTAGAAACCGTGTAAACGAGTATAATAACAAAACCCTTCCACTTAAAAAATATTACTCAGAACAGTCAAAGTTTCATTCCATTAATGGAATTGGTTCGGTTGATTCAATTTTTGCTCAATTAACTGAGCGCATCGTTTTTGTGTTGGCTGAAATTGAACTGACCATGCTTGAGAATGATATTGAACACTTGGACCTTACCATTAATGATTTTGAAGTAGCAACTGAAATTTCAGAGGAACTAAAGCAGGATATTGAAGAAGTTCGAAAAAGTAATAAAACAGAAAAAAAACCTGAAAAAGGGATCATTGCTAAAATAAAAGAAACTGTTAGCAATTTTTTTCACACAGATAAAGAGAAAAAAGTAGCTGGTAAAAAAGCTGTAAAAAAAACTGAACCGAAAAAGGCAATTAAGAAGGCTACAGCGAAAGTAGGTAAGAAATCAGTGGGTGCTAAAAAAACAGTTGCTAAAAAAGCTACACCAAAAAAGGTGGCAAAAAAAGCTATTAAGAAGGTTGCTGCAAAAAAACTAGTTGCAAAAAAAGCAATAAAGAAAGCTATAAGTAAAGTAGCCCCAAAAAAACTAACTGCAAAAAAACTAACTGCAAAAAAGCCTGCAAAAAAACTAGTTGCAAAAAAAGCAATAAAGAAAGCTATCAGTAAATTAGCTGCCAATAAGCCGGTGAAGAAAATAATTGCTAAAAAAGTAATTAAAAAAGTGGCTCCTAAAAAAGTAGCGAAAAAAATATCTTCAAAAAAAGCTGTTAAGAAAACTGTTGCGAAAAGTATAGTAAAAAAAGCCAGCCAAAAAAAAACGGCTAAAAAGAAAAAATAATTTGAATAGGTTTGTGGTAATGAATTTTAAGTTGAAATAGTCTTAAATTTTATTTCTAAAATCTTAAATCTAAAAAGTGTGGATACTAATTTTGTTGATTACGTAAGAATTTGTTGCCGCAGTGGCAAAGGCGGGAAAGGATCTACGCATTTACACCGCGATAAGCTCACGGCTTTTGGTGGGCCAGATGGGGGAGATGGTGGACGAGGCGGGCACATTATTTTACGCGGCAATAAACAGTTCTGGACATTGATTCATTTAAAATACAGAAAACACATTATCGCAAAAGGAGGCGGTGATGGCGGTTCTTCCCATAAGTCAGGTAAAGAGGGAGATGATGAAGTGTTGGACGTGCCTTTGGGAACGATCGCCCGCGACCTGGAAACAGGCGAATTTATATGTGAGATCACTGAAGATGGACAAGAAGTTGTTTTGCTTCCCGGTGGAATGGGTGGTAGAGGAAATGCACATTTTAAATCTCCAACCAACCAAACACCTCGTTATTCTCAACCTGGTGAAGAAGGTAAGGAAGAATGGAAAATTTTAGAATTAAAAGTGTTAGCTGATGTTGGTTTAGTAGGTTTTCCAAATGCAGGAAAATCAACTTTACTTTCTGTAGTTTCTGCTGCTAAACCAGAAATAGCGAATTATCCTTTTACCACATTAACTCCTAATCTAGGGATAGTACCTTACCGTGATTACAAAAGTTTTGTGATGGCAGATATTCCCGGAATTATTGAAGGTGCCAGCGAAGGAAAAGGGTTAGGCGTTCGGTTTTTAAGGCATATTGAACGCAACTCCAGTCTTTTGTTTTTGGTGAGTTGCCAAAGCGATAATATTTATGAAGAGTATAAAATTTTATTGAACGAATTAAAACAATACAACCCAGAGTTATTAGATAAACAGCGCATCCTAGCAATCTCTAAATGTGATACTATTGATGAAGAACTCATTAATGAACTGGAGAAGGATTTGAACAAACGTATGAAAGGCAAATTTAAAATTCCTTACATTTTCTTTTCTTCCCAAACCGGATACAATATTCAGCAGTTAAAAGATATGTTGTGGGAGCAGTTGAATTAAAATGAATAAAAGCCTGCGCATATTTTTTTGTCTTTTTCTACTCTTAAGTTTTAGCTGGCAATGCATGGCCAGGTCAGTGATCTTCTTAAATTTTAAATTCAATCAAAAGAAGTTAACAGAAACGGTGTGTGTTAATAAGAACAAACCTGAAAATTGTTGTGCCGCTAAGTGTCACCTTGATAATGAAATTAAAAAAGAGGACAAAAGACAGAACGACAATTCAAACTCAATAAAAGATAAAGCCGAGAAATCAGAATTAAGGACCGGACTTATGACTTTTTCATTTTTAAATTTGGGTTCAAAAGTACAACCTGTTTTTTCGTACCTAATGCAATTACCTCAGACAAATCCATCCGCTGTTTTTCATCCACCGGCTTTCTAAATTTATTGAAAAGAACTCACTGCATTTTTAACTTCTCGTTAAGGATGTGGGTTTAATATCACCCACCTGAATTGTACTTTTCGGGGTTAAATAATTATATAAAAATTATTAAAAAAAATATGAAACATATTATAAAAATTTTCGCACTGGCAATCATTGCCCTATTGACAAATTCCTGTAAAAAAAGTAGCACTGGAGGCGATGCTACAGTCGTTGCTTTTCCCAAACACCATGGAACGCCCATTAAAGGAGCTACCATTTATATCAAGTTTAACGCTAAAGATCTTCCGTCTGACCCAACCTCAAACTACGATCTGAAAGTAGTTGGGGAAGAAAACGAAGACCATGTCCATATTAAAGGACTTCGTTACGGACAATATTATTTATACGCGGTTGGCTATGATGAATCCATCTCTGAAACTGTAGTAGGCGGAATGGCTTTAGCAATCAAATACAAGCAACGAAAAAAGGAAATCGATGTTGACATTGCTGTTTCCGAAGATTAATTTTTTTAATTTAAACAGCACAGCGAACAATCGTTGTGCTGTTTTACTTACTTTACTGTTTTTATTTCTCATTCAAACCCTAGTAGCCTGCGATGTTTGCGGAAATTACATGGGTATTACGCCTTATGATAATAAAAACAGTATTTCTTTTTTGCATCGATATCGCGTGTTTAATGGTTACGTAAATCACCAATCGCAAAGCAGTTTTTTTCCTAAATCAGCTTATCGGGTAGCTCATGCGGATGAGCCTCAGGATTCTATGGTAACTAAAAATTATTCGAGCCATGATTTTGAATCTTATAAGATTATAGAATTAAGGTTTAAATATTTTGTATCGAATCGGATTGAGATGAATGTGTTTTTACCTTTCTTGGATAACAAATCTAAAACGGACAATTATTTAATACATAATAATGGTTTTGGGGATGTTTCTTTGAATGCTGGATTTCATGTGATCACACCGAAAGCAGACCAGGTTATACGACACAAATTAATTACAGGTACAGGCATTAAATTGCCCACAGGGAATATATACGCTACTAACAATAAAGGAGACCGTTTACCATTTGAAATGCAAGCCGGAACTGGAAGCTGGGATGGTTTTCTTTATGGAACTTATGTGTTTATGACAAAAAGGATTGGAGGAAGCGTGAGTTTGAACTACAAGATAAACGGAAAGAATAGTTTGAATGAACGATTGAGTAATAGCCACAATGATTTTGCTTCCCTGTTTTACAAGATGAGTTTTAAGGATCTGATCCTTTATTCTTCAATTCAGGCTAATTACGAACAAACTAATGGCTTGCAAATTAATGATCAGCAAAAGTTTCACTCCCCGGTGAATTCATGGTTGATGGGTCCGGGATTGGATATATATTACAAATCATTTTCCCTAAACATGATCTGGCACCTTACCGTGACCGAGAAAGTAAGTGAAGGAAATTTAAACGGTGCAGGAAGAATCACTGTTGGCATGAATTATAGTTTTAGCAATAGAGAGAAGAGCTAGACCATATTTTATCCGGAGTGTTTAGTTTTACTGATCTACTGAGGTTTTTCAATCGTCATTGTAAAATCGAGACTTAATGGTAAAGATCACTGCGGCATGTCTTGTTCAAAGCTAAAGGAATATTAGCCTGTTTGCAGAAATCTTAGATTTTTTTAAAAGAATTTTATTGTCCCATAAATCGCCGGCACCGTCGCCAACTCATTCCCCTTTTGTATACTCGAAACGCGCTCAAGTCCATCAACGCTGTATTTTCCATAGGGAGAGATAGTAGTTAAAAATACGAATAAATTACTGTATGGGTAAAAGTCTGCATGGCGTATATTTAAAAATACATTATGCAAAACGTTATTATCTTTAATATCGACTTAAAACTTCAATTTGTTAGGGTTTGGGAGTGCTATGCGATACTATTGATGAAGGTCTGATCACTGACCTGGAAAAAGATTTAAATAAGAGAATGAAAGGCAAATTTAAAATTCCTTACATTTTCTTTTCTTCCCGAACCGGATACAATATTCAGCAGTTAAAGGATATGTTGTGGGACCAGTTGAATTAAAACAAAGAGAAAAATTGGAGAACTTGCTTTTTCCTATAAACTTTTTTGTTAAGAGGGATTATGAAATTGCTTCTTAATCTATTTATTAAAGTTGTCTGGAATTAGTTTTTTATTTGGTATTTCAACTGTAAATTCAGTTTCATTTTTGAAATCAGAAGTAACGGTGATTGTTCCTTCTAATGCTTCCACGGATTTTTTAACCATATATAATCCTAAGCCAATGCCTTCGCTTTTAGCTTTGTTAACCTGAAAATTTGACTCAAATAATTGACTGAGATGTTCTTTTTTGATTCCTATTCCGTTATCTTTTATTTTTAAAATAATCCGATCTTCCTCTATTCTAAGTAAGATATTTATATACTTTTTATTTTTTTCGGGATCACAGTATTTTATGGCGTTGTATAATAGGTTTGTAAAAATGGAACGGAATTCAACGGAATTTGTATAAAATTTATTTTTTGCACCCAGATCACGTTTTATTTCTATGGAATTTGCCTGTAAAAGTGGGTCTATTAATTCAAGTTGACTTTGAAGAAAAATATTAAAATCCAAAAAGTCATAAGTTGCAGTGGATGAAATATAGTTAAGCGTTTCATTAATGAAAGACTTTAGGTTAATACTACTTTTATTCATCAAATCCATGGACTTTTTTATAGATTGAATATCATTGTCTTTTTTTGACAGGTCAATTATCCCAATGATAGAATTTAAAGGGCTTTGGATATCATGAACGATTTTGTAAATTGACGAATGAAGTCTATCATTTATAACCTTCATTTTTTCATTATTAAGCTCTAGGTCAATTTCAGCAAGTTTTCTTTTGGTTATATTAATATGCATTACCAATATTAACTTATCATTGGTTGAAAGCCGAGACGCTCTTAAAATAAACCATCTTTTTTCGACAGGTGAATGACAAGGATATTCCAGTTCAAATATTTTTTGCACTCCCGTAATAACATTTCGAATTCCAGTGCTAGCGTTTTTTGTAATTTCAGATTCCTCGCCTACAACATTGTCACATACAGACAAATAATTTACTCCAATATCTGTTTTAGTTCCATCACCATTATTCTCATTGGAAAACAGACACCATGCCCTGTTAACAAATAGTATTATGCCAGAGTTGTCAATTATAGCAGATGATTCAATTAACGAATCTAATATGGAAAAATCTTGTTTCATAAAAATAAGTAGTGCCTTATATGCATGGCGCTTAATTTTTGCCAATTTTAATCATGAGAAATCTAGCGGGTACTTTAACGAAGATAAAGTATTTATTATACTAAGTTTGATTTTAATTTTTTACTTTAGTTTGTATGTTAATCATAAATGTTGAAAGTTCTTTTGTAAAATCGTCAAGCGTTACTGCCGAACTTTTAACATAGCCTACAATGTTTTTAAATTCACTAAGTGAATAATTTGTTGTTACATCCAGAAGATTTGATATACCTAAAATATGAGCAACTGGCTGCCTTACTTTATGCGAAGTAATAAACATCATTTCTTCAAGCCCCTTAATATATTCTTTTAAATATTCTTCTGTCTTTTTGAGTTTGCTAACCGTTTTGGTTAATTCTTCTGCGCGCTTTGCCTTTTCCTCCTTTTGAAAAGCGAGCGCTTTGTTTGCTATAATTAGCTCGTCAGCTCTTTTTTGTTTTTCCCTATTTTGATAGGCAAGTTCTTTGTTTGCAACTATTAACTCATCTGCTCTTTTTTGTTTTTCGTCCTTTTGAAAAGCAAGCGCTTTGTTTGCTATAATTAGCTCGTCAGCTCTTTTTTGTTTCTCCCTATTTTGGTAGGCAAGTTCATTATTCGCAAGTATTAACTCATCTGCTCTTTTTTGTTTTTCTTCATTCTGAAATGCAAGAGCCTTATTTGCAATGATTAGTTCATCCGCTCTTTTTTGTTTCTCCTCATTTTGATATGCAAGTTCTTTGTTCGCCAATACTAACTCTTCTGCTCTCTTCTGCTTTTCACCATTTTGAAAAACAAGTTCTTCGTTAGCGAGGACTAGCTCATCCGCTCTTTTTTGTTTTTCAATATTTTGAAAAGCGAGTTCCTTATTGGCAATAATTAGTTCATCTGCCCTATTTTGTTTCTCGCTAATTTGAAATGCTAGTTTATTGTTGGTACGCACAAGTTCATCTGCAACTTTTTGTTTTTCACCATTCTGAAAAATAAAATCTTTTTTAAGTATGATAATCTCATCAGTGAGCGTATCTATTGTTACTTTTTTAAAGGCGAGCGTTCTTCTTGTGAGAATTAACTCTTCTGAAGTTTTTTTATTTGTCATATTTTCTGGTTTATAATTTTTTAGCATAGAAGTGTCCCTTTGAGTTGACAAAAAAATTATTTATCAGAGAAGGTGATGTTATTGAAACTAATGGCTTTGTTTTATAATTAAAATAAAAATTAAAAAAACGCATGTATAAAAGTAAGTTTTTGAAAAAAGTCAGTATTGGCAAAATCCTTCAAAATCTTACATATGTAATTTTTTATAATATTTCTGTTCTTAAATATGCGGCTGAACAACACTCCTTCATAAATTATGAATTTGAAGTATTGAATCCTAACTCATCCCAGAAACTGGGTAAATGAATTTTTGGGAGTTAAGATTATGAGATGTTAGTTAGCTGATAAGGAAATTCATTTGTTTCAAAGCAGCGTTAAAAAATATTTCCATTTAGATATTGAGTCAAACGGATTTGGAATCACTGTTAAAGAATCTTCACCGGTTGCTAAGCTAGGTTTGTGATACAGACTAAGGTCATTTTAAAAATTGGTGCTTGTAATTGTTCATTTTTACCAAAGCTACTCGACTTCGTGATTTTCTTGTATAGGTATAATTCTGGATAAAAGACAATAATGTTATTCTTAAATCACAGTTGGCATGAATTATTCTGATTTTTCAATCGTCATTCCAAAATCGAGAATCAATGGCAGAGGATCACTGCGCATACCTTGTTCAAAGCTAAAGGTATATTTGCCTGTTTGGGGAAATCTTAGATTTTTTTTCAAAAGAATTTTATTATCCCATAAATCGCCCGCACCATCACCAACCCATTTTCCTTTTTTATCAGCGAAAACACACTCAAGTGTATCAATGCTGGATTTTCCGTCGGGATAGGTAGTAGTTAAAAACACAAATAAATTACTGTATGGGTAAAAGTCTGCATGGCGTACATTTAAAAATACATTATGCAAAACGTTATTATCTTTAATGTCGACTTCAAACTTCAATTTGTTATCCATTCGCCACCCTTCTTCTGGTATTTTAGTATAATCACTGAAGACTACATTTTTGTTACAGCTAACAAGCAAGGTTAATACTAATGCAAAAACACTCAGGCGTAAAAAATTAGACTTTATCTGTACCATCAGGTTTTGGTTTTGGTTTATGATTATGTACCGGTTTCTTTCTGGCTAAGCCTGTAGAATTCTGATTTGGATTATTCGGTTTGTTCTGGTTAGAGTGCTGTGGTTTGTTTGGATTTGCTTCCTTATTTTGATTCGGATTTGGACCTTTTGTTTGGTTAGGGTTTGGTTTGTTCTGGTTTGGATGAACAGGTTTGTTAGTTTGTTGAGGTCTATTCGGATTTACAGTAGCCTGTTTATTCTGATTAGAATTAGGAAGCTTAGGTTGAGGAGCCGTTGTTTTTTCAGCATTTGCACCTTGAAGTAAGCTGCCGGGCTTGGGAGCATTGTGAGGCTTTCGGTTATGGTTATTTTTGTTACGGTTATTATTGCTTTTCTTACGATCGTCAAAACGCGTTAAAGAATCCTGCCCAACAACATTCTCATAATCCGGTTGTTTTATCACTTCTAGATCTTTAAATTGTTTTGGTTCAAGTAAGTCTGCGGGCTTAATATTATCAGAATTCAGCTTGAATATTTCTTTGGTACGTGCAATAGATAAAGGGACAAAAACATCCGGTTCGCTCGTATAACTCCACCAAATAATACGTTTAAAAATATCGGTTTTTTGATGAAAAGCAAAACCTTTTTCGGTGGCTAGACGCCTGTTATCAATGTCTGGAAATTCTTTAAGCGCATCCAGGTAACTATCTAATTCATAATTGAGACAACATTTTAATTTACCGCATTGACCTGCTAACTTTAGAGGGTTTAATGATAATTGTTGATATCGTGCTGCAGAAGTAGAAACCGTTCTGAAATCGTTAAGCCAGGTAGAACAGCATAATTCTCGGCCGCATGAGCCAATGGCACCTAAACGAGCCGCTTCCTGTCGTGCTCCAATTTGGCGCATTTCAATTCGCACCTTAAATTCATCCGCCATCACTTTAATCAATTCCCTGAAATCCACGCGGCCATCGGCAGTATAGTAAAAAACAGCTTTACTTTTATCTCCTTGATATTCAACGTCACTTATCTTCATTTGCAAACCCAGCTTCAAGGCCAGTGTACGGGCTTTAAACATGGTTTCCACTTCCATTCCCTGGGCTTCGCGCCACTTGTCAATATCCTGCTGTTTAGCTTTACGATATATTTTTTTAATATCAACGCTATTGTAGTTGACGTTTTTCTTTTTCAGTTGCAATCTTACCAATTCACCTGTAACAGAAACTACCCCAATGTCATGTCCGGGAGATGATTCTGTAGCAACGATGTCGCCCACGTTTAAGGTTAAGTTGTTGACGTTACGGTAAAATTCTTTGCGGGAATTTTTAAAACGTATTTCCATTACGTCGCATGGCGCTTGTCCATCCGGCAAACTCATGTTTCCTAACCAGTCAAATACATTTAATTTATTGCAACTACCACCGGTTCCGCATGAACCGTTGTTGTTACATCCCGCGGGAATACCGCTGTTTTTATCCTGCCCTGTTGAGCAACTTCCACATGCCATAATTATATATTTAAGTAACCAGCTGAATTAATTCTGAAATAATTAAGCAAAGTTGAGAACGTTATTAAAATCGCTCATAAAAAAAAGAGCGCTATAAAGATAATCATTTATTTACAAATTTATTTTTAGATGCTATAGTTTTATAAACCTGTTATGTTATATATTTAAAAAATTTAGTTTTAAAAATTATGGTAGCACTTATTACAGGATCAACTTCAGGAATTGGACGTTCAACGGCAATTGAATTTGCTAAAAACGGGTATGATGTTATTATCACAGGCAGAAGACAGGATCGCTTAATAGAATTGAAGGACCTGATAACTAAAGAATACATGGTAAAAGTATTGGAGTTATGTTTTGATGTGAAAGATGAGAAACAGGTGGAAAAAGCAATCCATTCTATTCCAGGTGATTTTAAGCGAATTGATGTTTTAGTTAATAATGCGGGTTTGGCTGCAGGTTTATCAGGAATACAGGATGGGCAATTAAGCCATTGGGAACAAATGATTGATACAAATGTGAAAGGATTGCTGTATGTTTCCAAGCATGTTTCTAAGATATTAATTGATAATAAAAAAGGCCATATTATAAATATTGGATCTATTGCAGGTAAAGAAGTATACGCAAATGGCAATGTGTATTGCGCCACCAAACACGCCGTAGACGCATTAAGTAAAGCCATGCGCATTGATCTTTTATCTTATGGGATACGGGTATCATCTGTTAATCCGGGCATGGTAGAAACTGAATTTAGTGTGGTGCGTTTTGAAGGAGATGAGGAACGGGCAAAAAAAGTATATGATAAAATGGTGCCCCTAAAACCAGAAGATGTGGCGGAAACAATTTACTGGATCGCATCTCGTCCGGCTCACGTAAATATTAACGATGTAATTATTATGCCTACAGTTCAGGCAAACTCAACTACTGTTTTAAGATAATTAGGGCGTGCCCTGCGGTCCAGGCTTTTCGCTACAAGTCCTCGCACTCGTTCCTCGTAGCTGTGGGCTTTTCGCTTCAATCCTTCACGCGAAAAAACCTACCTTACAAATTTATTTACCTTCGATCCAGCGAATAATTTTATCGCTGTTAGGACTTGTAAGTGAAGAAACATTTCCTACCAGAAAGCCATTTTCATCAATCATGTATTTTTGAAAATTCCATTTCACCGAACTGCTTTCTACGCCGTTTTGCGATTTATTAGTGAGCCAAGAATAGATTGGAGAAATACTATCACCTTTAACCTTTGTTTTCTCCATCATCGGAAAAGAAACTCCATAATTTCTAGTGCAAAATTCTTTAATTTCTGAATTTGATCCCGGTTCCTGTTCGCCAAACTGATTACATGGAAACCCCACAATTACAAAATTTTTATTCTTATACTTTTGATATAGTTCTTCAAGATCTTTGTATTGATGTGTAAATCCACAGTGACTGGCAGTATTTACAATCAATATCTTTTTACCTTTTAAGTCAGAAAAATTAAATTCTTCACCTTCCAAAGACGTAACCTTAAACTGATGCACTGAAGAGATGGGCTTGCCTTTTTTTACGATAAATGCATAAAAAAATGGGACCAAAGCAAGAATAATTAAAATAATCTGAATGAGTGGTGAAATCAAGTATGTTTTCATGAATCGAATTTAGGTAAAGGTATGTTGCTTTTTATAATAAATTCACTATGTTTGAAATACTTTACTTAATTATTATGAAAAAATATTTACTACCATTTATTTTAGTTTTGCCATTCTATTTTTTTGCACAAACTAATATCACTCACACCCCACAACAGTTAAAGGAAAAAGAGGTGGAGTTAAAGAAAAATGTTTCGGGAAATAAAAAAACTGAGATTTTGCCTCCTTTTAATAAAATTATTACCATAGGCAGCAAAGAATATGATTTGGTTAAAGCAAATGGAACTTTGAGTAAATATAAAACCAAAAATAAAGTTGCTACTTCAACACCTATTGTAACTTATCATTACGCAGCTAAAGTCACAACATCTACATTGACCCCTTGTGACCCAATTGGAGTAAGTAATACCGCTGCAGAACCTTTTCCCGTTACGGTTGACGATGATACTTACCAGAACGAATACGGTTCGCAATTACAATTGCCATTTACTTTTTGTTTTTATGGAAATTCGTATACGCAGGTGAATTATTCAACTAATGGAAATATTCAATTAGGAACAACTAACGTTACTGCATTTAGTTCTGTAGGATTTCCTGTAACAAATACCCTTATGATAGCTCCATTCTGGGCTGATTTGGATAATCGGGGGGTTGGCCAATATTTAATTGATGTGTATCCCACTTATGCTGTATTTACTTGGACCAATTGCGGGTATTATAACTCTAAAACAAACAAAACAAATAGTTTTCAATTAGTAATTACTGATGGATTAGATCCAATATTACCGTTGGGAAAAAATGTAGGATTTTATTACTATGATATGCAATGGACAACTGGTGACGTTTCTGGAGGAACCAATGGATTTCCAACCACGCAGCCTGGAACTCCTGCAACAGTTGGTGTAAATGCTGGAAATGGAATGGACTTTATTCAATTAGGAAGATTTGGGTTACCCGGTTCTTTTTATGATGGCCCCGGCGGAGGCAATGATGGTGTTGACTGGCTGGATAACAAAAAATTCTATTTTGACCTTTGTCCTTCTACCGGAACAAATATTGATCCACAACCAACTCTTATTTCGTGTGATACATTAAAAGTTTGTGGAGATGACGTATTAACAGTTACAAATTCATTTCTAGCACCTGAAGTTGGTCAAAATGTTAATATAACGGTTTCTGCTCCAACCTTGGGTTCATCTTTAAGTTATACAGTGGTTCCAAATTCCGGAAGTAGTGCTTTAGTAATGGCGATTGACGGTTTAACTGCTGTAAACGGCTACCACACCATTACAATTACAGCTACAGACGATGGCACGCCACCATTAACAGTTACGCAGGAATTAATTGTTTCTGTAAATGAAACTGTTCCAACAGCGTCAATTTTAGGAAACTTAAGTTATTGTTTGCCTTCAGAGGTTTCAACCGTCTTAACTGCAACTAATGTTTCTACAATTCCTAATCAGGCTCCTCTAACATATAGTTGGAGCGGAACCGGAACATTAAGTTCAACTTCTTCAGATGTGGTAACCGTAAATGATGGTGTGTATACGGTAACTATTACCAATAAGTTTGGCTGTCCGGGCGTAGCTACGGTAACAGTAGTTGAAGGTGAAACACCTAAATATACGCTTATTAGCAATAATGCAATTTCAGGCGGTTCAGTGTATTGTGTGAACCAAGACTCCGCAAGAATTGCCATTAGTTTTGGAAGCGGAGCTCCTACTGCATGTGGATTGGCTATTTCTCCCTGTGTTTCATCCAATACCATTCAGATTGGAACAGGAACTAGTACGGGCTCAGGAACTGGGTACACTCCATATAATGGGGTATGGGAAAGTAGTCATCATCAATATTTGTACCGGGCTTCAGAACTTTTGGCAGCAGGAATTCAACCCGGTAAATTAAGCAGTATTGCATTTAATATTACCAATTTGAATGGCGGTAATACAAGTTACTCGAATTTTGCCATTAAGCTAAAATGTACATCAAGTACTGTGTTAACAAGCGCATCCATGGATGTAACTGGCCTTTCTCAGGTTTTTAATGTCGGAGTTCTAAATGTGGCAACCGGTTGGAATACTCATAATTTTTCCCAGGCTTATGAATGGGATGGAATATCTAATTTGTTAGTAGACGTTTGTTATTATGACCCAAACTGGGAGGGAAATAATATAGTACAATATACCAATGTGGGTTATAATGCTGTAAGAAATGATTATGACTTAAACGATATATGTGGTACGACTTCAGCGGTAGGGGTTAGCCCCAATAGACCTAATACTATTTTTGGAAATTGCATGTCACAACAAAGCGGATCTCAATTTAATGTAGTGGTAACTCCAACTACAGGTGTTGTTATTCCAATAGCAAATGACTCAATTAAAATAAAATTACCTTCAACTCCCGGAACCACTTGTTACACAGTTTCATTGGTTAATCCACTAGGAAACTGTTCTAAGGATACAGTTATATGTGTGCAAGCGGTACAAGGAATTACTCAGGGAAGTTTGGTTGCAAGTTCATATTCTGTTTGTCCTACTGAAACATTAACCTTAAGCGCAGTGGGTTCTTTAACGTCCTACACGATACAGTATACCGACAATATGGGTGCAGGAAGCATTGCGAACAATTCTATTACAATTTCAGCACCTTCGATAACTGGTGCTTATACATATACTTTATTGGCAACAGGGCCGTGTGGAGGAACTTTAACTGCTTTTACCAATACTGTAAATGTAATTTCAGGTGTAACTAATGCCACCCTAAGCCTATCTTCCAATAGCGTTTGTCCGGGCACTCCAATCACACTCTCCACAATAGGAGTAGTACTACCAACGTATACGATTAGTTATGTCGATGGAAGCGGACTTCAAACTTCTGTAGGAAACAGTGTTACAGTTACTCCAACCGTTACCGTTCCAGGGACATACCAAACATATACATTAACAGCTCAGGGTTTTTGCGGAGGACCAATCACTAATTTCATTGACTCAGTTCAAATTTATACTGGGGTCTCCCAGGCAACCTTAACGGCCAGCGCTGATACGCTTTGTCCGGGCTTCCCTTTAACAGTTAGCCATATTGGAAACCTTACAACGTTTACGGTTACGTATTCAGATGCTTCCGGCATAAATACGTCTACAACTGTTCCGGTAACTTATACACCTACAGGGCTAACGAATCCAACTTTCGGATACGTAACCTATACCTTAACCGGACAAGGGCCTTGCAGTGCACCAGTAACATCATTTGTTGATTCTGTATTTATTAAACAGGGTGTAACAGAAGGAACTTTAACTGCATCTCAAACTACGGGTATTTGTGCAGGAAGTTCAATTACTTTAAGTGTAACACAAAACCCTTTAAATCCATTAGCAACTTATACGATACAGTATAATACAGGTTCAGGCGTACAAAGTTCAACTACTAGTGTAACTTTTGCTCCAACAAATACTACAAGCCCTGTGTTTGGTGGCCATACTTATACATTAATTGCACAAGGCGGATGCAGTGCACTAATGAATACGTCATTCCTTACTGTAACCGTTAGTCCGGGCATAGCCCCTCCAATTAGTTTAGCAGCCACTCCAAGTGTGATTTGTATTGGAAGTCCTGTAACTTTAAGTGTTACAAGTATAGGCGCGCCATATTCAACATATACAATCTCTTATATGGATGCCACTGGTCCTCACGTCTCTTCTGGTAGCCCAACTTTTACGCCTAATATTTCAGGTATAAATACTTACAGTGTTTTGGCTGATGGTTTCTGTAGCTCACCTCAAACGTTTACAACAGCAGTCGTTAATGTTGCTGCTTTGGCAACTCTTAGTATCGCACCGATGCCTAATCAAACAAAGTGTTTAAATAGTTCCGTTACACTATCGGCAAATGTTGCTTCTTCATTTGCCGCGCCGTATTCGTATAATTGGTCACCGGCAGTTGGAACAAGCACGAATTCAACGTATGTTACTTCAACCCCTGTAACCTCTACATTTGTAGTTACTGTTAACGGTACATGTGCCAATACAGCTACGGCAAGTGTGGTTGTAAATAATTTCGCAACTAACATTAATGTTTTGATTCTGGATTCAGCGTCAGTGTGCGGAAGTACAGAGTTCGAGTTACATACATTAATCTCAGGAGGAAAATCACCTTATAATTTTAACTGGACAATTTTGCCGGATAATAACTCTATCGGAAGCAATCAGAATTTAGCTTCACTGGCACCTTCCTCCCAGGGAGTTTATACTGTGAGTGTGGTAAGTATTGATAGTTGTGGGTTTTCGGCTTTTGATACCCAGTTGATAAATGTTTTACCTCCTTGCGGTATTGAAATTGGTAATGTTATCACGCCTAATAACGATGGTGTAAATGATTTCTTTAAAATTAAAAATATTGAATATCATCCCAATTCAGTTCTTACGATTTATGATCGTTGGGGTAGAAAGGTATATGAAAATTCAAATTACGCCAACGACTGGAAGGGTGAAGGATCAAATGATGGCACTTATTTTTATATCCTCGATGTACCACAGGATAAGAAATACAATGGCTTTGTGCAGATCATAAGATAAAATTGCGTTTTAGCTGATTTGAGCGTAAATTTGCAGCTCAAATGGCACCGCAACTATTATCAGCTTTAATAAAAAAAGAATTTCTACTGGAATTCCGGCAAAAATCAACTCTTGCCGGAATTTTAGTTTATATCGTGGCCACAGTGTTCATTTCGGCATTATGCTTTAAAAAAATAATTCATCCAACTGTCTGGAATGCTTTATTCTGGACTATTTTTATGTTTATTGCAGTTAATGTTTCCGGTAAAAGCTTCATGCAGGAAACCAAAGGAAAAGGTTTGTATAATTACTTGTATTATGGGCCAAGAGACTTTATTTTGAGTAAGATATTTTACAACATGCTTCTGATGACAGTTTTGAGTATGCTAACTTTCTTTTTCTATTCATGGTTTGTTGGCAGCTTGGTTCAAGATCTTGGAATGTTTTTATTAACTCTCGTTTTTAGCTCTTCTGCATTTTCAGGCGTGTTAAGTTTAATGAGCGCCATTGCATCCAAAGCCAATAATAACATTAGTTTAATGGCAATTTTAAGTTTCCCGGTTTTAATGCCTTTATTATTAGTTTCTGTTAAATTAAGCAAACACGCTATTGATGGGCTTGCGTGGAGCGTAAGTTATAAGTACCTTCTGATTTTGATCATGCTAAATTTTGTTGTTGTGGCTTTGGCTACACTATTATTTAATTACCTTTGGAAAGAATAAAATCAACATGATTAAATGGTGGAAAATACTGTCAGCTCTCTTGATTCTTTACACATTGGTGTGGGGAATGTTAGGCCCTGTTCCGCATTTAAATATTTTGCATGAAACCATTCGCAACGTTTATTATCACGTGCCCATCTGGTTTGCCATGTTATTTTTAATGGGTCATTCAGTTGTTTATGCTGTTATACATTTATCAAAAAATACTTTAAAAGCAGATATCATTAGTGACCAGGCTGCTCAAACTGGTTTATTTTTTGCCTTACCCGGATTATTAACTGGTTGCATGTGGGCAAAATACACCTGGGGAACCTGGTGGACTTTTCAGGATCCAAAATTGAATGGTGTGGCCATTGCTGTTTTGATTTACCTGGCCTATTTTATTTTGCGAAGTTCAATTGATGACGAGCAGAAGCGTGCACGAATTTCTGCTGTGTATAATATTTTTGCTTTTGTAATGATGTTTGTTTTTATTATGATCTTACCTCGCTTAACAGATTCACTTCATCCGGGTAATGGTGGAAATCCTGCTTTCGGCAAATATGACCTTGATAGTGATATGAGGATGGTGTTTTACCCTGCGGTAATAGGCTGGATTTTATTAGGTCTTTGGATATTGGATATAAAAAAACGAATTGCACTTTTAACACATAAACAAAATGAACAATAAAATTATTTTATTCTTAATCAGCTTCTTAATCCCATTTTTAGGAATTGCACAGGAAGCGGCTCCCGAAATGGCAGATACTTTCCGGAATGATGGAAAAATATACGTAGTAATTACGGTGATATCTATCATTTTTATGTGTCTGATTGGTTACCTTGTGTATCTGGATATTAAATTAAGAAAACTCGAAAAATAAAAATAAAAACTCTTCAATCATTGGGCTATATCTCATAGCTCTTTGCAGGTAAACAAAAGAAAAAACAAAATGAAAAAAATTCACATATTAGGGATAATAGTTATTGCAGTTGCAATAGGTGTTATCTTTACTTCCCTTCAAAGCAGTGCTTCCTACTCTGATTTCGTAGAAGCTTCAGCAAATCCTGACACCGAATATCATGTGGTGGGTAAATTAAATAAAACAGTTCCTGTTCAATATGACCCAAAGATCAATGCAGATGAATGTTCGTTCATGATGTTGGATAATAAAGGTATTGAAAAAAGAGTAGTGCTTCATAAAAGTGTTCCGCAGGATTTTCAAAAATCAGAGCAAATTGTGTTGATCGGAAAAATGGAGGGAGATGAATTTCATGCTAACGAAATTTTAATGAAATGCCCTAGTAAATATAACGACCAGAAACCACAGGTCTAATTTTTTAAACCCAAGTCAAAATAGAATGGCAAAAATAACCGGAATTGGTGGTGTGTTTTTTAAAACTCAAAATCCAAAAGAATTAGGTGAATGGTACAAACAACATTTAGGATTAGATCTAGAGGATTGGGGCGGTGCTATTTTAAAATGGCAAAACGACCAGGCGGATGACAAGGGCCTAACCGTTTGGCATACGGCGGCAAATGACACTAAATGGTTTAGCCCAAGTGAATCGTCTTTTATGATTAATTACCGCGTTGATAATATGGCAGAAATGATTATTCAATTAAAGTCTGGTAATGTAGAAATTGTTAAAGGCCCTGAATATCATGAGAATGGCGTATTTGCCTGGATCATGGATCCTGCAGGAAATAAACTCGAGTTATGGGAGCCAATGGCTTGGGACGAAAAAAATAAAAAATAACTTCAAGTATGAATCAATTAGGCGAGCATTTATGGATTGGGCAGTTAGGTAATACTTTTGTTATCCTATCCATGATTTCGGCAATGCTGGCTGCTGTGGGTTATTATTTTCATTCTAAAGAAGAATTAACTTCTGACTGGAAGAGATTTGCACGCTTAAGTTTTTCCATTCATTCTATTTCTGTTATTGGAATTGCAGCTACGATATTTTTTATGTTGTTCAATCATTTCTACGAATATTCCTATGTATATCAACATAGTAATAATGAAATGCCCATGCAATATATCATGTCGTGTTTTTGGGAAGGCCAGGAAGGAAGTTTTTTATTATGGGCTTTCTGGAATGTAGTACTAGGAAATATTTTGAGAAAAACGAGTGATGTAAAATGGGAAGCTCCAACAATGGCAATCTTCGCATTAGTTCAGGTTTTTATTGCCAGTATGTTACTTGGTATTTACATTGGTGATTATAAATTAGGAACCAATCCTTTCCTTTTATTAAGAGAGAATCCGGATTTTGCAAATATGCCGTTTCTTAGCATGCAAAATTTCCCAACCAAGATTGATGGCCGTGGATTAAATCCGTTGTTAATGAATTATTGGATGACTATTCATCCCCCAACATTATTTTTGGGGTTCTCTTCTACTTTAGTTCCCTTTGTATTTGCTATAGCAGGCTTATGGAAACGTGATTTTACGACCTGGCAAAAACCTGCATTAACCTGGACATTCTTCAGTATTATGATTTTAGGTACAGGGATTTTAATGGGTGGTGCATGGGCTTACGAAGCTTTAAGTTTTGGTGGTTTTTGGGCATGGGACCCTGTTGAAAACTCTTCCTTGGTGCCTTGGCTTGTTATGGTGGGTGCCGGCCATGTAATGATCATTAACAAGAACAGAGGTGGTTCTTTATTTATGACCCATTTAATGGCAATAGCCTCTTTCTTATTAGTGTTGTATTCAACGTTTTTAACACGCAGTGGGATTTTAGGAAATAGTTCCGTGCATGCTTTTACCGATTTGGGTATGCAAGGCCAATTGGTAATATATGTATTAACCTTTGTAATGATTTGCGTCGTATTATTGATTCATGATAAATTAATACGTGTATCTTATATCATGCTATCCTTAATGATGTTGTTTTGCGGAATCACATTTGGCTATAAAATTATTTTATTATTAACGTGGTTAGGTTTTAGTTTTGTGATAACAATTTATTCATACATAAAATTTTTCCCAAAAGAAGAAGAGGAAGAGAATTTGTATTCACGAGAGTTCTGGATGTTTGTTGGCTCTTTAGTATTTTTATTGTCATCTCTGGTCATCACTTATTTTACTTCTATTCCTGTTTTGAATAAGTTATTTAGTCTTGAAAAAGCACCAATTAAAATAGCAGATTATAATTTATGGATGATCCCATTTGCTATTGTTGCTTTATTATTGGTTGCTGTAACTCAGTTTTTCAAGTACAAAAAAACAGATCCGAAACGGTTCATCAAACATATTACCTGGTCGGGAATGTTTTCGGTTATTTTTGGTTTATCAGCGGTTATTCCTTTATATTTTCTGAAAGATTATTCATTGGCCAAATCTATTGATAAATGGAATCTGATTTCATACGGCATCCTTTTTATTTCTGCTTTATTTGCAATGTTTTGTAACCTTGATTATTGGATGCGAACACTGAAAGGTAAAACACGTCATGCAGGTGCTTCTATTGCACATATTGGCTTTGCACTTATTTTGTTAGGGGCTTTAATTTCAACATCTAAAAAACAAACCATTTCACAAAATACATCTCAAAAAAATGTTTCAAGTCTGGGCGAAAATTTTAGTGCGCAAAAAAGTTTGGTTCTTACTAAAGGAGACACCTTGCCAATGGGAAATTATTTGGTGACTTATAAAGGGAAAGAACGAAAGGGAATTGATGTGTTTTTTAATATGGATTACTTTATCAAAGATGAACAGGGTAAACTGATCAAAGCATTTGAGTTGAGTCCAATGGTGCAGGATAATCCGCGCATGGGACAAGCCTCTAATCCTGACACAAAGCATTTTATTGGAAGCGATATTTACACACACATTACTTATGCGGATTTAGCGGATCATAGCGAGGTAAAAAAAGATGCGTATAAAGAACCGACAAATTTTGTTGGACATATGCATGATACTATTTTCGCAGATAACGCCATTATTTTAATTGACAGTATTACCACCAATTTAACGGAAGAACAATATTCAAAAAATGATAGTTTGTTAATTGTCACAGCCGTATTAAAAGCTACTGATATAAATGGAACTGTTTACAGAGCTACACCAAAATATATTTTAAAAAATAATACTGTTTTACCTGATCAATTTGAATTGGAGCAATTAGGATTGAAATTTATTTTCTGGAAGATAAATCCAAACGAAGGAAGTATAGAAATTCAGATGAGTGAAAAAGTTAATAATACAAAAGAATTTGTGGTGTTGGAAGCCTATATGTTTCCATTTATTAATGTACTATGGCTAGGATGTTTAATAATGATTATTGGCACAGTAGTGGCTATTGTTGAACGCAGGAGAAAGAATAAATCAATTGCGCGTTAAGCTTTGAAAAAGCCATTAAACATAGTGATGATTGGAACGGGGAATGTTGCTTATCATATTCTTAGTTCTTTTCAGTCGATAAGTACCCTTAGGTGTTCTCAGGTGTTTAATCACAGGGATTCAAAAGAGGCTAAATTATTTTCTAAAAATTTTAAAATTAATCTTGTCACAGACTATGCTGCTATCAATACTTTGGCTGATGTTTATATCATAGCTGTAAAAGATGATGCTATTGCTGAGGTTGTAAAAAATCTTAGACCATTAAATTTAAAAGGTTTAGTTGTGCATACTTCTGGAAGCGTCAGCCTTTCACTTTTAAACGGAGTGTCATTAAATTCGGGTGTGTATTATCCTCTACAAACATTTTATAAAGGAGCAGTTATTGATTGGCAGACAACCCCTGTTTTGATTGAAGGAAATTCGAAAAAAGTTATTGATCTTCTTAAAGGATTAGGTAAGTCTGTTTCACGAACAGTGAAAATTGTGAATTCTTTAAAAAGATTAGAGATTCATTTGGCGGCAATATTTGCTTGTAATTTCACTAACGCTATGTATGTTTCAGCTTATGAGTTGATTGAAAATAACTTAAGTAAAAAAGATACAGATATATTGTTGCCGATCATGCAGCAATCGTTTCAAAAATTACACGAGCTTCATCCAAAAAGGGCTCAAACTGGCCCTGCTATGAGAGGTGATGAAATCGTGATGAAAAAACATTTAGCATTATTAAAAAATAACAGTCAGTTGAGGCGTGTTTATAAAACTCTTTCTGATTTAATTATTACTCAGCAAAAATCACATTAAATTCATGGATAACTTCAAGCAAAAATTGCCACGTATTAAAACCTTATTATTTGATGTGGATGGTGTGCTAACAAACGGCCAGGTTTTTTTAATGGAAAATGGTGAATTTTTGAGGAACATGAATTCCAAAGATGGCTATGCCCTACAATTGGCTGTAAAAAAAGGCTATCGAATTGCAATTATTACCGGAGGCAGCAGCCAGATTGTTAAGAAAGCTTTACATGGTTTAGGAATTGAAGATGTTTTTTTATCACAGCATGATAAATTACAATGCTATAAAGATTATATCAATGAGCATGATTTAAAAGAAGATGAAATTTTATACATGGGTGATGACTTGCCTGATTATGAAGTAATGAAACGAGTTGGTGTAGCAACCTGTCCGTATAATTCTGCAAGCGAGATCAAAGAAATTTGTTTATATATCTCTAACAGAAATGGGGGTGAAGGTTGCGTTCGTGATATTGTAGAGCAAGTCCTCCGATCGCAGGATAAATGGGAAATTACAGGTTGGTAGAGTCTGAAGTTAATGTCAGGCGAAGGTTAAAATGTAGAAGTCATGCTGGACTTCACCATTCTCAGCATTAACAATAAAAGGTTAGTTCGAGCGAAGTCGAGAACAATAATGTTTAAATCACTTGGGCGTAAAAAATAAATTTTACGACTTAATTTTCACTTCTCCTTTATCAATTAAGTATTTTACTTTAAAAATTGCAGCTACACTTATTGAATCTGTAATTTCACCTTTCAATACCATTTCGAATACATCATTGAAATGAATTTTTTTAATTTGCAGGTCTTCACTTTCTTCGGGTTCAGCCTCTCCAAATGTTAAATCTGTTGCAAGAAATACAAAGGAGTGCTCATCACTTACCGAATTACTTAAATGCATCTGCATTATTTCAACAAAATTATTAGCAATAATTCCGGTTTCTTCCTTTAATTCACGAATCGCTGTTTCAATTGGTTTTTCACCTAAAGGGCCACCACCTTCCGGAATTTCCCAGCTATAGGCATTTAGCGGATATCGCCACTGGCCCACAAGCCATGTATAACCATCATCACTTAAAGGTACAACACCTATTGCCAAATTTTTAAAATTTACTACACTGTAAATAGCAGGGTTGCCTGCTGGATTAATGGTTTGATGTTTATTTATAGCAATCCAGGCAGATTCATAAACTAATTCAGAAGAAAGCGTTTTCCAGGTATTTAAATGTTCTTGGTCGTTCATGTTGTTTAATCAATGAATAATAGGTTTCACACAGTTGGATTGTTAATATTAGGGTTAATTTCTTATATTTAGAAACCGAAACTGCATTAAATTCGTAAAAGTTAAAAATTGTTATGTTGAAAAAACTACTACTTTTTGTAATTCTGTTTACAGCTTGTTATTTAAATGCTCAAACACTTTATTGGGTAGGTGGTTCGGGATACTGGAATGATTCCAATCATTGGTCTCTGACAAGTGGCGGTAGTCCTGCTAATAAAACTCCAAATGCTCAATCAACAGTAATTTTCGATAATCAATCGGCCAATGAGGATTTTGCTATTCATGTTTTACAAAATACCGAAGTAGGAGCGGTTTATGCACAAAACCAGTTTTTGAAGGGAGAAATTATTAGTTCTTCTAATGTTCAGATTAAAATTAATGGCGCTGTTGATCTTGGTGGTAAATTTTATTTAAACACAAATGGGCCCTTGTTATTGAACCCTTTAACCGATTGCATTTTTAGATTTTCACCGTATGCTATTAATTCTGACGTAAAAATATATTCAGACAAACAAGTAATTGTTGAATATTTAAATACGACTAAAAATATTTTTATTTCCGGAAATATAAAACTTAGTAATTCAGTTTTAATTTCTAACAATATTTATTTTTCGAACTCATTGGTTCAGTTAAAAAATTCTTTTTTCCAAACTTCAACCAATGTATCTTTTACTAATTCAAGTATTAGTTCTGATCTTCACAGACAATCCCGTTTTATTTGTAAGGAGAATAATTTATCCGCAAGTACCCGCAGCCTTTTAAATTCTACAGGCGGCATTACTGTAGCAAAAAAAATGACTGATTGTGTAACTGTAGCGGGAACTCCAACCAACGTGAGTTGCAATGCTACCTGTGATGGAATAGTCGTTTTTGACATGTCGGCTTGTGCCACCCCTGCTGGGCCCTACGATATACAATGGTTAAATACAAATGCTGCCTGTCAGACTTTGCCGCCTGCTGAAACGGCATTTGTAGGAACAACCTACTCATTGTCTACAGTGTGTGATTGCGTAACACCTTATATCGTAATATTCACAAACAATACTACAGGCGAACAATCTTTTCCCCAAGCGTTAGTAGGGAAACAGCCTAAACCATTATTAAATATTACTTCTATAAATCCTAATTGTTTCAATAAATGTGATGGGCAAATTCGGGTTCAGATTCTATCAGGAACATCACCAATCAATATTAACTATAACCCTCCAAATTTAAATCATGGGGGAATTATTGTAGGCGGCAGAGATACTTTGTTTGCAGCTTGCGCTGTAACTCATACTATTGTAGCAACCGGGAGTGATGGATGTATAAATACTTTTACGAGAACACTGATTCAGCCAACCCAATTATTTGCCAATGGCTCAAGTAGCAGTGTAACCTGTAACGGTGTTTGCAATGGTTCTGCAACCTCTGCCCCGACTGGTGGAACATTCCCTTATACGTATTCCTGGATAGCTTCAACTTCAACTCCTTCAACTGCTGCAGCATCAACTATTGGAGGCTTGTGCCCAGGAGTAGTGACAATGACTGTTACGGATTCTAAAACTTGTACAGCCACTTTTTCGACAACTATTACTCAACCCCCTGCCGTAACATTAACGGTTACCAGAACTAATCTTGTTTGTGGTTCTTTATGTAATGGTTCGGCTACTGTGAGCGCTATAGGTGGCATTGCTAATGCAAATACTTATTCATGGACCCCGAGTGGCGGTTCTGGACCAGTGGCATCGAATTTATGTACTGGTAATTATACTTGTACTGTTACTAATAACGGAAATTGCGTCAAAACAATTACTGTGGCTATTACTTCGCCTCCAACATTAACGGCCACACCAACACAAACTAATCTGGCTTGTAACGGAACTTGTATAGGTGCAATTAATTTAAATCCTTCCGGGGGAACAGCTCCCAGAACCTTTGTTTGGTCACCACTTACATCAACAAGTTCCGTAGTTTCCAGTTTATGTGCGGGAATTTATTCTTATACAATAACTGACAACGCTTTTTGTACTTACTCCAATTCGGTAACAATTACTCAGCCGCCGGCAACCACATTAACGATGTCGCAAACAGATGTAATTTGCAATGGTGCCTGTAATGGAACGGCTACTGGAAATATGGGTGGTGGTACATCTCCCTATACCTACAGCTGGACGCCCGGAGCACCCACTAATTCAACCGTTACCAATTTATGTCCAGGAACTTACACTCTTAAAGCAACTGATAGTAGAGGTTGTTTTTCTGTTAATACAGTAACCATAACCCAACCATTGCCTCTGGCTGTGAATGTTACTTCCATATCGCCTACTTGTAATGGTATTTGTAACGGCTCAATTGATTCAAATCCAACAGGTGGCACAGCGCCCTATACTTTTACCCTTCAGTCAACCGGTGCTCCTGTCACCTCTAATCCACCATTCATAAACCTTTGTGCAGGGTCTTATACGGTTGTTGTAAAAGATGCATTGGGATGTTCTAAAACACAAACTGTTAATCTAACGCAGCCAAACCCTGTGACGTTATCGTTGAATCCAACTCAGAACAATTGCTTTAATCAATGTAATGCAACTATTGCTACTGTGGTAAATGGGGGTACCCCCACTTTTACTTTTTTATGGAGTAATGGTTCCACTGGATCCTCATTAAGTAATTTGTGTTCAGGAGCCTATTCTTCAACGGTTACAGATGTAAATGGTTGTAAAGCAATAGCAAGCGTAACAGTTACCTCCAAACCTGATTTAACAGTAAGCATTGTTCCTACTAATCCCGGTTGTGATGCTCAATGTACAGGGATCGCTACCGCTTCAGTAAGCGGAGGATCTCCAAACTATACTATTAATTGGAACAATGGAGGAATCGGAAATAGCATTTCCAATTTGTGTCAGGGAGATTATACGGCTACAGTTACTGATTTTTTTGGGTGTATTAAAACACAAACAGTTTCTATTATAGCGCCACCTGCACTTACTTTAACAGCCACAAATGGCACGGTGAGTTGCGCAGGTTCCTGTGATGGGGCGGTTTCTGTAGTGCCTACTGGAGGAACTGCCGGTTATTTTTATAGCTGGAATTCTACTCCTGGACAAAACACGCCGACAGCCGGAGGCCTATGCGCCGGAAATTATATAGTTAACGTAACGGATGCAAATGGATGCTTAGCATCCATTGCTGCAAGCGTAGCGCAGCCAGCAGTTTTAACCGCCTCTATTGGAAATGTACAGCCTAGTTGTAATGTTTGTATTGGAGCAGCAACAGCTTCAGGAATAGGCGGAACACCTCCTTATTCATATTCTTGGTCTGGAGGACAAAATATACCTAGTCCGGCAAATTTATGCGTAGGGCCTCAAACTGTTATTGTTACCGATAGCAAAGGATGTACGACAACTCAAACGGTTCAGATCAATCCAACAGTAATAACAGTATTAACTACAAATGGAAGTACTTTGACTTGTAATGGCCAGTGTTCTGGTGTTGCAACGGCTAACCCTTCAGGTGGTGCAGGTGGATATACTTATACATGGACACCCTCAGTGTCCGCTCCTTTACAAAATACTCAATCAGCTTCCGGTTTATGTGCCGGAACCCATACGGTTAGGGTTTCTGATTCTAATGGTTGTTCAAGTACGAATACTGTCTCATTTTCAAATCCTCCGGCTATTACTTTAACAGTAAATCAAACAAATGTTAGCTGTAATGGTTTCTGCAACGGAACTGCCAGTGCAACCGCTACTGGCGGTACTGGGATCAAAACATATAATTGGTTACCAGGTGGTTTTACAACTCCATCAATTTCCGGACTATGTGCAGGTGATTATACAGTTACTGCGACTGATTTTAATAATTGTTCTCAAACACAAGTGGTAACTATTGTACAAACAAATTCTTTAACTGCGAGTTTTACGTTTACAAATCCATCAACATGTACGTCAACGGATGGTGCTATTCAGGCAACAGTGAGTGATGGAACAGCACCGTATACCTATACATGGACACCTGGAGGCCCATCTAATCCATTAACAAATTTAGGATCCGGAACTTATTCATTAAACATAACTGATGCATTGGGTTGTACCCAAACTATTGTTACTACTCTAAATAACCCAACTGGGCCAACAGTAACTGTAACTTCCAATTCAATTACATGTTTTGGATCCTGTACTGGAACTGCTACATTGTCCATCACGGGAAATGGTCCTTTCCAGGTAAATGGAGTGGCCATAGCATCCAATACTGCAGCGTTGTCCGGATTGTGCGCTGGAATTAATATTCCTGTAGTAACTGACGCAATCACTTGTGTTACAAATCAAACAGTTAGTATTTTAGAACCAACTCAATTGACAACGAATGGTGTAGTGGTAAACGATCCTTGCAATGCGTCTTGCAACGGAGTAGTTAATCTAACGCCAACTGGTGGCACTGCGCCTTATTCATATACCTGGAGCCCTTCAGGGTTATTAGTTGAAGATCCTTCAAATTTGTGTGCGGGCAATCACACGGTAATTATTTCAGATGGTAATTCCTGTTTGGTAACCAATAGTTTTGTAGTAACAGAACCTTTACCGTTGACATTGAGTTTTAATAAAAAAGATGTTTTGTGTAATTCAGGATGTACAGGAAGTGTTCGGGCTATAGTAGGAGGAGGAACAAGCCCCTACACATACACATGGACTTCTGCCGCTCCATTTGTAACCGCAAATATAGATACCATCGTTAATATTTGTTCAGGAATTTATACGGTTAATGCAAGTGATGCAAACGGTTGTGTTATAACAGGAACCGTCGATATTGGACAACCTATAGCTTTGACAAGTACCATAACTTCTGTTAATGAAAAGTGTAATGGGCAGTGCACCGGTTCAGCATTTATTAATGCTAGCGGAGGAACGTTACCATATTCATATAACTACAATACAACACCTGTAACGCCAACACAAGCTATTAATTCTTTATGCATAGGAACTTACACAGGTACAGTAATAGACGCAAACGGTTGTCAGGCCTCAGCCAGTTTTATTATTACTGAACCACTATCAATTGTAGTTACTACAACAGTGAGTAATCCTTTATGTAATTCTGTCTGCAATGGAAGCGTGGCGACAACTGTTACAGGGGGCAATCCAAATTATAATTACAATTGGATTCCAAATGGTGGCCCGGTAGCAAATCCCACAGGATTGTGCGCAGGAAATTATACGCTTATAGTTACAGACGATAGTTTATGTACCGGCCAGGCCGTTGTTGTTTTAATCGATCCGCCTGCATTAATTGCAAATACTTCTTTTACAAACCCTACTTGTTTTGGAGGTTGTGATGGTGCAGCTTCTGCAACTCCAATAGGCGGTACAGCACCATTTAATTATGCGTGGATGAGTCCAGCTTTCAGTACGCAAACCGTTACCAATTTGTGTGCAGGAGATTACACAGTTACAGTTACAGATGCTAAATCGTGTCAAAGTATTCAAACACTATCTTTAATCAATCCGCCAGCAATTACGTTAAATGCTGCCACAACGCCTGCCACTTGTGGATTTAATGATGGTTCTATTAACGCAGTTCCTTCTTCAGGTATCCCGCCATATACTTACAATTGGCTTCCTCCTGTTCCGTTAGCGCAAAATACAAACACTGTGGTTAGTAATTTAGGTGCAGGAGTATATACAGTTATTGTAACTGATGGGGCGTCATGTTCAAATACTATTTCTATTGCGCTGAGTAATTCAAACGGCCCAGGTGGTGCAACGATTACATCAACCAATGTGTCATGTATGGGTTTATGTAATGGAGCGGCGGAAGTTTCAAATCCATTTGGAGGAACACCTCCTTATGCTATGAGTTGGATAGGTTCGGTTCCGGCTAGTTCAGTGATTACCGGTTTATGCGCAGGACTATATACAGCGCAATTAATTGACGCCAATAATTGTGTATTTTTTCAACCTGCTACAATACTTCAACCGCAAGTTATTGACGATAATGAAGTTTTTACAATCGCGGCATGTCTTGGAAATTGTACAGGAGCTATTGCACTAAATCCTACCGGTGGAAACGGCGGTTACACTTATGCATGGTCTCCTTCTACCGCATTGACCGGAACTATTACTAATATTTGTCCAGGTGTACATACTGCTACCATAACCGATGTTTTGGGTTGTACTTTGGTATCCACTTATAATTTACCCAGCCTAACAACTATTACTAGCAGTACTTTTGCCACCAATAACACCTGTTTTGGAAATTGTAATGGAAGTATACTGGCTACAAACATAGCGGGAGGCTTGCCACAATACACGTTCAGCTGGACTGATCCCTCCGGCCAGACCAGCTCAACTGCAACAGGTTTATGTAATGGAAATTACTCAGTTACGATCACAGATGCTAATGGATGTTTTAATGTTTTTCCGGCAACAATTACATCCCCTTCAGCTATAACTTATACGCCTACTGTAACTCAGCCGGCTTGTGGATTGTGTGATGGATCAGCTGTTGTAAATCCAACAGGAGGAACACCCGGATATACTTATATCTGGAGTGCAGCAAATCAAACAGGAAATACAGCCACTAATTTATGTGGTGGTGTTTACGATCTACAGGTCACAGATGGTAATGGCTGCGAATCTATTTCAAGTGTCGTTGTCAATAATTCCTCGACTTTTACCGGAGAAACTATTACTTCAAAAAATGTGTCATGCAATGGGGTGTGCGATGGAACGGTTTCAGTTACAGCAATTGGTGGGGCATCACCTATCACTTATAATTGGTTAACGCCTAGCTCAAGCAGCCAGTCCTTAGTTGGGTTATGTGCCGGAACTTATTTTTGTAACATGACTGATGCCAATGGATGTGTCCGGACAGCAAGCGTAGTGATTGGATCCACAACAACTTTAACACTCACACCACAGGTAACACAATCTTCCTGTTCTTCTAATACAGGTTCCATTACTGTAAGTGTCATGGGTGGTGGCGGCTCGTATACTTATGCGTGGTTGCCGGCTGGAAGCACAGGTACATTAACGAATTTAGCACCAGGAAATTATACATTAACGGTGTCGGACGGTAACTGTTCACAAACACAGATTTATTCAATTAACTCTATCAACGGTCCTTCGGTTGCATCCATTAAGCAGGACGTTAGTTGCAGCGGATTATGTGACGGAAGTATTTCATTATCCATTTCAGGTGGAACACCCAATTATACTACATTATGGTCTAACGGTTTAACAACACCTTCAATTAATGGATTATGTGCCGGACCTTACTCTTACACCATAACTGACGCTGCGGGTTGTAAAGCAGTTCAAAATTTTTCCCTTGAACCTACAGCACCAATAGTGTTTAGTTTACCTGATTTAGATAACCCGACCTGTAACAATAACTGTAACGGGGTTATTACAACCATTCCGAGTGGAGGAGCGTTGCCTTATACGTATAGCTGGATAGTTTCCACTTCTACAACATCTGTGGCAAATAATTTGTGTTCAGGAAATTATTCTGTTTCAGTCAGCGACGCAAATGGTTGCTCTTCCTCCCAAACCTATACTTTAACAGGCCCTTCTACTATTAGTGTTACCGCGGTAGTTACCGATTTAATTTGTAATGCTGTTCCATCCGGAGCAATTGACTTGACAGTAGGCGGCGGTACTCCTGGATATACTTATACATGGACTCCCGGGCCGGCTTCAACTCAGGACTTGACCAATTTATCAGCAGGTACATATTCCGTATTAATATCAGATGGGAACGGATGTTTAGTAGATTCAAGTTTTATAGTAAATGAGCCAGCAGCGATTAATGACAATGAAGTTATTGGAAGTTCAGCTTGCTTTGGAAATTGTACTGGATCTGTTAGTTTATCGCCAACAGGTGGAACAGGAGTTTACTCTTATTCCTGGAATCCAAGTGCCAGTACAGCCACCGTTACTAACTTATGTCCAGGTCCTTTGACTGCAACTATTACCGACGCTCTTGGTTGCACTTTTGTAGCTAACTACAATGTGCCTAGTATTACTACTATAACAGCAAGCACCCAGGCTGTTAACAACAATTGTTTTACGGATTGTAACGGAGTGCTTACAGCAACTAATATTGCCGGTGGCTTACCTCCGTTTACGCTCCAATGGAATGACCCACTTGGACAGCCCGGGAATACAGCAATCGGTTTATGTACGGGAACTTATTCTGTAAAAATTACGGATTCTAACGGATGTTTTAATATGATACCTGCAACAGTTGGTTCCCCCTCACAGGTAACATTTACTCCTGTTATTACAGCTCCGGGATGTGACCAATGTAATGGATCTGTCGCTGTAAATCCCGTTGGCGGAACTTCTGGCTATACGTATCTGTGGACTAACAATCAAAATGTGAGCACTGCTACTAATTTATGTGCCGGGGCTTATGGGGTTCAAATAACGGATGGGAACGGTTGTATGAATACAACAACAGTAATTGTTAATAGTTCGAGTGGCATCACCTCAGAATCAATTACGTTTACGGATGTAACCTGTGGAGGAACATGCGATGGAACAGCTAATGTCACAGCGGTGGGTGGAGTATTGCCAATTTCCTATAGTTGGATTCATAATGGGTCTGTATCTCAATCGCAAACCGGTTTATGTGCAGGAACTTATTTCTGTAACATGACCGATGCCAATGGCTGTTCAAGAACCGCCAGTGTGGTGATTGGTGCAGCAACGAACTTAACTGTTAGCTCTCAGGTATCTCAGTCTTCTTGCTCAGCTAACACGGGTTCTATTACGGTAAATGCAAGTGGTGGATCGGGATCATATACATACGTGTGGACACCTGTAGCGCCTAATACAGCCACCCTGACCAATTTAGCAACGGGTGTTTATACGCTGACCGTGAGTGATGGCAGTTGTTCCAAAACCCAGGTTTTTACATTGCAGTCTGTTAATGCACCAATAATCACATCCATTAAAAAAGATCTTTCCTGTAGTGGTGTTTGCGATGGCAGTATCGGTATCACTGTTTCCGGAGGCATGGCGCCTCTAAGCACTTTGTGGTCTAACGCCTTAAACACTAACACCATTAACGCTTTATGCGCAGGATCTTATTCTGTAAAGGTTACTGATGCAACAGGATGTATTGCAATTCGTAATTTCTCTTTAGATACATTGCCTTCCATCTTCTTCAGTACGCCTGACCTTGATAGCCCATTATGTAATAATGCTTGCGATGGTTCATTGACAGTAATCCCTGTTGGAGGTGCTTTACCTTATACGTTTACCTGGACACCAGGCAATTTAAACACTGCAACAAACAATGGACTATGTAGCGGAATTTTTTCCATCACAGTGAAAGACATGAATGGTTGTTCTGCTTCTAATTCTTATTCATTATCTAATCCTACTCCGTTAATATTAACAGCAACTATAACTGATGCAACCTGTAGCTCAGCTCCTGATGGCGCTATTACAACAACTGTTTCGGGAGGAACACCTGGTTACACCACCATTTGGACACCAGGAAATTCTTCTTCACTAATTAATGTATTATCAGGGCCTTATACGGTAACAGTAACTGATGCAAATGGCTGTATACTGGACTCAGCTTTTATTATCAACTCAATTATTACCGTGAATGCGATTGCAGGAAATGACACTTTATTCTGCCAGAACGGAACCTTATTCCTGGATGGTTCCAGTTCCAGTAGTGATCCGGGAACAACCTATCAATGGCTTTCTTTGCCTTCTAATACCGTTGTCGCCGGAACATTAATTACTTCAGTATCTCCTCCTACCGGAACCAATACCTTTGTGTTGGTTGCTACTGATGGTACCGGATTCTGTATTGATAGAGACTCAATTATTGTAACTTCTAATCCATTGCCCAATGTAGATGCAGGACCGATGGTGAGCATACCGGTTCTTTCTTCAGCGCAAATTGGTGGCAGTCCAACCGGACCAACAGGAAGTACATTTAACTGGACTCCGTTAACTGCACTTGATAATCCTACGGCAACAAACCCTACTTCAGGAACAACCATTACAACCGTATACACTGTAACAGTAGTGGATGTCAATGGATGTTCAAATTCAGATACAGTAACTGTTTATGTTTATCCTGAGGTGATCATTCCAAATGGATTCTCACCAAATGGAGATGGTAAAAATGATGTTTGGCAAATTGATTTTATAGATCAGTTTCCTGAGTGCGAAGTGGAAGTTTATAATCGTTGGGGTGAACAGTTGTTTTATTCAAAAGGATATACCGTGCCTTTCAATGGCCAGTACAAAGGGAAAGACTTGCCTGTTGGAACCTATTATTACATTATTAATTTAAATCATCCATCACATCCGGATGCGTTCACAAGTCCATTAACCATATTCAGATAACATGAAAAAACTCTTATATATAACGGTTATCATGGTGCTTATGTGTACTATACAAGCGCAGCAATTGCCTCAGTATACTCAATATATGCTAAATGAAATGGCTATTAATCCAGCAGTTGCCGGTAAGGATAACTATGCAGACATCCGTTCAAACAACCGCTATCAATGGATGGGTATTACTGATGCGCCGAGAACGTATATGCTTACACTTCATAGTCCTTTGAAAAATCGACATATGGGATTAGGTACACATATTTACACTGATATTGTTGGCCCAACAAGAAGAGTGGGAATAAGTTTGGCATATGCCTACCACATCAAAGTAGCTGAAAAGACAAGAATTTCCTTAGGAATAAGTGCAGGAATTCAGCAATGGGGAATAGACGGACACAAATTGCATTTGCATGATGCGGGAGATGAAAATCTGTTGACACAATATCAAACCAAAATTGTCCCTGACTTTGGAGCTGGATTATATGTTCATAATGATAAATGGTACATTGGTATTAGTGCCCCTCAATTGTACCAAAGTCCAATTAAATTGTATGAGAATGGTGATCATAAAGGAACTTTGGTAACCCATTTTTTGGTAAACGGAGCGTATAAGTTTAAAGTCAACGACGACTTTAAAGTAGAGCCTTCATTTATGGTAAAATACGCAAACCCTGCACCTGTAAAACTGGACGTTGGAGCTCGTGTAATTTACCAGGAACAGGTTTGGCTGGGAGTAGGGTATAGGCATAATGATGCATATACAGCTCTTTTAGGATTTATGTATAAAAATTATTTAATGATTGGTTACTCATACGATTTCACTACTACAAATCTAAAAAAATATTCTACCGGCACACATGAGTTAATGCTGGGACTTCGTTTTTCCAAACAACAATCGAAGCACTGGAAAGATGATGTAGGAAATTAATTTACACATCATTTTCTTCAGATTAATCAATAATTTAAAAACAAATTTTAAAAGGTTATTAAAAACTATCTTTTAGTAAACTTAGATGTTAGTTTCTCCTGATTAATAATAAATATCTTATTTTTACCTTTATAACAACAAGTATATATGAAATTCCATAAAGAAGGATACGCTACCCTATTAGTTACTATTTTATTCAGCACCATTATAATCAGCATTGCTAAATTAGTTTTTCCTGAATTTGCCATAGCTCACTGGTTTGCTTATTTATTGTCAGGATTTTTATTGATAGTGGTGATCCAGTTTTTCAGGCATCCCACGCGCGAGCATATGTTACATGATAATTCGATCATCGCCCCAGCCGATGGTAAAGTAGTAGTAATAGAAGAAACAGAAGAAAATGAATATTTTAAAGATAAGCGAATTCAGGTTTCTATTTTTATGTCACCAATCAATGTACATGTTAATCGATATCCAATTGCCGGAGAAGTAACTTATGCGAAGTATCATGAAGGTAAATTTTTGGTGGCTTCTTTGCCTAAGGCAAGTACTGAAAATGAAAGAACTACTATTGTTGTTAAGCATTCTACAAATGGTAAATCTATTTTATTCAGACAGGTTGCTGGTGCTTTGGCCAGGCGCATTGTGATGTATAGTAAACAAGGCGATCAGGCCCAGCAATGCGGTGAAATGGGATTTATTAAATTTGGTTCTAGGGTTGATTTGTACCTGCCGTTAGACGCAAAACTGAAAATAAAAATTGGCGATGTCGTTACCGGGTCACGTTCGGTGATTGCGGAATTCTAGTAAATATACTGTGCTAAACTTGAAGGCATAGTATAACCCTTATTTTTTGCGTAGAAGCTAAATAAATCCTCATTTAACGCGCTCACACAGCCCTTTAATTTTAGTAACGGTTTAGCCTCCTGAGAACTCATGTATTTTTTAACCTGTGATTGTAATTCAGATAAATTAAAGTACGCCACGTTGTGACTTATCATAATTGATGGTTCTGTATTGCCTTTTATTTGAAAAAATGGAAATGGCTTATGTAATTGAATGAAATATCGATTTTTAAGTACAATGGCTGCTTCCCTTGTAGGCGTGCCGCTTTCAATTGCCTTCGATGCTTCAGATTCAGGTACAATGCCTAATGATGAATTATAAACTTTGTCTGCTTCTGCTATTAAGTAGAATGTTGCATTACAAACTATGTTAGGGTTTACAAGTAAATTAGAATCCACAAATATTCCCTGGATATTCTTATGTTTTACTGAATCCGAAAAATTTGAGTAAAAAAAATACACAGGGCAAAATGTAAATTCTTGTTGATATGAAGCAATAATTGTTTTGTTTTTCAACATTGTTTCTCTTTCTACTTGCGTTGCCAAATCTATATTGCCGGCAGTTTTCAATTTAGCAATGGTGTTGGCATTGGTTTTTAACCTGACTAATAAAGCACCATCATTTTTCAATAAATTGATTTGTGCCTGTGCGACTTTATACCTCAGGTTATTATAATTAGTATAAGAACTGTCATTTTTGTAATCCGTCACTTTAGGTGGCTTCGGCCCATCATTTTCTTGCGAAAAGGTATTTTGACAGGAAAGCACACATAAGATAAAGAAAATCTTATTTAATTTCAGAGCCATCATTAAAATCAGGTTTAGTAGAAGTTATAAAACTCAATTCTCCTTTATTGTTGGAGGCCATTAAAATCATTCCCTGACTTTCAATGCCTTTAATTTTACGCGGTGCCAGATTTACTAATATGCTTACCTGCTGGCCGATAATGTCTTCAGGCTTATACCATTCAGCAATTCCACTTACTACAATGCGTTTATCAATACCTGTATCTATTTTTAATTTTAATAATTTGTCTGTTTTAGGAACACGCTCTGCCTCTATAATTGTGCCTGTGCGAATATCCATTTTTGAAAAATCATCAAAACTAGTTTCTGGTTTGGAGGGTGGAATAACAGTTATAGAATTTGCGCTTTTATTAGCTGCTAATTTATCAATCTGCTGCTGAACTTCCGCATCTTCAATCTTTGCAAATAGTAACTCATCTTTATTGATTGTGTGTCCAGAAGCCATGTTGGAAGTTTGTTTTGCAGAATGCCATTTTAATGTTGGCATGTTGAGCATAGAAAATAATTTTTGAGAGGTAAAAGGAAGAAATGGCTCGCAAACTATTGCAAGGTTACAGGTGATTTGTAGGGCGATGTTCATGATCGTTTTCACGCGCACTTCATCAGTTTTTATCAATTTCCAAGGTTCCGTTTCTGCAAGATATTTATTTCCCAAACGTGCAAGGTTCATCATCTCTGCTAATGCTTCCCTAAATTTAAATTGCTCTATAGCGGCAGAAATTTTATCCGGAAAAGAAGCAAGTTGTTCTAAAATCAATAAATCTTCTTTGGTGTAAGTTTCTGCAGAAGGAATAGAGCCATTGTAGTACTTATGTGTTAATACAAGAGTCCTGTTTACAAAGTTTCCCAATATAGCTACAAGTTCACTGTTGTTCTTGGTTTGAAAATCAGCCCAGGTGAAATCATTATCCTTTGTTTCGGGAGCATTAGAACATAATGTATAACGCAGCACATCCTGCTTGTCTTTAAAATCAATAAGATATTCATGAAGCCAAACAGCCCAGTTTCTTGAGGTTGAAATTTTATCTCCTTCAAGGTTTAAAAATTCATTGGCCGGCACGTTATCAGGTAAAATGTACTCACCATGTTCCATTAACATGGCTGGAAAAATTATACAATGAAATACAATATTGTCTTTCCCGATAAAATGAATCAAACGGGTTTCTTTATCTTTCCAATAGAGTTCCCAATCATTAGGCTTTAGTTCTTTAGTTGCTGAAATGTACCCGATAGGCGCGTCAAACCACACGTATAACACTTTGCCTTCTGCGCCTTTTACAGGAACAGGTACACCCCAATCGAGGTCTCGGGTCATAGCACGTGGCTGCAGACCATCACCACTATCCAGCCAGCTTTTGCATTGTCCGTATACATTGGTTTTCCAATCTTTATGTAAATCCAGGTAAGCTTGTATTTTAGATTGTAATTTATCCAGTGGAAGAAACCAGTTTTTTGTATCTTTCAATATAGGTTTGCTCCCGCTCAATGTTGATTTGGGATCAATTAGCTCAGTTGCATTTAGAGTTGAGCCACATTTTTCGCACTGATCACCATAAGCATTAGGATTAGCGCACTTCGGACAGGTTCCTACGATATACCTGTCGGCCAAAAATTGTTTTGCTTCGGCGTCGTAATATTGCTCGGTAACCTCTTCTGTAAAGCCACCTTTATCATACAGTTTTTTGAAAAAATCAGAAGCAGTTTCGTGATGTATTTTGTTTGAAGTGCGTGAATAAATATCAAAAGAGATTCCAAATTCCTTAAATGAATCACCCATCATTTTATGATATTTATCAACCACGTCCTGAGGGGTAATCCCTTCTTTTTTTGCCTTAATTGTAATGGGTACGCCATGCTCATCACTTCCGCAAATGAATATAACGTCCTCGCCTTTGCTTCTTTTATACCTCACAAAAATATCAGAAGGCAGATAACAGCCGGCTAAATGTCCTATATGGACTGGGCCATTAGCATAAGGTAAGGCTGAAGTAACAAGTGTACGTTTATAAGTAGCTGACATAGTGTTTATTAAATAGCAAAAATGTTGTAAAATTGTGTAAAGATAACATAAACTTTATTCATTAAAAATCAAATCCTATGGCAGTAAATGACAAAGAAGTATGGAAGCCCGTTACTTTTATTAAAGAAAAAACAAGAAGAAAGTACGCTGTGTCCTCCAATGCGCGCCTGGCTTCTTATGACAGGAATATTAATGAGAGGTTTATTCTGAAACAACATTTAAACGGTGGCTTTCCTATGGTTACAATACATGTTGAAGATAAAACAAAAGCTTTATTCGCTCATCATGCGGTTGCTTATAGTTTTTTAAAGAAACCTAGTCCTAAATATAAGTATGTCCTGCATTTGGATTATAATAAAGCTAATAATGTCCCTTCTAATTTAAAGTGGGCTACTAAGGAAGAGCAAATTGATCATAGCAAAAAAAGTCCTTATGTTTTGGCATCAGCGGCACATAAAGTTTATTCCGGAGCCACTTCTAAAAAATTAAATGAGAAAAAAGTTATTCAGCTTAAAAATGAGATATGGAATCCAAAACGTAAGCTAACATTCAAACAACTTGCTGTTAAATACGGCATAGCAGAAATGAATTTGTACAGAATCAAGAGTGGTGTATTGTGGTTTCATGTGCACGTAGAAGGCGAACCTGTTTTCCCTAAATACAAAGCACAATTGAAAAACCTCGCATTTCATGAAAAAATGCAGGCAAAAGAAAAGGCTGAAGATTCAAAAAAAATTGCACAAAAAATAGCTTCTATTAAAAAAGCAAAACTAGCTAAGAAAACACCAGCTAAGAAAACACCAGCTAAGAAAACACCAGTTAAGAAAGCCGTCGCTAAGAAAGCTGTTGCCAAAAAAGCTGTTGTTAAAAAATTAGTTACCGCGAAAAAGAAAAAATAATGACCATACCCTCTTATTTAAAAAAAGGGGATAGTGTAGCGATTATTGCTACTGCCCGTAAAGTGAGTAAGGAAGAGATTCAGCCAGCCGTAGCTTTTTTTGAAAGTTACGGCCTTTCTGTTTTATTAGGTAAAAATTTATTTGCTTCCAGTAATCAATATGCCGGTTCAGATGATCAGCGTGCTGAAGATCTGCAATGGGCGTTGGATCACAAAGAAGTAAAAGCGATAATTATAGCTCGTGGAGGTTATGGTTCAGTAAGGGTTTTAGAACGGATCAATTTCACACAGTTTAAGTTGCATCCAAAATGGATGGTGGGTTATAGTGATGTCACCGTGTTTCATAATGCGATTCATAATATTGGAGTTGCGACAATACATGCTACAATGCCATTAAATTTTGATAAAAGCAAAGAGGCAACCAAGAGTTTGGTAGATGCGTTGTTCGGAAATTCAGCAGAGATACCTGTAGAAGAAAATTTTTCAAATAAAGAAGGTAAAGCTAAGGGCGAACTGGTTGGCGGTAATTTGTCTCTATTATTTTCCTTGTCGGGAACACCTTACGATCTTGATACTTCTGGCAAAATATTATTTATAGAAGACCTGGACGAATACTTGTACCATATTGATCGGATGATGATGCAATTAAAGCTGACTGGCAAATTAAAAAATCTGAAAGGACTTATTGTAGGTGGGATGACAGACATGAAGGATAACGCAATTCCTTTTGGAAAGTTTCCGGAAGAAATAATTCTAGAGGCGGTGCAAGAATACGATTTTCCTGTATGCTTTGATTTTCCTGCTGGTCATATCGATCGGAACATGGCACTCTATTTTGGGAGAGAAGTAGAGTTAAATGTACGCGAAGAAAAATCAACCTTAAAATTCTTGTAACATGTTTTGTAAAACAACCGACGATTTAAATATTTATTTTGAAGTTCAGGGTAATGAACAAGCGAAAGAAACAATCGTTTTTTTAAACGGCCTTTCGCAATCAACTGCTGCCTGGGTTTTGACCACCCCACACTTTAAAAATGACTATAAAATTATATTGATTGATTTTATTTTTCAGGGACAAAGTGATAAGGTTGGAGAATGGCGGACTTTTGATACGCATGCTCGGGATGTAATAAGTGTTTTGGATTTTTTGAAAATTGAGAAAGCGATTATTGCCGGCTTATCCTATGGAAGTTTAGTGGCGCAGCATTTGGCTTCCAAGTATAGTGGCCGTATCTCTAAGTTGATTTTAATTTCTACGTTTGCTCATAAAACACCTTATTATGATGCTATTGAATTATCATGGTGGAGAGCTTTGGAGTTTGGAGGCTATGGTTTAATGCTGGATATCATGTTGCCAAGTGTGTTAAGTGAAAAATATTTTTTGAACCCGTTAATCCCCATTGAACTGATGAAAGCCGCCCGTCAGGAAGCCAATGAAGATAAACAGGCATTATTTAAATTGATGCGCGCCACCAAAGAACGAGTGGATTACAGACCGGAATTAAAAAAAGTTTCTGTTCCAACTATTGTAATTCAGGGCGAAAAGGACCTCTTGTTGCCAGTTCATATGGCAGATGAAGTAGCACAAGCCATTCCAAATTGTAAATTTATAGTCATTCCGAATGCAGGACATACATTGAATTTAGAAGCCATTCCTCAAATGACGACTGCTATGAAGGATTTCCTGAAAGCATAAGAAATTAATCCACAATTATTTCTAATTTTGTTGCTCATATTTTATAATGAAAACAAATTTTATAGAGGACTTAAAGTGGCGTGGTATTTTACATGATGTAATGCCTGGTACGGAAGAATTATTGAACAAAGAAATTGTTACCGGTTATATTGGTTTTGATCCAACTGCCGACAGTCTCCACGTTGGAAGCTTGGCCCAAATCATGACGTTGTTGCGTTTTCAGCTTGCAGGACATAAGCCGTTGGCTTTGGTTGGTGGAGCAACTGGTATGGTGGGCGATCCAAGCGGTAAGTCAGCAGAGAGAAATTTATTGGATACAGACACATTAAATAAAAATGTTGAAGGAATTAAAAATCAGTTAAAGAGGTTTCTTGATTTTAATGACAGCGTTAATGGCGCAGAGTTAGTCAACAACTACGACTGGTTTAAAAACTATTCGTTTCTGGATTTTATCCGTGATGCCGGAAAACATATTACGGTGAATTATATGATGGCAAAAGATTCAGTGAAAAATCGAATCAATGGCGATTCCGGAATGTCATTTACTGAGTTTAGTTATCAGCTGATTCAAGGTTATGATTTTTACTATTTATGGAAAGAAAAAAATTGTAAAATTCAAATGGGTGGATCAGATCAATGGGGAAATATTACAACAGGAACAGAATTTATTCGTCGCAAGGCTGCTGGCGAAGCTTTTGCTTTAACCACTCAATTAATTAAAAAATCAGACGGCACTAAATTTGGAAAATCAGAGAGTGGAAACGTTTGGTTAGATCGGGATAAAACATCACCGTACAAATTTTATCAGTTTTGGTTAAATGTAAGTGATGATGATGCAAAATCTTATATAAGAATTTTCACGCTGTTAAATCAATCTGAGATTCTGGAGTTGGAAGCGAAGCATAATGACGCACCTCATGAGCGTTACATACAAAAAGCATTAGCCAAGGAAATTACCATTCGCGTTCATAGTGAACAGGATTACTTGCAGGCCATTGAAACCGCAGAGTTTTTATTTAAATCCAAAGCAGATGATGTTGCAAATCTAAACGGAGACGCTTTTGAAAAAATGCTCGGTGGTATAGATACTTTTGAAGTAAATAAAGGAGATTTAATGAATGGATTAAACCTGGTTGATTTATTAGTGGATAAAGCTTTTGTGTTTCCAAGTAAAACGGAAGCACGTAAAATGGTTACCGGAAATGCGGTGAGTATTAATAAAACAAAAATTGCGGATCCCAATACGATGATTAATCTATCCCAATTCATCACCGAAAAATATTTATTGGTGAGCAAAGGAAAAAAAGAAAATTATTTAATAAAATTAGTTTAACTGGTAAATGATAAAAGACATCGTATTTCCGGAAGTTGAAGACGTTGCGGTTGCGGTTGTTCAGGAACATTCTGGCCTGGATGAATATTCTGTATATCTCATTAATTTAAAATTTGCTGATATTACAAATGTCCTGGTAACTTCCACTGGCTATGGTATTCTAAATGAAGAACATAAAAAGACCAGCACATTGCGGCATTTTTTTGAAGTCATAAAGCAACATGATTATATTCAGATTGAACCTATTCAAAAAGAAGTGTTTGGTTTAAGTAATGAATATTGGGTGAGCTTCTCTTTGAAGGGCCAGTTATTTGACAAACAATTTATTTTTTTACCTGAGACCATTGTAGAGTCGAATTATATAACCATCCCAATTATCAATAAAAAAGGAGTTTTAATCAAGTAGAGAGAATCATGTAAGTCGAAACATATTTGTTATTTGTAAATTACAAGTCAATAGACTAGAATTTAAAGCAACAAAAAATGAAAGGACGATTTTACTGGTGGGATGAATGGATGAAGCGTAAGCATAAATATGCAGTAGCTTCTGAAAAACAACTGAATTCTGATAAGTTTAATGCTATCTGTGCCGGTACCGGGTTGCCAAATATTCATCAAAGGTCCACCTTCAAATTTAAAGATGTCGCGGATGGTGCTTCCCGTTTTATAGGAAATTCACCAACGGGCGAAAAACCGTATGCGCGCATCTATACGCGATTAGGAAATCCCAATACTGAATATTTGGAGAAAGTTTTGTTCCAGTTGGAGTGTCAGCATATCATCGAAAATGCTCTAAAGGCAGATGAAAAAACACCGACTATTGCTTCACTTGTTTTTGCGTCCGGTATGGCGGCAATATCAACTGTTATAATGGGGTTTATCCAGCCGGGTGACGGTATCATAGTAGGCAACGTGTATGGTTGCACAGATTCTTTAATGCGCTTTTTTCATAAACGTTTTGGAATTGATGTATATTTTGTGGATGCTACAGAACCTAAAAACATACAGGATGCATTAAATGCACATCCGCACGTATGTGCTGTATTAATAGAAACACCTGATAATCCTACATTATCGTTGTGTGATATTGAAGCTGTCTCTAAATTTACGGAAGCCCATGAAGCGATGTTAATTATTGACAACACGTTTTGTTCTCCTTATTTGCAACAGCCTTTTCGTTTAGGTGCCGATGTGGTGATTCATTCTCTGACAAAATATGTCAGCGGCCATTCAACATCTATTGCAGGCGCAGCCTTAGGCCCCTATGAGTTTTTTAGTAAAGAAGTTTATCCGGTTTACAAAGATTTTGGTCCAACACCTTCTCCTTTCGATAGCTGGTTGAATAGTTTAACGATTCAGGAAATGGGCGTGAGAATGGAACACCAATGTAAAACCGCATTGCAAATTGCGGAATTCCTGTCTAATCATCCTAAGATTGATAAAGTCTGGTACCCTGGATTGTCAAGCCACCCACATCATGAAGTCTGCACAAAACAAATGCGGAATGGAGGAGGAGTGATCTCATTTGAAGTAAAGGGTGGTTTTGATGCAGGCGTAAAATTGATGAATTATTTTGCACGTCCTGATACTCCCATGGAATTGGCGGTGAGTTTAGGGTCTGTAATTAGTTACATAGAACATCCTGCAAGCATGACGCATTCGGTTATTCCGGAGGATGATCGTAGAGCACGTGGTATTACTAATTCATTAGTCAGATTATCTATCGGAGTAGAGGGTTTCTCTGTTTTAAGTGAAGCGCTGGATGCTGGTTTGGAATTGTAGATAAAAAGCTGATTTTTCTTTAAAAATTAGACAAACGTCCCATTTTGAGGGACGTTTTTTTGTGTGGAACAAAGTAAATTTTATATATTTAATACTCTTAAGCATACATTTTTTACATGGCCACTACAATACTAGAACCCACTTCAGTGAAAGAAAAAATATCTCTCGAAACGCTTAAAAAAGCTTACAGTTTAATGTGTACTGCTAAAAGTATGGCAGAATTATATGAAGCGAACAAGGAGATAACTGCAAAATATGTTCATGCAACATCCCGGGGGCATGAGGCTATTCAACTAGCATTAGGGTTACAGTTATTGCCTCAGGATTTCGTGAGCCCTTATTACAGGGATGATAGTATTTTGTTGGCTATCGGAATGACTCCGTTTGAATTAATGCTGCAATTATTAGCCAAACGCAATGACCCTTTTTCAGGCGGTAGAACCTATTACTCTCATCCGAGTTTACGTCGTGATGATATGCCAAAGATTCCTCATCAAAGCAGCGCCACAGGGATGCAGGCCATTCCAACTACCGGTATTGCTATGGGTTTACAGTATTTAGAATTAAATAAATTACAAAAAGATTTTGGTGGTAAAAATCCTGTATCTGTTTGTTCATTAGGTGATGCGAGTTGTACAGAAGGAGAAGTAGCGGAAGCATTTCAAATGGCTACTTTAAAAAAATTACCGATCTTATATTTAGTGCAGGATAATGAATGGGATATTTCGGCTCACGCGAGTGAGATCCGTTCTCAGGATATCACTGATTACGCCAAAGGCTTTAAAGGTTTGGAAACAAGAACCATTGATGGGACCGACTTCATATCCTCTTACAATACAGTAAATGAATGCCTGGAGATTATTCGGAAAGAGCGACGTCCGATGTTGATTCATGCGAAAGTTCCTTTATTGAATCATCATACATCCGGGGTTCGTAAAGAATGGTATCGCCATGATCTTGAAGAGGCATCAAAGAGAGATCCTCTACCGCGTTTAAGAAATCAATTAATTATTGCAGGAGTAGATGCTTCTGAAATAAAAAAAATAGAAGAAGAAGCTTGTATATTTGTAGAATCTGAATATCAAAAAGCTTTGTTGGAAGAAGATCCTCGTCCGGAAGATTTATTCTTACATGATTTTGCACCTACACCTATTACAGAAGAAAAAGGAAACCGTGCACCAAGCGGCAAGGAGAAAACCGTTATGGTGGATAGTGCTTTATTTGCAATCCGTGAAATCATGGAAAAACATCCGGAAGCATTGTTATACGGACAGGATGTTGGAAAACGTTTAGGAGGAGTTTTCAGGGAAGCGGCAACGTTGGCTCAGACCTTTGGTGATGACCGTGTGTTCAATACGCCAATTCAGGAAGCATTTATTATTGGGAGTACAGTGGGAATGAGTGCGGTTGGTTTAAAACCGATTGTGGAAGTGCAGTTCGCTGATTATATCTGGCCTGGCTTAAACCAACTATTTACAGAAGTAAGCCGCTCTTGTTATTTAAGTAATGGAAAGTGGCCTGTTAGCTGTATCATTCGTGTGCCAATTGGCGCTTATGGTAGTGGTGGACCTTATCATTCCAGTTCCGTAGAAAGTGTATTAGCGAATATTAAAGGAATCAAAATAGCTTATCCAAGCACAGGTGCCGATTTAAAAGGTTTAATGAAAGCTGCTTTTTATGATCCGAATCCTGTTGTGATGTTGGAACATAAAGGATTGTATTGGAGTAAAATTAAAGGTACCGAAGATGCTAAAACCATTGAGCCAGACGAAGATTACGTGATCCCTTTCGGGAAAGCAAGAATAGTTCAGGAAGCTAGTGAAGAAAATATCTCCAAAGGAAAATCTTTATCGATCATCACATACGGTATGGGTGTTTATTGGGCGAAAAGTGCTGCAAAGAAATTCGAAGGGCAGGTCGAAATCATTGATTTGAGAACTATTGCACCGCTAGACGAGCAAGCTATCTTTGATAGTGCGTCTAAGCATGGTAAATGTTTAGTGTTGACGGAAGAGCCAGTTTTTAATGGATTTGCTCAAAGCATAGCGGCCCGTATTTCTGAAAATTGTTTCAAAAAACTGGATGCACCGGTAAGAGTAGTTGGCGCAGAAAATTTGCCGGCTATTCCTTTAAATTCTATTTTAGAAAAAACGATGTTACCAAACGCTGATAAAGTTGAAAAGGCGATTGAAGATTTGTTGAATTTTTAAAAGGCATTGAATCAATTAGTTATTTGTCACTTCGAGCGGAGTCGAAAGATTTTTTAGATGATTTCTTGATGCTCTTAACTTCGTTTTAAGAGATAGAAAAAGAAAAGGCTTTACAATTTGTAAAGCCTTTTCTTTTAATTAATAATTTTATTTCACTTTCACCCAAAAGGCGGTTCTTCCAAGCATAGATACACCAATGTAGCCGCGAACATTTAAATTTCCTTTTTCGTCTCTGGTAATTTTGCAGCTATAGGTTTTTCCGTTTTTAGGATCATAAATCGTTCCGTTATGCCACAGGTCTTTACCGTCGAAATCAAAATCTTTTAATATCTCTTTTCCTGCCAATTTATCTGTTTGTTGCTTTTTATCAGGATTATTAGCGTCCAGTTTGCCGGGAGTTTTGGTCCAGGTTAAAATGCCGTAGTATTTTGCACCTTTTTTGGAGATCTCCACCATGCCTTCATTTTTATCAGTCATGTAAGTTCCGATTAGAGCATCTCCATTTTGTGAAAACAGTGTGATTGAGGTAAACAATAGAATTAAAGCGATAAATGATTTCATAGATTTTTATTTCAAATATAGAGTATTATTAATGCGTTAGCAAAACTCTCTGTTACATTATTTCCTTATTTTTAAAGAAAAATATTCGATATGCGTTGTTTACTTATAGTCTTATTCACCTTTGTTCACATTATAATTTTTTCTCAACCTATAAACGAACAATGGGTGAAAGAGAATTACACAAAAAAAGAATACACCATTGCTATGAGGGATGGCGTTAAATTATTTACAGCTGTTTATGCTCCGAAAGAGGCGTCGACTAGTTCAGCAACCTTAAAAGAAAAGCATCCCTTTTTAATGATACGCACACCTTATTCTTGTGCGCCCTATGGAGAAGATAAGTTTCAATCACGTTTGTGGCAGTTTCATTGGAAGGAATATTTAAAGGAAGGCTATATCATCGTTATTCAGGATGTCCGCGGACGCTGGATGAGTGAAGGGACATTTATGGATGTCCGTCCGTTTTATCCGAATAAAAAAACGAAAAAAGATATTGATGAAGCCAGTGACACTTATGATGCAGTTGATTGGTTAGTGAAAAATATACCAAATAACAATGGTAACGTAGGAGTATTCGGAACTTCATATCCTGGATTTTATTCTACCATGGCAGCCTTGAGTGGGCATCCTGCAATAAAAGCAGTGAGTCCGCAGGCCCCTGTTACTGAGTGGTTCAAAGGTGATGACTTTCATCACAACGGTGCTTTTATGTTAGCCGATGCATTTAATTTTTATTCAGGTTTCGGTCAGCCTCGCCCCAAGCCAACTACTGTTGGTCCAAAGGAATTTGAACATTACACAAATGATATTTATAAATTTTATTTAGAAACAGGAGCCATTAAAAATTTTACTAAGCTGATGGGTGATAGTATTTTATTCTGGAAAGATCTGATGAATCATCCGAACTATGATTCCTGGTGGAAAGAGCGCGACGCTCGTGTGGGCTGCGCAAATATTAAACCCGCGATATTAACTGTAGGCGGGTTATTTGATGCAGAAGATTGTTACGGGGCATGGCGTTTATACGAAGCCATTGAAAAGCAATGTCCAACCACAAATAATAAAATTGTGATGGGGCCGTGGTTTCATGGTGGCTGGTCAAAAAGTGATGGTAGCTTTTTAGGTAATGTTCGTTTTAGCAGTAAGACGTCAAAATATTTTCAGGACAATATTGAGATTCCGTTTTTTAATTATCACTTAAAGGGAAAAGGAAATCTGGATAAATTAGCAGAGGCCACCATATTTTTCACGGGCGAAAATAAGTGGAGAAATCTGAATTCATGGCCATCAAAGCAAATGATTCCGACCCCAATTTATTTTAACGATCAAGCTGTGTTATCATTTAATAAACCATCGTCGCAAAACGCTTCAACTTCCTATGTTAGTGATCCCACGAAGCCGGTGCCTTTTACAGAAGATGTTTTAAGCGATCGGAGCCGTGAGTATATGACGGATGACCAAAGGTTTGCTAGTAGAAGACCGGATGTGATTACTTTTAAAACTGGTGTTCTTGAAAATGATCTTACATTGGCAGGAACTGTGATCGCTGACTTAAAAGTTTCTATCTCAACAACAGATGCTGATTTTGTGGTGAAACTTATTGATGTATTTCCTGATGGATTTACATATGATACTTTAGAATACGGGAAAGGAAACGGAAAGGATTATTTAATGGATGCTTATGAAATGCTGGTACGCGGAGAGGTTATGCGAGGACGTTACAGAAACAGCTTTGAAAAACCTGAGGCGTTTGAACCCAATAAAATAGCAACTGTGAAATTTGAATTACCTGATGTGGCACATACTTTTAAAAAAGGACATCGCTTAATGATTCAGGTTCAGAGTACGTGGTTTCCTTTAGCTGATAGAAATCCTCAGCAGTTTGTAGACATTTATCATTGCGACGATAAAGACTTTATTAAATCAGAAATTAAGTTATATCATGATGCAGTTAATTCATCAAATGTGATTTTACCTGTTTTGAAGTAGAAGTTCAGCATAGAGGCAAAAAAATAGTTTCTATTACATTCCAACTGAAAAAAACTCAATTTCTTTTTTCTCTGTATCTTTTGTGATAATTTTTTTACAATTTTTCAAATGCAATTTCAAACGCTTTGATTGTTTTATCAATATCTTCTTGCGTGTGGGCTTCACTCATAAAACCAACTTCATATCCTGAGGGACCAGAATAAACACCATTTTCTAACAAAGCATGGTATAAGGTTTTAAAATGCTTCATACTATCAGCTTCAATTTCTTCAGCAGATCTGATTGCCTTTTGATCGGTGAAAGCGAGCCAGAAAATAGATCCTATACTGAAAACAGTGAAATTATGTTTGGTGTTTTTCTTTAATCCGTTAATTAGAGTTTGCGTTTTGGCTTCCAAGTCTTTGTAAAAATTTGGCTTCAAACACTCGGTTAATTGGGCAATCCCCGCTGTCATAGCTACCGGGTTTCCACTTAATGTTCCTGCCTGATAAACATTTCCTTCAGGCGAAATAGATGACATGATTTCTTTAGAGGCACCATAGGCTCCTACCGGAAAACCACCGCCAATAATTTTTCCATAAGTAATAATGTCGGGTTTAATATTATAGTAGCCTGCGGCCCCTGTAAAACCAATTCTAAATCCACTGATTACTTCATCAAATAATAAAAGTGTTTTGTTTGCAGTGCATATCTCTCTTAAAAACTGCAGGTATTCTTTTTCTTGAAGTAACAATCCATTGTTTGCAGGAATTGGTTCAATGATCACGCAGGCAATTTCGTGTTTAAATTGTTCAAACGCTTGTGTCACTGCTTCTTTATTATTCAATGAAACTACAATCGTTTCTTTAACAAAACTTTCAGGTACACCTGCAGAAGAGGTATTTCCAAATGTTACGAGACCAGAGCCGGCTTTTACTAAGAGTGAATCTGAATGCCCGTGATAACATCCTTCGAACTTTAATATTTTATTTCTCCCCGTAAAACCTCTCGCTAAGCGAATGGCACTCATCACTGCTTCTGTTCCGCTACTTACAAAACGAATTTTTTCAATATAGGAATTATTGGATAAAATTAATTCTGCCAGCTCATTTTCCAAACGGGTAGGAGCACCAAAGGATGTTCCATTGCGCATGGTTTTCTCAACGGCATTCAAAACATTGTCATTAGCGTGCCCTAAAATCAACGGTCCCCAGCTTGCACAATAATCAATAAATTCATTCCCGTCAGCATCCCATACATGTGAGCCCTTGCCCTTGTCAATAAAGATGGGCGTACCGCCAACACTTCTAAATGCCCGAACAGGCGAGTTCACGCCTCCCGGAAAAAAAGATTTTGCTTTTTCAAATAGTTGTGCGGAGACTTGATTTTTCATATTTATTATTTTGTGGCAAAGATAAATGTTTGGACAGTATAATCAAGTCTTTATAAAACAAAGAAGGCTACCCGTTTGGATAGCCTTCTTAAGAGTTGTTATAAAGAAATTATTGTTTTACAACTTTACCAACTTTAACGGTTTTGTTGTTATTAATAACTTTAAAGAAGTAAATGCCATCTTCAAATTGATTTAAACTAATTGTATTTAAATCATTAGATAAGATTTCTTTTAGAGTCAATTTCCCAAGGGCATCGTACAATTCGATAGAAGTATTTCCTTCTAAAGACGAGATAGAAACATTTAAAATACCATTAGTTGGGTTCGGATACATGTTAACATCGCTACCTGCAAGTGTTACTGATTTAATACCCGTACAATTATTTACAGTTATAGTAACCATTGCTTCTGCAGAACAACCCATTTCTGTAACAGTTACAGTATATATAGTTGTTGTTGTAGGGGTAACCGAAGTTGTCATTGTCATGGCTCCATCAGACCACATAAACGAAGTTGCTGTAGAAGAAGCAGTTAATATTGAACTTCCAGTACTTCCATTTTCACATAAAATAGTTTGGGAGGCACTTGCAAAAACAGTAGGAATTGCATTAACATCAACTGATACCGTTGCTGTAGCAGCACATCCACTATTTTCCCCTGTCACAGTATATATTGTTAAAGAGCCCGGAGTTACAACTTCTGTGTTGGCACTTCCACCGTTTGTCCAGGTATAGTTAGTTGCTCCACTTGCAGTTAATGTTGCGGAAGACCCTGCACAAACTGCTGTTGGTGATGCTGCTGTCATAACAGATGGAATAGCGTTTACATCTACATTAACAGTACTTGATCCAACACAACCATTGGTTTCACCGTAAACAGTATAGGTCGCCATTGTGGAAGGTGTAACAGTTTCTGTTGTGCCATTTCCTCCGCTTGTCCAGGTGTAGTTTGTTGCTCCACCAGCAGTTAAAGTTGCTGTAGAACCAGCACAAATAACCGTTGGGGATGCCATTGCTGTTACAGATGGAACTGGGTTCACACTAACTGTTACTATACCACTGTTTGAGCATGAAGTCGCCGTATTCGTAATTACTACAGAATAATCAGTTGTTCCTGTCGGCATAGCTGTTGCTGTTGAAGTATTTGATGTAAAGCCTGCAGGAGTAGAAGTCCAGCTATAATCATATGATAAAGCAGAAACACCAACAATGCTCACGTTATCAATATGCCAGTAGTAACCCCATCCGCCAGTTGACTGGAATTGCAAGTATACAACCGGTTTATTCATAAAAGCTGCAGGTACCGTTACTGTTGCCAATGCAAAAGCTGCAGGTGTCCCTTGATTTGTTGTATACGTTCTAACAGTTGTCCAGGTTGCATTGTCGGTAGACATTCTGATAACACCATCATCATGGTAACTAGCAGACCCATAATAGTAATAATGATAAAATTTTAAATCAGCAGATAATAAACCTTGTGTGCTGAAAGCTGGAGAAGTTAATTTAGTATTTACGGTAAGAGACCCTGCACTACTGTTAGCGTCTGTCATCATAAATTGAGAGTTATCATTACTATGAATAACCTCAGGAGATGAGTTTGATGAACCATCAGCTGCTAGGTGCCAAGGAACATTTGGAAGGGTGGCAGAAGAGTTATCTGTTACATTCCAGTTATTGGAAGCTCCGTTGAAACCCTCACTTAACACAACAACTGGTGGAGGAGTATTAGCTGTAGCAGAAAGTGACACCGTGTTACCAGCACAAACCAAGGTTGGAGTTGCAGAAACCGTAATAGTTGTCGGAGCCTCTTTAATACTAATTGTTGTAGAAGTCATCGCTACACAACCCGTAACAGAATTACTTGCACTTGCATTAATAGCTAACACTCCTGGAGTTAAACGTTTTACGTAAACCTGGCTAGTATTCTCTCCAATATATGAAGTAGTGGCTGTAGGATCTGAGTATATATCAGCAGTTGGACTCCAGATATATGAATCGTAATCAGATATAGTTGATGTAACGCTGAACGTTCCTATTTCTGAACCTGCACAAATTGCAGAAGGACTGTTTAATGTAAACGCAGGTGGAGTTGCTACCGTTTGTGTCAGAGCAACTCTCGGACTCATACAAGACCCATTTGAAGAAGCAATATACCAGGTAATTGTTGAACTGATAGAGTTAGTATAGTTTGAACTTGAACCGGATTGTAAAACAACAGTTGATGTTGGTGAAGAATACCAGTAGTATAAAGTACCACCACTTACAGAAGCGGATGGAACTCCAACGCCGCATTGTACGCCATCCATGGCAACAGGTGCCGAAGGAATCGGATTAACTGTGATGCTTACGGTTTCATTTGCTGAACATCCCGTTACGGTATTTGTAGCAGTTACCGTGTAAATTTGTGTTGCAGCTACGGATCCTGTGTTGATTGGACTAACGGTTGTCGTATTACTGTTGATCGCTCCTGGATTCCATTGCCAGTTTAAATCTCCCGCAATCTGAGTCATTGTTTGACCATTAAAAATGATGTTTAATCTGCTCGTACTAGGAGTTCCGGTAGCAGAACCGTTTGTTGAAAAGGCTAACATATTAGTTGCTGTTGTTGTATAATATGTCTGAGCGTTGTTTATATCGTTTGCTCCATCATGACTAACTTCAACTACCAGATTTGATGAGCCATCCCAAATGTATGGACTATTAAATGTAATAGTATTTAGACCCACGGAGTGTGTATACACAGCAGGAGTATATACAGTTGAAAAACCTGTGGTAGGGATAAAATTTGTAAATGCTGCAATGGCAGTCGTACCGCATTTAACCGTATAATTAGAATTAGTAGCAGCATCCCCTAGCGTCGAAATACTATAACTTATTGAAGTAATATTGCCGGCGATTAAACCCGCCGCATTTAATTCAGTAGCTGTATAAACAGTTTGCATTCTATAAGACGACCATCTGTTACAAAAAGCAGTAGGTTGCGCAGTTGCGCCGGTTAACGTAGTTGATGTTCCAATAGCTACCATTCCTGCAGCTATTGCCGGGGTAGTTGCATTTAAATTGACACTTTCTCCAGAGCAAATCATTGTTGGACTTGCGCTTGCGGTGATTGACGGAACATTATTTAACGTTACTTCTACGGTAGAAGTTGTTGCACAAATACCATCGGTTGCATACACTTGATAAACATAAGTTCCTGGAGTCACCGGAGCAATATTTATGGTTTGACCTGTCATTGAAGTTGGAATGCCACTACCAGTTGCAGGCGTCGCTGTCCAAGTAAACGAATACACATTTACGGTTCCTTGTGTAGAGGATAATAAAACCTGATCGCCCGGACAAATCATTGTTGCACTTGCAGAAGCGATAACAGCATCCGGTAAACTTACCGATGTAGTTACAGCGGTGCGTGGACTTAAACAAGTACCATCATTAGACGAAACATATAAAGTAGTTGTTGATGATATAGATGTAGTATAGGTATTATCTGTTCCGGTTTGTAAAACTGCCGTAGATGTAGGCGTAGCATACCAGTTATATCCGGTTCCACCGCTTACAGAAGCACTGGATACCCCAACACCACACTGCGTTGTATTAGTAGCAACAGGAGTTGGAGGAAGAGGATTAACAGTAAGAGTAACTGCAGAAGATGTAATAGAACACCCATTACCATCAGTTAAGGTTGCCGAATATGTAGTATTAGTGGTGGGTGATACAACAGCAACGCTGGTAGTTGCAATAGTTGATGTTCCGTCAGACCAGTTAAAAGTATATGGAGCACCGGCAACTTTTGATCCGGTAAACATCATATTTGGTCTCAATAAGTATGGGCCACCTGTTACTGTTGTGGATGAACAAGCGCCTGCACCTGCGACCCCATCAGCACCATAATAGATGGCAGAATTAAAAGTCGTAGCGGAATAGCGGGTTTGTGTATTGCTACTTCCTGTTACCTGATTACTGAAACATATGTCTAAAACTACATTTGAAGAGCCATCCCACGCGAAAGGTGTGGAAAACGAATGAGTGTTAGCTGAAAAGGTGCCCACAGTGGGAGTATAAGTATTGGAATATACAGTAGTGAATGCACCGCCTTGAAATGCAGTTAATGATCCAAGAGACGTTGGCGCCATTTTAATGGTATATCCATTTAAACTGGATGGAGTTCCTACGGAAGTTACGTCAAATGCCACACTTGTAACGTTACCTGCCTGAAGGCCTAGTGCTTGTAATTCCGAGGCCAAAACTAAAAATTGAGTTCTGCCATTTCCCCAATAAGAGCCATAAGCAGCAGGATAGCTTGAAGTAGAATTTACAGTAGTGTTAGTTCCCGTCACAACACTTCCAGTCATAAAAGCTGATAATGTTGCTGTATTACCTGCGCATATCGTGTTTGGAGATATAGTAGCGGTAGCAGTTAAGCCAGCTAAGGGCTCATCCTTATATGAAGTGCCTGCACTTGTTTTTGTAAATGAACCATCAGTTACAGTCACCGTCCATGATACCAAGCCATTTGACGGCACGGCTACAGGTATAGTGGCGTTCCATGTTGAAGTTGTTGTTGAACTTCCTCCTGTCATTGCTATGGTTGGTTGTGCAACGCCATTAAAAGAATAATTTAGGGTAACAGCTGTTAATGAAGCTGAACCGGGGGCTATAGTTGCCAATACGTTATGACTTACAGTCACACATTGATTGCCAGACGGTGTAACAGAAAGAGTGCTAATAGATGGTGCCGGACTAATACCATTGAATGCATCGGCTCCAATATCTATTGGCGTTAATCCTGCACGTGCCTGGTTATCATAATCATCCGTTACAGATGCAATCAGATTTCCTAAACCTTCGGAAAAAGACAAAACAGAAGGATTTATATGTAAATCAGGAACTGCAGCAGTCGGCGCAATGTATTGTGGATCTGTATTATAGGAAGATAAATCCTGTCCTGTTGCAGTAGTCCAGTTAGATAGTGCACTTTGATCTATTGCATTAAATAAACCAACATAGCCGCCTGTTCCCGGTGCATATAATATATTGAAATTAGAGGTTAAGCCTGCCGGGTTTGTGGTAGCTCCACCTACTCTGATTGCATAATGTTTGCCTGTTGAACCATTATTGGAACGTGCATTGTAAAAGATATTATTTTGAAAGGATCTTACGTTTGTAGTAACTGAACTTTGAAAAGCAAATGTGTTAGCAGTTCCTGTAGATGGTGCACCTCCAATATAAATGCTATTATGCCAGATATTATTTGTGCCTGCTGTTTCATTAATTCCATTAATAGCCATGCCAATGGTTGATGAAGACCCGGTAACTCCCAGGCGTATCATATTATTCTTGTATGTAGCAGTACCACCTGAAATATTAATTCCATTAATTACAGCGGCAATGTTTGACGCATCCAAACTGTAAATAAGATTCTTTTCAATAATATTTGTACCGGTTGATGAACTGAAATTAATTCCGTTAACGATACCTGCACCAGCGAACGTGTTAGAAAGATTGTAAATAGTATTATTAGATAACGTATGATTAGAACTCGTTGCATTGATTACAATACCTGTCATTGACGCAGACGAACCAGTGCCTGTCCCTCCCGCCGTTGTCATGTTCCTGATAATATTATTCGTAAAAGTTCCTGCCGGATTGCTATTTAAAATACCGTTTACTATTGAACCGGCTGCGGTTGATGTGTTGTTGATAGAATTAGCAATACTTCCACCAATAATGTTGTTGTTACATACCCATGTTACACCAGCTGCAGTATTGGTACGTAAACCATAAAAGTTGGTGGCGCCAGTGCTTAAGTTCGATAAATCAAATCCTCCAATAACATTACCGTTTGTGGTAAAACTAGAAGTTCCGAAATTAAATATACCTATCACATCAGCTGCGGTAGTTAAGTTGGATGAAAATCTGATACTGCTTGTTGAAGATTGGCTACCAATACTATTTGTATTACAGGCAACTAATCCACCTCCTACATAAATACTTCTGAAAGGCGCACCTGAACTTGTTCCGCTTAAAGCTCCGGAAAAATTGATTCCGGAAATAGTATTTGAAGACGCATTAGATGCAACGGTGGTTCCAACGTTTAAAAAGATAGGAACAAAAGCCGAGGATGCAACACCAATCATAGAATATAGGCCTGTTTGACTGGAAGAAGCATAACCAATAGTATTACCTGTAACCTGGAAATTATTTCCCGAGGTATTAGTAATCCATATAGCCGAGTGTTGCGCCCCAGTTGTTTGTGTTCTTGGACCTGTCTGATAAAAAAGATTGTTTTGTATAATGTGATCCGTGTTTCCACCTGCTATGTAAATACCTGCACTTGAAACCGCTGCACCAAAATAATCAAAAATATAATTATTTAAAATAGTGTTTCCGCTATTATTAATAGCAGTTGTAGCTGTTGACCCATTCATATAAATACCCTTGGTTGGTAGATTAGTTCCAGCTGGCCCTATGTTACAATAAGAAACAACATTGTTGTCATTTCCATTAGGAGTATTAGCATCTGTAGAAAAGAAAATATTCCCCCCGTTTGTCGTCACGGCTGCATTGAAAGAGCCGAATACAAAACAATTAGTAATCGTATTGGAGGTGGCACCGCCAATAAATCGGATGGTTGAAGTTCCAGTTGTATTAGAGGCAGTAGTATTAGAAATAGTTAAACTATTGCCGCCAGAATATAAACCATCTATTAATACATTATCTGCACCATTTAAATCTATTAAAGAACTTCCCGCTGTTATTGCACCTGAAATTGTTCTTGCTCCGCCTCCAGTGGGAGCAATTATGATTTTAGAATAGCTTGAACTCCCTGTTCCGCTTGCACTTAATAATGCCGTTGCGGTTTCGGTTGTACTTGCCGAAATGCCAATGTTAATGGTTCCGGTGTGTGTGCCAAGGTTAATAGCATCAAAAGATGCCTTTAAGGTAGGATAAGAAGCAGAAAGAGTTCCGCCTGTAGAGTTAACATCTACCTGAGCCAGGAGCATTCCTGGTAACATAGTTAAAAATGCAATTGCTATTAGCCAATTGATTTTTGTTGTCTTTGTAAATTTATAAATCATTGTTTTGTTTTTAATTTTCGTACCAAATATAGCGATTTATGCAACTGAAATATTACATGTTTTTATTAAAATCGATGGGTTTTGATAATATTTCTTAGAACTCATATATTTAGCTTTCAGAAAAAATCTTGCTTTATGCATTTAGATGAGATTAGAGAATACTGTTTGTTAAAAAAAGGCGTTGAAGAATGCACTCCTTTTGGAAATGATACTCTTGTTTTTAAAGTAATGGGGAAGATGTTTTTATTAACAGGAATTGATTCTGATCCAACGGAATTTAATGTGAAGTGCAATCCTGAAAGAGCAATTGAGTTGAGAGAAAAATACACGTGTGTCAAACCTGGCTATCATATGAATAAGCAACACTGGAACACAATCATCTGTGATGGATCCGTGAGTGATAAAATGGTTAGGGAGTGGATAGACGACAGTTATGAGTTGGTTGTGTCGAGTCTTTCAAAAAAATTGAAGATGGATTTAAGTAGCCTGTGATTTACTCGTCTTTAAAGAAATTGAGTTTATGTAAATCAATTAATTGAGTTTTTTGATAATAAAAATTGATGACTTCAGGATATTTGTAGCCCAATTTCGCCATGCGCATGGCACCTTCCTGACACATTCCAACTCCATGACCAAATCCTCGGCCTTTAAAAATCAAGGTATCGCCCTGAGGAAAAATGCTGAAAAAGGTAGACTTCAGCTGAAGATCAGTTCTTACATTTTTTAACGGAACCCTAATATTATTCGCTTCAAGGTGAGACCGGCGGTAATCCTGTTTAAAAGTTAAGGCGAGCCATCTTGCACTTGAATCCTGTATTGGATAATTATGTTTTAATTTTAAATAGGTCAACCAGTCGTCTTTTGACATTTTGCGTTCCCATTTTGCGTTTGGCATTTTTGTGCTGAAAGTATCATTAACGCTTCTTAAATAAGTAAGCTTACTTCCCCAAACGTCTTCAGAGTTTGCTGTTTGGCCTCCACTGTTACTGTGAAAAGCAGCATCTATTAAATTCAGATTATCATCAACTACAACTTTCCCCCTTGTGTCAGTCACAGCTTTCATAATATCCAGTTCTGTTGTTTTTCCAAAGTAGGCCTGGCAATGTGTATAGTCACATAAATTGAATCCGTCAGCCGCATGTTTTTGTAAATGCGATAAAGCAAAAGTCCTGGCTAAAATAGCTTGAACTTTATAAAACTCTTCAAAGGAGCGTCTTCCTGATTCCGCCTGAACAACACCCGCAATATAATTATCGAGCGAAATTTCATTGATGCATCTTAATTCTCCGGATTCAGCTGATATATATAAATTCTCTTCATAAAATCTAGGTTTACGATCAGGTAAAATTAATTTTAATCTGAAAGATTTTATATTGTCAGGACTCGAAATTTTAATGCGTTTATATTTTCCAATAACGGTTTCAAAAGTTTTCACTTCAACTGAATCATTAATAACGGAAAATTTTACAATGGGAAATTTTGATGTATTCACAATTTCAGTTCCGTTTGCCCAAACACTATATGTTCCAATTTCAGGAGAAAAGGTAAACGCTTGAATTTTTAATTGTGAAAAGATTCGAATATTAACTATTTCATCTGCGTTATATTTTCGGGCAAATGGAATTTCTGCTTTTATAACATTGATGTGTTTGGTTTTTACAAATACATGCGTTAATTGCCATGCTACAAAAAATATGACACTGAAGAATATAAAAAATTTACTTTTTTGCATGTATGTGATTATACATTAATTCAGCTACTTTTTTTGACGCTCCGCTGTTCCCTAATAAATTGATCAATCCATCATACTCTTTTAACATCTTTTCCCGCTCAGGACCTTTTAAAATTTTGGTTAACTCGGTCTTTAGATTTTCAGTGGTTAGTTCACCCTGAATCAATTCTTTTACAACGGGCTTATCTAAGATTAAATTAGGGAGTGAAATATATTTTACGCGATTCCCAACAACCATTCTAGCAATGGAATATGAAATAGTCCCACCTTTGTAGCAAACAACCTGAGGCAAACGGAATAAAGCACTTTCTAACGTTGAAGTTCCTGATTTTATAATTCCCGAGTGCGCATTATGCATCAACGCATAAGTCTGATTGAAAACAACTTTCAAATTTTTATCCAAAGCCATTTGATAAGCCTCTTTTGGTAAGTTGGTAGTGCCTGCAATAACAAATTGATAGTCTTTAAATGCATCTACAACATTTAGCATTATTGTGAACATACGTTCAATTTCCTGTTTGCGACTTCCCGGTAAAACAGCAATGATCGGACGCTGATCCAAATTATTTTTCTGAATAAAAATTTCCTTGCTGGGCAACGAATTTTTTTCCTGCTCAATTGCATCTAATAAAGGATGCCCAACATAATCAGCTTCATAACCATGTTTTTTGTAAACTGCCACTTCAAATGGCAATATAACAAACATCTTTTCTACACTTCGTTTTATAATTTCCACGCGATCCTCTTTCCATGCCCATATGGTTGGAGATATGTAGTAAAATACTCTGATGCCATTTTGTTTTGCCCAATCTGCAATTCGTAAATTGAATCCCGGGTAATCCACTAGAACAAGGATTTCAGGATTAAATTCTAATATATCTTTTTTGCAAAAAGCGATATTCCTAAATATAGTACGGATGTTTTTAGCTACCTCTACAAAACCCATGAAAGCAAGTTCTTTGATGTGTTTTCTTGGTTTTTGATGTGTTACTTGCTCCATGAGATCCCCACCCCAAAACCTGAATTCAATAGAACTATCCAGTAGTAATAATTCCTTCATCATATTGGAGGCGTGTAAATCTCCGGAAGGTTCCCCAGCTATGATATAGTATTTCATTATAGTAGAGAAATATATAAAACCAAACCAACATATAAAAATGTAGCAAATATCAATCCTCTTCCAAAATCAAATATTTTTTTATTCAAAGATAAATAGAAGATTAAAAGGCTTAGGCCAACACATAAAATAGCAACTTCCTGAAGCATATCGCCAAGAATTAAATATCTTATAAGCCCTTTTGGAAAGCTAAGTTGATTTAAAAAAATTAACCAGTAGCACAAAAAACAAAAAGCAGGGAAAATCAATCCAAATAAAAATCCTATCCATTTTTTATCTATTTTATCCAGCATATTAAAGAGTATTTTTTAGATGAGTAATGTAGTTATGAGCAGTAAGATCATGCATTACCGGAACCACGGAAACATAGCCGTTTCCTAAGGCCCACTCATCGGTGTCCTGCGCCTCTGGTTCAAAATTCACAAACTTCCCTGTTAGCCAGTAATAGGAGCGGCCGTAGGGATCTTTACGTTCTTCAAAGTCTTCTACCCAGTTTGCTTTTGCCTGCCGACATACTTTCAGGCCGTTAATCTCATCAGATTTTAATTTAGGGAAGTTCACATTTAAACAAACTCCTAATGGTAATTTATCTTTCAAACAAGTAATAATAATTTTTTCAATAAACGGTGTTGTGGCACTAAAGTCCGCATTGATGTCAAAATCAGCTAAGCTAAAACCAATTGAAGGAGTTCCTTCAAGCGAACCTTCTATAGCCGCACTCATTGTGCCTGAATAAATAACATTAATGGAACTATTACTTCCATGATTAATACCTGATAGCACCAGATCAGGTTTGCGAGGCAATAATTTATTGACTGCCATTTTTACACAATCAACGGGAGTTCCGGTACAACTATATTCATCTGTAACTCCCGGATGAAAATTTGTTTTCTGGATTCTTAAGGTTGAATTTATTGTAATAGCATGTCCCATACCGGATTGAGGCTTGTCTGGTGCTATGATATAGACATCACCAAACTGCTTGGCAATCGATGCTAAATGTAAAATGCCTGGAGCGCTAACACCATCATCGTTGGTCACTAATATTAAAGGCTTTTCTTGCATTGTAGTAAATCTATTGATATTATGAAGCATTTTAATTAAAAAAAGTTTTTTTTACTAAAATTCACTTGTTGAATTCTTCAAATGAATTTTTAAATCGTTTTTTTACTATTTTTGTTTAACTAACTAACTTAGTATTATGAAAAAAATAATTAATACAACAAATGCACCAGCCCCAATTGGCCCATATAATCAAGCAATCCAGGTTGGTGATTGCGTATATGTATCCGGAACAATTGCCATGGACTTAGAATCTAAACAGTTGATTAAAACAACTATTAAAGAAGAAACTAAAATAGTTATGGATTACTTAGGTGCTGTGTTAACAGAAGCAGGCTTAACTTATGATAATATTGTAAAAACAACCATTTTTCTATCCGATATGAATAATTTTGTTCATGTAAACGAGATTTACAGCAGTTATTTCAAGGGAGATTATCCTGCAAGAGCAACTATTCAGGCAGACAGATTGCCTAAAGATGCGAATGTAGAAATTAGCGTAGAAGCAAAAGTTTTTTAAGGTTGACATTTTATAAGTTTTAAAGGTTTTGAATCATTTTCAAAACCTTTTTTTTGCTCCTAATAAAGCGTTAACATAAAAATTGAGAGGTTGATTTTGTTAATTAATAGGTTAAAAACATCTTTTTAACGAAAATATGTAAGAAAAAAGATTTGTTTATTTAAAAATTAGTTCTAATTTTACTTTAACTAATTAAATTTTTTTGTTATGAATATTTTTGTAAGCAACATCAGCTTTAAAGTTAGAGAACAGGCACTAAGTGAACTATTTTCTCAGTACGGCGAGGTAACCTCGGTAAGAATTATTAAAGATAAAGAAACGAAGCGAAGCAGAGGTTTCGGTTTTGTTGAAATGGCAAATGACAGTGATGGTCAAAAAGCTATTGATTCTTTAAATGGAACAGAGCACTATGAGCGTGCAATTGTTGTTTCACAAGCAAAAGGAAAACCAGAAACGGCGTAATATTTTACATATATTTTAAAAGGTCCTTGCTTTATTGTAAGGGCCTTTTTTTCGCTTTTGTATCTTTTAGTTTCTGATAGTTAAGGTATTAATCCCGTCAAAAACGGCATTATATAACCTTAAATTTTGAGTAGCCGGGCCATTTATTATTGAGCCATCAAAAATCTGCCATTTGGAACCACTAATTGTGTCCTTCAATGTGAAGTTATCGGCCTGCACTTTTACACGGGCCTGGGCATCATCCGGCAAAGCAGTAGATGTGCGTTCCAACGCTACAAAATCTGTAGGGGAGTTGGTAGTTGTTTTTCGATAAACAATAATGCCATTTACACCACCATTGATATAAACCCATCCTCCAACTGTTTGTAATTTAAAATACAACGGATCATTCGGATAAATAGTAAGGTTTACTGTTTGATAAGCGATATTATCCTGAACTTGCTGATTTTTCTTTTTACAAAAAGTAAAAATTCCCAGGAATAAGGTTAAAACTAAAACGCCAATTTTTCTAAACATTTTTATGCCATACGGGTTAAACAGGTACCTTTGTAATACAAATATACGATTTCCCTATGGACTTTGATCAACCTACTCCTCCAAAAAAGTATAACTCTTTACTTCCCATCTTACTATCTTTTGTTTTGGTTTTAGGAATATGGTTAGGTTATTTTTTGAGTAAACGAATTAACTCGGGATCTGGTGCCAAGCAAAATTATCACGCCTCAACCAATGAAAAAATAAATAGTTTATTGGATTATATCGAATATCAATATGTAGATACTATCAACAAAAAAAATCTCGTTGAAAAAACTGTAACAGCTATGCTACAGAGTCTCGATCCTCATTCAAGTTATATTGCAGCCAGTGAATTTGAATCTGTAAATGAACCACTAGAGGGAAATTTTGACGGTATTGGAATAGAATTTAATATTATAAAAGACACCATACGTGTTATTGCCCCAATAGCAGGTGGGCCATCTGAAAAAATAGGAATAAGGGCTGGCGATAGATTGGTAAGAGTGGAAGGGAAGAATATGGCCGGTGTTAAGATAACTAACAAGGAGGTTTTTGAAAAATTGAGAGGTAAAAGCGGAACTATTGTAAAAGTTTCTGTATTACGAAATGGAGTGTCTAAACTCCTTGAATTTGATATTACAAGAGGTGCTATTCCTTTGTACAGTGTGGATGCGTCATATTTGGTTGCGCCGGAGATTGGCTACATCAAGATTAGTAAATTTGCAGCCACTACTTACCAGGAATATCTCAAAGCTTTTAATGATCTTAGTAAAAAAGGAATGAAGAAATTAATTCTTGATTTGCGCGGCAATCCGGGTGGTTATTTAAATGCAGCTGTTGATATCTCAGATGAATTTTTAGCGAGCGGATTGCAGATAGTTTATACGCAAGGAAAAGCAAACCCTAAGAAAATTTACAAAGCTACTCAACACGGAAGTTTTGAAAATAACCCATTAGTAATTTTAATTGACGAGGGATCTGCAAGTGCAAGTGAAATTGTTGCTGGTGCAATTCAGGATAATGATCGGGGAACAATTATCGGACGAAGAAGTTTTGGAAAAGGGCTTGTTCAGGATCAATTGCAATTGCCTGATGGTTCAGCTATTCGCTTAACAATAGCAAGATATTATACTCCAACAGGACGATGTATTCAAAAACCTTATTCGGAAGATAAAGAACTCTACTATAGCGAAGAGTATGATCGTTATGAGAATGGAGAATTGGTAAATCAGGATAGCATTAAACTAGACAAAACAAAACTTTATAAAACACCCGAAGGAAAAACTGTTTATGGCGGTGGTGGTATTATGCCGGATGAATTTGTTCCAATTGATACAACTAAAACTAATACCTTTTTAAACAAAGCATTCTATACTGGTGTTATTAATACTTTTGCTTTTGAGTATGCTGATAATAACCGGTCTAAATTAAAAACGTATGGCTCTGCAATGAAATACATTAATGAGTTTGAAATAAATGAACAAATTCTACAGGAGTTTTATACTTATTGCGCTAAACAAAAATTGACTCTGGATAACAGTGTTTTAAAAGAAAAAACAAACGAAGCGTTAAGGCCTTATTTGAAAGCTTTCATAGGAAGGGATGTGTTCGATAAAGATGCTTACTATCCTATCATTAATAAGAAAGATAAATGTATTTTAAAGGCAGTCGAGGTTTTATCTAAATAAATTGTATTTTTGATAGAATAATCAACAATTTATGATATCAAAACTATTAGCTATTCCATGTTTGGCAATAACGCTGTTAATTGCTTCATGTAATGGAAACTCTGAAGAAGAAAAAAATCAGGAATCTATTGACGTATTTGATTCATCTTCCGTAACAACAACTCCTACAGTTATGGAGGCAGATGACGTAAGTTATAATTTACCTTCTGCTTTACAAATTGCTTATGTTTTTAAAAAATCTGGCGCCGGTTTTGTTCCGGCTTTATTAAATAATAAAGCCAACGCTATTAATTATAATACAAGCAATTATAAAAGAGCAACAAATTTTGGAATTTATAGCGCTGATTTAGCTTATTGTTTATTCAATAAAAAGTATCAGGAGTCAAAAGAATATTTAAAAGCCTGCAAAGAGGTGGGTTCATATCTTGGTTTAAATCAGGCATTCGAAAGTGATAATATTGCACAACGTTTTGATAAAAATATTACTAATGAAGATTCTGTTGTGAAAATTGTTTCCAATGTGCAATTAAAAACAGATGTGATGTTTGAGCAAAACAGACAAAAACACATTACTGTAATTGCTTTTGCTGGTGCCTGGACAGAAAGTCTTTATATAGCTTTTGAAGTTTATTCTAAAGAAAAAAACAAAAGAGTTCTCTCAAGCTTAATGGAGCAATTGTTGTTAAGTGAAACCATTATTAAAGCACTTAAAAATCATAAAGATACTGAGCCAGAGTTAAGTGAACTTATTTCCTCCATTGAAAAAATAAATTCTCAGTTTAATTCTATTGGAGCTGTAAAATCATCAATAGAAAAAGATGAGGAAGTTGATTTTAATGCAGTTTCAGTAACAGATACTGAACTAAGCTCCATTGGAGAATCAATAAAGACTTTAAGAGCCAATATGATCAACTAAAATAATAACTATGAAGAAAATTGTAAAACCTTTATTTAGTATTGCAATCATATTAGTTTTGATGGCTTTTCAGGGAGGAGATGTATTATGCAACTCAAAAGAACTGAAAGAGAAAGCCAGGAATACTTTGGAGCCTTTTAAATATGATAGTGCCGAACTTACCCGAATTCTGTACAAGAAGAAAGAAAGTATAAAAGAGGTGGAAGTACCTTTATTTATTGGGGAAAAATACAGGATTGTATTTGAGATGGAAGCATTGCCAAAACAGATAGAAGTGCAGATATATAACAAGGATAAAGAATCAAAAAGCAGAAAATTATTATTTTCCTCAAAAGACCAAATGGAAAAGAAAGAATTTCTCTTTGAGGTTTCGAAGACACGTCATATATATGTCGATTACATTATTCCTCCTACAGAGGAAGGATCTTATACAGGCTGCGCCGTTTTTATGGTAGGTTATAAATAAATAATACTTCGAGTATAAATAAAGAGCCATTCGTAATTTATGAATGGCTCTTTATTTTGAATTACTTTTTTGTTTCTATTTCGAAACCTTTTTTCTTCCAATCGTCAAATCCCTTTTCGAGATTAATCACGTGTTCAAATCCTTGTTTCTGCATAAAGTCAGCACACTCGCCGCTTCTGCCTCCACCGGCACAATATATCAAATAGGTTTTTTTCTTGTCTAATTTAGAAATAACCGACTCCGCATCATTTTTAAAAAAATCAATTTGTGTGGCGCCTTTTATATATCCTTTGTTCTTAAGTTCATCATCAGTGCGAAGGTCAATGAGATAAGATTTTTTTTCATCAATTAATTTTTTGAAAGTAGCCGCGTCTACGTTTTCTATTTTTGTTTGCGAGAATCCTAGAAACGAAATAAATAAGGCAATGATTATGGAAAATTGTTTCATATCGTTATGTGTTTTTAAATGATAATAACCAGTTGATTGCTTTTTGCCTGTCTTCAAACATGCGCATTTTCATTTTTTGTTGGTTAGTAACATTGATAATAAAATTAATGATAATTCGATGAGCTAAAGATTTTACTATCACAGCTGTAGCAAGGGTCATTTCATTTGATTCTGGTCTGGTCCCAAACTCCCTAGCTTCTTTTGATATAGTTGTGTAAATGCCTGATTCTACCAATATGATATGTTTGTTTACTCCGTCGTATCTTGCTTTAAGAAATGAATGTTGCTTCATGGAGTCCTTTAACTCAACCTGTGCATTATCCCGTAATCGTATTGAAATAATTCCATTATCCCAAAATTCAATTGTGGATATTGTATCGCTGTGAGATTCAATTACAGAATATGTGGAAGTATCAAGAGTCACTGAAATGTAAAATTATTAATTTTTTCGTTTTATCAAAGCCATATAAAAGCCATCAAATCCTTCACTTGGCATAATGCTTTTATCCTTCACAAGTTCAAAATCCTTGTTGTTTTCAAGAAATGTATCAACCTGCTTGCGGTTTTCGCTTGGTAAAATACTACAGGTGGAGTAAACTAATTCGCCACCTTTTTTAACCATAATTGAATATTCACTCAAAATTTTTTGTTGAAGAAATTTTGTGCGCTCTATGAATTCAGTGTTCAATTTCCACTTCGCATCAGGGTTACGTTTAATAACGCCTAATCCGCTGCAAGGTACGTCAAGTAATAACCTGTCTGCTGTACCTTCAAGTCGCTTAATGGTTTTGGTTCCTTCTATTAATCGGGGTTCAACATTACTTGCTGTAGCCCGCCGAGCTCTCTTTTTTAATTCGTCAAGTTTCCATTGAGTTACATCCATAGAAATAATTCGCCCTTTATTCTGCATGAGTGCAGCGATGTGTAATGTTTTTCCACCACCACCGGCGCAGGCATCAATCACGCGCATGCCGGGTTGCACATTCAGAAACTCAGAAATAGACTGGGAGCCAGCATCCTGTAATTCAAATAATCCCAATTTAAATAAAGAGTTTTGAAATAAATTCTGTCTTTGCAATAACACCAAAGCATCATCATATCCTTCTATTGATTCAACTTCGATTTCCTGTTCAGCTAAATGTTTTTTTAAAATATCTCTTTTAGTTTTGAGAGTATTAACTCTTAGAACTACTTCAGCTTGTTTATTTAAAGATTTTGCTTCCTGCTCCCAGGCTTCTTTACCTAATTCACTTTCACATAAATCCCAAAGCCAATCCGGGTAAGCCTGAAGAATTCGTTGATCTGTAATAGCTTTATATTTATCAAGAATAATTTTTTCGTTAAGGTTTTTGAAATCACGTTCATCAGGCATTGGTAAATTCCTGATGATAAAATACGTGCCTAATATATCCCAAAAGCCATCCGTTGTATTGGCTAAATGCGCTAATAACCTGTAATGTCGAACAATATCATAAGTCGTTTCCGCAATAAACCGACGATCGCGACTGCCAAATTTTGGATTTTCTTTTAAGGTTTTCTCAATTACCTTGTCAGCATATTTGTTGTCAGTAAATATAGTTTGTAAAGCGTTAACCACAGCTTGTAATAAGACACGGTGCGGTTTTGATTGCTTTTTATTTTTTTTGAACATGATGTAAATTTAAGGTTTTTGCGTGGCTTTAGAACTTTATTTTTCTCTATATTTACCTAACACCAATCCTGTCTTTTATGAAACAATTTTTCCTGTTTTTAATTATAGCAACCTTTCCTTTATTAGCTCAAAACACAAAACGTATTTTGTTAAAAAATGCGACTGCTCATATTGGAAATGGTCAGATTATTGAAAACAGTATGATAGCCATTAGAGATGGTAAAATTGATATGGTTGCAGATGCGCGTGTTGTGAGGATTGATATCAGTCAATTTGATACCACCATTGATCTTTCTGGTAAACATATTTACCCTGGACTAATTGCCCCCAACTGTATCTTAGGATTACAGGAGGCAGAAGCTGTAAGACAAACGAGCGACTACTCAGAGGTAGGAGATTACAATCCTCATATCCGAAGTTTAATAGCTTATAATGCAGAAAGCAAAATTTTAGAAACAGTGAAAGCAAATGGCGTATTATATACTCAATCAACCCCACGTTATGGTATAATTAGTGGAATGTCTTCAATCATGGCAACTGACGGATGGAACTGGGAAGATGCTGTGCTAAAAGCAGATGATGGCATCCATTTAAATTTCCCTAACTCTATTCAAAATCATGGTTGGTGGGCAGAGCCTCAGCCAAGTGAAAAAAATTCAAAATACACAGAACAGCTGAATGAGTTATCTGCTTTTTTTGAAAACGCACGGGCATATTACCACACAAAAAATGTTACGGAAAAAAATCTGCGCTTTGAAGCAATGAAAGGAATTTTTGAAGGTACTAAAAATTTATACGTTCATACAGATTATGTAAAAGATATTATTAGCGCCATTAACTTCAGTAAACATTTTAATATTAAGAAAATGGTACTGATTGGAGGCAAAGACAGTTACAAGATCACAAAACTTTTAAGAGAGAATAACATTCCGGTGATGTTAAATCGTCTGCACGACCTTCCGGATTTGCCGGAAGCTGAAACTGATTTGATTTATAAATTGCCATACTTGTTGCAAAAAGATTCAGTTATGTTTTGTCTTCAAAACCAAGGTGATATGGAAGCTATGAACGCTCGTAACATAGCGTTTTTAGCAGGAACTGCTGCGGCTTATGGATTAACCAAAGAACAGGCCTTGCAGAGTGTCACATTAAGTAGTGCGAAAATACTTGGCGTTGATCAATGGATAGGTAGTATTGAGGTTGGAAAACTTGCTTCTATTGTCGTGTCTGAAGGAGATATTTTAGATATGAAAACTAATAAAATTATTTTGGCTTACATCAATGGTAGAAGTATTTCGCTAACTAATTTTCAGAACGACCTTCATAAAAAGTATTCAAATAAACTGGGGATTAAAGAGTAAATTGATATTCCAGCTGATATTGTGAATGTCGTAGATTTTAATATTAGCTTCTTTCACTTTGATTCAAAACATATTCAATGAACTTTATTATTAAATCTAATCTTATTGATCTTGTGGCAAAGGATATTTATCCGTCTGAGGTTGTTATTGAAAATGGAAACATCAGTTCCATTACTAAAATTTCAGAGACACTTTCTACTTATATTTTACCTGGATTCATAGATGCGCATGTGCATGTAGAAAGCAGTATGCTTGTTCCTACTGAATTTGCCCGCATTGCAGTAACACATGGAACTGTCGGAACTATATCTGATCCGCATGAAATTGCTAACGTACTTGGAGTAGCGGGTGTGGAATATATGATTGATAACGCAAAACAAGTTCCTTTTCATTTTTATTTCGGTGCACCATCCTGCGTTCCAGCTACTAATTTTGAAACTGCGGGAGCTGTGATTGATTCTGATGATATTGACAAATTATTAGCAAGACAAGAAATTGTTTACCTGGCCGAAATGATGAATTTCCCAGGAGTTATTTTCAAAGACGATGAGGTTTTAAAAAAATTGGCTTCAGCCCAAAAACACAACAAGGTTGTTGATGGCCACGCTCCTGGTTTAATGGGTGAAGATATGAGAACCTATTTTGATGCCGGTATTTCAACCGATCATGAATGTTTTATGTATGAAGAGGCTTTGGAAAAATTAAAGCATGGTGTTAAAATAATGATCAGAGAAGGAAGTGCTGCTAAAAATTTCGAAACGCTCATTCCATTACTTGATCATTTTCCTGAACAAATTATGTTTTGTTGCGATGACAAACACCCTGATAATTTAATAGAAGGTCATATCAATCAACATGTGAAACGTGCATTGGAAAAAGGGCATGATTTGTATAATGTATTAAGAGCATCTTCATATAATGTAGCAAAGCATTATAAATTACCGGTTGGTCTTTTACAGGTTGGCGATGCTGCTGATTTTATCGAAATAGATTCCATTGATAATTTTAATATTTTAAAAACCTATATTAAAGGTACAGTAGTTGCTGAAAATGGAAGGTCTTTAATCCCGATTTTAAATGCCCCTGTGGTTAATAATTTTAATTGTAGTTTAAAGCAATCAGGTGATTTCAAAATCAAAACTGAAAGTGAAACCATTAGAGTAATTGAAGTATTGGAAGGACAATTAATTACGAATGAAGTTTTCGCGAACGCTCATGTTGTTGATGGTTATGCGGAATCAAACATAGTTAATGACATATTGAAAATTGCTGTAGTGAACAGGTATAACGATTCGCCTATTGCCTTGGCTTTTATTAAGAACATCGGATTGAACTCAGGCGCTATTGCCAGTTGTGTAGCACATGACTGCCATAATATAGTAGTGGTAGGAACAAATGATGAAGATATGTGTTCCGCGGTTAATTTGATTATTCAAGCCAAAGGAGGAATTTCCTTGGCGAATGGGAATGAACACATCGCTTTACCATTGCCAATTGCGGGTATAATGACTAATCAGCCGGCGGAAGAAGTAGCCGAAGCGTATACAAAATTAGATCGTAGGGCTAAAGAGCTTGGAAGTAAATTAAGAGCTCCTTATATGAGTTTATCTTTTATGGCATTGTTGGTTATTCCGCAATTAAAGTTGAGCGATATGGGTTTGTTTAATGGAAAGAGCTTTGAATTTACGGATGTGTTTGTGAGTTAATGAATAGATTTAACATCATACTCAAATTACTAATTTTAAGCACGGTTTTTATTAGCTTTTCTTCCTGGATATTTTCAGAAGGCGACCAAGGTTATTTTGCATACCTCCGCGGAAAAAAGCAGTATGTATTAGTCCAGGGACATGGTGAGCCAACCATTGTATTTATAGCCGGAAAAGGAAGAACGCAAAAAGATTTCAGGAAAGTTTACAATAAATTAAAAAAGACAAGCCAGATCTTTGCTTATGATCGCGCAGGTCTGGGGCAATCAGAAATGATAAGAAATGAACGACGCGTTGATACAATGGCATTTGAACTTCATGAGTTATTGGTTAAAGAAAATATTAAACCACCATATATTTTAGTGGGTCAGTCTCTTGGCGGATACATTATGCGATGTTTTACTAACATGTATCCAGATATGGTTTCAGGAATGGTGTTTGTAGAACCTGCTCATGAATATGAATTTAAAAATGGATTGGAGATTAGAAATGATTCTGACAAGGTGGTGTTTCGGGATGAATTTAAAAGTTATCTAAAAATAGAGGGGAAAACAAAAGGTCACCATGCTGAATCAAAACAGTGTTTTGATTTTGACAGTGCAGGATTTTCTACAAATCAGCGGATCGTAAAAAATTTGAAATTGCCTACTACCATTCCAATCACCATTCTGATTGCAAGAAAAGTTGATGCAGATAATGATTATATCGACAATGAAATGGAATACCGATTAAATTATTTTGAGAAATGGAAAAGCATTAATACTCAAACAAAAATAGTTTCTACATTCAAGAGCGGCCATTTTATTGAACTGGATGAGCCCTCTTTAGTAATTGATGAAGTTAATGAGATGATAACCAAAATTAAAAAATGATACTGCCGTAATGCTATTTGATTTACAACCTATACTTGAAAATGAACTTATAAAAGTTCAACCACTAAAGGATGAAGATTTTGAAGCTTTATATGAAATCGCTTCCGATCCATTGATTTGGGAACAGCATCCAAATCCCGATCGTTATAAAAAAGATGTATTTACAACTTTCTTTAAAGGCGCCATGGAATCCAAATCAGCATTTATAGTTTATGACCGTCAAAGCAATTTACCCATCGGCAGTTCACGGTATTATGAGTTGGATGAAAAGAAAAAATCTGTAGCTATTGGTTATACTTTTTTGGCTAGAGACCACTGGGGCGGAAGTTACAATCCAGCACTAAAATTATTAATGCTCAAACATGCTTTTCAATTTGTGGATCGTGTCATTTTCCATATTGGAGCAACTAATGTGCGTTCTCAAAAAGCGATTGAAAAATTAAACGCTAAAAAAATTAATGAAATTGAAATGGAGTATTACGGTGAAGCTAACCGTTTGAATTTTGTTTACTGTATTGAAAAACAGCAGTGGGTCGAAGGTAAAAACAAGAATTAATTTCTTTTAATTATTGGAATCGTTATAGCAATCGCGGCAAAGCGGCTCGTAACTATCTGTTTCCCCCAGGAGAACCAAGCTGGTTTCATTAGTGGTACGATGAGAGATGTGTGCCAGACTTCCGCAGTGCATGCAAATGGCATGTACTTTAGTCACGTATTCGGCAACCGCCAGTAAACCTGGCATTGGGCCAAATGGCTGACCCTTAAAATCCATGTCGAGGCCTGCCACAATCACACGAATGCCACTATCTGCAAGCTGGTTACACACGTTTACTAATTCCATATCAAAAAATTGCGCTTCATCGATGCCAACCACATCCACATCATTAGCTAGTAATAAAATATTTGAACTTGAAGGAACAGGAGTGCTGTGAATTTCATTCCCCTGATGCGAAACAACTTTTAATTCATGGTAACGCGTATCAATTAGGGGCTTAAAAATTTCTACTTTTTGCTTGGCAAACTGAGCCCTTCTTAATCTTCGAATCAATTCTTCTGTTTTTCCTGAAAACATAGAGCCACAAACCACTTCGATCCACCCTTTGCGACTTACACTATGTTTAATGTTTTCTAAGAACATGTTTATTAGATATTGATAACAAAATCTAAAAATAAACTATGTATCTTTAAAATGCGGTATTTTTAATTCTTAATTATTCACATTATGCAAACGGATATTTTACAAAAACAGCTTCATTCCTCTTTACAGGAACTAAAAATAGCTATTGATAAATTTGAAAAACATCCTTCTCCAAGCACGCAATATGCCGAGCAGTTGCATACTGCAATTCATACGTCCAATAAACTGGTTTCGGCATACCTTGTATTGAAAGAGCATAAAGATATTTCTCCGGATCTGAACCTGCACATCAAACTGATGAATGTTCCAACCCCAGAAGAAAAAACGGCCATCATAGAGCCTATGACGGAACAGGTTATTAATGAAGCTATTCAGGAAAAAGCTATTCCACAATCCAGTTCAGTAAAACCCGATGTAAAAGAATTACCAAAAATGACCGTCAACATTAATGATAAATTCAGATTCATTAATGAATTGTTTGCTTCAAACGCTACGGAATATAATATTGCTATTGAACAAATAAATACCACTAACTCTATGGAGGAACTTAATAATTATATGAAAGGTTTGGAGTCTATTTATATGTGGAAAGAAGATCAGGAAGTAGTGAAGACTTGGGTTTCATTAGCTAAAAAACGTTTTTCTTAAACTCCAATTTTTTTTAAGAATGTGGAAGCTTTTATTTTCTATGAAACACATTGTACTCATTTTATTTTTTTCAGTATCCATTCAACTCTTTAGTCAGGATACAGCTTACGCCAGAAAGGTTATACGAAAATTAAGTTCCAAAGAATTCGCCGGTCGAGGATATGTGAATGATGGCGTTAATAAAGCAGCGAATTATCTTTCCAAAGAGCTGAAATCAGTTGGGCTGGTTAAGTTCGGCACGTCTTATTCACAGTATTATAACTTTCGTGTCAATACATTTCCTGGTAAAATGTCGGTGGTCTTAAACGGTAAAAAATTAACGCCCGGAATGCACTACTTGGTTTATCCTACTGCGAAAACAACTAAGGAGGGGTTTCAATTATTTAAAACAGACAGCGTTACTTATAAAGCAACTGACGGAAGAAAGGAAGTACCCCTGCAGGTGAAATTGAAAAAAAAATTGACCTATACAGTTGAGTCAGATGCAGAGGACAAGACTATTATTGAATTATTAAAAGATTCTTTTCCTAACGAATTAAAAACGATTGATATTATTTTTGAAAATAAATTAATTCGTGATTTCAAATGTCAAAACCTTTGCGGTTATATTAAAGGCACACAACATCCTGATAGCTTTATCGTGTTTACGGCTCACTATGATCATCTTGGTATGATGGGAAATGAAACTTATTTTCCGGGCGCCAATGATAACGCCAGTGGAGTGAGTGTATTATTGAACCTTGCAAAGTATTACAGCAAACATCCTTCCAAATATTCAGTAGCTTTTATTTTCTTTAGTGGAGAAGAAGCTGGATTATTAGGTTCAAAATATTTTGCGAACAATCCTTTATTCACGTTAACAAAAATTAAATTCCTCACTAACCTTGATTTATTAGGAACCGGTGATGACGGCATCATGGTGGTGAATGCGACTGTTTTTAAAGAACAGTTTGAGAAATTGAATAGCATCAATACTGAAAAAAATTATCTGAAGCAGATTAAACAGCGTGGTAAAGCAGCAAATAGCGATCACTATTGGTTTACCGAGTTAGGTGTGCCAAGTTTCTTTATATATACTATGGGTGGTATACAAGCTTACCATGATATATATGATGTAGAAAAAACCTTACCGCTTACGAAATATTCCGAAGTTTGTAAGCTACTCATTGAGTTTACCGAAAAGCTCTAATGCTAAAACAAATTATAGTATTGCTCTAAAGTCATTAGTGAATCACATCCGGTATAGCCTTTTGATTTAGCTAACTGAAGTAGTTTTTGTAAAGAAGGCACTTCCTCTTTTTTCTCAGTTTCAAAATTAAATAAGATATAATGATTGATGAGTTTATCAGTTCGTGTTGAGCTTAATGCCTGTTCAATTAACAGATAATTTTTATCGAATGCTATTTTATTAATATCACTGATGCCTGAAAAAATCTCTCCATTATCATTTTCGTCAAAGCGGGAAACATCGACTTCATTGTATAATTCGCCATAACCTTTAGAATCCATACAGTGGATGGAAAATGGGTAACGTATCGGATAACGGTAATAATCATTAAAGCCTGCATAAGAATAGAATTCTTCAGGTTCATTATTTATAATGTTAGGTGATAAATAACTTTTCAATGTTTTAATTTGCGCACTGGAAGGACTAATTTCATGTTTTTCAACATTGCTGTTTGCCTGGCTCCCTGATAAACTATCTGCATATTGCTCAAATTGCCCTGTTGTATTTTCCGCAAACTCTTGTACAGTGTGGGCTGCCTTTCTCACACCGATAAAGATGCAGGTAATCAATACTATTAATGAGGTTAGAAAAACACTGAGCCATAAAAATTTACCAGGCTTGTTATTCGCTAAAGCAATCACTCCAAAAACAAGAGTAATTATTGTTGTTATCAAACAAATGATGCCTGTACCAATTAATAATGCAATATTCCACATCGCTATAATGGAATATTTCCGTGTTTCTTTTTAGGTAATTTATCAACTTTGTTCTCCAGCATTTTAAAGGCGCGAATCAGTTTTTCGCGGGTTTGTTCAGGCTTGATCACTTCATCAATAAATCCTCTTTCTGCGGCGCGGTATGGATTAGCAAACATCGTTTGATATTCTGTTTCTTTTTCTTTCCACTTTTCATCTTTATTAGCAGCAGCAGAAATTTCGCCTTTAAAAATAATTTCAGCAGCACCTTTAGCACCCATCACAGCAACTTCTGCACTAGGCCAGGCATAATTCATATCTGCACCAATGTGTTTACTGTTCATTACATCATAGGCACCGCCATAAGCTTTACGTGTAATTACTGTAATTCTTGGAACAGTTGCTTCACTAAAAGCATATAATAATTTAGCGCCATTAGTGATGATGGCATTCCATTCCTGATCCGTTCCAGGCAAGAAGCCCGGTACATCTTCAAATACTAATAAAGGAATATTAAAACAATCGCAGAATCTTACAAAACGCGCCGCTTTAGTAGAGGAATGAATATCTAAAACACCAGCCAAAACAGCAGGTTGGTTAGCAACGATACCTATAGAACGTCCGGCTAAACGAGCAAAACCAACAACAATGTTTTCCGCAAAATGTTTATGAATTTCTAAAAAACTATTATCATCAATTACTTTTTCAATCACCTCATGAATATCATAAGGTTGATTGGCATTCTCAGGAATAATGTTGTTTAGTTCAGGCCTAAGTTCAGAACCTGAATTCTCGTAAGGCACGCTTGGTGCATCTTCTTCGCAGTTCTGAGGAACGTAACTTAATATTTGTTTGATATTGGTGATTGCTTCAATCTCATTAGCACATGCAAAATGTGTCACACCACTTTTAGTTGCATGCGTCATTGCACCACCTAATTCTTCTGAAGTAACTTCTTCATGAGTTACAGTCTTCACAACGTTAGGTCCGGTTACAAACATGTAACTGGTATTTTCAACCATTAAAATAAAATCAGTCATTGCAGGGCTATAAACGGCTCCACCGGCACATGGGCCCATGATGCCTGATAACTGAGGAATAACTCCACTTGCCCTTACATTACGGTAAAAAATATCTGCATAACCACCCAGTGAAACAACACCTTCCTGGATTCGGGCACCGCCGCTATCATTTAGTCCGATGAAAGGCGCACCATTTTTCATGGCAAGGTCCATTACTTTACATATTTTTTCTGCATGTGTTTCAGAAAGCGATCCGCCAAACACGGTAAAGTCTTGTGAAAAAACATACACTAATCTTCCATGGATAGTTCCATAACCCGTAACAACTCCATCCCCTAAATAAAGTTCATTTTCTAAACCAAAATCTTTACTACGGTGTGTTACCAACATGCCAATCTCTTCAAAGCTCCCTTCATCCAATAAAAAATGAAGACGCTCTCTTGCTGTTAATTTTCCTTTTTTATGTTGAGAATCAATTCGTTTTTGGCCACCTCCTAAAAGAGCTTCAGCTTGTTTTTGTTCTAGTAGAGTTATTTTTGAGTTCATGGTCGTATCGGTTTGTTTTATCTCTAAGACTGAGGTAGTATTCATTTTTTAGCGTTTAAATATACAATATTTAGGAAGATTTATAATGGTAAATATGAGGCTTAATCATTGATTTATATAATTTATTTTGCAGGTTTTTTGAACCTGATAATGAAAAAACTCCGCTCATTATATTGATATTCAATAGTTCCCTCCAATTGATCTGTTAAAACGTGAATTAATTCCAGTCCTAGCGTGCCGCTGTTTTTAATATCAATGTGAGGAGGTATTCCGGGTCCATTATCGGAATAGATGAGTTCGTAAAGATCATCTTTTAGTACAAGCGAAATTTCAAGTGTATTTTTCTTTTCGGGTTGAAAGGCATATTTAAATGTGTTTGTAATAAGTTCATTTAGAATAAGACCCAGAGGAATCATTGTATCAATGTTAAAAACCAGATCAAAGGAGACATTGATTTTTTTCTCATGAGTCAGACTGTTTTCTGTCAGTGTACTTTCAACCGAATCCACTAACTGTTCGATATATTCTTTTACTTTGATATGTGAAAGGTTTTCGGTTTCATATAATTTTTGATGAACAAGTGCCATTGATTGAATTCGTCTTTTACTTTCATCAAAGGCTGCAGCAGCACTTTCATTTTTAGGATCGTTTCTTTGCATATTCAATAAGCTTGAGATGATCTGCATATTATTTTTAACCCTGTGATGAATTTCTTTGATTAAGATCTGAATCTTCTGTAAATTGATTTCCAATTGTTTATTCTTATGAGCCACAACTTTGTTGGCTGATTTCAGAAGCGCATTTAAACGATTGTTTTTTAAATACTGTGTAAGTGTTATAAAACTGAATACGCAAAGGAGGATAAACCATAAGTAAGTGAAAATTCCTAAATAGCCTTTAGATTTTACGGGATACTTATAGGCACTACCGATTTTTAATTTTAAACCATATAAATTAAGATCAGTATAGATGTAATCGTTTTCTTTTAAATGATAATTTTTGTAATTCTCTGGATCTCTATTTTTATTGTGAATAAGAGTGCCATCGTATACTACTTCCCTGTCAAATTCTACATTGTCGCCAAAAGAAAACCGATGTACAAATAATGAATCATGACCACCTTTATAAGTATAATCCAAAAGGTATTTTACGTTTAAAACAGGCGCTATGTATCCTAACACTTCACCCTTTTTATTTTTGGCTGCAAAGTTAAATGGAAAACCAGCCCAACCCTCTCTTAAGTTTATTGGTGAAAATAAACTGATAGTATCTCGTCGCATTAAAGCATTTAACTTTTTGATTTCAAAGTCGGGGCGAAAGGATGTGACATTTATTCCTTTAAGGCGTGCAGGATCTATTTGATTGGGAGTAACAACGTATTTGAATATTTGGTTCGTATCTACCCACGAAACAACAATTGAATCTTTAAAATTAATATCCCTTACCAGGTCGTGAAGAAAACGTTGCAATTGCAGTTCAGTAGGAAAATCTTCCGAATTTTCAATGTAGGCTCTAAGGGAAGAAATTACGGTAGAGTATATATTAACGCCAGTTTCAACTCTTAAAACAGCATCAGATTGTGTTTTCGTTAAGCGGTCCCTGTGTTGTTGATCTTCCGATTGATAAAAAGAATTTAATAATATTTGTAGTACAATAGCCCCGATTGCGAGACCAATAAATAACACAAAGTAATATTTATATTTTTTGATCAAATTATTCTACACTTTTTTTGGCCCGTTAAATGGTTTTTTCTTAAAGCCTGGTTTCGATTTGTTTCCTGAAAAACCTCTTGGCTTGTCAAATTTTTTCTTGGCTGCATCCGGATTATATTCCGGTCCTGGCCCAAATTCTGCGGGTATAGGCATCTTAGGAACATCAATTCCCATGAGCGCTTCTATCTGCGCGAAACGTGGCTGATCTTTTTCATTGATAAAAGTAATAGCTACTCCGGCACGTTCCGCTCTTGCTGTTCTGCCGATTCGGTGAATATAGTCTTCCGGATCAGGAGGCGCATCAAAATTCAGCACTAAACTGATTCCAATAACATCAATACCACGCGATAAAATATCGGTTCCGATAAGAATACGTACTTTCTTCGCTTTAAAATCGCGCATGATAGTTTCCCTTTCCATCTGATCCAAATCTGAAGAAAATCCTTTTACAGAATATTTTAAAGCGGTAAATGTTTGCGCCAATTCTTTCACTTTTTCTTTGGTTGATGAAAAGATAATCACTGATGAAAATTCCTCGTTCTTCAGAATCTCTTTTAGTAATTTTTCTTTTTGGTTATCATACACAACATAAGCTTGCTGAACTATTCCTGCAGCTGGCTTAGAAATGGCAATATTAATAGATTCGTGATTTTGTAATAACTGTCCTGCTAAAACTCTTATTTTTGGCGCCATTGTTGCCGAAAACATAATTGTCTGACGCTTGGTTGGCACGTAATTTAAAATCGTTTTAATATCGTCAGCAAAACCCATATCAAGCATACGATCTGCTTCATCTAAAATTAAATGTTCAATCGTATCGAATTTTACATCGCCTGATTGTAACAAAGCGATTAAGCGACCTGGTGTTGCAATTACAATATCCACGCCTTCTCTCAAAGCACTGGCTTGTCTTCCCCAGGCGATTCCATCATTACCGCCATATATGCCCATTGAGCTAACACCACAAAAATAAGCCATTCCTTCAATTTGCTGGTCAATTTGCAATACCAGTTCACGTGTTGGCGCAATGATCAGCGTATTAATGCCACCTTTTTTTGTTTTGATAATCTTATCTAAAATAGGTAAAACAAATGCCGCTGTTTTCCCAGTACCGGTTTGGGCACAGGCAATCAAATCTTTTCCAGCCTGTATAACCGGCATTGCGTGTTGTTGAATAGGAGTGGGAAGTTTGTATCCCATGGATTCCAAACCATCTATTAAGGATTGATCGAAATTAAAATCGTTGAAAGTCAAAATGTAATAATTAAATGTTGTTTTTTAAAGCTCTAATTTACTAAATTTATAGTTGAAAACGCTACAAAAAATGCGCTGGATCAATAGCCCTCATATAAGAACCATTCATGGATTTTCTACACGACACGGAGGCGTGTCTCCTAATCCTTTTGATAGTCTGAATTTAGGTGGGGTCGATGATTTGCCTGAAAATATATCAGTGAATAGACGAAGAGCGCTTGATGATCTTGGTATAGATATGAATCAATTGTCTTTTCTCAATCAAATCCATAGTAATCAGGTTTGCCTTGCGAAGGTTGGAAAGCAAACAGGTGATGCATTGGTTACCAATCAAAAAAATATTGCCATCGCTGTTGGTGCTGCAGATTGTTATCCCATTTTATTTTATGATGAAATGAATAAAGTGATTGGTGCAGCGCATTGTGGATGGAAAGGAACCTTAGGGAGGATTGTTAAAAATACAATTGATGAAATGGTAAATCTGGGTGCAGAGATTGATCATATTAAACTCGCCATTGGCCAGGGAATTTCTGAGAAAAATTATGAAGTAAGTGAAGAAGTCATACAACAGTTTAGGGACCAGCATTTTCCTGAAACTTGCTGGAACAATCGTCACCTTGACCTTTTAGCAGCTAATAAATTTGTTGCTGAAGAAAGCGGTATTTTAAAGAAACATACCTGGTACATGAACCGTTGTACCACCGAGCCGGATTTCTTTTCCTATCGAAGGGATCATGGAAAAACCGGCAGAATGTGGGCGGTGATCATGTTAAAGTGAACAGAATCCTTAAATCATATTAGAAAAAATCTTAGCTTTGTGCAGTGAAAAAAACCAGCTTCATATTCGTCATCATCCTGCTTTTTTTAATTCTCTTACCAGAAATCTCACAAGCTCAATGTGCTATGTGCAAAGCTTCGGTGGAAAGCAGCCAGGGACAAAAAAATTCGGTTGCAGGCGGTCTTAACCAGGGAATCTTATATCTCATGGCTGTTCCTTATTTATTAATGGCTTTTATTTTCAGAAAGCAACTAGTTACTTTGTGGAAGGTAATTATGAAAAAACCGGTAGCCGAAGAAGATTTATAAGTTTAATTTTCTTTTAAAATCAGGTACTCAAATTTTTCCAGATCGTATGTAAGTTCGGATTTTAAACCGGCAATAAACTCTTTTCCGTATTTTGAATAATACATACTAAAATTATCATATCTCTCCTGGGGAATATTTCTTGGAAATAATTTTTCTTTAATAGCCCAGATCTGGTTCACATCTGTTTCTGATTTCTGTTTCAGTGCTTTATTTATTTTTTGCTCAATGGCTGCTAATCCGTTAATAGCTTTTTGTTTTTCTGCCTCTGCAGATCCTCCAAGAGTCTTGTCAATCTCTATAACTTTTCCTGCAACCTCAGAATAAATTTTTGCTAATTGTTTTTTTGCATCTTCCAGGTTAATATCATTATGCTGTGTTTTAATCAACTGCTTCACCAATTCTTCGCCATCTCTAAAAACATCTTCAAAAATTAAATTTATTTTCTGTAATTTATTCTGAACGCTTTTATCGAGGAACATCACAAAATTTCGAGGCATTAAGATTGGGAAAGAAATATCAAATGACTCAAACATCGTTTTAAATTCCAGCCAATAAGCTAACTCTCCTGGGCCACCAACATACGCGATGTTTGGTAATATTTTTTGTTGGTACAAAGGCCGTAATACAACATTCGGACTTAATTTTTCAGGAGAATGTTCAGTAATGTTTACCAATTCTTCTTTTGAAAAACTAATTTCAGTGTTTAGAACAACATAACGGTCTCCTTGTTTTTCAATGCGTTCACGAATTTTATTGTCTTTATAAAACACATTGATATCGCGCGGAGTTACTTGTGCCGGATAGTTTTTCTTTAAAACATTAATAGTTTTATTTACTAATTGAGCAGAGGTATTTTCAAAAATATCTTTTTTAAATTCTTCTTTAAACAATTCTTTTAATGCCGCATCATTGCCATCTAATATAACTAAGCCATATTGTCCGAACAGTTCATTGACCAGGTAACGGGTTGCGTCCGCTAAATTACTATGGGCGGTATAAGCTTTTTCAAATAATTGAATAAGTGAATTTGCATTCTCACTTTCTCCTAAGATGGTTTTTAATTCAGCAATTAGCTGGGTTAATCCTTCCGTATTAAATTCACCAACGCTTCCTTTTTGTGTTGATTCCCAGCTTACTTTTTTTCCAAAGACATGCACATGGTTGATTTCTTCAAAGTCATGATCTTCACTCGCCATCCAGTAAACGGGGATAAAATCTTTATCCGGGAAATTAGCTTTCAGGGTTTCACATAAATTAATCGTACTGATGATTTTATATATAAAATACAAAGGCCCGGTGAACAGACATAGTTGATGTCCGGTGGTAACTGAATAAGTTGTTTCCTTTTTTAATAATGTAATATTGTGTAAAGCGGAAACATGAGTATTCTCCGTTAAATTTGCCTGGTCTTGTAAAGTCTTTACTAAAACAGAACGATTAACTGAGCTAAACGAATGATTTTCTAAATAAGACGCAAAATCATTTCTATTTATATGATTTGAATAGAATGGTTTTACGTTTTCAGATTGTTCAAGATAGTCTTCAAACAGAGAAGAAAAAAGAGTGGTTGATTTTAGGGAAATGGGTTGTTTTGAAAATAACATAGACAAATGTATTTATTTTTTTGAAGGCGCCATAAATACGCTTTATGTCAATTTGCTCGACTATATCAGGCCTTTTATATGAGTTTTCAATGAAAAAATAGAAGAATTTTTCCCATTATCAACGGTCTATTAACACAAAAAAAGCTATTTATCAGGCACTTACAAAACAACCGTTACTCGTTTCGTTAATTACTCCTGTTTTTGTTAATAACCCAAATTCACTGACCTCTAAAGCCTTTGTATTTTTAGGTGTTAAACAAGCACTAATTAATGAGTTTACAGGTTAATGTAAAAGATTTGCTATCAAATCTATACCACAATCGTGGCATAGTGGAATTACTATTCGGACAACGTGACCACATCACCGTAAACGAATTATTGGGTCGTGATGATATATCTGAGGAGCAATACCGCAAGTTGGTTTCTCTGGATATTTTGTACGAATATGAAAATGTGGTGAGTCTGAACGACGCGGTAGTTGCCATGTTTGAAGATTTTATGGAGATTGGGGAAGTAACTCCCGGGTTCATTAACGACTACATCAATGAATTAAAACGTCATATCAAATTCTACCAGGAAGCCCGTGAAATGCGTTTCCTTCGCAGCATAAAAAAATATTTAAAGCGAATTAATTCAACGTTAACCCGCGAAATCATCAAGCTTCAAAAAAATGTTGATGATACTTACAAGAATGAAAGTAACTACCGTATCAAATTGCAAAAGCTCGAGGATTATCGTGAGAAGCGCGATACTATTATTGAGTTTATAAAACAAACCAACACAATCGTTGATGAAACGCGTGTATTGTTCAATATCACAAACGACTCTGAATTATTTGGCATTGTTTCTTCACTAAAAATAAGTTTAATTGAAAACCTGGATTTCTTAATTGAGATTCAAACCGACATTACCGATTTCATCAACAAGATTCAATACCAGCTTGATGTATACAAGAAGGCACAGCGTTTAAAAGAAGTTAAAGATCATGGGACGCTTCACTTTAAAACAAATTTCAGAGAGATTGTTGCCAGTATCAACACACTGAAACATAACGGACATAAAACACCAAAGACAAAAATTCCTATTGATTTTCTTTACAGTGATGACGGTCATGTGTTGTGCAAACGTATTGCTGAAAAGTATAAAATAACCCGTTTAATGGTTCGGGGACTTGCCGATAAAATGGCGGGTAACTTTAAAGATAAGGGTCTTGAACAACAAATAAAATTAGATACTGAAAAATTAGTAGAGCGGTTTTTAACCCAAACTAAGTTGAACTTATTTGAATATTTAATTGAGTATAAGTTCCCAAAAACCATTGGTACAGTGTCCTTTGAAGAACGTTTATCGTTATTTGTGGAAATTGCCATGGAATATCAGAATAATCTTGATTTTAAATATAGACTTCAATATCATGATTATGTAGAGGCGGTAACAAATATTAAAAAACGCCTTGGTTATACGTTGATATTGCCTTTAAAAGAAAAAGCAAAGAAAAGTGTTTCGACAAGTTCTGCAACCAAAAAATAATAAATTAAAATAAACCCGACTCGCTTGTCAGTTTGAGCGTAGTTGAGAACAAAATATAATACAATGGAAGAAACCAGTTTTAATTTACCCAAACAAACCCACGACATTTTTGCTGTAATGGCTCGTGGTGCTTTTATTTCAAGTAATGGCAGCAGGGACGGCATGAACCGTTTGTATGATATTATTAATAACCCTGATAATTTCGATAGGCTTCAGGCCTACTTTAACGTGATTCGATATAACATTGAACGCGGGAATAATTTTTTCTATTTCTCAAAATTGAGTGAACCAAATTCAGAACTAGAGAAAAAGCTAGAACGTTTTGAGCGTTATATTGATATCATCGATTTGTTTGCGAGTATGGATAACAAAATTGGAATTGGAAGTCGTTTTCGTCCCAGTGAAATTGCCGAAGAATGTAATGCCAATGTGAGATTAAAACAAAAACTTCAAAAAATCCCGTTATACCGTTCTGAAACTTTGCATAATAAGGTACGTGAAATTTGTGATTTAATGAGCAGGGATTCATTTCTGGAATTGGAAGATGAAAAATCTGAATCTTATAAAGTTTTGGATTCTTATAATTATTTATTAGATGTGATTAATTCTGTTGCTATATATGAAGACAGTGGCGCCGGGGATGATACTCAGGGAATCATTTATAATTAATTAAATAGTAAAACATGAAGCATTTATTTTTTTTAATACTGATTGCAATTAATTTGAATTTATTAGCTCAGGCGAAATATTCAACGGTCTCTGAAGATTTTGTTTTATTTCATGAAAATGTTTCAGCCGCAGAGCGCATGTACAGAAATGATTCAATATTACAAGCTTATGCAAAATTTGACAACGCCTTTGCAAACTATAAAGGTCAGGTAAATCCAGGTCACTATTTCAGGGCAGCCTTTTGTGCTATTAAAATCAAAGAGGAATTCAAAGGATTACATTTTTTAGAAAAAGCCATTGTTAATGGTTATGAAATAGATAGTTTGAAAAAACGCGATATCGTTTTCTACAATCAAAACACTAAAAAAGAATACCTTGATAATATTAACAAATGGGAAGAGAAAAGAAATGCTTCCAGAAATATGATTTGGCAGGAAGAGTTGATAAAAAGCGCCGCCGCTAGAAATAAATCAGCAGATGCAAAGTATAAAGAGGCGCTTGCCTATTGTTTAACATGCATGAAATCGAAAAGCTGCAGTAAAACAGCACCTGATTATTTATCGAAGTACAAGGTTGTGAGAGACAGAATGAAAGCTGATTCCCTGGCGGCGGTAGTTCTTTTAAATAGCATTCAGCAAAATGGATTCCCATCTGTTAAATTAGTTGGAAGTAAAGCAAGTGAAATTGCAAGAAATACATTATTAAATTACGACGCTGATAAAAAGAATGAGAGATTGGATAATATACTTTTTAAAGCTCTTCAGGATGGAAATATTTCTCCTGAATTTTATGCCAGCTTAATTGATAGGAGAAATGTTTTGAATGGCTTAGCACCTGAATTCTATGAACCTATATCCGGTTATGAAAAAACAATTGGGAAAGATTTGGCCCCGGCAAACCAAAAGAGGAGCTCTATTGGGTTACATCCAATTAAGATAGCGAGTGCATCTGCTCCGAAGACAAAAGATTCAGCGATGAATAAGAAAGTAAGTACACAGTTGTACGACTATTAAATAGAGAGAAAATTTTAGATCATGTTTGACAGAACTGTCAGTTCAAACATAAACGGTAACAAAAATAAATCAAGGATCTGCCAGATCTGTGAGAAATAAAAAAATAGAAATGGAAAATAATTGCAGAATATTAAATAGAATTGTTCAGATCAATATTGCCAATGTAAAGTATACGGACCTGGAGTTAAGTGGTAATACATGTTTCGTTGGTACAAATAATTTTGGTAAAACATCTTTGCAAAGGGCGATCCTGTTTTTTTACAGTGCCAACACAAGGGGCCTTGGTATCTCCGCTTCTCAAAAACCATTTGAAGAGCATTACTTTAAGTTTGAGAACTCTTACCTGATTTATGAAATCCAGACAGAGACAAAACCGTTTTTTGTAATTGTTTACCGTCACAATAAGTTAGTCTTCCGTTTTGTGGATGCGGAATATAATCCGGATTACTTCTTTAATGAAAATGATGAAGCAATCAAAATCAAAGAAGTAATAGCCGGATTTGACAAACGAGGAATTTTTGTATCTCAACAGATTGATACGTTTGAGCGTTACCGTAATATATTGTATGGTACAGAAACAGATAAGCAACTTTCAAAGTTTCATATCCTTAAAGGAAATGAGAAATATCAGAATATTCCGAAATCCATTACAAACGTATTCTTAAGTTCGAAGAGTAGTATCGATAGCCGTTTTATAAAAGATTTTATCGCTAACTCCTTAACTTCTGAAAGCAGTAGCATTAAGCTAGAGCAGGTGGATCGTCAGTTACGCCAGTTCAATGAAAAATATTCAGATATTGAAACGTACCTGAAAAAAGAGTCTCAGCAATTAATTGAGTTCATTGATAAGAAGTATGACCAGGTGCACATGTTGAAAGGTGCACAAATGGAAATGGCCGACAAATTGGGTAGCAGCTTGCGTTATGCAGAAACTCAAAACGAAGCGGTGATCAAATCATCTCATGAAAAACAAGAGGAGCTGGATAGATTAACAGAGGCCAATGAAACACAAAAATCACACCTTGAAGAAAAACAAAAAGATGTGCGCGAAGAGATTGGTTATTACGACCGGACAATTCGCGAGGCCAATAAAAAATTAAAAGAGTACAAAGAAAAAAACATTGAGCAGGCTGTAGAAAAAAATGCTGAACGTGAAAAGCTTCAGGTGGATTATAATATTGCCCGTCGTGAGTACGAATCTTTAACTTCCAACGTTCAAAGCATTGAGATGAAGTATTCCTCTTTAATTGAACAATTACGTAATGACAAGACTGCTTATGTGAATAAAATTAATTCACGTACGAGTGAGATTTTCAATCACTATAATGAATTACAATTATTACAGAAGAATGAATTTAATAAGAAGGATGCGGAATTTAAGCAGAAACGCGAAGAAGCATTAAGCGAATTAAATTCAGAAGTTACAGCGAAGCAGATTGAATTCAACGAGTTAAAAGCGGAAGAAAAAGTAATTCGTAACACCCGGTTTTATGAAACAGAAATTAAGGGACAGGAAACTGAACTCGCAGATCTGAGAGCAATCAATTATAAAAATAAATCAGAACTTGCTATCAAAACAAATTTGGTTCAATCGAATCAAAAAGAGTGGGAAAACTTAGAATCAAAACTAAAGACATCTTTATCTAACCAGATTCAAAAAACTAATAACGAAATAATTCGTGTTAAAACAGAGATCAAAACTATTGAGGAAAAATTAAATGTTCAGCACGATGCCTTATATGGTTATTTAGAGAAGAATGTAAAAGATTGGCATACCACCATTGGTAAGGTGGTGAATGAAGAATTATTATTCCGTACGGATTTAAATCCCACTTTAACTGATGCGAAAGGTTTATCGCTATACGGTATATCTTTAAAGCTGGATGATGTTCAGGTAGTTTCAAAAACGATTGAAGAATACCAGTTCGAAAAGAATGAGCGCCTTGCTATGATTCGTGACTTGGAAGAATCCATGAACCAGTTCCAGGCCTCTAACAACGAAGAAAAAATGTTGGCTGCCGATAAGTTTGGTAAGCAATTAGGAGAGTTAAAAGAAGACTTAAAAGTATTAACGTATTCTTTAGAATTAGCTGATAAGCGTGAGAAAAAATTAATTCTTGAATTAGAAGACTGGAAACAGCGCGCGAGCACAGAGATAGAGCAATCTTTATCTGGTAACCGCCAGAAGATAAATATCATTGAAGAAGAACTAGCGATCTTAAATAAAAAGAAGAATAACTTATTGAATGATTTCAATAATCAGTTTGATAAATTAAAGGCCTTTAATGACGAGCGATTAGCTGATTTAAAATCCAGACAGGAAACGGAAATAAGTGAGCTGGAAGTTGAGAAAAAAAATCAGGTAAAAGAATACGAAGAGAAGGAAACACAATTAAGCAATGAAAAAGAATCCAATTTTAAAGCGAAAGGCGTAGATAGTAAAGAGATTAAAAAGATTGATGCCCGTATTAAAGAATTACAAGAGGCTTTAAAAGAAATAGATCAGTATTCTCAGATCGTGAGTGATTACTTAAAAGATAAGCGTGAGATTTTCGATAAGCTTCCGGATTTAATTCAGAAGAAAGATGAATACGTAAAATCAGCGAATGATCTAAGCGCTGAGATCGAAGAAATTGCCAGAAAGTTCAACATCAAGCGTATGGAGTTGAATAAACAAAAACGTGCTTTTGAGGAGGAGTTAATTGAGTTTAATAACGGTATTAATTATTTCACTAAGAACTTCCGTGAAACACCGGTATTCAATAAATATGCGGATATCATTGATAGAGCAGAACCTAAGAAAACCAATTACAGTGTAATGGATCTGTGTACACAGCTATTGAAAAATGATTCACATTTTAATGAAGAATACACGGCTTTCCAGCGTTATGTAAATGAATTTGCGGGTAAGTTCAGGTTAGATAATCACTTTAACTTCATCATTCGTAATGATGCCACTCAGGGCGAATACGAACGCTTTGCACAAAATTTACGATCATTCATAAATGAGGCAAAAATTGAATTATCGATTGCGGAAACTGCTACACAAATTGGTTTGGTAACCGATAGTATCGCTACTAAAGTAAGAGAGCTAAGCGGACAAAAAGATAAGATCCAGCACATAATTACGTTGATCGCAGAAGATTTTAAGAAAGCAGAATTTGAAGAATCCAAATTAATTGAGTTCATTAAAATTCGTCTGGAAGATTCTGATAATAAAGTCTATAAATTACTGAAACGTATTCAGGAGTTCCGTGAAGAAAATGGTCTTGTATATAATGAAGGTTTATTTAATACTGATTTCGCCACTCATAAAAACCGTGAGATCAGTAACCGCGCGGTTAAGTTATTGGATCAGTTGCGTACAGCAATTAAAGAACAAGAGCAGGAAGAAATTCGTTTACAGGATTTATTTGAATTAAAGTTCAACATTAAAGAAGGATTAAACGAAACCGGGTGGACACACAAGATTGATAGCATTGGAAGTACGGGAACCGACATTCTTGTAAAAGCCATTATCTATATTACCTTGTTGCATGTATTCATTAAAGAATCTTCACACAGAGGTAGTACAGACTTTAAAGTACACTGTATCATTGATGAAGTAGGGCAGATCTCCGCGCATTACTTACGTGAGTTATTACGTTTTGCGAAGAACCGAAATATTATGATGATTAATGGTTTACCTAATAAATCCGGATTAGAGGCGCATTACAAATACACGTATCAGTTCCGAAGAGAAGAAAATAATAATGTTCGTATTTTCCCAAGTATTGTCACTGAGATTGAAGCTTAAGCTCTTAATCTGTTTTTAAAGGTAGTGTCCGCAGGACCAGGATTTAATTTTAAAAACCTGTTGAATTTGTTTCAACAGGTCTTTTTATTTTTTGGACACTTATACCTAATTTCAATTCGATTTTGTAATTGTTATATTTAATAATCCTGAACCTGATTTTTTTTTGTGTTGCGTAAAATAATTATTATTATATTTTGTGTCTTATGCATTGATTCTTTGTTCTCCCAGCTACTGGGGGATGTATTGAAAGTGGGTAGCCCTAATTTTAAATTAGCCAGAAAGGATAAAACGGATGCGTCTTTATTAGTTTCAAAACTTGTAAAAGATAAAACAAATGAAAAAGAAAAGTTTGATGCTATTTTTTATTGGGTCGCTAAAAACATTCAGTACGATGAAAGTTTTTTTTATACGGTTTCCGATTACGGACCAGAAACTATTAAAAATATTTTAAAAACTAAAAAAACAATCTGTTTAGGTTACGCACAGTTAATGGATTCGTTTTGCCTACTTGCAGGAATTAATAATGTTACAGTGTTTGGTTTTGCTAAAGGACGGTATTATGACGTTGGAGATTCTATTTACGGACATAACCATGCATGGAACGCTGTGAGGTTAGATGGGTTGTGGTACCTGTATGATGCAACATGGAGTCATGGAGTTCACACTATACAGTATACCAAAAAAGCTAAATTTATTCTTAAATTACTCTCAAAGATTCCTGAAAAGTTTAAAAAGAAATCATTAAGAGTTCCCAGAAAATTTAGAAAGCGATCTATCTGTAAGCAAAAAATTGAACCAATTATTTATTATAAACCCAGATTTTTTAATGGATTGATTCGGTTATGGTTGATGAAATTGCCTATTAAGGTTCTCGAAAAAATAGAATTAGGAGTTAATGGTGATTTTTATTTATCAGATCCTTCGCTTTTTGCTATTTCGCATGTGCCGGATGATCCCACCTGGAGCTTATTGGGACCGAAAAAAAGTTACGATTTTGAACAGGATAGCTCGTTCTATTATTTAACCGATTCAACTTATAAAAACCAAAAACGAAAAGGAGAAATATGTTTTGACTGTGATGATTATTATAATTCAGTCTATCAAAAGCGACTGGAAATAGTAAATCAAAACAGTTCACGTTTTAATCCAAATAATAAATTTATTACCACGCTTTGTTATGATGAATTAGGAAAAAACTTATATGTGAAAAGCTTAAATGCAACCGATAATCGATTAAGTATAGCGGATAGTTCTCTGTTACACTATCAGAATGCTTTAGTTAATATGTCGATAGCCAGAAATAATTTGGTAAAGTACTTTAAATACGAAAAAGCAAAAAATGATTTCAAAGCAAGGCTTTTATTAGAAGATAATAAAAATCATATTAAGTTTATTAAGAATAAAGTTAATATTACCCACAACCATACGCGATTGATCAATGAGTTGGTTATTAAAAGCTCGGCTTTTGCTACAGTTTATCATAATAGAATCATGAAATTTCAACGGTATAAAACGGGTTATTATTTCGCTAAAGTCAAACCGTATTCAGAGTCCCGGATCAACGAACTTGAAAAAAACCATATTAATAAGTCTGAACAACTTGATACCTTACTATCAAGCATTAGTTCACAAAAAAATCAATTTGATTCTATCATAACACATTTATCATTAAATATCTGGCAGCAAGTGTTCAGGAACGATACGATTCTCGTACCATTCAAAAAATGTATTGTTAAACGACGGTTTTTATTGGATAACTATAAGAGAGTGATAGTGGATATTAGGAAGGAAATATATCCAATGGAAAATAAGTACACAAGTGAAATAGATTATTTGTTATATGATCCCTCGGCAGAATGCGTGCGTTTGTTCAATTTGATTACCAGAGAGATTAAATTAAAGCATATGTTATTAAATGACCTTCTGAAAATTAAACTGGAATTGGTAAAAACAAAAGAACTACCGTTCACTGAATTGAGCGATTTTAAAAGCTTAGCAATCAAAGAATGCGAATCAGATTTTTGTTGGCTTTCGCTTAATTATCCTAAACAGGCAATAGTGTCAAAAGGATTGCATGAATTAATTAATAGGCAACGATTCGGGTTGAATGTTATCAACTTTGAAAACGAAACTGAGAGAACCCGACAGGGTATAATTAATAGGGCACTAAAACTGGGATATAAAAGCAGTAGTCGCACTCTGGCAAGTGATAATAGAATGCTCAAAAAAAAGTGTAAAGAAGTTGCCGCTTATAGAAAAGAATTAAACGACCCTAAATTATTTAATGAGAAAAGGTATTGGAAAATAGTGGGTCGTTTAAAAAAACTATTAGAAAAAAGCTGATCGGAACTATTAATAAACACTCAACACATCATACCCATATTTCAGGATCATTACGGATACGATGATCAGAAAAAATACCCGCACAAAACCATTTCCTTTTTTAAGTGCGAGCGAACTTCCTATAAAACTGCCGATGATATTAAATACAGCAAGTAAAATTGCGAGGTGTAAAATATAATTCCCTTGTCGGGTGAATACTATCAGTGCGGAAATATTGGTAATGCAGTTAACCACCTTTGCATAAGCCGAAGCCTTAACAAATTCAAAGCCCAGTATAACTACGAAGCCCATTACAAAAAAGCTACCGGTACCCGGGCCAAAAAAGCCATCGTAGAAACCCACTACTAATCCAATAAGAGCACCGTAAAGCATTTGCATATTCTGAGGAAGCTCTTTTGTTGCAACTGATCCGAGATCCTTTTTTAGAAATGTGTAAAGGGCAATTAAAACGAGAACAACTAAAATGACAGGTTTTAGTAAGTTCGTATCAATGTGATTAACAATTTGTGCACCCAGAAAAGAAGAAACAAAACAACTCGCGGCAATCACAAATAACAACTTAAAATCGAAGGTTATTTTTTTAGCATAACGAAAAGCGGCAATGGATGTTCCTGCTAGCGCGGCTATTTTATTAGTGCCAAATAAAACCGGAAGCGGCATAGCAGGAAACGTAATTAGTAAAAAAGGTGTTTGGATAAGTCCGCCACCGCCAACAACAGCATCAATAAAGCCAGCAGTAAAAGCAGAAAGCGACAACAGTATAATTGTCAGGAGTCCGTAGTTATTTATAAAATCTGCGAGTTGCATTTAAAATATCATACATAAAAAAAGCCTCCCTGCTAGCTGGCGGGGAGGCTTTTTAATATTAAAGCTGATTAAAAATCAAATTTACCTCTGTGGTCTTCAATGCCTGCTTTTTCTTTCAAGGCATCAAACAATTCATAATCCACACGGCCGGCATTCATTCTTTCAATTTCTAATTGTTTGCCTTTAAAATCTTTTGGTAAAACGGCTTCAGTCACATTAACAGCAGCAACAATAAAAACACCGTTATCTCCTTTAATCGCTTTACTTAATGTTCCTGCTTTCATTACAGTGGCTGTTCCAATTAAAGCGTCTTCTCTTCCAATAGCAGCTACATTGTATGCTGAAAATGTTAGGTTATCTGCTTTTTCAACTGTTAATCCCATTTTTGAAGCAACGTCATCAATAGATTTAGATGCCCCTGCTTTAGTATTAAATTCAGCGATAAACATTTCCGCTTTCTTATCACGTGTAGCTTTTGTTGTAACATCGTCTTTAACGTCTTCTAAAGGAGCAATACCTTTATCTTTGATGGCTACTAACTGAGCAACCACAAAACGATCTTTAAATTCAAATACCGGAGATACTTCACCTTTTTTTGCTTTATACACCCAACGTACTAAATCTTTAGCGCCTTCTAAACCTGGTAATGATTTCTCACCTTCCTTGATATTTTCCGCGATACGTTTGTTTAGTTTATCAGTTTCAACACTTTTGATGAAATCATCCGCAGAAGTATTTTTTCCTGCAAAATCACTGGCTACTTTATAATAATCTTGTGTGGTTTCAGAGCCTGGTGCAATTAATTTACTTATCTGTGCCACAGTGTATGAATTATGACGTGTTTTAGAAACATTCAATACTTCAATAATATGGAAACCGAATTGTGTAGGGACAATAGTTATGTTGCCAACAGTTCCCTGTAATCCTGCATTTTTAAATGGATCAACAAAACCTTTGTTCTCATCAAACCAACCATAATCACCACCTTTATCAATTGATCCCATATCATCAGACATGGTTTTAACTAAGGTGTCAAACTTCACCGCTTTAGCTTTTAATAACACCAATAAACTATCAGCAACGCGTTTAGCAACTTCAGGCGTGCGCTGAGATTGTGTTCTCTGGCTCTGTAAACCAATTAAGATATGACGAACTTTAGCAGAATCAGCAATTGATTTAACATCCGTTAATTTATATACTTTCAAAAATGTACCTTCGGTATAAGGCCCAAATACAGTTCCTTTTGGAGATGTATAAACCGATGAATCAGAAATGATCATGTTCTTTTTACCATAGCTGGCTATGTTTACCTGACCGCCTTCACTTTCTGTAGCAATATAGGATGAATCTTCTTCAACAGTTTTGGTTTTGAATTCTTCAGCCACCCGTTGAGCATCTTTTAATAACCCTTCGTAATCCGCTTTTGAAGGCATTACATCATACGCTACGTATTCAATCTTGCGTGATGCTTCGGTCACTTTATAATCACTCTGGTGCTTGTTATAGTAAGAGGAAATTTCATCTTCAGAAACTTTTACTGTTGAGTCAGCTACGGTTGTATAGCGCTTTAAAACAAAAGCAGCGTTTGTTTGTTTATTTTGAGCAATGAACTGATCTTTTGCCTCAGCAGTTGTTACATATAATCCTTTTTTGATAAGGTTGTTGTATTTCTCAGCAGCACGAACTTCAAGAATAGATTTTTCTAATTGCAACCAGAATTTTTCCTGCTCCGCATTCATTTGGCCTACCCACTGGTTTAATTTCATAAGGTCTAACGTGCCATCTGCTTTCGCGAAACCTTCATATACTTTTCCTGTTTGTTGATCTGTTAACTGTTGAACAACATACTGATGTGGGTGAACCAACATCAGGTCATACAATTCGTCTTCGGAAACGCTGATCCCTAATTCTTTATATTGAATTTTGATGACTTTATCATTGATCATCTGACTCCAAACCGATTCAATAATCTGTTCTTTGGTTTTATCATCAATAGTGGCATTTGGATTCGATTTCTGAATCTGTGCGATTTGTTCATTTACTTTTGCGCTGAAAGCAGGATAATCAATTTTATCACCGGCTATTACACCAACTTCTAAATCCTGGTTAGAAAACAAAGCTCCACCGGAACCTAATAAACTTTCTAAAATAAAGATCACTAAGGCTAAACCAACGATTCCAACCAAAAGACTTGTCTTGCTACGAATTTTCTCTAAAACGCTCATATGTGTTATAATTTAAGGAATGCAAAGATAAAATTATTGCTGAAAAACCGAAAATTAATAACAAATAATTTTTGAAGTAATTTGCCCTGTTTTTGGCATTATTTCAGGGAATGAACGCTTTTTTTAGAAGGCGGGGTCGCTATGCGGATTCAGTTTAGATGGTTTCCGGATTTTCCGGATTAAATCCCGGAAATTAAGCTTCTATTTTAACAAACGTGTTGCAACAGGAGTTTTCTTAAAATTCCGAAAACAACAGGGTCAATTAGTGGATGCTGAGAGTATGAATTATTTGCGTGGCTCATTGTTAGCGAGGCGATCCTGGTTCCTTCGCTGATACCTTCTTAACAAATACATGATAGAGGCAATGATGAACACAAACACAAAATAAAGCGCACTATCTGTATCTTTTAAAATCAAAAAATAAACGGCTATTCCTGCACACACTAAGGCAATAATGAGCCATATGATTTCTAATACTCTAAAAAATTTACTCATACTTTATAATTGGTTATCTTCTACCCGGATGGTTCCGGTGATTTCTTTTATTTCATACTGTGTAAAATCCTGGTTTGCTTCAAGCCCTTTACCCATAATAATTTCTTTAGCCGTTGTAATTTTCACAAAAGCATCTGAAATAATTTTTTTCTTATTCTCATCCCAGATTAAATGTTCGGTATTTAATTTCTCCCCGTTTACGTTTACTACCTCTACATTGTATTTTACTTCCATGCGTTTGCTTAATTCGTAGCGCACTCCATAGTCTGCTTTCAGCGTAGTAGCTTCTCTGGCGTGTTCATCGTAAAATATCACAAACAGGCCCTTTGGCATAATGGTGATAGGTTCTTTAACACCTTTCACATATTTCTGCATTTGTGGGGTTTGCAATTTGATTTTTAAAACGGTGGAATCTGAATATAACATAGTAACACCTTTTCCGGTAAGTTCAGGCATCACTGTTTTGTTACCTATGGACATGATCTCGTTCCTATCTGTTTCGCAGGAACTCACAACCACACCCACTATCATTAACAGAAACAGGAGGCTTATGTTTTTGATGTGTTTCATGATGGTTTAATCGTATTTGTATTTAATAAACCAACGTTTATTAAATGTAAAGCCTAATACTAAACGCACATATTCTTCCTGTAACAACTTGTTGGAAAGGGTGCCCATTTTGCCATATTGTGCAGAAATATTAATGATGGCTATATCATCAAAACGGCCTGTACCAACTGGAAATCCTAAACCAGCAGATACAAAATAATTACTGATGGCAGTGTTTTTCAAATCCAGATAACCATCGGAATAAGACACGCCTAAACGGTACTGAATACGCTTGATATAATTGGCAGAACCATAGGCTAATTTATTGGGAACATAATTTAACCCGGCGGACATACGGTAACTGTTTTTAAAGTCAACACTTGGTGTATCAAAATATTTAAACCCACTCCAGTTGGTAGTAACTGCATCCATTAATACGGTAAGCTTCTCTCCTTTTTTAATGGAAAAACCAAGTCCCATTTCTAAAGGCAACTTAATAGTACCGTTAATATTCTGTGAATTTAGAACAGTGTCTTTAGGCCTTTCTACACCAAATCCATCCAGTGAATAATTGTAAATAATATTACTTTGTTTTGCCTGAATACCCATTGGTGTATTTACAAAGGCTCCAATTCCTATTTTAATTTTCTCCTTCAATAACCTGTGACCTCCTTTAGATTTAATAGAATCAATGGTGAAATGAGTTTGAACCCCACCATTAATAGTAAAGTCATTTACCTGAACTGAACGCTGCCTTTTTGTATTAAAGTAAACGATGCTTCCTGGATAAATAATATCGGTGGTTTGGTTAATGCTGCCGAATAAATAATTACCCATAGCACCAATGGCTAATTCAGATAATAATTGTTTGCCAAATTTGATGCGTTTGTATTTAGTGGTTTGTTTATATTTAATTAAGGTATCAGCTTCTGCTGAGTTATAAAAATTCCAGATCTGGTTTTTGAATGGTTTTACACCTAGGCCTAAAAAAGCCTTGTTAATTCCACCGTCTCCCTGAAATATATAATTCATAGTGCCCACGGGGGTATTTTCCTGTGTTGAAGTTATTTTGTACCCAACTGTGCTGTAAGGCATGATCCCGAATGCTGCACCGCCAAAGCGTTTCAATGGAAAGCCAACAGAACCGTATGAAAAATTAGTGTTTTTTCTTCTAAGCGTTATATCCTCGCTGCTTATTTTTGTAAGCTGGGCCTGCCCACCTAGTTCAAAAACTGTTAAACGTATTCCTGCTAAACCTGCCGGGTTGGCTGTGTTAATTGTAAACGGCGCAATGGTATCCTGATGGTAAGCAATAAATGAGCCTCCCATTGCAACAGGGGCAGCAAAAGTTTGCAAATTCATTTCTCCTATTCCGTAACGTGAATAGGGGCTTGATGTTAAAATCTGTGCCGATGAAATAGAGCTTAAACATAAGAATGTGAAAGCGAACAAAATGGTTTTCAAAAAGGAAGTATAGCTATGGATTTGCAAGATTATAATTTAAAATATCGTTAAGGCCTTTCAGAACTAAATTTTGGTGGGCAAATATGCTATTTTTTAACCGCTTTGCCAAGAATTCGCTATCGCCACCTGTTAAAAGAACTAAAATTCCTGGATATTGTAATTTATAGTCATTTATAAATCCATCGATTTCAGCAATGGCACCATTAATTACACCCGATAAAATAGAGTTTTGTGTATTGGTGCCAATTAAGTCAATACGATTTTCAGTTATACCAATGAGCGGCAGTTTACTGGTATAATTATGCAGGGCCTTGAACCGCATTCTAATTCCGGGTGAAATACCACCTCCTAAATACTCATTTTTAGCATTAGTAAAATTGTATTTAATGCAGGTTCCAGCATCTACTACTAATACATCACTATCAGGTTGCAGAAAGTATGCCGCCACGGAAGCCGATAAACGATCCGAACCCAGGGTAGCAGCCGAATGGTATAAATTAGTTAAGGGAATTTTTGTCTCAGTGCTAAAAACCAGGGTAGGGGCATAGGCCTTTAAGGAGCGGTAAAAGTCATCGAGTTTATCCACCACGCTGCCTACTATTATATTTTTGGCAGATTGCAAAAGAATGGTATCCTTCAATAATTCATCCAGGGTATCGAATATTCTCAGGTCCTCGAACAGATCATCCTTATATAATGCGGCTTTTACGCGTGTATTGCCAATATCGATCACTAAATTCATGGAGGTTAAAGATAAGTAATTCTATGTAATCCTTATTTCATTCCAATTTTTTTTACTTTTTGTTTTGGATTATAAAATATTCTCTTAAATTTGCAGCCCGAATACGTTGGTGCCTTAGCTCAGTTGGTAGAGCAACAGACTGAAAATCTGTGTGTCCCTGGTTCAATTCCTGGAGGCACCACTTAAAGTAAAAAACCCCTTGATTTATCAAGGGGTTTTTTGTTTATATACTACTTGTCGGTTCATTGCTGGGTATTGAGCAATTGGTTGGGCTGTTTTCGGGTGGCCAACCCACTTTCAGAAATTCCTCGCAACTTCTATTAAAAAAGATAAGAGCGTACCCTATTGTTTTAATTCCTAATTTAAATTTAAAGATTTCAACTTTTACTCAAATAAAGCGTTATTTTCTAACTGTTTTTAAAGCAGTGCCCCAGCTGATCACCTGATCGATAACTGTACCCAGTGTTTTTTCATGTTGTGGACGTGGTTTAAACACACTGTAATTTTCAAAATCCTGATCAAGATAGAGTAAAACCTGGGCTCGCACATGTGCCATTTGCAGCTCCGATGAAATACAGCGCAAATGTTCAACAGCTCTTGCTCCACCCGCTGCACCATAAGAAACAAAGCCGACCACCTTATTATTCCACTCAGCATACACAAAATCCAGAGCATTTTTTAATGCACCGGAAGTGCTGTGATTGTATTCGGGAGTCACCATAATAAAAGCATCAAATGAGGCCACTTTTTCGGCCCAATTCTTAGTATGTTCTTTAGAGTATTTTCCTTGAGATGGAGAAATTCCTTCGTCCAGTAAAGGCAGATTATAATCTCTTAAGTCAATCAATTCAAATTCGGCACCACCTTTTTTTGTTGCCAGTTCATTTACCCATTTAGCTACTGCTCCGCCGTTTCTGTTCGGACGGGTGCTTCCTAATATTATTCCAATTTTTATCATGCGTTTCACTATTTAATATTCAGGTACTAAAATTATATGAAAATCATTTGTTATAGTTACATGTTTAAAAAAATGGTGTTGCACATTTTTTTTTGTAAGCGCTCTTTCTCAATTGCACTTTAGCAGACAGAACAAATTCTCATTTTAGTACGATGTTTTTTTCAATGGCAAACTTTATTTAACTCCATTCGAAGGATATTAATTTAAAGTATATCTTTATTCTACTCATGAAAAAAATAATTCTCTTCAGCATATTTATATTGTTTTGTCTGTTTGCTAAAGGTCAAATATCAAAAGTTGATTCACTGGAAAAAGTTTTAAAGACTAGTCCCCGTGACACTAATTTAGTAAGGACGTTTAATATTATTGCTGGAGTAGTACAATTTAATAATCCTGAAAAGGGATTAGCCTATTGCAATAAAGGTTTAAAGTTAGCAGGCGAGCTTAACTATGAAAAAGGTAAAGCAATGCTTAATAATACTAGCGGCATTTGTTATTCTATTTTAGGTAATTATGAAGAGGCGTATAAATGCTTTACTAGAGCTTTGGAAGGATACACGGCACTTAATGATAAAAGGAGCATTTCGCTTTGCCTTAACAATCTTGGGATATATTACTACAACCAGGGAGATTATTCGAAAGCCCTTGATTATTATTTACAATCTTTAAAGGTTGATGAAGCGCTCAATGATGATGAAGGAATGCTCTCGAGTTATAACAATATAGGCTTAATTTATAAAGAACAGGGTAATAATACACGTGCCCTTCAATATTTTTCACAGGCATTGGTGGTGGCCGAAAAGCTTAAAGATAAAGCAGGACTCAGCATGACCTATAACAATATGGGACTTGTTTTCTGGCAGCAAAAGAAATTCGCAGCAGCATTAGCTAATTTTTTTAAGGTGCTCGAAATAGACAAGGCGTTGGATAACCAAGTAGGCATTGCCCAATCTTATAATAATATCGGACTCATTTATTATGAACAAAAAAACTTTCCTCTTTCACTGGAATATCATCTTAAAGCGGTTGGCTTGTTTTTATCGCTTAATGATAATGAAGGCCTTACGCTGGCATATAGCAATATGGCAAGCATTTATGAAAAAACCGGAGACCTTAAAAAATCAGAAGAATATGCAAAGCTCTCACTGGATATTTCTACAGCGATTGGCCGCAAGGAAGTGCAAAGAAATTCCTACCAAACTCTTGCGCAAGTCTACGCACTGCAAAAGAATTTTAAGGATGCATACAAATATCAACTGTTGTTGACCGATATAAAAGATTCTCTTTCCAATAATGAAAGCAATAAGCAAATTGCTGAGATGTCTGCCAAGTATGAAACGGAAAAAAAAGAAGAACAGATAAAGCTATTGGAAAAGGATAAAAAAATTCAGAAGACTGTACGTAATTCTTTCATTTTTGCATTTGCCCTTATGCTTTTGCTTGCAGGCGTTAGCTATCAGAGTTTCCTCAATAAAAGAAAAGCCAATACGCAGCTGGCCATTAAAAACGAGCTTATTGAAGAAAAACAAAAAGAAATCCTGGACAGTATTAATTATGCAAAGCGGATTCAAACTGCGATCCTTCCGCCAAACCGCATTGTAAAGGAGCATCTTCCGGATAGCTTTATACTTTATAAACCTAAAGACATTGTTGCAGGTGATTTTTACTGGCTCGAACATAAAAACGATCAAGTGCTTTTTGCTGCTGCTGATTGCACAGGCCACGGGGTACCTGGAGCCATGGTGAGTGTTATTTGCAACAATGGACTCAACCGTACCGTGAGAGAATATAACATTACCGATCCGGGAAAAATATTAGACAAAACCAGGGAGATCGTTATTGCAGAATTTGAGAAAAGCGATGAAGAAGTAAAAGACGGAATGGATATTTCACTCTGCGCTTTTAATCACATAACACATCAAATACTTTGGGCAGGCGCTAATAATCCGCTATGGGTAATCCGTGATAATGAAGTGATAGAGTTAAGGCCTGATAAGCAGCCCATTGGAAAGTACGCCGAAGCAAAACCTTTTGCTACACATAGTATGCAATTAAAGAAAGGCGATTCATTTTACATCTTTACCGATGGTTATGTTGACCAGTTTGGGGGAGAAAAAGGAAAAAAATTTAAATCCTCCAAATTAAAAGAGTTGCTGTTATCCATAAGCAACCAACCAATGAATGAGCAGCATCGAATTTTAGATGAAACCTTTGGAACATGGAAAGGTAATCTGGAGCAGGTAGATGATGTTTGCATCATAGGCGTAAGAGTATAAGGCAAACTAATCGACTGCACTGAGCTTGTCGAAACCATGTTTGTGTCATACGAGTTGCCTAAAAAAATCCGTATACTTTTGGGTTTCGGTGTCAATAAAATATTTAATATTCTTTCCTTATGATCAATACTTTCGGAAACGTTTGTTTCAACAAAACCATGTCATCATCTCCGATGTAAGAGATCCCCATCTTTTTTAAATTAGGCATTGCATTAACTAACGCAGCGTTTGCGTAAAGGGCTTTTGGCCAATCCATTTCTGAGCCGTCAAGAAAAATGGTTTCCAACGAAGAGGCTAAGGCTATTTTTTTGACCGAAATAGATAATATAGAATCCCGGTTCAGCTCCCGTTGCTTCTTGGTATAAGATGGGTTCAGGTAAAGGTCAAGTTTTTTTAATGAAGGAAGTAAGGCCATATTATTCGGAACGGTTGTACTGTTTAGCTGCAGCGATTCTAAAGAAGTAATGGCAGGAACATCCGCGTGATTACTGCTCAGATGTTTTAATTTTTTTAACTGGACTAACGTTGCAGGCAATGTCTTTTTGGTAGAGAGGATAAGCGTATCGAGTGATGCGAGTTGTCCGAGGGCCGGCGAAATATTCAGGAGGGTTGAATTGGTTTCAAAATAGTGAAGGTTCTTGAAGTTACTGATGGCATCCGGTATGTTGTTGTAATTTGAATTAAGTATCCTTATTTTTTTCATAGAGCGTGTCTCATAAAAACAGGCGGGCAATTGAAATCCATCATCTGAATCGTTTCCTATAAAAAATACTTCTTCAAGATCTTTCAACTCGCATAAAGTACTATCTACAACGCCTGAGTTCTCTGCAGCATAATAAATAATAGGCTCATGCCATATAACTTTCCCGGTACTGTCAGTAATGGAAGAGATCATGCCGAAAATAGTTTGGATTGTAAAGCGATCAGCAGGAACGTAGGAATTTTCAGGAGTGGTTTTTGTAACGGTTTCTGTACTGACTTCCAAGATGGGCTCAACTGTAAGTGGTTCTTCCGGTGCTTTATCAATAACCGTGAGCTCATTGTTTTTAAGCAGATACAAATGCTCGTTGGCATCTCTTGCACTTACAACACAGTTGGTTCCCTCCGTTACACTGATGCTTTCATAAATATTTGGCAAAAGCTGTTTCCCATTCATGGTTGTTAACCCGTACTTATAATTCTCATTTACCACGAAGCAATTCTTATACTTACTGATGCTTACATACTGTGCCGGTATTACCACGTTTCCTGCGGTATCAATCAGGCCAACCGCAGTTCCATAACTAGTACGTGCCGTTCCTGTGAACTCACAAAAACCGTCTGTAAAATCGCCCGGTTTGCTTTCAAAACGGGCTGAGATGATCTCTTTACCGGCAGCATTCATAAACCCATACAGCTCATTTTTACGGAACCAGCACTTGTTATCAATGAAATGGCCCATATCGTCATATATCAGCTCTGTTAGTTTTTTTCCTTGGGCTGTCATCAAGCCCTTTTTCATTTCTTTGCCTACCACGATGTAACTTGATTGCTCCTGGTTGATCTCATCATACTCCAGGGGAACTATGACTTCTCCGTTCAGGTTTATCAAACCTACGCTTCCATCTTTATTTACCCTTAGAAGGGTAGGCCACTCTCCGCGAAATTCAAAAGCATACATCTTATCATAGATCGCAGGAACCAATAGTTTACCGTTCATATCAATAAGGCCAAATTTTCCGTTGCGTTTAACGCTAGACATGATCGTTGGTGCCCTTACCAGGTCAACTAAGGTATCTCCTTTTTGCTCAAACAGTTTTTCAACGCCCTCTACTTCATACAACTGTAAACTCTCATCCTTAAATTCTACAGTTTTATAAATATCAGGTACCCGTCCATTCACAGAGATGGGGCCTGCTAATACCTTACCATGGTCATCGATCTTGTAAAACTGACCAGAGGCGATAAACTGCAGGGTATTACCATTTGTTTTTTGTGCCATGATGCTGAAGCCAGTGCTCAGAGCTAGCATTGTATAAAGGAATGATTTCATAAACTATTGCGCTTATGATAAAGATATAAAAAATATGCTTGCGTGTTTTCTCTTGAAACTTTTCAGATTGGGAAACTCATGTTTTTCTCTCGAAAAAGTCGCTCCTCTGTTTTGGGTTAATATGGTGTTGAAACGTGTTGATATATGCAGAGAGTAAGTCTGCATGATGAATTAAAAAGCTATTCTTTTCTTTATTGGTTCATAATTTGTTGTCCAAAACCTATATGGTAATTTTGCATCCTCACCAGCGTAATCAACGCCAATACGGGGGCCAACCTGTATGTCTTTTTCGTTTATGTGTATGCGGTCATCCTGCAGCCAGATCTCTTTTCCAGTTAAGGAAATATTATTATGGATCAGATCAATCCCTAAAGCCTGCGAAACTTTACCGGGACCAACGCAGAGCTTATCAGAAAACTTTGCGCCGCGTCGGATAATAATTTCTTCAAGGCCTTTGATAGGATAAATGGCTCTTATTAAAATTGCATGTGGCGTACCGTTGCTATTGGTTACAATATTAAATAAACGATGAATGCCATAGCACAAATACACGTAGCTCACTCCGCCTTTGCTGTACATAGTTTCAGTTCGGTTGGTCCTTCGTTCACCATAAGCGTGAGAGGCTTTGTCAATCACACCGTTGTACGCTTCTGTTTCGGTAATGATGCCTGATGTAAGAACGCTGTTAATGTTTGTGCAAAGTGTTTTGCCAATGAGATGCTTCGCCAGGAAAACCACATCCGTATTTAGATAATAAGAGGCTTTTAGTTTGGGCATGATTTAATATTCCTTTACAGCTAAGATACAAATTGGTGAACATATGTTTGTATTTTTCCTGGTTCATTGCGATTTCAGTTGGAGGATCGAAAATACGATTTATAAGTATAACAGCCTGCTTACTGAAACGGATCGGTTTAAAAAGAGTTAATAGCTATCAAGAGATACATTACTTCCTTCTTAAAGATTATCGGTTTTCACAAGTTTATAAATATTGGTTTGATTCAGTTTCAGGTAATACGCATCTTCTGCATAGCTGCTCAAATTCAGAATTTCTATTTCGTCTACAATATTATTGCGTATCACCAGATGTCCGTGACTATCGTATAATTCCATCAGCGTGGTGCCGTTTTGGTTGTGCTCAATCGTCACATTTTGAAGTACAGGATTTGAAAATACTTTAAAGGAAATGTCTCCAACGGCTTCCGTAATATTGGTAACAACAATGGTGGTCTTTGGAGAACTTTTGATAACTGAATTAGTTGGTTCATCCACCGGGCCAGATAATGCTTCCGCGATGGAATAATCCACCGGGCCTTTTACATCCGTTGGTGCGGTACAGTTAGCTGCTGTGATGAGTTGATTAGCGTTTTGAGCGCTGCCGGATATTGTGGTGCAAAGTAGCAGGACAATGAGAGTACAGATAGTGTTCATGATCGGAGAGTTTTAAATGTTAATTACTGCCTGGATATTATAAGTCACCGCATTCAAAAACGTTGCAATTTCGGCTAGAATAAGTCTGTCGGTATTGCGCTGTTTCATAACGTGGGCAGTTGTTTTGAAACAAAATTAAAACATCTACTAGCCTTGAACTGAATACTTTGATAAGAAGCGGTTTTTATGATCTAAAGCATGTCGATATTGATCTGGGTAGAATTTCACAAGAGAATTTCTACAATATGGTTTCTTTTAAAATAGATTTCACATTGCAATATCATATGTAATTAAGTTACGTCAAAAAATTTTGAAATCAAACGATGATCATAAAATCCAACTAAACTATCAGATATTTTATAGAGGACTTATTCTTCTATTGGTTTACATTCTTTTTGCCATGGAAACTTCCCGTCAATTTCTACCTGAATGAATAAACTCAAGAAAGTTCAGATCAATACAATAACACAGGAGACAAAGAAAGCAGGATCAGATTAGTCCTGAGGGAAATCGTGTTGGTCAAAATTATCTTGCTGCACGGAGGGGCAAGGCACTGTGCCATACACACAAAACACACAACATTCCACCGGTTTTGGTTTCAACCTGGCATTGCAAGCTTCACAATCATATTGCATGCGGCGCGTGTATAATAGCATGGGTACTTCTTTCGTGTACTTACATACAGGGCATTTAATAATTGACTTTAATTTTAGTTTTCCAGCCATCGGTTCTTATCAGCTTTTATTAGGGTACCAGAAAAGCCATAAGATGGTTTTCCATGCTTTGCAAATTCGCTTTTAAATAATAACTTCTGAGGATGTTACGACTGCTCACGAGCACATACTTAACGCGCTCATTAAAAATCTGTACTTGGTACTGTTCCGAAATTTCGCGTTCGGCTCTGAATTCCTGGCCTTTTAATTTTCCAAAAATATGCAAACGGAATTTTCCGGTTTGAAACTTACAGAGGTAAATGTTTAATCGCCCCTCTTCGGTAACAGCATTTTTGTAAATAATTTCAATGCGATCAGGTTGAGTGTAGACATAGTTGTCAACACTACTAATGACTTCTTCCTGAATTTCAGGTGGGGACGATAAAAGATTAATCTTATAATCGATGATCTCTAAAGGTTTGCCATCGTCCGGTGGCAATGTAAACGCGGTCATAATGTACTTGTAATAATTCGGTCGCTATAAAAATAAAAAATGTTATATTTTCTTATGGCATTATTTGATAAAACAGGAAAAATTATCGCCAAAATAGTTTTAGAAAACGATGAAAATACCCAGAAATTCTTGTATTTAAAAAATAGGTGAGATTATTTATACAGTTCATAACTGGAGAGAGTTAAGGCCGTTAGCCACTTTCCCGCAGATTATGAACACTAAAATTATGTAACATTTGAATTGTCATCAAGTATCTTTTTTTGCGTTGTTACATAAATAGTATTTTTACGCTTGTGAAAATACCACAATAACTTTTGCTTTATGAATAGTTTAAAATTGATACAGGAAGAGATAACAGGAACACTGAATATCGTGGAAAACTGCCAGTACAACAACGTGAATGCAGAAACAGTGGTTCTGGAAATGAACGTTACTGCAAGGCTTTACGGAAAGGTGCAGAACGTGGTATTAAAACAGGGAGCTGTGCTATTATTACACGGCACAATTACAGGAAATGTAGAAGATACAGGAGGCACCCTTCATATTTTTCCGGGATAACAAGGGGTTTTAAAGCCTTCCAAATAGGTCGGATAAATCTACTTTATAAGCAAACAGGTTCATTCGCTCTTCACTCACATCCAGTACTTTTACCATTTGAACTCCAGTTGAAAAACCATCGAAGTACACTTCAACAAATACATCATCCACCAGGTAAAGATTGATGGTATAGCCCAACTGTTCTATTTTGGTCATATACTCACCATGACGGCGAATAATATCTAAACGATCATTAAGGGTAAGTGCATTAAAAATTCTAACATTGAGGGCCATGGGACAAAAGAGACATTGGTTTATGATTGAGGACTATGTATGAGGATTATTAGTTTCTAATTTCATTTCCATTACCGGTGGATCAAAACATTCCATCCAGTAATCAAAAATAACAGCGAGTTGTTTTTCAATACGGGCCGGATCATCTGTTTTAGGAAAAAATCCCTGTACAGAAAGCTCATAGGCTTCTTTAATTTCGCCGCTTGTGGCTGAGTGGCTTCTGAAAACAAAAGGCATCCCTTTTTTCTTTAGATATGGATTGGCAGCAATCAACCTTCTTAATTCCATTCCATCCATTTTTGGCATGTTAATGTCGCAGATGATCAGAAAAGGATCTTCTTTGGTGGTCTGCAAATAGTCAAGCGCCTCATGTCCATTATCAAAAAAGAAAAGCTGGTTCTTAATACCAAGTTGTTTTAAAACATTATGATAGGTTTGTTGTTCCTCTGAATTATCATCAACAATAATGATGGGTCCGTACTTTGCCATAGGTGTTAATTAAAATATTCAGGTCATGTAAAAAATAAAAAATACCTACCCGTAAAATTGAAGCAATTTACCTAGCATAAAAACACTGAATATATATATTCGATTAAAACCCTTTTTATATGGCTAGTCCCTTTTTAATTTGTTAAAAAAAAGGAATGTGCTAAAAACTGCTTTAACGGTAATGTACGAGCACTTTTTTTTTCTTAATATTGAAATCCCTACACACTTGATTTACTGTTCCGGCCCTTTTTGTTTTTGATTTACTTTTAATCTAAAATCACTATGGACAATAGAGACTTAAGTTTTATTTTTGGAAAAACTGCGATCTGGGATTACTATCTGGATAATACGCATGTGGAGAGCTTGCGGTATGATACACAAAATAAGTTTGTGACTTGCAATGGAAGTGCCTATAGTGTTTCCAATATCAAAATATGTGTGGCATCGGGAGTGGTAACCTTTGAGAAAAAAGCTCCGGGTGAGAAGGTGGTAAAGGCGAGCCTGGTATTTATTAAAGAGAAATCCAAGTTGGTAGGTTTTGAAGGAAGCCTACTGGTGAAATACATTAAAACAAATAAAAAAAGTTTTTATGACCATCGTATATGATATATAATTATCTCATTAAAGCGACATAGTGCCAATTTAGGCTATACAAATAAGATGTCTGTCATATTTAACTTTTCTAAATTATTAAGCGCATTAATTTTATAACAACATTAAATCTCATGTCACGGCTTCGTAAAATAAATGGTTTGTACATACTGGAGATCAGTAAAGGAGCCAATTGTTGCCATCCCAAGTTAATGCTTGAGAAAAAAACTGGAGAAACCATCTGTGTAAAATGCCGCCGAACGATTTACATGTCCCATAAGCCAGACTATTTATTTGGAAACGATGTTTCCAATAATTTAAACAAACCGGATTAAAGATTACAAATCCGCTACACTATAATTTTTATCAGCCCATTGCATCTTCTTCTTTGGTTACTATGGATTTAAGGATACATCCTAAGGGCATTTATTTTCTTGAAGTAGTAAATGGAGATACAGGTCCGTTAGAAAAATGATTCTCCAATAATTTTGACGATGCATCATTCGGAATAAACCTTTTAATATCTGCAACACCACTCAGTCAACTTTTCCTGCTTTTATTTAGCCCAACTATTTTTTAGCAGTAATAGGCAATTAAATATAATGGTTTAGCTAAATGAAAACAAGAAGAGACAAGTGGAACTTAATTTTAAATCCGTTGAACTATAAACATATATAAACATGAAAAAATTTACTTTAGCGCTTTGCATTTTACAAATAGCACTTTGCGTTTTTCCGGCAAAGTCTCAATCCCAGTTGTGGGGAATGACATATGATGGAGGTGTCGGTTTTGGAACTATTTTTAAAACCGATGGCTCAGGCAACAACCATCAGGTAGTGGAAGATTTCGGTCCTGGCATTCAAGGATTTTGGCCAGTAGGAACAACGTTTGTAGAGATGTCTAACGGCAAACTGCTCGGAATTGCGTCTTTTGGTGGAGTTAACAACGCAGGGGTTATTTTTGAGTATGATCCTGCAACGAACGCCTACATTAAAAAGATTGACTTTAATACTGGAACAGGAAGAACTCCCTACGGTGGAATGGTTAAAGCTACCAACGGTAAGTTATACGGTTTAACCTCTATGGGTGGTTTTAATAACAGGGGTGTTATTTACGAATACGATTATGCTACAAATATTTATACAAAGAAATTTGATTTCAATATCAACGATGGTTTTCCACAGTCAGGCATTGGCCACATGGTGGAGGCACCAAATGGTAAATTGTATGGAACCACAAGCCGTGGTGGAGTTAAGGACTTGGGCGTTATATTTGAATATGTACCTTCCACAAACACATTCACTAAAAAAATTGACTTGGATACTTTAGGTGGCCGCAACCCGGTTAATTCGATGGTATTGGCACCAAATGGTAAATTTTACGGTACCACGATTGATGGTGGAGTAAATGATAAAGGCGTAATTTATGAATACGATTACCTAAGCAATACTTATACAAAAAAAATAGATTTTAGTTATGCTTCAGGAGTTTATCCTGCTGGGCATTTAACTTTAGGAACAAACGGTAAGTTTTATGGTATGACAGAAACGGGTGGTGCTAATGGCGATGGTGTTATTTATGAGTATGACTACACAACTAACACATATATCAAAAAAGCAGACCTTGATTCACCTAACGGCTGGGCCGGCGGTTCCTTTACCCAGGCCAGTAATGGAAAACTTTATGGTACTACGCGGTTTGGTGGTACTGAAGGTGAAGGGGTTATTCTGGAATACGATTACACAACAAATGTGTATACCAAAAAAGTGGATCTGATACACATCAATGGAAGTCAGCCTCTTGGTACAATGATCCAGGCTTCTAACGGTAAGCTTTATGGCACTACAAACTATGGAGGAATTGGTGGCCAGATCCAAAACGATGGTGTCATTTTTGAATTTGATTTCACCACAGGTGTCTATACAAAGAAAATCGATTTCAATCTTGCCGTCCAAGGCGCTTTCCCATCAGGCTCGTTGGTTAAAACAAGCAGCGGTATGTTATATGGTTTAGCAAATGATGGTGGCGGTACTTATGGTTTGGGCGCGTTGTTCCAAATAGATCCTGCTACCAATACCTATGTAAAGAAGATGGATTTTGACAGCACTACAGGATATCGTCCAATAGGTTCCTTGGTTGAGGCTGCAAACGGTATGCTTTACGGTGTTGCTCACGGCGGCACTAATAACGCAGGGGTGCTTTTTGAATACAATCCGTTAACCAATTCTTACGCAAAAAAAGTAGATTTTATCACTGCCAATGGTCATTCGCCAAGCGGTACTTTAATGCTTGCTTCAAATGGTAAATTATATGGCCCAACTGCGATGGGCGGAACAAACGACGACGGTGTTATTTTTGAATACAATACATCAACTAATACCTACATGAAAAAAATTGACCTTAACAGTAACGGTACGGGTAGCAAGCCGGTTGGATCGTTGGTGGAAGCTACTAATGGTATGCTTTATGGTATGACAGGCGTTGGTGACTTTGGTGTAAGCGAAGGATGGATTTATGAATATAATATTGCCGCTAATACTTATACTAAAACTGTTGGCTTCACATATGCAAATGGCCGTGATCCGGAGGGTTCTTTAATGTTGGCTTCCAATGGTAAATTATATGGTATGACTAATAACGGAGGTACAACCGATGATGGTGTATTATTTGAATACGATCCAAGTAATCACAGCTACATGAAAAAATACGACTTCGGTGGCGTCAATGGAACAGATCCTTTAGGAACCTTAATGCAGGCATCAAACGGAAAATTGTATGGAATGACTTCTGATGGCGGCGTAAACAATGACGGTGTGTTATTTGAATACGATTATACGACTAACACCTTTACAAAAAAACTCGACTTTAACGGAATAAATGGTGCCAATCCAACCGGTGGTAATCTGATAGAGGTTGTTACCATGGTTACAGACGTAGTTTCTTTAGTAAAAAAATTAAACGTAATCATATTTCCTAATCCATCAACGAGCATTTTTAACGTTCACCTTTCTACACCAATAAAAAGTAAAATGAATTTAACTGTTACTAATAATCTTGGCGCAGTAATTTATTCAGAAAACAAAAAAGATGTTGAAGAGGAATATTCCACAACTGTTGATCTGAGCAAACAAGCCCAAGGAATTTATTTTCTTGAAATCACTTCTGGTGATGAACGAACCGTAATGAAAATCATTCTTCAGTAATTATTTAATTGATTTAAACAATGCTATTACAATAGCCTCTGATAGTTTTATCAGGGGCTATTTTTTGAATTAGGAATGACAGAGATAAATAACCTTGTGCTATTCAGCTAATTTTGTAATTTTGAACTGCAAAAAAGCTCTTGAATTTTCAAGGGCTTTTTAATTTATCAAATGCAGGAACCACAACATATTTTAATGATCGGAACGGTTTGGCCTGAGCCTGGCTCTTCTGCTGCGGGTAGCAGAACTCTGCAATTGATGGAACAGTTTCAAAAATTGAATTGGAAAATAACCTTTGCGTGTGCTGCTGCCGATAGTGCTTTTATGATTGATTTCCATGCATATGGTGTGGAAAAGGTAACTATTGAATTAAACAACAGTAGCTTTGATGAGTTCATAAAAACACTTCAGCCAACCATTGTTTTGTTCGATCGGTTTATGATGGAAGAGCAATTTGGATGGCGTGTCGCTGAGAATTGTCCGGAGGCATTAACATTATTAGATACCATCGATTTACATTGTTTGCGTTTGGCACGGCAAACTGCTTTTAAACAACAGCGAGAGTTTGTAAAAGAGGATTTATTAACTGATGTTGCCAAGCGTGAAATAGCCAGCATTTATAGATGTGATTGTACGATTATGATCTCAGAGTATGAAATGAAATTACTTCAAAGTCATTTTAAAATCGCACAAGAGCTTTTGCACTATACACCTTTTTTATTAGACCGCATCACAGAAAAGGACAAAGATAAATGGCCTGGGTTTGAAAATCGGACACATTTTATGACTATAGGTAATTTTTTACATGAACCAAATTGGAATGCAGTTTTGTTTTTAAAAGAAGAGATCTGGCCATTAATTCGAAAGCAATTACCACAAGCAGAAATGCATGTCTATGGTGCTTATGCTACACAAAAGGTGGAGCAACTTCATCAGCCTAAAGAAGGGTTTATGATTAAAGGAAGGGCAGAAAGTGCAAAAAAGGTAATGCTTAAGGCCAGGGTATGTTTAGCACCTTTGCGTTTTGGTGCAGGGTTGAAAGGCAAATTAATTGATGCCATGGAATGTGGAACACCAAGTGTTACCACTTCTGTCGGAGCTGAAGCTATGCATGGGAACCTGGAATGGAGCGGCATAGTGAGTGACGATGCACCTGAATTTGCAGATGGTGCAATAGAATTATATAGCAATAAAGCCTTATGGCAGAATTCTCAGAATCAAGGGGTAGAAATCATTAACCATGTGTTTGATAAATCATTTCATGCAGACTTATTAATTAAGAAAATAATATTACTCAAGGATAATTTGCATCAACACCGCGCCAATAATTTCATTGGAGCCATGCTTACACACCATACTATTGCAGGTACAAAATATATGTCGAAGTGGATTGAAGAAAAAAATAAAAAGCCCCTGTAATTTTTTACAAGGGCCTTTCATATATTTCACTTTTGATTAATCTCTTTTTCCAAACAAGCGGAGAAGTGATAAGAATAGATTGATAAAATCCAAATACAGAGTTAAAGCCCCCATTACACCCATCTTCTTAAAATCAGAAGAACCGTCGTTTGCCTGGGCTAATGCTTTAATTTTTTGAACATCATAAGCTGTTAATCCTGTAAATACAATAACGCTTATAATACTAATGATGTAGCCCATCGTATCGCTTCTCATAAACATATTGATGAGCGATGCAATCACAATACCTATTAAGCCAATCATTAACAAGGAACCCATTTTGGTTAGATCAGCTTTTGTTGTGTACCCTGCAACCGCCATCACACCAAACAATGCGCAGGTGCTGGCAAAAACAACACCAATAGAATCAAGACGGTAGGCTAAAAAAATAGTGCTTAAGCTTATGCCCATCAATGAGGCGAATCCGAAAAAGATACCCATTAACGCAAAAAAGGAGAGTTTATTAAATGCAAAGTTCATTAATAATACCAAGCCAAGAGGTGCCAGCATAACCACCCATCCGATAATAGAAGTTCCAACGCGAGCTCCTGTTTCATCGAACTTAAAAAGTAAGTTGCCGAGATCAGGAATATAAGCGAATGCTACAGAACAAATAGTTGTTAGGCCTAATGCTAAAAACATCCACGTAAATACCGATGCAAAAAGTGAACGTTCATTGACGATCGTAGCACTTTGAATATGATCAAGATTTGTTTTTCTGAAATTTGTTTCCATTGTTGTTTTTTTGATGGTAAAGATACAGTATTTTAAAACTGAGAATTATAAAATTTGCTAAAAAGGTTTATATCCTAACCATTAGTTGAACCAGAAACATCCTGGGTGGACGAACGTCACCAGGCCTTAAACAGTATTCTGCATTACCTACGTTGTTCACTATAAATGAAGCTTTTAATTCTTTTGAAACCTGGTATGAGATTCTCATATCATGAACCCAATCCCCACCAACGCGCTGTGTTCTGTAAGATTTTAATCCCGGCAACACATATGTAGAAGGAGCGTTATCCCAGTTAAGTCCGGCCGGAATATCATTGTATTCATGTAATACACTTTGAACAAATCGTCTGTCTATATTCTCCATAAAACTGTAATATCTAACGCTCCAGCCAATGGATAGCTTTTTGTAATCTAACTGAAGATCGGATTTAAACAAGTGTCTGTTTCTGTATTTCAGGATATTTATCCCTTCCAGTCCAAGTGTATCTTTATTGGAATCAAATCCTAAATAAGTTGGATTTGTAAATGTGTATCCCACCAGAGTGGTTACATTAACGGGACCCATTTTTCCAGTACCGGTTATCGATGCATCAATACCATTTATGAGCGCGCCACCAACATTCTGAGATTTAAATCCGGCGTATTTGCGATCCTCATAAAACACACCAGTCTTAGGGCCATAAATATCAAATGCAAATTCAACCATATCCTGATATTCTGTCCAGAAACCCGCTATGTCTAAAAATCCTTTAAAATTCAGAATCTGAAACCCTTGTTTAACTCCAATTTCAGCACTCCATCCTCGTTCAGGCTGCAAATTCTGATTAGGATAAATCTTTAATGCGCTTACACTGGTACTTACATATTTTTCTGCAATTGTTGGAAATCTATATCCTTGTCCATATGATGCTCTTAAAAAAGTATATTCAAACAAGTGGTAGTTTAAACCCGCTCTAAAAACCGGTTGAAATGGAAGGTTATTGATTTTGGAGTTTATGAAACCTCGAGTATAGGATGTATCAATTCTGTTATATTCGCCACGTAAGCCAATTGACGTGGTTAGTTTTTTGTATTTGTAATCAAACTGTGCGTAGCCTGCATAATTTTTTCCGGTATGACGGCCATATAAGGAATCGGCGATCACCTGCTGTTCCATATAAACAGCGCCATAGGTCATAGTGAAATTATTTTTGAAACGCTTCTGATATTGAAATTCTGAATAATATAATTCAGCGCGCGAACCCTGATTCTTATCATTATTATTATTAGTAAGGTAATAACGCGTACGTAAACTGTATTTTCCTCCCTTTTTACTAAAGTAGGTAATGAAGGGATCTACGTTTGCCCGCTGATTGGTAAAGCGCTGTATGTTTAATCCTTGCGGAAAATAAACTGAGTCTGCATTTTGCCAAAGGAAGAATAAGCCCCCTTTTGTTTCCATCATATTGGTATTAACGCCAACAGATAAACCCTGTATGTTTTTGAAATTATATCTTAGATTGACATTGAAGCGGCTTCGTTTTTCTGTTTCTAAATAACGGTATCCTTCATCATTGAACATGTGTCCACCCAAAACGATGTCCCAGTTTTTTACTTTCTGTGAATGAGAAAAATTAACTCCGGTTTGCATCTGGCTGGTTCCATGCCACCATTTGTAACTTTGGTTTTGCGGTGCGTCATAAGTTGCCCCAAAAATGGATACGGTTGTTTGGGGCTTTTCTTTTGCATAGGCCGTTCTCATATTTACAACTCCATTCATAGCTGATGAACCGAATAGGGCAGAGGAGGCGCCTTTAATGACTTCCACCTGTTCCAAATTTTCAAGAGGAAGATAATTCCATTTTATGTCAGCAGCATCAGCACTGATCATGGGCATTTCATCTACCAACATTAACACACGTGTTCCGGCACCATAACTATAACCGCTTCCCCCGCGTATGCTTGCTTGTCCGTCTGAGACCACTACACCAGGCACCTGGTTCATAATAATATCCAGGCTTTGCGAAGCTTTATTTTCAATTAATGACGGTTTAATCACATCCATGCTTACGGTAACATCTGAAAGTTTTTGTTCAAATTTTCCAGCAGAAACAACAACTTCATCCAATAACTGATTCCCACTACCTAAATTAATTTCTATAACCGTAGTATCATTTGCTTTAACCGTTACTGTTTCTGAATATTTTTTATATCCAACCAAATCACATTCAAGCAAATGTGAGCCCTCGGCAACAGAAATATAAAAAACACCTTCAATATCTGCAGCTACCCCCTTTGCTTTATCTAAAACAACTACAGCCCCGGGCAACGATTCGCTATTTGACTTATCTTTTACAACGCCTTTTACGACACCAAGTGTCTGCGCATAAATCTGACATGAATAAAAAAAGACTCCTGTTAAAATATATTTGACATTCTTAATCATTATCTCGTTATTTTTACGAACACAATATAATAATTTAGAGTTACTCAACAATGTCTGCGGTGGATTTAACATATCAAATAGGATTAACATTGTTGGATGGTGTTGGCGACATATTGGCTAAAAACTTAGTAGCTTATTGCGGAAGTGCGGAACAGGTATTTAAAACCAGTAAAGCACAACTAGAAAAAATTCCAGGTATCGGTTCTTATACTTCCAATGCTATTTTTAAAAATAAAATTGTCTTAGACAGAGCAGAGCAGGAACTTAAGTTCATTGAAAAATATTCTATTGAAGCATTATTTTTTACTGACAAGAAATTTCCACAGCGTTTAAAGAATTGTACAGATAGTCCGGTTATGCTTTATTATAAAGGTAATGCAGATTTGAATGCCGACAAAATTGTAGCTATTGTTGGAACCAGGACTCCCTCTGCTTATGGAAAACAAATAACTGAAAAGTTAGTAGAAGATCTTGTTGATAGCGGTTGTTTAGTTGTTAGCGGCCTGGCATATGGCATTGATATTACTTCACATAAGGCAGCTTTGAATAATGGTTTAAGTACAGTGGGTGTACTAGCGCATGGATTAGATAGAGTTTATCCTGCAGCGCATGCTAATTATGCAAAAAGAATGGTATCGCAGGGAGGATTGCTGACAGAATTTTTGAGCGAAACAAATCCTGACAGAGAGAATTTTCCAAAGCGAAACAGAATTGTTGCTGGCATGTGTGATGCATTGATAGTTGTTGAATCTAAACGTGGTGGAGGAAGTTTGATTACGGCAACCATTGCCAACTCCTATAACAAGGATATTTTTGCTTTTCCCGGCAGGCCAAATGACTTAGTAAGTGAAGGTTGTAATGGGTTAATAAAATCCAATAGAGCTAGTCTAATTGAAAGTGCTGCTGATGTTCTTTATATTATGAATTGGAATGACGAGGGAAAAAAGAAAAAAATAACTCAGATTCCTTTACTGATTAATTTATCGCCAGAAGAACAAGAAATTGTTAAGGCATTTGAAAACAAAAAGCAGTTACATGTTGATGAAATCTGTTATGCTACTCAATTTACAATCAGCAAAACATCTACATTTTTATTGCAATTAGAATTCTCCAATATCATTAAATCCCTTCCGGGAAAAATCTATCAACTTAATCAATAATTAAACGATTGAGATAACTGATATTCTGTAATGGCCAGAGAATCAAAAATTAGATTAGTGCTGTTGTAAAACACCTAAAAACAGCGTAACTTTACCCAAATATAAAAATATGCAAACCACCAAAGTTGATGTTCTTGTTATTGGTGCAGGCCCTGCAGGTTCTATTGCGGCCAGTATAATAAACAAAGCAGGATATAACGTTCACATAGTTGAAAAAGAAAAATTTCCACGGTTTGTTATCGGTGAGAGTTTGTTGCCCCGTGTGATGGATCATTTGGAAGAAGCAGGGTTACTTGAAGCAGTTAAAAAAGCCGGATTTCAGGAAAAGTACGGAGCAAAATTTGTTAGAGGTAACGAAGTATGTGATTTTAATTTTAAAGATCAATTTAGCAAAGGCTGGAACTGGACATGGCAGGTACCACGTGCGCAATTCGATATGATATTGGCTGATACAGCCGCTTCGATGGGTGTAGTGGTTGAGCAGCAAATGACTGTAACGGATATTAAATTCAACGGAACGGATTCAGTGACTACCGTTGTCGATAAAAACGGAGAAAAAAAGCAAATAGAAGCAAAGTTTATTGTTGATGCAAGTGGATATGGAAGGGTTATTCCCCGCATGTTTAATTTGGATAAACCTTCTGACTTTGAACCACGTAAAACACATTTCACACATTTTAAAGATTTAAAACGACCTGATGGTATAGATGGAAACAGGATCACTGTTGTAGTTCATCAACCCCGAACGTGGATCTGGATTATTCCTTTTTCTAATGGAATTACATCAGTAGGGTTTGTTGCTGATCCCGAATTTTTTAAAGATTTTCCTGAAGATACTACAGAACGCATGAGAGCAATTATAAATGCGGATGTCCATACAAAAGATCGTTTTGGTGATGCGGAGATGGCTTTCACTCCGAGAACGATTGAAGGTTATGCTATTTCAACGAAGCAATTATATGGTGAAGGATTTGTCCTTTGTGGTAACGCTACTGAGTTTTTAGATCCTGTATTTTCATCTGGTGTTACATTCGCCATGGAGTCGGGTAATAAAGCTGCAAAACTAGTTTGCGAGACATTGAAAGGGAATAAAGTAGATTGGCAAAAAGATTATACAGATTATATGATGCAAGGAATTAACACTTTCAGATCCTATGTTTCTGGCTGGTATGATGGAGATTTGCACGAGGTGTTTTTTTCAGAAAACCCCGATCCTGAAATTAAAAAACAGATTTGCTCCGTATTAGCAGGTTATGTATGGGATCTTGATAATCCCTTTGTTAAAAAACATGACAGAGCTATAAAGTCTTTAGCAAATGTTATCAGATTAAACAAAAAGAAAAGCACTGTTTAAACTAAAAACAAAAATCCTTTCTTAAGATTAAGAAAGGGTTTTTTATAGAAAATTATTTCCCTTTAAATACAGTAACAAAACCGGTATACTTTTTATCCTCAGGAACATCAATAATATAAAAGAACGTACCATCTGAAACCCCTTCAGCTTTCCATTCGTTATTGTAGTTTGAATTCTCATAAACTTTTTTGCCCCATCTGTCAAATATTATGACACTGGTATTTGGATGATACTCCAGATTTGTAAGCTTAAAATATTCGTTTACGTTATCACCATTTGGAGTAATAATATTTGGAATGATAACCATGCACGGAGGAAGTACATTAATAATTTCAATATCTGTTGCCTGATAACCACAACTATCGCTCGCCGTAACAAAAACAGAATAAGATCCTTCAGCCGCTGGAGTAGTAAAAGATAAATGCGGATTGTTTGATATTACATCTGAATTTAATGACCATATATAACTATAATCAGGATACCCGCCATTTGCAATTGCATTTAAAGTAAAAGGCGTATTACCACAGACAGAAACGGAATCAACAATAACAACATTCAGGGTATTTGGTAATACAACCACGACATCCGTATCAAAATTCTGATATCCACAGCTATCGATTACTGTTATTCCAACACTATAAGTCCCTCCAGTTGGAGCACTCGTGTAATTTAAGCTTGCTAAATTAGATACGGTTGTAGAATTAACCGACCAGTAATAACTATAAGCAGGGTAGCCACCAACTGTTATAGAATTTAGAGTTAAGGCTTTATTTGGACATGTAATTACAGAATTTGTAATAGCGATGGAAAGATCATCCACCAAATTTTTCACAACAACAGTATCGGATGTGGAATTGGCACACACACCATTTACTGTAATTACCAAAGTTGATGTTGTATTGTTGCTTGTTGTATAGCTTGCAGCAGTATTGATGCCTGGAGCTACTACATTTCCGGGTAATGTAGTCCATGAATAACTGTAAGGCTTGCCGTCATTTAGAGGAGTACTTGAATTGACATTTGCTGTAAAAACAAAATCTTTATTTAGGCATTTGGTAATATCTAATAATGGTGCTATAACAAGGTTAGCCAATGCAGTTACATTGACAGTGATTGTTTTTGTATCAGGGATACTGCCAGGACAAGGAGCAACACCTGTAACACTATAAACATTTGTACCACTAGGCGGTGTCACTGAAACAGAATAGGTAGTGGCAATTTGTGTTAAGGAGCCGTTTTGATAATACTCCCATGTATAATCAGAACCTCCTGCGGCAGATAGGGTTGTACTTTCCCCTGCACACAAAGTTGTAGTGGTAAAAGCAGGTGTAACGGTTGTAGTTAAAGGGGGGTAAAAAACTTCGACTGTTTTATCTTCTCTACAGTTGCCAATAGGGTTTGTAACAGAGATAGTATAGATAACTGATCCATTTCCGGTTGGTGGAGTAGTGAAGGTAGGAGCAATTTTTATAGAGTCGTTATTTGCAAATGTAGAAGTTATAGTTCCGTTGGATGAAACGCTTACAGTATAACTTGAAGGTTCAACATAAGGGCAGTAATCAAAACGCATATTTGGCAACATATTTCTTCCGTTAGTCATGAGTATGCCGTTATTATCTGCTGGTAAATTACTATTACATACGGTCGTCTCATCATCCAAATGATACATTGCCGCAACATAGGAAACCTGTTTCAACTGAACTGATGCGTTTTCAGAAAAGTTGAATGTTCCAGGAAAGTCGAAACAAATTTCTACTACAATATTAGAAAGCCCATCCCATAAATATGATTGTGAAAAATTATAAGTGTTCCATCCTAATACGATAGGCTGATTTGAATTTGAATAAATTGTTTGTAGCCCACTTACAAAAGGTTGATCGGATGCGGAGGCATTTGGTAAGTTCGATAAATTAGTGCACCCTATTTTTATATAAAAATCCGGATAGTTTAATTCACTGGCATTTAGATCTAAAATATTAAAAGCCAGACTTGAGATCTTTCCCGCATTAATACCAGCAGCATTTAATTCCGCTTTTCTGATCAAAAACTGACTTTTACCCTTTGTGTAATAATTACCGTATGGTGTAGGATGTGTTATATCGCTGTTTTGAGTAAATAGCCCCGATGAAAACAACGTAGCGGGAAGACCACTTGAACATAACAAGGGGTCAAGGCCACAAGCGGGAGGTAATGGAAAGTCAATATTTAAAGTGGCCTCTTGTGGAAAACACAAAGCCTCAGCTTTTGGAGTAACTGTAAAATTTGTTTGAATAACACTAATACTTATGGAATTATTATAAATACAAGTTCCGTCACTTACAAGTGCAGTATATGTGCCCGGAGCTAAACCCGTAAGGGTTAGCGAGGTTAAACTTGTTACTGTATTGGATATGGTGTTTGCAGCTGTTGGTCCCGTTATAATATAATCATATGGTGCAGGAAAAGGAGAATTTAAATTTATAACGGTTGTTCCATTAATGTCATTTGGACAAACATCGTTTGTATTAGAAAAATAAGTGTTGCCACCTGAAACCTGGTTTAATGTATAAATTAAGGAATCCCTGCAGCCCTGAGAATTTAAATAAACAACTTTATATATATCACCGTCAAGCGCAGGATTAACAAAAAGAGTATCATTATCTCCCAAAGGAGATGGAACTATTGTATTTCCATGATACCATACGTAATTACTGCCACCTTGTTGCGGAATTATAGCAGCATTACCACAAAATGTTTTACTAAGATTTGCGAAAAAAGGAGGAGAAAAACCAACTGATAAATTAGCGGAAGCTTGTCCACAACCGGCAGATGCTACTAAAACACTATAGGTTCCGGAGGCCAGCCCTGTGGCGGTTTGAGAATTAGAAACAATTGTGCCCGTTGATGTGTTAGTCCATGAATAAGTATATGCACCATTACTGCCGTTTGCTAATACAGAAGCAGAGCCTGAGTTGCCTCCTGCACAGGAACTGTTTGAATTTAGATTAATAATATTTACTGTAGTAAAATTTATTGTAACTGTTTGAGATATAGTACAGCCTCCGGGTGATACCATATTAACAGAATAGGTCGTGCCAGCTGTTGCAGGATTTTGTATAAGAGTGTCATTAGTTGCACCTGCTATTATCAAACCGCTTGGGTCATACCATTGGTAGGAGGAAAAACCTGTGGGTGCGATAAGAGTTGCAAAATTAGATCCCGCACACATATTTGCATAGGGTGTTCCAATGCCCCCGCATTCTGCATCTACATAAGCATAACTATAATGGCCGCCATTTGTGCACCCACCAACTTCGAAATTAATAGAAACAAGTGTTCCAGGAGCTAATGATGAGAGATCAACAGAATAATAGGCCCATTTCCTGTATAAAACTGGGTCACCTTGGGCAGTCACTGAAACTTTCAATGAGTCAGAGGGTTGCGCGCCAATTGGGTTAAATGAATAAGAGGAACATCCAGCTAATTCAGCATTTGTCGTTTCATTTTTTACAGTAACCTTAAAATAAGGAGCTTCACCTGCGGAATGAACAGGAATTGTCCCCGTAGGATCATGGAAAACCAACGCATAACTATATGATAAACGTTGATTGGTAGATGAAGTTGTGGTAATATATTTTAATTTGCACGCTCTGTAATCTGCGGAAGCACCATTCATCCTTACAGATACAGGATCAAAACTAAAGGGACTAACAAATGGGATTTGCGAAATGGTTTGTGAACCAACTGCTTTGCACGCTATAGAGTCGTAACCAAAACAATTCGGATAAACCGGATTAATCGGTGGCAAAGTCATTATAGTATGAAAATTTGAAGAATTAATTAAGGAAATGTTATTACCAGCGGGGTTTACAATTGAGGAACTTAAAGAATTATAATTAGGATAATTTGCTCCAATGCTTACTGAACCTGTTCCACCAGTCCAGCCATTGAAATTATATTGCTCAAAACCCATATTTGGGCAACCTAAACTCATAGGCTTATCTGCATCAAGTATTATAACTGTTTCCTGAGAACCTTGAGAACCTCCACCTTCATAAGGCAAATATTTATGTGGTTGTTTAGCTAATGCATTTTTTGAAGAGAAATCATTTTTTAAAAATTGGAGATAGCCTTTTATTTCTCCGGCACTAATTCCCTTAGCTTTTGCTTGCAACAAAGCAGCCTTTTCATCAAATACATTAGGGTTTATTTTTTTTTCAATCTTGCTTTGCGCTGATATCATCTGCGAAAACATACATGACAGCATTGTTAAAGAAAAAAATAAAAACTTTTTCATAAAATTATTTCTAAACGAATCCTATAGTGAGTATCGAATTTATAATTTAAGCTGCTTTAATGCCTATAGCCTCTCAAAGTTAAACTTAATTTCGGGATATTACAATAAATGGCTTGTCAAAAAAGCGTATTAGGTTCAATATAAATTCCATTTGTAAGCGATTTTCTGAAATATATATAAATTTTTCAATCTAAGCTTTTCGGTTAACTTTGCACTTCAAAATTATGGCTGCAAATAAAAACTCCAGGTTTATTCGTCTTACATGGCTTGTAGTGTGGTTGCCTTTTCTTATTCTTTTTTTTCTTATAAGTTTCATTGCTTTAGAAGTTTTTACAGATCTGCCTAGTGTTAATGAATTGCAAAATCCAAAAAGCAATTTAGCCACTGTTATTTATAGTAGTAACATGAAAACTTTGGGTAAATATTATGCTGAGAATCGTGTAAGTGTGAAGTACTATGAGCTAGATATAGATTTAGTAAATGCATTAATTGCAACAGAAGATGCCCGTTTTCACGTACATAGTGGGGTTGATTTAAGGGCATTAGGCCGTGCAGTTTTTGGGGCTTTAACGGGCCGTTCAAATAGCGGTGGTGGAAGTACACTATCTCAACAGTTAGCAAAAATGATGTTTCCACGGCAAAAATTAAGTAAGCCGGGAATGATATTGCAAAAACTAAAAGAGTGGGTAATTGCCGCCCGTTTAGAAAAAAATTATACCAAAGATGAGATACTTGCACTATACCTGAATAAGTTTGATTTCTTAAATCAAGCTGTTGGCGTTAAATCAGCTGCGCAAATATATTTTAACAGGTCTCAGGATAGCCTTGAAATTCAGCAAGCCGCCATGTTGATTGGTATGGCTAAAAATCCTTCTTTATTTAATCCTATTAAAAAAGCAGATACTACTTTTCACAGAAGGAATGTTGTTATGATGCAAATGGTGGTTAATGGATTTTTGACTAAAGAAAAATATGACAGTTTAAAACAATTGCCTTTAGGAATCATTTATCACCCGGAAGATCATAACGATGGACTTGCGCCTTATTTCAGAGAGTATTTACGTGAATATTTCCTGAAAGTATGGTGCTCCAATCATACTAATCCTGAAACAAATAAACCCTATAATATTTATAGGGATGGTTTAAAAATTTACACCACTATTGATTCTCGTATGCAACAATATGCTGAAGAAGCTGTTTATGAGCATATGACTGATCTCCAAAAACAATTTACAAAAGAGTGTAAAACAAAAAAGAATGCGCCTTTTGCCTGGAATGTCAATAAAGAACAAATAGAGAACATTATGGTGAGTTCCATGAAACGCAGTGACCGATACCGTTCCTTGAAAAATGCAGGTTTACCTAAGGAACAGATTCGTGCAGAATTTCAGAAGCCAGTTGCGATGAGGGTATACAGTTTGCGTGGAGATATAGATACTGTTATGTCGCCGTGGGACAGTGTTCGATATTATAAAAGTTATTTACACACAGGTTTTATGGCCATTGAACCTTCTACTGGACACGTTAAAGCTTGGGTTGGAGGAGTTAATCACAGACATTTTAAATTTGACCATGTAAAAGTTGGACGGAGACAAGTAGGTTCCACTTTCAAACCATTTGTTTATGCACTTGCTATTCAGGAAGGGTATTCGCCTTGCTACCAGGTTGCAAACGTTAGAACCTGTATTGAAACTCCCGGTCAACCTGCCTGGTGTCCGGATAATTCAGACGGTAATAAAGGAACCGGAAAAATGGTAACACTGCGTTATGCCTTAGCAGGATCTATAAATTATGTGACTGCCTGGGTAATGAAACAGTTTGGCCCTGACGCCGTGATTAATTTAGTGAGGAGATTGGGTATCACGGCACCAATTGAAGCGGTACCATCGATTGCTCTTGGAACACCTGATATTTCAGTGTTCGAAATGGTGGCTGCCAATGCTACTTTTGCTAATAAAGGCACGTATATCCAACCCACGTTTATTACCCGTATTGAAGATAAAAACGGAAAAGTACTCGAAGAATTTTTTCCTACTACGGATGAAGTATTTAGTGAAGAAAAAGCATATGCGATGATTCAATTGATGCGTGGTGTTGTAGATCGAGGGACCGGATCCAGGTTACGTTCAAGATATAATCTTAGAAATGAAATTGCCGGTAAAACAGGAACTACACAAAATAATGCTGATGGTTGGTTCATGGGTTTAACACCGGAATTGGTAGCTGGTTGTTGGGTAGGTGGAGAAGAGCGAAGTGTGCATTTTAATTCAACCAACGAAGGTCAGGGAGCAAGTATGGCATTGCCAATTTGGGGTAAATTTTTTCAAAAAGTATATGCAGACCCGACATTGAAAATTACAAAAAATGGATTTGTGAAGCCGGCCAACATGGGAAATATAGAACTGGATTGCAGCGTTTATGATGCTCAGACAGAGAAGGATATTCCGATGGAAGATATTGATTTTGATGATAGTGATAAATAGCATAAGAAAATGGAAAATAGGCACACTGGTAATATATATTTCGCTAATCTTGATCTGTTAAGGTTTTTAGCCGCATTTATGGTAGTGATTGCACACGCTTATGAAGGATGGTGTGGTTGGTGGGGTTATCTTGGTTTTATGTCTGAAAATTCAGATCATAAAACACTTACGACATTTGGTGGCTATCTGAATAATGTGATTAAAAATGGAGGGTTTGGAGTAGAAGTATTTTTTTTAATTAGTGGCTTCTTAATTACCTATATTTTATTAGTTGAAAAAGAAACAACAGGGAGAATTGATATTAAGAAGTTCTTTATTCGCAGAGGCTTTAGGATCTGGCCGCTTTATTTTTTTTTAATAGCTGTTGCGCCTTTTATTATTGAGTGGTTAGAAAAGCCATCTCCAAATTATATAGCAAACATTTTTTTCTATAATAACTTTAATACGATGATAACTGGCAATTGGGAGTATCCGTTTGCACATTTTTGGTCAATTTGTATCGAAGAACACTTTTATTTAGTTTGGCCTTTTTTAATAGCGTTTATTCCAAATAAGCATTTATTAAATGTATTCTGGAGCGTTATAATAATCAGTGCCTTATCAAGATATGGGTTTAACGCTAGTGGTAAAGGATTTTATTATACTTATTTGCATACTTTGTCTAGAATGGATGTATTAGCAATTGGAGCAATCGGAGCATACATGCACTTTAACAATTCCTTAAAATTTTCAATGCCAAAAATAGCCAGGATTGGGTTGTACCTTCTATTCATCATTATTTATGCTGATTCAGCCTACAATATGTACGAGAGTAATTTTTTGGCCACACTAAGAAAATATTTTTATGTGGCTGTAATAGCTGTTGGAATGCTTCATTTTTTATTTAACCCGGATGCTTTAATTAAATTTAAAAATAAAAATTTCATCCACTATTTGGGTAAAATTTCCTATGGTATTTATATGTATAGTAATATCTTAATCGCTATTATCATGGAAAAAATAATTGTACATTATAATATTGCAAATATGTACATTTACTTTTTACTAAATATAGGCTTGACAATTGCTATATCTATTATTAGTTATGAGCTATTCGAAAAGCAGTTCTTAAAATTAAAAAAGAGATTCGAAGTTGTAAAAACGAACAGATAATTATGATCAATAAAGTTGTAAAAAATGTAGACGCTGCTTTGGAAGGCATAAATGATAATATGACTCTCCTGGTTGGTGGATTTGGTTTATGCGGCATTCCTGAAAATTGTATTTCAGGGCTTGTAAAAAAGGGCGTTAAAGGATTGACATGTATTAGCAATAATGCTGGTGTTGATGACTTTGGTCTTGGATTGTTATTACAAACAAAGCAAATTAAAAAAATGGTCTCATCTTATGTTGGTGAAAATGCTGAGTTTGAACGACAAATGCTAAGTGGAGAATTAGAAGTTGAATTAATTCCGCAGGGTACTTTAGCGACCCGTTGTTTAATGGCCGGCCTTGGAATTCCTTTTTTTCCAACACCCGCAGGAGTTGGAACAGAAGTAGCCATTGGGAAAGAAGTTCAAACCATTACTTATAATGGAGAAACAAAAGATTATTTAATTGAAAAAGCATTTGAAGCAGATTATTCAATTGTAAAAGCCTGGAAAGGCGATGCGGCTGGGAATTTGATTTTCCGTTCAACGGCCCGGAATTTTAATCAGTCCATGGCAATGGCCGGAAAGATAACCATCGCTGAGGTAGAAGAATTGGTAGAGGTTGGCGAATTAAATCCTGACCACATTCACGTGCCGGGAATTTATGTTAATCGCATTTTTAAAGGCGAGAAATATGAAAAACGAATTGAACAAAGAACAGTTATAAAAAGATAAAACCTAAATTAAACGTATGAAAAAAATAATTTTTTTAGTAGCCTCTGTAGTATTAATTAGTTGTAAAAAAGAACCTAAAAAATCACTTGAACTGGATTTGTCTGGCGAAATGATGCAGGTTAATACACAAACCGTTATTCAGGACCCTTCAAATCAGAGCAATTATTATTCTCAGGTAGATAGTTTGGTTAAATATGGTTATGGTTATAAAATAGTTTTGCCTGATTCATTAATCGGAAAAGCGATGAAAGTTGTACTATCTGCCAAAGTAAAAGAAACTGAGTCGATAACAGGGGAATTGAACATTTCTATAAATGAACCAAATATGAGTACTTTATTTTGGGGCTTTACGGAAGCTAAAAAATCAGTTAAAGTTGCTAATAACTGGATTGCGATTAAAGATTCGGTAATAATTCCAGCTAATCAGAATAATAAAAAGGGTTCTGCTCTGTTTATTTTTAGCTCGAAACCAACAGGCAAAGGATTTTTCTGTGTCGATAATTTTAAAATTAAAATTACTCAGGAATAATGTTAGACAAGAACGGAATCGCAAAGCGTATTGCGAAAGAAGTTAAAGATGGCATGTATGTAAACCTGGGAATAGGAATCCCAACTTTGGTTGCCAACTTTATACCAAAAGGAGTTAACGTTGAACTACAATCCGAAAATGGCATATTGGGTATGGGCCCCTTTCCTTTCGATGGAGAGGAAGATGCTGACCTGATTAACGCAGGCAAGCAAACTGTCACCTTGTTGCCGGGCTCCTCTGTATTTGATTCTTCCATGAGTTTTGGAATGATCAGAGCTCAGAGAGTGCATCTGACTATATTGGGAGCTATGGAAGTAAGCGAAAATGGCGACATTGCTAACTGGAAAATTCCAGGAAAGATGGTAAAAGGGATGGGTGGCGCGATGGATTTAGTTGCGAGCGCTAAAAATATTATTGTTGCTATGCAGCAGGTAAATAAGGCAGGAGAGTCAAAATTACTCTCTAAATGTGAATTGCCATTGACCGGCGTTAACTGCGTGAAAAAGGTTGTAACAGAGTTGGGCGTTTATTCTGTTTTACCTGAGGGCGGCTTTAAATTATTGGAAAGAGCGCCCGGCGTAACGGTAGAACAAATAAAAAACGCGACAGCCGGCAAGTTGGTTATTGACAAACATGTTATAGAAATGCAGATTGACTAAATGCAGGATTATTCACAAAATATCTCTATTTGGAAATTAGTAATGTCGAGGCTGAGAGCGCCAAGCGTTTTTATTTTCTTCGTATTTTTTGTATTTACAATTTCTACTTATAAATTTTGGATCAATTGGCTTGAATTTGGGCCATTTGTAAATGATGTTGATCAGTACTATTCCTACTTAATTGCGGAATTCATTCACCATGATTTTACCTTTCAGTTTAATCATTTTTACTGGCTAACACCAACTGAGTTAGGCACTTCCGTGCCAAAGGTGACGATGGGAATGGCCTATATGTACGCCCCCTTTTTTTTAATTGCGAATAACATTGCTTATGTACATGGTTTAAATGATTTGGGTTATAGTGCGCCCTATATGTGGTGCGTCCATTTTGGAGTTATTATATATGTGTTTATAGGATTATGGTATTCCCGTAAATCGTTATTAATGTTTTTTAATGAATGGGTGACTACCGCCAGTCTATTACTCATCTTGGCCGCAACTAATTTATTTTACTATACTTACAAGGAAAGCGAGATGGTACACGGCTCCCTTTTTTGCTTAATAGCTGTGTTTATATTTCATGTATTGAAGTGGCGCTACACAAAAAACGCAAAACATATTTATTATTTTTCCTTTATTGCAGGTTTAGTAACTTTAATACGGCCAACTGAAATACTGATTTTATTATTTCCTTTACTCATATTTGTTTCGACGTTTAATGAACTGAAATTGCGTTTTCAGGAAATCATGGCCCTTAAGTGGAAATTGGCTTTAGCGGTTATCTGTTTTTTTATCCCCATCATTCCTCAATTGCTTTTTTGGAAGGCACACACAGGGCATTTTCTCTTTTTTTCATACGGATCACAGGAAGGATTCTTTTTTGCTGATCCTCAACTTTACAGGGTATTGTTTAGTTGGAGAAAAGGTTGGCTATTGTATTCACCAATCATGTGTTTCGCCCTCTTTGGATTAGGACTGATGTATTTTAAATTTAGAAAACTAGCTATGCCAGTTTTGATTTATTTTATTTTGAGTCTGTATATTACATCTAGTTGGTGGGATTGGGGTTATGGCGGATCTTTCGGAATGAGGGCATTAGTACAATCCTATGCTATACTGATTTTTCCGTTTGCCTATTTTTTGAATTGGATAGCTACTGTTTTTAGAAAAATGGTGATGAGAGTGGTAATGATTTCTGTTGTAGCAGTATGCTCTTTTTTTCTGTGTTATTTAAATATGTATCAGACCTATCTGATGAATAATAGTTTAATGCATTGGGATGGGATGACGAAGGAAGCATATTGGTATACGTTTTTAACAACCGATGTGGACAGGGTTTATTTGGAAACGCTTTTCAGGCACCCTAATTACGAGGAAATGCGAAAGGGAAATAGAGATGAGTAGTCTATTAAAAGTAGCGGTTATTATACCATGTTATAATGAAGAGCAGAATATATTAAAATTATTCAATGAGATTAATAGTACCATATTTTCTCAAAATATTCAAGTAACACCTGTTTTTATAAATGATTGTTCGATCGATAATTCACGATCCATTTTAATTTCCAATAATATTCCGTTTATTGATTTACCTGTAAATTTAGGAATAGGCGGAGCAGTTCAAACAGGATATAAGTATGCGTTGCGAAACGGGTTTGATGTAGCGGTTCAAATGGATGGAGATGGTCAGCATCCGCCAAGCGAACTGGAAAAAATCCTATTGCCCATTTTACAAAACGAGAGTGATGTTGTCATAGGATCCAGGTATATTACAAAGGAAGGCTTTCAGTCCTCTTTATTAAGAAGAATCGGGATCAATTATTTTAAATGGTTAAATCAATGTTTGGTTCATGTTACTGTAAACGACAGTACTTCCGGTTATAGGGCCTTAAATAGAGAGGCGCTGAGACTTGTCGCTGGTTATTACCCGGACGAATACCCTGAACCGGAGGCCATTATTCTGTACTCCTTAAATAAATTAAGAATCACGGAAGTTCCGGTCACAATGCGCGAGCGCCAGGGTGGCCAATCCTCTATTAAAACGTATAAAACAATTTATTATATGTTTAAAGTAACGCTGGGAATTTTATTTTTATATATCAGATTAAAATTTAATGGAAAACGTCATACCATATAGGCTTCAAATTACTGCCATTGTTATAGCATTAATTTTTATGTTTTTTGTATTCAGGTTAATTACGAAGGGCAAACTGCGCGAAGAATATTCATTTATTTGGATTATATGTACCGTATTATTGCTGCTGTTTTCTTTTTGGCGCAATGGGTTAGATATCATAGCAAAATTATTGGGCGTTTTTTACGCGCCATCACTGATTTTTTTGGCTGCTATTTTCGCCATCGTATTGTTCTTAGTGCATTTGTCTGTAGTTAACTCGAGGCAACATAAACAAATAAAAGATTTAGCGCAGGAATTGGCGTTACTTAAGAAAAAGATGCATAAGGATTAGTCATAAAGAGATAAGATTTATTATGATTCAATATATAAGTTTAAAGTATTTGGAAATCATACTTTACTGTGAAAATTGGTCTAGAGAATTATTTTTTAGGTCCCCTGTTTATCCTGATAACTATGAATAATAATTATATTTATAAATAATATACCACATATATGAGCCAAAAGCTGTCGATATTAATACCCGCTTATAATGAGGCAAGAACGATTCATGAAATCCTGGATAGAGTCCTCGCTGTACAGTTAAATGGAGGACTGACTAAAGAAATAGTAATTGTGAATGATTGTTCAAAAGATGATACGCAAAATGTTATTGTCAATTATTTCAAAAATCAATCAGGTGTAGAAACAATTTTATTTGAACAACCCTTCAACCAAGGAAAGGGCGCCGCCATCAGAAAGGCCATCGAATTGGCTACTGGTGATTTTTTGATCATACAGGACGCAGATTTGGAATATGATCCGGAAGAATATAATCTCCTGTTAAAACCAATACTGAATAATGTTGCTGATGTAGTGTATGGTTCCAGGTTTATTGGCGGAAAGCCTCACCGTATCCTGTTTTTCTGGCACTCGATCGGGAATAAATGGCTGACTTTACTTTCTAATATGTTTACTAATCTTAATTTAACAGATATGGAAACCTGCTATAAATTATTTAGAGCAGACATTATCAAAGGGATTAAATTAAATGAAAATCGTTTTGGCTTTGAGCCGGAAGTGACAGCAAAAATTGCCAGAATTAAAAATTTACGTTTGTACGAGATTGGAATTTCATATTACGGAAGAACATACGAAGACGGAAAAAAAATTGGCGCTAAAGATGGTTTCAGGGCAATATACTGTATTCTGAAGTATGGTTTATTTAAAGCCAATTAAAAGAAAATATGGCCATAGCAAAATATCTTGATGATCATTTTATTTCAAAAATCAGTTTATTATTAATAAGCGTAATCGTTGGATATTTTGTATTCTTCAATTTGCCTATAAACGCCTTCAGTCACGATGTTTTTGGATATTATTTGTATTTACCTCTAACATTTAAGTATCATAACCTGGATATACACGATTTCGATACAGTTCAGGCTCTGATCGCCAAATATCACAATACTGAATCTTTTTACCAGGCATTTAAATTGGATAGTGGCAACTGGGTGCTGAAGTATTCAATGGGAATGGCCATTATGTTTGCCCCGTTCTACTTTTTAGGGGATCTGCTTGCACAGTCTTTAAATTACCCAACCGATGGCTTTTCTCAGCCCTATCAAGTAAGCGTTCTTGCAGGTTGTTTTGTTTATACCGTTATAGGCTTAATAGTTTTGAGAAAAGTATTGCTGTATTTTTTTTCAGATAAAATTACAGCCATTGTGCTATGTGTGATTGTTTTTGGGACAAATTTTTTCTTCCATGTTTCTTTCCATGGTCAGGGCTTAATGTCGCATAATATTTTATTTATGTTACATGCGTTTACTATTTGGAACACCATAAGATGGAATAAGGACCAAAAAACAAAGTATATGCTTTACCTGGGTTTGAGTACTGGTTTGTCGGCTGTTGTGAGACCAACGGAAATAATTATTATACTGTTTCCTTTACTTTATTCGGTTACGTCCTGGGCGTCTTTTAAAACCAAACTGGTCTCGGTTTTTAAAATACACCGACTATCATTTTCATTAATGGCATTTATTGTTTTAGTGATAGTAAGTTATCAACTGTTTTACTGGAAGATCATTACTGGTTATTTCCTGTTTAATAGTTATAGCTCTAATCCGGCAGAAGGACTAAATTTTTTCCATCCTTATATTTTAGAAGTACTGTTTAGTTTTAGGAAAGGCTGGTTTATTTATAGCCCCCTTATGTTATTAGCCGTATGTGGTTTCGTTACATTATATAAAAAGAATAAGACGGTCTTTTTTCCATTGACCCTATATGTTTTAATTAATTTTTATATTATTGCAAGTTGGTCATGCTGGTGGTATGCCTCAAGCTATAGCTCCAGGGCCCTAATCCCGAGCTATGTTTTTATGGCGATACCCTTAGGATTTTTCCTTCAGTATGTTTTGAGTAAAAAGATTGGAATTCTGTTTATAGCATTAATTGTCAGTTTAATATCTTTAAATATATTCCAAACCTGGCAATCCAGCCGTGGAATTATTGATGGTGCAAGAATGACCAAGGCGCTATATAAATCAGTTTTTTTACAAACCACTTATATGACCGAGGAACAACAAAAATTAATGTTAATTGATAAATATGGGATTGCTTCCGAAACGTTTAATTATGCTGATACTCTAAATTATCAAATCTCCTACAGCCATCGATTGGATTTTGAAGACGATTTAAAGGGTTATCCATATGCAACAAGCGCAGTATTTCATTCAGGACAGAAAAGTGTAGTCACGAATCCAAATAATCCTTATGCTCCTTCAATATTTAGTCCGTATAAGGATATAACAAAAAAATCTTTTGTGTGGGTGAGAGCCAGCGCATGGATATATTCGGATCACCAATTAGATAGCCTTGCAGCAGCGCTTGTGATAAACATGACGCATAAAGATATGTCTTATAAATATAGGGAAGAACCAGTTGCTGGGCATCATTTTCAAAAAGGTACCTGGAATAGGGTCGAGAAATATTTTCTAACGCCTGATTTTATGGACAAAAGGGATAAAATACATGTATTTTTTTGGAACAGGAGTGATAAAGATATTTTTGTGGATGATGTAAAAATGGAGGTACTGGAACCTATTAATGATGAAACTGTTTTTTAAACACTAATTACTTTATTTTTTCGTAAACAATTAATCTGAAATCACCTCCATCAGTAAATTCTTGTATTTTCTTATAATTACAATTTTCCACATCTATAGGCTTTACTCCAAAAGAAAACTCGGAAAACATGGAATCCCAGAAAAAGAAAGTTGGTAGACTGGATTCACCGCTACAATCTTTGTGGAATTGCATCTGTTCACGGTTGAGGTTTTTATCAAATGGATCACGATCAAGGTGTAAAACGATATTTGGATAGGCATAATAGATTACACATTGTTTTGGCATGATAGTTTTAAACCAGACCGCTGCGTCAAGCTCACATTTGTCACCACCCCAGGCTTTTAATGGGTAGCTTAGGACCTTAAACGGAGTCTGAACATGATAATAAAAAAAGGAACCAATTAGCAAGATTGATAAAAATTTTGGGAAACGAGAAAACACGAGTTTATCAAATGCCCAAAATGTTAACACCACATAACAAGGAATCACGCTCGCTAAAACTCGCTCCAACCCTGCTGATCCACACAAACCATTGTGCCAGACATATAAGTGAAACCCTAAAAAAATAGCAGAAGGAATAAATACTAAATACATAATTTTGGATGTCTCGTTAATTGGTTTCCAAAACATATATTGTTTTTGTATAAAGAATTTATAGAGCAGAAATATACTGGCTATGCAGAGCACAATGAGAAATGAAAGACCCCAAATGCTTTCATACCGTTTTAAAATATCAGTATAATGACCATGTCCATAAGGGCTTTCATATTGATAGGGATTTTCAGTAAAGTACCAAAGAAAATCATGCCCCATTAGGTAGCCTACAATGGCATAGATGACAAAACCCATCAGTAATAGAGGTAAACGCATCCATTGTTTGATAATGACAAGGTATGCTGCAAAACAAATAATAATAAACATGCCTTCACTTCTAGAAAAAATTAAAAACGATAGTAAGCAGGTAGCAAGTGTTAGTTTGTCTGTTAAATATAAATATACCGCAGTTATGAGCATTAGGCTAAATAATGGCTCTGTAAGGGCAGATTGCAGTGTTATAAAATAGATTGGTGAAAACAATAATAGCGCAGCGGAAATCCACGCATACCTGATGTTTAAATGAATTAAGATTTTGTAAACAACTACTGCAGATGCAAGTCCGCACATCACATTAAAAACTTTAATACCAAAAAAACCAAATTGGGCAAAACCAGTACTTAGCAAAATAAACAATGGCTTTCCCCAATGATGTAAGAAAAAGTCTGGATACTGTAATGCATATTTTGAAAAGTAATAATGCCATACGTTGTCAGGTCCTCCTTCACAAATCTCATTATGATAAGCAAAGTACAGCAGTAAGCTGGCGCTAACAAAAAGAGTAATCAGAAACAAAAGATGGTTTTGGATGTTTTTTAACATAACAGAGTAATATCTATGTAGAATTAAGTTGGAAATGGATTGCTATTTTTTATTAAACTTCATATAATCCTTAATCGTTTTATTCAATAGCTTTGAAATATATGCGTTTTTAATTTGATATTGTTTATTTTTTCCTTTATTCCTTAAAGCAATGGCATGCAAAGTACCCAATATTTTAATAAAGCAAATACGATTACTATAGCGTGTGATTTGATAGATTCTCAACAATCTCTCCGCAAATAAAATCCGCAGCTTTTCCATCACCGTATAATTTTGGAAACTTCATATCTGTTTTATTTGTTAAGTTTGCAAAAGCTTCCAATATTTTTTTCTCATTAGCATCGGTGATAATAGCGCTACCACATTCTACCAATTCTACCCATTCTGTTTCAGGACGTAAGATCACGCAGGGTTTTTCAAAATAAAACGCTTCCTTTTGTACCCCACCACTATCCGTCATCACAATTTTACAATTTTTTTCCAAAGCAATCATTTCCAAAAAAGAGACCGGTAGAATAATTTTAAAATGCTTACTGGATTTAATTTTTTGATGAAGATCCTGATCCAGATTAAATTCTAATAATTTAGCAGTTCTTGGATGAAGAGGCAACAATACATCTAATTGATGTTGTTCACTAATTTTATATAAGGCATTAAATAAGGAATTCAAGCGAATGGGCTCGTCTGTATTATTATTGCGATGAATGGTGGCTAAAATAAAATTATTTTTCTGTAATGTATTTTTTGTTATCACATTCGTTTTTTGTTCCGCCACTTCGCTAAAGTGTAAACTGTTATCATACATTACATCGCCACTGTGATATATTTTTGGATTGTTGGCATTATAGGGCTTTGCCGATTTTACCTTGAATCCTTCATTTACTAAATTCTGAAAACCTGTTTTGGTTGGTGAGAACAATAATGTAGAAACATGATCGCACATAATCCGGTTGACTTCTTCGGGCATTGCTTTATTGAATGATCTTAATCCTGCTTCAATATGAACTACTGGCACATGTATTTTGCTGGCAGCAATCGCCCCGGCTAATGTAGAATTCGTGTCGCCATACAATACGATCGCATTTGGTTTTTCGTTTACTAGAATTTCCTCAATACCTGCTATCATGGTCGCTGTTTGCTTACCATGGCTTCCGCTTCCTACATTCAAATTATAATTGGGCGCTGGAATCCCTAGTTCATCAAAAAACACCTGACTCATATTTTCATCATAATGCTGCCCTGTATGGACAATAATTTCTGAAATGGAATTGGAAAATTTATTTTTAATAGCCCTGCTTAAAGCAGCTGCTTTAATAATTTGTGGTCTTGCACCGATAATTGTTACGATCTTAATCATTATTTTTATAATAGGCCTTCATCAGCAAAACTCAGATAAGCCTGGTCACCAATAATCAGGTGGTCTTGTAAGCTAATATCCATAAGCTTTGCAGCCTCTTTTATTTTTTTTGTTAAATGTAGATCTTCATGACTCGGCTTTAAATTGCCAGATGGATGATTGTGAGCGAGAATTAAAGAACTCGCGAGATAATTAATGGCTGGCTTTAAAATTAGTCGGATATCTACAACAGTGCCGCTTATTCCTCCACGACTAATACATTCTGTTTTAATAACGCTATTACTTCTACTCATAAAAACTACCCAAAATTCTTCATGGGGAAGATCTGTCAATTTTGATTTTAAAATAGAATAAGCATGCTTTGAAGAAGTTATTTTGATTTTATCTTCAATGGATTCATCGGTTCTCCTTCTTCCAAATTCAAGCGCTGCAGCAATTGTAACCGCTTTGGCTTCTCCAACTCCTCTGTATTTTTTAAGGTCACTTAATTGCGTTTTTGCGAGCTCGTTTATGGAATTTGAATGTTCTTTTAAAATTCGTTGAGCTAATTGCACTGCCGTTTCATCCCTGTTGCCAGAGGACAATAAGATTGCCAACAGTTCTGCATCAGAAAGTGCTTGCCTTCCCTTCGTGACAAGTTTTTCCCTCGGCCGATCATCTTCAGCCCAGGCTTTAATCGTTAAATGCTTATGAAACGGTTGATCCATGAATGTTTAAAATTAAGTCTTTTTCATAAATTTTAAAACAATACTTTTGTACAAGATGTCATTTTCTCCCTCTCTAGAGATATTAAAGCACAAAGAATTCAGGTGGTTTGTATTTGCTCGGTTTTTTTTGACATTAGCCATTCAAATGCAGTTTAGTACAATTTACCTGCAGGTTTATTATGAGCATAGCAAAGATGAATTAATGCTTGGTCTCATTGGTCTTACGGAAGCTTTACCTTTTATTGTGACTTCATTCTATTCAGGATATTTAGCTGACATTATTAATCGTCGAAAAATATTATTGATAGGTTGTACGGCTCTGTTTTTCGGATCTTTGTTTTTATTTGGATTAAGCAATTCCTATTTCGATACTTTTAAAGATGCCGGTATTGTAGCATTGTTTAGTGTGGTTTTTGTTTTTGGGATCATTCGTTCATTCTTAGCAGTGAGTACAACCCCTTTTATGAGCCAGATTGTTCCAAGGGAATTATATACGAAATCGGCCACTTGGAATAGTACGGCGTGGCATATTGGATCTATTATGGGCCCTGTAATTGCCGGTTTGCTTTATGGATACAATCATTCGTTTCATGCAAACTGGTGTTATGGAACAACCTGTGTTTTGTTTTTGTTTGCCATTATTTTTTATGCTTTAATCCAATCGAAACCAATGCCTGTTAAACGGGCAGATGAGTCATTTATTCAAAGCATGATGGTTGGAGTAAGATTTGTTTTTCAGAATAAATTAGTTTTGAGCGCACTGTCGTTAGATTTGTTTGCTGTTTTATTTGGCGGCGCAGTGGCTTTAATCCCTGCGTTTACTGATAAAATTCTTCATTTAGGTCCGGAAGCTTATGGCTTATTGAGGACTGCTCCGGCTGTTGGCGCTGTGTTAATGGCTTTTTATTTAACGGTTAAAACTCCCGCTAAACATGCAGGTATCAGTTTATTAGTGGGTGTTGCAGCCTTTGGTTTATTCACAATCTTATTCGCCATTAGCACAAATTATTGGGTAGCGTTTGTAATGTTGTTATGCACGGGTGCATTTGATAATATTAGTGTGGTGATCCGTCATAGTATTTTGCAATTATCTACTCCCGACGAAATGCGTGGAAGAGTAGCTGCCGTCAATAGCATTTTTATCGGAAGTAGCAACGAGATTGGCGCTTTCGAATCCGGGATAGCAGCCCGCTTATTAGGATTAGTGCCTTCCATTATTTTCGGTGGAACTATGACTATATTAGTTGTTCTTGGTGTCCATAAATTAAATCCTAATTTAAAAAAGCTTGATTTGACTAAACTGGAGTAGTGAAAAATTCTTTATCAGATATTAAAGATTTGCTGGATGAAAAGTATTTTCAATTCAATAACACAGCCTTTATTGAAACAGATCCTATTTCTATTCCTCATCAATTTTCAAAAAAAGAAGATATTGAAATAGCCGGCTTTTTGATTGCTACGATTGCCTGGGGACAACGGGTATCAATCATTAATAACGGCAATAAATGGATGCGTTTAATGAATCATGAGCCACATGATTTTATTTTAAATTTTTCAAAGAAAGATGCACTTCGTTTTAATGAATTTGTTCATCGAACCTTTAATGCTACGGATTGTGTTTTCTTTTTGAACGCGTTAAAAAATATTTACTTAAACCATCGTGGCTTGGAGAATGCATTCTCTATGAATTTTATAAAAAATGAACCGGATGTAAAAAATGCGATCACGAATTTCAGAGAATTATTTTTGAGTACTCCGCACGAACACCGTTCAGAAAAACATATTTCAAATCCGTCTGCCAAATCGAGTGCCAAACGCTTATGCATGTTTTTGCGGTGGATGGTTCGTAAAGATACACACGGTGTTGACTTTGGTGTTTGGAAGAAGATTCAACCGTCCCAACTGTGTCTACCTTTAGATTTACATACCGGAAATGTTAGCCGAAAACTTGGCTTATTAAAACGTACCCAAAATGATTGGCAGGCAGTTGAAGAGATTACTTCTGTGCTAAGGAAATTTGACCCGAAAGATCCAATCAAATACGATTTCTCATTATTTGGGTTGGGGGCTTTTGAAAGCTTTAGATAAATCTATTTTTTCTTCTCAAACAAAATAAATTCTACGCGTCGGTTTTGCTGGTGTTCTTCATCCGAACATTCAACATCATCAACACATTTGTTTAGAATAAAACTTTCTCCTTTACCTACCACTTGTTCAATACGGTTTGCTTTCAGGCCATGCGCTTTTAAATACTCTTTGATTTTTTGAGCCCGTTGTTTTGATAAAGGTAAATTATAGACTTCTGAACCGCGACTATCAGCAAAACCGTATATGAGTATCGTCAATTCCGGATGTTGATTTAAAATCTCTATATTTTTTTTCCAGATAGCAGCATCTGTTTCGTTAATGTTTGATTTATTCAATTCGAAATGAATTGGAGTTAAATCCAGTGCATATGAATTAACTTTTGCTTTATTAAGGTAGGAAAGTTTTAGTTTATCGTCGTATGGATTTGTTCCCGCTTCATCCATCGTATTTACTACAATTTCTTCTTTTGGTTTTTGATACCTGGTATAGCTACACAGTATCATTGGTTCTAAACAACTATCGCAGGTAGCAACAACTTTTACATATATTGAATCACCTAAAGCAGTATTAGAAACGTTATGTGAGATTACAGCATTATTATTTTCTATAACGGTTTCATTAAATGTCCATTGATAAGAAACAGGTTTAAGTTTTTCCTGTAGACTAACATTAAAGCTCATTAAATTCAATTCTTGGTCAGAAATTTTTGAATTTATGCTTAGTAAAGAGCTGGACTGTTCTGAACATTCCTTGTGAAGTTTATCAAAATAACTAATTTTGTAAATATCCATATCTCCAAATCCACCGGTTCTATAGGATGCAAAGTAACTATTTTCACCATTTTGTGCTTGTACATAAAATATATCATGTCCCGAAGAATTAATTGGTTTTTTTAAATTTTCAGGCTTCGACCAAGATCCATTTATGAGCGAACTTTTATAAATGTCATAGTCGCCAAATCCAGGATGTCCTTTAGAAGCAAAATAAAGTGTTTGTCCATCATCGGATAGATAAGGAGCGTCTTCATCATATGGGGTATTAATTGTTTTGCCAAGGTTTTCTGGCACACCCCATTCACCGTTGCCAGACTTTGTAGTTTTGTATATATCCAGCCCACCATTACCGCGATCATCTTCACTTGTAAAATAAAGGGTGTTACCATCCTTACTCATATAAGCATGATTCTGATAATAATCCATATTTACATGCTTTGAAAGTTTCTTTGCGCTCAATGCCGTAGTAGCATCCGCTTTAACTTCGTGAACTTTATTGTTTTGATAAAGAAACAATGTTTTTCCATCATTTGAAGAAGAAATAATGGAAACATGTTTTCTCTTATGGTTAGTTTTCAGCAATGGATCAATTAATGTATATGTACTAACGGACTGAGGCTTACCTTTATCTAACTTACTGATATACATATTTTCAAAATATTTTCCATCAAGGTCACTTCTTTTCTCATTGTCTGAGTCTTTTCTACGTGAAGTAAATATCAATTCATCTCGATTGTTTACAACAGGTACATATTCAGCCATCTCGGTGTTTATTTTCGGACCCATATTAGCTACATAAATATTTCTGTCATAAATGGAGTCTTTATATTTATCAGCAAACTCACAATCTTCAATTCGTTTTTTTAGATCATTTACTGTGTATAGGTCCTGTTCCTTATCATTAGTAATCCTCACACTTAATTTTGAATAAAGCTCACTTGCTTTTTGGTAGTTGCCCTGATGCTGGTAACACTTCGCTAAAGAAAAAACAAGATCAGGGAAGGTGTCGACTTGATTTTTATTATAGGCTCTTTCTAAATAAGGAAGAGCTTCTTCGTATTTGCTCATAAATTCTGACATCACAAAGCCAGCCCCTAAATTTGCTTCGTAATTGGTTTTATCAATGGCATAGGCTTGTAAATATAAATTTTTAGCCATATCCATTTTATTTCTCTCAACAGCTTTATCTGCCTTCCTCAAATATGAATTAATCTGCGAAAATGAAAATAAGGAAGATAGAATGAATGTATATGTAGCAAGTTTTTTCATAGATGAGTGTTTCAGTAAATTTAAAGCCTTTTGTGATATTTAAATTTAGACATTTATTTTACAAAATGCCTTATACCAATCTTAATCAAAAACAGATTTAATGCCCCATTAATGGCTTACTATCGAGTGATTTGGAATCGAGGGCATCACGCAGACCGTTTCCGACAAGCATGAAGGCAAGAACTAATACCATAATTGCAAGTCCCGGAACGAATGCGAGGTAAGCAGCATCCACTAAAACATATCCTCTGTGTGCATTAATCATTTCTCCCCACGAGGGTGTTGGCGGCTGAGCACCGATCCCTAAAAAACTTAAGCCTGCTTCAGTTAAAATGGCTGCCGCAAAATTTGATGCTGCAATTACAATAACAGGCCCCATAACATTTGGTAAAATATGACGCAAAATAATTCGCATATCTTTATAACCTAACGCTCTTCCAGCTTCCACAAATTCTTTTTCGCGTATGCTTAAAATTTGTCCACGTATTAAACGCGCAACATCTACCCACATCGTTAAACCAACTGCAATAAAAACCTGTAAGATGCCCTTTCCTAAAACCAAGGTAATAGCAATAACCAATAGTAAGGTTGGTATGGACCAAACTACATTAATCAACCACATAATCACATCATCCAACCATCCTCTAAAATAACCTGCTAAAGCACCCAAAAGAATCCCGATTACTATAGAAATGAGAACAGAAATAAATCCTACAGATAATGAGATGCGTGTTCCGATCATAAGCCTGCTTAGAAGATCTCTGCCAGCAAGGTCAGTGCCCAGTAAATAATTTCTGGTTTCTATATGTTCTTCAGTAATGATTTTTTGTAAGTCAACAACATTTAATTTCAGCTTCTCCCCGGTGCTTAATTGATAAAATTCAATTTGATTTGTTGCACTATCATTAATTATAGGATAGTTATTGTTAATGTCATACACAACATCCGCTATATTATATGGAATCTTGCTGCCGTTATTTGGTTGATTTCCCGTAAATTCTTCTACTATAATATCAAATCCTTTAAAGGAATATGAATATGCAGGTATAGAAGTAAAGTCACTGATTTCTCCGAAAATCATTTTATAAAACAATCCGTCTTTATGAGAAAGCTCATTTTTTTTTGATAAAAGCATTTGAGACTTAAAACCTGGTTTTTTTATATGCAACTCAGGTTTCTGATCATTAGCGTAGGGCGAAGAATCGGGAGTTATTAAAAAACCGAGTATTGATATAGTCGTTGCTAGTATAATTAATAACAACCCAAACATTGCTAATTTATTACGTTTAAAGCGACGCCAGGTTTGAACCGAAAGGGATTCTGAATTAAAGTTCGTATGTCGTTTTTTAAATAACAATTATGTTGTTTTTTTTCCTTTCCAGGTAGGTTTCAAAAATATTGAACTTATTCCTATAATTAGTGCATACATCCAATACACACATTCAAAAGGAATCAGCCACCAAATATATTTAACCCGACCTAAAAAATCCGAAGCTAAAAATAGCAACAAAAAATCAAAAACAAACTTTGAAAGAGCAAAAATCGATAAATAAGGGATAATGAATGATTTTTTGATGATTGCGACTAACAAAGCCACAAATAAAAGATTAGCAGCAATGATGATAAACCCCACCAAAAGATTTATTTGATTCGAATTATATTTTGATTTATAAGCCCATCGTAAGCGCTGCTGAAATAAATCTTTTAAAGATGTTAATGGATTTGTTTTAACGATCAGTTCTCTGAGAAGGATATAATGAATGGATTTTGGATTTATTTTTTTTATTTCTTCCAGTAAAAAAACGTCTTCTCCTGAAGAAATATGTAGATGGGAATTATACCCGTTAACTTTGTTGTAAGCATTTTTTTTAAATGCTAAATTAGCGCCATTACACATAAACGGTTTTTGAAGGCCGGCATATCCCGCAGTTATACCGGTCAAAGCAATATTTTCCACTATTTGAAATGTTTCAAGTATACCCGTTTTGTTTTCAAAATCAACGGGCATTACTAACAAATTGGGTGAGTAAGCTTTAAAATAATTTGAAATGGTGAGAAGCCAGTTTGGATGTCGGTATGTGACATCTGCATCAGTTGTGATTATAATATTGCCCTGAGCTTTTTGAATAGCTAATGCAAGGTTATGTTTTTTTCCAAAATGTTCTGTTTGCTTTATAATTTTAAAAAGTAATCCTGATTTGCTTAGTGAATTTTCGGCAAGTAAGTGGGTTTGATCCTCAGAGTTATCATCTACAAAAATTATTTCGAAAGAATTTTTTGGAAAATTTTGTTTTTCAATCTGGTAAAGAAATTTATCTATATGAACAGCCTCATTGCGTGCAGATACCAAAATCGAAATAAATTCAGAATTATCAGCACTGTGATTTTTAACTGTACGCTTTAATCTATTGAAACCTATAATGGCTAATGTGATGAGAGTGCCATAGGCAATGCTTATAACGGCGAATATATATAGTTCAATTAGCACGGGCCGATCTGAAATCTATTTTTTCCCTTAAAATAATAATGTAGCCAATTATACTAGGCACAACTACGTTGATGAGCCATACAAATGTAGATGATAGAACAACATAAACTGTGTTATCGCCGGTATTAAAAACAAATAAGGCAATAGCAGCTCTGATGGCTGGTTCTATAAAACTAACCATGGGTATTAAACTGGTTAGCATAAAATAGGCGGCAATGCTCATGAATGTTTCGAGTAAATTATTTTGAGGAGACAGTGCATTAAAAAGAATAAGAAACTGTGATGTAAATACAAGATAGCGGAGAATTGAAAGACTGATTAATTGAATAATAAGCGATTTAGAAAAATGGATTTGTGCAGTTTCATTTATTTTAAACCATTTTAACCGTTTTAATTTATTTTGAATAAATGATACATTTAAAATAGCCCAACAAAAAAACAGTATTAAGAAAATGCCTCCAATAATGACATAATAAATAAAATTTGAAGCCTTGTTTGTTTGGCTTAATTTAAATGAAACAGCCATTAAACCCACGGTAACAGTGATTAGCATTTGAAACATTCCGTTAATGAAATGTAGTACGGTTACATCTGGTCTGTTTTTAGGTTTAAAAAAATAGATTTTTGCTAAAAATTCCATGGCACGGCCCGGAGTTATATTTCCCACACAAATTCCGGAAAAAACTGATTTCAATGCAATTTTATAGGGAATTCCTTCTATTTGTGTAGTCACTAATTTCCATTTGTAGCTCTCAATTCCCCAATTAAAGGGCATTAAAAAAAGTGCCACAATCATAATCATATACATTCGGGGATCTTGAAAGATGGTACTAAACTGTTCTTTTAAATAGGGAATTTGAATAAGACGACTATAAATAATCCAAAAACTTAAAATACCGATAAGTATTTTAATTGCCAGAGTAAGGGTTTTTTTTATCTTTTTTTGCACCTATGTAAAACTAAACAAAAACCTCGTAATAGTTATTTTCATATTTGCAGTGCTTACTAATTTTAATTTTTCATAAAAGATTGTTTTTTCATTGAAAGTGCTTTAATAAAAGTTTTAAATATTTAAAAGAAAAAAAAGCGTTTTTTTAATGAAAAATAAGATGAGATAAAAATTGATATCAAAAAACACGTATTTTTCTTAATTAAATACGTGAAGTAGTCGTTTCAATGAGTAAATAGTTTTTTAATAGGTTCAAATATATTTATTTTTACTTTCTCGCAAATTCAAAATTAGCGTTTTTTGGCTTAATTTTTGTAAATTGCGGACGGTTATAATTAAAAAATCAGTTTATCAAACCCATAAAGCTCATGAAAAAGATTTTCTCTGTTGTTTTTTTATGTTTATTTCTTCAATCAATTAATTTGAAAGCTCAGTCAAACACATCAAATGTGCAATTGAAAAAAAATGTAGAACTCAGACATATTTCTCAAATTCAATTGTCTTCTATGAATTTGGATACCAGTAACTTAGAAAAATACGCCAAAGAAAGTCATCATTATTTTGTGGATGAAAATCAAAATACCTTTTTTCTATTAAAAAATGAAAACGAGCTATTCTACTATTTAAATAGAATCTATAATGATAACGACATCATTAATAAAGTTTCAAAGCAAGTTTATTATATTGTTCATGCAGATGCAGATTTAATCACTAAAAAGAGTGAAATGCTAGAAGTTGATGTAATTAACAAGAAAATTTCACGATAAATAACTCTTTAGGCTACTAAAAGCATAATACTAAAAATCAAATCCAGTTTTAGAATTAAATTTCAAAAAAATATGAAAAATATATACAAAATAATCCTGTTACTTTTAATAGGTTCCAATTATGTTTTTGCTCAGGCACCGGCGAATGATTGTGCTGATAGTCCTACCATAATCTCTAATTGCGCAACCAGTTTTTCTATTTCTCAGGCGCAAATGGGCTTAGCTACTAATGACGCTGCTTGTAATGCTGGTGGGTCTTGTCCAATTGCACAACCAGGTGGAGATTTGTACCAAAATTGGGACTGTGACGCGACTTTTAATCCTTCAAGCGGATCTGGAAGCGATTGGAGTGGATCTGTTGAAAACAGTTTATTTTGGGCATTTACCTCTACAGTTAGTTGTACTTACACTATTAATGTAACAGCTAATAACTGTTGTTGTAAAGAATCCGGACCTTCGACAGCTGCTCAATTCCAGGTTTTTAGTATTTCAGCGCCATTACCCGGAGGAACAATCATGAACTATTATGGCGGTAATGGTGGTTTTACGGGAGCACAGACTTTAACAGTACCGGTTACCGCAAATCGTCAGGTAATAATTGCAGTGGATGGTGTAAATGGTTCTGATTGCGATGTTTTCGTTTCAGTTACCCCTGCTGCGGGTTGTGGTTGTGCTGTTGTTTCACCTTGCACAGGTTTAAGTTCCTTGGTTTATGGCGGTCCATTTTGTAAGAGTTTAGCTTCAACAGTAACCCCCACAGTAACAGGTTCAGGCGCGTTCACAGGCGGAACCTACTCTGCGACGCCGGCAGGTTTATCTTTTAACTCTTCTACAGGTGTCATTACGCCTAGTTTAAGTACTGCAAGCACATACACTGTTACATATGCAGTAGCTTCTTCAACAGCATGTCCTGCAGTTTCTATTAATACTGTTATTACAATTAATGCCAATCCCACAGTGGCTGTAAGTAACGCGACAAATTGTGCAGGCTCCCCAGTAACATTAACAGCAACTAGTGCGACAACGTATAGCTGGAGCACAGGAGCAACAACAGCATCAATATCTGTATCTCCAACAACAACCACTGTTTACACAGTTACTGGAACTACCAGCGGGTGTACAGATACTAAAACAGTAAGTGTTACTACTACGGCAAGCCCAACAGTAACAGTGTCCAGCGCTACAACTTGCGCCGGCACTCCTGTAACTTTTACGGCGACTGGAGCTACAACATATAGCTGGAGCACAGGTGCAGCAACTTCTACCATTTCAACATCAACAGCGGGAGTATATACAGTAACAGGAACTCAAAATGGTTGTACCAATACAAAAACAGTAAGTTTAACAGTTACGGCAAATCCAACAGTAGCAGTTGCTAATGCAACTACCTGTGCAGGAATAGCAGCTATATTAACAGCCAGCAATGCAACAACATATGTTTGGAGCACAGGCGCTACCACATCAAGTATTTCCACGTCAACTGCAGGCGTTTATACTGTAACAGGTACAACAAATGGATGTACCGATACAAAAACAGTCAGTTTAACAGTAACACCTAATCCAACAGTAGCAGTAACGAATGCGACAACCTGTGCGGGAGTGGCCGCTGTATTAACAGCCAGTAATGCAACAACTTATGTTTGGAGTACAGGCGCTACTACATCAAGTATTTCCACCTCAACTGCTGGAGTGTATACAGTAACAGGCACAACAAGCGGCTGTACAGATACAAAAACGGTAAGTTTAACCGTAACGCCAAATCCTACAGTAGCGGTAGCAAACGCTACAACCTGCGCAGGAACAGCAGCAGTATTAACAGCAAGTAATGCAACCACATATGTTTGGAGCACAGGTGCTACTACATCAAGTATTTCCACTTCAACGGCTGGTATTTATACAGTAACCGGAACAACCAATGGTTGTTCAAATACTAAAACAGTCAGTTTAACAGTCACAGCAAATCCAACAGTAGCAGTTGCTAATGCAACTACCTGTGCAGGAATAGCAGCTATATTAACAGCCAGCAATGCAACAACATATGTTTGGAGCACAGGCGCTACCACATCAAGTATTTCCACGTCAACTGCAGGCGTTTATACTGTAACAGGTACAACAAATGGATGTACCGATACAAAAACAGTCAGTTTAACAGTAACGCCTAATCCTACAGTAGCAGTTGCTAATGCGACTACCTGTGCAGGAATAGCAGCTGTATTAACAGCAAGTAATGCAACCACGTATGTATGGAGTACAGGCGCAACCACATCAAGTATTTCCACATCAACGACTGGAGTTTATACAGTAACCGGAACAACAAACGGCTGTACCGATACAAAAACAGTTAGTTTAACTGTAACACCAAATCCTACGGTAGCGGTAGCAAATGCGACAACATGTCCTGGAGTAGCCGCTATCATAACAGCAAGTAATGCAACCACATATGTTTGGAGCACGGGGGCAACAACATCAAGTATTTCCACATCAACGGGTGGCGTATATACAGTGACAGGAACCACTAATGGTTGTACAGATACTAAAACAGTAAGTTTAACAGTTAGTCCTACACCAACCACGGCAGCTAGTGCTTCAGGAAATATAACCTGTACTACTCCAACAATAAATTTAACTTCAACTTTAGCAGGTGTTAACTACACCTGGACCGCACCAAGTGGTGGTGTATTAGGTTCTGCAAATTCTCAGTCTACTACTGCTTCAGGAGCAGGAGGAACTTATACGTTAAATGTGATAAGTGGTGCAAATTGTACATTTTCAACAACTGTATCAGTTACTCAAAATACAACAGCTCCGTCGGGCGTAACAACTATTCCAACTCAAACATTGGGTTGCGGGTCTGCAACAGTGGTTACTTTAACAGGAGCTGCACTTACACCTACTAATGCCACAGCGAATTGGGCAGGTCCAAGTGTTGCGGGGCCAACAAATAGCTTTGTAACTACAGCCAATGGCGCGGGTGTGTACACATTAACGGTTACAAACCCTGCTAATGGATGTACAACGCCGAGTGTTGTAACAGTATTTGGGAATGCGGGAGCACCATCTTTCACAATTAACCCTATTACAAATACAATTACATGTACAAATACACTGGTAACAGTAAGTATTTCTACTACAGTGTCGCCGGTATCTTATGCATGGTCTGGAACCGGTATTGTTGGAGCAACTAATGGCGCTAGTATTACAGTAAATCAGGGAGGTACATTTAATTTTACCTTAACAAATACAACAAATAGCTGTACGGCGTCAAATAATACGGTGGTGGTTCAAAATACAACTATCCCAACCACAACGGCAAGTACCACTGGTTCTTTAACCTGTGCAACTACAACAGTTACTTTAAATTCAACGTTACCAGGCATGAATTACACCTGGACTGCACCGGCAGGTGGAAGCGTTTCAACTGCTACTACACAGGCGACTATCGCTTCAGGAGCTGCGGGCATCTATACTCTTTCGGTTATGGATCCTTCAAATAATTGTGCGTATTCAACCACAACTAATGTTACTCAAAACATAACACAACCGATTACAACTGCAACTGTTTCAGGTGTAGTTAATTGTATAACTTCAACAGTAACTCTGGGAACACCCCTTGCCGGTATGGATTATACCTGGACATCTCCAGCAGGAGGGAGTGTGAGTACGTCTACTACACAAACAACAGTTGGAACTGGTGCAGGAGATTATAGTTTAACGGTTGTTGATCCATCTAACGGATGTACATATGCAACTACCGCTACTGCTGCAACAGACATGATGCCTCCATCAGGAGTGTCAGCAGGTTCAAACCAAATATTAACATGTCCTTCCAATTCGGTTACTTTAACAGGTACTTTAACTTCGCCGGCAAATCCCACTGTTAGCTGGACTGGCCCTGGAGTTTGCGGAACTGCGACAACACTTGTAACTTTTGCTTGTGCGGCCGGCGATTATACCTTAACTGTGACAGATCCTGCAAATGGATGTTCAACTTCTTCGGTAGTTAACGTAGCGCCTAATGCTGGTGCACCTACTGTAACAATTTCATCAGCTGCTGTAACGGTTGATTGTAATAATACCGTGCAAACAGTAACGGTAACCTCTACACCAAATACTGATGTAACATATTCATGGAATACGCCACCGGCTGTGCTTTCGCCAGACGGATCAGTTGCCGGCTTCAGTGCATCTTCCACAACAGATACATTTATTTGTACCGTAACTAATACATTGAGTAACTGTACTGAGACTGTTCAGTTGGTGGTTACTACTAATACAACTGTGCCAGTAATAGTTGTTTCTAATACACAAACTTTAACATGTGCAACAACAACCGCCGCTATTACCTTAACCACAACACCTGCATCAGGAGTAACCTATACATGGTCTAGTGGTTCTGGTTTTTCTGGACAGGGTAATGATACAATTATAGTAAATGCCGTAGATAATTATTCAGTTACTGTGTTAGATGCAGCAAATGGCTGTACGAATACAGCGAATACAAATGTTATCCTGAATAACACACCTCCTTCTGGTTTTAGTGCGGGCTCAGACCAAACATTAACCTGTTCTGCTGGCACTGCTTCTGTAACATTAACGGGAACCACTGGTACGCCTGCCAATTCAACATTATTATGGACAGGACCAAGTATCTGTGCTGCAGTTACAGTGACGGACATTGCAACTTCAGCATGCGGACAAGGTAATTATTCGTTAACAGCAACTGACCCTGCAAATGGATGTTCATTTACATCAACTGTTCAGGTATTCCCAAGTTTAGGAGCACCAGCGGTTTCTAATGATCCCGTAACCACAATCAATTGTACAAATACTTTGGTAACTGTAGGCATAACTACAACAGTGTCTCCGGTAAGTTATGCATGGTCTGGAACAGGAATTGTAGGAACTAATACATTATCAAGCATTTCCGTTGATCAGGGAGGTACATTTACTTATACGGTTACTGATTTATCAAGTAATTGCACAACTATCAGTACGCAAACTGTGGCACAAAATACGACACCACCCGTAACCACAGAAACTGTTGCAGGAGTAGTAAATTGTATCACATCAACAGTAACTCTTGGATCCCCACTTTCTGGAATGAGTTATACATGGACAGCTCCATCTGCAGGAAGTATTAGTACATCCAGCACACAAGCAACTATTGCTACAGGAGCTGGAGATTATAGTTTAACAGTTGTTGACCCTGCTAATGGTTGTTCTTATTCAACGACTGTAACAGTTACTCAAAACACAACTACACCGATAACCACTGCGACCATTACAGGTGTAATTGATTGTATCACTCCAACAGTAACAGTTGGAACTCCGCTTTCAGGCATGAATTATACATGGACCGCTCCCGCAGGAGGAAGTGTTAGCACGTCAAGTACACAAACAACTATTGGAACTGGTGCAGGAGATTATAGCCTAACAGTTGTTGACCCTGCCAATGGATGTGCATATTCAACTACAGTGAACGCGGCAACAACTGCAAATGTTCCTGTAGCGACGATCGCTGTCACATCATCAAATAGTGCAATTACTTGTCAAAGCCCTACTGTTAGTTTAATTGCTAATGTTAACCCTCCGGCGACTTATAATTACACTTGGACATCATCAGGTAGTCTTTCGCAAACTGAGAATGCTACTTCTGGAGCTACATATACTGTGTTCGTAAAAAATCCTTCAAATGGCTGTCAAACATTTACAACTATTACCATTGCAAGCAATGTTACTATTCCAAACGTTAGTGCTTCAAATACAGTAATTCCTTGCGGTGCTTTTTCAACAGAGGCAGTTGCAACATCAACAGATGCAGTGTCATTTAATTGGACCACCTTAAATGGTTCTATTATATCGTCTACTTTAGGAATTGCTACTGTTGGTTCACCAGGTGTTTATTCTGTTTCAGTAACAGATCCAAGCAATGGATGTACTAATGGTACTTCAATTGTTGTAACACAAAATAATATAACTGCGGCTTTCACAGCAAATCCTGTTTCGGGAACCGCACCTTTAAGCGTTGGATTTACAAACCAAAGTACTGGTGCTTCTAATTATTCATGGAATTTTGGTGATATCACTTCACTGGATAACAGTTCTATATTGACTGATCCTTCTCATGTATTTAACGGATTAGGAACTTATACTGTTGTATTAACAGCGTCAAGTGGAACTTGTGTATCTACAGCAACTATCTCAATCGAAGTGCTTGAGAATTCTTCGATCATTGTACCGAATGTATTTACGCCAAATGGGGATGGTTCAAATGATATGTTTAAAATTGTAACAACTGGAATAGAAGAGTTGAATTGTGACATCTTTAACAGATGGGGAACAAAACTTAAATCTATTTCATCTGTCAATGACTCGTGGGATGGTGGTGGAAACAGTGCCGGAACTTACTTCTTCATCCTCACAGCAAAAGGTTATGATGGGAAAGAATATAAACAAGAAGGATTTATAAGCATGTTTAAATAACACCTTTTTTATTTTAATTAAAGCCCCTTGTATTTTTACAAGGGGCTTTTTTGTGGGTATTTAGGAACCTATATTTTAAATGTAAGTTATTTCAAAGCGAGTTTAATTCCTGATTTTTTTTTAAAACTCAGACCGGATAATTTTTAATTAATTTATAGATTGTTTTTTTATTTGTGAGTTTATATATTAGCAAAACAGATTATTTAATTGTTATTCTATGAATCATTTTTAAAAGAAACACTATGAAGATTTTTTTACCTTTTTTATTGGCATTTATTTTATTAACGGTACGATCTGGATTTTCCCAGGGAAATGATTGTTCAAATGCATTGGTTTTAAGCAACGTTAATAATTTTTGTTCTGCAGGATCTATTTATACAAATGTTGGTTCCACAGCGAGTGGGTTTGCAGTGGCGAGCTGCTGGGCTGCAGGTGCAACAGAAGATGTGTGGTTTTCTTTTACAGCTACAGGAACTGATGTCCTAATATCTGTGAGTGGTAATGGTTTTGGAGGCACAATGGGTAGGCCTCGAATAGCACTGTATGCAGGATCTTGTGCTACTACCATCAATCAATTAGGTTGTAATAACGGCGCTGTTGGAAGTGGTATTTCTCAATTATATGTTGGCGGATTATCTCTTGCCCAGACTTATTACATTAGAGTTAGCAGTACTGCAGCTCAGGAGGGTACTTTTGAGCTTTGTGTAAATAATTATGTACCGCCAGCGTCTGCTTCAGCTGATTGTGGAGGAGCAGGAAAATTATGCAATAAGAATGGTTTAAGTGTTGGAACCTTAAGCGGTGGCGGGACAAATGCAAATGAGCCCGAATCATCTAGTTGCATGGTTGGTGATTTTTTTACAGATGCCGAAAGCAATTCTGTTTGGTATACATGGACTTGTGCAACATCAGGAACACTTGTTTTTGATATAACACCATTGAATTCGTCAAATGACATTGATTATGTTTTATGGCAATTGAACACTACTAATCCGTGTGGAGCTCGTACGGTAATAAGATGCAATACATCTTCATGTTTAAATGCTACCGGCTCAACAGGTCTTAATACTACGGATACTGATGTCTCAGAGGATCCTGGATGCGAGGTAGGTGAAAATTCTTATTGTCAGCAATTAAATATGGTTGCAGGAACCAGTTATGCACTTTTAATTAATAATGCAGATGGAAACTCAGGATTTGGTTTATCCTGGGGGGGTACAGGAACTTTCTTGGGCCCTGATGCTAATATTGTAGCTTCAGACACAACCATTTGTGCAGGGGAATCTGTTGTTTTTAATGGCAGCACTTCTACAGACTACACTTCTTTAAACTGGACATTTAATAGTACGGGAAGCCCAGTTTCCGTTGCAGGCCCAGGCCCACATACTATAAATTTCCCAACTGCTGGTAATTATGTGGCCATATTACAAGCAAATGCTGCCGGTTGCAGCGCTTCAACAGAATTTAAGAATATTATTGTAGGAACTGGCACACCAATTACTGCCACTTCGGCCACCATATGCCCGGGAACATCTACGGTGTTAACGGCAAGTGGAGGAACAACCTATACATGGTCCCCCTCATCCAGTTTAAATTCTCCTAACGGAACAACTGTTACTGCTACACCTTCTGTTAACACAACATATACAATAGTTAGTTTTAATGGTTCCTGCACCAGTAGTACCACTGTTGGAGTTGACCTATCAACAGTTCCAGGGATTACTGTTTCTTCAACGGCTTCAAATATTTGTGTAGGTGGTTCATCAACATTAACAGCAACCGGAGCTGGTAATTATACCTGGTCTCCATCAAGTTCTTTAGATGCATCAAACGGAACTTCAGTAATAGCTACACCTTCTGTAAGTACAGAATATACAGTTATAGGTATATCTTCTTCCTGCACAACCTCTGCAACATTTAGTTTAACCGTGAGTAATTCACCAACAACTACTGCCTCAGCATCGTCAGATCTCACATGCCTTACAACTACCGTAAATTTAAATTCTACATTAGCCGGTATGAATTACACCTGGACATCTCCTGCTGGAGGGGCTATTTCTTCAGGATCGAATTCCCAAAATGCAACAACGTCCTTACCTGGAACTTATACGTTGGAAGTTCTAAACCCTGCAGGTAATTGCACATACTCTACAACAGCCACTGTAGTTCAAAATACAATGGCGCCCATTGGTGTTGACGCAGGAACAGATCAAACATTAACCTGTGGAACTTCAGTTTCTGTAACTTTAAGCGGAAGCGTTACCTCTCCAACTAATGCAGTCGCAGCGTGGTCAGGGCCAAGTGTTTGCGGAAGTGCATCAAGTTATACGACATTTGCTTGTGGAGCAGGTACGTATACTTTACAGGCCACTGATCCTATAAACGGATGCGTAGCAGCTTCAACTGTTCAGGTATTTCCAAGTGCAGGTGCACCAACTGTTACAGTGACGGCGTCATCAAACACAATTAATTGTACAAATACTCTTGTTACGGTTAGTTTATCTACAACAGATACACCGGTAAGCTATAATTGGTCAGGAACTGGTATCGCTTCTGATGATGGTTTAGGAACTATTACCGTTACCCAAGGAGGTACATTTAATTATACAGTTACTAATACAAATTCTAATTGTAATTCATCGTCAAACTATGTTGTTTTTGAAAATACGAGTGTTCCAACTTCGACGGCTGTTTCAACAGGCACTTTAACATGTATGACAACAACGGTAACTTTAAATACTTTGCCAGCGGGTATGAGTTATACCTGGACTGCCCCTGCTGGCGGCATTGTGTCGAGTGCAAATACTCAATCTACAACTGTTTCAGGAGTTGGCGGAACGTATTCTTTAACGGTTAAAGATCCTTCAAACAATTGCGTATACAACACAACAACAACGGTTATCCAGAATACCTTTAGTCCTGTTGCTGTAAGTGCCGGATCAGACAAAACGCTTACTTGTATTGCGCCTACACAAACTTTAACGGGAAGCGTATTTTCTCCAACTACATCAACAGTTATTTGGACCGGGCCAAACGTTTGCAGCACTGCAACTGATTATACAGTATCAGCTTGTTCAGCAGGAATATATACAATGACTGCAAAAGACCCGAATAATAGCTGTGTTGCAACATCAACAGTTGAAGTGTTTCCAAATCCGGGCCCACCTACTGTAACTATTTCTTCAACCGCTTTACTTATTGATTGTAATAATGCCACTCAATCAGCAACAGTTACAAGTAATCAAAACGCTAATGTAAATTATAGTTGGAGTATTCCTCCCGCATCCACATCAGCTAATAACTCACAGGCTACTTTTAATGCATCAGGCACTTATAGCTGTATAGTTAGCAATACCCTGACAGGATGCACGGCAACCGTTGATGTGGTAGTTACTACTAATCAAACAATTCCTACCATAAATAATGCGACAGTGACGTGTTATTATGCATCAGGAATTGGGGGGTCTGCTCTCACCACCGCAACAAATGTTTCTTTCAGCTGGTCAACTTCAGGATCAGGAACTATCATCGGTGGGTCTACATCCACTCCCACTGTGAATTCATCTGGAATATATGTGGTTCTAGTAACAGATTATAACAATGGATGTACAAATACCGGAACAATTACTGTTATCGGCAATCCGGTAAATGCAATGTTTAGTGCCAATCCTACTTCCGGAACTGCACCTTTGGATGTAACTTTTACAGATCAAAGTTCGGGAGTAAATACATACTCATGGAATTTTGGAGATTTAAGTAACAACTTGTCATCATCAATGAATCCTGGGCATACCTATAATTCAGTGGGTATGTATACAGTTGAGTTGATTGGCACAAATGGGATTTGTAATGATACTGCTTATGCTTATATTGAAGTTCTGGAAAATTCATCGATCATTGTTCCAAATGTATTTACTCCTAATGGAGATGGAGCTAATGATGTTTTTAAAATTGTAAGTGTTGGGATGAAGGATTTGAGTTGTGATATCTTTAACAGATGGGGAACAAAAGTTCACAGCCTTTCTAGTATCAATGATAGCTGGAATGGAGGTGATAATTCAGCTGGAACTTATTTTTTTATATTAAAGTGTACAGGCGTTAATGGAAAAGAATATAGCCAAGAAGGTCATATTAGTTTACTTAAATAAATATACGATTACTTAATTAAAACCCCTTGTAACTATTTTACAAGGGGTTTTTTTGTTTTACATTTACACTAAAATAAAGTGGTTAGCAACGATAGAATCATATTAGGCATTGACCCTGGCACGATTGTGATGGGATACGGATTAGTTCATATTCAGAACAACAAATTATCTTTGATTTCATTGGGAGTTATCAAACTGGATAAATTAGCGGAGCATTCCGACAGGTTAAAAAAAATCTTTGACGATGTTATAAAATTGATTGACCAATACAAACCGGATGAATTAGCTATAGAAGCGCCATTTTTTGGAAAGAATGTTCAGTCTATGTTGAAGCTCGGGAGAGCACAGGGAGTAGCCATCGCTGCTGCATTGTCTAAAAGCATCTCAATGACAGAATACTCGCCTAAGAAAATAAAAATGTCTATCACTGGAAATGGCAATGCGTCTAAAGAGCAAGTTGCTGCTATGCTGGAAAATTTGCTTCATTTCAAGAACGAAGATAAATACCTTGATGCTACGGATGCTTTAGGAGTTGCCGTATGTCATTATTTTCAAAATAAGGTGGTTTCTACAGGATCAAAAAAATCTTATTCTGGATGGGATGCCTTCATTAAAGATAATCCCAAAAGAAAAGTATAAGAGAAAGTGTTGACAGACTTCAATTTCTTCCTTATCTTTCTTTTTTAAATCAATTGTATGGCCAAAACAAAAAATTCCAAATTCTCTATAGTAACTGAATTTGATGTGTATGAATCAATAAAAGATCTGGAAAAAAACGATGCGGTTCTTTTATCTGAAGCGCAGAAAATATTAAAAAATGCCTATGCCCCTTATTCAAATTTTAATGTTGGAGCAGCTGTTTTACTCGATAATGGTAAGATTATAACAGGTAATAATCAGGAAAATGCAGCTTATCCAAGTGGATTATGTGCTGAACGGGTTGCCATTTTCTATGCAGGAGCCCAATATCCTAAGGTGGATATAAAAACAATTGCAATTACTGTAAAATCAAAAAATGTTATCATAAATGAGCCTTTGTCTCCGTGCGGTGGCTGCCGACAGGCAATTGCTGAGTACGAAAACAAATCCGGCAAGCCAATCCGAATCATTATGTCAGGCGAGAAAGGAAAGATTTATATCGCGAAAAGCATAGAAAGTCTTTTGCCCTTGATGTTCAGTAAAAAGTACCTGTAAACAGGATAACTGAAACGCTTTTCTATTTAACAAATTCTGTTATTTTTGTACCTTATTAAATTGTAATTTCTATGGCTAAAACAGCTGAAAAAAAGAGCAAGTTTTCAAAAGAACAATATCTTAAATGGTATGAATCCATGTTGCTCATGAGAAAGTTCGAAGAGAAGACCGGACAAGTATATGTTCAACAAAAAATAAAAGGGTTTTGCCATTTATATATTGGACAGGAAGCTATTGTAGCTGGAACTGTAAGTGCCACTAAAAAAGAGGATAAACATATTACCGCTTACCGTTGCCATGCTCATGGGATCGGTTTAGGAATGCATCCGAAATATATTATGGCTGAAATGTATGCCAAGATTACCGGTTGCTGTAAAGGTAAAGGCGGATCTATGCATATTTTTAGTAAGGAACATAATTTTGTTGGGGGACATGGAATCGTTGGTGGTCAAATCCCTTTAGGTGCAGGAATTGCTTTTGCTGATAAATTTATGGGTAATGACAATGTATGTGTTTGTTCGATGGGTGATGGGGCAGTTAGACAAGGTGCTTTACACGAAGCATTTAATATGGCTATGACTTGGAAGTTACCGGTTGTATTTATTGTGGAAAATAATATGTACGCCATGGGAACTTCCGTAGAGCGGACGAGTAACGTACATGAACTTTGGAAACTTGGATTAGCATATGATATGCCTTCAAAACCGGTTGACGGGTTAACCGTTGAAGCGGTGCATGAAGCCATGGAAGAAGCAGTAGCGAGAGCAAGAAGAGGTGATGGGCCAACGTTTTTAGAAATGAAAACTTACCGTTACAAGGGACACTCCATGAGTGATGCTCAAACATACCGAACTAAAGATGAGGTAAAAGAATACCAGACGCAAGACCCTATTCAAAAAGTTGTTGAAACATTATTGGCGAACAAGTGGATTGATGATGCTGGAATTGAAGCTGCTGAAGCTCGCGTTAAGGCATTGGTTGACGAATCTGTACAATTTGCGGAAGAAAGCCCGTATCCTGAACCGGATGAACTTTACAAAGATGTATACGCGGAATCAAATTATCCGTACATATCTGAATAGTTTTGAGTTTTTAATGTTTAGTTATTAATATTGTGGAAGGTGTAGAAATAAATAGAGAGAGAGTATTATTCAAGGAAAAGTATTTAGAATTCTTACTAAAATTGTAAAGACATCACGAGAAAATTTAAAAGTTAAAGCTTAATCGTTGGGTATTTAAAACTAAGAACTCAACACTAAAAAATAATATAGAATGGCCGAAGTAGTTAGAATGCCCAAGTTAAGTGATACCATGACGGAAGGAACCGTTGCGAAGTGGCATAAAAAAGTTGGCGACAAAGTTAAAAGCGGCGAATTACTTGCTGAAATTGAAACCGATAAAGCTACGATGGATTTCGAATCTTTTCAGGACGGTGTTTTATTGCACATTGGAATACCTGAAAAACAGGCGGTTCCGGTAGACGCGATTATTGCCATCTTAGGAAAGGAAGGAGAAGATATTAGCGGTTTATTAAAAGATGATAGTTCTGCAAAGAATACAAAATCGGAACCTAAACAAGAAGAAACAAAAAAAGAATCGCCAAAAGAAGAAGTGCAAACTTCGAAAACAGAAATACCGGCGGGAGTAGAAGTTGTTCGCATGCCTAAGTTAAGTGATACGATGACCGAAGGTGTGATTGAAAAATGGCACAAAAAAGTTGGCGATAAAGTGAAGAGTGGTGAATTGCTGGCAGATATTGCCACTGATAAAGCAACCATGGAATTCGAATCCTTTCAGGACGGTGTGTTAATTCATATCGGTATTGAAGAAGGAAAGAGTATACCTGTTGATGCTATTATCGCCATTTTGGGAAAAGGCGGGGAAGATGTCAAGGCTATTTTAGCTTCTACTAGCAACAATGGCAAATCAAGTGTCAATGAAGAGAAGAAAGAAGAGAATAATAAAAAAGAGGCTGTCACTTCGAGCGTAGTAGAGAAGTCTACATCTGCCTCTAGTTCTTCTGATGAAAGAGTTAAAGCAAGTCCTTTAGCAAAAGCGCTTGCAAAAGAAAAAGGAATTGACATTTCTAAGGTAAATGGTTCGGGAGATAACGGACGAGTAACCAAATCAGATATTGAAAATTACAAACCCGAGCAATCCACAATAGGCAGCACTAAAATCGTTAGTTCATTTACGCCTGGAAAAGAAGGATTTACGGATGAACCGGTTTCTCAAATGCGCAAAGTTATCGCTAAGCGCTTATTAGAAAGTACGAATGGTGCACCAAGCTTCTATTTAACTATCGAGGTGGATATGGATAATGCTATTGCATCCCGTAATGCCATCAATGCTATTCCAGATACTAAGGTTTCATTTAACGACCTGGTGATAAAGGCATGTGCTGTTGCATTGCGCAAGCATCCTAAAGTAAATACTTCCTGGTTGGGAGATAAGATTCGTACGTATTCTCATGTTCATATTGGTGTAGCGGTTGCTGTAGAAGATGGGTTATTAGTACCAGTTGTTCGCTTTGCTGATCAGAAATCATTAACACAAATTTCCGCTGAAGTAAAAGATTTAGGAAAACGGGCAAAGGATAAAAAATTGCAGCCGTCTGATTGGGAAGGGAACACATTTACTGTTTCTAATTTAGGCATGTTTGGAATCGATGAGTTTACTTCCATTATTAATACACCGGAATCCTGCATTTTATCAGTTGGAGCAATCAGACAAGTTCCGGTTGTTAAAAACGGCATGATCGTTCCTGGCAATGTCATGAAAGTAACATTAGCCTGTGATCATAGAACGGTAGATGGCGCAACAGGTGCTGCTTTCTTGCAGACTTTAAGAATTTATTTAGAAAATCCGGTTACTATTTTAGCATAATAAGAAATGGAAGGAACTATTAAATCAGAAATTAAAAATGGTATTGGTACCATTACTTTTTTTCATCCTCAAAGTAATTCCATGCCGGGCGTTCAGTTAAGAAATTTGGCGGCTGAAATAGAAAAACTGGGTAAAGATGAAAACGTAAAAGTTATTGTATTGCAAAGTGAAGGTGAAAAAACATTTTGTGCGGGCGCTAGTTTTGACGAATTGATCTCTATCAAAGATATTGATACGGGGTTAAAGTTTTTCTCTGGGTTTGCTATGGTAATTAATGCTATGCGAAAGGCACCAAAATTCATTATAGCCCGCGTGCAAGGAAAAGCTGTGGGTGGTGGAGTAGGTATTGCTTCCAGTGCCGATTATACTTTTGCAACTAATGAAGCTTCAATTAAGTTGTCAGAATTAGCAGTGGGAATTGGCCCTTTTGTAGTTGGTCCTGCTGTTGAACGTAAAGTCGGAACTTCTGCTTTTTGTCAATTAACGATCAATGCTACTGAATGGCAAACGGCTCAATGGGCAAAAGAGAAAGGGTTGTATGCAGAGATTTTTTCGAACTCAGAAGAAATGGATAAAAGTATTCAAACACTGGCATCTAAACTAGCTACAAGTAATCCAGAGGCAATGATGATGTTGAAAAAAATAATGTGGGAAGGAACAGAGAATTGGGATACTTTATTAATTGAGCGGGCCGGCATGAGTGGCACCTTAGTGCTTTCAGAGTTTACAGTGAACGCGATTAATAAATTCAAAGCAAAAGCATAATTACATATAATAAAGTTAAGGTGCTTTGTATTTAACTTAGAAGTGTTAAGTAGCTTGTATTTTAATTTTTATTTCCTGTGGGTTCGAAATCAAAAGAGTTTGGAGACAACTTGTATGTAGGCATTAGTGGCCTTCAGTTGCCAGTTCCAAAGTATAAATTTCCGGAAGAGCATAAAGAGTCAAGCCGGCTAACTTATTATTCTACATTTTTTAATAGCATAGAAATCAACAGCACATTTTATAAGCTGCCAATGTCTAAAACTGTTGAGAAATGGGGTGCTTCAGTTGAAGCAGGATTTAGCTTCACTTTTAAACTATGGAAAGAAATTACACATGTGAAAAATTTAGAGTTTAAAAAAGAGGATGTTTTTCTTTTCTTTAAAGCTATATCAGGCGCATCTCTTAAAAAAGGATGCGTACTAATCCAGTTTCCTCCTAGTCTTGGAAAATCAAATTTTCTGCAACTAGAAAACTTGTTGAGATGTATTAAGGAAATGAAAGAATCAGTTGGCTGGAAAATTGCTATTGAATTCAGAAATAAATCCTGGTATCAGAATGATGTTTATGACTTGCTCGAAAAACACAAAGCTGGTTTAGTAATTCAGGATATTCCGAAGTCTACCACTCCCTCATTAGAACATAAAGGCGACTTCATTTATATTCGTTTTCATGGGCCGACAGGGAACTACCGTGATAGTTATTCAGAGTCTTTTTTATATGAATACGCAACTTATGTCAATGAGTGGTTAAAAGATGGGAAAAAAGTTTACGTCTATTTTAATAATACCATGGGTGATGCTTTTAATAATGCACGAATGCTAAAACAATTTTCATGGAAGTAGGCTAGTCTTTTTTCTTATTTAAAAAACTATTAACTCTTAGTTTTACATTTTCTCTTATATTCATGTAAAAAAATCCATAGTCATTCATATGATAATATGAAGTGTTAGTTGATGGGTATTCCAATCTTGGTTTGTCTGGTTTGTGCACCCATAGAAAACCACTGGTAGCGAGTTTTGCATCTACTAGTTCCGCATCTATTTTATTAGCTGTAAAGGGCAAGCCACCTTTATTTTTAGTCGCGGGAACATAAGTGGTATCTGTTTTCCAACTTAAGGGGTTAACTCCGATTATAGGGCCCACGGGATTTCCAAAAAAAGTGTTTGTTTTGTAGGATACACTGTTCCAGGTTACAAATCCGCCTGTGTGATCAGCATCTGGAGATACTTTGATTGTTTGAAAAGTCGTATCATAAATCGGACGTCCAATCAGATAGGCTTCGATAAATTGGTTTTTCAATTCTGTTTTTTTATCCAAAAATTCCTTGACAAGTCTCACACCGTAATCTGTTCCCTGACTATGAGATGCAATAATAAAAGGCCTCCCATTGTTATAGTGTTCTAAATAATAAAGGAAGGCTCTTCGTACATCCTCATAGGCTAAACCAAATGCTTTATCAGAATTTTCTCTTTTTGCAAAATACGAATAGAAGATTGCAGTGCGGTAACGAGGAACATATACTTTGCAACTTTCATTAAATACGCTCGCTAATAATTTACAACCTATGCTATCTGTTTCCGCATTTGCGATGGGATTATCTGCACTTACATTCCATTTCGAGCCTTTTATGTAATTAGTTGGGGTGATAAAAAATGCATCCACTTTTGCCTCTTCTTGACGATTGATGACCGCGTATTGTTTTAACTCAAAATCTGCGCTGTCTTTCTTTTGAGGCAACGCAGCCCAATATTTTTCCTGCGAATAATCAGGTGGCGGGGGTTGAGGAGTTTTCTCAAATGAACGCAATGGAACTGTACAGGAAAAGAGAAATGTCGCCAGACCTGTTAATAATATGAATAATTTAAGGACCTTCATATTTGTATTTTTTAGAATCTTATTTTTAAGCTTTCTTTCCCTGGCTATGTGCGGCTAAGTTTGCAATACGATAAAGTAAACGAGATGCAACATTGGCATTCCATTCATCTTCACCACCCACTTCATTCAAATCAAAAGCAATAAAAGTTTTTCCTGCAGCTACAATTTGTTCTAATAAATATACAACCTGATCCGCCTCAAAGCCTCCGGCAACGGGCGTTCCGGTTCCAGGGCATAATTTAGGATCAAGTCCATCAATGTCAAAACTTAAATAAATGTTTTGGGGCAACTCAGCAATAATTTCTTTACAAATGGCGTCCCACGACTTTCCCTGGTATTGTTGATGCTTAATATCTCTATCAAAGAATGTTTTTACACGGCCATTGGAACTATTAATAATATCTAATTCTGCCTGACAATAATCCCTGATCCCAACTTGTACAAGTTTCTGAACCTTCTGCCTTTTTAAAGCGTTATACATAATAGAGGCATGTGAATATTCAAACCCTTCATATGCAACTCTTAAATCGGCATGCGCATCAATTTGTAAAATAGTAAATTCTCCAAAGTGTTCTCCTAGTGCATCGATCATGCCAAGGGGAGTGGAATGATCACCGCCAATTAAACCAACACTTTTCTTTTGTTTTAGAAAATGCAATACGCGTTGCTTCACCCAGGCGTTCATTTCTTCGCAAACTTTATTGATATCTTTTATTTCTTCAATTTCGGAAGGTTCACCATTACTTTGTCTGTCAATGATGATCTCAGCAACTGGCCGATATATCTCACTTTTCTCTCTTAATTCTTCACTAAAATCATCCATGGCTATCCCCATTTTCCAGGCATCTTTTACAATCGGGTCGTACAAATCAACCTGGAAAGACGCATCAAATATTTGTTGTGGACCTTCAATGGTGCCTCCGCCATAACTAACGGTTACTTCCCAGGGCACGGGAATTAAAACAGTTTCAGATTCCTGCGTAGTAAATGGCAAACCAAACATATTTGCATTTACATCGCCAACACTGTTAGGATCAAAATTTTTTATTTTTTCTTGTTTGTTCATATAAAGATTATTATAAATATAGATTTTGTAAGCCGCGTAGGACTTACATTATTATTTGATTTTATGGAGCAAGTCGCTCAATTTTCCATTGATTATTTTCTAGAGTAAAAGTTATCCGGTCGTGTAAACGATTTTTTCTACCCTGCCAAAACTCATAATAATTTGCTTTAATTATGTAACCTCCCCAAAAGTCAGGACGGGGAATTTGCTTACCGGAAAATTTAGTTCTATTTGATTCAATCAAGTCATTCAATTCATTTCTATTTTTAAGAGCGCTACTTTGTGGCGAACTCCATGCTCCTAGTTTTGATTCTAAAGGTCTTGCGTTAAAATAGGCATCACTTTTTTCAGTATCCGCTTTCGAGGCGATTACACCTTCAATGCGAATCTGGCGTTCAAGTTCAGGCCAGAAAAATGTTATACAAACATTCGGATTTTCACAAATTTCTTTCCCTTTTCGTGAATTATAATTGGTGTAAAAATAAAATTCGTTATTCGCGAATTCTCTTAAATATATGATTCTTGCTGACGGCTTATGATTTGCACCAACCGTTGCCAAATTACAAGCTGGCACTTCATTTACCTTTGCATCAATCGCATCTTTCATCCAGTGTTCAAACTGTAAATCAGGTGTTTTATGTAATGTGTTTTCCGACAGTTCGCCCTTCATGAAATCTTCTCTTAACTGTGAAATATGTTGGTTTACATGACCCATTTTTTTATTAATTTTGTACAAATATAAAGAGTTATTCGTGATAAAAGCAGGTGACATATTAATTGCTAAGCCATTCCTACAGGATGAACATTTTAAGCGAGCTGTTATTTTCATGTGTGAGTATAACGCCGAGGGAAGTTTGGGTTTTGTATTCAATAAATCACAGGGGTTGCTATTGCGGGACATTTTTCCGCACTTAAAAAACGGCAACTTCCCTTTGTTTGAAGGTGGGCCTGTGTCACCAAACCAACTATTTTATACTCACACACTTGGAAAAAAACTAAGTGATAGCCAGCATGTAATTGATGATGTATATTGGGGGGGAAATTTTTTTGAATTATCAGAAATGATTGAACGTGGAGAAATTTCTTCTGAGCAGATACGTTTCTATATAGGTTATAGTGGCTGGAATCCAGAGCAACTTAAAGCAGAAATAGATAATAATACCTGGTTCACCAAACCTGCTGATTATCAACAGTTGGTAAAGGTTATCCCTGAAGAACTATGGGGAGAAGAACTTGTAAAAATAAATCCCGGTTATAAAGCTTTTACTGATTTTTCCTTCGATCCTTCCTTGAATTAAAATTGCATTACCGCCTGCCAGTTACCATTCACCGACTACCTGCTTCAGGCTACCTAATTGCCCTTGTTCCTTGAAAACTGCCCAAGTACATTTATAAAAAAATAGAATATGCAGCAGAACGAAATACATAACAGGTTTGAAGTAAACTGGAAACAAATGGAGAAAAGTCATACCAGGGGAAAAATCCTTGGGGGTATTTTGTTAGTTGTAGCGGGGTCGCTTTTTCTGGCAAGAGAGTTAGGAGCAGAAATTCCTTTCTGGGTTTTGACATGGAAAACTCTTTTGATTGCAGTAGGATTGATCAATGGAATAAAGCATAATTTTCGTAATGCATGGTGGTTTATCTTAATAGTAATTGGTGGAGTTTTTTTACTGGGTGACATTTATCCTTTAATCAATATTAAACCTTTTATTTGGCCGGTGCTTATTATTTTATTTGGGTTGTTTATCATTTTTAAGCCACGTCGTAAATTCAGATCCTGTCGTGCGAACAGATTTCATGATAAAAGTAAGCGACGCTATGATCGTGGAAATGAATGTTTCATTTCAGAAACTTCCAGTGAAGACGATTTGATTGAATCGACGACATTTATGGGCAGCGTAAAAAAAAATATTCTTTCAAAATCGTTTAAAGGTGGCGAGGTAACAAATGTGTTTGGTGGCTCAGAAATTAATTTAAGCCAGGCAGACATGGACAAAACTGCGACATTGGAACTAACCAATGTGTTTGGTGGAACACGCCTGGTAATCCCAGCTAACTGGGAAATTAACTCTGAATTGGTTTCTGTTCTTGGAAATATAGAAGACAAAAGACCAGTTCAAACAAATCTCAACCCTGAGAATGTAAAAATATTGATTCTCAAAGGAACCACATTTATGGGTGGAATAGAAATAAAAAGTTATTAATTTAAATTCTAAATTAGAAATTATGAGTACCTATTTAGTTAAACTGATGTTTAATATTAACATCGATCAGGGCAGTCACTCATCGCAATTTGATGAGCAGGTTCGTATTGTTGAAGCTTCTAATGAAGAAGAAGCTTTTCATAAAGCAAGAGCGATTGGCCGTCATGAAGAAGAGACCTTCTTTAATCATGACAATAAAATAGTTTTATGGAAGTTTATTGATGTGGTTGATTTATATTGCTTGTCAAACGCTAAGGATGGGGAGCAAATTTATTCACGTACTCATGAAAAAACCGATACTAATTCTTTTATCACTTACATTCGTGAAAAAGCGATGGTTATCCAGACTAAAAACCTAACTTTTGCCTGATTATAATTGAAAGATTTTTTTTCATATCCCTTTACTAAAATCCTCGGGCTATACTTTGCCTGGTGGGTTTTTTGGGCATTAGTGCAAAGCACAGTGATACATAGATTGGGATTAAAATGGGAACTTTCTCTGGTAGACGCGTTTATATCCAATGGTTTACTTGCATTCGCTTGTTTCGCCACTGTTATGATTTATCGCTATTATCAGCCCGGGAGGCATAACCTTATCTATAGATTTTTATACGCTATAGGAATTACTATTCTATTTTGTGTCACGTTTAGAATAGTAATGAAGTCGTTTTTATCCTATGATAATGAGTATCTTCTTTTTCTTGAGAAGTCGATGCCAGTAAGATTTATTGTCTCCCTCTTAGTAATTTCATTCGTTACACTTTTAAACTGGATGTGGAATAATTTGCAGGAACAAAAAGAACAGGAAAGGCGAAGAACAGATTCGGAGAAATATATAAAGGAAGCGGAATTGGCCAGGTTGCGTCAACAACTTCAGCCCCACTTTTTGTTTAATAGTTTGAATTCTATAAGTGCTTTGGCTGGTACAAAACCTGATGAAGCAAGAAAAATGATCCAGCAGCTATCTGATTTCTTGAGAGGCACTTTAAAAAGAGATGAACAACAAACTGTTTCTCTAAAGGAAGAATTAGAACATCTGAAATTATATCTTGAGATTGAAAAAGTAAGGTTTGGTCACCGATTAAATATAACAGTAGAGGTAGAACCGGAAAATTTGGTTGCTACTATTCCGCCTTTATTGATGCAGCCTATTGTGGAGAATGCCATTAAATTTGGGTTGTATGACACTATCGGGGAAGTAACCATCAGTGTTTTTGCACATATAAAAGAACAGCATTTAATTATTGAAGTAAGAAATCCGTTTGACTCCGCCACACTTGAGGCAAACCAGGGTACAGGCTTCGGCTTAAGTTCCATCCAACGCCGTTTATTCTTATTGTACGCCCGCAATGATTTAATGACAACGGAAAAGAAAAATAAACACTTCATTACCACTTTAAAAATTCCTCAGAAATGAAAGTAATTGTTATTGACGATGAACCTTTGGCAAGATCCATCGTATTGGAATATTTGCAAGGTCATAATGATATTGAAGTAGTCGCAGAATGCAATGATGGCTTTCAAGGTATAAAAGCGATTATACAATACAAACCGGATTTGATTTTCCTGGATATACAAATGCCAAAGATTAACGGCTTTGAAATGTTGGAACTGTTGGATAACACACCTCATGTTATTTTCACTACAGCTTTTGATGAATATGCGATCAAAGCATTTGAAGCGAATGCTATCGATTATTTATTAAAGCCTTTCAGCAGAGAACGATTTGATGCAGCCATTAAAAAGTGGAAATCAAAACAATCTATTGATATTAATGGAACAAATGTTCAGTCTCTCCTCGAAAACTCTTCAAAACAACCAGATGAGAAGAATAGGATTGTTGTTAAGAACGGCAGTGATATTCGTATAGTTCCAATGAATGATGTAATGTATATTGAAGCATATGATGATTACGTGAAAATTTTCACGAAAGACTCATACTATCTTAAAAAGAAAACGATGAATTACTATGAGCAGGTGTTAGATTCGGCACATTTTTTCAGAACCCACAGATCGTACATTATTAATCTTCAGGAATTGACAAAAATCGAACCTCTTGAAAAAAACACGTATGTAGTTCTTTTAAAGAATGGAAAAAAAATTCCATTGAGTCGTAGTGGGTATTCAAAATTAAAAGAAACCTTAGGTGTTTAAAAATATGTCTCTATTAAAAGTTTTTGGAAAAAACCCTTCAGACAAAAGGCTGAATCGTATTAAACTGTCAAAGAATTATAAAAATAATGCGTTTCAAAATTTATCCCCCACCGAACAGTTATCTAAAGACAGTTCCTTTCTCTCTATTAGTAAACAGTCTATTAATAAACCCAAATCTGTTAAACCACATAAAAAATTACCTTTTGTAAAAACAGATTTACATCAAATTCAATCAGATGCTCCGGTAATTGTATGGTTCGGACATTCTTCCTACTTCATTAATTTAAACGGCAAAACAATTTTAATTGACCCTGTATTTAGCGGGAGTGCTTCGCCATTTTCTTTTCTTATGAAAGCATTTGACGGAAGCAATGAGTATTCCGTAGAAGATATGCCACACATTGATTTATTGTTATTAACGCATGATCATTATGATCACATGGATCATACAACCCTTGTGAAATTAAAATCAAAAATCAGTAAGGTGTGCTGCCCACTTGGACTTGGATCCCATTTGGAATATTGGGGATATAAAAATTCTAATATCCACGAAATGGATTGGTGGGACATTGAGTTATTTGATAATGACATAGAAATTACATCAGCTCCTGCAAGACATTATACCGGGCGCGCACTATTACGTTCTAAAATGTTATGGTGTTCTTTTATTTTAAAAACAAAAACACATACTTTATATTTGGGTGGAGATTCAGGATATGATTCTCATTTTAAAGAAATCGGAGAACGCTATGGTCCTTTTGATATAGCACTTCTGGAGGCAGGCCAATACAATACTTCCTGGCCCCAAATTCATATGATGCCCGAGGAAACGGTTCAGGCTTGCATTGATTTGAAAGCTAAAGTGTTGTTTCCAGTCCATTGGGGAAAGTTTGCATTGGCTATGCACCCTTGGGATGAACCGATCAATCGCATATTGAAGAAAGCGGAAGAGTTACAGGTAAAAGTCGTAACACCTCTGATTGGCAGGGCGCTAGAGGTGGGTTGTGAACAAACGGATGAATTTTGGTGGAAGTTGGAATAGTTTCCAAAATGTAATGTGTAAACACCAATCAAACGAATGGCTCTGTGTGTTTTTAACTTGAATATATTTCAGAATAAATCTTCGTTTTGATGATCCTAAATTAAATCTGGCGCATTTACTTTAACGAGAAACAGTTTTGAAAAGCAGATACCTGCTTGAAAATATTTTAGCATAATTCTAAACAGCGATTTTACTTAATTCTTTAACTGTTGCATTATTCTGGTAGATTTAATTCCAGAATGGAATGAGTCCTTTTTCTGGTTTCATAACAAAGATCCGGATTGTCTTTTAGTAATTCTCCATAAGTTGGAATCATTTGTCGCAATTTATTCTTCCATGTTACCGTTGCCATTTCTTTTTTAAAACATTTATTCAAAACTTCCAGTATAACACTCACGGAAACAGATGCGCCTGGCGATGCGCCCAGTAGAGCCGCTAATGAGCCGTCTTCTGCACATACTATCTCTGTTCCAAATTCAAGTATTCCTCCTTCTTCTTTATCTTTTTTAATTACCTGCACACGCTGTCCGGCGATTTCCAATTCCCAATCTTTTGCATTTGCTTCAGGTAAATATATTTTCAAAGCGTCAATGCGATCTTCTTGCGACTGACTTGCTTGTTGTATTAAATATTTGGTGAGAGAAAGATTATGGGCGCCAGCTGATAACATAGGTATTATATTATCTAATTCTATTGAGCCTGCAAGATCCCAGAAAGAGCCGTTTTTTAAAAATTTAGTTGAAAAACCCGCATACGGCCCGAATAGTAATGCCTTTTTTCCGTCAATGATACGAGTATCTAAATGCGGCACTGACATGGGAGGTGCACCAACGCTTGCTAATCCATATACTTTTGCATGATGCCTCTCAATTATCTTTTCATTAGTGCATCGCAGCCATTGCCCACTTACCGGAAATCCTCCGTAACCTTCTGCCTCCTTAATGTTTGATTTTTCCAATAAGGGTAATGATCCTCCACCAGCGCCTATAAAAACAAAATCGGCTTTCATATTTGTTTTTTCTTGTAGGGCTAGATTTTTTACAGTAACGTTCCATTGTCCATTCTCGGCCCTTTCAATATCTGATACTTCATGATTCAAAAAAAGTTTAACTCCTTTTAATGATTTTAAATAATACAACATTGCTTTTGTTAAAGCTCCAAAATTGACATCTGTTCCTGCTTCCATCCGGGTTGCTGCCGTTTCAATTCCAGGGTTGCGCCCTTTCATAATCAGGGGCATCCATTGTTCAAGCTGATGCCATTCTTTGGAATATTGCATTCCATAAAATAATGGATGAGCTGAAAGAATTTCAAAACGTTTATTTAAAAAATGAACATTATCATCACCCCAAACAAAACTCATATGTGGCACGGAGTTAATGAATTTTTTTGGCTCAATTATTTTCTTATCTTTTACTAAATAAGACCAGTATTGCTTAGAAATTTCATACGAAGACGCAATCTTTAATGCCTTTGAAATATCTATGCTTTTATCTTCTTTTTCAGGTGTGTAATTTAATTCACAAAACGCTGAATGGCCTGTTCCTGCATTATTCCAGGCATCAGAACTTTCGGCAGCCGTCTCATTGAGCCGCTCATAGATATGTATGTTGAGGTCAGGAATTAATTCTTTCAATAGCATACCGAGGGTGGCGCTCATAATTCCGGCACCAATTAAAATAACATCCGAATGTTTTCTTATTGCATCCATACTGAAATAAAATTTTTTTAATCTTTTTTGATTTCTTCAATTAAAGCTGTACCAGGATTTTGAGGCGCTAAATAATTACGCTCATACATTTTAAAAAGAAGAATGAAAAAGGAGATCAAAAAAGGGCCAATTACCAAACCAATTAAACCAAAAACAGGAATGCCTATAATAACCCCAATAATTGTAATTAAGGGGTGAGTGTCAGCAATTTTTTTGGAAATGAACTGGCGTAAAAAATTGTCTACAAAAGTTACTAAAACAATTCCCCATATTAAAATTCCAATACCAGAGAAATTATTACCCGACGCTAATTCTAAAATGGCTGCAGGAATAAAAATAATGGGAGCACCCACAACAGGCAGAAAACAAACAAATACTGACACTATTCCCCAAAATACCGGATCGGGTATTCCAAAAATTAAAAATCCTACGGCAACTATAATTCCCTGGCATAAACCAATTAATCCCTGCCCCAAAATATTTGATAATGTGATGTTTTTTAATTCACGCCCAAATTTGAGACTGTTTTCATGATTAAAGGGTAAATATTTAAGTATAGTTTTTTCAAACTTTTCATGTGATCTAAACATATAAAATAGGGTAAAGTAAATGATTATGAGGGCAATGAATATTTTTAATGCACTATCTAAAAACACAGAAAAGGCATTAATAGCCCAGCCAGAAATGTCATTGATGCTGTTGTTAATCATGGCCTTAATATCAAAACTGGCACCAGTATAATTGTGTAGTTTATTAATGATGTCGGTTACTATTTCCGGATGCTTTTGAAATTCAATTAATTTATCAATGATCATTAAACTCAATCCAAATAAAGGCAAAACAATAATTAAAAAAGACATGATGAGGATAATCACAGTAGCGGATAAATTACTTAAATGCCTTTTGTGAATTAGGTGTAAATAAAATGGTCTGAACAAAGTATATAAAATGATTGCAGAAAGTATAGCCGTTAAAAAAGGTAGAGTAGCTTTAAAGATAATAAGCCCAACTAGCACTAATAATACTAAAATAATGTTTTTTCTCTGGGAGACGGTATAGATTGTGTTTGTGCTTAAAGGTTCCATAGAGTAGTGTAAGTATAATTAGATAATCCAAGGAAGGAGTTACAAAAAAGAAGATATTTTTATTTACCCTTTAATCATTTTTTGGGAAAGCACCCAAAATAACTTCACCACATGAGTTGGTTTTTCGGCCAATTCAGCAATCGTTAAAAAACTATCTATAAAGTTTTGTTTATTAAGATCATGAATTTCACTTTTTTTTAATTCATGATAGGCCATGCTCCAATTTTTAAAGGTTCTTGCCTGTTTTGCATTTTCAATTATGTGTGTAACATCTGTATGCCTCTTGTCCTTTTCAATCCTTGAAAAAAGTTTTTTAACTTCAGTTTCATTGCCTTCTAAAATTTGAATAAATTCATGATTATAGTATAAAAGGCATCCGGTAATATTATGAAGAGAGTTCCAATGTTTTGAGGTATTTAGAATATCAACAATATCAGAAGATTTAATTTTGATATCCGCTTTAGATCTATAAATTAATTCAAACATTTTAATAATATTAAAATAAAAATTAGAACACTGAAATTAAAAAGAAGTGGCTCCGGTAGGAATCGAACCTACATCAAACGTTTAGGAAACGCTTATTCTATCCATTGAACTACGGTGCCATCATGGATGCTAAAGTTACAATTTATAAAACAAATCAACTATAAGTTTTTATTTTTATGTACGATGTGTATTTTTTATAAGTCTACAGTTATACACGATACCTTTATTAATTTCCTGAATAGGCTGAACACTTGTTTTTTATGCAACTCCTTTTTTTCTATTTGCCTCGACTATTAATCAGATTCATGGATTCCGGTCTATAGATTTTCTTTTAAGAACACGATTATAAAAATCCAGGCATCAATTGCATTTAGTTTTACCAAGTGGATAAGCTATTTGGTCATACTCTATATAAATGCAAATGAAATGAGCCAAAACAAAAAAACCACTTACTAATTAGTAAATGGTTTTTTGCTCCCTCTCCTGGGCTCGAACCAGGGACCCCATGATTAACAGTCATGTGCTCTAACCAGCTGAGCTAAGAGGGAATCGTTCCGACATAAAGAAGGAATATTTGGTTATATTAAAATGCGAAAGAACTGTTGTTTTTCCCTATAAAGGAGGGCAAATTTAATATCTATTTTGTAAATAAACAATATATTTGTCAAAATTTTTAAATCTTTTTAATATGAGTCTTTTAGTTGTAGGTACAGTAGCGTTTGATGCTATAGAAACCCCTTTTGGTAAAACCGATAAAATCGTAGGAGGGGCGGCTAGTTACATAGCTTTAGCGTCGTCTTATTTTACAAAAGATATTAGTATCGTATCCGTTGTGGGAGATGATTTTCCACAGGAATTTATGAATACGCTTAAGGGTCAGGGAGTTAATCTTGACGGCTTACAAATTAAACAAGGTGAAAAATCCTTTTTCTGGAGTGGCCGTTACCATAATGACATGAATTCCCGTGATACGTTGGATACGCAATTAAATGTATTGGCAGAATTCGACCCCATTGTTCCTGAAGCCTGCAAGAGTTGCGATTTTCTAATGTTAGGTAATTTAATGCCAAGCGTTCAGCAAAAGGTGTTATCTCAATTGGCAAAACGTCCAAAATTAATCGTATTGGATACAATGAATTTCTGGATGGACATAGCAATGCCCGAATTAATAGAAACTTTAAAAGGAATTGATGTCTTGACTATTAACGATTCAGAAGCGCGTCAATTATCCGGTGAATATTCTTTAGTGAAAGCTGCTCAGAAAATCTTAGCTATGGGACCAAAGGTATTGGTGATCAAAAAAGGTGAGCATGGTGCTTTATTATTTAATAAGGATGAAGTGTTTTTTGCACCCGCTTTGCCATTAGAGGATGTATTTGATCCGACAGGTGCTGGAGATAGTTTTGCTGGCGGATTTATCGGTTATTTAGCAAAAACAAAGGATATCAGTTTTGAAAACATGAAGCGTGCCATCATTTTTGGTTCAGCAATGGCTAGCTTTACAGTTGAAAAATTTGGTACTGAGCGTTTGATTGGATTATCTCAAAAAGATGTGGACGATCGAGTTCAGGAATTTGTTGATTTGGTTCAGTTCGATATTTCTTTAGTATAAGAGTAATTTTACAACCCATGCCTTCTATTGAAAAATAGGAGGCATTTTTATTTTAGATAAATCGTAATTTATAAATTAACTTAGCGTTAGCATTATTAATATTGAAATTCAACATCATTATATTTATTTTTTTTGCTCTGCTTAGTTCATTCATGATACAGACAGACGTTTCTCCGTTGCACATTAAATTTCCTGAGCAAAATTCGCGCGTTGATATTGATGGGTTTGGAAATATTTATATCATCACAGAAAATGAGATTGTAAAGTATAACGCTAACGGTATTTTGCAAAAAAAATTCAGTACCAAGCGTTATGGCAGAATTGACTACGTTGATGCTATGAACCCTTTAAAAATTCTTGTTTATTATAAAGATTTTCAACAGCTGTTGTTTTTAGATAATCAACTGACTCAATCCAGCGACATGATTTCTTTAGAAAAGTTGGGTTACGAGCAGGCTTCGTTGGTTTGTTCGTCTTCTAATAACGGCTTTTGGATTTATGATAAACAAAACAATGAACTATCCCGTTTTGATTCCGAATTTAAATCCCTGGTGAAAACCGGTAATCTGAAGAGTATTCTGGACATTGATATTAAACCGAATTTCATGAAAGAACATAACAATTATTTGTATCTGAACTCCGCAAATGAAGGCATTTTGGTGTTTGATATTTACGGAACATTTTACAAAACAATTCCATTAAAAAATTTAAAAGAATTTGAAATAGTGAATGGCGATGTGTTTTACTATGAAGCACACGCTTTAAAACAATACCAGGCACAAACTTTTAATACTATTGAAAAACAGTTTGCGGATACCCTTATAAAAACTGTGTACTGGCAAAATGAGCACTATTACAATGTTTATCAAGACTCCTTGGTTATCAATTAAAATTTATTTTAATTTTCTAAAAATCAGTATTTTTAAAGCATGACTAGATGCCTTATCCATTTTATTTCTGCGTTATTATTTTCCATAAATCTCTTTTCGCAAGTCTCCTACACACAAACCGTACGAGGACAAATTACTGATAAAGTATCGTCAGTTGGTTTACCCGGTGTGGTTATTCGTTTAAAAAACGATAGTACAAAAAAAATGCTTACAACTACAGATGCCAATGGTGCTTTTAGATTGGATGGTGTGGCTGTGGGACGGCGTTCTTTTATTATTTCTTTGTTTGGTTACACGACTTTGCCTTTAAATGATATTATTGTTTCTTCCGGGAAGGAGACTTTTTTAAATATTGAACTTGAAGAGTCTTTGGTGCAAATGGATGAAGTAGTGGTGAATGCTGAAGAGGATAAAGACGTTGTCAATAATATGCAGGCAGTGAATGTGAAAACATTCAGTATTGAAGAAACAGAACGTTATCCGGGTTCACGCCAGGATCCCGCGAGGATGGCTTCAAATTTTGCAGGCGTGCAGGGAACAAATGATAGCCGTAATGATATTGTAGTTCGTGGAAATTCACCATCTGGTTTACTATGGCGTTTAGAGGAAATAGATATTCCGAACCCTAATCATTTTGCGGTAGCGGGTTCGGCGGGTGGGCCAACAGCCATTATCAACAATAAGTATTTAGCTAATTCAGAATTTTATACCGGCGCTTTTCCTGCTAATTATGGTAATGCCTTAGGTGGCGTTTTCGATTTAAAAATGCGTAATGGAAATAATCAGAAACACGAACGTACATTTCAGTTTGGTTTATTGGGTACAGAATTATCCGTGGAAGGGCCTATAAACAAAGCAAAAGGAAGCAGTTATTATTTCAATTACCGGTATTCCACATTAAAATTATTATCCGGTTTAAATATAAAACTAGGAACTAGTGCAGTACCTCAATATCAGGATGGCGCTTTTCGTTTTAATTTCCCGATAAAAAAAGCAGGTGTTTTTTCTTTAAGTGGTATCGGAGGATTGAGCACGATTAAAATTATTTTAAGCACTCAAACCGAAAGACCAAAAGAATTGTATGGTGATCTGAACCGTGACCAGTATTTTTCTTCCGGTATGGGAGTTGCGATTTTAAATCATTCTTACTCGTTTAACAGTCGTACACTTATGAAAACGTCTCTTGCCTATAGTGGACAAGGGTTGAATGTAGATCATTACCTGGTATTAAGGGATAGAGATTTTAAACCAAATGATACATTGCCTCAGATCTTAGCTTATGACTTCATGGAAACCAAAGCAACATTGTCGTGGAATATCAAACATAAAGTAAATGCGAAGAACAGCTTTAAAGTTGGTTTTTTTGCTAATGCTTTTCATGTTGATTTTTATGACCAGGTTAAAATCAATTCACGCTATGATACTATTGCGCAGGCAATTAACGATAAGCCTTATAAAACACGTATCAACACCAAAGCCGATTTCTATTTATTGCAACCTTACGTAGCTTACGTGCACAAATTCAATGAAAAATGGAGTACTAACATTGGTGTATTTGCACAATACCTGACTCTTAGTAACAGTGCTGTGGTTGAACCAAGAGCTAGCTTAAGATTTCAATTCAAGCCAAATCAATCATTAAGCCTGGCTTATGGCATGCACAGCCAAATGCAAGCAACGTATTTGTACTTCGCTTCTCCTGATAGTTTAGTGAGAGAAGGAAAAGTGTATTCAAATCCAGCAAAGGTTTTAGATAATAAAAATTTAGGATTCAGTAAAAGTCAGCATGGTGTTTTAGGTTATGATTTGCAGATTTCAAAATTTGTAAGAACGAAAGTAGAAGCCTATTATCAATATTTATGGGAAGTTCCGGTTTATGCTGTTCCTTCAGGTGTTTCCATGTTAAACCGAGGGGCTAGTTTTAATCGTTTCTTTCCAATTTACACCATGGAGAATAAAGGAACAGGTTATAATTATGGTTTGGAATTTACTTTGGAAAAAATATTCAGTAAACATTATTTCTTTTTGTACTCGGCCAGTTTATTTGATAGTAAGTACACCGCCAGCAATGGCAAAACATTTGATACAGACTTTAACGGACAATACATGATGAATTTATTGGCAGGCGGGGAATATGAAGTAGGGAAATCAAAAAAGAATTCCATTAACGTATCCACTAAATTTACTTATGGTGGTGGCAAACGTTATTCGCTCGTGGATGTTGCTGCTAGTAATGCTGTGATGGACGTGGTAGCAGATAATGATAAGGTAAACACATTACAGTTCGATCCCTATAATCGCTTGGATTTAAGAATTGCTTACAAGATTAATGAAAAAAAAGCTGCTTATGAAATTGCGCTTGATCTTGTAAATATTATGAATACTAAGAATGTATTGGCCCTGAGTTATGCGCCGGATCCTGCGAATATTAATTCAGACCCTTTAATTAAAAATTACCAGTTAGGATTTTTGCCACTCTTCTATGTTAAAGTTGATTTTTAAATTTCTGATTTTTCTTTGCCTTTCTGTTTCTTTAAAAGCTCAGGTCATTAATATTGAGAATAAACGCTTTTTAAATGACACCAATGGGTGGATCGGAAACATAGATTTTAATTTCAATGTTTATAACAATACACAACAGGTTCTTCAATTCTCTAATGCAGTTCGGGTTCAATACCAAAAAAACCGACATCGTTTTATTTTTTTGAATGATCTTAATTTTATTAAAGCCGGAAATACAGATTTTGCCAATGCAGGTTATCAGCATTTTAGATACAATTATAAAATTAGTAAATGGATTACGATGGAAGCATTTACGCAAACACAATACAATCCCGTTCTTAAGCTTGATTTTCGGTATTTGTTGGGTGCAGGGCCACGCTTAAAATTATTGAAGAAGCCCAATTCACGGATTTATGTTGCCGCTTTATATATGTATGAATATGATGATATTATTGGAGAAGAAATTAACCTTTACGAACACAGGATTAGTTCATATCTCACCTGTTCATTTTTTTTATTAAAGAGTATTGATTTAACCAGTACAACTTTTTATCAGCCTAACATTGAAAACGCTTTAGATTACAGAATTGCAAACGACAGTGGGTTAGAGATTCACATTAATAAGCATCTTAATTTTAAATCAACGTTTAATATGCTGTATGATACGTATCAACCAGAGGGAATTCCAAATCTGGTGTATTCATTCAGAAACGGACTCTCAATAAAATTTTAAAAATTATTTTGTATTGGTTGTGTTGTCAACCGGAGTTTTAGGTTTGATAGCAACCTCTGCCATGGCGGAATCAATAACGCGTCCAAGAGAATCTGAAATACGTTTTGCATTTTCATGCATTTTAAACCGGTCTTCTGCAGCAGGCTTACATTTAACGATTATTAAAGTTAGAAACGTTAATGACAGAAGAAAGGAAATTTTTTTCATAATAATTAGATTGCTTTTTGATATCCCGAATGTAAAGATAATTTTTGTTTGGATAAAGAAATAAATTTATTTCTGAGTATTGCCCCTATACTCGCGTCAGCCTGAACATGAATTAATTCTGCATCAACATGTATTTATCATAAGTATATATAAATAAAAAAGCCCACGTATCAGAGATACGTGGACCTTTCCTAACTAAACACAAATTCTTAGTGACCTGTGTGAGCTTCAACAGTTGTAGTTGAAGTTTCAACAGAAGTAACAGTAGTATCAGCTGTAGCCTCATTCATTGCACCTTCTAAGCTAGCAGATAAAGCTGCAGAGATAGAATCAGCAGTATGTTTTGCTTGCTCTTCGATTTTTGCTTTTTCTTCAGCTGAAGGTCCACAAGATACTACAGATGTAGCGATGATAGCTACTGCGATAATTGAAAATAATTTTGTCATTTTTTTAATTTTTAAGTGGTTTGTTTGTTATTTGAACATTTATACCCAAACTTTAAATTAGTAACCCAAAAAAAGCGAAGAATTTGCAATATTTTCTTAAAGTATTGAAATCCAATCATTTAAACTTACACAAAAAACAGGTTACCCTTTTAAAATAGCAAACCGACTAACCCTTTTAAATATTAAATTAAAGGTTATTACGCGGTTAAATAAAAGTTATTTTGAAAAGGTTATTTAGAGAGGTATTCGCCGACTAGTTTTTCAGCTTTTTGAAAAGCTTCTTCAAGTACTTCATTTAAGATAAAGACATCAAAAAGATCAGCGGTTTTTAATTCTTTTTCAGCTTTTTCAACTCTTCTTGCAATACTTTCAGGAGTGTCAGTGCTTCTGGAATTTAAACGTTCTTCGAGAATTTTTATGCTGGGAGGCATCACAAAAACAGCCAGGGCTTTTTCGCCAAATTGTTTTTTTAGGTTTAATCCGCCTTCAACATCAATATCAAAAATTACATGCTTGCCTTTAGCCCAAATACGATCGACTTCGCTTCTTAAAGTCCCGTAGTGGGTTCCGGCGTAAACCTCTTCCCATTCCAGAAACTCTTTATTATCAATTTTTTCTTTGAATTCTTCAACCGTTAGGTAATGATAATCTTTTCCGCATTCTTCAACACCACGCTTAGGACGACTAGTGGCAGAAATGGAAAATTCTAGTTTATCAGGAAAAGTTTTCAGTAAATGCCTTACTATGGTTGTTTTACCAGATCCTGACGGAGCCGAAAATATGATAAGTTTACCGTTTTCCATGGACAAAGATAATAGTTTTTTATAACTAAAAAATTTAATAGAACTTGTCTCAAATTGTTTAGTTCATTGAAGGACTTCCAGAGCTTTAATCATCGGACGTTTTTGCTGTGAAGTGTTCGATCTACTTACGCCGCTAACTAGTTTGCTTTTTAAAAAAGTCATAAACCAAATTTGCTTTTGAATTACCGATGATAGATGTCAATTCTTCCAGCGTAGCTTCTTTTATACCTTTCACCGACTTTAATTCAGTGAGTAGTTTTTGAGCAGTTTTATCACTAATGCCTTTTATTTCCGAAAGTTCTGTTTTAAACGTTTCACGGCTCCGCTTATTTCTATGGTGCGTTATGCCAAATCGATGGGCTTCATCCCTGATCTGTTGAATTATCTTTAATGTTTCAGAACGTTTATCTAAATAAAGTGGAATCGGATCACCAGGAAAATAAATTTCTTCCAATCGTTTAGCAATTCCAATCACTGTTACTTGTCCCATAAGTCCCAATTTTCGCAAGCTCATTACCGCAGCCCCAAGTTGCCCTTTTCCCCCATCAATTACAATCAATTGTGGGATTGGCAATCCTTCTTCAATCACCCTTGAGTAACGGCGACTGATTACCTCTTCCATCGTGGCAAAATCATCTGGTCCAACAACAGTTTTAACGTTATAATGCCTGTATTCTTTTTTTGCAGGTTTGCCGTCAATAAACACTGGCATGGCACTCACGGCATAATCGCCCTGAATATTCGAATTATCAAATCCTTCAATGCGCCTTGGTTCTTCTTTCATGCGCAGGTCCTTCATCATCTGCTGCATAATACGATCCGTATGACGATCCGGGTCAATCAATGCCAGTTGTTTTTCCCGTTCGCGTTTGTAAGATTCAGCATTTCTAAATGCAAGGTCCATTAAATGTTTTTTATCCCCAATTTTAGGAACCACATATTTTGCATCAGCAAAATTGAATTCGGGTTCAAAGGGAACAAATATTTCTTTACTTAAAGAGTTATATCGTGTGCGGATTTCATTAATCGCGAACACTAGCATTTCCTCATCCGATTCATCCAGTTTCTTTTTAAATTCTAAAGTCTGCGCCTGGATGATGGTTCCGTTCATCACCTTAAAGTAATTAATGTATGCTGCTTTCTCGTCACTGATGATAGTAAAGACATCCGTATCCGTAATGGAAGGATGTACGATCGTTGATTTTCCCTGATATTTTTCAAGTAATTCAATTTTCTTTTTGAGTTCACCCGCCTTTTCAAATTCCATTTTTTCCGCATGATTATTCATCAAACGTTTCAAATCTTTTATAGCAAAATTAATATCGCCTTTAATTATTTCTTTTATGTGATCAATTCCACGATCATATTCTTCAAGACTTTGGTTAGCAATACATGGCGCTTTACATCGTCCTATTTGAAATTCGAGGCAGGCTTTAAATTTTTTCTTTTCAATATTTTCAACGGTTAGGTCTAAGGTGCAAGATCTTAAAGGGTACAACTGTCTGATAAGATCCAGTAAGATATACATAGTCGTAACAGAAGGATATGGCCCGAAATACTCTGCCCCGTCTTTTTTTAGTTGTCTTGTTTGATGTACTCTTGGAAATTGTTCATTCCTAATCATGATCCATGGATACGTTTTGTCGTCACGCAACATGATGTTGTATTTAGGCGTGAGACTCTTAATAAGGTTGTTTTCCAGAATAAGAGCATCCATTTCGGTGTTCACCTTCGTGGTTTTAATATCCGCTATTTTTTTTACCATGATTCGCAGCCGGTGCGTGTCATGTTCCTTCATAAAATAGGATAGTACCCTTTTTTTTAAATTCTTTGCTTTGCCAACATACAGCAGATTGTTATCCGCATCATAATAACGGTAAACCCCGGGTGTATCTGGCAGGGTTTTTAAGATGCTTTGAATATGTTCTGAAAGGGCTTCCAATTGCCTGGCAAAGGTAAGCCTTATGATCGATTTTTTTTGTTATTTTGTGATATCTTAAGAAACAAAACCATATTTATTGCCCCACTGGATTGGGGTTTAGGTCATGCTACTCGGTGCGTACCATTGATTAGACAATTAAGGCAAAACAATACTATTATTTTAGGAGTAACCCCAACTACAGCGCTTATATTGAATGAAGAATTTCCTGATTTAAAAAAAGAGGAAATTGCGCCTTACAAAATTTGTTATTCTAAAAATATACCACTCAGTATAAAATTGATTCTGGAATCTCCCCGGATTTTAAGAGTTGTAAATAAGGAGCATCAACAATTAAAAAGCATTATTCAAAAATACAATATTGATGTTGTTATAAGCGATAACCGTTTCGGACTCTACAATTCTAAAGTTGAGTGCATTTATATCACTCATCAATTAAATATTCGTGCAGGGTTATTTTCCCTAATGGCGAATAAGGTACATCATTATTTTATAAAAAAGTTTAACTCGATTTGGGTACCTGATTTTGAAAATGAAGGACTAGCTTTAGCAGGGAAGCTTTCAAAAAATCACCATTTCAAAAACTTGATTTATATAGGCCCTTTGAGCCGATTAACCTTTTTGGAACCGGCAAATAAAGTGTTTGATTATTTATGTTTGCTTTCTGGTCCGGAACCTTTAAGAACAGAATTCGAAAAGCAATTAATAGAGAAATCAAAAAATACAGATAAAAAAATTTGTATTGTAAGGGGAACTTATTCAGAGCATAATTATAATTTATCAGACAATGTAGTACTCAATAACATGCCTGAAGCTAATGATTTAAGTCTCATGATTCAAAATTCTGAAATGGTTATCTGCCGCAGTGGTTATAGTACTTTAATGGACCTTCATCAGCTCAAAAAAAGTAATATCATCTTAATTCCCACCCCATGCCAGCCAGAACAAAATTATTTGGCCGAGTATTGGTCTCAAAAATTTGGGGCAAATGTAATTTACCAAAAGGATTTAAAGAAACTTTTCTTTTAATGCCAATTCACAATACCGGTTTCATAACTCAGCGCTTTGCCTTTATTTATCTTATAAAATCCTGTTACATTAGATGAGGTGCATTTATTAAAGAAAATAGGATTTTGGTTGTTTGTAGTCGCATCTATTGCTATCGCGGTATGGGGTTATCTTCGTTTGAAAGAAAGCAAAGCGCCAAAGATTTCAGTTTTAGATCACATCCCTGAAAATGCTATGTGCGTGATTGAGACTAAGAATAGTAGCGAACTTATTTCCCAGCTCACCCGGCAAAATCTTATCTGGAATTCTTTACTCACACAAGAATCCATGCAAGTAGCTCAAAACGGCATTTATTATTTAGATTCCCTTGTTAATTCTCAACCAGATATTGCGGAAGTACTAAAAGATAATTCATTGTACTGGAGCTTTATTAAAGAAGAAAATAATACAGAGCATTTACTATTGTTTAAAGTAAAAGAAAAAAGCGAAGATGATTTGTTTATGGATTTCTTTAAAAAAGTGTTTATAAAAGATAATTCTCTCACGTCATTTGATGCTTTTTATTTTACTAATAATAAACAGAAGTGGATAGTTAGTTATCAATCGGGTATCGTTTATATGAGCTCAGATTTTTCTGTATTAGAGCGCTGTTTAAAATTAAAGAAAGAAGAATCTATTTCTGAAAATATAAATTATCTGAAATTAATTGAACTGAATGGTGAACAAAAGACGCAGGTTTATTTTGACCATTCGCAAACGCCCTTATTATCAAGAGATTTATTTTCGAGGCAGTCCTTATTTGGGGCTGAAGTTCAACTGAACGCAATTACATTAACAGGTTATTCCCTGAATGATAGTTTATCATTATTTAATTGTCTGAAAAACCAGGATGCGGAGACTTTCACAGGTATAGGCGAGTTACCAGAAAATCCCTTAAGTATTCAAGGAGTCACTCTAAGTCAGCCTGATATATTTTACACCACTCTCCAGCATCAACTTTCTGAGATGCAAGCGGAGAGTAATAATAATGCCTGGAAAGTGCTTAATGATAGCGCTCTTTATAACATACAAAAAGAAACCTATGAAAATATTGATCAGGAAATATTAAGTGCCAATTACGTGTTGAATGAAACTTCTACCCAGTTGATTAGTGTGAAAATAAAGGACAATGAGAAGGGTAAATTTTTGTTAAAGGTGATGAGCGATAGTGTTTTGGGTGAAAACGAATTCAGACTTGATAAAGATTTATCGCAGATTTTTAGTTTTTCAAAATCTGATTTCAAAATGACATACGGTTGTATTTCTGGCAATAGCATATTATTATTTGCTGATAGACAATTGTTTAATTATTATCAGGCATCTAGATCTAGTAACCAATTATTAAAGAAAAACAGCAGCTTTACTGAATATATTAACGATAATTTATCTTTAGAATGTAATTACTTTTATTATGAAGATTCAGAGTTGATGAAAATAAATAATGAAAATTCAGTTATTAATTCAGAGATATTATGGTCAGCTCAGAATCCTACATCTCAGATCTCAATTACAGCAAAAAATTATAAAGATGCTGTTCAGGTTCGATTGAATGCCAGCCATGCTCAACCAAAAACCAATGGAATTGATAACACTCAAAATAGCTTGTGGGCATTTAATTCAGATTCATTAATTACATCAGATCTAAATGTTTTTGTGAATCATATGACGCAGGAAAATGAATTGTGTTTTCAGGATGCATCAGATAATATGTATTTAATAAATTCAACTGGAAATTTAATTTGGAAAATGAAGATAACAGAGGCGCTTCAATCAACTATTTATACAGTTGATATTTTTAAAAATGGTAAGTTGCAATTGTTATTCAGTACACAAAATTTTCTTCATTTATTGGACAGAAATGGTAATTATGTAAAAGGATTTCCTGTAAAATTGCCAGCCAAGGCTACATCTGGCTTGACGGTATTGGATTACGGCGAAAATAAAGATTACCGGTTATTTATTGCTTGTGCTGATAAAAGAATTTATAATTTTTCTTTGTATGGTATAAAAACCGAAGGATTCATCCCTGTAAAAACAGAAGCTGAGGTTATTCAGCCAGTTCAATATGTAAAAGTTGGAGGGAGTGATTATCTTGTCACAGTTGATGTATCCGGGAAAATTTATGTATTCAGCCGAAAGGGTGAAGGCCGCATAGATTTTAAAAATAAAGTGATTGAGCAATTGGATCACTTGTTAATATTGCCTGGAAATAATTTAGACCATACGAAACTTGTATATGTAGATGATAAGAATAATCTTATGAATAAAATATCTTTTACTGATAAAAAAGAAACTTTGAAAATAGGTGATGAGCTAAGTGGCTTTAAAACTTTTTTTGGATTATTGAATGACGACTCACAACCAGATTTATTAATATACGGTAGCGGTGCACTGTATGCATACGATTTATTTACAGGAAAACTGCTTGAGTACATTAATGAACTTGCAAGTTTTGATGATGCTCAATTAGTTCATGCCACTGATCATGATGTGATATTGGGTTTTGATAAAACCGCAGAGAAAATTGATGTGATTAATACAGTTGGAAAATTATCAGCCACGTTCCCGAATGTAAGTCGAAGACCAATGGCATGCGATCTTTATAAAAATGGAAAGACGTATGTACTCTTAGTAACTGCAAATAGTATTAGTTGCCGCGAGTTAAATTAAGAATGTTAGTACTCAAACTTGCCGAATTCCGATTCAATCGTTACTTTTTTACCTTCACATTTTTCTACTCTTCCTATGATCTGCGCATCTATATTAAATGACTTTGAAATTGAAATTACTTCCTGAGCTAGTTCTTTTGATAAATAAACTTCCAGGCGATGGCCCATATTGAACACTTTATACATTTCCTTGTAGTCAGTATTACTTTGTTCATGAATGGCTTTGAATAAAGGCGGCAAGGAAAATAAATTATCTTTAATAATATGAACGCCTTCAACAAAATGCAAAACCTTTGTTTGAGCACCTCCGCTGCAATGTACGATTCCGTTTATTTTAGTGCCTAAAGCAGATAATAATTTTTTCACAACGGGCGCATAGGTTCTTGTTGGTGATAATACTAATTTACCGGCAGTGATTTGTTCCTTAATCTCTTTACCGTTAATATCTGTATAACTCACATCAATTTTATCAGTTAAGGAGAGTTTTCCGCAATAGGTTACTTCTTTTGGTAAAGCATTGTCATACGACTCGGGATATTTTTCAGCTACTGCTTTACTAAATACATCATGGCGTGCACTTGTTAAGCCATTGCTGCCCATTCCTCCGTTGTATTCTGTTTCATAGGTAGCTTTTCCGGATGAAGATAGACCAACAATAACGTCACCGTCTTTAATCTGATGGTTCGAAATAACATCAGATTTTTTCATGCGGCAAACAACCGTACTGTCAACAATTAAAGTACGAACAAGGTCGCCAACATCAGCCGTTTCGCCACCTGTTGAGCGAATGTCAATGCCGTTATCACGTAAATTTTGCAATACTTCTTCAGTACCGTTGATGATGGCAGAAATCACTTCCCCCGGAATTAAGCCTTTATTACGGCCAATTGTAGAAGATAATAAAATGTTGTTTGTAGCACCAACACAAATCAGATCATCAATGTTCATGATCACAGCATCCTGTGCTATGCCTTTCCAAACGCCTAGGTCGCCAGTTTCTTTCCAATATACATAAGCCAAAGAAGATTTTGTTCCTGCCCCATCTGCGTGCATAATAATGCAATGCTCATCGCTCCCGGTTAAATGATCAGGAACAATTTTACAAAAAGCCTGAGGAAATAATCCTTTATCAATATTGGAAATAGCATTATGAACATCTTCCTTGGATGCTGAAACGCCTCGTAAATTATATTTTAAATCTGACATGCCTTGAAATTCAAATGAAGTCCAAAGATAAGAGAAAAAGACTAAATAGAAGATCGACTTTTTAACCACATAGTAACATAGAAAATCCATAACAGCCTACACTTTATATAGGCTAACTATACAATTCTGTATTGTGCATGGCTGTTAGGATTTAAAGGTTTTTATTTTACAATAATCATTTTCTTATTAATTACTGTTTCATTTCCTTTTATACTTAAGCTATAAATTCCACCTGGTAAATTGCTAGCATCAATTGTTGTTTTACCATTTTCAAAAGATTGAGAAAGGACAACACTTCCGTTCATGTCGAAAACCTGTAACAGATGTTTTTCTTTTGAGTCAAGTTCGATAGTAAACGTGTCATGTGACGGATTTGGATAAATAATTATATTGAATTCTTTAAAATTTTCTTTTACTGAAACCACCTGCATATATTCATTAATTGTTGTATTGGTTACTATTGGGCTATTGTAATCAAAATAGATATAAGCTGTGTTTTTTATTTTAGTTCCAGGGCCTAAATTGATTTTAGGTTTTATCTTATATTGAACATAGCCTTTGGAACCTTCCGGATCACTTGCGCTATCTGGTAATTGTATGTTTTGAAAATTGAAGAACAGGTTTTTATTATTAATAGACCATGTATTAGAATGACTGTAATTAATTACTTTAAAGCTCTCGATATCGAGATTGTTATCCAGCGAATCACGCAATCTTATATTCAAGGCAGGTGCATTTCCAGTGTTTTGAAAATGAATGGTGTAAGTTAACCAATCATTAAAACCAGCTTGAAGGTCAACGGGATAGACTTCTTTCACATTAGGATCAAAAGAATTAGATACGTTGTAGCAGAAATTGTATGAGTTATTTGAAGAGTATGAATCACCAGTTATCGGTGTAACAGATATACGAACACAAATAGAATCTCCGATTGTTGCGGTTGTATCTGTTTTCATAATCAATTCAAAATCGTTCAGGTTAATGATAGTTCCAAAATCTGAAATGGTATAAGTGAATGAGTTTCCTGCAACTATTGGTGTTAATGAACCTCCGGAAGGAGCCACATAAGTCACAGGACCAGAGACATTAATTATTAATTCTCCACTTATTCCTGAAGCACAATTTAAACAATACCATTGCGACATATCACCAGCTATAATTTTTAAATGATGGCTTTGTCCTGGGAAAACCAATCCTGATGTCAAAACAGATTGTACACCTACGTCAAAACCAGGCTTACATTTTACTGAGAAATTCACTTTATCAGCATTTGGGCTTGCAGCACTTAATTGAATAGTTGTATCTACGCCTGGGTAATTGCATTGTGCTGTATATGGGGTATTTGAAGTTTCTAGTACGACTTTATAGTTACCTACAGGATAAACAAAATTATACATTCCCAAAGAGTGTGAACTCGCTTGGTTTAAATACTGATTATTATTGTCATATAATTTAAAATTTATATTATTTAGTTTTGTATCGTTCGTATCTTTTATACAATTTGTATTCGTATCGAAATATGCATTGCCAATAATGCCACTGGCTCTTTCACAGCCATTAGGGTTAGTAAGTGTATTTCCGGAAGTACATAAAGGATAAGTAAAATATGAGGGGTCCATAATTTGTAAATAATTCGGTAAACAGGTAAATAAATTATTAGCAATGTCAATATAGGTTAGTGTTGTTGGCAATGAAGGAATACAAGAGATCTGGTTATTTGAGGCTCGTAATTCTTTAAGCATATTAGGTAATATTGGAAGATAATTTAAACTGTCGTTTCTACAATCTAATATTTCAAGAGAATCTGGTAACAATGGAATGGCATGTAAATTAGAACAGTTGTATGAGCGAACCACTTTTAATCCAGCTGGCATAAACGGCAGGGTTGTTAAACCATTATTGCCAATACAATCCAAACTTATTAATGAGGTCGGGAGATTTGGAATGGAATTTATTTGCAAGTAGCTACAGTTTAAACGTTTTAAATTAATGGGTAAAGATGGTAATTGTGTTATTCCATTCATCTGGCAATCCAGAGCAATCAGTGAATTTGGTAAAGTTGGCAAACTGTCAAGATGAAAAAGAGAACAGTATAAATATTTTAATGTGTTAGGCAAGGTTGGTAAAGTATGACTAATATAACCGGGTGAGGAACTGCAAGCTAAGTATACTAAGCCGGAGGGTAAGGCTGGCAAGCCTGTTAACGATGGGCTATAAACGGAAAGAAATGTTAAAGTAGAAGGCAATGCAGGGAGACTTACTAAATTATTTCCTCCGGCTATTAATTTTTTTAAATTCGGAGGGAGCCAATTTATATATGATATATATGTTCCGCTGCAAAATAAACTATCTAGAGTAATTGGTAATTGGGGTAAATTATTAAGGCCAATATTCCCTGAGCAGTTTAAGAATTTCAAAGATTTAAAATAATGAATTCCTGTTAGGCTGTTTATTGAATTGGTTTGAAATTGCACAGGCTGCACATTTACCGCTGTCCTTGTAGTTACAGCTAAACTTGTGGTATCCATTTGGTTACCGTTCATTGCTGATGGTACGTTTGTTTGCAACCACGCGACAAAATTTGGGTCAGGAATAGTAACATAATTAGGGTTAGTTGTTATTGAACAACTGTTACCTGTTGTGCAAATGGGATAAGCCAATGAAGTAGAATCCATTGCAGAAATATAGTTGGTAACACATTGGATGGGATTGTTGGAAATATTCATTAAGTTTATCGAATTTGGTAAAAATGGTAAACACATAAACTGATTTTCAGCGCAATCAAGTACTCTGAAACTGCTGGGTAGTTTTGGTAAAGTTGTTAAGAGATTTCCTCTGCAAAGTAAAGTATCTATTGTACTAGGCAAGCGAGGTAAAGTTGAAATTTGATTTGCAACACCTCCATTAACAATATAATTACTACAGTCCAAAGATTTTAGAGAATCAAAATATTGAATACCGGTTAAATCCCAAATTTGGAAGTCGTTAATTAGAATCGATGTTCTATTTACAACAACGGAACTAGTGGTATCCATCTGAGTACCATTCATTGCCGATGGAACATTTGTTTGTAACCAGGTAACAAAGTTAGCATCGGGGATTGTGACAAACTGTGCTTTTAGGCCTGAAAAGCAAATCAATAAGACAAATAGAGTAAATAGTTTTTTCATAATATTAAAGATAGTAAAAAAAGCAGCAGGAAGTGGTTAAGACTTCCTGCTGAGTTGTTATTTCACAATCACCAGTTTTTTATTCATTACTGCCCCATCAACAACAATATTAATGTTGTAAATGCCTGCTGCTAAATGTCCGGCATTGACTGTTGTTTTTCCGCTTTCCATGGTTTGCGAGATCACACAATTCCCTGTCATGTCAAACACCCGGATTGTTTGCTTTTCCTTTGTATTCAATTCAATTGTAAATGTTCCGTTGGAAGGGTTCGGATACAATCCTACCAGGCTTTCATATTTATTTTCTAACCCCGTGGATTTCATTTGGGCATTGTAAGTGCTGTTTGTTACAATCGGTGCATTGAAGTCGAAGTAAATGTAGGCAGTGTTTTTTATTCTGCGTGCATCAGGCCACGTCGTTTTTGGTTTCAAGCGGTATTGAATAAAACCTATCGAACCTTCCGGATTACTGGCGCTGTCGGGCAATTGAATGTTAGGATAATGAACAGATATAATATTTCCATTTAAGGTTGTTGTGTTTTCATGGCTATAGTTTGTTACCTGGAAAGTCGATAGATCTAAATCCTGATCTAATGTATCTGCTAACCTGATATTGAAAGCAGGTGCACTTCCGGTGTTTTGAAAGTAAATAGTGTAAGTAAACCAATCGTGAAACGTATGTATAACATCAACGGGATATACTTCTTTAATATTTGGATCATGAGAGTTAACAATAGTATAGCAGCTTGTGTAATTGTTGTTGGTAGAATTGTTATCACCACCAACCGGAGTCATATTAACCGTTACACAAATCGGGTCTCCATCCTGAGCTGTTGTATATGGTTGCAGTAAAATATTAAAGCTTGTGGAATTTTGGATATTTCCAAAGTCACTAATATTATACGTAAATACATTTCCGGAAACTACAGGTGTTAACGCTCCGGGTGCAGGCCCTAAATAAATTACCGGCCCTATTACTTCAATTTTTACTGTACCGCTTATTCCTGTAGCACAACTTAAATTATACCAATTCGAAATATCTCCTGCGTTAATATTTAATGTGTGGATTTGCCCTGGGAACGCTAAGCCACAATGCCAAATGGATTGCACGCCAATATCAAATCCGGCTTTGCATGTTAAAGCAAAATTTACATTTGTGTCAAGCATCGCTACTGTGACAGTGCTATCCAATCCCGGAAAAATACAAGCTGCTTCAAATGGTTTGCCAATTGTATCAACTTCTACTTTATATACAGCGCCCGAATCAAGAAATTGGTAAACCCCATTAGATGCTGTGTAGCTGGTTTTTTTAAGCACAGATGATGAATAAATTTTCATTGGTATATTTTTAAGTCCACCATCTCCACTATCTTTTAAACAGTTGTTATTACTGTCTTTATAAGTGAACCCAACAATGCCAAATGTTGACGCACATCCAAAGGGATTACCGGCTAAACAAAGAGGTACATTTAAAGTTGCAGGATCCATAACAGGAATATAATTAGGTATACATGTAAATGGATTATTTGAAATATCTAAATACGAAATATTACCAAATGGATCGAAACAATGAATGTTATTGTTACTGCACGCCAATTGGTTCAAATTTAATGGTAAAAATGGTAAGACATTAAGTTTATTGCCGCTACAATCTAAAACATTTAATGAAGCTGGCATTGATGGAAGAGAAACAATTGAATTAAAATTGCAATTTAAGTTTGATAATGATGTCGATAATACAGGAAGGTTATTTAAATCATTAGTTGAGCAATTTAATACTGTTAGGGAATTGGGTAAGGTTGGTAAATTATTGATTTGATTTACACTACAGTCTAACACATTTAGAGCTAAAGGCAAAGTTGGGAGCGCATTTAGCTGATTATCATTACACAGTAATGTATAAAGTAAATTTGGTAAAGAAGGAAGAACAGGAAGTAAATTAAATCCGCAATTTAGGTCATGGAGCGATAAAGGCAAATTTGGCAGCGCTTGTAGTTGGTTGCTTTGGCAATAAAGGATTTCCAATGTATTTGATAGAGAAGGGAGTGCAGGTAACTCATTATAACTGCAGTTTAGTTTTATCAATGCATTTGGGAGTATTGGTAAAACATTGATTTGGTTAAAAGAACAATCAATAAAAGCAATTGAATTTGGCAATGCCGATAAGGTCGTCAATTGATTATTATTGCAGAATAAGTTTGGAAGCGAAGGTGGCAATGATGGTAATGTGTTAATTTGGTTGTAGGAACAATCCATATAAATAAGGCCATTGGGTAAATTTGGAAGAGCTGTTAAATTATTATGTGTACAATGCAATGTAGATAATGAACCCGGTAATGAGGGCAGGTTTTGCATTTGATTAAAATCACAGAGAAGTGTGGATAATGAATCTGGTAAAAGTGGTAAAGTAAATAATCGGTTACCTTTGCAGTGTAGTGTAATTAAATTTGCGGGTAGTGCCGGAAGGCTGTCTATAAAGTTGTTACTGCAGTCAAAAATAATCAAAGAGTCTGGTAAAGTAGGTATAATGATTAAACTATCGTTCAAGCATTCTATTGTTCGCAAAGATGCTGGCAACAGTGGAAGATGACTTAATGGATTAAAATTGCATTGTAGAAAAACTAAATTTTCTGGTAATTCAGGTAAAGCAGAAAGTGAATTATTGTTACATATAAATGTATCCAACATGGTTGGTAATGCCGGTATTGTTATTATTCTTATCAGAATTGTATCAAACAATGTGTTACTGCAATCTAACATTTTCAGGGAATCAAAATATTGAATGCCATCCAGACTAACAATATCTTTGTTTTGAATGATCATTGTTTTTAAAGATGTTACAGCTGAGTTAGTGGTGTCCATTTGATTTCCAATCATTGCAGATGGAATATTGAGTTGAAGCCAATTTGCAAAACTTGTATCTGAGATTGTTACAGTGTTTTGCGCTTTAGTGTTAACAATGCATGTTAACAATGCCAAAAGAGCTAAAAGTTTTTTCATAACGAGAGTTTAATAGATGTCACGTAAAATTAACCTATATAAAAATTTAATTATGGCCTGATTGGCAACAGGTAGCTTTCAATTAATAAGTGACAGGATTTAGAGGATAAGTGATTTCATAAAAAAAGCATCCGCCCACTGGCAAACGCTTTTCCTTAAAAACAGATTCTGAATCAAGTTCAGAATGACAATTGTTTAAAAAACCTCTCTCGCTACTCGCTTTGTACTATCAGAGGTTCCCATAGTGTAGTAGTGTAAACAAGGCACTCCCATTTTTTTCAATTCTTTACTTTGTTCAATGCACCACTTAATTCCTATTTCTTTCACGGCTTTATCATCTTTGCATTGTTCAAGTTCCACGAAAAGATCTTGTGGCAAATCAATATGGAAAATTTTAGGTAAAGCAATTAATTGAGAACGTGAACTTAATATTTTTAATCCTGGTATTATTGGAATGTTGATGTCGTTGTTGCGACATAATTCCACAAATTCAAAATATTTTTTATTGTCAAAAAACATTTGAGTTACAATGTAATCGGCTCCGGCTTCTACTTTAGCTTTAAGCCATTTCATATCGCTATATAAATTAGGAGCTTCAAAATGTTTTTCTGGATAACCAGCTATACCCATACAAAAATTTGTAGGTGATGCATCCTTCATCTCCTCATCCAGATAAATGCCAGCATTCATATCCTTGATTTGTTTGACTAAATCAATTGCATAATTATGTCCACCGGGCTCAGGCACAAAGTGAGATTCTGTTTTGATACTGTCTCCACGAATTGCTAAAACATTATCGATTCCCAAAAACTGAAGATCGATTAAGGCATTTTCAGTTTCCTCACGCGTAAAACCTCCGCAAATAATATGAGGTACGGCTTCCACATCATATTTATTCATAATAGCAGCGCAAATACCAACTGTACCAGGGCGCTTACGGATACTAACCTTTTCAAGGTACCCGCCTTCGCGTTTTTTGTAAATATATTCTTCGCGATGATAAGTTACATCCACAAAAGCAGGTTTGAATTCCATCAACGGATCAATACCATCGAAAATAGAGTGGATACTTTTTCCTTTTAAAGGAGGAAGAATTTCAATTGAGAATAATGTGTCTTTCGCAGATTTAAGATGTTCGGTAATTTTCATACATTTCTAAAATAATTTGTAAATGTAAGGATATCAAACAAATAAAAAACGCTAACTTTTATATTTAATTCATTAGAATCTGTAACCGAAAGAAAGGCCTAATTTAAAAGCATTAATAGGAAATTGATTCTTGTTATAGTTATAGGCTTTAGTAAGGTCATCCGCTGCAGAAAAAGTATCAATATGATAGCCAACAGATGCTAATAACATAATGTTAAAGCTCTTTGTCACCCTAAATAAAATACCATTATCTAACATCACGTTCACTCTTTTTAATGTGAATGAGCTGCTTCTGCTTTGTGAAGTATTATAACCATAATTTACATCATAAATAGATTCAGTAATTGTGTAGGTTCCTGTAAATTGTGCCACGCCAACGTAAGGTCCAACAAAATGTGTTACAGCTCGTTTGCCGCTCGATTGAAAGTGAAGACCTAAGCCTGCCTCGTAAGTTTTATTTATGTATTTGAAATCAGAAACAACCGAATATGCATTATAATTGTTATAATAAGAATTATAATTATTTCCCGAGAACATAGTATTAACTGCCTGTGAAAAATAAGGCACTGAAAAACCAATAGACAAAGGAACATATACATGAAGGTAATTGTTGGCAAATTCCCTGATATAATTAATGCCAAAAGAGCCATTGAGTGGCTCCATAATATTGAGTGATAAAAGATTTTTATTTGAAACCAATTCATTAAAATCTGCTTTTTCTATACTATCGCGATTAACCCTGGCGGAGGGTATACTACTATATACAACCATTGGAGTTCCACTAACAGTTACTGCTGTTTCCGCTGATGCGTTTACCACTTCGTGAACACCATTTTGATATATGATTAACGCAATATCTTTTTTTAATACAGAAATTGTGGGACCATCCTGATAAGTGAAAAGTTTATACTTGATTTCATTTTGATTGATTTCTAAAATTTTGACTTCCATTTTGGAATTGTCTTTTTTAAACAACTGATCCTGGGCGAAGCCTGATGAGACCAAAACAAAAAAGACTAAGATTAGCAGGTTTTTCATATATTTTTTAGAGATAATTTATTTAAATATACCCAAAATTATTTAAAACAATAGTTTGCTCAACGACTTAATATTTATAAATTTGGCTAACTTTTTTTAACCCCAATTTCAAGACAATATTATGAGCAAAATTAAAGTAGCTAACCCTGTAGTAGAATTAGACGGAGATGAAATGACCCGCATTATTTGGAAATTTATTAAGGATAAACTTATCGTTCCTTATTTAGATGTTGATATCAAATACTATGATTTGGGTATGGAATACCGTGATGAAACAAATGATCAGGTAACCATTGATGCTGCTGAAGCGATCAAAAAATATGGCGTAGGTATTAAATGTGCTACTATCACACCGGATGAAGCACGGGTAAAAGAGTTTAATTTAAAACAAATGTGGAAGTCTCCTAACGGAACTATCCGTAACATTTTGGATGGTACTGTATTCCGTGAGCCGATAGTTTGTAAAAATGTTCCCCGTTTGGTTTCTAACTGGACAGCTCCGATTATTGTGGGTCGTCACGCATTTGGTGATCAGTATAAAGCCACTGATTTTATAGTTCCCGGAAAAGGAAAATTAACAATGAAGTTTGAAGGGGAAGACGGAAAAGTAATTGAACACGAGATCTTCAAATTTAAAGGTGCTGGTGTGGCAATGGGAATGTATAATGTTGAAGAATCTATTCGTGGGTTTGCGCACTCTTGTTTTAATGTGGCTTTAAACAAAAAATGGCCATTATATTTATCTACAAAAAACACTATCCTTAAGAAATACGACGGTCGCTTTAAAGATATTTTCGAAGAGATTTACCAGGCAGATTATAAAGCTAAATACGAAGCAGCAGGTATTGTCTATGAGCATCGTTTGATTGATGATATGGTAGCTTCTGCTTTAAAATGGAATGGTAATTTCGTTTGGGCTTGTAAAAATTATGATGGAGACGTTCAGTCAGATTCAGTAGCACAAGGATTTGGTTCTTTGGGCTTAATGACTTCTGTTTTAATTACACCGGATGGAACCATTATGGAAGCTGAAGCAGCACATGGTACTGTAACGAGACACTTCCGTGATCATCAAAATGGAAAACCAACATCAACAAATCCGATTGCAAGTATTTTTGCATGGACCCGTGGTTTGGAGTTCCGTGGTAAATTGGATAAGAATCAGGAGTTAATCAATTTTTGTCAGGCTTTAGAACAGGTTTGTGTAGAAACTGTTGAAAGCGGCAAAATGACTAAAGATTTAGCAGTATGTACACATGGAAATAATGTAAAACATGGAGAACATTATTTATATACTGAAGAATTCTTAGATGCGATTGATCAGAATTTAAAGAAAAAACTAGCTAAGTAATAATTTGTAACATAAAGGTTGTCATTTCGAGCGAAGTGGAGAAACGAGAAGAAAAACAAAAAAATGAGCCAGGAATTATTTAATAGAGTAGAAGCAGCATTAAAAACTATTCGCCCTTATTTAGAGGCAGATGGAGGAGATGTTGAACTCCTTGAAATCACAGGTGGAGATACCGCAAGACTTGAATTAAAAGGGGCTTGTAGTACCTGTACAATGAGTCACATGACTATGAAAGCAGGAATAGAGGAAACTATCAAGCGAGCCGTTCCTGAGATTACTTCTGTTGAGGCTGTGAGAAATTAAATATTTTCTTTAACAATTAAAATCCTATCCGTTTGGGTAGGATTTTTTTATTTTCTTACTCCCAATAAATTTTAAAAATGATTCAGGTAGAAATCGCATTATCTAACCAAAGTGTATTAGAAAAAATTATCGACTTGCGTTATGAAATTCTAAGAAAACCCTGGGATAAATCCAGAGAAACGGCAACGGATGATCTTGAATTCAGTTCCGTTAATGCTTATATATTATTAGATAAAAGGATTGTTGCCTGTGGTAGGTTGCAGGATAATGGCATGGGTGTTGGGCAGATTCGTTATATGGCTGTGCATACTGATTATCAAGGGAATGGGCTAGGTAAAATGATTGTATTAAAACTTGAGGAGGAAGCACGAAAATTAGGTTTAGTAACTATTGAGTTACAGGCGAGAGAAAATGCCATTGAGTTTTATAAAAGACAAAAGTATATTCTCCATGAAAAATCATTTAAGCTATGGGATATTATTCAGCATTATTTAATGTTGAAAAAGCTCTAATGATTTCAGGAAATTATTGAGTTCATCTTTTACTTTTTCTACTGGTAGTTCTTTGATGCATTTAAAGTCGGGGCAGGATAAGGGATTAGTTACTCGTTTCGTATTGGGGTTAATCCATGCATTACAAGGTGCACATGATAAATTAAGTGATACTAATTTATGTTTTTTGCCCATCCATTCATAACCGTATAATACAGGATTTGAAGCGCCCCAGATTGTAAAAGTTGGTTTATCTAATGCTACTGCCATATGCATAAGCCCACTATCAAGTCCAATGTAAAATTGTGAATTAGAAAGGATGTCCATGACATCGCTCAAGTTAGTTTTACCAATCAATGAAATGATGCTGGCGTTGTTTAATTGGTCATTTAATACCGTTTCATTGTGATCTCCCAATACAACCAATTGGGTTCCCGGTAAAATAATTTGCAGGTGTTTAAATAACTGCAGCCAGTTAGTGAGCGGCCAGTTTTTGTAGGGCGCTTTATTATTAGCCGCACTTACCTGTACTACACAATATGTTTCAGGGAGATTGAATTTATTTTTCTCCAGATGTCGATAGTTGATATTGAAATCTAATCGCGACAGATCGAATGTTGAATCATACAAATAAACATTTTGCAAGGCGTCATGAGTATCAGGCATGGGCTTAACCACCTTGACCGAACTTGGTAATACACTTGCAGATAAATAGTTTGTAAGAACGCTTTTTCCTAATAATGTAGCGATTGATATACTTGATCTGCTGAATGAAAAATGATTCAGAAATACTTTATTGTAGCTTTTAATGTTAAGAATTGAATAAAGAAATAGAGCGAATTTATTTTTCCTGATTTCTATCGAATCAAAGAGATCTGTGTTTTGGAAAATAGACTCACAATGATACGGAGAAGTAAACAGCCCGGTTACCCGATAATTTTGTTTTTTAAGCTCATTCACTAAGGGCACTAATAATACAGCGTCTCCAACTCCTGCGGAAAAAAAGATTAGTGCTTTTTTATTTGCCATTGCATTCAACCCTTTATTTTAAAATTAATTTCCTGATTGATAACATCAATATTTTTGATGAATTTATTAGACTCATGAATGAAAATGTAATTATTAATATAATCTGGTTTCCCAAAAAAATCTTTTGTATTGGTTAAATGTCTTTTTTCTTCGAATGGAAATAATTGACTCTTTTTTTTCGAATAATAGAAACAGTTATAACCTTTGTTTTTAAAGGATTCAAAGACTTCTTCTATAGCAATAGTTTTATGATGCCTTTGTTCAATTTCGATAATTAAAGTTGGATGTTCTTGTGAAATATAATTTTCACCACCTTTTAAAACCGCTAACTCATGCCCTTCTACATCAATTTTAATGAGATCGGGTTTCACCTTATGGCTCTTTGTAAAATTATCCAGCGTATCAGTTTTCACTTCATACACAATTGCTTCAGTTTCATTATCCTCTTTGTTTTCCACTTGAAGTGAACTTAAACAATTATCTATAACACCATTAATAAGAGGGATTTTGAAGAGGTGTGATCCTTTGAAGTCTGAAAACGCAATATCAAAAACATTGCAGTTTTTAAAAATTGAGGTGAGTTGTTTGTTTAGTTTTTTTTCCGGCTCAAAAAGATAAATATTTTTCGCAGGAATTTGTTTCTCTGCATAATAGGCATATTCGCCTTTATTGCTGCCAATATCGAAAAAAACGGAATCTTTATTTAACAAAAAATCAAGTAATAATAATTCAGCATCTAGCTCGGTTTTTTTAAGACTTTTCCAGTTAAGTCTTTTGTAGTGGGAAAATACTCTTCTTTTAATAAAAGATGGAATAGCTATCAGTAATATGCCTTTTATAAATTGTCTCAACCTGTAGAAATAATACGGATACAATATAAAGCTAATTTTGCGGTTATGTAGCAAGTCCGTTAAAATTTCATATTTTTAGAACGTTTATTTATACCCGCTTGTTAAGGAATATTATATCTACGTTATTTACTAAAGGCTTCGTAGCCTTTATTAATCTTGCTATTCTTTTGGTGTCTTGCAAACAATTGGGAAGCGACATTCGCGGTCAGATAAGCTTATTGATTTTCAACATTGCTATTATCCAAATTATCAATGAAATTTATACAGGCTATGTGCTGGTGTATTTTATTCCTAAATCTTCATTAAAAAGAATTTATTCTTTTGGTATAATTTGGACAGCATGTTGTACTGTTATTTGTGCCATGGTAATGTATGTATTGTTTAGATTATTTGATATTGGGGCTGGAGAATATTGGATTCACATGGTTATTCTTTCATTTATTATTATTCTCCATTCGCTGCATATGGTCATTATTCTGGCAAAAGAAAATATCAGAGCATATAATTTTTTGAATTTTTTTCAACCCGCCGCTTTGTTAATTACCTTACTGATTATGATTTTGTATTTTGAAGAAAAAACTGCGAGTACTTATATTGTGGCGCTATATGTTTCTTTTTTAATTGCGATTGTAATCTCTGCAATTCAAATGATCACTGTTTTTAAAAAAAATGACACCTATGCGTTAAAATCATTTGAGCCCAAAAAAATTATAGAGAAGGGATTTTATAACCAATTGGCGAATTTGTGTCATATTCTTAGTAATCGATATAATTTTTATTTGTTAGGTAATACAATATTAGTTGGCATCTATTCAAGTGCTACATCTTTGATTGAATCAGTCTGGATCATTAGTGGAAGTGTTTCACCAATTATTTTAACCTTCATTGCTAACGACAGAGATCCAAAGAATAATGGCAGACTTACATTTCTGCTTGCTAAAATTTGTTTTTTATTGAGCTTATTCTGTGTGATTATTTTATATTTTATTCCAAGAGATTTTTTCGTTTATCTGCTCGGCAATGATTTCATCCATGTAAAAACAGTAATGCTCTATCTGTCGCCGGGAATTTTATTTATTAGTTTCGCCACCATTATTAGTCATTATTTCGCCGGACTAGGGAAGCAAAAGATATTATTAATCGCCAATAGTTGTGGTTTGTTAACAACCATTTGTACTAGCTATTTTTTGATTTCTAGAGATCAATTATTAGGGGCGTGCTATGCGGCGTGTCTATCCTATTTTGTTGCCACCACAATTCTTGTGGCCTATTTCATGAAAGAAAACAGATTTAGCCTGTTTGATTTAATTAAGTTTAAAAAGGATTTCGAATTGCTAAAAAAAGCGAGATAATTCCTGGCTATTGCATGTTTTCTCAATAATAAGCTTTTGGTCGCTAAAATTGTTAAAATCCTGTAAATATTGGATATTTGTAATATCTTTATTTTCCGCAATTAACAATACAATAGGAGCTTTTTTTAATTGCAATTTAAAAGTTTAAGTGCTCATGAAAAAAAAATACCAATTAAGTTTAATTGCCTTTTTATATAGTTTGTTGATTTTTTCAGCTAATAAAACGTTTACCGGTACAGGAAATTTTAGTGAAGCTTTAAGATGGGGTGGAAGTCTTCCGGTTGCAGGAGACAATTTAACTATAAACGGCACATGTACTTTTGATAATGCAGCGAATAGCTTAGCTTATGGAACATTAAACTTAGGTGGTTCATCGGCGAGTGCATTAAATTGGCCTGTATCTGGAACTAATACATTAAATATAACCGCATTTTCCTCTTCAAAACCAAGTACAATTGACATGTCAAACGGAGGCTTTTTGCAAATACGCGCCTCATGGTCTAATAATAACCAAACATTTACTCACGGATTAGGAACAGTTATCTGGAATGTAACATCTGGTAATTCAACGCTTCCTAATTCTGTTCAAAATTATTATAATTTAATTACATCTACCGGTGGATTTGTTGTGGACTTTGGTGTTGCAGGGCAGGGTACAAAAATTAATAATAATGTAACAGTTAGTACCGGAACCTTGAACTCAGGAAGTAAAAAGTATACGTGTACTAATACTATTTACGTTTCATCTGTGTTGCAGGATAATAGTAATGCTGGTAACAATGTCATTAATAATATAGTTATAAATTCAGGAGGTAAACTTTACAATACAGTTGGGGAAACCTATAATATTTCTGGAAATTTGACCATGTTAGGAGGCACTATTTCAGGCGCAGGAATCCCGATTCTTAACATTGCAGGTAACTTTTTGGTACTAATTGGAACAAATGACATTGGTAATTCACAACTTTCCGTTACGGGCACTACTAGCCTTACGGCCGCATTAAATATTTCAACAGCAGGAGGAACAAAAACAATTAATGATTTTATAGTAACCTCTACCGGTTCCTATAGTTGTGCGCTTGCCGAGAGCTGGTCCATTGGAGGAAACATTACGGTAAATGGAGGCTTTAATCCAAATTCGGGAACTTATTCTTTAACCGGAGTTGGCAAAACCATCAGTGGAACTACAGCGATGACTTTCAGCACTATAACTTGCAGTGGGACATATACCAATAATGCAACTGTATCTTTAAACGGTAATTTAATAGGCACTGGAACTTGGGCGCAGGGTGCAACGGGCGTATTAAATCTTGCTATTCTTACACCAAGCTTTTCTGTTAGTAATTTTAATGCATCTGCAGTAGGTAATACTGTAAATTATTCTCTGGCCGGTAATCAAACTATTCGGAATCCAAATGATGGTCGTTATTACAACTTATCTACTTCTACATCAGGAACGAAAACTTTTAGCGTAGGTACTATAGTAGGTGGCAATATGGCTATAACTTCTAGTACCTTAGATGTTTCGCTAAGTAATTTTAGCTTGTCAGTAGGAGGTAACTGGATAAATACAGCCGGCACATTTGTTCCGCGGGCTGCAACTGTTACTTTTAGTAATACTACTTCTCAAACTATTTTTAAAGCAGGAGGAGAAATATTTAATAATATAATTTTTTCAAGTACAGGAAATAAATCTCTTTTAAGTTCAATTACCGGAAACACCTTAACCATAAATTCAGGGTCATTAACAGCTAACAGCAACAGTATTACTTTAACAGGGAACTGGGTAAATAATGGAGGCACTTTTTCAGGTGGAACCGGTACAGTTTTATTTACTGCGATAACACCTCAAACCATTTTTAAATCCGCAGGCGAAACATTTTATAACATCACGTTTTCAAACCTAGGTGTTAAATCTTTATTAAGTGCAATTTCCTGTAACACCTTAACAATAAATACAACCACGTTAATTGCCAACAATAACAATATTACACTAACAGGTAACTGGGCAAACAATACGGGGCTTTTTACACCAGGAACAAATACTGTATTATTTACCAGTACTTCTGGCCAAACTATTTTTAAATCTCTTGGTGAGATATTTAACAATATTACTTTTTCAAATGCCGGCAATAAGACTTTATTAAGTGCTATTACAGCAAATACGATAGCCATTAATGCCGGAATAGTAACAGCAGGAAGTAATAGCATCACTTTAACCGGTGACTGGACAAATAACGGCGGAACATTTTCAGGCGGAACAGGTACAGTATTTTTTACTGGATCAACATTGCAAAATATATTTAAAGGAAGCGGTGAAACATTTAATAATATTACTTTTTCAAATACCGGAAACAAATCATTATTAAGCGCTATTAGCGGGAAAACGTTAACTATTAACACAACGACTTTAACAGCAAATAGTAATAGTATTACATTAACCGGTAATTGGGTAAATAATTCAGGAACATTTTTGCCAGGCACCGGAACTACATTATTTACAGGAACATCTACTCAATCTATTTTTAATTTAGCTACTGAAACATTTTATGATATAACATTTTCAAATGCTGGAAATAAAATAATGTTATGTCCTATTACCGGAAATACATTAACGATTAATGCCGGCACCTTAACCACTGGAGGTTTTAGCGTTTCGTTGTCGGGCGATTGGAAAAATAATGGGGGTACGTTTTTGCCCGGAACAGGAACTACTTTTTTTAACGGCACCACAGCACAAACCATTTTTAAATCAGGAGGTGAAATCTTTAATAATCTTGATTTTTCAAATGCCGGAACTAAAGCATTGTTAAGCGCTATCACGGGAAGCAACATAACGATAAATTCAGGTTCCTTCCTTGATGTAAATACCACAAATAATCAGATAACAGTAAACGGAAATTTCATCAATAATGGAACCTTCTTGGCGCAGAAAGGATTAGTTTTTTTGAATGGATTAATTAATCAGACTATTGGCGGCTTAACCACAACTAGTTTTTATAATTTGTCATTGAATAATTTGGCTGGCGCTATTCTTGGCAATTCTGAAAACTTAGTAAATACATTAACTTTAAGTAATGGAACTTTTAATACAAACGCGAAGGTATTTACCATGCTCTCAACTGCATCAAACACTGCCAGAATTGCAACGATAACAGGTACGGGAGATATTATTGGAGATGTAACGGCGCAAAGATTTGCTCCCGGAGGCAGCACTGGATGGGCATTATTGGGCACTCCAATTTCTTCTTCATTAACTTTTTCATCCTGGAATGATGATTTTGCTATTTCATGCGCCAGTTGTCCAAACGGAAGTAATGGTGGATTCACTTCTGTTTATTATTATAATGAAGCCGCTACAGGCTCTTATTCAGCTACTTCAGCTTATGTGCCGATTTCCTCAATTACAAATCCCATTTTGCCGAACCGTGGTTATTGGGTTTATTTAGGTAATGGGCAAACTTCCACAACACCTATAATAATTGACGTAACAGGCACAGTAAGGAAATTCAACAATTCAATCCCTTTAACAAGAACAAGTAATGGCTTGGTAAACGACGATGGTTGGAACCTGATTCATAATCCCTATCCTTCGCCAATAAAATGGAGTTTACTGAGGAATGGAAATGCCAGCGTTGATAATGCTATTTATGGTTATAATGCAGACTTAAACGGTGGTGCAGGTGGAACTGTAACTTATGTAAATGGGATAAGCAGCCCTGCCTTAGGTTCAGGTGGAATTAGTGATACTATTGCCATGTCTCAAGGATTTCAGGTTCACTGCACAGCAACCACTACTTTAACTGCTTTAGAAACTCATAAAGTTTCGGGTAATCCAACTTTTTTAAAGACAAGCGAAACAAATACTGTGGTTTCGGGCATTCAACAATTATTAAGATTAAATTTAAACGGACCGAGTTCGTTTCATGATGAAACTGTCTTATATATACAAGCGGGTGCTACAAATGATTTTGATTCAGAGTTTGACGCTATAAAAATGGTAGGACAGGATCCGAATGCGCCTTTAATAATGTTGCAATCAGGTGTGGAGGAATTCCAGGTAAATGGAATTAGCCCAATAACTTCATCATTTACTATGCCTTTAAAAACAACCACTGGTTATGCCGGTACATATACGATAAGTGCATCAAATATTGGCTCTTTTCCCGCAGGTTCCTGTATTTCATTGTATGATACATACACTTCAATAACAACAAATCTTAAAATATCAAATTATGTTTTTATCTTAAATTCCTCTACAACAAATCCAAGGTTTATCTTAAACATCACAATAAATCCTTTAGATATTACCACGAATCTTTCTCAACCAACCTGTGTAAATTCTAATGCAGGAGAAATTGTTGCCGTTGGAAATAACTCAGGCCCTTGGAATTATAAATGGAAGGATGAGAACGGAGTTGTTTTAAAAACTTCTTTTAATAAAGCGGCAGCAGACACATTAGGTGGTTTAAGTGGAGGTAATTACTCTTTAGAAATCAGTACAGTTGGAGAGTGTGATAATAAGGATTCGATCTTTACGGTGGATGTTATTGAAATGGCTGCAGCTCAATTTTCTTCTGTGGATACTACTTATTTGTCAAATAACGGCGTCATAGCGTTTACAAATACATCCTCTAATTCAATAAATAATGCCTGGAATTTTGGTGATGGCATTGGTGAATCACTAAGCTCCGATCCGGTTTATAATTATTCTTCAGCCGGTGTTTATACAGTGACCTTAATTGCTTCGAGTAATAGTGGCTGCACAGATACCACCTTTAAATCTGTGGTTGTTGTATCTGACATGATTGTTACTAATGTGTTGTCTCAGTATATGGCTGGTTCATTAATCATAAGAACTTTGGATAAGAATGATTATTTCCTTTCAGGAACGTTGGAAGGAAGTGCATTTTTGACTATTAAACTAATGGATGGATTTGGAAAGTTAGTGAAAGACTATGGCAGTTTAAAATCAGATAACATTAATCTTCCAATTAACCTTGATAATTATAAAGCTGGAATTTACTATTTAAGTATCACTGGAGAGCGATTAAGCGAAACAATAAAATTACCGGTGACTAAGTAAGATAACTTGCCGTATAATAAATTGCGCAAGCGTTATAGTAATGGTAATAATAAACGCCCACATCACCCATTTACCTCCACTCACCTTCTTTAACTTCAACTGTACAAGCAATAATAGGAGGGTTATGATAAAGGGAATTAACGCCGCATGGTAATGAAAAGATTCAGAAAAATTACCTTTAAACAGGGCAATTAAACTTCTTTGCATTCCACAGCCCGGGCATTCTAACCCAAAATGAGATTTAAAGAAACAGGGAAATAAATGATGCTCAAGCCATTCAACCATATTGAAAAAATTAAAAATGCCTTTGATACATCAAAGGCATTTTATTAAATAGTAATAATAAAATTTAGTGTCTGCTCATCATTTCCCATGGCATAGCGCTAAAAGCTGCGCCAATAAATGCAACTACAATAATAACATAAATCAACATTAATGCTGATAAGCATAAACCAATGATAGAGCAAACGCGACCTGCTTTTAAATTGTTATAGGATGATAAAGTATAATTATTGGGATTTGCTTTATATAGGACTAATGATTTATTTGCGAGAACTAATGCAATAATTCCACAGGTTAATGCTACTACTCCATAGCACCAACATAACGCAATGGAAATAATTCCCAATGTTAAAACAGCACCTGAATTAGGTAAAGGCATTTGTCCGAATTGAGGATTAAAGTTTTGTGCTGGTTGAGGATTTTGATTTGTAAAATTTGTTTCTTCCATATTTTTTTTAGCTAAGATAGAAAAATTAATAATAGTGGGTAAAAAAGGCTTTTAAAATCAAACTTTTCATAAAACTTATCGTACAATGTATTAGTCTCTGAAGAACCTTGTTTTAAAAGGCTTCCAGAAGACTATGATTATTAAACGTGATTACAAACAACTTAAACTATTTATGAAGCTAAAACAAACCACTCCAAAACTTACTTGTTATGAAAAAACTATTACTAACCGCAGTTACGCTGGTCGCCCTGTTCGTAGCGTCTGCACTTGCCCAAACGGGCAATTCCAACTCTCCGATTGATAGTTTAGCGAAATTCGATCAACAACACTGGACCGATTTTTACTCTTCCCATCATAAGACACAAAATGGACTTGCTGAGTTTATCTCTTCTCATCAAAGAAGTTACATTACGGAAACATTTTTTTCTACTCAAAAAATTTCCGGTGTCAATCCAACCACACAACAAGCCTGTACTAACATTGATTTTGAGTCCGGAAACCTTAATGGCTGGAACTCTACCACGGGATACAATGCTTTGTATGATTCCGCTGGTTGCTGTCAGAGCGCAGGAGGGGCACAACAAATAGTTTCAGGCACGGGCACTGATCCTTGTGCGGGTTTCCCTATAGTTGCTCCCGGAGGAAATTCCTCAGTAATGTTAGGTAATAATGGTATAGGCGGCATTGCTGATCGTTTAGAACAAACATTTGCTGTAACAAATTCCAATGCTAATTTCACGTATAGGTATGCTGTGGTTTTTGAAGACCCAGGCCATTCATTAAATGATCAACCACAATTTGAAATTGAAATGCTGGATTCAAATGGAGTACAACTTCCATGCACTTATTATAATGTAGCAGCTGGACAGAATATTCCGGGTTTTATTAATTCAACAAGTTGCGCCGCTATAGTTTATAAACCATGGACAAACGTAAGTGTTGATCTCACTAATTACATAGGGCAAAATGTAACCATCCGTTTCACAACTTTTGATTGTGCTTTGGGCGGGCATTATGCTTACGCATACATTGATGGAAGCTGCACCACACTTCAGCAAACAGTTAGAGATACCATTTGTAATGGAGGAATGCAAACCATGTGCGCACCATCAGGATACGCTACTTATTTATGGAACGGATCTTCTGTAAATGGACAAACTTCACAATGTGTAGTAGCAACAAACCCGGGAAACTTTTATGTTCAAACAACTCAGGTTACTGGTTGCCCGGGACCTGTATTTGATTATCAACTTCACAATTTTCCAACACCTAATGCAAACTTTAACACAGGGAACTCGAACACTAATTGCGGATTGACTATGAATTTTAATAATACCTCGAGCATGTCGTCGGGAACGTTAACAACACATAGCTGGAATTTCGGTGATGGAAATACATCCTCATTAGAGAATCCCACGCATACTTATTTAAACCCTGGTACATATACAGTAAGTTTAATTGTTGGTTCATTAAGAGGCTGCTATGATACCACTGAAATGGCAATTACAGTTAATCCTCAGCCTGCTGCAGTTTTTACATTTAATAATGGGTGCGAATTAGCTCCTGTAACTTTTAATGATATCAGCAATATTCAACAGGGAGTTATTAATCAATGGGAGTGGGTTTTCGGAGATGGCAGTATTGGTTCAGGACAAAATGTTAGTCACACTTATGCTAACTCAGGTATTTACACAGTGAGTTTAACCATAACCAGTAATTTTGGATGTAGCTCAAGCCAGACTCAAACGATTGTTATATCTGAGAAACCAAATGCAAATTTTATAACCAATCAGGCCTCTGCGTGTACCCATACTATTGGTTTTATAAATACAAGTAATGTTTCAGCAGGAAGTGTTACAAACAGTAATTGGAATTATGGAGATGGAAATACATCATCTTCTCAAAATGGTTTAAATTATTATGCTAATACAGGAACGTATAATGTACAATTAATTGTAAGCAGTGATATGGGTTGTACAGATACGGCTATAATTCCTGTGACTATCAGTCCTTTGCCCACACCAGCATTCTCAGCAAACAGTGTTTGTTTAAATGGCACAACTTCTTTCACAAATTCTTCATCTGTTAGTAGTGGTTTTATTACTATTACTAATTGGCAGTTTGGAGATGGTAATCAGTCATTTCAAAATCAACCATTACATCAATATTTAAATGCCGGAACTTATAACGTAACTTTAAACATTACTACCAATTCTAATTGCAGCAATACCATTACCATTCCGGTTACCGTTAATCCATTGCCATTTGCAGCATTTAGCGCCACGAATGTTTGCGAAGGAAATATTCTTAACTTTTTAAATAATTCTACTATATCATCAGGAAGCATATCTAACAATATTTGGGATTTCACCTCAAACGGAACACCAGATAATACAAACCAAAATGCCAACAATTATTTCTCGGCTTATGGAACTTATACCACTCAGTTAATGGTGATCTCCAATTTGAATTGCAGTTCTACATATACTGCCTTGGTTACTGTGTATCCTAAGCCTGTTGTTCAGTTTAGTTCAATGCCTGTTTGTCAAGGTCAGCCCACGTCGTTTACTAATCAAACTACTATTCCAAACGGGCAAATTATAAATTACAGTTGGTCATTTGGAGATAATACGACCCAATTAGGTTATAGTCCTATTCATCAATATTCAACAGCTGGAAATTATAATGTGGTCTTAACAGTAACCAGTGATTATAATTGTACTAATTCTGTTTCACATTCAGCAATTATTCACCCGAAACCAATCGTCAATTTTCAATCTACTACTGCTTGTTTAAATCAGGCAACGCAGTTTAATAATCAAAGTACGATTTCTTCAGGTTCGATTATTAAATACAGATGGGATTTTGAAAGCAATGGCTCCGTTGATGATTCAACGGCAAGTCCAAGCCATGTTTATCCTAATGCAGGAACGATGCAAAGCCGGCTTATAGCAATATCTAATAACAACTGTACAAATCAAAATACAAATCCGGTGATTGTTCATTATAATCCTGTTGCTAATTTTTCCGCACCTTCCACATGCATACCAGCCGGTACTCAATTTAATAATCTGTCTAGTAGTATTGATGGAGCAATTACCTCTTATGGCTGGGATTTTAACGGAGATAATTTGACTGATAATAATCAACAAAACCCACAGTATATATTTACACAGGTTGGTAATTACGGTGTAAAACTGGAAGTGCAAACACAATATGGATGTGTGAACACAATCATTAAATCTGTGTATGTTAATGCTACTCCTTCAGCTGTTTTTTCAGCACAAAACAATATTGGTTGTCCTTTATTGTGTGTTAATTTCGTAAACAATTCAACCATCGGAAGCGGAAATATAGTCACTAACCAATGGATTTTTGGCGACAACTCTGCGCCGGATTATACAAAAAACCCTGGCCATTGTTATTCAACAGGAAATTATAATGTAACTTTAAAAATAGTGTCGGATAGTGGTTGTATCAGTAGCTCTACACTCCCAAACCTGGTAAAAGTTTATTCTAATCCTGTTGCCAATTTTAATATTACTCCCACGGAAGTAGAAATTACAACACCATTAATTGAAGTTGAAGACATGTCAGTGGGAGCAAGTTCAGTTAAATATATATTCAATGATGGGACAATAAAAAACACACGTGATTTTAGTCATTTGTTTAATACCATGGATGCCAAGACTGTTGCTATAATGCAAACCGTTAGTAATTCATACGGTTGTAATGATTCAGTAATAAAAATTGTGATTATAAAACCTGCTTACACCATTTATATTCCTAATGCATTTACCCCAAACAGTGATGGTTTGAATGACGGTTTTAAAGCGGAAGGAGTTGGTATCGCACAATTTAAATTGCAGGTGTTCGATAGATGGGGAAAAATGATTTTTGAAAGTGACGACATTAACAAAAGTTGGGACGGCAGCGTTAACGGAAAAGGAAATGCTGAATCTACAAAATCTGATGTATATGTGTGGAAAGCTGAGGTAATAGACGTATTAAAGGAGCATCACAGTATGATTGGGCATGTTACATTGCTCAAATAATGTCAAAAAGGCATGGAAAACTATTTGGATTAATGTTTGATTAATTTCGGTAACAAAGTTAACTTAGTAATTCAAAATCATAAACCTTAAAACAAAATAAAATGGCACTAGAAATAACAGATGCAAACTTTGAAGAGTTAGTATTAAAATCAGACAAACCTGTATTAGTAGATTTTTGGGCAGAATGGTGCGGACCTTGCCGTATGGTAGGGCCAGTAGTAGAAGAACTTTCAACAGAATATGCAGGTAAGGCAGTAATAGGGAAAGTAAATGTTGATAATAATTCAGGCATTTCTGCAAAATATGGTATTAGAAATATACCCACTTTATTATTTTTTAAAAACGGCGAAGTTGTTGAGAAGCATGTAGGTGTTGCCGCTAAGAATGTATTGGCAGGAAAGCTTGACGCTCACATCTAACAATTTTGCTTAGTAATAAAAGCCTTTTTTGCTCAGCAGAAAGGGTTTTTTTTATTACTATTTTATAAAATGTCGGCTTAGTAATATCTTATAACTCTCTATTTTACAGTTTGATAATATTGATATAACCATTTCTTTGTTTTGTGGCATTATGTTTGTTTTAATAAACAAAAAGGAGGGTATTATGAACACGACACAGGCAATGATCATTCTAACAAATGGAATTAGAAAGTACGGAACGATAATTAATGGCGAATACGAAGGAAGAATTAAATTTATTCCAACAACTAGAATAGTGGCAACTCATGAAAGTCAGTTGAGCAGTTTAATTGAACATATTCCTGTATCAAATATCTTTTCAATAGATACATTTTTAAAGTAATAATAACTCAGTATTAAAAAAGCTTCTTAATCCTATATTAAGAAGCTTTTTTAATTTGTCCGCTTTATTGTTTAAATATTCCTTCTATTTGAGCCACATGATGCATACTATGCCATGCATAGAGTTGAGCGACTTCACCTAATGTATAAGGTCTGTTATATTCCGGATGAAAATAAGTCCTTTTAAAATCATCTTCTTCCATGTGTTTCAATAAATTTGAAAAGCGATCTTGAATGCCTTCAAAAATCATAAGCGAACTTTCCAAAGAAGCAGTTTTATAGTCTTTTGAATCTGCCCAGGCGTTTTGATCATAAGGCTGAATTGTTGGGGTATCAGACGTTAAAGCATGTTTAAAACGAATCCACATATTCATATGAGAGTCTGCCATGTGATGCACTATTTGACGAATTGTCCATCCGTTTTCGCGATAACTTAATTCGAGATCTTGAGGGGCGATTGTTTCCAGCCGTTTTCTTAAACTCACTGGCGCAGCTTCAACCATTATAATCGATCGATATAAAACCTCTTTAGAGAATTCATTGTTTTGTGCTTTGCCGATTGGATATATTTTTGGATCTAATTCTTCTGTCATGATGTATATGTTTTAAAAATAAAAAAGATTAAAGCATTAAGATGAAAGAGCTTCACTTAATACTTTAATCTTAATACTTTGTGTTCTTACAAATTAAATGTGTAAAGCCCTTTTCCCTGTCGCATCTAAAGCTGCTTCTTTTAAGCTCTCCGTAAATGTTGGGTGAGCATGACTCATACGAGAAATATCTTCAGCGCTTGCTTTATATTCCATTGCAACTACAGCTTCTGCAATCATATCAGCAGTACGCGGACCAATCATATGAACGCCTAAAATTTCATCGGTTGTTTCGTCGGCTAATACTTTTACAAAACCATCTGTATCCATACTTGCGCGAGCTCTACCGCTTGCTTTGAAAGGAAAAGAACCTACTTTGTATTTAATCCCTTTTTCTTTTAATTGTTCTTCTGTTTGTCCAACAGCTGAAACTTCAGGCCATGTGTAAACAACACCAGGAATTAAATTGTAATCAATATGCGGTTTTTGTCCCGCCATTTGTTCTGCCACAAACACACCTTCTTCTTCGGCTTTGTGAGCTAACATAGCACCAGCTACTACATCACCAATAGCAAATATGTTATCTGCACTTGTTTTTAAATGGTTGTCTACTTCAACTCTACCACGCGAGTCTAATTTCACACCCGCTTTTTCTAAGTTTAATCCTTCAGTATATGGTTTACGGCCCACTGCCATTAATACATAATCTCCTTTAATTTCAACTTTCTCACCTTTACCATTATCTGCTGTAACGGTCACTTCTTTTCCCTTTGATATAACACTTTCTACTTTGTGTTTCATGAAAAATTCTACTTTCAGATCTTTCTTCATTACACGCTGTAATTCTTTTCCTAATCCTGCATCCATTCCGGGAATTAAGCGATCCATGAATTCAACCACCGAAACATTAGAACCAATCCGTGCATAAACACTTCCTAACTCTAAGCCAATAACACCTCCACCAATAATAATTAAATGCTTAGGAATCTCAGTCATTTCTAATGCTTCTGTGGAAGTAATGATACGTTTCTTATCTACTTCAATTCCAGGTAACGAGGATGGTTTTGAACCCGTTGCAATAATCGTTTTTGCTGATTCAACTTGTTCCTTTGTTCCGTCAGCCTTAGTAATATTAATTACTGTTTTTGATTCGAAACTTCCAACGCCGGTATAAACAGTGATCTTGTTTTTCTTCATTAAAAAATTGATGCCATCGCAGGTCATTTTCACAACCCCACGTTTACGCTCAATCATTTGTTTTAAATTTACCTTCGGTGATTTTACTTCAATACCATGTTCTTCAAAATGATGAACGGCATTATAAAAATGTTCTGACGAATCCAACATAGCTTTAGAAGGAATACAGCCAACATTTAAGCATGTTCCCCCCAGAGTTGGGTATTTCTCAATTAAAGCCGTTTTCATTCCTAATTGCGCACAACGAATTGCTGCTACATACCCTCCGGGACCAGAACCAATAATTGTTACATCAAATTTTTCCATATATAGTGTTTTAGTTTAGTTAGTTTTTACGATTTCAAATTTACGAATATTTAAGACTTCCTAAAACGTAATACCTGGCTCCAGCAAAGCAAAAAAATTGCGATTACGGAAGACATATACGATATCACATCTCCGAATTTCACGAAAAATGTCAGTTGATTACTAGGGGTTACGTTTTTGCTGATGATTGCTTCTTCCCAATATGTAGTTGCTTGTTCTATTTCTCCATAAGGAGATACAAAGCATGATATGCCTGTATTTGCGCAACGGGCAATTTCTCTTCGTGTTTCAATAGCTCTTAATCTTGAGTAGGCTAAATGTTGCCTGTGACCAGGTGTGTTTTCCCACCATCCATCGTTCGTAATAATGAAAATTAAATTTGCTCCATTTTTAATATAATTTGCCACGTAATCAGAATAAGCACTTTCATAACAAATGACTGGGGCAATACCAATTTTTTTATCGTGACTGTAAAAAACCGTTCGCTCATCCTGTGTTCCAAGGCTTCCCATGGTGCCACCTAAATTTATAGCCAAATTCTCCAAAGGTTTAAACAGCGCAGGAAATGGCATTCGTTCGACTCCGGGAACCAATTTCGACTTGTGATAATATGTAATTCCTTCTTTATTGAATTGAATTCCGGTATTATATACGTCATAATAATTTGAAGTTGGATCAGGTCTCCGAGCCGTGGAACTAGGAGTTTCATTTGAATTATACACGTAAAATGTTGTAGCTCCTGTAATAATGGTAAGATTGGGATGGCCGGCTAAAATGCTGTCGGCTAAAAAATGAAAAGAATAAGATTTGTTTTCTTGTCCTTCAATAATTTCTTCGGTTAAGTACGTTTCCGGTAGTATTAAAAAATCAAGAGTTGAATCAACTTTACCATTTAACTGAACTAATAAATTATGCAATTGAACAGCAGGTTCCGCAGAAAATTTATCATTGTAGGGATCGACGTTTGGTTGAACGATTAATGTTTTATAAGTTGTATCGGATTTTAAATGATTAGTTGAGGTTGCAAGAATAAGATAGGACAATGCGATGGGAACGATTACCGAAAGAGCTGGTTTGGCGATTTGTTTAAATGAATAGCTCTTGTTTTTTATAAGGTTATAAACCAAAATATTTACAATTAACACCCATAGACTTCCACCCGAAGCTCCTGTAAATTCGTACCACTGGATCCAGTTGTGATTAAACGAAAATGCATTACCCATAATAAGCCAGCTCCATGTTAAATCCCATAGCGTGTGACCATATTCATATCCTAACCAGATTGGAATAAGTAACCAAATTGCCCATGATTTATTGATACGTTTATTTAAGTTGTACCAGATCATAAAGGCAACGCACATAAAAATCGGGTTGCAAACAATAGCCAAAATTGCACCTTCAAAAGAAGCATGGTAAATCCACCACGTTACACAAATATTCCATACAAAAAATGCGAGATAACTTAACCAGATGATTTTCGTTTGTTTTCGCTTAGGAGTTAATGCGCCTGATACATTATCTAAAATTAAAAAGAGCGGAACCCATGCAAAGAATAATAAAACAGTAGTTGGTGAAAACCATCCGGCGCTGAATAAAAGCCCGCTCAGTATGGCTAAAACATAATTTGGAATTTTTTGAAACATCGGATAAATATAAACAAAAAAGTCTGTTCGCGGTTGGCGAACAGACTTTCAGTTAAACACCTTCAGTTAGTCGATATCTAAATCTTTTGTATTTGTTTTTAAGAGTTCTTTATCACTGATATTACTTTGAGGCAAGTCTCTTTCAAGTTCTGGTTTTGCTTCTCTTTTTGTATTTCCGATATTTCCCTGTCTTTTACTTGCATCGCTATTCTCAGGAGCTTTGTCAGTTGAACCTTTTCTGTAGCCATAATCTTCATTATTATATTCATCAGATTGTGGGCTTGAATTTGGAGAGCTTTGTCTATAATATGGATTATTAGGGTTGCTATAAGGATCAGGGTAACTATTGTTGTTATAAGTGTATGGATTATTGAAATAATCGAGTGTATTCCATGCTAGGAAACCTGCCCGTTCTGCATGATTTAAAGCACCGGCATAATCTCCCCAAAAATATAGCTGTTTAGCATATTGTTGATGACGGATTGCTTTTGCCAACCATGGAGAATATATATCATTCCATTCGGTGAATTGCAAAGCCTGCATTATAATATTAGCCGATTGACGAACTGAATTCCTTGCTGCTTTTCTAACATTATAATAGTTGTAGCCATTCCCATAACCGTAATTGTTATAATAGGGATTTGGATTTCCTCCAATTTGTATAGTTACATTTCCACCCCAGTTTGGGCCATGATGATTGTTGGAGGCCCATCCATGGCGTTTATCACCTTGGTTATTATTTTGAGATGGCTGATTTTGATTTTGTAGCTGAGTACCATTGCGGCTTCTTTGAGCAGCCATGCTTAAACCCATAATTACTGTACAAATAGTAGTTAGTGTTTTAATAGAGGTTTTCATAATTTCAGTTTTTTATTGTTGTTATGCTAATTCCAATGTACGTGCCAAAGCAACTGAATTAACAGAACTTTGCATTTACACTTTGTATCTGGTCGGTTTTTGCTAATAAGTGGTAAAATTGTATTGAATTTTATGATTCAAAAGTCTGCGAAATAAAAAAATGTATCTTTATGGACTAAAAAATCAGTATTGAAATTTTCACTTCTTCATAAAGACAAGCAATCAAAAGCAAGGGTTGGAATCATTGAAACCGACCATGGTACTATACAAACTCCTATTTTTATGCCGGTTGGGACTGCAGCTACGGTAAAGGCTGTTCATCAGCGAGAATTAAAAGATGACATTAAAGCGCAGATTATTTTAGGGAATACCTATCATTTATATTTGCGTCCGGGATTAGAAGTTCTTGGAAACGCTGGTGGATTGCATAAATTTAATGGTTGGGACAAACCTATTTTAACTGACAGTGGAGGCTATCAGGTTTTTTCGTTAGCTAATTCTCGCAAACTTTCTGAGGAAGGTGCTACATTTAAATCGCATATTGATGGTAGCAAGCATTTATTTACACCAGAGGGTGTGATGGATATTGAGCGAACAATAGGCGCTGATATTATGATGGCTTTCGATGAGTGCACGCCTTATCCCTGTGATTACAGATATGCAAAAAATTCGTTAGCGCTGACACATCGTTGGTTGGATAGGTGTTTTACGCGTTTTAATGAAACTGAGCCCAAGTACGGCTATTCACAAGCACTGTTCCCAATCGTTCAGGGTTCAGTTTATAAAGATCTGAGAATTCAATCCGCTGAGTATATTGCTTCAAAAAATGCAGAAGGAAATGCGATTGGTGGTTTATCTGTTGGAGAGCCTGCTGAAGATATGTATGCTATGACAGAATTGGTTTGTGATATTTTGCCTGTTGATAAACCTCGTTATTTGATGGGAGTTGGAACACCCATTAATATTTTAGAATGCATTTCCTTAGGTATTGATATGTTTGATTGTGTGATGCCTACTCGGAATGCTCGTCATGGGTTATTGTTCACACAAAACGGCATCATTAACATTAAGAATGAAAAATGGAAAAACGATTTTTCAGTATTGGATGAGAACGGAACGAGCTATGTTGATAAGGAATATACAAAAGCATATTTAAGACATTTATTAATTTGCGGAGAGTTTTTAGCCGCACAAATCGCCAGCATTCATAATTTAGCCTTCTATCTTTGGTTAGTAACAGAAGCTAGAAACAGAATCATTGATGGCACATTCTATGATTGGAAAAATAAAATGGTTAAGCAGTTAGGTCAGCGCTTGTAATGCTCAAAATATTAGATAAATATATACTTCGTAAGTTTATAGGAACGTTTTTCTTTTCTATCTCACTCATGCTATGTATTTTTATTGTGTTTGACATTTCTGAAAAGTTACAGGATTTTGTGGCAAGCAATGTTCCTTTGAGGGCTATTATTTTTGAACACTATTTGAATTTTATTCCTTACTACGGGAATTTATTCAGTCCTCTTTTTACATTCATTTCCGTTATTTTTTTTACTTCAAAAATGGCAGCTAAAACAGAGTTTGTTGCTATATTATCGAGTGGAACCAGCTTCCGAAGAATTTTGAGACCTTATATGATAGGAGCTACTTTGATTACAGCACTATCACTGGTTTTGAATCATTTTATAATTCCTAAATCAAATAGGGTTAGAATTGGATTTGAGGATAAATACATCAATGATGGTTACAATACGGATGAAAGAAATATTCATAAACAAATTGCTCCCGGCACTGTGCTATACATGTCTGACTACGATAATTTTTCTAACTACGCCAATAACATTTCCATTGAAAAAATTGCGAATAATAAGCAAACTGGAATTTTAAAGGCGGACAATATGAAATGGGATAGTATTGATGGCACATGGAATTTGCAGAATGTATTTGAGCGAGAGTTGATTTATGTAGCACTGGATTCTGTAAAACCAGGCATGCCAAAATACATTTACAAAGAATCACATAAATTTGCTCCAACAAAAAAAATAAAGATTGATTTTACTCCAAAAGATATGATCCGTTTTCAGAGTAAGATTGAAGTGCTTCCTTATTTTGAACTAAGAGACTTTATTGTTAAAGAGAGACAAAAAGGATCAAGTAGAATCGAATTTTTTGAAGTAGAAATGTATAAACGAACAGCGTTCCCGTTTGCAACTTTTATTTTGACGATTATCGGTGTTTCTCTATCCTCTAGGAAGACCAGAGGAGGAGTGGGTTTACAAATAGCAGTTGGATTGGTTTTGAGTTGCGTTTATATTTTATTTATGCACGTTTCTACAACCTTTGCCACTTCAGGATCAGAATTAGCCCCACCATTTATTGCAGTTTGGATTCCCAATATAATTTTCTCACTTGTCGCTTTTTATTTATATAAAAAAGCACAGCAGTAATTAATTTTATAGTTCTAAAATTAACTAAAGTAAGCGGTGCTCGCTTTTTGCCTAATTTTAGCATGTAAAGAGGATAAACTCGCATTACACTAAGCGATAATCTACTGGCTTACATCTATAAAAATCCATATTTCGGCAAAAATTTAAAAAAACGTTTAAATATTTCTTGTGGGTAAACAAAAACTTATTACATTTGCACCCCGTTATTTGAT